>CAXXMP010000003.1:0-6864 GCA_963664775.2 uncultured Pygmaiobacter sp. | reverse complement strand
CTGCCAAAAACAACGAGCTGGGACCATTGGTCCCAGCACGTTTGCAATATACGGCGTCCATTCCCCTTTTGCCACATACCAATCATCGTGCACGCTGCCACCAATCGTGACGGGTGTCCGTCGTGGCCTGTTTCAGCTCACCCACCGGCGTCCACATATCCCGCACGGTGACAAACACCTTGTATGGCCCGTCCGGGTACCACAGGGGCGTAAAGTGTACCCGCGCGTTTGCCTGGCTCCATGGGTTTTCTTTCAGCTGGTATCCTGCCGTTGTGGCAGCGCCCCCCGCATGATGGACTCCAGCAACCGTCAGTAGTCTTTGTAGCGGAACTCCGGGAAATACGCCACCAAGCGTCTGCGGCATTAACACACCGGCATTCTGCGCCGCCCGTGCACTCACCGTCAGGTTGATGCCGTACCCCGGACTTCATGTTCTTGCCCTCGGCGGGTCGGCACGTGCTCGTCCGGCTGTGCCGAAAGCACGGCTCGCAGCACCTCATGGTGCTCGTGTTCGGTTATACACCCACTCGCCGGTGCAATCGTCGCAAGTGTAGGTCACCCAGCTATGCTGCGTCTCGTCTGCAAAGGTCGGGGTCACCGGCACGACAAAGGTGTCGTTGCGGTCGTTCGCCTTTGGGTCGGGCGGTATGTTCTCTTGTAGCTCCACCACCGTGCCGTTGATCTGCACGGTGTCGGTCAGCAGGTTGTCACTGGTCGTAATCTCTACTCTCAGCGCGCCCGGCGTGCCCTGAATATGGTACTGGATATACGCCCGCTGGGTTGCCCCCGCAGGCAGGCAGATGTCGGTCGTGGTCTGCGTCGTGACACTGCCATCCGGTGCCGTCACCTTAAAGGTCACACCGGCCGTGCTGCCGGGGTGAATGGGTGACAGCGCCGTCACCCCGCAGGACAGCAGCACATCGGTGTTGGTGCGGTACTCGGCCTCTTTCACCGTGTCGGTCGGCAGATCGCCCGGCTTTGGCCCGGCCAGTGTGTCTTTTGCTCTGGCCGAGCGGTCCGGCGTGCATGGGCCGGTTGTCCGTCTACTACATATTCCACCACATACCCGTTGGCGTTTGAGGTGTTCGACGTAAAACGCCACGCTGCGGCTGCCGTTGAACACCCCGGGCGTTGTCCACCATCCACTGCACGCTGGGCAATGACAGGGCCCGCGGTTTTCAAAGCTCTCAGTGAGGTCAACGACTTCAAGGTGGATACAGGCTGCCCGCCCACACCGGTGTGTAGTTCGGGGCCGTTGCCGTTCGTTTGGGCGATGATGGACTGCCAGCCGGTGCTTGCCAAAGCGCCAATAAGTATTGATGATGGACGGGCCGACATTCCAATAGCTCGTGACCCCACCAAATGGCGTGCTTAAAATCATGTTGCCGTTTGCTGTCACCGTACTCGCCGATCATGCCATAAACCCAATAGGCGTGGTTTGCTTGCAAGTAGACGCTGTGCGCGACGATCGAATCCACGCCCGCCGAGCCGGGGGCCAGCAGGCAGATACCGGTGTACCCATTGCGGTTGTCGGTACCCTCTGGCGTTGTGGCAAACAAGCGGCCCTGCCATAGTGACCAGCCACCCAGCCCATTGCCGTTGTACTGAATCATGTCGCTCAGCGTCACCGTCCGCGCTTTGGGTATTGAGCGCCGTGCGCCACAGACCGTCCGGCCTCATTTGCACGTAGGGGTAACTGGTCTCTTGCAGCTGATGGTACCCCAGAGCGCTGCCATCAATCCAGCCCCAACCACTTCGCCCGGTGTAACCCGAATTGGTGGTAAGGCCAAGGCCATGCATACTGATTACCCACCAGCTGATGCACTAAGGTGTTTTGTGCGGGCGGTCTTTACCGTCGCCAGCCGTCCGCCTGCCTGCAAGGCCGTGTTGTACCTGCTGCGGGCCGCGTTGAAAAGCCGTTGCAAAAGTGATACCGGGGCTTTGCACATATTCGTAGTAGTTGCCGGAGTACGGGTCTACCTGCCCGGCAGCGCGGTCGCTTGCCACCGACCACTGCACACTGGCTTGTTCTGGTCGACACGACAAACTGCACCTGCCGTAAATAGTCCCGCGCTGCCTTTGCGGACAGTGCGGTGCTGCTGTTGGTACACAAACCCCGCCTGCCCCGGCAGCGTGGTGGTGCTTGCCAGCGCCGCCGGTGGACACCACACGGTTGCCCCCTGTGCGGCTTGCACTCGCCCAGTGACACTTCCATGTTGCGCACGCCTTCGGGTGCTGTCACCTGCAAGTTGGGGTAGGTATATATTTTTGTTTTTACCGTCGGCCGAAACATGGGCCACCGGTTTCGCCCGGCTGCACGTCCACCTTGTAGGTGGTCGTGATGTCGGCACTGTTAGAATACGCGACCGCGGCGGAGCTTGCCGCCACCGCGCGGAAATAGAAGTGTGATTGCTGTCCTTGTCCAGCGCCGACGGTGGGTTGGTCAGGGTCAGCGTCGTCTTGACCGTGTAGGTGTTGCTGCCTTTCGCCACCGGGCTGCCGGTCGACACAGCAGCCACCCCACTGTAAGGGGAAGCTGCTCACCGGTTTGTAGGTATCGCCGTGCGTTCGTTTTGTATTCCCACGAGAGAACTACGCCGCCCCGGTGATGGGGCAGTATAGGTAAACTCTGCGGTATACGTCACCTTGCCGGGTATTGTACTGCCGGACACGGAGCAGCAGCGGCGAGTTCTGCGGGCTGCACGCTGCATTGCAGCAGACGCGGCGTGATCGTCACGGTACCGGTCGCGCCGGGCACCGATTTCTGGTCAGTCTCAAATCGCCTCTGCTCTTTGCTTTGTATTCAAACACCGCGCGGAACTGGTACCCGCTGATGTCCACCCGTCGCCGCCCGGATGCGCAGTGTAGACTGGTTGTCAAAATCGGCATCTGTACCGGCACCCACCGTCGCACTGTTGTACACCGTAGTGTCGGGCACGATGGGCGAACCCTCGACGTTTTCCCATGAATAGCCCTCACCGCCCCGGTACTGCCAGCGGACGGTGATTTCTTTGCCCAGCGCGCGGTAAGTAGATCAACTGGGTGGTGAGGTCAAGCGTGTCACCTTCCCACCCGGCGACATCCTGTACCGGGGGTTAAGGTGTAGGGCCGCTCCTGCACCCGCAGCAGCCCCGCAGCGTTTGCCGTTTTGGCGTCAAACGTGTTGTAGCTGTTGCCGCCCCACCACAAACACGGCCCGGAACTGCATTTTGTCGAGCGTGATCTGTGCGTTTTTAATCGTCCAGCCGGGGTCTCGACATACGGGCTTTAGTGCATCGATCAGCTGCGGGGCCTGTACCTCTGCGTCAAAGTCCAACTGTATCGGCCACATTGCGCCAGTCATCACCGGCGCCAAAACGGTACTGCCATGTGACCTTTTGCGGTAAAGAAGAAGAATTTAAGCCGCCCACAAAAACGGCGTCACTGTCCTCGTAGATGGTCTGGTTGGGGTACCGGGGCGCACCGCGTCGGCCTGCAAGTGCAGTGGCACCGTTTCGCAGTCATCCCACGCGCTGGGGTCGATCTGCGCGTAAATGCCGCCGTAGCTCGTCACTTCGCTGCCGGTGCGGTCGGTAGACGTGCGCCACCAGCTGCCCACCGGTGCAGGGCAGGTTTGCAAGTACGTATTTGCCCCTCGCGATTGGTTTTGACACGGTATTCCTTGCCGTCGGCATCGGTGACCGTGACGGTGTACCCGCCGTAGTCCTCCGCACTGCCGGTGCCGAACAGCTGATTGAGGTGCCCCATCACCCGCGCAACGCCGGTGGTCTTGCCCATCAGGTTGCTGATACTGGGGTACCCGTGGGTGGGGTCAATGCCAAGGTTCCAGCTGCCGTGGCTTGCCCCCAACAGCCCGGCCTGTGCAAACACCGGCTTGCTATTCCCCCCCAGTGTAATGCTGTGGCCGTCTGCGTTAAAGTGCCCGTGAAAGCCGCTGATCGGCTGCCAGTCGTCCGGCTGCGTGATGTCTGCTGTCAAGGTGTAACAGCCGTTTAGCGGGAAGGTGAACCAGTCGTCAGGGTTGCCGAATCTTCGCAAGGTCGTCCACCGACGCAATACGGGTGACCGGCGTGAACATCGGCGTTTGCCGTCCTGCTCGCTTTGGCAGAGTTTCACACGGCTGCCGCTGCGAGAGATACAGCAGGGTATTGGGCAAGAATGCGGCATTCGTCCGGCCACGCGCCGTTGAGATTGCTTTTGCTGTGGCCGATCTGCATCAAACCGAAAATTGCCGTTGGTCGTCAGGTAAAAGTTGTTGGTGCCGGGTCAACCCCTCGTTGCGGTCGGGTCACCAGCTTGCCGCCGATACTGTTTGTGGAAAAAGTCAATCCACACCTTACCGTAGGCGATCTGTTGGTTGGTGTGGGTCGTTCCGGCTTTAAAAGTTCCGCCGATAGAAAGACTGCCGCCGTCAGCAAAACGGGTATACGGGTAATTGGTCGGGCAGCGGGCGTCCTCATCCGTCAGCGGGTCACCGGTAGGTCACTGCGCGGATGGTCAGCAGCGACATATCTGCGGTTACTGTCCCCATACAGCGTGCTTTTGTCGCGCCAGTCGCCACTGTTGAGTATCAGCGAAGCTGCCTCATATGGGCTGGCTTCGGTGTACAGTTTGTTGACCCCCATCAGCCAGTTCATGTTCCAGTGGCCGTCATTGTTGGTATTTAGCTCGTACACCGGGGTCGTTGTCAATGTGGGGTCTGGCGTGTAGTTGGGGTCGGCATTGACACCGCCATACCCATACATGGTGTCGTGGCCGATCAGGAACCCATACCCCTCTTGAATGTACCGGCGCAACGCCCACGCAGCAAGCACCGGACAAATCCGGCTCTGCGTCGGGTGTAGGCGCCGACCGCCACAAGGTCATAGATGTAGTTGCCCTCGGCGTCAGTGAGGTAAGAGTTGGGGACTTTATTGAAAGCAGTGATATTCGCTTTTGTAACATCGACGTTAATTTTGAGTTGAAAGCCCTTGTAGAAAACCGTTGTCATCCGTGATTGCGGAAATAAAATGGCCGTAAAAGCTGTCGCCGGTATCAGGTGAATATGCATTGAATACGCGAATTGCCTTTTTGTAGGGTTCTTTGAGCTGTGAGTATTCCGGGACTTTAACGACCGCTCCGGGGCCAGTGGTTCCCTTTACGCGGAAATGTACGTCTTGCCCGTACCATGCAGAAGCAACGGGAAGGTTCTGTCCCTCAATCAATCTAAAAGACGAATATTTTGTGCCGTCTGCACGGGTACCGCCCGCAATACTTGTCCAGTAGGGGTTATTCGCAGCCGATGCGTTTTTGCGCGGTGTAGGTTCTCTCTGTGATGTACTCGTAGCTGCTGCCGAGGGCCGGTGACCCATTGCTGATCGTCGGACAAGGACGGGCCACCTGCCGCGTTGGGCTGAAACACCGGCAAAACGACGAGCAGGGCAAGCACAGTAAAAAAAAGAAATTGCTTTTTTGAGCCGCAAGGTTTCACCTTCTTTTATTTTTTTGCAAAAGAAAAAGCACTGGCTTTTAAAATCCAGTGCTTTGAATGTGTTGATTCTATTTAGCTTAAATCCCCTGCATCCCATGCGCCATCGTCGCCCGTCATATCGATCGGGCCGCCACTGTCATGAACAGGGTTGCCGTCCTCACCCACCGGCTCTGCCGGGGCAGGCGCGGGGGCTTCCGGTGCAGGCGTAACGACCGGGGCCGGTACCACCGGCTGGGTCGGGGTTTGCGGCGCCGCCGCAGGGGCCGGGGGTAGTAACCGGTTTCGGTGTTGCTACCGGTTTTGGTGTTGCCACCGGCCTCGTGGTTACCGGTGCAAGGGTCTCAACCGGCTTTATGGTTGCGACCGGGGTCAACGTTGCAACCGGGGTCGTTTCAGATTCAGAACCAGATGCAGACGGGGCCGTCGTTTTATCGGTACCATTGCCTGCCGGTGCACTGCTGCTTGCTGCGCTGCTGGCAGATGCACTTGCCACCGGCAGCTTTTCCTTTGCATTTGCCTGTGCAGCAATCACGGTCGCGCCGATCACAACGGCAGCTGTCAGCAACAGGCCCGCGCACAGCGTATACTTTTTCTGTTTGTAGGTCATTTTCATTTCCATTCACTCCTTGGTAACAAAAGCAGCATTTGTTTTACATTTATCTACTCATATCTTACTGCTTTTGGTAATATATTGCAATCGTTTTAAGTAAATTTCAGGGTGTAAAGTCTGCTTTTTCTTGCTGTGGCCTGAATCTTTTTCTAGCAGGCAGACGATTTCGCGCAGTGACCGGCTATCTTCTTGGGCACGCGCTTCCTTTTCCTTTTGTTCCTCTTCTTCCAGTTTTCTTTTTTTCGCCTCTTTTGCTTTTTGCCTTTCGCTCATTCTGACCGATATTCTCATGTAGGAAAGAGAAAGTGCAATCACGAAAAGAGTAATCACGATTATCTTAATCAAAAAAATCCCCCTTCACAAAAAGGGAGCTGGGACACGATGTCCCAGCCTCTTTCAATATCGCTATATGCAGCTGTCTTTTACTTGCCTTACCTGTCCAACGATTTTCTTTGTCTGTGCCCTTTCATTTTCCTCGCCTCTTGCGCCATAATGTAGGTCGAGTTGTAAATATCAGTGAGAGAATATGTAACCCTTCGTAATCCTGATACGCTGCAACAACTTTTTTGGGCAAAGAAGGATAGTCGAAAAACAATATCACTGTATCACCGGGGTCAATATTTTTTGATGGGAAGCTTGGAATTTGCACTTTGCCATAACCTCGTGCATAAAAGGCCAACAATGAAACCCCATGACTTGAGGTGTTTTTATATCTAATGAAATATGCGTCTTTGGGGATTTCGTCACCCAACTTGGCAAAAATGTAACCACAATCCTCTTTGCT
>CAXXMP010000002.1:0-927423 GCA_963664775.2 uncultured Pygmaiobacter sp. | reverse complement strand
GAGCTGATCGCAAAGCCGATCTACTCGATCAAGCAGGACGCTTTGCAGGCGTATGAGGACAATTACTACGCCAAAAAGTGCACAAAATCCAAGGCGATGATCGAAGAGGCAAAGACCATCATCCCCGGTGGGGTACAGCACAACCTCGCGTTCAACTACCCGTTTCCGCTGGTATTCACCAAGGCGGAGGGCGCGTATTTGTACGACATCGACGGCAACAAGTATTATGACTTTTTGCAGGCAGGCGGCCCCACCGTGCTGGGCAGCAACCCGATAGAGGTGCGCAGCAAGGTCATTGAGCTGCTGAACGACGGCGGCCCGTGCACCGGCCTGTTTCACGAATTTGAGTATAAGCTGGCCAAAAAAATTGCCGAAAACATGCCCTCGGTCGAGATGTTCCGCATGCTGGGCTCCGGCACCGAGGCCTGCATGGCGTCGATTCGCGTGGCGCGCCTTGCCACCAAAAAGAAAAACATCATCAAAATGGGCGGTGCTTACCACGGGTGGAGCGACCAGCTGGCCTACGGCATTCGCATCCCCGGCTCAAAGTGGACACAGGCACACGGCGTGCCCCGCTATATTTTTAAGCACACGCAGGAGTTTTTCCCGAATGATTTAAAAGACCTTGAGCGCAAGCTGCGCCGCAACCAGCTGCACGGCGGCACCGCGGCGGTGATGATTGAGCCGATTGGCCCGGAGAGCGGCACGACCCCGGTGGACCACGACTTTAACACCGGCGTGCAGGCGCTGTGCCGCAAATACGGCGCGCTGCTGATTTTTGACGAAGTGGTCACCGGCTTTCGGCTGGGCCTCGCCGGGGCGCAGGGTTATTTTGGCGTCGAGCCCGACCTGACCATTTTTGGCAAGGTGGTGGCTGGCGGTTACCCCGGTGCGGGCGGCCTTGGCGGCAAAAAAGAGTACATGCGGTTTTTATCTGCCGGTATTGCGGGCGGCCCCAAGCAAAAAAAGGCACTGATTGGCGGCACTATGGCGGCCACCCCCATCAGCTGTGTGGCGGGCTATTACACACTGTGCGAAATTGAGCGCACCAACGCCGCGCAGAAAGCGGGCGAAATGGGTGATTTGCTGACGGCGGGGCTGCAAAAGCTGATTGCAAAATATGACCTGCCGTTTGTCGCATTCAACCAGGGCTCGGTTTGCCACCTTGAAACGGTGGGCACCACCCACTATTCGCTGAACTGGGCAAAACCCTGGACCATCCCCGAAGTGCTGCGCCAAACGTCGCTGCGCAAAAAAGAGATGGAGCACATGGGTGCCGCCTATATGGCAGAGGGCATTGTAACGCTGGCGGGCAGCCGGCTGTACACCAGTGCCGCCTACACACCGGAGATGATTGCCGACGTGTTGACCCGCTTTGAAAAGGTGTTTCAAAATATTGGCGTTGTGACACCGCAGGAATAAGCCGCCGCAGCGGTAAGGGAGGACTTCCATGACAGAACAACAGGCAAAAGAGCTGGTAGTTGCCGCCGGGCTGCGTCTGGTGGAATCCGGGCTGATTGCCCGCACCTGGGGCAATGTCAGCTGTCGCATCAGCGACACGCAGTTTGTCATTACCCCAAGCGGGCGGGACTATCTTTCGCTGACAGCCGGGGATATCGTGCCGGTGTCGATTGCAGATTTAAGTTATACCGGGCACATCAAACCGTCGGGCGAGCGGGGCATCCACGCGGAGATTTACCGCTACCACCCCGAAGTGCAGTTTGTCATTCACACCCACCAGGAATATGCGTCGGTGCTAAGCGCGGCGGATGTGGCACAGTTTGCGCCCGGCCCAAACTACCCGCTTTTGGGCGGCAGTGTGGTCTGCGCGGCCTATGGGCTGCCCGGCACCAAAACATTGCGGCGCAGCATCCGCACCGCGTTGCAAACCACCGGCGGGGGCGCCATTATTATGAAGCACCACGGCGCGGTTTGCTTTGGCAAAACAGAAGAAGAGGCGTTTTTAGCGGCAAGCGACTTAGAGCTGGCCTGCCGTGACTACATTATGGCCCGGTACCTGCAACAAAAACAGGTCGAGCAGGCCACCGAGGACCAGCTGCGCCGGTGTGCGCTGACCCTGCTGGCAAAGCCGCACAGCGGCAAAGGCAATTACTTTGCCCCGCCCTATTGCGACAGTGAGCGCACGGCGGACGGGTTTATTTTGCAACTGGGTGACCAGCGGCTGCAAGTAGCCCCCGGGCGTTTGCCCGCGGGCCTGCCGCCGGAGGCCGCTTTGCACGATGCCATTTACAAGGCGCACCCTTCCATCTGCCACATTTTACACAGCGATGCACCGGATGTGCTGGCCATCTCGCAGGCCAACCTGACGCTGCGCCCGCTGCTGGACGATTTTGCACAGATCGTGGGCACAAAGGTAAAAACCGTGTTCGGCCCGCCCACCAAGGTGGTAGGCGCACTAAAACACGCGTCGGCCGTGCTGCTGGGCAACCATGGGGCACTGTGCTGCGGGGCCACCGCAGGCGATGCCGCCGCAGTGCGGATGATTGTCGAAAAAAACTGCAAAGCGCTGCTGTGCGGCACATTGCTCGGCAAAGTGACCCCCATCAGTAAGGTGGACAGCCAGCTGATGCGCGTCGTCTACTTAAAAAAATACTCCAAGCAGATCAGCGCCAACAAGGGCTGAGCCTGCCGGAGTTTGTGAGGTGAAAAGGCCATGGGCAACTATGTCATCACCTGTGATGTCGGCACGACCGGCATCAAAACCTGCCTGTACGACATTGGTGACACCTTTCGGCTGATTGCCGCCGAAATGGCGGGCTATCATTTGTACATTGGGCAAAACGGCAGCGCCGAGCAGGACCCCGCCGAGCTGTGGCAGGCCATGTGCGTTACCACAAAAAAGGTCATGGAAAAAAGCGGCGTACCCGCCGGTGAAATTCGCGGGCTGTCGTTCTGCTCGCAGATGCAAGGGCTGATTTTGGTCGACCGCGACGGGGTGCCGGTGCGCCGCTCGATGAGCTACATGGACCAGCGCGCCACCCGTGAAATTGAAGATGGCCTTGCGCGCGGCATCACCGTGGCGGGCATGAACGTGCGCAAGCTGGTGCGCTCGCTGCGCATCACCGGCGCGGTGGCGGGCAGCGTAAAAGACCCGGTGTGGAAGTATAACTGGGTCAAGCACAACGAGCCGGAGGTATTTACGCGGGTGCACAAATGGCTGGATGTCAAAGAGTATTTGATTTTGCAATGCACCGGCGAATTTGTAATGACCCGTGACAGCGCCTTTGGCACGATGCTGTACGACATCCGGCCCGGGCGGCACTGTTTCAGCAAGCAGATGTGCGCGATGTTTGGCATCAACATGGACCATTTGCCCCGCATTTTGCGCGGCACCGACCAGGTGGGCCCGCTGACGGCAAACGCCGCCGCGGCGCTGGGCCTTGCGGCGGGCACGCCGGTGTTTGGCGGCGGCGGCGACGCGTCGCTGATTGGCATTGGCGCGGGGGCTTCTGCCGTGGGCAGCACCCACGTCTATTCGGGTACTTCCGGCTGGGTATCCACCGTGGTGCAAAAGCGCAAGGCCGACGTGTCGTCGATGATCGCGTCAATCGTTGGGGCAAACGAGCACACCTACAACTATTTTGCCGAGCTGGAGACCGCCGGCAAATGCCTTGAATGGGTCAAAGACCACCTGGCGCTCGACGAAATTAACATCTATTTAAAAAAGCAACCGGTCACCGAATCGCTGGAGACCATTTACGAAAGCCTGTACGATTTTATGTTACAGGAGACGAAAGACATCCCCGCAGGCAGCCACGGCGTTATTTTTACCCCATGGCTGCATGGCAACCGCTGCCCGTTTGAGGACCCGAACGCCCGTGGCATGTTTTTTAACATCAGCCTGGAGACCGGCAAGCGGGATTTGATCCACGCGGTGGTAGAGGGCATTTGTTACCATTTGCGCTGGCAGCTGGAAGCCCAGCAAAAAAAAGTGCGCACGTCGCGCATCATCCGCTTTGTGGGCGGCGGTGCGCTGGCACCGGTGACCTGCCAGACCCTTGCCAACATTTTGGGGCGCGAAGTGCAAACCGTGCACAACCCGCAAAATGTGGGGGCCCTTGGCGCCGCGGTGGTGGTGGCGGTGGGCCTTGGGCTGCTTGGCAGTGTGGAGGAAGCCGACCGGCTGATCCGCCCGTGCGAGATCTATTACCCCGACCCCACCGTGCGGCCGGTACATGACCGCAACTTTAAACTGTTTAAAGCGCTGTATTACAAAAACAAAAAAGCCTTTCGCGTGCTGGGTACCCCACTGTAGGGCCGGTACGCGCGGCGCGGGCGCAACCCCCTTGCCGCCCGCAGGAAAGGAAGCCATCTTCGATGAGTAAAGTCTACAACCCCTATGACAATATGTTAAAGGTACTCGAGCAGGCGGCAGAACTATTGGGCATGGCGCAAAACGATTACATCGCCCTCAAGTACCCCGAGCGCGAACTAAAAGTTTCGATCCCCGTCAAAATGGATAGTGGTGACGTGCGGGTGTTTGAAGGGTACCGGGTGCAGCATTCCAGCTCGCGCGGGCCCTGCAAGGGCGGCATACGCTACCACCAAGACGTCAACTTAGACGAAGTACGTGCGCTGGCCGCCTGGATGAGCCTGAAATGCGCCGTCGTCAACATTCCGTACGGCGGGGGCAAGGGCGGCGTCAAGGTCGACCCGTCTACCCTGTCCAAAAACGAGCTGGAAAATTTGACCCGCCGCTTCACCGCCATGATCTTGCCGCTGCTGGGCCCCGAGCGGGATATCCCCGCGCCGGACGTTGGCACCGACAGCGAAGTGATGGGCTGGATCATGGACACCTACAGCATGTTCAAAGGCTACACCGTGCCGGGCATCGTCACCGGCAAACCCATTGAGGTGGGCGGCTCGCTGGGCCGGCACGAAGCCACCGGGCAAGGCGTGACCATCATCACCAAAGAGGTGCTGCACCGGCTGGGGATGCCGGTACACGGCACGCGGGTGGCCATACAGGGCATGGGCAATGTGGGCGGCGTGACCGCCGGGCTGCTGTATGCCGAGGGCTGCCGCATCACCGCGCTGAGCGACGTAAGCGGTGGGCTGTTTTGCAAAGACGGGCTAAATGTGCCCGCCGTGCTGGCGTTTTTGGCCGAGAGCCGGGGCCGCCTGTTGCAGGATTACGACGCGCCGGGTGTTGCGCATATCACAAACGACGAGCTGCTTGCCGCCGACGTAGATGTGCTGATACCCGCCGCGCTGGAAAACCAGCTGACCGAAAAAAATGCCGCCGCCGTGCGCGCAAAGCTGGTGGTAGAAGCCGCAAACGGCCCCACCACTGTAGAAGCCGACCGCATTTTAGAGCAAAACGGCGCTTGTGTGGTGCCCGACATTCTGGCGAATGCCGGCGGCGTGGTGGTGTCGTATTTTGAATGGGTGCAAAACATTCAGTCGCTGATGTGGGATAAAGAAGAGATCAACCGCATGCTGGAAAAAATTATGATCCGCGCCTTTAACGAGGTGTGGGCCGCGGCCAACCAGCACGCCGCCACGATGCGCATGGGCGCATATATGGTGGCACTGGATCGCATTGCGAAGGCCAAAAAAATCAGGGGGATCTTCCCCTAACTGCCACGGCAACGGCGCCGTGGCAGGCAAGCTGCCACAAAGCATCTGCAAAAGGCGAAGGCGCTTTTTTGTCGGTGCTTTTTTGTAAAGGAGGAGTTTCATGGAACAAACAACCAGCGTATCCAAATATCGGTGGGTCATCCTGTTTTCCATTTTCCCAATGATCGTCTCCACCGAGATCATGTGGCTGTCACTTGCGCCGATCAGCAGCATGGCACAGCAGTTTTACGGCGTCGGCAGCCTTTCCATCGACCTGCTGTCGATCAGCTACATGGTCATGTTCATCCTGTTTTCACTGCCCGCGTCGTGGGCCATCGACCGGTTTGGCTACCGCCCGTCGCTCATCACCGGCGCGCTGTTGACCGCGGTGTTCAGCGTGGTGCGCGCGGCGTTTGCGCACAACTTCACCGTCGTTCTCGTCGCGCAGTTTCTCATTGCCGCAGGCCAGCCATTTTTGCTGAACATCTCTACCAAGGTGCCGGCAAACTGGTTCCCGTTTAACGAGCGCTCTACCGCGGCGGGCATTTTAACGATGGCGCAGTATGTGGGGTTTGCCATCCCGATGCTGCTTTCGCCGGTGCTGGCCGCACAAAACGGCATCCCCTACACCCTGTGGGTGTTTGCGGCCATCGCCGTGGTGAGCGCCGTGCTGTGCATTGTGCTGACGCGCGAAAAACCGCGCCTGCCGCCCCCGGGCCCCGCGGCAATCAAAGAGGATTTCAGCGCCGCATCGATCAAAAAACTGTTCAAAAACCGCGCGTACCTGCTGGTATTGCTGGTCTGCTTTGTGTCGATGGGCATTTTTAACACGGTGCTCACCGTGCTCGAATCCATTTTGCTGCCCCACGGCATCACCTCTGCCGAGGCGGGCATCATCGGCGCCGTGTTTGTGGTGGCCGGGGTGGTGGGGGCCGTGCTGCTGCCGCTCGCGTCCGACAAGCGCGGGGTACGCATCCCATTTTTTTTCGGCTCCATCATTCTGCTGCTCCCCGCCTATTTAGGCTTTGCGTTCGTGCACCAGTTTGTGCTGCTGCTGTGCATCGCGGCGCTGGCGGGCTTCACCATCATGGGGGTCGCGCCAATCTTGTTCCAGCATGGGTCCGAGGTCGCTTACCCCATTCAAGAGGGTACGTCCCTTGGCATTATCTTGCTGATGGGGCAAATTTCGGGCATCGTGTTCGTGTATCTGTTTGAACAGCTGAATAACAGTTTTCGCTCGCCGGTGGTGCCAATGCTGCTGATCGTCGCCGTGACGGCGCTGGAGCTGCCATTTGTGCTACGCATCAAAGAATCCGGTTTAAACCAACAGCACTGACCCTCTCCCCTAGCATTTGACAAAGCACGTGGCAGCCCCTATGATAAAAGTTAATTCAACTTTTGACACGTGAGGACAGGTGGCAGTATGGCAACAAAAACGGCGCCGGGCGGGCCCGGAAAATTTCATAAGGACACGTTTGACAAAACGACCGAGGCCCGGCGGCAAACCGTGCTGTCGGTTGCGCTGCAACAGTTTGCGACCAAAGGGTACAGCGCAACCAACATCAACGATATTGCAAAGCAGGCTCACATCAGCATTGGCGCGCTGTACAGCTATTTTGCCTCAAAAGAGGACCTGTTCTTGACCATCGTCAACAGCGGTTACGACCTGATGACTGAAATTTTGTACGACGTTGCCAAAAACAGCACCGACGTGTACGACTATGTTGCCCGCATGCTGCGCGCCTGCAGCGAATTTGCCACCCGGTACGAGCTGCTGAACCAGCTGTACCTCGACATCACCACGCAGGCGCTTTCGCCGCTGGCCGTGCGGCTTTCGGACCAGCTTGAAAAAATCACCCCTTCCATTTTGGGCGGCCTGCTGCGCAGCGGCAAACAAAGCGGCATTGTGCGGACCGATGTGGACGAGAGGGTTTTCGCCTACTGCATCGACAATATTTTTATGATGTACCAGTTTTCGTTTTCATCGAACTATTATAAAGAGCGGCTGAACATCTACCTTGGCACTGCCCCCGCAAATGGCGACATGACGGTGGTAGAAGCGAGCATTCTCGCGTTCATTCGCGCCGCACTCAGCTAGGCTGCCCCCGCCCTGCCGCAAACGGTGCAGGGCCGCCCCGCTGCGGTACGCCTCCCTGTTTTTTAAATTCTCCTCAAAAGTAAGGCCCGGCACTTGTTGTGCCGGGTCTTTGATTTCAAAAAACACTTTGCAGACGTGCGGCTTTCAAAAAAGCAAAAACAGGCAACCACGCGGCTGCCTGTTTTTTATCTGTTCCACACGGCGGTGGAGATGGATTTTTTGGGGCAGCGCAGGGCGATCAGTTCTTCGTTCATGCGCAAGGTAACCGGCAAATCCTCCTCTGTCCTGTTCAGCAAAACCACCGCAATAGAGCGGTCGGGGTTTTCAAAGGCGACCACCTCGATAGTTTCGGAGTAGCAGGTGGTCGCAATTCTTTTTGCGCCGTTTTTTATATACTTGCTAAACTGCGCGATGTAGTAAAAGGAGGTCTTGTGGATCACTTCCCCGGTTTTGGTATTGCATATTATCGGGGCCTCACAGTAATTTTGGGCATAATTGGGCCCGCCGTTTTCGTTTAACACGATATTCCAGTCAAGAAACAAATTCATGCCTGCTTTTAAATTTCCTATCATGTCATGCGCGTACATCTGCGCGTGCTTTAAGGCCTGCCCCTTTTCAAACCGGCTGTATTCAATACACCCCTCTGAAAACGCCAGCACTTTATTGGGAAACTTTTCGTTCACAAGGCGCACCGCGTCAAAATGGTCGCCGCTGTACCAGTGAAATGCCATGCCGGAGATCATGTTGTCGGTATCGGGCGTGATGCAGATTTCAGCGCGTTCAAACAGGCGTTCCTTATTGTGGTCCCAGATAAAAAGCTGCACCTCTGAAAGCCCGTGTTCCACCAGCGCGGGGTATAAATGGTTTTGCAAAAACGTTTTTTCTTCTTCTGCCGTGTAAAGGCAGCTGTCCCACAGTTGCACGGCATTGGGCTCGTTTTGCACCGACAGCCGTGTGACCTTCATCCCCCTTTTTTGGTATTCCTGCACGTATTTACAGATGTACTTTGCCCACAGGTGCGCATACTTTGAAAGAAGCTTCCCGCCGCCGTTGCGGCTGCCGTTTGTTTTCATAAAAGCCGGCGGCGACCAGGGGGACAGCATGACCGGCAGGGGCGCACCAAACGCACTCTCGGCCATTTTGATATACGGGATGATGTTTTCCTCGTCATGGCGCAGAGAAAACGTGGAGAGGGTTTCGTCTTTTTCTTCTATTGCGCAGTAGTTGCCGCTTGCAAAATCACAGCTGTCAAGGTGGGTGCGCACCAAAGAATACCCGATACCCGACGGCCCGTAATAATCGCTTATCACCTGCCGCGCAAGCTGTGGCGGCATGGCCTTGAGCACCAGCCCCACCGCCTCTGTGATTGCCCCGCCAAACCCAAGGATGCTCTGGTACTGCACCTGCGGGTACAGGTTGACGAGATGAAGTTCCTGCTCATCATGATCCGAAACGCTGGCAAGATCAGTTTTGACCGTGACAGGCAACCCGTTCTTTTCTATTGTCGTAACAAGATATCCTGTCATGTAATAGCCACCTTTATTATTTTTGAAAAACCACACTGTGAAACGACTCCCCGGGCAGTACAAACAAGAAGCGCTGCCCGTCCAGCTCCACCGTCAGGGGTTTTTCTGTTTCAAATGGGTTAAACAGTTCCAGCACCGTAGACCCGTCCGGGTTTCTGAAAATCAGGCTGTCTGCCGCAAACCGGCCGGCTGCCCCCAGCCGCACAGCATTTTGCCGAATGGGGTTTGAAAAGTGCTTCATCACATAAAAATCCGGGTTATACACCACAGCCCCTGCCGCCGGGTCCACTGTGACCATTGCATTTTGGGGGTCCCCCCAGGTGCTGCGGCCCTCCGGCTTCAGGATCATATTCCAATACAGATAACTTTCGGCCCCATTGCCGATGTAATGCTTCAGCATTGTCCACACGTACTTTGCATACTCCCAGGTATTGTCCCCAAACCCGCATTCGTTTTCTGATTGCATCAGGCGAATTTCGGGCCACCAGCTCTCAAACGTGCGCTGTATTGCAATTTTTCCGCCCCACTGGTAGCTGACACCGGAGATATAGCGGCGCGCCGCGTCATCCTGTAAGGCGACGTTGGCAAAGTAGTCGTAATCCTCTGTCGCCCACTTGTCAAAAATCAACCGGCGGTAGTCGCAGCCGGGCGCGTTGATGGTGCCAAGCCAGATCTCGGTATCAAGGCCCGCACGCTCAAACGCCGGGCCCAAATAATCCCGGATAAAATCTCTCAGTTCAGCGCCCGTCCACATGCAGGAGGGAAATTTCTGGTTTGCCACCGGTTCATTTTGTACATGCACCTGATTGATGCGAATGCCCCGCTGCGCATAGCTTTTGACATACTTTACAAAGTAATTCGCATACGCGGTGAGGTTGCGCTCTTCCCAGATCAGCTTGCCCCAGTTGTATACCGGCGGGTCCTTCATCCATGCGGGCGGGCTCCACGGGGAGGCAAACAGGCCAAGCTGTGGCGCATACTGCTGCGCGCGCTTCACATAGGGGATCAAACCCTGCTCATCCCGCGCAACCGAAAAATGCCGCAGCTCATAATCGCCCGCCGTCTCATCCAGGCTGTACCAGTCTTTTGCATAGTCGTTCGCGCCAATGGGCAGGCGGCAGAAGTTGAAATTGCAGCCCTCGGCCGACGGCTGAAACAGTTGCTGCAAAAGGGCTTCCTGCTGCTCTTTGTCTAAGCACAGCAGCGCCTGATAGCCCAGTTCGTTAAAACACGCGCCAAAACCGTGCATCTGCTGGTATTCGCGGCCGTCCAGCCAAAGGTCAGGGGTTTTGTCTGTCAGCTCCCACCTATCCCCCACCTGCCACCCGGCTTTTTCGGTCGAATAGCGCCATTCCACTTTTTTCATATTCCACCCACCTTATTTTTCTGCGCCCGCGGTCAGACCGTTGATGATGTACCTTGAAAAGATGCTGTAAACAACAATGATGGGCACGACCGAAATGGCAATGGCCAGATACATGGCCCCGTAATTGCTCAAATACAGCCCCTTGATGGCCGCAATCATCACCGGCAGCGTGTACATTTTGCTGTCGCTCATAATAATCAGCGGCCCCATATAGTTGTTCCAGCTCGCCACAAAATTAAAAATGCACATCGTCGCGACACCGGGCATCACGCAGGGCAGCACAATGCGGTTGAACGTGCCAATTTCCGAGCAGCCCTCCAGCCGCGCCGCCTCCAGCATCGAATCGGGAATGCTTTGGGCGATGATGCCCCGCAAAAAAAAGACGGCCGTGGCGTTTGCAATGCCGGGCAGGATAAACGGCAGGTAAGAATTGAGCAGATGAAGCTTTAAATTGAGCTGATAAAACCCGATAATGCCCACCTGTGCGGGGATCATCATGGAGAACAGCACCAGCGCAAACAATATTTTTTTGCCGCGAAACCGGTATTTTGCAAAACCAAACGCAGTCAGCGCGCCAAAGTAGCCGGTCAGCGCCGTATAGGGCACCGCGATCAGCAGGCTGTTGGCAAACCCGCGCCAGATATTGACGTGCGACTGCATGGTGGCATAGTTGTCCGCAACGCTTTTGCCGGGCAGCAGGTTCAGCCGTGTGACGATGTCAAAGCTGGAATGGGTGGCGTTGACGATGACGAGATAAAACGGCACGATTGACAGCGCCAGCAGAAAAACCAAAAAGAGATAAATCAGCGCCTTGCCCGCGTACTGTTTGCTTTTAGTCATCATACGCACCCCCTTTTCGCTGCATCGCCATAAAGGCAAGCGCACTTAACAGGGCAATGATCAATAACAGCCCCACCGAAATAACGGCGGCATACCCGTAATTGTGGCTTTTAAAGCCCTGATTATAAAGGTACATCGCGGTGGTCAGGGTTGCTTTGCGCGGGTCACCCGCGGTGTTGGTCAGCGTTGCCGGCACGTCAAAAAGCTGCATGCCGCCAATAATCGAGGTAATCGTCATGTAAATCAGCGTCGGCCGGATCAGCGGCAGCGTAATGCGGCAATAAGTCTGCCACTTGGTGGCGCCATCCACCAGCGCCGCGTCGTAAACAGAGGGATCGACCGCCGTAATGCCCGCCATGATGATGACCGTGGTATAGCCGAACCACATCCACCACTGGATATAGGACACAAGACCCGAGGTGAATGCCCCGCTGTTAAAAAACGAGAACGGTGCCCCGGGGATGTTGAGCGCAACGAGAATATGGTTTACAAGCGACTTATCGCCGTTGAAAAACAAATTAAAAAGCAGCCCGACCGAGGCGGCCGTAATGAGGTTTGGCAAATAGTAGGCCGCCCTGAAAAACTTCATCCCGCGGATCTTGTTGAAGGTAAAAATCGCAGACAGCAATAGGGCGGACAGCATTTGCGGGATGAAGTTGACGACCCAGATGCGGAAGGTATTGAACACCGACAAATAAAAGGTTTTGTCCGTTGCCAAACGGGCAAAATTTTGCAGGCCTACCGCAGACGCCGGGGCCAAACCGTCCCATTTATAAAAGCTGAGAAACAGAGTGTAAAGAATGGGATAAAGCCCAAAAATGAGAAAAACAACAAAAAACGGCAGAACGAACAAATAGCCCCAGGCCCCGCGGTCCATACGCCTTTTTCTGCGGTGTGCTGTCTCCATGGTGATCTTCCCTTCCTAAAAAAATGGCCGGCAAACCCTGCGGCCTGCCGGCCCTATTGCATGCGGCTTATTCTACTGTGAGATCCGGGTAGGCGGTAGCCACATCCTCTTTAAATGTCTTGATTGCTTCATCCTTGCCGACCTGGCCGGAAGCGTAGGCCTTTGTCGCCGACAGAAACGCCGTGTTGATCTGGCCGTCATAGGTCGTCATCAGGTCACTTGGGATCTTCGTCATCTGCTCGTTGTAGAACGCAAACGGGTTTTGCCCGCCAAGCACTTCTTCGCCCGCGCCCTCTGCCAGCGCTTTGTCCGCGGATTTCAGCGAAACATACTCGCCGTATTGTTGGGCATAGGCCTGCTGGGCCTCGCTGTCGCAGCAGCAGTATTTCATAAATGCCCACGCCAGTTGCTTATTGGGGCTATCCTTGTAAATGCCCAGCCAGGTACCGCCCTTGACATAAGGCACCGGGCCCTGGCACATCGCCCACTGGCCCTTGGTGGTGTCGGCAGCCGGCTTGACAACAAACTGGTAGCCCCACGACGGCAGCACATAGCAAAATGTATCCTTGCTCTCCACCGCGGCGCTCCATTCCGGTGCCCAGGGGTCCACGTTCAAATCATAGCCGTTCTCTGCAATCGTTTTTGCCATATCCATAAAGGAAAGCATCGAATCGTCGATGACCAGCTTGTTGTCAACGACCCACGGCTGCTTGCGGTTGGAGAATTGCATGTTCATGATATCCTGCCAGCTTGCAAACATTTTGATGCCTTTTTCTTTCAGCTTTGCAGCCACATCCAGCATCGCGTCGTTGCTGGACAGCATGGCGCCGACCTCCTTGGGGTCGTCAGTGCCCAGCACCTCTTTGGCCATGTCGCGGCGATACATGATTGAGCCCGGGGAGGCCTGCCAGCTGAGTGCCCGCACCGCACCGGAAGTATCGGTGCCAACGCTGGTGACATAATCCCAAATATCGCCGGTATACTGTTCAACATCATAGGGGTCTGCGCGCAAATCATCCCAATAACCAGATTCGACGAGGTATTTCACATAGTCGGATTCGCCGGTAAAAATGTCCGGCACGCCCTGGCCACTTGAAAGCACCGGCGTCAGCTTGGCGATAAAATCCGCATTGGGTACCACGGTGATATTGACTTTGACGTTCGGGTAAACCTTGTTGAACCCTTCGACAAACCGCCCAAGTTCCTCACCGGACGACCAGATTTCGATCGTCCCGGATAACTCCTCCGGCGTGGCGGATGACGAGCTTGCGGCGGTGGAAGCCACGGTGCTCGTACCGGACGAGGAAGAGCCGCACGCGGCGAGAGAAAAGGCCATTGCCGTTGCCAGCATGAGAGCTAAAAACTTTTTCATCCTATTTCCTCCTGTTTTTATCAGCTTGTTTTTGATCATAAATTTCAGTTCAGTTGCACTGCGCCACAGATTCGCCCTCAAACAGAATCGGGGCGACGAGGCGACTCATCTTTTGGCCACTGCCTCCTTCAAGGCGACAAATCAGTGTTTCGGCCAGCATGCGGCCAATTTGGTAAACCGGCTGTTGCACACTGGTCACCCGCGGGGTGACCAGCAGTTGATGCCCCAGCCCATCAAACCCCACCAGCGAAATATCGCCCGGGATTTTAAACCCGGCCTCTGCAATGGCAGCCGCCGCGCCGATCGCCATGGTATCCGTCGCGCAGAAGATGGCGGAAAACCCGCCCCGCGCAAGCAGCTGCCGCGCTGCTTCGCCGCCGCCCGCCACACTGTTTTTGCCGTACACCACCAGCGCGTCATCGGCGCGCAGCCCATGGGCTTTTAAAGCATTGCGGTACCCCGCCAAGCGGTCGATGGTGTAATCTTTGTTTTCCGATACATTGATCATCGCGATGTGGCTGTGCCCCTGCGCGATCAAATGCTCCGCGGCCATGGCCCCCCCGGCGATATTGTCCACATCGATACAGTCCACATCGGGCAGGTCGGTGTGCCCAAACAGGGCAACCGGGCGGTTGCGCTCGGCGGCATATCGCTCAAAATCGCGAATCTCGTCTTTCAAAAGCCCCGTCACGATATAGCCGTCACACAGATGTTCCCGCTTGCGGTTGCGCAGGATGAGAAAAGAGTACATATGCGCGCTGAGCTCCTCGCTGATGCCCGCAAGCAGATGCATGACAAACGGGTTGCTTAAATCAATGTTTTCCGGCACAAATACATCAATCACGCTGCTGCGGCGGGTAACGAGATTTTTTGCGGCAACATTGGGGATATAGTGCAGCTCCGCCATCGCTTTTTTGACCCGGTCCAACGTCTCGTCCCGAACAAGGCTCGGCGTATTGATGACCCGGGAAACGGTGACGGGAGACACCCCCGCTGTTTTGGCCACATCGTTCAATGTCGACATCATCTTCACCTCAGCTCAAAATGAAAGCGCTTTCATTTCAAGGGATAAAAATTTTCTATTCGTCAGGCCCTAAACTGGCCTTTCGGTTTCAAACGGTGAAGACGGGCAGGAATGAAAGCGCTTTCATTTCTGTGCCTTCACAATAGCACTCCCTTTGCAAAAACTCAATAGCCCCGGGCAAAATTCATCACTTTTCTTATGAAAGGCAAATCATTTTTGCCCAGTTTCACAACCAATTTTGCGCTTTTGTGTGGGTTTGCAAACCGTGTTACCACAAAACACCTGTTTGCAGGGTGCCTGCCGGGGGCGGGGTAGCTAAAGGTAGCACGAAAAAGCGGGCTAACAAAAAGGGGAACAAATAAAGCCTTGCGCCCATATAAAAAAGGCCGCGCAGCGTTTGGGCTGTGCGGCCTTGCTTTCTTTTATGGTGTTGCTCGGCCCGGCTTTTTTGCGGTATCCCCACTGGTTATTTGCGGGGGCGCCGCTTTGGTGCGCCCCCTGTCACTTTTTAAAACTCTTCTCAAAAATAAGGCCCGGCACAAGTTGTGCCGGGCCTTTGCTATTTGATTTTGCCACCGTCACAGCAGCTCTGCCAGCCGGTTGATCAGCAGGTCAATGCATACATACACAATGGCCTGCGAATCTAAAAACAGCTTGTTTTTGTCGGTCTCCATCGAGGGGATCAGCAAAAAGCTGTTGTACCGCGCCGCGTATTTTGCCTTGGCGTTTTGGGTGATCATCACCGTTTTTGCCCGCCGGGCAAACGAGGTGCCCGCCGCCTCCAGCACACAGTCGGTCATGCCGGAAATCGAAATGAACAGGTTGAGGTCATCCGGGCCGGAAAAACTGGCCTTTTCGTTGAACACGCCGGGGTAAGTGACGGTTTCGGCATCGACGCCAAGGGAGGCCAGCCGAAACGCAAAGTACTGCGCAGAAAGCCCGCTTTCGTGCACGCCGTACAGCTTAATTTTACCCGCACCGCGAATCAAATCGCACAGTTCGCGCAGCTTGCCATCGGCAACCTGTGTGGGGATCTGCCCAATGCAGGCAAGGTATAAATCAATGATGTCGCGGCTGCCGTCCACCGTTTTCGGGTCTTTGAACGACCCCGACAGCAGATGCTTTGACACCTCGTATTTAAACTCAGAAAAACCCGTGTACCCAAGCTTTTGGCAAAAGCGCAGCAGGGCGGATTTCGACACGTCCGCCTTTGCCGCGATTTCAACAATCGGGTACGAGGCGACAATGTCCAAGTGCCCGCGCACATAATCTGCAATGCGCTGGTCCGAGCGCGTAAACTGGCCCTCGCACAGCTCAATTTGTTCGATGGGATTCATGCTGCAACCCTCCCCGTCTTTTCGTGATAAGTATAGCATAAAACCCGCGGCAATAGAGAAACTGAATAAAAAAAGGGGACAATTTCCCGAAAATTCACACAAAGAATAAGAAATTTCCCAAAAATTATGGTAAATGTATTGATTTTGGGAAACGGCTTCGCTATACTGGGGTTTAGAAAACCGGCCGGGTCTTTCTGCAATTGGAAACAAATAACGGATTGTCAAGGAGGAAATTGGTTTATGGCGGAACAAACTAAAAAAGAGGGCGCGCTGGACCGTGTGACGCGGTTCATTGAAGAAAAAATTGCGCCGCCCCTGCTGCGGCTGTCGCAGGTGCGGTACCTGGAAGCGCTGCAGCGCACCTTTGTCACCTTAATGCCCTACATGATCTTGGGCGCTACCGCGACCCTGATCTTAAACCTGAGCGGGCTGTTTGCCACCGAAGGCGGCTTAAACCTGCCCGGCGTTGCAAACGCCATCAGCGCGGTGGTAGAACCCTGCCGCCCGTGGCTGTTGCAAATCGTTTTTGTCACTATCAACCTGCTGGCGCTGATCACGACGGTGCTCAACGGCTATTTTATGGCCGATTATTACCACACAAAAGATGAAAACATCAGCCCCATTGCCGGCGCAGTCGTTTCGTTTGTGGCGTTTTTGTGCTTCATTGATTTTTCGCAGCTCTCTGCCAATTTTGACTGGCCCTCTTACATTCTGGGCTCGCCCAGCCTGTTTGGCGGCATTTTGATCAGCATTCTCGCCATTGAGCTGTACCGCTTTTTGATTGGCAAAAAATTTACCATTAAAATGCCGGAGGCCGTGCCCCCGATGATTGCGGCAGCCTTTACCAGCATGATCCCGGTTTCGGTGGTCATCGTCGTGTGCTCCATTGTGGGCCGGGGCTTTGCAAGCTTTGACTTTTTGGCCATGCTGAACCACCTGTGCGCCTACCTTGTTGTGGGTGGCAGCGGCCCCGTGGCCCAGTTTGCCGGGTTTTTAATGGACCGGCTGCTGTGGTTTGTGGGCCTGCACGGCTCCAACATCGTCTCGTCGGTCATGCAGCCCATCTGGACGACCATGATCACCGACAACATCAACGCGTTTGCGGCCCATCAGGCCATCCCGTACATGTTTACCGAACAATGGATCAATTTTTATGTGCGCTGCTCGGTGTTCCCCATTGCACTGCTGTGCACCATGAGCAAGGTCAAGCGCTTTAAAGTGCTGGGCAAGCTGTCGCTGCCGGGCACCATCTTCAACATTGCCGAGCCGGTGATGTACGGCCTGCCGGTCGTGCTGAACCCGCTGCTGTTTGTGCCCTGGGTGCTGGGCTTTGGCGTGCTGTTTATCTTTAACGCCATTTTGGGCGTGTTGGGCATCACCCCCGCCATGGTGTCGATGGTCGTGTGGACAATGCCCGCCCCGCTGGCGTCGTTTATCGGCAGCGGCTTTAACCCGGTGGCTCCGCTGATCACCCTTGTAAATATCGTGCTCATCTTTTTAATGTTCCTGCCGTTCTTTAAAGTGATGGAAAAGCAGGAGCTTGCCGCAGAAAAACAGTATGAAACCCAAAAGGAAGAAACCCAGAATGCCTGAAAAACTTGAACTTTGCCCCTACCGGCAGGCCTACCTTGACGCGATTGTTGCGGGGTGGAACACCTGTTTGGTACACGACGCCCTGACACGAAAGCGCTTTGTTGACGAGGTGCTGCTCGACGAAAATTTTGACCCCTCGCTGGCGCTGATGGCGCTGGTGGACGGTGAGCTTGCAGGCTTTTGCCTTGCCATTCGCAGAAAATACCCGTACCTCACCCGCGGGCTGGAGGAAACGCGCGGCTGGATCAGCGTATTTTTCGTCCTGCCGCAGTACCGCCGCAAGGGTGTCGGCACCGCTTTGCTGCAAAAGGCCGAAACGCTGCTGGCGCAGCGCGGAACCGGGGAGATCACGCTGTGTGCGTACAGCCCAAACTACTTTACGCCGGGCGTCGATGTGACCTACCCCGGCGGCACCGCGTTTTTTGACGCGCAGAGCTACACCCGCGGCACCGAGGCCGTCAGCATGCAGCGCGACCTGTTTACCTACACCATCCCCGCGCAGACGCAACAAAAAATAGCCGAATTTGAAAAACAAGGCATCACGTTTGCCCCGTTTACCATGACCCATATGGAAGATTTACTGGCGTTTACCGCGCGCGAGTTTGATGCCGGGTGGGTGCGCAACATTTTACTGGCACTGCGCACCGGAAAGGCCGAGGACACGATTTTGCTGGCGCTGGGCGCTGGCGGCAACGTGATCGGCTATTGCATGCGCAAGATCGACGGCAACGACGCGCGGTTTGGCCCCATTGGCGTGGCCGAAGCGCTGCGCGGTGCCGGGCTGGGCGGGGTGCTGATTGATTTACAGATGATGGAAATGAAAAAGCGCGGCATTTATTCGTTTTATTTTCTTTGGACCCATGGGGATGCCATTCGGTTTTACGAGCGCCACGGGCTGAACATCTACCGCACTTACCAGCTGTACCGCAAAAAGATTTGATTGGGAGATGAAACGATGGGCAGTTATCAACGTGTCGTCAGCATAGGGGCCCACCCGCTTGACGCTGAAATTTTAGGCGGCCCCCTGCTGCTGCGCTATGCGGCCAAAGGGGCCCGCTGCACCACGATGCATGTAACGAAGGGCCGGCTGACCGGCCCCGGTGTCACCCCGGCCCAGCAGGCGGCGTATGACAAAGCACTGCACGAAGAGATGGCAAGGGCCGCCGCGGCCCTTGGGTGCGATTGCAACGCGCTGGATTACCTTTCGGCAGAGCTGCCGGGCACCGCTGAATTTACCCGGCTGATTGCCGACTACCTGCGCGAGCAAAAAGCCGATTGCGTGATTACCCACGCGCGTGGCACCTTGCACCCACGCCACTATTACACTTATGAAACCGTCACCGAAGCCGTGCGGCTGTTGCGGCAGGAGGGCCTGCCTATCCAGCTGTTTTACGGCGAAAACTGCGAGGACCTTGCCGGGTTTACCCCGACCTGCTATTTGACCATGACACAGCAGGGGCTGGATGCCTGGCTGGGAGCCTTGCGGCAGTACAGCATTTTTAACGGCAAGGTAAACGACATGCCGTATTACGAGTACTACCATTCGATGGCGATCATCCGTTCAATCGAGGCGGGCCAGCACGGGTTTGCAAAAGCCTATATGCACGCGGCCTTGCTTGATAACGAATAACAGCGAAAGCGAGGGAGAAAGATGAAAAAAATTGTATTGCTTTGCGCGGCGGGCATGTCCACCAGCCTGCTGGTGACCAAAATGCAGGCTGCGGCGGACAAAAGCGGATTTGCCTGTGAAATACGCGCCTATGGCGTGGCGCAGGCCCCGACTGTCATCCCAGAGGCCGATGTCGTGCTGCTTGGGCCGCAGGTGAAATACACCCTTGCCAAATTTCAAAAAGAATACGCCGACAAAAAAATTGCCGCCATTGACATGCGTGTTTACGGCATGGTGGACGGCGAAAAAGCGCTTGAACAGGCAAGAACAATAATGGAGTGTTGAGCAACATGCAGCAGACGGACGAGATACAGGACGAAGAGATCGAAACCACCCTGTTTGAGATCATCACCCAGGTAGGCACCGCACGCAGCCTTTATATTGAGGCGACGCAGGCCGCCCGCGCGGGCGATGCGCCAAAAGCCAAAGAGATGATTGCACAGGGTGCGAAGGCTTTTAACGAGGGGCATTCTATCCATTCAGAACTGATCCGCAAGGTGTACAGCGAGGGCCACGAGCCGGTGTTTCAAAACGACGGCCGCGTGATGTTGCTGACCCATGCCGAAGACCAGTTGATGAGCGCGGAGGCCTTTGGCATTTTAGCCGAAGAGTTTGTTGCGCTGTATGAGCTGCTGGGCAGCAAAGGGGTTTTATCATGATTTGCCTGGACAGTTACCTGACAGAGGCCCGCAACCCCCAAACGACCAACCTTGACTGCATGAGTGCCTTGCAACTGGTGGCCGCGATGAACAGCGAGGACGCCAAAGTAGCCCCCGCCGTAGCGGCTGTGCTGCCGCAGGTGGCAAAGGCGGTGGAAACCGCCGCGCAGTGCATTGCGGCTGGCGGGCGGCTGATTTACCTTGGGGCGGGCACCTCGGGGCGGCTGGGCGTTTTGGACGCCGCCGAATGCCCCCCAACCTTTGGTGTTGCCCCCGGTTTGGTGGTGGGGCTGATTGCGGGCGGCAGCGCCGCCATGCAAACGGCGGTAGAGGGCGCCGAGGACAGCGAGACGCTGGCAGGGCAGGACCTTGCCGCGCTGGGCCTTACCCCGCAGGATTTTGTGGTGGGGCTTGCCGCCAGTGGGCGCACCCCGTATGTGGTGCATGGCCTGCTGTACGCCAAAAGCGTCGGCTGCCACACGGCGGCCATCGCCTGCAACCCCGGCTCGCAGATTGGCCAGGCGGCCGAGCTTGCCATTGAGCCGCAGGTCGGGCCGGAGGTGTTGACCGGCTCTACCCGGCTGAAAGCGGGCACCGCGCAAAAAATGATTTTAAACATGATCTCCACCGGCTGCATGGTGCGGCAGGGCCACGCCTATGAAAACCTGATGGTCAACTTGCAGGCGACCAACGCCAAATTAAAAGTGCGCACTGAAAATATTGTGATGCAGGCAACCGGTTGCGAGCGGCGCGCGGCGCGCGACGCCCTTGGCCGGGCAGACGGGCAGGTGAAAACCGCCATTTTAATGCTGCTGCTCCATTTGCCGGCGGGCGAAGCGCGGGCAAGGCTACACCAGCACGGCGGTAAAATACGCTGTGCCCTGCAAAAGGAGTGCCCATGAATACCGGTATTTCACTGTATTGCAGCACCGGCGCTGCCCGCAACGAAGAGTTGTTGGCGCAGGCGGCTGCCGCGGGCGTGCACTGCGCGTTTACCTCGCTGCAAATCCCGGAAGAAACCGGCGGCGACCGAAAGGCGGCCGCGCTGGGGTTGCTGGGGGCCTGTAAACAGCACGGCATCCCGCTGATTGTGGACGTGGGGGCAGACACCGCTGCGGGCCTTGGCTGTAACTCGCTGTACGAGTTGCAACACTGGGGCATCACCGCGCTGCGGCTGGACGACGGCTTTTGCGCGCAGCAGGCCGCCGCGCTTTCGCGCGAATTTCAAATTGTGTTTAACGCCTCCACCGTCACACAGCAGGAGATTGAAGGGTGGCAGCGCGCCGGGGCCGACCTGACCCGCTTTACCGCCTGCCACAACTATTACCCAAAGCCGTGGACGGGGCTTTCGCTCGGCGAAGTGGGCCGCATCAACCGGCAGCTGAAAAGCCACGGGTTTCGCACGATGGCGTTTGTGGCCGGTGACAACACGCTGCGCGGCCCGCTGCGGCAGGGCCTGCCCACGGTAGAAGCGCACCGCAGCGGCAAAAACGTTGTTTTAAACGCGCTGCAACTGTGCATGCAGGCCGATTGCGACACTGTGCTGGTGGGAGATATTGACCTGCAAAAGGCCACCTGGCAGGCCTGGGCAGACCTTGGCGCCGGGTTTGTGCGGCTGCCGGCAGTGCTGGCGCCGGGCTATGCGTACCTTGCGGGGCCGGTGCACCACGACCGGCCGGATTCAAGCGAGTACGTATTCCGATCGGTAGAGTCGCGCCGCCTTGCGCCACCCAGCCCCGCCGTGCTTTGCCCGCAAGGCGCCGCCGCGCGGCAGCCGGGGGATATTTTAGTGTCGAACAGCGACTATCTGCGCTACGCGGGCGAAGTTGAAATTGCCCGCCGCCCGCTGCCGGCCGATGCCCGCGTGAACCTTGCGGGCCACTTGTGTGCCGAGGCGCTACCCTACCTGCCGTACTTGCGGCATGGGTTTGGCGTGCAGCTGGTACCACAAAATACTTGATTGCGACTTTTTTAAAACTTAAGCGCGCTATGGCGCGCCAGCAAGGGCCCCGTGCAATTTTTGCACGGGGCCCTTGGTTTGTTTTGCTTTGCCTTTGCTGCCGGGGGGTGTTTACACTAGTTTTGCGCCGGCTTTTCATATTCTAAAAACAAAAACAGCGACAGTGCATTATAAAATTTATTCTAAGTCAAACGAAAACTCTGTCATTGAATGTTCCATCTCATCAAGGTTTTCTACATATAGTTTATCAATTACGGTTTCAAAACTTTCGCCGTAATAGGTTAATTTATCCATTGCTTTATCAAATTCAGCCGGTTGCTGCAATCGGCCAACCGTTAAATGCGGGCAATACGTTACTTTTTTAAATAAAAAACTTTCTAATATTTCACTGTATAATTTATCGTGCAGTTCAATTATATTGTCATTCCCCTTCTTTACATTAAGAAATAAATATCCATCCCTAAAGTCCCCTGTGAAACCATTTAACTGAACATAAAACTTCTTTACCCCTTTTAAAGCCTTATTAAAATGTACTCTCAAATCATCAGTCGATATCTCACCGTCAAACGGAAAGACAATTGTGATGTGTGGGGCAATGTAATTTGCAAGCGGGTCATATTGTTCTCTTATCCTTTTAATACTATTCATATTATCAAAACTTGGAAATAAAATGATTGCCCTTTCCATAAAACTACCCCCAACAAAATTCAAACACCTTTATATAGCCAGCTCAAACTCCCCGTTTGGATACGGCAGCGGTTTTGTGAGGTCAGTACAGTCAAACCGGCAACCGGGTGCCGCCTGCCGGGCATGGCGCAGCATCTGCTGCGAACCGTCACACCCGGTGACCTGTGCCCCAACCGAGCTAAAATACTTGCTAAAGCGGCCGCCTCCACAGGGCGCATCCAGCACTTTTGCGCCGGGCAATGCCGTAAAACGCCGGGCAACAATTTCAAAATTGCACCGGGCATAGGCCGATTTTTGTTGCTCTGCCTCGTAGGCTTCTGCCGCCGCATCCCACTGCTGCAATGGTTTATTTTGCATCTGGTGCCCCCCTTATTTTGTTTTTTGTAAGAACACACCGGCAAAACGGGGGTACCAATTTTGCCGGTGTGCTGCGCTTATTCTAACATCACCCCATCAATGCCGCCAAATTCCGGCACAACGATGGAGCGAATCCTCTCCCGCTCGTTTTGCGGCAGCTTTGTCACGCACATTTCGGCCGCGCCGCCAATGCTGCGGCAATCGTCCTCTACCAAAATATCCGGGTGCACCCGCAGCACCACATCGGCATACTGCTCGCCGCGGCGGCGATGCTCTAACACATCATACTGCACCCCATATTGCCGCAGCGCACGGCGCACAAGGCCGGTGCGCCAGCGGCGGTAGGTGCACAGCACCACCGTGTACTGCCCGTGACAACTGTTGATTTTTTGCACTGCCCCGCCAATGGGGGTGTATGCGTGGCGGGCGCTGCACAGTGCCAGCGGCTTTGTGTTAAAGGCGGTACCCTCTAAAAACACCATCAGTGTTTGCACCAAAAGCCCCCTTTTCTGCCTGCATTACAGCGGCAACGTAAATTTGTAGTGGGTGTTCTGCATGCCGTGCTTTTCATAAAAACGGTGGCTGTATAGCCTGCTTTGGCGGCAACTCACTTCAATCTGCAAGCACCCCTTTGCGGTGGCAGCCTTTTTGGCGGCGTCAAACAGTGCGCTGCCCACCCCGTTGCCGCGCTCGCCCGGTAGCACAAACAGCTCTTGTACCTCTGCCACCTTGCCCCCGTGGTGCAGCAGGTTTTGTGTGTACACGCTGACGAACCCCACCGCCTGATGGCCCTGGCGGGCCACAAACGAAAACACCGCTGCCGCGCGCAGATTGGCCCGGTAAATGCGGTCAAATGCCCGCCGGTCCACCGGTTCCCCCTCCAGCGCGGTAATAAAATGGTATACCTCGTCGGCATCCTGTGCGGTTGCTGGTGTAATACTCAGCAAGATTCCCCCTCCTCTCTTGTATGTTATTCTTCTTTTATAGCACGGCGTACGCGCGCGTACATACACATGTCACGCACTGCGCCGTTTTTGATTGCATTGCTGCGCAAAATGCCCTCCAGCACAAAACCCGCCTTCTCTAACACCCGGCGCGAAGCGGCATTGTCGCTGAATGGCTCGGCATACACCCGCAACAGGTCGGTGCTGGCAAAGGCAAACGCGCAGGCGGCGCTGACCGCCTGTGTGGCCACCCCTTTGCCCCAGTACGGCTCTGCCACATAATACCCCATTTCGGCCGTGCACCGGTGGATATTGCCCCCGCGAAAAAGGCCAATACTGCCCGCGAGGTGCCCGTCTGCCACAATGGCCCACGTGTACTGGCTGCCCTCTTCTGCCGCCAGAATTGCGCTGATAAACGCACTCGCATCCGCTTTGGTGTATGGCAGCGGCAGGCCGTCACGCAAATTGGCATGGATTTTAGGGTTGTCGAGCATTGCCGCAAGCTCTGCCGCATCCCCCGGCTGCCACGGCCGTAGTGTCGTTTGCATCAAAAATGTCCCCCTGTGCGGCGGTGCCCGCCGCTTTTTTATAAAAAGTAATACGATTGCAGTAAATAAGTTTCGCCAGCCTGCTCTGCCAGGCGCAGCAGGCTGTTTTTTGCCGGCGCAAGGCCCGCCTTGCCCGCCCCGTAACGTTTTAGCGCCGCAAAAAAACGGCGGCGCTCTGGCGGCGGGGCGTTTTGCTTAAAATACCCCCACACGTGCAGCGCGGCATTTTCGGCATTGTTCGGTACCACCGGTTTTGCCAGCGCGGCGTCGACGAGCGCATAAAACTGCCGTACCGGGTATTGCTGCTTGTCTTTCAGCAGCGCGCGCACCGCGGCATAAGCAGCGGGGTCGTGCTCTAACACCGCGTATTTATACCGCGCCCATTCCTTTTCCAGCGGGGCGGGGCCGGGGGAGGTCAGCAGCCCGGCGCGGCATTTGAGCGCCGAGATATTTTTGTCCTTTACTTCCAGCATGATGTCGAGCGGGGCGCCGGCCAGCGGGGCGCAAAAGCTTAAAAATTCGCCCAGCTCAATGGTGGCCGAATGCGCACCCGGCCTGCCGCCGGGGCTTTGCTGCGAATAATGAATTTTTTGCCGCCCGTCCGCTTTGCCCCACGTTTTTGCACAGCGCGCCACCCACACGGCATCCGGCTGCGGGGGGCCCGACGGGGGGGTGATTGCGTGGTGCAGGTTGTCGAACACCGCGGGCACCCCCACCGCCTGCGCCAGTGCCAGCACATCGGCAATGTGGTAACAGCGCTCGTCGTTTTCAATCACAAGGCGGCGGCGCACCGCGGGGGAAAGGCGCGCAAAGTTTTGGCGAAACCGCGCCAGTGCGGCGTCCTTGTCGCCGTACACGCCGCCAACATGCAGCACCAGCTTACTTTCGGTGCCGGTACCCAGCAGCCGCAACACCGTTTCGTGGTAGTCAAGGTCGGCAATGGCGTTTGCCACCACCGTTTCATCCGGCGAATTGAGCACGGTATACTGGCCCGGGTGCATCGACACCCGCAGGCCCGCCCTGGCAATCTCGCTGGCCAGCTGCGCAAATTGCGCGGCAAACTGCTGCTGCCACGGCAGGGTATTGGCCGGGCTGCTGCCAAACGGGATGAGGTCGGAGCTGATGCGGAATACCTTGATGCCGTTTGCAGCATTATACCACACCAGTTGCTGCAATGCAGCAAGGTTTGCGCCGATCACCTCGCACAGCTTTTGCGGGGTGGCGGTGCGCAACGTGCAAGTTTTTTGCGCACTGCCCGGCACCCCCAGTGCAAGGCAGGCGTACCCTACCTGTATTGCCATCTGCGTTGCCCCCTTTCCGGTTGCCGCAGTGGGCCTGCGCCTTTCGGCTAAGGCTGTTTTTGCTCTGCCGCGCGTTGCAACTCATCGCGCCGCTTGCGGTAAAGCACAATGGGCCGGTCGCCCACCAATAGCTGCTCTTTGCCAAAAAAGCTGGACGGCTTGGGCCGCTGGGTGGTAACCACCCTGCGGTCTTGCCGCTCGATGATATAGGCCATGGGTTTGCTGGCCCAAGCCGCAACGCGGTTTAAGGCACGCAGCGGCGTAAATTTAGTATAGGTAAAGATATAAAGCACGGTGTTTTCTTCGTCCACCGGTGCAAAAAAGATCACCAGCTTATACCCCGGCGCAATGTGGTTCATCCACACATTGGGGAAGCGAAAGCCCAAAAACAGCGTTTCGCCCACTGCGCACTCCTCCGGCGGCTTTGGCGCCTGGCCCATGTCCTGCGCATTATCCGCGCTGGTGCGCAAAAAATCGTACTCCAGCAAAACCGCCGGGCCATTCACCACCGTTTTATGCCCGCGGCCTATCGTGTTGTGGTGTACAAACGGCAGGTGCACCACGTCAAGCTGGTTTTCAATGCAGCGCGAGTAATGGCTGTTCCAGTGGTCCCAAAACAAGCTGCGCGAAAACCCTTCGTCAATATATTCATCAAAAAACGGCAGCGGCGCGGCTAAATCCGGCTCGCCCTCGCCATACCACAAATAGACCATGCCGTGTGCCTCCCGCACGGGGTAGCTGCGCACATGAAACCGCGTAAGGTCCTCGGTGGACGCTTTGCCCAGTGCCGGCACAAAGCTGCACTTGCCGCCCGGTAAAAACTGCAACCCGTGAAACGGGCACTGCAAGCCGCCCTCGGTCAGCTTGCCGCAGCTTAGCGCCGCGCCCCGGTGAGGGCAAAGGTCCTCCACACAGCCCAGCGTGCCGTCTTTTGCACGAAACAGTGCAAGGCGCAGCCCACAGCGCACCGCCCCTACTACCTGCCCGCGTTTCACCTGTTTGGATGCCAGAATACCGTACCATTGGTTTGGGACCATCCCAGTTTCCCCCTCTTGTCACATTCGCCTTTTTTTCCCATTTTAATATACAGCTTTATTTTACCACACTGCGCCAGTATTACAACCGGTCTGCCTGTTTTTACACAAACCCCCCGGTAGCTTTACAGCTGCCGGGGGGTTGTACCGTATTTTACATCGCTGCCATTACCGGCCATCGCGCTCGCGGCGCAGCCGCACCGTACTGTACGAAACGGCCACGATGCAAACCATCATGACGACACCGTTCACCCGCACCGCCGCATCCGGCAGGGGGCCAAACAGCTTGCCCAGCACAAATACGGCAAGGCTGAGGATCATCACCGCCATGCTGCCCCAAAACAATTTTTTTACCTGCATGGTATCACCCCTATTTTTTATTCTGCCCCCATTATAACGCAGTTTATTACAAAATGCAAAGCAAACTTTGCATTTTAGTCGATCCAATTTTCCGGGGCGTCGGCCAGCCGTTGCAGCGTATCAAAAAAGCGGTGCAGGTGCCAACCGTCGGTGGTGGCGTGGTGCACGGTAGCCGAAAGCGGCAGCAATAACTGCTCGCCCTGCCACTGCCAGCGGCCCGCCTCCACGCTGGGCACATAATAATCGTGGATGCCGTGGTTGTGCAGAGAAAAGCTGGTAAACGAAACCCACGGGATGCAGGACACAATAAACGCGTTGGGTGGCGGGGCCCCCTTTTGGGTCAGGATGCCGGTATCGCCGCCATAGGCGGCCGTGTCGGCAAGGTACGCGGCATAAAAGGCCGCAAACTGCGGCTGCCATGGTGTCCACAACAGCGAGGTCGTTTCGGTGTCGGGGTGAAACTGCGGGTAGGCCGGGGTAAGCTGTGACCACTGCCCCAGCACCCCCTGCTGCACCGCCACCCGCAACTGCGGCACTGTGCCCACCGCGCGGGTGACAAGGTACAAATACGCGGGGAAAAACTTAAGCCCCCGCCCGCGCAGCGCGTCGTGCATTTTTGTAATGTTAAGCTGCACCGTGACAGAATAGCTGGTGGGGGCCATTTGCGTGTAATAGTAAAAGCTTTGCGCCATGGGCCAGGTTTCGCGGTCGATGGGCACAAACTGTGCGGTGTAATCCACTCTACTTCCTCCTTTTTGTTTCGCACCCCAGTATACCCGCACCGCGCCCACCGCACAAGAAACGCTGCGTAGAGTAAGCCCGTGCCCCCCCCTGATGGTATTGAAAAAATGGCCTTGACTTTGCTATATCAAAATGATATAGTTGTGTCAGTACAGAGAAAGAGGGGGGCCTATGGCACAGCAAAACACGACGGCGTATATCCTGCTGGGGCTGCTTTCGCACGAGCCCGCCAGCGGGTACGATTTAAAAAAGAAGATCGATTTGATGATCTCGCAGTTTTGGGAGGTGGGCTACGGCCAGCTGTACCCCACGCTGCGCGCCTTGCAACAGCAGGGGGATATCACCGGCGAAGAGACCCCCTCGCAAAAGGGCCCGGCGCGCACGGTGTACACCATTACCCCCGCCGGGCGGCAAAAACTGGCCGACTGGCTGGCGCTGCCGGGCGAAAAAGAGAGCGTGCGGTACGAAATTTTGCTGAAACTGTTTTTTGGCAGCCTTGCGGGCACACAGCAAAACATCGCGCGCATTGCGGCTTTTCGTGACCGGCAGACCCAAGGCCTTGCGCTGATGGAAGCATTTAAAAGCAACCTTGGGCGGGTTCTGGGCGACAGCCCCGACCACCTGTATTACTATTTGACCGTTTTGTTTGGCGAGCAGATCCACAAAGCCTACCTTGCATGGGCGGACGAGGCGCTAAAACTGCTGGCCGAGCACCCCACCCCGGATGGCCCTGCGGGGCCCGAAACTGAAACGAGGTAATGACGATGAAACGACAAAACCTGCGCAAGCTGCTGTTACTGTTTTCGTTTTTGTTCTTCCCCATCACGCTGTATTATTTTTCGCCGGCGCTCGTCATCAGCGGCAGCTTTGCGGGCGTTGCCGCCGGCAGCCTGTTTGTGTTTTTGCTGCAATTTGCGTTTTCGCTGGTGCTGGGCCGGGCGTTCTGCGGGTGGGTATGCCCCGCGGGCGGCCTGCAAGAGTGCTGGTGCGCACAGGCGGTCAATAAACCCGTGCGCCACAAATGGGTCAACGTGATCAAATATGTCATTTGGGCACCGTGGTTGCTGACCATCATCCTGGGTTTTGTGCGGGCGGGCGGCATTAAGCAGATAGACTTTTTTTACATGACGACCGGCGGCGTTTCGGTCGCCGATTTTGCCGGCCTGATCATTTACCTGCTGCTGACGCTGCTGGTGGCGGTGGTGGCACTGGCAGTGGGCCGGCGCGGCATGTGCCACACCCTGTGCTGGATGGCCCCGTTTATGGTGCTGGGCACCCGGCTGAAAAACCTGCTGCACCTGCCCGGCCTGCGGCTGAAGGCAGAACCCGATGCCTGCATTCAGTGCGGCAAATGCACCGCCAGCTGCCCGATGAGCCTGCCGGTGGCCGAGATGGTCAAGGCGGGCCAGATGCAAAACGACGAGTGCATTTTGTGCGGCAACTGCGCCGATGTTTGCCCCAAAAGCGCCGTTCATCTGGGCTTTGGCCGCTAAGCACCCCTGCTTTATTAACGGGCCCCCGGCAAGCATGCTTGCCGGGGGCCCGTTTTCTTTTATTCGTTACACCTTCGGCCCCTTTGGTGCCAGTTCACCCAGCAGGTCGCCCACGTGCCGCTGTTCAAAAAACAAATCGCGGTTTGTAAGCACCACCACCGCCGCCGCCACGGCAATCACGGCAGTCTCCACACATTTTGTCTCGGGTGTCATTGCAATTTTTTCCTGAAAAAAGTTGACGAACAGGTGAAACAAAATGCTGGCCAGCATGCTGCGGTTATTTTTTACATAGACCCAGGTCGTCAAAAAGCCCAGCGGCAGTACGCTGATGAGAAAGTTGAGCACATAGCCGGTGCCCAGCGCCGCAAGGCCCGCGTGGTAAGTGCCGGGGATGCAAAAAAGCGGCAGGTGCCACAGCGCCCAAATGGCGCCAAACCACAGCGATTCGGTAAACCAGCTGCAACGCGAAGCAATCGCGTCCTCGCCATAGCCACGCCAGCCAAGCTCCTCAATTACCGAGGCCAGCAGGATGGTGAGCAGTGCCGAGCTGCCGCGGATGGAAAACGAAAAACCTTCGCTGAGCGCGAACTGCGACAGCCGGCCGCCAAACGGTACCGACAATACAATAGAAACCGCGACGATCAGCCCAAAGCCCAGCACTGCGACGGGCAGCGTCCACAATTTCAGCCTTGCAAACCCAACCAGCTTGCGCTTAAAATCACGCCGCAGGGCGGCACTGCGTGAAGTGAGCACAAATATCACCGCTATAACCGGCGGCACCAGCAGGCCCAAAAACATCAAAGCCATGGCAAGGGCGCTCTCTTTTGTCAGCGCGGCTGCCACCCAAAACAGCCACGTGAAGCCAAACACCAACAGGTAAAACTGCGCCGGGCGGTAGCGGTACGGCACGGCGGGCGGGGGGGTCTTTTTCATAACAGGCCTCCAATTCGTTTTGCTGTGCACAGCATGGCATACCCCCGCCAAAAACGCCAGCAACCGCCCGTTTCTTTTTGCTTTTTAGATGGCTACGCTTCGTGGCGCACAGAGGGAAGCCCCTGTTTTGCGGGCCCGGTGCCCCCGCGGCGCAGCAGAGCCGCCGCCAAAAGCGCCGCTGCCAGCACCGCCACCCAAATACCGCCAAGGCCAAAGCCCAGCTTTGCCAGCAGGTACGCCAGCGGCATGCGGATAATAATGTAATACAACACCATACACCACATGCTTTTGGCCGGTGCACCAAGGCCGTTGACGGTACCCAGCAGGCAGTTGGTCAGCGTGTTCAGCACATACCCCACACTGACCACGCTAAAATACCCGCCCACAATGGCCGCGACGGTTTGGTTTTTGACAAACAGCAACGCAAGCCGCGGGGCAAACAACACTACCGGCACACTGAGCACTGCCAATAGCACGCCCCCGCCCCACAGCGCCTGCCGCAGATAATCGCGCGCGCGGTCTACCCGCTTAGCCCCCACACACTGCCCCACAATAGTGGTCAGCACCATGTTCAGCGCCATGGCCGGGTAAAACAATAAGGTTTCCAGCCGGTTTGCCACCCCATAGGCTGCCAAGGCCTCAATGCCCCAGCCCCCCACCAGCGAAGTGATGAACGCCGTGCTGAGCGCGGGGATGCTTTGCTGGAATGCCGAGGGCAGCCCTTTGGCAAAAAACGCACCCGCACACTGGGCGCTCCACCCGCTGGGCCGCACTGCAAACAATTTTTTGTGCACAAGGTAGGCAACCATCAACACAAGGCAGATGACCTGTGACGTCACCGTTGCGACCGCGGCACCCGCAAACCCCAGCCAGTGGATAAAAAGCGGGTCCAGCACGGTGTTCAGCAAGGTGCTGGCCAGCATGGCGGCCAGCTGAAACCACGCGTTGCCAAAGCTGCGCAGCACCGCGGTAAAATAGCAGTACAAAAAAACCGGCAAATACCCCAGCAAATAAATGGCAAGGTAACTTTGTGCCATAGCAAACGCCGCCGCCGGGGTTTGCAGCAAGGCAAGCAACTGCGGCAGTGCCAGCTCGGCCCCGCCGGCAAGGCAGACCGCCAGCAGAATACACAGCGCCAGCGACGTGCTGGTGATGCGGCGCATCCCCGCTTCATCCTTTGCCCCCACGGCCTGCGACAGCAAAATAGACACCCCGTTTGTCATGCCCATTGCAAGCGAAGTTAGCAGTAAAATCAGCGGGGTCGCGGCGGCCAGTGCCGCCGTTGCCTGCGCCCCCAGCAGGTTGCCCACCCACAGGCTATCCACCAAATTGTACGCCATGTTCAGCACCATGGCCCCAAACAGCGGCAGCGCCATGGCAAGCAAGCTGTGCCGGGTATCCCCCGCCACAAAATCCAGTTTTGTTTTCATTGTGTCTTACTCCCTTTTTGTTTGTGAATGAACATCATTCATTTATATTGCATCAAAAAACCCTGCGCCGTGGCAGGGCCTTTTTTATGCCAATTGTTGTAACTGCTGCTGTAAAAAAGCGCGAAGGCGCTGTACCCGCTCTGCTGCGGGCAATTGGGTATCCAGCAGCAGGCCAAGCTGGCCATACACGCAAAACGAGGCCAGTGCCTCCGTGTCGCACGGGCGCAGCTCGCCATCTGCCACCGCCTGCCGCAACCGCGTTTCTACCACCGGCAGTACCTTGTGGCAGATCAGCAGCGACAGCCGGTCGTGCACTTTGCCGCTTTCCGGCCCGTGGCAAAACTGGTAGGCCGGGTCGTCCGGTGTTTCGGTGTCTAAAAAGGTGGGCATTTCGGCAATCAACTGCCGCAATGGCGTTGCCGGCGCGTGCAGGCCCTGCTGCAAACGGTTTGCCTGCCGCTCGGCATACTGGTCAATGGCGGCGTCAAACAGGGCTTCTTTTGAGGGGAAATACCGGTAGCACAGCCCCTGCGCAATGTGTAGCGCGCGGGCAATGTCGGTAATCGAGGTCTGCTCGTAGCCGTTTTCGTAAAACAGGCGCAGTGCGGTATCTAAAATTTCCTGCCGCCGCTCGGCGGGTTCTTTGACGACCCGTGCCATGGCTGCCACCCCTTTCGCTGTGTGGTACCAGCATACCACCGCGTTGGGGCCTTGTCAATGAATTTCGTTCACTTATTTTAATGTTCGCTTTTTGTGCCGCAATCAGCAAGTTTACCCCTCGTCATACCGAAAGGTCTTGACGGCAAGCAGCAGGGCAACCGCCGCAACCAGCGCCACCAGCCCCATATTGGCCGCATAGCTGCCCCAGCTTTGGGCGGCCGCAGCGCGCAGCGCGCCGACAAACCATTGCAGCGGGTTCAGTCGGCTGAGGGTCTGCACAAACTGCGGGGCCTCTTGCAGCGAATAAAAGGCATCGCTGCAAAACAGCAACGGCAGCGTAATAAAGTTGTTCATGATGCTGACGCTGTTTTCGGTGCGGCCCACACTGGCCACAACAAAGCTGAAAAACACCCCGCCCAGTGCGGCAAGCAGTACGGCGGGCACCATGGCGATAACGGCCAGCGGCGCAAGGCCCACCCCCAGTGCCAGCATACCGCAAACCAGTACTAGGCCCGCACTGCACAGCGCAATCAGCACCCAAGCTGTGGCAATGCTGCACACATAGGCCCAAAGCGGCATCGGTGTAACTTTTAGCAGCCGGTACACCCCCCGGCGGCGCTGGCCCAGCACTGCAAACGACGTGGTGGTGAGGGTGTAAAACAGCACACTGGTGGCCACCATGCCGGTTAAAATGCGCAGCGGGTACTGCGGCGCTTTGACAAACAGCCCCAGCCCGATGGTGCCGGCGACCGGCACCAGCAGTGACCACAATATTAAAAACGGGTCGCGGGCCGCAGATTTAAAGGTCAGTTTTACAATCGTGTTCATTGTGCCATCTCCTCCAGTTTGTCGGTCAGCTCGAAATAAAATTCATCCAGCGTCGCACAGCCGCTTTGCGCCAGCAGTTCGGCCGGGGCCCCCTGCGCGGCAATGCGCCCACCGTGCAGCACGACCATGCGGTCGGCAATACGGGCCACCTCTTCCATATCGTGTGAGGTGAACAGTACACTCACCCCCGCTTTGGCAAGCTGCTTGATCATGGTGCGCACCTCGTGCCGGGCACGCGGGTCCAGCCCGGCGGCGGGCTCGTCCAGCACAATTAAATCCGGCTGGTGGATGGTCGTCACTGCAATGGCAAGCCGTTTTTGCTGCCCGCCCGAAAGCCGTGCGGCGCGGGTGGCACCCGCCTGCCCCAGCCCGCACCGCTGCAAGGTGTCTGCAATTTGCTGTGGCTCAAGCGGGGTGCGGTACAGCGCCGCAAACAGCCGCAGGTTTTCTTCTGCGGTATAGCCCTCAAAAAACGGGGTCGCCTGCAACTGCACCCCCACATGGGCGCGGTAGTCCTGCCGCCAGCGCACCACTTCGCCACTATCCGGCGTTTCAATGCCCAGCAGCATGGCAAGCGTTGTCGATTTGCCCGCCCCGTTTGCGCCGATCATCGCCAAGATTTCCCCCTGCCGAATCTCCATACTCAACTCGTTGACGACCTTGCGGCCGCCAAACTGTTTGCTGATTTTGTTTGCCCTGATAAGCTCCATATTGTCCTCCCTTAGTTCTTTTGTTGTCGGCCCGTGTATTTGCGCCTGCCCCAGTGTGCCACCGCCGGGCGGGTTACACCAGCAACTGGGGTTGTCAGTGGTGTCATTTGCCCGCTACGCTTTGTAGCAGGGCGCAAATTTGGCCTCTCGTTTTTGCTCTACGTTGTTTATTCAATGTTGACTACAGGGGCAAAAGAAGTTCCCCCTCTTCGGGGGAGCTATTGTGGTGGCGGTTTAACCCTCGTTTTCCAGCAGGTGCAGTGCATCCTCTACAAACTGCTGTTGCTGGCGCACCACGGTAAACATGTGGTCCATAATCAGCCGCACCAGCGGGGGGATGTTGTGCTGCATCGCGTCATCCTTTGCCTGTAGCCCACGCTTCACCGCCTCGTACTCACGCTGCAACGCGGCACGTTGCAGCCGCAGCGCCTCACAGCACTGGGCCGCCGGCAGCTTGTCACAAAAAGACAGCGCCGAATAAACGGTGGAGGGGTACAGCGGCGGCGGGGTTTTCAGCGCGTCGTACAGCAGGGTCTGCAAATACTGCCGCCCCGCCGGTGTGATAGCGTAAATGGCCTTTTGCCGGTGGCCGGTCTGCTCCATACTTGCAACTTCTACCACGCCCTCCTGCTCCATCTTTTTCAGCGCGTGGTAAATCGAGCCAATCAGCACACCGCCCCAGCGCTCGGCGTCGGTCATCTGCAATGCCTGCTGGATGTCATAGCCCGACATCGGCTGTGCGTCCAACATGCCAAGTACCAAAAGCCTCGTCATCAACCCGCCCCCTTGTTTTATAATCAACGTTGAGTATTATATCATTGAGTAAAATTGCTGTCAACCCCATTTGCAATGCGTACCATTAAAAATAAGGGTCCATCAGCACCTGCACCCATGCGGGCACCGTGGCGTCGCGCCGGTCAAAGGCGGGGAAATACGGCTTAATGTCCAGCACCGGGGTACCGTCGATCGCATCCAGCCCGCGCACGGTGAGCACCGTTTCTTCTACCGCGACAATCTCCACCGCCGTCACCCCAATGGGGCAGGGCCGGTCTTTGGTGCGCTGTGCAAAAATGCCCACCAGGGCAAGCTCTGCCCTGCCCTGCGGGCGGCGGCAAAGGTGGCGTTCTTTTTCGTAATGGGCTTCATGCAGCCAGCACAGCACCAGCGCATGCGAAAACTCGCCAAGGCCCCGCAGCCCGCCCGCATATTCCGGTTGCAGCACAATGCGGCTGACCTGCTGCCCCCAGCCGGTGTCTCTTTTTTCAGTCACCGCGTTTTTTACGGTGCCAATCGGTTCAAATTCAGCGGTCATGCAATGCCCCTTTTCCCCCGCGCACAGGCGGCAGTTTTGGTTGCAGTATAGCACAATTTTTGCCCTGCCGCCAGCACACCGGCACTGGGCAGCGCGCTGTGTTTGTAGTACAATGAAAAAAATTACTCTTATTATAAAGGAGCTGTTTTATGGACACGCTATTGCTGGAAGAGATGACCTGGCCCGAAATTCGCGACGCGCTGCAAAACGGGATGCGCACTGTGGTGGTATGCGCGGCATCGATTGAGCAGCACGGCCCCCACCTTGCCGAGCGCACCGACACCACGCTGGGCTATGCTGAAGCCGAAGCGCTGGCCCGGCGCCTTGGCAACGCACTGGTGGCGCCGGTCATCCGCCCCGGGCTTTCGGCCCACCACATGGTGTTGCCGGGCACCGTGACCCTGCGCCCACAGGTGTTTCGCGGTGTGGTGGAGGACTATATCTCCAGCTATGTGCGGCATGGGTTTACCACAATTGTGCTGATATCCTCCCACGGGGGCAACTTTGCAGCGCTGGAGGAGATCGCCGCCGCGGCGGGGCCCCAGTACCCCAATGTCAAAATCGTCACCGGCCCGTCGATTGAAGATTTGATGGCGCTGTTTACCAAAGCAGAGCAGCAAGAAGGGCTGGAGCCCACCGCCTGCGGCGGCCACGCGTGCGATTTTGAAACGTCGGTAATGCTGCACATCGCACCGCAGCAGGTGCGCCCCGGCCGCGCCCAGCGCGGGTTTATGGGCCCCGTCACCAAAGAGGTGGTAACCAATATGTTTGAAAAAGGGGTGCTTGCCGTCAGCGAAATTGGCGTACTGGGCGACCCCACCCACGCCGATGCGGCGCGCGGCGCGCGCTACCACGAAGCGATGGCCGATTTGCTGGAAGCGACGGTGCGCAAAAAGCTGGGCCGGTAGACGGTCCTCCTACCTCTGGTGACACGGCTCAATGGAATTCTTGTTGCATAGAGGAACTGGTCTTGTGGCAAATAGTTTTTTAATTGTCTTTATAATATAATTAATTTTAAGGAGGTGTCATAATGAGCAATTCTATCGCCAAAGACGTCGTAATTGCAACAGCAAAAGGAGTTATAAGTGAAATACCTTTTGTTGGGGGGCTTTTTACAGAATATATTAATCTTACCCAATCCCTCATTGGAGATAAACGCAAAGAACAATGGGTAAAAATGGTTGAAGAAAAATTAGAAAAACTGCAACCCCAATTTGAAACTCTCCCAGAAAACGAACTGTTTTATTCATGCATTCAAATTGCAACAACAAATGCTTTGCGGGCACATGAAGAAGAAAAGCGGCAATTATTTGCAAATGCTCTCTATAACACCGTTCAACTTGATTTAGATGACGATAAAAAACTGTTATTTTTGTCTCTATTGGACCGTCATACTTTATCAAGCATTAAGCTTTTGAATTATTATTCCATAAGTCATTATGACAAAAATAATTACATTAAACAAGTTGGAATGATGCGCACTGAGTCCATTTCGGGGACAGAACACCCAATACAATTGATATTAAAAAATAATCCTTTCTTTGAAAACGATGAAGATTATGTGAAAGCCCTCTCGAAACAATTAGCCAGCGATAGTTTAATTTCACCGATTGATTTTGATATGCCCCAAAGTCCAGATAAATCAAGGCAAAAGCGTACTACAAAACTTGGTGGTGATTTTCTTGCATTCATTTCCAATGAATAAAAAAGGCTACCGGCAGGTTTTGACCGGTGGCTTTTCTTGTTATTTACAAAACAACTAATTTTTTAAACCGCTTGTCCCTAAACGTCTTATTTTAATTTGACCTGCGTTAAGCAAATCAGCGGTTTTTATAAAATGTCAGTCCACAATCAGCAGTTTTGCGCCCTTTGCCGTGTGAGAGCGGTGGGGGTCGCTGTTTTCTGCCACCTGATAGCTCATGCCGGGGGTCAGGCAAAATTCTCTGCCGTCCTGCAAACGGGTAAACAGTTCGCCCTCCAGCACAAACAGCACATGGCCGCGGCTGCACCAGTGGTCTGCCTCGTACCCCGGCGTGTATTCTACCATTCTCACACGGATATTGCCCTGCTCAAACGTGCGCCAGTACGCCATACCGGTGATTCCGGGGTGCTCGGTGGGGGCAATTTCGTCCCACTTTGTCGTACAAAAAGGCACCTGCTCTATTTTCATGCTTTCACACTCCCTGTCAGTTTTTACCCAGTGTAGCACAATTTTTAAAAAAGAAAAGTGTATGTTTGCCTTCACTTTGCTTTTGCCACCCCTCGCAGACCCACATTTTGCAAATTTGTAAGGTGTAGTTGACTTTTCTGCTCCTGTGTTCTATTATTATGTTAGGTTAACCTTACTACGCGAAAGGAGCTGCGATGAAAAACAAAATTCGGCAGCTGCGTGAGGCGCTGGGCCTGACACAGCAGCAGTTGGGCGAGTTGGTGGGCACGTCGCGCCAAGCCATCAACGCGCTTGAAAGTGAAAAAAACGAGCCTTCCATCTGGCTTGCCTACGATATTGCCCGGGCGTTTGGCCGGCCCATTGAGGATGTTTTTTTGTTTGAAGCCAGTGAGAGAAAATCCCGCGCAGAAAAAAGCAGGAGGCATTTAGATGGCCCTGAGAGAAATACTTACCTTTGACGATGATTTTTTACACAAGCACAGCCGCCCGGTGGCAGCGGTGGACGACCGCATTCGCACCCTGCTGGCCGACATGGCCGAAACCATGTACCACACCCAGAACGGCGGCGGGCTGGCGGCCTGCCAGGTGGGCGTGTTGCGCCGGGTGATTGTGGCCGACATGGGCAGCGGCCTGCTGCAACTCGTTAACCCCCGCATCACTTTTGCCGAGGGGGAACAGCTGGTAGTGGAGGGCTGTTTAAGCTACCCCGGCCGGTGGGCGCATGTACAGCGGCCCCAAACGGTGCGGGTAGAAGCACTAAACGAAAACGGGGCACCGGTGACCATTGTGGCCGCCGATGCCCTTGCAAAATGCCTGTGCCACGAAATTGACCATTTAGACGGCGTTGTTTTAGCCGACCGCGCAATTGACTATGTCAGCCTGCCGTAACGCCCCCGCGCACAGCCTAGCGGGCAATGCCCGCCAAAAAGCGGTTGATTTTCAAATTTGCACTTTGTGCGGGCTGCGCCTGCCAGGCGCTGTTATCCGCATCTAAAAAGCCGTGCGCCGCGCCAAAGGTGGCAAGCTGCACGCCGGGCTTACCCTGTAACTGCGCCAGTACCGGCGGCAAGGCAAACGAATCGTTTTCAGCAAATAAAAGCAGCGACGGGCAGGTGGGGGTAAGGCCGGTGTATTGCCGGATGCGCGAGCCATAGCAGGCCACAATGCCGCTGCACTGCGGGTTTTCGCAGCACTGCCACGCCAACGTTGCCCCCACGCTGTACCCCACGACCACCACTTTGCCGTACTGCCCGTGCAGCCGGGTAACCAGGGCATTCACTTCGGCAGCTCTCTCAAACCCGCCGGTGCCCATAAAAAAGCGGTAGGCTTCGTTTGCCTGCTGGTACGCAAACGCGGGCCGATGCAATAAATCGGGGCAAACCACCTGCCACCCGGCGTCGGTAAAGCGCGCGCACTGGCGGCGCATAAACGCATTGACCCCATAAATTTCGTGCAATAATACCAGTGCCGCTTTGCCCTGCATTTGCTTTGCCCCTTTTCACGTTGCTGGCCGCAGTTTTTATACTGCTGCTTTTACACGGCTACACCGTATACCTATATTATAAATAAAACGCAGCGTTGCAGCAAGGCGGCTAAGCCTCCCCAGTGCAACACTGCGTTTTGCATTGCCTGGTTACCCTGCCGCTCTCTGGGGCCCGCTGCCCTAAAACTGTTGTCCCCTAAAGGCGAAGCCTTGCGCCCGCACAACAACGCCCGCTGCGCCGGGCAAGGGGTTTTGCCTCTGCCACAGCAGCTGGCGTACCGGGCTACAGGTACACGGCATGCGGTGCCATGCCCGCAGTAAGGCAGCACACGCGCCGTCAACCATATTGCCACCTTTTTTTAAACGGTCTACAAAATGCAAAGGCCCGCGTTGGCTGCCATAACAGGCAGCCAACGCGGGCCTTTGAAACTATCTGCGCCTTGCGGCTTTTGGGGCCTTGCAATGCGGCGCTTGCCGTTTAACGTGGGATCCTTTGCGGCCTTAGCAGAAACCTAAACTTTTTCTGCACCCTCTGCCGCGCACCCGGACTTTTCGCGAATCAAGTTCTGGTACCAGTAAAAGGACTTTTTGGGGGTGCGCCGCAGCGACCCTGTGCCGTCATTGTGCTTATCCACATAGATAAACCCGTACCGCTTTTTCATCTCGCCGGTGCCTGCGCTGATGCAGTCAATAATCCCCCAGCTCAGGTAGCCCATGCAATCCACGCCGTCGTTCATCGCATCTTCCATCGCTGCAATGTGCGCCTTTGTGTACGCAATGCGGTATTCATCGTCAATGGTACCGTCCTTTACTTCATCCGCACTGCCAAGGCCGTTTTCCACAATAAATACCGGCTTATGGTACCGCTCGTACAGCTCGTTCATGGTGATGCGCAGGCCAAGGGGGTCGATTTGGCGCCCCCAGTCTGAAATTGCAAGGTAGGGGTTGCGCAGCGTTGCCACCGCGTTGCCGTCCACTTTTTCCACCGCCGTGTCTGCGGCGGCGGCAAGGCGGGACGAATAGTACGAAAACCCGATGTAGTCCACCGTGTTTTCGCGCAGGGTCTCTTTGTCCTGCGGCTGCATTTGTATCGTCACGCCCTTTGCCTCAAATAGCGCACGGGCATAGCCCGGGTAGGCCCCCCCGGCCTGAATATCGCTGAAAAAGTAAGTCTCATGCGTTTTTTGCAGGGCGGCAAACACATCTTCGGGCCGGCAGCTATACGGGTAATAGGTGCCCGCGGCGATCATACAGCCAATTTGAGTGTCGGGTGAAATTTGCCGCGCCAGCTTTGTGGCAAGCGCACTGGCAACCAGTTGGTGGTGTGCGGCCTGATACTTTATCTGCCATTCGTTTTCGCCCGGGTCTATCCTTACCCCGGCAAACAACGGCACATGCAGCACCATATTGATCTCGTTAAAGGTCATCCAGTACTTTACCTGCTGGTGGTACCGCTCAAACAGCACCTTACACAGCCGCAGGTAGCAGTCGATCATCTGCCGGTCCCGCCAGCCGCCAAATCTTTGATACAGCGCATACGGCGTGTCAAAATGGCAGATCGTGACCACCGGCTCGATGTCATACTTTTTGCACTCTGCAAACAGCGCGTCATAAAACGCAAGGCCGGCTGCGTTTGGTGTCTCTTCTTCCCCAGTGGGGAACAACCTTGTCCAGCTGACCGAAAGGCGCAGCGCACGCACCCCCATTTCGTCCAAAAGCTGGATATCCTGCGGGTAGCGGTGGTAAAAATCCGTCGCGTCGCGGCTGGGGTAATACGGGTACGGCTGCTCTAAGTCACCGGGCTGCGTATCCCACAACACTTCTTTTCTGCCGTGCGCCATATCCGGCACAAGGTCCACTACCGAAAGCCCGCGCCCATCTTCGTCATAAGCACCTTCACACTGGTTGGCAGCCAGGGCCCCGCCCCATAAAAATTCTTTTTTCATTGCGGCACTCAACCAATTTCCAGCACAGAGGTCTGTGTTTCCACCGGGCCTTCGACCATGGGTTTGACCTCAAAAAACTCCTGCGTGTTCAGCACGATCATGCAGACGACCGGGTCATACCCTGCCGCTACAATTTTGTCCAAATCAAAGCGAATCAGCACGTCGCCCTGCTTCACTTCGTCATTGTTGCCCACGCAGGCTTCAAAATACTGCCCGTCCAGCTTCACGGTGTCAATACCGATGTGCAGCAGATACTCCACACCGCTCTCATCCACGATGCTGATTGCGTGCTTCGTCTCAAACAGGTTCAACATCCGGCCATTGACAGGGCAGAGCAATTCGCCGGTTTCGGGCTGGATTGCGACCCCTTTGCCGAGGATTTCGTTCGACACGGTGGTGTCTTTTACCTGCGAAAGGGGCATTGCCTTGCCCTTGACCGGGCTTTTGACCTGAATCGAATGCGGCAGTGCGGCGGGCACCGGCTCTGCCGTTGCCGTTTTTTCGCCCATCTCATAATCAACTTTTACAAACATCACAATCAGGAAAGTAACCGCAAACCCGATGCCGATAGAAATAAAGGCGTTGATGATGTTCATGGGGTCTTCGCCGATAAACAGCGCAAAGGTTGCAAGGCCCGGGGCACCCGGCGCGTAACGCACAACGTGGTTCAGGCCCGCATACAAACCGCCGATGCCGCCGCCTGCCATGACGGCAAACAACACCTTTTTGTTTTTGATAGTCACGCCGTACAGCGCGGGCTCGGTAATGCCAAGCAGTGCAGAAATACCGGTAGAAATGGTGAGCTGCCGGGTAGCTTTGCTTTTGGTTTTTACCGCAATGGCCAGCGACGCGGCGCCCTGGCAGATGTTAGAAACAAAGCTGGCCGGGCCGTAAAACGCCTCGTGGCCAAACGTTGCGTAGGATTGCATCAGCAGCGGCACAAACGCGCCGATGTGCATGCCGGTCAAAACCAGCAGCGGGAAGAAGGTGCCCATGATGGTCGGTGCAAGCCAGCTGGCATGTACATCCAAAAACGAAATTGCGCCCGCAAGCCCGCTGCCAAGGAAATTGCCGATCGGCCCAAAAAAGATCAGCGTAATTGGCATGACGATCAGGCAGGTGAGCAACGGCTTTGCCAGAAAACGAATCACTTTTGGGGTGACTTTTTCAACAAAGCGCTCGACATAGGACATAAACCACACGCCCAAAATGGCCGGCAGCACGCTGGAGGAATACGACACCAGCTGCACGGGTAAAACACTAAGGAAGTGTATCGGCTCGCCCGCCGCAACCATGGCGATAAAATTGGGGTGTATCAGCATTGCGCCAATGGCGGCCGCAATATACGGGTTGGCGTGCAGCGTTTGCGCGGTTGAAAACGCCACCATAATCGGCAGAAAGTAAAACGCCGCGTCGCCCATAAAGTTTAAAATGACATAAGTCTGGCTGGTTTTTTCCAGCAGATGGGCGACGTTCAGCAAAATAATCAGCGCTTTGATCATACCGCCTGCCACAAACAGCGGAATCAGCGGGGCAAAAATGCCGGAAAGCTTGTTCAGCAAATTCTGGATAAAGCTATGTTTGCCGGTCTCTTTTTCGGGCTCACTGCTGATGGTGCCCTGCGCCTTGATGGCGTTTGCAACATGCACGACATCCATGCCAATGATGATTTGGTATTCACCGCCGCGGTTGACCGCACCGATGACACCATCGATTTTTTTTACTTTTTCAAGGTCTACCTTGCTCTCGTTTTTAAAATTGATGCGCAGCCTGGTGGCGCAGTTTGTCAAAAACGAAATGTTGTCTATGCCGCCAACAGATTGCAAAATTTCTTTTGCGATGTTTTCGTAATTCATTTCATTCTCCCCTAAAATGTACTTATTTCAGCCTGCAACACGTGCCACCCCGGGCCCTGGGGCGCACATTGCCTGCGAAATTCAAATTCAGTAATCGCTTTTACTCAACCTGCGAACCTGAAATATCAGAAACGCCTTGTCCTCACCGGAAAGGAAAAGCCCAAACCCCACTTCACAGTATTTTTTAATCTTTTCCACACACCGTGCTTCGCTTGGCCATTTTTTTGCCAAAAACGAATACACCTCTTCTGCATCGTTTCGGGGCTGCTTTTCCAGAAATCCTTTTAAAAAGAATTTTAAAGTGCTGACAAATTGCCCATAGCTTGAATTGTTTTTGCTTATATTTATTTTGTATTCGTATTTGATGATATTGATAATGCCAAACAACATTTTGGCCTCTGTAATGGTGTTACTCATTTCCGGGCTGGTTTCGTTGTTGACCACATGCAAAGCCAAAAAACCGGCTTCATCCTCCGGCAAACGGATGCCCAGCCGCTTTTCAATAATGTCCAGCGCCTTTAGGCCAATCGCGTACTCCTGCCGGTAAAACTCCTGTATCTCCCACAGCAGCCCGTTTTTTACGGTGGTGCTGGTGTAAAAACGTTCAATGGCAAAGTTGACGTGGTCGGTGATGCCAATGTAGATATTGTCATCCAGCGTTTTCCCCAGTGTATCCTTTGCGTATTGTATGATCTCGTTGCACACCGAAATATGCTCATACGGGATACGCTGTACCAGCAATTCCAGTTTGTTTTTGGTCTCTGACGTGGAGCCAACATAGACCTTGTCGATTTTATCTTTGTCCACCGCATCGCCAATATGCTTTTTAAAGCCGATGCCACACCCGAAAACGATCACGTCCTCGCCCTTTTCATTTTCAGAGTGGACCAAATTATTGTTGATAATTTTGGTTACGCGCAACTCCCACTCACCTCTCTTTATTTTTGAAATTCTCTGCGGCGCACATGTGCGGCACACACGGTTGCGCCCGCAGAAAATAAAAAAACCAAGACAAACAGACACTAAAAAGCGCCAATTCGTCTTGGTAAAGCCCACAATAAAGCGGTGACAACCCAATTGGTATTAAATTATTAATGATGTTATCAGTTTTTTTACAATTTGTCAACATTTTGCAGTACCAACAAAAACCCCAAATTTCTGTTACACTTTACCAATAGAGCATTTTTTCTGCATTCCATCCATCGCCTTTTTAGCGGCAAAGCAGACCTTGCCACGGGCGGCTTGCAGGGTACCATAAAACCAGACCACACTTTGTAATTGCACAAAAAAAACCGCTTTGGCCAGTTGCCAGGGCAGCCGAAAGCGGGCTTTGCAAAACACCCTTTTGGGGGGGGTACATCACAGTGTCAGCCGCATGGTTTGCGACGCCGTTTGAAACCCCTCACGCTGATAAAACCGAAACGCCGCTGTGTTTTCGGCCAGCACATTCAGCTCAAGGTAATCTAGCCCGCGCGCGGCGGCCCACTGCTTTGCCGCCCCCAGCAGTGCCGCGCCGGCCCCCCTGCCGCGAAATGCCGCTGTTACAAACAAATCCATCATAAAGGCATACTTGTGCGGTATAAAGCAATCATACGGCGGGGTTTGTTGCTCCATCACGTGGGCAAGCCCCACCGGGGTATCGTCGCTGTTTACAACGCAAAGCAGGTCCTCTTTTGGGTTTTCGATGACACTTTGCGGGTAACTGCCCGTTTCGGCCGCCGTTTTATAGTATGGCGGCTGCTGGTTTGCGTTATAAGCAAAAAACTCGTTGTATAGCCTGCATAAAGCGGGCACATCCTTTTGTGTTGCCACCCTGATCGTCATCAAAATCCCCTTTCTGTTTGGCCTGCTGGCGGGCTTTTTAACCGGCCCGCACCCGTGTGCACCCCCGGTTACTCTATTGCCCGTTAAGCGAGTAAAAACGGTTTTCGCGGGGCCCTTTTGCATTGTGGCCTGTTTTTGCCCCTTTTATTGTAGCACGCTGTTACCCATAAAAAGGCAGGCCCACTAAAAAACAGGCCTGCCTTTAGGGTACTACCAAAAACTTTACGGGTTTGCACCGCGCTTTTAAAATGCACTGCCCTGCGGGGCGGGCTTGCACCGGCTGCCGCTAGTTGGCAAGTGTTTCTTCGCCCGTCATGACCCAGCTGTCATTCACCTTGGTAAACTCCAGCTTTTCTGTGTGGTCAAATTCGTCAAACAGGTTAAACTTCACCGTGACATACTGCTTGCCGTCTTTTTCTTCAAGGTATTGCAGGCTGTCTAAATCACATTGCATTGCGCCGTAGCCCCTTGCGCCCCTCACGAGGTAAAGCTTGCTCTCGTACTCTAAAAAGTCGTTCGAAAACCATTGGTCGACGATGCTTTGCGACAAATATTTTTTTAAATAATCGGCCACTTCGGCATTTGTTTTAAAGTTTGTTACCGGGTAATAAGAGGTATACGCGGGGTCGATATAGTAGCCGCCGTACTTGCTTTCTTCGCCCTGTTTGAACAGCAGGGCAATTTTGCCCGTGCCACCGGCATAGGCGCTTTCGCTTTCATAGGCTGCGAGGTACGCGTCGTCCATATCTGCCTGTGCGCCAAATACTTCTTGCACACAGGAATCAAGGCAGCTGACATTCGGCGTGATGTCCTGTAAAAACGTTTGCGCATCAAACGGCTCTGACTTCGGTGCAGCGCTGCAAGAAACCATTAAAAGCAGCAGACCGGCCGCTAAGGCGAACAGTGCGGTTTTTTTCATCGTCAGTCTCCTCTCTGTGTAGCGTAAACGATAGATACCAACGCACAAGCAGTTGCTGGTGGCCTGCCTGCCCTGTTTTGGGTACCGGCTGCCCCAACTGCCAGGGAACGTGAAAAACCTTGCAAGTTTATTTTGCGTTTATTTTTTTGGGCCTGCGCCAAAATAGCTTTTACTGCCTTTACAACATTACATCCGTTTAGGCCGGTACCTCGGTAAAAAAGAATTTGCGGTTGCGCAAAAACACGACAAGATAAAACACTGCGGCGGCAAGCAACAAAACTTCAAAAACCATAATAACAGAAGCAGGCCCCGCCTGAACCGTTGAAAGGCCCACATAGCCGGACGCCTGTGTCATTTTGGCTGCCCCGGCAACTCCAGAAAGCGCCCATACAATATACGCCGCTTTGGCAACCAGCAGCGAAACCAAAAACGCCAGGTTGCACCAATAGCCAAACGCGTTGTATTGGCGCAGCGCAAAAAAGGCGGCAACGCAAAGCACAAGCGCAAGGCAGTTTAAAACGAAAAAGGGCACCAGCCAGCTTAACGTTTGAAACTCAACCACCAGCGAAACAAGCTGCAACAACGCAATAACGGGTAGCAGCACGCTTGCATACAGCCCCAACCCGGGGATTTTTTTACCATAGGCCTCTAATTTTTTGCCGAGAAGTTCTGATGACATACTCATGAAAATGCTCCCTTTCTAAAATTAAATTGCTTTACAAATTCGCACTCGAGGCACGCCCTGCCCTCCCTGCCACAATTCACCTGTGAGGATTGCCTGTCTTGAAATTCCAAATATAACCAATCACAGTATAGCCCTTTTGGGGGTGATTGGCAATGGAAAAATCATTTAGTTTGGTAGGGGGGTGCGGACAAAAAACTGGACTGCTTACGTCATGGCAGGAGGTAGCTATGTATTCAGAGGAACAATATTGCACCGCACTTGGATTATATGACAAGTGCGGTTCCGTCACCAAAGTAATTACACAACTTGGATATCCGGTTAGGCGGCAAACACTGTATAATTGGATTGCGCGCCGAAAACATCTTCCGTCCGGTCATTCTACTTTTCGTGGCATCAATACAGCAGAGCATCCAAGACATCCTGCACTGGGAGTGAAATTAGATGCCATTCGCCGTTGCTTTGAGCTTGGAGAGAATGTACAATTCGTATCAGATGAGATTGGCTATAGCAAAGCCAGCATCTATCTGTGGAGAAGAAAGTACATTCAGAAAGGGCGTGCCGCGCTAATGGAGCCACCAAAGGAAAGAAAACGAGGCCCACTCAGTGAAGGGGAGCCGGCTGCCAATGAGCAAATTTCTCAACTCAAAGAACAAGTTTCAACTATGCAGTTGGAAATCGATATTTTAAAGGAGACTCTCGATGTATTAAAAAAAGACCCAGGCGTCGACCGGAGCACCCTGAAGAATAGGGAGAAGGCAGCAATTATCGACGCCTTAAAGAATAAATATCCGCTGCCAACATTGCTCAAAGCGCTGTGCTATGCTCGCAGTAGCTATTTTTATCGAAAGAAAGCCAACAAACAAAGCGATCGGTATTCCGAAGCCAAAAAACAAATCCGAGCAATTTTCGAGGAAAATTACTTGTGTTATGGGTATCGCAGAATATATTTGGCACTTAAGAAAAGCGGTGTTCGCCTATCCGAGAAGGTGATTCGTCGGCTTATGAAAGAGGAGCATTTACATCCACGAGTCACCAAAAAGCGAGCATACAGCTCGTATCAAGGCGAAATTACACCAGCAGTTCCCAATGTAATCCAGCGAAAATTCCATGCCAATCGCCCCAATGAAAAGTGGCTTACCGACATCACGGAGTTTTCTATTCCTGCGGGGAAAGTTTATCTTTCTCCCATGATTGACTGCTTTGATGGAATGCCTGTTTCGTGGCGTATTAGCGCGTCTCCTAATGGAGAATTGGTCAACGGCATGTTGGAGGATGCTATCATCGTACTTAGCGCCGGAGAAAAGCCCATCATCCACACAGATCGAGGTTGTCATTACCGCTGGCCGGGTTGGATTCAGCGAATGGATCAGACACAGCTTCGGCGCTCTATGTCGAGGAAGGGATGCTCACCAGACAACTCTGCTTGTGAGGGACTTTTTGGTCGCATGAAAAATGAGATGTTCTACGGTCGTTCATGGGTGGATATTTCCATTGAAGAATTCACACAGCTCATTGAGGACTACATGGTTTGGTATCGAGAAAAGCGAATCAAGCATTCCCTTGGCGGGATGAGCCCACTGGAGTATCGGCAAAATTTAGGACTGTCTGCTTAGTCCAAGATTTTGTCCGCACCCCCCTACCGATTCCAATTATATCCATAAGCAGTATATCTTAAGTAGCCTTATATATCAATATAATTTTGCTCTAAACCCATAAACAAAAACTCCCACACAGCAAAAGCCAAATACCAGCTTTCGCAGTGCGGGGATTTTCTTTGGTGCGCCTGACTGGATTCGAACCAGCGGCCTTCCGGGTCGGAGCCGAACGCTCTATCCAACTGAGCTACAGACGCATTTATGGTGCATTTAATATGATACCATAAATTTTGTTTTTTGCAAGCGCGTTGTGCCAATTTGCGCCGCTGTACACGGCGCGCGCTTTTTTGCCGCGGCGCAAAAAAACAGGGCCCCCGCGGGGGGCCCTGTTTTGTGTGTTTGTGCTTTAAAATTTAGCGCGCGCGGCTGTCAATCTCTGCACGAATGGCCGTGATAAAATCGGCCAGCGGCTTCACGCCGCCGTTTTCCTCTTTGCGGGCACGCACCGCGACCGTACCGGCCTCGGCCTCTTTGTCGCCCACCACCAGCATGTAGGGGATTTTTTGCATCTGCGCCTCGCGGATTTTGTAGTTCATCTTCTCTGCGCGCAGGTCCACTTCTGCCCGCACCCCGGCGGCTTTCAGCGCGTCGACCACCTGTGCGGCATAGGCGTGGTGGCTTTCGCTGATGGGGATGACCTCCACCTGTACCGGGGCCAGCCATGTGGGGAACGCACCGGCGAAATGCTCGGTGAGAATGGCAATAAAACGCTCGATGCTGCCAAACACCACACGGTGGATCATAACCGGGCGGTGCTTTTGCCCATCGGCGCCGGTGTACTCCAGCTCAAAGCGCTCGGGCATCTGCATGTCCAGCTGGATGGTGCCGCACTGCCAGGTGCGGCCGATGGCGTCCACGAGGTGGAAGTCGAGCTTCGGGCCGTAAAACGCGCCGTCGCCCTCGTTGATCTCGTAATCGCGGCCCAGCTCTTCAATGGCTTCGCGCAGCGCGTCGGTCGCGGTATCCCAGTCTGCCTGCTCGCCAATGTGGTCCTGTGGCATAGTAGAAAGCTCGATGTGATATTCAAACCCAAACAGCGAATACACCTGGTCGATCAGCTTTACAACGCCCTTGATCTCGTCTTTTGCCTGCTCGGGCGTCATAAAGATATGCGCGTCGTCCTGCGTGAAACAGCGCACCCGCATCAGGCCGTGCAACGCGCCGGACAGCTCGTGCCGGTGCACAAGGCCCAGCTCGCCCACGCGCAGCGGCAGCTCGCGGTAGCTGTGCGGCTGTGTTTTGTACACCAGCATGCCACCGGGGCAGTTCATCGGCTTGACGCAAAAATCCTCGTCGTCAATGACGGTGGTGTACATGTTGTCTTTGTAGTGATCCCAGTGGCCGCTGCGCTCCCACAGGGCACGGCTGAGGATGATGGGGGTGCTGATCTCCTGATAGCCGGCCTGCTTGTGGATTTCGCGCCAGTAGTCGATGAGGGTATTTTTGAGAATCATGCCCTTGGGCAAGAAGAACGGGAAGCCGGGGCCCTCCTCCAGCAGCGCAAACAATTGCAGCTCTTTGCCCAGCTTGCGGTGGTCGCGGCGCTTCGCCTCTTCCAGCATGTTTAAATGGGCTTCCAGCTGGCTGGCCTTGGGGAACGCCGTGCCGTACACGCGGCACAGCATGGCCTTGCTGGCGTCGCCGCGCCAGTAGGCGCCGGTGGCGCTGGTCAGCTTGATGGCGCGGATGGCGCCGGTGCTCATCAGGTGCGGGCCGGCGCAGAGGTCGGTAAAGTCCCCCTGACGGAAGAACGACAGTTTTTCGCCTTTGCCGGCGTGCTCTTCCAGCAGCTCTAGCTTATACGGCTCGTCCTTTTCCAGCGCGCGGGCATCGTCTGCCGCAAGCAAAAACTGCTCAATGGGCTCGTCCTCTTTGACGATTTTTTTCATCTCGGCTTCAATTTTTTCAAGGTCTTCGGCCGAAAACGGGGTGGCGACGTCGAAATCGTAATAAAAACCGCCGTCGATGGCAGGCCCGATGGACAGCTTGGCCTGCGGGAACAAATGCCGCACAGCCTGTGCCAGCACATGGCTGGCCGAATGCCAAAACGGCTTTTTGCCGTCTTTATCGTCAAAGGTCAAAATTTCAAGGTGGCAGTCCTGCTGCAACGGGGTGCGCAGGTCGACGACCTTGCCGTCCACCCTGCCGCAGGTAGCGGCCTTGTACAGCCCGGCGCCCAGCGATTTTGCAACCTCTGCAACCGAGGTACCCGGCTCAAACTCTTTGACAACATTGTCTTTTAATGTAACTTTGATCATGCGAATGACCTCCCTTTTGGTCTTGTAGTGCCCCAAATTGAACTTTTACTGCCGGGGGGGCCTGTTTGCGGGACAAAACAAAAAGGACCCACCCCATTCGGGATGAGTCCTGTGACCCACGGTTCCACCCGCATTGCACCGCTGTGCGCGGTGCCGCTCGTTGTGGGGAATAACGGCCCCTGCCGGCAAGGGTTCACCCCTGCACTCCGCGGCGGTAAGCTGCAGTGTGTTGCCGTGCGGTGCTTTCAGCACTTGGCCCCGCTCTCTTTCCGGTCACTTTGCCGCCCATGTCCGCGTCAACGCTTTTTGTAGTATAGCCAAATACTGTCTTGCATTTGGTAACCCATATTTTACACCTGCACAGCGGGCTTGTCAACAGGTGGCGCACACACAAAACCGGCCCGCCGCAAACAAACTGCGGCGGGCCGGCGGCACCGTGACGGGTGCAAATTTAAGGGTTACTGCGCGCGCAGTGTAAATTTAGAAAGCTCTTCTTTCAGCAGGTCTGCCTGGGCTGAAAGCTCCTCGCTTGCCGCGGCGCTTTCTTCTGCTGCGGCCGAGTTGTTTTGCACCACGTTCGAGATCTGGTCGACCCCCTGCGTGATCTCGGCAATGGCGGACGACTGCTCTGCCGACGACTGCTCAATTTTCAAAATCGTCTCGTTGACATAGTTCATGTTTTCGGTGACGTTGCGCAGGGCTTCGGCCGTTTTGTCCGCAAGCTGGGTGCCTGCATCCACCTTTTGCACCGAATTTTCAATCAGCTGTGTGGTCTGCTTGGCCGCATCGGCAACCTTACCGGCAAGGTTGCGCACCTCGTCTGCCACCACCGAGAAGCCCTTGCCCGCCGCACCGGCGCGCGCAGCTTCCACCGCGGCGTTCAGCGCAAGGATATTGGTCTGGAACGCGATGTTGTCGATGACCTTAATGATGTTTGCGATCTGCTTGGACGACGTGTTGATGTCGCCCATGGCCTCGACCATCTGCTGCATCTGCGCGTTGCTGTCGCTGACATACCCTGCCGTCTGGCGGATGTGGCCCGATGCCTCGGTGACATGGGTGTTGTTGTCGGTGATCTTCTGCGATACGCTTTCAATCGCACCGGCCAGCTCTTCCAGCGAGCTTGCCTGCTCGGTTGCGCCCTGTGCCAGTTGCTGTGCGCCGGACGATACCTGCCCGGCCCCGCCGTCCACCTGGTCGGCGGCGGCCTGCATGCGGGTCATCATGTCATTGAGCGATTCTAAAATGGTGTTGGCCGCAAACGAAATGGGGGCAAAGTCCCCGGCGTACTCCGGCAGCTCTTCCACCGAAATATCCCCTTCGGACATGCGCAGTAGCATATCGGAAATTTCGTTGACCACCTTTTCAGTGCGGTCAAACGCATAGCGCAGCGATTGGGCAAGCTGCCCCATTTCGTTTTTCGACTCATAGGTGATCTGGGTGTCAAGGCGGCCGCGCTCAAACTGCGCCGCCACCCCCACCAGCTCTTTAATCGGCTCGTTGATGGCTTTTGAAATCGTGAGAGCCAGCACCACCGCCGCGGCAAGGCTGGCCACCAGTACGACCCCCAAAGCCGCAAGGCACACAACGTACAGGTTTTGGTTTGAAGCGCTTTTGGCCTGCGCAGCTGCATTGCTGTTGACAAAGACCTGATTGAGCAGCTCGATCATCTGGTTTGTTTCGTCTGAGTTTGACTCCAGCGTGCTTTTGGAGATCTGCACGTCGCCCGCCTTGGCAAATTTCATCGTGCGCTCAATGGTGGGCAGAAAATTATTGTTGTACAGCGTGTCCACCTGGGCAATCAGGTCTTTTGCCTCTTGCGAGGTCACTGCATTTTTATAGTTCTCTTCGTTGGTCGCAAAGGTTGCTTTGTCGGTTTCAATACTGGTTGCAATTTCGTCCAGCTTATCGTAATCGCCCGCATACACCACGGCATCGCGTGCCTCTGCCCGCATGCGCTGTGCCGTCTCCACCATGCTGGAGATGTATTCCAGCGGTTTGGTCTGCTCTTCGTACAGGGTTTTATCAGCAGCACTGATGCTGGACATCCCCACGATACCCACCGCGCCGATGACCACTGAAAGCAGCATCACCACGGCGAACCCAACAATGACCAGCCTTGAAATTTTAATGTTTTTCGCCAAGTTCAGCCTTTTTTTGGGTTTTTTTATTTTTTCGGCCTTTGGCTGCTTGACTTTTTTCTCCCTGAGTTTCACGTTATGTAATCCCTCCCAATAGTTTGCACCACAAAGCATGCCGGTCCCATTCTTCTTCTACCTATAATTATCGGTAACAAAACTTAAATAAAAAGCGAATTCTAAAATTTTACGGAGACTTTATTTTCGACAATTTTCGCGCTTTACTTTTTGGGGAAACTCCATTTGCCTTTTGTGTCACTTTGCTTAGCGACTGAACTGCCCTTTGTTTTATAAATTTTTTATTTTTGAAATTTTATTGTAATACTATTACTTCTAATAATTTTCTGTGTTTTCAGCCTATGGCGTACCGCGCGGTAGGGCTTCACAATTTATTTACTTGACAAACACCGGGTGCCCGCCGTAAAATGTGCTTAAAATAATTTACTTAAAATTATTTAGCTAAATTATTCTAATATTTTGACCGATCAAAGGAGTACAGTTATGTTTGAAAAAATACGCGATTTGATGGTGGACACCCTGAGCTGCGACCTTGACTCTATCACCCCCAGCGCCCGCCTTGCCGAGGATTTGGACATTGACAGCTTAGACGCCGTAGAGCTGAACATGGCAATTGAAGAGGCGCTGAACATCACAATACCCGACGGCGAATTGATGAACCTCAAAACCGTGGGCGACATTGTGGCCTACCTTGAGGCGAACGCGGGCTGACAGCCGAGCCCAAAAGGCAGAACAAAGGAGGCACCCCATGACACCACAGGAACTGCACACTTTAATGCAGCAGTTTGAGGGCACGGCCCTCACCCGGCTGGAGTACGAAGAGCACGGCACCCGCGTGGTGCTGCAAAAAGGCGAAGCCACCACCGGCACCGCGGCGCCCATCGCACCGGCAAGTGTGCCCGCCGCCGCACCACCCCCGCCGCCGCAGGCCCAAACCGCCGCAGCAGACGCCGGCAGTTTGATCACCGCGCCGCTGGTGGGCACCTTTTATGCCGCACCCGCACCGGGGGCAGCACCGTTTGCCGCGCCGGGCACCGCCGTAAAAAAAGGCGACACCGTGTGCGTACTGGAAGCGATGAAAATGATGAACGACGTGCCCGCACCGTTTGACTGCGTGATTGAAGAGGTGCTGCTGAGCGACGGCGCACTGGCCGGGTTTGGCGACGGGCTGTTTCGCGTGCGGGAGCAGTGAGCCGATGCTGAAACGGATTTTAATCGCAAACCGCGGCGAAATTGCCGTGCGCATTCTGCGCGCCTGCCGCGAAATGGACATTGAAACGGTGGCCGTGTACTCGACTGCGGACGAAGGCGCGCTGCATGTACAGCTTGCGACGCAGGCCGTTTGCATTGGCCCGCCCAAGGCGGCCGACAGCTATTTAAACCAGACGGCTATTTTGACCGCCGCGCTGCAAACGGGCTGCGAAGCGGTGCACCCCGGCTATGGCTTTTTATCTGAAAACGCCGATTTTGCCGACCTTTGCGCCGCAAACGGGCTGGTTTTTATTGGGCCTTCGGGCGACGTCATCCGCCGCATGGGCAACAAGGCCGCGGCCCGCGCGCTGATGCAAAGCGCCGGGGTGCCGGTGGTGCCGGGCTCGGCCGGTGCGGTGGCAACGGCACAAAAGGCCGCGGCGGAGGCAGAACGCATCGGCTACCCCGTATTGCTAAAAGCAAGCGCGGGCGGCGGCGGGCGCGGCATGCGCCGCGTGCTGGAGCCCGCACAGCTGGCGGCGGCGTTTGCCGCCGCCGAAGCCGAGGCCATTGCCTGTTTTGGCGACGGCGAATTATATGTCGAAAAGCTGGTGTTGCAGCCGCGCCACATTGAGTTTCAAATCATGGCCGATGGCATGGGGCATGTGGTGCATCTGGGCGAGCGGGATTGTTCGATCCAGCGCAAAAACCAAAAGCTGATCGAAGAATCCCCGTCGCACGCGCTGCAACCGGCGCTGCGGCAAGCCATGGGCGAAGCCGCTGTCAAGGCGGCCGCCGCCTGTGGATACGAGGGGGCCGGCACGATTGAATTTGTGCTGGACAAAGAGGGGCATTATTATTTTATTGAGATGAACACCCGCATTCAGGTAGAGCACGGCGTGACCGAGCTGGTCACCGGGCTGGACCTGGTGCGCGAGCAGCTGCGCGTTGCCGCGGGGCTGCCGCTGTCGTTCACCCAAAGCGACGTGGTACTGCGCGGCCACGCGCTGGAGGTGCGCATCAACGCCGAGGACCCCGCCGCCGGGTTTCGGCCCACACCGGGCACCACCGGGTTTTTGCATTTCCCCGGCGGGTGCGGCGTGCGGGTGGACTCGGCGCTGTACCCCGGCTGTGTGCTTAGCCCGTATTACGACTCGATGGTGGCAAAAATTATGGTGCACGCACCGGGGCGGCTGGCCGCCATTCGGCGCATGCGCCGCGCGCTGGAAGAACTGGTGGTAGAGGGCTACCCCACCGGCGCCGACCTTGCCCATTTGATTTTGTACCACCCCGAATTTTTGCGCGGCGACTATGACACCAGCTTTTTAGAGCGGCATTTGGACACCCTGCTGCCGCTGGCCACCGTGCAGGAGGATGCCGATGAATGATTTTTTTAGCCGCCGCCGCCAGCGGCTGCTGCGCTTAAAGCTGCTGCGCGAGGGCGCGGCCCCACCGCCTTTGCTGGCGGGCGCACCGCCGCTGGTGTGTGACGCCTGTGGCAAACAGGTCTCGCGCGCGGCCCTTGCAAAAAATTTGTACGTCTGCCCGCACTGCGGGGCACACCGGCCCATTGGCGCCTACCCGCGCCTTGCACAGCTGCTGGACCACGGCAGCTTTCGCGAGCTGGAAGAAACGCTGACGGCGGGTGACCCGCTGCATTTTGCCGGCTATGCCGAAAAAAAGCAGGCCTGCCGCGCGGGCACCGCGCTGCACGAGGCCGTGGTGACGGCGAAAGGCAAAATAGAGGGGCTGCCCGCCGTGTTTGCGGTGCTGGACAGCCGCTTTTTGATGGGCAGCATGGGGGTGGCCGTGGGCGAAAAAGTGGCCCGCGCCGCCGAAACTGCCGCAAAGGCAAAGCTGCCGCTGATCGCGTTTTGCGCGTCGGGCGGTGCCCGCATGCAAGAGGGCATTTTATCGCTGATGCAGATGGCCAAAACCGCCGCCGCGGTGCAGCAGTTTCAGCAGGCGGGCGGGCTGTACATCGTCTGCCTCACCCACCCCACCACCGGCGGCGTGACGGCAAGCTTTGCTTCGCTGGGCGACATCACGCTGGCCGAGCCCGGCGCGCTGATTGGCTTTGCCGGGCCGCGGGTGATACGCGAGACGATCGGCGAAGAGCTGCCCGACGGCTTTCAGCGGGCCGAATATTTGCAGCAGCACGGGTTTATTGATGCCGTTGTGCCCCGCGCGGGCCTGCGCGCCCAGCTTGCCCAGTTGCTGCGCCTGCACAAAAAAGGAGGTGCCCGCCATGCCACAGCCCCTCTCGCCCGCTGAGCGGGTGGCCCTTGCGCGCGGCGCAAACCGCCCCGGCACCGCCGAGATCATCGGCGCGCTGTTCACCGATTTTTTTGAGCAGCAGGGCGACCGGCTGTGCGGCGAGGACGCCGCCATTTTGGGCGGCATCGCGCTGTTTCACGGCAGGCCCGTCACCGTGCTGGGCCACCGCAAGGGCAAAACCTTAGAAGAAAATTTAAACTGCCGCTTTGGCATGCCCGCACCGGAGGGGTACCGCAAGGTACAGCGGCTGCTGCGCGCTGCCGAAAAGTTTCACCGCCCTGTCATCACGCTGATCGACACCCCGGGCGCCTACCCCGGCCTTGAAGCTGAAGCCCGCGGCCAGGGGGACGCCATTGCCCAATGCCTTGCGCTGTGTGCCAGCCTGCAAACGCCCATTTTGTCGGTCGTCACCGGCGAGGGCGGCAGCGGCGGCGCGCTGGCCCTTGGCATGGGCAACCGGGTGCTGATGCTGGAAAACGCGGTGTACTCGGTGCTGTCGCCCGAGGGGTTTGCCTCTATTTTATGGAAAGACAAAACCCGTGCTGCCGAAGCCTGCGGCGTGATGAAGCTGACCGCCGCCGACCTGCTGGCGCTGGGCGTGATTGACGAGATTTTACCCGAGCCCCCCGGCGGGGCACAGGCGGCGCCCCAGCAGCTGTTTTGCACGCTGGATGCCGCACTGCAACAACACCTTGCCGCGCTGGACCGCCTTGCCGACCCCGCGCGCGCACGCTGCCAAAAATACCGCGCCATGGGCAATGCCTTTTTGGCGGGCAGCAGAGAGGAGCACCTATGACAGGCATTGAGCTGCTGGGCACCGGGCGCAGCCTGCCGGGCCACTGTGTCACCAACGACGACCTTGCGCGGGTGGTGGAGACCAGTGACGAGTGGGTCGCCAGCCGCACCGGCATCCGCCAGCGGTACTTTTGCACCGAAGAAGAAACCGCGGCGCAGCTTGCCGCCGCTGCCGCAAACAAAGCGCTGGCACAGGCGGGCGTTACGGCGGCGGATATTGGCGTTTGCGTCGTTGCCACCTTTACGCCGGACCACACCACCCCGTCGCTTGCGTGCGAAGTGCACGCGGCGCTGCACCTGCCCGAAACCGCGCTGTGCTTTGACGTCAACGCCGCCTGCACCGGGTTTTTGGTCGCGCTGGAAACCGCGCGCTGCCACCTTGCGGCGGGCGACGTTACCGGGCAATTTGCGCTGGTGATTGGGGCCGAAAAAATCAGCCGTCTGCTGGACTTTGCCGACCGCAGCACCTGTGTGCTGTTTGGTGACGGCGCGGGTGCGGCGGTGATTTGCCTTGCAAAACAAGCCCCTTATGCCACCACGTTTGGCGCGCGCGGCGATGCCTCTATTTTATACGCCAATGCCGACGGCGACGACCCGTTTTTACATATGGACGGGCGGGCCGTGTTTCGGTTTGCGGTGCAAATTATTCCGCAATGTCTTGACGCACTTTTGGCCAAAACGGGGCTGCAAATGGCCGACATCGACCACGTGGTGTGCCATCAGGCCAACAGCCGCATCATTGACCATGTGATCAAACAGCGCGGGGATGACCCCGCGCGCTATTACCAAAACATGCAGCGCTATGGCAACACTTCGGCCGCCAGCATCCCGCTTGCGCTGGACGAGCTGCGGCAAAACGGCGCACTGCAAAGCGGGCAAACAGTGGCCTGCATTGGCTTTGGCGCCGGGCTGACCTGGGGCGGCATTCTGCTGCGCGTTTAAGGCGCGGCACAAAAAAGGGAGAGATACGATGCGAATCAACGAACTGCTGGGCACTGCCTACCCGCTGATCCAGGGCGGCATGGCCAACATTGCCACCGGGGAGTTTGCGGCGGCGGTGTCGAACGCCGGCGCACTGGGGCTGATTGCCGGGGGCGGTATGCCCGCCGAGGCGCTGCGGCAGCAGATCCGCCGCTGCAAAGCGCTGACAAACAAGCCGTTTGGCGTCAATATCATGCTGATGAACCCCGAAGCCGCCGCCATGGCGCAGGTGGTCATTGACGAGGGCGTGCCGGTCGTCACCACCGGCGCGGGCAACCCCGGCGGGTATATCCCGGCATGGAAAGCGGCGGGCATTAAGGTGTTCCCCGTCGTGCCCGCGGCGGTGCTGGCAAAGCGCCTTGCCCCGCTGGGCATTGACGGCGTGATTGCCGAGGGCACCGAGGCCGGCGGCCATGTGGGCGAATTGACCACGATGGCACTGGTGCCGCAGGTGGTCGACGCCATGCGCCCGTTTGGGCTGCCGGTTATTGCGGCGGGCGGTATTGCCGACGGCCGCCAGCTGCTGGCCGCCTTTGCGCTGGGGGCCGTGGGTGCCCAGCTGGGCACCTGTTTGCTGGTGAGTGAGGAGTGCCCGGTGCACCCCGCTTACAAGCAGGCTATTTTAAAGGCAAAGGACACCGATACCACTGTGACGGGCCGCATTGCGGGCACCCCGGTGCGCATTTTAAAAAATAAAATGGCCCGTCATTACCTTGCGCGCGAAAAGGCCGGGGCCGATAAAATGGAGCTCGAAGAGTTTACGCTGGGCTCGCTGCGGCGCGCCGTGCTGGACGGTGACACCGAAACCGGCAGCCTGATGGCGGGGCAAGTGGCGGGCATGCTGCACGAAATTCGCCCGCTGCGGGTGATTTTTGAAACGCTGCTTGCCGGTGCCGACACCACCCTTGCGGCACTACAGGGCGGGGGCGGCCAATGAGTATCTGCATACGCGGCAAAACCCTCACCCTGCCCATTTTGCAGGGCGGCATGGGGGTCGGCGTTTCGCTGGGCTCGCTTGCCGGGGCCGTCGCGGCCTGCGGGGGCATGGGCACCGTTAGCACCGCCGTGCCCGGCTTTGCCGAGCCGGACTTTGCCACCGACCCAAACGGCGCCAACCTGCGCGCCCTTGCGCGCGAAGTGCGCCGGGCAAAACAGCTTGCGGGCGGGCGGGGCATGGTGGCTGTCAATGCCATGGTGGCCACCACCCAGTACGCCGACAGTGTGCGCACCGCCATTGCAGCCGGGGTGGATGCCATTGTCAGCGGGGCCGGGCTGCCCACCGACCTGCCGGCCATTGCCGCCGGGGCCACTGTGGCACTAGCCCCCATAGTGTCCAGCGCGCGCGCCGCCACAATGATCTGCCGGCTGTGGCAACGCCGCTATGATACGCTGCCCGACTTTGTGGTGGTGGAGGGGTGCCTTGCGGGCGGCCATTTGGGCTTTGCCAAAGAAGAGCTGCTGGCGGGCACCGCCCCGGCGCTTGAAACCATTGTCACGCAGGTCACCGCCGCGTTGCAGCCGTTTGAAGCGCAGGCAAACCGGCGCATCCCGGTGTTTGCCGCGGGCGGTGTTTGGGGCGGGCAGGACGCTGCGCGCCTTGCCGCCGCGGGCGCCTCCGGGGTGCAAATCGCCACAAGGCTGATCGCCACCACCGAATGCGACGCTTCACAAACCTATAAAGACACGCTGATTGCCGCACAACAGCAGGATATCCTGCTGGTACACAGCCCGGTGGGCATGCCGGGCCGCGCGCTGCGCACCCCGCTGACCGAAACACTGGCGCTGGGTGAAAGCGTGCCGCACAAAAATTGCGTCGGCTGCCTTGTGCCCTGCCCGCGGGCAAGCGCCCGCTACTGCATTGTGCAGGCGCTGATTGCCGCCGTGCAGGGGGACGTGCAAAACGGGCTGTTTTTCTGCGGTGCCAATGCCTGGCGGCTGGACGGCATGTACTGCGTCGCCGAAGTGCTGAGCAGCATCATGACCGAATGGAGGGACGCCACTTGAAACTCGCTTTTTTATACGCCGGGCAAGGCGCCCAGCACCCCGGCATGGGCAAAGATTTATACGGCGCTTACCCCGCGTTTCGCGCGGCGTTTGACGCGGCGGCCGCCGCCGTGCCGTTTGATTTAAAAACCCTGTGCTTTGAAGGGCCTGCCCAGCAGCTTGCCGACACCCGGTACACCCAGCCCTGTATGGTAGCCTTTGCCGCGGGCGTCACCGCCGTGTTGCAACAGGCGGGCATTGTGCCCGCCGCCGCCGCAGGCCTTAGCCTTGGCGAATACTCGGCACTGTGCGCCGCCGGGGTTTTAGATGGCCCCGCCGCCACGGCGCTGGCCGCCTTTCGCGGGCAGGCCATGGCCACCGCGGTCACGGGCCGCGCCTGCGGTATGGCCGCCATTTTGGGCCTTGGGCGCGAAGCGCTAAAGGCAGTTTGTCAAACCGCCTTTAGTGCCGGGGTGGTACAGATTGCAAACTACAACAGCCCCGGCCAGCTGGTGATCGGCGGCGAAGAAGCCGCCGTGCAGCTGGCCTGCACGCTGGCAAAAGAGGCCGGCGCAAAGCGCTGCCTGCCGCTGGCGGTGTCCGGCCCGTTTCACACTTCGCTGATGGCCCCGGCGGGCGACGCACTGCGCGCCCGGCTCTCCCAAATGCCGCTGCAAAAACCGCTGATACCGGTTTATTTTAACTGCCTTGGCGGGCCCATGCGGCCGGGTGACACCATCCCCGCCCTGCTGGAACAGCAGGTGCAAAGCCCCGTTTATTTTGAAGACTTGCTGCGCCGCTTACAGCAGGACGGCATCGACACCGTGCTGGAAATTGGCCCGGGCCGGGTGCTGAGCGGCTTTGTGAAAAAAACACTCGCGCTGCCCCCGCAGCGCAGCTTCGCCGCCGAAACCGCAGCCGAGCTTGCCGCGGTGCTGGCCGCATTACAGGAGGGCCCCGATGCAGCAACAACCTGAACGCGCACTGATCACCGGCGGCAGCCGCGGCATTGGCCGTGCCATTGCGCTTGCGCTTGCCGCCACCGGCGCCGCCGTTGCCGTGAATTATGCGGGCAACAAAGCCGAAGCCGAAAAAACCGTGCAGGCCTGCCTTGCCGCGGGCGCGGCGGACGCTTTTGCCGTGCAGGCCGACATTGCGCACGAAACACAGGCGGCGGCGCTGATTGCCGAAGCGACCGCCCGCTTTGGCGGGCTGGATATCCTCGTCAACAACGCAGGCATCACCCGCGACGGGCTGCTGGTTCGGCTTTCTGCCGCGCAGTTTGGCGAAGTGCTGGCCACTAATTTGCAGGGCGCGTTTCACTGCATGAAAGCCGCCGCCCGCCCCATGATGAAACAGCGGTACGGGCGCATCCTCAATATCGCCAGTGTGGTGGGGGTGCGCGGCAACGCCGGGCAGGCAAACTACGCCGCCAGCAAGGCCGGGCTGATTGGCCTTGCCAAAAGCGCCGCCAAAGAGCTGGCGGGCCGCGGCATCACCGTCAACTGCCTTGCCCCCGGCTTTATTGAAACCGATATGACCGGCGCGCTGGGCGATGCCGTGCGCGAAAAAATTCTGGCTGAAATCCCCGTCGGTGCCTTTGGCACCCCGGCAGATGTCGCCGCCGCCGCCGTGTTTTTCACTTCCCGCAGTGCGAACTACATCACCGGGCAGGTGCTGTGTGTCGACGGCGGCATGGCCATGTGAACAGGAGGAACCCTATGGAACAAAGACGTGTTGTCATCACCGGCATGGGTGCCATTACCCCGCTGGGGCTGACCCTTGCCGAAAGCTGGGCCGCCGTGCGGGCAAACCGCTGCGGCATTGGGCCCATCACCCAATATGACACCACCAATCAAAAGGTGACGCTGGCGGGCGAAGTGAAAAATTTTGACCCCGCCGCCTGCATTGATAAGCGCGAGGTGCGCAAGCTGGACCGCAACGTGCAGTTTGCCCTTGCCGCCGCAGACGAAGCGATGGGCCAGAGCGGCCTTGCCCCAAAACAAGAGGACCTGACCCGCTGCGCAGTGTTTTTTGCAAGCGGCATCGGCGGCTTTGCCACCACCCAGCAAGAATGCCTGAAGGGCGAAGAAAAGGGGTACGACCGCGTGTCGCCCTATTTCATCCCAATGGCCATTGCCAACATGGCGGCGGGCAACCTTGCCATTCGCTATGGGTTTTTGGGCATGTGCACCTGCCCGGTAACGGCCTGCGCGTCGGGCACCAACGCGGTGGGCGACGCGTTTCGCCATTTGCGGGACGGCTATGCCGACGTGGCGCTGTGCGGCGGGGCCGAAGCCACCATCACGTCGCTTGCCATCGGCGGCTTTACCTCGCTGCACGCGCTGCACACCGGGCAAGACCCGCTGCGCGCGTCGATCCCGTTTGATGCCGAGCGCAGCGGCTTTGTGATGGGCGAGGGCGCCGGTGCGCTGGTGCTGGAGGAATACACCCATGCGCTGCGGCGCGGCGCGACGATTTTGGCCGAAGTGGCGGGCTATGGCGCCAGCTGTGATGCCTACCACATCACCGCCCCCGTCCCCGGCGGCAGCGGCGCGGCACGGGCGATGCGCCTTGCGCTGGGCGACGCTGCCCTTGCGCCCGAAGCCATCGGCTACATCAACGCGCACGGCACCTCTACCCCGATGAACGACGCGGGCGAAACCGCGGCGGTGAAGCTGGCATTTGGCGCGCACGCGTCGGTGCTTGCCATCAGCTCGACCAAATCAATGACCGGGCACTTGCTGGGCGCTTCGGGCGCGGTGGAAGCCGCCTTTACCGCGTTGGCCCTGCGCGACGGGTTTTTGCCCGCAACGCTGCACTATGCCGTGCCGGATAAAGACTGCGACCTTGACATTGTGCCCTGCACCGGGCGCGCGGCGGAGATTCGGGCCGCGATGTCAAACTCGCTGGGCTTTGGCGGGCACAACGCCAGTATTATTTTAAAAAAGTGGGAGGGCGCGTAATATGACGCTGGATTCGAACGAGATCATGCAGGTGCTGCCGCACCGGTTTCCGTTTCAGCTGGTCGACCGCATTACCGAGTGCGAGCCCGGCGTGCGGGCCGTGGGGCGCAAATGCGTCACGGTAAACGAGCAGTTTTTTTGCGGGCATTTCCCCGAAAAGCATGTGATGCCCGGCGTGCTGATTTTAGAGGCGCTGGCGCAAGTGGGCGCCGTGGCGCTGCTGACCGAAGCAGAAAACAAGGGCAAGCTGGTGCTGTTTGGCGGGGTGAAGCACGCGCGGTTCAAGCGGCCGGTCACCCCCGGCGATGTATTGCAGCTGGAATGCACGCTGACAACCCGCCGCGGTGCGGTGGGCATGGGCAAAGCCGTCGCGCGGGTAGACGGCGCGGTGGCCTGTGCGGCAGAGCTGACCTTTGCACTGACCTGACCGCCGCCGCTTTTAGGGCCGCAGGTGCCGGCAGTTTTTCGCCGCCCGGCACTTTTTTTATCACCGGCACTGGCAAGCGCCGGCAAAATACACTATACTATATAAAAGAACCCACACACCGAAAGGAGGGCCCGAACGATGCTCGACCATCAATTTGCCGCCGTGTATTCCAAATTCAAACTGCACTTTTACCGCAAGGTGTTTGCACATTTTGAAGACCGGGAAGCGAGCCTGACTACGGTGGAAACCTTTTGTATGGAGATCATTCAGGCGCTTGGCACCCCCACCATCAACGAGTTTGCCAGCTTTGTGCAAATTTCATCGCCCAACGCCGCCTACAAGGTGAACAGCCTCATTCAAAAAGGCTACCTGCGCAAGGTGCGCTCGCAAAGCGACCGGCGCGAATATCACCTTGAAGTGACGCAAAAATACATCGACTATTACAATGTCAGTTACCGTTACCTTTCCACCGTGATGGGCCGCATCAAACAGCGGTTTTCTGCGCAGGAGGTCGCCCAGCTGGAGGAGATGCTGCACGTGATCTCCACCGAGCTGATGCCGGAAATTGACCTGCCGGACCGCGGCGAAGACACACCGTTTTTGCCCTAAGTTTTACCTGAAAATATAAAGAGACACAAAAGCCAAAAGCGCCCCTTTTTTGTGGGCATCTTTTGGCTTTTTTATTGCCCTTGTGGCGGCGCACCCCTTGCACCGAATTTCGCAAAGGGGGGGTACAGTAAAAGTAAAACCCGTTGGCCCCCACTGCCGCAGAGGGGGGTACCGCAACATTTTTTGCACCGTTTTTCAAAAAAATCCGCCTTGCATAACGTACGTAATTGACAAAACATGGGTGCTGTGCTACATTGGTATTAAACAAATAAACAATACGGTAATTTGTTCACAAGAGGGCGTTACAATGAAAGAAAAAATTATGGCTGTAGCCATTTTACTGTTTTCAAAATACGGGTATAAAAAAACCACGGTCGAGGACATTGCCGGTGCGTTGCAGATGACCAAGGGCAGCATCTACCGCTATTTTGTAAACAAAGAGGACCTTTACCACCAGGCGGTCAGCCAGCTTTTAAACGAATGGCGCGATTTTGTTCAAAAAAGCATTGCCGCAGATACGCAGCCGCTGCAAAAGCTGCTGCACATGGCCGAAGTAGCCATTCACTACCCTGAAACAAACCCCGATTTTTGCGCGATCGTGCTTGCCGACCCCTCTATTTTTTCGCTTAGCCCCGGTAAGGACAACTACAGGGCCGCCAATGGGCCGGCGGAAGAGCTGTTGCACTCGGTTTTAAACGAAGGGGTTGCCGCGGGGGTTTTTCGCGACCTCAATATTGATTATACGACCGAGCTTTTGTATTCCATCTACATGATGCACCTGATCAAGATTTACGGCAATGGCGAGGGCCAGCGCGGGTTTGAGGTGTACCTGCACAGCATGGATCTGCTGTTAAACGGGCTGAAAAAGTGACCTTTTGAACAGGCACTTTTAAAAATAAAATAAGGGAGGATTTTTTATGACAAGCGCATCGATTCAAGCTTTGGACGGGTTGCGTGACCTGTCGACCCTAAAGTGGTATGTTATCCCCCTGCTCTGCCTCGTTTTTTATGTGTACACAAAAGAGATTCACCTTGCGCGCAAAACCGCGAACTGGGACCCCGTTTTTGCAGGCCTGACCGTGTTTGGGCTGGACTTTTTTAATGAGAGCTGGAACGGCTGGGTGCTGGCGATCAGCGGGCGCAGCGCCGTGTGGACCGCCCCCGGCGAAACGGCACTGCGCACCACCGTGGGCTGGAACATTGAAATCATGTTCATGTTCGCCATTTTGGGCATCGTTTTTTACTATTCGCTGCCGGAGGATAAAAATAAAAAAGTATTGGGCATCAGCGAAAAATGGCTGTCTGCTGCCGTTTACACCGCGCTGTGCGTGTTTATTGAATGTATGCTGAACAAGGCCGGCCTGCTGATTTGGGAGTACGCGTGGTGGAACCGCACCTTTGCCGGTGTCTGGCTGATCTACCTGCTTGGTTATTTTATTTTCTTCGCCGGTGTCCTTGTGATGATTGGCCTGAAAACCAACAAGCAAAAACTGACGATGCTGGGCATTATTTACGCCGTGCCCATTTTAATGAACCTGTTTGGTTTTGGCATCATGGGCTGGAACTACTAATTGCCCCCGGCGGCGCACACGGTGCGGGGCCGCAAACACCGGGCCGCCAGCGCACTGGGGCCGCCGTTACTTTGGGCACAACAAAACCTCCTGCCGGTTTACGGCGGGAGGTTTTTTGCAGGTTTTTGTTTTTCATTCGCTGCCACGGGCGGTCACGGCAGCCTTTGCACCGGGTTTTGCCGCCGCCTGTCAGGCGGCTTCTTGTTGCAGATGCTTTGCCCGCTGGCGGTCAGAATAACGGTGCAGTACCCCCAGCGCGGGCAATGCCAGCGCACACACGGCAGCCCCCAGTGCAAACACCAGGGCAAAGCTGCCGGTAAAATCATACAAATACGGCAGCAGCGCACCGGCACACGCCGCAATGACGGCGCTAAGCGACTGGTACCGGCTGACCTTTGGCTTGTAATGCTCTTTGCCGTACAAATCCAGCAGCAGCAGGGCAGGCACGGTGGTACCCATGGCATAAATAGTGCCAAACAGCAGTGCCGCCACATACAGCACCGGCAATAGCCCGGTGGCAAACACCAAAAGCAGCAGGGCGCAACCCACCAGCATGACCAGCAGTTTGGTGGCGCGGTAAGCGCCAATGCGGTCGGCCAGTACGCCAATCGACAGCTTGCCCACCACGTTGCCCAGCATGGTAAGGCTGGCCAAGGTGGCCCCGGCCTCCAGCGAGTAATGCAGCGACTGCGCGTAGATGGGCATCTGGTTGCTGAGGTTCGCAAACGACGCCACCCCAATCAGTGCCCCTGCACAAAGCGGGAACACCCAGCGCGCCACCTGCTGCCCGGCCTGCCCCGCTTGCAACTGGGCGCGGGCCGCAGCCTCCTGCGCGCGCACGGCGGCGGGGTCCAGCTTTGGCGCGGCACGTAAAAACAGCAGCGCGGGGATGACCGCCACTAAAAACCCGCTAGCCGCCGTAAGCACCGTTGCCGTGCGCCAGCCGTACCGGCTGATGAGTGCCGAACATACCTGCCCGTACCCTGCCCCCGCAATGCCGGAGGCCGACATGGCAAGGCCGATGAGCAGACCGTTGTTTTTCGCAAACCAGTTATTGATGACGATGGGCAGCATAACCAGAATAAAGCTGATGCCAATGCCGGAAAACAGCGCCGAAAGGTACCACTGCCACAGGCTGTTAAAGCTGCCCATCAGCCCAAACGCCACCGCCGACACCGCGCCCACTGCGGTGATGACGGCTTTGGCATTGCGCTCAAAAAACAGCCGGGTCAGCACGCCACAGCTGGCCGCCGCCGTCAGCGAGCGAATCAGGTAATACAGCGACAAATCCCCCGCCCGAAACCCAAACTCGGCAATGACCGCCGAAAACAAAATGCCGGTACAGTTGGCCAAAATGCCAAGCATCCCCGCTTCAATACAAAGCAGAGAAATAAAAACCGCACCCGCGCGGTGTTTGTCAAAAAACGCCCTCACCCGTTTCCCCCTTACAGCCGCAGCTGTTTTTTACAGTTGCTCTTAACTTACGTGAAAAGCCAGGGTAAAGTCAATAGAAATAACTGGCAAACGCGCCGTACAAACAACCTGTTTTTCGCCTTTGGGGCATGCATTTTGTGCCATCGCCTTTGCGCGCAGGGGAGTGGCAGCCCTTTACTGCACTATTTTAAAAAGTGAAAAACCTGATTGCGCTGCGCTTTTGGGGCATTTTTGTGGATTTGGAGTTTGTTTTTCAGCTGAGGCCACAGGTTTTTTGGGGGCTTCATTTCCCTTTTAAAAAGGCAAAAATAAATTCACTTTTTTAGCGTTTGCCGCAGGGCACTTTGGGATGCCGTATTTTAGTACCACCCTGTTTTAGCAAAGTACACTGGGCTTTTTTGTATTAAAACAGGGGCGGCCCAGACCTGCGGCATTTGCCGTGGGTTTGCTTATTCTACCTCCAGCTCCAGCAACAGGCCGCTGAGGGCTTTGCCGTGGGCATCCAGCGCCAGCGACCGGGTGACCCCGCCACCCAGCGTGCCGGTGAGCACAAAGTTCAGCGCCGCAAGCTTTGGCAACTCGTACCGCTCGGCCTTGGTGGCACCCAGCGGTGCAAACAGCGCCAGCACCTTTTCGGCCGTGACGGCCTGCCGCAGCGTCTCATAATCCCCGGCGCGGTTTGCGATAACCGAGATGGTGGAGATATTGCCCTTATCCCCCGTGCGGGAGTGGGCCAGCTCATACAATTTCATACGGTTCTCCTTTCAGCCCGTGCACCAGCACCTGCACCTCTTGCTGCGGCAACAGCACCGACGCCACCGACACCACACTTATCACCCGGCTGCGCGCGCCGCCGCCACCGGCGGGGCCGTTGACATACAGCGCTTCCACCTCGCGGCCAATCGCGGCGGCGGTCTCTTCCTCCGCCGTGCGCACCGCCACCCTAAGGCGCACCTCTGCCAGCTGTGCGGGTGCAAATACCCCGGCGGCGGGCCCATACAGGCTGTTGACACCCAACAGGTCAAACCTCACTTCGCGCAGCGCAAGGCCCAGCAGGGTAAACCGGTGGCGCAGTACCGTTTCGGCAAGCTGGGCACGCTGGATGCAGTTGTGCCCGCCGTAGCTGATCTCCCCCTCGCCGATATACCCGTCTCGGTAGCCGACGCTGGTTTTTAAAAGGCCGGTCTTGGGCCGCCCAGCCCCACCGCGCACCAGCACCTTTTTGCCCTGCTGCTGCACCGTGATGCCGGTAAAATCGGCAATGACGTCCGGCGTCAGGTATTCGGCCGGGTTTTGAATTTCGTACAACAGTTGCTCTTTTACTGTGGCTTCGTTCAGCAGGCCTCCGGTACCGGGCAGCTTTTCCAGCAGCAGGTCACCGTTTTCGCTGAAGGTCAAAATGGGGAAGCCCAAGTTCCACAGCTCCGGCACGTCTTTTTGGCCGGGGTCGGCAAAATAGCCACCGGTCACTTGGCTGGCACATTCCAGCAAATGGCCCGCCACAATGGTCTTGCCCAAAAAGTCGGCGTCGTCGTACGATTTTTGAAATTCTGCCATCAGCGGCCCGCTGACAAGGCAAGGGTCCGCCACGCGCCCGGTGATGACGATATCCGCCCCGCCGGCAAGCGCTGCCGAAATGCCCTTTGCCCCAAGGTAGGCGTTGGCCGAAACCACACTGCCCGCCAGCGTGCGCAGCGGTGCGCCGGTCTCCATCAGCGGCAGGTCGCCGTACTTATCCAGCCGGTGCAGCACATCGTCGCCCAGCACCGCGGCAACCTGTAGGTGCAGGCCCGCCTGCTTTGCCAGCTGCCGCACCTTTTCGGCGGCGGCCAGCGGGTTTGCCGCGCCCATATTGGTGATGATTTTCACCGGGTGCTTGTGCAATAGCGGCAGCACCTTTTGCATGCGGTATTCCAGCAATGGGTTATAGCCTTTTGCCGGGTCGCTTAGTTTTTCTTTTTGCGCCAGCGCAATGGTGCGCTCGGCAAGGCATTCAAAAATCAGATAATCGGCATTGCCGCGGCAGATACTGTCCAGCGCCGGTTCAATGCGGTCGCCGGCATACCCCGCCCCGGCTGCAATGCGGATGCTTTTCACGTAAGTTCGCCCTCTTTTTGCTTAATTGGGCCTTGGCCCTTGTTTGCATTATACGTGCGGTAGCTTTATAATACAAATCAATGGTTTTTATATTAACTATAACTTAAACTGATGTTACAGAGGGCTTATGCTGGATTTTAATTTGGAATATTACCGCGCCTTTTATTATGTGGCCCAGCTTGGCAGCATTTCAAAAGCGGCCGATGCGCTGTGCCTGTCGCAGCCCGCTGTCACCCGCTCGGTACAAAAGCTGGAAGAACAGCTTGCCCAGCCGCTGTTTATACGCACGGCCAAGGGCATGCGGCTGACCGCCGGGGGCACCGTGCTGTTCAGCCATATTGCGGCGGCATTTGCCGAGCTATTGGCAGGCGAGCAGGCACTGGCAGGCCGCGCCATGTACGACGAGGGCGAATTGCAGATTGGCGCCACCGAAACGGCGCTGTATCACTTTTTGCTGCCCAAAATTGAGGCGTACGCAAAACAGCACCCCCGGCTAAAAATTCACCTTGCGGGCAGTGCCACGCCGCAAATTTTGCAATTGCTGCGTGAGGGCAGTGCCGACTTTGCGGTGGCGGTGTCGCCGGTGCAGGATGCCGAGGGCCTGCAAATAACAAAGGTGCGCAGCTTTCGGGATGTGGTGGTTGCCACCGGCGCCTTTGCCGCACTGCGCGGCGTGCCCGTTACGCCGCAGCAGTTGTGCCGCTACCCGCTGGTGGCGGTAGAACAAGGCACCAGCGCCCGCAGCCAGTTAGACCAGTGGTTTTGGCGGCAGGGGGTGTTTTTTGCACCGGAGTACAGCGTGCAGACGAGCACCTTGATTTTGCCGTTTGTGCAGCACAACCTTGCGGTGGGGGTGCTGCCAGAGCTGTTTGCCGCTGCGCCGCTGCGCGAGGGCACGGTGTTTGAGGTGGCTCTTACCCCGCCGCTGCCCGCGCGCGACATTATCATTTTGCACCGCACCGGTACCCCACCCAGCGCGGCGGCGCAACAGTTTATCGACTTTTTGTGTGCCCCCTAGGCCCTGTTGCCGCAAGCCCTGCGCTGTGGGTTTGCAGCAAGAATAAATACTTTTTACCCCTTTAAAGCCGCTGTACCCGCATTGATGCCTCTCTTTCAATCTCTCAATTTGATCTTCCTTTTGGGGTATCTTAAATTAAAACAATCTTTAAACGATTGGACAAAATCGGGTGTTTTGATGCCTGCATTGGGCTTGACGATACTGATCGGGCTGTTTTTTGCTTTGCGGGCTGGCGTATCTAAAAAAAGCAGTAGACCACACCGGCCCACAGTTATCACTATGCAGATATGGTAAAAAAAAGCCCGACACCGAAACAATGGGTAAGCCCTGTATTGTAATCGGGTGCGGTATGCTTTTGATTGGGCCCGTTGTTTTTTTACTCAACCACTTTACGGGTGGCAGATACTCGCATAAGGACGATAAAAACAGAAAGAGGGCAACCAAACCAATAACGGTGAAGTTGCCCACATTTTCGTAATGATCAAGACTAGTTTTCTTTTTCTACTTCGAGCAGTAAAAAGCTATGTTTCGCCAACTGCTTATACCCCATAGCAAATACTATATTTATTTTTTCTTTGTGCCTGTTCACAAAGTCTTATAATTTCCTTGAATTACCTATAAATTTGATATTGATGTTTTATCAATTTCCAATTTTTCACCGTTAAACTTCAAATCAGCACTGGTTATTCTATATCCCGTTTCCATCTGAGAAGCAAAGAAGTCAAAAGATTTTAAATACTCCTCACCAAAAGAAATCAATCCTTGAGCAGGTTTGTCAAAGCCTTTTCCGGCCGCTCCTTTGGCAAAAGCATCTTCTATTTTTGTTATCATGTTATTGACTTGATTATACGCATTTTCGAAGGCTTTTATCATTTCTTTTGGGTCGCTTGATAAATTTGCAAGCCCCAAAGACTCTGAATTAAGAGAATCAAGTTGATTTTCAATTACCTGTGAAGCCAACCCACCTGATAGCGCGTCATATTTATTCGTTAAAAAGGAGTTTCCAAATCCAGAGAGATTTCCCCAATTGGCATAATCAGTTAAAATACTCTGTTTGTAGTTGTGTAAATAGGCTTTTGCTGTTTCTTGTGTCATATTGGGGTCACTGTGAGAAGCTGTTCCCTTTAAAAAGTTTTCAAGCTCCTCTATTTTAGAGGCTGTAAACTCTACTTTTGCCTTGTCGTGTCCCAGTTGATTTGAAAGAGTTTTTAAATCGTGTCGTTGCATATCAAGAGACATTTCTGCAAGTTCCGTTTTTGAACGCTCTCCAACCCAAGGGTCTTTCACCATTTCTGAATCAGCATCACTGGTAACCGGCTCTTTTTCTTTCGTTTCGTTTTTTTCATGAAGCAAGGCTTGTGCTTTTTGACTCAGTTCTACAACATCAAAATTTCGACGTTTGCCTACATTTTCATTGATCTGATTCACTATTTTTTGTAAGCCTAAGTTTTGCACTTGTGGAATCATAATCCTTTGATTACTTATGTTTTGTATCATCATGGATATCACTCACACCTTTATCAATTGCTCTATAATATAATTATCGTCTGGTTTGTTGAAAACTTAAAGATAAGGGCATATAAACTTGCTCACTGCCATTTTAAACGTATTTTACAGTGAGAACTTTCACTCTCAAGTTGCAAAAAATCAAACGGATAAACACTATGAAAACAAAAATTACGTCACCGGCATTTTGCAAGTTTTGACTGAGATATCTTTGGTATTTCCTTTTTCGCTGGCTTGCTTTTGATGCTGTTTGCCCAATTAACGTATAATGGCGGGCTGTTTTAAAGCCACTGCTTGAGCACAGCAAGAACCCCCTGTTGAACGAATACCATACGAACATAAAAAAACTGCCCCCCGCACGCTGTGGCGGGGGGCAGTTTCAGTCTGTCGAAAAAGGTCCAGCGAAAGCTGGGCTTTTTCATTTAAAAGCGGTAAAATAGGTATGGGTGATGAGGAATGTTACAGCGAGGGAAATTAGATCGCGGCGTGTTGGAAATAGTGGATACGGAAATCCTGGTACCGCAGAATCATCTGCTGCGGAAAATAGACGCAGCAGTAAACTGGGAACGGCTGTATGAGATGGTCGAGCCGCTGTACAGCGAGGACAACGGCCGGCCGAGCATAGACCCGGTTGTACTGGTGAAGATTGTGCTGATCCAGCACCTGTATGGCCTGCCCTCTCTGCGCAGAACAGCGGATGAGGTTTATTTAAACACTGCCTATCGCTGGTTTATAGGCTATACGCTTCAGGAGGAAACTCCGCATTTTTCCACAGTGAGCTACAATTTTCGTCACCGCTTCACAGAGGAAACAGTCAGTCAAATCTTTGCGTGGATTCTGGAGGAAACCGCGAACGCGGGCTATCTTTCACCCCAAGCAGTATTCATCGACGGAACCCACATCAAAGCCAGCGCCAACACAAAGAAACAGGTAAAGGCAGTCATTGCGGTGGCATCCAAACGCTATGCACAGGAACTGATAGCGGAGGTGGATGCCGATCGGGAAGCGCACGGCAAGGCTCCGTTTGACGACGAGGAGCCTCCGAAATCCGGCAGAAAGAAGCGGGACAACACCTCTAGAAAAAAGCTGGCCCGCCGAAAAAAGGAAAAGAAAACCTGCACGGTGACAAAGAGTGTAACAGACCCGGACTGCGGCCTGTTCGTGAAGGGAGAGCACAAGCGGCAGTTCGCCTATGAGGCCCACACCGCCTGCGACAAGAACGGCTTCATTCTGGAAACCGTGGTCACGGCGGGCAACGTCCATGACAGCGTGGCTTTTGACGATGTATATGACAAGGTGACCGCATCCTTTCCCGAAATTGAGACGGTCGTTGCCGATGCCGCTTACAAGACGCCCCATATCTGCAAGAAGGTTTTTGAGGATTCTCGCGTACTATCCACAGCCTACAAGCGACCTATGACCATGAAAGGCGGCCATGAGTGGTGGAAGTATGTTTATGACGAATACTATGACTGCATCCTCTGCCCGGAATACCAGCCCCTGCGCTATGCCACGACGAACAGGCAGGGATATCGGGAATACAAAAGCGATCCCAAAATCTGTGCCGGTTGCCCTACCCGACAGCTGTGCACGCACGCCAAAGATTGTATCAAGACGGTGCAGCGGCACATTTGGAAGGATTACGAGGAGCTGGCGGACGATGCCCGTTACACACCGGAATACCGGGAGCTGTATGCGCGTCGCAAAGAAACCATAGAACGGGTCTTTGCCGACGCTAAGGAAAAACACGCTATGCGTTATACACAATATCGCGGCCTCACTCAGGTAACAAGCTGGGTGAAGCTTAAGTTTGCTGCCATGAATCTCAAAAAACTGGCTAAATGGAAATGGAGAACCTGTTTTTCTTACGCCGCATTCGCTATTTTGGGCTTGAAACTCACCGAGAACCCGGTTTATGCTCCTGCGTAAACCGGGTTCTTCGACAAGCTGAAACTGCCCCCCGCACGCTGTGGCGGGGGGCAGTTTTTTTATAAAATTATCACGATACCTGCCGCGGGCTTTAGCGGTTAATAGAAGCCGCCATGCGGTGGTAGGTATGCCGCACCCCGCGAATGGCCACCGAATAGGCCATGATGTTTTCCGGCAACGCAATGCCGGGGTAGCCGGTGTCGCCGATGTGGTGCATGTCGGTGCCGGCCATTTTGCACAGCAGCGCAATTTCGCGAATCGTCGCGGGGTCTGCCCCCTCTTGCGAAGTGCCGATGGCCGTGATGGTCAGCGCCCCCAGCGAATGTGCATAGCTGACCAGCGTGCGCACATACTCCATTGTAATTCCCGGCACCGTGCCGGGTGCGGGCAGCAAAATCACATCGGCCCCCGCCTGCACAAAGCTAGCAATATCCTCTTTGGTGATGATGTGCTCGCCCTGCTCGGCAAGGATGCCCGCCGCGTGCATTTTGCCCGCCACAAGCACCAGCCGGTCACCCACCGTCGCGCGGATCGATTTCAGCGAGCTGGTGATGGCCTCGTTGCTGATACCGTTGCCGGGGTTGCCGGTGAGCACCACCATGCTTACCCCCATATCGGCGGCCAGCACCGCGTTTTCGGGCGTGGCCCGCCGCCCAGCAGACATGGCCCACAGCGTGTCGTCGCTGGCCGTGGCAGAACCGGGCTGCACCGGCTCGAGGTTAATGCCCACCGGCCGCCCGGTGAGGCGCCGCAGTTCGCGCACGGTATCGGCGGGGGCCACCTTTGCGGGCAGCCCGTGCACCACCGGTGCCACTACGTCAAACATATTCAGCAGTAAAATATCCGCGCCCATGGCGCTGGCAAGCTCGGCATTGGTCACGTCCACCAGTAGCGGCATCGTCAGCCCAATGCACTCGCAGGCCAGTACCCGCCCCTCGCTTGCGGCAATACTGGCAAGCAAATCGCGGCTGGTAAACTGCTCAAAATCAGAGGCAACACAGTCCAGCATTCTTTTTACCATACAAAAGCTCCTTTGTGCGGGGCCTGCCGGGCCCTGCTGTTTTGCGGCGCACCGGCCGTGCTTTTTATTTAAAGTCACCGCCCCTGCGGCGGCGGGGTCACGGTGTTTTAAACTGCGCAAGGTTCTCTTTGGTGACTGTCGTGTAATTCAGCCACACATATTTGCCGTCCGCAAGGGTCACTTCGCTTGAAGGCTCCTGCCCTTCCGCCAGCGCGCAGGACAGTTTCAGCATCATTTCGGCCTGCCCCGCACCGTCGTTTTGCACGGTGCCCTTCAGCGTGCCGTCCTCCAGTGCCTCAAGGGCGGGCGGGGTGGCGTCCACCCCCACAATAAACGGCATCGTGTCGGCGGTCAACCCCGCGCTGGTACACGCATCGATGGCACCCAGCGCCATGTCGTCGTTGTTGGCAAACACCACTTCAATGCCGCTGCCAAACTTGACAAGCCATTGCTGCATCAGGGTCGAAGCCTGCCCACGCTGCCAATCGGCGGTGTCGCTGGCCAGTTTTTCGGTTTCAATGCCCGCCAGCGACAGCGCTTTGATGCTGTATTCGGTGCGCAGCAACGCATCTTGGTGGCCGGGCTCGCCCTCCAGCATCACATATTGCAGCACGCCGTCGCCATTGCGGTCCAGCACGGGGGTGTCCTTTTGCCATGCGTCACGCACGATGCCGCCCTGCAATTCGCCCGCGGCCGCGGCTTTTAGCCCCACATAGTAAGCGCCCTCCCACCGGGCAAGGTCCTCTTCTACCGGCTCGCGGTTAAAAAAGATGACCGGCACGCCCGCGGCCTGTGCTTTGTCGATGATGACCGCCGCCGCCGTGCGGTCGACCAGGTTGACGCAGATGACATCATACCCCTGTGCAAGAAACCGGTCTACCTGCTCGTTTTGCGACGCCTGGCTGCCGCGCCCGTCTGCAATGTTAAGGTTGATTTTTAAATTGCGGCTTTGCTCTTCCTCTTTGGCGTACTGCTCCAGGCTTTGTACCACGGTCGAAATAAAGGTGTCGTCCTGCCGGTAGATCGCAACGCCAATGCGAATGGTCGTTGTTTTTTGCTTGCCGCCGCAACCGGCAAGGCCAAGGGGCAGCAACAGCATAAGCGCCAATGCCAACCCCGCGAAAGCGCGATGTTTCATAAAACCTCCTTGTGCGTGCCCGGCACGCCGGGGCTTACCGGGTCACCGGGAACAGCAGCTTTTGGTTGTCCGCGTCATCCATGTTCTGCCGGTCGACCAGATAATAGTTCAACGTTTTGATGTCCGGTGCAGGCTTTTTTTGCACCGCTTTGACCGCCGCTTCCACCGCAAGGTACCCGGCGGCAAATTCGTTTTGCGCGGCGGTCGCGTCAATGCTGCCCTGCTCTAAACTGGCAATAATAGTATTCGTCGCCCCCATGCCATACAGCAGCGGCGGGTTTTCGGCGTTTTCGGCCATACTGGCCGCCTGCTCGGTGGCGGCGGTGTCAAACGCCAAAATGGCCACCGGCCGTTGGGTGGCAATGGCCTTGGTGATGAGGGAAGAGAGGTCTTGCCCCGCCGAAAGGGTGTAGCGGTACACGTTGCAGCCCGCCGCTTTTAAAAGCCGTTCGGCCCCATCCCCCCGGGCCGAGACCCCCTTGCTGCCGGGGGCGCTGTCCAGCAGCACCACGTCGTCCCCTGCGGCAAGGTGCCCCAGCGCCTTGCCCGCCAGCGCTTCGCCCATGGCACGGTTATCCACCGAAATACAGGCCGTGGCACCGCTTTCGGCCATGTCCGATTCCATGGTCACCAGCACCGCCTTTGCCGTGGCTTCTTTGACCTGCTGCGCCATTTTTTGCGGGTCGGCCGGCACCAGCACAATACCCTCGGCCCCACCGGCCACCTCGCGGGCAAGCAAGTCTTTTTGTTCTTCTACACTGTCCGGGCTGCTCAGCGTTAAAAAGCGCAGTTCGGCATCCAAATCGGCGGCGGCCTGCTCCATACCCTGGCGCGCCGTGGCCCAGCTGGTGCTGTCTGCCTCGCGGATGATGACCGAAATTTCGATCAGCTGCTTGCTTTGCCAAAAATACGGGTTGTCAAACGCCACCAGAGAAAACAGCACCCCAAGGCCAAGCATCAGCAGGGTGGCAAGCTGAAAGACGTTTTTTCGTTTCACGCTTCGCCCTCCTTTCGGTACTGCGCCGCCTCTGCCTTGGTCACTGCGGGCAAGCGAATCTGCACCGTGGTTCCGGCGTCCGGCTCGCTTTGGATGCTTAGCCCATACGCTTCGCCAAAGGTCAGCTTGATGCGCTGGTGCACATTGCGCAACCCAATGCCGGAGCCCTTGGTGTGCGGCCCGTCGTATCGCTTATCCAGCAGGCGGCTTAGCGTCTGCTGGGTCATGCCGGGGCCGTTGTCGGTGATCTCGATCAGCACGTCGCCCCCCTCGCGGAAAGCGTGGATTTTGATCTCGCCCTCGCCATCGGCATAGGCCATACCGTGGTAGATGGCGTTTTCTAAAATCGGCTGCACGATCAGCTTGATGGTGTACAGCTGCTGCACATCGTCATCGGCGGTGATGCTGGCGCTGAACTTGTTTTTATACCGCATTTTTTGAATGGTCAAATAGTGGCCCGCGTGCTCCAGCTCGTCGGCAATAGGGATGATGTTGCTGCCGCGGCTGAGTGAAATGCGGAAAAACCGCGCCAGCGACGTGACCATGATGACCGCCTCGTCGGTTCGGCCGTTTTCGGTCATCCAGATCACTGAGTCAAGCGTGTTGTACAAAAAGTGCGGGTTGATCTGGCTTTGCAGCACATCCAGCTCGCTGCGGCGCTTTTGCTCCTCCTGCTCAATGATGTCGTCCATCAGGTGTTGCATGGTCGAGACCATCGAGCGGATGGAATGGCTTAAATGCTCGATTTCGTACGGGCCGCTCACCTCAAACTCGACCTGCTTTCTGCCCTTTTCCAGCTCTTTCACCGCGCGGTCCAGCTCTTTGATGGGCACCGAAATGCGCTCGGATAGATGCAGGTTGACGAAGATCAGCAAAAAGATAGAAAACAGCACGACAAACAAAAAGAACAGCAGCAACTGGCCATAGTTGTTCCACACATTGTCTGCCGGCACGACGCCGACGATTTTCCACCCGGTGTAGCCGACGGTTTTTACCGTCACCTGCCGGCGCTCGCCGCCAAACTGCTCGGTGTGGCTGCCGTCTTTGTACCCGGCGGCGACAAGGTTGTTTTCTTGTTGCAGGCCGGCATAAATCAACTGCTGGCGGGGGTGGTAGATGATTTCGCCGTCGCCGCTGATGAGGTATAAATACCCGGAGGAGGGCAGCTCGACATCCTTGCAGATCTGCTCAATGCCGCCAAAGCTCATATCCACCAGCAGCACGCCGCTTTCGATCGACCCGCCGCGCGTCAGCTCTACCTGGCGGCTGAGCGAGACGACCCAGCGGTATTTGTAGTCGGGGTCCTCAAACATGTTTTCCACATGCGGTGTTGAAAAATGCAGGTTTTCGATCTGCTCCACCGCCGCGCTGAACCACCCCTGCTGCCGGGCAGATACCCCGTGTTTCAGCGCGGCAAACGGCGTTGCCGAAACCAGCGCGCCGTCGTTTGCAAACACGGCGATGGACACCAGCGAGTTGCGGTTGTTTTCATACAATAGGCCCATGGCGTCATCTAAACTGTCCTGCTCAAGGTCGGTGTTTTTGATGACGCTGTAATACATGGTGTCCGACACCCGCATCATGCCGCGCAGGTACGAGTCTAAATTTAAATTCACCTGGTCCAGCACCAGCTGGCTGCTGGCCGCAAGCTGCGCGTTATTGGTGGACGAAAAGCGCAAAAACAGCGTGATACCCATGAACACCATGCCCACCACCGCCACCGCGGTGAACGAGAGGGACAAGATGAACTGGATGCTGGATTTGCGGTAAAAATCGCGCCAGCGCGCCATCAGCGTGCCAATCAGCTTTCGCATGACACCCCTCCCTTTCCCCTCATCGCGTGCGGAATTTTGTGGGCGACACCCCAAAGTGCCGCTTAAACACATAGCTGAAATAATTGGGGTCCCGGTAGCCCACCTGTTCAGCGATCAGGTAGGTTTTTTCTTCGGTGTCGCGCAGCAGCGCGGCGGCCCGCTCCATGCGCTCCACCGTCACGCTGGCGGTGAAGCTCATGCCGGTCTCCCGCTTAAACAAGGTCGAAAAATAGGCGGGGCTGAGGTGCAGGTGCTCGCACAGCATTTCAACCGAAAGCTCGCTTTCGGCATAGTGCTCGGCAATAAAGGCGCGTGCTTTTTCTACCGTGCGCCCGGCGGAATCACTGCGCTGGCGGCCAATATATTCGCGGATGCGCATGCAGCGCTCGAAATACCACGCCCCCAGCTCGCCGGTAGAGCCAAAATCGGTGATCTGCATAGCACCGGTAAAGCCAGGGCCAAAAATTTCCTCCGGCCCCGCCCCGCGGGTGAGTTTTAACAGGCAGGTGATCAGCTCTAAAAAATACAGCTGACACTGCGACAGCGCAAGCCCCGCGTCGCGGATTTTTGCCATCAGCCGCTCGACCACGGCACGCACCTCTTCTTCAGTGCCCAGCTTGACCGCGCCCACCAGCTCGCGCTCGTCGTTTTCGTCAAACGACAGGTGGGTGGTGCTGTCCGGCTCTAAATCCCCAATGTAAATGGCGTGCCCCGCCCCCACCAGCAACCGGTAATCCAGCGCGCTGCGCGCGCCGGCCAGTGCCTGCGGCAGGGCCGCCGGGGTGTCGCACGGCTCGCCAATGCCCACCGTGAGGGTGAGGTTTAAATAGCTTTTGGCCAGCTTGCACACACGGTTGACTTCCTCAATAAACCGGTACACCGAAAACCCGGCCGCGGTGCACCCCACCAGCAGGGCCACGGCGTCGCTGTACAAAAAGCTTTTCACCGTGCACCCGTACCGCGGCAGCTCGTCGTCAAACAGCTGGCGCACCGAAAGCAACAGCAGTGCCCGCTGCTCACTGTCAAGCTCACAATGGGTCAGCGCCACCACCCAGCGTTCGCCGGTCAGCTCCAGCTCCAGTTGGGCGGCCCGCCCGGCGATCTGCGCGGGGGGCACCCGGCCCTCCAGCAAGTGGGTAAAAAACAGTTCGCGCAGCACCGGCAGGCTTTCGGCATAGCGGGTGCGCAGGGTTTCCATGTTTTGCAGCTCGGCGCGCTCGGTATCCAGCTGCCCGCGCAGCCGCTGCAACACCGCCGTCAGCTCGGCGGCGTTGATGGGCTTTAAAATGTATTCCGACACATTCATCTGAATGGCCTGTTTTGCGTATTCAAAGTCGTCAAAGCCAGAAAAGATCACAAATTTAGAGGCCGGCAGCCGCACGGTTAAAATGCGGCAAAGCTCCAGCCCGTCCATAAACGGCATTTTAATGTCGGTCAACACGATATCCGGCTTCAGCTGCTCGGCGAGCTCCAGCGCATCCTGGCCGTTTTCAGCTTCGCCCACCAGCTCAAGGTCCAGGCTTGCCCAGTCCATTTTTCGGCTGATGCCGACCCGGATATCCTCTTCATCATCCACAAGTAAAACACGGTAGGTCGCCACGGGCAAACCCTCCTTTTTCTGCTAAGCGTAGTATACCATAAAATGCCGCCTGCGGCACCCCGGCAGGTGAAAAACCGGGCGCGCCCTTTTGCAAAGGCGCGCCCGACAAACCCGCTGTTTTGGGTTATTTTTTAACGAGATATTTGCGCATATCCAGCGCGCAGGCAAACAGGATGATACCGCCCTTGATGAGGTATTGCAAGTTCGGGTCGATGGACATCATGCTCAGGCCGATGAAGATGAGCCGCAGCATCAGCACGCCCACGATGATACCGCGAATCTTACCAATACCACCGACAAACGACACGCCGCCGATAACGCAGGCCGCGATGGCGTCCAGCTCGTAGTTAAAGCCGGTATTTGCGGTGTTGGAGCCGATGCGCGCGCCCTCAATAAAGCCGGTAAAGCCGTACATCGCACCGGCCAGTGCAAACACGGCCAGCGTGGTGACGAACACGTTGACGCCCGAAACGCGGGCAGCCTCTTCGTTAGAGCCCAGTGCAAACATGTTTTTGCCAAAGGTGGTCTTGTTCCACACAAACCACATCACACCGGTCAGCAGTACGGCAAACCAGACATAGTTTGGGATGGCGGTGCCGCCGATCGATAAAATGGAGCCCTTGACGAAGCTGGTGTAAGAGGCGTCGAGGTTCGAGATTGCCATGCCTTTGTTGTTGCCCATCTGCACATATAAAAGCAGCAGGGTGTACACGATCAGCTGGGTGCCCAGCGTGACGATGAACGGGTGCAGCTTGAACTTTGCCACAAAAAAGCCGTTGAACGAGCCCAGCAACGCGCCGATGATCATGGCGATTGGGATGACGAGGAAGATGGGCAGCGTGCCGAGTTCCGGCCACATTTTATTGGCAAGGTTTGCAACGCTTTGCAGCAGTGATGCCGAAATACAGGCCGTCAGGCCAACGATGCGCCCGGCCGAAAGGTCGGTACCGGTGAGCACGATGGTGCCCGCAATGCCCAGCGCCGCCGGCAGGTAAGCCGCCGTTTGCGAAATGATGTTGATGATCGATGCCGGTTGAATAAACCGGGGGTTTGAAATTGCGATGTAAATAATGGCAATCGCCATTAAGATGAACAGGGCGTTATTCAGCAGAATATCCCCAATCTGCTTTGCGTCCCACGTTCTTTTGGCGATGACTTTGGACTCTTTATTCATGGGTCATTCCTCCCCTTACACGTATTTGGCGGCCAGCGTCAAAATTTCTTCCTGGCTGGTCTCTTTTGCGTTGACCTCACCGGCGACCTGGCCGCCGGACATCACGAGGATGCGATCGCAGACCCCCAGCAACTCGGGCATCTCAGAGGATACCATCACCACGCCCTTGCCCTCTTTGGCAAGGTCGATGATCAGCTGGTAGATCTCGTATTTTGCGCCCACGTCGATGCCGCGGGTCGGCTCGTCCAGCAGCAGAACCTCCGGCTTTGTCAGCAGCCAGCGGCCAATAATGACCTTTTGCTGGTTGCCGCCGGAAAGCGAGCGGATCTGCGTTTTTTGGCTGGGGGTTTTGATGTGCATGGCCTGAATGGCCCAGTCGGTGTCCTTTTCCATCTTTTTGTCGCTCAGCACAATACCAAACGACAAGTAGCTTTTGAGGTTGGAGATCACGGTGTTGTCGCGGATATCCCGAATGCCAAAAATACCGCTGGCGCGCCGCTCTTCGGTGAGCAGGGCAAACCCGTGCCGAATCGCTTCACGCGGGGTCTTGTTGTGGATTTCTTTGCCGTGCAGCTTGATGGTGCCGCCCCCGCGGGTCATCGCGCCGAACACATTTTCCAGCACTTCGGTGCGGCCGGAGCCATCCAGCCCGGAAATGCCCAAAATCTCGCCGCGGCGCAGTTCAAACGAGGCATCTTTCAGCCGCGTGTAGCGACCGGAGATATGCTCGACCTCTAAGATCACGTCACCCGGCTCGTTTTCTTTCGGGGGGAAACGGTTGGTCAGCTCGCGCCCGACCATCAGCCGGATGATCACATCCATTGTCAGCTCTTTTGCGGGCTTGGTGGCGACCCAGGTGCCGTCACGCATGATGGTCACTTCGTCTGAAATGCGCAGGATCTCCTCCATCTTATGGCTGATATAGATGATGCCGCAGCCCTTGTCCCGCAGCATGTTGATGATGCGGAACAGGTGCTCGACCTCGTTCTCGGTCAGCGAAGAGGTTGGCTCGTCGAACACGATGATTTTCGACTCGTACGAGACCGCCTTTGCGATTTCAACCATCTGCCGCTGCGAGACCGGCAAGGTCGACATAATGGCGCGCGGGTCTACCTTGACGCCCAGCTTATCAAAAATTTCTTTGGTGCGCTGGCGCATTTTGCGCTCGTCCACCATAATACCGCCCGTTTTGGGGTACCGGCCAAGCCACAGGTTGTCCTGCACGCTGCGGGTCAGCGCCTGATTCAGCTCTTGGTGCACCATGGCAACGCCATTTTCCAGTGCGTCCTTCGAGCTTTTAAAATTGACCTCTTTGCCGTCCAGTATCACGGTACCGCTGTCTTTGTTGTAAATGCCAAACAGGCACTTCATCAGCGTGGACTTGCCGGCGCCGTTTTCACCCATCAGCGCGTGTACTGTGCCGGGGCGCACCGTCAACGAAACATTGTCCAGCGCCTTGACACCGGGAAATTCCTTGCTGATATTCTTCATTTCCAAAAGTGCTGGCTGATCCATTTGCATCCTCCTCTTGCCCTTTTTTCTGCCGGTGTGGCACGGGCCATAAACCACCACGGCGCCGGCCGCGTTTTACTGCGGCCGGCGCGGCGGCTTGTGCGTATGAGCGGGGCTGCCCTTTGGCAGCCCCGCTCATACGATGTTTCATCCGGTTGGGGCGACTTTATGGTAGAACTCTGTATGCCACGGGCGATTAGCCGGTGTATACACCATAAGGCACACGGATCTTGGCAACGCCTTCATCAACGTTGAAGCTGGTGGTGTTGTCCATCAGTGCGGCGCCGTCTTTCACGTTGCCTACCAGCGTGACGATGGTTTTCGCCATGCCTTCAGCATCCTGCATGATGGTACCGGTCATTTTGCCTTCTTGGATCAGTTGTTTTGCGGAATCAACTGCGTCCACGCCAAAGACGGGGATTGTTTTGCCGTCTTTACCGGTGCCAAGGTTGTAGCCTGCGGTCTGCAAAGAGGAGATAGCGCCCTGTGCCATGTCGTCGTTGTTTGCGATGATCATTTCGATCATGTTGCCGTTGGCCTCAGAGTACTCAGCCAGAATGGTGTCCATGTAGTTGGTAGCTGCTGCTGCCGACCAAGAACCGTTCTGGTCAACGAGGTATTTGGAAGCGTTGTTCGCATCGTAGAATGCGAGCTCTTTCTTGCCGGCTGCGACGAGTGCCTTGTCGGCATCCTCGACGGAATACTGGGTGCGATATTCGGCCTCTTTGTTGCCTTCCTGGCCTTTGAACATCACATAGCTGATGATGCCGTCACCGTTCAGGTCAACTGTATCGTAGTTCGCCAGCAGGTAGTCAGAGATCATTGTGCCCTGCATATGGCCTGCTTCGGCGGCGTCGGTGCCGACGAATGCGCATTTGTCATAGCTCTTGACCACGTCGTCGGTGACTTCGCGGTTGAAGAAGATGATGGGGATACCGGCGGCTTTTGCAGCTTCTACTGCGTTCTGCGCGGCATCGGGGGAAGAGGTCTCAACAATGTTGACGACCAGCAGGTTGGCGCCGTTGGTGATGGCGGTGTTGATCTGGTCGGTCTGCTGGGCCTGGTTGCCAGCGCCGTCGTAGTTGTTAAAGGTGACGCCCAGTGCGTTCAGTTGTTCGTCCATCTTGTTGCGCACGCTGGAAATGTAGACGTCCGAATAGTTGTAATAGAATACCGCGATGTTCAGATCGCTCGCTGCTGCGGCAGTGCTGGAAGCGGGGGTCGAAGCCGTGCTGGCCGGGGCCGAGCTGCTGGAACCGCAGCCCGCAAGCGTTGCGAGCATCAAAACGGCTGCCACGATGATAGCAAGTTTTTTCTTCATCTTTTTTCTTTCCTCCTAATATAGATAAGTGACTGGCCGCCCGGTTGGGGCAGCCTTTTTGGGAACACCGTTGTTCCCTTGACTGATTTTATTGTACCGGGCTTTGCAGCAAAAGACGATAGAAAATTCTTTGCACTTCTAGGAAAAAACTTTGCTCCTTTGGCGTGTTGTACGCAAAAAAATGTCATTAATTAGAAATTTTGCACAAAGCCCCTGGTCTGTGTCCTCACCGCCGGCTCGTTTTTATCCCCCCCTTTTTTTCTTCTGTCGGCGGGGGCCCCAGCCGTTTTTTTAATTCCGCTCTGTACTGGTTTTGGCGGGGCAGCTGCACCGTGCCGCACCCTGTGCGGGCCTCTAACCCCGGCAGCCGTACTGCGGTGGCACGGTGTGAGGGCCCGGCGAGACAGCCCTGTGCGACGGGTCGGTAAAGAACTTGATAACGACACTTCCCGGCGGGGTCCGGCGGGTTGGCACCCCCGCTACAGCCACTGCTCTGGTAGGCGTTGCACACTGGGCGCCACCGCCCAACGGCTGCCTGAAAACGCCCAGCCATTTTGGCCTGGCACCCGCTAGCACCCCCGCTGTGGCAGGTAATTAAAACCCAGTTGCCGGGGGTATCGCCACAAAAACCGTGCTTTTTCTTGTATATTCCATATTATATATTACCTGTTGTACACAAAAAGCGCATTTTTTGTCGTTTTCTTCTGCCCCGCTGCATCCGGGTTGTTTTGGCTGCCGTGCGCGGCATTGGCATTGCCGGCAGCAAAAAAACACAGCGGCAAACGCCGCTGTGTTTTTTGTCTTTTTTTGTTTTACAGCCCAAGGGGGTAGTTCCCCCGCCACTTTGTGTTGCCATACCTATTTTATAACAGGGCGGCTTACGCTTCTTTTTTAAAATACTCGATCCCCATCAGCACCAAGCCAAGTGCGAACAGCAAAAAGGCGGCGAAAATCGGCACCCCCATATTGTATTCTGCTACCGTCGCCCAAAACCGGCCCGGGGGGGTATCCCAGCTTAAAACTAAATTGTTGCTTATAAAAAATAAAAGCCCAATCGCCCACAGCGTGCCGAGCAACGATAAAAAACCACCGGTCAATACTTTTTTCATTTGCTTTAAGTTCCCCTTTTCACGGTTAAAATAAGGCGCCCTGTTCCGAAGCATGTTAGACAATCTGCAAATTGCAATTTGTTTTTATGGTTGCCGGGTGTTGCTCCTATGATTGCTATCCATTCAATTTGTGTTGCGCTGGTGATCCACGCATTTTTAATCTTGTTGTTATGGTTTGTCTTCTTTACTGGCGCGGTGCCCCGGGCCCTGTCGCCTTTTATTCTGCGCCGCCTGTTTTACACATGGTGCTGAACACCTCGCAATAACGCAAAAAGCCCTCTTCGCCTACAATATAAATATTAGGCAGATAGGCAAGCCTTTTTTGCGCGTAGGCAATGCGCTGCAAGCCGCTGTCGATTGCCGTGTGGTTGCTGAGCGCCACCGTTACCCCGCGCCGCTTTGCCAGCGCGGTAAACCGCCGCAGCGATTGCAGGTATTGCGGCACCAGCGCAGCATCGCGCGGCGGGGTGGTGCCACCCCAAAGCGCGGCTTTGTATGTTTTGCCGTTTTCGGTCACGTCAAACAGGTAACTCAGGCAACCGGGCGTGTGCCCGGGGGTGCTGACGACCTCGATTTCTTTTTCGCCCAGCGTGACCCGCTCCGCATCTTGCAAGTAGTGGTCAATCTCGTAATCCTTCCACGTTTCGGGGCGGCCCGGTTTTACAGGGCAATCACGCCAAAAGCAGTCATCCACCTGCGAAAGGCAGGTTTCGACCCCATACTGCTGCACCAGCCATTTGCCGCAGCCGGTGTGGTCCACATGGCCGTGGGTCAGCACCAGCTTTTTTAAATCAGCCGGGCGCCAGCCCACATCCACAATCGCCGCAATGATGGCGTCAAACGCCTGCTTTGCGGGCCAGATGGCATCGATGACGATCAGCCCCGCCTGCGTGTTCAGCACAAAGCAGTTGGTCTCGCGCTGGGCCACGATCAGCAGGTCATCAAAAATCAGCGCATGGGTAAAAAAGGTCATATCCTCCATCGCCCGGATGGTCTCGCGGGTGACGGTCGGCAGGTTTGGTAAATTCATATCATCAATTCTCCTCTGTACAAAATTAAATCCGTGCTTGTACAGAGGCAGTGCGATTCTTGGCGGGCATTGCATCACTCCCGGTCTATTGCCGTATAGTTTGCCCCGCTTTGGCAGCGTGGCCTTGTTTATCATACCACCCGGCAAGCCAAAAAGAAAGGCGGCCGCTTTGCCTTTTGGCAGGTGAGTTCACGGGGGTGGCCTTTATCGGCCGCGCGGTACTGCGCCCCTGCCCAACCCATACAAAAGGCCCGCCGGCAGTGGCCGGCAGACCTTTTGTGCAGCAGAATATCCTGTTGTCCATTTTGCGGTTCTGCTGGGGCTTTACGCCGGTTGCGCCGCAAAACAAGCCACGCTTTGCGGCAGGCAGCCCAACTGCGGGCACCCGCCGGCAAGGCGGCGCTTTTTCTTAATTTTCCAAGTTTTCCGAATCGGCTTTGCGTTTGCGCGGTTTATACACAAAATAATAGATGGAAAGGGGCCACCAGACCAGTGCAAAGATGGGGTACACTGCCCAGATAACGTGGGGCGATACCGCGAGATTGAGCCAGATAAAAAAGGCCGAGCTGAGCACTGCCCCGCACACGGCAAATAGTAAAGATTGCCCCCGCCCCGCAAAGGCGACACCAAGCGGCCACCACAAAAGCGCATACGCCGTGCAAAGCGCCCAGGGGAACCCGGGAAAAAGAAACAGGTTTAATGCGATATAATACAAAATGCCCGCCCCGGCCAGCACCGTGGCAACCGATGTCTTGCACACCTTTTCACCAAGGAACACACACACCGGCCATAAAATGAGCGGGTAAACCGTAAACAGTACCCAAAGAGTACCCGGCACATGGAGGAGGTTATCGGCGGCACAAAAAGCAAAGATATAAAGTGCGCCCAAAACCGAAAATACCTTTTGCGTTTTGGATCTGCCCAAAAACACGCCGAGTGGCCAGAACGATGCCGCAAAAATTACATAATAAAACCAAAGTTCGCCCGGCGTGGTACTATAATTGACCACAACGGCAGAGGCGCTGAGCAAAAGAAAGCCGATTACAGAAAACAGCTTTGCCCCCCTTGCCCCACAAAACATGGCAAGCGGCCACCAAAGCACCGCAAAGGCGGGGTATAAAAACCACGGTGTACCCCACGAAGTGAGGTAATTGGTAGCGAAAAGCAGCACGATAATTGAAAGGCTGCCTGCAACGGAGAGTGCTTTGGGCCTTCTGCCCAAAATCACGCCCATCGGCCACCACAGCACGGCAAAAATGGGGTAAATAGCCCATGGGAAACGAGAGCCGGTAAACAGGTTGATGAGCACAAAGAAAAGAATGGTCATGGAACTCCCTACCAGCGAAAACCCGGTCGCGTACCGGTGGTTGCTTGCTGCATGCTTAGTCATAGGTTTCATCCTCTCTGTTTTTTTGGCGCAGCCTGTAAAAATACAGGGAGACCGGCCACCAGATGACGGCAAAGGTGGGGTAGACAAACCAAATGGTGTGGGGCGTGTAATACAGGTTCATAAACAGCACCAGCGCGATGATGAGCGCCGCCCCGGCTACCGAATACGGGAACGCCATTTTGCGCCCGCTTTTTTGCCGCTCCCACAGTGCAAACATCGACAGCGGCCACCAGAGGGTTGCAAACAGCGGGTAGACGAACCAGATGTTCGTGGGCGAATAATAAAAGTTTAAAAAGGCAAAAAACGCGGTGAGCAGAATACTGCCCCAAACGGAAAAGGCAAACGAAAACCCCAAATTTTTGCTTTGCGCAAGCTGTGCGGTGTTCACCAGCTCTGCCTGAATCTCCTCAATATCGCCAATGTCTTCAATTGCTTTTTGCTGCGCATCTTCTTGGGTCATGCCCTGCGCGATGAGGTCGGCCACCTTTTCGTTGAGGTTTTGGCTGATCTCCTGCATGATCTCGGTTTTGCGGCTGCTGTCGGGGATATCCCGAAAGAGTTTATTGATATGCGTCTCAATGTTACTCATGCTTGGCCCTCCATAAAAATATCGATAATATTGCGCGCAGAATACCAGTCGTCGATTTCTTGTTTCAGGTATTCTTTGCCGGCATCGGTGATGCTGTAATAACGGCGCCGGCCCCCGTTGGATACGTTGCCAAGGTAAGACGTGATGTACGACTTTTTTTCCAGCCGCTGCACGACCGCATAAAGCGTAGCCTCTTTAATTTGAAATTCGTTTTGGGTGCGGCTTGCAATTTCTTTTGATATTTCATACCCGTAACGGTCCTTTTCAGAAATGAGCCGCAATATGATTGCATCCAGATGCCCCCGGATAATATCGCTGCTGATCAACGAAACACCTCCCCCAAACAGCTGTTTCTGGTTTTTGTATATTACTCTATCAAGTAGAGCTCTATCTGACAGAGGTATCATAGCACAAACTATTCTATCTGTCAAAGTAATTTTTAAAAATTTTTTGGGGGTCCTTTGCGGCCTGCTGTTTTGCACAAAAGCCATGCTTTTATAAAAGCGGTGCGTCAGCACTGCCCGCCCCCCCCTCATTTTGCACCTACCCTGTGCTGCCGAGTTCTGCCTGATGCTGTCGGCTGTGCCCCGTACTGCCAGGTGTGCCCTAAGCCACCGGTTATGCCCTATGTCTCTGGTTGCTCCCCGTGCGTGCGGGCACCCGGCGGCCGGGTGTGATTCCGCTTTGTATTGTTTTGGTTTTTTATACCATATCTCCCCATTGCCCTGCATAGCGGCCAGCCCCTTGTTTGCAGCCGGCCCGAGGCTGATTTCGCCACCCCTTGCAGGCAGCCTACCCGCCTGCTTTGGCTGGGCAAACGCAGTAAAACCGGAGTTTTCTGTATATTCTATATATTATATTACCATTTGTACATAAAAGTTACATTTTTGTCGCTTTTCTTCTCCTTTTCTGCACTTTATCTGTTTTGCCTCCCATTCGCGGTATTTTGGCCGCCGGGCAGCAAACAGGTGCCGTGACAGTGAACCGCGGCAAAGGGGTCCTCGCTTCCTTTTTGGGTAATAGTAAAAAACAGGTCAGCAGTATTACTGACCTGTTTTATCTTGTACCCATCCTCACACCAAAGCCGAAATGGGGGTTTGTAGTTGATCTACGCCAAAAACTACCCCCAGCAAAGAGTGGTGCTGTTTGCTACATCGCCGGACCTCAACTGAATTCGCTTTTGGGTGGCCTTTAATAGGATGGAATACCCGGCCGCGGTGGCAGTCGTTTCGACCCCGCGCAAAATGGCCGGGAAAATATAGGTGCTGATATCGGTCGTGATCAACGCTATGCGCATCGTTTTTTTGCGATTAAACGCCGAACCCAAAATAAAAGAACCACTGCCTTGCACCCTGTTGATCATCTTGTCTGATTTGAGTTTAAAAAGCGCTTGGCAAACGGTCTGCCTGCTAAACCCGTATTCCCCCATAAAAGCTTGCTCTGTAGGCAGCTATCGCCTGCGGAATAAGCACCATTCTTAATATGTTCAAGAACCGCTTCATAGACTTGTAAATATTTCTTTGGAAGCTGCATCATTTTACCCGAACTTTTTTTGGTTTTTTGATCACCCCAGTTATAAATTGTCTTCCATAATAATACAACATGTCCGTTTTTTGGTAATACAAATTTCTCGATAGTTGTCACTATTTTAAATACAAATCGTTAAAATTCGACGAATTACTCGCCCATTCACTTGTAACAAACGATGAAATAAAGGAATTGTACTGTAATATACGTTGACTTTTGCTATATACCATGCTAATTTCAACTAATAGAAACGGGAATATGATGTATAAATTGCACAATAATCCCATTGTTTTATTCTGGCGTAACACAAAATTCAGAACTTGTACGGATGATTATTCTGGCTTGGAGTAAAGGAAATGAACGCCAACCGGCGAACGCATGCGCTGCAAAAAATCAGAATATCTTAACCGCCTGATATAGAAAAGCCAAATTGCTTTTTACGCACTGATAGAAACCAGCTTCGCACAAAAGAAATAACGGTCAAAAACAGCAACCGCACGAAAGGGAGAGGAGGCGAATTCGTTTTCGGCCATGCATTTTGAAATTTACCATTTACCGCTGTTTTTGAGGTTTCTGTTTTTTTGTTAGTCTATTTCACACGGATTGCAGAAGTGATGAATAGAGGCGTAAATCAGCGCACGTAAAATGCTTTTACAATAAAAAAGGAGGAAAAAAGAATGCAAGGGATTAAAGGTTTAATTTCACAAATTAAAAAGCGCACAAAAATCATGCTGATTGCATCGTTGGCCACCTGCTTAATTTGCGGGCTTGGCATGTCTTTGGCGCAAAGCTCTTTTGGCACGGTCAAAGTCAAGCCCTATACGATGAGCTTCACGCAACTATCACAAGAAATTGAGGCCAACAATGCGGCCAGCGGGAAAAACATTGAGGTCACCTTTACGCCGTCAAACGCCGCGCAGATGGGGTTTATCGTGCTAACACCCCCCAATGCTTCTGCTGACAACCCCGTACCGTGCATCATCACTTGCCATGGCGGTGCAAACCAAAAGGAGATGCAAAGCGGTAACTATACCGAGCTTGCCAAACGCGGGTTTGTTGTGATCTCTATCGACGGCTCTGGGCACGGCAATACGGATGTGGACAGTATCGTCGACCCGTTGACACATAACAGCCACGGTATGGAAGCTGCGATTGAGTATGCAATGAGCCTTGATTGTGTAGACGAGACACAGATTGGTGTAACAGGGCACAGCTGGGGCAACGATGCGGCTTGTCAGGCGGTCAACTTTATCAATCTGCACTCGACAAACCCCAAAATTAAAGCGCAGTTGATCGGCGCGGGCGCCGGGTACTTCTTGTCGATGGAAGAGGGTGCAAACGACGGGATGCATGTCGGCATTTTGATGGGGCAATACGATGAATATGATACGTCTTACTTCGTCCCCACGCCACAGCAATTGGGCGCTGATTTGTTTAAAAACTTTTTCAGCGCGGTGGACCCAAGCTACAGTTTAAAATCCGCACCGGTCGATACCTGGTATACGAAAGACGGCCCGTACCAAGTAACCCCGGGTGAAAAAGTGGATGCTGAGGGCGGCGCCCGCATTTTCTATAACCCGCCCATTACGCACTTGATGGTATTTTCTACCCCCACCGGGATTGGCGAAACGGTCGACTTCTTCTACGGTGCCTTCGGTGTTCCACAGGGGGCCAGTTACATCCCAACGTCCAGCCAAACTTGGGTTTTCATGCCGGTTCTCTCTGCCATTGGCATGGTTGCGATTCTTGTGCTGATTCTCTCCTTGGTGGACATTCTTCTGTTGCTGCCTTGGTTTGCGCCGCTGGCTAGGAGAAAGGGCGACACGCAGGTTCTTCCGTCTCTTAAAAACCCGAAAGAATCCGGCCCGGCACTGGCCATGGCCGTCCTACTTGTGCTGTTCTCCTTTTTCACCATCAAGCCTTTGACAAGCGATTCAAGGCTGATCGGTAAGTGGTTCCCCACTTCGCAGCTATTCCCGGTTGCCAGCAATCAGGGCAACGCCATCGCTGTTTGGGAGCTGAGCATGGGCGCCTTTATCTTGGTGCTGTTGTTCGTCATTTATCTGGTCAAGCTACTTCTCAATTATAAGGATACCTCTAAGGCGATTAATCCTTTCAAGTATGCGAAGTTTGATTCCGGCAGCCAGTTCTTCAGGACGCTTTTTATGGCGGTTTTGATTGCCGTATTGGCCTACCTGCCAATTTGGTTCAACTACAATGTGTTCCATGTTGATTTTCTCATCTCGACGCTTGGGTTTACGGCATTCAGCATCCTGAAAGTGCCGATGATTATGCGCTATATTCTGCTTTTAGTTGTTTTCTTCATTGCGAACGCGATTATTGCGGCGAATACAAAGTTTAAGGAACTGCCGGACTGGGCTTCGGTTTTGATTATTATGGTGATGAACCTGGTGGGCATTGTTTGCGCGATTGCCATTGAGTATCACAGCCTGTTTACAACGGGTTCGTTGAAAAACGTCGCCTACGCCTCTACCGATACGGTTGCCCTGTTGCTGATTGTCGGGATGATTTTCACCCCGATTATCTACCGCTACACCGAAAAGAAAACCAATAATATTTGGCTGGGTGCATTTTTCAATTCCATCTGGTTTACGGCAGCACTGGTTTGCAACACGCGGTATATTTTTAGCATGGTGCTGGTCGGGTAATTTATTCACGCACATTTACTTTTAAATTTCAGTTTTAAAAAAACAGCGCACACTTTAATAAGCGTTGCGCCATAAAGCAGGCGCCCCCGCCAATTGAGGGGCCGGCCTCTCACCCCGCTGTGCGTACCGCACAGCACACGGCGGTGTAGCCGCATAAGTACAAAGGCCCGCACCGGCAAAGGATGCTGTTAGTATCCGGCCGGTGCGGGCTTTTTGTTTTTGCCTGTAAGGGGGTAGAACACCCCTTTTAGCAACCGGCAAATTACCTTTTTGCAGGTTGCTTTTTTAGTAGGCCCTCTAGCCCCGCCTGCCCGCCAAGGGGGCGCCAGGGGCCCTGCGTTTGCCGGGGCAAAGCATAAAAACCGGGGTTTTACCTGTATATTTCATGTACTATATTACTTTAAGTACATAAAATTCGTACTTTTACCGCTTTTCTTCGCTTTTTCTGCAATTTGGCTGTTGGGGCCCCGCGCGTGGGTTTATGCTGCCGGGCAGCGCAACAGGCAAATTTTTACCTTTGTGTATAAGATTTCCATGAACTCCAAATCGATTTTTGGGGGACGCTATATATCCTTGATTGAAATCTAAAAAATACTGTAGTACTCTAATATTATAAATACAAATAAAGTAATGCGAGGTATAACTATGAAACTCAGAAATTTTCTTTATTTAAACACCAAATTATTAGATGATTATTTGTCTGCAATTGATGGTTATATTTCTGATACCGAAATACATACTGATAGCCAAACAAACAAAAAATCCGGTCACCTTGAAGGTGGTATTCCTGTAGTTCATGGGTCTGGAGACGCAGAGAAAACTGAAGCTGAAGAAATTAAAAAGGAAGTCAAAATTACCGAGGCTTCGAAATTCGAGAAACTTTTCACATATCTTGATGAAAATGATTTGAAATATTACGAGTTCCTTAATGCCAATAATTTTGATGAATTGTCAAGAGATGACTTTATGGAAGTCTTGGTGAGTCCCAGATTTTCTAAGCTTAAAAAATTTACCGATCTTGCACAAAAATTAGGAAAATTCGCCAATGCAATGCAACCGTTCGCTGATCAACCATTAATCGATTTAAAAGCTAAGCAAGCGTTATCAGGATTTGATGCGCTTGGCCAAATAAAAAACGGAAGTGAGGTTTCTTGCGTTTTTTCTTTTGAGGACAAAGAATATCCTTTGGTAGCATACTTAGATGAGCAATATTTTAAAGTGCTACAAGAGAGATTTGTTGGACAAGTTTATATGTTGTGTAAAATTCAACGTAAAATTTTAAAAGGTCAGAACGTTAAGTTGGACGAAATATTTGAAAGCTTTAAAAACATGCCACTCAATAGATCCCAAAGACGCAAAATGCCTAAAAATCTTAATAACCCAAGTGAAATCAAAGATGTGGTCAGAGGCCCTGCTTTTGTTGTTATCCCTATAGCTGTTTACCAATAACCTTATAATATCTGCCTAGACCATATATTTTTTTACTGCCAAATCAATTGTCAAGGCCCTTAGCAGCATTTCTGGGCAAAAATAAAGAATGGCTTACCTTATCAGGTTAAGCCATTCTTATTGGTTGCGGAGGCAGGATTTGAACCTACGACCTTCGGGTTATGAGCCCGACGAGCTACCGGACTGCTCCACTCCGCGATATGTGTGCCCTTTTCTTGGGGCTTAATAAGAATACCACACACCTCCTTTATTGTCAAGCAGTTTTTCTGGTTACCTGCACTTACCCCCACCGCCTTTATGTTGTTTTTGCACCCCTGCCCTGCACGCTTTGCCACAAGCGGCTTTTGCCTGCTGCCACTTTGCAGCCCCCAGCGCGCCACGTTATGCCCCATGGTAACCCTTACCCCGCAGGCGGCAGATACTGTAGGTTTGTTCGCGTTTTCATTACACAACGTATATTACGTATACAATATGTCATATTTATGCTGTTTTTATGCTTTTTATCTTGCTTTACCGTGACTTTTTATCTTTTGCCGCCCTTGTAAAAATGCAAGCCGCCGCTTTGCAGACCCCGACACATAATTGAAAACCCCGTGTGGCTAAGTGCCCCCTTGCAGGCGGCAGGTACTGGCGCTGGGTATTGGGCAACCAGCCGCCAGTACTGTGGTTTTGCTCGCGTTTTCATTACAAAACGTATATTACGCACATAATATGTCATATTAATGCTGTTTTTACTCTTTTTGTCTTGCTTTATTGTAACTTTTCAGCCTTTTCCGCTTTGCGGGTGGTGCAGGCGATTATTCCCCCACCGGTGCCAAAACGGGGCCCTTCGCCGTGCCCCGCACCCAGCCAGCCACCGCCCAGCAAGTTCAGGCGCGGCCATACAGCTTTGTAAAATCTGCCATTTCTTTTGCAAGGGCCGGGGTCAGATACGACGCTGAAAGCCGCCACGCCCAGTTGCCGCCAATGGTGGCCGGGGTGTTGATGCGCGCTTCGCCCCCAAGGCCCAGCCAGTCCTGTATGGGGATGACCGCCAGCGCCGCCGCACTGCCAAACGCGGCGCGTAAAAATGCCCATACCCCCTGCCGGGTGCTTTGCCCTGTGCAGCCAAGATACCGCTTTGCCAGCCGCACGTCGTCGCGCCGGCCACTGCAAAGCCAGCCCGCCGTGGTGTCGTTGTCGTGCGTGCCGGTGTACACCACGCAGTTTTCGGGGTAGGTGTAGGGCCGGTAATCCTGTGTTTCCCGCGTGTCAAACGCAAATTGCAGTACCTTCATGCCGGGGTAGCCGCTCTCACGCAGCAGGGCCTGTACCTGTGGCGTTAAAAAGCCCAAATCCTCGGCAATAATGGGCGCGTTGCCAAACCGCGCCTGCAACGCGTGAATAAACGCCATGCCGGGGCCGGGCAGCCAACTGCCGCGGCGGGCCGTGCCCGCGCTGAACGGGATGGCGTAATAGCTTTCAAACCCCCTGAAATGGTCTACCCGCACCGCGTCAAACAGGGTAAACGCCGCCTGCATGCGCTGCATCCACCACGCAAAATTGGTGCTTTGGTGTACCGGCCAATCATATAACGGGTTGCCCCAAAGCTGCCCGTCGGTCGCAAAGGCATCGGGCGGGCAGCCCGCAACGGCGGTGGGCCAGCCAGCGTCATCCAAACAAAACAGCGTGCGGTTTGCCCACACGTCCGCCGAATCCAGCGCCACATAAATGGGCAAATCGCCCATGATCTCGACCCCGTTGTCGTTCGCGTACTGTTTCAGCGCCGCCCATTGCGTATACGCCTGGTACTGCACAAAGGCGTGGAACCGCCGCTCCTCGGCACAGATTTGCCGCGCCTGCTGCAACGCATCCTTTTCCCGCAGGCGCAGCGGTGCCGGCCATTTTTGCCACGAAAGCCCGCCCTGTGCCTGTTTGATGGCCATGTACAGCGTGTAATCGCCCAGCCAGCTTTGCTGCTGGTCACAAAAGGCGTTTAGCCCGTCCGTATGCCCCTGTTTGCAAAAGGCGGCATACGCCTGCCGCAACAGCGGCATGCGCTTTTCAAACAGCGCCATATAGCTTACCCGCGCGTCTGCCTGCTGGGGGAACGCGGCCTCGCACTGCTGCGGGGTCAATAGGCCCTGCTCGCACAGGGCGTCCAAGTCGATAAAATAGGGGTTAAGCGCAAAGGCAGAAAAGCTTTGGTACGGGCTGTCGGCAAAGCTGGTGGCCCCCAGCGGCAGCACCTGCCACACCGCTTGGCGCGCCTCGGCAATAAAATCTACCCACTCAAACGCCGCACGGCCAAACGTGCCAATGCCATACGGCCCCGGCAGGCTGAACACCGGCAGCAGTACCCCGCTTTTTCTCATTGATGCCTCTCCCCTTTACTGCGCAAAAAACGGGGCGTTTGCCCCGTGTGCCGGCTGCGGGCCGCATGGTAAGCGCCCACTGCCCGCAAGTATTGCCCCTTACTGCTTTGCGCTTACCACGTTTTTCTGTAATAGCCCCGCGCTTTATCGTACTGGTAGCCGTTTGCCAGCAGCACCCCACAAGAGGCCAGATTTGCTTCGTCCGGCTGCACAATGATCTGTTTTGCCCCGGTTATGCGGCGCACGGTGCCAGTCAGCAGGGCAACGAGCTGTTTGCCAAGGCCACGCCCCAAAAATGCGGGCTCGCCGATCAGGTAATCGATGGAGTACAGCTGCCCCGGCGCATCGACCTCGTACCAATCCTCCATCTCGCGGGCATCCCAGCAGTCATAATACTGGCAAAAGCCGACCGGCTGGGCGGCAAGCCTTGCAATGTAGTGGTGCAGCCAGCAAAACTCACCGCCGCGCCCGCGCAGCTCTGCAAGCCAGCTGTCGGTGTCCTCATACCACTTTAAAACATGGGGCCGGCGCAGCCATGTTTCCAGCAAGGGCATGTCCTCATCCGTCAGGGGGTGTAATGTCAGCTTTGTCTGCTGCATAGTATCCTCCTTTGTGGCAACCTGTTACCCGGTAGCCCGGCCAACCGTACCGGGCAAACACCTTTGCGGCGGCGTTTGCCGCCCCTTATTATGCCCAGTATACCCGATTGTCGCGCCGCGTGCAAACCCCCGCGCGTTGCCGCATAAGTTTTCAACACAAACACTCGATGCTGGTGGAAAACCGGCGCGCATCGGGCAGCTTTGCCGGCCCAAACGGCTGCCGCATCTTTTTTATACACAAGTAAAAACAGAAGCGGGGCAAGTGTTCCTTCTGTTTTTTGCGCGGTCTTTCCCCCTTTTTACCGCACGCGGCTGCCCCTGTGCAACTGCGGCGGCAAGGTTGCTATGCCAGCACCGCCATGGCAAAGCCGATGGTGGAAACCAAATTACAAATACAGTGAAACGCGATGCTGATATAGATATTTTTCTTTTGATACGCGACATAGGCGACCGGCACAAACAGCGCAATGCGAAACAGGTTGTTAAACGGCAGCCAAAAATGGTACAGAGAAAACAAAACGGCAATGCTGATTGGTGTGGCCGCGTTTTGTTTTGCGTAGTGAGAGGTCAAATATCCCCTGAAAAACAGCTCTTCGGTGACGGGCGCGACCACGACATTGAACAGCCCGTAATAGATACAGGTAAAAATTAACACCGGCCTTGAAAAGGTTTTTAAATAGGTGTAATTTGCCCAGTCAAAGCCTGCCGGCAGCCGGCTTAGCACCGCGGCCCGCGCCCCGGCAAAAAGCTGGTTTTCAACCGGTAACCAAAAAGCAGAAAGCAGCCCCGCCAGCCCAAAAAACAAAAGCGCGATGACCACCGTTTGCAAAACCGGCGCGCTGCCCTGCCCGGCAAACGCACTTTGCAGCGAACGGGTGCCGGTCTCTTTTTTACTTGCGGATAAAATGACCCCAAGCTCAATGGGCACTAAGGTAAAGGTGCCAACAAGGCAAAACAGCAACAGATGCGGCAATGGCAAATAAAAGCCCAGTAGCAGATAAATAAGGCTGATTGCTGCCGCCGGGGTAAAAATACGCAGTAAAAGCCCTTTGGTACTGATTGTGTTCATCCTGTCATCCTTTGTTAGTTTAAATTTATAGGTAAATTAGCTTTTATTCTACCATAATAAGCAAAAACAGCCTATCCTTTATGCCGTTTAGTGCCCGGCACATTGCCCGTTTTGGGGCGGCTGCGGGTTTGTGTTTCTTTGGGGTGTATTTCTTTGGGGGCCTATTGCTTTTGGATAGCTGGGCCCACATAAGCCAGCTGATACAAAATACCCCGACACCGCGCCGCTTTACCCCTGCCTAAAAAGGGCCGCTTTGCGCGGCTTGCCGTGGTTTCAATAAAATTCAACTGCTGTGCATATCACCTTGTTTGGGGCGGCAACCGCCGCGGGGTTTTCAACAAAGGGGCGCGGCGCTAGTGGAAAACTGCACCACCCGCTTTTACCCTTTTGCCGTTTGCCTGTCTGCGGCAAGCGCCATTATTTTTTATAAAATGCAACCCCGTGCCCTACTCGGTTAAAACAATGGAGGATGCGAGGGTGGGGTCGAAGGTGCTTTTTTCGTTGAGCAGGGTGCGGCAGTTTAGGTAAAAGCCCGCGGGCAGCTGCGTGGGGGAATACCCCGTGATGTTTTTAAAGACCCGGTTAAAATTGCGCAGCGTATTAAACCCGCACTCTGCCATCAAGTTTGTCATCGTAATGCCCGGGTTTTGAGACAAAAGGTTTACGGCGCGGTCGATGCGCAGCACATTATTATACTGCGAAAACGTCAGCCCCGTCATCTGTTTAAAATAGCGCGAAAAATAAGCCTTTGACATATTCATAAACGGCGCGGCATCGCAAAAATTAAATTCGTCACAGTGCTCCTCCATCTTTTCAAGCAGCTGCTTATACCGTGCAATAATCGGCTGTAAATGGTAGTGGCCCGCACTGTGCTCTTCTCCCCTGAAAATGTCCACCAACAAAGAGGTGATCGTCGCATTCATTTTTTCAATATAAAACGGGGCCTTTTTTTGCGATTCGCTGTAAAGCGCAGACAGCCTTGGCCCCGCGTTGTACTGGTCTTTAAAAATGGGCTTTTTCAGGCAACTGATGGGGCTAAGGACATTTTCAAACTGGGCGACCGCCAGCCGGCTGCCCGGCGCCGCGGAAATGCTGTGCACACTTTCAGCGCGAAAAAAGGCGCACTCCCCTTTTTCAATACAGTAAAAATACCCGTCGATCATTAGATTTGCCGTGCCGGTTTGGCACACAACGAGTTCGTTTTCAAAATGCCAGAGGGCGATGTTTTTTAAGTTTTCATAACAGTGGACCCAGACCCTGGCCCCTTTGTCAAAGTGCCTTCTCTCCTGCTTCGCCATAGCTCCCTTTGCCTTCTTTCTAGCGTCATTTTATTTTTACTACCAAAAAAGTCAATAAATGTCTCATTTTCGACAATAGATTTCTTTCTAAAACTAAACCAAGTGCTATAATTTCAACGCAACGCGTGAAAAAGTAGTACAAATGCCCAAAAAATTTAAAAACAAAGGGAGGGCTGCCTTGTTTCGTAACTGTTAAAGCCCTTCCGTTTTTGCTTTATAGTACAAAAAAGAGGAAATCATACATCATCTTTTTCGCCTGCCCCGGCTACTGTTCTACACGGCCTTTGGGGCAAGGGAGGGAACCGATTGAATGAATGGGGGACAAATGATGAAAACCAAAAAAAGTTTAATTGCACTGCTAATTTGTTTGTTTTTGTGCCTGACCAGCATGGTTGGCACGCGATTCTTTCTGACCGATGGCGGCAAAGTAGAAATTAACGATTTAAAAATTGCCATTGCCAGTGGCGATACGGTGCGCTTTTTAGAGTACCGCCCCGTGGGGGCTTCGGCTGAAAACCCGGTACCTGCCGTGGTTTACAGCCCGGGCAACGACAGCACGGCCGAAAGTGTGCGGCTGTGCTCTGCCGAGCTGGCGCGAAGAGGGTTTGCGGTTTACGTGCCCGACCTTCTTTCAGCCGGGCAATCCTCGGAGTCGACCGGCGCTTCGCCCACTTATGGGTTTGACGAGCTGATCAATTACGTCTACGCCAACCTGCCCTATGTGGACAGCACCCGCATTGGCATTGCCGGGTATTCCAAGGGGGCCGGCAATGTGATGCGCGTGATGACCCAGTATGGCGATGAACAGCGCAATTCACCCGAAACCTATGTAAAAAAGGTGGACGCGGCGCTGATTATGGCACCCCCGTACTCTTCTTTGGCACCGCTTGCAACCGGCATTAACCTTGGCTTTGGCGCCGGCCTGTACGACCCTTATTCGCGCATGAGCTACGCACCGGTCGCGGGGTACTGGCCCGGTGATTTAAGCGTAAAAACCGAAATGAAAGAGGTCGTTAATTTAGGGGTGCCCGGCACTTTTTCAGAGGCGGACATGACAAACCCCGACGTAAAGGTGCAAATTGGCCATGCATACGGCAGCTTTGCCGATAACAACGCGCGTGTTGTTTATAACCCGTCGGATTCTACCCATGGCTCCGGCATGATCAGCAGCGAGTTCACCCGCATTACCGTCAGCTTTTTCTCGGATGCTCTCGGGGCCCCGAACCCCATTGACCCGGCAAACCAAACTTTCCCGCTGTTAATGTTCTTTTCTGCGCTGGGGCTGCTGGCCATTTTGGGCCTCACGGTACCGCTGACCTTGCTTTTGTTAAAAGTGCCCGTTTTCTCGGCGCTGCAACAGCCTGCGGGCGCGCCCTCTTCCGGCCTGTTTTCGAAAAAGGACTGGCTGATTTTCATCCTCGCGTCGGTGATCGGCGGGTTTGTTCCGCCTATTATGGCCCCTGTTATTATACAACAGACCAGTAAAATTTTCTCTCTGACCGGCCAGGGCCAAATCGGCCGTGTGTTTGTTTATGGTGTCGCAAACAACGTGGTCGTGTGGATGCTGTTCAGCGGGTTGTTTTTGCTTGCCATGTTCTTCTTGTTCTACAACCTCATTCACAAAAAGAACGGCGCAAAACTAGCTGACTACCACCTGAAAATCAGCATTGCAAATGTTGGGCGCGTCGTGCTATTGGCCCTTTGCGTCGTGCTGCTTTGCCGCAGTGTCGTGTGGTTTGCAGATTATTTCTTTAAAGTGGACTTCCGCCTTGTTGATTTGTCACTGTCGATGATGAAGTGGTCGCATTTAAAGGTTTCCCTTTGCTATGTGCCGTTTTTTGTGCTCTACTGGTGCATCAACTCGCTGATCATGAACGGATGCAACCGCTTTAAGGGCATGTCGGAGGGCTTCAACCTCTTCCTTTGTGTTTTGTGCAATGTACTTGGCACCATTGTTGTGGTTGCGGTGTATTACATCGTCCTCTTTAAAACAGGGGTCGGCATTGGTGCCCCCACCAACTGGAAAGCGTATATGATGCTTTCTTATATGATCGTTTCTGCGACCGCGGGCACGATCATCAACCGGAAAATTTACAACGCGACCAGCAATATTTACCTTGGGCCGGTCGTCTTTGGTACCTTGATTACCCTTGTCAACACCGCAGTTTACACGCTGCCGGCGTAAACAGCCCAGTTTATGTTTAGCCGGGGCAGCAAAAAGCGGAAACCCGCCCTTAAGGATACCCGGTAAACCCGATAGACGCCCCTTTCAAACTGGGCAACCAAAAGCCAGCGCCTTAAAAAGGCGCTGGCTTTTGCTGTGGGTACTTTTTTGTAGAGTGCATCATATCCCCTTATGCCCGCCACTTGCAGGTTGTTTTGGTTTTATGGGCTTAAACGATGCTGGCCCTGCCCCGGTTTTTTTATTTTTACCTGCCCCGTGGGGTTCACCCTGCCGCCGCAGTAAATTGCCCGCGGCGTGTAATTTTTGTCTTTGTGGTTTTTTGCCGCCCTGTTTGCTGTGTGGGGCCGCGCTGGCCCCCGTTATAACAAAGAAAAAAGCGGGAAACCCGAAGGTCTCCCGCTTTTGGTGAGCCACCGGAGATTCGAACTCCGGACCCATTGCTTAAAAGGCAATTGCTCTGCCGACTGAGCTAGTGGCTCGTTTGCTTTTGCGTAATTTGACGCTTAATTATTATATCAACCCTGTGACAGAATGTCAATACTCTGCAAGCCGAAAAAACGAATTGTTTTGCCCCTTTGCCTGCGGCGCACAAAAAAACAAGGCGCTGCCACAGCAGCGCCTTGTTTGTCATTTTTTACCTGTTGTTTTATTTGTTCGGGCGCAGCTCGGTTTTGCCGCCCATATAGGGGCGCAGAACCTCCGGGATGCGCACACTGCCGTCGGCCTGCAGGTTGTTTTCCAGCAGGGCAATCAGCATGCGGGGGGGCGCCACGGCGGTATTGTTCAGCGTGTGGGGCAGGTAGTTGCCGTCTTCGCCCTTGATGCGGATCTTCAACCGGCGGGCCTGCGCGTCACCGAGGTTCGAGCAGCTGCAAACCTCAAAATACTTCTGCTGGCGGGGGCTCCACGCCTCAATGTCGCAGCTTTTCACCTTTAAGTCGGCAAGGTCACCCGAGCAGCACTCCAGCTGGCGCACCGGGATATCCATGCTGCGGAACAGTTCGACGCTGTTTCTCCACAGCTTGTCATACCAAGCCATGCTCTCTTCTGGCTTGCAGACGACGATCATCTCCTGCTTTTCAAACTGGTGGATGCGGTACACACCACGCTCCTCCAGCCCGTGGGCGCCCTTCTCTTTGCGGAAGCACGGGCTGTAGCTGGTCAGGGTCAGCGGCAACTGCTCTTCGGGCACAATCTGGTCAACAAAACGGCCGATCATCGTGTGCTCCGACGTGCCGATCAAATACAGGTCCTCACCCTCGATCTTGTACATCATCGCGTCCATTTCGGGGAAGCTCATCACCCCCTGCACCACCGAGCCGTGCATCATAAACGGGGGAATGACATAGGTGAAGCCCTTTTTGTCAATCATAAAATCGCGCGCATAGGCCAAAACCGCCTCGTGCAGGCGGGCAATGTCGCCAATCAGGTAATAAAACCCGTTACCGGCCACGCGGCGGGCGCTGTCAAGGTCAATGCCGCCAAAGCTCTCCATGATCTCGGTGTGGTACGGGACCTCGAAATCCGGCACGACGGGCTCGCCAAAGCGCTCTACCTCCACATTGTGGCTGTCATCCGGCCCAATGGGTACGCTGGCGTCGATGATATTCGGGATATTCATCATGATGGTGCGGATTTTCTCTTCCAGCTCTAGTTCTTGCGCTTCCAGCTCTTTTAAGCGGTCTGCCTGGGCAGAAACCTGCTTTTTCACCTCTTCGGCCTCGTCACGCTTGCCCTGCCCCATCAGACCACCGATGGTTTTGGACAGGCGGTTGCGCTCTGCACGCAGTGCCCCGGCCTCGGTGATGGCGGCGCGATTTTCCACGTCCAGCGCAATCACTTCGTCCACTAAGGGCAATTTATGCTCTTGAAATTTCTTTTTGATGTTCTCTTTGACGAGTTCCGGGTTTTCCCGGACAAATTTGATGTCCAGCATTAGTTTCTTTTCTCCTTTTCATAGTTCCCCAGCAGGTTCGCAAACACGCGCAGCTGGTCGTCACTGTAAAAATGCACGGAAAGTGTTCCTTTTCCCTCTTTATACTTTACGCCGACCTCGGTGCCAAGCGCCTCTTGCAGCGAAAGCTCTACTTCACACGGCAGCGCCGGGCGCGGTGCGGCGGCCCGCTCTTTGTGCGGGCGGCTCATCTGCCGGCAAAGCGCCTCGGTCTGGCGCACGTTCAGGCTTTTTTGCAGCACCGTTTTAGCCACGTCAACGCGGGCACTGTCCCCATCGATGGACAAAATGGCGCGCGCGTGCCCCGCGCTGAGGCTGCCGCCGCGCAGGTATTGCAGCACTTCGCCGGGCAGCGCAAGCAAACGCAGCGCATTGGCCACCGCCGGGCGGCTTTTTGCCACCCGCTGGGCGGCCTGCTCCTGCGTCAGGCCACAGCTTTCAATCAGCTGCTGGTAGCCAAACGCCTCTTCGACCGGGTTTAAATCCTCGCGCTGCAGGTTTTCAATCAGCGCCAGTTCCATCGCTTCGGCATCGCCGGCCTCCCGCACCACGGCGGGGATCTCGGTCAGCCCGGCTTCACGCGCCGCTCGCCAGCGCCGCTCGCCAGCAATGATCTGGTAACCGCCCGCGGGGTTGGGCCGCACCGTGATGGGCTGCAACACCCCGTGCTGCTGGATGGACTGTGCCAGCTCGGTCAGGCTTTCTGGTGCGAAATGCTTGCGGGGCTGGGCTTTATCCGGCTCAATCTCCGCAAGAGGCAGCGAAGAGGGTTTTGTCCCCGTCGCACTTTCTGATTCGACAAACAGCGAGTCTAACCCGCGGCCAAGGCCGCCTTTTTTTACCGCCATATGATACCTCCTTCTCTTTTGTGCCAGCGCAACCGGTACCCCGGCGCGGCACGCAACCGGTTACCGGTTATTTTTCAGTAGTTCTGCCGCAAGCTCGGCGTAAGCCGCCGCACCGCGGGAGGCCGCATCGTAGTAATTGACCGGTGCGCCGAAGCTGGGGGCCTCTGAAAGGCGCACATTGCGGGGAATAACCGCTTTATAGACCTTGTTGGGGAAGTATTTTTTGACCTCTGCCACGACTTGCAGCGTTAAATTTAACCTGCCGTCATACATAGTCAGCAAAACACCCTCCACCTCAAGGTACCGGTTATACATGTTTTTGACCGTGCGCACGGTGTTCATCAGCTCGGACAGGCCCTCCAGCGCAAAAAATTCGCATTGGATGGGCACGAGCACCGTGTCGCAGGCGCATAGCCCGTTGACAGTCAACAGGTCCAGCGACGGCGGGCAGTCGATAAACACAAAATCGTAGCTTTTTGCCACTTGGGCCAGCCCCTCGCGCAGCCGGGCCTCGCGCCGTTCCATCGAAACCAGCTCAATGGCGGCACCGGACAGCTGAATTTTAGAGGGAATGAGGTCTACTTTATACTGCGTTTTGATGACACAGTCCTCGGCCGGGCACTCGCCGATCAGCAGTTGGTAGACACTGTTTTCGACCTTGCGTTTTGAAACCCCAAACCCGCTGGTGCTGTTACCCTGCGGGTCTAGGTCTACCAAAAGCACCCGTTTACCTGTAGCCGCCACCGCCGCCGACAGATTGACCGCCGTGGTGGTTTTGCCCACACCGCCTTTTTGGTTTGCGATCGCAATCACCTTACTCAAACGACCATCAGCTCCCCTTGTTTTGTGTTTTTTGCCGCCGCAGGCGCAATGGGCCGCAAAACTGCCGTTTTGCGACCGGTATGGCTATTATAGCACAAGGTTTTGCCCCGGCAAAGTGGTTTACTTCATCTTTTAGGCTTTTCTTTTGTTTTTTTGCCGTTTTGGTGCCGGGTCGCCTGTAAAATTTGTGTTTTTACCAAAAAGCGCTTTTTGTTTTTAAATCAGGGTATTCTATACAGCGGGGGGCCACACAAGGGTTGCCCCGCTTATTGTTGCCGGTTATCGCTTCCCCTCAGGGGGGTGCAGGGCCCTTGCCCTCTGTTTTTGGCTCGCCTTTGGGGCAGATGTACCTTTTCCCCTGACCTTCGCCGGTTTGCTGCGCTGGCAGGGGTGCGTTTGCCGTGCTTTGCAGGGGCCCTTCACCGGCATAGCGCTTGCCCTGTATAGTAGACTGGCCATTACTTGGCCGCTTGCCGCAACAACGCTGCTGCCGGCAGAGGAGTGGGGTATCGTGCTTTGCAAAGGCCCTTCACCGGCATAGCGCTTGCCCTGTATAGTAGGCTGGCCATTACCGGGCTGCTTACTGCAACAACGCTGCTGCCGGCAGAGGGGTTGGGGTGGTAACCGGTAGCTAGGGGCTTTTGTTCCATTTTTACTGCGCTGCCCCTTGTCAGGCTGCGTGTTACTGCTGCGCCGGGTATCGGCAGACGCTTTTGTGCTTTAAGGGTTGGCGCATGTTTCACGTGAAACAATGCTGGTCTTGGCTTCCCCGTTGTGTTTCACGTGAAACATTGGGCCGGGGGCGTTCCGCCAGTTGTTTCACGTGAAACAACTGGCGGACCCTGCAAGGCGCGGTTTTTTGCCCTGTGCCCTTGCCCCCTGGCCGGGCGGCAGGCAGTGGTCTTGGGTCAAACCCTGCTGCCGTCTTCATCGTTTTTTTTGGGGGGGTGAAATACTATCAAGACGGCCCCCTATATCGGCCCTCAGTGTAAAAAGCAGCTGGGATGCACGCACGGGGTTTGCAACGCCACGGCTTTTGCCTGCCATACCTACCTTACTCACCTTGCCTTCTTTGCCTGCCATTTGTCGGGGGTGCCCATTTTGCGGCAGCACCCCTGGCCACACTTTTAACAGGCAAAACAAGCGCTATTTTCGTGGGCTTGCTGTTATTTATCTTTTACCGTTTGGGGTTGTGCCGCTATCCTCTTTGTTGCCCTGTTTAGGCCCCGGCCTTTTGCCGCACCAGCATAGGCCGCGATAAAGGTGCCCCCTGCCCTGCCACGGCTAACCCGGCTTTTTTAGTTGCTGCCGCTGTGTGGGCAAGCAACTGCCGCTTGGTTTAAGCCCTCTTTTGTTTGCGTGAGGGCTCTTTGCTGCAAAAATGGGCTGGCACAGCACTTTTTTTACTTTGCAGTGCACCCCCCACACTGCGGCCGGCCCGCCGGGTACGCCTCTACGGGGTACGCTGGGGATGCTGCCACTTCCACATGGGGCAGGCCCAAACCCGATAGGGCTACCCCTGCCTCACCGGCCCCCCTGCTTTTTGGGGCCCCGGCGCTGCGGGTGCCCCGCACAAAAAATACCGTTTTGCCCAGTTGATGCCTTTGGCAGAAAACGATATCGTAACGCATCAAATAACGCATCAAAAATGGCCCGGCCCCCTTGCACAACCTGCTTTGCCCTGCCACGGCCCGCCAGCGGGTGGCCGCCTTTGCACTGCGCCAAAAAAAGCCGCTAACCTTTGGCTTGCCGCTTTTTTGTTTTTCGTTACGGGTAAACTACGCCCCAACCCCGGCTATTTTACTTTACCCGGGGCTCTTGCCGGTTTTTGTACCGTGTTTCTGCCTTGTGTCGGGTGGGGTAAAAAACGATTCTATTGCGGCTTTCTTCTGCTTTTTGCCGCCCCGGCCATAAAGTGTCGCTGCCCTTTGCGTGCCCCGCCCACTGCAGGGGTTCGTAAGCGCACTTACACGATTGGGGGCCAGCCGGCCACCCTTGCCTTTTTGTGGCGCCAAAAAGTAGTATTAAAAAACCGGCTGCACCGGCGCACGGCAGCAAACAAGTTCAGCCGGCCCCGGCGTTATCTGTTACCCGGCGCGGTGCACCCCTGCCAAACGGGCACCCTGCGTTCGGGGCACACCCTTTTCCACCCATAAAGCCGCACATTGTAAAACCTTAGCACGCCCCCTTGCCCGCCCGCTACCCGGCAACTTTCTGCCGCTGCCTGCTACCACCTTTTGCCCGGCAGGCCTTTTGCCGATTCAACTCTCAATCGTTTTCAGTGGCCCCGCTTTTTTACCTGCAAAGCAGCGCAGGGTTGAACTTTCGCCGCCTTGCCACCAACGCACTACAAATTACTTGCTTTCAATTCAGAGGCGAAACCCCGCACTGCAATAAGCACCTGTGGTGTGCCGGGCGCCCGGTGCACCGCACGGTTGGCCCCCATGCCACCCCCTGCAAATACTGCTTTCAAAGACGCTGCAACAGGTGGCACTTTGCAACCGGTTATTCTGCGGTACTTTGCCGGGGCGGGCGGGCAAAGTTTCCCCCGTTGTACCGGGACAATGTTGAAAACTTTTTTGAAACGGTTGTTTTTGCCCCTCCTTTTACAACCGCGCCCGCCGGGTACAATTTGCCCATCTTGGGGTTGCGGCGGGCCCCACCCCAAGATAGGTGGGCAGGTGCCGGGCAGGGCAGCAGATATGGTGCTGCCATGGACAAAAAAGTTTTCAACACCACAACTGCCGATTGTTTAAAACAGAGCCTAAACCAAGTTGTTTTAGTTTTAACAGCCCCAATAAACGTAAAACGAAATACCTGCTTTTTGGCTTTGTACTGCGGTTTTTTTAAGGTTTCTAAACTAACTTTCGCTGTGTGGCAACAGTTGCTGTTTTAGGGGGTTTCAAAAAAGTTTTCAACATTCCACAGCCCCGTCGTGGAAAAAACAAGGTCAAACGCTCTGCTTGTTTCTCCCCCTGCGCCCCCCAAAAACAAGCCCTGTGGCCACGGCAAACCGGGGCAAACCCCTGCCAAATTGCGGCCCGGGCATACCCGCTGTTCTTTGCCGTACCACCCTTTGCAGCCCCGGTTTTCAACAAAGCAAGGGCGGCCTGTGGAAAACCTTCTGTTCCCACGGGCCGCCCTTGTTCTAAGTTTTTATCGCCCCGTATTACAGGGGGGCTTTTGCAATTTTACCGCCGTTGCGCGGGTAGACAGGCGGGGTGGGTGCCGTTTTGCGCAACACGATCAAACTGTGCTGCTCACCGCCGGGCAAATCCGCGCTGCGCAGCTCTACCAGGCTGCCGCCCAGCTTTGCAATGGCGGGCAAAGCTTCTTGCAATTCCTCTTGCGCGGTTTCGCCCTTCATCGCAATAAAGTAGCCGCCCACCCGCACCAGCGGCAGGCAATATTCGGCCAGCTTGTTCAGCCGTGCCACCGCGCGGGCCGTCGCCACGTCAAAGCTTTCGCGCCACTGCTTGCGGGCGGCCTCCTCTGCACGCTCTTTTAAAAAATCTGCCTTTAGCCCCAGCTCCCCGCACAGGTAGCGCAAAAAGTCCACCCGCTTGCCGGTCGGCTCTAACAGCGTTAACTGTAACTCTGGTTTATACAGTTTTGTCACCACACCGGGAAACCCCGCCCCGGTGCCGACATCCACCAGCTTGCCGGCAACCTCCGGCTGGGCGGCCAGCAACAGCGAATCCAGAAAATGTTTCATTTCAATGCCTTCGGGGTCGGTGATCGCGGTCAGGTTCACCTTTTCGTTGTAGCCCACCAGCAGGGCGGCATACTGGTCCAGTGCGTCGGCAATTCCCTCTACCGCAAGGCCGCGCGCGGCGGCGGCGGCGATCAGCCGCTGTTTATTGATCATCGGTGTGTTTTCTCCCCTCTTTTGCGCGCCATGCGGCAAGCTCTACCGACAGCACGGCAATATCCGCCGGGTTGACTCCGGGGATGCGGGCGGCCTGCCCCAGGTTCGCGGGCTGTATTTTTGCCAGCTTTTCACGCGCTTCCAGCCGGATGCCGGTGATGTCGGCGTAGGCAAAGCCGTCTGGTATTTTGACGGATTCCTGCTTTTGCAGCGACTGTATTTTTTGCTGCTGGCGGCGGATATACCCCTCATATTTCACTTCGGTCTCCAGCTGGGCGGCAACATGCAGGTTGACCCCCGGCCCCGGGCCGATCAGCGAAACGAGGTCGGTGTAACTGATGGCCGGGCGGCGCAGCAGCTCCAGCGCACTGGCACCGCTGATAAGCGGCGGCTCGCCGCGGGCGGCCAGCAGGTCGTTTGCCTCTACCGGGCGCAGCACCCTTGCGGCAAGGCGGCTAAGCTCCGCCTTGCGGGCGTCGGTGTCGGCGGTAAACTGTGCCCAGCGCGCGTCACTCACAAGGCCAATCTCACGCCCCAGCGGGGTCAGGCGCTCGTCGGCATTGTCCTGCCGCAGAGTCAGCCGGTATTCGCTGCGGCTCGTCATCATGCGGTAGGGGTCCAGCACGCCCTTGGTCACAAGGTCGTCGATCAGCGTACCGATATAGCTGGAAGCGCGCGCCAGCATCACCGGGGGCTTGCCCTGCACAAACCGCGCGGCGTTGATGCCCGCGATCAGCCCTTGGGCGGCAGCCTCCTCATAGCCGGAGGTACCGTTGAACTGCCCCGCGCCGTAAAGGCCCGGCACGGTTTTAAACACCAGAGAGGCATCCAGCTGTTGCGGGTCACAGCAGTCGTACTCAATTGCGTAGGCCGGGCGCATGATCTCGATCTGCTCCAGCCCGGGGATGGTGCGGTAAAAGGCGTTTTGCACCTCTTCGGGCAGCGAGCTGCTCATGCCCTGCAAATACATCTCGTCGGTAAACTCGCCACAGGGCTCTATAAAAATCTGGTGGCGGGGCTTATCACGAAACCGCATCACCTTATCTTCAATGCTGGGGCAGTAACGCGGGCCAATGCCCTCTATTTTACCGCCGTACAGCGGCGAGCGGCCGATGTTGTCCAAAATAATGCGGTGGGTCTCCTCGTTGGTGTAGGTGATGTGGCAGACCATTTTATTTTTGGCGCCGCCCGGCGTCATAAAGCTAAACGGCACAACCGGCTCGTCGCCGTGCTGCACCTCCATTTTGTCAAAGTTGATGCTGCGGCGGTTGGCGCGGGCCGGGGTGCCGGTTTTAAAGCGGCGCAGCACAATGCCCAGCGCGCGCAGGCTGTCACTGAGGCCCACGGCGGCGTGCTGGCCGTCCGGCCCGCTGGCATAGCTGGCTTCGCCCACATAAATTTTGCCCGCAAGGTAGGTACCGGTGGCAAGCACCACCGCACCCGCGGTATACGCGGCGCCCAGCCGGGTAACGACGCCGGTCACCTTGCCGTTTTGCGACAGCAGGCCCGTGATCTCCGCCTGCTTGAGCTGCAAATTTTCGGTGCGCTCCAGCAGCAGCTTCATATATTCGTGGTAGCGCAGGCGGTCACTTTGCACCCGCAGCGAGTGCACGGCCGGGCCCTTGCCCAAATTCAGCATGCGGCTTTGCAAAAACGTGGCGTCGGCAGCAATGCCCATCACCCCGCCCAGCGCATCCACTTCGCGCACCAAATGGCCCTTTGCCGTGCCGCCGATTGACGGGTTGCAGGGCATGTTGCCCACCCCGTCAAGGCTCATCGTAAACAGCGCCGTGCGGCAGCCCAGCTTTGCGGCCGCCACCGCGGCCTCAATACCGGCATGCCCGGCACCCACCACGATCACATCATATTGTTCCAGAAGATCCAACGTCTCCGCCTCGCTTTTCTGTTTGGGCCGTTTGCAGCCCAAAAATCCACCAGTGCGCCGCAGTTTTCAACACAAACACCCCGTGCCGGTGGAAAACTGCGGCGCACCCTTTTTATTTGCCCACGCAGAACCGTGAAAACACATCGTCGATGACCGCGTCACTGGCGCGCTCGCCGGTCAGCTCGTACAGCGCATCCAGCGCGTCATCCACACAAACCGAAACCGCGTCCAGCGCAAACCCCGCCTGCTGTGCCGTTTGCGCTTCGGCCAAGGCCTGCTGCGCGCGCACCGCCGCGGCGCGCTGCCGCTCGTTTGCCAGCAGCGCGGCGTCCGGGTCCAGGTGGGAAATTTCAATCAAATCCAAAATCGCCTGCCGCAGCCGGGGCGAAAACCCCTCTTCTTTTGCACTCAATTCTACCACCGCGTGAAAACAGGGGGCAATGGCGGCGGTATCGGCGGCGCGGGGCAGGTCGGTTTTGTTGCATACCGCAATCGCCAGCCGCCCGCGGCAGCGCTGTGCCAGGGCAAGGTCGTCGCCGGTCAGCGGGCGGGAGGCGTCAAACACCGCCAGAATTAAGTTCGCCTCCTCCAGCTTTTGCTGGCTGCGCCGAATGCCCTCTGCCTCCACCGGGTCCTGCGTGTCGCGCAGGCCCGCGGTATCGGCCAGCAACAGCGTGGTGCCCGCAAGTGAGATATCCTGCTCTACCACGTCGCGCGTCGTGCCGGCAATGGGGGTGACGATGGCTTTTTCAAACCCGCTCATCAGGTTAAGCAGCGTGCTTTTGCCCACATTGGGGCTGCCCACAATGGCGGTGCGCACCCCGCGGCGCAAAATGCTGCCGCTCTCGTAACCCGCAAGCAACTCTTCCAGCTCGGCGCGCGCGGCGGCAAGGGTGGCGGACAGCGCCGTGTCGGATAGCTCTTCCACGTCTTCTTCCGGGTAATCGGTGTAGGCGGCAATGTGCCCGGCAAGGGCGGTCAGCTGCCCCGCCACTCCGCTGATTTTGCGGTAAAGAGCGCCCTGCATGGCGGCGGCGGCGGCACGGGCACCGGCTTCGCCGGTGGCCTCGATCATCTCCATCACCGCTTCGGCCTGCGTCAGTGAAATGCGGCCGTTTAAAAAGGCGCGGCGGGTAAATTCGCCGGCGGCGGCCGGGGTCGCGCCCGCGTCATAGCAAGCGGCAAGCAGCTCTTTGGTAATGGCTTCGCCGCCGTGCACCGAAAGCTCTACCACCTCTTCGCCGGTATAGCTTTTGGGCGCACGGAAACACAGGGCCACCGCTTCGTCCATGCGGCGGCCGCCACGTGAAAAGCTGCCGTAAAATGCGGTGTACCCCTTTGCCGTTGCCAAACTGCGGCGGGGGTTTGCCGGGGTAAAAACCGCAGCGGCAACCGCGTAGGCCGCGGGGCCCGAAATGCGAACGCAAGAAATACCTGCGCGCCCGGTCGCAGTGGCAATGGCGGCAATCGTCTCCCTGTGCTGCATCATGTTTTTCCCTCCCAAACAAAATGGCGGCCGGGGCCCCCGCATCAAACGGGGGCGATCCCTGACCGCCCGGTTTTCGTGCTCGTTTACAGCTCGATCTTGCCGTACAGCGGCAGATCAAAGCTGTCGTCGATTCCCTCGGTGCGCGGTGCGGCCTCGGCAGCACCATCGGCTTGGGGCTGCGGGCGCGGCGGGCGCGGGGGTGCTTCTCTGCGCGGGACACGCTCGGCATTGCCAGCGCCATGTCCGCCGCCCTTGCCACCCCGGCGGGGTGCGCGGCTGCGGTCGCGGTCGCCGCGCGGCTTGTCCTGCTGGGCATTGGCCGCAGTGGACCGCACGACCACCCGGCGGGCTGCGCCCTCCCCGGTGGATTCGCTGACAAGGTCCTGCATCTCGCTGATGGTCGAGTGGATGATCCGCCGCTCGTAGGGGTTCATCGGCTCAAACATGTGGCTGCGGCCGGTTTTTTGCACCTTGACCCCCACACGTTTTGCCAGCGAAGCAAGGTCTTTTTCGCGCTTGGCACGGTAGCCGGCGACATCAAGACCAATTTTTTCATACTCGCCTTCCCCGCGGTTGGCGGCAAGGCTGACAAGGTAGCTCAGCGCTTCCATCGTCTCGCCGCGGCGGCCGATGAGCATACCGACACTGGGGCCCTCGACCTTTAAAATGGTCGCGCCACCCAGCTTTACCGGGGTCACAGTCAATTCTTTTGCGCCCATGCCTGCGGCAACGGTGGTAAAAAACTGCACTGCAATGTCAATTTTTTCACCGGATGCCGGCTCTTCGGTCAAGGTCTCCTGCCCAGCGGCAACGGGGGCCGCAGGCGCCGGGGCTGGGGCCTCCTCAGGGGCCGCTTCTTTGCGGGGCGGTGCTTTGGGTGCATCTTCTACCGGCTGCTCTTTTTTCACTGCGCTCACCGGGGCATGCTCCTTCTGCTCCTGTTCCAAGGTGATTTTCACCTTGGCAGGGGTGGAGGAAAAGAACCGGCGGGCGGGCATCTCCAGCACTTCAACCGAGATTTCATCGCTCGAAAAGCCATATTCGGCACAGGCCTGTTCAATCGCCTGTTCGACAGTTTTCCCGGTTACGATCCATTCGCTCATGGTCGTTGCTCCTCTCTATTTTCACCGTCACCTAGTGCAACGGGTTTATTCTTCCTCCAAGTGCTGCTTTTCACTCTCTGCCTTTTCCTGTTCCAACAGGTTTTCGGTATCGTCTTTCGACGGGGCATTTTTTTTGCCCTTTTTGCGGCTCTTTGCCTCTTCCTCTTGGGCGGCGCGCTCCTCCTCGGTCAGCGGGGCGGTGCGCTCGTCGGCATACAGGGCGGCATCCAGTTCACGGGCACGCTGCAAACGCAGGCTGGCAAGCTCCGATTCCGTGACATCCTTTTTCAGCTCTTCGCCGTTATCCGCCTTGACGGTGACCTGCTTTTTTGCCTTTTTGGCCTTGCGTTTTTCTTCGATCTCTTCCGCGATCTGCTGTTTCATTTTTTCGGGGTCATAGATCTTGCGGGCCACAAGGCTCTCAATGATCATCAACAGGTTCGACACGGTGTAGTACAAACTGAAGCCGACCGGCACCGTAAAGCCGACGAAAATAAACATCGCGCTCATGATCCACGGGGTGTATTTCATGCTGCCCTGCAACTGCTGGCCGCTGGTTTTTTGAATCACAAGCTGGCTGCCGATCATTGTGAGCACCGACAGCACCGGGAACACCAGCGTCTGCCACCCGGCGAGGCTGATGGTCGGCATGGCAACGAGGTTCAGGTTGCCCCAGAACACGTTAAAGCCTTTGATCAGGCCAACGGCCTGCTCGCCCAGCGCGCCGATCACGCCGCTGTTGCCTGCCAGCACAGCACTAATAAGCTTGCTCTGCTGCGCATAGCCGCCTGCAATATTGCCTGCGGTGGCGGCGGCTGTCAGCAAATCGGTAGAAATATGCAAAATATAGGTCAGCGGGCGGTAAACGACCTCGATGATGCCGAACAGCACGACCATGTTCACGACCATCGGCAGGCAGCCGGCAGTCGGCGAATAGCCGTACTCCTGCTGCATCTTCATCATTTCTTCCTGCTGGCGCTTTTGATCCTTGGCATATTTCTTCTGGATCTCCTGAATCATCGGCTGGTAGGCCGCCATGCGGGCGGTGGATTTTTGCTGTTTGATGCGCAGAGGGAACATCAGCAAGCGCAACACCAGCGTGAACAGCACCAGCGACAGGCCGTAGTCACTGATGATGTATTTGTAAATAAACTCCATGACATACCCAAGAGGGCCGCCTAAAATACCAAAAAAACTCGACATATTGACATCCTCACTGCCGCGGCAGCCGCGGCCTGATAGTTTAAAGCAAAAACGGCCAAATTACCGCCTTTGCCGCGCCCTAGTGACGCTTTTCAAGGTTTCGCTCGTCGCTGCGCCAGCGGCCCTTTTCCGGTACGGGGTCATAACCGCGGCGCCCAAATGGGTTGCAGCGCAAAATACGCCAAATGCTCAGCAGGCCGCCTTTTACAATCCCGTGGCGCTCCACTGCCTCCATCGCGTATTCGCTGCAAGTAGGTAAAAACCTGCAATTATTACCGAGCGAAGGAGAGATGTACTTTTTGTAGCCCCGCAGCAGGGCAAGTACCAGCTTTTTCATGGTACCAGCAGCCCGGCTGCTGCAAGATGCGCGTGCATCGCCTGCGCGACCTTTTGCATCTTGACCTTTGTTGTTGCGGTGCGGGCAACAAAGACGATGTCGACATTTCTTGTCTTGTCGACCCCGGCGGCATAGTACGCCTCGCGGATGACCCGCCGCGCGCGCACGCGCTGCACCGCGCCGCCGATTTTTTTACTGGTGGTGATACCAAGGCGCACCCCGCCGTTTTTGCGGGGCAGCACATAGGTGACAAGAAACGGGCTGACGTAAGATTTCCCCCGGTGATAAGTGCGGGCAAAATCCCCATTGCGAGTGATTGAATGGTAGCGCAAATTTCAGCCCCCCCATACTGCGTTTTCCCTCTTAAGACAAAAAGGCCACCTGCGGCGGCCCTTTTGGGGTGGGGAAGACGGGCGACCGCCAATTCCCTTTGAATTAGACGCCAAGCCGTGCACGGCCTTTGGTGCGGCGCGCGGCGATGACCTTGCGGCCACCCTTGCTCTTCATTCTGCTGAGAAAGCCATGCTCACGGGTGCGCTGGCGTTTCTTGGGTTGGAAAGTTCTTTTCATGTTTTGTTCCTCCAATCAAGGTCTGCCCTGGCGGGCGTTATGTGTACGCCGGTCTTGGGGCGTTACATCGCAGTTACGCTGCATTTTGTCAAATTTACAAAATGCATAGCCTTGCAAAATAAAAGTATAGCCTAAACTTCTTTGTGCTGTCAATACTTTTTGCAGTTTCTCTACTGTGGGCGGCGGCCCAAAACACCCCAAAGTACCCCAAAAGCCCCCGCATTGCCCCCGCGGCCACCCGCTGTAAGGGGCATTCTTTGCCCCGCCTTATATATAGAAGTTATTTGTCTATATTATACTATTGATAAAAGTGCCTTGTGGTAGTTGTATGGCGGCGAAATTTATGCTATAATTGCAAAAACAGGACAACTGTCCGCACAGGCCGGTACTACGGTGCCCGGCGGGCAGAAAAACGGTTTTTAGGTTTTTTGGGGGTGCGTCGTAACGGCTTGGCGCAGAATTACTTAAAAACCTGTTTTTTTTTGTTTTTTCGGTCACCGGCTTTGCATGCGGCGGCCGTTTCGTTGCCTCCTGCCCCGGGAAACAATTTACATTTTGGGAGTGTGTCTGACAACTATGGATTCGTTTGACGAGGTATTTGCCGCTGTAAAGAATTATTGCAAAGAGCGGCTGGTGGATGCCACATACAACCTGTTTATCGACGGGCTGGAGCCGCTGTCGTTTGAAAACGGCGTCGTCTCTATTTCTGTGCGCAGCGACTTTATTAAAGGCATGGTGCAAGAGCGTTACGCCGATTTGCTGAGCGAGGCGTTTGGTGCAATCCTTGGCTTTGAAGTGGGCCTGGAGTTTAAAGTGCCCGAGCCCACAAAGCCGGAGCCGCAAACGGCAATCCCCACCGGCAGCTATGCGTTCACCTTTGAAAATTTTATCGTGGGCAGCACGAACAAATTTGCCCATGCGGCGGCGCAGGCCGTCGCGGCAAACCCGTCTGGTGCGTACAACCCGCTGTTTATCTATGGCGATTCCGGCCTTGGCAAAACACATCTGCTCAACGCCATTCGCCTTGAAATTGCAAAAAACCGGCCGGATTTCAACATTGTTTACGTGGACGGTGAAGCGTTTACCAACGAGATCATCAGTGCCATCCAAAACAACTCGACCGCAGAATTTCACCAAAAATACCGCGCGGCAGATGTGTTGCTGGTCGACGATATCCAGTTTATCGGCGGCAAAGAGTCAACGCAGGAAGAATTTTTCCACACCTTCAACACGCTGTACAACGCGGGCAAGCAGATCGTGCTGGCCAGTGACCGCCCGCCGAAAGAGATCAAAAGCCTGCAAGACCGTTTGCGCACCCGCATGGAGTGGGGCCTGACCGCCGACATTCAGCCGCCGGATTTTGAGACCCGCGTCGCCATCATCCGCCGCAAGGCCGACCTTTTGGGGCTCGACATCCCGAACGACGTGGCCGAGTTTATTGCAAACCACTTAAAAAACAACATTCGCCAGTTAGAGGGCGCGGTGAAAAAGCTGAACGCCTACCGCCTGCTGGAGGGGATTCAACCAGTCATCGGCGCGGCGCAAAACGCCATCAAAGACATTTTAAACGAAAACCAGCCGGTGCCGGTCACGATTGAAAAAATCGTCAGCGAGGTGGCACGCACCTACAACATCACCCCGGCGGATATTCGCAGCCGCAAACGCAGCAGCAATATTTCGTCGGCCCGAAAAACCGCCATGTATGTGGTGCACGAGATCACCGGCATGACAATGCAGGACATCGGCAAAGAATTTGGCGGGCGCGACCACTCCACTGTCGTCTACTCGATTTCCGAAGTCGAAAAAAAGCTCACGGCGGACCCCCGCTTTCACGAAATCGTCGAAGATATCGTCAAAAATGCAAGGGTGTGACCCCCGCAAAAAAAGCGTCTGTTTTTCCACACTGCTTTTAACATTCAACAGAAAGTTTTCCACAGTGGGGCACAGCAAAAGCATGGATTGTTGAAACACACAAGTTATCCACAAACACCTTCACGACAAAAAAACAACTGTTTGGTGTTGTGCCGTGCGGGCTGCGGGTTTTCTTTCCACAAATTCACAGCCCCTATGACTACTGCTATTTCAAACTTCTCAATTACAGCGGTTTTTCCGTTTTTTTTGAAAACCCGGCGCGGCCGGTCATCTCGAATTTGATGGGGGAATGATCATGAAATTAGAATGCGACAAAACAAGCCTTGCCGAGGCGATTCTCGGCGTTTCCCGCGCAGTAACCATGCGCAGCAGTGTGCCGGCGCTCGAAGGGATCCTGTTTAAGGCGGAGGGTGGTAAGCTCACCCTCATCGGCTACGACCTTGAAATGGGCATCACCACCGGGATCGACGCGCGCATCCGTGACGAGGGGTCGGTCGTACTGAGTGCAAAGCTGGTCGGCGACATGATCCGCCGCCTGCCGTCGGACACGGTGGAAATCGAATGCAATGAATCGCTGGTCACCACCATCAAGGGCGGCATTACCGAGTACAATATCACCGGTATTTCCGCCACCGACTACCCCGAATTGCCCGCCGCCGCTTTTTCTCAACCAGAAGTTGAGGGCCGCGGCGCGCTGCCCACGACAATGATGGATGCCGTGACGCTGAAAGAAATGATTGAGACCACAATTTATGCAGTTTCGCAGGACGATAAAAAGCCGGCCAATAACGGGGAAAAATTTGTTCTTGGTAACAATAAGCTCACGTTGGTCGCGCTGGACGGGTTTCGGCTTGCCATCTGCGAGCGCCCGGTCAAAACTGACCATGAGGTTGAGATTGTCATCCCTGCAAAGACACTTACCGAAGTGGCGCGTTTGATCGGCGATTCAGAAGAAGAGATCGGCATCAGCGCAAACAAGCGCTATGTGGTGTTTTCCATCGGCGGGTACACCATTGTCAGCCGCTTGCTTGACGATGCGTTTTTGGATTACCGTAAAACCATCAACCCCGGTTACCTCACCCGCGTCATTGTGGAGGTGCGCAATTTTTCGGCGGCCATCGAGCGCGCAAGCCTTATTATCACCGAGCGGCTGAAAAACCCGCTGCGGGTCATGTTTGACGAGACCCTGACCGTGCGTTGCCAGACCGAGCTTGGCAAGGTGATGGACAGCATCCCCTGCGAATTTGAGGGCGAGCATATGGAAGTTGGCTTCAATAACCGTTACCTGCTGGATGCGCTGCGCAATTCCGGGTGCGACAAGGTGGCGTTTGAGCTGAACGGCCCGCTGTCACCGGTGAAGGTTGTGCCGGTGGAGGGTGATGAGTTTATTTTTCTTGTGATGCCGGTACGTTTTAAAAACGACTAGGAGGCGGCCTATGGCGCTGGAAACCATTCAAATCAAGACCGAGTTTATTAAACTCGACTCGCTGCTGAAATATGCCAATATTCTGTCCTCCGGGGGAGAGGCCAAAATGGCCATTCAAAACGGCGCTGTTACCGTGAACGGCGAAGTTTGCACTCAGCGCGGCAAAAAAATACGCCCCGGTGACCGCGTGAAAATAGAGAATTTTGAGCTTGAGGTCACCCCCGAGTGATCTTACAGGAACATACTGTGCAGCATTACCGTAATATCGAGCAGGCATCGTTTCGCCCCGGCCCGCACCTCACGGTGATCTGCGGTAAAAACGGGCAGGGCAAAACAAACCTCTTGGAAAGTGTGTGGCTGCTGTGCGGGGCAAAAAGCTTCCGCGGTGGCAAAGACGTGCACTTAGTGCAACGCGGGCAGCCCTATGCCGTGGTACAAGCCGCGGCAAAGCAGGATGACGGCGAAGAGGACCGGTTTCGGCTCATCATCGGCGGCGAGGGCTGCGAGGAAGCAGGCATCAAAACCGGGCGTACCGCAAAGCTGAACGGCGCCGATTTTGGCCGGGCCACCAACCTTGCCGGGCATTTTTACGCTGTGGTGTTCTCCCCCGCCCATTTAGATTTAGTCAAGGGCAGCCCGGAGGGGCGCCGGCGGTTTGTCGATGCCGCGCTGTGCCAGTTGTACCCCGGGTACCTTGCGGTACTGCGCCGGTATATGCGGGCAGTGACCCAAAAAAATGTGTTATTGCGTGACGCGCGCCGGTTTGCCGGCGTAGACGAGCTGATCGCCCCATTTGACGAGGAGATGGCAAGGGCCGGTTTTGAAATCATCGCCCGGCGCACGGCTTATCTTGCGCAGTTATTTGCAGAGGCCAGTGCGGTGTACGACAGCATTTCGGCCGGCAGCGAGCAGTGCGGCTTTGCCTACCTGCCCACGGCGGCAGACGAAGAAGAGCTGCGGGGCCTTTTGCGCACTGCCCGCGCAGCGGATTTGCACGCGGGCTGTTGTACCGTGGGCCCGCACCGCGAGGATATTGCCATTACGGTGGCCGGGCAGGATGCCCGCGCCTTTGCCAGCCAGGGCCAGCAACGCAGCGCGGCACTTGCGCTAAAACTGGCCGAAGCGGGGCTGATCCGGCAGGTGACCGGCACCGAACCGGTGATGCTGCTGGACGATGTGCTCAGCGAGCTGGACGGGGTGCGCCGCGACTTTTTACTGCGCAAAATAGAGGGCCGGCAGGTGCTGCTGACCAGCTGCGACGCGGCGGCGTTTCACGATACGCCCGGCGCGATTTACGAAATGGAGGCCGGGCGGCTGCGCACGGTCAAGCACGAGGACTAGGGGGACGCTATGTATCTGCATCTCGGCACCGACACCATTATTCGCACCAAAGACATTTTGGGCATTTTTGATCTGGACAGCTCCACCATTTCAAAGCGCACCCGCGATTTATTGCGACGCGCCGAGGTGGAGGGCCGCGTGGTGAATGTCAGCGGCGAACTGCCCAAAAGCTTTATCGTGATGGCCGGCCGCAGGCCGACCATTTATATCTCACAGATTTCAGCCGGTACGCTGAAAAAACGCTCTGGCTATATCGACGATATTAAAAATATCTGATCGTTTGCAACAGGTTCTAGGCAGGATGGGCCCATGGGCCCTCGACAGGAGGAAAGCACAGGTTATGGCAGAAAACGAAAACAAAGTCATGCACGAGTATGATGGCACCCAAATTCAGGTCCTGGAAGGGCTGGAGGCAGTGCGTAAGCGCCCGGGTATGTACATTGGCACCACCGGCCCCCGCGGGCTGCATCATCTGGTGTACGAAATCGTCGATAACGCAATCGACGAGGCACTTGCCGGGTACTGTGACCATATCGAGGTCACCATCAAAAAAGACAATATCATTGAGGTTAGCGACAATGGCCGCGGCATCCCGGTCGGCATTCAGCCGAAAATGGGCATCCCTGCGGTCACGGTCGTGTTTACCATCCTGCACGCAGGCGGTAAGTTTGGCGGCGATAATTCGGGGTACAAGGTTGCGGGCGGCCTGCACGGCGTGGGCGCCAGCGTGGTCAATGCCCTGTCTGAATGGCTGACCGTACGGGTGCGCCACGATGGCAAAGAGTACGAGCAAAGCTTCCACCGCGGCAAAGAGGATGCGCCGCTGCGGGAGATTGGCCCCACGACCACCAATGGCACCACCGTTGTATTTAAGCCGGACGCAGAGATTTTTGAAGTTTTGGAATACAACTACGAAACACTGCTGACCCGCCTGCGCGAGGAGGCGTTTTTAAACGCCGGCGTGCGCATTACGCTGACCGACGAGCGCGGCGAAGAAGAAATGAAAGAGAGCATGTGCTATGAGGGCGGCATTCGCAGCTTTGTCGAGCACATCCACACCCGCCGCCAGTTAGAGGTGCTGCACCCCAGTGTCATTTACTTTCAGGGCCAGCAGGGCGATATCGTCGCCGAAGTGGCGTTGCAGTACAACAGCAGCTATAACGAGCTGCTCTTATCCTTTGCCAACAACGTCAACACGCCGGACGGCGGCACCCACGAAGAGGGCTTTAAATTGGCCCTCACCCGCGTGTTCAACGATTTTGGCCGCGAAAAGGGGTACTTGAAAGATAAGGACGCCAACCTGTCGGGCACCGACGTGCGCGAGGGGTTGACCGCTGTCATCAGTGTCAAGCTGACCGATGCACAGTTTGAGGGCCAGACCAAAGCAAAGCTGGGTAACACCGAAGTGCGCGGGTTGATGTCGAGCCTTGTGTACGAAAAGCTGAAAGAGTTTTTTGAAGAAAACCCCGGCGTTGCCAAAGCCGTATTTGAAAAAGCCACCCAGGCGGCCCGTGCCCGTGAGGCCGCAAAGCGCGCGCGTGAACTGGTGCGGCGCAAATCGGCGCTTGAATCCAGCCGCATGCCCGGCAAGCTGGCCGACTGTCGCGAAAAAGACCCCTCGAAAACCGAAATTTACATCGTCGAGGGTGATTCTGCCGGCGGCAGCGCCAAAATGGGGCGCGACTCCAACATTCAGGCCATTTTGCCGCTGTGGGGCAAAATGCTCAACGTAGAAAAAGCCCGGCTGGACCGCGTGTACGGCAACGAAAAAATGATGCCGGTCGTCACGGCGCTGGGCTGCGGTATCGGCGAGGAATTTGACTTGTCAAAGCTGCGGTACCACAAGGTGTTCATCATGGCCGATGCCGATGTCGACGGCTCGCACATCTGCACGCTGATGCTCACCTTCTTCTTCCGCTTTATGCGGCCGCTGATCGACGGCGGGCATGTGTATATCGCACAGCCTCCGCTGTTTAAACTGGCAAAGGGCCAGCAGATCAAATACGCATACAATGAAAACGAACTTTCGGGCATGTCGGCAGAGATGGGCCAGGGCACCAAGGTCAGCCGCTACAAGGGCCTTGGCGAAATGAACCCCGAACAGCTTTGGGAGACGACGATGAACCCCGATAACCGTGTGATCGTGCAGATCTCGATTGAGGATGCCGAGCGGGCGGACGAGACCTTTACCATTTTGATGGGTGACAAGGTAGAGCCGCGGCGGCAGTTTATTGAGAAGAACGCGCGGTATGCGAACCTCGATATTTGATGGTAGCCGACCGGTGCGGACGGCATGATTTTTCAAACGGAACAGAAGGATGGCTGAAATGATAGATAATTCGATCAACGAAGGTACCAAGCTGATTGTCCGCGACATCAAAGAGGAGATGGAGAGCGCCTTCATCGACTATTCCATGTCGGTCATTACAGCGCGTGCGCTGCCCGATGTGCGCGACGGTTTAAAACCCGTGCACCGGCGCATCCTGTACACGATGCACGAGCGCGGCAACGACCCCTCGCACCCCTACCGCAAGTCGGCGGATACCGTGGGTGCGGTGCTGGGCGCATATCACCCGCACGGTGACGGGTCGGTGTATGATGCCATGGTGCGCCTTGCGCAGGATTTTTCGCTGCGCTACCCGCTGGTAGAAGGCCAGGGCAACTTTGGCTCGGTGGACGGTGACCCCCCTGCTGCCTACCGTTATACCGAGGCCCGCATGAGCAAAATGGCCGTGGACCTGATGACCGACATCGAAAAAGAGACGGTGGATTTTGTACCGAACTTCGATGAGTCGAAGCAAGAGCCGTCGGTACTGCCCAGCCGCATCCCCAACCTGCTGGTCAACGGCAGCACCGGCATTGCGGTGGGCATGGCGACGAATATCCCCCCGCACAACCTGTGCGAGGTGATCGATGCCATCGTTTGCCTGATCGACAACGGCACCGAAAACGTGGACCTGCCCGAATTGATGGAGCACATCAAAGGGCCGGATTTCCCCACCGGCGGCATCATCATGGGCCGCAGCGGCATCCGTGCGGCCTACGCCACCGGCCGCGGCAAGATCACACTGCGTGGCCGCGCAGAAATTGAAGAAAAGGCAAATGGCCGTTTTCAGATCATCATCACCGAGATCCCTTACATGGTCAACAAGGCCCGGATGCTGGAAAACATCGCAAACCTTGTCAAAGACAAGCGCATTGAGGGCATCAGCGATTTGAACGACGAATCAAACCGCCATGGCATGCGTGTGGTCGTAGAATTGAAACGCGACGCCAACCCGCAGGTGGTGCTGAACCAGCTGTACACCTACACCCAGTTGCAGGACACCGTGGGCGTCATTATGATAGCGCTGGACGGCGGCCAGCCCAAGGTCATGACGCTGAAAACGATGCTGGAAAAATACATCGAGTTTCAAAGCGAAGTCGTGCGCCGGCGCACAATGTTTGATCTGCGCAAGGCAGAAGAGCGCGCGCATATTTTAGAGGGCCTCAAGCGCGCCACCGATATTGTGGATGAGATCATTGCCACCATCCGCTCGTGCAAGGGCGGCAAGGCGGAGGCAAAAACCGCCATTATGGACGCGTTTGAATTTGACGACGTGCAGGCGACCGCCATCGTCAATTTCCAGCTGGGCCAATTGGCCGGCCTTGAAATTTTGAAGATTGAAAAAGAACTGGGCGAATTGCACACGAAAATTGAGGGCTGGCGCGAGATTTTGGCCGACGAAACCAAGGTGCTGGGCATTGTAAAAACCGAGCTGCTGGCCATGCGCGACAAGTACGGCGACGAGCGCCGCACCGAAATTGCCGCCGTGTCGGGCGAAGTGGATATTGAGGATTTGATCCCGGTGGAGGACTGCATTTATTTGCTGACCCATTACGGCTACATCAAGCGCCAGCCGGCAGATGCCTACCACAGCCAAAAGCGCGGGGGCCGCGGCATTACCGGCCTTACCCGCCGCGACGAGGACTTTGTGGAAGAGTTGTTCATCGGCTCGACCCACGACTATATTTTGTTTGTCAGTGACCTTGGCCGGGTCTACCGCGTCAAGGGGTACGAGATCCCGGAGGGCAGCCGCACCTCCAAGGGGGTCAACATCGTCAACCTGCTGCCGCTTTCGCCGGATGAAAAGGTGAACACGATGCTGCGGGTTTCGGCAGAGAGTGACGAGGGCTACCTTGTGATGGTGACGAAGAACGGCATCATCAAGCGCACCGAGCTTGAAAAATACCGCAACATCCGCAAAAACGGGCTGATTGCCCTTACGATGGACGACGATGACCGCCTTGCGTGGACGCGCATCACCTCCGGCACCGACGAGCTGATCGTTGCCACCCACGCGGGTATGGCCATTCGTTTTGCCGAAGAGGACGCCCGCCCGCTGGGCCGCACCGCGCGCGGCGTGAAAGCCATTACGCTGGCAAAGGGCGACAGTGTGGTGGGCATGGCGGTGGCGCGTGACGGCGGCGAACTGCTGACCATCACCGAAGAGGGCCAGGGCCGCCGTACCCCGGTGGAAGAATACCGCAGCCAGTACCGCGGCGGCAAGGGCATCCGCAACTACAACGGCAAGGGCGGCGGCGTGGCCGGTGTCAAGGTCGTGGACGCACAGGACGACATCATGCTCATCTCGCTGGAGGGCATCATCATCCGCATGCACGTTGAGGATATTGCGGTGCAAAGCCGCTATGCCGGCGGTGTGCGGGTCATGCGCCTTGGCGAGGGGGATAAGGTCGTCACCGTAGCGCGTACCCCGCGCGGCGAGGACGAAGAAGACGCTGATTTGCCCGCTGAAGAAGGCACGGATGCCCCGCAAGAACCGACAGCGGAAAAAAACAGTGAAGAATAAGTGATTTTCACACAATATTAACAGAAAATCCCTATAATGTAGCATATTGGGCTGTTGCTGTTCGGCAGCCTTTTGGGGCATAAAAAAGGCATGTAAAAATCTTGCCGGGGGGCCCGGACAAAAATAAAGGGAGTAATGAATTTTATGAAAATCAAAACCAACCGCCTAATTGCATCCGGGCTGATGAGCCTTGTCTTTATCTTGGAGATGTTTATCCTGCACGGCCTTTTCGATCAGGTCGGTACTTCCAGCCTTGCACTTGCGCACCTTGTTGTGGTGTACGGCGCATTTTTAGTGCCCGTTTTTGCGGTGTTGATCGGCAACCCGGTGTTTGAAAAAGCCGGCGTAAAATACGCGGTTGTGTACAGCGCAGTGCTGTACATCTGCACCAGCATTATGTTTTTCAGCCCGGCAAACGTTCTTTATAACGCGGGCCTTGGCGCCGTGACGGGTGCAACTACCCCCAGCACCACTGCAGGTTATTATGTTTTGGCAGCAAAGGCCGTTCTGATGCTCGCCGCACTGGTAATTGCGTTGATAGAGCCGAAAGAAAAGGTCGTTGAAGAAGCAACTATCCTCTCCGAAATCGAAGCACCGAAACCCGAAGACGTTGAGCTGCCAAGCAGCAAACAAGACGGGGACCTGTAATTGCTATAAAAAACCCAAAAAGGGTATTAAAAACAGGGTGGCAGTTTGCCGCCCTGTTTTTTGTTTTAGCTTTTTTTAGCCGGCTTTTTTAAAAAGAAAAACAGCCTGCCCCCTCACGGTGCAGGCACGCTGCCAATCTGCCGGCAAAGGCGCGGCATTTTTAAATTGCAGAGGCCGCGTCACATCTTTTTTTGCAAAAAAACAGCCCTCACCCGCAGGCTGGGTGAAGGCGGTAGAAAACAAACAACAAAGCAAATGATGGGTACGGGTTTTACCGAATAAAGTGGGGGCCACGGTTCCAAAAGCCACCCAAAGGCAGGCCGCGGCAAGTAAAGCGCCCCCGCAAAGTTTTCCCCTGCCTCGCCCGGTCACTTGGCCTTTTGCACTGCGCCGGGGCCGGGGCGGGTACATAAGCCCCAGCTTACCATAAAAATGCCTGCCACGGGGGGCAAAGTATCCCTGCCCCGCCCGGTCTCTTGGCCTTTTGCACTGCGCCGGGGCCGGGGCGGGTACATCAGCCACGGCTTATCATAAAAATGCCTGCTGTGGGGGCAAGCCCCCCATAACAGGCAAAAAAGGCGGTGCGGTTCAGCACCAATATTCGGTCACTAAGGTGGTGCCCCACGTTTCACCGGGTGCAAGCTGTGCCGCCGGGGCAAAGGTCTCCCACGCGGTGCCGGTGGCGTCAAAATCGGGCAGGCTGTGCCAGGGCTCTATGCACACAAGGTGGCCCGGCGCGGTGGGCGGGCTCCACAGCAGGCAGTAGGGGGCGCCGTCAATGTGGCATACCACGCGGCGGGTGCTGCCCCGCTCTGCCAGCGTAATGGTAGAAGCCTTGGGGTGTTGCAGCAAAAGCGGCCCGTCAGCAAAGGTGCGCAGGGTCAAAGGGATGCGACTTACCTGCGTTTCGGTTGTGGGGTAATTGTGTAAGTCTGTCGCGGGCTGTGGCCGGTCAAATTGCAGCTCATACTCCGCCATTGTTTTTTCGTCGTCAAACGGGCAGCGAAAACCAGGGTGAAAGCCAAGGCCAAAGCGCAGCTGCGCGCTGCCGGGGTTTTGCACCTGCACGGTGTGGCGCACGGTGTTTTTTTCTAACACAAAGGTGCTTTGCAGCACAAAGTCAAACGGGTAAACGGCGCGGGTCTCCTCATCGGGGCAAAGCTGCAACACCAAGGTGTCGGCAGTTTGCGACACCAGCTTGTGCTGTTTATCCCGCGCAAAGCCGTGTTGCAAAGTGCAGGGGTAGTTTTTGCCCTGCCAGCTGCGAGTACCCTGCGGCAGCAGCCCGGTGTACGGGAACAAAATGGGCGCATGGCGCGGCCAGACGTCCGGCTGTGCCTGCCACAAAAATTCGTGCCCGTTTGCTGCTTTGACACTCACCGCCTCCGCGCCGGCGGTGCTCACCGTCAGCGAAAGCCATTCATTTTGTAAGCTGTATCTCATAGGCGCTCCTTGTTGCCGCCGGGGAATCAAAGAACATAAAAACGGCATACTACCAATTATAAAACGGCGCATCGGTTTTTCCAGTCAGAATATTGCATGTAAAACGGGCAAAAGATTGCAGGGTACATTGTACAAATCACGCCCCATATGCTAACATGAAGAAAAGCGGCAGGGCCGGGCCCCCCGCAAACAGGGAGGAATACAGATGGTCAATCGCCAGCAGATGATTCTGCTGCAACTTTCTACCGCAAAAGGGCCGGTGACATCGCAGCAGCTTGCCCAAGCGCTGGAGTGCAGCAGCCGCACCATAAAAACCGAAATGCCTGCGGTGGCAAAGGTGCTGGCGCAAAACGGTGCAAAGCTGATCTCCAAGCGAAACCAGGGCTATTCGCTTGAGGTGCAAGACGAGGAGGCCTACCGTTCCCTGTACGAACTGCTCAGCCTCAAAGCCGTCAACCTGACACTTGCCAACTCCAACGAGGAATCCCGCCTGCTGTACCTTGCGCGCAAGCTGGTGGCTTCGGCCCGCGGGGTCAAAGCCGAAGAACTGGCCGAAGAGCTGTATTTATCCCGTTCGGCCCTGCGCGAGCCGCTGCGCCGCGCCTGCACCTTTTGTGAAAGCTTTCATTTAAAAACCCGGTATGCCGCCGGGCAGGGCATCCGGGTCACCGGGCAGGAACATTTGATCCGCATTGCCATGACCGAGCTGTTTGAGCTGCATTTTCACAAGGTGCGGCTGGATGCGACCGACCAGGAGTACGCGCAGTGGATCGGCTGCGAATACGAGGAGCGGCAGAATATCCGGCATACCTTTTTAAAGGTGCTGCGCGAAAGCGGGTATTCGCTGCGCGACAGCGTCACCCAGCGCATTGCGATGTACCTTGTCATTGCCCGCAACCGCACCCGTGCCGGGCTGTATGTCGATTTGCCCCCCAGTTGGATGCAAGAGCTGCACCCCACCCCGGTTTATGCGCTGGCCCGCACGATTTACACCGCCCTTGCCGAGCAGTTTGACGGGTACCGCATGAACACGGCCGAAACCGCATTTTTGGCCATTTATATTTTGTCAAATATGGATGTGGACCTGACGCGGGATTTGCGTATCACTGCCCCATTTTTGTATGAGGACTGCTGCGCCGCCGCAGACCAGATGTTGCAGCAGGTGCGCCGCGAGACCGGCATTGATTTTGGGGCGCAGCCCGATGCCCTGCCCATTTTACAGCAGTTGGCGCTGCCGCTTTTGGCCGGGGCCCGGTATGGGATGGACGGGTACCAGCACTTTGATTACAGCTATGAAAAAGAATTTTTAAAAAGCCCCCTGTGTGTGCAGTGTGCGCGCATGATGGCGGCGGCCCTCACCGAAACCACCGGTTGCCGCGTGTCGCAAACCGATATTTCCATTTTGTCCTGCTATGTCTGCGCATTGCTGAACCAGGTGAAATACGACATCAAGCCGCTGCGCATTTTGACGACCCACTTTATTGGCACCCAGTTTGCCCGCATGCAGGCAAAAGACCTGCAAAAACGCTACCCGGACCTGATCGAGTCGATCACCGGCATGGAGCTGTACGAGATACGCGGCACCGACCCCAAAGATTACGATGTGGTGCTGGTGGGCAACGGCTCCTCCGGCCAGGGGCTGTTTGGGTATAATTACACCTACCCCGCTTCCCTGCTGCTGATGACCCAGCAGGGGCGCGACTATAACCGCATCCACAACGATGTGCTCATCAACGCCTACCAGCTGCCGCAGGTACTGCAAGCGCCGGGGCAACTGCGGGTGATACAGGACTTTCGGTTTTTGTCGCCCGAGCAGTTTTTTCAGTTCATCAGCCTGCGCCACGCAAAGGATGAAGTTGCCCGCAACCAGATGGAAACCACCCTTATGCGGCAGGAAACACAGTACTCGCTGGCACAAAACGAATGTGTGGTGGTGTTTGGCCCGGCGGGTGCCTGCCGGCACGAGTGTATGGAACTGTACGTTTTGCATAAAAAAAGCCAGTGGAATGCAGAAAGAGTGAAATATATTCTATTTATCTGCATGGATTGTGCTGATTCATTGCAGAAAGTGAAGGCATTGGAGACTGTACTGAGTGAAATTACAAAAAACGAAGAAGAAATTGAACAGTTTGCACAAAACCCGGCCGAAACATTTCGCAGGTTATTGAGACAATCCTTGCAGACTGCATAAAAACAGCAGCGCCTACTTGTGAAGTTGACGAGTAGGCGCTTTATTTTTTCACTTATTCATAAAGACAACAAATTATTTCACTTTTAATTAGAAAAAAGTAAAGTTGTTGTGTTTAAAAAATAGACATAAAATGTGATTGACTTGAACGAGCAATCGTGCAAACAAAAGGAGACCAAATATGCTTAAAGTTTTTCTGTCCTCCCATGGCACCATGGCAAGCGGCATCCGCAAATCCCTAGGCATCCTGATGGGGGAATGTGAGAACCTGACAGTATTTGACGCGTATATCGACGAGACCAGCGTGCAGCAGCATCTGGATGAGTTTTACAAAACGGTTGCGCTGGGCGACGAAGTGCTGCTGTGCAGCGATTTGTACGGCGGCAGCGTCAACCAGGTGATGTGTACCTACCTTGACAGGCCCAACACCCGCCTCGTCGCGGGGGTCAACCTGATCTTCATGATGGATGTGCTGGGCGAAGTGAGCATCAGCGACGCAAGGCTGGACGAGATCATTGACGAGAGCCGGGAGTTTTTGCGCCGCGTTGACCTTGACAAGCTGGATACCCAGCCGTCTGCCGATGCAGAAAGCGACTTTTTTTAAGCAAAAGAAAGGACGGTAAAACGTTATGATGAAATGGGTACGGTTGGATGAACGCATGATCCACGGGCAGGTGGCCACAAAGTGGAGCCGCACGCTGGGCGTGGACCGCATTATTGTGGCGGACGACATTGCCGCGGCAAGTGAGATCATGCAAAAATCGCTGATGATGGCGGCCCCCGCCACCTGCAAAACGGCGATTGTCTCGGTAGAAAAGGGCATTGCACTGTGCAACGACCCGCGTGCCGCCGGGCTGAAAATCCTGCTGATCGTCAGCACGCCGGAAAATTTGCTGCGTATCGCAAAAGAAGTCAAAGACATCCCGCAGATCAACGTGGGCAACTATGGCCGCATTGCCCCCAAAAAAGGCACCGAGCAGCGCCATACCTACACAAAAAACCTGTACGCCTATGATGACGAGGTCGCGATTTTAAAAGAAATTCTGGCGACCGGCATCCCCTGCAATGTCCAGACCATCCCGGACGACATGCCGCAGGATCTTTCCAAGGTTCTCGGGTGAATGGGAGCTTCCATTCATTAGAACATAAATAAGGAGGAGTTTGTCAATGTCAATCACCGCCGCAATCGCCTGCGCGCTGGTATATTGGATCATTCAGGTGCTTGATCCGTATATGCTGTCGTGGCAGTGCCTCAACCGCCCCATCGTCGTGGGCCCCATCATCGGTTTGGTATTGGGTGATCTGCACACCGGTATCACCATGGGTGCTTCGCTGGAAGCTATCTTCATGGGGATCTCCGCTGTGGGTGGCTCTGTTCCGTCCGATACGTTGTCCGGCACTATCATCTCTGTCTCCTACGCCATTTTGGTAGGGGGTCAGGGTGCGACCGAGACCGGCCTTGCCTTGGCACTGTCAATCGGCACCGTCATGGCATCGTTCAACAACATGCTGATGGCGGTCTGGTCTGCAATGGCCGCCTTCTGGGAGAAAATCGCCGCCGAGTGCAAACCCCGCAAATTCATGGCCCTGAGCATGTTGTTTAACGTCATTGCCTCGCTGCCGGGCGCCATCATCATCTTCTTTGGTGTGGCCTTTGGTATTGACGGGCTGAACGCGGCCCTGACCGCGCTGCCTGCGTGGGTCATGACCGGCCTTGCCGCAGCGGGCACTATGATGACCGCCGTCGGCTTTGGCATCCTGCTGTCGATGATCTGGTCGGCAGATATCGCCGTATTTTACTTTGTCGGTTTCATTCTGGCAAAAAGCTTGCAGCTCAGCAGCCTTGGTATCGCCGTAATCGGTGCCGCAATTGCGCTGACGATCTTCTTCATTGAGAAGAACATCATCAATGCAAAAAAAGGCATGGTCAAAGCAGAGGCTACCGCAGAGTCAAAACCAGCAAACAGTGAGGAGGATTTCTTCTGATGGAAAAGAAAGTAATCAGCGCAGAGGAAAATAAGGTCCTCAAACAAATGTTCTGGCGCAGCCACTTGGTGTTTGCAAACTTCAACATGACCAAGATGGAAGCCAACGGTTTCACTATGACGATGTCGCCCGCGGTAGAAAGCATCTACAAGGACGACATGGAGGGCAAAAAAGCCGCTTATGCCCGTCACCAGTCCTTCTTCAACACCCATGCGGTCGCCTTTAACTTTATCGCAGGCCTGTCGTACGCGCTGGAAAAAGACGCAAAAGACGGCAAGGTGCCGGGCGAGACCATCGACGCTATCAAGGCCTCTTTGATGGGCCCGACCGCCGGTATGTTTGACTCGATCTTCTTCAACTGCCTGCGCGTCATCGGCGCCGGTATCGCCATCGGCCTTGGCGCACAGGGCAACATTCTGGGCACCTTAATCTTCATTCTGCTGTACGGTGTTTCGCAGTCGGTGCTGAAATACATCCTGCTGAAACTCGGCTACACGCTGGGCACCAGCTTCATCGACACCGTGTTCAACAGTGGCCTGATGGCCATTGCCACCCGCAGCGCCGCTATTTTGGGCCTCATCATGGTGGGTGCCATGACGGCGGTGACGGTCGGCTTCCCGCTGAATTGGACAATCAACATCGGCCAGACCAGTGTGGTGGTGGCAGATTTGTTCAACAACATCTACCCCGGCATCCTCAGTGTGGGCCTAGTCATGCTGATGATGACGCTGATCAAAAAGGGCCGCCGTCCGACCCAGCTGATCCTCGGCCTTATCGTCGTCGCACTGCTGGGGGCTTTCATCGGCATCTTCTAAAAAGGGGATTCCGCCTCTTTTCCTCAAACAGCAGCTTCGCTGATACAGGAAGGTCCGGTGGAGCTGCGGGCACGCAGCTTCGCCGGGCCTTTTTTCGTTGCAGCCTTGCTGCACCCACCCACCACAGAAAGGACAGGGCTTTTTATGACACTCCGGGATTTGATGATGCTGTACGGCGTTACGCTGGGAAAACGGCGCACCAAACGGGAAAAATATCTGTTTGCAAAACAGGTGGGCGAGGCCTTTCCCCCACTGGGGTTCCCGGTGCGGGTGCAGCATCTCAACGAGCGCTTTTTTCAGGTAGAAAACCTGATTGCGGGCGACCTTGCCACCGCCGAGGTGGTGTTTGTCGCGCCGTTTGACACCCCTGCAAAGACCATTTACCCCGCAAAGTATTACCCGTTTCACCCCGAGCTGACGGTGCGCGAAAACCGGCGCGACATCATTTTACAGTTTTTGCTGTCACTGGTACTGCTGCTGGGCGCCACCCTTGCGCTGCGCACCGGGCTTGCCACGGCGGCGCTGGCGCCGCGTGTCACTGCCTTTGTGGCCGCCGGTGCGCTGGCGCTGGCCGGGGTGTGGCGGCTGTTCAGCCACTCTAACCCGTATAACTTCAACCGCGCCTCTGCCAGCATTGCCGTGATGGCAAAACTGGCCGAAGAGCTCTGCGGCAATAAAAAAGTGGCATTTGCCTTTTGCGACCACGCTGCCACCACCTACGAGGGGTATAAGCTGCTGGCAAAAAACCTTGCCGGGCCCTCTGCCGTCATCCTGCTGGACTGCATTGCAGAGGGCGAAAAGCTGGCGCTGGCGTACAGCAAATTTTCAGCCGCGCGGGCGGGGCAGCTCATCTCCTTACTGGGTGACGTGCCGGTGCTGCGGCGCAGCTATGAGGAAAACGAGCTTGGGCGCAACGTGCTGTCCATCTTCCCCACCGGGCTGCTGCTGACCAGCGGCAGTGTACAGCAGGGTGAATTTGTGGTGCAGCACACCGGCACCAAACGCGATGTGGGGCTAAACTTACCAAGGCTCGAACAAATCGAACAGGCACTTGCCGCCTTTGCGCGCGCCCAAAAAGCGCCGCAGCAGGTGGCAGAAACAACACAGGAGCAATAGACAACATGAAAATCAAATCGAATCGTATCATGATGCAAGACGGTGAAAAGGCCGGTATTTTGACGGTTGAAAACGGCAAGATCACCGCATTTGACGAAAACGGTACCGCACCGGATGCCGAGGACTTTGGCAACCAGCGCATCATCCCCGGTATTTTTGACACCCACAACCACGGCACCTGCGGCTTTGGCATGCTGGGGGGCGAAGCGAGCCACGAGCAGCACATCGCGTCGGTCAAAGGCTATTTAAAAGGCCTTGCCAGCCAGGGCACGGTCAACATCTTCCCCACCGTGATGGATGTGGAGGGCATTCGCGCCGTGGCAGAGGTGGCAAAGCAGGGCAATCAGGACGGCGCCACCATTTTGGGCATCCACAGTGAAGGCCCGTGGCTGAACCGCACCGGCGAAAAGGGCATCCGCACCGGCTGGCCCGACGTGAGCATGGGCACCGCACAGGCCATGGTGCAGGCGGGCGAAGGCCTGCTGCGCCTTGTGGCGCTGGCACCCGAGATCCCCGGTATCGAGCCGATCATGGAGTATTTCCTCTCGCAGGGTGTCACGCTGGCCGCCGCGCACAGCGACAACAACTACCAGCAGGCAACCGCGGCCTATGCAAAGGGCATCACCGTCGCCACCCACACCGGCAACGTGATGACCGACATGCACCACCGCGACGTGGGCGGCCTTGGCGCCGCCCTGCTGAACGACAACGTGCAGTGCGAAGTCATCTGTGACGGCATGCACATCTGCAACGAGATGTTGCAAATTTATTTCCGCGTCAAAAACCCGTCGCAGTTTATGATGGTCAGCGACTGCACGCCGCTGTCCGGCGCGCCGACCGGCGAGTACACCGGCTTTTTTGAGGGCATGACGATGGTCGTCACCCCCGAGGGCTTTGTGCTCACCGACACCGGCCGCCTGATGGGCTCTAGCCAGCCGGTGCTGTTCGATATCGGCAATCTGGTCGAAAAGGTCGGCCTGCCGCTGCAAACCTGCCTTGAAATGGCCTGCCTGAACCCCTGCAAAAAGTACGGCTTTGCTACCCGCAAGGGTTCGCTTGCAGTTGGCAAGGACGCTGATTTTGTGGTCATCAGCGACGACTACAAAGCGCAGGTCACCTTTGCCGAGGGCCGCCGCGTGTATGACCGCGCCGCCGAGGGCACCATTTTTAACAAGGAGTTTTTAAAAGCAAATTCATGAGCAAGAAAAAACTGATCGTTGTGGCCGATGACTTCGGCTTTAGTGAAGCGTATAATTATGGTGTCGTCAAAGGCTACCGTGACGGCATCGTCACCACCCTGTCGCTGATGAGCAACATGGCGGCCGCCCCCCACGCGGTGGCACTGCGCAGCCGCGAGTGCCCCACTGCCCCGCTGGCCCAGCACACAAACTTTGTGCAGTACCGCCCGGTCAGCGACCCGGCAACCATCCCGACACTGGTGGACGCCGGCGGCAACTTTTACCGCAGTTACGACTGGCGTGGCGAAGACCCAAACGACCCGAAGTGCAAGGGCACTGTGTACCCCAGCTATGAGGATTTTTACACCGAGACGATGGCACAGCTAAACCGCCACAAACAGCTGACCGGCAGCTACCCCAACCATTTTGAGGGGCACAGCGCAATGACAAAGCCCATGATGCAGGCGTTTCGCGACATCGGCACAAAGCTGGGCATCCACAATATGGCACAGCCGCCAAAGGAGACCGACACCATGCGGGTTGCCTTTGAGCTGTTTACTGCAATCCCCTCCGCCATCACGATTTTAAACCGCGGCAGCCGGCCGGAGGATTGGTTTGAGGACCGTTTTGGCCTGCTAACAAGCCCGCATGAGATCAATGTGCTGCATTTCCACCCGGGGTATCTCGACGCTTATTTGCTGGACAACACCTCGCTGACCACCCCGCGCTGCCGTGACCTTGAAACGCTGTGTGACCCGCGGGTGCGCCAGTGGCTGGATGCCCACGAGATTGAACTGGCCGATTTTAGCGCGGTTTACCGCTGAAACCGGTCGTAAAGGAGAAAACAAAATGCTTTTTATCGTATTTGCCGTTGTGGTGGCCCTGTTGCTGGTCGTGCTGCAATTCAAGCAGTACCGCAGCTTTCAAAAGCAACTGACCCAGCACCAGCAGCAAACCGGCGAAACACCGCAGGGCACCGCATTTTCAGCGCTGCGCCGGGTGTCACTGCTGGTGCCGGTGGCCATTTGCGTGGTGGTGGCAGTGGTGATTGTGCTGCGCCCCACGCTGGTAAACGACCCGCAGGCCTACCTTGTGCTGCTGCTTATTTTGGGCATTTTGTTTTCAGGCAGCAGCATCACCGGCAACATGACCCAGCGGCTGTATTACACCCCCACCGGCTTTTTTATCAAAGAGCGCTTTGTGGCATACACCGAGCTCAAGCGGCTGGTGCACGGGGGCGGGCGCAAAGCCGATAGCATTGAGTTGCGCGACGGCACCACCTACCGGCTGCCCCGCCGCCAGTTGCAGGCGCTGGAAGAGCTGAAAGAGCAAAAGGTCTTTCGCCTTGCCGGCAAAAAAAAGAGCTGACCACCCCCGCCTCACCGTGTGGGTGCGAAGTATACAGTACACTCCAAATAAGACGCAGAAACAGCCCGCATGCCGCCGCATGCGGGCTGTTTCTGTGCGGGTGGGGGGTGACAGTTGCTTGACAAATAAGGTACAATAAGGCCAGATCAGGGTGCCCGTTGCGACAAAAGGCCCCCAGTACCTCAATAAAAAAGGCCGTTTTTTGTAGTAGTTTTAGTTCCAATTCCCTCTCTGTATCAGGGGCAGACGAAAGCAAAAATCCCCACAACCGATTCACAGAAAGGAACCGAAAATGATGAAAAAGTTTGCAGCGATCTTTTTTTGCGCGCTGGCCGTATTTGCCTTTACCGCCTGCAAAAACACCGGCGCCACGGCAAGCGGCGAGCAGCTGCCCAACCCGATTGTAAGCTATGACACGCTGGCGGATGCCGCAAAGGTCACCGGGTTTGAGCTGGCCGCGCCCGATGCGGTTGACGGATATGACACCCGCACGATTCAAGTGGTGGACGACAAGATGATTCAGGTCACCTATACGAAGGGTGAAGATCAGCTGTTGATCCGCAAGGCGGCCGGTGCGGGCGATATCAGCGGCGACTATACCGAGTATGCCGAGAATAACACCGTGCCGGTTGGCAGTTTATCGGTTTTGATGAAGGGAGAAAAAGGCATGGTCAGCGTTGCCACATGGGCAGATGGCGACAGCACCTTTGCCGTGGATGCACAGGACATCCCGATGGCCACCGACACAATGAGCGCAATGATTGAGAAAATTCAGTAAAAAGCCAAATAAACACAGGCCTTGCGGCAGTTGCCCGCAAGGCCTGTTTTAAATTACGGCAATACCGGGTGCAGCAATGACCGCACTAGCGGCTATCCCGGTGGCCGCAGCAATGGCTGCCCGTACCTGCAAAAAGGGGGTTCCCCTGCCGGCGGTGGTAACGGGGCCCGCAGCGGGTGGGCTTGCAGCCAGAGGGCCCGTTTTACAACCCGGCGGTTTGTAAAACCTGAACTGTAAAGCGAGAGTCCATACCTTCCCACAAGAGCAGGATACAATTGTAAGGAAACTCCCGTGCGGAAAGGGTATGGATTTTCCGGTTGCAAGGAGTTTTGTCTGAAGTTACGGCCCCGGAAGGCTTTTGAAGCGTAGCGAAAAAGCCTTCTGGGGCCGTAACGCGTTCAAGAGACGTTCTGAAGCAGACATGGATGGTATCCTTATTTTGCTGGCGGCAAGAAAAGGAGGACAGCCATGTCGAAATTCCTAACGTACAATGATCGTCTCATCATTGAAAAAGGTTTGGCGCAAAACAAATCGTTCGGTGAGATTGGGAGGGAAATTGAAAAAGATCGAACAACGGTTGCCAAAGAGGTCAAAAAATATTCGTTTGAAAAGAAGAGCGGTTATTCTTCCTACCCTTACAATGCCTGCAAAAAACGCGCCGTGTGTAAGCTTAAAAATATTTGCAGGAAGGAAGAATGTACTCATCCGTCGGCTGCCAAATGCAGTCTGTGCAGCGGATGTAACGACCACTGCCCTGAATTTGAGGAAGAAGTTTGTACCGCTTGCAAAAGGCCCACGTATGTTTGCAACGGCTGTTCCTCTTTTGGAAAATGCACACTCAAAAAGAACATTTATGATGCGGAAAGCGCTCATATCCGGTTCTCAGAGGCAATCTCAGAAACCCGCAGCGGAATCCTTTCCAGCGAAACAGAGCTGGAAAGATTGAATCTGCTGATTACTCCGCTGATTCGGAACGGCCAGTCTGTACATCAGATATACTTAACTCACGCGGATGAAATGACCTGTAGTGAGAAAACCCTTTACAATTACATTGACGCTTCTTTGTTTGATGTCCGGAACATTGATCTGCCGAGAAAAGTGAAATATCGTCCCAGATACAAAAAGCCGGAATTCAAGATTGACCGTGGGTGCCGTATCGGACGCAATTATGAGGAATTCAAAAAGTACATGGAAAGCCATCCGGATATTCAGATCGTGGAAATGGATTCCGTACTGGGAAGCAAAGGCGGAAAAGTATTGCTTACCGTTCATTTTGTGAATACCAGCCTGATGCTGGCTTTTCTACGGGATGCAAATACTTCGCAGTCTGTGATTGATTCTCTGGATTCCATCTATAGGCTCCTGGGGCGGAAATGTTTTGAAAGCCTGTTCCCAATGATTCTGACGGACAACGGCAGTGAGTTTTCGAATCCCCGACTGGTGGAATACGGTCCCTCCGGAAAAGATATCCTCCGCACGAAAATTTTTTACTGCGATCCCAGCAGTCCCTACCAAAAGGGCTCTATTGAGGTGAATCATGAATTGATTCGGCGAGTTTTGCCCAAGGGAACCTCTTTTGACAATCTGACCCAACCGGATATTTCCAAAGTGATGAATCACATCAACTCCTACAAAAGGAACAAGTTGAATGGGCGCAGTCCCTATGAGGTGTTTCGTTTCTGCTATGGAGAAAACATCCTTCAAAAGCTTGGCTGTCTTCCCATTGCGTCTGAAAACATCGTTTTAAAGCCCCGTCTTCTCAAGCATTCAACCTGATTTTATCTACTTGCACTGTCCGCCAGCCATCGTTTCCCCACAAGGCGGGATTCTCCAGTTACAAAAAACTGAGCGGGAATTGTGCCTCTGTTTGTCGTGCTCTTTTAAGGTCTTCATGAGTTCCGAAAGTGCGCTCGTAGCATGGTTCCTTTGAGATTTCCGGGAAAGTCGGTTACAAAACGGGATTTTTATTTACAAATCGGGACTTTCGTTTTCAAAACTGGATTCTCATTTGCAAAGTGGGATTCCTGTTTTACAAACGGGAGTTTCGTGCTGCAATTTACCGGCGGTTTGTAAAATACAGCCAAAATAGTTGAATAAGAACAATAAAATATCGAAAAACAATAAAAAATACTTGAAATTCAATAACAGCTATGGTATACTCTGGGGCAGAAACCGGGGTGATGGGATGAAGAAAAAACGTTTGGCCTGCCTTGCGCTGTGCGCCGGGGCCATCGTGCTGTTTGCAGGTGGGCGGCTGCCCTGCCACGCGGCCCAGACTGGGCAGGGCCACCAGTACTATTTTTTAAAAGACGGGGCCGCAACCGTGGGCAGTGTGTTTGAGCGTATGGGCATCCGTCATGGGCCCGCCGCTCTCGTCATGCAAAATGGCCGGCCGGTCGTGGTCTACCGTGGCCACCGCGGCAACAACGCCCCACAGCAGGGGCAGAAAAAGGGGGAATGGGGCCTGTGTGGAATCATAACCGGTCTTTAATGCTGTCCCGCGTGGCGGTGGGCGTGTTCAGCGCGCTGCTGGTGGCGCTGGTGTTTGGCGCGCTGCCGCTGACGCAGTTTTTGCTGCGGGTGATCGATGCCCCCATTGCGCATGGGCAGCGGGATTTGGCGGTGGCGCTGTTTCTTGCGACGGAATACACGTCGGTGCTGCCCGCCGGTCTGCTGCTGTTTGAGCTGGGTGGCCTTTTGCAGCGCATCGGCAAGGGCACGGTGTTTGAGCCGCGCAACGAAACGGCCCTGCGCCGCATCAGCTGGTGCTGTATTTTTGAAACGGCGGTGTGCGCGGTAAGCGCGCTGTATTACCTGCCGTTTTTGCTGGTGGCGGTGGCCGCGGGCTTTATGGCGCTCATCGTGCGGGTCATCAAAAACGTGTTTGCCGAAGCCATTGTACTGAAAACCGAGCAGGAGTTTACCATTTAAGGAGGCGGGTACATGCCAATCGTTGTCAACCTTGACGTCATGATGGCCCGCCGCAAAATTTCGGCGGGAGACCTTGCCGAGCGTGTGGGGATCACCCCGGCCAATCTTTCCATTTTAAAAAACAACAAAGCGCGCGCGGTGCGGTTTTCCACGTTGGAAGCCCTGTGCCGCGAGCTGGGCTGCCAGCCCGGCGATCTGTTTGAATATCAGCAGGGAGAAGAGGGCGAAAGCGCCCCCCTGCCAGAATAAAAAAGTGTGGTGTAAAAAATGAATCAACTGTCACAAACGCCTTCGGCGCAAGCCGCAGGGCCAGTGCCGCCCGCGCCCCAAATACCGCCGCCGCCGCAAAAAAACTATTACGATGTGGCCGATGCGCGGTTTGCGATTCTGGCCTTTGTGCTGGGGTATGCATTTTTATGGCTGGTTGGCCTGGTAACGCTGGGCGCCGGGGTCACATTGTTTGCACTGTGTTATGCCGGGTGTGTGCTGGCCTATGCCGCGGCCTGCGGGGTAAAGCCCACCCGCGCATCATGGGGCTGGCTTGCGTTTTTGCTTGCCATGGCCGCCCTGTTTTTTGTGGGCATTCCCGCGCTGCTCACCCTGCCCGCCCTGTTTTTTTTAGCGGCGATCGCCGTGTATTGGGCCATGGCGGTGTTTGACGCCCGCACCTTTGGCAGGTTGGACGCGGCGGTGCTGCGCGATGGCTGGCGTGGCTTTTTTGAACTGCCGTTTGGCAGCTTTGGCGCCCTGCCCGGTGCGCTGGGCGCGGCGGCGGCCCGCAGGGCGGCAATGGGCCCGCAAAAAAAACGCCGGTCTACCGCCGGTGTGTGGGCCGGTATTGCACTGACGGTGTTGCTGCTGCCGGTGGTAGTAATGCTGCTGGCCGGCGCAGACGATGCGTTTGCTACCCTGCTGCAAACCCTTGCGCTGCGGCTAAAATTTGATTTTAGCCCGCTGGTTACGCGGTTAATTTTTGCAGTGCCGGTGTCGTTTTATCTGTTTGGGTTGTTTTACGGGGCACGGCACAAAAAAGGGGTGCCCGCGCAGGGTAGCAAGGCGGCGGCAAAAAAGCTGTCATTTGCAGCACTCGGCATCCCGGCGGCGGCACTGGTGGCGGTGTACCTGCTGTTCTTTGTCAACCAGCTGCCGTATTTTATCTCGGCGTTTTGGGGCCGCCTGCCCGCCACGGGCGGTATGACCTATGCACAGTATGCGCGCGGCGGCTTTTTTGAGCTGCTTTGGGTCGCAGTGATCAACCTTGCACTGCTGGGGTTTGGCAAGGCGTTTGTCGCCCGCGGCGGCACCATGCGGCGCGCGGTCAGTGTGCTGCTTTGCCTTGCCACCGCGTTGATGGTGGCCATTGCCAGCTCAAAAATGGCGCTGTATATCTCGGCATACGGCACCACCCGCAAGCGGGTGTGGGCAAGCTGGGCCATGGTGCTGGTGGCGGTGTGTATCGTGCTGTTTTTGCTGGATGAATTCAAACAGTTTTCGCTGATGCGGGTACTGGCGCTGTGTTTTTGCGGGTGGTTTTTTGTGCTGTGCGCCGTTAACACCGACGCGCTGATCTTGCAGGCAAACTACACCGCGTGGCAGGCCGGCACGATTGAAAATGTCGGCTGGGACGATGGCGAAGCCAGCATGAAAGCCACGGTGCTACGCCGCATTGCAGCCGACCCAAACACCCCGCAAGAGGTGCAAAAACAGGCCTTGTGGGAGCTGCAAGTTGCAGGGCAGCAGGCAGAGTATCAAAACAGCAGCAATGACCTGCCATTTACCGGTTTTACATTGCGCGGCGCACTGGCGCAGGCCGCGGCAGAAAGCGCGCAGTAAATAAAACCTTGCCGCCAGTTAAAAAACAAAGGCCCGGTGTCTGCGGTTTTGCCGCAGACACCGGGTCAGTTTTTGTAATGCAAAACAGTAGCCATAAGGCGGCGGCGGGCAAAGCCCGGCTTACAGTGGCTGGTAAAACAGCCCGTGCTGCGTGCAGTACCACAGCAACAGCCCGTGCCCGTACCGGTGAATGCGCTGCTGCAAGTTCCATTCAGGGTACTGCTTGTACACCGCAATGCTGCCGCCGGTGGCAAAGGCGATAAACGAGATGTAGTGCTGCTTTTCCATCGGGTGGTCGCTGGTGATAAACCAGTCGTCCTCGGTCAGCTCTACCGCCAGCCGTTCGCCCTCCCCCGCCTTTTGCGGAGTTTGCGCCGCCAGTTTTTTGCCGCAGCAGCTCACCTCGGCGTTGCCGGTGCACAGCGAAATGTTGTGGCAGGTGGGGCAAACGTAGTATTTGGTGTTTTTCATGTTCCCTCCCACAAAATCATTGGGCGCCAGCGTGCCGTTAATCAGGCTTTGGGCGTCTACCCCCAGCAGGTCGGAGATGGCCGGGATCATCGAAATGTCCGGGCAGCCTGCGCCGCGTTCCCACTTTGAAACGGCCTTGTCGCTGACATGCAACAACTCGGCCAGTTGTTTTTGGGTCAAGTTGCGTTCTAACCGCAATGCACGAATAATCGCGCCGACACCTTCGTTTAACAAGGCGCAGCCCCCCTTTCTACCACCATTGTAGCGAAAAGCGGGGCATTTTGCAATCTACGCTGCGTCGAGTTTAGTTTGCCGCCCGCCAGTAACGACTGCCGTTTGCGGTACGGCACAAAAACCCCTCGTCCACCAGCTCGCGGCGCAGCACAAAATAATCGCCAAAGGTGTGCCACGCATCACAGATGGCATTCACCTGTTTTTCGGTATAGTCTTGCCCCGGCATAAATTTTTCGGCCAGCAATGCCAGCAGTGCGCGGCGCACCGCCTGCTTTTGCGGCAGGCCGGTCAACCGGCCATCGGCATCTAAAAACGGCGCAAGGGGGTCTTTGGTCGTCATACAGGTTCACCCCCCGCCAGCTTTTCGGCCCACAGCTCGTGCAGCACCGCAATGTCCTCGGCAAATTCCCGCTCGGTCTGCGTTTCTTTTTGCTCCAGCTCTTCCAGCACTTCTAACGTAAAGGCGGCGGGGCCGTACTGTGCCCAGGCATCGCGCATTGCGGGCTCGGGGCAGCTGCCAACATTACAGGCAAAGGCAAACCGGTTTTTTGCCCCCTGCAACTCGGTGGTGGCACGCAACCACGCGCTGCCTGCTGGTGCGCAGCAAATGCGGTATACCCCGCCGCGCAGCAGCTGGGCTTTGTATTGCTGGCGCAATTTTCGTTTTAGGGCGGCATCCATGTCTCTTCACCTGCTTTTGTTTTTTGTGGGGGCTTGCCCCGCCCTAAAGCATACCGCACGGCAGAGTAAGGCACAACCGACGCAGCGTAGAGGGCGCACACAAAAATTTTTGTACCGTTGCCAAATGATTGTAAAAATTACCCAAGAACTGGTATACTAAAAGCAATAATAAACCGGATTTTTAAGGGTGTGGTGCGGTTGAAAAAGACGAAATGGGTGCGGTTTTTGCTGGTGGTGGCCCTGCTGGCGGTGCTGCTGTGCCTGCCGGTGCAGGCGGCCGGCGCGCCGCGCGCCGTGCTGAAGGCGAAAGACGGCGTAGTGCGCATTTTTTGCAGGGTGGACGACGACATCTACAGTGGTAGCGGCTTTTTGATTGCCAATAGCGACAGCGGCGCCTTGGTGGTGACGAATTACCATGTGGTAGAAGGTGCCTCTGGCATCGTGCTGTTATACGACGGCAATGGCCCGGTAGATCTTGAAGCGGTGGCTATTGCAGAGGACCGCGACCTTTGCCTGCTGCGTGCGCCGAATGCACTGCCGGGCATGACACCGCTGGCACTGGCGGGCACGGTGGAAATTGGCGAAGCCGTGTACGCACTGGGCTACCCTGGCGGCAGCGATGTCTTTAGCGACGATTTGGCGCTGACCAAAGACGAAATGGCGCTGACCGGCGGCCTTGTCAGCGCGCTGCCCCGCTCTCATCAGGTGGGCGATTTAAGCCGTGAAGTGCAGCTGGTGCAGATCAGTGCCGACATCAACCCCGGCAACTCCGGCGGGCCGCTGCTCAACGAGGGCGGCAAGGTGATCGGGGTCAACACGATGGGCGTGAATGACGATGCCATCGCGGGTATCAATGCGGCCGTGCATGTAACCGAGCTGCGCGGCTTTTTGCAGGAAAATAAAATACAGTATTTAACCACCACAGATAGTGATTTTACCTGGTCGGTTTTAGGGGTTTTGGCCGTGGTAGCGGCCCTGCTGGGGCTGGCCATTTGGGTGGCAATAAGAGACGAAAAACACAAGGCCTCCCCAGCCGCACAACCCCCCTTGGTGCCGGCGGCCCCGGCAGAAGCCGGGGTGCCACAAAGCCCGCGGGTGCCCGCCCCCGCGCCGGCGATGGCAGAGCCAAACGTAAGCGAACAGCTGGAGGGCCAGCTTGGCCTGTTTGAAGCGGCTGTGGCACCAAAGCCTGAAACCGCTGTTGCCGCGGCGGTGGGCAGCGCCGCTACTTCGGCCCCGGTGCCAGCGGCAATGGGGCAAGAACTACCGCCGGCCATACCCGCTTTGCCGGCAGATGCTACCTTGGTGCCCCCACAGGCCCCCCCGGTATCGCAGCAGGCAGCACCGGCAGGTGACCCGCTGGTGGCACCTATGCCCCCCACGCTGGGGGCCGATGCGCCGGCAGCAACCGCAGATGGTTTTGCGCCGGGCTATGTGCAGGCCCCCGGCTTTGATGCCCCGCTGCCGCCGGTGTTGCCATACAACGCACAAGGGCAGCCGATGGTGCCCCCTGCACCCAAAAAGCCGTTGAGCCGGGGCAAAAAAGGTCTATTGGTTGCCACCGCCTCGGTTGGGTTGCTGATGCTGATTGTTCTGTTTAGCGGTATTTTTATCACCCAAAAGGTGAACACCGCTCTTGCAGAAAAAAATTATGCGGCCGTGCTGGACATTTACAAAGAAAATCAGTGGGTCACCCTTTGGGCAGACAAACGCCAAAAGCCCTATTGCGAGGGCATGCTGCTGCTGAAACAGGGCAAATACGCGGCGGGCTTAAAAAAGCTGCAGGGGTTAAACGGGTATGCCGATTCAGATAAGGCGGAAATTTATGTGCGGGCGATAAACCGGACTTCCCCCCGCAAGCAATACCTTGAATTCAGCAGCCTTGGGGACTATTTAGACAGCGCACAGCGCGCCGAGCACGCCGCAGAAAAATGTTATTATGAAGCGGAAAACTACCTGCAGCAGGGCGATTTTACAAACGCAGAAGTTTTTATTGAAAATGTGCTGGGCACTTACAAAAACGCGGCAAAATATAAAAAGCTCATTCAGCAGGCAAAACAGATTAACAGCCCGCCAGAATGTTATGCTTTTTCAGAGAGTTGCTACGAAATGGGGTTTAATCTGCCGCCGGAAATCGGGAAATATTATCTGGAATATTTTATGGTGGGAGACTGGGTCGCACAAAACGGGTGGGAATATTTTAGCCTGCATGTTAATAAGTGGGACACAAACTTCAAGTTTAATAGTAGCTATGATAACATTTACATGCGTGATTTTGGGTTTTATGAGGAACAAGAGGGGGGCACCCCCTTTGTAGAGATTGAAATCGTCAACTACAAAGAAATTATTCTGCACTACTGGGGCTACACAAGGTATCTGTACCGTACATGAGTGTGCACAAAACCCAAAAAACGGGCTGCAACCGTTGTTGCAGCTCGTTTTTTGCTGGGTGCATATTCGGCTGGTCAATTTTTTGCGGCGCAGTAAAGCCGGGGAATTTTTTGCGGGGGGCTATTTTAATACCGCATTGCCTTAGCCCCACGGCACGCCCCACCCACGGGCATGCCCACCATTTGCGCAGGGGCCCGCCTGGGTAAAATTTTTTGCACCGTTGCCAAAGGATTGTAAAATTTGCCCAAAAACTGGTATACTAAAAACAAGCGCCGGGGCGGCCCCGGCAATAAGGGTAAGGGTGTGGTGCGGTTGAAAAAAAGCAAATGGGCGCTGTTTTTACCGGTATTAGCCCTGCTGGCGGTGCTGCTTGGCCCGCCGGTACAGGCGGCCGGTGCGCCGCGCGCGGTGCTAAGCGCAAAAGACGGCGTAGTGCGTATTTTTGGCGAAGTGGATGGGGGCCTTGTCAGCGGAAGCGGCTTTTTAGTCACCAACACCAGCAGCGGTGCCATGGTGGTGACCAACTATCATGTAGTGCAGGGTGCCAGCGAGATGGCGCTGTATTACGACGGCAACGGGCCGATTGACCTTGTGGTGGTTGCCGTGTCGGAGGGGCAGGACCTCTGCTTGCTGCAAACGCCAAAGGCACTGCCGGGCATGGCCCCGCTGGCACTGGCGGATACGGTGGAAATTGGCGAAGCCGTGTACGCGCTGGGCTACCCCGGCGGCAGCGATGTATTTAGCAGTGATTTGGCACTGACCAAAGACAAAATGGCACTGACCAGCGGCCTTGTCAGCGCGCTGACCGACACCGATTTGCTGGGCGACCAAAGCCAGTCGGTACAACTGATACAAACCAACGCCGACATCAACCCCGGCAACTCCGGCGGGCCGTTGCTCAACGAGCAGGGGCAGGTGATCGGGGTCAACACACTGGCGTTGAACGATTTTGGGATCACCGGGGTCAACGCGGCCATCCATGTAAACGAGCTGCGCGGCTTTTTACAGGCGCAGGGCGTGGCCGTTGGGCGCGGTATTACCAGCAATGTACTGCTTTGGGCGGTAGTGGTGCTGGTGGTACTGCTACTTGGGATGCTGGCACTGGTGTTCTTTTTAATACGAAACGAAAAAAAGGCCGCCGCGCGGCGTGCCGCCCAGCAGATGGGCGCGGCAGGCTACCCCGGCCCGGCAGCGCCGGTACCGGCACAGGCCCAGCAAGTGGCCAATAATGGGCCGTCGCCCGCCCAAACGGGTGCGGCGCAAGCGGCAACTGGCGGGCAACCGCAGGGCCAAACAGCAGAATGGGCCGCGTCTGACACCACCCCCGCCCCCGAAGTGCCGGCCCCGGTGCCGCCGCAAGCAACCACGGCACAGCCTGTGTCACCGGCCCCACCGTTTGTTGCCCCACAAGAGGTGAACGAGGAGCAGCCGCAAGGCCAGCAATCCGGCTTTGGGGCCACGGGTATTCCGGCGGCCGTGACACCGGTGTACACCCCGGCGGTGTCGGCCCCGGTGCCACCGGGGATATCCCCGGTATCGGAGGCCCCCCCGGCCCCCATGGTAGTGCCGCCGGTAGCACAAACCACGGTGCCACTGGTACCCCCTGCCCCCACGGCAACGCCGCAAACGGGCCCTTTGCCGGTACAAAACACGGTGCCGCCTGCCCCGTTGCCGGTGCAGGGCAGCGCACCGCCGCCCCCGGTGTGGCCCGCGGGCAATGCCGCACAGCCCGTTGCCCTGCGCCCCCCAAAGAAAATCCGCATCTGGCCCATCGTCACGGCTATTGCGCTGTGCCTTGTGCTGGCGCTCGGTATTACAGCGGCAGTGGGCATTAACACCTACCGCCGCATTGTCAGCCAGGTGGACACGGCGGTGGCGGCAGAGGACTATGCCGCAGTCGTTGCGCTGTACGACCAAAACCCGTGGCTTGGCAAGGTGCGGGATGAGGCAGAACAGCCGTACAGCAACGGTATGCTGCTGTTAGAACAAGGCAAATACGAAGATGGCGCAGCAATGCTCGCGCCTTTGGGGGACTATAAAGACGCGCCAAAAGCAGCTGCCTATGCAAAGGCTATCATAGCCGAAGACCCATATGAACAGTATTTGGAATTCAAAAAACTTGGCAATTACAGGGACTCTATCGAGCGGCTAACGCAGACAAAACAAAAAATATTTAGAGAGGCAAAAGGGCTGATTGGGCAGGGAGAATTTGCAAAAGCGAAAACTTACCTGATGGGGTTGCCCGATGGTTATCCGCAGCGACTGGACTACCTGAACTTAATCGACGAGTGGGGAGATGCAAAGACATCACCCGCCTATATGCGTATTTTTGCAGAGGATTGTACTGCGCTCGGGGTCGATATTCCCCCGCAGGTAGGAAGCGATTGTTTAATTTATTTCATAACCGGTTATTGGGAGACCACAAATGGATGGTATTTTCATTGGTACAACGATGATGATCGGCTTTCCGGTGTGTATGGTGACTGGTATTATGAGACGAATATTGACTTCTCTTATTTCGGAGAGCTTTACATGGGCGATAACGGCCTTTATGGGTATAAAGGTGACAATACCCCGCTGGTGCGCATCACAATTGAAGACTATAATACGGTTACGATGCATTACAATGGTAATGCTTACATCATGCACCGTTGGTGACGCCTAAAAGCACAAGAAAGCCAGCCGCAACAGTTGTTGCGGCTGGCTTTCTTGTAGGGCGTGGTCAGTTGTTGGTGGTCATTTCGTGCAGCTTTGCATTAATTTCCACGGTTTGGCCCGTGCCTTTTAAAATGGTCAGTTTAATGGTATCGCCCGGTTTGTAATTTTCCAGCTCTTTCAGCAGGTCGCTGTTGGTGACCAGTTTCACATCGCCGGCGGTCAAAATTACATCGCCGCGGGTGATGCCCTGTGCGTACAGGTCGCTGTCGGCGCTGATCTGGGTGATGTACAGCCCTTGGCTGGGCAGGCCCATCATGGTGCCGTTTGTGCCGTTCAGCGCAACAACGGTCACCCCAAGCGCCACGCGGTCCTTCACATAGCCGTAGTTGATCAGGCTGTCAATGATGGGCTTTGCGTCGTTGATGGGGATGGCGAAGCCCATGGAATCGATTTCAGAGCTTGCAATTTTAGAAGAGTTGATGCCGATGACCTGGCCGTACTGGTTCAGCAGTGCGCCGCCGGAGTTGCCGGGGTTGATGGCGGCGTCGGTCTGGATGAGCTTCAGCGAAATGTTGGTCGAAACCTCGCGGTCAAGGCCGGACACAATGCCCTTGGTCACGCTGTTGTAGTACCCGCCGGCATTGCCGATGGCCACGACGTCGTTGCCCAGTTGCAACTGCGACGAATCGCCAAATTCGGCCGGGGTCAGGGTCAGGCCATTCGGGTCGATCTTCACGACCGCAAGGTCGGTGCGGGTGTCATACCCCACGACCGTCGCACTTTTTTCAGTGCCGTCCGACAGTACGACCGTCACGGCGTACCCGTCGGACACGACATGCGCGTTGGTGATGACGTAGCCGTTTTTGTCCAGAATGATGCCGGACGCCTCACCGATCTTTTCGACCTGCTGAGACGAATAGAGGTTGATGCCCACCACACTGCCGGACGCCTTTTGGGCAATTTGGGTCGTGGTCATGGTGCCGTCCGCACTCACGGTGCCGGTCTCGGTTTTGGGCGAAGAGTTGATGACAAGATGCTCGGGCTGCGACTCGCTGCTGGAAGCGGCGGTGCCAACGGAAAGGTGCTGCACCAGCATACCGCCTGCCACCATGGAAAGCGCAATGACGGCCACCATGCCCACCGAGATCAGCACGGCCACAAGCGCGAGCTTCTTTTTCTTTTTTGGGGGCTTTTGCGGTGGCACCGAGTTGTAGTGAAATTCGGGGATCGACCCGTTGCCATGCTCTGCCTGATACGAACTGCTGCCGTAAGAAAAATCACCGGCAGCGGATGAAGTTTGGTGGTCTTCTCCAAAGTTGCCCTGCGCGCCGGAGTAGTGATAGCTGGAATCTGCCCCGGAACTGCCGGTTTCGGGCGGGTCGCCCGCGGCCGTTTTGCGCTGATCGGGTGAAGTATAATCGTTATTAAAATCGGTCATAACCAGACACCTCTTTTTATAGAATATCGGTCAAAGAGCGCTCCCTTTCGGGACCGGGGGTACCCGGCCGATGGGCACTGTCCTTTTCACAATTTCAGTGTATCGTTGAATTGTGAAAAATGTTTGTCCAAACAGTAGGAAATTTGTTGAGACGCGTTCTTATTTATTGCCGCCTTGCCCCCCGCGGGACGCAGTGCGCCGCTCGGGTGGTTTGGGCTTGGCGCACGGCAGTGTAAACAAAAAAGTCGCGTCCTGCCCGGGGGTGCTTTCGGCCCAGATCTTGCCGCCAGAGCGCCCGATCAGCTGTTTGCAGATGTGCAGCCCAAGGCCGCTGCCCTCGGCATGCAGCCCCCGGCTTTTGTCGGCCTTGTAAAACCGGTCAAACACATACGCCAGCGCATCGTCGGGGATGCCATCGCCGGTGTTGCGAATGGCCACGGTCACAAAGCCCAGCTTGATGTTTTCAGTGACCGAAATATCAATGGTGCCGCCGTCCGGTGTAAATTTCAACGCGTTGTCCACAATGTTGTACAGCACTTGGTGTACAAGGTCGGGGTCGGCGTGCACCAGCACCTTGACCGGGTTAAAACCGGTCAGCCGGATGGCGTGCTCAATAAACTGCTGTTCGCGCGAAAACAAAATCGTGCTCACGGTCTCCCACACGTCGTAATCCACCGCGCTCACCACATATTCGCCGGTCTCCAGCTTCGTGATGTCCAGCATACTGTGGGTCAGCCGGGTCAGGCGGCCCACCTCCTGCGAGACGATTTGCAGGTAATGGTCGCGCCGGTCGTCGGGTATCGTGCCGTCCAGCATACCGTCCACAAAGCCCTTGATGGTCGTCATGGGGGTGCGCAGCTCGTGCGCAATGTTGCCCATAAAGCTTTGGCGCGACGCGTCCACCGCCTCCAGCTTGTCGGCCATGTCGTTAAAGGTCACGGCAAGCTGCGCAATCTCATCGTCGCCGCCCACCGGGGCACGGGCGGTCAAATCGCCGTCACCAAACGCGCTGGCGGCCGCCGTGATGCGCCGCAGCGGGTTTGCAAGGCGCCCGGTCAGCACGATGGAAATAATGCTGGACAGCAGCAGCATAACGCCCGCAGACAGAATAAAGGCGGAAAACATACTCTCTAAAAACGCGGTCAGCGACTCGGCGTCGCGCGAGGCGAACACATAGCCGATGACCTGATGGTCGCTGTTGATCAGCGGGCACCCGGCAGAATAATAGCTGTGGTCGTAAATGCCGGACAGCTCGCCCAGCTCGGCATATTCGCCGTCTGAAAACGCGCGGTTGAGTATTTTGGTGCTCACGGTCTGGCTGTCGTTCACCACCCCCGTGGTGTCGGAGGTGTACAGCACGCTGCCGTAGTTATCGGTCAGCAAAAAAATGCTGCCGGTCGCGTTGGCGACCACCCCGACCGCCTGCGAGACATTGGGCGCAGAGCGCAGCTTATCCAGCTTTTCAACCGAAATAGTCGAAAAGTTGTCCCGCAAACTGCGCACACTGGTCAGCAGCGTCTTTTCACTTTCCGCGCGAAAATACCCCACGCAAAAATACATCAGCACCACACCCAAAAACGTGATACTGGTCACGAGTAAAAATGCGGTGGTGCGAAAATAGCGTGAGCTGATGCTCTTGTTCATGCGTCGTCCTTCACCTCAAACTTATACCCAACGCCCCACACGGTTTTCAGGCTCCACTGGTCCGACACGCCTTCCAGCTTTTCGCGCAGACGCTTCACATGCACGTCAATGGTGCGCGAATCGCCGTAATATTCAAAGCCCCATACTTCGTCCAGCAACTGGTCGCGGTTAAACACGCGGTTCGGGTGGCTGGCAAGGTAGTACAGCAGCTCCAGCTCTTTGGGCGGGGCGTCCACCACTTTGCCGCGCACCTTTAATTCGTACCGGGTCAAATCCACGCTCAGCTGGTCATAGGCGATCAGCTTGTTTTCGGCTTCGTCTTTCGGGTCGGCACAGCCCGCGCCATAGCGGCGCAGCACGGCCTTGATGCGGGCCACCACCTCTTTGGTGTCAAACGGCTTTACAATGTAATCGTCGGCACCCAGCTCCAGCCCCAACACCTTATCAAAGGTTTCGCCCTTTGCCGTCAGCATGATGATCGGCGCTTTTGAGGTGGCGCGGATGCGGCGGCACACCTCCCAGCCGTCGAGCCTGGGCATCATCACGTCCAGCAGCGTCAGGTTCGGCTTTTCGGAGCTGAACTTTTCAATGGCCTGTTCGCCGTTATAAGCCAGCACTGCCTGGTACCCCTCTTTTTCCAGGTAAAGCCGCAACAGCTCGCAGATGTTTTTATCATCATCCACAATCAGAATTTTTGTCTTATCCATAGGTTGGCCACACTTTCCGGCCGCAAGGCCATTTGGTAGTATAATTACCTGCATTATACAATAAAAGTGTGAATAAAAAAAGCACACAGCCCAAAGTGGCGCCCCAAGGGGGCGCCACTTTGGGGCATAAATGGGGCTTTTGTGCAAAGGCACAGCACAAACCGGGCCAGAAGCCTTGCGGCTTTGGCGCGCACGCATTATAATAAACCTGTTGATTCATCCCCCAAGGGGCGGCAAAGGGTGCCGCAAATAAAACAAGCAGGGCGCGTGTGCGGCCAAAGCGGCCGGCGCGCGCAGTAGGAGTAACGCCATGAAATTAGGAATTGTCGGGCTGCCCAACGTGGGCAAGTCTACATTATTCAACGCCATCACCAACGCGGGCGCACAGTCTGCGAACTACCCGTTTTGCACCATCGAGCCCAACGTGGGCGTCGTTGCGGTGCCGGATGAGCGGCTGGACCGCCTTGCCGAGATGTACCACCCCAAAAAGTACACCCCCGCCACCATTGAGTTTGTGGACATTGCGGGCTTAGTCAAGGGTGCATCCAAGGGCGAGGGCCTTGGCAACAAGTTCCTCAGCCATATCCGCGAGGTGGATGCCATCATCCATGTGGTGCGCAGCTTTGATTCCACCGACATCATCCATGTGGAGGGCAGCGTAGACCCGGCGCGCGATATTGAGACGATCGACACCGAGCTGATCTTGTCCGATATTGAAATTGTGGAGCGCCGGCTGGACAAAACAAAAAAACTGATGAAGAGCGGCGAAAAGACCCTTGCGGCCGACGCTGCGTTTTTAGAGCAACTGCTGGCCCATTTGTCGGACGGCAAAAACGCCCGCACCCTGCCGGTAGAAGAAGAAAACGAACAGGCCCTGTTTGACGATTTGCACCTGATGTCTGCAAAGCCCATCATCTATGCGGCCAATTTGTCGGAGGACGATTTGCTGGCGGGCATTGAAGCGAACCCCTATTACCCCGTCGTGCAAAAGATTGCCGCGGGCGAGGGTGCGGGCTGCACGCCCATCTGCGCCAAGACAGAAGAGGACATTGCGGGCCTGACCCCGGCGGAAAAACGCGAATTTTTGGCCGAGCTGGGCCTAGAGCTCAGCGGCCTTGACTCGCTGATCCGCGAAAGCTACAAGCTGCTGGGGCTGATTTCGTTTTTGACGGCGGGCGAGCCGGAGGTGCGCGCCTGGACCATCCGCAAGGGCACCAAGGCCCCGCAGGCAGCGGGCAAGATCCACACCGATTTTGAGCGCGGGTTCATCCGCGCCGAAATTGTGGCGTTTGACGATTTGATGGCCTGCGGCAGCCTTGCCGCGGCCAAAGAAAAAGGCCTTGTGCGCAGCGAGGGCAAAGAGTACGTGATGCAGGACGGCGACGTGACGTTGTTTCGCTTTAACGTGTAAAATGAACGTGTAAAAAAACGCTGCCCGCCGGGCGGCAGATACAAATAAAAAAGGGGCGCAGGCCATCGCCGCGCCCATGGGGGAAACTGCATGCCGCAGAAAACAGGGGTTATGGGCGCACTGCCCGACGAAGTAAAGCTGCTTGCCGCCCAGTTGCAGCAAACAGAGACCCGGCGCATTGCCGGGGTGGATTTCATCACCGGCACGTTGGGGGCGAGGCAGGTCACCCTGTGCTGCGCGGGCATGGGCAAGGTCAACGCCGCGGCGGCGGCCCAGCTGCTCATCAGCGTGTTTGGCGCAAAGGCGCTGGTGTTTTCCGGCATTGCCGGCAACATGAGCGGGCGCGTGGGCGTGGGCGACCTTGTCATCAGCGACACGGTGGTCTACCACGACGCCGAGCTGCCGATGATCGCCCAAAGCTACCCCTATGTCAGCGAGTACCACGCCGACCCCGCGCTGGTGCAGGCTGCCAAAACAGCTTGCGAGGGGGCGGGCATCCGGTACATCGTGGGCAAAATTGCCACCGGCGACCAGTTTGTGGCCGACAGCGCGCTCAAACAGCAGATCTGGCAGGCCTGCCGGCCGGATTGTGTGGAGATGGAGGGCGCCGCCGTGGCGCAGGTAGCCGCCAAAAACGACCTGCCGTTTGTGATCTTGCGCACGATGAGCGACGATTGCGACGAGGGCGCGCGCGAAAAACTGGTGGTGCAGCAGTTTGACATCACCGAGTACTGCCACACGGCCAGCACGGTCACCGCGGCGGTGCTGCGCGCGCTGGCATAAAAAAGCCCGCCAAAGCACAAAAAGAATCAATTGAATGCCTGCGCCATCCCCGGGTGGCGCACCAAAAGCATTGCGCACCACCCCCGTCAGGGCTGTGACAGAAGGGGGTGGCGGCAATGCTTTTGTTTTATGGGGCCCCGCCGGGGCACCGCACAAAAAAGGAGGCCGCTTGAAATGCAACCCACACTCACCTTTGCCGATATTGCCACCGCCCGGCGGCGGCTGGCGCGTTACCTTGCCCCCACGCCGCTGGCGCAGTCGTTTTACCTTGGCGACAACGACACCCGGTATTTTTTTAAATTAGAGTCGTTGCAGCACGCCAAAAGCTTTAAAATACGCGGCGCGCTGAACAAGATGCTCACCCTGACCGCAGAGGAAAAGGCACGCGGGGTCGCGGCTATTTCGTCCGGCAACCACGGCAGCTCGGTCAGCTATGCCGCAAAGCTGCTGGGCATCCACCAAGCGACCATCATTGTGCCGCACACCACCCCGCAAAGCAAAATAGACAAGATACGCTATTTTGGGGCCAAGGTGCTGCGCATGGGGCAAAGCTACGACGAGGCGCACGTGCTTGGCATGGCGTATATCCGCGCCGCGCGCATGACCTATATTGACGCCTACGACGATGACCCGCTGATCTACGCCGGGCAGGGCACCATTGCGCTGGAACTTCTCGAGCAAAACCCCGCCATTGACACCATTGTGGTGCCGGTGGGTGGCGGCGGGCTGATCACCGGCATTGCGGTGGCGGCCAAGGCGGCAAAACCGGGCATCCGGGTGTTTGGCGTGCAGACAGAGGCCTGCCCCGCGATGGTGCGCTCGTACCAGGACGGCAAACGCTATGCCGAATACCCCAGCGGTGACACCCTGTGCGACGCGCTGGTGGGCGGCGTGGGCACGCTGAGCTATGCGCTGGCGGGCAGTGTGGTGGACGCCTTTTTTACCGTGACCGAGCAAGGCATTGCCAAAGCGGTGCGCTTTTTGGCGCGGGAAGAAAAGCTGATCGCCGAGGCGGGCAGCGCCACCATCGTTGCGGCCATTGCCGAGCACGGGCGCGAGATTGGCGGGCGCAATGTGGCGCTAATACTCTCCGGCGGCAACATCGACGGCGACCTGCTGGCCCGGCTAGTGTGCGATGCCTAGCGTAAACCCCGCCGCGTGGCAGGGCAAGCGGCCGCAAAAATATAGGTAAATTGCACAAACAGGGCGGGCGGTTTGCGCGCAATTCTTACAAAATGGAAAAAAATAGAAAATTGATTGACAGCAAAATAGTGCGGGTGTTATACTTCACCGCAACAGAATACACAAAATGCAGTGAGCAGGAATAAGAGACCGGGCCTATTTTTTGCAGAGAGCCGCTAGCGGGTGAAAGGCGGCAAAAATGACTCGGTTTCGCTCCCCTGCGAGCAGTGCGCTGAACTTTAACAGTAGGCGCCACCGGCACCCCACCGTTAAACGGGGGCTTATTACCACGCGGGGGCGCCCCCGTGTGCGATAAGGCAGAGTGGCCGCCTCACAAAACCGGGCGGCAATCGAAGTGGTAACGCGGACGGCACAACAGCCTTTCGTCTTCGGCAGCAAACAAGCTGCGCGAAGACGGGGGGCTGTTTTTTTGTTCTTGTTTTTGCCCCGCTGCAAGGGCCGGTATTCTGAACTGTGGTGTTTTGGAAAGGAGAAACAACATGAACGGACTCACACTGGTCGGCATCGCCATCGTGGCGCTGTCGGCGGCCTACCTGCTGTACGGGCGGTGGCTGGCAAAGAAATGGGGGGTAGACCCCGATGCAACCACCCCGGCGGTAACCAAGGAGGATGGGCAAGATTATGTGCCGTCCTCTAAATTCACGGTGTTTGCACACCAGTTTTCTTCCATCGCCGGCGCAGGGCCGGTCACCGGCCCCATTATGGCTGCCATGTTTGGCTGGATGCCGGTACTGCTTTGGGTGCTGATCGGCGGCGTGTTTTTTGGCGCCGTGCAGGACTTTGGCGCGCTGTATGCCTCGGTAAAAAACGAGGGCAAATCCATGGGCATGCTGATTGAAAAATACATCGGCAAAACGGGGCGGCGGCTGTTTTTGCTGTTTTGCTGGCTGTTTACCCTGCTGGTCATTGCGGCGTTTACCGACATTGTGGCGTCTACCTTTAACGGGTTTGCGGCAGATGGCGCCAAGGTCGTGCCGTCCGCGGCGGCGGCGTCAATCTCGATGCTGTTTATCGTGGTGGCCATGGTGTTTGGCCTGTTTATCAAATACCGCAAGCCCGGCGGCAAAACGCAGGCGGTGGCGGGCATTGTGCTGCTGGTGGCCATGTTTGCGGTGGGCATCGCGTTTCCGCTGTATTTTTCTAAAAACGTGTGGATTGTCGTTGTGATGGCGTACCTGTTTTTGGCGTCGGTCATGCCGATGTGGCTGCTGATGCAGCCGCGCGATTACCTTTCTACCTTTATGCTGCTGGGCATGATCGCCGGTGCGGTGGCCGGGGTGTTTGTCGCCCGCCCCGCCATGAACCTGCCCGCCTTTACCGGGTTTGAGGTCAATGGCAAAATGCTGTTCCCCGCGCTGTTTATCACCATTGCCTGCGGCGCGGTGTCGGGCTTTCACAGCCTGGTTTCATCGGGTACGTCGTCTAAAACGGTGCGCAACGAAAAAGATATGCTGATGGTCGGCTACGGCGCCATGATGGTCGAATCACTGCTGGGCATTTTGGCGCTGGTGGTCGTGGGCGCCGCGGCAACCGGCGGCGTATTGCCGGAGGGCACCCCGTTTCAAATTTTCTCGGCGTCGGTCGCGGGCTTTTTGACGCTGTTCGGCGTGCCGCAAAACATTGCCATCGCGTTTATGACCATGTGCGTTTCGGCGCTGGCACTCACTTCGCTGGACTCGGTGGCCCGCATTGGCCGCATGTCACTGCAAGAGCTGTTTACCCCGGCCGACGGCGAAGCGATGGGCCCGGTGCGCAAGCTGATGACCAACCGTTATGTGGCAACGGTGCTGACGCTGGGCTTTGGCTGGCTGCTGTGCCTTGGCGGGTATAAAAATGTCTGGCCGCTGTTTGGCTCTGCCAACCAGTTGCTGGCGGCGCTGGTGTTGATTGCGCTGGCCGTGTTTTTGCGCACGACCGGCCGTTCCGGCTGGATGCTGTATGTGCCGATGGGCGTGATGCTTGTTGTCACCTTTACCGCGCTGGTGCAGGCGCTGATCGGTATTGGCAAAAAAATCTTTGTCACTGGTGATTTTGTGTTTTTGACCGACGGCCTGCAACTCATCGTGGCGCTGGCCCTGACCTGCCTTGGCGTGCTGGTGGCGGCAAGCTGCTTTAAAAAGCTGACGGCGCCCAAAGAACAAGAAGTGAAAAAAGCCGCGTAAGGCAGCTTTAAATTAGTTGCACAAAAGCCCTGCTGCAAATGTTTGCAGCAGGGCTTTTGTTTTTGGTACGGCGTATTGGCTGGCCGGGGTTGGGCCAGGTACACCCAATTCATACCCTTAAAAGGTATGCCGCTTACAGCATTTCGCTTTTAATGCCCTTATTTAAAATGGTGTCGTAGGCAATGTAGTCAAAAATATCCGCGCCAAAGGCCGGGCAAAAGGTTTGCAGCTCGGGCAGGCTCAGCGCCTCAATGGCTTTGCCTGCTTCTTCGCAGTGCAGCACAATCTGCCCCACAATGCCGTGGGCATCGCGGAACGGCACGCCCTGTTTCACTAAATAATCCGCCACTTCGGTCGCGTTCAAAAAGCCATTTTTCACGGCTTCACGCATCACGGCGGGCTTTGCGGCCAAGGTGGCAATCATCCGCTCCATCAGTTTCAGCGCGCCGGTCACCACCCACAGCGCGTCAGCAAAGGCGTTTTTGTCCTCTTGCAAATCCTTGTTATAAGCAAGCGGCAGGCCTTTCATTGCCACCAGCAGCGTAAATAAATCACCGTACACCCGCCCGGTGCGCCCGCGGATCAGCTCGGCCCCGTCGGCGTTTTTCTTTTGCGGCATAATGCTGGAGCCGGTGGTGTAGCGGTCATCCAGCGCCACAAACCCAAACTCGGCACTGGCCCAAAGCACCAGCTCTTCGGCCAGCCGCGACAGGTGCATCATTAAAATGCTGAACGCCGCCAGCGTTTCCAGCACAAAATCGCGGTCGGCCACGCCGTCTAAAAAATTGGGGCAGGGCCCGCCCTCAAAGCCCAGCAGCGCGGCGGTGTACGCGCGGTCGATGCTGTGGGTGGTGCCCGCCAGCGCCCCGCAGCCCAGCGGCGACTGCCCCATGTTGTCGATGGCGGCCAGCAGCCGCTGTTTGTCGCGGCCCATCATTTCGGCATAGGCCAGCAGGTGGTGCTTAAAGGTCACCACCTGTGCCCGCTGCAAATGGGTATAGCCCGGCATCTGCCACGGGTTTTGGTCGGCCTTCGTTTGCAGCGTCGCCACAAAGGTGTCAATCAGCCCTACCACCTCGGCGGCTTTGGCGCGCACGTATAGCTTCATGTCCACATTGGTCTGGTCGTTGCGGCTGCGCGCGGTGTGCAGCTTTTTGCCCACGTCGCCCACCCGGCGAATCAGGTTTAGCTCCACAAAGGTGTGCACGTCCTCATACTCCGGCCCGTAAATCAGGGTACCGGCCTCAAAATCCTGCAAAATGCCGTGCAGGCCCGCCGTCAGGGTTTCGCCCTCTTCGGCGGTCAGCATGCCGCACTTGACCTGCATGGCCACATGGGCAAGGCTGCCGGTGACATCCGGCTGCACCAGCCATTCGGTGTGGCAGCCCGCGCTGTCATAGTCGCGCAGCAGGGTGTCCTCTTCTGCCTTAAAACGCCCGCCCCACAGTTTGGTTTCATATGCGTCTGCCATCGTCGTTCCTCCAGCATTGTATTTTGCATAATTATACACTTATAAATACAAAAATGCAACAATAAAACTAAAAATACAAAAAATAGAGAATATTTTTTCACGCAAAGGGGCCTACCCGGTGGCAGACTCCCCCGCAACGGCGCAAAACGGGCACGGCAACCCGCGGCAAAGCAGTTGGTAGTGCCGGGTACCGGTGTGGGGGCGGTGGTGCCCGCCCGAAGGCCCCAAAAGTGCAAATTAAGGCAAGTGCAGTGCAAAAATTTAAAATCGACTTATGGCCCGCCCCGTGTTAGGATGAAGCCAGAACCCCACCCGGCGGGCCGGCCGGCACGCGGCGGGGGCAATGACGAAAGGCGGCTTTTGTATGGGATATCGCAGTGATAACATCGACGAAAAGGGCCTGCTGTTTGGCAAATGGTGCATCAAAGAGGGGCTTTGGGCCATCACCAACCGTTGGCAAAATTTTATGTATCTGCTCGTCGGCAGCGAAAAGGCGCTGCTGATTGACACCGGCTACGGCGAGGGCAGCCTGCGCGAGGTGGTCGAATCAATCACCGACTTGCCGGTGCTGGTCGTGAACACCCACGGCCATTTTGACCACAGTGGCGGTAATGGCTGGTGGACGGATGTGTTTATTGCCCCAGAGGGCGAAGCGGCCACAAAACAGCCGTTTTCGCCCCAGCAGGAGGCATGGTACGCGGCAAAGCCCCACCGCGATTACGCCATTCACCCGCTGCACGACGGCGATGTGTTTGACCTTGGCGGCTCTCGCACGGTAGAGGTGCTGGCCATCCCCGCCCACCACGAAAGCAGTATTGCCCTGTTAGACCACGGCAGCCGGGTGCTGTTTACCGGGGATGAGCTGGAGGCCGGGCAGGTGCTGCTGTTTGTGCGCGCACAAAACCGGCCGCTTGCGGGCGTGGTGGCCTCCCACCGCGCCAACCTGCAAAAGCTGGCCGCGCGCCGCGCGCAGTACGACTTTATCTGCCCGGCGCACAACGGGGTGATGTTGCAGCCGGATGTGTATTTGCACGACTTTATGGCGCTGGATGACGAATTGCTGGCTGGCACCGCCGTGCCCCAGCCGGACACCGCGGGCTTTGGGTTTGCGCCTAGCAGCAAAGAGGCCGGCTTTTTTGAGCGCTTTGGCCCGTTGCAGCGCGTGCAATACGGGCAGGCATCGCTGGTGTACCAGCAGGAACAGGGGGAAGAAATATGAAAGGGCCAAAGTATGACGCCTTGGTACAAAGCTTGTCGCAGGGGGCGAGTGTGCAGCAGTTGCGGGGCGTGCCGGTAGAACTGCGCAGCTGTGCCGACCGCCGCGAGGGCGAAGTGGACCCGCGCACGGCGGCCGCCGCCCGGCTGACCCGCGCCGAATTTTTGCAAAACAAATATGCCATTGACCCCGAGCTTTGGGCAAACGAAGCGCATTTGTTTGGCCCCAAAGACCCGCAGGGCCTGACCCCGCTGGAATTGCTGCGGGTACAATTCGGCTGGGTCAGCAGTGACCTTTCCTGCGGCATCCGCACGCTGCGGCGCAGGGTGCCCACACCGGATGGGCTCGTCACCGTGTGGCAGTACGAGCAACTTTCGGCCCGCACCGACCGGCCCTGCGTTGTGTTTTTTCACGGCGGCGGCTTTTTTGCGGGCATCATCCCCACGGTGGAAAACCAGTGCAAGCTGCTGGCCCAGCTGATGGGCGGTGTCGTGCTGGCCGTCGATTACCCGCTTGCGCCCGAGCACCCCTACCCCGCCGGGTTTGACGCCTGCTATGCCGCGCTGTGCTGGGCGCACGGGCAGGCAGAAGAACTTGGCATCAGCCCGGATAAAATCGGCGTGATGGGTGATTCTGCCGGGGGTAACCTTGCGCTGGCCTGCGCGTTGCGTGACCGTGACGAGGGCGCCGGCCGCGTCGGCTGTCAGGTGCTCATCTACCCCACCCTCTCGCGCAGCGAGGGGCCAGCGGACGGCGATTACTTTTTTGACGAAGCGCTGTACCACAACCCGTACGGCGATGCGCTGATCGACGCGCAAATTCACCTGATCGGCAGCATGGCGCACGAGACCAATGCGTGGTACCTGCCCGTGGGGCAGGATGCGCATATACCCTACCTGCACCCGATTGCCGCCCCGTGCACCGGCTTACCTCAAACGCTGCTGCTGACGGCGGAGTACGACTTTTTGTATGCCGAGTGCGAGGAGTACACCCGCCGCCTGCTGGCCGCCGGGGTGCCGGTGCGACATATCCGGTACGGCGGCATTTTTCACGGTACGTTTGACCGGCTGGGCTATGCCCCGCAGGTGGAGGATATGCTACTTTGTGCCGCACAGGTTATGCGGGCACTGTAATTGCAGCGCAGTGCACACTTATTTAAAAAGTCGCCGGGGCAACCGCCCCGGCGACTTTTTAACAATGCGGGGGGCAAAAAGTGCAAAAAATGTACCACAGCGCAAAAAAAGTATCTGCCAGTGCAAAAAAGGTATCAAATTCACAAAATGTTGGAATTTTGTGAAACTGCGCACCCCCCTATAATGAGACTTGTAGAGGAAAGGCATTCGGCCTTTCTGTAAAAAGGAGAAACTTCAAGGAGGAAAATCGCAATGAAAAAAGCAATGTCTCTTGTGCTGGCCCTCGCCATGGTGCTCAGCCTTGCCGCCTGCGGTGGCAGCAGCAGCGCCCCGGCCGCTTCGTCGGGCGCAGCGTCCACCGCGGCATCCACTGCCGCAGTACAACCGGTTGCCGGTGTGTGCTGGTACAACTTTGGTGACACCTTTATCGCCAATGCCCGCCAAACCCTGAACGACGCGGCCGCCGCCGACGGCACCGTCAAGGTGATCGACGCCGACAGCCAGAACGATGTTGCCACCCAGACGAGCAACATGAACAACTTTTACACGCAGGGCGTTAACTACCTGGTGCTGAACAACATCAACAACAACGCCATCACCGAGCTGATCCAGCAGGCAAAAGAAAAAGGCGTTACACTGATTTTTGCCAACAGCAACAGCCCGACCGACGAAGAGTTTGCACTGTACGACAACGTGTACCACGTTTCGTCAAAGGCACCGCAGTCCGGCACCATCATGGGCGAAGCGCTGGCAAAATACTGGCAGGAGCATCCGGAAGCCGACCGCAATGGCGACGGCAAGCTGAATTACGTCATGCTGCTGGGCATTCAGGGCCACTATGACACCACCGTGCGCAGCGAGTACTCGGTCAAAGCACTGAACGACGCCGGCATCAAAACCGAAGCCGTGCAAGAAGTCATCTGCAACTACCAGCGCGCTGACGCGCAAAACCAGATGGCCTCCATTCTGCAAGCGCGCAAAGACGACGTAGAGGCAGTCATCGCCTGCAACGACGACATGGCGCTGGGCGCAATCGAAGCACTGAAAGCCGCCGGCTTCTTTGCAGATGACGCCAGCTACATCCCCGTCGTCGGCGTGGACGCGACCAAGGTCGGCGTTGAGGCCATCAAAGACGGCACCATGCTGTGCACCGCGCTCAATAACCCCGTCATTTTGGGCAACTCGGTCTATAACCTGATGAAACTGCTGAGCGAGGGCAAAGAGCTGACACAGGACAACCTTGGCATGGACGGTGTGACCGTGGAAGGCCACCACATCTACATCAGCTATGTCGGCATCACCAAGGACAACACGGACGACGCCGCTTATTGATCCGCAGTAAAACAGGCCCAGCCCCGCAGCGCGGGTAAACCCCCGGCGGGCGACGCCCCGGGGCGGGGCCGATACGGCCGGGCACGCTTTGCGGGCCCGGCTGTTTTTTGAAAAATGCAACGGCAGGTGCCCGCCGGCACCTGTGACAGATTGGAGGATCAGTATGGACAATGCGGACATTGTTCTACAGCTGCAAGGCATCAGCAAAAGCTTCCCCGGCGTCAAAGCGCTGGACAACGTGTCGCTGAGCGTGAAAAAGGGCACGGTGCACGCGCTGATGGGCGAAAACGGCGCGGGCAAAAGCACGCTGATGAAATGTGCGTTTGGGCTGTACCACCCCGACGAAGGCAATATCTTTGTCGGTGGGCAGCAGGTACAGTTGCACGATGCGCGCGACGCGATGGACAAAGGGGTCGCGATGATCCATCAGGAGCTGCACCCCATTCGCACCCGCAACATTATGGAGAATATCTGGGTCGGCCGGGTGCCATACAAAAAGGTGGGGCCCATCCACTGGGTGGACGAAAAAAAGATGCAGGCCGATACCCAGGCGCTGTTTGACGAACTGGAAATTCAGTTGGACCCCCGCCGCTCGATGGGCGAGCTTGCCGCCGCCCATTGCCAGCTGGTGGAGATCGCCCGCGCGGTGTCGTACGGGGCGAAGGTCATTATTATGGACGAGCCCACCTCCTCGCTGACCGAAAGCGAAGTGGAGCTGCTGTTTCGCATCATCCGCCGCCTGACGTCACAGGGGGTCGCCATTATTTACATCTCGCACAAGATGGACGAAATTTTGCAGATTTCAAATGAGGTGACCATCATGCGCGACGGCCAGCTGGTGGGCTGTTGGCCCGCTGCCGAGCTGACGCAGGACCTCATTGTCGCGCGCATGGTGGGCCGCAAGATGGAAAGCCGCTTCCCGCCGCGCACGCCAAACGTCGGCGCGCCGTATTTAGAGGTAGAGCACCTCACCAGCGCCAACCCGCACTCGTTTCAGGACATCAGTTTTACACTGCACAAGGGCGAAATTCTGGGCCTTGGCGGGCTGGTGGGCGCACAGCGCACCGAGCTGATGGAATCGATTTTTGGGCTGCGGCCCATCGCGTCCGGCACGGTAAAAATTGGCGGCAAACCCGCAAACATCCGCTGTGCGCAGGATGCAATTCAGCAGGGCATGGCCCTGCTGACCGAAGAGCGGCGTGCCAGCGGCATCATCCCGATGCTGTCGGTGCTGGAAAACACCGTCATCGCAAACCAAACGGCGCACACCCGCCAGTACACCGGCGGCAAACTGTTTTTAAGTGAAAAAAAGCGCCAGCAGGACACGCAGCAGTACATCGATTCGCTGTCGATCAAAACGCCAACCACCAAAACGCCCATTCAAAACCTGTCGGGCGGCAACCAGCAAAAGGTGTTGCTGGGGCGCTGGTTGTTGACCGGCCCCGAAATTTTAATTTTGGACGAGCCGACCCGCGGCATTGATGTGGGTGCCAAATACGAAATTTACACACTGATGGCGCAGATGGCGGCCGAGGGCAAATGCGTCATTATGATCAGCTCTGAAATGCCGGAGCTGATGGGCATGTCCGACCGCATCATGGTGATGTGTGAAGGGCACCTGTCCGGCATCCTTGACGGGGCAAGCGCCACCGACGAACAGATCATGATGCTGGCCAGCACCTGGCAAAAGGCGCCTGAAGGAGGAGCGGTACAATGACCACCAAAAAGAAATTAGACCCCAAACAGTTTATCATCAACAATGCAATTTATCTGATTCTGCTGGCGCTCGTCGTCATCATCACCGTAATTTCACCGCGGTTTTTCTCGCTGGATGTCGCGCGTGACATTTTAATGCAAAGCGCCGTGCGCATCGTGGTGGCAATGGGTTGTATGTTCATCATCGTGTCCGGCTCGGCAGATTTGTCCGGCGGGCGCATGGTGGGCCTCACCGCGCTGGTGTCGGCATCGCTGGCACAGCAGGCGGCGGCCAGCCTGAAATTTTGGCCCGGCCTGCCGGAGCTGCCCGCCTTTGTACCGGTGCTGGTGGCCATGCTGGTCGGCGTGGTGCTGGGCAGCTTTAACGGCTGGGTGGTGGCAAAGCTCAAAGTGCCCGCCTTTTTGGCCACGCTGGGCAGCCAGATGATCATCTTCGGTTTTTCCAGCCTGTATTTCAATATGGAGCCCAACCGCTCGCAGCCGCTGGGCAGCCTGACACAGAACTTTCGCGACATCGGTTCGGCCAGTTTGTTTGGCGTGCCGTACATCGTCATGATCGCGCTGGTTGTGATGCTGGTTGTGTGGGTGCTGCAAACCAAAACCTGCCTTGGCAAAGAGATTTTTGCCGTGGGCGGCAACCTCGAAGCCGCGCGTGTGTCGGGCATCAACGTGTTTAAAATTCAAATGATCACCTACTCGCTGGCCGGTGCGCTGTATGGCCTTGCGGGCAGCATGGAGGCGGCGCGCACCGCCAGTGCCACCAGTGCTTACGGCAACGCGTACGAGCTGGACGCCATTGCCTCCTGCATCGTAGGCGGTTGCTCGATCGCCGGCGGTGTCGGCACCGTGGGCGGCGTGTTCGCCGGTGTCATCATCTTCAACGTCATCAGCTATGGCCTGACCTTTATCGGCATCAGCCCGTACTGGCAAAACGTCGTCAAGGGCCTTATCATCATTGGGGCCGTGGCGCTGGACGTGCGCAAATACTCTGCCAAAAAATAACCGGGGCCGCGTTGCCCCCTCTCTTCGCATCCCGCAAAGTGGGGCGGCAGCCGGTACAGGCGCCGCCCCACTTTGCAAATTGTTTGCAAATGCGACAGGTTTTCAGTAAAATTGAAACAAACTGCAATACAAGGGGGCAACCAGCATGAAACGGGCAGCCGCACTGGGGGTAGTGCTGCTGGCGCTGTTGCTGTGCACGGGGTGCGGCAGCAACAGCGCAGCGGCGCGCAAAACCACCGAGACCATGCGCATTTCGGCAATTTTGCCGCACAACGACTACGGCTATTGGACGATGGTCGCAGGCGGCATCAACGAGGCTGGGGGCGAATTACCGGTCAGCGTCAAAATTTATCTGCCACAGCTCAATTACAATGTGGACCAGATGACCGACCTCATTCGCCAGCAAACGGCGGCGCAAACCGACGCGCTGATCGTGCAGGGCATTGAAAATGAGGGGTATCTTGACGCGCTGGAGGACGCGCGGCAGCAGGGGGTGCAGGTCGTTTTTGTGGACACCGACGTGCCGAGCTTTGGCACCCACCTGTATGTGGGCACCGACAACTACAACGCCGGGCGCAAGATGGGCCACCATTTGGTCGAAGTGACCGGCGGCAGCGCCAAGGTGGCCGTGCTGTCCGGTGCGCCGGGCTACCCCAATTTAGAGCTGCGGCTCAAAGGCCTGCGGGACGCGGTGGCAAACACGCCGGGCATTGAAATTGTGCGGGTGGAGTACGACGAGTACGACGCGCTGACCGTGATGCAAAAATACGCGCTCATTCGCGCGCAGTCACCGGAGATCGACACGCTGGTTTGCATCGAGGGCACCGGCGCGCAAACGCTGGGCCAGCTGGCACCGCAAAGTGAAAATTTTGCGCATATTTTGGGGTTTGATGATTCCGACGAGGCACTGGCGGGCATCAAAGCCGGGCTGATCGACGGGTTGATGATCCAGCAGACCCGCAAAATGGGCCAGACCTGTGTGCAGGAATTGTACCGTTACCGCACAAAGGGCAGCTATTCGGCCTCTTGCATTTACACTGATTTGCGCTGGATCACTGCGGCGGATCTGGACGAGGAGGGCAATTATGAAGGCAGGTAAAAAACTGCTCGAAAAGCTCACGTCCGGGTCCATCAGCCGCAAATACACGATGGGCTATCTCATCATGCTGTTCATCGTGATTTTGATTTTTGGCGTGTCGTTTTTTACCAGCGAACTGCTGTCGGCGCAGTACCGCGGGGCCATCGGCGAACTGCTGGACCTCAACGGGCTGTTTGTCGATGTTGAAAACACCAACCGGGATGTCTACGACTATTATTTGTACCTGCGCCCGGCCAGCAACGAAAGCTACCTTGCGCAAAGCGCGGTCACCCGCGGCGCGGTGCAGGAGATGAAAAACCGGCTGGATGAGGAGTACTCACGTGAGGTGATGGACCTTTGCTGCATGATCGACACCTACCTCACCCAAAGCGACGCGCTGATCAAAGACCTGACCGCCTTTCGCAATGAGGTCTCGGCCGGGGCGGACAATGCGGCACTGGCCGAAAGCTACCACGAAACGCAGAACACCATTTCGTACATCAACCAAAGCTTTCAAGAGGTGTACACCGCAAAGCTGGTGACGACGCAGCAGTTGCAAACCGGCATGCAGCGGGTACAGCAGATACTCACGGCATTTCAGCTGGCCATGCTGGCGCTGGCATTGCTGGTCTGCCTCAGCTTTTACCGCAAGGTCGTGCGGGGCATGACGAACTCGGTCAACCGGTTGACCGACTTTGCCGACCGGCTGACCCGCACCCCTACCCTGCAACAGCATGTGCAGATCGACACCGGCGACGAGCTGTCGGTGTTTGCCGACGCGTTCAACGAGATGATCGACACCATCCACACCCAAATGGAACAAATTGAGCAGGATTCGCGGGTGCGCGAGCAACTCACGCAGGTGGAGGTGGAAAACCTGCGCATTAGCGCCGCGCTGCAAAGCAGCCAGTTGCGGCTGTTGCAGTCACGCATCAACCCACACTTTTTGTTTAACACCCTCAACATGATCTTGCAGACGGCCCAGATGGAAAACGCCACCGAAACGGCACAGCTGATGGAGGCGACCAGCGAGTTTTTGCGCTACAACCTGCGCAAGGTCACCGGCACCGTGACGCTGGGCGACGAGATTGAAAACACCCGCAACTACGTGTACATTCAGCGCCAGCGGTTTGGCAGCCGCATCGATTTTGTGTTTGAGGTGGACGAGCAGTGCGCCGGGCAACAGGTGCCCTGCATGATCTTGCAGCCGCTGGTGGAAAACTCGGTCAGTTATGGCGTGGGCCCGCAGATCACCGGTGGCCGGGTAACGGTGCGCCTGTACGGGCAGGGCGGGCGCTGCTGCCTAGAGGTAGAGGACAACGGCAAAGGCTTTGAAGAGGAGACGCTTGCCGCGCTGCGCACCGCGCTAAACAAGCGCACCGAGGACGATTCGCACATGGGGCTGTGCAATGTGTACCTGCGGTTGCAACTGTTTTTTGGCGGCGGGGTAGAGTTTATGATCGACAGCAAGCCGGGGCGCACCCTGATCCATATCGGGTTGCCGCGGCAAACACCCACACAGGGAAAGTGAGGTGGGCAAATCAATGTATACGATGATCCTTGCAGACGACGAAGAGATCGAGCTCAAGGCACTCGGGCTGCTGATCCAAAAAGAATTTCACGACATTGACGTGGTGGCAACCGCCGGCAACGGCACCGAGCTGGTGACCCAGGTGCAGCGCCACCAGCCCGACATCGCCATTGTGGACATCAACATGCCGGGCATCAGCGGCATTGATGCCATTGACCTGCTGCGCAGCCGCGGGGCGCGCACAAGGTTTATCATCAACACTGCCTATGACGAATTTGACTATGTGCAGCGCGCGCTGTCCCTTAAAATTGACGCGTATATCTTAAAGCCCGAAAAGCGCGAGACCACGGTGGCGACCATTCAAAAGCTGTGTGCGCAGATCGACGAGACCCGCGCCAACGCCCAAAGCCAGCGGCAGATACGCGAGCTGTTCACCCGCATTCAGCCGGTGATGGAAAGCGAGATCATGTACTCGATTTTCATCGGTGAACCGGCGCTTGCCAATTTTGAGGCCTATTGCGAAATGCATGCCGTGCAATTTACAGCGGGGGCCGTTGTCGCGCTGGTGCCCGTGACCCCCAGCCGCGACGGGCTGCGCGGGCAGGATAAACAGGTGCTGCGCGCCGCGCTGGACGCCGCGTTTGGGGGCAGTTGCACCTACCTTGCCACCGTGACCGAGACCAACCTTTGCCTGCTGCTGTTTGTGCCCGCAGGGCAAAGAGGCGGGGGCGAAGCCTGGCTGAACGACGTGGTACAGGTGGCGCTGACCAAGCTGAACCGCAGCCTGCAACTGCCGCTGCGGGCCGGGGTGGGCGGCGTGTTTGGGCAGTTTCGCCAGATGCAGGAATCGTACCAGCAAAGCCTGTTGGCCCTGTTGCAGCATGGGCAGGGGGCCGTCGCCTTTTACCGCCAGCCGCAACAGGCCGAAGCGGGCAGTGCCGAAGCACAGCTGCTTTGCTGTTTGGTGCAAGAGGGCAATTTGCAGCAGATCGGCGCCGAAATGGCGCGCTTGCAACCCTTTTTGCAGAGCAACCGCGCCTTTGCCGAAAAGCTGTTTGCACAGGTGGCGGCACAGCTGGCCCAACAAAAGGGCCGTGCCGACGGGCTGCACCGCCAGTTGGAGGGTGCCGCGCAAGAGCTTGCCCGGCAGGACGCGGCGGCCGATTTTGCACCGGTATTGCGCGAAAAGCTGTACCAGCTTGCCCGGCTATTGGGCGAGCCGCCCCAGCCCGGCGCGGGCCAGTATGTGCAGCAGGCGCTGCGATATATTGACGAGCATTACGCCAGCGACCTTTCGCTGGACGTGGTGGCCGCGCATATCGGCATCAGCCCGTTTTACCTCAGCAGGCTGTTTCGCCACCAGCGCGGCGAAAACTTTGTCGAGCACCTCACCGCGGTGCGCATGAAAGCCGCCGAGCGCCTTGCGCGCGAAACGACGCTGTCGATTAAGGAGATTGCCGCGCGCACCGGCTACCCCAACACGACGTATTTTTGCCGGGTGTTCAAAAAAAGCAACAGCTGCACCATTGGCGAGCTGCGCGAAAAGTACCGCCCGGCGCAGCACTGAAAAATGCCCCGGCCCCGGGCCGGGCAGCCTTTGTAACAACGCTTGCCCCGGCGGGCAGTGACGGTTGTAACGCGCAACATGCAACGTATCAAAACGAAGTAAAACTTAAAACAACAAAGTACCCCCCCCCCCCCCCCGGCACCCGCATGGCCTGTCACAGCCAGCGGGTACCGGGGGGTGGGTTACTCCTACCGCGGGGCGGCGGGGGCAGTGAAATAAAAAATGGGGCTTTAAAATTTTATAACATCACGCAGGGCAAAACGAAGGTGCGGGGCAAAGCGGGGCCGCTTTTGGGGCGCAGGGTCTTGTAAAAACATGGCTGCCAGCCAGCCGGCAACAAGGCGTGTTATGAAACAGTGAGCCAAGTTGGGGCGGCAAAGGCGAGTGCCTGCACCTCATTCAAAAATCTGCCAAGGTGATATCCGTCACAAACCGCATGGTGCACTTGTGCGGATAAGGGCAGCCACATTTTACCGTCCTGCTTAAAATATTTGCCAAGGGTAAAAATGGGGCGCAAATACCCTGCGTTATGGTACACGCTTAAGTGGAAGCCGGTAAAGCTGACCCAAGGGATGCAGGACAGCGGGAATGTGTTGGCGGGCTCGTTTAATTTCGGGGTCAAGCCTCATTTGCCTCGTTTGCCAGCCCCGCAATGCGCTGTGCCGCCGTGGACATGGTGTCACATACCGCATCGCAAAAGCGGTCAAACGTCGGGTCGTCCAGTTGCAGCTCCGGGTGGGCCAGCAGGTAAGCCACCGCCTCGCGCGCACCCTCGTCAAACCGGGTGGTCGCGGTAAAGCCCGGCACCAGCCGTTTCAGCTTTGTGTTGTCAAACACCACGCTCACGGCCTTGTCGCCCAGCAGGTTACCCTCAAAATCGTACCCCCACGCGGTGCCGGCCTCGGCCAGCACGGTGCTGGGCACATACACCGCGCGCAGCGGCACGCCCAGCGCGTCGGCAAGGATGGTGTAGATCTGGTTCCAGCTTAACGATTCGTCCGACGTGATGTGTACCGCCTGCCCAATGGCGTGCGGGTTGCCCAGCAGCCCGCAAAAGCCCTTGGCAAAGTCGCGGCTGTGGGTCAGCGTCCACAGCGAGCTGCCGTCGCCGTGCACCACGACCGGCTTACCCGCCAGCATGCGGGCCAGCACCTGCCAGCTGCCGGCCGCACCGTGCACCGCCACCGGCACCTTGCGCTCACAGTAAGTGTGGCTGGGCCGCACAATCGTTACGGGGAAACCGTCGTGCCGCAAATGGCGCAGCAACAATTCTTCGGCGGCGGCTTTGGCGCGCGAGTAGTCCCAGTAGGGGTTGACCAGCGGCGTACTTTCGGTGATAGGCAGCGCGGTGAGCGGTTTTTGGTAGGCCGAAGCCGAGCTGATCAGCACATACTGCTTTGTTTTGCTTGCAAACAGCTTAAAATCGCGCTCGGCCTGTTCGGGTGTAAAGCAGATGAAATCGGCCACCGCGTCAAACGACAGCCCGTCCAGCAGGGCGGCCACGGCCGCTTCATCGTTGATGTCGCCGCGCAGCTCGTGCGCGCCGTGCGGCAGGTCTTTGCCGCCGCGCCGGTTTAGCAGGTACAGCTCGTGCCCGTCTTGCAACAGTTTTTTGCTGATGGCGGTGCTGATGACCCCGGTACCGCCAATCAATAAAATTTTCATGCGGTGTCCTCCTTTATTCTGCGGGGCCCCGGGGCCCCAATTATGTTTAGTGTTGTTTGTTTACAGCCGCTGCATCGTGGCGCCCGCGCCGTACACCGCTTCAAAATCAGCCTCGAAAGCGTCGGTTGCTTCGCCAATGCAGGGCAGCGAAAGCCCGGCGCGCAGCACGGCGGGTGCGGCGGTCACGCTGTCGGCCCCCGCTGCAAACGCATCGGCAATGGCCTGTGGCTCGCGAAAGCTGGCGGCCAGCAGCCGGGTGTGAAACCCGCCGCGGTGAATAAAATCGGCAATTTCGTGTAGCACTGCCTGCGACGAGCCCCCCGCGCGGTCGATGCGCCCGCAGTACACCGCCACATAGTTGGCCCCGGCCAGCACGGCCAGCATGCCCTGCAAACTGGTGTACACGGCGGTCGCCGTGACATGAGTGCCCGCGCGCACCAGTTGCCCAATGACGGTAAGCCCCGCCTCACTGACGGGTACTTTAATATAGGTGTCCATGCCCAGCGTGCTTAAAATATGCTGGGCTTCGGCTTGCATCGCCTGCGCGGCGGTGGTAACCACCTGCACGTGCAGGCTGCGGTGTGGGCCGCACAGCCCGCGTATTGCCGTAAGGTGCGCGGGCAGGTCCACCTTGCCCTCTTTTTTTAAAATTGTCGGGTTGGTGGTCACCCCGCTGGCGGGCAAATCCCGCAGGCCGCCGGCCAGTTCGTTCAAATTTGCGCTGTCAAGCAACAGTTCCATGCAAAAGCCCCCTTTTTGGTTGCGAACCTCTGCTTGGATTGTACTTCAAAACAAATGCGGATGTAAAGACCGGGGCAAAAAAAGAAAAGTAGAACCCGAAAAACTGCCGATATTTTACAAAAAATACAAAAATACGGCATGTTTTAGCTACATATTGGTATTATAGTACATGAAAAAGCACAAAAGTCCATACAAAATGTCAATTGCAACTTGATATCGGAACGGATATAATAAAGACAGAAAGGGAAGGGTAGAAAGCAGATACACCGCAAGTTTTGAAAAAGATTTGTGTGTTTGGGGCTGGAAACCCAGACCGAAAAGAAAGAGGTGAGACCGGTGTACAGTGTAGAACGCAGTGACCATGGGGAACCCGGCAACTCAGTCTGCGGGGCGGCATCGCTTCGACAAGCGTGATTTTGAAAGTTTCAATAAAACTTTAAGCGCCTCCGTGCCGCGGGATCTGCGGTGGGAGAGTCGGCTGATATAAAAGACGCAACGACGAAGACGAGCCGTCGCCTCGCAGAGTGCCGGACCCCGATAGATGTGACCTGTAGAAGAGGAAATTTGAACGTCAGGTTTGTTTGATGGTTTTAAGTGGAATCTCGAATGCGTTTCGCGAAACGAAACACAACAGTTCGCAGCAAGTGAGTCTTAAGAAAATTCCGACACAGAGATGAAAGGGTTTCGTCCGATGATGAAATAATTGAGCCGCCGCCGGGTACCCGGCGGCGGTTTCTTTGTGTTGTTGTGCGGGGCATTTTAGCCAGCCCCCCGCCCCGCTTTTTTTTTGGGGTTGCTTTGGGCAGGCCGTTTGCCCCGTTTTTTTGCGGGGCGCGGTAAATGGCAGGCGCACCGGTAAGGCCCGCTGTGCGTTTGCCTTGGGGCACCGGGCTTGCAGTTAAGGGGCAAAAGCGCGATGCCCCAAAGGGGGCTGCTAAAAAGGAGAAACCGCAACCGCAACGGGCAGGCCGTTTGCCCCAAAGGGCCCATTAGAGGCCCCGGGCGCCTGCCATAAGGGGAACCCGTGCGGGCACGCCCCGCAAACACGGGGCGGGGATGCAAAAAGGGTGGCGCAACAAGCCGCTTTGCCCGGTGAAACTAAACCCAGCGGCCCGGCGTGGGGTGCCGCTAGCAGGAGGCTGCCGGCACTTTTTTTGGTGTGGGCACAAATGCGTTCGCCACTTTAAAAAGCTGGGCACCGGGCTTTTTGGGGTGCCTGCGTTGCCCGGCACAACGGCTAAAGCGGTGGCGTTGCACCCACCCCGCCCTGCGGCGGGGCACAAAAAAACCGGGCGGCAACGCCACCCGGCCCATAACTGCGAAAAGCAAAACTTTTAAAAGCAGTGGTAAAAGATAGCGGCCCAAAAACCGTGGGCAAAACAAAAGTCTGTCGGCCCGGCCCCTCTGCCATCAGCCTTGCTTAGCCAGCAAAGCCGCCGTTGTGGGCAGTTTTGTGGTCAGCGCCAGCAGGCCCGGCGCACTGTCCGGTGCGGCGGCCACCATGTCGCAGTTTTCAAAAAAGCTCACCGGCGTGCCGTCAAACCGGCAAACGCTGCCCCCGGCCTCCTGCACCAGCAGGGCGCCGGCGGCAAAATCCCACGGTTTTAAGTTGCGCTCTACATACCCCACCATGCGCCCGGCGGCCACATAGGCAAGGTCCAGCGCCGCGCTGCCAATGCGCCGCAAATCGGCACAGGCGGCAAACAGCTGTTCAAACAGCGCAAAATTTGGCCCGGCAAGGCTGCGGTCGTAGGGGCTGGTGCCCACCGCGACCAGCCCGTCGCCCAGCGGCACGTCGCTGACGGCCAGCGGCACATCCCCTAAAAATGCGCCGGTGCCCGCCGCGGCGTGGAACAATTCGCCCGTAAACGGGTTGTACACTGCGCCAAATACCGGCTGCCCGTTTTGCAGCAGCGCCAGAGAAATCGCACTTTGTCCAAGGCCGCTCATCAGGTTGGCGGTGCCATCAACCGGGTCCAGCACCCAGCAAAGGCCGGCAGGCTTTGGTTGGTTTACCTGCTCTTCGCTGTAAAAGCCGGCGCTGGGCCAGCGCGAAGCCAGCACGCCTTTCAGCTGGGCCTGCACCGCAAAATCGCAGCGGGTCACAAAATTGGCCTGCCCTTTTACCGTGATATCGCGCGCGAGCGCGTGGTTGAAAAGTAAAGTACCCGCTTCGCGCACTAAATTTAAAATGGCTTGTTGTTCTGCCGCTGTCAGCATGACGCGGCCCCCTTTACCTTTTAAAATTTACCGGCACTGCGCAGCGCGGCAAGCCGCAGCACGGCGGCGATGGTCTTGCCGTCCTGCAACTCACCGCTCAACGCCTGCTGCACCACGCTTTGCAGCGGGGCAGTTTGTACCGTGACAAATTCGTCTTCATCCAAATGCTGCCGGGTTTGGTGCAGGCCCTTTGCGGCATACAGGTAAATGATCTCGTTGCAGTACCCGCATGAGGGGTAAAATTCGCCAAGCGAGATCATCTCATCCGCCTGCACGCCAACCTCTTCCTCCAGCTCGCGCAGCGCGGCGACGCGCGGGTCTTCGCCCGGCTCCAGCTTGCCCGCGGGCAACTCTACCAGCTCTTTGCCGTACGGGTAGCGGAACTGCCGCACTAAATACACTTCCCCCGTTTCGGTCAGGGCGGCCACGCAGGCGCCCCCGTTATGGTGCACGACCTCGCGCGTGGAGGTGCTGCCGTTTTCCAGCCGCACGGTGTCTTTGGTCACCCGGATGATACGCCCGGTAAAGATGGTTTCACTGGCCAGTGTTGTTTCGTTATGCATCGGTTTCTTTATCCTCTGTTTCCTTTTGCTTTGCCGGTTGCGGCTGTTTTTGGCAAAATACTTTTTCCACCCGGCGCTCGTTCACCTGCTCTACCCGTAGCAGCAGGCCGCCGTAAACCAAACTGACCGGTTCGCCCTGTTGGGGGATGCGCCCCAGACGCGCGGTGATCAGCCCGCCCACCGAATCAAAATCATCATCGGGCTCGGGCTCGGGCGTCGGCAGGCCAAACCAGTCAAACACATCCTCAAGGTCCGCCGCGCCGTCGGCCAAAAGGCCGCCCTCTACCGGGCGCAGTTCGTCGTCCTCGGGGTCAAATTCGTCCTCAATGTTGCCCACGATCTCTTCCAGAATATCCTCCATCGTCACAATGCCGGCCGTGCCGCCGTATTCATCCACCACAATGGCGATCTGGGTGCGCTTTGCGCGGAAATCCAGCAGCAGCTCGCGGGCACGGCAGTTTTCGGGCACAAACATGGCCGGGCGCAAAAACCCGTGGATGGGCACGTCGGCACCGGCGGGGTCGTCCACCAGGCTCAGCAGGTCTTTGACATATAAAATGCCAATAATATCGTCGAGGTTTTTGTGGTAGACAGGCAGGCGCGAAAAGCCGCCTTCGATGGCAAGCGGCAGCACTTCGTGCGCCGTGCGCGAATCGGCGATGGCCTTGACCTCGGTGCGGTGGGTCATGATGTCCACCGCGGCAATGTCGTCCAGCTCAAACACGCCGGTGATCATCTCTTTCTGGCTCTCGTCCAGAAAATCGCCCTCCTGCACATCGTCCACCATCGCCATTAAATCCTGCTCGGTGACCGGGGTGTGCGCCGAAAGCCCGGCCGCCCGCAGCACGGCGCGGGGCAGCAGTAAAAAGGGCTTGCCCAGCAGGGTGGCAAGGGCAGCTGCCCCCTTGCCTTGGGGCAGCGCAGTGGGCGAGTGTGCCGCGCCCAGCGCAAACAGCAGCGCGTCGATGGCAGGGCAAAGCAGCACGGCCACTATGGCGGCCACCGGCAGGCGGCGCAGCCAGAGAGCCGCGGCAAATACCGCACCCGCGCGCAGCAAAGCTGCCGCGGTGGCAGTGCCCCACCACAGCGCCGTAGTGCCCAGCAGCGCATCGTCGTCGCGCTGCCCCGGCGCCTGCACATCGCGCAGCGCACCGGTGTGGTACACCGCAACCAGAGACAACAAATAAGTGATGCCGCAGACCAGCAAACTCAGACCGTCCGGGTCCATCCCGTCAAGACTCCCTTACATCGGCGCAAAACGCCGTTTTTTGGTATCGCTGTCCAGATTTTATAGTATTTAAGGCCGACTGTCAAACATCGTTTTGCCCACTGCCTTGCGGCAAAACGCCCGCTGGCAGAGGAATTCCCCCAAATCGCCATATAATTAAGGGTAAATACACGATATTAACAAGAATGGCCTGAGAAAGCGGTTTTTTGTTATTTACTTATCAGGCTAAATTTGTTAGAATATAGGTTGCGAGAGTGCAATCCATCACGCGATCAATTTTTTAGGGAGGAACTTAAAAAATGGCAAGAGCTAAAAAGAGTATGGATGGCAACACCGCCGCAGCGCACGTAAGCTATGCGTATACGGAAGTTGCCAGCATCTACCCCATTACTCCGTCCAGCCCAATGGCCGACCAAGTCGACCAGTGGGCAGCGGCACACCGCAAGAACGTTTTCGGTGACGAAGTAAAAGTAATGGAGATGCAGTCCGAGGCAGGTGCCGCAGGCACCGTGCACGGCAGCTTGAACGCTGGCGCGCTGACCACCACTTATACCGCTTCGCAGGGCCTGCTGCTGATGATCCCCAACATGTACAAAATTGCCGGTGAACTGCTGCCGGCCGTGTTTCATGTGTCGGCCCGTACCGTTGCGACCCATGCGCTGAACATCTTCGGCGACCACAGCGACGTGTACGCCTGCCGCCAGACCGGTTTTGCAATGTTGGCCGAGTCCAACCCGCAGGAGGTCATGGATCTTTCCGCGGTGGCACATCTGTCGGCCATCAAGGGCCGCGTGCCGTTCGTGAACTTCTTCGACGGTTTCCGTACCAGCCACGAGATCCAGAAGATCGAGGTCTGGGATTATGACGACCTGAAAGACATGGTGGACATGGACGCTGTTGCGGCGTTCCGCGCCCGTTCGCTGAACCCGGAGCACCCCACCATGCGCGGCTCGCACGAGAATGGCGATATCTTCTTCCAGCATCGTGAAGCCTGCAACAAGTACTATGACGCGCTGCCCGCGATCGTTGAAGAGTACATGGGCAAGGTCAACGAGAAGATCGGCACCAACTACGGCCTGTTCAATTACTACGGCGCACCGGATGCCGAGCGCGTCATCATCGCGATGGGCTCCATCTGCGACGTTGCCGAGGAAGTCATTGATTACATGACTGCCGCAGGCGAGAAGGTCGGCCTTGTCAAGGTTCGTCTGTACCGCCCGTTCGTTGCGGAAAAGCTGATCGCGGCGCTGCCGAAAACCACCAAGAAAATCGCCGTGCTGGACCGCACCAAAGAGCCGGGCGCACTGGGCGAGCCGCTGTACCTCGATGTTATCACCAGCCTCGTTCGCAATGGCGTGTCGATCCCCGTTGTGGGCGGCCGCTATGGCCTTGGTTCGAAAGACACCCCGCCCTCCAGCGTGTTTGCGGTGTACGAGAACCTCAAAAAAGCACAGCCGAAGGACAACTTCACCATCGGCATTGTCGATGATGTTACCGGCCATTCGTTGGAAGAGACCGCTGCCCCCGACACCACCCCGGCAGGCACCGTTTCGTGCAAGTTCTGGGGCCTTGGCGGCGACGGCACCGTGGGCGCCAACAAAAACTCCATCAAGATCATCGGCGACCACACCGATAAATTCATTCAGGCCTATTTCCAGTATGACTCGAAAAAGACCGGCGGCGTGACCATCAGCCACCTGCGCTTTGGCGACAAGCCCATCCGTTCGAGCTACTACATCAATAAGGCCGACTTTGTTGCCTGCCACAACCCGTCTTATGTCATCAAGGGCTTTAAGATGGTCAACGACGTCAAGCCGGGCGGCACGTTCCTGATCAACTGCCAGTGGACGCCGGAAGAGCTGGACCACCATATGCCTGCCTTTGCAAAGCGCTACATTGCAAAGAACAACGTGCAGCTGTACACCGTCAATGCCATCGACAAAGCCATCGAGATCGGCATGGGCAAGCGCACCAACACCATTTTGCAGTCCGCGTTCTTCTCGCTGGCAAAGATCATGCCGGAGGAAGATGCGCTTCGCTTCATGAAAGAGGCTGCACACAAGTCCTACGCGAAGAAGGGCGAAGCCGTTGTCAACATGAACTACGCCGCCATCGATGCCGGTGCCACCGCTTATGTTAAGTTGGAAGTACCCGCCGCATGGGCCGACGCGAAAGACGAGGGCGAAGGCAAAGCCCTGAAGGGTGCTGCCCCGCTGGTGAAGCAGGTCAAGAACATCCTTGACCCGGTCGACATGATGGACGGTGACAGCCTGCCTGTTTCGGCCTTTGTGGACCATGCCGACGGTACGTTTGAGCAGGGCGCTTCGGCTTACGAGAAGCGCGGTGTTGCTGTCAGCGTGCCCGAGTGGGATGCTGAAAAGTGCATTCAGTGCAACCAGTGCGCGTTCGTCTGCCCGCACGCAGTCATCCGCCCGTTCCTGCTGGACGAGAAGGAAGCTGCCGCTGCCCCCTCGACTATGAAACTGGCCGGTGCCAAGGGCAAGGGCCTCGAGAGCTACCAGTTTGGTATCGTCATCTCCCCGTTGGATTGCATGGGCTGCGGCTCGTGCGCCAACATCTGCCCGGCCCCCGGCAAAGCACTGAAAATGGTGCCGCAGGAGAGCCAGCTTGTCGAGCAGGATTCGTTCGACTATGCCGTGGCGAATGTCACCAAAAAAGAGACGATGTTCAAAAAGACCACCGTCAAGGGCAGCCAGTTCGAGCAGCCGCTGCTTGAGTTCTCGGGCGCCTGCGCAGGCTGCGCCGAGACCAGCTATGCCAAACTTGTCACCCAGATGTTTGGCGAGCGCATGTACATCTCCAACGCCACCGGTTGCTCGTCCATTTGGGGCGGCACCGGCGCGACCAGCCCGTACACCGTCAACCGCGAGAGCGGCTTTGGCCCCACATGGGCAAACAGCCTGTTTGAGGACAACGCCGAGCACGGCCTGGGCTTTGCCCTTGGCCAGAAGTACATCCGCGAGAGCCTGATCAATAAGGTCAAAGCGCTGCGCGATGTCACCACCGTTGACAGCAAACGCGCTGCGATTGACGAATACCTTGCTACCCTCGATGACGGCGACGCCAACCAGATCGCGACCAAGAAACTGGTTGCCGAGCTGGAGAAGGACCCGACCTGCGAGTACAGCAAAGAGATCCTGCCGAAGAAAGAATTCCTCTCGAAGAAATCCATCTGGATCTTCGGTGGCGACGGCTGGGCGTACGATATCGGCTTTGGTGGTTTGGACCACGTGCTGGCTTCCGGCGAGGACGTCAACGTGATGGTCTTTGACACCGAGGTGTATTCGAACACCGGTGGGCAGGCTTCGAAGGCCAGCCAGATCGGCCAGGTCGCACAGTTTGCGGCAGCCGGCAAGACCATCGGCAAAAAGGACCTCTCGCAGATCGCGATGTCTTACGGTTATGTTTATGTTGCGCACATTGCCATGGGCGCCGACTACAACCAGACCGTCAAAGCCATCAAAGAGGCGGAGAGCTATCCCGGCCCGTCGCTGATCATCGGCTATGCCCCGTGCGAAATGCACGGCATCAAGGGCGGCATGGGCAACAGCCAGCTGGAGATTAAGCGCGCTGTGGCATCCGGTTACTGGCATATGTACCGCTTCGACCCGCGCCTCAAGGCAGAGGGCAAGCCCGCATTTGTTGTGGATTCGAAGGAGCCGACCGAGAGCTACCTCGACTTCATCAAGTCCGAGAACCGTTATGCCCGCTTGCAGATGTCGTTCCCGGAGCGTGCTACCGAGCTGTTTGAGAAAGCCTCTGAGGCTTCCACAGACCGTTACGAGTACCTCAAGAAGCTGGAGACTCTGTACAAATAACCACCCTCTGTTCGCGTGATGGTGAAATAAAGGTGCCCGCCGAAGTAACGGCGGGCGCCTTTTTTGTGTTCTCTTGACAACCCCCGGCTTTGCGGGGGCAAATGCTTTAAGCTTTGCCGAGACCCTTAGCCCTTTTGTTGCCCTATCGGTGACAATGATTAACAGTGCTATGCTGATACTGCCGTTTTAAAGGCGGTAGGGTAAAGGATGCAAAAAAAATTCTTCGGGGCGTTTTTAGATGCTTGCCGGTAGTAAGCCCCGCCAGAGCTTCCCCAAGCTGCCAGCTTAGCGGGTGCCCTGACTTTTTGGGTGGGGTGCCCTGTGGGCAGTGCGGGCGCGGCCCCGCGGTACCGGCGCATGGGGTGCACGGTGGCACGGTGGTACGGGGGCAAGGAACAGGGATGGGTACCCTCTCCCCCGCCCGTGCTGCCATCTGTGAGAGGTTGGGCCTTTGCCTGCCCCAAGGTTGTAAAGCTGGTGGGCCATTATGCCACCCAAGCGCGGGGGCCCCGTGCTGCGGTGTAAATGTAAGTGTGGCGCCGGGGCAGGGTGCGGCCTGCGTTTTGCACCGCTGCTGCCCAGTGGCAAAAGAAAACCCTGCACCGCCCACGGCAGGGGGTGGGCGGCGGTACCCGGTTGTGATACAATGAAGAAAAGCAAAGCGGGCGGCGGCCTGCTAGGAATCAACAGTAAAGAGGTGCGGGCGTCTGGTATGAAAAAATTAGAACTTAAAACGGTGCTGGTCGATTTGTTTTACGACCTTGCCGGCAGCATTTTGTTTGGCATTGGCATTTATACCTTTATGAAAGCGGCGGGCTTTGCCACTGGTGGCGTGTCGGGCCTTGCGCTGATCATCAACCATCTCACCGGCCTGCCCATCGGTACCATGATGCTGGTGCTCAACATCCCCATTATTTTGGTCAGCTACCGCACACTGGGGCGGCGGTTTTTACTGCTCAGCTTAAAAACCATGGTCATCCAGACCCTCATCGTCGATTTGGTGTTGCCGCGTTTCCCCGTTTATACCGGCAGCCCGTTGCTGGCGGCGCTGTTTTCCGGCGTGCTGATTGGGGCCGGGCTGGTGCTGATTTATATGCGCGGCTCCTCCACCGGCGGCACCGATTTTCTCATTCTCTCGCTGCACAAGGTGATGCCGCATCTGTCGGTGGGGCAGTTTTCGCTGATGATCGACAGCGTGATCCTGCTGTTTGGCGCGCTGGTGTACGGCAATATTGACGCCGCGCTGTATGGGCTGATCTCCACCTATGCCGCAACACAGGTGATCGATCGGGTGCTGTACGGCACCGGCAGCGGCAAAATGGCCTTTATTATTACCACGCAGGGGCAGCAGATCGCCAAAAGCATCAGCGAGCAGACCGACCGCGGGTCAACGCTGGTGCGGGCCAAGGGCACCTTTTCGGGCGAAGAAAAGGATATGCTACTCTGCGCATGCAGCAAAAGCCAGATTTTTAAGGTGCGCTCGGCGGCCCATGAGGTGGATGAGGACGCGCTGGTGATGATCACCGAGGTGGACGAGGTGTACGGCGAAGGGTTTAAACCGCCGCAGGGGCAAACGACCCCTTAAGCGGATAATATGGGCGGGGCGGTTGCCCCGCCCGTTGTTTTTGAGGTAACGAGACAACAGAAAAATGAGAAAAAAGCGGTCACAACTGTCAGCTTTCAACATTTTCCACGGAGTTTTCAACACCGCAGTGGAAAAAATATTCCCCAGTTTCCCCAATACAACATTTTTCTGAGGCAGGTTTGTATGAAACAGGTAAAGAAGATGTATATTCTGGCTAAAACTGGGATTTTTTCGACAGGTTTCACGGCGCGGAATTACAAAGGGTATAGAGGTTTCAAAACGCAATGTTGAAAACTCGGTTGAAAATGTTAATAACAGCGGGTTTACGTGCTGCTTTTTCCACAGCGTGGGGGCAAAGCTGTGAAAGGTTTGACAACTGAACGTTGAATTTGCGAAGTTTGTCGAGAGTGGTATACATTCTCAACAGTCGCAAAGCCCGGCCGGGGGCAGAACAAAAGTCCATGCAAAAAGAGCAAATTTTACCGGTTTTTTAAAGTTTTCACAGGGTTTTCCACACAATAAACGGGTTTTAAACAGGGTCAGTGTGTAAAACGGTAGAAATCCGGGCGAACTCGTGGTAAAATAAAGCTGTACCAAACAACCGCAAAGGAGGCTGTACAGTATGAAAATGATTACTGCAATTGTCAACAAAGAGGATTCAGGCGCGGTTTCTTCTGCCCTGACCAAAGCGGGGTTTTCGGTGACACGGCTGTCGACGACCGGCGGGTTTTTGCTGGCGGGCAACGTGACGATGCTGATTGGTACCGAGGATGAAAAGGTGGATGAAGCCATTTCGATCATCGCCGAGTACTCCAAACAGCGCACCGAGATCGTGCCCTCGACGGCATCGTACGGCATTGGGGTCACCACGGCGTTTCCGCTGGAGGTCACCGTGGGTGGCGCGACGGTGTTTGTCACGCAGGTAGACCGGTTTGAAAAGCTTTGATGTTACAGCGTCTGTATGGCAATGAGGCGCTGAAAAACGACCTTGCCGCCGCGCTGACGGCCGGGCGGCTGCCGCACAGCATTTTGCTGTGCGGGGCACCGGGCCTTGGCAAAAACTATGCGGCACGGCTGCTGGCGGCCGATTACCTTTACCCGCAGGGCGGGCAGGGGGCGGACACCGTGTTGCTTGGGCAAAACCCCGAGTGCATCACGGCCGCCCCGCAGGGCGCCGCCGATATCATCCCGGTCGACCGGGTGCGCGAAGTGCGTGCCGCCGTGCGGTCCACCTCCCTGTCTGCCGAGGGCCGGGTGGTCATTATTCAAGACGCGCAAAAAATGCAGGCCGCCGCGGCCAATGCGCTGCTCAAAGTGTTAGAGGAGCCGCCCGCGGGGGTCCTGTTTGTGTTGACTGCCGACAGTGAAGCGGCCATTTTGCCCACCATCCGCTCGCGCTGTGCGGTGTATACCCTTACCCCGCTGACGGCAGAAGAATGCGCCGGGGTGCTGCGGCAGGGCGGTGTCTCTGCCGGCGATGCGGCGTTTTTGGCTGCGGCCTATGGCGGTGCATTGGGGGATTGCCTTGCCGCCGCCGGCGACGCACAGCGCATGGAGGTTTTGCGGGGGGCCGCGCGTTTCGTTGGCCTTGGGGCCGCAAAGGACCGGTTTGGCCTGCTTGCCGAGGCCACGAGAATTGAAGGAAAAACAAAGCGAGAGGAAGCCGAGAGCTTTTTGGCCGACCTTGCACAATTATATGCCGCGGCGCTGGATGGCCGCGCGGTACCCGGCCTGCCCGCGTTGTCGCGGCAGGATGCGGCCCGCGCTTTGCCCGCGGTGTTTGAGGCGCAGCGGCGGCTGCGCGGGGGCAGCGCCAAGCTGGTCAGCACGTTGTTGGCGCTGCGCATTGCCCCGCCCGCCGAAGCCTGACGGCCACCCCTTACTCCCTTTTGAAGCGCTGCCCGAATTTCGCCGCAGGGCAGCGGCACTGAAACCCACCGCAGCGGCAGCGGCAGGATAGTCTATGGCAAATGTAATTGGCGTCCGGTTTAAGGCCGGGGGCAAAGTGTACTATTTTGACCCCGGTGGGCTGGACATCCAAAAGGATGACTATGTGATCGTCGAGACCTCCCGCGGCACCGAGTGCGGCGAGGTGTCGCAGGGCCCGCACGAGGTACCGGAAAGCAACATCGTCAAACCGCTTAAAGAGGTCACCCGCCCGGCGGATGACGCCGACATCCGGCGCATGAAGCAAAACCGCGAGGACGAAAACAAAGCGTTTGACGTGTGCGAAGAGCGCATTGCAAAACACGGGTTAGAGATGAAGCTGATCGACGTGGAATACACGTTTGACCGCAGCAAAATTTTGTTTTATTTCACCGCGGATGGCCGGGTGGATTTTCGCGACCTCGTCAAAGACCTTGCGGGGGTATTTCGCACCCGCATCGAACTGCGCCAGATTGGCGTGCGCGATGAGAGCAAAATGCTGGGCGGCCTTGGTATTTGCGGGCAGCCGTTTTGTTGCAGCCGGTTTTTGACCGATTTTCAGCCGGTGTCGATCAAGATGGCAAAGGAGCAGGGCCTGTCGCTGAACCCCACTAAAATCAGTGGTGCCTGCGGGCGGCTGATGTGCTGCCTTGCCTACGAACAGCCGGCCTATGAGTTTTTGACCGGCATCACGCCGGGCGTGACCAGCTATGTGCACACGCCGGACGGCGACGGCACGGTGTGCGAGGTGAACGTGATCTCGGGCAACCTGCGCGTGCGGCTGGACAAGTCGCCCGACCTGCCCAAAACCTACCACCGCGACCAGGTGGCCCTGCTGCGTGCGGCCAGCAAAAAGGGCAGCCGCCGCAAAGGGCCAGGCGCAGTGCCGCCCCCGCAAAAGGCGGCAGAGCAACCGGCCCCCGCACAGGAAATTGCGCCCCCGCAAGCGCCCCCTCCCCCTGCCCCTTCCCCTGCCTTACCGCAGCGGGAGGCAGCGCCGAAAGAGGAGGGCAATGCCCCAAAACCCGCCAAGCGGCGCAGGCGTGGGCCCCGGCGTGGCGGTAAGCCGCAAAACGGCCCTGCGCAAGGCTGAACCTGCTATTTTTGCAACAATTTTAACGCTTGATTATTTCCAGTTTTATGTTAAAATAAAGAAAATGGAGGTGTTAAAACATGGCCTATAAAATTTCTGATTCTTGCATCAGCTGTGGTACCTGCGAAAGCGAGTGCCCCGTTGGCGCTATTTCTCAGGGCGATAGCCAGTACGAAATCGACGAAGCCGCATGCATCAGCTGTGGCTCCTGCGCGGGTGTTTGCCCGGTCGGCGCTATTTCCGAGGGTTAATTTCGCATCAACACAAAGAGTCAGGGCGGGCGGTTAATGCCTGCCCTGATTTTTACACAAGGGGCAAACTAAAAAGGGGGGCCGGGTGTGGAAGAAGATGAAGTGACGCTGGAGCGCCTTGCAGGCGGTACCGGGGTCTTCGTCAGCCCGCGCCACCGGTTTGGCACCGACGCCATGCTGCTGTCGGCCTTTTGCAATGTGCACCGCAACTGGCTTGCCTGCGACCTTGGCACCGGCTGTGGCATTGTGCCGCTGCGCTGGCACGACGCCGGGCACCGGGGCCCCTGCTATGGGCTGGAGCTGGACGCCGAGGGCGCGGCCCTGCTGGCACGGGCTGCAAAAGAGGCAGGGGCCGCGTACATCACGGCATTGCAGGGCGATCTGCGCGCCTTGCCGCCGGTGCTGCCCCGCGGGCAGTTCCACGTGGTCAGCTGCAACCCGCCGTACTTTACCGGGGGGTTTGTGTCGCAAAAGCCCGCGCGCGGTGCGGCCCGGCACGAAGTCACCTGCACGGCGGGGGATGTTTGCGACGCGGCGGCCCAACTGCTGCGCGACGGCGGGCGGCTGTGCGTGTGCAACCGGCCCGCCCGCCTTACCGATTTGATGGTGGAAATGCGGCGGTGCGGCATCGAGCCCAAGCGGCTGCGCTTTGTGCGCCGCAGGCCCGAAACGGTGCCGTGGCTGTTTTTGCTGGATGGCCGCAAGGCGGCAAGCCCCGGCCTTATCCTGTTGCCAGACCTGTATATGGAACAAGCAGACGGCAGCCCGTCGGCTGAGCTGCTGCAAATTTATCAACAAGGAGGGGGTGCGACGTGAGCGGTACCCTGTATATCGTCGGCACCCCGATCGGCAATTTAAGCGATTGGTCGGCGCGGGCGGCGCAAACTTTTGCCCAGGCGGATTTTATCGCGGCCGAGGATACGCGTGTCACCATCAAGCTGCTCAACCATCTGGGCATTAAAAAGCCGCTGGTCAGCTATTACGAGCACAATTTAAAAGAGCGCGGTGAGACCATTTTGCGCCGTATCCGCGCTGGCGAAACCTGCGCGCTGTGCAGCGACGCAGGGATGCCCGCCATCAGCGACCCGGGGGAACTGATCGTCACGCAGGCGCTGGAAGAGGGCATTTGCGTGGTGCCCATCCCGGGGCCCAGCGCGGTCATCACCGCACTGGCGGTGTCCGGCCAGCCAACGGGGCGGTTTTGCTTTGAGGGCTTTTTGCCGATGAACCGCCGCCAGCGCAAAGAGCGCTTGCAGGAGACCTGCGGCGAGCAGCGCACGCTGGTGTTTTATGAGGCACCGCATAAGCTGACCACCACCCTTGCCGACCTGCTGAACAGCTATGGTGACCGCAGCGTGACGATCTGCCGCGAGCTGACCAAGCTGCATGAAGAAATACAAAAGACCACCCTTGCAAAGGCATTGGCACAGTACAACGACGTACCCCCCCGTGGGGAGTTTGTACTGGTCGTCGCCGGGGCCCCTGCCCCGGTGCGGCAAGCTTGGACCGAGGCGCGCGCCGTGGCACTGGCCGAAGAGCTGGTTGCCGACGGTCAGCCCGCCAGCGCGGCCTGCAAGCAGGCCGCCGCAGAGAGCGGTATCGCCAAAAGTGTGATCTACCGCGCCCTTACGGCCCAAAAGGAGGAGTAACGGTGGATAAACCCACCAAGATCATCATTGTTTCAGATTCGCACGGCGACCGCGGTGCGCTGGCCTCGGTGCTGGCAACCGAACAGGACGCCGACGCGCTGATTTTTTTGGGGGACGGCCTTTCAGACCTTGCCGCGGTGCGCGCAAGCTGCCGTTGCCCCATGGTGTACGAAGTGCGCGGCAACTGCGACTACGATAAAAGTGTGCCGCCCGAACGCCTGGTTGCATTTGAAAACCTGCTGCTGTTTTTTACCCACGGCCACGGGTACGAGGTAAAAGCGACGCTGGGCCCGCTGCTGCGCGCAGCAAAACAGCGTGAGGCGGATATTGTGTTATTTGGCCACACCCACACCCCGCACCTGGAACAGATAGACGGGATTTGGGTGTTCAACCCCGGCTCGGTCAGCATCCCACGCACAGGCCGGCCGAGCTACGGCATCCTGACCATTACAAATGGGGTGCCGCAGTTTGTCCACCGGGAGGTAAAAGGACGATGAAGTTTACACTGCAGCGAATCGACAGCACCGATTCCACCAACAGCTTATTGCGCCGCGAGGTGGCGCAGCTTGCCGACGGCACGGTGGTGTATACCGCCAACCAGACCGCCGGGCGCGGGCGCGGCGGCAAGGCGTGGGAAAACCAGCCTGAGCAGGCACTGTATTACAGTGTGCTGCTGCGCCGCCCGCTGGCAGACCCTGCGGCGTTGCCGCTGGCGGTATCACTGGCGGTGTCCGACGCGGTAAAAACCCTGTGCGGGCGGGTGCCGGGCATTAAATGGCCCAACGATTTGCTGTTGTTTGGTAAAAAAATCTGTGGGATCCTGTGCGAAAGCGTGCTGGGGGATGGCGAAGCCTGCTATATTGCGGGCATTGGGCTGAACCTGATGCAGCCCGCCAGCTTTTTTGAGCAGGGCGGCCTGCCGCATGGCGGGTCTGTTCTCTCACTGACCGGGGTAGAATGCACGGTGGATGTTGCGGCGCAGGCCCTGACGAATGCGCTGCAAAAACGGCTTGCCGTGTTTGCAGAAGGCGGGTTTGCGTCGATTGCGCAGGAGTACCGCGACGCCTGCATCAACCTTGGCCGCCGGGTGTTCACCGACCAAATAGAGGGCATTGCAGAGCAGATCGACGATGCCGGGCGGCTGGTGGTGCGCACCGCTGACGGTGATGTGGCAGTGTTCACCGGCGAAGTGACGGTGCACGGCATTTACTGAGCCCTCCCCAAAAAACAATTTAACACAAAGCCGCCATGTGCGGGGCTGGTGCCCTGTACATGGCGGCTTTTGTGTTGTGCCCTGTGTTTTTTGGCTAAAACGGCGGGCGGCCCGCGGGGCAAGCCGGCGGCCTGCAAACACCGCCCTTTTTTAAACAAAGCCGGCTGAAGAGGGGCGCTGTGCCCAGCCCCGCCGCTGAATGGCGGTGCTGTTTTTGGGGGCAAACGGGCGGCCCCGGCCGCGCCGTTTGCAAAGCAAAGCTGACCAGCAAGGCAAAAGGCCTTGCCCACAGCCCCGCCTACCTACCGGGAAGGCGGCGTGCAGGGCGCTTGTGGGCAGGTCATTTTTATTAAGCAAAACAAAACGGGCGGCAAAAAAGGCTTTTTGCCTCACCCGCTTGTGGAAATTGCCGTGCACCTTCGCACAATCCGCTGCCTTTGCCGGCAGAGGAAAAAGCGCGGCAGCCTTACAGAAAAACCTGTAAAGCTGTCGCGCTTAAAAACAGTCCATAACAAAGGGTCAAACAGCGGTGCTGTTTTGCAGTGGTTCAATGGATTTTATAAAGTTATGCTGGCTGCGCACAAAACCGTGCCGCTCTAAAAAAGACTGGCTTTTTAAGTTGACCCGCTGGCAAAAAGCCTGCAACTCGCCACAGCCAATGGATTGTGCCTGCCGCGACAGCGACAGCAGCATGCCGGTGCCAATGCCCTTGCCCCGCAGCGCCTCGCGCACATAAAACTCGTTGAACACCGCGGCAAGTGCGCAGTGTGACAACAACAGCGAAAGCTGCATGTCGGCATAGCCAACGATCTGCTCGTCCGCAATTGCCACCACTAAGCGGCGGTGGGTGTCCTTTGCTGCGGCGCGAAACACCGCCTCAAACACATCGCGCGGCAATACACGGGCCGCCTGCTCGCAACACAAATCGTATAAGCCGTCAAGGTCCTCTTCTTTCGCACTTCGCACAAACACTGTTACAGCCCCCCTTTTGCCGGTCGTCGGCAATCAGCCCGCTCAGGGAATGACAAAATAACTGGTAAACCCGGCCTGCTTTGCGGCGTCGTTGACGACCGCCAGCGCCTCGGGCGTACTGCCGGAAACACCGCGCACGCCAAAGCCCGTTGCCCCACCGCTGACAAACGGCGAAAGCAGCCCGGCAAGCCCGGTGCTGTCAGACAGCGCCGCATCGTCCAGCCGCACAAACACGCGCTGCAACCCAAAGGTGGCGGGCGACGCGCCGTAGCTTGCGGCCGCTTCGCCGCGCACCGCGGCGGCGGGGAATTCAAACCACACGCTCACCCCGTCGATGCTTTGGTACTGCTGGCCCAGTTGTGCCAGCAACTGCTCTTTGGTGCCGGCCATTGCGCCGTAGCTTGCAAGGTTCAGCCCGGTGCCCTCAGGAAATTGCAGGTTTTGCAGCAGCACCGTGTCAAAGCCAAGGCCCTTCACTTCGCCAATCAAGTCGGTGATGTACTGCTGTGCCACCGGAGAGTTGGGGTTCAGCCACGCCTTGCCGCCCAGCTCTTTCGAGGTGTCCAGCCAGGTGATATCCTGATTGTTGTATTTGACGGCCGTTGTGCGGTCGACAAACGGTACAAGGCTGTCTTTAAAGGCACACAGCCCTGCCACCGGGGTGACCCCCGCGCCGCGAAACGCGGTGGCGATGGCCGCCGCATCGACGGTGGTGGCCGCAATGGATTTTTGCGCCAGCGGCAGCGCGGAATTGTAATACAGGTAACCGCGGTCATCTTTCAGCGGCAGTACGACGTAGGTCACCCCCTGCGCTTGCAGCTGTGCCGCCAGCGCGGTGGCCTTTTCCGGCGTGTCCGCTTCGCTTAAAGCGACCATGGCCCAGCCGCCCATGCCGTTTGCGGCAGGGGCCTGTGTGGGCTGCGGGGCCTCGGTAGAAGCGGGCTGCGGCTGAGAAGAGGATGCCGCGGGGGTGGAGCTTACCGCCTGTGAGGAGGGTGCGCCGCCGCCGTTTTTATACCGGTACCACAAGCCGGACGCAAGGTCCAGCCCCGGTTTTGCAACCAGCCAGCCCACCCCGAACACCGCACCAAGAATCACCACCCAAAGCAAGATGCGGCGGGCAAGGTTTTTCTTTGCGCCAGAGCCGGAAAAGCTGCGCCGATAGCGCTTGATTTTGACAGGTCTGCTTTTTTTCAACACAAGGCCTCCTCAAACATTAGGCAGATGACAGGGTGAAACAAAATACGGCGGTTGCCGTTTAAATGGCGGGTGTATGCCCGGAAAACCCATAAATGGCAAGCGCCAGAATGCCGACGTAGATTAATGTGATCGGCAGCCCGCGAAAGGTGGCGGGCAGGCCGCGGTTTTGAATTTTGCGCTGCCCCTCGTTGACGAGCACGACCGCCAGCACATAGCCCAGTGCACTGCCCAGCGAAAAGCCCAGCGATTGCAGCAGCGTGTACCCGCCGGTAGAGGTGAGCAGCAAGGTGCCCAGGATGCTACAGTTAAAGGTGGCCATGGGCAGCAGCGTGACATAGTCTTTGGCCAGTGCGCGCTTTTTGGGCAGCACCAGCGCCAGCAGCACGATGAAAAACGCGATAGCACTGCATAATACCAGTACCAGCGGCAGAAAAGCCGATTTGTAGGGCAGCGCAAGGCTCATCAGCGCGCGGCCCGCAAAAAAGCTGAGCAGGCTGCTGATCAGCTGCACGGCGGTGAGCAGGGCCCCAAACTTAAACAGCTCTACCGAGCCGTCGTCCACAATTTTGACCAGCCGCGAAACGCCCAGTGCACGGGTGAAAATGGCGTTTTGCGCCGCAATGGCAACAATGGCATAAAAGAAAAACGTGAGAATCGGTTCTACTATTGTCATTTCAGGTTCGCCTCCATGCTCACGACGCGCTTAATCACATTGCGCATCCAGCGCCAGGCCGCAGCCAAAACCCCCACGAGGATAAACCCGCCGGAGACGAGCTGTGCCATGGGCAGCACCGGGCGGCTGGCCACCGGATACCCCAGCAGGGTACCCGCGCCCAGCAGTTCACGCAGGGCGGCAACCAGCAGCAGTGCCAGCAAAAAGCCAAAGGTGGTCACCAGCCCCTTGCGCACGGCAGTGCCCAAACGCTCGGGCTGGGTGCGCTCGTACCGTTTTAAAATAATGGGCTCTACGACCAGCAGCGGCAGGTACAAACCCACCGTTTGCATGCCCACACCAAACAGCGCGTTTTCGGCAAACCACACGCCAATGTACACCACCGCGGCGGTCAGCGCATAAGCTACGCCCCGAAACCGCGGCCAGCGCCCGCGGCACACCATTGCCGCAAGCAAGCGGGTGGGGGTGAGCAACAGCAGCACACCAAGGCCCAGCACCAGCGCGTTGTGCAGCGTGGTGGCTGCCACCACAATGGGGGCAAGGCCAAGGCCCTGCATAAACACGGGGTTATTCAAAAAAAAGCGGTCCCGCTGCATCAAGCGGTCCATATTGCTTATCAGGTAATTGCTGTTTTCCTGTTTCATAACGACTTCGACCTCCTTTGAAAGGCGGCCTTGCTGCATACGCGGTCAAGGTAACCGCTGAACGCATTGGCCAGCAGCAATGCAAAGCAGACGCCCAGCTCGTAGGCGCCGTAATAGCGGAACATCATGGTCAGAAAACCGGTCAGTACGCCGTATACTACCCGCGCCAGCCGGTTTTTAGGGGCAGTGGAGGGTTCGCACAGCAAAAACACAGCAGTGTACAGCAACGCGCCGGACAGCAGCTCGTATTTTACCAGCTCAAAAGTACCCGCCGTTGCAACGCGCGGGAACAACACGCTGATTAGTGCGCTGGTGGCAAGAAACGCCAGCGGCAGCTCCACCGAAATGCGGCGGCGCAGCAACAGGTAAAGGGCCACCGCCACAATCACCAGTACAAAGGTGGTGCCCATCGGCCCGGCATAGTTGCCCAGCGTCAAATCCAGCGAGGGGATGTTGGGCACGCCGCCGGTGCGCAGAATGTGGGAGGATGCGTCCTCCAGCGAAGCGGCGCTGGTGTCCCACAGGCCGACATGGGTAAACGGGGTCGGGTAGCGGAAAATCTGCTCCGGCCAGCTGACGGTGACAACGGCATAGCCCAGCGCCGCGGGGTGAAACGGGTAGTTGCCCGCCCCGCCAAACGCGTGTTTGCCCACCAGCACCGCCACCACCACGCCGGTGACGACAATGGCATAGCTTGCGGTGGCAGGCAGCATCAACGTAAACAGCGCGGCAAACACCAGCGATGAATTTTCGCTGGCGTCATACCGCTGGCTGCGCATCTTTGCAACAAAAAAGTCGCACACAGAGGCGGTAAAAAACGCCAGCACCAGCATCACTGCCGGGCGCAGCCCATAAAGGTAAACTGCCATAAACGCCAGCGGAAACAGCGCAAACAGCATGTCGCTGTTCTGCGCAAAGTCCGCGTGGCGCGGCAGATGGTTCTTTTCATCCTGTTTCATGAGAAAGACCTTTCTGGCGCAAGGGGCGCCTTAAAGCGTCGTGGGTAAGCCGTTACAGGCTTTTGTAGTAAGCAATCTCGGCCGCGGGGCTGGCGGCATTAAACACGGCCGAGCCCGCAACCAGCACATTGGCCCCGGCGGCGACACACAGCCCCGCCGTTTCACGCGAAACACCGCCGTCCACCTCTAAAAGCAGGTCGGTGCGGCCGGCCTTTGCGGCAGCGGCACGCAGTTCCGACAGTTTTTCCAGTGCGATAGGGCGAAATTTTTGCCCGCCAAAGCCGGGCTGTACGCTCATCACCAGCACCATTTCCACGTCGGGCAGCCAGCGCAGTGCCTGCTGCACCGGGGTGTCGGGGTTCAGTACAATGCCCGCCTTTGCACCGCCCGCGTGGATGGCATCCAGCGTTTCGCGGATGGGGCTGTTTGCTTCAAGGTGTATGGTGATCATCGACGCACCTGCGTCGAGGAACATCGGCACATACTCCAGCGGGTCGGTCAGCATCAGGTGCACGTCGTAAAATGCGGGCACGGCCTTGGCAATGCTGGCAAGCACCGGCGCGCCAAAGCTGATATTCGGGACAAAATGCCCGTCCATCACATCAAAATGTAAAAAATCCGCGCCGGCGTCAAGGCAGGTGCGGCAGTCCTGTTCCAGGTGGGCAAAATCTGCCGAGAGAAGAGAGGGTGCGACTTTAGCCATAAAAGCTCCTTTCCCATAAACGGGGGCATGGCCCAAAGGCAGCGCCCCACAGATGACAATATACTACACTAAAATAAACAAAAAATCAACCGCAGGCGCATTGTGAAGCGGTTTTTTGACACTTTGCAGCAAAGGCGGCGGCGCGGGCGTGTCAGCGTGCACAACCCTTTCAAAACAGGCCGTGCGGCGCGGTTTTTTTGCCCCGCGGCGGCCCGGCACACCGGGCCGCCGCGCCGTGTGCCACACACATAAATTTCACACCTTTTGCTGTATTTTGATGCAGCCGTGACCGGCCCTGGTAAAATTTTTCAAAAGTTTCTCCTACAATCAAACTAGGCGTTGCAAAAACGGGGCTTTTTTTGTTATGATATGTGATATAATAATAGACAAGAATTTAACGCAGGGGGGTAGCCCCCCGCGGTGCATACCGTGCAGGCGGAAAGGAAGTATTCAGATGAACGCACTCAAAGCAAAAGACAATATCTGGTGGGTCGGCTCGCTGGACAAAGACTTGAGGATCTTCGACATTATTATGTATACCGACTATGGTACTACTTATAATGCGTACATCGTCAAGGGCACCGAAAAGACCGTATTGTTTGAGACGGTAAAAGAGAAGTTCTTTGCCGACCATCTGGCCAAGGTCAAAGAGGTGTGCGACCCGGCGGACATTGACTACATCGTGTTTGACCACACCGAGCCGGACCATTCCGGTTCACTGGCCCAGATGATCAAGCTGGCCCCCAAGGCCACCGTGCTGGGCAGCATGGCCGCCATCAACTTCCTCAAAGAGATCGTCAACGAGCCGTTCCCCCACCGCGTTGTGACCGAAAAGGACATCATCGACATCGGCGGCGCGTCGCTGCATTTCTTTATGACCCCGATGCTGCACTGGCCCGACACCATGTTTACCTGGATCCCGGAATATCGCTCGCTGTTCACCTGCGACGTGTTTGGCTGCCACTATGCCGACGACGCGGTGTTTAACGACAAGATCGAGGGCGATTTTGTGGGCGCGTATAAATATTACTTCGACAATATCATGGGCCCGTACAAAAACCCCCATATGGCAAACGCGCTGAAAAAGATCGAGGGGCTGCCCATTGAGTTTATCGGCAACGGCCATGGCCCGGTGCTGCGCACCGACATCGACCATTACCTTAAAATGTACCACGAGTGGACGGTGCCGACGGTCAACGACCCCAAAAAGGTCGTCATCCCCTATGTTACCTCTTATGGCTACACCCGCCAGCTGGCAGAAAAAATTGCCGAGGGCGTGCGCAGTGAGGGCCTGGTGGCAGAGCTGTATGACCTGGTTTATGGCGAAAAAGACAAGGCCATTGCCGCGCTGGAAACGGCGGACGGCATCCTGCTTGGCACCCCGACCATGGTGGGCGACGCATTGCCCCCCGCCTATGAGATGCTGATGCACCTGAACCCCGTCATCCACAAGGGCAAATTTGGCGGCGCGTTTGGCAGCTTTGGCTGGAGCGGCGAAGCGGTGGCCAACCTGACGGCCCGCATGCAGCAGCTGAAAATGAACGTGCCGATGCCCGCGGGCTACCGCGTGCGGCTGAAACCCAGCGAAGAGCAGCTTGCCGGCGCGGTGCAGTTTGGCGTGGATTTTGCCAAAGCGATAAAAGCCTGAGTTTTGCCTTTGCGGCAAAGGTCGGTTTTTATAAAAATGAAAAACTGTTTAAAGGAGGCGAAACCGGATGAAAAAATGGAGATGCACGATCTGCGGCGAAATTTTTGAAGCGGAAACAAAACCGGAAGTCTGCCCGGTGTGCGGCGTTGGTGCCGATTTGATTGAGGAATACACCGAGGAGTAACCCCCCCAAAAAAGCGCAATGAAAACGGACCGGAAAGGCCCCCTTTCCGGTCCGTTTTTTAAAGTTTTACAATAGCAATGCCGCCGGGTAGTGTGCGGCGGTGTGTGCCACACGGCAGGGCCCCTGCCGGCGGCCGTGGTTTGAATAGTAGCACTCAAGGAGGTTGTCAATGGAGACAAAAAAGTGGCGTTGCACCGTGTGTGGCCAGATTTTTGAAGGGGCTGAGCCCCCAGTGCCCTGCCCGGTATGTGGTGCGGGGGCCGATGCGTTTGTACAAATTGGGCAGGCCGCCCCCACCCGGTGGAAGTGCACCGTGTGCGGCCAGATTTTTGAGGGCGCACAGCCCCCGGTGCCCTGCCCGGTATGCGGCGCAGGGGCCGATGCGTTTGTGGCGCTGGGCGTGCAGGCCGAAACGACCGCCCGGAGCGACACCGACGAACAGTTTGTACTCATCGGCGGCGGCGGTGCCGCGCTGGCGGCGGCAAAAGCCATCCGCGAGCGCAACCACACCGCGCAGGTCACGGTGGTCTGTGGTGAGGGTGTGCCCCCGTACAACCGGCCCGCCCTGTCCGACATGGTGGCCGACGGGTACAGCTTTTCGACGATTGAATTACAAGAGCTTAGCTGGTACAAACAGCAGAACATCAAGCTGGTGCTGGACGCAAAGGCGCAAGCGGTGGACGCCGCGGCGCACACCGTCACGCTGACAAACGGCAAAATACTGCCGTATGCCAAGCTGTTGCTTGCCACCGGCGCCAACGCCTTTTGCCCGGTAAAGTGCGAAGCGGGCAGCGTGCCGGTGCAGGTGCTGCGCAGCTATGTAGACGCACAGGCCCTGCTTTCTGCGGTGCGCATGGGCAGCCGTGTCATCGTGGTGGGCGGCGGTATTTTGGGGCTGGAGGCAGCCCTTGCCCTGCGTGAGCAGGGGGCGCAGGTGACGGTCGTAGAGTTGGCGGCGCGGCTGATGAGCATTCAGGCGGACGAGTTTGCCAGCACCGTGATTGAAAACCGGCTGAAGTCGCTGGGCATGAAAATCTATACCGGCGTGATGGTGCAAAAGGTCGATGCCGAGGGCATCCACCTTTCAAACGGTGAACGGTTGAGTGCCGATTTTGTGCTGGTGAGCGCGGGCATTCGCAGTGAGCTGACACTGGCGACACAGCTGGGCCTGCAAACCGGGCGCGGCATTGTGGTGGATGGGACAATGCGCACCAGTGCGCCCGACATTTTTGCCGCGGGCGACTGTGCTGAATTTGAGGGCCGCGTGGCAGGCCTGTGGGGTGCCGCGCTGGACATGGGCAACGCGGCGGGTGCCGCAATGTGCGGTGATGCCGCGGCGTACCGTGCCCCGGTGCCGGCCACCGCGTTTGAGGGCGGCGGCATCAACCTGTTTGCGGTTGGCAGCGTAAACGGCGAGCGGTTGCAAACCGTGGTGGTGCACGACGAGATGACCGGCATTTACCACAAGCTGGCGCTGAAAAATGGCAAACTGGTGGGCGTATTGATGCTGGGCGAAGTGAAAAATGGTGCGGCGGCGGTTGCGGCGATTGAGCGCGGTGAAGGGCTAAAAGCGGCCTTAGCGCTGCTGGTATAACGCAAAACAGGCGTGGTTTTGGCGGTTTTGGCTTTTCACAATGTTTTTTCGAAATTCATTTTTTATTCACAAGCGTTTCATAAAAACGCCGTAACTGCCCCGTATAATAAGAATCACAGAAGGACGGAAGCCGCAACCGAAATTCTGTACATGATTCCTCCTCACACCAAAACACACCCCTTGAAGAAAACCCGCAGCTTGGCTGCGGGTTTTCTTTCTTTGTGTGGGGTACGGCGCCCCACAGTGCCGTGTTTACACGGTCAAAGGGTGCTAATTACCAAAGAGACGGCACAATAAACCAGCACTGCCGTCAAAACGGCCGAAACAAGTTTGGCGTGCCTTGCAATCACCTTTTGAAACAAGGTGCCAAACACCGTCCAGCAGGCCGTGCAAAAAAAGGCGGCAACCCCAAGCAACAGGCAAAACAGCACTAAAACGACAGATGCGTGGTAGTGCGGCAGAATAAAGGTTGAAAAAACGGTGATGCCGTATAAAATGGTGCTGGGGTTGACAAACTGCAACACGGCGCCCTCAAAAAACAGGTTTTCTTTTGCTTTGCCGGTAATGTTGCCAGCGCCCGGGGCGTCGGTAAAGGTTTTCCATGCCAGCCATAAAATATAGCCGGCCCCGGCCCAAACCATCACGCGCTGTAAGGCGGGGAAGCTGTCGAGCAGTGCGCGGCTGAAAAAGCCGCAAAGAAGCAACACGGCAAATACCCCGGCCCCAACACCAAAATTGAACCGAATGCTTTTTTTGAACCCCAGTTTCCCGGCATGGGCCATGGAGAGGATGGCATTGGGCCCCGGGGACAGGCCGGACACCAGCACATACGATAAAAACCCGACAAGGTTTGGCATAAAAAGACACCTCTTTACTTCCTGTTTTCCCCGTGATACACTTTATACTGCATAATAAATACAATATACTGTACGTGCACTATAATATTACAATATGTGCAGTATATTGTCAATTAGCTGGAGGGGTTTTGATGGATCAACTGAGCGAGATCATTGCGGGCAACTTAAAACGAATCCGGGAAGAAAAAAAGTTGAGCCTGGATACGCTGGCAAAGCTGTCGGGCGTCAGCAAAAGCATGCTGGGCCAAATTGAGCGCTGCGAGGTCAACCCCACCGTCTCCACGATGTGGAAAATTGCAAACGGGTTAAAGCTTTCTTTTTCGCAGTTTGTGAGCCACCCCGAAACCAAGGTAGAGCTGGTAAACCTTGAAACGCTGACCCCCTTGCTGGAAGATGAGGGCAGAGTGAAGATTTACCCGACCTTTTCGTTTGACAGCGCGCGCCGGTTTGAAGTGTATTCGGTGCAGTTTCAGCCGGGCGGGGCCTTATCCACCGAGCCGCATTTGCAGGGCACGCAGGAGTTTTTGACCGTTTGCAGCGGGCAGCTGACGGTGACCGTGGGCGACGAGCGTTTTGTTGTAGAAGAAAAAAACGCCATACGCTTTCAGGCCGACGGGCCGCACAGCTACCAAAACACAGGCGCAACGGAGTGCCTATTACAGATGGTGATTTTTTACCCCGCCTAAAACGCGCGGGGTGCGCCGGCCCGGCAGAGCGTGTTGCAGCGCCGCAGGCAAAGTAGTGCGCGCCCACCGCAAAAAAACAGAGGTGGCCGGGGCATTGTAACAAAGGGGCCACCGGCATACCGGGCAATAAGAACAGCAGAAAAGAGGATACCCATGCAGCAAACAAAGGCAAGAAAACTTGCCACCCCCACACAGGCCTACCTGGCACTGTACCGGGCACTGCGCACCGTGGGCGCATTTCGCAAAGCAAAACAAAGCGGCAGTTTGTCGCTGCAACTGCAAGAGCGGCTGATGCTGGCCGTCACCGAGGTCAACGGCTGCGCGCTGTGCTCGTACGGCCACAGCCGTATGGCGCTCGAAGCCGGGCTTTCGGGGCAGGAGATCGAAGACCTGCTGGGCGGGCAGACGGATGGCGCCCCCAAAGAGGAGCTGCCGGCCATTTTGTTTGCCCAGCATTATGCCGATACCCGCGGCAGGCCCACTGCCGCCGCATGGGCACAGCTGGTCAGCCGGTACGGCCAGCCGCAGGCTGCCGGTATGCTGGGCGCGATTCGAATGATCACGGTGGGCAATACCTGGGGCATCCCCATGGGGTCGTTGCTGGCGCGGCTGACCAAACAAGAAAAATACCGCGTCGACGTGCGCAGCAACGTGGGGTACGAGCTTGCCATGCTGCTGTTGCTGCTGCCGTTTTTGCTGGTTGCAATGTTGCAGGCACTGGGCGCCGCGGCACTGCGCCGCCCGCGGGTATAGCCTTGCTGGCGGGTGTTGGGGGGCAGCATACAAAAATTTTAATATTGCGCTACCCCGCACCGCACCGGTGATACCGGTGCGGTTTTTTTGTGCCTGTGGCGGGGCTTCTGCACACACGAAGTGCGTGATAAACTGGTGCGTGTTACGGCTGCAAAAAACCCCTAAACGGCAGCAGGCAGGTGTCTTGTGGGCTTGCAAGGCGCGGCCGGTTAGTATATAATAAGTGAGTAGTGACAACTTTAATTCACAAATAAGTTGCTTTTACGGAGGCCCTGCCCCCTGACCCTGACGGAAGGAGTGTTTCACGTTTGAGCGAAAAAGAAATCAATGTAGGCATTGGGTTTGTGACCGGCCGAAAAAGCTTTTTAAAAGTTTTGCGCACCTATATTTACAGCTGGAAAGAGTGTGGCCTGACCATCCAGCCCAATATTCATCTGCATGTATTTGTTGCCTACGACTTGCGGTATAACAACACAAAGGCTTCAGACTTTACTCTCATTGGCAAGGACCTTGCCCGTGAGGTCAAAGAGATTCACCTGATCAGCGCAGAATCTGTACAGGCCAGTGCGGACCATTTAGTGCAGCGCGGGGTGCTCAGTGCACCCGATGCGCAGTTGTTTTTCAGCTCCGGCTATGCGGCAATGCGCAACGCGGTGTTGTACGAAGCGGTCAAATGTGGTATGGACAGCCTGATGTTTTTGGACGATGACGAATACCCGCTGGCGGTGACGAATACCCACGGCTCTGCGATTTGGAGTGGCCAGCATATACTGGCAAAGCACCTGGAAGCCATTGAAACGGCAGATATCACAAACGGATATCACTGCGGGTATATTTCCCCCATTCCGTCGATTGAATTCAGCGACACCCTGCCTGAAGCCGATTTTCGCAGTTTTATTGAGGCGCTGAGCAACGACATTTTAAACTGGGACAAAATCCGGGACATCATGCGCGTGGGCGGGGTGACCTATGCCGATACCGGGGTGCTGACCCAAAACACTCCGCACGAAGTGGAGGAAGTGAACGGCTGCAAATTTATTTCGGGGGCCAACCTTTGCCTTAGCCTGCGTGACCCACAAAGCATGTCCCCATTTTACAACCCGCCGGGCGCGCGCGGCGAGGACACCTTTCTCAGCACCTGCCTGCACGACAAAAAGGTCGTGCGCATCCCCTGCTATGCGTTCCACGATGGGTTTGCCACCTACAATCACCTGCTCAACGGCGTGCTGCCAAGCTGCCTGAAGCCCATCTGCGGCGACTCGCGCGGCATTGTCAACCGCTTTTACAATGCCTGTATTGGCTGGGTGCGGTATAAACCGCTACTGCTGTATATCACCCAGCGCGGGCAGTACCAGCAGCGCATTGCCGAAATGCGCAGCAACCTGCAAAGCAGCCTGCCGGCGATCTGCAAGGGCTTTAACCGGGGCGATTTTAATAATGTGCTGGTAGAGCTGGACCGCTATGCCGGCGCGGTGGATGAGCATTATGCCCAGTTTTTGCGCACCGGCGAAATTTGGCACATACTTTGTGCCGACCTTGCCACCCACGGCAGTGCCGCTACCTGAAAAGCATGCCGGTGAAAGGCTGCCCGCCGGGCAGCCTTTGTGTGACAAACAAAAGAATGCAAAGAAGGCACCTGTTAGTGGCAGGTGCCTTTTTTACGGTCAAAAACAATGGGGCCGCCGGGGTACGGCAAAGGCTTAGCTGTTGCGTGTAGAAAACAGGTTGGCTACTGTAAAACGGCGGGCCGCCCCGGCAGTAAAAAAGGGCCCCCTTGCCGGGGCCTCTACACTAGCCCTTTTGCCGGCTTGCAAAAGCAGTAAAATAGCCCTAAAAGAGATACGATAAGTTTGAGTGCCGGTTTTGTGCTAAGTTTCATACAGGGCCGCAAGGGCTTGTATGCGGCGTTGCAGCGCCCGGCGGATATGCGGCGGGCCCAGGCATTCGCACCGGGGGCCAAAACTCAACAGCATGTCGTAGTAATAATCGTTTTCAATAAACGGGAAATCGACAAGGGAATACTCGTCGCCGTCCGGCGCAATTTGCTCGTCGCTGCAATAATCCAGCACCCGCTCGAGCAGTGATTTGTGCACGCGAAGCTGAATCGCCGTCTGCATGGCCGCAGCCGCGGCGCTGAAATCCAGCTGCGGCTTTGGGGTAGGGCGCGGGGTAAACACTTGTGCTTGCAGCCGCAGGTTTGCCGTGCGGGCCAGCTTAAACAGCCGAAAGTCGTTTCTGGTATAGCAAAACCCCAGCCAGTACCATTGGCTGTTTTTCAGCACCAGCTGGTACGGCTCTGCCGTGCGCGCGGTTTTGTCGCCGGTTCGGCCGGTATAGGTAAACGAGAGCAGCCGGTTTTGCTGCAAGGCGGTTTTTAGCAGCTCTAAGTTGGGGGCAATATTCCGGTTGCCCGTCCACGGGGTCAAGTCCACCTGAATCTGGTTTGCTTTCAGCTCAATTTCTTTTGCGCTGGCCGCAGGGATAAAACTTTTCACCTTGGCAAGGGCGCTGACCACTTCGCTGCCGCGCACCATGCCGGAAAGGCTGGAAAGCCCCATTAAAATAGCCGACAGGTCATCTGCCGAAAAGACCTTTCGGTCCAGCTTGTAGTTTGGCATGATCTCAAAGCCGCCCCCCACACCGGGGGTAGAGCGCACCGGGATGCCCGCGCGGTTGATGGCATCGACGTCGCGGTAGATGGTGCGGGGCGAAACTTCAAACAGCTCTGCCAGCTGCTGCGCGCCGACGCGCTCTTTTTCAAGCAGCAGCAGGATGATGCTTACCAGCCGGTCAACTTTCACGGCACCGCCGCCTTTCAAAAAAATTTGCCGGGCAGTTTAATTGTTGCCACACTGGTGTCAACAATAATATGGTACAGTAAAAGCACCGATAAATCAACTGCCTTTAAGGAGGAACGATGATGCAAACAACAGCCCTCGTTGTCATTGATATTCAAAACGACATCACAAAAAATTATAAAGAGGTCATCGGCAACATCAACAGCGCCATTGCCTGGGCGGCAGGGCACAAAATGCCGGTGGTGTATATCCGGCACGAAAATTTATCCCCCGGCACAAGGACGTTTAAAACCGGTACGCGCGGGGCCGAGCTGGCACCGGATTTGAACATTGTGTCAGACCACATTTTTACAAAGTACAAGGGCAACGCGCTGACCAGTGAGGCGTTTGCGGCCTTTATCCGCGAAAACGAGATCAGCAAATTTTACCTTGCGGGCGCGGACGCCGCCGCCTGCGTGAAAGCAACCTGCTATAATCTGTGCAAAGCAGGGTATGGCGTGACGGTTTTAACCGACTGCATTACCAGCTATGACAAAAGAAAAATTGAGGAGATGCTGCGCTATTATGAAAGTAAGGGCAGCAAGCTACAAAGCGTAAAAGACCTTGTTTAATTTTGGCGCTGCACAGGCAGGCGGCGCAGCTGGTGCCCCAACGGCAAACAACAGCAGCAACGGCAAAAAAGGCGGCCCCGGCCGTGGCAGCATGAGTGTCTACCGCCAAAAGCCGCTTTGTAATGCGCCGCGCGAGATACAAACAAAACCCCCGGTACCCCGGGGGTTTTGTTGTGATTTTAATGGGGGCTAAGGCGACTGGCTTAAGAGGGGCAGCCGTGACGGGCTTACTGCGCCGCGCCGTTTGCAAGTGCCAGCTTTTGCGCGCGGGGCAGTTTTTTAATGGCGGCTTCGCGCTGCAACGCAGCTGATTTGCCCGCACAGCCCTCAGTGTACAGCACGGTTACCGGGCGCCGGCTGCGGGTGTATTTTGCCCCCCGCCCCGCGTTGTGCGCCGCGGCGCGCTTTGCAACGTCCAGCGCAATGCCGGTGTACAGCGTGTCGTCGGCACAGCGCAGCAGGTAGACCTGCCACTGTTTTTCTTTGGCGGGCACCGCTTTTTTTGCTGCGGTTTTGGGGGCTGCCGCGCGGCGCTTTGGGGCGGCGGGCAGCGTTAGCCGGAAACTGTCGTTTAGCATCGCGCGCAGTTCTTCCTCCGGCAAAGTTTCGGGGTAAACGCTGTTCCAGTGCTGTTTGTTCATGTGGTAAGCGGGCTGCACGCCGGGGTACACCTTGCGCAAAAAATCGGCCTGCATTGGTTCGCATTTTAAATTGACGCAAACGCCGCCCCGCTCAAAAATAAAGGCAAAGGCCTTTTGCCCCGGCCCGTGGCGCAGCACGGCCCAGGCGTTTGGGTCTGCCGCGTCATCGTGAAACGGGTAATCCTCCACTGCGCCGGCATAGGTAAGGCACAGGTCGATCAGCTCGCGGCGGGTCATAAAGCCTGCCCCCATTCTTCGGGGCGAAAACCCACCAGCACGGTGTCACCCTGCACCCAAATAGGCCGGCGCACCAGCATGCCGTCGGTCGCAAGCAGTGCAAGCTGCTGCGCTTCGCTTAGGCCGGGCAGCCTTTCTTTTAAGCCCAGCGCGCGGTACTGCCCGCCGCTGGTGTTAAAAAAGCGCGCCAGCGGCAGCCCGCTTTTGGCATACCAGCTTTGCAGCTCGGCCAGTGTGGGGGGCTGGGTTTTTATGTTGCGAAAAGTGACATCCAGCTGTTTTGCGGCTAAAAACGCCTTTGCTTTGGCACAGGTAGAACAGCCGGGGTAGCATAAAAATAACATGGGGGCCCTCCCTTTGCCGCCACAGCGGCAACCGTGTTAATTGTAGTGCCCTTATTATACCACCGCGGCGCTGCTGCGGGCAAAGGGCCTTGCGGCAGGGCACAAAAAACCCCGGCCGGGGGCCGGGGTTTCAAAATAATTCTTTAGGGCAAATGAGGGCAAGCTTTAGTTTGCCGCGGCAATGGCCTCTGCCGCCAGCTTGCCGGAGGTGAGGGCCCAGCCGTTGTTTGCGCCGGACGGCGAGTCGTCGCCCATCACGCCGCCAACCACTTCGCCCGCGGCGTACAGCCCGCTGATGGCAGTGCCGCCCTCATTCAGTACCTGTAGCGACGTGTTGACCACAAGCCCGCCCATCGTGGTGGCAAACCGGGGCTTTTGCTCCACCAGGTAATACGGGCCGCTGCCGATCTTCATCTTCAAATAATCCGCCGGGCGGCCAAAGGCCTCGTCCACCCCGGCATCCACAGCGCCGTTATAGGTATCCACCGTGTTTTGCAGCGTGTCGGCATCCATGCCCACCGCACCGGCCACCGCCGCAAGGGTATCGCCATGGGCAAATACCGGGGTGCCGCTGCCGTTGTTTGCAAGGTACTTGTCAATCTCGTCCTCGGTAATGCCGGCCTCGGTCAGTTTCGTTTTCCAGGTGTCAAAGGTCTGCTGGTCCAGCAGCAGGTACAGCATCGCACCCGGCTGCTGCACTTCGGTCTCTAAAATAGTGCGGTTGCTGGCCTTTTCGTTGACCACCCGCTCGCCGGTGGAGTTTACTAAAATTGCGCTCATGCTCCAACCCGCAATGTTGCCGGCAATGGTCGATTTGGCACGCCCCTGCGAGACCTCAATACCGTTGGGGTAGCGCTTGCCGTACTCCATCAGCCGGGTGGCGGCGCCCACGTCGCCTGCGCTCGCCATCACAATGCCGTCGCCGGTAGAGGAGCCCAGCCCATAGTACAGCGCGTTTTTCAAATCATCCGAAAGCAAATCTTCATTGGCACCGTAGCCGCCGGTAGCAAGCACCACGGCACCGGCTTTGATCTGGTAGGTCACGCCGTCGGCCCCCACAGCAGTCACGCCGACCACCTTGCCGTCCTGCGTGGTAAGGCTTTTTGCGCGGGTGTTCAGCAGTACCTCTGCGCCGGAGTTTTCAACCGCAGTGCGAAAGGTCGCCGCAAACCCGGCGCCGCCGCCCTGGTAAGCCAGCTCGCGTTTATGGCTGTACTCGGCCAGCTGGTGCAGGCCGCCGTCCATGTCATACTGCACATTGCAGCTTTCGTTCAGCCAGTCGGTGGTTGTGCCCACGTTTTCAGCGTAGAGGCTCAGCAGCTCGGGCACGTTCAGGTTGTTGCCGTTTTTCATAAAGTCAGCAACCATCGAGTCCACCGAGTCATCGCGGACACCCGCTGTGGCCTGCAATTTGCTGCCCATCACGACCTGGTTGCCGCCGCTCACGGCAATGGTGCCGCCAAGGGTACCCGATTTTTCAACCAAAAGTACCTTTTTGCCCAGCTGTTGCAGGCGCACCGCAGCTGCCATACCGGCCCCGCCGCCGCCAACGATTACAACGTCCGCTGTTTTGTCAACCGCTTCAGACGAGGTCTGTTCGGGCTTCGTCTCTTTTAGCTTGGCAGTGTCGCCGCCCGCCTTTGTCACGGCATCGGCCACCGCCTCTAAAATGCCGTTGCTGGTGTAGGTGGCACCCGCCACGGCCGCAACCCCAAGGCTTTGTGTGTCCACGATTTTTTGGGGCAGCTCGGTCAGCGCGGCATCCGCAATGCCCGCGGTCTCCTGCTGGTCCTTTATCTCCACTTTGGTAATGGCGGTCGGGCTAAAGGTCACTTCTACCTCAATATCCCCGTTGCGGCCGGTGCCGGTGCCGGTATAAGTGCCGGCGTTGTAGGCCCCTGCCGTGCTGGAAGAGCAGCCTGCCAGGCCCATCAGTAGCACGGCCGACAACAGGATGCTGCATAGTTTTTTCATTGAGTTCCCCTCGCTTGTTATTTTTTTGACATTTTAATACACGGCTTTTATTATAGGGGTTGTCACAGAAAAAGCAAACATTTACAATAAGTTCTAAGTTATAGAGAAAAAGTTTTGCCATGGTGCTTGTATTTTGGCCAAAACAGCAGCAAAATACCCAAAAATTACCTTTAAAAATTGGTAGTAAATGCAGGCGGCTGTGCGTTTCTTCCATCACAAAGGCTGCTTTGCGGCGGTGCCTTTTTGTGGTATCATCGTTGCAAAGGGGGTGCGTGCATGAAAAACGACCGGTTGTTTCAAATTTTGTATCTGCTGCTGGAGCAACAGACCTGCACCGCCCCACAGTTGGCCGAAAAGCTGGAAGTTTCGGTGCGCACGATCTACCGGGACATCGACGCCCTTTGCCGCAGCGGGGTGCCGGTGACCTGCCGCGCGGGCAAGGGCGGCGGCGTTGCAGTGATGCCGGGCTTTACGCTGAACAAGACCCTGCTGTCAGAGGACGAGCAAAACCAGATTTTGTTTGCGGTGCAAAGCTTACAAGTGGCGGGCGGCGAAACGCAGGCGTTGGCGCAAAAGCTGTCGGCCGTGTTTCAAAAGAGCGAAGCGAACTGGATTGAGGTGGATTTTAGCCGCTGGGGGTACGCCCACACCGATACGGTGCGCTTTGATTTGTTGCGGCAGGGCATTTTGCAAAAAGAGCTGCTACACCTGCGCTATTGCGGTGCGTCGGGCGAAACCACCGAGCGGGACATTGAGCCGATGCGGCTGGTGTTTAAAGACAAGGCGTGGTATTTGCAGGCGTTCTGCCGCAAGGCGGGCGATTTTCGCACCTTTAAAATCAGCCGTATTGAAACACTGGCCGCCACAGGCGAGCATTTTTGCCCCCGGCCCGGCCCGCTGCCGCAGGTAGAAACGCAGACGTTTGGCCCTTGCGGTCTGATAGAGGTGTCGCTGCTGTTTGATGCCGCTGTTGCCTACCGGGTGCTGGATGACTTTGAGCATGACAGCATTACACGGCAGCACGACGGCACGCTGCTGGTACACACCGAAATCCCGCAGGGCGAATGGGCCACCAGCTATCTGTTGTCGTTTGGGCCGGCGGTGCGCATTTTATCCCCTGCCTCACTACAATGCGAAGTGCAACAAATTGCAGAAAATATTTCTTTTCATCACAAAACATGACAGGTATTTGTCAGGTTTTGCGCGGTATGCTGATAGCACAGAACAACGGCTGTTCTGCAACCGAACAAAATGAAAGGAGATGTTTTGCATGGAGCAGAGGTACTGCCAAAGCTGTGGGATGCCCATGGGCGCGACCGACGAAATGTACGGCACCGAGCAGGACGGCAACAAGAGCGCCGATTATTGCAGCTATTGCTATGAGGGCGGTAAATTTACCTTTGATGGCAGCATGGAAGAGATGATTGATGTCTGTATTGCCCCGATGGTGGAGGAAAACCCCGGCATGACCGAGCAGCAGGCGCGCGAGAGCATGCGGGCGTTTTTCCCGCAGCTGAAGCGCTGGCAACCGGCCTAAGGCAACCTGCCGCCCCGGCTTTTTGCGGGTCACGGCCCCGCAGGCGGCAGGGGCGCACAAGGGGGCACTGTTGCAGCAGGTGTGTTCCGCGCGCAGTTGTATGGCAACGGGCAGCCCCCCGGCAAACAATTCAAAAAAACAGGCCGGCACCCGCGCGACAGCAAAGGGGCCGGCTTGTTTACAATAGAGAACACCAAAAAAGGGAGGAAACAGAAAAGATGAGCATTTCATTAGACCAGCAAAACGGCAGTGCCCCGGCAATGGAGCAGATCGCCGCTGCCGTGGGCAGCAGCCTGTGGCAACGGGCCTGCATCTTTTTGCAAAGCAGCTATGGCAGCGTGCCCCTTATCCAATATAGCGGCTGTTCGGCAGCGCCGGGGTGGAATGTGAAGTACCGCAAAGGGGGCAAGGCCCTGTGCACGCTGTACCCGGACGACGGCTTTTTTACGGCGCTCATCTGCATTGGCCCAAAACAGGCGGCGGCGGCAGACCAGCTGCTGCCGCTGTGCACGGCTAAAACACAGCAGATCTACCGCACGGCCAGCGGTATGGCCGACACCCGCTGGGTGATGCTGACGGTGGACGACGAAGCACAGTTGCAGGATTTTAAGGCGCTGGTGGAACTGCGCGTAAAACCCGCCGCGCACAAGGAGAGCTAAAATGGCAGACTATCTGCGGTTGACGAGCGAAAACCTGGCACAGCAGCACATCTGCTGTGCGCTGAGCGGCAAAACCGACGGGGAGGGTGTGCTGGCCAAAAAAGAGTGGCTGCGCGAGCGGTTTGCCGATGGCCTGGTTTTTTTAAAGCTGAACGCGCGCGGCAAGGTGTTTATTGAATACCTGCCTGCCGAGCACGCGTGGGCCCCGGTGGTGGCACCGGGCCAGATGTATATCAACTGCTTTTGGGTGTCCGGCGGCTACAAAAAGCAGGGGCACGGGGCCGCACTGCTGGCGCAGTGTGTCGCCGATGCCAAAGCGGCGGGCATGCAGGGGGTGACCGTGTTGTCTGCCGCAAAGAAAAAGCCGTTTCTCAGTGATGGTGCCTATTTAAAACGCAAGGGCTTTGTGGTGGCGGATACGACCGAAACCGGGTACGAGCTGCTGTGGCTGCCGCTGGCAGAGTGCGCGCAGCCCCCGCAGTTTTGCCCGGCGGCAAAGCGGGGCGAGACCGATTTGCCGGGCCTCGTGCTGTACTATACCGCCCAGTGCCCGCACACCGCGTTTTACGCGCCGCTGCTGGGGCAGCTTGCGGCGCAACAGGGGGTGCCGGTGACGGTGTGTAAGCTGCAAAGCGCCGCCGAGGCGCAGCGCGCCCCCGCCCCGTTTACCACCTACAGCCTGTTTTGGCAAGGGCGGTTTTTGACGAATGAAATTTTGTCGCCCACTAAAATAGAAGCACTGCTGCAAACACTGAAAGCGCAGGGGTAAACACCACACCCGGCATAGCCGCCGCATTGCCCTGCCTTTGGCACCGGCGAAAGCAGTCCGCCGGGACGAGCAAACAAGGGTTTGTCGCAACCGAATATAGAAATAGCTACCGGCCCACAGCAAATTTGCTGTGGGCCGGTAGCTATTTTACCCAAGTTTATTGTTTACTTTAAAGGGGTGCGGCGACAAAAAAGCGGCCGGCGGTAACCGGCAAACTTTTTTGTGCGGTGCCCTTTTTTGCTTTTGTATTTGCGGGGGCAAGCGGGTGCATCAGGCGGGCAACAGCAGGTTGCAAACCAGCACCACGCCCACGGCCCCCAGCACACACAGCGCCACCGGCACCTTTTTTGCGGCCAGCAGCGCCGCCATGCCACCGCCGAGCAGCCCTACGTACCAGTGTTGCGGGTCTGCCGACAGAATGCCGGGGAAGATCAGCGCCGCCATGGCCGTATACGGGATCATCTCTAAAAAGCGTTTGGCCCGCGCGCCGGGGCGAATTTTTTCTAAAAACGCGGCAGGCAGCGCGCGCGGCAGATAGGTCACCAGCATCATACCCGCAATCAACAGCAGTGTTTGTGTGCTCATTGCAGCACCTCCTCTTTGGGGTCCGGCTCCACCCAAAACGCGCCGGCAGCCGCGCACACCAGGGTGGAAACGATCAGTGCCCAGCTGGGCGCGATGAACTGCGAAAGCAGCAGGTTGCACAGCCCGGTGGCGACTGCCAACAGCCCAAGCTTTGCGTTGTGCTGCACATGCGGCACCAGCAGTACCACAAACATGGCGTACAGCGCAATGCCAAGGCTGGCGGCCAAAAGCGGCGGCAGCAGGCCCGACACGGCCGCCCCAATAGCGGTGCCCCCCACCCACGAAGACCAGGTGACCGAGATCATCCCAAAGAAAAACCAAATGCTGCTGTACTGCTGCGGCTGGGTCATAAACAGCGCAAACGATTCATCGGTAATGCCAAACGCCACCAGCAGCCGCGCGGGCAGCGGGCCGTCTTTCATGCGGTGAAAAATACAGGTGCTCATCATCAAATGGCGCAGGTTTAAAATAAGCGTTGCAAAAATAATCGTGCCAGCCCCAGCGCCCTGCAGTAGCATGGACACCGCCATCATCTGGCTGGCCCCGGCAAAAACAAAGGCCGACATGCCAATGGTCTCGCCCGCGGGCATGCCTGCCTGTGCCGCGGCAATGGCAAAGGCGATGGCCACCGGCAAAAAACCAAAAATAACCGGTGCCCCGGCCTTTGCCCCGGCTGCGTATTGTTGTCTGCGTGTCACAAACCTGCACCTCTTTTTTAATATTCTGTGCGATAGCATACCGCAAAAAACCTGACAAAAACCTGTCACGTTTTGCAATAACCCTTTTTAATATGTGACTTTGATTATACGCGAAAATAAAAATGCACACAATATTAAAATTGTGTGCAAAACAATTCTGGGGAGAATGGTCATAACTGGTCAAGCAACCCACGCAGGGTATGCAGTGCCCCGGCAAGCTGGGCAGAGGTTTCCGGTGCGGTGATGGCAAGGCGCACGGCGGCGGGCGGCGGGTTTTTGCCCACGGCAAACCGCTCGGCCCCATACACCGCGACCCCGTGCGCAAGGGCCCGCTGCTCAAATTCATACCCGGTGCACCTGCCCGGCAACAGCAGCCAGCGGCTGAGGCAGGTGGGCGGCCCCAGCAGCGTGTACCCGGCAAGAAGCTCGTCGGCCAGCCGGTTGCGCGCCGCCGCGCGTTTGCGGCGGGTGGTGATCAGCGTGTCGGCCCGGCCGGAAAAAATCAGCCGGGAGGCAAGCTCTAATAACAGGCCGGACTGGGTGAGGTTCAGGTTATACAGCGCGGTCTGCAACGGTGCGGCAAGGTGCTCGGGCGCCGTCATGTAGGCAAGGCGCAGCCCCGGCAGCAGTACCTTGGACAGGCTTGCAAGGTAAACGGTCTGCTCGGGTGCCAGTGCGGCAATGGGGGCGGGCCGCTGTGTGCGCAGCAAACTGTTGATGCCGTCCTCCAGCACCAGCAGGCCGGTTTGCCGTGCGGTGCGTGCCACCATTGCGCGGCAGGCGGGCGACATATTGTGGTTGGTGGGGTTGTGCAGGTCGGGCATCAAATACACGGCGCGGATGCCCTCGTTGTCGATCGCGTAGCGCAGCCCCTCTTCGCACAGCTCACCCTGCTGCTCGCGCAGCGGCACCAAATGGATGCCCAGCAGCTTGGCGGCACTTTTTAGCCCGGGGTATACCAGCGGGCTGGTGCCTATTTTATCCCCCGGTGCAAACAGCCCTGCCAGAATAGCCGCAAGAGCGTTTTGCCCGCCGCCGGCAAACTGCACCTGTGCGGGCGGCACGGTAAGCCCCATTTTTGCCAAAAACAGCGCACCGGCCTCTTGGTGGCGGGCCACCGGGTAGTGCTGATACTGAAACAGCCCGCCCACCCCAGGCTCTGCCAGCATCTGGCTAAGCAGCTCTGCCGCTTCCTGCGCGGGGATGGTCTCGGGGGCAAGCGAGCCCATCTCAATGGTGGCCGGGCCCGGCGGGGCAAACACATTCGTCTCCATGCCGTAGGCCACAAAGGTGCCGCTGCCCACTTCGCCATGCAGCAGCCCTTTGCCCATGCACAGCTTGAACGCGCGCGAAACGGTGCTGAGGTTGATGTCTAAAAAGTCGGCAAGCTCACGCTGCGGCGGCAGCTTGGTGCCGGGCAACAGTTTGCCGCTGGCGATGTCCTGCTCCAGCTGTTGTGCCAGCAGGCGGTACAGCGGCGCATTGCCCTTTGGCAGCGCCGGCCGCCACGACATGGGGTAGTTGTCAAAACGGTTGAACGGCATCGGGGTACCCTCCTTTTCGCTGTGGCTCAGGCCGGGCAGATACAATAGGTGACATACGGCTCTGCGGGCAGGTAGCCCAGTGTTTTTGCCAGTGAAAGCGAGCGCAGGTCGTGCGCGTCCCAGCTGGGGTAGCCCCCGCGCGCAAGGCAGTTTAGCATCAGCTGTGCGCCGCAGGCACGGGCAAGGCCGCGCCGCCGGTAGCCCGGGTGGGTGTCGATCTCAATTTCAATGCCGCCGCTCCACGAGGTATAAGACGACGCGCCTGAAACCGGCCCCCCGTCGCACAGGGCCATCACGCCCAGCCCGTCGCGGGCATAATCGGCATAAGTGGCAAACTGCGAGACAAGGGCGCGGGACCACGGCTGCAACGCGGCCGCTTGGTACAGCGCCTCGTCGATGGGTACCAGCCGGCAGCCGGCGGGCAGTGCTTTGGTGTATGTTAGCAGTGTTTCGCGGTCAAACCCGGCCCCGGTTTTTTGGGTGGCGTAGCGGGTGAACTTTTCACAGCCGGGCCATACCGCCTCAATCAGCACTTCCCAGTCGCTGGTGCGCGCGGCCACCAGCAGCGGGGCGGTGCGCTGCGCGGGGAAATGCCGCACCAGCGCTTCGTTTGGCACCCCGGCAAAAAAACAAAAGTCACCCACAATAATCTGTGCCGCGGCAAAGGGCGGCTCGCCCATGGCATAGGCGTGGCCCATGCGCCCTTCAAGGCAAGAGTACAGCAGCGTCTCCTGCCAGCCGCTGAACAGCGGGGCAATGGCGGGCAAAAGTGCGGCGGGCAGCGGGGCAAAATTGGGGTTCATCCGGGCACTTCCTTTTCAAAATAGTTGGTTTTATCCCCTTGCGCCGCCGGTGGCAGCTGGGGCACTTTGTGTAGCAAAACGCCGCACAAAAAAGGGTTCGTTTTGTGCGGCGCAAAATAGGGCAACCGCTGGCCGAACGCGGGTTGCTGCAAAGCCTCTAAGTGGCAGGTCAGTCCTGCGCCGGGCAAAGCGGGTCGCTTTGCTGCGCCAGCTTTGCGGCGGCCTGTGCCACCCACTGTGCGTCGGGGCCGGGCAGAGTGGCAATGCGGGCAGTAATGGCGCGTGCGGTGCGCAGCTCGGCTGTTTCACCGGTTTCGTCGTCGGGCCAAAGGGCGCGCAGCGCGGCAAGCTCCGCCGGGCCCAAAAGCGCCACAAAGGCGGCCAGTTCATCGTCTTCCAGTTCGGCATCCAGCAGCAGGTTAGAAAAATCGGTCAGCGAGGTGATCTGCCGCTGTGCCAGCGCCAGCTTGTCGTCAAGGTAACGGCAGCTGCACAGCTCGTCCAGCAGGGCGCTGTACTGCTGCGGGGGCATGGGCGCACCAAAATCAAACTGAAATTCATCGGCCGGTGCGGCGGCTGCGGGCGGTGCCAGCAGCTTGCCCAGGGTACCCGTTTCGGCGGCACTTTGCAACAGGGCCGCCGCTTTGGGCAGGCTGCGCGACACATACCCGCAAATGCCTGCGGGCAGCGCCAGTGCCAGTTGCAGCGGCTCTACTGCCCCGGCCAGCACGGTTTGCAGCTCATCGGCAGATAGCGGCCGAAACCGGGCGTTCAGTGCGGTGATGTCGCCGGGTTGCAGCGCAAGCGCGTGCGGGCTACGGCCAGCCAGCACACAGCACAGCGCCGTTAACAGCACCGGCTCGTACAGGTTGATCAGCAGTTCTTCATACGGGCCGTAAATGCCGCGCAGCAAACGGTCGATGGAAGCATCGTCAAAATGGCGGCAAAAGTCGTTTTCAAAGGTCAGCACCTCGATATACCATGCCATAAACTCAATGCCCACAAGGCCGGTGGGCGGCAAAAACGCGGGGTAATCGGCGGTGATGTGAATTTCCTGTGCGCCAAACCGCGGGTCGTACAGCTTAAAAAAGCCGCGGATCCCGTCTGCCAAGGTAGAGCGGTAAAACACATTGGGGGTGTGCAGCAGGGTTTTGGTGAGGTGGGTGTGCACCAGCTTGGTGCGCTGCAATTTGCGCCGCAACAGGGCCATGCCCTCGTCAAACAGCTGCTGCGCCGGGGCGTTTACCAGCAGGGCCAGTGCGTCGTCCGGGTGGGGGCAGGTTTTCAGCCGCAGGCCCACCACAAATAGTAACGAGTCCATCAGGTGGCGCGCGACCTCATTGCGCACCGAGCTGCTTTCGCCGCTGGTAAACCGCTCTACCTGCTTTGCAAGCAGGCCAAGGTAGCCCAGTTGCACAACTTCAAGCTGCTGCGGGCTTAATAGGCCGCGCGCCACGGCCTGCCCCAGCAATGATTCGGTGTAGGTGGCACTATTCAGCAGCGCGGGGTCCAGGTGGCGCTGCGGTTCAAGATTCTGTGTCGTCATCTTCACCCTCCCCGGTGTCTATGTCGTTGCTTTCGTCCTCCGCCGGCAGCCCGCCCCGCAACCGCCGTGCCGTCACATCCAGCTCCAGCCCGGCAAGCAGCTCTAGCGAGCCCGCGCAGGGGCCGTTAAAAGCGTTTTTCATCAGTTCAATCAGCTCAGCATCGCCAAAGGTGCCGGGCAGCTCGTTTTTATAATAGTAAAAAAGGTCTACAAGCTCGTGCAGGGTCTGTTCGTAATTGTGGGTGCCAATATAGGGCGAATCACAAAAAGCAAAAATCAGCTTGTCGATCACCCCGCCGCCAAATTCTACCCGGCCGGTGTTTTTTAATGCCTGCATGCGGGTGGACACCAGCCGCAGGGCCTGTTGCTCCGTGAGCACCAGACCAAAGCGGGCCGAGGTCTCGTTGCTGTTTAAAACCTCGTCGACCGCCTGCTTTTGCACCAGCTCCTGAGAAAAAGAAAAAAGTGAAAGCCCGTTTTCCAACCCCGAATCACTCCTTTGTTGCCCATAAGACAAATAGCTTGGCCGCACGTTTTGCTGCGGCCTCAATAAAAAGGTCGGCATCATCGATCTGCCGCCGCCCGGCATGATAATTGGACACTTCGCCTACCAAAAAGCAGTGGGCAATGTGCATGGCCTCGGCAACCGTGCCGCCCGGGGCCCCCGGCAATACAGCGTGCAACAGTGCTGCGGCCTGCTCGTCCAGCCGGGCCCGTGCCGTGTGCATCGCGGCAATGTCCTGCGCGGGGCGCTCGCCGCTTAAAGGGGCTGTCCAGCACAGGTGAAACCAGCCGGGGCAGGTGACATACAGCTGCGTTGTGGCATAAAACAGCGCGGTCAGCCCGTCAAGCCCCGCGTCAATAGCAGCGGTGGCAAGGCGGTCGGTCTCGTCGATCAAAACCGGCTGTAATGCCGCGTGCGCCGCCCAAAGCAGGGCGTCCGCACCCGAAAAATAGTTGTACAGGTTGGCGTGGCTGCACCCCAGTGCCGCGGCAAGGGAGCGCAGGTTCAGCTCGCGGATATTCTGCTTTTCGCGCAGCAGTGCCAGCGCTGCGTCTAAAATTTGTGCCCGGTCAAGTAAAAGCCTTTTTTGGCCTGTCAATGCCCGCGCCTCCTTTTGCGTGTAAGGGTAGTGCCGGTTGTTCGGCAGTATTTAGTTACCAAAGGTAATCAAAATTGTATCACACTGGCGCGTTTCTGTCAATATCAACCATAATAATAAGGTTTTATTGTGCAGTTATACGGCACTTGCCGCCCCGCAGCGCACCTGCTTGCACACAGAACAGCCGCCACCCCGGCAGGCCCGCGCAGGCCCGGTGGGCGGGCATTTTTGGCCCTTTCACAAAAGTTTGTAACAGCCGTTTTACAAAAAAGAAAAAAGGTTGACAAGGCGCCGTAAAGCAGATATAATATCAAATGCACCATTTCAACAATGGGTTGCCCAAAAAATGGCGGTATAGCTCAGTTGGCTAGAGCATTCGGTTCATACCCGAAGTGTCGTAGGTTCAAATCCCACTACCGCTACCAGCACAAAGTTTAGGTAAACCAGTAGGGTATCGCTTGCAGCAGCGGGTGGTGTGAGGCTTTACAATTTTACCTAAGCTTTGCATGGCCCGATGGTCAAGAGGTTAAGACACCACCCTTTCACGGTGGTATCCCGGGTTCGATTCCCGGTCGGGTCACCAAACACAAAAAAGGCAGGGGTTTCTCCCCTGTCTTTTTTATATTCACGGGGCTTTATAAACGATGATAAAACAAGCCCCGCCCGCGGTACCCGGTAAGCAAGTTGCTTGCGGGGTACCGCGGGCGGGGCTGTTTTTGTTAGGTTAAGCGGCGCGCTTTTTAATTTTCAGCAACAACAAAATCAACGCCACGCTGAGCAGAATATGCCCGATGCCCGCAATGCCGGAAATTGAGGCATCCATGCCGCGGCTGAGGGCGGTGCCCCACACCTGTGTCAGCCCGCGCAGCACAAAGCCCAGGCCGGTGATGTTCAGCCCCACCTGGTACAGCACAAGGTACGTGCCCACATGTGCGTCGGCAGAAAAGGCAAAGCTTTTTTCAAGCACCATTAAAAGCAAGAAAAACAACATGCCCAGCGCAAAATAGTGGGCGTGCAAAACCGACAGGTTTGTCTTGCCTGAAAATTGATAAAACTTGGTGAACTCGCGGTAAAATACGCCAAACACCATCGCAATAACGGCGTAAATAAGCGCAAGGTTTGCATAGCGCTTTGTCATCTCACATCGTCTCCTTTTTAGTAAGCGCGGCCTTTTCCGGGTGCCGGTAAAGCTGCCAGCACATCACGGCCACCCAAACATAGGCCAGTGTTTTGGGGATCATCAGCATGCCGACCATGGGCACCGTGTTGCCCCATAAAACGACCGGCAGGTAAAACCCAAACGACAGCGCAACGGCCAGCGGCAAAAACCGAAAGACGGTGTCCCCCGTTTTTTTGACCTGCTGCGCAAAAATAACAATGATCAGCACGCCCATGACCGCAAAGGGCAGGTTGCGCAAAATGCCAAACAGCAGCGGCTGCTTGTACACCAGCCATTCGTTTTGCGGGAAAAGGCACAGCGCGATGCGCAAACCCGACAGCACCCACATGGTGGTAGTGAGGTTTTTTTGGCCGGTGATCTGGTACCGCTCGCGCCAGATGTAGTAGAGCAGCAGATAAAATATGGTCATGGTGATTGAGGTGATAAACTTGCCAACCCCCAGCGCCACGGCGTTGGCTTCAAGGCCAATCGTCCAAAGCGCATAGGCGCGCGGCACCAAATGAAACGCATCCCCCGCGCCGAGCAACGTCACCATCCACCCGGCCTTTTTAACCAGCGGGGTGGTGCCCCGCAGCAGCATGGTCAGCCCAACAAACAGGGCAAAACAAAGGTAAAAAGCATCAAAAGCAGTTTCAGCAATCGCTTGTGCCATTTTCATTCCCCCTAAACTCAATAGATCGTGCGGCGTACCAGCGCGATCAAAAAATGAATGTCCGGTGCTTTATTGCGCAACAGCAGGGTCATGTGCAACACCAGAAAATGTGCAAATTCCTCTTTGGTAAACCCCTCTGCCCATACGCCGGGGTGAATGGCAGGGTCCTGCTCAAGGCGGCGCAGCAACGCATCTTCCAGTGACGCCTGTGCCGATGCCATGTGCTGTTGCCCCGCGGGCTCCCCCCGGCCAAGGCTGCACATCAGTTTGCCGGCCCAGCAGTCGATGCCACTGCGCAGAAAGGCAAAAATCTGTTGCAGTTGGTCGCAAAATGGCCCGGCCGGTACGGCGGTTTCCATCTCGTGCAGGGTCGCCGCCCAGTATTCGTCGGTCAGCGCCAGCAAAATTTCGTTTTTACTCGAAAAATAATTGTAAACCGTCCCGGTCGCCACCTGTGCCCGCTGGGCAAGAGACCGGATGTTGACTGCGTCGATACCCTGCGTATCGGCGAGGAAGCGCGCATCATTTAACAGGGTGGCACACAGAGTTTCGTCTTTTTTTCGCATGGTGCACAGCCCCCCTTTATAATATAAATGAACACGTTCATTTATATTATAACGCCGCTTTTTTCACTGTCAACAAAGTGCGGGTAATTTTACAAACCCGTTGCCTTGTTACCGCAGGGGCGAAGACAGGCAAAACAGGCAGGGCGGCAAGCGGGGCGCGGGTAGTGTACCGGCAAAGCACCTGTGGGAGGTTGATTTTAGTGAGTTGCCCCAAAAACAACGGGTAACAGTTGCGGGGGCAGGTAAAAACTGGTAGTATAAAAAATAAAATACCATAAAATGGGCCTGCCGTTCGGCGGGCCGCTATGGGAGGGGCGCGCAATGAAAAACTGGCAGAAAAAAACATACGAGCTGATACGCGATGACGACGAAAACGGGATGGCCGCGAACATATTTGACGGTGTCATTATTGCGCTGATTTTTATCAGCACGGTGCAGGTGGTGCTGGATACCTTTGCACTGCCTTTGGCCGCCATGCGCATTTCGCGCTGGGTAGAGGTGTTTTCAGTGGTGGTGTTCACCGCAGAATATGCGCTGCGGCTGTGGACAGCGCCGCTGGCAGACCCTGACCGTACGCCGCTGCGCGCCCGGCTGCGCTACCTTGTGCGCCCGATGGCTGTCATAGACCTGCTTGCCATTCTGCCGTTTTATCTGCCGTTTGTGTTCCCCATCGATTTGCGGGTGCTGCGGGCGCTGCGCATGGTGCGGTTGTTCCGGCTGCTGAAAATCAACCGGTACACCACAGCACTTAGCAGCATTGGCAAGGTGCTGCGCCGCAAGGCAAGCCAGCTAATTAGTTCGGTATTTGTGGTGTTGCTTTTGATGCTGGTTTCAGCAGTGCTGATGTACCACATTGAAAACGCGGCCCAGCCGGACAAGTTTGCCAATGCCTTGGATGCGCTTTGGTGGGCGGTGGCCACCTTTACCACCGTGGGGTATGGAGACCTATACCCTATCACGGCGGCGGGGCGGCTGCTCAGTGCGGTGATTGCGCTACTCGGCATCGGCCTCGTCGCGGTGCCCACCGGCATCATCAGTTCGGGGTTTATCGAGCAGATGAATGAGGAAGCCCCGGCCCCCAAAACGGCGTATTGCCCGCATTGTGGGCACAAACTGGGGCCATAAATTGCGCCCGGCAAAGTGTGGCCTGCAGGGGTTGCAGTTGTAAAGGCTTTTAGCCGGGTAGCCTGCATATAAAGACAGGCAGAACGGGCAGGGCGGCAAGCGGGGCGCGGTGGTAGTACCCACTTTGATGGCCTGCGCGAATTGCCTTTTGGGGGCGCGGGCGCAGCCCTGTGCCCGGCGGGGTTTTAACCATGGGCCCGCCAAACACAAAGGCCGGCACCCGCCCCCATTTTACAAAATCCCCCGCCACCCGGCAGCTATCGGGTGGCGGGGGATTTTGCAGTTCAAGTAAAAGAGGGAAGTTTCCCCTCTTGCAACAACTTTAAAAACAGGGTCACCATGTCGGGGTCAAACTGCCCACCGGCACCGCGCAGCAGCTCCTGTTTTGCGTCCGCCGTTGGCAATGCTTTGCGGTAAGAACGGTCGTAGGTCATGGCGTCATAGGCATCCGCCACCGATAAAATGCGGCAGAACAGCGGGATCTCTTGCCCTTTTAGCCCGCGGGGGTAACCGCTGCCGTCCCAGTGCTCGTGGTGCGAGAGGATATGCTCTGCAACCGAGGAGAGCTCTGGCGTATTTTGTGCGATGCGGTAGCCAATCTCCACATGCTGTTTCATGTCGGCCCATTCTGCGCCGTTCAGCGGGCCGTTTTTTTGCAGAATATTCTGCTGAATGCCCACCTTGCCGATGTCGTGCAGCACGGCGAGCAGGGCAAGCTCATTCAGGTCTTCGGCGTTCAGCTTTAACTCTTTGCCCATGGTAATGCAATATTCTTTCAGCCTTTTTGCGTGCTCTTCTGTCGTTGTGCTTTTTTCGTACAGCGTGGCCAGCAGGGTGTTGATGATCGAGTTGCGATAGCTTTGGCTTTCCAGCAGTTTTTGGTGGTACATCCACTCCTCTGCTTCGCGCATGACCGACCGAATATCGGTTTCTTTTTCAATTTTTACAGAGCGGCCCAGCGAGACACTGAGTTGCAGCCCGTCGCTGTTTTTTTTGTTAAAGTCGCGTTTGACCCGCATGATGAAGCGGTCGGCCTCCTGCTGGCTGGTGTGTGGCAGCAACAGTAAAAATTCATCACCGCCCCAGCGGGCCAAAACATCATTTTTGCGGCAGGCGTTCTGCAAGGTTTCGGCCACTTTTTTCAGCAGCAGGTCGCCTTTTTCATGGCCAAATACGTCATTTGTAATTTTCAGCCCGTTGACGTCGCCCATAATGACGGTCAGCGGCAACTGCCGGGGGGTGTCCAGACGCTTCAACTGTTCTTCTAAGTGGCGCCGGTTGTGTAGCCCGGTCAACGGGTCGTGGTAACTTAAGTACAAGATCTGGCTTTGCTGCTCGGCATCGTGGCTGATATCCCGAAACACCATCACGGCCCCAAAGGATTTGCCTTTTTCATTGCGGATGGGCGCGGCGCTGTCGTTGATGGGCACCATGTCGCCATCGCGCCGCCGCAACACGGTGTGGGTCTCCAGCCCCGCAGTGGTGCCGGAGTGCAACACCTGCCGGATGGGGTTTGCGGCCTCTTTGCCAGTATGGCTGTTTTGCAGTTGAACAATGTCGGTAAAGTGCCGGCCCAGTGCCTCCGGCTCTTGCCAGCCGGTCACCTCAGCGGCGGCCTTGTTCAGCGAGGTGACGTTTCCATCGTTATCAGTGGTGATGACCCCGTCGCCAATAGAATGCAGCGTGACATGCAGCAGTTCCCGCTCTTGAAACAGCGTGCGGCGGTATTCTTCGCGGTCGGTGACATCAAATAAAATCGAAAACAGGACCGGCTGGCCCAGATAGGACACCGGGCTGGTGTAAACATCCACCATGCGAATTTCCCCGCTTTTGAGGCGGTGCGGGAACAAAAAATATTTTTGGTTGTTGTGGTAGGCCTGCATGCGGCGGCGCTGCACTTCCTCTGGGGGCAGCGTATTGATATCCTGAATCGTCATTTGCAGCAGCTCGCTGCGGGTGTACCCGTAAAAGGTACAGGCAGAGGGGTTTGCCTGCAAAATGCGGCCGGTATCCGGGTGGATCATCAGCATGGCGGCGTTGTGGTCCGTAAACATCGCCGCCAGGCTGGCCAGCAAGCCCTCGTTTTCTTTGCGCAGGGTCTTAAGCTCAGTGATATCGGTGCGCGAGCCCACGAGATAACGGATTTTGCTCTGCTGCCACACAGGGGACAAGTTGGTCAGCCAGTCGCGGGTGCCGCCGGGCAGCGTTAGCGTTTCGTGATACGTAATGCTGGCCTGGGCATCGATGCAGCGCCGGTAATTCTGTTCTACCTGCTGCCCAAGTGCGTCGCCCAGCAGTTGTTTGGGCGTTGTGCCCACAAAAGCCTCGGCACTGTAGCCGGTGAGTTGCTGGTGGGTGAGGTTGTTGCGGATATAGTGAAAATTTTGCCCGTCGTACCCCACCAAGAACATGGCGTCATGGGTGCTGTTAAAGATGACTTCGAGGTCATTGGACAAAGCCTCTAATTCTTGTTTTTGTTTTTCTACCTGTTGCAGCCGGTGCATTTCTTCGGTGACATCCTGCAACAACAAAACAAAATAGTCTTTGCTTGGGGTAAAGCTGCTGATCTTATACCAGCGGCCCCGCAACTCGGCGTGGGAAGGCTCCCCTTCGCCCAGTGCACCGCGCAACACGCTTTGGTACAGGGCGGCCCAATTAAACCCGCTGTTTTGCAGCAAGCCGGTCACTTTGCTGACCGGCTTGCCTGCCAGTTGCGCGCACGGCAGGCCGGTCATCTGCGCAAAGGCGGGGTTTGACTCTAAAAAAATAAAGTCGGTAAGGGTGCCTTCCTTATCCTGAACGGCCCTATGAACGGCGTACCCAATGGGCAACTGGCGCACCAGGCCTTGTAACACATTTTGTGTCATTGTTGTTTCGTCCTTTCCACGCGAGAGGCAATAAAGGGGGAAACGCGGGTGCTGAAGTGCGGGATTTTTTTCCATTATAGCACCGCAGGCCTGCTTGCAACAATTGCTTTTTCACAAATCGCAGGGAAAGATTACTGGTTGTCTCAAGAAGTGCACCAGTATTGAAACAATTCTTGCTTTTCTAACTCAATTTTCGCGAAACCGTGAAAATAGTAATAAAAACTCCCATCATTTTGCCGGTGTGTGTTCAAAGAACTGGGGGCAGGCAAAACGGCCAAACAAAAAAGTTTGACCGTTTGTCGCCAAAGGCTGCCTAATCATACAGCACACCCAAACACTGAAATGAAGCACTTGGGTGTGCTGATAAGACAAGACCTAATTGCAATCAAAAGGCCACCCGGCTGCCGGCAGAACCCGGTGTGCAAACTCATTCAAAATAAAACAGCTCTTCAAACTTTTTATCAAGCGCCGTACACAAAATCAGGGCCAGCTTCGCCGTTGGGTTAAATTGGCCCGTTTCAATAGAGCTGATGGTATTGCGTGAAACGCCGACCATCGCTGCAAGCTGCCCCTGAGAAAGATTATTTTGCATGCGCGCTTCTTTTAACCTGTTTTTGAGAATCAATTCATCGTTCATAGTGCGGCACGCAGTAGGTTGAAGAGGTAGCCACAACTAAAAAAAGCAAAAAAGACAAGATATACGGCGGTGACAAGAAGCTCGTGCTTTCGCCTCAGCCGCAGATACTTCATGCCAAAAAGCGTAGAGAGAATCCCAAAATTAATGGCCCAACAGGCAAAATTAATTGTTTTTGTGAAGTACCAGTCCAAACTAAAGATCAGCACGCACAAAAGTGCCCCCGCGATGGCGGCAATTTTGCTTGCGCTATTGGTGGTGTCAATTTCGGCAATATCTTTATTTTTGTTTTCTTTTCGGCTTTTTTCCAACATGCCAAGTTTACTTGTCAACACGTTTTGCAAAAAGTTTCTGCGGGTTTTGTGTAGGGCCTGCCCGGCTGGCCAAGGCGGAAGTGCTTTTGATCCCCCGGTGGGCGGGGCGCAAAGTAGTAGCCTTGCAGTACGGCTTTTTGCGGGCAAATTTCTGTTGACCGGCTGGCGGCCCTTTTGGTCGTACCAGCGGCGGCCACGGGTAAACTTGCGGGGCGGTGACGTAAACTGCACCCCGGCAGGGTGCCCAAGGCAGGGCGGAGATTTTTGGGGCTGCCCGTGCGCGCACCGAGAAGGCCCTTTTGGTTAGTTGGTAGCGCGTGTGCTGCGCAAGGGCGCCCGTCTGCCGCGGCGGCAGTAGAGGCAACATAGAAAAGGGCACAGGATGCTCTCACATCCTGTGCCCATCGAAACCAGTAAAAAATACACTTTGATTTTAAAACTTGGGGGCGTTAAAAGCAAAGGCGGTTTTTTGAAAATTATGGGTCAAAGGTTTGCCCCGTTGGTTTTTGCCACCTCGGCAAACCAGTGGCCGCTGTCTTTTACAATGCGCTGCTGGGTAAGGTAATCCACAAAAATCAACCCAAAGCGCTCGTTATAACCCTGGTTCCACTCGTAGTTGTCGGTGAGCGACCAGTGAAAATACCCGCGCAGGTCGACCCCGGCCTCGGCAGCACGGCCAAGGGCCAGCAGGTACCGGTGCAAAAAGTCGATGCGGTCGACATCGTGCACGGCACCGTCTAAATAAACTTTGTCGTTGCAGCTCAGGCCGTTTTCGCTGATCATGGTGGGCAGCGGGTAGCGCTCGTACAAAAAGCGCACGCCCCAATCCATGACCTCGGGCGTAATGGGCCATTTTAATGCCGTGCGCGGGTAGCCGCTGCCGCGGTCCACATATTTGGGCTCGCCGCCGGGGCCGCGCTGTACCTGCCAGCCGTTATAAATGTTGTAGCCCACAAAGTCGGGCGGCTCGTGCATCTCGGCAAGGTCGGCCGCGGGCACGGCGGCAATCAGCTTGGCAAGCACCCCGTTCCCCGCGTCCGGGAAACGCCCATAGCACACCGGGTCCATTGCCATCGCGTGAGTAAAGGTCCAGTCGTCGTCCAGCGGCATAAAGGTGCTTTGCCGGGCAATGTCAATGTCATCGGCGTTTTCAGTGGCAGGGTAACACAGCCGGCCGGTGCTTGCAAACCCAATCTGCGCCGTACCGTCTGCCGCCTGCATGGCGCGCATGGCAAGGCCGTGGGCGCGCAAGATATTGCACCACGCAAAAAACAGCTGTGGCAGGGGCAGCTTGTGCCCCGGGGCATGCTGCCCGTTGCCATAACCAAGGCCAATGGCACACTGCGGCTCGTTGAGTGTGATGTAATGGGTGACACGGCCCTGAAAGCGGGCGGCCATCATGCCGGCATACCGCGCAAAGGCGGCGGCGGTGTCGCGGCAGGCCCAGCCGCCCTTTTGCTCCAGCGCCTGCGGCAGCTCCCAGTGGTATAGCGTCATCCACGAGGTCACGCCCGCCGCAAGGCAGGCATCCACCACCCGGTCGTAATAGGCAAGGCCGGCCTCGTTCCAGTTGCCGTCGCCCTGCGGGTCCACACGGGCCCAGCTGGTGCTGAACCGGTAGGCCGAAAGGTGCAGCCCGGCCAGCAGGCCAATGTCCTGCTGGTAGCGGTGGTACCCGTCACAGGCAATGTCGCCGGTTTCCCCGCCAAAGGTTTTGCCCGCGGTGTGGCTAAAAACGTCCCAAACCGAAACACCGCCCCCGTCGGCATTGGGGTAGCCCTCGGTCTGGTAGGCGCTGCAAGCGGCCCCCCAGACAAAATCTTCGCGAAACTTCATGTCTTCACCCCATCACAGCTTTAATTGTCACGGTGCTGCCGGCCGGTGCGGGCGGCACGACACCATTTTTGCAAGGCACGCCATTTGCCAATAGCTCGCGCACGCCCTTTTGTACCCCGGCGGTGTTGTCCACCTCAATCACGTACACCGCGCCGCGGTAACGGCGGGTTGCGGTATAACCTTTCAGGGAAGCCGGAATGCACGGGTCGATACGCAGGCCGTCCATCGTGGGCTGAATGCCCAGAATATACTGGCTCACGTTGACAAACGTCCAGGCCGCGGTACCGGTAAGCCAGCTGTTTTTTGCTTCGCCAAAGGTGGCGGCGTCGCGCCCGGCGATCATCTGGCTGTACACATACGGCTCGGTGCGGTGGATGTCACTTAACTCTTCAATGTAGGCCGGGCAGGTGCGGCGGTAAATTTCAAACGCGCGGTCACCGTGGCCCAGCACGGTCTCTGCACAGGATACCCACGGGTTGTTGTGGCAAAAGATACCGGCGTTCTCTTTGTATCCCGGCGGGTAGCTGGACACTTCGCCCAGCCGCGGCTGGTAATGGGTATAGGCCGGTTGCAGCAGCACAATGCCGTATTTGGTGTCAAGGCGTGCCTTCACACTGGCAAGCGCTTTTTCGGCTTCGCCCGTCTCTTTGCCAATGCCGGCCATCACGCAAAAGCCCTGCGGCTCAATAAAAATTTGCCCCTCGTCACAGGTATGGCTGCCCACGGGCGCACCAAACGCGTCATAGGCGCGCATAAACCACTCGCCGTCCCAGCCTGCGCTCAGCACGGATTTGGTCATCCGCTCCACCGCGCGCTGCGCGCCGGCGGCCTCTTCGGCAAGGCCCAGCCGCGTGCACAGGTCGGCGTACTCATTGCCGTATTTGACAAACATGCCGGCAATGAACACACTTTCGGCCACGGGGCCCTCATTGGGGCCGGTGGTCTGGAAGCTTTCGCCCGGTTGCTCGGAGAAGCAGTTGAGGTTCAGGCAGTCGTTCCAGTCCGCGCGGCCGATCAGCGGCAAGTCGTGCGGGCCAAGGTGAGTCAGCGTGTAGGTAAAGCTGCGGCGCAGGTGTTCCATCAGCGGGGCGGCCAGCGTGTCGTCGTTGTCAAAGGCGACCTGCTCATCCAAAATCGAAAAGTCTCCGGTCTCGCGCAGGTAAGCGCAGGTGCCGGCAATCAGCCACAGCGGGTCATCATTGAAGCCGCTGCCCACCGCAAGGTTGCCCTTTTTGGTGAGCGGCTGGTACTGGTGGTAGGCGCTGCCGTCCTCAAACTGGGTGGCGGCAATGTCCAGAATACGCTCCCGGGCACGCCCCGGTACCATATGTACAAAGCCAAGCAGGTCCTGGCACGAATCACGAAAGCCCATGCCGCGGCCGGTGCCACTTTCAAAGTAGCTGGCGCTGCGGCTCATATTAAAGGTGACCATGCACTGGTACTGGTGCCAGATGTTCACCATACGGTCCAGCTTTTCTTCGCCCGAATGCAGTTGCAACCCGCCCAAAAGGCCGTTCCAGTGGTCCGCCAGTGCGGCCAGCGCGGCGTCTACCGCTTCGTCGGTCGCATAGCGGGCCATCATGGCTTTGGCGCGGGTCTTATTGATGACGCCCGGCGCCGCCCATTTTTCGGCGTGCGGGTTTTCAAGATAACCAAGGCCAAAAATAATGCTGCGCTGCTGCCCCGGTGCCAGTGTGACATGGATTTGGTGTGCGCCGATGGGTGCCCAGCCGTGGGCTACGCTGCCGGTGCACTGCCCGTTTTCTACCGCTTCGGGGTTTGCCATGCCGCGGTAAGGCCCGCAAAAGGCATCGCGCGAGGTGTCGTACCCGTCAATCTCACTGTTTGTCCAAAACACGGCGTAATGGTCGCGCCGCTCGCGGTACTCGGTTTTGTGGTAGATGGCGCTGCCCTCTACCTCTACTTCGCCAATGCTGTAGTTGCGCTGAAAGTTGTTTGCGTCGTCCAGCGCGTCCCACAGGCAAAATTCCACAAAGCTGAATAGGTCCAGCTCTTTGGTAACAGCGCTGTCGTTGCGCAGCACCAGCCGGTTGATCTCGCAGGCGTCGCCCTTGGGCACAAATAACTGCTGGGTGGCGCGCACGCCGCCCTTTTCGCCCTCAATCACCGTGTAGCCCAGCCCGTGTCGGCAGGTGTACTGGTCGAGCGGGGTCTGGGTGGGCTGCCAGCCGGGGTTCCAGATCGTGTCGCCGTCTTTAATGTAAAAATAACGGCCCCCCTGGTCCAGAGGGCTGTTGTTGTACCGGTAGCGTGTCAGCCGCAACAGGCGGGCGTCACGGTAAAAGCTGTACCCACCGGCGGTGCCCGACACCAGACTGAAAAAATCTTCACTGCCCAGATAGTTGATCCATGGCAGCGGTGTCATGGGTGTCTCAATGACATACTCCCGTTTTTTGTCGTCGAAATGGCCATACTTCATTCCAAAGATCCCCCTTGATCCGCCTCTCACAAGCGAAAGGCATGTTTTGCGAAAACGTTTAAGACCAAGAAGAATCGACCCTTGGATACTTATAGATATAGCGCATTTAAGGCAAAAAAGCAACAGATAATACAAAAAAAACCGAAATATCCTTAAAAATGAAAAGGGAAAGCCACATAAATACCATGTACTGGAAATAAACAAAGTTTTAAAACATAAGCAAATATTAATCGATTTCGGCGTATAGCGGTGAAACTAACGAAAATCACCATCCGAAATGCACATAATTGGCAAAGTTGGTATAGGCAAAGTGCCAAAACTAAACATTATAACTAAATTTATGGGGGGAAAGGCTTGTATTTTCGAGCGATATAGGCTATATTGAACTTGCGAAAACGTTTTAGGCCTTTGCTTTGCGGAATTCCTCTTTTCCTGTATAATACAGTTCAGAAAACGATTAAAATCCGGGGTAGGCCGGGATACAGGGGGACTTCCGAATTATGGTATCGATCAAAGACATCGCCGCACGGTGCGGCGTTTCGGTGGCAACGGTGAGCAAAGCGCTTAACGGCCACACGGATGTAAGCGCATCTACGCGAGCGGCTGTTCGCAAGGCTGCGGCCGATATGGGGTATTTGCCCAATTCGGCGGCGCGTGCGCTGAAAACCCGCCGCACATACAACCTTGGTGTCCTGTTTGTGGATGACCGGCAGAGCGGGCTGGCACATGAATATTTTTCCGGTCTGCTGGACAGCTTCAAAGTAGAGGCTGAGTCGCATGGGTATGACATTACGTTTATCAACCGCAACGTGGGCGGGCGGCGTACCTCTTATTTAGAGCATTGCCGTTACCGCTGCGTGGACGGGGCGCTGATTGCCAGTGTAAATTTCAGCGACCCGGAGGTTCTTGAACTGCTCGGCAGCAATCTGCCGGTCGTCACCATCGACCACACATTTAACAATCGCACTTCCATTTTATCCGACAACTTCGATGGCATCGGTGCGCTGGTAAAGTATGTTTACGAGATGGGCCACCGCCGAATTGCCTTTATCCACGGGGAAAAGACCTCGGTCACCGAAAGCCGAATGACCGGTTTTTACCGTGCCTGTTACGACCTTGGTATTGAAGTGCCCGACGAGTACGTGTGTGCGGGTGTGTACCATGATTTCAACACCTGTGCACAGGGCACGCGTGAGCTGATGGCGCTCAAAGAGCCGCCGACCTGTATTCTGTTCCCCGATGATTTTTCTGCGCTGGGCGGTTACAACGCCCTCACAGAGATGGGGCTCAAAATCCCGCAGGACATCAGCGTGGCGGGTTATGACGGCATTTTGCTTTCACGCCTGCTGATGCCGCCGCTGGTGACTTACCAGCAAAATACGCCGGCGCTGGGCAAAAACGCTGCCCGGCAGTTGATCGACCTGATCGAGCAGCCGCGTATCACGTTGCCCGAAAGTATCACCGTCCATGGAGAGCTTCTGGAAGGAGGTTCTGTGGCACGGCGATAACACCGGGTGCCGCATTACTTTCGTCCGCAAGCCAAATGGCTTACTGAATAAGACAGACCTAAAACCAAAAAGGAGGACAGTTTTCTATGAAAAAAGCACTTGCAACGTTTTTGGCGCTCGCAATGGCCGCGGCAATGTTCGCGGGCTGTGGCAGCACGGCATCCTCTACTCCCGCTGCTTCCGGCAGCACAGCTTCCTCGACGGCAGCACCCGCTGCGGCAGAGGGCAAGGTTCTGAACATCTGGTGCTGGAACGACGAGTTCCAGGGCCGCTTCAACGATTATTACCCTGAAGTCAAAGAGGTCGCTGAGGACAAATCCACCACGACTCTTAACGACGGTACCATCGTGAAGTGGACCATCAACCCGAACGAAAACAGCAACTACCAGAACAAACTCGACGAGGCTCTGCTGGCGCAAGACAGCGCAGCCGACGACGACAAGATCGACATTTTCCTGGTGGAAGCCGACTATGCACTGAAGTATGTTAATAGCGATTACACGCTGGATGTACAGAAGGACATCGGCCTCTCTGCAGACGATTTGGCCGACCAGTACCAGTACACCAAAGACATCGTCACCGATTCGAACGGTGCGCTGAAGGGCACCACCTGGCAGGCAACCCCGGGCCTGTTCGCTTATCGTCGCTCGATTGCGAAAGACGTGCTTGGCACCGACGATCCTGCGGCAGTACAGGAAGCTCTGTCCACTTGGGACAAGTTTAACGATGTTGCGACGAAGGCCGCTGCCAAGGGCTACAAAATGCTCTCCGGCTACGACGATTCGTACCGCGTATTCTCGAACACCACCACTGCTCCTTGGGTGACCGGCACAACCGTTAATGTTGACCCGGCGCTCATGAAGTGGGTTGATCAGACCAAGACTTATACCGATAAAGGCTACAACAACAAGACCAGCCTGTGGGCTGACGGCTGGGCAGCAGATCAGGGCCCGGAAGGCAAGGTAGTCGGTTTCTTCTACTCCACTTGGGGCATCAACTTCACGTTGGTAGGCAACTCGCTTGCTACCCCGGAAGCAAAGGGCGGCAAGAAGGAAGTTGGCAATGGCGCATTTGGTGATTACGCAGTCTGCCAGGGCCCTGCTGCTTACTACTGGGGCGGCACTTGGATCTGCGCTGCAAAGGGCACCGACAATGTTGCCACTGTGCGCGACGTCATGCAGAAGCTGACCTGCGATCCGACCATCATGAAGAAGATCACTGAGGACACTCAGGATTACACCAACAACAAGACTGCCATGGGCGAACTGGCAACCAGCGACTTTAAGTCTGACTTCCTCGGCGGCCAGAACCATATCGCTTTGTTTGCAGAGGCAGCCCCGAAGATTGACATGAGCAATGTTAGCCCCTATGATCAGGGCATGAACGAGAGCTTCCAGGGCTCATTCAAGGATTACTTTGACGGCGTGGTGGACATGGCTACCGCAAAGGCGAACTTCGAGACCTCCGTCAAGGAGAAATATCCGGAGATCACCAGTGTGGTGTGGCCTGCCTAAGCAAGTTGCTCTGTAACACTTAAAACAAAAGAGAAACGGGACGGGCAGAGGCCTGCCCCGTTTCCCTGATTTTTAGAAATGTCCTTTGAAGGGGGAAAAATCCATGACGCCCCGTGCGCTCAAATCAAAAAAGCATAGCATTAGCTATGCAAAATGGGGATACCGGTTTATAGCACCGTTTTTCCTTGCGTTTGCGGTTTTTCAGTTGATTCCGCTGATGTCCACGATTTATTACAGCTTTTTTGAATTCTATCGCAGTGGACTGAAAGAAATTGGCCCTAACTTTGCGGGCCTGGAAAATTACCGCCAGCTTTTTGCAACCGATCTGCCCAAATACATGGGCAACACGGTGCTTTTGTGGATCATCGGCTTTGTGCCGCAGATCATAATCTCGCTGCTGCTGGCGGCGTGGTTCACTGACATGCGTATCCGCCTGCGTGCGCAGGGGTTCTTTAAAACAGTGATTTATCTGCCCAACCTGATCATGGCCTCGGCATTTGCCATGCTGTTTTTTGCGCTATTTTCAGACAACGGGCCCATCAACTCACTGATGTTATCTTTTGGGTGGATCTCCCAGCCGATTCGTTACCTGTCAAACGTGTGGACGGTGCGAAGTATGGTAGGGTTGATGAACTTTTTGATGTGGTTCGGCAATACGACGATTCTGCTGATGGCAGCGGTGATGGGCGTGGATACCGGGCTGTACGAGGCGGCTGAAATTGACGGCTGCACCTCTCACCAGATGTTCTGGAAAATCACGATGCCATTGATCCGGCCAATTTTGATTTACGTCGTGATCACTTCGATGATCGGCGGCCTGCAGATGTTCGACGTGCCGCAGATTTTGACCAACGGCAAGGGCTCGCCTGACCGTGTGGCCACGACCATCATCATGTACCTCAACAACCACATGTTCAGCAAGAACTATGGTATGGCCGGTGCGGTATCGGTGGTGCTATTTATCATCAGTGCCATCCTTTGTCTGTTTGTATTTTTCATGTTGACCCGTGAGGACGACGGTCTTACCCGCGCCCAGCGCAAAGAGCTGAAGAAAAAAGGGGGTAAGGCATTATGAAAACCCACCATAACGTCCGCGGCGGCAAAGGTGCAAAAGTTCGCCTGTTCCTCCGTTATCTACTAATGGCGATCCTGTGCTTTTTGTGCCTGTTTTTCTTTTACATTCTCATTATTAACGCCACACATTCGCACTATGAGATCCAGCGGGGCTTCTCCTTCCTGCCGGGCAGTTCGTTTTTAATGAACTTCAAGAATGTGATGGCAGATGCTAACATTCCAGTATTGTCTGGTATTCGCAATAGCTTAGTCGTATCCGGGATGAGTGCCCTGCTGAGCGTTTATTTTTCCGCACTGACCGCCTATGGCATTTATGCCTATAATTTTCGGTTCAAAAAGGCCGCCTTCACCATCATCATGCTGATCATGATGATGCCGACCCAAGTGTCGGCCATGGGCTTTGTGCGTTTAATCACTGCAATCGGGCTGAAAGATACGCTGGTTGCTCTGTTTTTGCCCAGCATCGCGGCGCCAATCGTGTTCTTCTTCATGAAACAGTACATGGAGTCCAACCTGCCGATGGAGATCGTGGAAGCGGCGCGCATCGACGGCTGTGGTGAGTTTTACACCTTCAACCGCATCGTGCTGCCAATTATCAAACCGGCACTGGCGGTACAGGCTATCTTCTCGTTTGTCACTGCGTGGAACAACTACTTTCTGCCGGCGCTGGTCATTGACAGTGCCAACAAAAAGACGATTCCTATTTTGATTGCGCAACTGCGCAGTGCCGACTTTTTGAAGTTCGACATGGGCAAGGTGTATATGATGGTGCTGCTCGCAATTTTGCCTGTCGTTATCGTCTACCTACTGCTGTCGAAATTCATCGTGCGTGGCGTCGCTTTGGGTGGCGTCAAGCAGTAAGCTTTTTACTACAACATCCTTCCTGACGCAGAGCGCCCCGGCAGGCAACAGCTTGCCGGGGCGCTCTGTTTGTGTTTGCCCGCGGGGTAACGTGCCGGTTTGCGGCGGTGCGCCGTGCCGCGGCGGCTGCAAAAAATAAAAACCGAATGAAACGCTGCGCCGTATTACACGGGCGTTTCATTCGGCTTTTTACTGTTTTTTGTTTTGCCGCAAAGGCGGCAAAGCCCTATCAGCGTACAACCCCAAGCCCTTGCGGCACGGGTGGCAAAAAGGTTCACAAAAACGCAAACCCCCCTTAGCCTACAGCCCAAGCCAGTGCGGGGCGATAAAGGGGCCCACAAAGCGCGCATTGCCCCCTGTAACGCTAAAAGGCGCTGGCAGGTAGTTACCGCAAAGCTGCACCACGGCGGCAAAACACACCGCAGGGGTGGGGTGGCAGGCCGCAGCAAAACCGGGTTGTGCTGCTGGCGGCTAGGCGCAAAAACAACGGCAAGAACACATGCCCCACAAAGCGGCGGCAGTACCGCACACAAAAGCGCCTATTAGGGTTCTAACGGCCCGACAACCGGGCGCCCGGCGGCATCCAGCAGAGGGGTCAGGCCGCCGGCATACCCGCTGGCCATCCAAAAATACTGCACCCCGGTCTCGGTGTCCTGCCAGATCTCCTGTGTGGACACCACACCCTGCGTGTAAACTTTAACAAATCGCTTCTCTTTATCCATCTGCTAAGCCTCCTTCTTTTTCAGCATCTGCACGGACGAAAAGCCCAGCAGCAGTTGCAGCACAACGCAGGCCCCAATGCCTGCGCCATTGCCGGTGAACAAAAAGTAAAACAGCCCAATCAGGCAGGCCAGCATCAGCACAAGGGCAAAGGTGGCAAACCCGCGGCGCACCTTTTCGGTGCGGTTCAAGGTGGCAACCAGGGTGTCAATGTCTGCCGGGGTAGCAACAAAATGGCGCGCGCCCGCGGCGGTAAGCTCTTCTTCGCCGCGAAAGCCCCACAGCACACCACAGCCCTGTGTTTTGCCGTTCTTGGCGGTGTTGATGTCCACGGCGCTGTCACCGATATACAGCACTTCATACGGCTGCAGCCCAAGCTCGCTGATCACCCGCAGCAGCGCGGCGGGGTCCGGCTTGACCAAGGTGCCTTGCTGCCCTGCCACAAAGTCAAACACGCCGGGGAAATAATCCTGCACGGCCTGTTTTGTAAATTCATCCGGCTTGTTGGACACCACACCAAGGCGCAGGCCCTTTGACTTTAGGGTGGCAAGCAGTTGCGTGATGCCGGGGTACGGGCCGGTGTTGTCGTGCAGATGTGCGCCGTAATATTCGTCAAACAGTTCGGTGGCGCGCCGCACGCTGGGCTCGTCGCGCCCATCCTCCGGCAGCATGCGCAAAATCAGGTTGCGCCGCCCGTCGCCCACAAATTGTTTGTAATCCTCTACGGTGTGGCCGGGCAGGCCCAGCTTGCTCAACGCGTAATTGGAGGCATCCGCAAGGTCCTGTATTGTGTTGAGCAGGGTGCCGTCCAGGTCAAAAACAACAGCTTTGATCATCAGAAATTCAAACTTCCTCTCGTTGGGTGTTGGGGCGTGTGCCGCCCCGGCAGCCCGCCGCAGCGAGCGTTTGGGCCAGCGGCAGCGGCAGGCTGCGCACCAGCAAAGTTTTGCGCAACGGGGTGCGAACGCGCAGGTTACAGCGTCCGGCCAGTTGGGCGGGGGGCGTGACGGAAATCGAAAGTGTGCGGTCTTTGGTGAGCAGCAGCAGTTCATAGCGGGTCAGCGCACGGGTGTAACACAGCGCCATGCGCCCGCGGGCATCCACCGCTGCCCCCTCTTTTATTAGCGCCTCCACCCCGCAGGCTACCCCGGCCAGCGCCAGTGCAAGCAGCACCCCCAAAAGGGGGGCAATGCCCGGCAATGTGCGCTGTGCCACCGCCAGCAGTGCCGCCAGCAGCAGGCTCAGCGAGCCGGGCCGCCACAGGTATTGCCCGGGGCTTTTGCGCCGTGGCTCGCAGGCTGGTACCGGCGGGTCTGTCAGTTCGGGCAGCAGCTGGTACAAGGTCTGCAAATTACCGCGGTTTACCATCAACAACGGCAGGTCGGTAGGGGCAAAGGTGCCCGCTTGCAGGTACAGCGGGCGGTGGCGCAAAAGCCGCGCCAATGGCGTAGTTTTTAAAGTGGCCACTGTGATGCACGGCACCCGGATACGCCGTTCGGTGCGGCTGAGCAGCCCGCCGCGGCAGACTAGAATATCCCCAAACCGCCCGGCCGAAAACCGAAAGGTGCGCAGCCAGCTTGCCACTAAGGACAATACAAAAAAGAACAGCACCACCGCGGCCAGCAGCGAAAGCCCCGCGGGCAAAAACAGCGCGAGCAGCTGCCCCGCGTGCTGCAAGCCGCCCAGCGCCAGCGCACCCACATCTTCGCCAATCAACTGCGAAATACGGTTGGCTGCCGTTACGGTAAAAAAACCGGTGGCCGCGACATTGGCGGATAACAGGGCAAAGTGCAACTGCCCCATGCCAGCCGGTGCAAACGCGGCACGGGTGGGCCCCAGCGGCAACAGAGCACGGGCAAATTCGGCCGCTTTGCCGCGCGGCAAAACCAATTTTACCCGCCGCAGGCGAGGGCCGCCGGTAAAAAATAAAAACAGCTCAGCCGCCCCAAACGGTGCCAGCCACAGCGGGCGGCGCAGCTCTACCGCGCTGATGGTGGCGGTGCGGTAAAAGGCAGTGCGCCGTAAAACCAGCCCCCCGGCTACCGACAAGACCCCGCCGGTCAGCGCCACGCGGGATGTGTACCACAGCACTACCGTCAGCAGCAGGCAGGCGGTCAGGATGGCAAACCCCTGCAATAGGGCGGCCCAGGCACCGGGCAAATCCCACTCCAGCAGCTCTTGTACCACCGGTACCGCGCACAAAACAACGGCGTATTGAATGTAACTAAAAAAGTGCAACGGGTGCATCCGCGCGCGGCTCATTGTGGTGCCTCGGTGTCGGTCAGCGCCTTTCGCAGGGCTATGGCATCCGCGCGGGTAAGGCCAACGAGGGTCAGCGCCCCGCCGGTGGAAAACACTACGAGCGCGGTGGCGTTTAAAAGGCGGCCCAGCGGGGTGACCAGCCGCAACACACCGGTGACCCCCGCCACCGGCAGCGTGTGAGAGACCCGCAAAAAATACCCGCTTGTCACGCAAAGCAGGCCCTCTGCCACCGTTACCGCAAACCGGCGGCGGCGCAAAAAGGGCAGCGGTACAAGCAATAGTAGCCCAATCAGAGTGACCACCAGTGCCGGGCCTGCCGACCACAACAGCCAAACCACAAAGCCGGCGGCAGCAGAAAGGCCGGCCAGCCAAAGTGCGGGCAGTAAAGCGCCGCGCAGTGAAACGGTATAGGTCATTGCAACGTCACCCCCTTTGCGGGTTGGGTTACCAGATCGGGCTGACCGGTGCGCCATTTGGCAAGGTGGCCAGCACGGCAAGTACTTTTGCTACATAGGCACTGCGCACCGCATACTGGGCGGTGCCGTTGATCTCAATGGCATAGCGCTTGGTGCCATAGGGGATAAACCGAATGGTGTCGGTGCGCCAGGGTGGCTGTTCGTTCTGCTCTGGGGTGCCGCCCCCGGCAGCCGGTGAGGGTGACAGCTCGTCGTATACAAGAGTGATCGAAAGGTCTGGCGGGATATTCTGTGCCGGTTCGGTCATTTCATACTCGGCCCGCAGCGAGCACAGCAGGGTGTAAAACGCGTCCATTGACGATGGCGCAATGGTGCTGCCGCCAAATAGCGCCGGGGACTGCGTGAGGTCAAACTGGTAACTGGTGTCGGCAGTGGTGATGGTGATGCCCCGCAAACTGCTTTGCAGCGGTGCCATCAGGTAGCGGCTCATCAGCGCGTACTCGGTGACGCCGTCCCACGTTGCGGCAAGGGCGTCCAACCGGTAAATCGCGGGGATACCCTCGCGGTAGAGGTAGTAAAAGTCACCGCTGCGGTTGCCAATGCGCAGCGTGATGGTTTCGCCCAGCATTGTAAAGGACAGCACGGTAGGCGGTGTTTTGCTCTGTGGCGAAAGGCCGTACTCCTGCAAATCAAGCTCGGTGGGGTCCATCGTCACGACCCCAAGCGCCTTCAGCTGTGGCAGTTCACCAAAATAAGTTTTGTAGCTGTCCGGGTCCACGTACGAGCCGCGCTCATTTTTCAGCTGGTACTGGTAGGTCAGGCCCACGCCGTCCACCGCAACGGCGTCCAGCCTTTTCAGCGACAGCGTCGTGTCGTTTTGTGTCAGGGTGATGGCGGTGGGCAATGTGCTGCTGTCGGTGCCGCTGGGGGTGAGCGAAAGGTCTAAATAGGCGCTCTGGTCGGCCAGCAGGTAGCAAATCTCATTTTTATCGATGCGGTAGATCGCCGCCGATTTGTCGACCCGGATGTAATACTGGCTGGTGCCCGCCACCGCAGCGCCCACCTCGATATGAATGCCGCCCGCGTCCGAATAAGTCACGTCGGCCGTCGCGGTGGGCGTGTCAAACCCGTAGTCGGCAGGGGTGGCGTGGGCCTGGTCCACCGGGCCGTAAGCGGTCAGGCTGGTGCACTGCTGCGCCAGCGTTTCAAACGCCTGCTGCGAGGTGGGCAGCCCGTCCAAGGTTTCGCAGCTGAACACGCCGTTCTTTTCCTGCACGGTGTAGCTGCCGCCCGCATTCGTAATAACGCCGGCCGCAAACGCATTTTGTGCGCGGTCGGACAGGGTCACCGGCAGGTTGTCTTGCCGGTAGGTATCCGGCAACAGCGCAAACAGCGCCAGTACCAAAAGCCCCAGTACCGCAAAAGCCACCAGTGCCGCGGTAAACTGTTTGTTGAATCTCATCAAATAAAAGCCTCCGCACAACACGGGCGGCGCCCGCCCGCAAATCGAACTGATCCTGCTTTATTATACCGGATTTCGCGACTGAAAAAAAGCGCATGGCGGCGAAAAAGCACAAAGCTGCCACAAAAAAGGCCGCAGAGGCATGTTTGCCCCACGGCCCGGTGTAAAACGGCAGTGCCGCCGTTAGATATGGTCTTGCAGATCCCACTTTTTCGCAAGGTCGTGAAACGCCTCGTTTTTGGCGACACATACGACCTTATCCCCCGCTTCAATCAGCGTGTTGCCGCGCGGGATGATCAACTGTTGCCCGCGGGTCAAAAACACGATGACGACATCCTCCGGGATTTCCAGCTCGCCCAGTGAGCGTCCTGCGAACTTAAAATTGTCCGGCAGCAGCACTTCGGTCAGCGAGGCGTCGCCGCCCGCAATGCTCATCAGGTGGTGAATTGCCGCCGTTTCCACTTCGCGCTCAATTAAATGCGCCAGGTTGTCGGTGCTGCTGACGGCAATATCGACACCCAGCTGTTTGAGCACCGGCGCGTTTTTGGGGTTATTCACCCGCGCGACGGTTTTTTTGACGCCGAACACCTTTTTGGCCAGCTGGCAGCAGATGAGGTTGCTCTCGTCCTTGCCGGTCACGCCGATCAGCGCCTGGCAACTGCCGATTTTGGCGATGTCCAAAATCTCGACCAGCGTGCCGTCGCCGTGTACGACCGGGAAATCCAGACTTTCGGCAAGCCGGGCGCAGGTGGGCTCGTCGATCTCAATGATGATCGGCTCGTGCCCGTGCTCCATCAGAGTTTTTGACAAGTAGTACCCTACCTTGCCGCCGCCCACAATACAAACACGCATCTCAGTCATCCTCCTTCATCATCGAGTCGATCAAGGCGTCGACCGTCATCGTGGTGGGGCAGATCGTACGGATGTCCATGCGGTCAGAGAAGACCTCCTGCCGGGCAGGGTCGTAAATGCGGGCCGTCACGTTTTTAATGCCAAAAATGCGGGTCGCCACTTCGGCCACCATGATGTTGGTATTGTCGTTTGAAGTCACGGCAAATACCGCGTCACAGCTTTCGATGCCCGCACTGCGCAGCACATCCACATCAATGGGCACGCCCGTCACACACAAGCCGCCAAAGCCGGATAGGCGGATGTTGTCGCCCGGGTCAAGATTTTTAGCGCTCTCATCCACGATCGAGATATCGTGGCCCTGGTTTTCCAGTACCCGCGCGAGGTAAGAGCCAACCTTACCGCAACCGACAATAAGGATATTCAAAACATTCACCTCATAACATAGAATGGAGGGCTTTGGCACGAATAATGCAGACCAAAGCCCAAAGGTAAACACTATTATAGTCCACTCGCTTTAAAATGGCAATCAAATTTACAAAACCTTGGCCCATGTGCCCCAAGGGCCGGTAAAACAACCAAAATTATATTAACGCAGCTGTGCAAACTGCTCTGCTTTTTGCAGCAGGCCGCGGTCGGCATCATAGGTCAAAAGCGTCAACGCCTCTGCCAGCGGCACAAAACGGGCCTCTAAAATTTCCTCCGGTTGGGGGTTGGGGGTGTCGGTTTTTGCGCGCGCTAAAAAATAGACGACCTGCTTTGAAATACCCCGGCGCGGCGAATAGCGGGTGGTCTCGCGAAAACCGGGCAAAAGCGTAATGGCGACGCCGGTCTCCTCCAGCACCTCGCGCACGGCGGTCTGCTCTTCGGCCTCCCCTTTTTCCACATGCCCCTTGGGGAAAGCCCAATGCCCGCCGGCCACGTGTTTGACCATCAGCACGCGCGGGGCCCCCGGCCCGGGGGCAAGGCAAAGGGCACCACAGCTTTTTTCGTATTTCATTGCAATTTCTCTCTTTCAACAGTTTGTGTTTGGCAGCCTTGTTTGTTATAATAAAAAAGGATTAAAACGGGGGCCGCCAAAGGCGGCACAGCCCGAATAATTGAATATTTGTGTGTAAAGGAGCTTTTCATGAATACCACGGCAATCCTTAACATTGCGGGGGTTCTTGTCGTCCTCGTTATCGTTCTGCTCGTTTTCTTTTTCATCCTGCGCAGCCAAAACGACGATGGCCCGCGCAAAGACAAGCATAAACCGCATACTGACGGCGGGGTTGCAAACATGGTCTCTGCACTGGGGCGGTATGCCTCGATGCACGGGTTTGTGATGATTGCGCCCGCCGTGCTGCAAAGCAAAGAAAAAGAGTGCCGGCTAAACGCAGTGCTGGTGACCTATGCGGGGGTGGTCGGCGTGCGGTGCATGGGCCACAACGGCGAAATTTTTGCAAATTCGGGCGAAAGCGAATGGCTTTGGGTGACGAGTGAAGGCCGCAACTCGCTGCCCGACCCGGTGGGCCAGGCCGCTGCCGATGTGCGCGTTTTGCGGGACGTGCTGATGCAAAACAGCGCATTGCGCAACATCCCGGTGGAATGCCTGACGGTGTTTACCGACAAAACCGTGCAGCTTGCCGTGCCCAAAAGCATCCCCATTTACCGCCGCAAAGAGCTGCTAAGCCTGCTGGAGAGTGAAAAATACCTGCAAGATAAAGGCATTGACCTGCCGGCGGTAGCCGCGGTGCTGAAAAGCGCGGCAGGGGCGCAGTGACCACTTGCCCTTAGTATACCAGATTTTTTGTTGCTTCAAAAGACAGCCTGCCCAATTTGGCAGGCTGTTCTTTTTGTAAGACTTGTTCCTTGTAGACGAGCAAGGGAGACCCGATTATGGCTATATGGAACAATGCGTAAGAACACAGGTGCTGCAAAAATATCAGCAATACCTTGACTATATTAGTGCATATTTTTAAATAGCAGTCTATTGAGTAACGCTTAAAAAAATACGGGCGAGAAACAGCATGTTTCTCGCCCGTATTTTTTATTCTGTATCGTGGCTGCTTTTTAGTTTGCCGCTGACACTGTTTCAGTAGTATTTACCCTGCGGCACCGTTCTTTTGTTTTATGAAAGCTGAATTCAGGCCTTGTTGGCAGAGCCAAACAGGTCAATCTTCTCGCGCACGGTATCGGCGATTGCCTTGGCACCGGGGGCCAGCAGCTTGCGGGGGTCAAAGCCTTTGCTCTCTTTGTCCTTGCCCTCTTCGATGTACTTGCGGGTGGCAGCCGCAAATGAAAGCTGGCACTCGGTGTTGACGTTGATTTTGGCGACGCCCAGCGAAATGGCCTCTTTGATCATGTCGCTGGGGATGCCGGTGCCGCCGTGCAGCACGAGGGGCAGCTCGCCGGTTTCTGCCTGAATTTTGGCCAGTGCGCCAAAGTCAAGGCCCTTCCAGTTCGGCGGGTAAACGCCGTGGATGTTGCCAATGCCGGCGGCGAGGAAATCGACGCCCAAAACGGCAATGCGTTTGCACTCGTCCGGGTCGGCAACTTCGCCCATGCCAATTACGCCGTCCTCTTCGCCACCAATCGAGCCAACTTCGGCTTCGATCGAAAGGCCCTTGCTGTGTGCCAGCGCGACCAGCTCTTTGGTCTTTTCGACGTTCTCGTCGATCGAGTAATGGCTGCCGTCAAACATGATCGAAGTGAAACCCGCCTCGATGCAGGCTTTTGCGCCTTCGTAGGTACCGTGGTCCAAATGCAGGGCTACCGGTACGGTGATGCCCAGCGACTCGTCCATTGCGCGCACCATGGCGGCAACGGTTTTAAAACCGGTCATGTATTTGCCTGCGCCTTCCGACACGCCCAAAATGACCGGGGACTTCAGCTCTTCTGCCGTTTGCAGAACCGCTTTGGTCCACTCGAGGTTATTGATGTTGAAATGGCCTACCGCATAGTGGCCGGCCCGTGCTTTTTTCAGCATTTCGGTTGCATTTACCAGCATATTATTTACCTCCGTAAATTAAATTATAAAAAACCGGTGTTACAGCGGTGCGGGGGCGGTTGCCCCCGGCCGGTTTGTCTTTTCTGTAACAACCTAATTATATACGAAATCACGCACAAAAACAAGCTTGCCGGGCCGAAACAGCGCCACTGTGCCGGCGGCGAAGAACAGCCCTGCCCGCACAGTGGTGGGTAGGGCTGTAACGGGTAGTCAAATTTTATTTTTGCTCTTTGCGAAAGGCCCAAAACGAAAACACCGCAGGCACGCCGAGCAGTAGGGCAAACAGCACCGCGCAGGCGACAAACAGTGCGCCGTCATGCAACACAAAGCCCATAACGGCCAGCACCAGCCCGCCCGCAAACCACAAAAAGCCCGAAAGCCGGTGGGTCTTGCGCCACACGGTTTCGCTGGCCAGTGCCCACGGGGTGCGCACGCCCACAAAGTAGTTGGGCTTGATTTTGGGCAGGTAGTTGCCGATAAAACTCAGCATCAGGCCAATGCCGGCCAAAATCAGCGAATTGACCTGCAATGCGCCGGGGTGATAGGAGTTGTACAGCAGAATACCAGTGAGGCCGGCAAAAAAAAGCGATAAGATCAGCCGAAGCATGTGGTAAACCCCGGTAAATTTTTGATAGTTTTGGCGTTTGGGGTCGATCAGCGGCAAAAACGACAGCATTAAGTTCAGCCCCAAGGCGACGAGCGGCAGTTGCAGAATGCTCAGCGGCGGGCCGTAACCGTCGATTTGGCCGGCCATGTTCCAGTGGGTGGGCACCTGCGCGGGCAAAGAGGGCAAAAAGTAAAGCGCCACCAGCAGAGATGCCAGAGAAATGCCCCATGCCAGCAGCTCAGGTTTACAGCGTTTCCCCATGGTCGCCCTCCTTTGAAAAAGATGCTGCCCAGCGCATCAGTTCTTCGAATACCGAGGTATCCAGCTCGTAATAAATGTATTTGCCCTCGCGCTGGTCGCTGACAAGGCCCGCGTCTTTTAAGCAGGCAAGGTGGTGGCTGATGGTCGCGCCGGTCAGGCCCAGCCCCTCGCCCAGTTGGCCGGCAGTCAAGCGGCCGTCGTGCGAAAGACGCTCTAAAATTTCGCGCCGCGTCGGGTCACCCAGCGCCTTAAAGGTCTGCTGTATCGACATGCGGACGCCTCCTTTTCTGTTGCCTGCCCGGCAGTTGTCACTCTGCGAGGTAGATCAGCGCAATCGCGTCGGTGCCGGTGTTGCTGGTCACTGCCGCGCCGAGGTGAAAAATGCATTCGGGCGGGTAGCCCATCGTCTCCTCGCACAGCTTTGCCAGTTGCCGGGCATCGCCGTGGCGGTCGGCAGCATTTTTGGTGGCACCCACCATGTAAGGGGCGGCTTCGCCCGCGTATGTTTTTAAATGGCCCGCCAGTGCCGGCAGCACCTTGGCGTCGCCCCGCACCTTTTGCACCACCTTTGTTTCGCCCTGCAAAATGGTGATGACCGGCCGCAGCCCCATCAATTCGCCCGCAAACGCGGCGGCGGCGGAGATGCGCCCGCTGCGCTTGATGATTTTAAGGCTGTGCACCGACAACACGACCTGCACTTTTTGAAAGCTGTCGTTTAAATACGTTACCACGTCGCCCATTTCAGCCCCGGCCGCCAGCTTTTCGGCGGCGCGCACTACAAAGCGGCCATACGCCATCGAATAGGTGTGGCTGTCCACGATGGTGATGCGCAGCGCCGAATCCGGGTGCTCGGCGGCATACTGCTCGGCGGCAAACCGCGCGTTGGCACAAGTGGCGCTGCCCCCGCCGTTGATGGAGACATACAGCAGCTCTTCCACGCCCGCGGCATCGTATTCGGCGTATTTTTCATTAAAGGTCATCGGGGTGATCTGCGCAGTCGTCGGCATGCCTTGTGCGGCATCCAGCAGGTCATAAAATGCTTCGCAGTCCAAATCCACCCGCTCGCTGTACTCTTTGCCGTCCAGCAGTATGGTAAAGCTCAAAATATCAATGTTGTGCTTTTGAGCCATCTCCTGCGGGATATCGCAGGCAGAATCGGTCAGCACCGCATACCGTCTCATGTGGCTTCGCCTCCCTTGTTGGTGTCGCCGCCGGGGGCGCTGTCCCAGTCAAACGCGGTCAGCTGCCCTTCGCTCTGCATGCCCTCGTAATCCCATTGGCGCAGCACCTCGTAGGCGGCAACGGCCACGCTGTTTGACAGGTTGAGGCTGCGGGCGTGGGGGTCGGCGCGCATCGGCAGCCGCACACAGCTGCTTTCATGCTCAAACAGCAGCGGCTCCGGCAGGCCCTTGTCCTCCCGCCCAAAAACCAAATACGCGCCGTTTGGGTAGGCAACATCGCTGTGCCGGTGGCGGCCCTTGGTGGTAAAAAAGTAAAACGGCCCGCTGTTTTTTGCAAAAAACTCCGGCAGGCTGTCATACATGGTAATGTCCAGCAGGTCCCAATAGTCCAGCCCGGCGCGTTTCAGCTGCCGGTCGGTGATGGTAAAGCCCATCGGGCCAACTAAGTGCAGCCGCGCACCGGTGACGGCGCAGGTGCGGGCAATGTTGCCGGTGTTTTGGGGGATCTGCGGTTCGACTAACACGAGGTTCAGCGTTGCCATTGGGCGTCCTCCTTCTGGGGCAGCAGCTCAGACAGCAACGGCTCAAATTCTACGCCAAAGCGCGCGTCGCGCCCGGCGGCATAGGTGGCCCGCGCCGCATTTTCTACAAAGCGCAGTGCCAGCTCGGCAGCACTTTGCAGCGCGTTGCCGCGCAATAGGGCCCCTGTCAGCACCGCGGCAAACAAATCGCCGGTGCCGGGGTAGGTGGCATCCACATAGCTGCATTTCAGCGAAAACAGCTCCCACGCGGCACCGCCGCGCCCGACACACACCACCTCGCCGCCCGCCAGCGGCACGCCGGTGATGACCACCTTGGCGGCAAAGCGCTCAGCAAGGCGACCACACAGCGCTTCAATCTGCTGCGGCTCGTATGTGGCAAGGGGCTCTTCGTCCGCAAGCAATGCGGCCTCGGTGGGGTTGGGCACCAGCACATCGGCCTTGGTGCACAGGGTGCGCATCGCTTCCACCATCTCGGGGCCAAACCCGTGGTACAGCCGCCCATTGTCGGCCATGGCGGGGTCGGTCACCTTCAGCGCCTCGGGGTGGCGCGGCAATTCTTCTGCCAGCAACAGCGCCTGCTGGGGCGATGAGAGATAGCCGGTCAAAATGCAGTCAAACCCAATGTCCTGTGCGCGGTAAGCGGCCAGCGCGTCGGCAACAAAGCCGGTGGTGTCCAGTTTGGTCACCGGGTCAAACCCGCCGGTATGGCTGGACAACAGGGCCCCGGGCAGCGGGCAGCACTGGCTGCCCATCACCGAAAGTACCGGTGACACCACGGCAAGGCTGGAGCGCCCCACCGTGGAAAGATCCTCGATACATAAAATGCGTTTCAAGTTTTCACCTCATCAGGCGCCGCAGTTGCGGGGATAAATGCACCGCACATGCAGCCCTATAAAAAGATATTCAGCTTATTATACCGCAGCCGGGCAAAAAACGAAACACCTTTTGGCCGCAAACCGTGGGTTTTGGGCAAAACAAAGCGGCGGCAGGGCCACAAGGCCCCGCCGCCGCAGGTCGTATTCATTTGCCGCAGGTTAAATAATGCGCACGCGGATGCAGCCGTCCAGCCCTTTCAGGCGGGCGGTCACGCCGCCGCCCACCAGGCCGGAGACATCCAGCATTGTGTAGGCGATGTCGCCGCGGCTTTTGTTGACCAGGTTTTCAATGTTCAGCCCCGCGTCGCTGGCAGCCCCGGTGATGCCGGATAGTAGCCCCGGCACATTGCGGTGCATCACGCAGATGCGGCTGCCCCCTGCCCGCGGCAGGTCTACGGTGGGCAGGTTGACACTGTTGCGAATGTTGCCGTTCAGCAAATAATCGCGCAGCTCGTCCGCCGCCATCACGGCGCAGTTGTCCTCGCTCTCCGGGGTGGAAGCGCCAAGGTGCGGCAGCGCCACGACACCCGGCTCGCCCAGCAGCTCTTCTGCCGGGAAGTCGCACACATACGCGCCGACGCGCCCGCCGCGCAGTGCGGCCAGCAGCGCGGTGTTGTCCACCAGCTCGCCGCGGGCAAAGTTTAAAATGCGCACCCCTTGCTTTACCTGTGCCAGCGATTCGCTGTTGATAAAGTGGGTGGTGTCCTTCGTGACCGGCAGGTGCAGGGTAATCAGGTCGCACTGGCTGTAAAGGTCGCCCAAGTTGACGCAGTGGTGTACGGTGCGCGATAAGTTCCACGCCGCCTCCACCGAAATAAACGGGTCGTAGCCAAAGACCTCCAGCCCGAGATGGGTGGCGGTGTTGGCCACCCGCACGCCAATGGCGCCAAGGCCAATGACGCCCAGCTTTTTGCCGGCAAGCTCCGGCCCAACAAAACGGCTTTTGCCCTTTTCGACCAGCTTCGGGATGGCATCGCCCTGGCCTTTCAGGCCATTCACCCAGTCCAGCGCGGGGGCGATGTTGCGGCAGGAGAGCACCAGCCCCGCGATCGTCAGCTCTTTGACCGCGTTGGCGTTGGCACCGGGCGTGTTGAACACCACAATGCCTTTTTCAGTGCACTTGGGTACTGGGATGTTGTTGGTGCCGGCGCCGGCACGGGCAATGGCCAGCAGGGTCTCGGGCAGCTCCATCTCCTGCATGTTCTGGCTGCGCACCAGAATGCCGGTGGGCTGCTCTACATCGTCGCCCACGCAAAACAGGCTGCTGGGCAGGCGCTCGATCCCTTTGGGAGAAATGCTGTTCAGTGTTAAAATGTCCTGTGTCATCAGCCATGCTTCCTTTCAAATTCTTTCATAAAGTCAACAAGGCCCGCAACCCCGGCGCGGGGCATGGCGTTGTAGATCGACGCGCGCATGCCGCCCACCAGGCGGTGACCCTTTAAGTTGACAAAGCCCTGCTGTACCGCTTCGGTGCAGAACAGCTTGTCCAGCTCTTCACTGGGGCTGGTAAAGGTGACGTTCATGATGCTGCGGTACTGTTTTTCAACAGGGTTTGTAAAAAACGGGGTGCTGTCAAGGTAGTCGTACAGCAGGGCCGCTTTTTCGTTGTTGATCTGTTCCATGGCCTCAAGGCCGCCCACTTCGTCTTCAATGTGATGCAGCACAAGGCCCATCATATAAATGCACCAGCACGGCGGCGTGTTGTACATGCTGTCGGCGTCGATGATGGTTTTGTAATCGAGCATCGTGGGCACGTTGTCGGCGGCGTGGCCCAAAAGGTCTTCGCGGATGATGGCCACGGCCATGCCGGCGGGTGCCACGTTTTTTTGCACACCAAAATAAATCGCGCCGTATTTGGAAACGTCGGTCGGGCGCGAGAGAATGCAGCTCGACATATCCGCCACCAGCGGGATGCCCTCTACCTGCGGCAGCTCGATATAGCGGGTGCCGAAGATGGTGTTGTTTTCGCAGATGTGGATATAGCTTGATTTTTCGGGGTAGGTCAATGCGCTGACATCGGGGATGTAAGTGAAGTTTTTATCTTTGCTGGACGCCACGATGTGTACGGTGCCAAACTTGACGGCCTCCTGCGCGGCCTTTTTTGAAAAGTTGCCGGTGACGATGTAAGACGCTTCGCCACTCGTCATAAAGTTTAGCGGTACCATGGCAAACTGGGTGCTGGCGCCGCCCTGAAAAAAGCCGATTTTATAATTGTCGGGGATCGACAGCACACGGCGCAACGTGTCCTGCGCGTCGTGGAGAATGCCGTCGTACACACTAGATCGATGGCTCATCTCCATTACAGATTGTCCGCTGCTCCCATATTCCAAAAGCTCACTTTGAGCCTTTTTCAATACGCTTTCGGGCAGCATCGACGGGCCGGCGCTGAAGTTGTATACTCTGGCCATTCTTTTCCCTCCATTTTTTGTTTTCACTCTGCTTATTTAAGTGCAGATGCACCGGTTGTTACCCGATGCATCTTCTACACCATTGTACCGAATTTGCGCGGTAAAAAACAGGGGCAAAACTGCAAGAAAAGCGGCGCAAAAACGCCGCTTTTTATGATAGCTTTACAAATGTACACGGCTGAACAACAAGTTTCAGAGGTTGTGCAAAAAAATGACAATTTTGCCCCGCGGGGCGACCGGCAGTGTGCCACCGCAAAAAGGGGGGTCAGCCCTGCCCCTGTGACGCACAATATTCGGCGTAGCCATAGGGGATGATGTCCCGCGCTTCCACCATGCCGTCGCGCATAAAGCTTGCGGTGTCGGTTTGCACCGCAAAGCCGCAACCGGGGTCACAGCGCCACAGCTGCACGTCGCGCTTTGGCACGGCACAGGCGGCAAGGGCCGTCATGATCAGCCCGCCGTGGGTGACGACGGCGGCCTCCGGCGTTTCACTGCGAATCAGGTATTCGCACAGCTTGTTCAGCACACCGGTGGCGCGGCGCGCAAACGCGTCGCCGCTTTCGCCACCTGCGGGGGTAAACTTCTGCTTGGGGTCCAGCCAGCGGCGGTACCCGGCGTTGCTTTGCAGCTCCTCCGGGCTTTTGCCCTCAAATTCGCCAAAATGGATCTCGCGCAGGTCCTCAATGCCGATCTGGCGGATGCCGGGGTATAAAATTTCGGCGCTTTCCACCGCGCGGCGCAGTGGCGAAGTGAACACCAGCCCCACGCGCGGGTAGTCAAAATCCTCGCGCAGGCGCTCCAGCCCGGCGGCCCCTTCGTCCGACAGCGGCAGGTCGGTGCCCGCCCCGGCATACAGCCCGCGCTCGTTGGCCTGTGTCAGGCCATGGCGCAGCAGGTAAAGCTTGAATGTTTTCATCGTTCTGCATTCCTCCCAAAGATGTCCCCTGTTTTTCGACAGTTTTGTTATTTACAATCTGTTTTTTTTGATATATAATTTACGGTACGTTGTCCGGTGTGCGGCGTGCTGCCCACCACAAAACCCACAAAGGAGATACTTTATGTCACAGGAATTCAGCCGTATCATCACCTTGCTGCGCAAAGAGCGCGGCATCACCCAAAAGGAGGCCGCGTCGCGCCTTGGTATTTCGCAGGCGCTGCTCTCCCATTATGAAAAGGGCATCCGCGAATGCGGGCTGGATTTTGTGGTGCGGGTGGCAGATTTTTACGGGGTATCCTGTGATTATCTGCTGGGGCGCAGTGCCGACCGCAGTGGCCTGACGCTGAAGGTAGAGGATATCCCCGGCCCGGAAAATGCAAAGGACGGCATTTACCGTGGCAGCCTGTTGCCCACCTTAAATAAAAAGTTGATCGCCAATTCGCTGAACGTGCTGTTTGACAAGCTGAACGGCTGCCAAAGCAAAGCGCTGGTGGGCGAGATCAGCGGGTATTTGATGCTGGCGGTCTACCGCATGTTTCGGCTGGTCTATGCGTCAAACGCCAAAAACGCCCCGGCGCTGTTTAGCATACCGGGCGAACTCAGCTGCGGCTATGCCGATGCCGAAATGTCGCGCGCGGCAGCCAACACCGCAGCACTGCTGGCCGGGCAGGATGCCGGCCTTGGCGAGACGGTGCGCGACACCGCCTGCTTTGCCATGACGACCGAAAGCCTGTCGCAGGACTACCCGCTGTACGCCACCAGCCTGCTGAACCTGGTAAAAGCCAGCGAGCTGCGCATGCGCGGCGAAGCGCATATGAGCGAGAAATAAGCGCTGCTGATTATTTTACCACACCGCACAGTGAAACACAAAACCTACTGTGGCGGGTAGGATTAAAAAAAGAAACGCAAAACCCCCCTCTGCAGCCGCAAACAGCAGAGGGGGGTTTTGCGTTACCGGCAAAGCCGGTGGTTACTTGCGCAGTTCGTCCATGCAAGCCGCACAAACACAACGGCCTTTGAACTCTGTCACGTTTTGGTCACTGCCGCAGAAGACGCAGACCGATTTGCAGGCCTTGAGAATAATGCGGTCTTCCTCGACGTAGATTTCGAGCGGCGAACCGTCCTCGATTTCCATGTTGCGGCGGAGTTCAATGGGCAGAACAATACGGCCCATGTCGTCCACCTTGCGAATAATACCTGTTGATTTCATAAAGCACCCTCCCTGATGACTTTTGTAGTACAGCGTTTTACCTTAGCTCCTCCCCTAAAGAAAAACACAGAACTCACAAAGTTAAAATAGCATATTTCACAGACCATGTCAATAAATCCCAGCAGAAAAAATTTGCAAATCTTTACTTCTTTTGCAAAATTTAATTATGATAGGACAATTTTGTAGGCAAAAAAGCGTTTTATGACAAATGGTCGGGTAATACCCGCGGGCTTGCCGATGGCGCGTCCAGCAGAGATTGGGTGGTATTTTGGTCCAGCAGGGGGGCAAGCAGGGGGCTTTTTTCAGCAAGGGTGAGTATTATTTTTGCATAAACACGGTCTCCGCCGTGAAACCCGTCGATATATTCATTGTCGGTGGTGCCCTCTAGTTGGGTGAAATCGTAAAATTCACCGCCCACGGCGGCAAAGCGGGGGGCAATGGCATCGACCAGCCCGCTGATGTAACCGTACTGCCCGCTGGCCTGCATTTTGGCGTTGACCGACGGGGGGAACGGCGGCAAAAAGCCCACGACATGAATGCCAGCCCCACTGCAAAAAGACAGCAGGCTGTCCAGCTGGGCCAGTGCTGTTTCGTCCGGTGCGGCACCGGGGGCAAACCGCAGCTCGCCAAAGTCGATGTCGCGGTAGGTGGTGGCAAAATTCTTTTCGGGTGCATCGGTGTTTTGCAGTGCCACTGTGCCATAGCGGTAACTGCCGTCGGCGGCAAAGCCCATGCCCTTGGCGGCGGCGGCAAGGCCGTAAATGCCCGTGCGGGGCAATAAATTTTGCACAATCGAAAATTTGTGGTTGCCGTAATCAAAGCCGGTGCGCAGCAGCGTCGCAAAAGAGTCATCCGGCAAATCGCCGTAGGTCTGCGGGTCGGCGGGGCTGCTTTCGCGCCAGGTGGTGTTGAACATATTCTGGTCCAGCACGACAAGCAGGGTGTCGGGCAATGCGTTTTGCGGCAAGTTGCGCAAAAAGTCCTCGTAATCCGCCATCGTGCGCACGGCGCCCCCGGCATTGTAAAACGAGGATTCGCTAAAAAAGCCGCTGCGCAGTTGCATGCTGCGGCTGGTGCCCAGCACCAGCAGGCGGGGGGCAAGCTGGCGTGTGACCCGCAGCTTGTAAGCGGAAAAATTTTCGTGGTGTGCGGTGCCATACAGCACAAGGTCGCCCTGCACCGTTGCGTTTACAATGGTGTCAAGGCCCGCAAGCTCCCGCGTGCTGTAAAGTACCCCGGCAAACAGCCCGTACAGCAAAACGATCGGCAGCAAAAACACAAACAGTATTTTTAAAAAGCGTTTCAAAGCCGCAAACTCCTCCCCTGCCGCCGCCGGTAAGCGGCGCGCGGTCAAAATTGAAAGTACATAAAGCTGCCGCCGCCCAGCGTGCCCCAAAAAATGATGCCCGCCGCCAGCAGCCAGCAAAGCACCAGTTGTACCGTCCGCCGGCGCGCGGCCAAAAAGGCGGGCCAGCTGCTGTCTTTTGTGGCAAAGTCAATAGCAAGCATGGCGGCAAACAAAACGCCGAACCGCAGCGCCCCTTCGGCCGAAAGGCCCAGCAGCACCAAGCTTTCTTTTAGGTGGTTCAGGGTGGGCACAAAGCCGGTGAACAGGTGGGTCACAATGTACCAGGCGGTGGCAAGGCTTGGCGCGCTGAAGAAAATCCACCCAAAGCACACGAGCGCAAAGGTGCACAAGGTCTGCCAAATGCCTGCGGGCAGGCTGTCAATGCCGATGTGCAGCTTTTTGTACAGGCCCTGGCGCGGCCCCCGCGTGGCGGTGCCCACCACCAGATACGCCCCGTGCAGGGCACCCCACACCAGCATGGTCACGCTGGCACCGTGCCACAGCCCGCTGAGCACGAAGGTGATAAACAGGTTAAAATAATGGCGCGGGCGGCTGACGCGGCTGCCTCCCAGCGGGATATACAGGTATTCGGCCAGCCAGCTGGACAGCGAGATATGCCAGCGCCGCCAAAACTCGCGCACGCTGCGCGACAGGTACGGCGCGCGAAAATTTTCGGCAAGCTCTAGCCCCAGCAGGCCGCCAAACCCACGGGCAAGGTCGGTATAGCCCGAAAAGTCGGCGTAGATCTGCACGGCGTAAAACAGGGCGTTCAGCACAAGGCTTAGCCCGTACAGCCGGGTGGGGTCGGCAAACACCTGCGCGGTATAATAAGCCAGCGCGTCGGCCACTACCACCTTTTTAAACAGCCCCAGCAAGATCAGCTGGGCGGCCCCCACCGCTTTTGCGGTGTCAAAAGTAGGGCGCGCGGCCAGCAGTTGGGGGGCCAGCGTGCGCGGGCGGGTCAGCGGGCCGGCGGTGATCTGCAAAAACAGCGACAAAGTGACCGCGCACACCAGAAAATTTTTCTGTGGCGCGGCCTTGCCGCGGTAGATGTCGACGAGGTAGCTGATCATTTGAAACGTATAGTAGCTGATGCCCACCGGCTGCACCCACGAAAGGCGAAATGCCGGCAGGCTGCCGCCCAGCAGAGTGGCCAATGCCCCGGCCCCCTGCCAAAACAGTGCTAAATATTTAAACGCCAGCAGCGGCAGCAGTGCCAGCGTAACAGCCAGCGCCAGCCGCGCGCGGGTGGGCTTTTGCGCAACCCAAAAGCCGCCCACCCAGCACAGCAGCATGCACCCCAGCAACAGCACCGTGGTGCCAATGCCAAACAGTGCATAAAACCCAATGCTGGCGCAAAACAGCAGCGGTACCCGCCAATGGGGTGCCGCCAGCCAGTACAAGATGAAAATCACCGCAAAAAAGCCGAAAAACGCAAAGGAGTTGAGCTGCAACGCGGCGCCCCCTTTTCTTTAAAATAACGAAACCATTATACCCGAAAACCATACACTGTTACAAGGAACCCCCGCAGATTCACCCGGTTTTCACAAAAAAGCCGCCGGCTGCGGGCCCGGCAGCCATGGGCAGGCAGCACCCGCCGTGGGGTCAACCGGCACCCATGGCACTTATAATACAGGGCCCGCAGCCGGGTTTGGGCCGCACCGCCCCCGGCGGAGTGCCAGCCAGGTATTAGCGTGTGGGCGGTGTGGCAGCGGGCCTTGCACGGCCCAAAGCACAAGACGTGCCCCAACAGGTGGCAGCAAAACAAAAAACACCACAGGGTACCACCGCCCCGGCCGCATTGCAACCGCAGCCCGGCGACGCGGAATACCGGCGGGGGCCTGTGGCTGCGGGCCCCTGCCAAAACCGCATTTTTTGTAAACTGCCCTGCGGTTGGCCCGCCAATGCCAAAGTACCCGCCCCCAAAAGGAATTTATTTGTGCGTCGCCCGCCGGGCGGTTGCCTCACCAAGGGCCCCGGCAGGCGCTGCCCGGCCCCAAAGCGCCCCTTACGCACAAACAACGACCACCCGGCAGCCTTGCGCGGCATTGCGGCGGGGCAAGGCTGCGCTATCCGGCCCCATACAGCTAACGCGCCACACCCCGGCAAATCTTCACACCGGGCCGGGTTTTGTGGCCTGCCGCTCCCTGCCCGGCAGTTTTAGTGCCCCCATTCACCCGCGGGGTGCCCCTGCACAACGGCCCGGTGTCAGATGGGCTATTTTTCCATTTCTGGTAATCTGTCCCTATTTCGTTAGTAGGTTTGCACAATTTGAGCAAACGTTTACCCATCAAACCGATGAAATTACCGGCGGGTTGTTGACTTTTAATTGGGCTGAACGTATAGTTGAGGCGAAATGGGAAATCGATTTCTCGGTTCCCGCTTTTCAGACATCGGTACCGAATCAAACAAAAATTCAGGAGGAAAAAAGCCATGAAAAAAGGAAAAGTTCTCATTGCCGCTCTGCTGACCCTTGCGCTCAGCCTGAGCATGGTCGCCTGTGGCGGCAGCGCCTCATCGTCTGCTGTAGCCAGCAGCGCAGCCTCTACCTCTACCCCGGTCGCCACCGTAGGCCCCGCGGACGGTGAAGCAGAGTATGCCGTTATTTTGAAGGTGCTCTCCAGCCAGTTCTGGCAGACAATGCGTGACGGCATTGAAGCCAAAGCAAAAGAGATGAACATCAAGGTCGACATTTACGCATCCAACACCGAGGACGACGTGGAGGGCCAGGTGACCCTGCTGGAAAACGCCATTTCGAAGGGCTATAAAGCCATTGGTGTTGCCCCCATTTCGGATGTAAACCTGAACAACGCCATCGCCGATGCGGTCAGCAAGGGTATCAAGATCGTGGACATCGACGAGAAGATCAACATGGACGCACTGGCCCAGCTGGGCGGCGCTGTCTACGCTTATGTCGCCACCGATAACGTGGCCGTGGGCAAATTGGGCGCCGAATACCTGATCAAAGAGATCGGCGGCAAGGGTGAAGTTGCCATCGTTGAGGGCAAAGCCGGTGCCATTTCGGGCGAAAACCGCCGCGACGGCGCGAAGGCCGCATTTGAAGCCGCCGGCCTGACCATTGTGGAAAGCCAGCCCGCCGACTGGGACCGCACCAAGGCCTATGACGTGGCAACCAACTACATCACCGCACACCCCGAGCTGAAGGCAATCTACTGCTGCAACGACACCATGGCCATGGGCGTGCAGGAGGCAGTCGAAGCTTCCGGCAAGGACATTAAAGTTTGTGGCACCGACGGCAACGACGACGCCATTCAGTCGGTAGCCGACGGCAAGCTGGCCGCCACCGTTGCACAGGACCCCGCCGCCGTGGGCGCGAAGGGCCTTGAGCTGATGGTGGAAGCGGTAGACAAAGACGCAGCGATGACCCCGGGCGCAGAAGTACCCGTTTACGGCATCGACGCAGTGCTGATCACCGCAGACAACGCAGCTACGTACATTAAAAAATAAGCTCATTATATACAGTGCACAGCGGGGCCCGGCCGGTTGGTGGGGCCCCGTGGCAGGCACTGTGAGCGGCAGGCACTGCGCAAGGTGCGGGGTGCCTGCCCAGCTGACAGCGTCTGAGCGCCCGGGCGGGTTTGCCGGGCAGTGGGGGCACACAGTCAGGAAAGGAGCGTATCGATTTGAAACCCATCATTGAGATGCGAAACATCACCAAATACTTCCCCGGGGCCATTGCCCTCAACAACATCCAGTTTGATGTGCGGCCCGGCGAAGTGCATGTACTGCTGGGCGAAAACGGCGCGGGCAAGTCCACGCTGATGAAGGTGCTCAGCGGGGCGTATACGCCCGATGAGGGCGTGATTGCCATCGACGGCAACGGCGAATACCAAAAATTGTCGCCCCATCTTTCCGCCGAATGCGGCATCAGCATCATTTACCAGGAGCTGAGCGTCGTTAACTGGCTGAATATCCGCGAAAACATTTTTATGGGCCATTTGCAGACCAAAAAGGCCGGGCCGCTGACGCTGGTGGATACTGCGCGCATGAACGCCGAAACTGCGGACTTGTTGCAGCGGGTCAACCTCAGCCACCGGCAGCCCACGACCGAGGTGGGGGCCTTGAGCATCAGCGAAAAGCAGATGGTCGAAATTGCAAAGGCCATCGCGTTCAACGCGCGGGTCATTGTGATGGACGAGCCCACCTCGTCGCTGACCGAAGATGAAGTACAGCGGCTGTTCACCATCATCCGCCAGTTAAAGGCACAAGGCAAGGGCATCGTGTTCATCTCGCACAAGCTGTCTGAAATTGCCGAGATCGGCGACCGCATCACCATTTTAAAAGATGGCGGGTATGTGGGCACCTACAACGTGCAGGACCTCACGACCGACGACATGGTGCGGCTGATGGTGGGGCGCGAGATCAAGGGTACTTACCAGCACCCCGCGGCGGAACACTACCAGTTTGGCGACGTGCTGTTTGAATGCAACCACCTCACACGGCGTGACGGCAAGGCAAAGGACATTTCGTTTGCGCTGCGGCGCGGCGAAATCTTGGGCTTTTCGGGGCTTGTGGGGGCCGGGCGCAGCGAGGCGATGTGTGCCATTTACGGCGCGGCGCCCAAAGCAGAGGGCGAGCTGCTGATGGAGGGCAAACCGCTGCACATCAAAAGCCCGTACGACGCGTTGCAGCAGGGCATTGGCCTTGTGACTGAAAACCGGCGCGAGACCGGGTTTTTCCCGAATTTCAGCAACCGGCGCAACATTGCAATCGCCTACCAGCTGAAAAAATCGTCGTTCGGCGGCCTTGGCGGCATAACGAATGACGCGAAAGAAAAAGAGCTGGCCGAGCGCCAGCGCGACGAGTTGCAGATCAAATGCACCTCAATCGAGCAGTTGACCGCACAGCTTTCGGGCGGCAACCAGCAAAAAGTGATTTTGGGCAAATGGATGGCCGCGGGCGTGAAGTTGTTGATTTTTGACGAGCCGACCAAGGGCATCGACGTGGGCACGAAAAGCGAAATTTATAAATTGATGCGCAGCCTTGCCGACAACGGCATCGGGGTGATCGTGGTGTCCAGCGAAATGCCGGAGCTGCTGGGCCTGTGCGACCGCATTGCGGTCATGGCGGGCGGGCGCATCACCGCAATGTACGACATTGGCGAAGCAACAGAAGAAAAGCTTGCAAAAGCCGCCACCGGCGAAACTGCATGAAACGGGAGGAACGCAAGTTGACAACGAAACAAACGAAAAAATTCTCTTTCGGCGAATACTGGGACAAGTACAGCACGATCACGATCCTGGCGCTGATGGTGGCTGTGTTTGGGGCGCTGCGCCCCGCCAGTTTTTTGACCGGCGGCAACTTAGTCAAAGTGATGGAGCAGAGCTCAATTACCATTCTACTGGGCCTTGGCGAATTTTTTGCCATTCTGCTGGGCGGCATCGACCTCAGCGTCAGCTCTATCATGGCGCTGTCCGGCGCGCTTACCGCACAGCTGATGGTCAATATGGGGCTGCACCCCGTCGTGGCGGTGCTGCTGGGCATTGTGGTGTTTGGCACGTTGATCGGTATGGTCAACGGCCTGCTGGTCACGGCCACCGGGCTGCCCCCGTTCATCATCACACTGGGCACGCAGGCCATTCTGCGCAGCCTTGTGTACATCGTCACCGACGCGCGTGCCGTGTCCGGCCTGCCTGCGGCGTTTTCTAAAACCGTGGGCGGCAAGCTGGGCGGCATTGTGCCGGTGCCCATTGTGGTGGCGCTCATCACCGCGATTATTTTGACCTTCTTTACCGCAAAAAGCCAAAGCGGGCGCAACCTGTACGCGCTTGGCGGCAACTCGCAGTCGGCGTGGTACGCGGGCATCGCAGTCAAAAAACACACCATTCTTGCCTTTGCCATTTCGGGCCTGTGTGCGTCGCTGGCCGGCATGGTCAACATCGCCCGGCTTGCCGCGGCAGAGCCCAACGCGGGCACCGGCTACGAGACCTATGCCATTGAGGCCGTCATCATCGGCGGCGCGTCGTTCTTCGGCGGCATCGGCAAAATCCCCAAGGTCGTCATTGGCGGCCTGATCATCGGCGTCATCAACAACGGGCTGAACATGGTCGGCGTGTCCAGCTACTACCAGCAGCTCGCGATGGGCTGCCTGCTGATCCTCGCCGTCACGCTGGACCGTTTCTTCGGTGCAAGCCGTAAAAACGGCTGATGCGCCCCGCCCGGGCACTGCCCGGCGGCAACTACCAAGCAAAGGAGACACACCATGAAACCTGAATTTTGCGTCAGTTTGATGTGTATGGACTTTTTAAAGATTCGTGAGCAGATCGAGGTGCTGGACCGCAACATGGACGGGTACCACATCGATATTATGGACGGGCATTACTGCAAAAATATCACGCTCAGCCCCGACTTTATGAAAGCCTGCGCGCAGGTGGCAAAAAAGCCGATGGACGTGCACCTGATGACCACCGACCCCGGTGACTGGCTGGATGCCTGCGCCGCGGCGGGGGCCAAAACCATCAGCCCGCATGCCGAAACGATCAACACCGATTGTTTTCGCACCCTGAACCGTATCAAGGAGCTGGGCTGCGAAGTGGGGGTGACGCTAAACCCCGCCACCCCGCTGTCTTACTGCGCGCATTACCTTAGCCGCATCGACCTGTTGACCCTGATGACGGTGGACGTCGGCTTTGCCGGGCAGCCCTTCATTGAGGAGATGCTTGCAAAAATTGCCGAAGCAAAGCACCTGCGGGAGGAAAACGGCTGGCACTACAAAATTATGATCGACGGTTCCTGCAATAAAAAAACCTTCAAACGCCTGTACGAGGCGGGGGCGGATGTCTTTGTGCTCGGCTCCTCCGGGCTGTTCAGCCTGGACAGCGACCTGCAAACGGCCTGCGATAAAATGAAAGCGCAGTTTGAGGAAGAAACCGGCGTCAAATTGTGAGGGGGAACGAGCCATGATACAACAACACGGCCCGGTACTGGGGGTCGATATCGGCGGCACAAACATGCGCTTTGGCCTGGTGGACGAAGACGCCCGGCTGACCGGGTTTGAACAGCTGAGCACGCGGGAGGTGTTTGCCCCCGGCAGCGACCCCGCGGCAAAGCTGGCCGAGGCCATCCGGGGCTACTGCGTGCGGCAGGCGTGCGGCAAGCTGCCGCTGGCGGTCTCCATCGGGTTTCCGTCCACCATCAACCGCGCGCGCACGGTGGTGGTGCAAACACCGAACATCCCCACCGTCCCGGACCATTTCGAAGTCGTAGAAGCATTGCAGGCGGCGCTGGGGGTGCGGGTGTTCATCAACCGCGATGTCAACAACCTGCTGCTGTTTGACCTTGATGACCTTGGTGTCACCGCGCGCGGGTGCGTGGCGGGCATCTATTTTGGCACCGGCATCGGCAACGCCATTATGGTGGACGGCAAAATTTTGCTGGGCCGCAACGGTGTCGCGGCCGAGCTGGGGCACCTGCCGGTGTACGGCAACCGGCGGGTGTGCATGTGCGGCAACGTCAGCTGCCTTGAAACGGTCGTGTCCGGCATTGCGCTGGAGCGGTTGCAGGCCGAAGCCTACCCCAAAACGCCGATCCGGCAGATTTTTGCCCGGCACGCGGGGGAAGCGCCGCTGCGCGAGTTTGTAGACGGCATGGCCCAAACGGTGGCAGCCGAGGTGAACCTGCTGGACCCCGACTGCATCATCTTGGGCGGCGGGCTGCTGCAAATGCCGGGCTTCCCGCACGAGCAGCTGCAAGAGGGCATTCACCGGTTTGCCCGCAAGCCTTGGCCGGAGGGCAATCTGGATGTGCGCATTTCGCGCCCAGAGCAGCAAAACGGCCCGTTGGGCGCCGCTATTTACGCCCGCGCGCGGCTGGCCGATGAGACGTACTTATAACAAATGACGAACAAAAAAACAGTGGGGGCAAAGGGCGGGCCGCAGGGCTTGCCCCTTTGCCTGTTGGAGGGACAAACGATGAAACTGGCAATCGGCAACGACCATGTGGCAGTTGAGATGAAAAACGAGATCAAGGCCTATTTGCAGCAAAAGGGCATTGAGGTCGTGGACGTGGGCACGAACAGCCCCGAGCGGTTCAACTACCCCATCAGCGGGTACCGCGTCGCAAAATTGGTGGCGGCGGGCGAAGTGGACGGCGGCGTGCTGATCTGCGGCACCGGCGTGGGCATTTCGCTGGCGGCAAACAAGGTGCACGGCATCCGCGCATGTGTGTGCAGCGAGCCGTATTCGGCCAAGCTGTCAAAGCAGCACAACAACACTAACATCATTGCATTTGGCGCGCGGGTGATCGGCATCGAGACCGCCAAAATGATTGTGGACGAGTGGCTGGGCGCCAGCTATGAGGGCGGGCGCCACCAGGTGCGGGTGGAGATGATTGCCGAAATTGAAGAGACCGGCCGCCTTTCCGCGGCAGAGGGCTGACCTTTTGGGTTTGCGGTATTGCACCCCCTTTTTTGCGGTGCTTGAAAAAGCGCCCGTGGCCCGGTATACTGGGTGGTGAACAGCAACATGGGCAGGTGGGGGGCACACAGGTGGAAAAAGCAAAAAACATCAAAGAAATTGCCCGCCTTGCGGGCGTTTCTACCGCGACGGTGTCGCGGGTCATCAACCACAACGGGCGTTTTTCAAAAGAGACCGAGCAGAGGGTACTAAAAGTAATACAGCAAAACGACTATGTGCCAAACATGAGCGCAAAGGGCCTGCGCACCAGCCGCACCGAGGTGATCGGCGTGATGGTGCCGGACATCACCAACCCGCATTTCGCCAATTTGGTGCTGCGGCTGGAGATGGACTTTTTCGCCCATGGCTATTCGTGTTTGATCTGCAACACCAACGAATCGCAAACGCTGGAACAAAAGCATATTCAGTCGCTGACGGCGCAAAATGTCAGCGGCATCGTGCTGATCTCCGGCACGCGCAACTACCCGGACCTCAGCGGCCTGCCGGTCGTGTATGTCGACCGCCCCAGCAGGGGGCCGCAGGCGGGTGGCGTGATGATTGAATCCGACAACGAAGAGGGCGGTTACCTTGCCACCTGTGAGTTGTTGCGCGCGGGCTGCCGGCACATTGCGATGCTGAAATGCCTTGCCAACGACACAAACCAGGTGGCCCGTTACCGGGGCTTTCAGCGCGCGCTGGCACAGTGGGGCATGCCGGAGGAAGAGGCCCTGCGGGCGGACCTTGCCGAGGTATCGGTGGATGCTGCGCAGGCGGGCATCAAAGCATTGCTGGCACGCGGCGCGCAGTTTGACGGCGTGATGTGCACGACCGATACGCTGGCGGCGGGCGCGGTAATTGCGCTGCGCGAAGAGGGGCTTGAGGTGCCGCGCGACGTGCTGGTGACCGGGTTTGACGATTGTCAGGTAGCGTATATCTGCGGGCCGGGCATCACCAGCGTGCGGCAGGATGTTGAGCAGATGGCGCACCTTGCAGCCGAGCTGCTGCTCGGGATGATCCACGGTGAAACGCCAAAGCAGCTGTACTACAAGTTGCCGGTCAGCCTGACGGTGCGGGATTCTACCCGGCCGCGAAACGCGGTTATAAAGCAAAACTAAAAAATGTATTTTTGTTGCATTTATTGCGGCAATAACAAAACAGCGGCTGTGGTTGCAGCCGCTGTTTTTGTCTTTATTTATGGTTCTACCGGTACCCAAAGCTCAAGGATCGACGACTCCCGGTTCCAGTAAAAACGGTCATCATACCGCTCGAAATGCAAAAACTGCTGCTGCGCCGGGCGCCTGCCGCTGTTTGGCAAAAGGGTGCGGTAAAGGGTTTCGTAACTGTTGTAAATATTGCGCATCGGCCCGCGGTGTTGTGCCACAAGGTAGGTGGCGGCGGGCAATTCCAGCACAAAAAAACCAGGCGGCACCGTGCTTTGCAGCGGCACGGCCGGGGTGTAAAACAGGCCCTCTGCGCGCCGCTGCAACAGGGCATATTTTACCCAGTTTGGGCTGCCTGTACAGCCAGACCGTTTTAAATTTTGGTTGAAAGTCTGCCAAAACTGGCTGCTGATTTGTACGTTTTCGGTTTTGGTGCCAGCGAGCGGTACCTCTTGCCCCATCACGCAAAACGCGCCCCGTGTTTTGATCTGGTAGTCCATAGTACCCCTTTTGGCAAGTTTTTTTTGCAGGCAGCCGCGTGCAGGCCCGCGCTTTTGGCAAAGCCGCCGGCAGCAAATAAAGCCCGGCGGCGGGCGGTGCAACGGTTCAGCGCGCCATTACAGCAGCAGGTCGATCAGCAGCAGGTGCAGCGGGTAAAACAAATAAAACGCCCACCCGGCCACTGCCCCGCCCTTACCGCGGGTGCCGTTGTACAGGGCCAAAAAAGCCGGGGCCAGTGCCACGCCCAGCTGCGGCAGCGCAAGGCACAGCGCCGGGCCGATTGTGCGCCCCGCCAGCAGAGCGTCGGCAAAGCTGCCACCGCAAAGGGCCAGACCCACGGTGATGTAAGCGGCCACCGGTATTTTGTGCTGTTTGCGGGCCTGCCACGCGGCAAGGCAAAGCAGTGGGGCAAACGGGCCCCAGTCGCCGGGCAGCGCCAGCGCCAGCAGGGCCAGCAGCACCCCAAACAGCACCCCGCCACGCAGCCGGTCGGCCGCCGCAATGGCCAGCAGCCCCAATAGCAGGGTGTACAGCACGCTGAACGGCGCGCCGAACAGTGTGCCGCTGAGGAACAGCGAAAACGGCACGGCGGCAAGCACTGCCCCCACGGCAAGCCGTGCGGCATAGCGCGGCAGGCTGTGGGTGTGCAGGTACCCTTCGGCGATGAAAAACGCGAAAATGGGCAGTGCCAGCCGGCCAATAAAATGCACCAGCGCTGCGGCGGGCGTGTCGTCCGCTAATAGCTGCCAGCCCAAATGGTCGGCCAGCATCGCCGCCGCTGCAAGCAGTTTGAGTGCGTTGCCTGAAAGCCCTTGTGTTTTCTGCCGCATAGTGCCTCCCCTTTAAAGTGGTTATTTGATTGCTTTATTATACGCGCCGCCGCCACCGCTTGCAAATACTGCCTGCTGTGGTACAATAAAAGCCGGCCGACTTTGGCCCCAGCAGTGGAGCAGGGAACCCTGCCCTGTCTTCTTGCGGGGCCGTTTGCGGCCGGCGCGCGGCATCGCCCGCGCCCAGCCCGGCGGGTAGTTGCGGCGCCGCACGGGTAAAATTTGCCGCGGGGCGTGGGGCTGCTTTCCCCTTTTGCCCAAAGGAGCTACGATATGGCAAGCTTTTTTTTGTTTCGTAAAAGCACGGTGCGCAGTATGGTGCGCGGTGCCATGGTGGCGGCGCTGTACACCGCCATCAGCATTGTGCTGGCCCCCATTTCGTATGGGGCGGTGCAACTGCGTGTGGCCGAAGCGCTGACGCTGTTGCCGGTGTTTGGGCCCGAAGCGGTGGTGGGGGTCACGCTGGGCTGCCTGCTGACCAACATTTTGGGCTCGTCCCCCATCGACGCGGTGTTTGGCACGCTGGCAACACTGGTGGCCGCCCTGTTGACCTACCGGCTGCGCAACCTGCGCTGGCGCGGGCTGCCGGTGCTGTCGGCGCTGGCCCCGGTCATCATCAATGCGCTGGTGGTGGGTGCCGAGATCACGTTTTTCTTTATGGATACGCCCGCCACGCTGCCGGTACTACTGCTGAATATGACCACCGTGGGCCTTGGCGAGTTGGTCAGCTGTGTGGTGCTGGGCCTGCTGCTGGTGCGGGCCATCGAGCGCTCGCCGCGGGTGCTTGAGTTGTTGCAAGACCCGGCCAAAAAAGAATAGCGACAAAAAACCGCCGCACGGCGCGGCCCCGGGTGCAGGGTGCCCGGCGGCCTGCCGGGCGGCGGTTTTTTGCAGCTTTTTGCAGCAAGGCTGCATAAAAAGTTTTAAAAAGTGCTTGACAGGCGCACAGAATTGTTGTTTAATAGCCCTAAACCAATGAGGCGGAGATAACACTGTCGGCACAGCATGCTGTGCGCGCGCACCCACAGAGAGCCCGGGCAGCTGAAAACGGGCGGAGAGCGGGGCAGGCAAATGGACCGTCGAGGGCATGGTGAACCGGGCAAAAAGCCCCTAGTATCCGTTGACGTGTGCTCACGTTACAGGGCAGCGGGTGTGTTGGCATCTGCATGAGGGGCCCGGCTGTGCCGGGCAATCAAGGTGGTACCGCAGGTCATTGCAATTTTGCAAAGCCTGTCCTTGTGTTTTTATAACACAAGGGCGGGCTTTTTTATTTTGCAAAAACAGCGGCCCCGTGCCAAAAGCACTCAAATTTTAAAGGAGGCGGGACACGATGAACAAGACCCCCCACACGAAAGACGTTTTCTGCCGGCGATGGCGTGGCTGAACCATTTTGCCGCACTGCGGCAGCTGCCGAACAACCACCGCGGGCCACGGGGCAAGCGCCCGGCCGCCCGCCTGCCAAACAAACAAGGAGTGTACCCCATGAAAAACAATACTGTCAAACGCCATAAATTAGTTGCCCTGCTGCTGGCCGGTGCTTTGTGCGTCGCCGCCCTTACCGGCTGCGGTGCCACTGCCGCAGCAGCGCCCTCTGCCAGCGCTGCCCCGGCTGTAAGCAGTAAGGCTGGCGATACTTACAAAGTGGGGCTGATCCAGCTGGTCACCCACACCTCGCTCGACGAAATCCGCACGGCCATCGTGGCAGAGCTGAAAACCGAAGCCGCCGCACAGGGCGCCACCTTGTCGGTCGACTATAAAAATGCCGAAAACGACCAGGCCGCCATTGACACCATCTGCCGCGGGTTTGTGGCCGACAAAGTGGATGTCATCATCGCCATTGCCACCCCGGCCGCACAGGGTGCCGCTGCTGCCGTGCAGGGCACCGACATCCCGGTGATTTTCAGCGCCGTCACCGACCCGGTGGCCGCGGGCCTTGTCACCACCCCCGACGCGCCGGATTACAACATCACCGGCACGTCGGACGCGATTGCCGTGGGTGACATTTTTGACCTTGCCGCAAAGCTGACCCCGCAGGTGAAAAACTACGGGTTGTTCTACTGCCTGAACGAGGTCAACAGCCAGACCGTGATCGAAGAGGCAAAGCAGTACCTTGACGGCAAGGGCATTTCGTACCAGGTCAGCGGCGTGTCGTCGGTGTCCGATGTGCAAAGCGCCATCACCACCTTGGCGGGCAAGGTGGACGGCGTGTTTATCCCCATCGACAACACGGTCGCCTCTGCCATGAGCACTGTTGCCGATATCTGCACCAAAGCCGGTGTGCCGGTGTATGTGGCGGCCGACAGTATGGTGAAAGACGGCGGGCTTGCCACCGTGGGGGTTAATTACACCCAGCTGGGCACCCAAACTGCCGACATGACAATGAAGGTGCTGACCGGCACCGACCCCAAAGACCTGCCGGTGGAGACGATGACCGACTATGCGGTGACGGTCAACCCGGACACCGCCGCCGCCCTTGGGGTGGACGTGAGCGCCTACACCGCAAAATAACAGCAAAACAGGAGGGGCCGCGATGAGTTTACTGGTTTTTAGCGGGTCGGTCGAACAGGGGCTGATCTATGGGCTGGTGGCGCTGGCGCTGCTGGTGTCTTACCGGGTGCTGGATATTGCCGATTTAACGGTGGACGGCAGCTTTACGCTGGGCGCCGGGGCCAGTGCCATGCTGGTGTTGGCGGGCCACCCGCTGCTGGGGCTGCTGGTGGCCCCGCTGGCCGGGGCACTGGCCGGGGTCATCACCGCGCTGCTGCAAACCAAATGCAAGGTAGCGCCCATCCTTGCGGGCATTATCACGATGACGGCGTTGTACTCCATCAACTTAATGGTGATGGGCGGGCGCAGCAATTTGCAGCTGCTGCGCACCGAAACGGTGTTTACCGCCGTGCGCGCACTGCTGGGTGACAGCGTGGGGCCGCTGGTGTTGCTGGCCGTGGTGGATGTTGCCGTGTGTACGCTGCTGGGGCTGTTTTTGCGCACCCGCACCGGGCTTGCGGTGCGGGCCACCGGCGACAACCCCGCCATGGTGCGCGCGTCCAGCATTAACCCGGCCGTTACGACGCTGATCGGCCTTGCCATTGCAAACGCTCTGGTGGGCCTTGCGGGCGGGCTGATTGCCCAATACCAGCAGTTTACCGAGGTGGGTGGCGGCACCGGCACGGTGGTGCTGGGCCTCGCTTCGCTCATTATTGGTGAGGTGGTCACCGGCCGCAGCAGCATGCCCCGGCGCCTTGCGGGCGCCATTGTGGGGGCCATTGTCTACCGGCTGATTTTGGCGCTGGCGCTTTCGGCATCGGTGACACCGCAAAACCTCAAACTGGTCTCGGCCATCATTGTGGCGGCGGCTATCAGTGCCCCGGCCATCAAACAGCGCGTACAGCTGGCACAAAAAAAGCGAAAGGCGGTGCGGGAACATGCTGCACGTCACTGAGCTGGAAAAGACCTTTTACCCCGGCACCCCGGCCGAAAAGCATGCGCTGGGGCCCGCGACCCTCACGCTGCAAAGTGGCGAGTTCGTCACGCTGATCGGCGGCAACGGGGCGGGTAAATCCACGCTGTTCAACGCGATTGCCGGTGAGTTTTTGCCTGATGCCGGGTTGATAGAGCTGGACGGGCAGGACATCACCTTTTTGCCAGAACACCGCCGCGCCGCGCTGATTGGCCGGCTGTTTCAAGACCCGATGAAGGGCACGGCCCCGTCGATGACGATCGAAGAAAACCTGACGCTTGCCTATTTGAGCGCCGGGCGGGGCGGCACCTTGCGTGGCAAGGCACAGCGCCGGGCTTTTTTTGCCGCCCAACTGGGGCGGCTGGGCCTTGGGCTTGAAACAAGGCTGAAAACCCCGGTGGGCCTGCTTTCTGGCGGGCAGAGGCAGGCGCTGACACTGCTGATGGCGACCATCGTGCCGCCGCGGCTGTTATTGCTGGATGAGCACACCGCCGCGCTGGACCCGGCGACGGCTGAAAAGGTACTGGCGCTGACCAATGAAATTGTGCGCGAGCACCAACTGACTTGCATGATGGTGACCCACAATATTGACACCGCACTGCGCACCGGCACCCGCACCCTGATGCTGGAGGACGGGCGGCTGGTGCTGGACCTTGCGGGCGAAGCCCGTGCGGGTATGACGGTGGAAACCCTGCTGGCAAAATTTCGCTCGTCGCTGAATAACGACCGCATTTTGCTGCCCGGCAGCGGTGCCGTATAAAATAGCAATCACAAGCCCCGCCCTGTGCCAGGTTGTTTGGCGCGGGGCGGGGCTTGTTTGTGGTAAAAATAAAGGTGGGTGGGGGCACCCGTACCGGGCTGTAACGCCGGGCCGTACCCCCATTTGCACCGCAGGCCGAAGGATAAACTGCGCGGCAGGGGCATTGCGGCGCCAGGGCTTTTGCTGCAAAAGAGGCAAGGCCTTGCCGGCAAAAACGGTGCGCCGGTAGTTTGGGCACGGGGGGTGACCCGTGCGTGCTGTGATACGCATGCGCTGGCCGATGCCCGCAGTGTTAATTGTTGTAGGCCTTGCCGCCGGTGCGCAGGCGGTGGCGGTGCAGTGCACTTTGGGCCAGCCGCATCGCGCCGGTCAGTGCCCACAGCAGCAACGGGGCAAATGCGCCAACAAGGGCAAAGGTCAGCCACGCGGGGCCCGACAGCGGTACAAACCCCAGCAGCGGGGCGCCCAGCCAAAAGCACAGCAAAAATGCCACCACCAGTGCGCCAAACCAAAGCCCGCGCAGCCGGTTGAACGGCCGGCACAGCCCGGCCAGCACGCAAAAGCCCACCAGCCCCACCAGTAAAATGCTCAGGCTGGATACCTGCGCCTGTGGCAGCCCAAACACACAGCTTAGCGCCATGGCGGCCAGCACACAAATTAAATCAGTCAACCCACCGGGCAGCGCGGCGCACAGCACCGTCTCAAAAAAGCGGCCCGACACGCGGCGGTTGCAGGGCTCCAGCGTCAGCAAAAACGACGGTACGCCGATGGTCAGCCCGCTGATCAGCGAGAGCTGCAAGGGGGCAAATGGGTAGGGCATCGCCACAACCATCAGCACCAGCGCAAGGCCCAGCGACAAAATATTCTTGGTCAAAAACAGCGCGGCCGAGCGCTCGATATTGTGAATGACCCGCCGCCCCTCTGCCACGATGGTGGGCATGACCGCAAAGTCAGAGTCCAGCAACACGATCTGCGCCGCCTGCTGCGCGGCTTCGCTGCCCGCCGCCATCGCGACACTGCAATCCGCCTGCCGCAGGGCCAGCAGGTCGTTTACTCCGTCGCCGGTCATCGCCACCTTGTGCCCCTGCTGTTGCAGCGCTGCCACCAGCATGCGCTTTTGTGCGGGGGTCACGCGGCCAAACACCGTGTACTGCGTTGCAGCGGCAGTGACTTCGAGGTCGGTCAGGCCGGTCAGGTCAATGGTAAGGGCCGCGCCGTCAATGCCCGCCTGTGCGGCAAGGGCTGCGGCGGTGGCCGCGTCGTCGCCGGAAATGACTTTCAGTGCGACGCCCTGCTGTTTAAAATAAGCAACGGTAGAAGCGGCGCTGGCCCGCAGCGGGTCTGCCAGCAACACCGCACCCAGCGCGGTTGCATGCCCTGCGCCCTGCCCCGGTGTGGGCAGGGCGCTTGCCTGTGCCAGCACCAGTACCCGGCGGCCTGCCGCCGCCTGCGCGGCAAGATGTGGCGACAGCTCGTCTAAGTCGGCCCCCAGCACAAACTGCGCGGCCCCCAGTACCAGCCAGCTGCCGTCTGCCTGTTGCAACGCCCCCCATTTGCGGGCAGAGGAAAACGGCACTGCTTCGCCGGTAAGCGCGCGCTGTGTTTTGGGCAGCGCTTTGCGCAAAGCCTGTGCGGTGGGGTTTTCGTCGGTGGTGGCGTGGGCATAGCCCGCCAGCAACCGCCGAAACTCTTCCTCGCTCAGCCCGCCCAGTGGCTGGGTGCCCACAAGCTGCATGGCGCCCTCGGTCAACGTGCCGGTTTTGTCAAGGCACAAAATGTCCACCCGCGCCAAATTTTCAATACACGAAAGGTCGCGCACCAGCGTGCGGCGGCGGGCCAGCACCAGCACCCCCACGGCCAGTGCAAGGCTGGTCAGCAGGTACAGCCCTTCGGGGATCATGCCCACCACGGCGCCCACGGTAGAGGTGACCGCATATTGCAGCCCGGTGCCCAGCAGCAAGTACTGCCGCAAAAACAGCGCCAGCGCCACCGGCAGCAAAATCAGCCCAATGGCCCGCAGCAGTTTGTCCAGCGTGCGCATCATCTGCGAGCGGCTGCCCCGCGTGCGCTTGGCCTCCTGCGTGATGCGGGCGGCAAACGAACTGCCGCCCACGGCGGTCAGCTGCACCGTGCACTGCCCGGCCACGACCGCGCTGCCGGAAAGCAGCGCATCCCCCGCTTTTTTTTGCACCGGGTCGGCTTCGCCGGTCAGCAGTGCTTCGCTTACTTCGGCACTACCCTGTGTTACAACGGCATCGGCGGGGATCGTTTCCCCTGCCGCAAGCACCACAAGGTCACCCTGCACCAGTTGTTCTACCGGCAGCGGGTGCAGCGCCCCTTCGCGCAGGCAGTTTGCCGTGGGCGCGGCCAGCAGGCTAATGCGCCCCAATGCTTTGCGCACCCGCAGTTCCTGCACAATGCCCACCGCGGCGTTGCAAATTACGACGCCGAGAAACAGCACATTGGTATATGACCCCACGGCGCAAAGGCAGGCCGCGAGGAAGAAAAACAGCAGGTTAAACGGGGTGATGCAGTTGTCGCGCCAAATGCGGCCCACGCTTTTCAGCAGCGGGGTGGGGGCGGTGTTGGCAAAGCCCGCATCGGCAAGCTGCCGGGCTTTGGCAAAGCTGAGGCCCCCGGCGGGGGTGGGTGTGTTGGGGCCGGGCTGCGGGGTGACGGGAGGCGATTGGGGGTTTTTCATAAGGGGGTGTGTTCCTTTCGTGTTTCTACCCTTGTAACGAGCGAGAAAAGGGGATATTTCCAAAGAAAAACGAAAGCTTTTGTGCACAAACCGTGTTTTTGTGCGGGGCACCCGGCATAAAAAGGCAACACCCGGCAGGGCGCTGCCACGCAAAAGCAGGGCGGCATAGCCCGGGCAACAGACAGGGAAAAGAGGGTGTCCCGTACGGTTGTTTTTTGGGGAAACCGCTTGTGCAAGCTCCCTTTACCGCGCAAAAAACGCAAACGGGCGGGCCTTGCAGAGTGTGGCGCGCCGCTTTGCAAAATTTTGAATGGCGGGCAGTGTGCATAGGCAGGGGCGCCGGCGGGGCAAAAGCAGGCCAGGCTGCCCGTTAAACCGCTTTGCTAAATGGCCCTCAAACAAAGCCGCCGCACAAAAAAAGCAAACAAAAAACCCCGCGCAGCAAGCTGCACGGGGCGGTGGGGCAAAAGCGAAAATCTTAGCTCTTTTTGGTTTTTTTAATGACCTTCAAACGGGTGAACTCTTCGCGTTCACGCTCTTCCAGCACGCCCGAAATAAAGCGGATATTTTCCTCAAATTTCGGGATGTTGATATTTTCCAGCATGTTGGCGCGGCGTTGCGTCTTTTTAATCGCAACGGCAAGCCGGTACACGCTGTTGTCAATGCTGGCAAGCCGGGCGGCCATCAACTTGACCTTGTTGAAGCTGAGGTAGGCGCGGTCCAGCTGCGAGTTGGTGTTGCCAAAGCTGTACAGCGGTTTCAGCGTGTGCTCTTTTTGCGCCGTGGTGGGCAGTTCGACACCCATGACACCGCGCGACGAGATAGAAAGCCCGTCTTCCTCCGGCTCGACACCGATCATGATCTGCTCAATGCCCAGCGTGACGTTGGCAGACTGCAGCGCCCGGTAAGCGGACGAAAAGGTGTCGCCGATGTCCTGCTGCAACTGGGCCGATTCGTCGATCAGCTTCATCATTTCGCGCATGAGTACGTTGCGTTTGCGGTCAAGCAGCTCGAAGCCCAGCTTCGCCCGCGTAAGCGAGTGTTTGAGGCCGATCAGGTTGCCTTTGGTAGGGATGACATTGGTGGCCACGGGGCTGCCTCCTTTCGTGCCGGCACTCTGCGACGGCCGGCCTTGTATTAAACCGCCGCGCGGCGGTTTGCCGCACAGGGGTCAAAAGAAAACTCAGGCGCTCTTTTTCTTGTAGTACATTTCGATCGTCTTTTCGTCCAGACGGTCCAGCTCTTCGCGCGGCAAAATCGACAGCAGCTCCCAGCCAAGGTCAAGGCTTTGGTCAATGGTGCGGTCCTCCGTGGGGCTCTGGTTCAAAAAGCGTTGTTCAAACGCCTTGCCAAAGGCAAGGTACTGTTTGTCGGTCTCCGACAACTCTTCTTCGCCAATTACGCTGGCAAGCCCGCGCGCGTCGCTGACCTTTGCATAGCTTGCAAACAGCTGGTTGTACAAATCAGAGTGGTCGGCACGGGTATAACCCTCGCCGATACTGTCCTTCATCAAGCGCGACAGGCTGGGCAGCACGTCGATGGGCGGGTAAATGCCGGTCTGGTCCAAATAGCGGTCCAGCACGATCTGCCCTTCGGTGATGTAACCGGTCAAGTCGGGGATCGGGTGGGTGATGTCGTCGTTCGGCATCGTCAAAATGGGGATCTGTGTGACACTGCCGGGGCGCCCCTTGATAATGCCGGCGCGTTCGTACAGGCTGGCAAGGTCGGAGTACAGGTAGCCGGGGTAGCCTTTACGGCCGGGGATCTCACCTTTGGAGGACGAGAACTCACGCAATGCCTCGGCGTAGCTGGTCATATCGGTCATCACGACCAGCACGTGCATGCCCTGCTCGAACGCCAGATATTCGGCGGCCGTCAGTGCGCAGCGCGGGGTCAGGATGCGTTCGATGATTGGGTCGGACGAGAGGTTCAAGAACATCGTCACGCGGCTTTGGGCACCGCTTTCAGAGAAGCTGCGGCGAAAATAATCCGCAACGTCGTTCGTGACACCCATTGCGCAGAAGACCACACCAAACTTTTCGCCATCGGCGTCTGCCTTGTCGGACAGTTTCGACTGCCGCACGATCTGCGCGGCCAGTTTGTTGTGGCTCATGCCGCTGCCGGAAAAGATCGGCAGCTTTTGCCCGCGGATCAGCGTCATCAGCGTGTCGATGCTGGAAATACCGGTACGGATGTAGTTGCGCGGGTAAGTACGGCTGACCGGGTTGATGGGGTTGCCGTTGACATCCTCAAACTTTTCGGCATAAACCGGGCCAAGGCCGTCGATCGGCCCGCCCGCGCCGTTGAACACGCGGCCCACGATTTCGGGCGAAAGTGCAAGGCGCATCGGCTCGCCGGTAAAGCGCGTGCTGGTGCTGGCAAGGCCAAGGCCCGCGGTGCCGTCAAACACCTGCACAATAGCGCGCTCGCCTTGCAGGGCGATCACGCGGCCAAGGCGGTGGTCGTTTCCTTGGCGGATTTCGACCATTTCCTCAAACGAAACACCCTTGACACCGTCCAGTGCGACGAGGGGGCCGTTGATTTCGGAAAGACCCAGATATTCGATTGCCATATGCAGTCTCTCCTCTCTCTACGCGATGTGCTCGGCGCGCAGCTTTTGGGCCGCGTCGTCGATCTCGGTGTAATAGTTTTTAAACAGCTCCGGTTTGTCGTTGGGCACATCGTATTTCATTTTATCCAGCTTTTCAAACAGGCCCGTCGCCATCAGTGCGCGGATGGGAATGCCCTCGCTCACCAGGGAAGCGCCGGCCTTTTGCAGGTACATAATGACATCCATCATTTGCAGCTGCTTGCTGATGGGTACGAATGTATCGTCTTTGTGAAACGCATTCTGCTGCAAAAAGCCGGTACGGATGACTTTGGCGATCTCGATGGTCAGCTTCTGGCTGTCGGGCAATACGTCCGAGCCAATCAGCTTGACGATCTCCATCAGCTTCGACTCTTCGCTGAGCAGCGAGAGAATCTTGCCGCGCAGTTCGCAAAAAGTCGGGCCGATGTTCTCTAAATACCACGGGTCAAGGTCTTCGTAGTATTCACTGTAACTGATGTTCCAGTTGATGGCGGGGTAATGGCGGGCATATGCCAGCGCCTTATCCAGCGCAAGGAAGCAGCGCACGAAACGCTTGGTGTTCTGGGTGACCGGCTCGGAAAAGTCAGAGCCCTGCGGCGACACGGCGCCGATCAGCGTGACGCTGCCGGAAGTGCCGTTGAGGTTCTTTGTGCAGCCGGACCGCTCGTAAAACTCGGCAAGGCGGCTGGGCAGATACGCGGGGAAGCCCTCTTCTGCGGGCATCTCCTCCAAACGGCCGGAAATCTCACGCAAGGCCTCGGCCCAACGGGAGGTAGAGTCGGCCAGCATGGTCACGTCATAACCCATGTCGCGGTAATATTCTGCCAGCGTAACGCCGGTGTAAATCGACGCTTCGCGCGCCGCCACGGGCATGTTGCTGGTGTTGGCGATCAGCACGGTGCGCTCGGTCAACGGCTTGCCGCTTTTCGGGTCGATCAATTCGCTGAACTCTTCCAGCACCTGGGTCATCTCGTTGCCGCGTTCGCCGCAGCCCACGTAGATGATGATGTCGGCGTCGCACCATTTTGCAAACTGATGCTGCGTCATGGTTTTACCGGTGCCAAACCCGCCCGGGATGGCGGCGGCGCCGCCCTTTGCAATCGGGAACAGCGTGTCGATAACACGCTGGCCGGTGATCAGCGGGCGGCTGATCGGTTCGCGCTCGATGGACGGGCGTGCCCGGCGGATTGGCCAACGCTGTGCCAGCGTGACCTCGCGCTCGGTGCCGTCGGCCATTTTTACGCGCAGCATGGCATCGCGCAGCGTGTACTCGCCGCTTTCGGCGGCAAACACCACTTCGCCCGCCACATCGGGGGGCACCATGCTTTTATGTGTGATAATACTGGTTTCGGGGCAGGTGGCAAAAATAGTGCCGCCCTTGACGGTATCCCCCGCCTTGACGAGCATTGTCACGTCCCACTTCTTATCGAAGTCCAAGCTGTCGGCCGTTGCGCCGGCGGGGATAAATGGCCCCACATTGGCTGCAATGACCTGCAAAGGCCGCTCAATACCGTCAAAAATATTGCCCATCACGCCGGGGCCCAGCAGCACCGAAAGGGGGCTGCCCGAGCCAACGACCGGCTCGCCCACCTTCATGCCGGTGGTCACCTCATAAACCTGGATCGTCGTCTCGTTTTCGTTGACGCCGATCACCTCGCCGACCAGCCGTTTATCGCCGACATGGACCATTTCCGCCATAACAAAGCTTTTGGTCTTTTGGACTTTAACGACAGGGCCGTTGATGGAATAAATTACATCTGTCAAATGGTTGTCCCTCCTTTTCGGTGTCCGGTATGAGGGAGTCATACCCGCAGACCGCTGTCGGCGTAAAAGCTCTTTTTCTGCTCTTCAAAGGCAAAATCAAGCGTTTCGTCAAAAACAACCTGGCCGACAATCAACTTAAACCCACCGAAGTGAATTAAGCTGTCCTCCTCAAAAGCCGCACCGGCAAACAGCTTGCCCAGCAGCTCTTTTTGGCCAGCGTCTGCTGCACGCAGCCGAATTACAAGTTTTTCTTTTGCCAGGTCGGTGTGCAGCGCGGCCTTGGCTTTCAAATAATCCGTATACTTTGGCGAAGCTGTAAACGCATCCAGCCGCTTGCCAACCTCGTCAAACATGTTTTGTGCTAGCTCGGCGCGGGCGTTCAGTAACCGCCGGTGGCTGTCCTGACGAAGCTTTGCCGCATACTGGCTGCGGGCGTTCAGCAGTTGCTGGCGGCGGGTTTCAAGGTCTTCGGGCCCGTTGCCCTGGCTAGCCGCACGCAATTCACCTTCGCGGTACTGCTGTGCTTCCACAACAATAGAAGCGGCGCGCTTTTCTGCGCCGTCGATGACGGCCTGTTCAAATGTTACAAAGCTGCCATTGGGATCCAGTTCAGTCATACAAACTTACCATGCCTTTCCGGCCCCGCGTCTAAAGTGGGCCGATTTTGGGCGTAACTACAACACAGGCGCATGCCCGCACGGGCGGGCAAAAACAACCTTTCACAAGCCCGCGGTGAAAGGCCCTGCAAACATTAAATGCGAATGCCAACCGCCTCGGAAATATAGCGCTTGATGTCCTCGGCGGCGTTGTCGCCGCTGTGCCGGTCCGGCATTGTGACAAGAAGCGGGCGGCTGCGGGTGAGCTTAAACTTCAGTACCGTCTCCTGGCACAGCTTCGACAGCTTATCGGTCAGCAGAACAATACCAATAGTAGGGTCGGCGGCTGCTTTTTCCAGCTCCGCTTCCACCTGTTTTGGCTCGTGGACCACAACACCGTGCACCCCGACCAGGCGCATGCCGGCCAGTGTATCGGTGTTGTCGCTGATGAGAAAATATTTCACGATACCACGTCCTTAGACTTTGTTCAGGATCAGGATCGAGATCAGCATGCCGTACAGCGCAATACCTTCGCCCAGTGCAACGAAGATCATGCTTTTACCAAAGGTCTTGGCATCCTCGGTCAAAGCGCCGATAGCAGCAGGTGCGCCGGCGGCAACGGCAATGCCGGAACCAATGCCCGCAAGGCCGGTGGACAGAGCGGCGGCGATCAGGCCGATGCCGTTGGACGAGGTGGCGGCAGCTGTAGTGCTGGCACCAAAAACGGTAGAAAAGGCGGCGACGGCAACCAGAACAGTGACAAAGCTAAAGAAAAAACGTGCGGATTTGTGAGTGGTACGGTTCATAATAATATCCTCCAAACATAAAAAATCAGATGTACTGACCAGTGGATGAAATTGCAAATTTATTCCTTACTGCCGGTAGAATGCGGCGTACGGAGCTTAAGCGGGGCGAACGGCGTGCCGTCCGCGTCAAAGAAGCGGCTGAACATCTCGTAAAATTCAAGACGCAGCGCCTGGATGCCCACGATCAGGCCTTCCATGCCCATGACAAAAATGTTGCCGATGATCACAACGACGGGGGCCGCGCCGGCACCGACCATTTCGGCCAGCGTCATGACGACGCTCATCATGCCGGCGTGTGCCAGCACAAAGCCGCCGATACGCAAAAAGCTCATCGTGTTACTGGCAAAGGTCAAAAGAACGTCGAACATCTCAAAGAAGCCGTTGACCAGTGTGCCGCCCACGCCGTCTTCAAGGTGCAGCTTGTGGGTTTTTACAAGGTGGGTCAGAGGCTCGGCAAAATACATCATCAGGAACGGAATGACAAGGCCGATGACGATGAAAATCGGGGTGAACAGGTTGCGGTTGAGCATCAGCAGGGCAGCGGCGCCGCCCACAACGGCCGCGTAGAACACAAAGCCTGCAAGGCCGTTGGGTGAGAAGAAAAACTCACCCTTATAGCCGCGCCGTGCTTTCGAGATCATCCCGTACACCAGGGCGCACAGAATTAAAAAGACACCCAGCGCGATTGAGCCCAGCAGAATGAAGTTTGTGCTTTCAGGGGCCAGCACTTCCAGCGGCTTGCCGGCAAGGCCCATGGCGTGGAATATCGGGTTCAGCAGCTCTTCGTAGCCGAACACGCTGCCATACAAAAAGCCAAAAATCATCGAAAACACACCGCAGCGCTGCAAAATAGCGCCCAGCGGCATTTTTTTGAACTTGTGCAGCAACCAGCCAACGATGCACACGACGAGCCCCTGCCCTAGGTCGCCAAACATGATACCAAACAGAATCGAGTAGGTGATCGCCACAAAGCTCGTCGGGTCGATATCCTTGTAGGCGGGCAGGCCATACATCGAAACGTACATTTCAAAAGGGCGCGAGAACCAGTTATTCTTGAGCTGCGTTGGGGGAGGAATAGGTGCATCGGCACTCGCAATCGGGTCCGACACCTTGCAGCCAGGGCACTGAGAAAGCCGCTCGGTGATTTTTTTGCTCTGCACCTTGGGCACAAAGCCCGACAGGTAAAAGGTATCGCCCAAGACCTGCGCGTATTTTTCCATGTTGTAAATCTGCGCTTTGTGGTCCAGCCAGACACACATGCGCTGCAGCGCCTTCAAGTCGGTGCGGGTCTGCTCCTTCGTCGGGGTCGTCAGCTCTTCAATCTTTGCGTTCAGCTGGGCCTCGTACGTTTCAATGCGCGCGAGTGACTGGGTGGGGGTGCCATGCACAAAATCGGGCACGCGCAGCCGCTCAAAGTGCAGGCTGGCAAAAATGGCATCCACTTCTTTTGAAATATTTTCGGGGCTGAAATAAAAGCCCCAGTAATATTCGCCGTCAAAGTCGAACGCGCGGAAGCTGAACTCGCGGCCCGAATAGTACGGCAGCTTGCGGTAGCCCTCTTTGGGCAGCCGGCCAAACCGCACCTTAACGTACTTCAGCGAGAAGATATCGTCCAGGTTCACATCCATCTGCTCGAGGTGACGCAGCTGGTGGCGCGCATGGGCATACAGCTTTTTCTCCTCCAGCAAATCTTTGCAGGCAGCGGCGGCCTGGTCGATTTTTTTGCGGTAGGTATCCACCATATCCCGCACGTCCTGTAGCTCAAACTGCATAAGCTCGGGCGTTTCACCGCTGTCGACGTGCAAGTCTGCCAATACGTTCTGGGCCTGATGTAACAGCTCAGAATAAGGGTTATCCGACACATTGGGCCGGAATTCATCCTTGCCGTCGGTGTCAGGGTGGAAGCACGCGAGTTCGGTAAGCACCTCTAGCACCCCGGGCAATGAATCCTTGGGGCCGTAGATGTTCATGTACTTCATCTTTTCAATTGCCAAAGTGATGACCTCCTTGAGACCGATCAAATCAATATTTTAAAAGTAAACGGATGTCGGACGGGTCGAGGTGATAACGAACCCCCTCGATGATATTGATGATGTTGCTGCGCTCGATTTTCGCCAGCATCAATAGCGCCGCTAGCACGGTGCCGGGGGAAAGCGAGAAACGCAAAATGTGCATTGACTTGTGGTATAACTGCCGCCAGGCGCAGGCAGAAGAGCTTTCTACCATAAAATCGCCGTAATCCTTGTCGTAGCCGCAGCCTTTATAAATGGTGGCGAGCTGACGCAAATCACGCGCAGCGGCCATTTCCAACATCCGCTTGCGGGGGACTTCAAAGCTGACCGGCAAAAGCAGTTCCTCAATTTCCTTGGGGGTATAGCTGCCGGGGAAAAAGGATTTGATGCGGTAAATGAGGTCGAGGTTATAAATCTCGGCTTCACGGGTAAACAGCTCCCGCACCGCCGGGCGCTCTTTTGCCGGGAAGTTCTTGTCAATCAGCTCAAGCGTCTCTGTATAATAGTAACTGCGCAGCACATGCTCGCAGGCGGCGTAATCAAAGGAGGCGACATCGCTGAGCAACGGCCGCAACAGCCCATAGTAAGGGGTGTGCCGCACGACGGCCAGAAACTCGGTAAAGTTGCGCGCGTGCGCAAGGCCGATCAAGTCAAACGAGGTCTGGTTGGTCAAAAAGCCGGGCAGACGAATGATGTAACTTTCCGCCCCGCCGGTGGCAAGCAACTGCAATGCGTGCAACAGCTCGTGCACCTCGCAGTCGATCAAAAAGAAATTTGCAAACTTACCGGATGAAAAGTCGTACCGGCGCAGCGACTCGAATTTGTAGTAAATGTCGCGCGACAACAAATCTTCCAGGCGCTCACGGTGAATGTCCGGCTCCTGAATGCCAACAAAGCTGTCGTGAAAATAGGGGTGGTTGCGCAGATAAATGCCAATTTCATTGACATTGCGCTTGTGCATCAACTCTTCATATTCCTGCTCGGTGAGATGATGAGAAATGATCCCGCGCGATTTTGGAATCATTGCAAGAGAGGACGTTCTACCCAACATGTCGGCACCTCCTTACCTTTTTAAAGTATCGACAGCGGCACTGCCCGGCCGCTAAAGGTGAAAAAAGACGAACCCCCGAAGAAACGGTGAGTCGTCTTGGTCGAATCAGACAGCGGTGATTTTCTGGAACATATCGTCGGCCCATGCGCTGCGGTGCTCTTCAAATGTCTTGCAAAGGGCATCTTTGCGTTTTGCAAAGTCGGCATCTTCCTCGGCGGCGATGCCACTGCGTTTTGCCTGCTCTTCTTCATTGAGCTGTTCTTCTGCGCGGGCAAAGCTGCTGCGATAGTTTTCAATGGCTTTTGACTTTTCTTTGGCGGTTTCGGCAATGATGGTTTCCTTTTGCATCTCCGCTTTTTCAATGATCTCCCGCGCCTTGCGGTCGGCGGCGATGATGTTTTCAATCAGCTTTTCCACGTGAGTACCTCCGGTCAGCCGCCCCCTAAAAAAAAGAGCGGTTGTCATATATTGATAATAGACAAAAATTGACCAATAATTTTGGAACAATGCCCATTATAGACCCTCTAAAACCAATTTTCAAGGGAAAGACTAACAAATATCTATACGATGCTTTGCCGAGAAATTGGGAAAAACGGCAAAACCGAGAAGCAAAACAGTTAAAATGGCCGCACAGGCGGGTTGACGATATTTTGGGGCGCGCCGCAGAGAAAACTTTTTAAGTTTTCGGTCACGGCGGCAGCAAGGCGGCTGAGTGCCTCCTGCGTGGCCCACGCAACGTGCGGTGTCAGCAACACGCGCGGGCAGGCCAGCAGCGGGCTGTCCGGTGCGATGGGCTCGGCCCCCACTACGTCGGCCGCAAAAAAGCCCAGGCGCCCTGCTTGCAGTGCGGCGGCGACCGCAGTATCGTCCACCAGCGCGCCGCGCGCGGTGTTGACTAAAATGGCCCCCAGCTTCATCTGCGCCAGCGCGGCGGGGCCAATCAGCCCGCGGGTTTCCGGCGTGGCGGGGCAATGCAGCGACACGATATCGCTTTGGGCCAGCAAGTCACCCAGCGGCACAAACTGTACGCTGTCGGTGGCATATTGGGGCCGCACCGTGCGGGTGTGCACCAGCACTTGCATGCCAAAGCCCCTTGCCATGCGTGCCACCGCGCGGCCAATGCTGCCGTACCCCACAATGCCGATGGTTTTGCCAAACAGCTCGCGCTGGGGGGTAATGCCGTATTCCGGCCGAATATCGGTTTGCCAGCAGCCGCCCTGTATCGCCTGCCAGTAGCGCTCGGGGCACTGGCAGACCGACAGCAGCAGCGAAAACACCATCTGCGCCACCGATTCGGTGGAATAGCCCGGCACGTTGGCCACCGGTACCCCGTGCCGGGTGCAGGCCGCAAGGTCCAGGCTGTCGGTGCCGGTCGCCGTCAAGCCGACCCACTTCACGTTGGGGCAGGCAGTTAGCACAGCGTCGTCGATCCAGGTTTTATTCACGACCACCAGCTCGGCATCGCCAATGCGGGCGGCGGCTTGTTCATACGGGGTGCGGGGCCAGGTGGTCACGGGGCCCGCCAGTGCGGCAAGGCCGGACCAGTCAAGGTCTCCCTCTTGCAAAGCATAGGAGTCGAGCACGACAAGTTTCATAAAGGGCTCCTTTGGGCAGTGTGTGCGTGTGGGCAGCGCGGGGGCCTGCCGTGTGGGGCCGGGGCGTTGCACTTTTACGACAAATGCGACAATTTGTAAGGTTTTATAAGTTCATTATAGGGTATTCTGTGCACCAGTGCAAGTACAGTGCGGCACAGCGCTGTCAAGCAATAGTAAAAAGGCCCACCGCCGCGGTTTTTGATGGATTTTTACAAACGGATAGGGTATAATACCGATAGTATGTCGGCGCGGGGCCGGCGGCTCTTATTTAGAGGAGGGGCCCGTTTTGAAGCAAAAGGGGAAACTGATTTTAAATGCACGTACGCTTTCCAACCTGTTTGTCGTGTTGGTCGGCATTGCGTTTTATCTTGCAATTTCGCATTTTGATGTGGTGCGCAGCTCAATGGCGGGCTTTTTGCATATTCTGGCCCCTTTTATCATGGGCTTTTCACTGGCTTACCTGCTTAACTTACCCATGCGCTTTTTTGAGCGGCGGGTGTTTTACCGGTTGCGGGCAAAGCGCACGCTGTCCATTTTAACGGTCTATCTGCTTGCGGGGCTGCTGGCGGCCCTTTTGCTGGGGCTGGTGTTGCCACAGCTGGTGCAAAGTGTAATGGCGCTGGTCAAAAACGTGCAGGGGTATCTGCACAACCTCAACGACCTTGCCGCGCTGCTGACCGACAAATTGCATATCGACGAAGCCATTGTGACGCAGCTTGGGGTGACCTACCGCGAGCTGGTGCAAAAAATGACGATGGCCATTGCCGGCGCAGCGCCCAGCCTTTTAAATTTGCCGGTCATCATCGGCAGTGGTGTGGTGGCGGCGCTGACGGCGCTGATCAGCTCAATTTACATGCTGGCGGGCAAGGACAAACTGGTGTTCCAACTGAAAAAGGTGCTGTTTGCCGCACTGCCCACCCCCAAAGCCCGGCGCCTTTTGTCTGTGGCGGGCCATGCGAACGAGGTGTTTGCCGGGTTTATCACCGGTAAGCTGATCGACAGTGCCATCATTGGGGTGCTGTGCTTCATTTTTATGCTGATCTTTCAAATCCCCATGCCGCTGCTCATCAGTGTGGTCATCGGCATCACGAATGTCATCCCGTTTTTTGGCCCGTTTATCGGCGCTATCCCCAGTATTATGATTTTGCTGATCGTCAACCCGTGGAGCGCGCTGTGGTTTACCATTCTGGTCGTTTTGCTGCAACAGTTTGACGGCAATATTCTGGGGCCCAAAATTTTGGGCGACTCCACCGGGCTTTCGGCCATTTGGGTGTTGGTTGCCATTATTGTGGGCGGCGGGTTGTTTGGGTTTACCGGCATGCTGCTTGGTGTGCCAACTTTTGCGGTATTGTACAGCCTGTCAAGCGACGTTGTGGCGGCCAAACTGAAAGAACGCGGCATTGATGCTGCGGGCAACCCGCTTGCAGGGGGTGCGGCGGGGCAGGGTGAGCCACAGACCGAAGAGGAGGAATCGCCTTGCTGAAGGGCAAAAAAAGACAAGTATTAAAGGTGCTGCTTGCCATCGCGTTGATCGCCATGGCGGCGGTGGGCAGCCTGCTGATGAAGGAGACGCTCGACTCCACCGACCCGGAAAACAACCTGCCGCTGATCGAGGCATCGGTGGGGTACACAAAATTGAACGTGGTGCGCGCCAATTTTGAATGGAACTACATCACCCGCAAGGTGCGCGGGCCCGCACTGTCTGCCGAGGCGGGAGACCTGCCCCTCTCCCCGCAGGACGTCGCGCCCAACGCGCGGCTGGTGATCGTGATGAGTGACCCGAAGTATCTTTCCATCAAAGTTTCCCGCGCCGACGGGCTGTACGGCACCGAGTACCTCAGTGTGTACGGCGATGTGATGACCCCGTCGGTGCCGGGGGTTTATGTGTATAAAATAGAGGTGGCCTATAAAAAAGGCAGCCTGCTGTATTACGCGGCTGTGCGCGTGCCGGATGCCGTGCAGATGGTGACCGGCTGACCCGGTGTGCAAAAAAGTGCAGTTTGTGGTATACTAAAGCCGGTGGCACGGGGTGCCGCCGGCGTTTGTTTTGCATTTTGCCGGCACAGCACGATGGGCCGCATACGACACCAGCATACAGCCGCAACAGCGGCTGTTTTTCGTCGCCCCGCAAGCGGTGGGGCGTTTTTTAAGGGAGCATCAGAGCAATGAAAAAAACAAACTACCATACCCACACCACCCGTTGCCTGCACGCAGAGGGCAGCGATGAAGCCTATGTACAAAGCGCGCTGGACCAGGGGTACACCGTGCTGGGGTTTTCGGACCATAGCCCGTGGAAGTATGACAGCGATTACGTGGGCACGATGCGCATGCCGGCAAAAGACCTGCCGGGTTATGTCGCGTCGGTGCGGGCGTTACAGCAAAAATACGCGGGCCGCATTGAACTGCGTCTGGGGCTGGAATGTGAGTATTTCCCCCGCTACATCGACTGGCTGAAAGAGCAGGTGCGCCGTTACCAGATGGACTACCTGATCTTCGGCAACCACTTTTACCCGTCGGATGAAACCGGCCCGTATTTTGGCCACGCGACGAAAGACCTTGCAACGCTGCGCAGCTATGTGGACAGCTCGATTGAGGGGCTGGAAAGTGGCCTTTACGCCTGCTTTGCCCACCCGGATTTGTTTTTGCGCGCCTGGCCGGGGTTTGACGACAATGCCCGCGCGGCAAGCCGCGAGCTGTGCCGCGCCGCAAAGCGGTTGCAGATCCCGGTGGAGTACAACCTGCTGGGCACCCTGTACAACGAGCGGTATCATATCGACGGGTACCCGCACGAGGGTTTTTGGCGCATTGCGGCGGCAGAGGGCTGCACCGCGATGATTGGCGTGGATGCCCACGCGCCGGGCCAGCTGGAGAATGAAGCGGGGCGCGAAAAGGGGTTGCGGCTATTGCGCGGCCTTGGGATGGAAATCACCGACACGCTGCGCTACCACGACTGGGAAGCTAAGAGCGCGGCGGCCCTTTAATAGCGGCACGCCCTTTTAAAAGCAGACAAAAGAACAGCCCGCACGGGTATCCCGTGCGGGCTGTTTGTAGTTAAGCCGTATGGAGCACAAGTAAAACAGAATCAAACAAACTGGCACACCGTAGGGCAGGCAGAAATTACAGCACCTTTTCCATCGGCAGGTGGGGGATGCCCGCTTCGTCAAAGCCGGCACCCGCCACCTGGTAGCCGCATTTTTCATAAAACGGTACGGCGTAATCGCGCGCGTGCAGCGTGATGGTGGTAGCCCCGTTTTGCCGGGCAAACGCCTCGGCCTGCGCCATCATCTGCCGCCCGGCCCCGGCGCCCTGCAATGCGCTGTCAATAGCGACCTGTCGCATCCAGTAAACACCGCCCGGCATCGGGGCAAACACCAGGCAGCCACACAGGGCATCGCCGCGGTAGAGCCCCAGCATCCACCGGCCTTCGTCATGTTCAAAATCCAGCGCGTCAATTGGCAGCGAAAGCGGTTTTTGCAGCACGTCGATGCGCAGGGCCTTCATCTGCTCGTAAGCGGGGGTGTGCAGCGCGATCTCGCGCAGTTGGTAAAGTTGCGGCATAACGGGGGGTCACTCCAATTCCAGTTTTTTTGAAAGGCACCAGTGGGCAAGCACAAAGCAGACGGCGACCTCAACGAAGCTCAACAGCAGCGTAATGCCAAACGAGAGTGCCAGTACCTGTGGCAGTGTGTTCAACGAGGTAATAGGATCCCCCATCAGCCCCAGCGGCAGCATGACCAGAGTGCTGAGCATGCTAAATGCAAAGTTGAGCCCAAAGTAAAAGAAGACTGCGCCCAGCACCCGGTGGCGGCGGATAAACTGCCCCAGTGAAATGGCGGCATAAAATTGCAGCATGCCGGCAAAAGCGCTGATGATGACCATTAAAATCGTCTCGATGGTGATCAGGGGCACATAGCCTTGTTGTAAAAGCAAAAAATGCTGGAAGCTGAGGCTCATCTCGGCAAAGCCCAAAGCGAGCTGCCGCCAGACAAGGGTGTCAATGACCGAGATAAAAATGGACAGCAGCAGGGCCAGCATTGAGACGGCCTGCCAAATGACAGCGGCAAAGGTTTTTGCCAGCAGGTTTTGGGTGGCGCTGACCGGCAGCGTGTTCATCAGGTACCCCTCGTCGGTGTACAGGTTGCGGTAGTAGCGCACGATCAGCACGATAAACACCGCGACGGTGCAGGCGATCAGCAACAGCACAAACAGGCCGATGCCCAGCGAGTCCAGCGCATCGTCCAGCCCCGGCCACGCGCGGGTGATCTGCAACAGGCCCAGCAGCCGCCGCAGCAGCGCAAAGGCCACCATGCCACCGCAAAGCGGCAGCACCTGCCGCCCGGTGGCGCGCAGCTCGTATTTCAGCAGTTTGCCTAACATTTGAACACCTCCCGGAAAAACGTATCCACGCTGCAACCGTGCTCGGCACGGATGTCATCCACCGTTGCGCACAGCATCACCTGGCCGTTTTGCAGCAGCACCACCTGGTCCAGCACCTTTTCCACATCGCCGATCAAGTGGGTGGAGATCACCACAGCGGCCTCGGGGTTGTAGTTGGTCAAAATAGTTTGCAAAATATAGTCGCGCGCCGCGGGGTCCACCCCGCCAATCGGCTCATCCAGCAAATAAAGCTGTGCCCGGCGGCTCATCACCAAAATCAGCTGTACTTTTTCTTTGGTGCCTTTTGACATGGTTTTCAGCTTTGTGCCGGGCAAAATGTTCAGCCGGTGCAGCATGTCGCCTGCCGCCTGCGCGTCAAAGTCGGCATAAAAATCGGCAAAAAAGTCAATGACCTGCTGGGCTGTCATCCAGTCCGGCAGATAAGTGCGCTCCGGCAGGTAAGAGACCAGCGATTTGGTGGCGGCGCCGGGGGCTTTGCCTGCCACAAAAAGCTCCCCGGACGTGGGGGTCAGCAACCCGGCTGCCAGTTTCATCAGCGTGCTTTTGCCGCTGCCGTTGGGCCCCAGCAGGCCAATAATGCGCCCAGGGTAAAGGCTGAGGTCCACCCCCGCGAGCGCGCGGCAGGACGTATAGTCTTTAAACAGCTTACGACACTCTAAAATCGGTTCCAATGTTCTTCCTCCTTCACAAGGGCATCACACGATAGAAAGTTCTTTTTCGACAAGAGCTAAAATCTCATGTCTTGTACAACCCAGCCGCTGCATCTGCTCAAAAAAAGCATCCAGCTGATTTTTAGCGAGCTGCTGGCGGGTGGCCTGAATGCGGTCCGTATCCTCGGTGACAATGCGACCGCTGGTGCGCTGTGTTTGAATTAAACCGCTTTGCTCCAGTTCTTGTAATGCCTTTTGCATCGTATTCGGGTTGACGGCCGCCTGGGATGCGAGCTCGCGTACCGGCGGTACACGGCTGCCTGCCGGCAGCCGACCTGAAACGATGGCCAGTTGTAAATGCTCCACCAGTTGCAGGTAGATCGGGCGGTCAGATTTTAAATCCCAAGTCAATGCCTCCTACTCCCCTTTCCTGTTTGTATTAATTGATTAATACAATAATACAATCGGGGAAAGAAAAAGTCAAGAGAAAAAATGGTGAAAATGTGCACTTACAGCACCACAACGGTAATGCCGTCGTTTTCGCGGCCCCAGTCGCGGTCCTGCCGCAGCGCGGGGTAGCGGTCTGCGGCCTGCCGCGCGTCGGCAGAAAACATGCCAAACTCTTCGCCCGGCAGCACAAAAGAAACGCTGCCCGCACCCTGCCGCTCACGCAAAGCACGGCGCACCGCGCCCCGTATTTTGCCGCCCGTGCCAGTAGAGCCATAGCCGTGGATGAATTTAAACAGCTTTTGCCCGGTGTGCCGCGCGGCGGAAAGCTCGGTCTCCCTGCGCCGCAGCGCGGTGTCCACCGTGGGCATGTCGTATTTCAGGTTCACTTCGCGCACCGTCATAGCGGGCCTCCTTATGTTTTAGTGCCGCACGGCACAGCAAAGGGCCGGCGCATGGCACCGGCCCCTTAAAAAAACAATGTAAAACTTCTGCTCAGGGCACGTCCACGACCCAGCCCTGCGGTGCGTCGATGCGGCCATATTGAATACCGGTCAGCGTGTCATACAGCCGCTGGGTCACTTCGCCGATCTTGCCGCCACCGATGTGGGCGACCTCATCTTTATATTTCAGCTCACCCACCGGGCTGATGACTGCCGCGGTGCCGGTGCCGAACACTTCTTCCAGCTTGCCGTCGCGGTCTGCCTGCATCACGTCCTCAATGGCAAGGCGGGAGGTATCCACCGTATAGCCCCACTGGTTCAGCAGTTCCATGCAGCTCATGCGGGTGATGCCGGGCAGCACTGTGCCCACGGTGGGGGCGGTGCGGATGACGCCGTCAATTTTAAAGAAGCAGTTCATGCTGCCCACTTCTTCAACGTATTTGCGCTCGACACCGTCCAGCCACAGCACCTGATCGTATCCGGAATGATGCGCTTTTTCGCTGGAGATGATGCTGGCCGCGTAGTTGCCGCCGCATTTGATGTAGCCGGTGCCGCCCGGGGTGGCGCGCACGTACTCGTCCTCTACATAAATGCGTACCGGGTTGATGCCGGTGGCATAGTAGCTGCCCGACGGGCTGGCGATGATGATAAACTTGTAGCTGCTGCTGGCCTTTACGCCCAGCACCGGCTCGGTTGCAATGGTGAACGGGCGCAGGTACAAGCTGGTGTCCTTTTCTGCGGGTACCCAGTCCTTTTCTACGCCGACAAAGGTGCGCACGGCCTGCACAAAGTCCTCTACCGGGATGGTGGGGATGCAAAGGCGCTCGTGGGTGCTGCGCAGCCGCTCGCCGTTTTTGTCGGGGCGAAACAGCTGTACTTTGCCCGTGGCGGTGCGGTACGCCTTCAGGCCTTCAAAGCACTCCTGCGCATAATGAAAGACCAGTGCCGAAGGGTCCAGCGCAATTGGCGCGTAGGGAATGATGCGCGCGTCGTGCCAGCCCTGGCCTTCGGTGTAGTCCATCACAAACATGTGGTCGGTGAAGATGCTGCCGAAGCCCAGTGCGCCGGTCGGTTTCGCTTTGGGTTGTGTGGTTTTTTCAATTTTAATATCCAGCATGGTCTTGATCCCCCCTGTTAAACTTAACAGGGCAGGGGCCGCCCCCATAGGGGAACGGGCACCCTGCCCCAATGTTGTTACTTATCATACCCTACCAGGCGGGGTAAATGCAAGACTAAAAGGTACCAAAAATTTACACATTTGGGCCCTGCGGTTTGTCACTGTCGGTGGGCGGCTGCGGCATTTGTGCGCGGGGCTGGGTGGCTGTGTGCTGTTTGCGGCGCCGCCGGGCAGGTGCAGTGAGCAGCAAAACCACGACGGCCACCAATGCCAGCACCAGCAAAAACGGCAGCAGATAGATGAGGAAGATCACGAGATTTTGCGCAAAATTGACTGCGTTTTCTACCGAGCCGGAGAGTGCCTTTACGACACGCTGGCCAAAACTGGGCGAGAGCATGGTCTCGCTTTTCACCTCTTGAATGCTGACGGTCACGGTGGCATAGGCAACCTGATTGTCGTACAGCTTTTGCTGGCCGGTCAGCGAGTCGATCTGGTAGCGCACGTCGGTCAATTTGTCCTCCAGCGCAATGATGTCCTCCAGCTTTTCGGCCCCGGCCATCAGCTCCAGCAGGCGCGCTTCCTGCGCTTTTAAACTGTTTAAATGGGCCTCGTTGTCCACATACTGGTTTGTCACGTCCACGGTGGACTGGTTGGTGTACACCACGGTGCCCGCCTTTTCGGCCCCGGCGAGAAACTGCGACAGGCTGCCTGCGGGGATGCGCGCCTCATAGCGGGCGTTGCGGCTGCCCGCAGAGGCTTCGCCGCTGCGGCTGTTGCTGGCAAGGTACCCGCCAAGGGCCGTCACCTGCTGCTCAATCTGTGCCATCGCGTCCTCAAAGTTGGTCGTCTCAAGGTTTACTTCGGCGTTGGTGATCAGCTTGCGGTCCTGTGCGGCGGTGCCGGTCAGCCCCGCCTCGGCGGTGGTGGCTGCGTCAAAATTTTGCTGCGGCGCCACTGCGGCGCCGGTGCTGGCGGCAGTGCTGTTGCTCGCCCCACAGCCGACAAGTGAAAACAGCAGCAGTACCGCCGCTGTGGTGGTGAGCACACGGGTCAATCTACGTTGTTTCATCAGTTCGCCCTCCTGTCATGGCAGATGGTTGGGTGTTGGTGCGGCTTATTGAAACGGTGGCAGGTCAATGCCTGTTTGCCTTAGAAACCCGCGGGGCAGGGCCACTGTTACAAAAATGCGCAAAATAAAACCAAATTGTCATATTTGCCCGGCACGGGGGCAATGAAAAAACCGCCCGCGGTTACCGCACAGGCAGCCCTGTGCAGCATCACAGCTGAAAAGGCAAACGTCTGGCAGGCAGCCAAGGGCGGCAGAAAAGCAAAGGGTTATTTTGCGGTGTTGATGAATTCGCGGTTGTTCCAGATATACTGCACGCCGGAGATCAGCGTGACGGCGGCGACGGCCCAGCACAGCACATAGGTGATGATCTGCGAAAAGAATACGCTGGCACCGCCGGTAAACACGGCGCTTTCAAATGCGACACCAAAATAATAAAAAATAATGGTCAGCATTTGCAGCACGGTTTTCAGCTTGCCCCATAGGTTGGCGGCAATCACCTTGCCCTGCGGGGCGGCAGCGGCGATCATGCGCACGCCCGAAACGGCAAATTCGCGCGCCAGAATAATGGCCAGCACCACGGGGCTGCACACGCCGTCCACCAGCATGTACAAAAAGGCGATGGTCGTCAGCAGCTTGTCGGCCAAGGGGTCGGCAAATTTGCCAAAGTCGGTCACTAAATTGCGGCTGCGGGCAATGTGGCCGTCTAAATAATCGGTAAACGAGGCGACGGCAAAAATAATGCCGGCGGCCAGCATCCAGCGGTTTGTGGCGGCCACCATGAATACGGGGATCAGCGCAACGCGCAGCAGGGTCAGCTTGTTGGGCAGGTTCATTCTACTTCCTCCGTTTCCAAATGGGCATACAGGTCAACGGCATCGCTGTCATCCACCCGCACCCCGTAAAAGGCGCCCTCTGCCAGTGGCAGCGCGTCGCTTTTTACATAGACCACGGTGTCGATCTCCGGTGCGTCGGCCGCCGTGCGGCAGGCGTAAAGCCCGCTTTCTTCGTCCAGCCCGTCGCACAGCACCGTCAGCGAGCTGCCCTGCAAGGCGGCCTGTTTTTCAGACAAAATGCGCGACTGAATTTGCATGATCTGCGCCGCGCGCTCTTCGCGCAATTCCAGCGGCAGCTGGGGCAGCAAGGCAGCGGGGGTGTCCTCCTCCTGCGAGTAGGCAAAGCAGCCCAGCCGGTCAAACTGCATCTCTTTGACAAAGTCGCACAGCTCGTCAAACTGGGCCTGCGTCTCGCCGGGGTAGCCCGCAATCAGCGTGGTGCGCAGCGTCAGGCCGGGCAGCGCGGCGCGCAGCCGCCGGATGGCGCTAAGCACCGTATTGCGGTCACCCTTGCGGTTCATCGCGCGCAAAATGTCACTGTTGATGTGCTGAATGGGCAAATCGAGGTAAGGCAGCACCTTGCTGTTGCGCGCCATAGCCGCAATAAAGTCGTCGGTCACCCGCTCGGGGTAGGCGTACAGCAGGCGAACCCACACAATGCCGTCCACATTTTGCAGTTCGTCCAGCAGCGCGGCGGTTTCGTTTTGGCCGCGGTCATCGCCAAAGGCGGTGATGTCCTGCGCGACCAAAATCAGCTCTTTGACCCCTTCGCTTGCCAGCCAGCGGGCTTCGGCCAGCACCTCGGCCAGCGTGCGCGAGCGCAGCGGCCCGCGGATGAGCGGGATGGCGCAGTAAGAGCAACGGTTGTTGCAGCCCTCCGCCACTTTAAGGTAGGCGTAATGGCGCGGGGTCGAAACAATGCGTTTGCCCTCCAGCGGCAGCGCGGTCTTGGCGCCAAACGCCTCTACCCGCTCGCCGCCCAAAGCGCGGCTTACCACGGCGGCAATGTCGCCGTTGCAGCCAATGCCCACCGTGGCATCCACTTCGGGGATCTCTGCTTGAATCTGCTCTTTGTAGCGCTCGGCAAGGCAGCCGGTGACAATGATTTTGGGCGAGTGCGCGCCCTGTTTAAAGCGCGCCGCGTCTAAAATCGTGTCAATGGCCTCCTGTTTGGCGCTTTCAATAAAGCCGCAGGTGTTTACAATGATCGCGTCGGCTTCTGCAAGGTCGGCGGTCGTGGTGTGCCCCGCCGTCAGCAGCGTGTGGCACATGCGGTCGGCGTCGACCTGGTTTTTAGGGCAGCCCAGTGAAATTAGTGCAATTTTTGCCATGTAGTTTCCTCATTCGTTTCAATCAACAATCAAAAGGTTCATTCGAGTCCGTGTCGTCGCCCAGCGCATACTCTGCCAGTACCGTGCGTGCAAGGCGGGGCGAAAACCCGCGCCGCGCAAGGGCGGCCAGCACCTTTTCGCGCTCGCCGCGGGCCAGCTTTGCAAGGTACTGCTTTTCAATCACCCGCCGCAGGGCCGCTTCGTCCGCATCGCCCGAAAGGCTGCCCAGTGCGTCGTCAATCAGCGCGCGCGGCAGGCCCAGTGCCAGCAGCTTTGTGCGGATGTCCCGCGTGCTTTTGCCCTGCTGCTGCCACCACGCGGCGCGGCGGCGGGCAAAGGCCTCGTCATCCAGCAGGCCAAGGCGGGCCATTTCGGCCACGGCGGCACCGGCGGTGTCTTCATCAAAAACCCGGCAGAGCTTTTGCAAAAGCTCTGCCGAGCCATAGGCGCGCAAGCTGAGGTAATTGAGCGCCTTATCTTTGGCGCGGCGCTCGTCGCTTTGCTCGCGCAGGTCCGCCAAAGCGGATTGCGACAGCGTATCCCCCACCGAAAGGCCGCTTTTTGCCAGCGTTTCAAGGTCCAGCGAAAACTGAAACTCGCCGCCCACAAACAGGGACATGCGCCCGCGGCGGGTGGGGTTTAAATCGGTGACACGCAATTCGTCGGTCATGCTTCGTCATCCACCGCAATGTCAATGTTGCCCCCGCCGCTGCGCGCGGGCTTTTCGTCAAGGTCGTCTTTATCCGGGGCGTCTTCCGGGGCTTCGTCCACTGCTTTGGGTTTGGCGGCCAGTGCCCGCCGCGCCGCGCCCGGCAGCAGCTTGTCGGCGTTTTCGCGCACCTGTCGCTCAATGTCGGCGGCAAAGGCGGGGTTTTCTTTTAAATAAATTTTGACATTGTCACGGCCCTGGCCCAGCCGGGTCTCGTTGTAACTGAACCACGCGCCGCTTTTTTTAATGAGGCCCAGTGTGACGGCAAGGTCTAAAATTTCGCCCTCTTTGGAAATGCCCTCGCCGAACATGATGTCGAACATGCCCTCGCGGAACGGCGGGGCCACCTTGTTTTTCACGACGCGCGCACGGGTGCGGTTGCCAATGAACTCGGTGCCGTTTTTCAGCGTTTCGGTGCGGCGCACGTCAATGCGCACCGACGAATAGTATTTCAGCGCGCGGCCGCCGGCGGTCACTTCGGGGTTGCCGTAAACGACGCCCACTTTTTCGCGCAGCTGGTTGATGAAAATGGCGATGGTGTTTGTTTTGCCAATCGCGCCGGTCAACTTGCGCAGGGCCTGGCTCATCAGGCGGGCTTGCAGGCCCACGTGCGAGTCGCCCATTTCGCCCTCGATCTCCGCTTTTGGCACCATGGCCGCGACCGAGTCGATGACGACGACATCAATGGCGCCCGAGCGCACCAGCGCTTCGCAGATCTCCAGCGCCTGCTCGCCGGTGTCCGGCTGTGACACCAGCAGGCTGTCGATATCCACCCCCAGGGCCTTTGCATAAATGGGGTCCAGTGCATGTTCTACGTCGATAAACGCGGCCTCGCCGCCATTTTTTTGCGCTTCGGCGATGACGTGCAGTGCAACGGTCGTTTTACCGCTGGACTCCGGCCCGTAAATTTCGACGACCCGCCCACGCGGCAGGCCGCCGATGCCCAGCGCAAGGTCCAGCGAAAGGCTGCCGGTGGAAATGGAATCCACCTGCATGGTGACGTTTTGCCCCAGCTTCATCACGGCACCCTTGCCAAACTGCTTTTCAATCTGGGCCAGTGCGGTTTCCAGTGCTTTGGTTTTATTGAGTTGCGCGGTTTTGTCCGCTGCTTTTTCTGTTGCCACGGTCGTACCTCCCGATTTCGTATTTTCAAATTTGTTTCTGTGTGTAGAAATTGCGTCTGTGCGCAAAAAACGGCTATTCTGCTGTGCCTTATTATACCGAATTTTAGCCCTGAAAGCAAGGTGACACAATAGCGGCGCGCCCCTAAAAAAACAAAAGCCCCGCACGGGGGGCTTTTGGCAAAGCTTACGGGTTGCTGCTGGCGGCGGAGGACGAAGGGGCCTCGGTGGCGGCAGAGGCAAACGTAATTTTTTTGGGCGAATAGTACGACACCGCAGAGGCATCCTCCTCCACCGTGTAGGCATCCCACACGGCTTTGCAGTTTTTCGTAAATTCGTCGCCCCACATCTTTTTCAGCAATGCGCTGCGCAAAGAGGCAAACTGGGCGTCGGTCTTATAATTGGGCAGCCGGTGAAATAAAATCAGCGATTGCTCGTCGCGGTAAAGGCCATACATGCCAATTTCCACCTGCTGTGCGGCACCCGTCAGTGCGCCGCCAAACCCGTCTGCCGTGTCGCCGATGAGCAGGTACGGCGTTTGAATGTAACTGCCCGCGCTGTCCGCAGACGGGGCCGAGAACCCGGCAATGGGGTAGGCGTCGCTGACGGCTTGCAGCGCGACGGTGTTAAACGGGGAGACGGCAGACGACAGCTGTAACTTTGCCAGCGCGTCGTCGCCGATCTGCTGAATTTGTTGCAGTTTTTCGTCCGGCAGCGCCGTGCCGGTCGCATCCACCCGCGGCAGCAGCACACATTCGATGTGCAGATAATTGGTTTCAAAATATTGTTTTAAGGTGTCGTCGGGCACATCGGCATACGAAAACTCAAACAGCTTTTGCGCTTTATAAACCGACAGGTTGTACTGGTAAAAGGTGTCGTAATCAATGCCGTTGTTTTGGTACAGCGTGGCATACGGGGCCCAGCTGTTTTTGACATTGGTTTCAAAGTTCGTCAGCTCGTCGCTGGTGAACGACAGCTGCTGGTGGTCAAATTCGGTGTTGTTGTACTGAAATTCGCGCAGCGCCTCCACCGTTTGGCTGTGCACCCAGTCGGCACCGGTCGTGTTTTCAATCGTGGCCGAAAGCACCGCGGCAGGGGTACTGCTGCCCACGGTTTGGGCGGCGGTCAAAAAGCTTTGCAGCTGGCACAGCTGGTACAGGGCCGGTGGCACAGCGGTGCCGTCGACCGTGAGAACACTGTCGTAACTGCGGGCAGAACAACCAAAGCCCAGTGCTGCAATGGCGACCACGGCAAATACCGGGCCGGTGATGCGGTTGAGTTTCACGCCCAATCAACTCCAGACATAAGCGGTGAATTTGTAACAAAAAGGTTACACCCAAACCTCATTATAGGAAACCACACCGGGTTTGTAAAGGGCAGATGCCGCAAAACCGCATTCTTTCGCTGTTTTGAAACAGTTACCCAGTAATTTTTTGTTCACTTTTCTGCTTCGTTCAGCACATCAAACACTTTTCGCATGATTTCGATGGGCTTTTCGCCCGGTTTCAGGCGCACGGCAAGGTAGGGCTTTGCGGTGCGGCTGAGCGAAATGCGCCCCGGCAGCACGCGGGTGAGCGGGGTGAGGTCGCGCCGGCCCAGCGTGTCGGTGTACATCAGCAGCGCGTCCTGCCGCTGGCCGATCTCGTAAATGCCAAGGCCCGCGGCGACGATGCGGATCAGCGAAATATCCACAAGGCCGCGCACCGCGGCGGGCGGCTCGCCATAGCGGTCGTCCAGCTCGTCCAGCACATCGTCGGCGTCCGCCTGCGTTTCAATGGCGGCAATGCGCTTGTACGCCTCAATGCGGCCCGGTGCGTCGGGGATATATTTTTCGGGGATATAGGCGTCCACTGTCACGTCGATCAGGCAATTGCTCTTGTCGGGCGGCGCAGCTTCGCCGCGCAGTGCGGCCACGGCCTGCCCCAGCAGTTTTACGTACATCTCGTAACCCACGGCCTCCATGTGGCCGTGCTGGCTTTGCCCCAGCAGGTTGCCCGCCCCGCGAATTTGCAAGTCGCGCATCGCAATGCGAAAACCAGAGCCGAACGCCGTGAACTCGCGAATAGCCGACAGGCGCTTGGCCGCGATATCGGTAAGCACCTTTGCCGGGCGAAACGTGAAGTAGGCATATGCCTTGCGACCGCTGCGGCCGACGCGCCCGCGGATCTGGTACAGCTGCGCAAGGCCCATGCGGTCGGCGTCCTCAATAATCAGCGTGTTGCAGTTGCGCACGTCGACCCCGGTCTCAATGATGGTGGTGCAGATCAAAATGTCAATTTCGCCGTCCAGCAGCGCCTGCCACACACTGGACAATTGCTGCTCGCTCATTTTGCCGTGGGCGGTGGCGATGCGCGCGCCGGGGGCCAGCTTTGCCACCCGCGCCGCGCAGTTGTCGATGGTTTCGACCCGGTTGTACAGGTAGTACACCTGCCCGCCGCGCGCAAGCTCGCGCCGGATGGCCTGCTCCAGAATGCCGTCGTCGTATTCCAGCACATAGGTTTCCACCGGCTGGCGCTCAAACGGCGGCTGCTCAATGGTGCTCATGTCGCGAATGCCGCTCATGGCCATGTTCAGCGTGCGGGGGATCGGCGTTGCCGACAGCGTCAGCACATCGACACCGGGAAACGTCTCTTTCAGCTTTTCTTTGTGGCGCACGCCAAAGCGCTGCTCTTCATCGATGATGATGAGCCCAAGGTCGTGAAACCGCACATCCTTTTGCAGCAGGCGGTGGGTGCCCACCACGATGTCCACCGTGCCGGCTTTCAGCCCGCGCAGCGCGTCTTTGATCTGCTTTGGGGTGCGAAACCGTGAGAGCATCGCAATTTTAACCGGGTAGGCCTCCATGCGCTGCAACATGGTATTAAAATGCTGCCAGGCCAAAATAGTGGTGGGCACCAGCAAGGCGACCTGCTTGCCGCCCATCACGGCCTTAAACGCCGCGCGCAGCGCCACCTCGGTTTTGCCCACGCCCACGTCGCCGCACAACAGGCGGTCCATCGGCCACGGGTGTTCCATATCGGTTTTGATCTCGCTGGCAGACGACAGCTGGTCGTCGGTCTCATCATACTCAAACCGGGCCTCAAAATCGCGCTGCCACTCGCCGTCGGAGGGAAAGGCGTAACCCTTCGCCTCTTTGCGCCGGGCGTACAGCTCCAGCAGGTCTTTGGCCATTTCGACCGCGGCTTTTTTGACCTTGGTTTTCGCCTTCACCCAATCGGTACCGCCAAGTTTGGCAAGGCGCACCTTTTCGCCGTCGCCCGGCGCGGTGTAGCGGCTCAGCAAATCCAGCTGGGTGACCGGCACAAACAGCGTGTCGGCCCCGGCGTACTGAATTTTAATATAGTCTTTGACAACGCCCTGCAAGTCCAGCCGCTCGATAGAGGTGTAAATGCCGATGCCGTGGTTTTGGTGCACCACATAATCGCCGGGCTTTAAATCTTCAAGGCTGGAAAGGCCCTTGTTTTTTTTGCGGCGCGGGCGCTGCTCCTCCACCTTTTGCCGGCGCGAGGTAATCAGCGCAAAGTGAGCAAACGGGTAGTCGGTACCGGCGGAAAGCCGCCCTTGCAACACGGCCACCGCGCCGGCAGTGGGCACCGGGTCGCCTTTGACGGCAACGGCGGTCAGCCCGGCGGCGCTTAAATCGCGCGCAAGGGCCTCGGCCGCGCGGCCGGTACCGGCCAGCACGGCGCAAAAATAGCCGTTTGCCTTGTAGTTTTGCAGGTCCTCCACCAATGTTTTTACTTCGCCGCCCCAGGCGGGCAGCGCGTGGGCCGTCACGCTGACCAGCTCTTTGGGGGCAAAGCCGGGCAACGTGCGCGAAAAGTTTTCGCACACGACGGTGGGCGTTTTGTCCGCGCGCAGTTGCAGCGCCTCGTAAGGCTCGTACAGGGCGGCCAGCTCGCCGGTCAGCAGCCCTTCTTCCAGCAGGCCTTTGATCTCTTCGCCGGTGCGAAACGCAAGGGCGCGCGCGGCCTCGGTGATGGCGCTGGGCTCTTCAAAAAAGTACAGCGGCTCGTCAAAATAATCCAGCACCGTTGCGCTTTGCGGGTAGCGCAGAGCCAGATATTTGTCCATGGCCTCCGGCAGAGTGCCTGCGTCCAGCAGGGCAAGGTCGTCCTGCAACACGGCCTCTAACCGGGCCTTTTTTTGGCCGTGCAGCGCGTCCGCGCCCCGGCGCAACAGCGCTGCCGCCTCGGCGGGGTCGCTGAACAGCACCTCCCGCGCGGGCGAAATGTAAATTTTGCGCAGCTGCACTTCCCGCCGTTGGCTCAGCAAATCAAAGCCGGACATCGTGTCCACTACGTCGCCCCAAAACTCCACACGGGCGGGGCGGTCCATATCCGGGGCGTACAGGTCTACAATGCCGCCGCGCACCGAAAACTGGCCCGGCCCCTCCACGCGGTCACGCCGGTGGTAACCCGCCGCCGTCAGCCGGGCAATCAGGTCTTTCTGGCGCAGGCTGTCGCCCTCTTTCAGCGTGAGGGTGTTTGCCTCAAATTCGGCGCGGGGCATCGTGCGCTGCAACGCGGCCTCCAGCGGCACGGCCAGCAGGTTGCACCGCTTGCCCACAATGTTGCCCAGCACCGCAATGCGCCGGTATTCAAACTCGTGGCTTTGGCCAAGGGTGGGGTGCAGTGTAAAATCGCGCGCCGGGCACACCGCGCTGCGCGCGCCAAAAAAGGCGGCGTCGGCGGCAAAACGGGTCGCTTCGGCTTCGCCTGCGGTCACCACAATGACGGGGCGCTGCAGGTCCCCCGCCAGCGCTGCCGCCACCTGGGCGCGCGCAGCGGGCGGCAGGCCAAACAGTGCCGCAGGCGAGCGGCCACCTTGCAGGGCGGCTTTCAGCCGTGCGTATTCAGCTGTTTTACGTAACGCTTCTTCCAGCATGGGCAATCTCCTGTATGGTGTGTGGGGTTGGGGTGCGGCGGTGGTCGCCCGCAAAATAAAGGCTGTACGTTAAGTATAAACCGCCAAAGCAAGTGGGGCGGCTTTGGCGGTGCAGTGCTAGTGAGGGCAGCGTGGCGCGGGGTTACAGGTTAATGCCAAGGAACTGCTTGACCAGCAGCCCGATGCCAAACGACAGCACGGCCACGCCAAGGCTGATGGCGGCCATTTCGCCAAACCGGTGGCGGAACGACAAATCCTGCGCGACGGAAATGTAATAGTTGAACGCGGCGATCGCCAGCACGACCACCACCAGCATGATGGCCAGCGAAAGCGCATAGGCGCCCGCAGGCAGCACAAGGTAAGGCAGCACCAGCAGCACAACGGTGATGAGGTAAGTGACGCCGGTGTAGGCCGATGAACGCAACGCATCCGGCCGGCCCTCACTGCGGGCCGACAGGTATTCGCTGGACGCCATCGACAGCGTGGCCGACGCGCCGGTGATCAGGCCGGACAGTGCAATCAGCCGGTTGTCCCGCATTGCAAAGGTCAGCCCGGCCAGCGTGCCGGTCAGCTCCACCAAGGCGTCATTGAGGCCCAGCACCATGCTGCCCACATAGTGCAGCCGCTCTTCGTCCAGCAGGGCCAGCAATTCAGCCTCATGGCGCTTTTCGTCCGCCAGAATGCCGTTTGCCTCCGGCAGCACATTGGCAAAGCGGCCGTAGGCGGTTTGCGCCATCAGCTCGCCGTGTTCCATCTTTTTTAATGCAAAGGTAAAGCCCAGCACCCGCGCTAAAAATAAGTAGCGAAAAATGGTGGGCCGGTGCGGCTTTGCGGTATACCCGGTATAGCTTTGCCAAATGGCGGCGTGGTGGCCCTCCTCCTCGGCAAGGCGGCGCAGCACGCCGGCGTTCTGCGGCTGCTTTTTTTCGAGCAGGTCCGCAAGCTGCAAATAAATCTGTTGCTCGGTCAGCTCGGCCACCTGCGCGCGGCGCAACAGCGCCAGCGCTTCGGCGGTCAGGCCCTCTTTGCCTTTCGGTGTTTCCATTCAAAAAACTCCTTTCGTGCGGGGGGGCCGTCAGCCGTTATAACGGTTCATCGCGGCGGCAACGTCGCCGTTTACGATCAGCCCGGCCGCTTCATACACATCGTCAAACCGGCCCAGCATCAGCTTGCGGTCTGCGGTGCTGAAACTTGCCAGCACAAAATCGGCAAGCTCGGCTTCGCCGCCCCGCCGCTCGCCCACGCCAATGCGAATGCGAGGAAACTCCTGCGTGCCCAGCGCGCCAATAATGCTTTTGATGCCGTTGTGCCCGCCCGCAGAGCCGCTGGGGCGGATGCGCAGTTTGCCGGGGGCAAGTGCGATGTCATCGACCAGCACCAGCACCTGCTGCGGCTGCAATTTGTAAAAATTTGCCGCGGCACCCACCGCTTTGCCGGACAGGTTCATAAAGGTCTGCGGCTTCATCAGCAGCACCTTTTTGCCCGCCAGCACGGCATGGCCGGTCAGCGCGTCAAATTTGGCGCGGGTAACGCTGGCGCCCAGCTGTGCGGCAAGGCTGTCCAGCGCCATAAAGCCCGCGTTGTGATGGCTCTCTTCGTATTTGCGGCCCGGGTTGCCAAGGCCGACGATTAAAAAATCAAGGGGTGAAGTTTTGTTAAAAAACAGCATAATTCCTCCAACTGCTGTACGGGGCGGCGCGGTGCGCCGGGGCGAAAAAGCAAAATGCGGCGCACCGCGCCGCATTTTGCCGTAACCAACGCTGCGGCTTAGACGAACAGGGTCGAAACCGGTTTGTCGGAATAAATTCGGGCAATCGCTTCGGCCAGCACCGGGGCCACCGAAATCGTTTTGATCTTGTCGATGCGCTTTTCCTCGCTCAGGCGAATGGTGTCCAGCAGCACGACTTCGTCCAGCACGCTGTTTTGGATGCGCTCGATGGCCGGGCCGGACAGCACGGCGTGGGTCGCGCAGGCGACCACACTTTTGGCACCGATTTCCTTAATGGCTTTGGCTGCGCCGCACAGGGTGCCGGCGGTGTCGATCATGTCGTCGATGATGATGACGTCGCGGTCCTTTACGTCGCCGATGATGTTCATCACTTCGGAGACATTCGCGCGGGGGCGGCGTTTGTCCACGATGGCGAGGGGCAGGCCCAAACGCTCGGCAAAGGTGCGTGCGCGGGTGACCGAGCCAAGGTCCGGGGAGACAACGATGAAGTTGCGGTCTTTTTCTTCGGCAATTTTCTTTTCAAAGTACGGTGCCAGGATGGGCATGCCCAGCATGTGGTCTACCGGTACATCAAAGAAACCCTGAATTTGTGCGGCGTGCAGGTCCATCGTCAGCACGCGGTCGGCGCCGGCCTTGCAGATCAGGTCGGCAACCAGTTTGGCGCTGATGGGGTCACGCGCCTTGTTTTTGCGGTCCTGCCGGGCGTAGCCGTAGTACGGCATCACCGCGGTGATGCGGCCGGCAGAAGCGCGGCGGAACGCGTCGATCATGATGAGCAGTTCCATCAGGTTGCGGTTGACCGGGCTTGAGGTGCTTTGCACCACAAACACGTCGCTGCCGCGTACCGTTTCGCCAATGGAAACGCTGATTTCTCCGTCGGAAAACATGCCGATTTCAGATTTGCCCAAAGGCAACCCCAGACACTCGGCGATGGAAAGCGCGAGTTCCTTATTCGAATTGCCCGCGAAAATCTTGATGTCCTTACCGTGGATGTTCATGTTCTTTCCCCCGTTAATTTAATTATCCTGCTGCAAAACGCCGCCGGTGTCTGCACCCCGGCCGCGCGCGATTACGTTCTCAGCTGTTTATTTGTCCTTGGCGGCCTGCTGCTCGGCAGCGGCCTGTTCTAATTTTGTTTTCTTTTCAATGTACGCGCTGAGCTTGCTTGCGGCCCAGCCCTCTTTTGTGATCTGCCTTGCCCGCGCAATGCCCAGCGCACCGGCAGGCAAATCATCGGTGATGGTGCTGCCGGCCGCGGTATACGCCCCGTCGCCAAGGCGCACCGGGGCTACTAGGTTGGTGTTGCAGCCCACAAAGCAGTGGTCGCCGATTTTCGTGCGGCTTTTCACTTCGCCGTCGTAGTTTACCACCACCACGCCGCAGCCAAAGTTGCAGTACTTGCCCACGTCCGCGTCGCCGATATAAGTCAGGTGCGCCACGGCAGTGCCCTCGCCAATGGTGGAATTTTTGATCTCGACAAAATCGCCGATGTGCACGTTTTTGCCAATCACGCTGTCCGGCCGCAGTTGCACCCACGGGCCAATGGTTGCCCCGTCGCCAATTTCGCAGCAGCGGCCCTGGCTGGCGTTAAAGGTTACGTTTTCGCCAACGCGCACATCCTCCAGCAGGCTGTCGGGGCCAATGGTGCTGCCCGCGCCGATGACGGTTGCGCCGCGCAGTATGGTGCCGGGCAAAATAAGAACCCCGGGTGCAATCGTCACCTCAGGGTCAATCCAAATGCCGTCCTTACTGATAAACTCCACCTCATTGTCGAGATGGCGTTCAAATATGGCGTCAAACGCGGTACGTGCTGCTTCATAACGGCTGCGCGCCGACCCAGTTTTTTCGCTCATGCTTCACCCTCCACGTTGAAAAAAGGCCCACAAAGGCCCGATTCGTGATAAAAAGAGCAGCTAAACTTCACACGGCAAACCTTCATGCCGCGTGAAGACATACTATTTACATCTACCATTTTACAGGTTCTACAAGTTTTTTCAAGGTCTGTGGCGCAAACAGCGTCTAAAATATCCAAATTTCATGGATTTCTTATAAATAAGAGTGGCAAAGCAAAAAAAAGTTTGTTATAATTAGAGGGCATCAGCACAGGCCCATATCTTACGGGCCTGTTTTGGTGTGCCACGCGGCCCCGCAGCAGGCGGGGATGCTCCCGCACACAAGTCGGCACTGGTTGGGAGTGCCGGCTTTGCCAACCTGCATTTTAAATAACGGAGGTAGATAAATTTGAGCAAAAAGTTTTTGTATCTGTTCAAAGAGGGCCATGAGGCCTTCGGCGGCGACCAGACCACGATGAAGAATATTCTGGGTGGCAAGGGCGCTGGCCTGGCAGAGATGACCAATGCAGGCATGCCTGTTCCGCAGGGTTTCACCATCACAACCGAGGCCTGCACCCAGTATTACACCGATGGCCGCGAGATCAACGAAGAGATTAAAGCCGACATCTTCAAGCATGTAAAACTGCTGGAAGAAGAGACCGGCAAAAAGTTTGGCGATGTCAGCAACCCGCTGCTGGTGTCCGTTCGTTCGGGCGCACGTCAGTCGATGCCCGGTATGATGGATACCATTCTGAACCTGGGCCTTAACGACCAGGCGGTCGAAGGCCTTGCCGCCAAGACCAACAACCCCCGTTTTGCTTACGACTGCTATCGCCGTTTTGTGCAGATGTTCTCGGACGTCGTCATGGGCGTTTCAAAGACCGCCTTTGAAGAAGTCATCGACGAGATGAAAAAAGAAAAGGGCGCAAAACAAGACACCGACCTGACTGCCGACGACCTGAAGACTCTGGTTGCCAAGTTTAAAAAGGTGTACGAGGCAAACGAGCACAAGCCGTTCCCGCAGGACCCGAAAGAGCAGCTGATCGAGGCTGTCAAGGCCGTGTTCCGCAGCTGGGACAACGACCGTGCAAACGTGTACCGCCGCATGAACGAGATCCCCTACGAGTGGGGCACCGCCGTTAACGTGCAGCAGATGGCATTTGGCAACTCGGGCGACAATTCGGGCACCGGCGTTGCGTTTACCCGCAACCCCGCCACCGGCGAAAAGAAACTGATGGGCGAATACCTCATTAACGCGCAGGGCGAAGACGTTGTCGCCGGCGTGCGTACCCCGTTCCCCATCAGCCACCTTGAAGACCAGATGCCGGAAGTGTACAACCAGTTCATCGAAGTGGCAGGCCGCTTAGAGACCTACTACCGCGACATGCAGGACATGGAGTTCACCATTGAAGACGGTAACCTGTTCATGCTGCAGACCCGTAACGGCAAGCGCACCGCACAGGCCGCATTGCAGATCGCTTGCGACCTAGTGGACGAGGGCGTGATCGACGAGAAAGAAGCCGTTTTGCGCGTAGAGCCCAAGCAGCTCGACACCCTGCTGCACCCGCAGTTTGATGCCGCTGCAATGGCTGCAATCAAAGCGATCGGCAAGGGCCTTGCGGCCTCCCCGGGCTCTGCCTGTGGCAAGATCGTCTTTACCGCCGAAGAGGCGAAAGAATGGCACGACCGCGGCGAGAAGGTTGTTCTGGTGCGTTTGGAGACCAGCCCCGAGGACATCGTGGGCATGCAGGTCTCCGAGGGCATTTTGACCGTGCGCGGCGGTATGACCAGCCACGCGGCCGTTGTGGCCCGTGGCATGGGCACCTGCTGTGTTTCCGGTTGCGGCAACTCCAACGACGTTGTCATCGACTACGCCGCCAAGACCCTTACCCTCAACGGCAAAGTCTTTAAAGAGGGCGCCTTCATTTCGCTCGATGGCACCAGCGGCAATATTTACGAAGGTAAAGTTGCCACCGTGCCCGCTACCAAAAACGTAAACCTCAACCGCTTTATGGGCTGGGCGGACAATTACCGCCAGCTGAAGGTGTTTGCAAACGCCGACACCCCGCACGATGCACAGCAGGCTGCTGACTTTGGCGCCGAGGGCATTGGCCTTTGCCGCACCGAGCACATGTTCTTTGAAGAGAGCCGCATCAAGGCAATGCGGGAGATGATCGTGGCCGACAACACTGCCGACCGGGAGAAGGCACTGTCTCTCATCCTGCCGTACCAGCAGAGCGACTTTGAGGGCCTGTACGAAGTGATGGGCGAGCGCCCGGTCACCATCCGCTACCTCGACCCGCCTCTGCACGAGTTCTTGCCCACAAAGGAAGAGGACATCGCAGAGATCGCCAAAGAGCTGAACATCACGGTAGAGAAGCTGCACAATGTCATTGCTTCGCTGCACGAGTTCAACCCGATGATGGGCCACCGTGGCTGCCGCCTGGCTGTTTCGTACCCCGAAATCGCTGTGATGCAGACCAAGGCTGTCATTGGCGCCGCACTGAACGTGTCGAAGAGCAAGGGCTACAAAATCGTGCCGCACATCATGATCCCGCTGGTGGGCGAAGTGAAAGAGCTCAAGTTCGTCAAGGACATCGTGGTCAAGACCGCCGACGAGATGATCGCCGCTGCGGGCGTGGACATGAAGTACGAAGTGGGCACCATGATCGAGATCCCGCGCGCTGCGCTGACTGCCGATGAGATCGCCAAAGAAGCCGAGTTCTTCAGCTTTGGCACCAACGACCTCACCCAGATGACCTTTGGTTTCAGCCGCGACGATGCAGGCAAGTTCCTGGATTACTACTACACCAACAAAATTTACGAGCTTGACCCGTTTGCGCACCTGGACCAGAAGGGTGTTGGCAAGCTGGTTGAGATGGCTGCAAAGCTTGGCCGTGCCACCCGCCCGGAGCTGGGCCTTGGCATCTGCGGCGAGCACGGCGGCGACCCGACAAGTGTTGCGTTCTGCCACAAGGTAGGGCTGGACTATGTCAGCTGCTCGCCGTTCCGCGTGCCTATCGCCCGCCTTGCCGCCGCACAGGCCGCAATCAAAAACCCCCGCAAGTAAGTTTTGTTTAGGGTTAGGGTAACAGGTTAATACAATAAGGGGCGCCCCCCGGTTCTGTGAAGAACCGGGGGGCGCTTTTTGTTTCGCGCGTTTTGCTTGTTTCTTTGTGCTTTTTACAGCCGGTGGTAATTGAAAAATATGGTAATAAAAGGTATACTCGGTTCGTTACATTAAAGTAATGAACTGATTTTTGGGTTATTTATTTAACTTTGTAAAAGCAGGGGTAGACACCGCTTGCCTGCCCCCCCGTAAACCATACGGCGTATGGTGCGGGTTATTTTAAAAATACAAGGTGATGAAAGTGGGCAGAAAGCTGTTTTGCCAAAGAAACAAGGTATGCTACAAAATTTCGTTGCTCAAAGAATATTTGGTGCGGGATATAAAAGATTTATGTTCCGGCAAGAAATTTGCGAAGCAGAAAGCCGAAACGAAACTGCCGAACATTGTGAAAGGGCATCGCTCGTTGATTCTGCGCCAGTTGCACGGTGTGGATATGCGTTTGCAGTATCATAAAATGAAAAACCTCAAACTGGCATCCAGCAAGATTAACGGCCTGATTATCCGGCCGGGCGAGGTGTTCTCTTTTTGGAAAACGGTAAAAAGCGCGACCAAAAGAAAAGGATATGAGGACGGGCTGGTGATTTCCGGCCACACATTATCGTCGGGCATAGGCGGCGGGCTTTGCCAGCTTGCCAATATGATACACTGGCTTGTTTTAAACAGCCCGCTTGAGGTAATTGAACTACATCACCATTCCGACGCACTTTTCCCCGACGAACAGAGAAGGGTGCCGTTTGGCACGGGCACCTCTATTTTTTACAAAAATGTGGATTACCGGTTTCAAAACACCTCAAATCAAAACGTGCAGCTTTTGCTTTGGGTAGACGACGGCGATTTGTGCGGCGAACTGCGATTCAGCTCTTATTAGAGCTGTTTTATAAAATTTTGAATATTTTTGGATGCCCCGTCTATTCTATTTTGCCGGCAGGCGAGCCGTACCAACGGAGTTTTTTATCGGAGGAACTAACTTATCGGCTGAGCCATTGCAGCGCAGAGCAAAAACAGTTTATCGTCAATTTTACTTGGTTGCTATTTGGCACAGCCGAATTTTGACCGTTCTTTTCAAAATGAAGAAATGCGCCCCTTGTGAGGGAGCAGATTTCCCAAAGGAGGAGCGTTATGTTAATGATTTACCTGTCCCTTCTAGAAACAGAGGAGCAGAAAAACAAATTTGAAATGATTTATCATAAGTATGCGGGACTTATGTATCACGAAGCATGTGCCGTAACCAAAGATCATTTTTTAGCAGAAGACGTAATTCATGAAACCTTTTTGCAGCTCATACAGATAATAGACAACGTCAGAGTGGACAATTCCAAGGAGTTAGCGCAATTTATCAAAATCATTACTCATAGCAGAGCGGTAGATTATGTTCGCAAACTGGACCATGTTCGGCCCGAAGAGGATGAAGTTTTAGCAAACCGGATGGCGCAGATAACTCCGGACCCGGAAACGATTGCTGTGGATTCTGAATCTTTTGAGCGGATCGTAAATGAGGTCATGCAGTTAAGTGACATTTACCGGGCCCCGCTGTCATTGAAAATCAAAGGGTATAAAATTGAAGAAATTGCGAAAATTTTGGAGATAAATTCACAAACTGTAAAAGTACGGCTGCATCGAGCGCGCAAGATTTTGTTGGCGTCGTTGGAGGATGGTTATGAATCATGACCAGCTGCAACTGTCGGTTGATGCGCTTTTAGCACTCGCTGTGATGGAGGCAGAAGTGCGTGAAATGGCAGAGTTGCCATCGCTCAATGAAATGAATCGCAATTTTGATCCATCTACCGCATTTCAAGCGAGAATAAAACGAGTAATTCGCAAAAAAGATAAAAAGGAAAGACGCCGCAAAACAAATTTTTACATTAAGCGCACATTGACTGTCCTGGCAGCAAGCGTTGCTCTGTTTAGTTGTGTTATGTTACCAGTGAAAGCTGTTCGTCAGTCAGTGGTGGAAACATTCATTGAATGGCGGGATAAGTTTTCTTCTATTGTTTTTTCTTCCAAAGGCAATGCGGTTACAGAACTTCCCGGGACAATCGAGCTAAAGTATGTTCCAAAAGGATATCAGCTACAAGAAACTGTTAGTTTTGATCGCTCTTTTTTTAAACTAAAATATACAAACGATGCAAGAAACTATTTTTCTGTTTCCATTACTGTTATTGGCGACAACTACATAAATAATGTTGATAATGAGCATTCTCAATACTATTCTTTGGAGTTTGATGGAATTCAAGCGCTGTGGGTTGCGGGTCAAGACGAAAGCAATTTTCTTATTTGGAATAAAGACAACTTGGCATACAATGTTTCTGGAAGTTTGGATATTACAGAACTGATTTGCATTGCACAAGGGATAAGTTTTTCTTAATTTGATGTAACTTTTTTCATTTTCATACGGATATTCTTGTCTCTCTTAGACGAAAAAAGGAGAATTATTATGAAAAAAATCAGCAGTGCCCTTCTTGCGGTCGTATTACTTTTCTGTTTTTTGGCTTGCACGGCCTTTGCGGTAGAGCTGCGCTGGGCTGACCTGCCCCCCAAATCCGACCACTTGGAATGTTAGTAATCACCTGAGATTTTAAGGGCGTATTCTTCCGGGGTCAAGTTGCCAAGAGATGAGTGAGGCCTGAGTTTGTTGTACTCCAGCCGCCATTCTTCAATAATACTTTTTGCTTCTGACCGACTGGAAAACCAGTTTTGATTGAGGCATTCATCTCTTAACTTGCCATTGAAACTTTCAATATATCCGTTTTGTGTCGGGCAGCCAGGATCGGTGAAGATGTGTTCCACTCCGTGATCGTGTCCCCAGGCATTCAGAGCATTTCCGGTGAACTCAGAACCGTTATCGGTCAATATCTCTTTGGGTAATCCCCGAAACAGGGCTACTCGGTTAAGCACGGAGGCTACTTTCCGCCCCGTGATGGAGCTATCCACTTCCAGAGCAAGGCATTGCCTTGTGGCCTCATCTATCAATGTCATAATTCGGATGTGCCCACCATACCGGGTGCGGTCACAGACAAAGTCCATCGACCAGCGGGAATTGAACTCCGGACATGCCCGATCGGGCATGCCGCGCTTTTCGTATTTTTTCTTCTTGTTCCGTCTCTTTAAGGCTAAACCCGCCTCTTTATAGAGCCGATAGGTTCGTTTGTGGTTGATATGTATCTCTTCACGCTGGAGCATAACATGCAATCGCCGATAGCCGAACCGTTTCCAACGAGCAGCCAGCGCAGTGAGTCGAGCCGTGATTGCGGCATCTTCGCTTTTGTCACTCGGATTGTATCTCTTGCTGCTTCGGCATATGTTCATAAGCCTGCACGCGCGGCGCTCACTGAGATGGTACTGTTCCTGTATCTCGCATGCGATCTTGCGCTTCTCGGCAGGCTTTAGCCGTTTTTTGAGAGTACGTCCTTTAGAATATGGTTGTCCAGCGTGAGGTCAGCTACGAGCTCCTTGAGACGTCTATTCTCCTCCTCAAGCTGCTTTAATCGTTTTGCCTCATTTACTTCCATTCCGCCGTACTTGCTTTTCCATCGATAGAAAGTCTGCTCTGTGATATTGTACTCACGGACAATGTCCGCTGCCCGTTTACCTCCGGCATGTTCTTTGAGAATCTTGATGATCTGTTCTTCTGTAAATCGCTGCTTCATGTCAATCACTCCATTTTTCTTAGTCTAGCATATCGTGACTAACATTTCCATTGGTTCAGTTTTTTGGGTTCAGGTCAGGGCAAATACCACAAGTATTAGCCCTAATATTTCTTCCAGTACGTATTATGCCACTGTAACAGGTGTAAGCGGCACTACTAAAATTGCATGTACTTTAGTTCTTTCTAAGAAAGGCATCTTTGGCACATATTCAGAAGTAGCCCGAACCAGTAGTACCTATTATGGAAATGAGCACACTTTTTCAGGATCTTATGCGGCAGCTTCCGGCAAAACTTATAAAATAGATGTCACTGCTGTTGTTACAAGCAACGGAACATCGGAAACGGCAACATCATCTTTTGTAAAAAGTTTTTAATTTTTTATCTAACAACCTTACCATCTTTAAAGACACCCATAAGAGAGACATAAATACAAACAGCCCAAATGAAAACATTCGGGTTGTTTTGTTTTATTTAATATAAAATCAATAGATTTGCTTATATATGTGTTAATACCAAATAAATGAAAAATCTTGTAACCTTTTTGCAGTTTCAAACGAATATCTAATGTCATGCAAAATAAACCTTAGCTGCTGGCGGGAGATGTTCAATATGAAAATTGCAATCTGTGATAACGATACCCAATTTTTAGTTCGGCTCAAAGCGCTGGTAGGGCAATATATGATGGCGCAAAATAAGCCCTTTGAGATTAGCCTTTTCAATATGCCGGAAGAGCTATTAAATGCTCAACCGAATACCTACGATTTTATTTTTGCGGAATCTTGTTTTAGGTTTATAAATGGCTTATTGTTTGCAAAACAGGTTAGGCAAAAGCAATCTCATGCAACATACATTTTTGTGTCGGATGTGTCAGAGGTTGCCCGCAAAGGATATGAAGTGGGCGCTTTTCGATATCTTTTAAAAAACGAACTTTCTTTCTCGTTAGTTCCTTGTTTGAATGATGCTCTACAGCAAAAAAATTGCCAACAAACAATAGAAATAAAAACGGACATAGGAAAACAGCCAATTCCCGTTTCACACATTTTATATATTGAAAGTGACAGAAGGTTAGCTGTTTTTCATCTCAGCCAAGAAGATAGGGAAAAGTATTCTTATTATGAAAAAATTTCTGTTTTAACCGTACAATTAGAGCCTTTAGGGTTTTTACGGATTCAAAAAAGCTTTTTGGTAAATATGGCGCACATTGTTTTTTTGACGGCTGAAAGCGTTGTGCTCACAGGTAATGTGATGCTTCCAATAAGCAGGCAAAATAGCAAAATGGTTTTAAAAATGTACGCTAATTGGAAAAAGGCACATAGATTTACAGAAAAAGCATTTCATGACAAAAATTAACATTTGGTTGCATTTTACTTGTGTTTAAAATGTGAAAATGCTATGGTGGCATTAAAGCAGATGGCTGGGCGCGCGGAACGCCACAAACAGTCAGTGGCAAAACCCGCTTTTGATGCCGGTGCACAGGCCAAGAAATACCCGGTCATTTCGTAATCTTTTTATTTTGCACTAAAAGAAAGGATTGAAAAAGATGAAAAAACTGTTTAAAAAATTAGGCGCACTTCTTGTTGTGACGGTTTTGATGCTCGCCATGTCCGTTTCGGTGTTTGCGGCTAATAACCCCACCGGAACGAGTATTCCATCAAATGTTGCTCTTCACATTTTAAATGTTTCCGATCCGAATGCGTGCCTTAATGCGTTAACCAGCGGTAATCCTGTGACCGGAACATACATCACAACTTACCAAGATGCAACAGCGTATGGGGGCACACATGCTTTTAGACAGGTGTGGGACAGTGATGGATACTATTATTTGTGCAGCGATATTATGGTAAATGGGACTTATGCCAATGCAGGTTACTGGGAATCATCTAACCGATTTAAATTCACCTATACCCGCAGCTGGCCTGACCACGTGGGAGGCGTTTCTGAAGGTAACAGTGTGTTTTTCTTCTTTTTCCCTACCTGGGGTAAAAAAATGAATATGAGTAGCACCGGTACCGGTTACGGCTCGCATAGTTTTTATGTCGATGGCACTTCCTATGTGTCTAACTCTACGAGATGGACGGTTTTAACATTCTAATATTCGCGTATTCACAACTAAAACCCTCTGCGCAACTGCTTATAAATAGAAGTTGTACAGAGGGTTAAGAGGTTTTTTATGAAAGTAAAAATAGTAAGCGCATTTATTGTTTGCGCAATGGCGCTGGGATTCGTTGCCTGCGCAGCAGAACCTTCCTCCACACAAAGCGCAGTAGAACATTCTACGCCAGAAAAAACAAATCTCCACATGGTCACCACGCCGGATCAAGTTGGGATTAGCTCAACGGATTCTGGATATTACACCACAGAAATGAACAACGATGGTAGTTTTACTATTTGTTATATTGATTATGCAACAAAATCAAAAATAGTTCTTTGCAACCGACCAGAATGTTCTCACAACGACGAAACTTGCCCCGCGTATTTGAATCGGGGTGTCTCTTTGTTTGTTTGTGATGAAACATTATATTTTTACTTCCCAGAAATGATTGATGCTAAAGGTGGAGCCGAAAATTCAGACAACTGCGCTCGGTTAGAATGCGCAAATTTAAATGGCAGTAATCGGCGGATACTCCGCCAATTTAATGCAAATAGTCAAATCGTTTACGGTATCGCAAGCGATGGCGTAAATTTGTATTACTGTGAGTTAACAACTACCGCTTTCAATCAGGAAATAAAAAGCGAATATTGGCTTGTATCACAGAATATTAACAGTGGTGCGGTTACAAAAATAAAAGAACTATCTGAAAACAAACGCATAATTGATGCCTCAGACAATAAATTTTATTTTAAAACCTTTGAAAACACAGAAACAACGGATTCGTTTGCGCAAAAGCAAGTGATCAGTTGCAGTGAACTGATTAATGGGAAGTTGACAGAAGAGGTGCCTTGTGCAAGCTGGATGCGTGATGAAGCTATTGGAGATGTAGCGGATAATAATCTGTATCTTTATAAATACCAAACTGATTCCATAACAAAAACAGATCTTGCAACGGGCGAAGAAACGCTGCTTATTGAGGGCGTTTTTAATGATACTGTAATTGGCGCAGGGATCAAAAGGGTTTCGAATCATTATTTAGTTATGACGGCGTATCAAAAGGACAATTTATCCACACCTTTGCAATTCGTTATTGATATAGATACCGGATCAAAAAATAAAAACCTTCTTTTTTTCAATTCCCTTGAAGGAAGAACAATTCCTTGGCAAATCAAGGCGGTATTTAAGGATGATTTTTTAGTAGTTAACTCAATGATTCCACAAAAAGTAACATTGATGTACTATGACCAACCAATGGAAATGGTAATAGGCATTGAGCAATATGCCTTGATTTCGCAAGATTCATATTATAATAACTTAGCTGAAAAAGCCATAAACATTGAATCATTTCAAAAAAACTGACAAACGTTCTAAGACAGCTTTTCAGGGCGGCGTTTTTTGTGTTATCTTGCGGGGCACTGTGCGTTAACCTGTTTTGGTTGGTGCCCAGTTTAACAACTTAGTAGTGTAAAATTAACTATACGAAATGAACAATAAAAGCACCCCGGCCCGGCACTGTATACAGTGCCGGGCCGGGGTGTGGTGTTATACCCATCCTAAAGTAGGGCGTTTATTTTTTTAGCAATCCAACAGCGCAAAAGCTACTTAAAAAATGCCCAGCCATTTGGTGGCGAAGTTGGTCAGCAGATAGTATGCCGTAGAGGACTGGCCAGAGCACATCATCCAGGCAACGATCCAGGTGTTGACAAACGAGCCCAGCCAGATGCTGCCCGAGATCTTGTACATCTTGCGGCTGATGAAGGCGAACAGAGGCAGGTTGATGAGCATTGCCCAAGTGGAGATGAACGCGATCGCGGGCGCATTGCCCACGCCGGTGCTGCTGTAAGTCAGGTAGCAGGTGCCGTAGCTCCACAGTGCCATACCGTAAATGCCCACAGAGGCGATTGCCATTTGAAGCAGGGTGTTGGGGCCGTCTTTCATGTCTTTCATGCGGCCCGCATTTACAAGGATGGAACCGATGACAAAGGTGGGCAGGATGAGAACGCCGTAGCGCAGGCAAAGCAGCCAGTACTGGGGCAGCATGTCCTTGACACCAGTATCCCAGAAACGCAGGTCCTGATGGAAGAAATACTTCATCGTGGCGACCAGAGTATAGGCGTAGACGATCAGGCCAGTGGAAAGGCCAAAATAGCCGAGAATCTTCTTAAAGGAGATCGTGAAGTTCAGTTCCTTTAAGATGTTTCTGCCTTCTGTTTTCTTGGTCAGGATGGTGAACACCACCAGAACGATCAAAGACAGAAGTGCAATAATCCACATGAACACAAGGTGGATGTTTGCCGTGAAGTCAAGGGAAAGCAGATGCTTGATCCATTCGCTTTTAAACCCAAGCATGGGACCTTTTTTGGCCACAATGTATTCGGCAATCATCGAGATCAGCACCAGCGCTGCCGCGGCCGCCCAGAACAGTTTGGTCTTGCGGCTGGCGAACGGCTTGCAGGTCTCCATGCGCAGTTTCGAGAAGGTGGCGGTCTGCAGGGCCATGCCGGCAAGGGCGACCATGCTGACACACAGCGAAAGCAGTGCAAACAGGTCGCACCATTCACGCGCGATAAAGCGAATGTTGATGTCGTTGTGCTGCACAGCCGCAGTTTCGGCAGTCAGCGCGCCATTGCTGTATTGCAGGGTCTGCTCGAAATACTTCACAACATAACGCGCTGCGTCGGTGCTGAAATAGTCTCTGGCATGCCCGTTGACCTGGTTGACCATCATGCGGGTGGTTCGGCTGTCAATGGCCGTTTGCAGGCTGGTGTCGGCAACGTAAGACACCTTGTACAGGTCGCCTACTTCGGTGCTGGCGGGCACTGCGGCGTTGGAGGTCTGGTCAAGCGCGTACCACTGCGAGGCCACGATGGGCTCGGTCGTCTGGAACTTGAGCAGCATGTCGGGGTTTGCAAGGTTCTGTTGCCCGGTGCCCGCACGGCCCTCGTTAAAGGTGGCGATTTCGTAAAGGATATTGGTGTTGACTTCGCGCAGCACATCGTGCCCGGCAACAGAAACCGGCTTTTGCTCGCTGCCCCAGTTACCGCCCAGAATGATGGCGGATTTCAGGCGGGTGGTAAAGTAGGTCTCGGCCTGCTGTGCCAGCTCGTCATAGGCGGCAAGCTCGGTCGGGGTCAAATTTGCTTTGGCATAGCTGTCCGCGTCCTGCTTGATCTCGTCCTCAGTGAAGCTTTTGCCAAACGTGTTGTACAAAATGTTGATCTTCAAATCGTTGAGGGTCAACAGGCTCGAATCCATATCCACGACCGCGGAGGTGTTTTTGGACCCCTGCGAGTGGCCAATCATGCCAACGCGGGTCTGGTCGACATAGTTGAGGGTGCGCACATATTGCAGCGCGTCATACAGGCCGTAAGACGGGTCGCTGAGGTCCGACGTTTCGGAAGCGCCCGAGCCGTAGGTCGACACGCTCAAAACGGCAAACCCTCTTCTGCCTAGTTCTTCTGCAATGCCATTGACTGCGCTGTGGTTGCAGCTTAGGCCGTGGGTGATAATGACGCAGGGGATAGAATCCTCGGCGCTGACATTTCTCGGGGTGTACATCGTGGCCTGCATCACAGACCCGCGTGAATCAATCGACAGCTCGCTGACTTTTACCTTACCAAAGTCACAGGCGAGCATATACCCAATAAAACAGAACAGAACAACAAGGGCGACAGAGATCCCAAATAGCCGCCTGCTGCCCTCAAAAGTTTTAAGATCAAACTTCTTTTTCATCACCAATTCCTCCTCAAATGTAGTTACCTTGTTTTTCGGCATCCGCGAAATCACTTTTTGCTTTTCACTCAATTCATCATGTTTGCGCTGCATTACCCTTTACTTTGGGTTTGTTGCAGGGCCCCCCTTTTGGCCAAGTTGTTTTGTTTGCCATTCGTTTTAGTGATGCCACCTTTTACGCTGGTGCCTCTGCGTGCGGTTTTGACCGTACAGACCAACAAGCCCGCTGTGCCGTTCACCCCCATTCAAACTTCTACAGAAAAGACTGGTAATTCAAAAACAAAGTGGTATGATATTTGTATATACAAAAGTCATAAATACCATATTATTCCTTTTTTATACAGCCTTCTCTAACTTCTTTTTACGTTCAAATTGTACTGTTCTTTTGTAGAGAATTCAACGTTTTTACTCAATTTGAAAAAAAATCATCGATTCTTACAATTAAAAAATTTGTTTTATATGTACAATTTTAGAATTTGTATTGTATTGTGACAGAAAAAGTACGTAATTTGTATGCATCGATTTGTTTTGAAACCAATTTTAGAAATGCAGGGGTTAATATGAGCGAACAGCCGCGGGCAAAAAAGTATCTTCAAATTTTTGATCAAATTTCATCCGATATTAAAAATGGCAGGCTGAAAACCGGTGAAAAACTGCCCACAGAAAAGGAGCTTTGCGAGCAGTTTTCCTCCAGCCGGGAGACGGTCAGGAAGGCATTGCGGGAGCTGGAGAGCGCCGCGGTGATTGAGAAAATACAGGGCAGCGGCTCGTATGTCAAAGGGCGGGCCGGGGCAAAGCCCACGGCCACCCACAACATGGCGGTGATTACAACTTACATCAATACCCACATCTTCCCGTCTATTCTGCGCGGCATTGAAAACGTGGCAACGCAAAGCGGCTATACTATTTTTCTGAAAGCGACCAACAACAGCGTTGCAAGCGAGAGGGCAATTTTGTCCTCCATTGCGCCGCTGATGATTGACGGGATCATTGTGGAGGGCACAAAGACTACGTGCCACAACCCCAACCTTGAGTTTTACCGCAAATATCTTGATGCCAATGTCCCCATTGTGTTCATCAACGGGTATTACCCCGCCTTGTTTTCGCAAAACGAGCAACGCGACAAAATTGCCTATGTTGTGGCGGATGACTACAACGGCGGGTACCGGCTGGTTTCAGAGTTGGTCCGCCAGGGGCACAAAAAAATTGGTGCCATTTTTAAAAGTGACGATATTCAGGGCCAGCGGCGCTATTCTGGTTATATTGATGCGATGATGCATTATGACGTGGGTTTTTTGGATGAAAACGTGATTTGGTTTAACACCGAGACCAAGCTTTGCGTGTGCGAAAAACTGATTTCGCGCGACTGGCTGGGCGGCCTTGACGCGGTGATTTGTTATAACGATGAGATTGCCGCACAGTTGCTTGAGCTGATGCGCAGCAGCAACCAAACCGAAATTGCCGTGCGCTCGTTTGACGGGATTTACCCGGAAAAGTTTTCAGGCTACGACTTTAAATCGCTGTTGCACCCAAAAGAAGAGCTGGGGGTCACCGCCGTGCGGGAGTTGATTAGCATGATGCAGGGCGGCCACGGCAAAGAGGTCGTTTTGCCGTGGAACACGTAACGGCCCCGGCAACCGCCGCAAACGCAGGGGATACAAGGGCCTAGTGCCGCCCGCAAAAAAAGGAAGCGTACCCTTTGGGGGCGCTTCCTTTTTAATAGTAATGTCTGTATGCGGTTTTTTTGTGCGCTGCCGCTTTTTGTGCGGGTTACAGTTCGGCGCCGTTTGTTTTAATGACGTTCTGATACCAGTAAAAGCTGTCTTTGCGGCGGCGGGCAAGGCTGCCGGTGCCGTCGTCGTATTTTTCCACATAAATAAAGCCGTAGCGTTTTGCCATTTCGCCGGTAGAGGCAGAGACAAGGTCGATGCAGCCCCACGGGGTGTAGCCCAGCAGGTCCACGCCGTCCTTCACGGCTTCGGCCATTTGCTGGATGTGCTGGCGCAGGTAGTCGATGCGGTAAGGGTCATGGATGGTGCCGTCCGCTTGTAGCGTGTCGCGGGCGCCAAGGCCGTTTTCCACCACCATCAGCGGCAGGCGGTAGCGGTCGTAAATTTCGTTTAGCGCATAGCGCAGCCCCTGCGGGTCAATTTGCCAGCCCCAGTCGCTGGATTGCAGATACGGGTTTTTAAAGCCGTGAGAAAGGTTGCCGCCGGTTTGCTCTGCGTCCTTGTGGGTGGTGACGCAGTTCGACATATAATAGCTTAGCGTGTAAAAATCAACGGTGCCCGCCTTTAAAATTTCGTCGTCGCCCTGCTGTATTTGCAGCTTTATGCCCTGCTGCGCCCAAAGCCGCCGGGCATACGCCGGGTAGCTGCCGCGCACCTGTACGTCGCTGCAATACCAGTTTGCCGCCCGCATGGTCTGCTGGTTGGCCAAAACATCCGCAGGGTCGCAGGTGTAGGGGTAGGTGGTGATAAAGCAGATCATGTTGCCCATTTTGTACGCGGGGTAATGCTCGTGCGCATAGGCCACGGCCAAGGCGCTGGCGATAAACTGGTGGTGCAGCGCCTGAAAACGGGTTTGCGCATCATCCGGCACTTCGCCGACAGGGCCGGTGTACCCCTGCACGGTGCCGGTGGAAAGCACCGCGCCAAACGGCATGGTACCGGCGTTGATCTCGTTAAAGGTCAGCCAGTATTTTACTTTGCCGGCATAGCGGGCAAAAATGGCCTTGCAGTAGTTGAGGTAAAAGCCCACCAACTCGCGGCTGGCCCAGCCGTTGTAGCGCTTTACCAGCGCGTACGGCAGCTCGTAATGGCTGATGGTCACCAGCGGTTCGATGCCGTATTTTTTACAGCAGTCGAACACGCGGTCGTAAAAGGCAAGGCCGGCTTCGTTTGGGATGTCCTCGGTGCCGGTGGGGAAGATGCGGGTCCAGTTGATTGAGGTGCGAAACACCTTAAACCCCATTTCGGCAAACAGGGCGATGTCCTCTTCGTAGTGGTGGTAAAAATCAATCGCTTCCCGGCTGGGGTAGCTGGTGCCGGGTTGCAGCTTTTCGGTGACCCATTTCGGTGAGGTGTGGCTGCCGCTTGTGCAGTGGTCCGGCACGCTGTCGCCCTTGCCGTCCACGTCCCACGCGCCCTCAAACTGGTTTGCGGCACAGGCGCCGCCCCATAAAAAATCGCTGCGAAAAACAGATTCCATTCTGCTGCCTCCTGCTTTTTGTAAAAAAGGGCAACCGCGGCAGGTGTGCCACAGTTGCCCTTGTGGTGGTTGGTTGCGGGCTAGTTCATCATTTCTTTTGCGGCATCCAGCACTTCGCGGCCCTTCATCATGCCGTAAAGCCGCATGTCAATCACGGCCACCGGCTTTTCGGGGAACGCGGCCTTCACCTTATCCTGCTGGTAGCGCACCTGCGGGCCCAGCAAAATGCAATCGGCGGTTGGCCCCTGCACCGCAAGCTCGTTTAAGCTGTACGCGGCAATGCTGCACTCGTACCCCTCTTCTTTGGCAGCGGCCTGCATTTTGGACACCAGAAGGCTGGTGGACATGCCTGCCGCACAAAACGGGGGTGCGGACAAAAAACTGGACTGCTTACGTCATGGCAGGAGGTAGCTATGTATTCAGAGGAACAATATTGCACCGCACTTGGATTATATGACAAGTGCGGTTCCGTCACCAAAGTAATTACACAACTTGGATATCCGGTTAGGCGGCAAACACTGTATAATTGGATTGCGCGCCGAAAACATCTTCCGTCCGGTCATTCTACTTTTCGTGGCATCAATACAGCAGAGCATCCAAGACATCCTGCACTGGGAGTGAAATTAGATGCCATTCGCCGTTGCTTTGAGCTTGGAGAGAATGTACAATTCGTATCAGATGAGATTGGCTATAGCAAAGCCAGCATCTATCTGTGGAGAAGAAAGTACATTCAGAAAGGGCGTGCCGCGCTAATGGAGCCACCAAAGGAAAGAAAACGAGGCCCACTCAGTGAAGGGGAGCCGGCTGCCAATGAGCAAATTTCTCAACTCAAAGAACAAGTTTCAACTATGCAGTTGGAAATCGATATTTTAAAGGAGACTCTCGATGTATTAAAAAAAGACCCAGGCGTCGACCGGAGCACCCTGAAGAATAGGGAGAAGGCAGCAATTATCGACGCCTTAAAGAATAAATATCCGCTGCCAACATTGCTCAAAGCGCTGTGCTATGCTCGCAGTAGCTATTTTTATCGAAAGAAAGCCAACAAACAAAGCGATCGGTATTCCGAAGCCAAAAAACAAATCCGAGCAATTTTCGAGGAAAATTACTTGTGTTATGGGTATCGCAGAATATATTTGGCACTTAAGAAAAGCGGTGTTCGCCTATCCGAGAAGGTGATTCGTCGGCTTATGAAAGAGGAGCATTTACATCCACGAGTCACCAAAAAGCGAGCATACAGCTCGTATCAAGGCGAAATTACACCAGCAGTTCCCAATGTAATCCAGCGAAAATTCCATGCCAATCGCCCCAATGAAAAGTGGCTTACCGACATCACGGAGTTTTCTATTCCTGCGGGGAAAGTTTATCTTTCTCCCATGATTGACTGCTTTGATGGAATGCCTGTTTCGTGGCGTATTAGCGCGTCTCCTAATGGAGAATTGGTCAACGGCATGTTGGAGGATGCTATCATCGTACTTAGCGCCGGAGAAAAGCCCATCATCCACACAGATCGAGGTTGTCATTACCGCTGGCCGGGTTGGATTCAGCGAATGGATCAGACACAGCTTCGGCGCTCTATGTCGAGGAAGGGATGCTCACCAGACAACTCTGCTTGTGAGGGATTTTTTGGTCGCATGAAAAATGAGATGTTCTACGGTCGTTCATGGGTGGATATTTCCATTGAAGAATTCACACAGCTCATTGAGGACTACATGGTTTGGTATCGAGAAAAGCGAATCAAGCATTCCCTTGGCGGGATGAGCCCACTGGAGTATCGGCAAAATTTAGGACTGTCTGCTTAGTCCAAGATTTTGTCCGCACCCCCAACAGTACAATATTTTTCATTTTTTCTGCCTCCCTTATCCGTTCATTTTTTCGTACAGCTCTACAAATTCGCGCGCAAGGTCTTTGACGACCATCGCGTCCATCACATGGTCCTGCGCGTGCACCATCAGCAGCATCACCTTTTGGTGTTCGCCGCGAATTTCGGCCCGTATCATGTCGGTTTGGGCGTTATGCGCTTGCCCCAAGGCTTCTTCGCATTCTTCCAGCAGGGCATTTGCCTTGTCAAAATGCCCCTGCTTTGCCGCCTGAATGGCCTCCATAGATAAGCTGCGCGCGTTACCGCCCGCGACGATCAGGTTCATTACGACCTCGTCATATTCCTCTTCTGTCATTGCCACGCTGTGCAATACCTCCCTTATCGATGGTCCATTTTAGACGGCACAAAGTCGCCGGTTTCCATGTAAAATTGCAGCATTCTGCCGCGCATCGTTTCGATTTGCGCCGCGTATGCCGGGTCTGCGATGCGGTTGTCGGTCTCCATCGGGTCTGCCGCAAGGTCGTAAAACTCATCGTGCTCATACAGCCGCAGCACATATTTGTAATCGCCCATGCGCACCATGCAGCCCTTGGTGTGGGCCGTGCCATCGGTGTGCTGGGTAGAAATGCGCGGCCAGTAGGGGGAGTGCGGCCCGTGGTCGGGCTCCATGGCCTGCGTTTCACCGTGCAGCCGCCCGCCCTCGCAAAAGACAGCATCCCGGTGGGGCGCCGCGGTGGCAAGGGTGCCGCACAGCGATTTGCCAAACTGGCAGTAATCTGGTGTGACGCCCGCCATTTCATACACGGTGGCGGGCAGGTCGTTCAGCTGCACCAGCGCCTCGCTGATGCCCGGCTTTAGTGGGGTGTTGGCTGCGGGCTTTACCAGCAGCGGCACGTTGGTCAGGGTGTCCTCAAAGCTGTTCTGGCATTTTTCTGCAGTGCCGTAGTCGGTGGTGTAGTCGCCGTGGTCACTGAACACAAACACGCTGGTGTCGTCGTAGACCCCGGTTTGCTTGAGTTTGTCCAGCAATAGCCCCAGCTGATGGTCAAACCGGGCCACCATGCCAAGGTAAACGGCCCTGACTTCATTATACTGCGCTTCGCCCCAGTTTTGCATCCCCTGTTTTTTGCGAATTTCGTACAGCATGCTCGCCTTGCCCGCCAGTGTTTCCACATCCGGCCGGCGTGGGGGCAGGGCAGCGCGGTCGACTAGCGAATACCATGGCTCCTCGCAGCCGTACGGCGGGTGGGGGAAGATCAGGGTGCAATAAATGAAAAACGGCTTTGCGCCCGGCCGGGCACTGCGCTCTTCTAAGTAGCGCAGCGCGCTGGCAAGGCAGTTCCAGTCAAAGGTGTCGTCCAGCGAATGCGCGGGGTATTTGCCGGTGTAAAACGAGTATTGCAGGTCGACCCGTTGCATGACCGGCTGAATTTCAGGTTGCACTGCGCCCAAAGCAAAGCGGAGCTTGTTGCCCTCCACTTTACTTTTTTCCACTAAGTCGGTGCCGTCAAAAAAGTAGTCGCAATACTCTGTTTTTGCCCATTCACTGGGGATGACGTCGTTGCGGCCGATCCACACGACCTCGTAACCGTTTTCCTTCATGGTTTTCAGCAAATTGGGGTCTTCGCGGCGCATCAGGTAATGCATGGTGCGGTGCCCCAGCGTGTGAGGGTACAGCCCGGTTAAAAAGCTGCACCTGCTGGGTACGCACACCGGGTTTTGGCAGTAGGCGTTGCGAAATGAAACGCCCTCTGCCGCAAGGGCATCAAGGTTGGGTGTAACCGCCGCGGGGTTACCCATATGGTGCAAAGAGTCGCGGCGCATCTGATCTGCCACGAACCAGAGAATGTTCGGTTGTTGTGCCATGGGATCACTTCCTTATTCCATTACAGTATCGCGTTCGGGCCGGCGTTCCATCGTCGGTTACGCCGCTGTTTTTTCTTCGTCAGCGGCCTGCTTGTCGCAAATTTTAAAGAACGGGAAATAGATGGCAAACTGCAGGGCAACCAACACGGCCTGCCACACCATCGCCCGCCAGCCGCCGGTGAGGAAGCCGGAGAGTAGCACCGGCGTGCCGGCAGAAAGCTGCAACCCGTTGAGGTAAGGCAGCACACCCACCGCTGTCAACAGATACGACAGCCCAAAGCTGAGCAGCGGGGTGACGATCATCGGGATGAACAGCAACACGTTGAGCACCAGCGGAAAACCGAATACAATGGGCTCGGAGATGGAGCACAGCGCCGGCAATACGGCAATTTTGCCCAGTGTTTTATACCGATTGCTCTTTGCAAAAAAGAACATGCACAGTGCAAGGCCAATCACGCCGCCGCTGCCGCCCAGTTGCACAAAGGTAAACCACCAGGTGTTGGTCAGCAGGTTGGGCATGCTGGCACCGGCTGCAAGGGCGTCCAGGTTTTCAATGGCGGGGGCCATGTACAGCATGGAAAGGAACGGCATGACCACCATGCCGCCGTGGATGCCAAAGAACCACAGCAGGTTGCAAAGCAGCACAAGCAGGCCAAAGGTCCAAGGGCTTTGCGTCAGGGTGCTCAGCGGTGCGCGCAACAGGCCATAAACCAGCCCGTTCAGCGTGCCAAAGCTGGTCAGCGTGCAAAGCTGGCGCACAATGACGAACAAAATCGTCAAAAAGCCGGCCGGCAAAATTGCCGAAAACCCGTTTGCAATCTGCGGGGGCACGCCATCCGGCATTTTAATAACGATATGATGCCTGATAAAGATGTTATAGATTAAGGGGACCGTTACGCCAAGCAGCATTGCGGTAAACAGGCCGGCAGCGCCAAAATAAGTGGTGTTGATGGCGGCGGCAACCGCCGCGTCCCCCTCACCGATGCCGGTGGGGATTTGAAGCAGGAACATAAACAGGGTAACAAGGCCGACCAAAACTGATTGGTCTTTGCATGCAAGCTGGTCTGCCATACTTTTGCCAATGGCAAATACCGCATACAGCGCGATCATGTTGGTCGTGTAAGTTGCGACCATGCCAATGAGTGGCTTTAAGCCGATTGAAGTGATAAAGCTTTGGTAAGGGGCAATGCTGAGGCCTGCCAGCAGCGAGGCGATTGCACCTACCATAATAACCGGCAGCAGCATACTAAACCCACTGCTGATGGCCCGCAACACTTTACTGGATGAAAGCCTGTTTGCAACAGGAATCAGGGTCTTTTCCATTGCTTTTTGAAGTTTTTCCATCATAATTGCATTTCCTTCCTCTCGAAAACCAAATATCCGCCTTTCCTGCAGCGCGCTGGTACAGGCTTGTGACAGCAACAATATAACACGCAATGGAAATGTTTTCAATTATATTTTGGAATGTTTTTCATTTTTGGTTATCGTTCCAATTAAACACGCAAAAATTTGCCAAAATGACGATGCAAAAACAAGAAAACGTTTTGTTTTCAACAAAATTTAAATTGGAAAATTTTCCAGTTTTATTGATTCCTGACAGAATATCGTCTATGATAGAAGGGACAAAACGTGCCCTGTCGCCCGTTTGCGGCGCAAGAGGAAAGAGGTAACTATGAGCCCAATTGAATTGCTGGAAAACGGTTTTGAAAGTTTTACGAAGTCGGAACAAAAGGCCGCAACCTATATTTTAAAAAACCCGCGCGCAGTGCTTTCCGAGTCGCTGTCGGTCATTGCTAAAAACTCAGGGTCCTCCAACGCCGCGCTGGTGCGCCTGTGCCAGAAGCTGGGGTTTCGCGGGTTTTCTGAATTTCAGTTTTCGATGCACCGCGCGCTGATCTCCCACGAGACCGACCCGGACGGCGCGCGGATTGACAGCATGCAGGGTATTTTAAATTTGTATACCCAGTACATCAATCAACTGCCGTCCTTTGTTTCGCAACAAGAGCTGGCGCGCATGGCACAGGCCATCTGTGAAGCCAACCGCATTTCTATCTGGGGGGTCAACCGCACCGGACAGTCCGCCCGCCAATTGTCAAACCGGCTGGGGCGGCTGGGGCTGTTTAATAAGGTGACAGAGGATTTTGTGGTGATGCATGACGACGCCAACTGCCTGCACAAGGGAGATTTGTGCATTTTGTTTACGATGTTTGGCCGCGGCCGCAAAGATTATGACCAGATGATGGCCTTGCTGCAAGAGCGTGGGTGCCACACGGTTTTGGTGACGATGAACCCGCGCCTGCCAAGTGCCCGCTATGCAGACCAGGTCATCGCGCTGCCCTGCATCAGCCGCGCCAGCTCGACCAATTTTTTTGAAGACCAGATCATTGTGTACCTGTTTATTGAGCTGCTGCTGTATGAGGTGGCAAACACTTATATAGAAAAGGAATGACCGCACTGCTGCCCGTGTGCAGCTTACCGGCAAGTGCAAGCCTTTGCGGGCCTTGCCCCATACTATAAAATACAGGTAAAACACGCAACACCCCTGTGCGCCGGCGCTGGCCGCTGCACAGGGGTGTTGTTTTATAAAGTGGTTTGTATGGGTCACTGGTAAGTGATGTCCATCACGATGCCCTGCGGGTAATCGCCATAGCCCGCGCCAAAAATGTTGATGCCGCCAATGTGGTGCGCCGTGTCTTTAATTTCGATTTTCAGCGAGATAAACGGGCTGGCACCGGGGGCGACATCCGCCAATGTGACGGCGGGGTTGATGAGCCGCCCGTCCAGGTAACTGCCAGTCTCGCGCACCGAAAAGCTTTTTAAAATACCGTACTGGGTGCTGCCGTTGGGCCAGGCGGGCGGTGTCAGCTTGCCGCGCCGTGCGCCATAATCCCCCGGCGAGCAATAGGTGCCAATTTCGTGGTCGTTGATCGAGATCGTGATGTCCGACGGCCAGTTTTCCTGATAACCGGGGGCTTCAGAGCAAATTTCCATGCGAAACGACAGCTCGTTGAGCTTCAGCAGCGGGTTGCACACATTGGGGAAGCGGTACTCGATGAACCCCTTGTGAAACCAGATCAGCTGTGCGCCGGTGCGCTTGAGCGAGTAAAAGGCGCGCACGGTGTCGTACGCGTCAATGGGCCCGTTTTCGTCCGCCAGCCCGCAGGTGGGCGACACGTTGCAGGTGGCGTACTGGCCAATGGGCATATCCACCGAGACGGTTTTGTTGATGGAATCGCTGTCGGCGTCAAACGTTTCAAGGTGAAACGACTGAATACTGCAAGTGCACACCCGCATCGAGCCGTGCACGCCGGGCTGGCTTTCGGTGACGATCAGCCTTGCGTCCTCTAATGTTTTGATGTGCAGCGCCGCCGACGAGAGCGGGATGCCCAAGATACCGGAAATCTCCTGCAATGAACGGGAGGTGTTTTTGAGCATATTCAAAATTTTCAGCCGTACCGGGGAGGAAAGTGCCTTGCCTATTTTGGTAATCTGGTCGTAATGCGCTTCGTTGCTGAGGTGCAGGTAAACATTGCGGTCGCCAATCACTTTGACGGTGCGTTTCTCTCTTGCGACCATAAAGGTGCGCCCCTTTCCTACAGTTTTTTATTTTTCAGTGGTGAAAAGCCTGTTGTTTAATACATAAATTATAAATTAAATAAACGCTTTTTACAAGCAGTATCTCTAAATTTTAGGCATTATACTAAAAAATCTATCAAATTTGAAACAATTATTGCTTGTTTTATAAAAATGGAATAGAATTATTTATGTAATAAACCCTCGTACAAAGTAGATTCGGGGGCAGAGAAGCAGAACAGGAAGAAACTTAAAGGAGAGAATAAGGCATGAAAAAAATCTTTGCATTCGTTACCGCGGCAGCATTGATGCTGTCATTGGCCGGTTGCGGCGGGGCCGCTGCATCCAGCTCCACCCCGGCCGCCGGCAGCACGGCGGGCAGCTCGGCGGGGGCCGTGTCTTCGGCTGCCGGGGGCAGCGGCATCCTAGACGGCAAAAAGGTCGGCTTTTCGCAGACCGACAGCATGTCCAGCTGGCGCACCACCGAAACCGACAGCATTAAAGAAAAGGTAGAGGCTGCCGGCGGCACCTTTATTGTAAAAGACGCCGGTGGCGACATTGCCACGCAGGAGTCCGACATCCGCGACCTCGTGGCGGCGGGGGTGGATTACCTCGTAGTTGCCCCGCTGGAAAACAACGGCCTGCAAAGCGCTTTGCAGGAAGCGATGGAAGCGAGCATCCCCGTGGTTCTGGTTGACCGCGCAATCGACGGCGATGCCGGCACCCACTTACACCACGGCGATTATGTCCGACTTCGTGTGGGAGGGCGCCCAGTGCGCCAAGGCACTGACCGAGGCCCTGCCGGACGGCGGCAACGTGGTCATCATCAACGGCGGGTACGATTCCTCCACTTCGACCGACCGCCAGAAGGGCTTTGTGGACGGGCTGGACTCGAGCAAGTACACCATTGTTGCCGAGCAGGACGGCGAGTGGCTGATGGATAAGGCGCAGGCCGTGATGGAGAACGTTTTGCAGGCAAAGGGCGGCGAGAATATCGACGCGGTGTTCTGCGTGACCGACGACATGACGCAGGGCGCAATGACCGCCATTGAGGCCGCGGGCCTGACCCCGGGCAAAGACATTTTGACCCTTGGCATCGACGGCACCCGCGCGGCGTTTGAAGATGTGCAAAGCGGCCGTCAGCTGGCCTCCTGCACCTGCTCGCCGTACTTTGGCGACATCGTGGTCAAGACCATTGGCCAGATCATGAACGGCGAAAGCGTGCCGGCACAGATCACCAACGAAGACACCCTGTACACCAAGGACAATGTGAACGTGGACCTTGGGTTCTAAACAACAGCATCCCGTAGTGTGGAAAAGTGCTGCCGCAAAAACGTGGGTTTTTGCGGCAGTATTGTTGAAAGGAGCATTTTATGGCGGACATCCTGCTTGATATTAAAGGGCTGGAAAAGGCGTTTCCCGGGGTAAAGGCGCTCAATGGCGTCAACTTACAGGTGCGCCGGGGCGAGATCCATGCCCTGATGGGGGAAAACGGCGCGGGCAAATCCACGCTGATCAAGGTTTTGACCGGTATTTACGCAAAAGACGGGGGCAGCATTTTATTTGACGGCAAGCCCTTTGACGCCCGCAGCCCAATGGAAGCCAACGCGGCCGGTATCTCTACCATTTATCAGGAGCTCAACCTTGTGCTGTTTCAAACGGTGTATGAAAACCTGTTTATCGGGCGGGAACCGCTGACGAAATGGGGCAGGGTGGACCGGCCTGCCATGGTGCGCGAAGCACAGCGCATTTTGCAGGAGTTTGGCATTCAGATCGATGTCACCCGCCCGCTGAGCAATTATTCCACGGCGGTGCAGCAGATGGTGGCCATTGCCCGCGCGGTCAGCACCAAGGCGCAACTGGTCATTATGGATGAGCCCACCTCGTCGCTGGACGTGCAGGAGGTACAGCTGCTGTTTGGCATCATGCGCAAGCTGAAACAAAGCGGCATCAGCATCATTTTCATCAGCCACAAGCTGGGCGAAATTTTTGAAATCTGCGACCGGCTGACGGTCTTTAAGGACGGCAACTTTGTGGGCGATTACGACATTGGCGAGCTGGACCAGCTGAAACTGATTTCGCTGATGGTCGGGCGCGACTCGGTAGAGCTGGTGCGCACGAAAAAGGGGTATGCCTTTGATGGGGCAACACAGGTGGCGGCGGTGCAAGGCATCCGCCGCGGTATGCAGCTGGCGGGGGTAGACCTTGAAATTTTGCAGGGCGAGGTGCTGGGCCTTGCCGGGCTATTGGGCAGCGGCCGCACCGAGCTGGCGCAGGCGCTGTTTGGCAGCCACCTGCCGGACGAGGGTGAAATTTTTTGGTGGGGGCAGCCCGCAAAGGTGCACTCCCCCGCCGATGCCATTGGCCTTGGCATGGGTTTTTGCACCGAGGACCGCAAGGTAGAGGGCATTATCCCCCACCTTTCGGTCAAGGAGAACATGACGATTGCCCTGCTGCCCAAGCTGAACTTTTTGGGCTTTGTGCGGCGCAAACAGCAGGACGAGCTGGTGAAAAAGTACATTGACCGGCTGAAAATCAAAACCCCGTCGCCCGAGCAGGCCATCAACAACCTCAGCGGCGGCAACCAGCAAAAAGTATTGCTGGCCCGCTGGATGTGCATGAACCCCAAGCTGATTATTTTAGACGAGCCGACCCGCGGCATTGACGTGGGTGCAAAGGCGGAAATTGAACAGCTGATTCAAGAGCTGGCGCAAAGCGGCATTGCAGTGCTGATGATCTCGTCGGAGATCGCTGAATTAGAGCGCAACTGTGACCGCATTGCCGTGATGCGCGAAGGGCGCGTGGTGCAGCAGCTGAGGGGCGACGAAATCAGCCAAAGCAATATTATGCACGCCATCGCGAGCGGCAGTGAGAACAGGGGGGCAGGGCAATGAACAAGTTGAAGCCGGAGACGATGGAGCGTGTTCAAAAGTACAGCGCGGCGGCCCTGCTGCTGGTGTTTGTGCTGTTCAACTCGCTGTTTACGCCAAACTTTTTTAAGCTGCAAAACCTCAGCAATATCCTGACGCAGATCACCCCCATCGTGCTGTGCGGCATGGGCATGACACTGGTCATCTCCACCGGCGGCATTGATATTTCGGTGGGCGCGGTGATGGCGGTGGCCGGGGTGCTGACGGCAAAGCTGATGCCAGACATCGGGGTGTTTGCGGCCGTACTGGTGTCGGTGGTCGTCAGCATTTTAATCGGCTGCTTTACCGGTATTATGGTGGGCAAGCTGCGGTTGCAGGCCATGGTCATCACACTGGGGCTGATGCTGGGGCTGCGCGGCGTGGCACAGGTGCTGTGCGGCGGGCGCGACATTTACTTTAACAAGCTGGGGCCCACCGGCGAGCAACTGGCCCAGTGGGGCAGCTATAAACTTGGCGGGGTGCTGCCGGTACAGGTCATCCCCATTGTGCTGTCGGTGGCGTTTGCGTGGGTACTGGTTGAAAAAACCGTGCTGGGCCGCCAAATTCAGGCGGTGGGCGACAGCCCGAAATCCAGCCGGCTTGCCGGCATTCACACTGTCAGCACCTTGATGTTTGTGTACGGTGTCAGTGCCCTGCTTGCCGCCTTTGCGGGCATTTTTCAGTCGGCAAAGGTCATGGTGGCCGCAGGCAGCTCGCTGGGGCAGATGGCAGAGCTTGACGCCATTGCCGCGGTGGTCATTGGCGGCACGCCGATGACGGGTGGCCGGGCCCATGTGCTGGGCACCGTGGTAGGCGCGCTGATCATGCAGATGATCACGCTGACCTGTGTGATGAATAACATCCCGGACCAGTACGCCCAGGTGTTTAAAGCAATTATTATTGTGCTGGCGGTCTTTATCCAGCGCGGCAAAGCCAGATGAGGGGGGCGGAGAAGATGAAAAAGACACTAAAAAATATATCCGGCCTGTTTTATTCTAAAAGCACCATTCTGGCCTTTTTGCTGCTGGTTGCGGTGACCAGTATCGTGTTTCGGGACCAGAACTTTTTGTCGGTGCCGAATATGATGAACATGCTGCTGAAAGCCGCAAAAAACGGCGGTTTTTTGGCGCTGGGTATGACCTTTGTCATTCTGTGCGGCGAAATAGACCTTTCGGTCGGCGCGGTGTTTGCGCTCAGCGGGGTGGTCATGGGGCTGACCGGCCGCGTCAACCCGTTTTTGGGCCTGCTGTGCGGGCTGCTGGTCGGCGTGGTGTCGGGGCTGATGATTGGCTTCATGGTCACTAAAATGCGTATTTCGTCGTGGATCGCCTCGCTTGCCATGCTGTTTGCGCTGCGCGGCGTCATTTTAATCGTGGCCGACAAATCGGTCGTTATCGAGGGCAGTGTGCTTACCTTTGCCGGTGCCAAAATACTGCCCGGCGTGCTGCCCGGCATGAATAGCGGCATTTCCATTCTCATTCCGCTGCTGTTTATTGTCACCTTTTTGTGCATGTATTTGTCCCGGCACACCCGGTTTGGCATGGGCATGTACGCGGTGGGCGGCAACGGCGAGGCCGCGCGCATGATGGGCATCAATGTAGAAAAAATTAAAATCAAGGCGTTTGTGGCGTCCGGGCTCATTGCGGCCCTGTCCGGCGTGCTGCTTGCCTCCAGCAGCGGCAGCGCCACCCTCAGCGCGGGCAATATTTACGAGACTTACGCCATTGCCATGTGCGCCATTGGCGGGGTCAAGCTGTCCGGCGGCGAGGGCAAATTTTCGGGCGCGTTCTTCGGCATCCTCATTTACTTTATCATCAATACCATCTTCACCTATCTGCCCAGCGGTATTTCGGTGCACTGGCAGTCCATTATTATGGGGGCGCTGGTGCTGATTTCGGTTGGGGTGCAGTCAGAGGTATTGCAGGAACTTCGGCTGCAAAAGCGCCACACATCCCACAAGGCCGGCCGCTAAGCGGCCCGGCAAAGCCTGCCCGGTTATAACCGCATTGCCCGGCAGGCGGGCAGTTTACATATTATAAAGCAGGTGAAATGGAATTTATGGTTCAGTTGATGACCCAATGGGGTAAAGCCGTGCAAAAAGACCATGTTTTGCAGGAGTACCCAAGGCCCAACCTGGTACGTGACAGTTACCTCAACCTCAATGGCCCGTGGCAGTACGCCATTACCAAGGCCGAACACACCAACCACTGGGACGGTGAAATTTTGGTGCCGTACTCGCCCGAAACACTGCTTTCGGGCGTGGGGCATATTGTACAGCCGGGCGAATACCTGCATTACCGCAAAGAAATTCGCCTTGCGCCCGGCTTTTGCAAGGGCCGTGTGTTGCTGCACTTTGGCGCGGTGGACCAGGAGTGCCAGGTTTTTTGGAACGGGGCACTGCTGGGCGGCCACAAGGGCGGCTACCTGCCGTTTACCTTTGACGTTACGGCGCACCTTGCGCCGGGCAGCAATGTGCTGACCCTGTGCGTGCAGGACGCGACCGAGCACCTGCCGCACGCGCGCGGCAAGCAAAAGCTGCAAAAAAAAGGCAAGTACGCCTCGCTGTTTTACACCCCGCAAAGCGGCATCTGGAAAACGGTGTGGATGGAAAGTGTGCCGCAAGACTATGTGCAGAACATCAGCATCACCCCACAGTATGACAATGCGGCGGTGGCGCTGACGGTGCAGGCAAACCGTGACGGTCTGCCTGTACAGATAACGGTGCAAAGCGGTGGGCAGGCCGTTGCTGAAGCAAAAGCCGTTACCGGGCAGCCTGCGGTGCTGCCGCTGCCCGGCTTTCGGCCCTGGTGCCCCGCCGACCCGCATTTGTACGACGTGACGGTGTGCGTTGGCGAGGACCGGGTGCAAACGTATTTCGGCATGCGCAAATTTGCCGCCGCGCGGGATAAAAACGGCATTCTGCGCTTTACCCTCAACGACAAGCCGTTTTTCTTCAACGGCCCGCTGGACCAGGGATACTGGCCGGAAAGCCTGCTTACCCCGCCCAGCGACGACGCGCTGCTGTACGACATTCTCAAACTAAAACAGCTCGGCTACAACACCATTCGCAAACACATTAAGGTAGAGGATGCCCGCTTTTATTACCATTGCGACCGGCTGGGCATGGTGGTGTGGCAGGACATGCCGAACGGCGGCGGCGAGTACAACATGGGCTTTGTCACCTACCTGCCCAACGCCTTTAACTGGTTTGCCCGCGGCGTAAAAGACAACCATTACCGGCTGTTTGGCCGGGCGGATGCGGCGGGCCGCGCGCAGTACGGCACCGACCTGCGCGGGATGGTGCGCCATTTGTACAACTACCCCTGCATTGCCGTTTGGGTGCCGTTTAACGAGGGCTGGGGCCAGTTTGACGCCCGCGCAGCGACGGCCGCCATTCGCGAGATCGACACTACCCGCCTCATTAACGAGGCCTGCGGCTGGTTTGACCAGGGCGGCGGCGACATGTACAGCATCCACAATTATATCCACAAACTAAAGGTGCGCCCGCAGCCGGGCCGCGTGGTGGCGCTGACCGAATACGGCGGCTATGCTTACCCGGTGGCAGGGCACATGGCCTGCGAAAAAGAGTTTGGCTACCAGTTTTACCGCTCGTCGCAAGAGCTGACGGAAAATTACCGCCGCCTTTGGCAGCAGGAGATTTTGCCAAACGTGAAAAATGGCCTTTGCAGCGCAATCTACACCCAGACCAGCGATGTGGAAGAAGAGGTAAACGGCCTGATGACCTATGACCGCGCGGTGGACAAATTAGACGCTGCCGCCGTGCAACAGTTGAACCGCCAGCTCGATACGTTATTTGAAGAGCTGACCTAGTGCCTTACCGGATACCCTGATACGAAGATAAAACAACAAGCAGCCCGCACTATGGTGGGCTGCTTGTTTGTGCTTTATGGGGGTATAATACCGTGCGGGCAAAGCAGGTGCCGCTAGCGGTGCACGAAAAAGAGGATCAAACCCCCATTTCGGAACAATTCACCCCCGTGTTGGAACGAATTGGTAGAAGAAAAAAGGACTAGCTGGTATGCTAATGTAAAACCCTATGTGTGGAGTAATACACGCAGGCAGGGGACAAAAACAGAAAGCTGGTCAGGCAGATGAAAAAACGGGTTGGGGCAATGTTCGCGGCGCTGCTGTGTTTGCTGGCGGCGTGCGGGCAAACCGCGCCGGCAACCACATCTGTTTCATCTGCTTTGGCAGACACACAGCAAACAGGCAAAGCGGTGGGGGCAGGGTTTCGAATGGCCACCAGCCCGGACTTTACCTGTACTGGCAGCGGCAATGCCGAGGGCTTTTATTCGGTTGTCGCAAATGACGATGGCTCTAAAAACATTCTGTATACCGATTATGCTTCGGCCAGCCAAGTTTATTTGTGTAACCAGCCCAACTGCGAGCATGATTCAGAAAAATGCACGGCGTGGGTCGCACCGTTTGAGGGCTCAGTGACCCCGGTGGCAACGGAAAACAACCTGTTTCTCATCTACAGCGGTACCACGCAAAATGCGAAAATAGAACAAATGGGGCTGAACGGCGAAAATAAAAAAATTATTTTTACTTTTTCGCAGCAGGCGGTCATTGAAAATGCCGTCGCGGCCAATGACCAATTTCTTGTTTTTTCTGTTTGCAGCTACCAGCAAGACAATGACGGTGAAGTAGAGCCCCAATACAATTTAGTGGCACTGGAGCTGCAAACCCAGAAAATGACGACACTGTTTTCACTGGCTGAGCATAGTGACAAAACCAAGGCAGAAAACAGGGCGATGTTTTTTAAAGGGGTCACCAATACCGGTTTTATTGTGGAGACAATGGTGCAGAATGCCTATGAAACAGACGAGACGAGTGTTGAAAAAACCTTTGAGAACATGAATAACGCAACGACTCACACCGTTTATGAAATTCCTTTTGACGGGTCGGCCCCGCAACCGCTGCTCACCTACGCAAATAATCAATGTAATGGCATGCCCTACGGGGATTCGTTTTTTTATGTGAAGAAAAAAGAAAACGGATTGCTTACCTTGCTGCGCCTAAAAACAGATACCCAAGAAACGACGGTATTGGCAGACGATTTTGCAAAGCAGTGGCTGGGTGAAGAGAAAAAAGAAATGACGGTGGACGATGTCGTATTTCGGAACTTTGTGGATGGTTATCTGCTGATGAATGTGCTGACGGACGAATACGTTGCAAAAAATGAAAAAACAGAGAGCATGGAGCTTGTGTTTACCGGGGTAGCGGTAGACCCGGGCAGCAAAGAAATGAAAACGATTGGTTTGACCAGCCACTACAATGCAACGACGGTACCGGCGGATATTTTGGCGCAGGCCGGGGACAAGCTGTTGGTGTTTGCCTCTGTTTTGCCGCAGCAGGACCCCGGCTTTAGAAAAGGGGCAGTGGCCCGCAAGGTGGCCCTCATCAGCAAAGCGGACTACCTTCAATCGGTGCCCAATTTTACAATGGTAAATTTGTTGCGGGAGTATTGGTGAAAAGCGGCAGCTTAAAACACAATAAAAAAGGCAAACAGCCGATGCGGTTTCTGCGCCCGCATCGGCTGTTTGCTCTATTAGAAGGGGGATTACGCGTCAATCAGGCCGTGCTCGGTGAGGAAGGTACGTGCCACTTCTTCAGGGGTCTTGCCGTTGACGTCAACCTCGTAGGTGAGGTCCGTCATGATCTCGTTGGTAAACTGGCCGCCCAGCATGTTCAGCACTTCTTCCAGGTTCGGTGCGGTGTCGGCATAGCGCTCAAACAAGTCGTTGCGCACCAGCAGGGCGTCGTTGTAATCGGGGAAGTAGCTGCGGTCGTCTTCCAACACTTTCAGCCCCACTTTTTTGTTCATGCCGTCGGTGGTGTAAACAATGGTCACATCGATGTTGCCGCTTTCAATGGCGGAATATTTCAGCGCAAGGTCGATGGCCTTGGCCTCTTTAAACTCTAAGCCGTAAAACTTAGAGAACGGGCCAAATTTCATGCTGCCCTCTTCGCTGAAAAACTCGTGCTCGGCACCAAAAACCAGCTCGGGTGCAACGGCTGCAAGGTCGCTGATGGTCTCAAGGTTGTACTTGTCGGCCAGCGCCTGCGTGACGCCGATGGCGTAGGTGTTTTCACTGCCCAGCATCTCCATCAGGTGCAAGCTTGATTCCTCGGACACCAGTTTATTTGCGTAGTCGTAGATGCTCTCGCCCTCCGGCACGTCCGAAACGTCCTTTTTCAGGTAAGTCGTCAGCACGGTGCCGTCATAGCAGTTCATCAAATCGCTGCCGCCACCGGCAACAAGGTCGTGATAGTTGTTGACCGGCGACATTTCATCGCGGATCTCCACCGTGAGGTCGGTGTGGTTTTCCACCAGTTGCTTTACCATCTGGTGGACAAGCTTCATTTCGGAAAACTGGCCGTCATAAATGACAATAGGGGGGGGGGAACTTTTCTTTTCACCACAGCCGGCAAACAGCGCCAGCGCAAAAACCGTGCTCAATAAAATAGCAAATACTTTTTTCACAAACATGCCTCCTATGCAATTCTGTGTTTCAGTGTAAAACGCGCGCCGCGCAGGGGATAGCGGCGCAGAATAACGTCGTACGGTGTTGAAAGGGGCCGGCTTAGTGGGTCGCACGCCGGTTCATCCGCTTTTCAATCAGTGCCATGCCGGCATCAAACACCACGGCCATGGCCATCAGGGTCAATGTGCCGGAAAAAATCAGCCGCATATTTTGGGTGCGAATGCCCTGGTTGATGATGGCGCCAAGGCCGCCGCCGCCCACCGAGGTGGCAAATACCGCAACGCCCACCGCCGTAACGGTGGCAATGCGAATACCGGTAAACACCATGGGAAACGCCAGCGGCAGTTCAATGCTGAACAGGCGGTCCCATTTTGAAAGCCCCATGCCGCGCGCCGCCTCTTTGATGCCGGGGTTGATATTGTCCAGCCCCAAAAAGGTGTTGTGCACAATGGGCAGCAGCGAATACAGCACCAGCCCAATAATGACGGTCGGCTTGCCGGCGCCAAACAACACCATCACCATGCCAAGCAGGGCCAGCGCGGGGATGGTCTGCAACACTTCACTTGCCCACAGCACCACCTTGCGTGCAGGGCGGTTTAAATAGGCAAGAATGCCAAGCGGCAGGCCAACCGCGGTGGAGAACAGCACCGACATAAAGACCAGATATAAATGTTCTAATACAATTTTCATTGTCATGCGGCACTCGCCTCCTTTTTGGGGGCATGGGTGACGCGCTTTTTGATGGCGTCGATCAGCAAGCTGAGCAAGATAGCCATGATGCCGGAGGGAATCGCCCCCGCGACGATGAGCGCGTTGTTGTTGGTGGCGATGCCGATATAGATAAACTCGCCAAGGCCGCCAAGGCCGATCATCGAGGCAAGCACAGCCCAGCTTACCGTATAGACCGTGGACATGCGCAGCCCGCCAATGATGGACGGCAGCGCCAGCGGCAGCTCGACTTCAAATAAGCTTTGCATCTTTGACATGCCGCACCCGCGCGCCGCCTCCAGCAGGCTTTTGTCTACCGACAAAAGGCCGACATAGGTGTTTTTTAAAATGGGGAACACCGCATAAATGGCAAGCGCGATGATAGCGGTGGCAGGCACCATGCCCAGTGACAAGAACAACAGGCCGATAAAGACCACGCCGGGGATAGTTTGAAACACCGAGATCAGCGGCAGCGCCACCTTGGCGATGCTGGGCACGCGCGAAAGCAGAATGCCCAGTGCCAGTGCGATGACAAAGCCAATGGAAACAGCGGCCAGCACATACAAAAAATGTACGCCGATCGCCACCAGCAGCTTTTGCCCGTACAGATCCCAAAAACTCATTGTGCATCACCCCACAGCGCATCGGCCATTGCCTTGGCCATGCTGGTTTTGGTGACGATACCCGCAATGGTGTCGTCTTCGTTCAGCACTACCACATAGTCCTTGTCAGAGCTGAGCAGCTTGTCAAAGCTCTCCATCGCGTCCTCGGTCACATAAGACACGGCGTTCTCTGAGATGGGCACTTCCCCAATGGGGCCGGTGGTTTTGCCCGAACGTTTGATATTATTGACGCTGACGACGCCCGCATAGGTGTCGTCGTCGTTTTTGATCAAAAGTGAGTCGATGTGGCGGCGCGCCATAATTTCGGTGCACTCGCGCACCCCGCGGCTTTTGTACACACTGATGGGGTCCGGCCGCATAAAATCGGCGGCGGTCATCTGCACCGGCATGCTGTCCGCGGCGCGTTTGCCCATAAAGCTGCGGATCAAATCGCTGGCCGGGTTTTCCAGCATCTCTTCCGGCGTGGCCATTTGAATGATGTGCCCGCCCTCCATAAAGATGATCTTGTCCGCCAGCTTCAGCGCTTCGTCCATGTCGTGGGTGACAAACACAAAGGTTTTATGCAGCTTTTTGTGCAGGCGGATGATCTCCTCTTGCAGCGAGCTGCGGGTCATGGGGTCCAACGCGCCAAACGGCTCGTCCATCAATACAATGGGGGGCGATGCCGCAAGGGCACGCAGCACGCCGATGCGCTGTTGTTGCCCGCCCGAAAGCTCGGACGGGTATTTGTGGCCGTACTCGTCGTACGACATGCCCACCATGTCCATCAGCTCGCGGGTGATTTTTAGAATTTCACTTTTTTCATACTTCAACCGTTTGGGTACTACGCCAATATTTTGCGCAACGGTCATGTTGGGAAACAGGCCGATCTGCTGAATCACGTAGCCAATGCTGCGGCGCAGCTTGACTGGGTCAGTTTCGGCGATGTCCTTGCCGTTGACGTAAATATGCCCGGCGTCCGGCTCAATCAGCCGGTTGATGGATTTGAGGGTCGTGGTTTTGCCGCAGCCCGACGGGCCGATCAAAACTGCAAACTCCCCCTCTTTGATCTCGAAGCTCAGGTCGTCTAAAATGACAGAATCCCCGTACTTCTTGGTGACGTGTTCGAAACGAATCATAAATCTCCCTTCTAGAAGAAAGTGACACTGCCCGTGTGGTGCCTTTGCTGTTTGCAGAATAAAAAAGACCCTCGCCCAGCGTTTTACCGCGGGGGCAAAGGCCCCGGCAGCCACGGCTTGGGTGAGCGTCTTTTTCGCATTTGTGAAGTTGTTTTCAACCAGATTGCCTTTGCATAATCAATGCAAAAAGCGCAGAACTTTTAAAAGAACAATCCGTCTCTCAATCACGTAAAAAAGGACCCATCCAAACTAGACAAAAACTATTTTCCATGTCACTCGCCATTCACTTTACAGCAATGCCGGTAAAGCTCTTCTGGTTAAAATTATACAGAAAACATGGCCGTGTGTCAAGTTGGCACTTTTTGTTTTGCGCGCTGTAAAGCCAAAAACAAGGGGCTGTATTACCTATAAATGCAGCAAAATTTTTTTGTGTCCCCGGTGTGGGAGCACAGGCAAAATAAAAACAAACACGGTACATGCCCCGCAGCGCCCGCCCGGTAATGCAAAATTAAGGGAGAGCAGCTGCAAAAACCGATAATTCATGAAATATGGAATATTGGCATTCAGCATAAAATACTTTGTGAGAACTTACAAAACAATCTGTATTTTATCCGTATTTGTTTGTATACAAGGTGTAAAAATGTGGAAAAAAACACCACAAAATCAGGCGGCTTACGGTTGTGCTGATGGGGTGCGTTTGTTTCTGACTTTTGTTGTGACGCTTGAGTGTGGTAGTTGCGTTATGGTAAGGCTGCGGCAACCCGTGTTGCCGCGGCAAACGGCAAAGGCCAGACGGTAAAAGCGGTGCGAGCCGCAAGGCCTTACCAAAAAAAACCTTGCAGTGCGGCCCAACTTGGTGCAAAATAAAAACGTTGTGCACACGGGCCCGGCAATAGCGGCCCCGTGCAGGCAGTTAAAGTGCCCGGCCGCAGGGTGGGGCAAAAAGCAGGTGCGGTATGACAATAACCCCAGTACAGTTTTTAATCGTTTGCCCCATGGTGTTTCTTGCCGGGTTTGTAGACGCCGTCGCCGGGGGCGGTGGGTTGATTTCGTTGCCCGCTTACCTCATCGCCGGGGTGCCGGTGCATATGGCCATTGCCACCAACAAGCTCAGCTCTGGCATGGGCACGTCGCTTGCGACCTGGTGCTATGCCAAAAGCGGGTATATCCCGTGGAAGCAGGCGCTGTTCAGCGTGGGGTTTGCACTGGTGGGCAGTAACCTTGGCGCACACCTTGCCATGCTGCTAAGCGATGCGGTGTTTACCATTGTGATGCTGGTGATTCTGCCGTTGACCGCGCTGTATGTGCTGCGCGGCCACACGCTGGAACAGCAGCGCACCCCCTATTCGCAGAAAAAAACCATTCTGCTGAGTATGGGCATCGCGCTGGTGGTGGGGGTGTACGACGGGTTTTACGGGCCGGGCACCGGTACGTTTTTACTGCTGCTGTTCACCGCGGTGGTACATATGAACCTGCGCGAGGCAAACGGGGTGACCAAAGCCATTAACCTGACCACCAATATTTCGGCACTGGCGGTGTTTTTTTATAATGGTAAAGTACTGCTGCCGCTGGGGCTTGCGGCGGGTGGGTTTAATATTTTGGGCAATTACCTTGGCACTCGCTTTTTTACCCGCGGCGGCGCAAAAGCGGTAAAACCAGTCATTATTGTGGTACTGGCTGTATTTTTTATTAAAATAATTGCAGAAATGTTCTTTTCTTAAAGCAGGTGGGGCGTTGCTCGCCCTATCCATATACAAAGCCGGGCACTTATGCAGTGCCCGGCTTTGTTTTGTGCAAAGGCCGTGCGTGCGGCCCGTTGGGCTTAGCTGTTTTATAAAGCGCGCAGCATCAGCGACCAAACACGTTTAGTGCCCCATGCAGCAGCATGGAAGAATAGCAATCTTTGCGCCACAGCCGCACGGCGCCCAGCACCAAACCGAACGCAAGGCCGACCAGCACTTTCCAAATCAGGATATGCGCAAGGCCCGCCTGTACCCGAAAGGCAATGTTGTCGGCATACCCCAAATGCCACAGGCCAAACAGCAGGGTAGAGACCAGATAACAAACCCACCCGCTTTTAAAAACGCGGTTGAGGGCGTGCCACACCAGCCCGCGGAACAACAGCTCTTCAAAAATGGGGGTGGCAATGCAGCCATAGACCAGTTGCACAAGGTCTGCGGTGTTGTAACCACCGGCCAGCAACGGGCCGGACACCAGCAACAGTGCAAACAGCACGGCGGCGCCAAGCTCTAGTGCGCCCGCACGCGCGGGCAAAATGCGAAACGGCACCCGCCGGCGTGCAAGCACCACCAGTGCCCCACTGAAAAGCAGCATGATGCCCATGCTGGCAAGGTCGCTTGTAAAGTAAGTATGGGGCACCCACAAAAACAGCAGTTGCAGGGCACCGGCGCGCAGCAGCTGTAAGGCGGCAAGCAGCAGTGTTACATACAATACAGTGGTAAGGCGGTGGGGCTGGCTCATCATAAAATTCTCCTTTTCAGTACAGGCACACAAGCAGCATTCGTGGCAAACTGGCAACCGGCAGGTGGCCGCTGCCAGTTTAAAAAGAAACGCGCCCGCGCGTAAAACCTTACAAGCCCATGGGCACAAAAAGCAAACACAAAAGAGCAGGGGCTTGCCCCCTGCTCTTTTGTTGTAAACCCCAAAACGGGGCTTAATATTTGTATTCTGCCAGAATCATTTCGGGGATATCCGCCCCGCGCTTTTGAATGGTCTCCCAGTTGGTCAACAGCTCCAGCAAGGCATCGATCACGGCCATTTCGCGCAGGTGCGCATAGCTTTTATAGCAGTCGAACGATTCCTGACACCCGGTAGAAAGCAACGCGTGGTCAGACATCTGGTACACCGGCGACTGGTCGGATGCAGTGATGGCGATGATCTTCATGCCTTTTTTCTTGGCCAGCTTTAGCCCCTGAATGACTTGGTTTGAGCTGCCGGAGTGCGAAATGGCAATGACAATATCCTGCCGGGTGGCAAGATTGATGTGGTTTAAAAAGTATTCGGGGCCCACGTCGTAAACGCAGCGGATGCCAAGGCGGCCCAGCCGAAAGCCCATATACAATACCAGCGGCATCGTGTTGCCCACACCAATAATATAAACAACGCCGGCCTTTTGAATCATTTCAATGCTGGCGTGCAGCGATTTTTCGTCCAGGCACTCGCCAATATCCAGTATCCGTTGCGCGTACTCTTTAAAAATTTGCTGGATGGCATTGGGCTGGTCCTGCACTGCCTCTTCTTCGGCGGGGCTGCGCCCCACGTCTTTGGCAAGAGACAGGCGAAACTGGTAATACCCCTTATAGCCAAGGTGGTGACACATGCGTATCACGGTGGCGTCGCTCACCCCGCTTTTGCGTGCCAGTTGTGCCACGTTGATGTCCACGGCCTCTGTGGGGTGGGCAAGCACATAAGAAGCAACCTTGCGCTCGGCAGTGTAAATTTTACTGTAATTTTCTTTAATTACTTCTAAAACAGATTTCTCACTCATTCGGCCACTTCCTTTCCGGTTCGCACAAAAGCAAAGCCGTAAAATGTGCTTGCTGATGAAGCGAAGAGATAAGAGCTATAAAGAGTATAAGAAAAAACATTTCGAAAATCAAGGGGTAAACACGGTTTGATGAAATTGAATTTCACGACGGCTGAAGAAAAAATGCCCCGGCGCAGCCCTTTTATGGGTGCGCAAAAGGTGGTAGCGGGCAGGGGGCAAAACCAAAGAAAACCGGGGAATTATGGAGAATAGAACAGAAAATGGCAGAAAAAAGGAAGAACAGCAGTATGCCGGCAGCCCGGTTTTAGCGGCATAAAAATGGGCGAAAAAGGTAGTCTCAAAACATGAAATAATTTTTTATTACATAACGATTACAAAAGGGGGCATTATAGCCTAATTTGTCGAATGTAAATGATTACTTTTGTATACTAGGTATAAATATTTTGAAAAAATAAGTGTATTTTGTACATTGCAAAGCGAAAACAAGAAAGCGTATAATATGGCTAGTTCAAACGTGAAATAAAATTACATATCACAACACAGTACTTCTCGCGAAAGGGCGGCACAAAATGGACGGCAGTAACCGGTACGAAGAATTTTTAGCGCTCAGTGCAAAAAAGGCCCCGCAGCTCGACGCAAGCGAACCGCATATTGCCGTGGGCTATACCAGTGACCTTGACGTACTGCTGAATTGGGACCAGGCGGTGTTTGACAAGCTGATTGCAGACCACCTGCACACCCAGCCCTCGTTTGAAGAGGGAGAGCGCATTGAGACACTGGAGGATTTCGCCCGCATCATGGCCCATTTTGTACAGCACGGCATGGGCGGTGAAATTGAAATTTCTTCGCCGAAGATCTGCGATTGGCTGGTCAAGAATTTTCAGTCGTTCAAAGCGCTGGGTGGTACCGGCGCACAGTGCAGTGCGGCGCTGGGCACCATTGGCTACCCGGTCGCGGTGCACATCAGCGACAAATGCGCCGAGGTATGCGAGTTTTTAGATTACCCGTCGGTAAAAACCGTCAAGGGCCGCGGCCTTTGCCCGGTGATGGTGGTGGCAACAGAGCATATGCCGGTCTACCACTTTATCTGCCAGTACGACAAAGGGGCACGCGTCACAGTGGGGGGCAAAACCTTTGAGGCACCAATTTCCAACCGGCTGATTTTAGATTTTGACATCATCCACAAACGCTTTTTGCCCGACCGCGCCTACTTTGCCTACCTTGAAAAGCACGCGGCAAAATTTCGGGTGCTCTCGATCTCCGGCTTCAATGCCATCGTCAACCCCGATGTTGCGAAAAGCGACCTTGCTCCGCTGGTAGAACATTTTAAAGTGCTCAAACAGAACAACCCGTCGCTGCTCATCTACCTTGAAAGTGCACATTACCTGTCGTGCAGTGTGCGGGACACCGTGTTTGAGCTGCTTGGCCCCTATGTGGACATTTTGGGTATGAACGAAGAAGAGGTGCAGGCCTGCGCCGAGTTGCAGGGCGTGCCGATTGATAAAAATAACTTTGACAGCATGGTCCACGGCCTGTCGCTGGTGTTGCAGCAATACCCGGTGGGCGGCATTATTTTACACACCAAAGACTATGCGGCCTATTTTGGCAAACCGCTAAAAGCGGATATTGAACTGGGCCTCACGGCAGGCAACCTGCTCAGCGGCACCCGGGCACGCACCGGCCATTACGGCAGCCTGCAAGAGTGCCGGGAAACACTGCAATACGGGTTTTCCAAAACGGGCGCGCAGTTCAGCGCGCAGGCAAAAACGTGGCAAAAGCAGCACCCCGAACGCCAGCTTGTGCTGGTGCCCAGCAGATATTTAGAGCGGCCGCGGTGCACGATTGGCCTTGGGGATACCTTTGTGGCAGGGGTGCTGACCTGTTTTGCATGACCCCCACCCCGGGGCAACAATAGAAAAGGTGGAGCGCATAACATGGCATATTATATGGGCATTGACGTGGGAACCTCCAGCCTGAAAACCATTTTGACAGATGAGACGGGGCAAATGGTGGCGGGCTGTGGCCAAAACTACCAGTTCTCTTCGCCCCGCAGCGGCTGGGCCGAGCAGGCCCCCGAAGAGTGGTGGTCCGCTGCGGTGGCGACGATACGGCAGGTGCTGGCCCAAACCGGCATCGACAGCGCCGAAATTGCGGGGGTCGGGTTTTCCGGCCAGATGCATGGGCTGGTACTGCTGGATGAAGCGGGCAACCCCGTGCGGCCATCAATTTTACACTGCGATGCGCGCACGGACAAGCAGCTGCGGCAGATCACCGATACCCTTGGGGTACAGGGCGTGCGCGAAGAGATGATGAACCCCGTTTTTACCGGTTTTTTGCTGCCCAGCTTATTGTGGGTGCGTGAAAACGAGCCGCAGAATTACGCAAGAATCGCAAAGGTCTGCCTGCCCAAGGATTACATAAAGTTTCGCCTTTGCGGCGAAGTGAGCAGCGACCATTCCGATGCCGGGGCAACTTTAGCCTATGACTTAAAGAACGCAGGCTGGAACACGCGGGTGCTGGCGGCGTTTGGCCTGCCGGCGGCGTGGTTCCCCCCCTGTTACGACAGTTGTGACGTGGTGGGCAACATCAGCGCGGCGGCAGCAAAGCAAACCGGCCTTTGCACCAAAACCAAAGTGGTGGCGGGCGGCGGTGACCAGGCCATGCAACGGCTTGGCAGCGGCGCGGTAAGCACCACCGAGGCGACGGTGAATATCGGCACCAGCGGGCAGGTGTGCTTTCAAAGCACAAAACCACTGCTTAACCCGGCGCTGAACACCAACATGTTTTACGGTTATAACAAACAGACCTGGCTGGTTTACGGCGCGATTATGAACGCCGGGCTGTGCCTGAAATGGTGGCGCAGCGTACTGCAAAGCCAAAGCTATGGCGCGCTGGACGAAAGCGTTGCGGCGGTGCCGCCGGGCAGTGGGGGGCTACTTTTTCTGCCCTACCTCAACGGCGAGCGCACCCCGCATTTAAACCCCAATATCAGCGGTGGCTTTTTGGGGCTGAACCTTGGCAGCGACCGCGCCCGCATGAGCCGCGCGGTGATGGAGGGCGTGACCTACGCGCTGTACCAGTGCTTAGAGCTTTGCGAGGGCATGGGCCTGCACAGCGACGTGCTGATTGCCAGTGGAGGCGGGGCGCGCAGCAGTGTGTGGCGGCAGATACAGGCGGATGTGTTTGGCCTGCCGCTGAAAATGGCCCGGCAGGAAGAACAGGCCTGCCTTGGCGGCTGCATCTGTGCCGCAGTGGGCTGCGGCGCATACAAAAACGCGGCACAGGCGTGTGCCGGTATGGTGCGGTATTATGACTGGCTGGTAGAACCAAACGAAGCAAACCACCGGCGGTACGGGCAGTATTACCAGCTGTTTAAAGAAACCTATACTTCGTGTGCCGATGTGCTGGAGCGGGTGACGAAGATGGGGCGCGAAGAGATGGAATGATGTCAGGAGGGACGTTATGGACTCGAACGAGTATATTCTGGAATGCCATGGCCTGAGCAAGGCATTTGCCGGCACCAAGGCGCTGACCGAGGTGGATATGATGATTCGCCCGGGCACCGTGCATGCGCTGATGGGGGAAAACGGCGCGGGCAAATCCACGCTGATGAAATGCATCATCGGCCTTTTGGAACAGGACACCGGCACGATTACCTTTGAGGGGCAGCCCTACAAGGTGAAAAACCCCGCCGAGGCAGCCCTGAAAGGCGTCTCGATGGTCCATCAGGAGCTGAACGTCGAGCCCTACCTGACCATTGCGGAAAACATTTTTTTGCACCGAGAGGATGTGCGCGGCCCTTTTTTGGACAAAAAGGCAACACTGAAAAAGGCGCAACAGTTGCTGGATGATTTTAAATTTGGCATGCCGGCCAAAACCGAGATGCAAAACCTGCCGCTGGCAAAAGCGCAGATGGTCGAAATCATCAAAGCGGTTTCGCAAAACGCGCGGCTGATCATCATGGATGAACCCACCTCGTCGCTGGACAGCGAAGAGACCGAGCACCTGTTTCAAACCATTCGCGATTTAAAGGCGCAGGGCAAAACGATTGTTTACATTTCGCACCGCATGGAAGAAATTTTTCAGATTTGCGACGACTACACGGTGTTCCGCGACGGGCACTCGGTGGGCTGTGGCCGCGTGGCGGACATCACCACCGCGGACCTGGTGACGCAGATGGTCGGGCGAGAAGTGAAAAACATCTTCCCCAAGGTCGATTGTGCGATTGGCGAAGTGGAACTGGAGGTCAAAAACCTCACAGGCAAAGGCTTTCAAGACATCAGCTTTCAGGTGCACAAGGGCGAAATTTTGGGGCTGACCGGACTTGTGGGCGCAGGGCGCTCGGAAACCGTCAGTGCAATTTTTGGCCTGATACCCCCGACAAACGGCGAAATTTTGCTGGAGGGTAAGGAAATCAAAAATAAAAGCACCACACAGGCCATTGCCCACGGCATTGCCATGGTCAACGAGGACCGCAAGCAGTACGGCCTGTGCCTGATGCGCTCGCTGCGCGAAAACATTTCGCTACCCAACTTAAAAAGCCACCAGCGCGGGTTGCTGCTGAACAAAAAGCGGGAAAAAGAAGAATGCTCCCAATATGCAAAAGAAATGACCGTAAAATCAGCCGGGCTTGAAATTGAAGCGCTCAGCCTCTCCGGCGGCAACCAGCAAAAGGTCGTGCTGGCAAAATGGCTGATGGCAAACCCCAAGGTTTTAATTTTGGACGAACCGACCCGCGGCGTGGATGTGGGTGCCAAGGCTGAAATTCACACCCAGATCTGCAAGCTGGCGGCCCGCGGCATTGCAATCATCATGATTTCGTCGGAACTGCCGGAAATCATGGGCATGAGCGACCGCATTCTGGTCTACCATGAGGGCAAGCTCAACGGGGAAATTCTGCGCCGGGACATCCTTTCGGGCGTGGTGACGCAGGAGACGATCCTGGCGAAAGAATTTGGACAATAAGAGGAGAGGTAGCGGACATGAATAGTTTGGGCAAAAGAACAAACCGGCTGGGGATGGACCAGACCGACCTTTCACTGCTGATGCGGCGTTACGGGATTGGCTTGGTGCTGGTTGCAATGTGTATCTTCCTGATGATCGCAACCCCCAACTTTACCAAGGCGACGAACCTGCTTTCTATTTTAAACTCCGTTGCGGTCAACGGCTGTATCGCATTTGGCATGTGTGTCGTCATCACCGGCGGCGGCATTGATTTGTCGGTGGGCTCCATGCTGGCACTGGGCTCGGTGATGATCGGTAAAATGCTGGATGCCACCGGCAGCAACCTGATCGCCTGTGTCGTCTGTATTGCGGTATGTACGTTTTTTGGGCTGATCAACGGCCTGTTGCTTGCCAAGTTTGAGCTGTTCCCCTTCGTGGTCACACTGGCAACACAGCTTTCCATCCGCGGTATCGGGTATTTGATTTCCGGCGGGTATTCTCAGGGGCTTACCAATGTTTCGTTTACCAACATCGGCATTGGCAAAACGCTGGGCATCCCCAACGCGGTATTCTTCCTCACTGCAATCTTAATTATTACCTACATTTTGATGCACCGCACGAAGTTCGGCCGGTATGATTACGCGGTCGGCGGCAACAAAGCGGCAGCGACGGCCTCCGGTGTGCCGGTGTTTTGGACTGTTGCCGGCAGCTATGTGTTCTCCGGCTTTTGCACCGGCGTTGCGGCGGTGCTGATGAGCGCCCGCATCAACGCGGCGCAGCCGAACATCGGCATTGGCTACGAAACCGACGCCATCGCGGCCTGCGTTATTGGCGGCACCTCGTTTGCGGGCGGCATTTCCACCACGCCCGGCTGCCTGATCGGCATTTTGATGATCGGCGTTATTTACAACGGCATGAACCTGCTGGGCGTCAACAGCTACTGGCAGACCATTTTGAAAGGCCTGCTGATTTTGCTGGCACTGCTGCTGGACAAATTCATGAACAAAAAGCATTGATTGCACGGCAACTTGCAACACCAATTCGTTTCGTAAAGCCCAATCCGGGCTTTTGAATAAACAAGAATAAAAGGAGATAAGAGTATGAAAAAGTCAACCCATCGCGTATCCCTTCTGGTGGCACTGTCCCTTGCTGCTGTATTGCTTCTGAGCGCATGCGGCGCAACCTCCTCCTCCGCTGCGGCATCGTCCGCCCCGGCGGCTTCCACCGCTTCGTCGGCGGCAGCTACCAGCGACATTCAGGTCGCCTACATCTGCAAAAACACGGTAGATGCGTTCCATCAGACAGTCAACACCGCAGCCAAAGAGGCGCTGGATGCACTGGTTTCCAAGGGCACCATCAAATCCTGGCAGCTGTATGACGGCCAGACCGACCCGGCAATGCAGGTAACTCTGCTGGATACCGCCATCACCAACGGCGCAAACTTCGTCATCTTTCTGCCGGCAGAATCCGCTGGCTCCGACCCTGTTGTCACCAAGTGCGCACAAGAGGGCATCCCCTGCATCGTTGTGAACTCCAAGACCGACAGCACCGACGCAAAAGCAACTGCATTCGTGGGCTCTGACGACGTGTTTGCCGGCGAGATGATGGGCAAATACATCGAAGAGAAAGTAGCCGCGGGCGGCAAATATCTGCACATGCAGGGCATCATTGGCAACTCGGCACAGATCGACCGCGGCCAGGGCATTGCCAACACACTGGGCAAAGACAGCAAATTTGAACTGGCTGGCGAGTACGCTTGTGACTGGTCGGCTGATAAGGCTGTCACCAACGCGACCGACGCAATCACCACCTATGGCGACAAGATCGTTGCAATTGTGTGCGACAACGACGACATGAGCTCGGCTGTCCAGAACTACTGCAACTCCATCGGCCGCACCGACATCTTCTGCATCGGTGTTGACGGCAACGCGGGCCCCCTCGGCATGGTCAAAGCCGGCACCCTCGGCGCAACCGTTCTGCAGGATGGCGCTTCTCAGGTCACCACTGCAATCAACATGATCCCCGACGTTGCTTCCGGCGCACAGATCGAAAAGACCACAATGATCCCGTTCGTTCTGGTTACTACGGACAATGTGGACCAGTACCTGAAGTAATCCCCCGGTTTTAAGCTGCAACCCTTAGCAGGAAACTGCGGAGTGTCCATAAAACCGCTCCGCAGTTTTCGTAAGGGTTCTCTTTTTCCCCAGGCATGAAATAAAATGACATACAAAAACACACGTGAAATATTGGTTTCATGATTGCCGGTTTTCATTAAGACAGTCGATGCCGTTCAGCGCTTTTGCGTAAGGCGGAGGGTGATGTCAGCTGCGTGTTCGGGGCAAGAAAGGCACAAACAGAGCAAACCGCTCTGCTAGGCATAGTTTACGCGGCAGACGCCGCACAACGCTTCGAGTCTTATTTTAAAAGGAGAAACCATTATGTTAATGAACATGACAGACCTACTGAAGGTCGCGAACGAACACAATTTTGCCGTGCCGGCCTTTAATATCGGCACGGGGATGATCCTGAATGCGGTGATTGAACGGTGCGAGGCCCTGCAGGCACCTGTGATTCTTGCCATTCACCCCAGCGAGCTGAAGTTTCAGGGTGACAATTTCATTGAGAGTGTAAAGGCGATTGCGAACAGAACCAAAATCCCCTGCGTGATCCATCTTGACCATTCTGAGGAGAAGGACATCTATCGTGCGGTGCGCGACGGCTTCACTTCTGTCATGATCGACGCCTCCTCTCTGCCGTTTGACGAAAACATTGCGATGACCAAACGCATTGTGGATTTCTGCCGCCCGCTGAACGTTTCGGTCGAGGGCGAGCTTGGAACCATCGGCACCACCGAGCAGTCGTTTGAGGGCGGTGTTTCCTCCACCGAGATCAGCTACACCCAGCCGGAGGAAGCCCGCACCTTTATCGACCGCACCGGGGTCGACACGCTGGCCATCGCCATCGGCACCTGCCACGGCATCTACCCGAAGGGCTTCCAGCCGAACCTGCAACAGGAGCTTTTGAGCAAGATCAAAAAGGTTGTGCCCGAAACCCCGCTGGTGCTGCACGGCGGCTCGTCCAACAAGGACAGCGAGATCGCCGAGGCCTGCCGCCGCGGCATCAACAAGATCAACATTTCGTCGGACATCAAGGATGCGTTCTATCAGGAACTGCGCAACACGCTGAAAGACCCGTTCATCCGCGAGCCGTTTGAACTTTACCCGCCCGCGATTGCGGCCATGAATAAAATTATCGACCACAAGATCGAACTGTTCAACGACGACGACAAGGTGAAATACTACCGGCTGGGCTAACCTGCCGACAGCGCGGGGCATGTATCGAAAGGTGCATGCCCCTACCTGTAGGCGGTAGGCGGCATTAAAAAGGAGAGACTATTATGAAACGTTCTGAAATTGACAAGCAGATCGACTGGGCCATCGGAGCCTGCGAAAAACTGCACTGCGCGCTGCCGGGCTTTGCTTACTGGAGCCCCGAGCAGTGGGAGAAAAACAAAGCCTCTACCGAGCACCTGCGCAAGGTGGGCATGGGCTGGGACGTGACCGATTACAATTCGAACAACTTTGACAAGGTGGGCGCCGTGCTGTTTACGCTGCGCAACGGCGAAGTGGCGCACCCGGAAAGCGGGCAGGTCTACTGCGAAAAATATATCGCGATGAAAGCAGGCCAGATGCTGCCGTGCCATTTTCACCATTTTAAAACAGAGGACATCATCAACCGCGCCGGCGGTACGCTGCGGGTGTATGTGTGGAACAGCACCCCCGGCTTTGACGGCTACCAGAAAGATTTGAAGGGCGATGTGCACCTGCTGTGCGACGGCCAGCCTGTCACGGTGGCAGCCGGCGGCTATGTGGATGTCACGGTGGGCAACTCCATCACGCTGACCCCGTACGTCTATCACGCGTTTACCGCAGTGGCCGAGGCGGGCGATTTGATCGTGGGCGAAGTGTCCCGCGTGAACGACGACGCCGCCGACAACCACTTCAACCCGCAGGTAAACCTGCCCCCCATTGAGGAAGATGCACCCGCGAAATATCGCCTGTGCGGTGGGTACCAGCAATAAGCCGCCCCTAAAAAGGCCGGCAAAAAGGGAGTGAAGCGCGCTTCACTTCCTTCTTTTAAAAGGAACGCTGAAAGGGGAAGACCACACATGGAGACTATGACCTGCGCCGAGGTGCGGCAGATGCTTGTGGCCTGTACAGACAAAATTATACGAAACGAACCCTATTTGACCCGCCTTGACAGTGCGATTGGGGATGGGGACCATGGGGTGGGCATGCTGAACGGCATGAAAGCCGCCAAAGCCTGCCTGCAAGACAGCGAAAACGAAACCAATGTCTACGCGCTGTATACCAAAATGTCCGCCGCAATGCAGCAGGCCATGGGTGGTGCTTCCGGCATGATTTTTTCGACCCTGTTTGCCGGGGATGCCGAGTTGCGCGCACCATCACAGACCTTGACCCCGGCACTGCTGGCGCAGCAGATGGCGGCGGGGCTACAGGCCATTCAAGACCTTGGGCACGCACACCCCGGGGACAAAACAATGGTGGATGCCTTATACCCCGCCGTGATCGCGATGCAGGAGAGCTGCGGGGGCACGTTTGAAGAGATGCTCGCCGCCGCAGCGCAGGCCGCGGGCGAAGGGGTAGAGAAGACCAAACAGTATATTGCAAAGTTTGGCCGGGCCAAAAGCCTGGGCGAGCGGGCGATTGGCCACCAGGACGCCGGTGCGACCAGCACGTTTTTGATCTTGCAGCAGATGCGGGATTTTGTCACCGGTGAAGTGAGTGAAGACCCCGCCCTGCCGCAGAACGAAGAGGCGGCCGGCTCGCCTGCGACAGACGACATCAAATGGAAAAAGAAGATCATCAACGACCCGCATGCCGTCGTGGCAGAAGAGACCGAGGGCTTTCTTGCCGCCTTTGGCGCGCAGATCGCCGCGGTGCCGGGCGTCAACGGGCTGGTGAAAAAAAGCATCCCCGCGGGCAAAACGGCACTGGTGATCGGCGGCGGCGCGGGGCACGAGCCAATGTTCGGGTTCTTTTTGGGCGAAAACCTGGCAGATGCCGCCGCCAGCGGCAACGTGTTTACTTCGCCCGACCCCGTGACGATCGAACAGACTGCAAAGGCGGCACAGCGCGGCGCCGGGGTGCTGTTTGTGTACGGCAACTATGCCGGGGATATTTTAAATTTTGACAAAGCGGCAAAGCAGCTGGAACAGCAGGGTATCCCCACCAAAACGGTGCGGGTGTGGGACGACGTTGCCTCGGCCCCGAAAGACCGCCTTACCGACCGCCGCGGCATTGCGGGCGACGTGTTTGTGCTGAAAATTGCGGGTGCTGCCTGTGCCAGCCTGCCGCTGGCCGAAGCCTGCCGCGTGGCAGAAAAGGCGCGCGACAACACCTGGTCCATCGGTGTGGGCCTTGAGGGGGCGACCATCCCCGGCCAAAAAGACCCGATTTTCAGCCTGCCGCCGGATGAGATGGAGTACGGCCTTGGCATCCACGGCGAGCCGGGTATCCGGCGTATAAAAATGGAGACCGCCGACGAAATTGTAGAAACGCTGCTGGAAGAGCTGCTGAAAAACAGCGACATCCACCCCAGTGACACCGTGTGCAGCTATGTCAACGGCCTTGGCAGCACCACGCTGATGGAGCTGATGATCATGAACCGCAAGCTGGCCCAGTTGTTGGGGCAAAAGGGGATCAAGGTGCACGACATGGAGGTCAACAGCCTTGTCACCACAATGGAGATGGCGGGCGCGTCGATTACGCTGTTAAAACTGGACGACGAGCTGAAAACCTATTACGACCTGCCGTGCGACAGCCCGTATTACAAAAAAAGCGGGCCGGCAAAAGGGGGTGAACCCGTTGGCGTGTAAAAAATGGTACATGGGCACCAACACAAAAATGTACAAAACGATTGCCGAGACGAACGAGTTCATCACCCGGCTGCAACAGCTGACGGCGGATATTGACCGCAGCGCGTTTGAGCTGTTTGTCATCCCCAGCTTTACCACGCTGGACAGTGCGGGGCGCAACAAACAGCCGGGGCTGCTAAAGCTGGGCGCGCAGAATATGGGCTGGGCAGAAGTGGGCCAGTTCACCGGCGAAATCAGCCCGCTGATGCTCAAAGAGGTGGGCTGTGACCTTGTGATGGTGGGCCATTCAGAGCGGCGACACGTTTTTTTAGAGACCGACGAGATGGAAAACCGCAAGGTGCTGTGCGCCTTGCAGCACGAGTTTGACGTGCTGCTGTGCATTGGAGAGACCGAAGAAGAAAAAGACGCCGGGCAAAGCGACGAGGTGTTGCGCCGCCAGCTGCGGCTGGGCCTTGCGGGCGTTACGGCACAGCAGGCGGCCCATGTGTGGGTGGCGTACGAGCCGGTGTGGGCCATTGGCGTCAACGGCAAGCCGGTCGAAATCAGCTATGCAGACGAAAAGCTGACGGTCATCCGCGACTGCCTGCGGCAGCTGTTTGCTACTGCGGCAGAGGACATGCCTATTTTTTACGGGGGCTCGGTCAACCCGCAAAATGCCGTGCCGCTGGCAGGCTGTGCCGACAGTAACGGCCTGTTTATCGGCCGCAGTGCGTGGGATGCCGACGGGTTCAATGCCATTATTCGCGCCGTGCTGCAAAGCAGGGCGACCTGAACACAGAAAGGGGCGCAAAGCCGCATGGATATTACCATTACCAATATTGCCGAAACCCCCATTGCGGGGGTGCGTGTCGCAATGCCGCAGGCCTATGAAGAAGGCCGTTATTGTGAGGACTTTTTTACCTGGACGGGCATGCCGCTGGTGAGCAGTTTCAATACCGGCGACATCATGATGGGGGTGTTGCAGGGCTGGCACCACACGCCAAACTATGACAAAATAGAGTACCACGCCGACAAAGAGAGCTTTTATTTTATGCAGGGTACTGCGCTGATGCTGTTTGTCGACATCAAAGACGGCAAGGCGGACCTTGCCACCAGCCAGATCGTGCGCATCCCGGCGGGCACCGAGCTGGAGATTGCGGCCGGCAAGGGGCATTTTGTCGCCGTGGCCGAAGGGGACCATTTTTCTGCGCTGGTCACCAGCCCGGTACAGGACGCCCCGCGTCTGCCGCTGCCGCAGATGATTTGCGGCAAATAATGCACCGTATCATCACAACCTGAATTGTTACCCAAAGGGGGCCTTTAGATGAAAATAGCAATGGGCTGCGACCCCAACGCCGCAGAGATGAAATTGCACATGGTCGAGTATGTTAAAAGTCTCGGGCACGAAGTGACCGATTTTGGCTCAACCGACCCCATTTATGCCAATGTGGCGTTTGCGGTGGGCGAAGCCGTCGCCGCAGGCAAGTTTGACCGCGGGATTCTGTTTTGTGGCACGGGCATTGGTGTTATGCTGGCCGCAAACAAGGTGCAGGGGTGCTATGCCGCCGTCGTCAGCGACGTGTACAGCGCCCAGCGTGCCTGCCTTTCCAACAACTGCAATGTCATCACCATCGGCTCACAGGTGACCGGCATCAAAAAGGCAGAAGCGATGGTACAAGAGTACCTTAGTTGCCAGTATGACCCGAACACCCGCAGCGGCGAAAAGGTAGATGCCATCGTGGACTACGCAAAAAAGCACAGCTGCTAAGCGCTGCAATAACGAACACAAAGCACCGCCCTGCCGGGCTTCGGCAGGGCGGTGCTTTGTTGTGGCAAAAAAGCAGCACAGCGCGGGGGCGGTTTAGGCCCCCCCGTGCCCCATTTGCGTTAAGGGGCTTAGGCTTAAAGGCGGCAGCAAAAACCAGATAAAAACGGCCCCCTGCCCGGCACAGGGCACCGGTGACATGCGGGTTTGAGAGGCCCCTTGCCCCCGTGTGTGGCGGGCCTGAAACGGGAGGCGTAGCGCAAAAGGGGCTGCAAAACGCAGCCCCTTTTTGTATATTGGCAGAAACTGCGCTTCACGGCACCATGGCAGTTGTCGACTCCCGCACAATCAGTTCGGTTTCCAATAACATGGACTTCACTTCGGCGTTTGCGTCGTTCAGCCGTTCCAGCAACAGGTTGCAGGCCGTGTAACCCATCTGGTAGCGGGGCTGGCTGATGGTGGTCAGTGAGGGGGTGGTCATCACCGCAAGGTCCACATTGTCAAAGCCCACGACCATAATGTCGGCCGGTACCTGCAGTGCATAGCGCCGCGCCGCGCGAATGACCGCCGTGGCGTATACGTCCGAACAGGCAAAAATGCCGTTCGGGATCTCCGGCGAGCTAAGCAGGTGACACAAAGCGGAATAGGCAAGGTCGTAGTTGTTGTCCGGCATCTGTACGACCCAGTTTTGCGGCACCGAAAGGTGATAGCGTTGCAACACCTCTAAAAAGCCCGCCTTGCGCTCGCGCGAGTATTTGTAGTTTTGCGGCCCGCAAATAAAGGCCAGCTTGTTGCGCCCGCAGGAGATCAAATGTTCGGTCGCGGTCTGCGCGGCGTGGTAGTCGTCCACACTGACATAGGGCAGGCCAAGGTCGCTGTTGTACTCGCAGCACTGCACCAGCGGTACGGTGTCCTCAATCAGGCGCAGCAGCTCGAGTGAAAGTGGGCACATCGAAATGACGCCGCTGGCATTTGACCGTTTTAGGGTTGCCCTGAAATGGTCGATGGTGCTGTTGTTGATGGGCGACCAATAGATCAGCACATCAAAGCCGTTTGCCTCAGCTGCGACCTTTGCCCCGCGAATAATATCGCTGTAAAAAGAGTTGTCAAACCAGGGGATGCTGATGACAATCAGACCCGAGGTGCGGTCTTTGGTCAGCGGGGCCGCGTTTTGCGGCAGGGTATACCCCAGCGTGTGCATGGTTTGCCTTACCAGCGCCACGGTATCGGGGCTGACCAGCTCTGGGTGGTGCAACACACGGGACACGGTGGCGGGCGATACGCCGCAGGTATCGGCAATCTGTGCCACGGTCGGTTTTTTGTTCTGCATAACTTCATCCCTCCGCTGCTTTGCAAGACAGCTATGTTTTCATAATATAAACATAACACAGAATGAATTGGCATACAATACCTTTCATTGAAATGAAAACTTTTCAGAAAGATTTCAAATAATTTTGATAATATGTTGAAGATACACAGATGACATTTATGTTTATTGTAGAAAATAGTGAGTATTTAGCAAAACATGTTGAAAATAACAAATTGCTGGGCTACAATCGAAATGAAAGAAATGAAGAAAACTTAGAAACGGTTCAGAAAGGATGAGCGATATGATGCAGGTCGGCATCATTGGATGCGGCAGAATTTCGCAGGAAAGACATATCCCGGAATACCTTGCAAACCCCGACGTGACACTGGCAGGGTATACGGATTTCAATATGGCCCGCGCACAGGGGCTAGCTGAAAAATTTGGCGGCAAGGCCTATGAGTCGGTGGAAGCGCTGTTGGCAGACCCCGCGATTGACGCGGTGAGTGTTTGCACCGCCAACAACACCCATGCGCAAATCACCATACAGGCGCTAACCGCCGGCAAGCATGTGCTTTGTGAAAAACCAATGGCCATTACGCTGGAAGAATGCGAAGCCATGGTGGCCGCGGCAAAACGCAGCGGCAAAAAACTGATGATTGACCAAAACCAGCGGTTTGCCGGTGCGCACCAAAAGGCACGGCAGCTGTTGCAGCAGGATACCATTGGGCGCGTGCTGACTTTCCGCACCACGTTTGGCCACGGGGGGCCGGAGACTTGGAGCATTGACCCCGGCGTGAACAGCTGGTTTTTTGACCGCAAAAAAGCGGCCATGGGTGCCATGGCAGACCTTGGCATTCACAAGACCGACCTGATTCAGTTTTTGCTGGGCCAGCGGGTCACCGCCACGACTGCACACATCTGCACGCTGGACAAGCGAGACGCCACGGGCCAGCTGATCGGGGTGGATGACAACGCGGTGTGCATCTATGAGATGGAGCAGGGCGCAGTCGGCACCATGACCGCCAGCTGGACCTATTATGCGGGCGAGGACAATTCCACCGTGCTTTACGGCACAAAGGGCGAAATGCGTATTTATGACGAGCCCGGCTACTCGATCACCGTGACGCTGAAAAACGGCGAAAAAGCGTTGTATCAGGTGGATCAGATCCAGACGAACGAGCACCAGACCAAGTCGGGCATCATCGATGCCTTTGTACAGGCTGTCACGCAGCAGGAAGAACCAAAGATCACCGGCGAAAGCGTGCTGAGTGCCATGCGGGCAGTATTTGCCAGCATAGAATCAAGCGAAACGGGCCGCAGGGTAGAAATTCAGCAGGGGTGAAAACATGAAGTTAGGGTTTGTGAGCTCTATTTTAGACGGCTGGGGCTATGAAGAGATGATCGACATTGCGGCGCAACAGGGGTTTGACTGCGTAGAGGTCGCCTGTTGGCCGCAGGGCAAGGCCGAGCGCCGATATGCGGGCGTTTCGCACATCGATGTGCAGGCGGTGCTAAACGACAACACCTATGCCCGCCGGGTACTGGAGTATGCGAAAGCAAAAAACATTGCAATCAGCAGCCTTGCCTATTACCCCAACACACTGGATGCCGACCCGCAAAAACAGGCCGATGCCGTGCAGCATTTGCAGTGCGTCATCCGCGCCAGCGCAAAGCTGGGGGTCAACCTGGTGACCACCTTTATTGGGCGTGACCAGCAGCGCAACGTAGAAGAAAATTTGCAGACCGTGCAGCAGGTATGGCCCCCTATTTTGCAGCTTGCCGAGCAGCTTGGGGTGAAGATTGCCATTGAAAATTGCCCTATGCTGTTTGGGCCGCAGCAGTGGCCCGGCGGCCAGAACTTAATGACATCACCGAAAAACTGGCAAAGGGTGTTTGAAGTGCTGCCCAGCAAAAACCTTGGCATCAACTTTGACCCCAGCCATTATGTGTGGCAGATGATGGATTATATCCGCCCGATTTACCAGTTTCAAGATAAAATTTTTCACGTGCATTTTAAGGATATCAAGTTGCAGCGGGAGCAATTGGATGAAGTGGGCATTATGGCCTACCCGCTGGATTACATGCTTCCCAAGCTGCCGGGGCTGGGGGATGTGGACTGGGGCCGGTTTGTGTCGGCGTTGACCGATATCGGCTACGACGGTTATGCCTGTATTGAAGTGGAAGACCGCGCTTTTGAGGGCAGCCGCCAGAAAATTTTGGATAGCCTGGAAATTTCCAAGCGCTATATGCAGCAGTTCGTGATTTAAAAGGCAAAAAGGAAAATGGAGGTAAAGTATTATGAAAAGAAACTCGCGCTTTTTGACCCTGGTTGTCAGTGGGATGCTGGCAGCAGCCATGTTGCTCACCGCCTGCGGTGCACCTGCGGCATCCGCTTCGTCCGCTGCGGCGTCGGCCGCCAGTGCAGGCAGCACGGCCGCGGCAACAGGTAAACACATTTATGTACTCACCGCGTCTGAGGACCACGGTTGGACCGGCTCGGTCGCAACCTTTGCGAAAGAGAAGGTTGAAGAAGTAAATCAGGCGGGTAACTACACCGCCGAAGTCATCACGGCAGCTTCCGCCTCTGACCAGATCACCCAGATCGAGGACATTCTGGCCAAAGACCACAGCGACATTGCGGGCATCGTCATCCAGCCGATGGACGACACCGTGCAGTCTGCCATTCAGTCGATTGTGGACGCGGGCATCCCGTATGTGGCGTTTGACCGCATCATCGACGCGGTTTCGGCCTCTGCGGTGTCCAACGTCAAGGGTGACAACGAGGGCATTGGCGCCGGCGCTGCCGCCTACTTTGTAGAAAACGGCATGAAACCGGGCGAAAAGGTGTATGTCTATGAGGGCGATACCTCGTCGGTCACCACCCTGCGTGACAGCGGCTTTACCGCTTACCTTACCGGCGCACTGGCGTTTGACGGCAAAACCATCGACGACGCAAGCAAGTGGACCGAAGACGATTTGAAGAGCATCACTTATTCCGGCGCAATGAACTGGAGCCGTTCGGACACAAAGACCGCATTTGAATCGCTGCTGGGCGACGCTTCCAACGCTTCAATCAAGTGGGTTTATGCCGAGGACGACGAGCTTGCAATGGGCATTCTGGAAGCATTGCAGGGCGGCGGCATTGCCGATGCAACCAAAACCACGTTTTTGGGTAACAAGCCGTTCATCACCGGTTGCGGTGGCTTGAACGAGCTGTATGAAGTGCTGCGCGGCAATTCGTACCAGGATATTGCCGGCCAGCTGGGCGGCCTGATGTCGGTGACCTATTCCCCGTCGATGATTCAGCTTGCAGTGCAGGATATGGTGGATTACCTGGATGGCCAGCAAGTACAGCAGGACCATGTGATCGCCTGTGAGAACGTCACCAGTGCGAACGTGGCCGATTTCAAAGCGTTCAACTAAGTACCGGCATTGAAACAACAGCTGTGGATGAGCCGTTTCGGCTCATCCATTTATTGGTAGGAGTAGTTTATGGAATTGCTGAAGATGAAGGACATCTGCAAGTCGTTCAGCGGGGTACCGGTGCTGAAAAACGTGCACCTGACGGTAGAAAAGGGCGAAGTGCACGCGTTGCTGGGTGAAAACGGGGCGGGCAAGTCGACCCTGATGAATGTGCTGACCGGGGTTTGCCCGCTGGATGCGGGTACAATCGTGTTTGATGGAAAAACGGTAGAGACCCTCACGATTCGCCATATGGAGGACGCCGGTATTTCGTTTGTGCATCAGGAGCTGAACCTGTTTAACGACTTGAAAGCGTACGAGAACATCTTTTTGGGCAGAGAGTACACGAACCGCGTGGGTACCCTGCAAGCGGGGCGCATGCGGCGCGAGGCCGGTGCCCTGTTTGAAAAACTGGGGGTGGAAATTGACCCGGGTGCGCTGGTGTACGAATTAAAGCCCAGCCAGAAACAGCTGCTGGAAATTGCCCGTGCGCTGTTTTTTGAGGCAAAGCTGCTGATTTTAGACGAGCCGACCACGGCACTGAACACCGAAGAGGTGGAGCACCTGTTTTCGCTAGTGCGCAAGCTGAAAGCACAGGGCACGTCCTTTATTTTCATCTCCCACAAAATGCCCGAAATTTTTGAGCTGTGTGACCGCTACACTGTTTTTCGCAACGGCGAATTTGTTGGCGAGGGACAGATCGCGCAGACAAGCCCACAAGAGGTCACCGGGCTGATGGTGGGCGGCGCGTTTAACGGGCAAAGCCTGTACACCCCGCGCCCGGCCGGCGAGCCGGTGCTGGAACTGGCCGGGTACTGCGGCCCGGGCTTTCACGACATTGACCTGTGCGTAAAACGCGGGCAGATCATTGGGCTGACCGGTTTGCAGGGCTGTGGCAGCAGCGAGTTGATGCAGTGCGTGTTTGGCGCATTGCCCGCCACCGGCGGCAGCATCAAGGTGTTTGGCAAGCCGCTTGCGGGTGGTTCCATCCATGAGGCCATGAAAGCGGGGGTGGCCATGCTGCCCGCAAACCGCAAAGAGAACTCGGTCATCCCCGACGCGACGTTGCTCGAAAACATGTACTTGTCCGAGCACACGCTGTCGGCCGCCCGGTTTCAAATTCACCAAAAAGCCGAGCAAAAGCGGTTTTTGCAGTACCAAAGCCTGCTTGGCATCAAGGCGCAGGGCAGCGACGGCCTAATTACCGCGCTGTCCGGCGGCAACCAGCAAAAAATATTTCTTGCCCGCTGGCTGAACACACAGGCAGAGCTGCTGTTGCTGGACAACCCCACGCAGGGGATCGATGTGGGGGCCAAAGCGGAAATTTACCGCCTGATTTTTGAACTTGCCGGCGAGGGCAAGACCATTTTGATCAATACGCTGGAGATCCCCGAAATTCAAAAGGTCGCCGATGTTTGCGCCGTGTTTTACAACGGCAGGATCATTCAAATGCTTTCCCACGGGCAGATCGACGAGCACACCGTCATGCTGTATTCGACGGGTGCGGCCGGCGGCGAAAAAGCAGAGTGTTGAGAGGTAATACAGATGAAAACAACTGTCAAGAAAAATCCGCTGTCCGGCTGGATGGGGGCCGTGAAAAAATACAGCTTTGTGCTGGTATTCCTTGCCATCTTTGTCGTTTATGCGCTGGTGTCCAACGGACTGACGTGGGACGGTATGATGAACGTGTTTCGCCACAGCGCCGTGATTGGCGTAATGGCCATTGGCATGAGTATTGTTTGCCTTACCGGCGAAATTGATCTGTCGGTCGGCTCAATGCTGGCGCTGACCGCCGGGTTTTCGGTCGTGGTGTTCAACCAGACTGGCAGCATTCTGCTGACGCTGCTGTTTTCTCTGGTGTGCGGCGGTGTTTTGGGCGGCATCAACGGGCTTTTGGTGGGCGCGGTTAAAATGCCGGCCTTCATTGCCACCCTTGCCACCATGCTCATCTACCGCTCGCTGGCGCAGTATCTATGCCAGCGCCTGCCGGCGGGGGCCATTGGCGGGGGCAGCTCGGTGTACCGCATGTCAAACCAGCTTGCGGGTTACCAGCCGCTGTACCGGTTTGGCAACGGCAAACTGGCCACTTTGCCCATTGTGGGCATTGTGCTCATCGCCGTCACCGCGCTATTTGTATACCTGACCACCTCCACAAAATTCGGCAAAAAAATCTATGCGGTGGGCTCTAACCAAAAAGCCGCGCTATTGGGCGGCATTAAGGTCAGCCTGATGAAGGCCCTCGTTTTTGTGATTGCCGGCGTACTGACCGGGGTGGGGGCATTTTTGTGGATCGCGATGAACGCCTCTGCCGACCCTGCGACAACCGGTAAAAGCTACGAGATGTACGCCATCGCCGCCGTGGTGCTGGGCGGCATCAGCATGAGCGGCGGCCGCGGCCGGTGCCTTGGGGTGCTGTTTGGCGCCATGTCGTACACCGTGATTGACAAGATCATCATCGCGCTGAAGATGGACTCGCTGATTAACGATGCGATTAAGGGGGCAATTTTGATCGTCGTGATTTTGATTCAACTTGCGGGCCCGGTGCTGAAAGAAAAGCTGGTGCGCGCGCGGCACAGCAAAAACGCCGCAGCACACGGGTAACCCGCCCGGTGGTAGCCGCCGGTAGCGGTGTGTTTTGTAAAGATAAAAACAGCCCGGGCACTTGCCGTACTGGCAGGTGCCCGGGCTGTTTGGCTTTTAAAAAAGCAGGTTGCAAGGCGATTAAACGGTAGTGTGCAGTAGGGTCGCGACCGCCTGCACCGCAAGTGCCTTTACGTTTTCAAATTCTTTTGGCAGGCGCGGGCGGCGCAGCTGCTCGTGGCAGACTTGCTCGATGAAGCCATAGCTGATGGCTACTTTTTCGGCCAGCTGTGCGGCGGAGACCCCGCCTGCCACAAGCTGTGCCGTTACCTGCTGCAAAAGGGTCTCTTCAAACTCGTCAAATAGCACCCGCACCTCGGGCTCCAGCAGAGACAGCGCCAAAAATTCGTCGTGTGCTTTGGGGGCCATCGTGTGTGACGCCAGCAAAAGGTCGATTAACTGCGAAAGCAGGCTGGGCAGGGCATCGGGGCGCACGGGCACAGCCAGCAGCGGCGCAAACTGCGCTGACAGGCCGTCAAGGTAAACCCGCACAACATCCAGCAGAATGGCCTTTTTATCCTCAAAATAGCTGTACACAATGCCGGTGGAAACATGGGCCGCCCGCGCAATTTCAGCCGTGTTGGTGCCATGGTAGCCCTTTTCGCTGAACAGCTGATACCCGGCCATCGTGATCTGCTGCTTTTTTTGTACGGCCCGCTTTTGCTGCGGCTGCCGGATTTCTTGTTTTGCCATCGTGTGCCCCCCAGTGGTATTTGTCTTTATCATATACCCGGCGGGCGGCCCAGTCAACAAATGTGAAATTTATTTCGCATTTATTGACATGTAAGCGTAAAAGGATTATTCTTAATATGAAACAAATTTCATATTTTGGAGGGGATCCCATGCACCAAGCACAGCGCGGCCCAACGGCCCGGCAGTATAAGGCATACCTTTTATTTATGTTCATTGCCTGTGGCGGGGCATTTTTATGGCAGTTCTTTTTTTCGGGGCTGGGCGGCCAGTATGTCAGCTGGCCGGCCAGTGCGGGCTGGCAACGCGAAATTGCGCTGTGGAACGTGGGCATCTTAGCCGCCCTTGCACTGGCACTGGTAAAACACAATATGGCATACCTTAAAATAATGACGCTGCAAGCCACCGTGTTGTGTGTGCTACTGGGGGCAAACCACTTGGTGGCGCTGGTGGGGCAACTGCCGCAGGTTTACGGCATGCACCTTTTGGGGGTGGCCGAAGTGCTGTTAGTGGGCGGCGGCTGGGGCAGCGTGCTGCTGTGCCGCGCTTATAAGGCAAACCGGCTGGCAGCGCAGTAAGTAAAACCCCGCAGGGCGGCTTGGTTTTGGTAAATAGACAAATTAAAAGGTACAAGAAAAGTATGGGCACCGGGCAGGCAAATACCTGCCCGGTGCCCGTTTGTTTGGCATGGCAAACAACGCAACAGCTACCATGCTGCCTTGGGGGATGCTTAGCCGGCAGGCGGCAGCCTACTTCACCTCGGCACAGCAGATTGCTTGTTGCCGCACAAGGGGGCAGGGTTGCCCCGCAAGTGCCGGCACATCCCCCCAATGGCCGGGTTGCCTAGCGGCCAATAATTTTTTTGACAAAAGCGAAAAAGCGGTATATACTGAACGCGTTCAGAACAATTTCAATAAAAACCTATTCGGGCAAGCTGCCCGCAATCAAGGGGGGAATAAGGTGGAGAGCAAAGAGCAGGACGCAAGAGCGCGCATGATCAAAGCTGCAACGGATATTTTGGGTGAAGGCGCGGACGTGGAGACGATTACGGTGCGCCAAATCGCAAAACGTGCAGGTGTTGGGGTCGGCACGGTCAACTACCATTTCACTTCAAAAGACAATTTGCTGGGCGTCGCCGTGGGGCAGATCATGGCGGAAAAGATAAACGATTTTTTAAAGCCAGAAACAAACCCCGGCATGGCCCCGGCCGACAGGCTGAAAACCATGCTGAAAGAGGTTTGCAGGGTGGCGGCCGCCAACAAAAAGCTGGCCCGGTTTATGCTGGCGCAAATTCTTGCAAACGGAAATTTTGCCCCCGCCCTGTACCTGATGCCATTTTTAAAAGAGCTTTACCACGGCAGCAAAGACGAGCTGGAACTGCGGGTCATCGCGTTGCAGATCATCCAGCCCATCCAGTTTGCCGGCATGTCGCCGGAAGCTTTTTTAATGTACAGCGGGGTGGATTTTTACAATGAAACGGCACGTGGGCAGATGATCGATTCGCTCGTCGACCACCTGCTGAATGCCAAAGGAGAAGATTAAAAATGAAACTTGCTACCATCATCAGTTCAATTATTACGCTGCTGTTGCTGTTGTCCGCCATGATCTGTGGGCTGTGGCTCAACGCGGGTAACCCCGGGGACATTGCGTTTCACATCAACTGTGGTATTGCCGCCGTCGTGTTTTGCTTTGTCACGTTCATCTTGATGCTTTGCTATTTTAAAAGCCAGAAAAAGGGGCAATAGCCATGAAAGCAGTTATTTTGTACGCAACAAAATCTGGCGCAGCAAAAGAATGCGCACAGCTGTTGGCAGAAAAACTTTGCTGCCCGCTGTATGACCTTGCGCAAACCACACCGGACCTTGCGCAGTTTGATACTGTTGTTTTGGGTACGGGGGTGCGCATGGGGCAGATGTACCAACCTGCAAAAAAATATATGCAGCAACACTTAGCGCAGCTTTTACAAAAAAAGATCGCCCTGTTTTTTTGTGGGGCCTACCCCCAAACGCTGCCCAAAACAATAGAAAAAAACATCCCGCCACAACTTCAGCAAAGCGCCGTTTGCCAAATTGCCGCCGGCGGCAAACCCCCGTTTACCAACCCGCCGCAACAAGACTGGCTGAATGTGCAGAATATCGACCAGCTGGTTACAGCACTGGGGGCGGTGAGCGACTAGCCCACAGCGCTGTGTTTGTGGCCCGTTTGTGTGGCTGCGCAGTTGCCGGCACCGCATACCGGCAGCCGGTGCAAAGTGTAGCGTAATAGTAAAATAGCAAAAAAACAAACCAAGCCTGTGCCCCCTTGCGTATGCAACTGGGGCGCGGGCTTTGGCTTTTGGAACCGCGAGTTTGCAGGCAGCGCCGCCGCTTGCTTTTTTTGGTTTTAGTGGGTAGTATAAATAGGTAAAAATTTACAATTAAAATGCGCGTTATTTGGCGTTTCGCCAATGTTGTAAAACAGGTGTTGTATTTTGCATGGGCAAAGGTGTTCATTTAGTATAGCAGTAGAAAGATTTAAAAGAACAACCGCAAAGGGGAATGAAAATGAAACAGTTTGCAGCGCTAGCCGCTTGTGCATTGGCTTTTTGTTTTTTACTGGCTGCCTGCGCGGGTACTGACGCAAGCGGCAATGCCCGTGTGGGGCGTGAGGATTCAGACGGAATAACAAGTTTTGGCACATCCAGCAAGGCCCTGCCGGCTAGTGGCGAAAGCAATAACGAAGAGAGCGATTCTGATATTCCTTTTACAAAAGAAGAAGCGCAAAAGAAATATATTGACCCATTATGGAAATGTAGCTGGCAGACAAGTACGACGCAAAATGAAAATGAAAAAGGGCTCGAAGTAAAAACAAGTGAGCTCACAGCAGATGACCTAATGAATATTTACGTGAATGATGGCTTTTTGGAGGCATGGTCTAACAACCCGAAAAAGAGACCTATATGGATCGACTATGATGAAACAACAGGTAATGCCTATATCAGTGCGGGCATTGTAGAGCGGTACCTTTACCAGAGGTTTGGTGTTGATAAAGAGATGGTGCGGCAAGCAACATGGTATGTTTATGATGCAGATAGAGCTTGTTATGTGATAAGAGTAGATGGTTTTGGCGGAGCACCGGCCGAAACAAAGATAACCGAGATAAAAAAAGAAGATGACCAGATATTATTATCATGTCAGGACACGGAACTGCGAAAGTTTACGGTTACATTAGTGCAAAAAGGAGAGGATTATGTAATATCTTCTTGGCGTTGTGATGATTATGTGCTGGAAGAATAAGTATCGCGATGAAATTACGCGACGGTCGAATAGAATACCTTTTAGAAAGCTTATGAATAAGCCCATTGGAAAGAAACGATAGTGATGCTAAGTTGAAAAGCAACATATTAATTACGATAAATTCAAAATTTGGATAATTTTATTAAAAAGGACAATGAGAATGAAGAGAATGATAGTGTTACTGCTTTGGCTTGTTTTTCTTTGTGCTTTTTCGCTGACTGCCTGCGCGGGTACGGACACAAGCGGTAACACACGGGCAAGCAGTGAGGCAACTGCCCCCGTAGCGAATAGCGAAAATGATGTACAGGGAGGGGAACTGGTTGGCAAAGAGATTCTGCCGGCAGCCCCGGCCTCGGGCGATGGGCTATATGAAAAAATTTGCCGCTGCCTATACCCCTATTTAATCACACAGTCGATTACCAGCGGGTATCCTTTGTTTAAAGACAAAGACGGGCCTTTTGCCACGGCGGAATATGAAAGCTTGTTAAATTACCTGCTGTTGCAAGAGCATGCGAAAGACGCGGTGAAAACAGAGACTGCAAGTGATGGACAGAACCTTTTTTATTTTTCAAAAAAAGAGTATGAAACATGGTACGCGGGGTATTACCAAAACAGCCCCCTACCCGACGAGCAGTCTATGCAGCTTGCAACCGTTGACGGGCAGGCCTGCGTATTGTTGACGGAAAAAGGTTATGGGTCGGTGACGACCTTCACGATTGAAGCAGTCGCCCAAGATGCTGACCAGAACACGGTGGTTGAGGTTCTGGGTACCTCAACAGAATTTACCGAGAAGATAAGGTTGAAGTTTACAGTAAAAATAGAAGAGGACGGGTTTACCTATATTAAAGTGGAGTAAAATGCGGTAAGCAGGCGCAAAAAATGGGCCTGCACGCCGCTGTGCGCGGGTTTAGCTATAACGGCAATCAGAACTTACTTAAAAATAGCCGCCCCAACACCCGCAATGCTACTGAACACCGTATCTTGGTCACCCGAAAAATCGAGAACAAGCAGGTAACTCTGTTCGTTATTTCTTATCATCAGCCGCAGCCATGCCCGCCGGGCCGTGGGTTGAGTTTTTAAGTAATTTGAAATTGCCTCGACCATTGCGGCGGGGTACTCTTTGGGCGTGCCCAGCTGTACTGTTTCATCTTTTGTGGCAACTTGTTTAGACACGCCTTTGGTGCGCAGGTCTTTTTGTGTTCTAAGGTGCGCCAGGGTTTCGTAATTCAGCAAAAAATTGTCGCTGAACGGGTTGATAACAACACCCGCGGCCCCCTCTTTGCCCAGGACCATACCGGCATAATCGTCAAAAGACAAAACCAATGTTTTAGGGGGCGCGGTCAGCGCAGACCATTTTTTCAGCTCTTCCCAATCGGTAAACGCGGGGTAAAAACTTTTTCCGTCCTGCGTGGTAATCATGGGCAGGCTCAGTACAGCGCCTTTTTGAAAGACAGCGGTGCCGTTATTATTTGGCGTTGGCTCTACAGAAAAGGAGATGACGGATAAAAAATGACTGTGCAGTACAAGTTCTTCGAATACCTGGTTTAAAAGGTCGTTTGTTTGTGCTTGCCGCCACTGCGCAAAGAGTGTCTTTAGCTTTGGGTTCTCTACGGGCTGGTTCACATCCACTGTGGTTGTACCGGGCTGCGGAGAAACTGCGCTGTTTGCGGCAGAACTTTGCGCGGCGACACCATTGCTTTTTTTGAAAAATTTATCCATAAACCCTATGTTGGTTGTGCTCCTTTTGATGAAAATTTAAAACAGGCCATACCCCATATAAATGAACGGCTAAAAAGTCAGTTATAGGTACCAAGGCAGTTAAAAAACACACAAACCCCACCGTCTTACAAAACGGCAGATGACGGGGTTTAAGTGTTTGTCGACGATTCTTTTTTAAAAAAGTGAAAGTCGCAGCAGCATTGGCCATAGCCCAGGGTCTGCGTGCGCGAAAACCCTATTTTTTGAAGGTTGCCGTAAGTGATGTCGTCCACATCGCAAAAAAGGCGGCAGAGTTCGGCGCAGCCGTTTTCAGTGCAGGCGGTGTGCCAAAGGCAGGTCGTGATGGTGATATCGTAAAAGCCTTTGCCCTGCTGCTGGGTGCTGGCCTGCAAATCGGTAGTGCGCATAATGTGCAAAAAAATATGGCTGTACAGCGCATAAAAGCCGGGCAGCTTTTCAAGCCGCAGCATCGAGGCATGCTTTTTTGCCGCGACGACCCCAAGCATATACTGCTTTAAGTAACGGGTCGCTTCTTGCCCGCCAAACCCGTCGTTTAAAAAGGCCTGATATAATGCAATTCGCGGCAGGATGGTTTGGCGCAGCATGGCGAGTTGGTTTTTCGTTTTGCCGGTGGTCTTGCCAATGCTTGCATCAAGCAGCGCCGCCTGTTTTTGAAACAGCACCTCACCTTTTTCTTGCCCCAACTCAAAAGTTAAAAATGCCCGTATCTGTTTTTGCTGCGTTATGTTACCGGACATAAAACCGCCTCCCAATTTTGACTACTATTATTACTACCAAACAGTATAAACCCAATAACCCCATTCGCAACCCGAAATTGAGCGGTATGCAAACAAGTTGGATGCAATAAAAACAATCAGGCTAACACAGACGCAACGGGCATCTGTGTTAGCCTGAAAACTTTGGCGTCCCCGAGCGGATTTGAACCGCTGGCCCCACGCTTAGGAGTTATGCGGTCAACTTATTAAACTGTTTTTTGACAATTTCTATTGCAAAAAAAGCGCATTAGTCCATATGGTTTATATGGGTAGCGGTTAGAAAACAGGTCGTTTTATCCGTGTAATTTTTTGCGGCTAATGAGTTTGTTAGCAGTTTGTTGGCAGAAATGGAGCAAGAAAAGCTTCCCCGTCCCCCTGTGTGGCGATCGCCGTACAGGTTTTTATCATGATAAAAACAGGGGGAACCAATCATGTTTAGTACAGGCGTTGCAGCTTGCGACCAGATAAAGGAACTTAACTTTCAAGGGAACATTATACCTCAAATTTGGTATAAAACTCTTGTCAAAAAAGAATTGAAAAACCCGAAACCCCATCTGCTTGCCATTAATATTCTTGCTGACATTGTGTTTTGGTATCGCCCGAGGGAAGAACGAGACGAAGTGACCGGGGCCGTTATGGGGTATGCTAAACGGTTTAGCGGTGATTTGCTGCAACGCAGCTACGAGCAGCTTGCAGAGATGTTTGGGTGCTCAAAAGGGCAGGCTACAGAGGCCATCGTCTTTTTAGAAAATATCGGTGTTGTGCAGCGCGTTTTCCGCACAAGAAATGTTGGTGGTGTAATTTGCAATAATATCCTTTATCTTAAACTCAACGTTTTACGGTTGAAAGAACTGACATATCCAACCTCTAGCGAAAATTCAGCAGAGGTGTCTGGTAATTCTGCGACAGGTGTCTCGAAATCCGGCCATAGGTGTCCCGAAATTTCGGGGGAGGGTATGGCGAAATTTCGGGATACAAATACAAAGAGCACTACAAAGAGTACTCCAGAGAGTACTCCAGAGAGTACTCCATCTATCAATCAGACAGTAATGACAAAATATTTAGCGAAAACAAGCCCAAAGAGTGATGGATTGAGTGATGCCAAGTTGCAAGAAGTGGTGGAAGAAGAACTTTACCCGGATAATCAAATTCCGTATAGCTACCACAGCGATAAAAGAAAAATGGAAATGGCGATTAAAACTGTGGCAGAATGGAAAACAGTGAGCACCAGAGATGATTTTTTCAAAGATGATTTTGAACGTTTTGCCTATGAGCTATTGATTGATTGCCTTGCAGAAATGGCCTGCGAAAAATCACTTTGCAACTACAAGGGCAGCATTGTTTCTTATGCAAAAGTAATCGATAAAATGAATGTTTGTTGTAAAAACGATGGCAGCCTTATGCAGATGGCGCAAGAAACAATTGACGACTATATTAAAGCCGCGAACGCGACTGAAATCCATGATAAGCGCAAATATATGAAGTCTGTAATTTGGAATAGCTTTTCCACTTACAGGGTTAAATTTGAATCATTTTTTAATCGCGATTATGGAAGCAAAATCAACGTCAATTGAATATTTTCTTCCTTTCTTTATTGCGCTTTTATGCTGAACGAATACTGCGAAAAAATATAAAATTTTTACTTTTCAGGTGAAGAAAATCAGGTGAAACAAAACGAAAATTCCTTACTTTTTATTTTCTCATTTTTAGGGTCAAAAACTGTCCTAAAGCAAGCATAGGTAGCAGTGACCCCACGGTGTGTGGTCAGCATACCGCTTGTTAGTTGATTTTTAACTATAAAGTTTAGTTAAAAATCAGGGGTTGCACCCCCTAAAACCCCTGCTTATTTTTTTAGCTTACGTGATAACAAATAAGATAACTCATGCCCTGTATGATAGACAATGTAAGAAAATTGCATTATTGTAAAAAACAACGAAATTGTTTTAAATCATGAAGCTGTTATTCGATTTTTTTAAAGAGGGAGTAAGGGAAAATGGAAATTTGCTCGTTTAATATTAATGCATTTAATGGAATGAAGGAAAAGGAAAAACATGAAAGACAAGTATGCAATCTAAAAAAATCCAAAAATACATTGAACTTTTTTTATTTAAAAAAGATAATTTATTCATTTTACAAGAAGTTCCTTTTGAAAAAAAGGAAGAATCAGATGCGTATCCTTTGTTCCGCCAATTTTTAGATTATTTTAGCGAAGATACCTATAAAATAATTATGCCTAAACATCCACATAAAGCGAAAAAGTACTCATTAGCTATAGCAAAGAAAGAAAGTTGTTGGAGGGAAAAAACTCAGGATTGTTTTTTATTCGACGATGATGAGAATTATGGTAATAAAATTGTTGAATTAGAAAATGGAGAAATCAGTGTTTTGGGGCTGCATATGCCATGGAGCAAAAGAAGCTGTAATAACGATAAATGTGAAGAAGCCTTTTGGGATCTTCTTGTTTCGGAATCTCAGAAAAGAAAAGAGAAAAAGTACATCTTTATTGGAGATTTCAATGCTAGTCTAGAAAGCCAATCAAAATATTATCTAAAATTAATTGCTATTTCCAATAGCGGATATTCTGATCTTGTTAAGAAAGGTACAATAACATGTTTCCGCCCGAAAGGAACATTAGATCACGCTTTTGTATCTCGCTCGCTAAAAAATGAAATAAAAAATATAGAAATAGTAAATCCAATGCTTTCAGATCATGCGGCAATTATTTTGACTATAGGTTGACTGTGGATTAAATTCGTGGTAATCTATATTAGGTAAAAATTAGCCCATTGTTTTTCAAATGGTAGCCGCCCACCGGAAATGGCGGCAAAACAAAACGCCGGCGCAGATTAACGGGTATGGTCACTGCTGCTCAATCAAGGCCATCTCAAATTGTAACCATTAAAGATAAAGGCGGCTCCGCGAATCAGCGGAGCCGTCTTTATTATTGTCTAGCGAGTACCGCCTGTGCGACGCCCAGAAGCGACAAAAACGTGTTTGAGGGGGAATTCTCTTATTTGCAATTAAAACGTCTTTTAGGGCCGCCAGAACGGCGCTATAACCAACACGCTTTGTGGCTGCAATAATGACCTGTTTTTATAACTGTTTGATTTGATAAGATAACTGAGGAAAAGAATTCCATGAATTTACCTCCATTTTGCATTTTTAATTTTGCACATAAAAAAGCCGCCATTCAGGCGGCTAGGAAACTTTTGGTCGAATTGACCCAATGCTAACAATTTCTCTTTTTTGAGGGAGAGTACGAACCATAAGATGGTATCCTTTCATGTTGTTTTGTGGGGAATTTTGGTATATAATCAAATTAATTTTTATCAATAAGCAGGTAGTTATAGATATATAAAACAATAAATCAATCAGTCACGGGTCGAGTTAGTAATTATTACGTAGTCGGATATTATGGAGATGCTAAATATGAAAGCTCCTAAATATATCAATTGGTTTGTCGAGGAAAGCAAAGTTACTTTAGAAGATGATGTGCCAATCGTATGTTATCGATTAGATTATACAATAGATGATGCTGCCTATTGTGAATGGGCACTTCATCTGCGCCAACATTATGAATCTGATGCTGAACTAAAAGAATCCCTTGCCGCAACGGAGATGCCTGTGGAGGAATACTTGCGAACTTTTGTAATTCCACAGAAAAGTGATCCTTTTGGATCAACAGCCCGTTCTAATGATTTTACTGAAATTATGGTTTCTGACCTATTAGAATTTATAAAGGGCTATACTGTGCCTCGTTGCAAACAGCGAAATCGGTCAGGTAAAACCCAAAGTGAGCATGGTACAGATATTCTTGCATATAAGTATGCAAAATCCTCTAAGGCGCCAGACAGTAGAGATGAATTGTTGGCGGTTGAGGTAAAGGCAGGTTTATCATCCGATAGTTACACACCAATATGGGATGCTGTTGCCGACTCCCATACATATGACGAAGTTAGGCATGCACTTACATTGAATTTCTACCGTAAAAAACTTCGCAACGTAAATAACGAACAAGTAAATGAAATCGCTCGTTTCCAACAAAAGTCGGAACATGATTACATCATCACTTATATAGCCGCAGCAATTATTAGTCGTAATCAGATAGACGATGATGTTGTCTTTGGTATTCGAGGTGGCGATTTGGCGTTACGCCAAGATAATAAAGTTTTTCTCATTCATGGAAAAAAGCTAATGGGTTTGGCGCATGACATATTTGAGAGGTGTGTAAAATGATTTTTGACAAACGATCAAATTACATGCTCAAATACGAGAAATCAAAGTCAAAGTTGGTTGAATTTAATATTTCGGAGGAAAATTACCCAGAATATCCATTAAATTCCAATGATTTAACTTACTCTACCATATTTGCGCTATCGCGCTTTTGCGAAGAAAGTATCGAGAATCCATTCTCATCACAGCTACAGGAATTAAAATCCGAATTAACTGTTGTTTCACAGTATTATGATTCAACAGTAAAAACCCGATTACGTCAGAATCATAGCAAGCTGTTTTTACTTTTGGGTTCAACCGCCTATTTTTTGTCGGCAAATTTTGGGAGTGCGAAAGTCCTTATTGAACAAATTGGCGTGTGGGAGCCCAAAGATAATATTATGACACTTCTATATACTACATTGTTGTTTTTATTAACAGGTGAATGGATAGAAATTCATACGAAAAGTAGGTATCGTCGCCAATATTTAAATGGCCTAAAAAGTCATTTTGAAGAGGGTGCTTCTCCTGAAATTGTTTATGATGCTCTAAGCAAAATGCGTAATAAAATAAATCAGTCCACCGACGTACTTGCCGTCAATTACATAGATTTTCTTTTTTCTGTAATAATCTCTGCGCTAGATTATTCTGCGTGGATTCTTTTGCCAAAGTACTCTAATGCGGATTTTGAACAATGGAAAGGCTATCTGTCCCAGGCAAACAGTATAAAACTGCTATGGCCTGCTCAAAAAGTTATTCTACAATCCGGTGCCCTCACTGGACATGATTTGGTCGTTCCCCTACCTACTGGAGTTGGTAAAACAAAGAGTATTGAAATTCTTTTACGGGCTAAATTCATGGGGCAAGGAACTTGCATAGCAATTATTATTGCCCCTTTACGAGCGTTATGTAATGAAATTACATCGGATTTAACCTCTGCGTTGACAGACGAAGCAATTATAAATCAATTTACTGATACTACGCAGGAAGATTTTGAGCTTAAACCACTGTACCCCGGAGAAATTTTCGTATATTCTTCGGCATGAGCCTGACTTTCTTGAGGCTATTCAGCTTTTTATATTTGATGAGGCTCATTTATTTGACGATGCTTCGAGAGGCGCACAATATGAACTGCTGGTATCCGAAATAGCCAGAAGTCGGAATAAATCCACGCAAATGGTATTGTTTTCAGCCGTTCTTGCTAATGCCAACCAAATAAGCGAATGGCTGTTCAATGATGAAGAGGCAACGATTGACTATTCATTAGTAAAATCAACCCAAAAATCGATAGGTTTTCTTTCTTCTGATCAAACAATACATTATTATGAAAAAGACGATATGACAGAAGAAAGTTTTTATGTTCCTAAGAGCATAGCTTTTACGCAGCTTCAACTCTATGAGAGAGAAACAAAACCGCGCATTTTTCCCGAAAGAAATGCACAAGATATAGCAATTTATTATGCAAATAAATTATGTAACAGAGGAGGTGCCGCAATCTACGCTGGACAAGTACGCAGGATCCCTCCAATCATGCGCCGCATTGTTGAGATTAGTGAGCGCGGTTATGATCTGTCAAACCTACTGATAAAAGGCAACTCAAATGAAGTAATTAAGTTATCCAATCTATTTGCGCTTCACTATGGAGAAAGCCATGAACTAACACAAGCCGCTAAATTAGGTGCATTTCCACACTATGCGGATTTGCCAAATGGTATGAAAATGGCGATTGAGCATGCTTTGCGTAAAAGACACATTTCTTTTGTCGTTTGCACAACAACTCTAGCAGAGGGTGTAAACATCCCAATTAAATATCTATTTCTTAAGTAAGTGATTTTTATATAGATTATGAGGCTTACTATAAAGCTAATGCTCTGACCTCATACATTATCAATCACTATAACGAGCCTTCATGTTTCCAGAGTTTAATAACCATTTTGCAAAAAGGATATCGAAAGTTTGTGATAAATGATGACAGAAGATATGATCGTTATAGTCCAGAAATTGAACTGAAAGTTATGCAGTTAAAGCATGTCATAGAGAGTATCGAAAATTATTTATGTTATATATATAACTCAAAGCAAGATACTGAACAATTTACAAGCATGGTGGGTGCACTCGTTACTCAAACATTTGCATATTTTTTGGGAAATGAAGACCAGAAAGAGGCGCTGAATACAATTTTTCAATTGATAGCTAAAAAAGTTGCATCTGCCATTAGGCCGGGAAAGGCAGCTTACTTTGCTAGGTCACTTTACGGCATTGATATATCAAACCAAGTATTAAACTGGGCCGATGAAAACATCGAAAACATTGAAGATCGTTCAAATGAGGAACTATTTAACATCATTGTTAACCTTTTTATGCAACTGTTTTCCGATAGTGCAAAAGTAGATATTAATATACTAAAAGCTGTTTTACAGCAATGGACAACAGGCTTGCCTTATGTGGATATTTACAACAATTTGCAAAAAGCACTTTCAATTAGTCGAATTGAAAAGTTATGTAGTAACACTCTTTCATATCACTTTTGCTTTTTAATCGGAAATATCTTGGACGCGATTGGAGAGCGTTCAGAAAAATTGATAGAACAGTTAACCTTTCTACAAAAAATGATTAAGTACGGTGTGCCGTCACGTTTTCAGATTCTTGTATGTGAGAATATATTTGATGATAGAATTATTGCAAAACACCTTGAAATGCAGATTGGGCGAGAATTTTCAACAGATAGGGAATTTAAAAAGTATATGGTTATTAAGCGAAAAGAAATTTTTCAAATTCTCGAATCCTATCCTGATTACTTTGGTTACAAATTTCGTATATACATAAAATGAGTATTATAAATTTCCCGCCAGATTTATTACTCTGGTGGGAAATTATACCTCGGGCCGAATTGGCTCGAAGATAGGTAAAAGCATCCAGGTCGTGCGTAGCGGTATAATTGAGAATGTCCTCGTCGTCTGTGGCGGCGTTTTCTCCGATTGCGTCTATCTCGTAAACAGTGTAGGTTTCATCTGGCTTCATTCCCATGCGTTGGTTTATCAGGGAAGAAATGTCAAAGCCGTTTCATTTGTCGGCCTCGTCAGTGTACTTATAGCAAGGGTGTTTTTTTAGGTCATATCTCGGAGAGAGGAATGGATGCAGGCCTCGAAGCTGTAAAATGTACTTATCGCCCATCATAGTGGTCAATTCGTCCATTGTCATGAGTTCCTTGCCAAGCCACTGCATATTTTGTCCATAGCTTTCTGACTGTTTCCGTGTTCGGCTTTCCGTCTACATGGGAATGGTTTCTTTACCCAAAACCTCCGAAAGCTCCTTGATGGTGGAATGTTTCCGCCCACCGGAAATGGCGGCAAAACAAAAAGCCGGCGCAGATTAACGGGTATGGCCACCGCTGCTCAATCAAGGCCATCTCAAATTGTAAATATTAAAGATAAAGACGGCTTCGCATATCAGCGAAGCCGTCTTTATCTTTAATGTGATTTCAGTGCGCCCTGGGCACCCCTTAAAGGCCCGGAATTAGAGGCTTAAGCTTTTTTTGTTGCCCCCTTGCAAAGCAAATGATAGGCCGCACAGGATGTTTTGTGGACACTTGCTTTTACAACTGTGAGGTTAATCTTTTTTTTTGCTTTTTTGATTGGGACCATAAATGGCAATGATATTGGGGTCGTCCATGTCCATCATGTAAGTAGCTCTTTTTTCGCTGAAAACAGAAAAGATGGGGCTGTTTGATTTTCGTAAAATGAAACCATCTGTTTCATCAGTAATAGCGCCAAACCAGAGTGTGGTTCCGTTATCATACTTTTTAATCAAGCCATGGGATAACTCCTGATTCATTAAATCATCTTCCGGAATTTCTTTTTCTTTTTTAGTGAAGCCCATTTTCAAATCCCTTCGTTTCTCTTATAAAAATAGCGTACCCGAAATCAGGCATAATCAAAAGCGAGCCTTAAATAATTGTGCATATTTGGTTTTATATTAATTTAATAGTTTTATTGAAGCTATAAAAAGGCTTTTCGCTTAAGCATAGAATGTTTTAAGTAGCCTCAAAGTTACTCACGGTGAGGAGTTAATCTATTTTTAAAATGTGGCGAACTAATTCTGATGGGGTTACACCCGCAGCAAGTATTTCCTGAACCCAAGGTTCTTCCTCAGAGTTGTCGTCCTCTGGGGGCAAGTTTATGAAACCATAAGAATTAAGCCAAGCTAAAGCATCTATAAACCCAATTAGATGAAAATTCCGTTCGTTTTGAGAAATGGGCAAATAACCGGTTTTTTTGTAGTCAGCAATTCGATAGTTTTGTTCAAAATACTTTTTCATATTTTTACCGGAATTTAAAAAGAACTGCAATCCAAAATAAGCTTCATCAAATTGAGAGATTGCTATAGTGGAAATAATTTCAAAATCTTCGCTTTCCATTGTTATCACCAATCAAGTAAATTTGTTATCCAACTCCATATAGATTTACTTAATTTTAGGACATATAGTCCAATAAGTCAATAGGACTTATCGTCCTACGATATAGTGACTTTGGTGATGTATATGCGTTTACGCATTAGGGATTTAAGGGAAGATCAGGATTTGACCCAACAGCAGGTTGCGGCATTTTTAGACTGCGACCAGTCTTTGTATTCTAAATATGAGCGTGAAGAACGTGTGTTACCGCTTGAAGTTGCAGTGAAGTTGGCAAGGTATTACAAAACCAGTTTGGATTACCTTGTGGGCCTGACTGACCAAAAAACGCCCTACCCTCATGTAAACTAAGCAACCCCGGTGCAAATGCGGCGCACCGGGGTTTTCAATTGCAACAAAACCTTTTATTCTGCAACAATTAGTGATAGAATGTAGCAAATGAGATAAAAACGTAGGAATTGAAAGGAGTAGCTTCATGCGGGAATTTCATTATGATGAAATTGCGAAAGAGCTATTGACCCCGGATATTGTCAACCAAGTATCGGCTATTCATGAATATAGGGGTAAACAAACTCTTTATCTTGAAGCAAAGGCCGATGCACTAATTAGCATGTTGGAAATTGCCAAGGTGCAAAGCACGGAGGCCTCTAACCGTATTGAAGGAATTTTTACTTCGGATTCCCGGCTAGCCGAAATTGTGCAGCAAAAGGCAGAACCAGTTAGCCGCAATGAAAGAGAAATCGCTGGATATCGAGATGTGCTTGCAACTATTCATGAAAATTATAAGCACATTGAACCCCGTCCATCGATCATTTTGCAGCTTTATCGTGATTTGTATCACTATACCGCGCCTGGCACGGTGGGTCGATTCAAAACCAGTGATAATGTTATTGAAGAAGTGACCGCTGATGGGCAAAGAAGCATCCGTTTTAGGCCAGTACCCGCGTTTGAAACACCAGAGGCGATTAATAGACTATGTGAAGAATTTGCACGGATAAGTTCCCAGCCAGATGCAGAACCCTTGTTCTTGATACCAATATTTGTGCTGGACTTCCTTTGCATTCACCCTTTTAACGATGGGAATGGGCGTATGAGCCGTCTATTGACGTTGCTACTTCTCTACCGCGCCAATTATATTGTTGGGAAGTATATCAGCATTGAAATGATTATAGAAAAAACAAAGGGTTCCTATTATGAGGTGTTAAAGCAAAGTAGCATTAACTGGCACGAGGGAAAAAATGATTATAAGCCTTTTGTTCGGTACTATTTGGGCGTTATATTGAGCGCTTATAAAGATTTTTCGGAACGAGTAACTTATATTGCGAATAAAAGTATGAATGCAGCCCAACGTGTGGAGGAAATCATCGGCAATAAAGTTGGCAAAATAACAAAAAAAGAGATTGTTGCCATGTGCCCGGATTTGAATGATGGTACGATTGAACGCGCTTTAACGGAACTGGTTAAGCAAAAGACAATTTTAAAAATTGGTGGCGGGCGGTATACGGCCTATATATTCAATCATACATAGAAAACAGAATGCCCCCAAAATTGTAGAAGCTTTTTATGGTAAAGGCTTTTTTAGGTATTTAAATTAAACACATCTCCAGCGGGATATTGCTATTGAAAACATTTCAAAATGGTCAGATGAAAGAACTTTTTGATTGGTTAGTGATTTTGGAGTTACCAGCAAGACAATCAATAAGTAACACTAAGTTCTATTCGTCTGAATCTGGCCAACAGCAATACAAAATCAAGTGAAAGGAGTTTTAAAATGGCACTTCCTCAAATTACTTCATCCGATGTTGAAGCTCTTATTCCTAACTGTAAAGTCGTTGGAAATTCATTAGGTGGGGGGCAAAAATTAGTCTTTCCATGTTCCGTTGGTGGCACTCTTTATGCAATAAAATTCATATTACTAAACAATTTGACTGATGATTTTGATGGAACTATTGCCTCAAAAGTTGAAACTGTTAGAGCAAGAGTTGAGCGGGAAATAAAAATTATGCAAAAAATCGACTCCCCATTTATTGCAAAAATGGGGGCAGTAAATTTAACCGCAGCAACTTTGTCCGAACAGAATATTTTATTTTATTCAGAAGAATGGATTGATGGACAAGACTTATCTCAAATTTTACAATCTTCAAATAAATTGACCCCAGCAGAGGTCGTTAAATTAGGTACCAATATTGTAAAAGCAATATCAGAACTATGGAACCTTAATAAAGTTCATCGAGATATCAAGCCTCAGAACATAACACGACGTGCTTGCGATGGCTCATATGTATTACTTGATTTAGGATTAGCTCTTGATTTAGACGACAAATCATTAACCCAATTCGGTTTCGTTCCTGGAACAAAAGTGTATTTTTCTCCAGAACAATTGGATGTTGCACATAAACGGGATATAGATTTTCGTTCCGATTTATTTAGTTTGGGAAGTGTATTGTATCAAGCAATAACAGGCATGCACCCCTTCTATACATATGGAATGCCCGACCAAGAATTATTTTTAAGAATCAATTCCCAACCGATTATTGCACCGAATACTGTTGATCCAAACATTCCGAAGTCTCTTAGTGACATTATTTGCCGATTACTAAGCAAACAGCCTAGTGGTCGCTATCGAAAATGTTTGTTGCTGTTAGACGAATTTAGAAAAACATCTGTAGAACTGGGGGTAGAGTCATGAGCCTATTTGCGCAACATGGTTATGGAAAATCAAGTAAAATCGAAAAAGCAATTACATCTGGTGATTTGGCAGGTGTTATATTAAGTCCAAAAGCTGAGTCTCCTCAAAAATTAATTGACTATTCCTCAGAATTGCATACCAAGTTTCCAATGATAAAAGTATATTTTGATCCACAGTTTTATATTTGTGGATTGCAAGGTGAAGTTACGGCTGGAAAACTAATTGAATACCCATATTATACTGGAGGGTTGACGAGATCTTCTCTATCCATTCCTACTAATTTAAGGAATTTTACTCAGGATGTTCTTGGCTTTCAACGTTACTTGAATTTAAGCGCCTTTTTTTCACCTACCATTGCGTTTGATAATTTTGATGGGCGTGAAAGTCAAACAGCTATTTCTTTAGCATATGAGTCTATTGGAGCGGTAGGTACCTCTGATATATATATTTCATTGTGCATACATGAAAATGCTTTTCGCAACACTACTGCAATGGAGGAATTTTTGAATGTAATAAGTCTTCTTGATACCAAGGGATTTTATATTATTATTGAACGCTCTAATAGCACAGACAAGTCAACTTCTGTCAACTCGTCAGCATTGGCCAATATTATGAAGTTTATTTATATTCTTTCTGAAATAAATGGCTTTGATGTTATAATGGGATATTCCGATTTGCTGTCTGTTTTATTTGCGACCGTAGGACATCCGGATTTCTGTTGCGGTTGGTATAATAACCTTAAAATGTTCTCTGAGTCAAACTTTCGTCCTTCAACAGGTGGGCGTAGACCAAGAAAACGTTATACATCAGGTATCCTGATGAGTTCATTGTTGTTAGTTCCAGAAATAGCAACATTAAATCGTATGGGAATTTCTCCACAAATTATGACGGAATCACCCTATAACAATATTGTCTCGCCTACAATGGATGATGCCCGTTGGACAGACGAAATAAGTTGTCTGCATAATTGGCATATTTTGAACAACTTATTGCATGATATAGAATCACTATCATCTGTGCCAACAAAGTTGAACTATTTAACAGAAAAAATTTTGCAGGCATCACAAGTATATCGTACAATAAATGAAAGGTTCCCTTCATTGGACGCTAAATCAAATAACAGCCATCTAAATATTTGGCTTGCAGCAATTAGTGATTTTCGTGACCAAGTAGGTGTGTAAAAATCTATGAGCGAAATTTCAGAACTTGAGATGGCAGCGGCATTTGACCTGACGCTGAAAATGAATCTAATAAAGGGAATTCCCAAGTTCAACCTTTTATATAGAGAGGTAATTTGCCAGCAAGGAATAGCTGATTTTGTAGGGCTTACATCTGGTGATTTTATCAGACGTTATGATTTTGCAAATATCAGTTCCGTTGAAAGTAGTAGCCTTGTTCTTTCTTTGTTGAAACACAAAGCAGGGCGAAGCAGGATGTACCTTAAAAGCAAAACTGAATTATCTAGCGTTACACTGAATCGCACGCTTAAAGAATTAACTGCAAGTAATTATATTTTTGAAAAAAACAACCTTTTTTTTATTTCGTTTCAAAATACAGCCCCTCAAGACAATATTTGGGCTTTTGAATTAAAGCTTTCCAATTGGAAACGAGCGATGTTCCAAGCACTACAATACAAAGCATTTGCAAACTATTCTGTTGTGGTATTCCCTCTTGAAAAAGAGAAGGTATTGCATGAAAACCTACAAGCTTTTGTTGAATTTAATATTGGAGTATTGCTTTATGATGCTAAAACAGGCAATAATAAGTGGCTCAAACATCCCAGAAAAGAGAAATCAATTTCTAAGTGGCAAACTATGTTTATGTTAGCAAAAACATCCTCTCAGTATAGTCAAGAAGAAACGATTGTTTAAACCTAGGGATAAATAGACTAAGAAAATCGTCCTCACGGTGAGTAACTTACTCACCGTGAGGACGATTCTTTTAAAGTTATAGTTGATGTCTATAATGTTTATTTATAAAACTGCAATATGAAAGTTATGTATGCCGGCAGTTTAGGTGGTTGAATTTTCGTCAGCATTATTTGCTTTTAAACGGTTGCGTTCTTCCCTTATTAGTTTTTCGCAATCATCTGCAAATGAATTTGGAAAGTACAATTCCCAATTTTTTAGTTCATCCATGTTGTTCTCTTTTTCCAGTTCGTTCTTTTTTTTGTGCCACGCATTCAAATATTCTTGCAAGGTACGCTTACTAAAAACTAAAACGACATCATTTGGCGGGACATGTTGAAGATCGGTAGTAGTTAAACCATATTCATCAGCAAGCATAAACAGCGTCTGCATAACCTCATTATAGTTTTCTTGGTGATTGTTTTTGAGAACGGAAGCATCAATGTTAAATATCTTTGCTAGCTTTTGCAGGTGTGTTTCTCGAAGCCCTCTATTTCCTATTTCATAATTATGAATTGTAGTTTCTGATACACCGAGTTCTAACGCTAACTGTCTTTTTGTCCAATTTCGGCTTATCCGTAAAAGCTCTATTTTTTTTCCAACAGTCATACAAAATCCTCCGTAAGTCGTAAAAGCACTTGACAACATATGTACATTATACCATCTTCGACATAAAAATAAAGTTTATTGTTAATGTTTTTAACAATCTTATTGACAATGCGAGCAAAACCGTATAGTATTATTAATACTATTAACATTTTTGTTTATTTTTGCGCTAATAATAAAAGGATGGTGTATTGTGGAACAAACAGTTGAGAGTAAAACTATACAAACTTATGAATGCCGTACTCTTTCAGTTGAGGATGTACAGAAGATATTAGGCCTTAGCCGTTCTCAGGCTTATGGTCTTGTGAACAGTGCCTTGGTTAACGAAAAACCATTTATTGCAAGGCGGCTTGGGAATCGGATTTTTGTTTCTAAAAAGTCGTTTGTTGCTTATCTGGAAGAGATGGGGTTATAAGGAGGACTTCTTCTATGGCGAGCGTCGTCAAGCGAAAGCTGAAATCTGGTTTTGTCTATTATGTGAGCTACCGGGCCCCAGATAAGCAAGGATTGCCGAAACAGCACTGGATACGCTGTAATAGTGAGCGGGAGGCAGAAGAACTGCTGCCGACCGTGCGTGCAGCAGAAAAAGAAGGCCATGTATATTTCAATGAGAGTGAGCTTTCTTTCATTGCCAAAGGCAATGGCACTACGAAAAAGAATATAACAGTGACAGAGTTGCTGGAACAATATGTGGCCGAATATGGGGTGCAGCACTGGCAATCCAGCACATTGTTTTCTCATCAGTCAATCATTCAGAATTACATTGTCCCCTTTATTGGGAATATCCCCGTATACCGCGTTACGGCAAGGCTGATACAGGAATATTACAACGAACTGCCACACCATAAAGCAAGGCAAGCTCCGTTTCATAAAGCGCCGCCGAAAAACATCTCGGCAAGAACAGTCAAAGAAATCCATAAGATTCTGCGCCCTGCACTAAAACTGGCAGTGCGCGACGGTGTGATTGAATATAACCCAGCATTGAGCGTACTTCTGCCACCGCAAGCAAAATATAAACGTTCACAGTGGACAGGGGAAGAGCTGAAATATGCTCTTTCTATTTGTGACGATGAATTGCTTTACCTTTGTATGAGCCTTGTGTTTGCCTGTTCCCTGCGCACCTGCGAGCTGGCGGGCCTTACATGGGACTGTGTACATATAAATGAGGAAAGCCTAGTAGATCACACTTGCCGTATTGATATTAAAAAGGAACTGCGCCGTATCAATAAGCAATCCATGAAAGATACCGGGGAACGCGACATCATCAAAAAATTCCCTGCCATTTTGGGTGGCAAGGAGACGATTATAGTGCTAAAAGCACTAAAAACGGAAGCAAGCACAAGAAGCGTTTATCTCCCTGATACGGTGGCACGGCTTTTATTAGGTCATAAAGCCCGTCAAGAGGAGCAGAAAGAGTTTTTACAAGCGGATTACCATGACTATGGTATGGTAGTTGCACAGGATAATGGCAACCCGTATGAGGGAAATCACCTGTCCAAAAGGTTCACCCGTTTTGTTCATAAAAACAATCTGCGCGAGGTCGTTTTTTATAGCCTGCGTCATTCCAGTGCAACAGAAAAATTACGGCAAACGCATGATGTGAAATCGGTACAGGGTGATTTAGGCCATGCGCGGGCGGATATGACGGAAAATGTTTATGCAGGGATACTGGATGAGAGCAGAATGAAGGTTGCCATTAGCATCGACCAGAGCTTTTTCAAAGACATAAGCCGAAAGTTGCGGTAGACCCAAAAGAGACATAAAACACTACAAACGTATTGGACAACCAGCCGACTGTTGGCAGGTTTGTTGGCATTTCACCCTTTTTTGTGGTTTTGCTTACCTATATTAATAGGGCTTTGTTAGCAGTTTTTTTATAGAATAAAGAACCACCGGGCAGGTGAACGACTTTTCTGCTTTTGTCTTGGGTGCAAAAGGCAAACAGAATTTTAAAGCAAAAAGAAAGGGCTGAAAACCCAATAAACCTTGAGTTTCCAGCCTTTTTGGTGTCCCCGAGCGGATTTGAACCGCTGGCCCCACGCTTAGGAGGCGTGTGCTCTATCCAACTGAGCTACGGAGACATAGATTGAATTTTGAGAAAAGACCATCGGAATAACGGACGGAAAGGCAAACGCTCCACCAAATGCTTAGGAGGCGTGTGCTCTATCCAGCTGAGCTACGGAGACAAAATTGAATTGTGCATACTGCTGTAAAAACGTGCTGCATTTTGGATAAAAATCCATAAAAACAGAACCCTTTGTGAAACGTGTACGTGCAGATAAAACAGCGTGGTTTTTCACAAAACTGCGCTGCCCCCAGGGCTGGAACAAAGGGCAACCATCATTATAAAGGACATGGAGGCAAAAATCAAGTTGAAAGGCTGCATTTAGCGTGTTATAATGGGCCGTAAAGTCGCCCAGCAAGCGAAAAAACCAGACAGAAACGGGTACCCGCCCGGCCTCTGTAATCTGGGAAAGATGAGGAATCAAGTTGAAAAGCAATACCTTCAGGAAGGCGCTCTTTGGGAAACCGGGTTCTATTTCCCCAACCAGAATTATCGTGGTCAGTTTTTGTGCAGTTATTTTAACCGGCACAGTGTTGCTGATGCTGCCCATTTCAACGCGGGACGGCAGCCTTGCGCTGGTCGACGCGCTGTTTACGGCAACTTCGGCGACCTGCGTGACCGGCCTTGTGGTGTTTGACACCTTTACGAAATTCACCCCGTTTGGGCAGGCAGTGCTGCTGCTGCTCATCCAAATCGGTGGCCTTGGGCTGGTGACCTTGACCGCGTTTTTTAACGTGGCGCTGCATAAGCGCATGGGCTTTAAAAGCATGAAGCTTGCCAGTGAATCGATTAGCCTGGATGAAGCTACCGGCGCAAAACCACTGCTGTACACCGTAATGCGCACCAGCATGGGGTTTGAGCTGGCGGGTGCGCTGCTTTTGATGGTTGTGATGGTGCCGAAATTTGGCATTGACGGCATTTGGATTTCGGTATTCACTGCGGTTTCGGCTTTTTGCAACGCGGGTTTTGATATTTTTGGCCGCATTGCCCCGTATACCAGTTTGACCAGTTTTTATTCTAACGGGTATGTGCTGGTAATTGTCATGATGTTGATCGTTTGCGGCGGCCTTGGCTTTATTGTGTGGCAAGACCTGTTTATGTTTCACCGGCGGCGCAAGCTGTCGCTGCACGCCAAGCTGGCAATTGCCATTACACTCACGCTGATCGTTGTGGGGGCACTGGCCATCGGTGTACTGGAGTGGGACAACCCCGCCACAATGGGGCAGTTTTCGACCGGCGAAAAAGTGATGTCCAGCCTGTTTCAGTCGATTACCTGCCGTACTGCTGGGTTTAACACGATCGACCAGGCCGGCATGCATACATTATCAAAACTTGCAAGCGTGATTTTGATGTTCATTGGTGCCTGCCCGGGTGGTACCGGTGGCGGTGTTAAGGGCACGACGGCAGTTATTCTGTTCTTTACCATCGTGTCGGTATTGCAGGGCCGCGGCGAAGCGGTAATTCGCGGCCGGCGCATCGACAAAAAAACGGTTTACCGCGCGCTGACGATTGTCACATTGGGCTTTACGGTGATTTTGTTTACGACACTGATTATGACGTATGATACCCCGATGGTGGGCGGCATGGTGGACGGCAACTTTATTGATTGTCTGTTTGAGGCAACGTCTGCCTTTGGCACGGTAGGGCTTTCGTCCGGCGTGACCGGGCAGCTGACGAGCGTCGGCAAAGTGGTCAGCATGCTGACGATGCTGATTGGCCGTGTAGGGCCTATTGCGATGGGGATGTCGCTGGCTGCCCGTGCCGGGGAGCTGTCTCGCCGCGAAATTTTGCCAGAGGCAAAAATCGTTGTGGGCTGACCGCTATTTTGCGGCAATTACTGTACACTTGGGGGTGCGGACAAAATCTTGGACTAAGCAGACAGTCCTAAATTTTGCCGATACTCCAGTGGGCTCATCCCGCCAAGGGAATGCTTGATTCGCTTTTCTCGATACCAAACCATGTAGTCCTCAATGAGCTGTGTGAATTCTTCAATGGAAATATCCACCCATGAACGACCGTAGAACATCTCATTTTTCATGCGACCAAAAAATCCCTCACAAGCAGAGTTGTCTGGTGAGCATCCCTTCCTCGACATAGAGCGCCGAAGCTGTGTCTGATCCATTCGCTGAATCCAACCCGGCCAGCGGTAATGACAACCTCGATCTGTGTGGATGATGGGCTTTTCTCCGGCGCTAAGTACGATGATAGCATCCTCCAACATGCCGTTGACCAATTCTCCATTAGGAGACGCGCTAATACGCCACGAAACAGGCATTCCATCAAAGCAGTCAATCATGGGAGAAAGATAAACTTTCCCCGCAGGAATAGAAAACTCCGTGATGTCGGTAAGCCACTTTTCATTGGGGCGATTGGCATGGAATTTTCGCTGGATTACATTGGGAACTGCTGGTGTAATTTCGCCTTGATACGAGCTGTATGCTCGCTTTTTGGTGACTCGTGGATGTAAATGCTCCTCTTTCATAAGCCGACGAATCACCTTCTCGGATAGGCGAACACCGCTTTTCTTAAGTGCCAAATATATTCTGCGATACCCATAACACAAGTAATTTTCCTCGAAAATTGCTCGGATTTGTTTTTTGGCTTCGGAATACCGATCGCTTTGTTTGTTGGCTTTCTTTCGATAAAAATAGCTACTGCGAGCATAGCACAGCGCTTTGAGCAATGTTGGCAGCGGATATTTATTCTTTAAGGCGTCGATAATTGCTGCCTTCTCCCTATTCTTCAGGGTGCTCCGGTCGACGCCTGGGTCTTTTTTTAATACATCGAGAGTCTCCTTTAAAATATCGATTTCCAACTGCATAGTTGAAACTTGTTCTTTGAGTTGAGAAATTTGCTCATTGGCAGCCGGCTCCCCTTCACTGAGTGGGCCTCGTTTTCTTTCCTTTGGTGGCTCCATTAGCGCGGCACGCCCTTTCTGAATGTACTTTCTTCTCCACAGATAGATGCTGGCTTTGCTATAGCCAATCTCATCTGATACGAATTGTACATTCTCTCCAAGCTCAAAGCAACGGCGAATGGCATCTAATTTCACTCCCAGTGCAGGATGTCTTGGATGCTCTGCTGTATTGATGCCACGAAAAGTAGAATGACCGGACGGAAGATGTTTTCGGCGCGCAATCCAATTATACAGTGTTTGCCGCCTAACCGGATATCCAAGTTGTGTAATTACTTTGGTGACGGAACCGCACTTGTCATATAATCCAAGTGCGGTGCAATATTGTTCCTCTGAATACATAGCTACCTCCTGCCATGACGTAAGCAGTCCAGTTTTTTGTCCGCACCCCCCTTTGTCAAATTTTTATTTTGCCGGTTGACGTAGCCGGCAAGTAGTATTATGATAAGAAGCGCGGTACGAATGGTATCGCGCTTTTTTGGACTGCTTGTTAGCATAGACTAACATTGGAGGAGACCATGACACTAGATGAATTGACATTGGGCAAGACCGCGGTGATTGTTGCAGTAGGGGGTACCGGTGCGCTGCGCCGGCACCTGCTGGACATGGGGCTGACGCCCAAAACCAAAATTATGGTGCGCAAGCGTGCCCCAATGGGGGACCCCATTGAACTGCACCTGCGGGGGTATGAGCTGACACTGCGGCTGGATGATGCAAGGGAGATTGCGGTGGCCGCGCTTTGAACAGAGAGGGGAGGGGGAGAGTAACATGATTTTTGCACTTGCGGGTAACCAGAACTGCGGTAAGACGACACTGTTTAATCAGCTTACCGGCTCAAACCAGCACGTTGGTAATTTCCCCGGCGTGACGGTGGAGCAAAAGGTCGGTACGGTGCGCAAGGCAAAAGGGGCGGAGGTCGTTGACCTGCCGGGTATTTATTCCCTTTCGCCCTATACCAGCGAGGAGATCGTGACACGCGATTACCTGCTTTCCGGCAAAGCGGATGGCATTATTAATATTGTGGATGCCAGCAATATTGAACGCAATTTGTATTTGACGATGCAGCTGATCGAGCTGTCGCTGCCCATGGTGGTGGCGCTGAACATGATGGATGAGGTGCGGGCAAACGGCACGTCGATCGACCTTGAAAAGCTGGCCGACGAGCTGGGGGTGCCGGTGGTGCCGATCTCGGCCTCGAAAGACGAGGGTGTAGAAGAGCTGGTCGAAGTGGCAATGGAGACCGCGCGCCATAAGCGGCTGCCCCGGCGGCTGGATTTCTGCGCCGGTGCGGTGCACCGGGCCATCCATTCCACCGCGCACATGATAGAGGACCACGCGGCGGCCATTGGCGTGCCGATGCGGTTTGCAGCCACCAAACTGGTGGAGGGGGATGCCCCGATGTTGCAGCGGCTGCACCTGTCGCAAAACGAAAAAGAGCTGTTGCAGCACACGGTAACAGAGATGGAAACCGAGCTGGGTACCGACCGCGAGGCCGCAATGGCCGACATGCGCTATACCTTTATAGAGGGGCTGTGCGCCGACACGGTCAAAAAGCAGGGCGAAAGCCGAGAGCATCAGCGTAGCATCCGTATTGATGCGGTGCTGACCCATAAGGTTTTCGCCATTCCTATTTTTATTGACATTATGGCGATGGTGTTTTGGCTGACCTTTGGGGTGATTGGCAAGGCCTTGAGCGACCTTTTGAACCTGGGGGTACAGGCGCTGACCACACTGACGGCGCAGGCCCTGACCGACCTTGCGGTCAACCCGGTGTTGCGCGGGCTGATCATCGACGGCATTTTTGCCGGGGTGGGCTCGGTGCTTAGCTTTTTGCCCATCATCGTGGTGCTGTTCTTCTTTTTGTCCATCCTCGAAGATTCGGGTTACATGGCGCGGGTCGCCTTTGTGATGGACAGCCTGCTGCGCAAAATTGGCCTTTCGGGCCGCAGCTTTGTGCCGATGCTCATCGGGTTTGGGTGCAGCGTGCCGGCCATCATGGCCACCCGCACACTGTCCAGCGAGCGCGACCACAAACTGACGATTTTGCTGATCCCGTTTATGAGTTGCAGCGCCAAGCTGCCCATTTATGCGCTGTTTACGGCGGTGTTTTTCCCGCAGCACGGGGCATTGGTGATGATTTTGCTGTATGTTACCGGCATGTTGCTGGCCGTGCTGGCGGGGCTGGTTTTTAAAGATACGCTGTTTGCGGGCAACCCGGTGCCGTTTGTGATGGAACTGCCCAACTACCGGTTGCCCAGCCCTAAAAGTGTCGTGCTGCTGATCTGGGACAAGGTACACGACTTTATCACCCGCGCGTTTACGGTCATTTTTGCCGCGTCGATTGTGATTTGGGTGTTGCAGACCTTTGATGTGCGGTTTAATTTAGTGGCCGACAGTTCGGCGTCGATGCTGGCAGGCATTGGCCGGCTGATTGCCCCGGTGTTTGCCCCGCTGGGCTTTGGCGACTGGCGCGCCGCCACCGCGCTGCTGGCCGGGTTTACGATGAAAGAGGCGGTCGTCTCCACACTGGCGGTGCTGGCGGGCGGTGCCGGGCAGCTGAACACGGTGCTGGGCACGATGTTCACCCCGCTGACCGCGTTTGCCTTTTTGGTGTTTACCCTGCTGTACACCCCTTGCATTGCGGCCATCACCGCGGTGCGGCGCGAGCTGAATTCGCGCCTAGGCGCGCTGAAACTGGTGGTGCTGCAAACCGGCATTGCGTGGGTGGTCAGTTTTGCCGTTTATCAGGTAGGGCGGCTGCTGGGCTTTTAGGCGTGGCCCCACCAATAAAACAAGTCACATAAACAATGCCGCCGGTAGTTCTACCGGCGGCATTGTTTATGTATGGGCCAGCCGTTGGCCGGGGCAGGGGGTGCATGGTATAATAAACCAAACGCCTTGCCGTGCGGTGGGGCCACCTGCCAGGAGGTACGCGAATGAAAAGCAAAAGCCAAAGTGAACAGGTCTCCCCTAAAACTGCGCGCGCGGTGCTGTATGTGCTGACGGTGCTCTTGTCGGTGGCATTTTTGTATGCGGGCAACCGGCTGGCCGCCGCCGGGGGTGGGGTGCTGCCGCCGCTGACCGGGGCCGACTTTTTGCCCGCGACAGTACAAACCATTACCAGCCGCGAGGTGAGTGAACTGCCGGGCCTTGCCGATGGGCAAACGGTGCAGCAGGTGACACTGCGCTTTACCGCAAAACAGAAAGACGGCACCACCGTCGCTGCCCAGCAGGTGATTGACGGGTACAGCACCGTGCATCTGGATGAAGTGCGGGTGGGCAACCGGGTGCTGCTGTACCCCAACCCGGACCCTGCGACCACGGCGGCGGCGCCTTATGTGCTGGATGATTACCAGCGTGCGGGCGGCACACTTGCCGTTTGTGTGGTGTTTTGTGTGCTGTTGCTAATTTTTGGGCGCATGAAAGGGCTGCATACCCTGATTTCGTTGCTGCTCACCATTGGCTCAGTGTTTTTGGTGTTTTTGCCGCTGGTGCTGGGCGGGTACAACATCTACCTCAGCGCCATTGCCGTGTGTATTTATGTCATTATCTCCACGCTGCTGCTGGTAAACGGCGCAAACGCCAAAACACTGGTGGCCATTGCAGGGTGCAGCGCCGGTGTGCTGTTTGCCGGGCTGCTGACCGTGCTGCTTTCCGCTACGCTGCGGCTGAGCGGTATGGCCTCGCAAGAGGCAATTTACCTTGCCGACCTTGGCACCCGTAACCCGGTGGATTTAAAAGGCATTGTGTTTGCCGGTATTTTAATTGGCGCGGTGGGCGCGGTGATGGATGTGGCGATGAGCCTTGCCTCGGCCCTGTGGGAGCTGCGCGAGCGCGCGGCAGCCCCTACCTTTGGCATGCTGATGAAAAGCGGCATGAACATTGGGCGCGATATGATGAGCACAATGGCCAACACGCTGGTACTGGCGTATATCGGCTCGTCCCTGTCCACCGTTTTGTTGTTGGTAGCTTATGCTTCGTCGCTGGACGGGCTGTTCAACCGCGAAATGATCATCACCGAGGTGTTGCAGGCGGTCATTGGCAGCATGGCTATTTTACTGGCTATCCCGCTGACCAGTTTCGTTGCGAGTGCGGTGTACACCCGCCGCCAGCAACCCCAAAAGACCACTTAAAAATAGGGCCGCCCGGCAGGGCGGTTTTTTTGTTTTACAAAGTACATTTTTAGTGTCCTGAACTGTAAAGCGAGAGTCCATACCTTCCCACAAGAGCAGGATACAATTGTAAGGAAACTCCCGTGCGGAAAGGGTATGGATTTTCCGGTTGCAAGGAGTTTTGTCTGAAGTTACGGCCCCGGAAGGCTTTTGAAGCGTAGCGAAAAAGCCTTCTGGGGCCGTAACGCGTTCAAGAGACGTTCTGAAGCAGACATGGATGGTATCCTTATTTTGCTGGCGGCAAGAAAAGGAGGACAGCCATGTCGAAATTCCTAACGTACAATGATCGTCTCATCATTGAAAAAGGTTTGGCGCAAAACAAATCGTTCGGTGAGATTGGGAGGGAAATTGAAAAAGATCGAACAACGGTTGCCAAAGAGGTCAAAAAATATTCGTTTGAAAAGAAGAGCGGTTATTCTTCCTACCCTTACAATGCCTGCAAAAAACGCGCCGTGTGTAAGCTTAAAAATATTTGCAGGAAGGAAGAATGTACTCATCCGTCGGCTGCCAAATGCAGTCTGTGCAGCGGATGTAACGACCACTGCCCTGAATTTGAGGAAGAAGTTTGTACCGCTTGCAAAAGGCCCACGTATGTTTGCAACGGCTGTTCCTCTTTTGGAAAATGCACACTCAAAAAGAACATTTATGATGCGGAAAGCGCTCATATCCGGTTCTCAGAGGCAATCTCAGAAACCCGCAGCGGAATCCTTTCCAGCGAAACAGAGCTGGAAAGATTGAATCTGCTGATTACTCCGCTGATTCGGAACGGCCAGTCTGTACATCAGATATACTTAACTCACGCGGATGAAATGACCTGTAGTGAGAAAACCCTTTACAATTACATTGACGCTTCTTTGTTTGATGTCCGGAACATTGATCTGCCGAGAAAAGTGAAATATCGTCCCAGATACAAAAAGCCGGAATTCAAGATTGACCGTGGGTGCCGTATCGGACGCAATTATGAGGAATTCAAAAAGTACATGGAAAGCCATCCGGATATTCAGATCGTGGAAATGGATTCCGTACTGGGAAGCAAAGGCGGAAAAGTATTGCTTACCGTTCATTTTGTGAATACCAGCCTGATGCTGGCTTTTCTACGGGATGCAAATACTTCGCAGTCTGTGATTGATTCTCTGGATTCCATCTATAGGCTCCTGGGGCGGAAATGTTTTGAAAGCCTGTTCCCAATGATTCTGACGGACAACGGCAGTGAGTTTTCGAATCCCCGACTGGTGGAATACGGTCCCTCCGGAAAAGATATCCTCCGCACGAAAATTTTTTACTGCGATCCCAGCAGTCCCTACCAAAAGGGCTCTATTGAGGTGAATCATGAATTGATTCGGCGAGTTTTGCCCAAGGGAACCTCTTTTGACAATCTGACCCAACCGGATATTTCCAAAGTGATGAATCACATCAACTCCTACAAAAGGAACAAGTTGAATGGGCGCAGTCCCTATGAGGTGTTTCGTTTCTGCTATGGAGAAAACATCCTTCAAAAGCTTGGCTGTCTTCCCATTGCGTCTGAAAACATCGTTTTAAAGCCCCGTCTTCTCAAGCATTCAACCTGATTTTATCTACTTGCACTGTCCGCCAGCCATCGTTTCCCCACAAGGCGGGATTCTCCAGTTACAAAAAACTGAGCGGGAATTGTGCCTCTGTTTGTCGTGCTCTTTTAAGGTCTTCATGAGTTCCGAAAGTGCGCTCGTAGCATGGTTCCTTTGAGATTTCCGGGAAAGTCGGTTACAAAACGGGATTTTTATTTACAAATCGGGACTTTCGTTTTCAAAACTGGATTCTCATTTGCAAAGTGGGATTCCTGTTTTACAAACGGGAGTTTCGTGCTGCAATTTACCTACATTTTTAGTGTTGACAAATATAGTTGTCAATGCTATGCTTACTGTGACAAATATAGTTGTCAAAATGACAATAAAATAAGGCATAAAGGGGGCAAGGGATGCTGCTTGTTAACCGCGTAAAAGAATACCGTGCCCGCACGGGGCTCAACCAACAGCAACTGGGCGAGCAGGTGGGTGCGTCCCGGCAGACGATCAGTTTGATTGAGCGGGGCGACTACCACCCTTCGGTGTTGCTGGCACTGCGCATTGCAAAGGTGTTTGGGGCGCAGCTGGAAGAAGTGTTTTATTTACAGGAGGAAGAACATGAAAAAGCATAGATTGGGGTTGAAGTTTGCCCTGCTGTTGGTGGGCGGCCTGCTGGTGGGTGGGTTGCTTGGCCTGTTGATTGGGTTTGGGTACGACAGCATTCGCCCCGTGTTGCGGGTAGCACAGTTATGGTTGCAGCGTGCGGCGCTGTGGCTGATGCTGGCCGCGGGCGGCGTGTGTGGTGCCCTTGCCGCCATGTGGTACCAAAAGGGAAAGCGGGCTGCTGTAATAGCCCTTGCCGGGAACGGTGAGGATGAAGCCGCGTTTGACGCCGCCGACCATTATTACGCCAATGGCATGGGCGCGCTGAATGTGCTGACGGTGCTGGCCTTTGTGCTGTTTGGTGTGTCGGCCTCTGCCTTTGGTACCGCGCAAAATGTGGGGGCGGTGTTGCTGCCGGTACTGCCGTTTTTTGTGCTGGTGTTTGGCACCATGGCGGCACAAAGCAAATTTGTCAAAGCGACAAAGCAACTGTACCCTGAAAAGCAGGGCAGCCTGCTGGATACGAAGTTTCAGGAAAAATGGTACGACAGCTGTGATGAGGCCGAGCGGCGGCAGATTGGCGACGCGGCACTGTTTGCGATGAAAACGACCAGCAGGGCGATTGTCTGGTTGTTTGTCGTGCTGATTTTGCTGGAGGTTTTGACCGATGTCGGGGTGCTGCCCATTTTGACACTGGGTGCCATTTGGCTGGTGCAGGCTGTCAGTTACCACAGCGCCGCGACCAAAGGGCAAAAAAAGAAAAAATAAACGGCGGCGTAGCTGCCGTATAAACAAGCAGGGTGCCCTTTTTTATCAGGGCACCCTGTTTGTTGTTTTGCAGCCCGTTTGCCTTGCCGTATTTACTGTTTTACCGCTTTGCCGGCAGCTGCCCATGTAGCTTGCCTGGCACGGGGCCGTGCTTTTTGCAGTGACACGCAATGGGGCGGGTACTTTGCACGGCGGGCAAGGGCAAAAATGGGGAAAACAGTTGACAGAATCGCACAATAAACCTATAATGTCAATATGTTATTAAGTTGTTGCGGCGGGGGTGCGTCTGCCCTGCCGCAGCGACGCTGGATAGCCGCCGGCACCGTGAAAACGGTGTGGGCCTTTTTTGCCGCAAGCCCCCTGCTGCTGTGCGGCAGGGGTTTGCCACAGGCGACACAGTGCGGGGGCCATGGCCCCGCGCGAAAGGGGAACAGAGTATGCTGATTTCAACCAAAGGGCGGTATGCGCTGCGCGTGATGATTGACCTTGCGCAAAACCGTGAAAAAGAACAATACATTCCGCTGAAAGACATTGCCGCCCGGCAGGAGATTTCAGAAAAATACCTTGAAAGCATCATTGCCACGTTAAGCAAAGAGGGCCTTGTGGTGGGGGTGCGCGGCAAAGGCGGCGGGTATAAGCTGGCGAGAGACCCAAAAGCGTATGCGGTGGTGGATATTCTGCGCCCGGCAGACGGCACCCTTGCGCCGGTGTCCTGCCTGGAGCAGGGCGAAAGCCTGTGCACCCGTGCCGACGGCTGCAAGACGCTGCCGCTATGGAAAGCGCTGGACAGCGTGATTGACAGCTTTTTGTCCGCTGTGACGCTGGCGGACGTGGTGGATGGAAACATCCCGCAGCCGATGTTGCAACCCGGGCCGGAAAGGACACAGGTATGCTGAACCAGTTTTCCCGCACCGAGCTGCTGCTGGGCAGTGAGGGCATGCAGGCCCTTGCCGCCAGCCGCGTTGCCATTTTTGGCATTGGCGGGGTGGGGGGCAACGCCGCCGAAGCGCTGGTGCGCAGCGGCATTGGCACGCTGGATTTGATCGACGATGACCGCGTGTGCCTGACAAATTTGAACCGGCAGGCCTTTGCCACGCTCTCCAGCGTGGGCAAGTACAAAATAGACGCGGCGCGCGAGCGCCTTTTGGACATCAACCCCGACCTTGTGCTACACGGCTACCGGACTTTTTATTCGCCCGAAACGGCCGCGCAGTTTGATTTTTCGCAGTACGATTACATCATTGATGCCATTGACACCGTGACCGGCAAAATTGAACTGGTGTTGCAGGCGCAGGCCAGCGGCGTGCCGATTATCAGCTCGATGGGGGCGGGCAACAAGCTGGATGCCACGGCGTTTGAGGTGGCCGATATTTATAAGACCTCCATGTGCCCGCTGGCCAAGGTGATGCGCTACGAGCTGCGCCGGCGCGGCGTGAAGCATTTGAAGGTCGTGTACTCTAAAGAAGAGCCAATGACCCCGCAGCAGGACGGCGAAGCCAGCTGCCGCACCGGCTGCATCTGCCCGCCGGGCACGGCGCGCAAGTGCACCCAGCGCCGGCAGGTGCCCGGCAGCACGGCGTTTGTGCCGCCCGCCGTGGGGCTGATCATCGCGGGCGAAGTGGTGCGCGATTTGACGGGCCACGCGCGAAACAAAAAATAACAAGCAAAAGCCTTGCCGCAAAACTGCGGCAAGGCTTTTTGTTTTGTCTCGCAGCCCGCCTGGGAGGGTGGCGGACTGATGTTTACTCTGTCGCCGGGGAGAGCGGCGGGCAAATGCCATTAAATCAGTTGATATTCGCGCAGCAGCTTGTCAAGGTCGGTGCCTTCTACCTTTTTCAGCACTTCGCGCAGCGCGATTTTTTCTTTAAAGCCAAGGTTTAAATCGGTGATTTTTTTGCCGTCGCGCAGTTGTACCGTCGCGTTCAGCAAATCACGCACGTCGTACACGCTGCCCCAAACCTCCGGCACGCCGCGGTCGATGTCCAGCAGGGTGTACACGGCCTCCATGCCGGTGCGAATGGAATACTCGGTGGTGAAAATGGTGTCGCGCTGGGTTTCGGCAAACTGGCCCAAAAACGCAAAGTTCACGCTGCCCTGCGGCACGACGGCGGGGCGGTCGCCCGCTTCGCGCGGCATAAAGAACGCGGTGATGTACGGCATCATGCAGGGCACGGTGTTGGCGCTGTGCTCGGCAAGGTCTTCAATCTCCGCCTCGGGCACGCCCATATGGTACAGCCACTCCATGCAGATCTCTTTGCCGGTGCACTCGCGCATCGGTTTTTTGATGTAGTTGCCCGGCCGGTCGCTGAACAGGCCGTATACCCAGCCCACCAGCTGCCCTTTGGGCTGGCTGCGGAACTGCGGCTGCCGGTTGAAGGTCCAGCTCATCAGCCAGTTGGAATCGGTGACCGTCACAATGCCGCCGGTGACCACCTTGCCGCTGAACGGGTCGCGTTTGCAGATTTTTTGCACATACGGCGGGATGCGGTCATCCAGCGTCGTAACGGTGGCCGACATCCAGTTGCTTTGCTCGGGGTCTTTGCAAAATTTATCCGGGTGGCCAAAGGCGGCATCCTGCGCCGCAATTTTGCGCCACATATCCCAGCCGCCGCCCTCTTTGATCTCTTTGTTAAACGGGGCGGGGTGGTGCTGGTCGCCAAGCGATGAGTTTTCAACACAGCCGCCGTTGGTGATGAACACAAGGTCGTCCTGCGTCAAATCAATACTCTCTGGCTTGCCCTCACGCAGCACGTCAATGCGGGTCGCCTGTTTTTTGGTGCCGCTCGTCTCAAACGCCACGTTGACGACCTTGACATTGTAGTGGAACTGCACGCCGAACGAAGATAAATATTTCACCATGGGCAAAATCATGGACTCGTACTGGTTGTAACGGGTAAAGCGCAGGGCCTTAAAGTCGGGCAGGCCGCCAATGTGGTGGATGAAGCGGCGGATATACAGCTTCATTTCCAGCGCGCTGTGCCAGTTTTCAAATGCGAACATCGTGCGCCAGTACATCCAAAAGTTCGAGCTTAGCACTTCTTCGCTGAACACCTCGTCAATGCGCTTGTTGTACAGTTGCTCGTCCGGGGTGAAAAACAGCTTCATGATCTCCATCGCGCCGGCGTCCGACAGGCCAAACTTGCCTTCGGTGTGGGCATCCTTGCCACGCTGCACGGTGGCGCGCTGCAGCGAGTAGTTGGGGTCGCTTTTGTTCAGCCAGTAATACTCGTCCAGCACGCTGACGCCCCCGGTCTCGATGGACGGGATCGAGCGGAACAAGTCCCACATGCATTCAAAATGGTTGTCCATCTCGCGCCCGCCGCGCATCACATAGCCCACATCGGTAACCTGGTAACCGTCGCAGGCACCGCCGGGGATGGGGTCCTTTTCAAGCACGTGCACGTTTTTGCCGGGCAGTTGGCCGTCGCGCACCAGGTAGCAGGCCGCTGCCAATGCGCCAAGGCCGCTGCCGACGATATAAGCCGACTTGTGGTCGACACCTTCCGGCTTGCGCGGCCGGGCGAATGCTTCGTAGTTCCCACTGGAATAATACATAAAACAGCCTCCGTTTCTTTGGGTCTGGGGCTATTGTAGCGCGCGTTGCGTGGGGGCACCATAAACAATCCGGCCCGCGTGATAAGACTTTTATCACCCGGGCCGGATTGATAAAAAAAAGCGTTTTTTTTGCAGCGCGGGGCTATTCGTCTTCGGGCAAAGCGGGGCCGCCCAGCCGGTATTTGTTTAATGCGCGGGTCACGTCGCCGTGGATCAGCACACTCAGCCGGTCAATGATCTGCTGGGGCTCCTCTTTCATCCCCGCGCGGATCCAGTCGAGCATCAACCCCACAAAGGCAAATTTATAAAAATCGGCAATAAACTTTTTGTCCTCGTCGCGCACCCGCACCCCCGCGGCCTTTTCGTCCACGACGCCAATCAGCAGTTTATAGGTCACCTGATACAGATAAATCTCTACCTGCTCGCGGCTGATGGAATGGTAGGCGTTTAAAATGAGGGGTTTATTTTCAAGCACCATTTCGAAAATCTGCAAAAACCCCTGCTGCCAGGTATCGTAGGTCTTGTTGCCGGCCAGCGCCTTGGTGGTGTCTTCGATCAGGCACCACTCTACTAAATCGTACAGGTCTTTAAAATGATAGTAAAAGGTCATGCGGTTGATGCCGCAGTCGTCGGCAATATCCGATATCGTAATTTTATCCAGCGGCTTTTGCGCCAGCAGGTTTTTCAGCGATGCTTCCAGCGCGCGTTTGGTCGTCTGCGACATACTGCCCTCCTGTTTTGCCACGGGCCTGTCGTGCCTGCCGTGGGTCCTGTTTATTATAAACTTTTTTGCAAAAAAAGGGAAATTTAAACCGACGAAAAACCGCGAAAAACGGCGGTACAATGGCAAAAATGGCAGTTTTTACAATAGCAAATCATACCAAAACCCTGATTTGGGAACATTTCACCCCCATTTGGGAACAGATTTGTTGTTTTTTAAGGCCTGAGATGCTACTTTAAATACGGGTATGCACCCCCCTTTGTCATACCCGTTTGGTGATTGCCTTTTGAACGAAAGGCCCCCTCCTCCTCGCCCACCCCCGTACCGCGCAGATACGGGGGTGGTGCTATGTCCATAAGGTAAGGCGCCCACCGTAGAGCAGCGGCGGGCACCCGAATGCAAAACAGAGCACCGGCAAACTTGCCGGGGGCTCTGTTTTTTTGTGGCCGGTTTTGCAAAACCTTGCCAAGTGGCCCCCCGGCAAGGGTAAAATGACCACAAAAAAGTACTGTTTTGCAGCAGTTTCACAAAAACGGCGCGCAACGGGGCAACAAATTGAGAAACGTTGCCTGTTTACTTTAGTGTGCTAATGTGATACTATACTGCCATAATAAATCAATAAAGCAAAATTGCCGGCAGGGCGGGGGTAGAACGGGCCCCGCGCACCCGGTGTAAACCGCGAAAGGGAACGGCGCATGACAACGACAGAGACCTTACAAGAAAAAGAGCGCATTATTTTAGAGCTGCGCGCGCTGTACCGCCGGTATGGGTACAGCGGTTATAAAATGAGCCGGTTTGAAGAGTATGACCTTTATGTACGCAATAAGGACTTTTTGTCCAGCGACCGCATGATCGTGTTTACCGACCTTGACGGCACGCTGATGGCCTTAAAGCCCGATGTGACCATCTCGATCATCAAAAACATCAGCGCAGAGCCGGGCACGGTAAAAAAGGTGTATTACGACGAAAACGTGTTTCGCGCCGACGCCAAAGCGGGCTCGTTTAAAGAGATCATGCAGACCGGGCTGGAGTGCATTGGCGACATCGACCGCTACCAGCTGTGCGAGGTGCTGCGCCTTGCGGGTGGCAGCTTGCAGGCGATCAACGGCGACTATATGCTGGATATTTCGCATTTAGGCCTTGTGTCCGGCGCGCTGCTGGCCGCCGGGGTACCGGCAGAACGGTACGGCGAGGCGCTGGCGCTGATCCGCGACAAAAACCGTGCGGGGCTGTTGCAGTTTTGCCGCGCGGGCGGGTACGACGACACGCTGCTGCCGCAGCTGGTTGCCACCTATGGCGACGCAAACGGGGTGCTGGCCACGCTGCGCGGGCTATGCCGCAACAGCGAAATGCAAACGGCGCTGGGCGAATTGCAAGACATCTGCACCGTGCTGGCGCAGGGGGGCCTTGCCGGGCGGGTGCAAATTGATTTTTCGGTCGTCAACGACATGAATTACTATAACGGCATTATTTTTCAGGGGTTCATCAACGGCATCCCCACCGCGGTGTTGCGCGGCGGGCAGTACGACCGGCTGATGGCGAAAATGGGCCGTGCGGGCAGCGGGGCCGTGGGCTTTGCGGTGTACCTGGATGAGCTGGAAACGCGCACCGGGGCCGAGCGCGCCGATGTGGACGTGCTGCTGTTGTACCGCCCGGGGGACGATGTGGCAAAGCTGGACCGCGCGGTGCGCGCGCTGACGGCGCAGGGCAAAACGGTGAGCGCACAGCGAGTAAAGCCCGCAAAGCTGCGCTGCAACAGCGTTTTGCGGCTGGAGGACTGGAGGGGCGAAGATGAATGACTGCCTGAGTGTGGCGTTGCCCAAGGGGCGCCTTGGCGAAAAGGTGTACCGCCTGCTGGCCGAGGCGGGCTTTGCCTGCCCCGGTGTGCTGGAGGATGGCCGCCGCCTGATTTTTGAAAACCCGGCTGCGGGGGTGCGCTATTTTTGGGCAAAACCCGCCGATGTGCCCATTTATGTAGAGCGCGGCGCCGCTGACGTGGGCATTGCGGGCAAAGACATTTTGCTGGAATACGCGCCCGAAGTGTATGAGCTGCTGGACCTTGGCGTGGGCCGCTGCCGCATGGCGGTGGCCGCAAAGCGCGGCTGGCAGGATAACCCCGACCGCACATTGCGGGTGGCGACAAAATTTTCCAGCATAGCCGGGCGGTATTTTGCAGGGCAAAGCCGCAGCATCGACATCATCAAGCTCAGCGGGTCCATCGAGTTGGCGCCGGTGCTGGGCCTTTCGGATGTCATCGTGGATATTGTGGAGACCGGCACGACGCTGCGCGAAAACGACCTTGAGGTCGTGGAGGAGATTTTGCCCATCAGCGCGCGGCTGATCGCCAACCGGGCAAGCTTTAAGTTTCGCAACCGGCAGATCGAGACACTGTGCAGCGCCCTTGGCGGGCTGCTGTTACCCAAAGAGGAGGCAGAGGCATGAAGATCTTGCAGGTCGGCGCGGTGAGCGACGACGAAATTTTTGCCCGCGGCTTGCCGGGGCAGGACGTGGCGGAAACCGTGGCCGCTATTTTGGCGGATGTGCGGCAGAACGGCGACGAGGCGCTGGCGCGCTACACCGAAAAATTTGACGGCGCGCGCCCCGGCCCGCTGGAAGTCAGTGCAGAGGAAAAGGCGGCGGCACTGGCCGCCACCGACCCCGAATTTTTGGCAGTGCTGCAAACGGCCGCAAATAACATTCGCGCGTTTCACACCGCGCAGGTGCGCCAAAGCTTTGTGCAAACGGGCAGCGACGGCGTGGTAATGGGGCAAAAAATTCTGCCGCTTGCAAAAGTGGGGCTGTATGTGCCGGGCGGCACGGCGGCCTACCCGTCGTCGGTGCTGATGAACGCCATCCCCGCGCAGATCGCCGGGGTGGGCGAAATCGTCATGGTCACCCCGGCACATCATGGAATCATCCCCACTGCCATTTTAGCGGCGGCGCAGGTGGCGGGGGTAACGCGCATCTTTAAGCTGGGCGGCGCACAGGCCGTGGCCGCGCTGGCCTATGGCACCCAAAGCGTGCCGCGGGTCGAAAAAATAGTGGGCCCAGGCAACGCCTATGTGGCAGAGGCCAAAAAGCAGGTGTTTGGGCAGGTGGGCATTGATATGATCGCCGGGCCCAGCGAGATTTTGGTGATTGCCGATGCCGCCAGCAACCCGCGCGAGGTAGCGGCAGACCTGCTTTCGCAGGCAGAACACGACAAAAATGCCTCGGCGGTGCTGGTGACCGACAGCCTGCCGCTGGCGCAGGCCGTTTCCGCAGAGGTCGCGCGGCAGCTGGCGCTGCTGCCAAGGCGAGAAATTGCCGAAGCATCGATTGAACAAAACGGCAAAATTATTGTGGCGGGCAGCATTGCCGAGGCGGTGCAGATCGCCAACCGCTTGGCACCCGAGCATTTAGAGCTTTGTGTCAACGACCCGTTTGACCTGCTGGGGCAGGTGCAAAACGCGGGGTCGGTGTTTTTGGGCCGCAACTGCCCGGAGGCACTGGGCGATTACCTTGCGGGGCCAAACCACACGTTGCCCACCGGCGGCACGGCCCGGTTTTCCAGCCCGCTGTCGGTCGATGATTTTATCAAAAAGACGCAGTACACTTACTTTACGCGGCAGGCGCTGGCCGCCGTGGCCCGGCAGGTGGAATACTTTGCAGAGCAAGAGGGGCTTGCCGCCCACGCGCGCAGTGTTGCCAGCCGGTTTGAGGGGGGTGCCCAGTGAGCAGATTTTTGAAGCAGGCCTATGCCGGGCTGCACGAGTATGTGCCCGGTGAACAGCCGCAGGACATGCAGTATGTCAAATTAAACACCAACGAGTCGCCCTACCCGCCCTCACCGGCGGTGCTGGCCGCGGCAAACGCCCGGCAGGCCGAGCTGCTGCGCCTGTACCCGGACCCCACTGCCGCGCCGCTGCGCGCCGCGCTTGCCGCACGCTATGGCCTTGCGCCGCAAAACGTGTTCCTTGGCAACGGGTCGGACGAAGTGCTGAACTTTGCGTTTATGGCCTTTGCGGGCGGGGACACCCCGGCCTATTTCCCGGATATCAGCTATGGCTTTTACCCGGTGTTTGCGCAGCTGCACGGCATCCACTACACCGAGCTGCCGCTGCGGCCGGATTTTACCGTCAGCTGGCAGGCCTATTACGGGCGCGACGGCATGGTGGTGCTGGCAAACCCCAACGCGCCGACCGGGCTGTCGCTTTCCGTCGGGGCAATCGAAGAAATTTTGCGCAGTAACCCCGACCACGTGGTGCTGATCGACGAAGCGTATGTGGATTTTGGCGGTGAAAGCTGTGCGAAGCTGGTAGAACAGTACGACAACCTGCTGGTCGTGATGACCTATTCTAAATCGCGCAGCATGGCGGGTGTACGGCTGGGGTTTGCGCTGGGTAGCGCCGCGCTGATTGCCGACCTTGAAAAGCTGAAGTATTCCACCAACCCCTATAACATCAGCCGCCTGACCCTTGCCTGCGGTGAGGCCGCGCTGAAAGAAGAAGAATATTACCGCGCAAACTGCGACGAGATCATGCGCACCCGCGCGGGCACTGCCGAGGCGCTGCGGCAGCTGGGGTTTACGGTATTAGATTCTGACGCCAATTTTTTGTTTGCAAAAAGTGATGCCATGGACGGCGAGACATTATATTTGCGGCTGAAAGCGCGCGGGGTGCTGGTGCGGCACTTCACGCTGCCGCGCATTGCACAGTACAACCGCATCACCATTGGCACCCCGCAGCAGATGGAGACCCTGCTTGCCGCGGTGCGCGACAGTTTAAGCGAAAGGGAGAATGAAGCATGAGGCAGGCGAGTATCCAGCGCAAAACGGCGGAAACCGACATTGCGCTGACCTTGGATTTGGACGGCACCGGGGCCGGCAACATCAACACCGGCTGTGGCTTTTTAAACCACATGCTCACGCTGTTTGCCCGCCACGGCGGGTTTGACCTTACCGTCACCTGCGTGGGCGACACCGATGTGGACGACCACCACACGGTGGAAGATGTGGGCATCTGCCTTGGGCTTGCTTTTGAACAGGCGCTGGGCGACCGGCGCGGCATCACCCGGTACGGCGACATTACGCTGCCAATGGATGAGGCGCTGCTGCTTGCCGCGGTGGATATTTCGGGCCGCGGGCGGCTATGCACCACGCTGTGCCCGCCCACGCAAAAGGTGGGCACCTTTGACACCGAGCTTGCAAACGAGTTTTTTGACGCGCTGGCCTGCCGCGCCGGTATGACCGTGCACCTGCGGCAGCTGGCGGGCGAAAACTCGCACCACATTATAGAGGGCAGCTTTAAGGCGCTGGCACGCGCGCTGAAAGCCGCCGTTGCCATCGACGAAAAAAACCGGGATGTGATCCCGTCTACCAAAGGGGTGCTGTGATGATTGCCATTGTGGATTACGGGGTGGGCAACCTGTTTTCGCTGCACTCGTCGCTTGCGGCCATTGGGGCCGAAAGCATTGTCACCGGCGACGCGGCGGCCATCCGCCAGGCCGATGCGGTGATCTTGCCCGGTGTCGGCGCGTTTGAGGATGCGGCGGCAAAGCTGCGCGAAACCGGGCTTGCCGCGGCAGTGCGCGGGGTGGCGGCAAGCGGCAAGCCGCTGCTGGGCATCTGCCTTGGCATGCAGCTGCTGTTTGAAAAAAGCTACGAGTTTGGCGAGCACGAGGGGCTGGGCCTGCTGCCCGGCAGCGTGGTGCCAATGGCGGGGGTGCTGCCCGCAGAATTAAAAATACCGCACATCGGCTGGAACGCGCTGCACCTGACCCCGGCCGGCAAAAGCAGCCCGCTGTTTGTCAATGTATACGGCGGCGAATATGTGTATTTTGTGCACTCGTACTATGCCACCGGCTGCGGCGACGCGCTGCTGGCGGTGACCGATTACGGCGCAGACCTTACGGCGGCGGTGGGGCAGGGCAATGTGCTGGGCTGCCAGTTTCACCCCGAAAAAAGCGGCACGGCAGGCCTTGGCATTCTGCGGGCGTTTTGTGCCATGGGGGGCCGCGTATGATCGTTTTGCCTGCAATTGATTTATACGGCGGCAAGGTGGTGCGGCTGTTGCGCGGCGACTATGCCGCAATGACGGTATATGATGACGACCCGCTGGCCACGGCGCAAAAGTTTGAACAGGCCGGGGCCGGCTGGGTGCATATGGTGGATTTAGAGGGCGCCAAAAGCGGCGGCACGCCTGCCGCTGCCACGGTGCGCCGCGTGGTGCAGGGCACCGGCCTTTGTGTAGAGCTGGGCGGCGGGGTGCGCACGAATGAGACGATCGAAGCCTATTTGAACGCCGGCGTACGGCGGGTGATCCTTGGCACGGCGGCGCTGACCCAGCCGGGTTTTGTGCGCGAGGCAGTGGCGGCTTTTGGCGCGGATAGGATTGCCGTGGGGGCCGATTTGCGCGACGGCTTTGTGGCCGTGCACGGCTGGACGCAGCAAAGTGCCGTGCGGGGCGAAACGTTTTGCGCCGCGCTGCAAGCCGACGGCGTGCGCACGGTGATCGTGACCGACATTGCAAAGGACGGCGCAATGCAGGGGGTAAACCTTGCGCTGTACGCCGCGCTGCAACAGCAATTTTCACTGGATTTTATCGCGTCCGGCGGCGTGAGCCGCTTGCAGGACGTCAAAGACCTTGCGGCGTTGGGGGTGGCGGGTGCCATCATTGGCAAAGCATATTACACGGGCGCAATCGACCTTGCACAGGCCGTGTGTGCAGCAAAGGAGGAGCCGGTATGATTACAAAACGCATCATCCCCTGCCTGGACGTACGGGACGGGCGGGTGGTCAAAGGGGTCAATTTCGAGCGCCTTGCCGACGTAGACTCGCCGGTGGAGCTGGCCGAGTATTACACGGCCAGCGGCGCGGATGAGCTGGTGTTTTACGACATCACCGCCTCGGCCGAAGGGCGCGCGCTGTTTACCGATATCCTGTGCGAGACCGCAAAGCGGGTGTTTATCCCGCTGACGGTGGGCGGCGGCATCAACACGGTGGACGATTTTGACCGCGTGCTGAAATGCGGGGCCGACAAGGTGAGTGTCAACTCCGGCGCGCTGCAAAACCCCGCGCTGATCGAGCAGGCCGCGCGGCGGTACGGCAACCAGTGCGTGGTGCTTTCGGTGGATGTGAAACGCGTGGGCGGCGAATTGCGGGTGTTTGGCCGCGGCGGGCGCGACGACACCGGGCGCGAGGCCGTGGGGTGGATTTGCGACTGTGTGGCGCGCGGCGCCGGTGAAGTGGTGCTGAACTCCATCGACACCGACGGCGTGAAAGACGGGTTTGACCTTGAAATGCTGCGCGCAGTGAGCGAAGCGGTAGAGGTGCCGGTGATCGCCTCCGGCGGGGCGGGCAAGGCGGACGATTTTGTCACGCTGTTCAAAACGCTGCCACGGGTAGACGCGGGGCTTGCGGCGTCGATCTTCCATTTTGGCGAAGTTAAAATCCCGCAGCTGAAAGCCCACCTGCGCGCAAACGGCATCAATGTGAGAATCTGAAAGGGGCAAAACCATGTGTAGCATCGATACCTTAAAATTTGACGAGCGGGGGCTGATCCCCGCCATTGTCACCGACGCCGACACCGGCGCGGTGTTGACCCTTGCGTATATGTCGCGCGAAAGCCTTGCCATTTCGCTGGAAAAGGGCTTGACCTGCTTTTACAGCCGCTCGCGCGAAACGCTGTGGCTGAAAGGCGAAACGTCGGGCAATTACCAGCACATTGTCAGTATCACGGCAGACTGTGACCAGGATGCCTTGCTGGTGAAGGTGCACCCGGACGGCCCGGCCTGCCACCTTGGCACCACCTCGTGTTTTACGAATACGCTGTACGAAGCGCCGGGCGCTGCCGCGCCGTTTTCGCTGGAATCGCTGGTGACGCTGATCGAGGGACGCCGCACCGAAAAGAAAGAGGGCTCTTACACCACGTACCTGTTTGAAAAAGGGCGCGACAAAATTTTGAAAAAGGTGGGCGAAGAAGCGACCGAGGTGATCATTGCCGGCAAAAGCGACGATAAAAAAGAGACGGTGTACGAAATTGCCGACCTTGTGTACCACGTGCTGGTGCTGATGGTGGATATGGGCATCCCGGTGCAGAAGATCCGCGACGAGCTTGCCGCGCGCCACGTGATTGACCAAAAGGTCAAACAGGAAAAAATGGTTTAACGTACCGTTGTGTGCCCCGCCGCTTGACAGCGTGGGCGAAAGGTGCTACAATCAACCGAAATCAAAAAGGCGGCAGGCATGCCTTTTGGGCAAACGACACCGGGCGGGGCACCAAACCCCCCGTTTTACGGCCTTGCGGGCAAAGCCGCGGGGCTGTTTTTCTGCGGTGGCCCGCCCGCCTTTTGCGGCAACACAGGGAGGTACTATGGCAAGCAGGGCACAAAGCGGCGCACAGTGGCGCGGTAGACGAACAACTGCGGGCACCCCGGCAGCGGGCCGCATTGCCTTTGCTTTTCTGTTTTTGCTGGTTCATCTCAATACTTTTTATCCGGCTTCACCAATGGCGCACCGCCATTGGCGGGCCGGTTTTTTTTGTGGGGCGCCGCCCCGCCGGGCATAAAAAACGCACAGCCGCCCGCCCGGCGGGCACAACAGGAGGAGCAGGGAAATGAAAAAAGATTTGATTGATATTCTGGATTTGACCACGCAGCAGATCGACGAGCTGATCGACACGGCGCAGGACATCATTGCCCACCCGGATGCTTATGCAAAGAGCTGCCAGCGCAAAAAAATAGCGACGCTGTTTTACGAGCCCTCTACCCGCACAAGGCTGAGCTTTGAGGCCGCCATGCTGGACCTTGGCGGCGAGGTGCTGGGCTTTTCAGAAGCGTCCAGCAGTTCGGCCTCCAAGGGTGAAAGCGTGGCCGATACCGCGCGGGTCGTGGCCTGCTTTGCCGACATCATTGCCATGCGCCACCCCAAAGAGGGCGCGCCGCTGGTGGCGGCCCGCAACATCGGCATCCCGGTTATCAACGCAGGCGACGGCGGGCATTTCCACCCCACCCAGACACTGGCCGACCTGTTGACCATAAAGCGAGAAAAGGGGCGGCTGACAGGGCTGACGGTGGGCCTGTGCGGCGACCTCAAATACGGGCGCACCGTGCACTCGCTGGCGGCGGCTATGGCCCGCTACGGGGGCACGCACTTTGTGCTCATTTCGCCGCCGGAGCTTGCAATGCCGGAGCAGACCGTCAGCGAAGTGCTGCAAAGGGAGGGCGTGTCGTTTGAAGTGACCACCTCGCTGGAAGCAGCGATGCCAAAACTCGACATCCTGTATATGACGCGGGTGCAAAAAGAGCGGTTTGACAGTGAAGCAGAATACCTGCGGCTGAAAGACAGCTACATTTTAACGCCCGAAAAGCTGCAAACGGCCCAAAGCGGCCTTGCAGTGCTGCACCCGCTGCCGCGCGTCAACGAAATTGCGGTGGCGGTGGATGCCGACCCGCGCGCGTGTTACTTTAAACAGGTGCAAAACGGCAAGTTCATCCGCATGGCGCTGATTTTAAAGCTGCTGCAAAACGCGCCGAGTGCGACAGAGCGCGCCGAGGGCGAATTATACCCCGGTGTGCGGTGCGAAAACCCGCGCTGCATCTGCGCGGCAGAGCAAGAGCTGCCCGCACGGTTTTACCGGGGACGCGAGGGCATTTTGCGCTGCGACTGGTGTGGCACCCGCGCGGTGCGCGGCGGGCAAGCATAACACGGGGGCGCCCCATAATAAAAAATGTTGCGGCGGGCAGGGTGCCCGCTGTTTTTTTATGCAATCTGCCCCCTGTTGCCACGGGTAAAAAAACATGTGGCGCGGGGCCCGCAAAAGGCCCAAAATACGCGAAAACCGGTGATTTTTAGGAATATTGCAGCAAAAAACGTCGATTTTGTGCCCTACCTTTATGCTTTTCTTGACAAGCACCGTGGCAGGTCTTAAAATAGATGCATAGTGTATTCATTACAATATCTTTGCGTTTGAAAATACATTGACCAGTTAATAAACTCCAAAAATATGAAGGAGGCCCCTATGGTATCAATCGGTATCACCGTATTGATAGCCGTTGTTGTGGGTGCGGTAGCTGCGGCTATCGCTTTTTCTTGTGGCATCGCTTACAGAAAAAAGATCGCAGAGCAAAAAGTAGGTTCTGCGGAAGAAGAAGCTAAAAGAATTATCAACGACGCTATCAAAACGGCGCAACAGAAGCGAAAAGAAGCCGCCGTCGAGGCCAAGGATGAAGCCTTTCGCCTAAAGGCGGAGGCTGACAAGGAGATCAAAGAGCGCCGCTCGGAGATCACTCGGCAAGAACGTCGGCTCGACCAGAAAGAAGAGAACATTGACCGCAAAACGACCGCGATGGAACAGCGGGAAGAAGAACTGAAAAAACGCGCCGACCTCATCGACGCACGGCTGGCGGAGATCGAACAGATGCGCCAGCGCGAAGTGGAAAAACTGGAGCACATCTCCGGCCTGTCGGAGGACGCGGCCAAAGAAATGCTGCTCTCGCGCCTTGACGAAGCGCTGACCCACGAAAAGGCAATGCGCATCACGGCCTTTGAAACCCAGACCAAAGAGGATTGCGACAAGCTGGCGCAGGAGCTGATCACCCAGGCGGTGTCCCGTTGCGCGGCAGACCACTCCAGTGAGATCACCGTTTCGGTGGTGCCGCTGCCGAGCGACGAGATGAAAGGCCGCATCATTGGCCGCGAGGGCCGCAACATCCGCGCGCTGGAAACAGCGACCGGTGTGGACCTGATCATTGACGACACCCCCGAAGCTATTACCCTGTCCAGCTTTGACCCCGTGCGGCGCGAAGTTGCCCGCATGACACTGGAAAAACTGATCGCCGACGGCCGTATCCACCCGGCCCGCATTGAGGAGACGGTGGAAAAAAGCCGCCGCGAGCTTGATGCCTCCATGAAGCGTGAGGGCGAGCGCGCCGTGATGGAAGTGGGCGTACACGGCCTGCACCCGGACCTTGTAAAGCTGCTTGGCCGCTTAAAATACCGCACCAGCTACGGCCAGAACGTGCTGAACCACTCGATGGAAGTGGCGTACCTGTCCGGCCTGATGGCGTCGGAGCTTGGGCTCAACGTCAATATGGCAAAGCGCGCGGGCTTGCTGCACGACATCGGCAAGGCGCTGACCCACGAGATCGAGGGCAGCCATGTGATGATCGGTGTCGACCTTGCACGCAAGTACAAAGAAAACCCGCTGGTCATCCATGCCATTGAGGCACACCACGGCGACGTGGAGCCGCAGACCCCGCTGGCCTTTATTGTGATGGCCGCCGACGCTATTTCGGCCGCGCGCCCCGGTGCCCGGCGTGAAAATGTGGAAAACTACATCAAGCGCCTTGAAGATTTGGAAGCCATTTCGTCCAGCTTCGAGGGTGTCGAGCGCAGCTACGCCATTCAGGCGGGCCGCGAAGTGCGCATCATGGTCAAGCCCGACGCGATCGGTGACGACCAGCTGACGATTCTTGCCCGCGACATTGTGCGCAAGATCGAAGACGAGCTGGAATACCCCGGCCAGATCAAGGTCAACGTGATCCGCGAGAGCAGGGCCACCGACTACGCAAAATAAATCTACAGCGGCAGCCCCTTTTGGGCTGCCGCTGTTCTGCGTTTTTATGCCCCCACCCGGTGTGCGGGGGCCGGGCGGCAGCTTTGCATGCGCTGCCGTCTTTTCTTTTTTGCCCCTTTCTGGTATGATAGATACCGCCAACAAACCCAAAGGAGGGCGCATATGAAAATTTTGTGTGTCGGGGACGTGGTGGGCACACCCGGCCTCAACTTTTTGTGCCGCCGGTTGCCCGCGTTAAAACGGCAGGTGGGCGCCGACCTTTGCATTGTGAACGGAGAAAATGCCCACCCGGACGGCGTGGGCATTACCGCCGACATTGCGCAGGAGATTTTTTCGCACGGGGCCGACGTGATTACGACCGGCAACCATGCGCTGCGCCGTGCGGGCGAAGAACTGTACGAGGAGACCGAAACCCTGCTTTGCCCGGCCAACCTGCCGCATGCGGCACCAGGTGTGGGCAGTGTGGTGCTGGACTTTGGCCGTTACACCGTAACGGTGCTGTGCCTTGCGGGCGTTGCATTTTTAGAGCCGCTTGACAACCCGTTTGACACCGCCGACCGCCTGTTGCAGGGCGATACCTCGCGGTTTCGCATTGTGGATTTCCACGCCGAATCCACCGCCGAAAAACAGGCGTTTGCCTGGTACCTTGACGGCCGGGTGAGCGCGGTGTTTGGCACCCACACCCATGTGCCCACCGCCGACGCGGGCATTTTGCCCGGCGGCACCGGCTTTTTGACCGATGTGGGTATGACCGGCCCGGTGCAGTCGGTGATTGGCGTGCGGCCCGAGCTTGCGGTAAAAAAGCAGCGCACCCACCGGCCGGTGCGGTTTGCCGTGGCGGATGGCCCTTGCCGCTTGGATGCCGTGCTGTTTTGCTGTGACGACAAAACGGGGCTTTGCACCGAGGTGCAGACCCTGCACGAAATGCAGCAGGCCTAATGCCTGCCGCTACCTTGCTATTCTGTTAAAATAAATTGCGCCGTGTGGTTTGCCCGCGGGCGCAGTTTGGGAGGTTTACAATGAAACCAGCCTGTATCCGCCGGGGCACGGCGGCCCTTTGCACGTTGCTGTGCGGGGCACTGCTTGCCGGCTGCGCGCCGCAAAGCGTCAGTTCGTCCACCGCAGGCGGCGGGGTGCCCGCCGCCCAAAGCGCTGCCAGCGACAACGGCCAGTTTGTGCTGCCCTATTCCAGCGCAGAGGGGTTTAACCCCTATACGTCCAAAAGCACGATCACGCTGCAAAATTCGCGGCTGCTGTTCAGCAATTTTGTGGATATTACGAACGATTATGAGCTGGTTTACAACGTGGCCAGTGCGGTGGTGAGCACCGGCAACGAGGTGACCATTACGGTGGGGGGCAGCTTTGCCGACGGCACGGCCATCACCGGGGCGGACGCCGCCGCAAGCCTTGAGGCCGCGCGCGCCAGCAGTTTGTTTAGCGCAAGGTTTGCCAATGTGTCGGCGGTGCGTGCGGCCGGCAACACCGTCACGGTGGTACTGCAAAAGCCGGACAGCCTGTTTGCCTATCTGCTCGACATCCCGGTGATGAAAGCGGGCGAGACCGCCAGCACCAGCCCCACGTCCAGCGGGCGGTACTCGGTGAGCAGCAGCGGCGACGGCGTTGCCCTCACCGCAAACGCCTCATTTGCAGATAAAACGCCGCTTGACACCATCGAGCTTGTCGAGCTGTCGGGCTATGACGCGCTGGTATCCAGCTTGAACCTTGGGGTCATCAGCTTGTTTTCGTCCGAGCAGGAGTCCGACCTTGCGGGCAGTATTGTGTGCAACACCAGTTATTTTAACCTCAACAACCTTGTCTTTATCGGCATCCAGCCCGAAAGCCCCGATTCTCCATTGGCCCAGCCCGCGTTGCGGCAGGCCATCAGTTTGGGCATTTCTCGCCGGCAGATTGCCGACAAAGCCTATTATTCGCGCGCGTACGTTGCCACCGGCGTCATCAACCCGCGCTTCCCCGGTGAAAGCGCTGCCGCCACCCTGGCAGAGGAGGCCGACACCGCCAAAGCCAAGGCGCTGATCGAATCGCTGGGGTACAAAATGGACGAAGCCAGCGGCTTTTACCAGAGTGCCGATGGTAAACGGCTGTCGTTTTCGCTACTGTGCTACACTGGCAGCTCGTTTAAGCGGTATGCCGCCTCGCTGGTGGCGGATGAGCTTTCGCGCATCGGCATTGAGGTGACGGTCAGCGAGGACAGCGACTTTACCAGTTACAGTGAAAAAATTTCGTCCGGCACGGCGCCACTGTACATCGGCGAGGTAAAGTTGTATAATAACATGGATATGGACGCCTTTTTTGGTGCCGGCAACGCGCGCGCGCGGGTAGCGCCGTCAGACGCGCTGCTTGCCGCTTACGATGCCATGAAAGCGGATAAAACAGCACTGGCCGGGTTTGAAACCGCCTTTGCCGCCGAAATGCCGTTTGTGCCACTGGTGTACAAAAACGGTGTTGCGACCTACAGTAAGGATTTTTCGGGGCTTACCCCCACGGTCAGCGATATTTTTTATAGCTTTGAAAATCTTACGATCGACAATGCAACCCAAAAGGAGTGAAGGGACAAGATGATCAGTTTTTACAACACTTTGGGCAAGGTCAGTATGACCGGCGATTATTTTGCCGGGCTGGTATCGGCCGCCGCCAGCAGTTGCTATGGTGTGGCGGATATGGCCACCAGTGGTGCGTCCGACACCGTAAAGGGCATGCTGTTTGGGTCGGATTTCCCCGACAAGGGCGTGCGTGTCACTGAAGAGGGCGGCAAGCTGGTGATTGAGCTGCACATCAAAGTGATTTACGGCATTAATATTTCAGCAGTTGTCAAAAGCATCACCCACAAGGTGCGGTACGTCGTAGAGGATGCCACCGGCCTGCAGGTCAAGCGCATTAAGGTCTCGGTAGACGATATCGTCTCCTGACGGAAATTGACGATTTAAGGGAGTATACGCAAGATGATTACAGGTTCTGTTTTGAGAGACAGCATGATCAGTGGTGCAAACAGCATCATGAATCAGCGCAGCAGTATTGACGAGCTCAACGTATTCCCGGTTCCCGATGGTGATACCGGTACCAATATGAGTATGACGATTGGCGCAGCGCGCCGTGATTTGCAGGCGCTGGGCGATGATTGCACGGTGGAAAAGGCAAGCTCTGTTGCCGCTTCCAGTATGCTGCGCGGTGCGCGCGGCAACAGCGGGGTCATTTCGTCGCTATTGTTCCGCGGGTTTTCCAAGGCGCTGGTGGGCAAAAAAGAGGCCACTGCGGCCGATGTTGCCAAAGCGTTTGAAATGGGTGTCGCCGCCGCGTACAAAGCGGTGATGAAACCCACCGAGGGCACTATGCTGACCGTGGCCCGTATGGGTGCCGAGGCGGCGGCCGTTGCGACGACCGAAGACCCGGTAGAACTGTTTGAAATTATACTGGCGGCGGCAAAAGAGGCGCTGGAGCATACGCCAGAGCAACTGCCGGTACTGAAAAAGGCCGGTGTGGTCGATGCGGGCGGTGCCGGGTTTGTCACCATTTTAGAGGGCATGCTGAGCGTGTTGCGTGACGGCATCATCGTGCAGGCACAAGAGAGCGCCGACGCGCCCCAAAAGCCGTCTACCAGTGCGGCGGGCCGTGGAGTGTTCGCCGACGATTTAATGAAGGTGGAAGATATCACCAACGGTTATTGCACTCAATTTTTAGTGAACAAAAAGCAGGGCGCCAGCAGTGAAAAACTGCGTGCCTTTTTAGAGAGCAACGGTGACAGCGTTGTGGTGGTAGAGGATGACGAAGTGATCAACTGCCATGTGCATACCTCCGACCCCGGTAAAATGGTCAGCTACGCGCTGGGCTTTGGGTACTTGACCAACTTTAAAATTGAAAACATGCACGAGCAGTTTTTGGCCCGGCAGGCACAGGGCAAAGGGCTGGAAAAACAGGCCGAAGCAGAAAAGAACCCCGCCCCGCAGGAATTTGCCTATGTTGCGGTGGACCCGGCGGTGGAGTTTGGCTTTGTGGCGGTCGCCGCGGGCGATGGCCTGCGTGATATTTTTACCGATATCGGCGTGGGTGCCGTGGTTTCGGGCGGGCAGACCATGAACCCCAGCACCGAAGATATTTTGGCGGCGGCGCAAAGTGTGCCGGCCAAAACCGTATTTGTGTTGCCCAACAACAAAAACATCATTATGGCGGCCGAGCAGGCGGTGTCGCTTGCAGACCGCACGCTGATCGTGTTGCCCACCCGCACCATCCCGCAGGGCATTACCGCGATGCTCAACTTTGACGAGTCGCTTTCTGGCGAAGAAAACGGCATTGCGATGATGCGGGCGGCAGACCGCGTTGCCACCGGCCTCATCACCTTTGCGGCCCGCAACAGCGATTTTGACGGCCACAAAATCAAGCAGGGCGAAATCCTTGCGCTGGAAAACGGCAAGCTGTCGTTTACCGACCGCGACATCAGCCACGCAGTGCTGCGGCTGGCCAAGGCCATGACAAAAAAGGAATCCAGTTTTGTGACGGTGATCTCGGGCTGTGATGTAAGCGAAGACGATGCCGCCGAAGTGACACGGCAGTTGCAGGAGAGGGTGCCCTCCGGCGTTGAAGTGACCCACCTGGTGGGCGGCCAGCCGGTCTACTACTACATCGTCAGTGTGGAATAACTGGCCCTCTGCCCACGCGGCGGGGCGAAACAAAAGGCAATTTTAACGCCCCTGCGTTAAGGTTGCCTTTTTTATACCGCGGGCACAGTGCAGATAAGGAGGTGGCGGTTTGGCATGGGATAAAGAGATCCAGTACCTTAAGGGCGTGGGCGAAAAGCGCGCAAAGCAGCTTGCCAAGCTGGGCATTTTAACAGTGGGCGACCTTTTGCGCTGTTACCCGCGCGACTATGTGGATTATTCGGCCCCGTATACCGTGGCCGAGGCCCCCTACGAGGGCCCCTGTGCCGTGCAGGCAACGGTGTTTGAAAAACACCCCCCGCTGCGCATCAGCGGCGGACGCACGCTGTACCGGGTGGATGCGGGCGACGACACTGGCCTGTTGCAAATCACCTTTTTTAACAGCCCCTATGCGGCCGAAAGGCTGCAACCGGGCAGTGAGTACCTGTTTTACGGCAAGGTGCGCGGCCTTGGCAGGCGTGAAATGGCAAGCCCGCAGTTCATCGCGGCGGGCAGCGAGCACCCGTTTACCGCGGTGTACCATTTAACGGCGGGCATTACGTCTGCCTACCTTTCAAAGCTGATGCGCACCGCGCTGGCGGGGTGCAGTACCGTGCAAGACCCGCTGCCCGAAGCGCTACGTGCAAAGTACCGGCTGCCGAACCTTTGCGATGCACTGGGGGCGATTCACTTCCCCGTGTCGCTGGCAGAGGCCATGGCGGCACGGCGGCGGTTTGCGTTTGAAGAACTGTTTTACTTAGAGCTTGGCATGAAACTACTGCGCAGCCGCAACCAGCTGGCAAGCGGCGCGCCGATGCCCCGCTGCGACCCAGACCCGTTTTTTGAAGGGTTGCCCTTTGCCCCCACGGGGGCGCAGCGCCGTGCCGTAGACGAGCTGTGCCACGACTTTGCCGCCCCCACCCCCATGAACCGCTTGTTGCAGGGGGATGTGGGCAGCGGCAAAACGCTGGTGGCTGCCGCGGGCATGGCGGTGGCCGCCGCAAACGGGTACCAAAGCGTATTGATGGCACCGACCGAAATTTTGGCGGTGCAGCACGCCAAAACACTGCAAACACTGCTGGCCCCGCTGGGCATTACGGTGGGGATGCTGACCGGCTCGGTGAAAGGCAAAGCCCGCAAAACGCTGCTGGCTGCCATTGCAGAGGGCGCGGCGCAGGTGGTGGTGGGCACCCACGCGGTGCTAAGCGAGCAGGTGCAGTTTGCCCGCTTGGGGTTTGCCGTCACCGACGAGCAGCACCGGTTTGGCGTGCGCCAGCGCGGGCTGTTGGCCGAAAAGGCCGAAAACCCGCACCTGCTGGTGATGAGTGCCACCCCCATCCCCCGCACGCTGAGCTTACTGCTGTTTGGCGAACTGGATGTTTCGGTGCTGGACGAGCTGCCGCCGGGGCGTACCCCGGTGCGCACAATGGCGGTGGGCACCGCGTTGCGCGGGCGCATGTATCACTTTTTAGACGAGCAGATCACCGCCGGGCGGCAGGCCTTTATCGTCTGCCCGCTGATTGAGCCGGCGGAGGAAGAGTCGCCGCAGACGGCAGACATGCAGTCGGTCGTGGAATACCGCGAGCAGGTGGCGGTCCGCTACCTGCCGCACCGCCGCATTGGGTTGCTGCATGGCAGACTGAAGGCGGCAGAAAAGGCCGAGGTGATGGCACAGTTTGCCGCGGGCGAACTGGACGTGCTGTGCTCGACCACCGTGGTGGAGGTGGGGGTCGATGTGCCCAACGCCAGTGTGATGGTCATCGAAAACGCCGAGCGGTACGGCCTTTCGGCGCTGCACCAGCTGCGCGGGCGCGTGGGGCGTGGCGCGGCGGAGAGCTTTTGTATTCTGGTCAGCGACCACGGGTCCGAGGCCGTGAAAGAGCGGCTGGGCTTTTTGTGCCGCACGTCCGACGGGTTTGAGGTGGCAAGGTATGATTTAGAGCACCGCGGCCCGGGCGACTTTTTTGGCGAGCGCCAGCACGGCCTGCCCACGTTGCAGGTGGCAGATGCCACCGATGCGGGCATGGTGGAGGCCGCCGCCGAGCAGGCGGGCGCCTTGTTGCAGGCCGACCCCGCGTTGTCGGCACCGCAGCATGCGGCACTGCGCCACGAGGTGAGCCGCCTGTTTGGGCAGGCGGGCGGGGTTGCAATCAACTGAGTAAGGGCCGCTGTGTGGGCGGCTGGTAAAACGGCGCCGCAGTGCGCCAGAATGGGGTGGAACATGCTGATGGGAGGAACGCTGGTCAACGCCGCTGCCGTGGTGTGTGGCGGGCTGATCGGGTTATTGCTGAAAAAAGGGATGAAGCCGTCGCTGGAACAGGCGGTGCATAAGGCCCTTGGGGTTGCCGTGGTCATTTTGGGCCTCAACGGGGTCATTTCGTCAATGTTCACCGTGGCGGCAGACGGCAAACTGTCCTCCAGCGGCGAATTGCTGCTGATCGTCAGCCTGGTGGCGGGGACACTGGCGGGCGAACTGTTGCAGATTGATGCGCGGCTGAACCGCTTTTCGCAAAAAATTGAACGGCGGGTGGGGGCAAAGGGCTTTGCCGCCGCCTTTGTCAACGGCACACTGCTGTTTTGTGTGGGCGCCATGACGGTGGTGGGCGCCATCAACGACGGGCTGCACCACGACCCTGGCGTGCTGTACGTCAAAAGCATGCTGGACGGCATCAGCTCGATCGTATTTGGCGCAACACTGGGGGTGGGGGTGTGCTTTGCCGCCATCCCGCTGCTGCTCTATCAGGGCGGGCTGACACTGGCCGCCGGGTTGGTGGCACCTTATCTGCAAGGGGCCCTGCTCGGCCAGATCTGTATGGTGGGCTATGCGATGGTCGCCTGCATCGGCATTAATTTTCTCACCAGCGAGCCGCGCATTAAAACCGCAAACCTGCTGCCCGCCCTGCTGGTGCCGGTGCTGTGGGCCGTGGTGCAAAACTTTATTTAACCGCCAAGCCTCAGACGGTGAAATAAAATACAAATGTAGCTGAAATAAAAACAATTTTTGATGTAAAAAAGTAAATTTTGTGTTTTAAAAAGCAAAAATAAGCGCAAAGCCCTGTTTTTGATAGTGAAAACAGGGCTTTGCTTTCTTTTTAATGCTTTAACGCATCAAAGCATCGAAGGAAAGAAGCGTGGCACAAAACAGCCAAATAAAGGCGATTTGTGGGGGTACAATTTTCCAAACTCGCAAAGTTGACAGAATTCTACCCCGTTTTTGTTGATTGTGCGAGATAGTGTGGGCTTGGCGCGCAGAAATTTGTGCGCTTTCGGCATTGCACAAACGATAACGGCAAGTTATAATTCTTTGCAACATAGCGAAGCACAGGTGTACCTAAATTGAAAACAATGTGCCTTTGTGTTTGTTAGAAAGAGGGGAAAAATATGAAAAAGTTTGTGAGCCTTGCACTGGCAGGCAGCTTACTCGTCAGCCTGGTCGGTTGTGGTGCGTCATCCTCGGCGGCCCCGGCTTCCACCGCGGCGAGCGGGGCTTCCTCCGCAGCTTCTACCTCCGCAGAGATCAGCCTCGGTGTCACCGCACCGCTGACCGGGTCTCTGGCGACCTATGGTGAGTCGGTACAAAAGGGTGTCAACCTGGCAATCGATGAGATCAACGCGGCAGGCGGCATTTTGGACAAGCAGGTCAAAGTGACATTTGAGGATGATAAGGGCGACTCTACCGAGGGCGCCAACAGCTTCAATAAACTGGCATCGGAAGGCGTTTGCGCCATCATTGGTTCGGTGACCTCGGGCGTGACCTCCGGCCTTGCGACCCTGACCGATGAAAACGGCATGTTGCTGATCACCCCGTCGGGCACCGCAGACACCCTGACCGAGGGTCACCCGTCGGTGTTCCGCGCCTGCTTCAACGACTCTTATCAGGGCAGCATCGCCGCCGAGTTTGCGGCAAAAGACCTTGGTGCGAAAAAGGTCGCCATCCTGTATGCGTCCAGCGACCCGTATTCGGCCGGTATCGCGGCTTCGTTTGAGGCGGCCTGCAAGACCTATGGCCTTGATGTCGTTGCAAAAGAGAGCTCTTCCAGCATGACTGACACCGACTACTCGGCCCAGCTGACCAACATCGTTGCAGCCGGCCCGGATGTCATTTTTGCCCCGTACTACTATGATACCGTTGGCCCGTACATCGTACCGCAAACCCGCGCTGCCGGCTATACCGGTGTGATTCTGGGTGCGGATGGTTGGGACGGTACCACCGACACGATGGTGGACGACAAGAGCCTGTACAACAACACTTACTTTATCAACCACTACGCGGCAGATAACCCCAGCGAAGAAGTGCAGAATTTTGTCACCAGCTTCACTGCTGCTTATGGTTCCACGCCGAACGCCATCGCGGCAATGTCCTATGACGCGGTGTACATGATCAAAACCGCAATCGAAAAAGCGGGCACCGATACCACGGCCGATATCGTCAAAGCGATGACTGGCATGGAGTTTACAGGCGTGACGGGCTCGTTTAAGCTCAATGAGCTGAACACCCCGGAAAAACCCGCCGTTGTGATGGAATATGTAGACGGCAAACTGGTATTTAAAGCGTCGGTCGGCGGCGCTAGCTGAGTAGACTGACAAACCGCCGGGGCTGCCCCCTACGGGAGCTGCGGGTGCGAAGGTGCACCCGGCAGAACGGGGCTGCCCCGGTAATTTTTTAGATGTTGAGAACGTCTTTAAATTCTCTCCCTGCGTTCAGTGAAAGATTGGCGTTTCAAAGAAAGCCGAAGCAGACAAGGCAGGGCCGGCCCGGCCGGCAGGGAAAGCGCCCTGAACGCAGCAGAGAATGTAAAGGCACCAAATTTGGGGCGCGGCTTTGGCCGCAGCCCCCCAAGGGGGAAGAGGTATGAATCCGTTTCTTCTGTTTATCCAGCAGCTGGTCAACGGCTTGCGGGTTGGCAGTATTTATGCGCTGGTCGCGCTGGGGTACACGATGGTGTATGGCATTATCCGGCTGATCAACTTTGCACACGGCGATTTTATCATGGTGGGCGGTTACACGCTGGCCTTTACGGTGCCGCTGATGGTGGCCGCGGGCATGCCCGCATGGCTGGCGGTCGTTGCGGCAATCATCACCTGCGCCATCACCGGCGTGCTTGTGGAAAAACTGGCTTACAGCCCGGTGCGCCGCCGCGGCAACCGCATGAGCTCGCTGATTACCGCCATTGCAATGAGCCTGCTGCTGGAAAACGGCGCGCAGGTGCTGTTTGGGGCAAACCCACGCGGGGTGGGCACCCTGTTTACGCTGCCGAACATCGGCATGTTCAGCGGTACGACACTGCTGACCATTGTGCTGGGCGCCTTAGTGATGGTTGCGTTGCAGCTGTTTGTCAACAAAACCAAAATGGGCCGCGGCATGCGCGCGGTGTCGGAGGACAAAGAGGCCGCCACGCTGATGGGGGTGCATGTCAACCGCACGATTGCGATCACATTTGCCGTGGGCAGCGCCCTTGCCGCCGTGGCATCGCTGATGTACTGTGCGCAGTATAACCAGGTGACGACCACCATGGGCAGCATGCTGGGCCTCAAGGCCTTTGTTGCCGCCGTGCTGGGCGGCATTGGGGTGGTGCCGGGCGCCATGCTGGGTGGTATTTTGATTGGTGTGGTCGAAAGCTTGTCAAAAGCGTACATCGGCACGCTGACCGGCGGGGTCATCACCTCCGCATTTTCAGATGCCATCGTGTTCGCCATTCTCATTGTGGTGTTGCTGGTGAAGCCTGCGGGCATTATGGGCAGCAACGCGGGCGAGAAAGTGTAGGTGGCGCGCAATGATGAAGCTGAAAAAGGACTCTCAAAAGGGCACGCTTTTAAACTTTGTGGGCATTGCGGTGCTGTTTGCCGCGCTGTTGGTATTTCAGCAAAGCAGCCTTGCCACCCCATATATGCGCGGTATTCTCATCCAGTGCTGTTATGTCATCATCATGGTCACTTCACTGAATATCCCCAACGGGTTCATGGGCCAGTTTTCACTGGGCCACGTGGGTTTTATGGCGGTGGGTGCCTACACGTCGGCACTGGTCACCAAGGCGCTGGTACAGGCGGGGGTGCCCTACACCGGGCTGCCGGGCTATGCCATGTTTATTGCCGCCGTGCTGGTGGGCGCGCTGATGGCCGGGCTGTTTGGCCTGATGGTCAGTGTGCCGGCACTGCGGCTGCGGGGGGACTACCTTGCCATCATCACGCTGGGCTTTGGCGAGATCATCCGTGTCATTATCCAAAACATCCCCATCGCGGGCGGCAAGGGCCTTGCCCAGGGGCAGGCCGGCCAGCCGCTGATCGGCATTAAAAACTTTTCCAACATGTATGCCATTGTAGGGCTTACCATCGTTTGCGTGGCGCTGATGTACGCATTTGTGCGCTCGAAGTATGGCCGCGCCATCAAGGCCATCCGTGACGATGAGATTGCCAGCGAGGCCGCAGGCATCAACACCACGTATTACAAGGTGCTGGCCTTTACCGTTTCGGCGTTTTTTGCCGGGGTAGCAGGTGCCGTTTTTGCGCACCGCGGCCTTGGCACCCTGCAAACGAGCGATTTTACGTTTGTGAAATCCACCGAGTATGTGCTGATGGTGGTGCTGGGCGGTATGGGCTCGCTGACCGGCTCGATCATTTCGGCGGTCGTGCTGTCCATTCTGCCGGAGGCATTGCGCGCCTTTGCCCAGTACCGCATGCTGATTTATGCGTTCTTGCTGGTGCTGATGATGCTGTTCCGCCCCATTGGGCTGTGCGGCACCTGGGAATTTTCACTGCTGGACACCTTGCGCGGCATCCGCGGGCACAAACCCAAAAAGCCACAGGCCCCGGCCGCGGTAAAGCACGAGGAGGTGAGCGAGGATGCCTGAACAGAAAATTGTATTGCAGGCCGAGCACCTTGGCATTCATTTTGGCGGCCTGAAAGCGGTGGACGATTTTAATTTAGAGCTGCGCGAGGGTGAGCTGGTTGGGCTGATTGGCCCGAACGGTGCCGGTAAAACGACGGTGTTCAACATGCTCACCGGCGTGTACGAGCCCACCGAGGGCAAAGAGTATCTGCTGGGTAGCTGCCTCAACGGCAAAAAGGTTTACCAAATCGTCGCGGCAGGCATTGCGCGCACCTTTCAGAACATCCGCCTGTTTCGCGAAATGACGGTGCTGGAAAACGTAATGGCCGCCTTTACCAAAGACATTAAATATGGCATAGGCCGCACCCTTGCCCGCAGCGGCGGGTTTTGGCAGGAGGAAGAAAGTGCTTACACCCGCGCCATTGAACTGCTGTCGCTGTTTGGCTTGCAGGACAAAAAGGCCGAGCTTGCCACCAACCTGCCCTATGGCCAGCAGCGCAAGCTGGAAATTGCGCGCGCGCTTGCCACCGACATGAAAGTACTGTTGCTGGACGAGCCCGCGGCGGGCATGAACCCCACCGAGACTGCCGAGCTGCTGGACTGCATCAACCTGATCCGCCAGAAATTCCACGTGTCTATCTTGCTGATTGAGCACGACATGAGCCTCGTTATGAAAATTTGCGAGCGCATTATTGTGCTGGATTACGGCTGCACAATTGCCAGCGGCACCCCGGCGGAGATTGCCGGCAACAAGCGGGTCATTGCCGCCTACCTCGGTGAAGAAGACGAAGAGGAGGGTTCGGTATGCTGACAGTCAAGGATATCCATGTTTCTTACGGCGCCATCCACGCCATTAAAGGGGTCAGCCTCACGGTCAATGACGGCGAGATCGTCTCGCTGATCGGCGCCAACGGCGCGGGCAAGACCACCATTTTGCACACCATCTCCGGCCTGCTGCGCGCCAGCAGCGGGTCCATCGACTACAACGGCACCGACCTTGCCAAGGTGCACCCCAGCAAGATCATCAACCTTGGCATGGCGCATGTGCCGGAGGGCAGGCATGTTTTTACCCGCATGACGGTGGAAGAAAACCTGCGCATGGGCGCCTTTATTTCGAACAACCCCGCAAAGATCACCGAAAACATCGAGCGCTCTTACCAGCGCTTCCCCCGCCTTGCCGAGCGCCGCAAACAGTTTGCGGGCACATTGTCCGGCGGCGAACAACAGATGCTGGCCATGGCCCGCGCCCTGATGACCGACCCGCGCATTGTGTTGATGGATGAACCGTCAATGGGCCTTTCGCCGCTGCTGGTCAAAGAGGTGTTTTCAATTATTAAAAGCCTGCACGAGGCCGGTATTACGGTACTGCTGGTGGAGCAGAACGCCAAAATGGCACTGTCCATCGCCGACCGGGCCTATGTTTTAGAGACTGGGCGCATCGCCATGGAGGGCCGCGCGGCGGACCTTTTGAATGACGATAAGGTGCGCCGGGCCTACCTTGGTGCCTGATGGGGCACCCCCCAACTTTTGCATACTTAGCTGCGGCACGGTCGCTTTCCTCCTGTTTTGTCTGCTTCACTTTTTTGCCCTGCTTCAAGGGTACTGCTGCACCCGGCGCCGCGTTTAAGTAGACTTTCCCGCAAACAGAGCCACCCCATGGGTGGCTCTGTTTGCGCGCTTTATTACAAAAGTGTTGCAAAACTGTGTCTGGTTTCCCTACGAAAACAGTCGTTTTTATCAGATATTACAAAACAAACCGGAATATTTTAGCAAAAGGTTGTAAAACCCATGCATTGCAAGGGCTTTGTGGGTACGATATAATGAGCAACAATCACCCGGCGGCGGTAGAAAAACAGAATGCCGCCGGTTACAACAAAACAGGAGGTATAGAGGTATGAAAAAGTTTGTCAGTGTTGCCCTCGCGGCAACGATGGCGCTTTCGCTCGTCGCCTGCGGCGGCTCAGCATCTAGCGCGGCATCCAGTGCAGCAAACAGTACTGCAAGTTCAGCAGCTTCGACAGCATCGGGGGAAGGCGGTACTATTAAAGTAGGCGTACTGGCCAACACCTCCGGCGATTACGCCATTTATGGCAACGCCGTGAAAAACGGTGTGATGCTGTATATTAATGAGATCAACGGCAAAGGCGGCGTCAACGGCAAGCAGATCGAAATCGTCGATTACGACGACAAGGGCGACCCCACCGAGGCCGTTACCGCCTTTAACCGCCTGGTAGACGACGGTGTCACCGCCGTCATCGGCTCGGTGCTGACCGGCGCTACCATTGCAGTAGCCGACGAGAGCTATGCAATTGGCATGCCGCAGATCACCGCTTCGGCCACCGCGGCCGGCGTGACCGTGCTGGACCCGGAGGACCCGAGCAGCGAAGTGCGCACCAACGTGTTCCGCTCCTGCTTCATCGACCCGTTCCAGGGCGAAAAAATGGCGGAATATGCCTCTGAAAAATTGGGCGCAAAAACCGCTGCCGTAATTTTTGAGACCGGCAACGACTACTCGGAAGGTTTGAAAAACGCCTTTGTTGACAAGTGCAAAGCGCTGGGCATCGAGGTCGTCAGCGAGGAAGCCTACACGAAGGGCGATGTTGACTTTAAGGCACAGATGACCACCATTACCGGCAAAAACCCGGATGTCGTCTTCTGCCCGAACTACTATCAGGATGACGGCAACATTGTGAAACAGGCCCGTGCCGCCGGTTATACCGGTACCTTTATGGGCGGCGACGGCTGGGGCGGCGTTGCCGGCTATGCTTCGGCAGAAGAGCTGGAAGGCTCGGTTTACTGCTCGGGCTACGCGGCTGGCACCGACGACGTGAAAACGTTTGAAACTGCTTACAAAGATGCTTACGGCGAAGATGTGCCCAATATGTTTGCACCCCTTGGCTATGATGCTGCGATGCTGATGTGCAATGCGCTGAGCGCGGCAGAGGACAAAGGCCTTGAGGCTGGCACCGACGACTACAAGGCTGCTGTTGTCGACGCGATGAAGAGCACCGACGGCTTGAAGGGTGTTACCGGTACCTATAAGTTTGACCAGTACAACAACCCCATCAAGTCCGCTGCGATCATGAAGCTTGAGGGCGGCAAAGAAGTCTTTAGCGAAATGTTCTAAATTGCGGCGAACTGCACGATTATAAAGTTTGCGGTATTGACAAAAACTATGCGGGAGAGACATTGGTCTATTTCCCGCATAGTTTGTTGTCGTTATAAATAAGGTCGGTATTTTGGGTACCGAACAGAAAGAGGGGCGCACAATATGGCGTTTTTGTCCACACTTTTCAGCCAGGTCATCAACGGCCTGCAGTCCGGCTCGATCTACGCGCTGGTTGCACTGGGGTACAGCATGGTTTATGGCATCATCATGTTGCTCAACTTTGCACACGGCGATATCATCATGGTGGGGGCCTACGTCGTATGGATATCAACGGCGAACTTTGGCTTTCACCCGATCGTTTCCATCCTGCTGGCGGTCGTTGTAAGCACTGTACTGGGGGTCGTGATCGAAAAAGTGGCCTATGCGCCACTGCGCTCTTCCCCGCGGCTTTCGCTGCTCATTACGGCTATCGGCATTTCGTTTTTGCTGGAAAACGGGTTTCAGCTTATCTTTGGTGCGGGCGCAAAGGTGGTACCGGATTTTCTCACCGGCCCCAGCGTGCACCTCGGCTCTGCGACCATCAGCTTTTCGGCCATTGTCACCATTGTGGTAACCGTACTTATGATGGCGGGGCTGACCTTTTTGGTGCAAAAGACCAAGCTTGGTAAAGCGATGCGCGCCGTGTCGGAGGACATGGGCGCTGCCCAGCTGATGGGCATCAACCTGAACACGACCATCTCGTTCACCTTTGCCATGGGCTCGGCCCTTGCGGGCGTGGCTTCGGTGCTCTACCTGTCGTCTTATGGCCAGGCATCGCCCACCATGGGCAGTATGCTGGGCCTTAAGGCCTTTGTTGCGGCAGTGCTGGGCGGCATTGGTTCGCTGCCGGGCGCCATGCTGGGCGGCTTTGTCATAGGCATGGCCGAAGCGCTGGTCTCTGCGGCGGGGCTTTCGGTATGGAAAGACGGCGTGGTGTTTGCCATTTTGATCATTGTGTTGCTGGTGAAGCCCACGGGGCTGATGGGCAAACCGATGACGGAAAAAGTGTAAAGGGGGCGCAGCATGAAAACGAACAGAAAAACCATCCCGATGCCGATGCGCTACCTGATCAACACCGTGCTGATCGTGCTGTTTGTACTGGCGAGCACGCTGTTTGTGAACTCCGACGCGGTTTCGGGTTATTTCACCAAGATTTTAATGGTGATCGGCATCAACATTATTCTGGCGATATCGCTGAACATCGCCACCGGCTACCTGGGCCAGTTGCCGCTGGGGCACGCAGGTTTTATGGCGGTGGGCGCGTATACCGGGGGTATTTTTTTGAAAGCGGTGGACGCGGCAAAGGCAACCGGCGGTACCTATTTTTTGTATGTCGCGGCGGCACTGGTGCTGTCCGGCATCGTGGCGGGCATTTTTGGCATTTTGATCGGCGTGCCCGCGCTTCGCTTAAAGGGCGACTACCTTGCCATCATTACGCTGGGCTTTGGCGAGATCATCCGTGTGGTGTTGACCAACATCGACTCGGTGCTGGGTTTTGACCTCACGTATGGCGCGTCGGGCCTCAAGCGCATCCCGAAAATTACGACCTTTTTCAATGTGCTGCTGTGTGTCGTGCTCAGCTGTGTGGTCATCCATATGGTCATGAAGTCCCGCCACGGCAGGGCAATCCTTTCTATTCGCGAAAACGAGATCGCGGCGGAATCCTGCGGTATCCGCACCACCTACTACAAGGTGATGGCCTTTACGATGTCGGCATTCTTTGCCGGGGTTGCGGGCTGCCTGTATGCCGGGTATCTGGGCTCGTTGCAGCCCTCGTCGTTTGGGTTTATGAAATCCATCGAAATTCTGGTCATGGTGGTGCTGGGCGGCATGGGCAGTATGCTGGGCTCTATCTTGTCGGCAACGGTGCTCACCGCACTGCCGGAAGCGCTGCGTGCGTTCTCCGACTACCGCATGGTCGTTTACTCGCTGGTGCTGGTGCTGATGATGATCTTCAAGCCCACCGGCCTGCTTGGCCAGTACGATTTTTCGCTCTCCCGTATTTTGGAAAAGCTGATGAACCCCAAAAAGTCTACCGGCAAAAAGGAGGGCGCTAGCCATGAGTGAACAAAAAACAAAACTGGTGGAAGTGCCCGGCGGCATCATCCCCGAGCGGGATGTGGGCCAGCCCCCCGTGCTGGAAGTGCGGCATTTGGGTATCGATTTTGGCGGCCTGACGGCAGTGGACGATTTTGATTTTGTGATCGGCAAGGATGAAATAGGCGGGCTGATTGGCCCGAACGGCGCGGGCAAAACGACGGTGTTCAACCTGCTGACCAACGTGTACCAGCCCACCCGCGGCCATATTTTACTGGGCGGCGTGGACACCCGCGGCAAAAAGACGTACGAAGTGAACAAGCTGGGCATTGCCCGCACCTTTCAGAATATCCGCCTGTTTAAAACGCTGACAGTGCTGGACAATGTGCTGATTGGTATGCACAACGGCATGGGGTATAACCTCGGCTCGTCGGTGCTGCGCCTGCCTGCCTATTGGAAACAGGAAAAAGAGGCAAAGCAGGAGGCGCTGAGCCTGCTTAGCATTTTTGACATGCAGGATTTGGCCGAGGTGCACGCCGGCAACCTGCCGTACGGCGCACAGCGCCGGCTGGAAATTGTGCGCGCGCTTGCCACGAACCCCAAAATTTTGCTGCTTGACGAGCCCGCTGCCGGCATGAACCCCTCTGAAACGGCGGAGCTGATGGAGAATATCCGCCGCATCCGCGACCGGTTTGGCATTGCGGTCATTTTGATCGAGCATGACATGAACCTGGTTATGAACATCTGCGAGGGCATTGCCGTGCTGAACTATGGCCGCATCATCGCCAAGGGCACACCGGAGGAAATTCGCAAAAACCCGGTGGTTATTGAAGCGTATCTGGGCAAAAAGGGGGGCACAACCGATGCTGAAGGTTGATAACATCAATGTGTACTACGGCAACATCCACGCCGTGAAAGGCATTACATTTGAGGTGCGTCAGGGCGAGATCGTCACGCTGATTGGCGCAAACGGTGCAGGCAAAAGCACCATTTTGAACACCATTTCGGGCCAGTTGCGCTCTAAAACAGGGTCGATCCGCTTTTTGGATGAAACCATTAGCACACTGCAACCGCACAAGGTGCTTGTGCGCGGGCTGTCACAGGTGCCGGAGGGGCGCCGTGTGTTTTTGCAGATGACGGTGGAAGAGAATCTGGAGATGGGCGGGTACACCCGCAGCGCGGCAGAGAACGCCGCGTCGATCAGCGACGTGTACAGCCGCTTCCCGCGGCTGGCCGAGCGCCGCCGTCAGGTTGCCGGCACGCTTTCGGGCGGCGAGCAGCAGATGCTGGCCATGGGCCGCGCGCTGATGGCAAAGCCCCGGCTGATGATGCTGGACGAGCCGTCGATGGGCCTGGCCCCATTGTTGGTCGAGCAGATTTTTGACATTATAAAAGAGCTGCACGCCGCGGGCACCACTATTTTGCTGGTAGAGCAAAACGCACAGATGGCGCTTTCGGTTGCCGACCGGGCCTATGTGCTGGAAACCGGCCGCATTGTGATGGAAGGCGAGGCGGCGGCACTGCTGGAGGACGATAAGGTGCGCAGCGCCTACCTTGGCGAGTGATAAAAAAGAAAGTAAAGACGATGGGCCGGTGCAACACAGGTTGCGCCGGCCTGTTTTTTTGCGCTGCGCCGCTGTATGGCAGGGCGGGTGGCAACAATAATACAAAAGACAACTTTATGGTACAACTATATAACATATTACCATTTACAGGGTGACAAAATACAACACGGTTTTTTGGCATTCAGCTGAAACTAGTGAGCGAAAATACCAGACAGGAGTATAGTATTTGGCAAATATGCCGTTAAAATACCACAATTTTCTACATTTTAGAAGTTGTATTGTATAATTTGCATAATGACAGACCAGTGATGTTTGTGGAAGAATTTGGATGTAGTTGTATTGACAACTCGCCCTGTGCTTTGCTATATTGAAAGAGCAGTAGGGCCACAGATGAAAGATGACCCTTTCACAAGTGAGCTAAAAAAGGAGAGATGTACGATGAAAAAGCTGATTGCACTTGCACTTACCGCAGCGATGGTGTTGTCACTCGCAGCCTGCTCTACCACGGGGGCGGGGGGCGCCTCCGGTGCGCCGGTGGCCTCCACCAGTATGGCGTCCAGTACCGCCACCACGGGCAGCGGCAAAACAGTGGGCATTGCCATGCCGACCCAAAGCTCGCAGCGCTGGATCCAGGATGGCGGCAACCTGAAAAGCCAGCTGGAAGCGCTGGGTTACACCGTTGACTTGCAGTACGCCGAGGACGACGTGCAGGCACAGGTCTCCCAGATCGAAAACATGATCACCTCCGGCGCGGATTGCCTGGTCATTGCGTCGATCGACTCGAAGGCGCTGGTAAACGTTCTGGCGCAGGCGAAAGACAACGGCATCCCGGTCATCGCGTACGACCGCCTGTTGATGGATACCGATGCGGTTTCGTACTACGCCACCTTTGATAACTTTGGCGTAGGCGTTGAAATTGCGAAATACGTAGAAGCCAAAATGGACCTTGCGAACGGCGCCGGCCCGTTTAACATTGAGTTTTTTGCGGGCAGCCCGGACGACAACAACGCGCACCTGTTCAACGACGGCGTGTTTAGCGTATTGCAAAAATACCTTGACAACGGCCAGTTGGTTTGCCAGAGTGGCCAGACCGATTTTGAGCAGACCGCCACACTGCGCTGGAGCCAGGAGACCGCCCAAAAGCGCATGGAAGACTTGCTTGCCGGGTATTACAGCCAGGGCAAAAACCTGGACATTGCACTGTCGATGTTCGACGGCTTCTCTTACGGTGTTGCCGCTGCGCTGGAAGGTGCCGGGTACAAGGTGGGCGAGCAGTGGCCGATCATCACCGGGCAGGACGCCGAGCTGATGGCCTGCAAGAACATTTTGTCGGGCAAACAGTCGCAGACGATTTACAAAGACACCCGCGTGCTTGCTGAAAAATGTGTCGGCATGGTGCAGGCGGTGATGGAGGGAACCGAGCCCGAGATCAACGATTCGAAAACCTACAACAATAACGTGAAGGTCGTCCCCTCCTACCTGTGCACCCCGGTGTCGGTAGATGAGAGCAACCTCAAAGAACTGCTGGTCGATTCCGACTACTACACTGCCGAGGACTTAGGTCTGTAAGAGTAACGAAACGGCGGCAGCCAGGCTGTCGCCGTTTTTCTTATTTTGGCAGGCGAAACACGGATACCCTGAAGAAGGAGGGATTTTTTTGGGAGACAAGATCCTTGAAATGAAGCATATCGTCAAGGAGTTCGCCAGCGTGCGCGCACTGGATGACGTCACACTGACCGTCAAGCGCGGCACGATCCATGCGATTTGCGGTGAAAACGGTGCGGGCAAATCCACGCTGATGAATGTGCTTTCCGGTATTTATGCGTATGGCAATTACCGTGGGGACATTTACTACAACGGCGAGCTGTGCAAATTTCGCGATATTCGCGACAGCGAGGCAAAGGGCATCGTCATCATCCATCAGGAGCTGGCACTCAGCCCGTACATGTCGATTGCCGAAAACATTTTTTTGGGTAACGAGAAAAAAAGCGTCAAGGGCGTGATCGACTGGAACAAAACCCAAGCGAGCGCGATTGAAGTATTGCATAAGGTTGGCCTTGAGGGAGAGAGCGTCGGCATGATGGTGGGCGAGCTTGGCGTTGGCAAGCAACAACTGGTGGAGATTGCGAAAGCACTGGCGAAAAAAGTAGAGCTGTTGATTTTGGACGAGCCCACCGCCTCGCTGAACGATGAGGATTCGAAGCGGTTGCTGTCGATCATCCTTTCGCTAAAAGAGCAGGGCATCACCTGTATTTTAATTTCGCACAAGCTCAACGAGATCAACGCCATTGCCGACGCGGTGACAGTGATTCGCGACGGCAAGGTGATCGAGACGCTGGTGAAAGGGGTAGACGACATCAGCGAAGAGCGCATCATCCGCGGCATGGTGGGCCGCGAGCTGACAAACCGCTTCCCGCCGCGCAACAACAAAATTGGTGAAGTGGTGTTTGAAGTAAAAAACTGGAATGTGTTTCACCCAGAGGATAAGACGCGCCAGGTGATTCACAACGTTTCATTCAACGTGCGCCGTGGCGAAGTGTTAGGGTTTGCCGGGCTGATGGGCAGTGGCCGCACCGAGCTTGCCATGAGCCTGTTTGGCAAGGCGTGGGGCAAAGAGATCAGCGGTACCATCATCAAGGATGGCAAACAGCTGCACCTCGCCAGCGTAAAAGACGCCATCAACAGTGGCCTTGCGTATGTCAGCGAGGACCGCAAGAGCTATGGCCTGGTGCTGGGCAACGACGTGAAATGGAACACGACGCTGGCAAGCTTAAACAAGCGCTTTGCCAAAATGAATGTGATTAACCAGAGCGAAGAAATTTTGGCCAGCGAAGAGTATTGCAGAAAGCTCAACACCAAATGCACGTCGATCGAGCAGACGGTGGGCAGCCTTTCGGGCGGCAACCAGCAAAAGGTGGTGCTGGCCAAATGGATGCTGTCGGAGCCGGATGTGCTGATTATGGACGAGCCGACCCGCGGCATTGACGTTGGCGCCAAATACGAAATTTATACGATCATCAACGAGCTCGCGGCAAGCGGGAAATCGGTTATCGTGATCTCCTCAGAGATGCCAGAGCTGCTCGGCACCTGCGACCGCGTCTACGTGCTGAGCGAAGGCGAGATTGCGGGCGAATTGCACAGAGACGAGCTCTCCCAGGAAGCCATCATGAAGCTCATCATGAACCATATCGGAAGGGAGAAAAACCAACATGAACAGCAAATTGGGTAAAAGGTCCAGCATTAATTTGAAACAGTACGGCATGGGCATTGCCCTGATTGTGATTTTCCTCGTCTTTAGCGTGTTGTCGAGCGGGAAGAACTTTACCCCGATGAACATCAATAACCTCGTGATGCAAAACAGCTATGTCGTCATTCTGGCGGTGGGCATGCTGCTGGCCATCATCACCGGCAACGTCGACCTTTCGGTCGGCTCGGTCGTGGCCTTTGTGGGTGCCTCATCGGCAATTATGATTTTAGACTGGGGGCTGCCCATCGGCGTCGTGGTGCTGCTTTCGCTGGCACTGGGGCTGTTGATCGGCATGTGGCAGGGCTTTTTTATCGCTTACCTTGGCGTGCCCCCGTTTATTGTCACGCTGGCCAACATGCTGATTTTCCGCGGCCTTACCATGGTGGCACTGCAAGGGCAGACCAAAGGCCCGTTGCCGACAAGCTATACCATCATCGGCGCGGGGTATCTGCCCACTTATTCGGTGCAAATCGGCAGCACGTCGGTAGAACTGTTTGCGCTGATCGCCGGTATATTGGGCGCGGCGCTGATGATTTTTAACGAATTTAAAAACATCCGTACCAAAAAAAGGTATGGGTTTGAGACTGCGCCGCTGTGGCAGACGGCTACAAAGCTGGTCGTCATTACGTTTTTGGTGAACTTTTTTACCTATAAACTGGCGGTGTACAAGGGCTTGCCGTTTGTACTAGCCATTATGCTGGCGCTGATTTTACTTTATACCTTTATCACCCAGCGCATGGTCATTGGCCGGCAGGTGTACGCGGTGGGCGGCAACGCCAAAGCGGCGGCACTATCGGGCATCAAAACCAAAAAGGTGATGTTTTGGGTCTATGCCAACATGGGCCTGATGGCTGCGCTGGCCGGTGTGGTGCTGTCTGCCCGCAATGCTTCGGCCACACCAAAGGCCGGTGACGGGTTTGAGCTGGACGCCATCGCTTCGTGCTATATTGGCGGTGCGTCGGCTTACGGCGGCACCGGCACGGTGGTGGGCGCGGTCATCGGCGCGCTGATTATGGGTATTTTGAACAACGGCATGTCGCTGATTGGCTGGAGCGTGGATATCCAGCGCGTCATCAAAGGCCTTGTGCTGCTGGGCGCGGTCACCATTGACCTGCTGAGCAAAAAGCGAAAATAAAAAAGTTTGGTCCAACGGGGCTGAAAGGCGGTGGTCGCATGGAAACGCAAACCCCGAAGTACAGGGTGTTGGCCGGGTGGATCAAAGAGCGCATTCAAAACGGCGAAATTTTGCAGGGAGAACGCTTTTATTCTGAAAACGAGCTGGGCGAGATGTTTGGCATCTCGCGCCAGACCGTGCGCCAGGCCATCAACCTGCTGCAAGCCGAAGGGTATGTGCAGGGGCGCCGCGGCAGCGGCACCTATGTGACTTACCGGCCGGAGGTAGCACCCGCCCGCACGATGACCATTGGGGTCATTTCGACCTATGTGGATGACTACATCTTCCCGCCCATCATCCGCGGTATTGGCAAAACACTCACTAAAAACGGATACTCGATGCAGCTGGTGTTTACGCTGAACAAAGTGGAAAACGAGACGCGGGCGCTGAAAAGCATGCTGGAGCGCGGGGTGGACGGTGTGATTGCCGAGCCCACTAAAAGCGGCCTGCCCAACCCCAACGGCGAATTGTACCGAGAGCTGGCCGAGCGGCAGATACCGGTGATTTTTTTTAACGCCTATTACCCCGGCCTTGCGCTGCCGCATGTGGCGCTGGACGACAAAGCGGCCGGTAAAGTTGCCACCCAGCGGCTCATCCGCGCAGGGCACCGCAAAATTGCCGCCATTTTTCAAAGTGACGACTTGCAGGGACATCTGCGGTATGCGGGGTACCTGGAAGCGCTGATGGAAAACGGCATTGACATGAACGCAAACCGTGTACTGTGGTTTGCAACGGAGGACCTTGCCAGCCTGTTTGCAGATGAGGCGCGCATTTTGCGCCGGATGGAGGGCGCCAGTGCCGTAATGTGCTACAACGACCAGGTGGCAGTGCGCCTGCTGGCGGTGCTGGCGAAAAGCGACATTGAGGTGCCGCGGGATTTATCGGTCGTCAGTGTCGATAACTCGGTATTGGCCGAACACAGCACCCCGCCACTGACTTCAATCAACCACCCCAAAGAGGTGCTGGGCAAAGCGGTGGCGGAAAACCTGTTGCGGCGCATTGAAAACCCGGCGTATGATGCCAGCGCTGAATTTGAGGCAAAGCTGGTAGAGCGCGATTCGGTGCGGCAGCTTGGCACCGAACCATAACAAACAACAAAAAACAGGGGGTACGCCGGTTTTGGCGTACCCCCTGTTTTTTGTAATGGTGCGGCCATAAAAAAGCCGTATTTTTGCTTTTTGTGCCGCCTGCCGCGCGGCCCCGTGCTGTGCCGCAAAGGGTGGGCTTTGCGGCGGGTGACACTACACTTTAGGCAACCCGGCTGTAGGCAGCGATGGCCACAAACAGCACGATTGCCAGCAGGGTGTCCATGGACAGCGTCGTGGAAATATACTCCCCGTCTTTGCCAACGTCGGCAAACAGCGGGATGACGAACGGCGCGGGCAGGGCAAAAATCAGCATCAGCGCAAGTTGCAGGTCTTTGTCAAACGGGGTCAAGCTGAAAATGGCAAACGAAGCGACGACCAGCAGTACCGCCATGACGGCCAACCGCAACACGATGGTGGTGGCCACCGGGCGCAACAGGCTTTTTTTAAACGACAGCTCGTACCCCACAATAATCAAAATAACCCCGGCAGTTGGCGCGGTGATAAAGCTGATGAGGGAAGTAAAAATACTGCCGACGGGGGAGGCAATCACCAGCGAACCAAGGCCGGTGACCCCAAACACAATGCCCAGCAACATGCCTAAAAAGGGCTTTTTCGTCAGCATGTTGCGCAAAATGGTTTTGGGGGTCATCTGTTGGCCGCCCGCGGCCCCCAGTGCGGCAAGGTAGATGGTGTAGGCAAACATCGTTTGCCCAATGTCCACCATTGCAAAGGTAGAAAGGCCTTGCGGCCCTACCAGCAGTGCGTACAGCGCATAGCCCAGCATACCGGCTTCAAAGCAGGCCATCAAAAACGGCATCAGCCTGCCGTAGGGCTTTGCAAGCGGGCGCAGTGCAAAGCCCGCCGCCAGCGCCGCCCCGGAAACGACGTACAGTACCGCAAACACCACCACAAGGCGCAGGTTATACTGCGCGCTGAGAAATGCGTTGAACAGCACGACCGGCAGCGTGATATCGCTGATCAGTGTTTTCAGCCCGGCAAGCCCTTTTTCATCAAACAACTGCCGCTTGCGACACACAAAACCAAGCCCGATCATCACCAAAACCGGCAACACCATTTTGGCAATCTCTAAAAAAGCAGTCATTGTTTTCCCCCTTTATTTTACTGTGTGGCAAGACGCCCAAAAAGGGCAGGCCCCGCTAGGCCTGCCCTTTGTAAGTACCAAGATACGCCAATCAGTGAATGGCGTCCTGATAAAACTCGAATGCTTCCTTGTCGGTAGCGCCCTCGTGTACGATCTTGCGAATCGCGGCCGCCATTTCGGTGGGATGCTCGCTTTGGAAGATGTTGCGGCCCATGTCAAGGCCATGTGCCCCTTCGCTGATTGCGTGGTAGGCAAGGGTCAGCGCCTCGTCTTCGGGCAGCTTTTTGCCGCCGGCTACCACGATGGGCACCGGGCAGGCTGCGACGACTTCTTCAAAGTTTTCGCAGTAATAGGTTTTGATGATGTTGGCACCCAGCTCGGCAACAATGCGGGTCGCCAGCTTAAAGAAACGGTCGGTGCGCTCCATCTGCTTGCCAACGGCCACAACGCCCATGGTGGGGATGCTGTAACGCAGGCCGGTGTTGACAACGCGCGAAAGGTTGTCAAGGCTGGACAGCTCGCCGTCAGCGCCAACAAAGGTCTGCACGGCCATGCAATCGGCGTTCATGCGAATCGCGTCCTCAATGTCAACGGCAACCACTTCGTGCGAAAGGTCGTCGTCGACCATCGAAGAGCCCGAGGTCACGCGCAGTGCGATTGATTTGCCGCACTCCGGCAGCACGCTGCTGCGCAAAGCGCCGCGGGTGCCCATCAGCACATCCACGCTGCCCAGCAGCTTCGGGATGATGAGGTCCAAGCGCTCGAGGCCCGAGGTAGAGCCCATGAAATAGCCGTGGTCAAATGCGAACATCACGGTGTTGCCGCTCTTCGGGTCAAAAATGTTGGACAGGTGCTTTTTCATGCCCCAGTCAAGGCTGTTTGCACCCTTTACGTGAAAACTTCCCTGTGTCGCAAACGGTACCCCCACGTGGTAGTCCTTTGCGACCTTCAGTCCATCTTTATCAGCCATAAATACCTGCCTCCTTCAAATGATGAGAAACGGTTTGGTTGCGCAGCAGGTTTGCTCCGCTCCTGTGAAAGCGGGAGAGAGGGCTCCCGCTCTCACAGGACCGGAGCAGGCCGCCCTTTTGGGGCAACCTGCTCTCGGTTCTGTATTACGGCACCCGGCTGGGTGCTGTAAGAGGTTTATTAGAAGTCGTAGTTGTTCATGTTATCCTGCGTGAACACCAGGCGCTCGGGCATCAGCACGACGCCGCTGTTGGTTGCACCAGTCTCCTGGCCGGGAACCAGCACGTCGTTCGGCATGATCTCAACGGTGCCGATGCTGGGGATTTCGACCTTGTCGCCAACCTTAACGGTGTTGCCGGCTGCGAGGTAAGCTGCGAGGTAGCAGCCCATTGCACCCTGCACGCCGCAATCCCACAGGCCCCAGCGCTCGATAACGCCAGCAGCGCAGTAGTCTTTAATGGACATCGGGGAAGCAAAACCGGTGATGGTGACATCTTTCGCGGTCAGGCCGGCGTTCTGTGCAGCTTTGCACTGGCCGGGCAGAGCGGTCGAGTCGTTGCAGATGATCAGGTCGATGTCGGAATGAGCTTCGAGGATGGAAGCGCCAACCGAAACAGCCTTCTCAGCATCCTGCTCGGAGTAGTAGTTGTCCGGGGCAACGTTGACCCAGTTGGGGTATTTCTCGGCGATGTAAGCTTCGCCTGCAACCTGCCAGGAGTTCTGGTCGGCAACGGTGGCCTGCGAGTAATGCCAGCAGTAGTTGACAGCATCTTTGGTGACATCCACGCCACGGTTGGTCAGAGCCTCAGCGCCCATGTCGACCAGCATCTGGCCAAGGATGGCGGGGGTGCCCTGCGAAACCATCAACGAACGGGCGTCGGGGGAAACGTCGGAGTCCCAGGTGCAAACGGTCATGCCCTGCTCGATGGCGCTCTTCAGTGCGTCATCCAAACCGGTGGCGTCGACTGAAGAAATGCAGATGGCGTCCGCGCCGCTTGCGACGGCATTGTTGACGACTTGTACTTCATCGGCAACAGCCGCGTTCGGGCTGCCCTGGTAATCCACGGTGAAGCCCCAGTCTTTCGAATACTTCTGAGCGCCGTTGTTGGCGGACTCGAAGAAGGCGTTACCGGTCAGCTTCGGGATGAAGACGACGGTTTTGCCCGACAGATCACCACCGGCGGTGGCTGCAGCAGAGCTGCTACCGGCAGCGGCCGGAGTGCTGGCAACGCTCGCCGTGCTGGACGAGCTGCCGCCACAGGCAACCAGAGAAAGCGCCATGGTTGCGGCAAGAGCAAGTGAAAGAACCTTTTTCATACGAAAACCTCCTAATAGTGTTATATTTGCAAAGCCGAGCGAATTCACGGCTTCAAATATATGCGTAGGATAGGCCACCTAGGCCTTGTTCTTTTGTCCTTTGGCTTTGCCGATCCCCAGCTTGCGCAGCAGGGTGGGGTTTGCGGCGATAGAGCGGCCAACGACAACAACGAGCAGTAAAAGACCAACGGGGATGTCAAGATACTGGTTGCTCACTTTAAAGCTGAGCGGCAGGCCGAAGCGCAGTACGCCGATGACCAGTGCAGCCAGCGCGGTGCCAATGACACTGCCCTTGCCGCCGGTAGAAAGGGTACCGCCCAGCACCACGGCCGTGATGATCGGCAGCGTAAAGGTGACGCCGATATCGCTTTTTGCAGTGCCAAGGTAAGCGGTGAGCACAATGCCGGCAATGGACGCGCTAACAGCCGACAGCACGTAAGTGAGCTGGGTGATGAAGCGGCTGTTGATACCGGAATACTCGGCTGCGCGGGCGTTGACACCCACGAGGAATACTTTGCGACCAAATTTGGATTTATGCAGCAGCAGATAAGCAATGACGGTGAGTGCGGCAAAAATCAAAAGCTGGCTGGGGATAACACCGAACAGCTTAAATTTTGCAATCTGCGTAAAGTTGTCGGGGAAGCCGCTGATGCCCTTGTAGCTTGCGGTCGCCGAAATGTTGGAGACCAGCAAGGCGATACCGGAGTAGAGGAAGCTGCCACCCAACGTGACGACCATCGGCTGCACGCCGCAGTAGGCAACGAAGAAACCGGATAGTGCGCCGCACAGTGCGGCAACGACCATGGCCAAAATAGCGGCGACCCAGATGTTCAGGCCGAAATCCTGCCAGGTGACGCCAATGACGATGGACGAGAGACCGACGATGGAGCCCGCCTGAATATCGATACCGCCGGTGATCATAACAAAGGTGACGAACAGCGAGATGATGCAGATGGAGATGATGTCATTGACGCTGCCCAGCAGCACGCGCGGCATCAAAAATTTGGGGTTTGCAATACCAAAGATGACAAACTCCGCAAACAGCAGCCCCAGCAGTACGGTCTCCCAGCTTTTTATGCTTTTTTTAAAGCGGTCCAAAGGTGAATGTTTCATTTGGCTGCGCCCCCTTTCTTAGCGTGCGCCGGCCCGGTGCGGGCAGCAAGGCGCTCGTGGCGGCTTTTGGTCGCCGCGCGGTTTTGGGTAAGCGCATCGATCACGACGATAGTGATCAGCAGAATGCCGGTGATGGTGTTGTCGTAGTCGGACGAAAAGCCGAGAAACACGAGGATACGGCTGACCGACGACATGATGACCGCGCCGATGGAAGCGCCCAGCAGGCTGCCAAGGCCGCCCGAAAGGCTGATACCACCCAGCACGCAAGCCGCAATGGCTTTCATTTCGTAGCCGTTGCCCGCGGTGGGGGTGATGAAGCCGATACGCGAAGAGTAGATGATGCCGGCCACCGAAGCCAGCACGCCGCACAGCACGTAAGCAAGTATTTTAGTGCGTTTTGCGGGGATGCCCACCAGCGTGGCACCTGCGGCGTTATCGCCAACCGCGATAAAGTAGCGGCCGCGGCGGGTGTGGGTCAACGCAATATGGGCGGCAATCACGGCCAGCAACACCACAAGGTAGAAAATCGTGAGGTTGCCGAACAGCTTGACCTGTGAGAGTTTCGTGAAGTTGGCGGGCAGGTTTTCGACCCATGCGCCGCCGGTGTAAACATAAATCATGCCGCGTACGACACCGTTGGTGCCAAGGGTGAAGATCAGCGACGGGATGCCCAGCGTGGAAACGCCGAAGCCGTTGATCAGCCCCACGACCACACCGGACAGCAGCCCGGCCGCAATGGCGACGAACCAGCTGGAACCATCGCGCAGCAGCGAAGAGGAGATTGCAGCCGAAAGCCCCAATGTGGCGCCGATGGAAACATCGATCTCACCGGTGAGGATGACAAACGCAATACCGGTGGCCAGCAGTGTAAACACAACACTGTCGTTAAAGCAGTTAAACAGGGTGGTCGGCGAAAGGAACGCCGGGTTGACCATACCCACAATGGCAAACAGCGCGATCAAAAAGAACAGGCTGTTGATCTCACGAATTTTAGTGATTTTTTTCAGTGTATTCATTGCTGCACCTGCTTTCCGCCAGTGACACCAAAGGCTGCGGCCATCAGGTTGTCCTGATTGATATCCTTTTTCGCAAACTCACCGTTGATGCGCCCTTGAAACACGGTGACTGCCCGGTCGGACAGCTCGACGATCTCTTCCATGTCGGACGAAATCAGCATGACCGCGACCCCGTGGTTGCGCAACTCCTGAATGATGTTGTACACATCACCGCGGGCGGCGGCATCGATGCCGCGGGTCGGCTCGTCCAAAATAACCAGCTTCGGGCGGGTGGACAGTGCGCGCCCAATGACGATTTTTTGCTGGTTGCCGCCCGACAGGCTGCCGGTCGATTGATCCTGGCCGGTGATCTTAATGCGGAAATCATCCACGTATTTTTGGGTGATCTCGGCTTCTTTCTTTACATTTAAAAAGAATTTGCCAAGTTCTTTTTTATCCAGCAGCCCAGAGGTGGTGTTTGCCGCAACGTCGCTGATTTTGAACAGCCCGTTGAGGTGGCGATCCTCCGGCACATAGTTGATACCGGCGCAGAGGACTTTTTTGGTGGGCAGGCCGGTGATGTCGGCCCCGTCCAGAAGGGCTTTGCCGCCCAGCACCTTGTCGCGGCCAAAAATGGTGGTGGCAAGCTCGGTGCGGCCGGCGCCCACGACCCCGGCGACACCCAGTATTTCACCGGGGTAAACCTTAAGGTCAACGTTGCTGAAGCCGTAGCCGGAATAGTTTTGCAGTTCAAATACCGGGGGCAGGCCGGTGTAATTGATTGCAACATCCTCGTTGACGCCTTTATCTGCCTGCGTTTCCATATTCGGCGGCAGCAGGCCCCGCACCAGCATGTCGCGGTCGAAGTTGCCGACCGGGCCGCTGAGGGTGATGATGCCGTCACGCATAATCGCGACATGAGTGGCAATCTGGAACACCTCGGCAAGACGGTGGGTGATGTAAATGATGCCGATACCTTTTGATCTTAAGCTTTCAACACATTTAAATAAGCTTTCCACCTCGTCAAAGGTCAGCGCGCTGGTCGGTTCGTCCAAAATCAGCACCCGTGCGTTGCGCAGCAGGCCGCGCAACAATTCAACCAGTTGCTGCTCTGCAATGGAAAGGCTGCTGGCTTTGCGGCCAAGGTCTAATTCCCAGCCGTTTTCCTCCATCAGTTCCACCAGGCGGCGGTGCAACACGGCGGGCTTTTCGTTAAACCCGACCACGATGTTCTCTTCGACCGTCATGTTGGGGAATAGCAGCGGCTCTTGCGGCACCATATAAATGCCCCGCGCCAGCGCTGCGGTGGGGCTGCCCAGTGTGGCCTTTTCGCCGGCGACAAAAAGTTCGCCGCCGTCAGGCTGGTAGATCCCCATAATAATTTTCATTAGTGTGCTTTTGCCCGCGCCGTTGCCGCCAATTAAAGCGACCACGTCGCCGGAGCCCACGTCCAGGTCAATGCCCTTGAGCACCGCGTTCAAGCTGAAGGCCTTGGTGATCCCGCGTACCGACAGCAGAGCGCCGGGGGCTGAATTCCGGCTCTGCTCCATAGTTGCTTCCTCCATCCAGTCCGGTAATATCGAGGCCGTGGCGAATGCCGCCGACCAAACGAAACAAATGTTTTGATATAAGATTTTTATCAACACGCTCATCATACGCTATTTGTTTTTCTTTGTCAACAATGGTTCACTATTGCAAACGCGGAAAAGACGCGTTTTTTTAGAGAAATTCGCTTAAAAACGAATAGCATGGGATTATTTTTTAGTAAAATAAGCGCTTTGTTGTGTAGTTTGCTGTAAAACGAATTCTGATTTTGATGCAAAAACCACAAAAAAGATTACAAAGAATATATCAATTGACAGTTGACGAGAATACTGATATACTAAAAAAGTAAAAACAAATGATTTATATTAAAACATTTGTAACAACAGTGAGCAAATTCGACCCCCTTTTTAAAATTGTGTTTTCCAAGCAGAGGTTTTATAATGAGAACAAATGAAAAGAATAAGCCGGCTGCTGGCGGCGGCGCGCGGCGGCAGCTGCATAAAATGGAGGAAACGGGAATGAATTACGAGGAAACGCTCATTGTCAAAACCGCCTGGTATTATTATGTAGAGAATATGACGCAGCAGAAGATTTCTGAAAAGCTGGGTATTTCCCGCATGCGGGTCATTAAACTGCTGGAAAAAGCGCGCCAGAACGGGGTCATTCAGTTTAAACTGCGCCAAGACAGCGCCCAGCGCATGCGCACCGAGCAGCAGCTGGCCGAACAGTGGAACCTGAAAGATGCTTTTATTGTACCCACCCCGCCGGACAGCGGGTTATTAAATGAGACGGTGGCACTGGCCGGCGCGATGTATATCGCCGACCGCCTGCCCGAGAACGCATTTATCAATATGGGCTATGGCGACACGCCCAGCCGTATTTTGAACCACCTTGCCACCCGCACCGAATCACCGATCTCGGTGGTTTCGCTGACCGGTGGCGTAAGCTATTATCTGCCGAACGCACAGTCAAACGTGTTTAACGCAAAGCTGTTCCTCATCCCGGCGCCGCTGCTGGTCTCTTCAAAAGAAATGAACGAGGCGCTGCGCAGCGAACCCTCGGTGCAGGAAATTTCGCGCATGGTGCGCCTTGCCTCGATGACAGTAGTGGGCATTGGCGGCATGAGCGACGACGCGACGATTTTGAAAAACGGCATTTTAAGTAAGAATGATTTTCTGTATCTGTCGATGCAGGGGGCGGTAGGGGATATCCTGAGCCACTTTATCGACAAGGACGGCCAGCCGGTGCGCACCGGTGTGGAGGAGCGTTTGCTTTCCACTTCGCTGGAAAACCTGCGGGACATGGACAATGTCATTGGCGTGGCGGCGGGTGCCAGTAAGCTGGAGGCCATCCGTGCCGTATTGACCGGCGGTTATTTGGACGTTTTGGTCACCGATGAAGAGACGGCAGTACAGTTGATTGATACAACAGACAACGACTGATGCCCCGCAAGGCGCGCGGCACCAAGAGCAGGAGGAAGAAAAATGGCAGAGCAATATCTGATGGCAGTGGATGCGGGTACCGGCAGCGTAAGGGCGGTCGTGTTTGATTTGTCCGGCCGGCAGATTGGCTGTGTGCAGCGCGAGTGGGAGCACCGTGAAGACCCGCGGTACCCCGGCAGTATGGATTTTGACTGGGTGAAAAACTGGGACCTTGCCCGCACCTGCATCCGTGGGGTATTACAGCAGACCGGCATCCCCGCACAGCAGATCGCGGCGGTTTCGACCACCTGCATGCGTGAGGGCATTGTGCTGTACGACGACGCCGGGCAGGAGATTTGGGCCTGCGCCAACGTGGATGCCCGCAGCATTGACGAGGTGTCGCAGCTGATTGCGCGGGATGCGGGCCTGGAAAAAGAGCTGTACCTCAAATCGGGCCAGTCGTTTGCACTCGATGCGCTGCCCCGGCTGCTTTGGGTGAAAAACAAGCTGCCCGATGTTTACGAAAAGATCGCCGTTGTGGGCATGTTTAACGACTGGCTGATCCACAAATTGACCGGTGTGCTGGCTGTCGAGCCCAGCAACGGCTCGACGAGCGGCCTGTTTGATTTGCAAAGCCGCACGTTTGACGCATCGCTTGCAGAGCGCTGCGGGCTGCGTACCGACTGGTTCCCGCCGGTGAAAGAGTGCGGCAGCGTGCTGGCGAAGGTAAGCGAGCAGGGCGCGGCGGAGACCGGCCTTGCCGTGGGCACCCCGGTGGTTGTGGGCGGCGGCGACGCGCAGCTGGGCTGCGTGGGTGTCGGCGTGGTAGACCCCGGCCAGGCGGCTGTGTTTGGCGGCAGCTTTTGGCAGTACGAGTTTAACACCGCCGACGGCAAAACCGACCCCGGTTGCCGGGTGCGGGTGAACTGCCATGCGGTGCCGGGTGTGTGGCAGTACGAGGCGCTGGCCTTTAAGCCGGGCCTTGTGATGCGCTGGTTCCGCGATGGGTTCTGCCAGCTGGAAAAATTGCAGGCGGAACAGCAGGGCACCGACCCCTATGTGCTGATGGACCAGAAAGCCAAAGAGATCCCCGCGGGCAGCTACGGCATGTTCTGCGCGTTTTCGGACGTGATGAATTTTATCGAGTGGAAGCACGCTTCGCCGACTTTTACGAACTTTGGTATGGAGCCGGAAAAATATAACCGCTATACGTTCTACCGTGCTATCTTAGAGAACACCGCAATGATCACCCGCGGCCACCTGGAGCTGGTGCGTGAGGCGACCGGCAATATGCCCGGCGAGATTGTATTTGCGGGCGGCGCGTCCAAAAGCCCGCTGTGGTGCCAGATTTTGGCCGATGTGCTGGGCCTGCCGGTGAAAGTGCCGGTGGTCAAAGAGGCCACTGCGCTGGGCGCCGCCATTTTGGCGGGGTATGGCGTGGGGCTGTACGACAGCATCCCCACCGCGGCCCGCAGCCTGGTACAATGGGACAAAACCTACACCCCCAATATGGAAAACCACGCCGTTTATGAGGCGCTTTATGCCCCCTGGCGGGAGGTTTATGCGGCGCAGCTTGCGCTGTGCGACCGTAAGCTCACCAGAAATCTTTGGATTGCGCCGGGCCTTTGACCCTGAGCGAAGAAAGGAAAACAGCCATGTTTATTATCAACGAGAACGACCGGGAGTACCGCTTTGGGGACCACGGCCCGAAATACCTGATGAAAGGCCCCCGCATGAATTTTGCGCTGGTACAGTTTATGCCCGGCCAGGACTTCACCGCCCATTTTCACAATGTGATGGAGGAAAACTTTTTCATCTTAGAGGGCGAGATCGATATTATTGTCGACAGGGTATCCCATCACCTGAAACAGGGGGACTTGATCCACATCGAGCCGCATGAAGTGCATTACTGCATCAACAACTATGACGCGCCGGTGAAAATGGTTTCGACCCTCGCCCCTTACCAGGAAGTGGACAAAGTGGAAGTGCCGGATTACACGTACGAAAAATAAGACGGTTTGCCTTGCGGCCTGCCGCCCGTAATAAAAAGGTGGGATATCGATGAGAAAGATCGAAGCCGTTTCCATTACAACTGAAAACTTTGCGCCGTACGGCTATATTGGCAACATTACCGAGCCGGGGGACGCCTACGGCCTTGGCAAAGCCCCGTGCGTGTTTCACCGCGACATGGTGCTGGCCCCCATGGCAAGCACTGCGCCGGTTGCGTTTGGCTCGCTGAAGCTGGAGGTGCGGCCGATGGTGATTGAGGATGTGGAGTACCATTCGTCTGCGGTGGAGATCATGATGCCGCTGGATGAGGATGTGGTGATGGTTGCAGGCCCCGCCAACGACGACCGGGTAGAGCCCGCGCTGCTGAAAGCATTTGTGGTGCCCGCCGGTACCTTGGTGGCGTTTCGCGCCGGGGTGTGGCACGGGGCACCGTTCCCGCTGCACCAAAGTGCGACGGTGCTCATCTGCCTGCCGGAGCGTACTTATCTGACCGACACGAAAAAATATCTGCTTGCCGCGGGCGATAAGACCGCCATCGAGCTATAATCTTTTTTTGCCTTTTCATTTTTCTCAATAATAGAAGACAGCAAGGGCCGGTATGCGTTACCATACCGGCCCTTGCTGTTTGTTCTGCCTGCTTTTAGAGCCCTGCGGCGCAGTGTGCACCGCGCCACAGGGGCATAAAAAACCTTAAAAAACGCGCAACGCTTGCCGCACACTGCCTGGCAGAAGCACCACCCGCAAAAAGGGGAAACGGTGTAGGTTGAGCGCGCCGGGGCGCTGTGCCCAATGATGGGCAGGTTAGAAGCCGTTTGTGGGTACCCGCAGTGGGTGCCGCCGCAAGGCTGCCGGCGAGGGTACCTGAGGCAAAAACAAAAAGCGGCCCAATTGGGCCGCAAGCAGGTGCCGGGCAGCAGTTACTGCCCGCCTTTTTTTTGAAATAAACGTTTTTTTTGCTGTGGCCAAAGCGGCAGCACCTTGCGGTAAACCGCCACTGCCTTGGGGCTGACAGCAAGGTCGCGGTGACAGTGGCCAAAATACCAGCAGTCGTACTGCACACTCTCCGCCACGGTGTCCAAAAAGGTCTCCAGCCGGTTGGTCTCGGCAACCTCGCCCATTAAAAAGCGGCGCAACCGGTAAGATGGGGTATGGGTGAGCACATAATCCACCTTGCCGCCGTGTGCGGCGAGTGTTTCATTGCACCGGTCCATCTGAAACTGGCTGGGCAGTTCGGCCCGCCACCAGGTTTTACCCTCTTCGCGCTCATCGCGGTCCTCGCTTTCGCCGCCGCCAAAGCAGAGCAGGGTCTTATCCTCAATGGTGTAAATTTCACCGCGCATCAACTGGTACAGCTTGCCGCTGATATGCCGTGCCTGCCCGCCGAGCAGAGGCTCAACCGGGTAGCCTGCCAAAAGGTCGTAATTTTCGTGCGCACCATCGACAAACAGCAGTTGATAACGGCGACGGCCCAGCCATTTCAGCAGCTTTTTTTCGCGCTTGCTGCCGTCCCACAAAAAGCCGAAATCCCCCAGTACGATCAGCGTATCCCGCTTGCCCAGCCGTTTGATGGCGGCCTCTTTCAGCCGAAGTACGTCCCCGTGCAGGTCTGCCGTAACATAGATCATTTTCTGATGCCCCTCTGTGCCTGAAGCTTTTTATTTGCACAAAACAATGCTATAATACTATAATATGTACACCCGCCCCGGTGCAAGGGGCGCGGCGCGAAGCGAACTGCACCCATTATACCATAACCGGGGTGAGGTTGTGCCGGTTTGCCGCACTTTTTGTGCACCCCGCGCACAGGGCGCACAGGGCCTGTGGTGCCAAGCCGTTTTGCGGCTATTATAACATAATACTGTTCATCCCGCGAGGTACAAAGATGAAAAAGTTTTTTGCCAGCACGCTTGCCGTGCTACTGTTGTTTTTGGGCGTTGCAGCCCTGCCGGCAGCGGCGGTGACCTTTACGCCGCCGTTTGACCCCAACGCCGATGCCGTTTATCTGGTGAACCTGGACACCGGTATTGTGGTGTACCAAAAAAACGCAGACAAAAAGCGTGCGCCGGCCAGCCTGACCAAGCTGATGACGGCGTTGCTGCTACTGGAAAATGTGCCGGACCTTGACAACACCAGAATTACCGCGCCGGGCTATATTTTTGACGAGCTGTACGGCAGCGGCAGCTCTACCGCCGATATTCGCCCGTATGAAGAGGTTTCGGCAAAGGATCTGCTGTATGCGATGATGCTGCCCAGCGCCAACGAAGCGGCCAGCATTGTGGCCGATTACGTGGGCGGCGGCAACCTGTCGAACTTTTTTTACCTGATGAATAACCGCGCCAAAGAGCTGGGCTGCACCAACAGCAACTTTGCCTGTGCGCACGGCCTTTACGGGCTGGAACAAAACCATTATTCCACCGCGCACGATATGTACCTGATTGCAAAGGCCTGCTATGACAAGGGCGATTTGTTTATGAATGTCGTCACCAGCCTTGACCATACGATGCCGGCCAGCAACAAGCACGCGTCGGCATACACCATCCGCAACACCAACGCGATGATGCGCCAGGACAGCGACGTGTACCGCTCGTATGTGCGGGGCATTAAAACCGGCTCTACGCCGGAGGCGGGCTATAATTTGATTTCGACCGCCACCAAGGACGGGCAGACCTATCTGCTGGTCGTGATGGGCACCCCGTATGAAAAGGATGCCGACGGGTACGGGCTGGCGTTTTCGGTAACAGCCCAAATTTACGACTGGGCGTTCAGCAGCCTTGCCGTGCGCCCGGCGCTGGACACGACGCAGGACATCACTGAGATCAAGGTGAAATACTGCTCGCAGCAGGACACGTTGAAGCTGCGCCCGGCCAGCGACCTTGTGACGCTGCTGCCGGTGGAAAGCGACGAGACGACGGTGAATAAGCAGTTTAACCTGCCAGAGGAAGTTGCCGCCCCGGTGCAGGCGGGCGACGTGGTGGGCAGCGTGACCCTTTCGCTTGCGGGCGAAGAGATTGGCACCGTGGACCTTGTGGCCAGCCAAAGTTTAGAGCGCAATAACGCGCTGTATGTGATTGATAAAATTGGCGAATTTTTTACGTCGCTTTATTTTAAAGTGCTGATGGTACTGGTGGCCATCACCGCCGCCATCTACTTTATTTACCTGTTCTGGGTGATGCACAACAACAAAAAGCAGGGCAAGGTACGCCGGTTTTAACCTGTGGCGCGCACAGGGCGCGCCACAGCGAGGTTTCCCCCACAGGGGGCGAAAGGAAGTTTCAAGATGGATGTCAAAAACGCGCGCAACTTGACCATGCTGACCGATTACTACGAGATCACGATGGCCGCAGGTTATTTTGAAGAGGGGTATCAGGACAAGATCTGTGTATTCGACATGTTTTTTCGCCGGGTACCGGATGGCGGCGGCTTTGCCATTTGCGCGGGCCTTGCCCAGATGATCGAGTCGCTGGAAAACCTGCGTTTTACCGAAGAGGATATTGCCTACCTGCGCAAGAGCGGCGGGTTTAGCGAGGCATTTTTAGATTACCTGCGCAAATTCCATTTTTCGTGCAGCGTGTGGGCCATCCCGGAGGGCACACCGGTGTTCCCCGGTGAGCCGATCGTGACGGTGGAGGGCCCGGCCATTCAGGCCCAGCTGATCGAGACGATGCTGCTGGTGAACATGAACCACCAGAGCCTGATTGCAACCAAGGCAAACCGCATTGTGCGGGCGGCGGCCGGGCGGCCGGTGGCCGAGTTTGGCGCGCGCCGGGCACAAAGCTACGACGCGGCTATTTTGGGCGCGCGCGCGGCGTACATTGGCGGGGTGACCAGCACGAGTTGCGTGCTGGCTTCGCGTGATTTCGGCATCCCGGTGTCGGGCACGATGGCGCACTCGTGGGTGCAGATGTTCCCGTCGGAATACGACGCGTTTAAAAAATACGCCGAGCTGTACCCCGAGGGTTGTGTGTTATTGGTGGATACTTACAGCGTGACCAAAAGCGGCATCCCCAACGCGATTAAGGTGTTCAACGAGGTGCTGGCCCCGCGCGGTATTCGGCCGCTGGGCGTGCGCATCGATTCGGGCGATATTGCCTACCTGTCCAAGCGGTCAAGGCGCATGCTGGATGCTGCGGGCTATGCCGATGTGTCGATCGTCGCCAGTAACTCGCTGGATGAATACATCGTGCGCGATTTGATTTTGCAGGGGGCCAAGGTGGACAGCTTTGGCATTGGCGAAAATTTGATCACCAGCAAAAGCGACCCGGTGTTTGGCGGTGTGTACAAGCTGGCGGCGGTGAAAGAAAACGGCGAGTATCTGCCCAAAATCAAGGTCAGCGAGTCGGTAGAAAAGCTGACGACCCCGCACCGCAAAGCGGTGTGGCGGCTGTATGACAACGAGACCGGCAACGCGATGGCGGACTACATCACGATTTTTGACGAGCAGGTGGACACGACGGGCGGCATTACGATTTTTGACCCGCTGGAAACCTGGAAAACCAAGACCATCACCAACTGCACGGCCAAAAATATTCTGGTGCCGGTGTACGAGCAGGGCACGCTGGTGTATACCTCCCCAGCGCTGGAGGAGATCCGCACTTATTGCCACAGGCAGATCGATACGCTGTGGGACGAAGTGAAGCGGTTTGAAAACCCGCACCGCTATTATGTGGACTTGTCGAAGACTTTGTGGGACGAGCGGCAAAAACTGCTGCGCGCGCTGTCGATGTAAACAGCCCACCCCCACACCCAAAAAAGGAGAGACGTATGCAGAGCTTTACCTACCATGTGCCCACTGAAATTGTGTTTGGCAAAGAGGCGCAGTTGCAAACTGCTGCCGAAATTAAAAAATATGGCGGCAGCCGCGTACTGCTGGTTTCGGGCGGGCACAGCGCCGAGCACAGTGGCTTGCTGGGGCAGTTGCGCATCCAGCTTGCCGAAGCCGGGCTTGCCGTAGAAAGCTTTGGCGGCGTGCAGCCCAACCCCCGTGTGGACCATGCGCGTGAAGGGGTGCGCCGCGCCGTGCAGAAGAAGGCCGATTTTATTTTGGCGGTGGGCGGCGGCAGTGTGATCGACACGGCAAAGGCCATTGCCCATGGGGCGGCAAACCCCGGCACAGACCTGTGGCAGTTTTGGCTGGGCCGCGAGAGCGTAAAGAAAAGCCTGCCGGTGGGGGTGGTGCTGACCATTGCGGCCGCCGGCAGCGAGACCAGCGATTCCGCCGTGCTGACCGATGAGGAAAGCGGCGTGAAGCGCGGCCTTTCAACCCCGTTCAACCGCCCGGTATTTGCTGTTTTGAACCCCGAGCTCACGATGACGCTGCCGCTGTTTCAGGTGACGTGCGGCATTGTGGATATCATGATGCACACGATGGACCGTTATTTTAACCCGGTGCGCGGCAACGAGTTGACCGACGCACTGGCCGAGGCGGTGCTGCGCACGGCGATTGCAAACGGGCGGCGCGCGGTGGCAGACCGGCAGGACTATGCCGCCATGAGCGAGCTGATGTGGTGCGGCAGTGTGTCGCACAACGGGCTGACCGGCCTTGGCGGGCTGAAAGACTTTGCGCCGCACCAGCTGGGGCACGAGCTTTCGGCCCGGTTTGATGTGGCCCACGGGGCGTCGCTTTCTGCCGTGTGGGGCGCCTGGGCAGCGGTGGTGTTTGACACCGACCCCGCGCGCTTTGCGCAGTTTGGCCGCAACGTGTGGGGCCTTACCGGCAGCGATGATATTGCAGTAGGGCATGCCGCGGTAGATGCCACGGTGGCTTATTTTAAAGAGATCGGTATGCCGACCTGCTTTACCGAACTTGGCATCGGCGTGCAGAGCGAAGAGGCACTGGCGCAGATGGCAGACGCTGTGACCTACCACGGCAAGCGCAAGATCGGCACCTTTTTGCCGATGGGCGGCAGCGAGATTTTTGCCGCCTACCGCAATGCCAACCGGTAAGGGCAGGGCCCAAAATTTACAGGCTGAAAGGGGTGTGTGCAGGTGCAAAAGAGCAAACGGCAAAAGCTGCTTGTGATGTTGCGCTTTGTGCCGCTGGCCATCATGGCCTGCCTGATTGCGGTGCTGGCCTTTTCGGGCCGGCAGCTGACAGCGCAGCAGATTTTTGAATATTCACCCGAAAACCCCACCCTTGCGGCGGCGTTTTTAGTGTTGCTGTATGCGCTGAAAAGCCTTTCCGTCGTGTTTCCGCTACTAGTGCTGTACCTTGCCGGGGGGCTATTGTTTCCCGCCCCGGTGGCACTGGCGGTCAACATTTTGGGCACGGTGGCCTGCCTTAGCCTGCCTTACTGGGTGGGCCGGTGGAGCACCGGCAGCATCACCGAGCTGCTGGCAGAAAAATACCCCAAGGTGCGCACACTGCTGAATTTACAGCAGCAAAACGATTTTTTCTTTGCGTTTCTGGTGCGGGTGGTCGGTTTTTTGCCGTGCGATGTGGTCAGCTTGTACCTTGGTTCCACCGAGTTGCCGTTTGGCAGCTACCTTATGGGCGGCATGCTGGGCATGCTGCCCGGCATTTTGACGACGACCTTGATGGGGGGCAGCATCCGCGACCCGCGCTCGCCGCAATTTATTGTTTCGGTGTTGATCAGCGTGGTACTGTCGGTGGCATCAATTATCTTGTACCGCCGTATGACCCGGGTGCCCCCAAATGGCACGGCGCCACCACAGGCAAAATAGAATTACAAAAAGTATTAAAATTTAATTTTATACAAAAAAGAAACTGGGCGGCCCGGGTTGTAACACCGGGCCGCCGTTTTGTGGAAAACAAACCAGCCGCAGCAAACGCTGCGGCTGGTTTACTTTTATAAAGGGTTTGCGTCAACCGCTACTGCCGGTGCGGCAGTTTACAGGCTGATCTGCATGGCCTCTTTGACGCGTCGCATCGTCTCGTTGCCCACGCGGTTGGCCTTTTCGCTGCCGGTAAGGATGATCTCTTTCACCTCAGCCGTGTGGCCCTCGTAATAGGCGCGCTTTTCGCGGAACGGGTCCATCATCTCGTTCAGCTTTTCAGCCAAACGGCGCTTGCAGGCAACGCAGCCAATGGTGCCGGCGCGGCAGCGCGCGCAGATGTCCTCGTACTCGGTGGGGTTGAACACCCCGTGGTACTTGCTGACCACACAGATGTCCGGGTTGCCGGGGTCGGTGGCGCGAATGCGGCCGGGGTCGGTCACCGCGCCGCGCACCTTTTGCTCCACCGTAGCCTTGTCGTCCGACAGGTAAACCGCGTTGCCGAGGCTTTTGCCCATTTTGGCGTTGCCGTCCAGCCCGGCAAGGCGGGGGCAGTCGCTCAGCAGAATGTCCGGCTCGTTCAGCGTTTCGCCGTACAGGTCGTTGAAGCGGCGCACGATCTTGCGCGCAAGCTCTAAGTGCGGGCGCTGGTCCTCGCCCACCGGCACAAGGTCGGCGTTACAAAAGGTAATGTCCGCCGTCTGGCTGACCGGGTAACCCAAAAAGCCAATGGTCAAATCATCGTAGCCGTAATTTTCGGCCTCGGTTTTAATGGTGGGGTTGTGGCGCAGCGTGTTCACCGTGACGAGCAGCGAATAAATTTCGGTCAGCTCGGCAATGGCGGTGATGGAACTCTGCTGCACAAAGGTGACGTTCGACGGGTCAAGCCCCACCGAAAGGTTATCGATGGCGACATCGTAAATACTGCTGCGGATCAGCGACGGGTTTTCAAAATGGGTCGTCAACGCCTGAATGTCCGCCAGCAGAATAAAGGTATCGTACTGGTTTTGCAGCTTCACACGGTTTTGCAGGCTGCCCACATAGTGGCCAAGATGCAGCTTGCCGGTGGTGCGGTCGCCGGTGAGGATGCGTTTTTGTTGTTCCATGGCAATTCCTCCTGTTTTCTTTTGCCTGTGTGCCGGGCCAGAAATACAGCGCAAGGCGAATAAAAAAGCGCCCGCTGCCCACGACGGGACAGAGGGCGCTGTGCGCTCTGTGTTGCCACCCAACCGGCTTTGGCATACAAGGTCTATATGCGTCCCGGGTAACGGCTGGGCTGCCGTCGGCGCCTACTGCGGCAATGCCGGTTCGGGCCGCCCTCACGAGCCCATTCGGCGCCGCCTCTGCGCTGCACTTCCACCATCGGCAGCTCTCTTGGGCAGGGGTTGTGGCACGTACTTGTCTCGGTCTGCGGTTTGTGCTCATTATAGCGCGCGGCCGCTTGGGTGTCAAGCGGCCGGGGCTGCCGTAAGCGCTGGGGCAGAAAGTAAAAGTTTTATGAAAAAGCTTGACTTTCTAACTGCAACCATTATAATAACAGTTAAGAAAACCTTTTAAATTGTACCGGTTTTGAGGTGAAAAAATGACCAGTGAATTTACGATTGCCGTCCATGCGCTGGTATACCTGCGCAGGCGGGGCGGCTGGCTTGCCAGCGAACAGCTGGCAGACAACATTTGCACCAACCCCGCGCGGGTGCGCAAGGTGATGGCACAGCTGGCCCACGCGGGGCTGATTGACACCCGTGAGGGCGCGGTGGGCGGTTATAATTTCAGCCGTGATGCCGCTAAGGTGACGCTGAAAGAGGTGGGCGACGCGCTTGCCATGCAATATGTCAATTCCAACTGGCGCAGCGGCAAGCTGGACTGTGACTGTTTGGTATCGTCCGGCATGGGCAGCGTGATGGACGGGCTGCTGCACGGCATGAACGATGCCTGTGGGGCCTACCTTCAAACGGTGACCCTTGCCGACATTGACCACCAGATTTTTGGCGACCTGCCACCGGATGCATTGGTGCAGGGCACCCAGCGCAAGACGGGCTAAGGTTCTGCCGGCGCGCCGGTTTTAAGTTACCGGCGCGCCGCTTTTTTTTAAAATAAAACCCCTTGGCGGCGGGTTTGCCGCACAACATGTTACAGGAGGGTCGTTATGGGTTTTGACATTGGGGTGAGCGTTTCGGCGTTCACCGTATTTTTACAGGGTATCGTCAGCTTTTTTTCGCCTTGTGTGCTGCCGCTGGTGCCGCTGTATATCGGTTACCTTGCGGGTGGTACCCGCACCGTAGAAGAGGACGGCACCGTGCGCTATGGCCGCGGCAAGGTGCTGCTGAACACGCTGTTTTTTGTAATCGGCATCAGCTTTGCCTTTTTTTTGCTGGGCTTTGGTGTCACCGCGGCCGGGCAGGTGCTCAGTGAAAACCGCACGCTGTTTGCCCGCATCGGCGGTATTTTAATTATATTGCTGGGGCTGTGGCAGCTGGGCATATTCGGCTCCTCTCGCCTGCTGTCGCAAGAGCACCGGCTGCCGTTCCGCCTGGACCGCTTTGCGATGAACCCGCTGGTGGCGCTGCTGCTGGGCTTTACCTTCAGCTTTGCGTGGACCCCCTGTGTGGGCCCGGCGCTTGCCAGTGTACTGCTGATGGCATCCTCGGCCGCCAGCACAGCCAGCGGTTTTGTGCTGATCGGCATTTACACGCTGGGCTTTGTGCTGCCGTTCCTTGCGGTGGGGCTGTTTACCACCACGGTGCTGGATTTCTTCCGCACCCACGCCAAGGTGGTCAAGTACACCGTCAAGGTGGGTGGCGCGCTGCTGGTGCTGATGGGTGTGATGATGTTTACCGGCTGGATGAACGGGGTGACCGGGTACCTGTCGCAGTTTGGCGCCAGCACCACCCAGCCCGCGGCCAGCAGCAGTGTGGCGGCAGCGCCCAGTGCGCCGCAGGCCACCGTTGCACCAGAGGACAGCAGCGCAAACAGTGCCGACAGCGCCGCACCGGTGCCCGCACCGGACTTTACGCTGGTGGACCAGAACGGCGAGACCCACACGCTGTCGGATTACAAGGGCAAAGTGGTGTTTTTGAACTTCTGGGCCACATGGTGCCCGCCCTGCAAGGACGAGATGCCGTATATTCAAGCGCTGTATGAAGATCAGGGCCTCAATGCCGGGGATGTCGTGGTGCTGGGGATCGCGAACCCCAAAACCGACGAATACCCTAATAACTCGGACGGTACCGTGCAGGACGTGACCGACTTTTTAAGCCAGAACGGCTATACGTATCCGGTGGTGATGGACACGACCGGCGAGATGTTCTCTGCCTATGGCATCACGGCGTTCCCCACCACGTTTATGATCGATAAAGACGGCAATATTTTTGGCTACGTGCGCGGCGGGGTGACCCGCGACATCATGGACAGCATTGTGCAGCAGACCCTCAGCGGCAAGCGCGACTGATTTTTTATTGCGCGGGGCAACAACCCCTTTCTTTTGGTCGTTAAATCGGTTAAAATAAAGGTAGTATCCGCCGCAAGGCACGGTGCAGCGGCGGCACCCAACAAAAAGCCAGGAGGGATGCCCCATGATCAGTAAGAAAAAGTTCAATACCATTGGCGAGCTGCAAAAGGTACAGTATCTTGCGACCAAGTGCCCGTCGGACGTGGGCCTGCACTCGGCAAACAGTGAGATCATTGTCGATGCCAAAAGCTACATCGGCATGTACGCGCTGAACTTTGACGAGCCAATCCTTGTTGTCAGCGAAGACGAGGATTTCCACAAGCAAATCGCGAACATTGGCCAAAACCTGCCGCTGGAGGGCTGAGCCCCCCGCGCAAGAAGGGGCACCCCTGCGGGCACACACTGCCCGTGGGGCGCCCCTTTTTGGTTTGTGCAAAATTTGTTATAATTTGCAAAAGCCCTGTTGCTTTGTTTGAAAACCGGCAGGGCACAGGCGAACACGGTAAAAGAAAAGAGGGGCGGTATGACAAAGAGAATACTGGCTTTTTTGCTGGTGGGGGCACTGCTATTTGCCACTACCGGTTGTACCGGCACAGCGGCGGGCAGCAGCAGTGCGCAAAGCGCCCAGTGGCAGGCCGGCACGCAGGCGGGGCAAGAACAGGGCACGATTGGCCTTTGCATTGAGCCGACCGACGACCTTTTTTGGGCAGATTATTACAGCGAGCTGCAAACGCTGCTGCAAAACAAGGGCTACACACTGCTGGTGCAGCAAAACGAGAGCGGCAGCGCCACTCAGGCAGACCAGATTAGAGCCTGTGCAGAGCAGGGGGCCGGGGCGGTAATCGTGAACCTGACACCGAGCACCGACACGGCCAAAGTGGTGACCGCGCTGAAAAATGCCGCACTGCCGGCCGTGCTGGTGGGGCAAGAGCCCACCCGCGAGTTGATGGAAAGCTATGACCGCATGGTGTATGTGGGCGCCAGCGGGGTACAGGCGGGCACCTTGCAGGGCGAGCTGGTGCTGGGCACCCCGACCAAGGGCGACTTGAACGGCGACGGGGTGATCTCGTATGTCATGATTCAGGGCGACCCGGAGGACGTGGGCACGAAATTGAGCACCGAATATTCAATTAAAGCGCTGTTGGATGCCGGGTTTAAGGCCGACCAGCTAGCCATGCAGGCCGCCGGGTGGGATGCCGATTTTGCAAAGCAGATCTGCGCCGCGGCGTTGCAGCAGTACGGCCCGCAGGTGGAAGTGGTGCTGTGCGGCAATGACACGGTCGCCATGGGTGCGCTGCAGGCCATTCAAGACGCCGGGCGCACGGTGGGCAGTGATATTTACCTTGTGGGCACCGGCGCAATGAGCGACGCACTGGCAAAGATACAGGCCGGGCAGATGACCGGCACGGTGTACCATGACCCGGCACAGCAGGCCGAAAAGACGGCCGAACTGCTGAAAAAGGCCTTGAAGGGAAACACCTTTTCAAAGGACGAACAAAAAGTGTATGTGGATGATACCAAGATCGATGCCGACAACGTGGCGCAGTATCTCCATTGACCGCCAAGCAAAAACGGCAGCAGGTGCTGCCGCAGAGAGGATGTTAGACAACGGATGTTTCGAGCAATGAAGCGTAATATGCAGGCAATGGAGCCGCAGCAGGTGCAAGAGGTACTGCAAAACGGCAGCCATGGGGTGCTGGCCGTGCTGGGGGACGACGGGTACCCGTATACAATCCCGCTGAGCTATGCGGTGCAGGGCGATGAGATTTTGTTTCACAGTGCGCCGGGGGGCCACAAGCTGGACGCGCTGCGCGGGTGCGACAAGGCGTCGTTTTGTGTGGTGGCACAGGACGAAGTGGTGGCAGAAAAGTACACGACGTTTTACCGCAGTGTGGTGGCCTTTGGCCGCCTGCGTGAGTTGACCGACCTCGCCGAGCGCAAACAGGCCATGTGGCAGATCACCGACAAGTATTCGCCCAACGAGCCGCGCGAAAAAACGGCTGCGACAATTGAGCGGGCGCTGGACCATATGGCGGTGCTGGCGCTGCATATCGAGCATGTTGCGGGCAAAGAGGCGGTGGAGCTTTCTTCTGCCCGGCTGCGCAGGCAGGCGGCAGAGCAAAGCGCATACTGACAAAAACCACTGTTTTGCCCATTGCGCGGGGTTGCAAACGGGGCAGGGCATGCTGCGAGTGGTAAAAACAAAAACGGCTTTTCTTTGGGGCTTACCCAAGAAAGGCCGTTTTTTAAGCCCGGTGCGTTTGCGGCCCGCTGCCGGGTTGCGGTGTACGCTTGCCACCCGCCGGGCTGGGCTGCTGCGGCAATATTGGCAGCGAAAAAGAGGGCAGTGCACAAACTCTTTTGCCCCACGACAGCAACCCCCCCCTGCCGCGGGGCAAGCCGCAGCAGAGGGTGTTTTATCTTGTTGATGAAGTAGCACGATGTTATTCTGCTGCCTGCTGCCCCGGTGTGAGGGGCGGGCAAAACCACCGTTAGCGGTAGCGGGGGGCGGGGTGGTAAAATTCAAAAATCACCATGTCGTTTTGCTGTTCTACCCGCAGGCTTTCGCTCTCCTTGCGCGCGGTCCAAACGGCGCGCAGCGGGCCGTGCCGGTCTACAAAGCGCACCAGCGCGGGCTTTGCCTCATCTTTATAGGCGACGAACTCCGGCCGGGCAATGACGTTCAGCATCAGGTTGCCCAGCGCCAGCGCGCCGATTTTGGGGATGTCATAGCTTTTGGGCGCGCTGGCCAGCTGGCCGCGCAGCCGTCCCGGCGCGTTGCGGCGAAACCACGCCACGATGCGCGGGTCAAAGCTTTCCACACAGCAGTCGCCGGGGTAAGCGTTCAGCAGCGCAAGCCCTTTTTCGCACAATTCGCGGTTGCGCGGGCCGGTTTTCAGCTCAATAATAAACGGCGAGCGCCCGGCGGCGACCTCAAACACCTCCCTCAGCAGCGGGATGCGCTCGTCTGTGCCGCAAAGGCGCATTTCGCGCAGCTCGGCAAGGGTGTAGGCATCTACCCGGCCCTCAACCCCGCAAACCCGTGGCAGCGTGTCGTCGTGAAACACCACCACTTCGCCGTCTTTCGAAAGCTGGATATCCAGCTCGATGCCATAGCCGGCCTCAGCGGCAAGGCGAAACGCAGTCAGACTGTTTTCCGGCACGGTGCAATCTTTGCTGTGCAGCCCGCGGTGGGCAAAGTTGCGCCCCGCAAACGGTGCAATTTTTTCGCTGCCGGGCTGCCCCGGCCACACCAGAAACAACACCAGCAGGCACAGCACTGCGGCAATTACAACGACGGTCAATAAGATACCGGGCATTAGTTTGCACATCCTTTCGGGGTGGCTTTGGCCACACCCGGCTTTTATTTTAGCCTCCCGGCGCGGGGGTGTCAACGCAAAATGGGGGGTTTTACCGGGTAAACTTTGTAAAAAGATTGGCAAGTCGCACCGAAACTGCTATGATAAATTTGAAACTTCTTTCACACAATTGACATACGGGAAAATTACACTGAATCCAGTATGAAAATGTGAAATTGTCAAACAAGCAAGTAAAGCAGATTTAATTTAATGAGGTGAGACAGCATGGTAAAGATTTTAGTGGTGGATGATGAACCCCGCATCCGGCAACTGATTCGCGAATATCTGGAACATGAGGGCTTTGCGTGCACCGAGGCGACCGATGGCTCGGCGGCCTTAGCACAGCTTGCCGGTACAAGCTTTGACCTTGTGCTGCTGGATATTATGATGCCGTTTGTGGATGGCATGACCTGCCTGCGCGAGATCCGCGCGCGCAAGCTGACGACGCCGGTGATTATGTTGACGGCCCGCGGCGAAGAATATGACCGGGTGAGCGGCCTTGAGGGTGGTGCGGACGACTATATTGTCAAACCGTTCAGCCCGCGCGAGCTGGTGGCCCGTGTGAAGGCGGTACTCAGCCGCACGCTGCCCAAAGAGCAGTCTGGCGGCGAAAACTTTGTGTTTCGCGATCTCGTCATCGACACCGCGTCGCACAGTGTCAAAATTGCGGGGGAAGAAATTTCTCTCACCCCGAAAGAGTTTGACCTGCTGGTTTTTTTGGCGCACAACCGGGGGCTTGCCCTGTCGCGTGAAAAGATTTTGCAAAAGGTTTGGAACTATGACTATTACGGCGAGGACCGCACGGTGGACACCCACATTAAAATGCTGCGCAGCCACCTTGGCAGCCACCGCGACGACATTGCCACCGTTTGGGGCGTAGGCTATAAATTTGACCCCGCGAACTGAGGAATTTAAATGAAATCGATCAAAACCAAGCTGGCGCTGTTTGTCTCCTGCCTGTGCGTGGTGTTGATTTTGCTGGTATGGTTTTTGACCGTTGGCCTGTTTGAGCCCAATTACACCCGCATGATCCGCAGTGAGCTCAACGACCAGATTTCCACTATCACCAGCGTGCTGGGGGACAAGACCAGCGGCGAGTTGACGACGGACGAATTGCGCCAGATCGTCAGCGAAGCGCGCGGTCTGGTGCAGCCGGGCGTATGCGTGGATGTGTCGGATGCGTCGACCTTAGAGCCGGTTTTTATCATTGAAAAAATCGGCGACAGCTGCCAGTTGCACCCCGCCGTGGGCATGTTCAACGACAAACAGCACGACTGGAACTCCGGCACTGTGCTGTATGTGCGCGGCCGGGTGGCGCAGGACGGCAGTGTAAACCTGATTCTGCCCGACCAACAGGGCCAAAACCAGCAGGTTGTGGGCAAGCTGACCGAGAGTGGATATGTGGTGATTGCCAGCACGAACCTCGAGCGGGTTGACCAGGCACTGTCGGTCGTCAGCCAGCAACTGGTGTATATCACGGTGCTGTTGCTTGCCATTTCGGTGATTTCGGCACTGCTGTTTGCCCGCTGGTTCACCCGCCCGGTCACCCAGCTTTCACGCGCGGCAAAGCGGGTGGCGGCCGGCAACTACGATGTGCGGGTAGACCTGCATTCAACCGACGAGCTGGGTATGCTGGCGCAGGATTTTAACTATATGACCGGCGAGATTGCAAAATCCAGCCAGTTGCAGCGCGAGCTGATTGCAAACATCAGCCATGATTTGCGCACCCCGCTGACGTTAATCCGCGGGTATGCCGAGACAGTGCGGGATTTAAACGGTGATGACCGCGACAAGCGCAACGCCGACTTGTCAATCATCATCGACGAGGCTGACCGGTTGTCCGTGCTGGTGAACACGGTGATGGAGCTTTCAAAGTATTCCTCCGGTACCGAAAAGCCCACCCCCACCCGGTTTGATTTGGCCGAGCTGGTGGCGGATGTGCTGCGCCGTTACACCGACCGCGCTGAAAAAGAGCAGTTTACTGTGCAGCAGGACGGCCTTGCAGAGGCCGAAGTGCTGGCCGACCCCGTGCAGATTGGCCGGGTGTTGCATAATTTGGTATCGAATGCGATCCCGCACCTTGCCGCGGGCGGCAAGGTGACGGTGCGGTTGACCGCACAGGGCGAGATGGTGCGTGCCGAAGTGATTGACGACGGCAGCGGCATTGAAGAAAAAGAACTGCCATTTTTGTTTGACCGGTATTACCGCGCGCGCAGCGACGCGGGCAAGCGCGGCAGCGGGCTGGGGCTTTCGATCGTGAAGGCCATTCTGGTGGGCCACGGTGCGCCGTTTGGCGTGCAAAGCGTGATGGGCCATGGCTCGACGTTCTGGTTTGCGCTGCCGCTTGCAGCGCCGCCTGCCCTGCCCCCACAGCAAGGCAAGCACCCGGACAGAAAAAGCGAAAAGGCAAAAAAATAAAGACACAGGTTAAAAAACATACAGCGCGGGGCACTGCCAAAATCGGCGGTGCCGCGCGCTGTATGTTTGTGTTGGTGAAAATGGCAAAAGAAACGGGTGGCCGGGGTGTGGCGGTTTTTGTTGACACGCTGTGCCCCCAAATGGACCGGGCCGCTTGGGAGGCACAGCAAAAGAGCGCCCGATAGGCATGGGGCCACCGGGGCCGCTCAAACGGCGCGCGAAACGGGGTGGCTTTTTTGCAGGTGCCCCAAAACAAAACAGCGCCCCCGTGCACAGGCACAGGGGCGCTTGGCAATACCGCTATTTAAACTCCATACTGGTGTAAGTGCGGCTCATAAAATCATCGGGGTAAGTGTCATCTAAAAACTGGTTGACGATATTGGTGGCCGGCACGTCGATATCGTAGGTGCGCTCGGCCCAGCGGGTGACAGCCAGCCCTGAAATTAAAATATCAAACGCCATAAAAACAGCCAGTGCCCAAGTGAGGGGTTTGCCGATGCGGTTGGGTATTTTTTCAATCACGTCACTGAGGGTAGGGTAGATATTGCGGATGAAGATCATGCCCATCAGCCCCCAGCAGATGGCAAAAAACAGGTTGGTACGCCCGCCAATGTTGGCGGGGGTGTCGCTGTACTCCCAGCTGACCGAATGAAAAAGCTGCTCTTGCACCCAGCTGCATACCCATTCAAACACCGAGCCGGAAAACGCGCTGGCAAAAAAAATGATGCTGGCATTTGCCTTGCGCAGGTTGTACAGCGTGAGCAGAAAAATAACTGCGCCAAGGCCGTAGATCTGGTTGAACGGGCCATAAATTAAACCGGTGCGCTCGACCCAGTGCCCGTCTTTCAGGTAGGCAAACACCATTTCACTGGCATAGCCGATCATACAGCCAATCAAAAAGACCCAAAATATTTTGTACCAGTTTTTACCGTGCGCGAATGAGCGCTCGCCCGGCTCGTTGGTGATTTTTTGAAACATGAGAGCTCCTTTAACGGGGGTAATTCGCGCACCAGTTGTGCGCCGCATGTAAAACCCAAAGGGGGCAGGCGCAGGTTATACACATTTAAATAGTAGCATGTTTTTTGCAGAAAGAAAAGAGAAATCGACGGTTTTGTACCGCTTTTATTGACAGGTGTTACCACAAAGCACGGCGGTCAATGCCTTTGCCGCGGCGCTTTGTGGGGCCGCGCGCCGCGCGGCGACCGTGATGCGGGTGAACAGCCCCGCGGCATCTAAGGGGCGCAAAATCAGTGCGGTACCTTGGCAAAACTCGGCTGCCGCGCGCTGTGGTGCCAGCGCAACCGCCACCCCGGCAGCGGCCCAGCCCAATGCGGTGCGCGCGTCGTCTACCACGCAAAACGGTTGCAGCGGCAGGCCCGCACGGCGAAATTCGCCCTGCAACAGCAGTTCAAACCTGCGGTAGTACACCAGCGGCAGCCCGGCCAGTGCCTGCAACGTGATTGCTTCATCAGAAATGCCACCCGTGCCCAGCAACCCCGGCAGGCCCACGGCGCATAGCGGCTCTGGTGTCAGGCTGTGGCAGGTCAGCCCCTCATCGGTAAACGGGGTGCGCAGCACGGCAAGCTCGATTGCACCCGCGCGCAATAAATCCAGCAGCTGGTAGGTGTTGCCCTCCCGCACTTCAAAACGCAGAGCGGGGTGCTGGGCGCAAAAAGCGGCAAAGGCCGGGGTAAGCAGTGCGGGCCCGCAGGACGAAATGGTGCCCAGCCGCACCACCCCGCGCACCCCGCCCGCGATCTGCGAGACCTCTTGCCGCGCGGCATCGGCCAGCAGCAACAGGCGCTTTGCGCGCTCGTACAGCGCACGGCCCGCCGCCGTGGGGGTGACATGGCGCGCCCCGCGCTCGATTAAGGTGACGCCCAGTTCTTCCTCTAAATGGCGCAGCTGTGCCGAAAGTGGCGGCTGCGAAATATGCAGCTGTTTTGCCGCAGCGCTGATGCTGCCTTCTTCTACAATGGCAACAAAGTACGCAAGGCCGCGCAGTTCCATAGGGTTCCCCTTTCTGTTTAACTATATAAATAACGTATAGCAAAGATATAAAATGAATATTTTTCATATAGATTATACTGTGCTATAATACGCTTGTAAAGAGACAGGGGGGTGCGCGATGTGCGCAAACTGGCAAGATATTTAAAGGATTACCGGCTGCAATGCACCATTGGCCCGGCGGCAAAATTGCTGGAGGCCGTGCTGGAGCTGCTGGTGCCGCTGGTGATGGCCAAGATCATTGACGCTGGCATTGCCGCGGGGGACCGCGGGTATGTGGTAAAAATGAGCCTGCTTTTAGTGGCACTGGGGGTGACGGGCCTTGCCAGTGCGCTGCTGTGCCAGTATTCGGCCTCACGCGCAAGCCAGGGCTTTGGTACGACGCTGCGGCGTGAATTGTACCACCACATCAACACGCTATCCCATGCCGAGATCGACCGGCTGGGGGCCAGCGGCATGCTGACCCGCATGACGAGCGATATCAACCAGCTGCAACTGGCGGTGGCCATGCTGATCCGCCTTGTGGTGCGCGCGCCGTTTTTGGTCATCGGCTCTACCGTGCTGGCTATTGGCATCGACCCGCAGTTGTCGCTGATTTTTTTGGCCGCGGCATTGGTCATTGCACTGCTGCTGTACCTGATTATGAGCCGCAGCATCCCGTATTACAAAACGATCCAAAAAAAGCTGGACCGCATCAGCCTTGTGACCTCTGAAAACTTAGAGGGGGTGCGGGTCATCCGCGCCTTTTCAAACCAGGACACCGAGCGCCGCCGGTTTGCGCAGGCAAACGAGGAATACCGCGACATCAGCATGCGGGTGGGGCAGATCAGCGCGCTGCTTAGCCCGCTGACCTTTGTGGTTGCAAACGCCGCCATTTTGGCCATTGTGTGGTTTGGCGGCATGCAGGTCGATGCCGGGCACCTGACACAGGGCGAAGTGGTGGCGCTGGTGAGTTATATGAACCAGATTTTGCTGGCGCTGATTGTGGTGGCAAATTTAGTGGTCATTTTTACCCGTGCGGCGGCCAGTGCTGCCCGTGTGAATGAAATTTTTGACCTTGTGCCCTCGGTGCAGCAAAGCATCGCGCAGCCCCCACTACCGGCACCCGGCCCGCGGGTGGAGTTTGAGGATGTGCGGTTCAGCTATACCGGTGAGGGCGCCGATGTACTGCACGGGCTGAGCTTTATTGCGGCCCCCGGCGAGACGGTGGGGGTGATTGGCGGCACCGGCAGCGGCAAATCGACACTGGTGTCGTTGATCCCGCGGTTTTACGATGTGAGCGGCGGCTGTGTGCGGGTAGGTGGTACCGATGTGCGCAACTGGCCGCTGGAGGCGCTGCGCCATAACATTGGCATTGTGCCGCAACGCGCGGTGCTGTTTACCGGCACACTGCGCGACAATTTGCGCTGGGGCAATGCAAGCGCGAGTGACGACGAGCTTTGGCGCGCACTGCAAACGGCACAGGCGGCCGATTTTGTCCGCCGCCTGCCGGGTGGGCTGGATGCCGAAATTTTGCAGGGCGGGGGCAACCTTTCGGGCGGGCAGCGCCAGCGGCTGACCATTGCCCGTGCGCTGGTGGGCCGCCCCTCTGTTTTGATCTTAGACGACAGTGCCAGTGCGCTGGATTTTGCGACCGATGCCGCGCTGCGCCGTGCACTGCGCAGCGACACCGCCGAGGCAACGGTATTTTTGGTGTCCCAGCGGGTGAACACCGTGCGCGGGGCCGATAAGATTATTGTGCTGGACGACGGCGCGGTGGCGGGCATTGGCACCCACGACGGGCTGATGAAAAGCTGTGAGACTTACCGCGAGATCTGCCTTTCGCAGTGGAGCAAAGAGGAGGCGGGGCAGGCATGAAACGGAAAAACAAAAAGAAAAGCGGTGCCGACCTGCAAACCTTAAAACGCATTTTGAAGCTGATTGGCCCCTACCGCCGGTACCTTGCCGCCGCCGTGGTAAGCGCGCTGCTGAATGTGGTGCTGTCGCTGTCTATCCCGGTGCTGGTGGGCCGCGCGGTCGACCATATTGTGGGCCCCGGCGCAGTGGATTTTGCCGGCATCGTGCCGATTTTAGCCGTGCTGGGGGTTGCCGTGGCGGGCAGCGCGATGTTTGGCTGGCTGATGACCCTTGCCACGAATACGATTACTTACCGCGCGGTGCGCGATTTGCGCCGCAACCTGTTTGAAAAATTGCAGCAGCTGCCGCTTGCCACCATCGACGCGGGCTCGCACGGGGATTTTGTCAGCCGCATGGTCAATGATGTCGACCAGGTCTCCACCGGCCTGTTGCAGGGCTTTTCGCAGCTGTTCACCGGTGTCATCACTATTTTGGGCACGCTGGTCTTTATGTTTTCGCTGCATTTCGGTATTGCACTGGTCGTGGTATTACTTACCCCGCTGTCGCTGTTTGTTTCGGCCTTTATTGCGCGGCATATTCAGGCCATGTTTGTCAAACAGGCAAAGGTACAGGGCAACCTGACCGGGTATTTGAACGAGATGACCACCAGCCAAAAGGTGGTAAAAGCATTTGGGTATGAGGCGCGGGCAGAGCAGGAATTTGACGACATTAACCGGGACCTGTACCACTGGGGCGTGCGCGCGCAGTTTTATTCGGCGCTCACGAACCCCGTGACCCGGTTTATCAACGGGGTGGTGTACGCCGCGGTGGGGCTGACCGGTGCGCTGACGGTGATCGGCGGCGGGCTGACGGTGGGCGGCCTTGCCAGCTTTTTAAGTTACGCCAACCAGTACACAAAGCCCTTTAACGAAATTTCGGGCGTGGTGGCACAGTTTCAGGCGGCCCTTGCCGGTGCGGCGCGTATTTTTACCGTGCTGGATGAAGCCGAGCAGACCCCGGAGGAGCCCGACGCACTAGAGTTGCGGCAGTGTGAGGGCCGGGTGCAGCTGGAGCAGGTCGCGTTTTCTTATACCCCGGACCGTCCGCTGATCCGCGATTTAAATGTAGAGGCGGCCCCCGGCACCCACATTGCGCTGGTGGGGCCCACCGGCTGCGGCAAAACGACGCTGATTAACCTGTTGATGCGGTTTTATGATGTGGACAAGGGCACGATACGGGTGGACGGCCACCCGATACGCACCCTGACCCGCAGCAGCCTGCGCGGCAGCTTTGGCATGGTGTTGCAGGACACGTGGTTATTCTCCGGCACAGTGCGGGAGAACATCACCTATGGCCGCCCCGGTGCCAGTGAAGAAGAGCTGATTGCCGCGGCAAAGGCCGCCCACGCGCACAGCTTCATCAAACGGCTGCCACAGGGGTACGACACCCCGGTGGGCGAGGGCGGCGGCAACCTGTCGCAGGGGCAGCGGCAGCTGCTTTGCATTGCGCGCATTATGCTGACCAGCCCGCCCATGCTGATTTTGGACGAGGCGACCAGCAGCATCGACACCCGCACCGAGGGCAAAATCCAGCGCGCGTTTGACGAGATGATGGCCGGGCGCACCAGCTTTGTGGTGGCTCACCGGCTGTCGACCATCCGCAATGCCGACTGCATTTTAGTGATGGACGCGGGCCGCATTGTGGAGCGCGGCACCCACGACGAGCTGCTGGCAAAAGGCGGGTTTTATGCAAAGCTGTACAACAGCCAGTTTGCACCCACGAATTAAGGGCCTGCCTGTAATACTCTGGCGGCCCAGTTGCCCGGCAGTGGGTGGTGCGACACGGTGCAAATAACGCCTGATGACGTTGGACAAGGTGGATAAAAACTATCAGTGAGGGCTGCTTATGGGGGTGGCTTTCGTTTTGCGTATAGCAAAAAAACACGCAGGATAAGAACACCATTGATGCATACTAAATTTATCTTCACAGAAAAAAACACTTGCTTATTATGGAACATAAAGCTTTAACGTGGGTGACCGTTATTTTATGGACAAAGAGACCTGAGTATTGGGCGTTTGCACGTTTTGCTATTTGATTTTTGTTTTGACACAGCCAAAGAGAAGGGAGTGGAACAATGCTGAATGTTGCGATGATTGCACCATGTGGAATGAATTGTGCGCTTTGTGTAGCCTATCAGCGCACAAAAAACAAGTGTCCTGGGTGCCATGGAGGAGATGAAAGTAAACCGGCTCACTGCGTAAAATGTACAATAAAGCATTGCATGCATCGCGGCAAACACACTTATTGCTACTCCTGTGAAAAATACCCCTGTCGCCGTTTGCGACAGTTGAATGAAAGATATCAAAAAAACTATCACATGAGTGTGTTGGAAAATTTGGGGCAGATACGTGACAAGGGGCTTTCCTCTTTTTTAGCAAGCGAGGAAACCAGGTGGACGTGTACCTCTTGCGGTGCATTGTTATGTGTGCACAAGAAACTTTGTGACCACTGCAAAGCACCGCGCTAAGTGTTCTTTTTTATATAAAGCAGGTCAACATAGCAATAGCTCTAGCTTGTAATCGCAAATCACAAGCTAGAGCTATTGGCTTTTTTAATTACCTGCTGCTGTTGCCCACAGTGGTGGTTTGTTTTTTAGCCTAAGGGGTGGCGGGCAACGTGCGCAAAATACCTTCTGCCACACCTTCTGCCGCAGCGCGAATGCCGGCTTCACTGGTGCAGTCCTCATATTCTTGCGGGTTGACCAGGTACCCAAATTCAAACAGTACCGACGGTGCGCTGGTGATGCGGGTCACATAGAAATAGTTCCATTTTGGGGTGTCGGTGATGCGGCCGCTCGCCGCCGCAACGGTGTCCATCAGGTTTTGCGCAAAGCTGGCACTGATGCGGTCAAAGTAGTAGACCTCCAGCCCCTTTGCCTCGCTGGTGTCCTTGGTAAGGCCGGTGCTGTTGTGGTGCAGGGCAATAAAGAAATCCGGCCGGTCCTTTTGCTGCATGGCCCAGCGGTCCTGCAAAGTGGGGAACGTGTCGTCGGTGCGGGTCATCAGCACCGTGGCGCCCAGCTGTTCCAGCCGCTCTTTTGTGGCAAGGGTCAGCGCTAGATTAACGGTTTTTTCGGTTGTGCCAGACCCAGCACCAATGCCCGCGGCCCCATTGTCGGTGCCGCCGTGCCCGGCGTCCAGCAACACGCGTACCCCGGTAAGCGGTTTGCCCGGCACGGTACTGGCCTGCGGTGCTTTTTGAAAATACAGCACGGTGTCGTTGCCGTCGTAATAGACATCGTACCCCCAAAACCCGCTGCCGGTGCGCAGGGTCAGGGTGACAAGGGTGCCTGCCGTGCCGTCCGTCTCTTCGTCCAGCGGCTCGGTGGTGGCTTCGCTGACAAAGTCGTTCACCAGCAGTGCGGGGTCAAAGCCCAGCGACGTGCCGTAAAATTTCAGTTTCAGTTCGTTACCGCGCAGGCTGTCGTATACGACAGGGGTGCCCCCGGGCAGGTGCAGCGTCACATCGCCCCGCTCGTCGGTGCTGGCGGTGGGGGCAGCCAGGGTCACGGCACCGCCCTCGTTTTCGTCTAACAGCTCGGCGGTGTCGGCCAGCAGGTAGTCGCCGTTTGCCAGCTGGTAAACGCTGACGATCTTGCCGCCGCGCAGCGTTTCTACTGTGCCGCGAATGGTGGCTTTTGCGCCCTGTTTCAGGCTCATGGCAATGGCGTCGTCACTGGCGGCGTCGGTCAATGCAGAGGCAAGCTGCTTTGTCACCTGCACGGTGCGGCCCGTAAGTGCAGTGTCCAGCTTAGTGTTGGGGGTGGGGGCAGGGGTGGCGGTAGCAGTAGGGGGTGTGGTGTCTTTGCGAATCACAGTGGTCGTGAGGCTTTTCCCACCCGGCTGCGCAAAGGTCAGCTCGTTTTTGCCCACCGCCAGCGGTACTTCTACCGCAAAGCTGCCGCCTGCGGCCCGGCCTGGTACGTCTGTGCCGCCAAGGGTCAGCGGCAGCGCGGGGTCGGACGAGCCCAGCACGACCACCGTTTCACTGGTGACGCTGGAACCGTCCGCCGGGTAGCCAATGGCAAGGCTGGGCGAAGTGCCCGGCGCGGTGACGGCGATGGGGGTGTCAAAGTAGCTGACCAGTAACCCGGTGAGGGCCGGGGTCTCGGCGACCTCGGTGGGGTTGCCCAGCACCGCACCGGCCAGCGTGCCTTGCAGCGACAGGGTGCGCAGCAGCGCGGCAAAATCTGCCCGTGTGGCATTGCCGGGGGTTGGCAGCACGGCGACCCCTTCAGGCGCGGCAGCCTGCCAGCTGGCAAACGCAGTGGCATCGCTGCCTGCGGGCAGCAGCAGGCTAAACCCGTTTTGGCAAAGCGCTGTTACCTGTGCAGTAGAAAGCAGGCTGGTTTTGCTGTTAAACGACAGCCCGATGCTTTTGTTGCTTGCATGGCTTTTCATTTTATCACCAAAGTGGGCCAGTGCAGTTTGCACATCGGCGCTTTTCGCATTAAAAGACAGCCCCGTAAATACCACGCCCGCAACGGGGTAATGGCCCAGCAACCGTGCATAGGCCGAAGCTAACGTGTCCATGGCCCGCACATTGAGCGGGTTAAACCAGCGGGTGCCATTGTAAACCGTGTTTTCGCTGTAAAAATCAGCGGCGGCAGTGCCCTTTTGCGCGGCGGCGCCGGTGGGGCCCGCTGCAAAGGGCTGCACAACGGCAATTACCTGGACTCCTGCTTTTTGGGCAAGGGTACAAAGCAGGGCAAGCGGGTCGGCCTGCGCGTTGACGGGTGCAAATTTTTTGTCGGTATAATAAACGCCGGTGCTGCCGGCAGACTGCACCTCAAACAGCAGCGTATTTGCGCCGGCAGAAACCGCGCGGTCCACCACTGTTTGCAGTGCGGCGCTCGCTTCTTCTTCGGTCATGTCCGCCGTTACGGTGGACAGCGCGCCCTCGCCCGTGACCATGGGCACCCAAAGCGCTTTGATGGGGCCCTCTGCCTTGTAGGCACCGGCGTCGGGCCGCCAGTCAAACACCAGCACCGCCAGCACGGCGGCGATGCCAAGGGCCACCACACAAAGCCCTGCCAGCAACAGGGCAAACCGCGTTTTGCCTTTCTTCATATCGCACCTCCCTGTAAAACGACCAATTCTGGTGTTCAGTATACCACACACAGGGGCAAAGCGCACGGGTGGTGTGGGCACAAAAGAGGGCAAAAAATGCCGCCCCGCCGCCCGGTGGGCGGCAAAGCGGCAAGCGACAACACGTTGCGCAAAATGTGAAATTTGAAGCGCCGGTTATACTTCGTAATCCCCGGCGGCGCGGCCGACGGCAAACGAGTGCACCGTCTCTTTGGCTTTCAGGTGGGCAGGGTGGGTTTGGTAGGCCTGTGCGGCGGCGCGGTCGGTGAGTTCGGAGTAGAGCACCGTGTCGAAATCGCCCTCGTAAATGCGGCGCACTTCGGCACTCAGCAGGCCGGGCACCACGCCCACCAGCGGCTGCAATACGCCCGCGATCTGCCGGGTGGCGTCGTCTTTGTCGCAACCGTCCCGCAGTTTCCAGAATACAATGTGTTTTACCATAAAAAATCATCCTTTCGGTTTTGGTTTTCTGCCAGTTCTTCCTCTTGCTCGCGGTCGCCGTGGCCGCCGCCGGGTTTCGCTTTGTTTTCCACAAGGCCCAAGTCGCTGCCCAGCACCCGCGCCGCCGAAACGGCACTTTTGCCAAAGCGCCCGCGCAGGGTGTCCAGCGTGGTTTCAAGGCTTTTTTGCTGTGCCCGCCTTTCAGGCGCGGCGGGGTCGTCAAACAGGCTGGTCTGCCGCGCGGGGGGCTGGTCGGTCAGGCCCGACGCGGTGATGGTCAGCGCGCGGATGGGCTTGCCCGGCGGCCAGTTAGCGGCAATCAGCGCCAGCGCGGCGGCACTGATCTCGCGCGCAAGGTCGCTTGCGGCGGCCAGTTGCATCTGCCGCTGAATGGTTTTCAGCGCCGGGTCCTTGATCGACACCTGCACGGTGGTGCACAGCAGCCCCTGCCGCCGCAGGCGGCGGGCAACCTCTTCGGTCAAATAGCCCACACCGGTGCGAATATCGCCGCTGCCCACAAGGTCGCGGCGAAAGGTCAGCCCGTTGCCCACGCTTTTTACTTGCTCCGTGTCTCCCTGCGCGCGCACGGGGGCGTCGTCCTCCCCCGCGGCGTAGGCGTGCAGCATGGCGCCCATTTTGCCCAGCACTTCGCCTAAAAGCACCGGGTCGGCTTTGGCCAGCGCGCCAATGGTCGTAATGCCCATGCCCCGCAGCCGCGCAGAGGCGGCCTTGCCGACAAACAGCATGGTTTCGACCGGCAGCGGCCAAAGCAGCGCGGGCGCATTCTCCCGCGTGATGACGGTAGTGGCATCCGGCTTTTTATAGTCGCTGCCAAGCTTTGCAAACACCTTGTTGTACGACACGCCCACCGAAATGGTAATGCCCAGCTCGCGGTGCACCCGCGCACGCAGCAAGTCCGCCAGCTTTTCGCCCGTCTGCGCAAACAGGTGCAGGCTGCCGGTGACATCCAGCCAGCTTTCGTCCACACTGAACGGCTCTACAAGGTCGGTGTAATCGCCGTAGATCTTGTTGATGCGCGTGCACATCTGGCTGTATTTTTCGTGATGCGGCTCCAGCAAAATCAGGTCGGGGCATTTGCGCTTTGCCTGCCAGATGGTCTCGGCGGTCTTGATGTCAAACCGCTTTGCCGCTTCGTTTTTGGCAAGAATAATGCCGTGGCGGCTGCCGTCGTCGCGCCCAACGGCCACCGGCTTGTCTTTCAGCTCGGGATGCTCCAACAGCTCCACCGAGGCAAAAAAAGAATTGCAGTCGCAATGTAAGATGACCCGGTCCATGCCGGCACCCCCTTTTCAGCAACAGGCGGCACGGGCAATGTGCTGCCCTGTGCCTATTATAATGTGTCGGGCCGCGCCCCGCAAGCACCCGGTGTGTCCCCTGCCACAGCCAGTACAAAAAGGCGTGCATTGCGACGGTAAAAATGCTATACTGAACTAAAATCTTTTCATTTTAAAACCACAGGAGGGACTACCAATGGAATCTAGCGTAAAACATTTCTGGAACGAGATGACGGAGCGTGCTTCGGCCGTGGCGGAGGGCGCAAAAGACGCGGTGAACGATGCGGGCCGGTTTGTGGGGGAAAAGAAAAATTCTGCCATGCTGTACATCGACCTTGCGCGGCTTAAAAATGACTGCGAGGAGATCTACAGTGAGATTGGCCGTACTTTTTACCGCATGAATTCGGGCCGTTGGCCCAAAGAGGGAGAAACCGCAGAGCACCGCATTGAGGGGCTGCTGGCCGAGGTGGACGTAAAAGAGATGCAGATCCGCGCGATCAACGCGAGGCTGTTTGAGCTTTCGGGTAAAACAAACTGCCCGGCTTGCGGCAAAAGCTGCCAGGCAGACGCGGCTTTTTGCCCGGCCTGCGGCGCAAAGCTGACGCGGCAGGAGCGCTGAGTACAAAAACTTAAAATTTGCTTCGAAGGGAGCCATGCCCCTTATGTGGGACATTTCAATTTTTGGGTACAGCCTGTACGAGTTGTTTTGGTTTTTTACCATTTATTCGGTGCTGGGCTGGTGCAGTGAAGTAATCTTCTGCACCGTCAATACCGGCAAGCTGGTCAACCGCGGTTTTTTGAACGGCCCGGTGTGCCCGATTTACGGGTTTGGCATGCTGATCGTGCTGTGTGTGCTGGGGCCGGTACAAGACCATTTGACACTGCTTTTTGTGGGCGGCGCACTGCTGACCAGCGCGCTGGAGCTGGGCGCCGGATATGCGCTGAAAAAACTGTTTCACACCCAATGGTGGGATTACAGCGATAAACCGTTCAACTTGGGCGGGTATATCTGCCTGTCGTTTTCGCTGCTGTGGGGCCTTTTAATCGTGATGGTGGTCAAGGTGATCCACCCCCCCATTGCACAGCTGGTGGCCATGGTGCCCCGTGTTTTGGGCGAAATTGTGGCCGTGCCGGTGATTTTGATTTTCCTTGCCGATTTGGTGGTGACCGTGCACACGGTGGCAAAACTGAACCGCGATTTGGGTGAGCTGGAAAAGGTGACCGACACGCTGCACCGCATGTCGGACGCGCTTTCGACCGCACTGGGCGAAAAATCGCTGGAGGCTGCTGCCGCGGTGGGAGATGCCGGGCAACTGCTGGGTGAAAAACTGGGCGAGACCCGCACGGCACTGACCGAAAAAGGGCAGGAGTTTACCGAAAAACTGGGCGACACCCGCGCGGCGATTTCGGCGGCGACCAGCAAAGAAGAAATGCAAAAACGGTATGCAGAGCTGCAAAGGCGGTATACCGAACTGCTGGAAAGGCCGGGCCATGCCCGCCGCCGGTTGTTTTCTGCTTTCCCCGACATGAAAAACCCGCTGCACAACAATGTGCTGCAAGAATTGAAAGAAAAATATCGCCGCAAATAAGGATCCCGCGTACCATCGCATACAAAAAGGAGAATAGAACATGGAGTATACGGTAAGTAAAGAATCTGCCGCGCATTTTGCCGCGCTGACCGACCTTGAAAAGGTGCAAAAAGCCCTTGCCTTTTTAAAGGCAGACCACGAGCGCTGCGTGCGTGAGCAGGTGGAGATCACAAAGATCCCCGCGCCGACCTTTCACGAGGAGCGCCGTGCCGCTTATATGGCACAGCAGTTTGAAGCGCTGGGCCTTACCGAGGTGCACACCGACGAAGTGGGCAACATTACCGGTGTGCGCAAGGGCACCGCGGGCGACGGGCGGCGCATTGTGATCGACGGCCACATGGACACCGTATACGCAGAGGATACGAAGCTGGAACCCACCTTTGACGGGGAGTTCATCCACTGCCCCGGCATTGTGGACGATACCCGCGCGCTGGCGGCCATGCTGTCGATTTTGCGCGCGCTGAACGATGCCGGCGTGCAGACAGAAGCCGACCTTGTGTTTTTGGGCACTGTGCGCGAAGAAGGCGTGGGTGCCTTTGGCGGTTCGCGTGCCTTTTTTGAGGCGCACCCCGACATCACCGCCAGCGTACATATGGACGGTTGCGGCGCCGCGGGCATCATCTACCAGTCCACCGGCATCAAGACAATTGGGGTGACCTTCCACGGCATTGGCGGGCATGCCTACCTTGCCTTTGGCGACATGGCAAACCCGCTGCATGCAGCGGCGCGCGCCGTTGCTAAAATTGCGGATTTGCAGGTACCGGCCAGCCCCAAGACCACGTTCTGCGTGTCCAACTTCCACGCGGGCAGCGATGCCGCCATCCACGCCATTGTGCCCGAAGCGACCATCAAGATCAACTACCGCGCCAACGGGGAAAAAGAGCTTTTAGCACTGGATAAAGAGGTGTTTCGCTGCATTGAGGAAGCCTGCGCAGAGGAGAGTGCCCGCTGGGGCAAGGACACCATTACTTATACGGTAGAAACCTACTTTGATGTGCGCGCCGGTGCGCTGGACGACCACGCCCCGCTGGTGGAAGCCGCGTGGAGCGCCGCCGAATCGCTGGGCAACCAGCCGTTTTTGGTGGAGGGTGGGCCGACCAATGCGTCGATCCCCATCGGCATGGGTATCCCCGCCGTGTGTATTGGCGACGACGAGGTGAACGTGTATGCCCACAATGCCGCCAAAGAGCGGTTCCCGGTGAAGAACACCTGGCAGATGCCGCAGATGACGCTGCTGGTAGTGCTTTCTGCCGCCGGGGTCGCGGGCGGCCCGGGCACCGTGCTGTAACAATTACCTTGGCAAAACAAAAAACGCTGCATGGCTGCGGCGCTTTTTGTAAAGTATACTGTGAATGATTTGCCGCGGGGGGTGCGCTCCCCGCGGCTTTTTTGCGGGCTGCCTGCCCCGGCGGCAGTACAAGGCTGTGCTGCGGTGCGCCGTAAGTTGACGCGCGGGCATACCCTAAATCAGGGCCACCCGCTTAGCGGGTGGCCCGTGAAAGCCCTAAGAGGGATTCTTACCGGTAAGAAGCGAACCTAAAGACACAACGAAGAATTTTTTCTGTCTCATTCGCCCTACCGCCGTTAAAAACGGCAGTATAGAATAGCCCTGTTCATCATTGTCGCCTATCGGGTAACAAAAGGGCGAAGGGATGGAGCAAAACTTAAAGCATTTGCCCCCGGCAAAGCCGGAAGCTGTCAAAAACACACAAAAAGAAAAAACACCTCGGCAGGCCTTCAAGAAAGAAAGGCCTGCCGGGGTGTTGTACTTTGTGCGCAAGGTTCGTTTTATGGGTGTGCCGGGGCGTTTTCGCCCACCCAGCGCGGGGCGGTGCACCACACCGCGGCCCCCTGTGCAATGCTTTGGGGCACGTTTAAAATGCGCTGGTTTTGGCTGCCGCGAAAGAGCAGCGACAAGCTGCGCTGCGCCAGCACAAACGGGCCGTCAATCAGCACATCAAGCAAAGAGAGCAGCGCGCGGATGTCGGGGTCCGTTTCGGCCATGGCCAGCAGTTGTTCCAGCGTGTAGCCGGTGTAAGACGCCACCTCGTACCCCGCATTTTTTAGCAGTGTGGCAAGCCGGGCAAACCCGGCAGCCTGTGCAAACGGCTCGCCGCCCGAAAAGGTGACCCCTTTAGCCAATGGGTTGCGCTGTATTTGGGCAAACAGCTCTTCGGCGCTTATCAGCGTGCCGCCCTCAAAGGCCCAGGTCTCCGGGTTGTGGCAGCTCTTGCAGTGGTGGGGGCAGCCCTGGCCAAAAACTGTTACCCGAATGCCCGGCCCGTCCACGATCGAGTCGTTCGCAATGCCTGCAACGCGGATCATTTTGCAAGCCCGTGCTTGACACGGTCACGTTCCTCGGCGCGCTTTGCGTCGTTCCATTTGTCCATGGTGCCCACAAGGTACCCGGTAATACGGCGAATGCGCTCGAAGCCGATATCTTTACCAACAGTTTTGTTTTCATTGATCGACATGATAAAACACTCCTTTTTCAGCGGTAGGTAAGTGAATGAGAAAAGCAAACGCGGCGTTTATTCGCAGCCGCAGAACTGGGGCACGCCCGGGTACTTTTTGCGCAGCTGGTCCAGCTTTTCGGCGCTGACATCTTCGCCCTCGCGCCGCCCGCAGCGGGGGCACACGTCGCCGATGACGCCCACATAGCCGCACACCGGGTCGCGGTCTACCGGGTGGTTGATTGAGCCATAGCCCACGCCCGCGTCGTGCATGCAGCGCACGACGGCCTCAAACGCCTCTACGTTGTTTGCGGTGTCGCCGTCCAGCTCGACATAGGTGATGTGCCCGGCATTGGTGTACGCGTGGTACGGGGCCTCGAGGTTGATCTTGTTGTAGGCCGAGATGGGGTACCACACCGGGATGTGGAAGCTGTTGGTGTAGTATTCGCGGTCGGTGACGCCGGGGATGCTGCCGTACCGCTTTTGGTCCATGCGCACAAAGCGGCCCGAAAGCCCCTCTGCCGGGGTGCCCAGCAGCGAAAAGTTCATGGTATACTGCTTGCTTTTGGCGTCGCAGAAGCCGCGCATATGCCGGATGATGGCAAGCCCCTTTTGCTGCATTTCGGCGCTTTCGCCGTGGTGGTGGCCGTACAGTGCGGTCAGCGTTTCGGCAAGGCCGATGAAGCCGATGGACAGGGTGCCGTGCTTGAGCACCTCACGCACCTCGTCGTTCGGGCCCAGCTTTTCGCTGTCCAGCCAAACGCCCTGCCCCATTAAGAACGGGTAGTTGTACACCCGCTTGCTGGCCTGAATTTCAAAGCGGTCCAGCAACTGCCCGGCGACCAGCTCCATCATCTCGTCGAGCTTTTTATAAAACACCGCTTCGTCGCCGTGGCTTTCCAGCGCAAGGCGCGGCAGGTTGATGGAGGTGAACGACAGGTTGCCGCGCGAGTAGGCAATTTCGCGGCTGGGGTCAAACACATTGCCCATGACGCGGGTGCGGCAGCCCATGGTGGCGACTTCGGTCTCCGGGTGGCCGGGCTTGTAGTATTGCAGGTTAAACGGCGCGTCCTCAAAAATATAGTTCGGGAACAGCCGTTTGGCGCTGACCTGGCACGACAGCTTGAACAAGTCGTAGTTGGGGTCGCCCTCGTTGTAGTTGACGCCCTCTTTGACCTTAAAAATGTGAATGGGGAAGATGGCGGTCTCGCCGTGGCCCAGCCCGGCATCGGTGGCAAGCAGAATGTTGCGGATGGCCATGCGGCCCTCCGGCGTGGTGTCGGTGCCGTAGTTGATGCTGGAAAACGGTGTTTGCGCCCCGGCGCGGGAGTGCATCGTGTTGAGGTTGTGCACAAAGCCCTCCATTGCCTGATAGGTGGCGCGGTCGGTCGCGCGCTCGGCCCGGCGGCGGGAGGAGGAGACAATGCGCTGTGCGGCGGCGGGGCCCACTTTGCCGGAGTCGGTCAGCAGTGCAATTACCGTATTGTCAAACGCGGCGGCACCGGCATCGTCGCGCCCGGCCGAAAGGCGGGCGGCATGGCCCTGCTTTGCAACCACCTGTGCCAGCAGGCTTTGCACAAACGCGCTTTCGTTTGGTACTTCGGTCAAATCTTCGAGCGCCTCGACCAGCTTTGCCTCGTAGTTTTTAATAAAGGTTTTTGCCACGCCCTCGGCCATGGCGTAATCAAAGTTCGGCACGCCCTGCCCGCCGTGCTGGTCGTTTTGGTTCGACTGAATGGCAATGGCCGCAAGCGCCGCATAGCTTGCAATGCTCTGCGGCTCGCGCAGAAAACCGTGCCCGGTGGAAAACCCGCCCTCAAACAACCGCAGCAGGTCGATTTGCGTGCAGGTGGTGGTCAGCGCGTAAAAATCAAAATCGTGGATATGAATGTCGCCGCCGCGGTGTGCTTTTGCCTGCTGTTCGGTCAGCAAATAGTGCTCGTTGTAGGCCTTGGCACCGGCGGTGCCGATCTGCAACATGCTGCCCATGGCGGTGTTGCCGTCGATGTTGGCATTGTCGCGCTTCATGTCGCTGACACGGGCGTCCACATTTGTGATCTCGTCGATGGCTTTCATCAGCGAGGTGTTGGCCTCGCGGATGCGGGTGCGGGACGCGCGGTAGACGATGTAGCGCTTGGCGGCTTCGTCAAAGCCCTCGTGCATCAGTTGCTGTTCGACTGCGTCCTGAATCTGCTCGACAGTGGGCGGGGCGTCAGTGCTTTGCCCCGCAAGGCGGGCGCCCACCGCGGCAGCAATGCGCGCGGCGGCATCGCCGCCGGGGGTGCCTGCGGCGGCGAGAGATTTTGCAATGGCGGCGGCGATTTTGGTCTCATCGTACGGGACGGTGCGGCCGTCTCGTTTAAGGATAGCGGTTAAATTGGGCATGAAGATTCCTCCTGTTTTTGCCGGGATATCAATGGGCAGTGACTCAAAAGGGCGGCCAAAGCCCAAAAAACGTGAAAAAAAGCGGCGGCCAGAGGTATGCCCCTGCCGCCAGTGGCTGCCGCAGCGACTGCCACGAAAGCCATATTTAGTTTATGACAATAGTATACTCCACTATATGTTGTAGTGTCAACCGGGAATACTGCAAAAAAAGACCCACAGAACTTGGCGAAACTGTCCCAAATTGCCAAAGCTGCAAGAGTAGAGTATAATAAAAAACCAGTCAAAAAGCAAGCAAAACAACCGGGCAGGGGGGCGGCAGATGCAGCGCAGTGTGTGGGCCGGCAATGCCTTTGTGGAATATGAGTTGACGGTCAAAAAGGTAAAAAACATCAACTTGCGCCTCTCGCCGCAGGGCGCCGTGCGGGTGAGTGCGCCGCGCCGGGTGCCGGTGGGGGAAGTTGACCGGTTTGTGGCCTCCCGCGCGGGGTGGATCGACGCTGCGCGCCGCCGCCTTGCGGCGAGGACGGCTGCTGCGCCTGCACCCTGTACCCTGAGTGATGCGCAGTGCATGCAGGTGTTTCGCCCCTACCTTGAAAAATACTACCCGGTGTTTGCAAAAACGCTGGGAGCGCCGCCGCAGATCGTGCTGAAAACGCTGAAATCGATGTGGGGCATCTGCCGGCCGGCAAAAAAACAAATCACGCTGAACCGCCGCCTTGCCCAGCAACCCGCAGCGGCGGTAGAATATGTGGTGCTGCATGAGTATTTGCACTTTTGGTACCCGGACCACGGCAAGGCGTTTCACCGTGCGCTGGACCGCCTGATGCCCGACAACCGCCAGCGCCGCGCCTTGCTGCGCATGGCACCGGAACAGCAAAAAACCGCTGCGGATTGAGCCGCTGTGACCGGTATGGTATAATAAGCGAAAACCGTGTACCCGCCCTGCCCACAGTGGTTTTGCAGGGGGCACCGGTGCGGGGCAGGGAATGCCCCGCACACCCGACCTGATTTTGAAAAGAACGCAGGTGATTTTTTGGACAAATACAAGCGGCTGGTATCCAACACCGCGTTGTTTGCCATCAGCTCGTTTTCCAGCAAAGTGCTCTCGTTTTTGCTGATGCCCTTTTTCACCCGGATGTTCGGCATGGGCGAATTTGGCGATGCCGACATCATTACCAAATGGGCACAGTTGTTTTTACCGCTTGTTTCGGTGGGCGTTGCAAACGCCATCATCCGCTATGGGCTGGACAAAAGCTATGACAAAGCGGCGGTGTTTACCGGCGGCCTGCTGACCGAGCTGGTGGGCGTGGGCGCGTTTTTTGCGTGTTGGCCGCTGGTGGCGAAGATCCCCGGGATGACCGGGTATACGACACTGCTGTATGTGTATGTGGTGATGAGCATCCTGCGCAACCTTTGCAGCCAGTTTGTGCGCGCAAAGCAATATACCCGGCTGTACGCGATAGACGGGGTGCTGAACACCGTATTGTACCTGTTTTTCGTCGTGCTGTTTATCGCGGGGTTTCACTGGGGCATCGCAGGATATGTGCTGGCGACCGCGGCGGCGGATTTTTGCTCGGCGCTGTTTTTGTTTTTGACGGCGAGGCTGCACCGCTACCTGAGGCTGTCGCATTTTGACGGGCGGCTACTGCGCGAAATGCTGCGCTATGCGATGCCGCTGATCCCCACCAGCATGTTCTGGTGGATCACGAACACCAGCGACCATATGTTTATTCAGGAGATGATCAGCAACGCGGCGAACGGGCTGTATGTGGCGGCCTACCGTGTGCCCAATGTGATCATGCTGTTCAGCACGCTGTTCACCGAGGCGTGGCAGCTTTCGGCCGTCACGGACGGCGACCGCAATTCGCCGGGGCGCGGGCGGTTTTTCAGCCAGGTGTTTTTAAGCTACCAAAGCCTGCTGTTTATGGTGGCGGGCGGGCTGATTGTGGGTAGCAAGGTCATTATGATGGCACTGACCTTTTCAAAGGATTCGCCGTTCAACGCGGCATGGGAATACATCCCCATTCTGGTGCTGGCAACGGTCTTCAGCTGCTTTGTTTCCTTTTTGGGCAGTGTTTATATGGTAGAGCTGCGCTCTGGCGCCAGCTTTTACACGATGATGATCGGTGCGGTGCTGAATTTGGTACTCAACTACCTGCTCATCCCGCCTTATGGGCCCAACGGCGCGGCCTTTGCCACATTTATGAGCTATTTTGTGGTGTTTGTGGTGCGGGCGATTAACACCCGCCGGTATATCAACATAGACCTGCACCTGGGCCGCATGACGGTGACGATGTTGCTGCTTTCGGCAGAGACGACACTGATGCTGGCCGAGGTACCCGGCTGGATGCTGTGGTGCGGGCTGCTGTGCGCGGCGGTGGTGATCTTTAACTTTATGCCGCTGCTGGACACCGGGCGGCGGCTGCTTGCCCGGCGCAAACGGCGGAATAAATCATAAATAGGGGACAACAAAAACAAAAGGGAGAGGCCGGGGCCTCTCCCTTTTTGCTTTAGCAATATTTTTAATATTTGTAAAAAACGACAGGGATTCAATAGGCGGAAGTTATTGAAAAACAATACAAAGTTTTTTATTGCAGGCTGAGGCATACTTTTTAAGGAAAAGAAGAGAAGGATTAAGTTCCCCCCGCTCTAATTTACTGATATTAGCTTGAGAGGTTCCCACTTTTTCGGCTAACTCTTTTTGGGTCAAGTTGCATTTAGCTCTTGCTTCAATAGCTGCTTTCATCAATTGATACTCCGGCTCCAATGCTTCATATTCCATTTTTAACGCCGGATTTTTTGCAAAAGCTCTTTTTTTATATTCTTCGTGGTTCATTCTATCAGAAACCTCCTTTCATAATCTTCATAATAAGTTTTTGCTAGTTTTTTTCCCTTGGTGGTGTTTTTTGTGTTTTTTTCAAAAATCCATGCAACAGAACAAACCTATGACCGCAAGATGCAAAATAAAATACTCGAGTGATATCATTCCCAAATTGAGTTCGCAATTCCCATATTGGCCCGTCTATATGCTTTACAAAGGGTTCTTTTAAAGCCGTTCCCGCCGATGCCAATAAATCAATAGTACGCAAAGTCTTTGCACTCATATTGTTTGGTAAGCTATCTAAAAACTCAACAACTGGAATATTGCCATTTTCTTTTTCGTAATAATCAATTTCCCACATAAAACACTCCCTGATCAAATTATATCATATATAACATAATTGTCAACGCATAAGATATGGACAAAGTCTAGCTTAATAAAAATCTTAAAGTGATGCTTTTTTATAAGGCTTAAAAATCAATAGAGTATAGGTGGGTTTAAAAGCCCAAAGCTTCGCCCACCAAAATGACCTTGATGCGCCCCTTGGCCCGCTGGCGGCGGTGAATGACCGCCGTGCAGCAGATGCGTGCATTGCCTTTGCAGTCGACGCACACGCCGGTGGCGGCGCAGGGTGTTTTGCAGCCAAGGCGTTTGGCGTTGGCCGGTGCGGCAACTTCCTGCACGCGGCGCTCGGCCTCGGCAAGGTCGCGCACGACCTTGTTGTAGCCGACCACCAGAATAACACTTTTGGGGCCAAAAACCATGGCAGCCACCCGGTTGGAATTGCCGTCCACATTGTACAGTTCGCCGTTTTCCGTCACGGCGTTGCTGCTGCACAGGTAGGCATCTGCAAAAAAGCTCTGGCGAAAAACGCCCTCTACCTGCTCGGCGGTGATGCCCGGCGCATAGCGGTCGAGAAAGGTATAGTCGCCGCTGCGCAGCAGCGGCAGAATGCCGCATTCGTCCAGCGACGCGCTGCCGCCCACCGCCACAGTGCTGCCCTTGGCCAAAAGGCTTTGCACCAGCGGGGCGACCTGCTCTTTGGTCTCTACCAGGTACGCATCCATGTTGTTTTGCTGCAAGGCCTTTGCCGTGCGTTGCAGCCGCTGTTCTATGACTTCGTTTAGAAATTCGTTCATCAAATTACCCCCTTTGCGGGCATGGGTGGCCCGGCCCGCTGCTTTTCATTCATGATAATATGCTGGGGCGAGAAATACAAGGGGGATAAAAGAATTGATAAGCGGGGGCTGGCATGGTATAATAACCGCGAAACGGTTGAAGAAGCAATTTTAAAAACGCTGTCGGCCCGCTGCGCTGCAGTGGTGGGCCGGGGGCGACTTTTGCCTTGTGTGCGGCGCGCGCAGGCAGTGCAGATGAGCAGCGTGGGCACGGCCATGGCCGCCGCCCGCAGATGGAGTGCAGATGGAAAAACAGAAGGTCACGGCCTGTATTGTCACCTACGGCGGCTTTGAGGAGGCTGCTGCGGGGGCACAATCGATTTTGGATTGTACAAAAGGGGTCGATTTGACGCTGTATCTCGTGGACAATGCCTCCCCGGATGGCACCGGCGAACTGCTGGCGCAGCGCTTTTTTGGGGATGCGCGGGTACAGGTGATACAGCTGCCCCGCAATGTGGGGTTTGGCAGCGGGCACAATGCGGTGTTGCCGCTGCTGCAAAGCGAGTACCATTTTGTCATCAACCCGGATATCACGTTACAGCGCGATGCGCTGAGCGAGCTTGCCGATTATTTGAATGGGCGGCCCGAAGTGGTGATGGCGGCCCCGCGGCTGGTGTTTCCCACCGGGGAAGAGCAGTATGTGCCGCGCCGCCGCCCCACGGTGATGGGTTTGCTGGCAAGGCAGTTGCCGTTTGGCTTTTTAAAAAAGTATGAGCGGCATTACCTGATGCTGGATGAGGACCTTGCCCGCGAGCAGGAGATCGGGTTTTGCAGCGGCTGCTTTTTTGTGGTGCGCACCACGGCGTTTCGCGCTTTTGGTGGGTTTGACGAGGAGTACTTCATGTATGTGGAGGACGCCGACATCACCCAAAAAGCGCGGGCCGAGGGCAAAATCTTTTACTGGCCGGGTACCTGGGTCTGCCACGCCTGGCACCGCAACCCGTCGAGAGATGCAAAAAGCTATTTGCAGCAATTGCACTCGATGGGGCGTTACTTTCGTAAATGGGGGCTGCGGTGGGGTTTTTCACTGCGCCGTGACCCCGATTGATTTTTTGTGTAAAAGGAGCATTCCATATGAAGGGAATCGTACTTGCCGGCGGGGCCGGTACCCGGCTGTACCCGCTGACGATGGTGACCAGCAAGCAGTTGCTGCCGGTCTATGACAAACCGATGATCTATTACCCGCTTTCCACCCTGATGCTGGCGGGCATCCGCGAGATTTTAATCATTTCCACCCCGCAGGACACCCCGCGCTTTGAAGAGCTGCTGGGCGACGGCAGTGATTTTGGGCTGTCGCTGTCCTACAAGGTGCAGCCGTCGCCCGACGGCCTTGCACAGGCCTTTTTGCTGGGCGAAGAGTTTATTGGCGACGAGCCCTGTGCCATGGTGCTGGGCGACAACATTTTTTACGGCAACAACTTTGGCAACCTGCTGCGTGGTGCTGTAAAAAATGCCGAAGAGGGCCGCGCGACGATTTTTGGCTACTACGTCAACGACCCCGAGCGGTTTGGCATTGCCGAGTTTGATGAAAACGGCAAGGTGCTTTCGGTAGAAGAAAAGCCGGAATACCCGAAGTCGAACTACGCGATCACCGGGCTGTATTTTTACGACAAGCGCGTTGTTGAAATGGCAAAAAATGTGCGCCCGTCGGCGCGCGGCGAGTTGGAGATCACCAGCCTCAATGATTTGTATTTGCAGGACGGCACGCTGGATTTGCAGCGCCTTGGGCGCGGGTTTGCCTGGCTGGACACCGGTACGATGGAAAGCCTTGTAGATGCGGCCGATTTTGTGCGCATGGTTGAAAAGCGGCAGGGCATCACCATTTCGGCGCTGGAGGAGATCGGCTATAAAAATGGCTGGATCACCGAAGAAAAGCTGCTGGCCTCGGCAAAGCGGTACGGCAAATCGCCGTATGGCGAACACCTCAAACGAGTAGCGGAAGGTAAAATCCTCTACTGAGTGACGAGAAAGGATCTTTGCAAAATGAAAATTTTGATCAGCGGTTCCAAAGGGCAGCTTGGCAACGAGCTGCAGTTGATGCTGGCGGCGGGGGAGAGCGAAATTGGCCCGTTGCCGCAACAAGTGCAGGGGGCCGAGGTCGCCTGCTACGACATTGACACGCTGGACATCACCGACCTCACGGCGGTGCGCGACGTGATGCGCATTGAAGAGCCGGACGTGGTGATCAACTGCTCGGCCTTCACGAATGTGGACGGCTGCGAGAGGGAGACCGATGCGGCGTTTCGCGCCAATGCGATTGGCCCGCGCAACCTTGCGATGGCCTGCACTGAAACCGGGGCAAAGCTGATCCATGTTTCGACCGATTACGTGTTCAGCGGCGCGCCGAACGGCGAAGTGCCGTTGGATGAGACCGCGCAGCCCGCGCCGGTTTCGGCCTATGGCAAAACCAAGCTGTTGGGCGAAGAGTATGTGCGTGCACAGTGCCCGCGCAGCTTTGTGGTGCGCACGGCATGGTTGTACAGCAAGTTTGGTAAAAACTTTGTGTTTACCATGATGAACGCCGGCAAAAAGCTGGGCGCATTAACGGTGGTAAACGACCAGATGGGCAACCCGACCTATGCCGTAGACCTTGCCCACCACCTGCTGAAGCTGGCGGTAAGCGAAGAATATGGCACTTACCACTGCACGAACAACGGCATTTGCAGCTGGTATGACTTTACACAGGAGATCATGCACCTGTCGGGCACGGCGGCAACCGTGACCCCCTGCACGAGCGACGAGTATGCCGCCGCCCACCCCGAAGCGGCCCGCCGCCCGGCGTGGTCCGCACTGGAAAACCGCACGTTGCGCTGCACGGTAGGCGACGAGATGCGCAGCTGGCAAAACGCTCTGCAATCCTTTTTTGCCCATTACAAACCGGAGGAATAATATGAAAACTTACCTTGTTACCGGCGGTGCCGGGTTTATTGGTTCCAACTTTGTGCTGTATATGCTGGACAAATACAGTGACATCAAAATTGTCAACGTGGACAAGCTGACCTATGCCGGTAACCTTGAAAACCTGAAATCGATTGAGGGCGATAAGCGCCACGTGTTTGTGCAGGCGGATATTTGCGACCATGATGCCATCAGCGCGCTGTTTGCAAAATACGACTTTGACACGGTGATCAACTTTGCGGCTGAAAGCCATGTGGACCGCAGCATCAAAAACCCGGAAATTTTTGTGGAGACCAACGTGGGTGGCACGGTAAACCTGTTGCAGTGTGCCAAAACCGCGTGGGCACAGGGCGACAGTTTTCTGCCCGGCAAAAAATACTTGCAGGTATCGACCGACGAGGTGTACGGCTCGCTGGGCGACACCGGCTATTTCACCGAGGAGACCCCGCTGTGCCCGCACAGCCCGTACTCGGCCAGCAAAACCAGCGCCGACATGTTTGTCATGGCGTTCCACGACACTTACGGGTTCCCGGTGAACATCACCCGCTGCTCGAACAATTACGGGCCGTACCAGTTCCCCGAAAAGTTGATCCCGCTGATGATCAACAACGCCAAGACTAAAAAGGGCCTGCCGGTGTACGGCGACGGCATGAACGTGCGCGACTGGCTGTATGTGGAGGACCACTGCAAGGCCATTGACATGGTGGCGGAGGGTGGCCGCATTGGCGAGGTGTACAATGTGGGCGGGCACAACGAGCGCCCGAACATCTTTATCGTGAAGCGCATCATTGCTTCGCTGGCAGAAAAGTATGACCCGTCGATCAACGAGACGTTGATTAAATATGTGGAGGACCGCAAGGGCCATGACCGCCGTTATGGCATTGACCCGCAGAAGATCAAAGACGAGCTGGGCTGGTACCCGGAGACGACCTTTGAAGTGGGCATTGAAAAGACGATTGACTGGTATCTTGCGAACACCGAGTGGATGGAGCGTGTGACCAGCGGTGCTTACCTTGAGTACTACAAAGAGATGTACAAAAACCGCTGAGGCGGCAGAACATACAAAAACAGGGCGGGCGGCGGGTGCCGCCCGCCCTGTTTTGTGTGCCGGCAACGGCAGAAAGGGGCAGGGCAGATGATAAAAAAAGCGGCAAAACAGGCGATTGGTATTGGCCTTGGGTGTACGCTGGGCGGCACGGTGCTGCCAAGGCTGCTGCTGGCCCAAAACTACAACAGTACCTGGCCCCCGCTGTGGCAGCATGCGGCCACCAGCTTTGTGGTGTGCTACGGCGTCAGCTTTGCCGTGCTTTTGCTGATGAACTGGCTGGGGGCAAAGTGGGGTAAGCAGAAAAACGGCGAAGAACAGCCGCCTGAATGACCCCTTGACAGTAAAAGAAAACAGCCCGCCGCACTGCATTCACGCGCAGTGTGGCGGGCTGTTTGTTTGTGTGATAGGTTTGTTGAGATGATGATTTTTAATGAGAAAGCAAAAGGAACCCCTATTTTGCCACGTCGATTGGCAGGCCGCAGGGGTGTGCGGGGGTGGTGTCCAGCTTTTGCTGGCGCTTCACGAGGTCGTAAAAGCGCCACCCGCCCGACAGGTTGTAGCAGGTAAAGCCGTGCTGCGACAAAATGCGGCAGGCAATATAGCTGCGCAGCCCGCTGTAACAGTTGATGTAGACCGGCTTTTTGGGGTCCAGCTCGCCAAGGCGCTCGCGCAGCGAATCCAGCGGGATGTGCACGGTACCATCGATGCGCCCGTGTGCAACTTCGTCGTCAGTGCGGGTGTCCAGCAACGTCACGCTGCCGTCACGCGGCAGGGTATCCACCTCATCCCAGTGGAACTGGCGCACCGTGCGGGTGAGCACGTTTTCAATCACAAAGCCCGCCATGTTGACCGGGTCTTTGGCAGAGCCGTAAGGCGGCGCGTAGGCAAGTTCCAGCTCGGTGAGGTCGAGCCCGGTCATGCCCGCGCGAATGGCGGTGGCCAGCACGTCGATGCGCTTGTCCACCCCGTCAAACCCAACGATCTGTGCGCCCAGCAGGCGCCCGGTCTCGGGGTCAAACAACACCTTGACCGTCATGTTGGTGGCGCCGGGGTAATAGCTTGCGTGATTGGCAGAGAAGGTGATGGTGCGCTCGTAGGCAAGGCCCGCCGCCTTTGCTGCTTTTTCGTTGAGGCCGGTGGCGGCAGCAGTCATGTTGAACAATTTAAGCACGGCCGTGCCCTGCACGCCGGCAAAGTGGCTTTCACGCCCGCAGATATTATCCGCCGCAATACGGCCCTGTTTGTTTGCGGGGCCCGCAAGGGGCAACAGGGTGGGCTGGTGGGTGAGAATGTTGTTCACCTGCACCGCGTCGCCCACGGCATAGACATCGGGGTCGGAGGTCTGCATGCGGTCGGTCACCTTGATCGACCCGCGCGCGCCAAGCTCCAGCCCGGCATCAGCGGCAAGGTGGGTGTCAGGTGAAACGCCAATGGCCAGCAGCACAAGGTCGCTTTCCAGCGCGCTGCCGCCCTCCAGCAGGGTGCGAATGCCGCCGGGGGCCTCTTCAAAGCCGGCCACCGCGGTGGAGAGGTGCAGCCCCACATTTTTTTTGCGCAGATAGCCGTGCAACGTGCAGGCCATGTCGTAGTCCAGCGGGGCCATCACCTGGTCCAACCGCTCCACAAGGTCGACCGCAAGGCCCGCCTGTATCAGGTTTTCGGTCATTTCAAGGCCGATAAACCCGCCGCCTACCACCACGGCGCGCTTTGGGTGATGCTCGTCAATAAAGCCGCGCAGCGCCAGCGTGTCTTCGACCGTGCGCATGGTAAACACGCGCGCATTGTCAATGCCGGGCAGCGGCGGGCGCACCGGGCGGGCGCCCGGTGAGAGGATCAGTTTGTCGTAGCTTTCAGTGTAAGTGGTGCCGTCGGCCAGGTTGCGCACCGTGACCTGTTTGCCGGCAAGGTCGATGGCGGTCGCTTCGCTGTTCACCCGCACGTCCACACGAAACCGCTCAAAAAAGCTTTCGGGCGTTTGCAGGGTCAGCGCTTCGCGGTCGGTGATCTCACCGCCGACATAATAGGGCAGGCCGCAGTTGGCATAAGAGATGTAGCCACTGCGCTCCAGCATGATAATTTCGGCAGTTTCATCCAGCCGCCGCAGCCGTGCCGCAGCACTGGCCCCACCGGCGACCCCGCCTACAATAATGACTTTCATTTTTAAAAGCCTCCTTTTGCAATACCGGCCCGCGCCGGTGCGCTTGTGGGCAGCCCCTAGCCGCCCTGCTGAAAGCGAGGGCAAGGGCCGTTTGCAGTGCCCCCCTGCTGGCAGTGCCGCCGGGGGCAGCCACGCCCGGGGCAGCTTTGGCCAAGGCAGCCTTCGGCATGTGGGCAGATGACATAATCGCCACCGTGCACCTCTAACCGCCGCGCAAACACCAGTGTTTTGGCCAGCTTGCGCCGCGCGCTGTCGTACATGGCCTGCACAGTAGTGCGTGCGACCCCCATCTGCTGGGCACATTCTTCTTGCGTACAGCCCAGCAGGTCAATCAGGCGCACACTCTCGTACTCATCCACCGTCATTTCGATTAGCGGTGCGTCGGGCTGAATACTCACCGGTGCAAATGCCACACTTTTGGGCATTGCGCACACACGGCGGCATTTGCGTGGTCTTGCCATACGGGGCCCCCTTTACTGCGTTGCTATTTGTATGCTAACACCGGTTTAGGTGGATGTCAATAACTGTTTCAAAAAAAGTTACATTTAAGAAGAGAAAGAAAAACCCCCTTGCAGGCAGGTGCTTGCAAGGGGGAAAGAATGGCAGAATGTCGGCGGCTTTAAGCCTGTTTGGCATCGATGTAGTGCTTGATGGCCCCGATGTCACAATAGCGTTCGACCGTATCGCCGTTTGTAATGACGAGAGTGGGTGCCTGGTTGACGGCGTATGCCTGTACCAGCGCTTCACTGCCGGAAATATCGGCAACCACCTTTTCAAACGGCAACGCGGCGGATTTCAGCATTTCGCTGACGACCCGGCACTTGGGGCAGGTGGTGGTGGTAAACAAGTAGATATGCGGTGTCGCACTGGTTGGTGCCGCTGTTTTAGAGGGCACAGCCGCCGGTGATTTAGCGGGCTTGTGGCCGACCTTCAAGTGCGACTGGCCAAGGTCGTAGACCTTGCGCTCTTTAAACTCCTGCGTTTTGCCGTCGTTCCAGTTCTGCACCGGGCGGTAATAACCGGTGATGCGGCTGTACACCTCGGTGCGCTCGCCGCAGTGCGGGCAGGTGTACTGCTCGCCGGCAAGGTAGCCGTGGTTTTTGCAGATGGAGTAAGTTGGCGACAGGGTGTAATAGGGCAGCGTGTAATTTTCGGCAATCGTGCGTACGAGGTTGGCCGCGGCTTTCCAGTCCGGCAGTTTTTCGCCCAAAAACGCGTGGAACACAGTGCCGGAGGTGTACAGCGTCTGCAAGCCGTCTTGAATGTCCAGCGCGGCAAAAATATCCTCGGTATAGCCCACAGGCAGATGAGAGCTGTTGGTGTAATACGGGGTGCCGCCCGCCTCCGACGCAGTGATGATGTCGGGGTACTGGGCAATGTCGTGCTTGGCAAGCCGGTATGAGGTGGACTCGGCAGGGGTGGCTTCGAGGTTATACAGGTCGCTGTATTCCTCCTGATAGTCCGACAGGCGCTCGCGCATGTGGTTTAGCACCTCTTTGGCAAACTGCTGTGCCTCTGCGTGGGTCAAATCCTCCCGCAGCCAATTGGCGTTGAGGCCCGCCTCGTTCATGCCGATCAGGCCGATGGTGGAAAAATGGTTATCCAGCGAGCCGAGATAACGCCGGGTGTAGGGGTATAGCCCCTCTTTGAGCAGCTTGGTGATAACGGTGCGCTTGATGTGTAGCGAGCGGGCCGAAATGTCCATCAGCCTGTCCAGCCGGTGGTAGAAGTCGGCTTCGTCCTTTGCAAGGTAGGCAATGCGCGGCAGGTTGATGGTGACAACGCCAACCGAGCCGGTGCTTTCGCCGCTGCCAAAGAACCCGCCGGACTTTTTGCGCAGCTCGCGCAGGTCCAAACGCAGGCGGCAGCACATGCTGCGCACGTCGCTGGGCTGCATGTCGCTATTAATGTAGTTGGAAAAGTAAGGGGTGCCATACTTGGAGGTCATTTCAAACAGCAGCTTATTGTTTTCGGTGTCCGACCAGTCAAAGTCGCGGGTGATGGAATAGGTGGGGATTGGGTACTGGAACCCGCGGCCCTCGGCGTCGCCCTCGATCATGATCTCAATGAACGCCTTGTTGATCATATCCATTTCGGCTTTGCAGTCTTTGTACTTGTAAGGCTGCGGCTTGCCGCCCACAATGGCGGGTTGCTCGGCAAGGTCCGGCGGCACGGTCCAGTCCAGCGTGATGTTGGAGAACGGTGCCTGCGTGCCCCAGCGGCTGGGGGTGTTGACGCCGAACACAAACGACTCAATGCACTGCTTGACCTCGTGATAGTCCAGATGATCGGCCTTGACAAACGGCGCAAGGTAGGTGTCAAACGACGAAAACGCCTGCGCGCCCGCCCACTCGTTTTGCATGATGCCAAGGAAGTTGACCATTTGGTTGCACAGGCTGGCAAGGTGCTTTGCCGGTGCCGAGGTGATTTTGCCCGGCACGCCGCCAAGGCCCTCTTCGATCAGCTGGCGCAGCGACCAACCGGCGCAATAGCCGGTCAGCATCGACAGGTCATGAATATGGATGGCCGCGCTGCGGTGTGCGGCGGCGATCTCTTCATCGTAAATTTCGCTCAGCCAGTAGTTGGCGGTAATTGCACCGCTGTTGCTGAGGATGAGCCCGCCCACCGAATAGGTGACGGTGGAGTTTTCTTTGACGCGCCAATCGTTGACATGCAGGTAGTTGTTGACCAGCTCTCTATAATTGAGCAGTGACGAACCTACATTGCGCACCTTTTCGCGCTGTTTACGGTATAAAATGTAGGCTTTGGCCACGTCGGCATAACCTGCAAGGCTGAGAACCTCTTCGACACTGTCCTGGATATCCTCGACCGAAATTTCGCCGTTTTTGATTTTCGGCTCGAAATCAGCAGTTACTTTCAGTGCCAGCAGGTCGATTACGCTGGGGTGGGTCTGCTTGTCCAAAGCGTCGAACGCTTTGCCGATCGCCGCACTGATTTTACTGATGTTGAATTCTGCCAGGGTGCCGTCTCTCTTGATCACCTTGTACATGTCATCCGCCTCGTTTCTGTTTGCAAATTTTATTCTGTCGCCGCACTTGTTGCGAACTGCCCATTGTGTCGAAAAACGGCGTAAAAATCCCCCGCCCGGCAACGCCGGAAACGGCGGCGGGGCAGGGTTGAATTTTTACGGGGAAACAATGCGCCCGCTATCTTAAAAACAGCATAGCACATAACAAATGTAAAGTCAATATATAGTATAGTTTATTAAAATATATACTACATATTGTTACATATTGAGAATTTCTCGGTCACATCCCGCGGATTGTGACCTGCGGAATGGTGCGCCGCAAGGCGGTTGCATACGCCTGCATTTGCGCTTTACTTGCGGGGTGTAACCCGTTTTGCAACAACCCGCCCGAATCGACAAAAGCCTGCAAAAAGTAGGCTTTGGCCCCGGCCAGCCAAGTGGCAATGTCTTCAAAATCGCTGGGTGTGTGCAGCTCATCCACCACGGTGGTGCGAAATTCGTACTCCACCGCGCCGGAGAGCAAAAACGCCGCACTCTCGCGCACGGGCGCAAGGTCAAAATTTGGGACGCCCACGGTTTTGGCATAACTTTTTGGTGAATTTTTAATATCCATCGCCACAAAATCTACAAGGCCCTCGCGCACAGCGCGTTGTAGACGGGCGGGGAAGCTGCCGTTGGTGTCAAGTTTAATCTGGTACCCCAGTGCCTTAATATCGGCAAGTAAGCCGAACACATCGTCGCGCAGCAGCGGCTCGCCGCCGGTGACACAGACCCCTTGCAGTACCCCGCGGCGCTTTGCGAGAAACCCCAGCAGCTCTTGCCGGGGGATGTCCTCCGCCGTGGCGATTTCTGCGGGCAGCACCAGCGCGGCATTGTGGCAAAACGGGCAGCGCAGGTTGCACCCGGCCAAAAATATGGTACAGGCAAGGCGGCCCGGGTAGTCAAGCAGGGTCAATTTTTGCAGCCCTTCTATTTTCAATGCACAAACCCCTTTCACAAACCGGCAGGTTTAGTCTGCCGCGTCGGGCACAGCGGCCCGCTTTTCGTCAATCCAGGCCGCCGCATCGGCAAGGCCCTGCTGTGAATAGTCAAATTCGGCGCTTTCTTTTTGTGCTTCTTCGGTTTTTTCGCAGCAAAAAGGGCCGCACCAGGTGACAACGCGCAGCACGTCCTCATCTTTTTGTGGGAAAATTTTAAAGGAAAACGGCCCGCTGCTGCCGGCAAACCGGTTGCCCGCCCGAAAGTAATCAAAGCTTTCAATCCAGATATCAGCTGCCAACGCCCCGCCCCCTTTACACAAAATCCTGTGTTTCAGTTTAGCATGGTCAAAGCGGGTTGTACAGCAACTTTTTGGCACCCGTTTCAGGTAGAAAAACGTTTGACTTGGCTTTGGGCCGGGGTTTTTTGCGACTGGGCGGCGAGCATAAAAAATTTTTGTGCCTGAATTTGTACAAAATGTAGAAAAAGCTTGACAAATTGTGATTTTGTGAGAAAATAAACTTCATCTGCATAGGGGAGTAGTTTGCGCGGCCCATGGCCGCGTGTGATAGGTCAACATTCTGGCTCTGTTTTGGGGCCTGGCCTATGACCGGCAGGTCTTCTGCTTTTTAAAAACGAGACTTATGTATAGCTTTCGGGGCTATACATGGGCCTTTTTTTATTGGTTTGCACCGAATGCGCACCAGCCCCGGTTTGGCCCCGGGGGGAAACAACAAGGGAGAACATTACAATGAATTTTGGGGACATTTTGCTAATTGGGCTGGGCCTTTCCATGGACGCAGTGGCAGTGTCGATTTCAGATGCGCTAGCCTACCCCGGCCAGACCCGCCGCCGGCAGCTTGCGATCCCCGTCGCGTTTGGGATATTTCAAGGGTTGATGCCCGCACTGGGCTATTTTGCCGGCAGCTTGTTTGCCGGGGCGATTGAAAAGTACGCAGGCTATGCCACCCTGCTGATTTTGGGCATCATTGGGTTTAACATGATCCGCGAGGGGCTTACCCCCACAGAGGAGACACTGGAGTGCAGCCTGGATAAGCGCACACTGAGCCTGCGCACACTGCTGGGGCAGGCGGTCGCCACCAGCATTGACGCGTTTGCGGTGGGGGTGAGCTTTTCGTTGCAGGGGGCAAACATTTTTGCCGCAAGCCCGGTAATTGCCGTTACCACCTTTGTTTGCAGCCTTATTGCACTGCTGCTGGGCCAGCGGTTTGGGCGGTTGCTGGGCAGCCGGGCAGAGGTGTTTGGCGGGGTGATTTTATTGTTGATCGCGGCAAAAGCCGTGCTGTAAGCAGTGGCCCACGCACTGCCGTATTGTAAAAACAGAACAAAACTGCCCCGGCCTTTTTGTACAGGCCGGGGGTTTTCTTTGCCGGGATAACCAGAGAAAAGGACGGATATTTAGCTAAAGATACAATTATTTTGCTTTGTGTTGATTTTTTAAATGCGTGTTGTTACAATGACAACAGCATATAGTTTCCAAAAGAAACAAAAAAGAATCGAATGGAAATCATGCGCAGAGAAGCAGAGTTGCGCAGAAAACCACAGCGGGGGTTTTCTGCGCTTTTTTTGCGCCTTGCGGCAAAAGGGGAAGGGGGCATGGCGGGTAGCCTGTAGGGGCTGCCCCGGGCAGAACACATAAAAAACCCGCATAAAAAAGAGGAGGCACTTTATGAAACAGAAATCCCCACGCAAACAAGAGCTTAGACTGCTGGTTATTTCACTGGCACTGATCGTGCTGGGCAGTTTTTTTGCCATGCTGTTTAATACCTCGTTTTTTTCAGTACAGGTAAAAGAAATCACCTTTACGACCGAGCGCGGCACGCTGAGCGCCCTGCTTTATCTGCCCAAGGGCGCCGGGGCCGACGACCCGCGGCCGGTGGTGGTGACGACCCACGGGTATTTGAATACCAAAGAAATGCAGGACGCCCCTTCGATTGAGATGTCGCGGCGCGGGTATATCGTGCTGGACCTTGATATGTACGACCATGGCGATTCGCGCTGGAATAGCGATATGCCGGTGGGCAGCCAGTTCGGTACGTTCTGGGTCTATTCGCTGTCCGATGCGGCAAACTGGGCCGCGCAGCAAGACTTTACCAAAAAAGATGACGCGGGCAACTCGTATATTTCGGTGTCCGGCCATTCCATGGGTGGGTTTTCAACACTGGCGGCGCTGTATATGGATGAAATGCAGGCGTTGCAGACCGGCAGGCGCAACATTTATACGGGCATTGATGTAGGCGCAGATTTTTCGTTTGCCGCGGCCATTGCCCCGCAAGACCAGTATCAGGCTGCGTTTGGCAGCCGCACGGTGGGCATTATTGCCGGGCATTACGATGAGTTTTTCTTTAATAAATCAGACGAAGAGAAAACCCCCGAAGAGCAAAAGGTCACCGGTACAGTGACCTATAAAGATTTTGTGGCGACGAATAGCGGCAAGGCGTTTTTGGGCTTTGCGGCGGACGGCAACCCCGGCGCGGGGGAGTTTTACAAGGCGGACTCCGGCGAAGTGCTGCTGGATGGCAACGCGGTGCGCGCTTCGCAAAGCGGTGAGCGGGTGATTTACACCCCCAACCAGACCCACCCCTGGAACCACTTTTCGAAAACAACGACCGCAGACCTGATCACGTTTTATACCCATGTGTTTGACGGGGTGACCTCCCCCTCGCAGACGAACTGGAACCTTGCGGCCGACAATCAGGTCTGGATGTTTAAGGAACTATTCAACTTTGTGGCACTGATTGGGTTCTTTTTACTGTTTGTGCCGCTGATTTCTCTGCTGCTGAAACTGCCGTTCTTGAAACGTGCCGTGGTGGAAGCAACCGACCCGCTGCCACAGGCCAAAACCAGTGCGGGCAAAACCGCCGGCTGGCTGGCCATGCTGGTCAGCGCCGCGCTGCCTGCATTGCTGTTTGCAAGGCTGATGGATAAAACAGATGCCGACCTTGTGCCGCTGTGGATCACGGCGCTGTTTGTGGTAGCCGTGGGTGTGATTGCCGCACTGGTGGGCCGCAAAAATGGCGATAAGCAATTTGTAAAGGGCGGCTTATGGTTTGGCGGCGTGGGCCTTGTGCTGTTTGTCGTACTGCGGTTTGGCGGCAGCATCCTTTCGCTTTCGTCTTACTTTGTAGAGCCCACGGTCAACCAGATCGCTTACTGGGCCTTAGTCAACGGGCTGATTGCCGCCCTGTTGCTGATTGGGTTTTACTATGTGGGCAACCGGCCTGCGGGCGCGCAGTTTGCCCAGTACGGCATAACGCGCAGCCTGCCGGCGATCGGCGCCAGCATTGCTGCGGCGCTGGCAGCCGTGGTGCTTGGCTATGGCCTGCTGTTTGGTATTCAGGCAGTGTTTGGAGTCGATTTCCGCATCTGGACCTTGGCGGTGCGCACCTTTAAGGTGGAACATCTGCTGGTGACATTGCGGTACTTGCCAGTGTTCTTTGTATTCTATTTTGTCAACACGGTGGCGCTGAACGCCAATACCCGTGGCCGCCGCGGCGGCACGGCCCTGGCTATTGGGCTGAACATCGGCGGGCTGGTGGCATGGCTGGCACTGCAATATGGGCTGGACTTTGCCACCGGTGTGGCGCTGTACCCGACGCAGGGGATGAACGGCATTTTGCTGATAGCGCTGGTACCCTGCCTTGCCATTGCGGCGGTGTTTGCACGGCGGTTGTACGAAAAGACCAACAATGTTTGGCTTGCGGCCTGCCTGAACGCGACGCTGTTTACCATGATTACCTGTGCCAATACCGTATTGTTTTGGCATTTGGTCAATGCCGCGGCCTGATGGCGCGGTGAAAGCAACCCTCCTGCAAAGGGGCGGGCCACAGGGCCCGCCCCTTTGCGTTGCCCCCATGGGGGTGGCCTTGCGCAAAAGCCCCGCGCGGTAGTATACTGGGAACAACTTTAAACCAAGGGGCGTGCACCGATGAAGCTTGCGTGGATGGGAGAATATCGCGACGTGGTGGAAAAGCTCATCCGCTACTGCAATGTCTATGCTGCCGTGTACAAAAAAGAGGCATACCTCGGCACCAATGTGAAAGTTTCATATTCGCAGATCCAGGTGTTGGAATATCTGCTGGAAAACGAAGAATTGCACCAGAACATGGCGATGATTGCCGGGCGGCTGGGCATTACCCGCAGTACCTTCACCAAACTGGTCAACCGGCTGGTGGAAAAAGGGCTGCTGGAAAAGTTTCATGCCAGCGACAACCGGCGCGACGTGATTGTGCAGGCCACCGAACAGGGGCGGCAAGTGTATGCCGATTACAGCGACTATGTTTACCGTGCACATTTTTCTAGGATGTTTGAGGTGGGGCGCGCCATCCCGCGCGAGTCGTTGCCGGCGATTGCCGCGATGCTGGATGCGGGCATACGGGACGACGCGCCGCAACAGCCCTGCAAAGAGGCACCCAAATTGATCCCGGTAGGAAAGAGGAACGGCCGTTAAAGAACGGCGCCCCCTTGCTAGTTGCAGAACAAAAAAGCAACAGCCTTTGGCCCGCATTTTTGCGGCCAAAGGCTGTTTGTGTTTAATTGGGGTGCTGTCAAGTGGGCGACAGGTATTATTGCCCGCTTGCCACATAGGCCCTTGCGCGGGCAAAGCTTTGTGCGTCGCAGACCAGCAAAAACACGTCGCCAGGCATAAACTCGGCGTACGGCCCGGGTGATAAAATCAGCCCGCCGTTGCGCCGGATGGCAATGATGGTTGCCCCGGTGTTGTGCCAAAAGTTGACGTCGGCAAGGTTTTTGCCCGTCAGCGCGTCGCCGGGCTGAATGGGCAGCTCAAAGGGGGTAAGGGGGTTCGAGCCCTCAAACCGCTCGTAGCTGTCGATCAAATTCATCATCGAGCTGCTGATCTGCTGTTCCAGCGCGTCGCGCTGCGCCAGCAGGTCGGTGAGGTTGGCCCGCAGCTCGCTTGCCGTGCACACATTTTTAAACTTTTGCACAAAAGCCTGTGCCTTATCCACATCTTTGATGAGGATGCCGCTGCCCTGCCGGATGTCGAGAATGTCCATGTCTTTGAGCAAAAACATCGCGCGGCGCACGGTTTCGGGCGACACGTTATACTTGCTGGCAAGGGCCGAGCGCCCGTGCAGCTTTTGGCCGACAGCATATTTGCCGCCGACGATATTTTCGGCTACGTCCAACGCGATCAGCTGGTAAACCGGTTTTTCCAAACGGGCCTGTCCCATTTCACTCGCCTGCCTTTTGTATTTGATAATGCTTAAAACCCACCTGCGGTGCGCGGATACGGCAGTACGTCGCGGATGTTGGGGATGCCGGTGACATACATAATCAGCCGCTCGAACCCAAGGCCATACCCCGCATGGCGCGCGCTGCCAAAGCGGCGCAGGTCAAGGTACCACGCATAATCTTCTTCTCGCATGCCAAGCTCGTGGATGCGTTGCAGCAAGACCGGCAGCCGCTCCTCGCGCTGGCTGCCGCCGCACAGTTCGCCCACACCGGGCACCAGCATATCGGCGGCGGCAACGGTTTTGCCATCCTCGTTCTGGCGCATGTAAAAGCTTTTGATCTCTTTGGGGTAATCGGTGACAAACACCGGCTTTTGGTAGACCTGCTCGGTCAAATAGCGCTCGTGCTCGGTTTGCAGGTCGGTGCCCCAGTCTACCTTGTACTCAAATTCGTCGTTGTGTGCCTGCAAAATTTGCACGGCATCGGTGTAGCTGACCCGCGCAAACTCACTGTCCACCAGTGCGCCCAGCCGTTGCAGCAGTGTTTTGTCGTAGAACTGGTTGAAGAACTCCAGTTCGTCCGGGCAGGCCGTCAGCAGGTGTGCCACGACCGATTTGATCATCGCCTCGGCGGTGTCCATATAGTCGGTCAGGTCGGCAAAGGCCATCTCCGGCTCGATCATCCAAAACTCGGCGGCGTGGCGCGGTGTGTTGGAATTTTCTGCGCGGAAGGTGGGGCCAAAGGTGTAAATTTTGCCCAGCGCCAGCGCCATGCTTTCGCCCTCTAACTGGCCCGAAACAGTGAGGTTGGTCTCGCGCCCAAAAAAGTCCTGGCTGTAATCAATGCTGCCGTCCGCGTTGCGGGGCGGGTTTGCAAGGTCCAGTGTCGTGACCTGAAACATTTCGCCCGCGCCCTCACAGTCCGACCCGGTGATCAGCGGAGTGTGCACATACACAAAGCCGTTTTTGTGAAAAAAGTCGTGCAGCGCATAGGCCGCTTCGCCCCGCACGCGAAACGCGGCGCTGAACGTGTTGGTGCGCGCGCGCAAGTGCGGCATGGTGCGCAAAAACTCGGCGCTGTGGCGCTTTTTTTGCAGCGGGTATTCCGGCGGGCAATCGCCCTCTACCACAATGCTGTCGGCGTTCAGCTCGAACGGCTGTTTTGCCTGCGGGGTCAGCACAATGCGGCCGGTGACTACCAGTGAGGTGCCCGCGCCGCATTTGGCAACCTCTTTAAAATTGGCAAGCCGCGCCTCTTCAAACACGACCTGAAGGGTCTTAAAGCAGCTGCCGTCCGACAGCGCAATAAACCCGATGGTTTTAGAATCGCGCACCGTGCGGGCCCAGCCGGCCACAGTGACGACGGTGCCCTCTGCGGGGGGCGCCTTAATTAACGTGTCGATCTCACATCGTTTCATGCTGTTTCTTCACTCCTGCCTGCGCCCCGGTGGGGGCGCTTGCTTAATACGTCTGCTACCACTTATTATAGGTAAAACGCCACGGCTTGTAAAGCGGCTTTGCTGCGGCTTTTAGGGGGCAAAGCGCGGGTGTGGGTGCCACACTGCACCTGCTTTGGGAGATTTTCGCAGGCGTTTCGCTGAAATTTTGAAAAAACCCTTGTATTACAGGGTGAAAATGTGATAGGATAAAGAGCACTGTTATGGTTAATGAAGGAGGTGGTATCATGCCAAACATTAAATCACAGAAAGACCGTGTGCGTCAGGCTGCAAAAGAGACTGCGCATAACAAGGCCATTAAGACCAACCTGAAAACAGTTGTCAAGAAGGCAGAGGCCGCCGTCTCCTCTGGCGCCGCCGACGCTGACAAGACTGTTGTCGCCGCCGTTTCTGCGATCAACAAGGCACAGCGCAAGGGCGTTCTGCACAAGAACACCGCTGCCCGCCGCGTTTCTCGCGTTATGCGTGCCAAGCAGGCATAACAACCAAGCGTAAAGACAAAACCCGTGTTTTCAGGCGCATTGCAGCCCGAACAACGCGGCATAGCACCCAAAAAACGGGGGCAGGCCGAAAGGTCTGCCCCCGTTTTGCGTCTCAGCGCAGGAACGCAATGGCACAACCGGTACAAAATGTTGTTTGCATTCCTTAGTGTATTTGGTATATAATCAGTTGTGTTTGTGGCGGGTCACAAAACCCGCTTTGATCTGGGCCGCCGTGGGGCGGCCCATGGCGAGTAATGGAGGGGAATAGATTATGCCGTCCAAAGTTGTTGTGGGTACGCAGTGGGGCGATGAGGGAAAAGGCAAGATCATTGATATTCTTGCACAGCAGGCAGATGTGGTAGTGCGCGCGCAGGGCGGGAACAATGCCGGGCACACCGTGGAACTGGCGGGCGAAGTATACAAGCTGCGCACCGTGCCGTCGGGGATTTTATACCCGAAAACGCTGTGCCTGATCGGCAGCGGCGTTGTGGTCAACCCCGGCAGCCTGCTGGCTGAAATGGATGGCCTGCGGGCACGCGGGGTGGATTGCGAGCACCTGCGCATTGACCCGCGCGCCCATGTTATTATGCCCTGGCACATTGAGATCGACGCGCGCGCAGAGGATATGCGGGACGCAGAGCACCGCATTGGTACGACCCGCAACGGCATTGGCCCCTGCTATATGGACAAGGCCGAGCGCACCGGCATCCGCATTTGGGATTTGGTGCATGAGGACGTGTTTCGCAAAAAGGCCCTGTTTGCCGGCACCGAAAAAAACCGCGTGCTGACAAAGCTGTACGAAGCAAAGCCGCTGGACCTTGACGCGGTGATTGAAGAGTATGTCGCTTACGGCAAACGGCTTGCCGCCTATGTGGCCGATGTTTCGGTGCTGATTTACAACAGCTACAACGAGGGCAAAAAGATTTTGTTTGAGGGCGCGCAGGGCACCCTGCTGGATTTGGACATGGGCACCTACCCGTTTGTCACCAGCAGCCACCCGGTTGCGGGCGGGTTTTCAATTGGGGCCGGCATTGGCCCGCGCATGCTGGACGAGGTGATTGGCGTGGCCAAGGCCTACACCACCCGCGTGGGCGAGGGGCCGTTCCCCACCGAATTGCTGGATGCGACCGGGCAACTGATCCGCGACAAAGGGAACGAGTACGGCACTGTGACCGGGCGGCCCCGCCGCACCGGCTGGTTTGACGCGGTGGTGCTGCGGTATGCGGTGCGGGTAAACGGCATGACCCATCTTGCCGTCAACAAGCTGGACACCTTGGCAGGCGTGGGTGATTTAAAGGTTTGCACTGCTTACGAGCTGCCAGACGGTACCCGCCTGGAAGAGTACCCCGAATGCTTGGAGGTGTTGGCGGACTGCCGCCCCGTGTACGAGACACTGCCGGGCTTTGACGACGATATTTCGGGCTGCCGCACGTTTGACGAGCTGCCCGAGCGCTGCAAGACCTATATTGCCGAGTTGGAAAAGCTGTGTGGCTGCCCCATCACGATGGTGGGCGTGGGCCCGGGCCGGGACCAGAACTTGGAGCGCAACTAAAAAAGAACGCAGCGGGTGCAAAAGCACCCGCTGTTTTTGTGGTAAAGGGTGTGGCGTAAATATTGCGTGTGCAGATGCGGTGGCCCGCGGCCCGCGGAGTTCGTTATGGTATAGCCTTGCAGGCCCAGCCGGGTTGCCCAAAGCGGGCGGGCCAAAGCCCTAAAAAAAGAGGGCCATTTTAAAAATGGTTGTATTTGGAAAATTCTGTAATAAAATAAGGGTATCGATTAATTGTATAGGGTGGAGGGAGACCAATGAAACAGAAACTATTCGTGGGTGGGACCCGCCTTGCGGGGTTTGTGCTGCTGTTTGTTGTAGGCGGCGCTTTGCAAAGGGCTGCCGAGCAACAAGCGCAAATCACTTATGAGTATTGGCCGGTCGTTTTTACCCCTGTTTTTTTGTCCTTTTTGGGGGCGGTATACCTTAGGACGGTGGGTGCGCCGGAGTTTTGGCAGTGGGTGGGGCAGAAAGGGAAAAAGAAGCTCTCTTTTTCTGCCCAAAGTTTGATTACGGCGGCGGCAGTGCTTTTTTTGTTTTTGATTTTGAGTTATAATACCCTGCTGACCTTTACCGGGGCAACTTCTAACTTGCTGGCTTATTTGCTGGTTTGGTATTTTTTACTTGGCAGCATACGGTTTGATTTGAAAGAGAACCCTTAACAGGGCAAAGGCCAAAACGGCAAAGGCGCGCGGCAAGAGGGTGGCTTTAAAAGAGGCTTTTAGCGGTTTGCTAAGAGCCTCTTTTTTGCAGCAGGTGGCGGGCAAAAGCACAAAACAAAAGCGTTGCGGCATGGGGCAAAGCAAAGTGTGCCGCCTGCCGGTTGCAAAAAACGCACCACTGCCCTATAATAACTGTTTATAGGGCCCAAAAACGGGGCCACAGCACCGTGCGGGGGAATTGCCCCGCCGCAACAACAGGGGGAAACGCAATGCAAGCGCACCACATGTTCGGCCCGGCAAAAATTTTATTGCCGCGCCAGGGCACCGATATGGAAAAATGGGCCACACTCGCCTGTGACCAGTTTACCTCGCAACCGGAGTATTGGCAGCGGGCCGCCGCATTTGTGGGCGATGCGCCCAGCTGCCTTGATTTGATTTTGCCGGAGGTCTATTTAGAGCAGCCGGACGTTGCCGGGCGGATTGAAAAAATTCACCGCGCAATGGATACCGCCCTGCGCGATGTGTTGGCAAGGCAGGTGAACGGATTTGTTTTTGTAAGGCGCACCACCGAAAGCGGCGTGCGCCGCGGGCTGGTGGGCGTTGTGGATTTAGAGCAGTACTGCTACGACAAGGGCGCCCAGCCACTCATCCGCCCCACCGAGAATACCGTGGAGAGCCGCATCCCGCCCCGGCTTGCCGTGCGGCGCGGTGCCCCGCTGGAGGCCCCGCATATTTTGATGCTGGTAGACGACCCCAAGGACACGGTGCTGGGGCCCATTACGGCGGCGGCAAGCCGCCTGCCGCTGTTATACGACACGCCGCTGATGCTGGGCGGCGGGCGTATTGAGGGCCGTGCGGTGGAGGATGCTTTGCTGATTGACCACGTGCTGAAAGCGGTGGATGCGTTTGAAACCTGCACCGCACCGGCGGGCTGCAAGCCGCTGGGCATTGCGGTAGGCGATGGCAACCATTCACTGGCGACGGCAAAAGCCTGGTGGGAGGAGATCAAGCACGGCCTGTCAGAGGAGGAGCGTTTGGGTCACCCGGCGCGCTATTGCCTGGTAGAGCTGGAAAATTTGCACGACGAAGCCATTTTGATCGAGCCGATCCACCGCGTGGTGTTTGGCGCCGCGCGCGACGAATTTGCCGAGGAAATGCGCGCTTTTTTTGCCGCGCAGGGCACGCCGCTGGTGGCAGGCAAAACCAGTGGGCAGCAGTTTGTGCTGGTAGGGCAGGGGCAGGAGACGACCTTTTCCATCACCGGCAGCCACTGGCCGCTTTGTGTGGGTGGCGTAGAGGCGTTTTTGGCCGATTACCTTGCAAAGCACCCGGATGCGCGGGTGGATTACATCCATGGCGAAACGCCGGTGCGCGAACTGGCAAAGGCCGGTGCGCTGGGCCTGTTATTGCCCCCGCTGAAAAAAAGCGGGCTGCTGGGCGGGGTGCGCGCGGGCGGCGTGCTGCCAAAAAAGTCGTTCAGCATGGGCCATGCAGAAGAAAAACGTTATTATTTAGAGTGCCGCAAGATCGTGCGGTAACGTGTGCGGCCAAGGGCTGCGTTTAAAAGTGTACTTTGCGGGTTAAAAAATAAAAAAAGAAAAAGAGGCAGCTGCATTTTGCGGTTGCTTTCTTTTGACGTTTTATTTACAATAGATAATGGTCATTTGGGGGTGCGGACAAAAAACTGGACTGCTTACGTCATGGCAGGAGGTAGCTATGTATTCAGAGGAACAATATTGCACCGCACTTGGATTATATGACAAGTGCGGTTCCGTCACCAAAGTAATTACACAACTTGGATATCCGGTTAGGCGGCAAACACTGTATAATTGGATTGCGCGCCGAAAACATCTTCCGTCCGGTCATTCTACTTTTCGTGGCATCAATACAGCAGAGCATCCAAGACATCCTGCACTGGGAGTGAAATTAGATGCCATTCGCCGTTGCTTTGAGCTTGGAGAGAATGTACAATTCGTATCAGATGAGATTGGCTATAGCAAAGCCAGCATCTATCTGTGGAGAAGAAAGTACATTCAGAAAGGGCGTGCCGCGCTAATGGAGCCACCAAAGGAAAGAAAACGAGGCCCACTCAGTGAAGGGGAGCCGGCTGCCAATGAGCAAATTTCTCAACTCAAAGAACAAGTTTCAACTATGCAGTTGGAAATCGATATTTTAAAGGAGACTCTCGATGTATTAAAAAAAGACCCAGGCGTCGACCGGAGCACCCTGAAGAATAGGGAGAAGGCAGCAATTATCGACGCCTTAAAGAATAAATATCCGCTGCCAACATTGCTCAAAGCGCTGTGCTATGCTCGCAGTAGCTATTTTTATCGAAAGAAAGCCAACAAACAAAGCGATCGGTATTCCGAAGCCAAAAAACAAATCCGAGCAATTTTCGAGGAAAATTACTTGTGTTATGGGTATCGCAGAATATATTTGGCACTTAAGAAAAGCGGTGTTCGCCTATCCGAGAAGGTGATTCGTCGGCTTATGAAAGAGGAGCATTTACATCCACGAGTCACCAAAAAGCGAGCATACAGCTCGTATCAAGGCGAAATTACACCAGCAGTTCCCAATGTAATCCAGCGAAAATTCCATGCCAATCGCCCCAATGAAAAGTGGCTTACCGACATCACGGAGTTTTCTATTCCTGCGGGGAAAGTTTATCTTTCTCCCATGATTGACTGCTTTGATGGAATGCCTGTTTCGTGGCGTATTAGCGCGTCTCCTAATGGAGAATTGGTCAACGGCATGTTGGAGGATGCTATCATCGTACTTAGCGCCGGAGAAAAGCCCATCATCCACACAGATCGAGGTTGTCATTACCGCTGGCCGGGTTGGATTCAGCGAATGGATCAGACACAGCTTCGGCGCTCTATGTCGAGGAAGGGATGCTCACCAGACAACTCTGCTTGTGAGGGATTTTTTGGTCGCATGAAAAATGAGATGTTCTACGGTCGTTCATGGGTGGATATTTCCATTGAAGAATTCACACAGCTCATTGAGGACTACATGGTTTGGTATCGAGAAAAGCGAATCAAGCATTCCCTTGGCGGGATGAGCCCACTGGAGTATCGGCAAAATTTAGGACTGTCTGCTTAGTCCAAGATTTTGTCCGCACCCCCTTTTTGAGATGTCAAAGACGAGGAGAAAAGCATGAATAAGAAAAGCATTATTGCCGTTATTTTGATCGTTTTGCTGCTGTCTGTCAGCCTTGTAAGCTGTTTTGCCAGTGCAAAGGAAGATAGCACCACACCGGCAGCCTCCGGCACAACGGGCGGCGAGACCACTGCGGTGCCCGAAGTGCAGGGCAATTACACGGATGGCGTTTACGAGGGTACCGGCACCGGCAACGGCGGCGAGCTGACCGTGGAAGTGACGGTAGAGGGCGGCAACATTGTAAAAGTGGCGTTGACCCAGCACAGCGAGACCCCGGGCATTTATGAAAATGCCGAAAAGGGTGTGGGCGATGAGATGATTCGTACACAAAAGACCGACGTGGACACCGTGGCCGGCGCGACCTATACGTCGAAAGGGTTGATCGAAGCGGTGAAAAATGCGCTGGGTGAGGGCGGTTCTTCTTCTGCCCCGGCCTCCAGCAGCATGGCAGAGGCAGTAGTGCCCGAAGTGCAGGGCACTTATAAAGACGGTGTGTACACCGGTACCGGCAAAGGCAACGGCGGCGAGCTGACCGTGGAAGTGACGGTAGAGGGCGGCAATATTGTAAAAGTGGCGCTGACCCAGCACAGCGAGACCCCGGGCATTTACGAGAAGGCTGAAAAAGGCGTGGGCGATGAGATGATTCGCCAGCAAAAGGCTGACGTGGATACCGTGGCGGGCGCGACCTATACGTCGAACGGCATCATTGAGGCTGTGAAAAATGCACTGAAAGACGCAGTAGCGGAATAAAAAAGGCCCTGCTTGCAGCGGGGTGCAAAGCCAAAGGCCCGGCAGTTGCCGGGCCTTTGCTTTTGATGGGGAAGGGCGAAAAGATGCAACGGGGCGCGGGGTTTTGTACAAATAGGAGAAAATTAAAAAAAGTTTTGTTTTTTGTACAAAAATGCCGCTGCCATGCGTTCCTAATAAAAGAGGCCGTTACAAGGGCAGGCTTTATTGTATTTTAATGGTAAACGATTGTGCGGGCTGTACGGCCTTGTGCCGGCAGAGTGGATATGATAGAATAGGTGCATCGTCGGTTTTTGTCGTTTTCCTCTTCCTCTCGCAATTCCGCGTGTTTGGCAGCGCCTGCTGCCCACACGTTTGATAAAAGGGGCGTACTGTATTGAATGAATTTGAACGCCGCCGCGCGCGCGGCGCACACCGGGGCAAAGTGCCCGACACAAACGGCAAGCCCGCGCCGTTGCCGGAGAGACAAGGTAAAAGTAAAAAAGGGGAAGCCTCAAACTTTTTTGTCGCTTTGCGGCATTTGCCGCCACAAAAAAAGCAGCGGTTGCGGCTGTTTGCCGGCGGCGGGGCATTGCTGCTGATCCTGCTGGTCGCGGTGCTGGTGGCAACGTTATCCTCTTGCAAAAGCAGCGCAGTGGGGGGCGACAGCGGCATTTCGTCTGATGTTTCCCGCTCGCGCACTTCGTCCGACCTTGCCTACAACAAAGATACGGACAAGATTGATGAGACAAAGTATGCCGACACGATTTTGGGTGAAAGCGAAGATGCCGGGCAGGATTATATTGATGAGACGCTGTTTATCGGCGACTCCAACACGGCGCGCATGATGAGCTATGGGCTGACGACACTGGACAATGATATTGGCATTGTTTCGATGGGCATCCAGATGGTACCCACCAAACAGTGTGTCTATTTTAAAGGGTACGACAACCCCGTCACCATCCCCGAAGCGGTCAAAATCATGCAGCCGAAGCGCATCATCATGATGTTTGGCACGAACAACACCATCGGCTGGACGGCCGACACGCTGGTGACCCAGTATAAAGCGGCGCTCAAGGCAATCCACGAAGCCTACCCCTATGCCGATATCATCATCAACTCGGTGCCGCCAGTGCACCAGTACCGTGACAACCCCAATATCACGATGCAGACGATTGATAAATTTAACCTTGCCCTTGCCGACATGGCGAAAGAGCTGGGGTATAAATTTTTGAACAGCGCCGAGGTGCTGAAAGATGAGACGACCGGGTTTGCAAAGTGGGATTACACCATCAGCGACGGGGTACACCTGAACAAAGACGCGTTTAATGCGATGTTTGAATATATTCGCACCCACAGCTACCTTACCAAAGACACTAGGCCCACGCCGTTGAAGGCGATCCCCGCGCGCAAAGAGACACCGCCGGGTATTGTGGAGACTGACCCACTGGCCGTGCACACCGACAAACCCGCGTCGTCTGCTGCCAGCAGCGCGGCGGGCATTGAAATTTCGTTTACGGTGTCGGACGCGGCTGCCGGCACCTTAGAGGGCACCGCAACCCAGGCCGTGGTGCCCGGTAAGACCTGCACCGCGGTAAAAGCGGTGGCGAAAGATGGGTACAAGTTTGCGGGCTGGGCCTGCACGGTGGGGCATATTGACGATGTGGCAAACGCGCAACTGACGTTTACTGTGCCGTCGTATGCAACGGAAAAAATTATTGTAACGGCAAAGTTTGAAAAGAAACCGGAAGCCACCGCGACGCCGACCCCGACGCCGACGCCGGCCCCGGTAGTAACCCCGACACCGACCCCCACTCCAACGCCGACGCCAACGCCGACGCCGACCCCAACTCCGACCCCGATTCCGCCGGACCCGACGCCGACCCCCACCCCGGTTGTGCCCGCAGGGCCGGATTCTGCATCCGGTGCAGGGGGGTAAAAGCCCTGTTAAAAACAGGTTTGTACTAAAAAGCAGCTCCCCTGGCGCAAATTTGCACCAAGGGAGCTTTTGCTTTGACCCGCGCAAATCACTATTTGCCAAACGGCGCAAAATCGGGTATGATTATCTTTGTTTATTGCTGCGCGGCCGGGTGTGGGCCGTGCGGGATACCATACAGAGGGGGAAACAGGAGTGAATCTTGACAGAGCGGAAATTCTGGTTGCAATGTGCTGTTATATGGCGGCAGTTATTGTGATTGGGCTGGTGTTTGCGCGCCGCGCGAACCAGAGTACCGAAAACTATTTTTTGGGCGGGCGCAGCCTTGGCCCGTGGATTGCGGCAATGAGTGCGGAAGCATCGGACATGAGCGGCTGGCTATTGATGGGGCTGCCCGGCGTTGCCTATTGGTGCGGCCTTGCCGATGCCGCGTGGACGGCGATTGGCCTTGCGCTTGGCACCTACATCAACTGGCTTTTGGTGGCGCGCCGGTTGCGCAGCTATTCGGTTGTTGCGGGGGATGCTATTACGGTGCCGGAGTTTTTTTCGGCCCGGTTTAAAGAAAAGAAAAAAGTGCTGCTGACCATTTCGGCGGTGTTTATTTTAGTGTTCTTCACGGTCTATGCGTCCAGTTGCTTTGTCACTTGTGGCAAGCTGTTCAGCACGCTGTTTGGCCTGTCGTACCACAGCATGATGATTGCGGGCGCGGTGTTTGTTATTTTTTACACGCTGATTGGCGGTTTTTTGGCAGAAAGCACATCGGACTTTATGCAGGCGATAGTGATGATTTTTGCGCTGGTGGTCATTTTAGGCAGTGGCACTGTTGCGGCGGGCGGCCCGGCGGCCGTGGCGCAGAACATCAAAAACATCCCCGGCTTTGTCAGCTTTTTTGGCATTGCACAGCCGGTGGTGCAGGATGGCGTGCAGCAGGTAGCAAATGGCGTGCCGCTGTTTGGCGAGGCTGCCCAGTATGGCCTGATTACCATTATTTCGACCTTGTCTTGGGGGCTTGGCTATTTTGGCGTGCCGCAGGTGCTGCTGCGCTTTATGGCCATTCGCAAATTGTCAGAGCTGAAAAAATCGCGCCGCATTGCGACGACCTGGTGCCTTGTTTCTTTGGTGTGCGCCGTGTTGATCGGGCTGATTGGCCGCGCGCTGTACCCTGCGGCGTTGACGACCTCTGCAGGGGCGGAGAACATCTTTATTTTACTGGCGACCAATCTGTTGCCGCCGCTGCTGGCGGGTGTGGTGATGGCAGGTATTTTGGCGGCCACCATCAGCTCGTCCGACTCGTATTTGTTGATCGCGGCCTCTGCCTTTGCGAAAAACATTTACCAGGGTGTGCTGAAAAAGAGCGCCAGCGACAAAGAAGTGCTTTGGGTCTCGCGCATCATGCTGCTGGCAGTTTCGGCCGTGGGCATTGTGATTGCGCTGGATGAAAACAGTGTCATCTTTACACTGGTGGCGTTTGCGTGGGCCGGGTTTGGCGCCACGTTTGGCCCGGTGATGCTGACCAGCTTGTTTTGGAAGCGCACGACCTGGCGCGGTGCGGTGGCCGGCATGGTCACCGGTGCGGTGAGTGTGTTTGTGTGGCGGCTGCTGATTAAGCCGATGGGCGGCGTTTTTGGCATCTATGAACTGCTGCCTGCCTTTTTGGCCAGCCTTGCGATGATCGTTATCGTGTCGCTGCTGGACAAAGAACCCTCTGCCGAAATTGAGGCGGAGTTTGACGAGGCAAAGCGCCTTGCAACGGCAGGCGATTAAAAGTAAAAGTAAACTGCCGGCAAGATTGCCGGCAGAGCGGCGGGGGCAATTTGCCCCCGCTTTTTTGTGCTGCCGGCTGGGTGAACCACACACGGCAGGCATAGTGCCGCTATGCCTTATGGCAGGTTTAGCGGTAAAAAGAAAAAGAGCGGTTGGCAGTAAACTCTGCTTGACAGCAGTAGAAAACAGCGCTATTATGAATGAACAAATATTCATTCATAAAACAAAGGAGGCGCTACTATGCCGAAATCGGCCGAGCGCTGTGCAGAAGAGCGGGCTGCGATGCGCGAAAAAATACTGCGGCAGTCGGTGCTGTATTTTGCGAGAAACGGGTTTTCGGGCACGAAGATCAGCGACCTTGCCCGTGACATCGGCATTGGGCAGGGCACGATCTATTTGTACTTTAAGTCAAAGGAAGAGCTGTTCAGCGAGCTGCAAAAGCGCGCCGCGGGGGACAACGAACTGGCCCAGCTAAAGCTGCTGGTCGCCTTGCCGTTGCCGGCAAAGCAAAAGCTGCAACAGTTGTCCCGTTATGTGCTGAATAAACTGGAGAAGGACGAGCACTTTGCGGGTGCGGTGGCATTGCATACCCAAATGCTGCTAGCCACGGGGGAAAAAGAGCAACAGGGGGATGCCTACGAGAGTGCGCTGTACCTTGAAACGGCGAAGATGATTGGGCAAGCCCAGCGTGAGGGCACCGGCGTGCCGGGTAACCCGCTGAAGCTGGCGGATTATTATTGGGGCGTTGTGTACCTGTACGCGCTGAAAAAGCTGTTTACCACGCGGTATGAAGCCATTGCCCCGCAGGACCTTGCGCGCACGGTGCTGCATGGGTGAAGTGGAGATAGAAGAGATGGAAAAAGAGATACGGACCGAGCGCCCTAACCTGTTTGAACCCTGCGATAGCATCGTGTTTTTAGTGCAGCTGCGCGGGGTGGTGCAGCCCTGCGCGTTATTGGGCCCGGTGCGCACGGCGTTTGCCGCGCACGAAAGCACGCTGTGCCGCATAGAGCTTTGTGCCGATGGGCGGGCGCTCTACCGGCGGCAGGCACAAAGTGGCTCTACGGTGCAGCTGGCACAGGGCGATTGGCAGGGCCTGTTGCGTCGGCAGGAGAAGCGCCCGTTTGATTTGCAAAACGGTGAACTGATGCGGGTGTTTGCACTAACATCGCCGCAAGGGCAAACGCAGCTGCTCGTGATGGCCCACCACCTTGCGGGGGATGGCAAGGCGATTGTGGGCTTTATTTAAGATGTGCTGCGTACACTGGCGGGCACGCCGCCGGCGTTTTGCCCGCTGTGGGTGCTGACCGAGCAAACAATGCCCAAAGCGACCGGGCTGCCTGCCACGGCAGCATGGTATGCCGCCCACTGTAACCGGCACTGGCGGCGCACCGGCAAGGCGTTTGGTTGGACAGAATGGGGGCAGTTGCAGCGCACTTATTGGCAGGCCCACCGCAGCGAAGTGCTGTATGCCCGTTTTTCGCCGGCCGAGACCCGCACCCTCTGTGCGCGGGCAAAGGCGCTGGGCGTTTCGGTAAACAGCTACCTTGTGACCGCCTTTTTAAAAGCGGTGCCGGGCAAACAGCAGGTGGGGCTTGCCGTGGGGGTACGTGCGCCGGGTGACCGCACGCTGAACAACCAGGTGGGGGGCATTGCGGTGCCGCAGCGGTATAACCCCGGCAAAAGTTTTGGCGAAAACGCGCGGCAGTTGCACCGCAAACTGGCCGCCCGGCTGCACCGCCCGACGGCCATTTACTTTGTGTTGCAGTTTTTGCTGCGCCTTTCGCCACCGCTGCTTGATGCCGTATTGTTGCAGACCCATGGGCTGCTTTGCGACCCGTTTCTAAATACATTAGCCGGGCAAATGGGGTATGTGGGCCCAAAGCAGCGCGCGCTGGGGATGACCAATTTGACGGTACTGCCGCTGCAAACCGAATATGGCGCGTTTGGCATTGAGCACCTGACCTTTGTGCCGCCCGCGGTGTCCTATACGCAGCGGGTCATCGGCGCTGCGACGCTGTGCGGGGAGCTTTGCCTGACTTACCACCTAATACGGGACGATGCACAGGAGCGGGTATTTTTTAAACAGGCCATCGATGCCCTTGCGCAGGACGCAGGGCTTTAAAAAGGAGAAGACAATGAAAACAATTGCACTGGTGACCGGCGCAAGCGGCGGGCTAGGGCGGGAGTTTACCCGCCTTTTGTGTGCGGAAGCGGTAGACGAAGTGTGGGCCGTTGCCCGGGGCGAACAAAAGCTGAACGCGCTGCGGGGCGAATTGGGGGATAAAGTAGTTGTATTGGCAATGGATCTGACCCAGCCGGATGCGATGCAAAAGCTGGCAGAGCGGTTGCACCAGCGTGGGGTACGGGTACAATACCTTGTCAACAACGCGGGGCTGGCCCGCATGGCGCATTGCCAAAGCTTTGAGTTTGCCGAGATCAGCGACACGGTGACACTGAACTGCACCGTGCCCGCACAGCTGTGCAATATCTGCCTGCCGTATATGGCGCCGGGCAGCCGGATACTGACATTATCGTCCGCTGCGTCGTTTCAGCCGATGGCTTACCTTGCGCTGTACGCGGCAAGTAAGGTGTTTGAGCGGTATTACACCCGCGCGTTGCACCTGGAGCTGAAAGGCACCGGTATCACCGCGACGACGGTCTGCCCCGGCTGGGTAAAAACAGACTTGCTGTGGCAGACACATGATGGCAAAGAGATACATTTCCCCGGGCTAGCCGAAGCCGGGCCGGTAGCGGCAAAGGCATTGCGCGACGCAAAGCGCGGGCGCGCGATGTCGGTGTTTGGCTGGTATGCGGCCTACTTGCGGTTACAGGCAAAGCTGCTGCCCACCGGCGGGGTAATGGCCCTGTGGGCACGCGGCGCAGCGCCGTATGTGAAAGAGTAAATTGCAAAGTTTTACAGGAAAGTTTGTAACAGGGCGGGCTGCCGGTGGTTGAAACCCAGCCCAAAACGATAAAAGACGGAGCACCATGTAAAAAGCCCGGGCAACACAACCTGTGTTGCCCGGGCTTTTTGATGCGTTAAACAGGAAAAAAAGGAGTAACGGGTGTTTTTTCAAAGCGGGGGCGGTAAGATGTCGGGGCGCTTTTGGTGGTAGCGCTGCACCAGATCAGCCAGTGTAATGCTGTCCGCTACCGAATTGATGGCATCGGACAGCTTTTGCCACACTTCAACGGTAACGCAGTTGTCGTACCGGCCGCAGCAGGCTTCGCCCGCCTTGCTGGCCCCACAGGCCACCGGGGCAAGGTCCCCTTCCATCAGGCGCAAAATATCCCCCACCGTATAGGTGGCCGGGTCACGGGCAAGACGGTAGCCGCCCTGTGCACCGCGCACACTTTTGACAAACCCCGCACGGGAAAGCTGCGAGATAATCTGCTCGAGGTATTTGTCGCTGAGGTCTTGTCGTTCGGCGATACTGCGGATCGGTGCGACGCCGCCGTGTTCAGTGTGTACCGCAAGATCGACCATCAGCCGTAATGCATAACGGCCTTTGGTGGAAATTCTCATGGATATAACATCTCCTTTTGCAACAGTGCCAAACAAGGGGCTGCGCCAGTTGCGCTACCCGTTTGCGGCGTGAATAAGGGCCTGCCACACCGCAAGGCTGGAAGGCTGAGTATCCACCAGTGCTTCCGGGTGCCACTGCACCGCCAACGTGAAAGCGGCGCGGGCCGGCAGCTCGACGGCTTCAATGACCTGCGCACAGCCTGCTGCGACGGCAGAGGTGGTAACACCGGGGGCATTTTGGCTGACCGACTGGTGGTGGAATGAATTGACGGGAAACTGCCCTGCACCCAGAATAGAGGCAAGCAATGTGCCGGGCAATATTTTAATGTCGTGGGTGGTTTCGCCCATCGGCTGCTGGTTTAGGGAATGGCGGGGCAGGCCAGCCTGCTCTAAATCCTGGTACAGCGTACCGCCCAGCACCGCATTGAACAGCTGGCAGCCGCGGCAGACACACAGCACGGGCAGTGCGGTATGCTGCAAAACATCTTGCAGCAGTGCAACTTCGTGGGCATCACGCTGTGGCTGCGAGGGCAGGGCCCCGGCGGGCGCCTGCCCATAAAGCGCGGGGTCCACATCGCTACCGCCCGAAAACACGATACCGTCCAGCCTGCGCACCAGCGCTGCCGTGGCGGCGCGGTCGGTGCTGACCGGCACGATGACCGGCAGCCCACCCGCGCGCTCGACCGCATGAATGTAATCTGCCGCAAGTAAGTTCCAATGCTGACCGGGGCCACCAATATGAAGCTCGGTACCGATACGGCTGTCGGTGGTGTAGTTTGCGGTAATGCCGATCAGTGGTTTTGTCATATGCAGCCCCCTGCTGTGTTGCTTGTAATGAAATGTAGAACAAGCTAAATTCTATTTATTCTACCATAAAGTGATTTGAATGTATAGCGCGCAGCAAGGAAAAAACAGGAAGCGGGCCCCAGAAAAAGCAAAAAAGAAAACACCGGCAGGCTGGCCCCAGAAAAGACCAGCCCGCCGGTGCAGAAATTAGCGGTTCAGCTGCGTTTGATAAACTCTTGCCCGCAGCGGGGGCAGCGGATGGCGATCATGCCTTTACCGGCGGGAACGCGGCATTTTTGCTTACAGTTGGGGCAGCGAAAGTACCGTTTGCCATCGCGGGAGAAAAAGGGCAAATACGGGCTTTGAAACCAGCCGCGCACCGCTGCAACAATGGAGAGAAATTTTTCGTTTTCTGCCCGGCGCAGCACGTGCTTGGTCGACAGCATGCGGTAGAATAGCAGGACCAAGAGCAGCATGCCCAAGATGGGCAGCACAAGGATCTGTGGAAAAAACCGGCCGACGATAGAGAGCACCAGCGCGATGCCCGCGATCGTGAAATTGAGTGCGTCCATGCCGTAGCGGTTGCCGAAAAAGTTTTGAAACCCGTTCATACTTGTTATTCCTCCCCAGTTACAAGTTCGTCAATGATGGTGGGCGCCACAGCGGCGCCGGGGGCTGCGGGCAGCGAGGTCGGGCGGGACAAGACCTCCATAAACTCTTCGCCGGTGAGGGTCTCACGCTCGTACAGTTCTCGCGCCAGCTCGTGCAATTTAGCTTTGTTGTCGGTCAGCAGCTTCAGCGCGCGGCGGTGCTCATCGCGGATGATCTCAACAATTTTCTGGTCGATGCGGGCCGCAGTGGCCGAACTGCAGCCCAGTTGCGAGCCGGCGCCAAGGTAGGTCTCCTGCTGGCCGCCCAGTGCGGTCATGTCAAATTCATCGGTCATGCCAAGGCGGGTGACCATGGCCCGCGCCAGCCGGGTGGCCTGCTCGATATCGTTGGCGGCACCGCTGGTAATCGAGCCGAAAATCAGTTCTTCGGCGGCGCGCCCGGCCGTCAAGGTGGCGATCTTGTTTAAAATCGTCTCGCGGCTCATCAGCAGTTCTTCTTTTTCATCGACCTGCATCGTGTAGCCCAATGCGCCCGAGGTGCGGGGGATGATGGTGATTTTGTGTACCGGCGCCGAGTTTTTTTGCAATGCCGCCACAAGGGCGTGGCCGCATTCGTGGTAGCTGACAATCAGCTTGTCTTTGGTGCTGACCACCGCGTTTTTGCGCTGGTAACCGGCGATGACGGTTTCAACTGCTTCGTCAAAATCCTCCTGCTGCACCGTGCCGCGGCCATGTTTGACGGCATTCAGTGCCGCCTCGTTGACAATGTTGGCAAGGTCGGCACCAGAGGTGCCGCTGGTGGCGCGTGCGACGGCATTATAGTCGAGCGCAGGGGCGGCGTGTACCGTTTTGGCGTGTACCCGCAAAATTGCTTCGCGGCCCGCAAGGTCGGGCAGCTCTACCGGGATGCGACGGTCAAACCGGCCCGGGCGCAGCAGTGCGGGGTCAAGGATTTCGGGCCGGTTGGTCGCCGCCAGAATCACGACACCCTTGCCCGCGTCAAAGCCGTCCATTTCGGTGAGCAACTGGTTTAGGGTCTGCTCGCGCTCATCGTTGCCGCCAAAGCCGCTGCTGTCGCGCTTTTTGCCAATGGCGTCGATCTCGTCGATAAACACGATGCACGGAGCCTTTTCGCCCGCCTGTTTAAACAGGTCTCGCACGCGGGAGGCACCCATGCCGACGAACATCTCGACAAACTCACTGCCGGAGATGGAGAAGAACGGCACGTTGGCTTCACCGGCCACCGCCTGTGCCAGCAACGTTTTGCCGGTGCCGGGGGGGCCGACGAGCAGTGCGCCCTTGGGCAGCTTGGCACCAATGGCACGGTATTTTGCGGGGTCGTGCAAAAAGTCGACGATCTCGACTAGCGCGCCCTTGGCTTCATCCTGCCCGGCAACATCATCAAAGGTCTTGCCGGTTTTGGCCTCCACATAAACTTTGGCATTGCTTTTGCCAAAGCTCATGGCGTTGGGCCCGCCCACCCGGCGCATCAAAAACTGCCCCAGCAGTTGCCCCAGTGCCAAGATGATGAGCAGTGGCAGCAAAAAGCCGGAAACAAAGCTTTGCAGTGGCGAGGTGGTTTGTGTGATAGATTTGGTATAGCTTACCCCGGCGTCGTTCAGCGTCTGGGTGAGAGTGGGGTCGTCCCACAGGCCGGTGATGTAGACGTTTTTGTCGGCCGTGTCGGTGGGCTTAAATACAATTTGGGTGTCGCTCATCTCTACTTCGGCGACGGCACCGCTTTTGACCATCGTCAAAAACTCGCTGTACGATACGTCTTTGACCCGGCTGTTTTCAATCATTGGGGCAATGAATACGTTGAACAGAATCAACAGCACCAGCCCGGCAAGATAAAAATAGATAATTGGTTTTTTAGGGGTTTTTGTCTCTTTCATGTGTCACCATCCTCAGAATCGGCCGAAAGCTGCCGTGAAAAAATTTCATCCATTTGGGCGCAGGCATCGGCCAACGCGCGCTTTTGATCGGCAGCGAGCCCCTGCATCGCCTGATGCAGATGAAAGGCAAGCGTGTCGGTCAGTTCGTCGCGCAGCGCAGCGGCCTGTGCGGTGGGGCGCAGCAGGATCACCCGCCGGTTGCCCTCTTTTTCATACCGCTCTACCAGACCCTGCTCCACCAGTGCATCCACCGTGCGGGTGAGCTGCTGGCGGCTGACTTGTAAAGTGCTGGAAAGATGCGTCATGTTGTGCCCGGGCGATTGCTGAATGCACAGCAAAGCTTGCAGCTGCCCGGGGGTGAGGGAACACAGTGGGCAGCCTGAAAGCGGGCGCATGACCATGCGGCTGAAGGTGGGAACCAGCCGGATCAGTGCGCTTGCCATACGGCGGGATTCTTCGGTCGTCATGAGGTCACCATCCTTGCGTTATGATGCTAACAAGGATAACACATAAATAAAACGGGGATATTAAACAAATGTGAACATTAAATGAAAAACAAAATTCCCGCTGCGTTACACAGCGGGAAGGAGAACGGGTAAACCCCGTTTAATACTTTAGTTTTTCAAGCAGTGGCCGCAGCGTATCAAGTGCCTGCGAAAACTGGCCGACCTCACGGGCAGACAGACGCGAAAATTGCGGCAGCATGCGCTCGGTCACCTCATCCTGCAAACAGCTGACCAGCGTACGGCCCTCTGGTGTGAGGTTAAGCAGAATAATGCGCCGGTTTTTTTCGTCGCCGGTGCGGGTGACATACCCCGCGGCGACCAGTGCGTCGGCAATTTTGGTGAGCTGCTGTTTGGACACCGCCAGCTTGCGCGCCAAAACGCTCATGCGAAGCGGGTGATTGACATTGAGGATGAACAGGGCCTGCAGTTGCGTTGCGGGCAGGTCTGCCACGGGGCTGACCTCTTGCGGGCGGATCAACACAGAGCGCAACAATGGCGTAAGCCCCAGCGCTTTGCGGATGCACTGACGCATCGCATCTTCTTCCATGATGGTAAAACTTCACTTTCTTAAAGGGGCATTCCCCTGTTTTTCGGTCGTTTTTAGTTTACCATGGTGTGGGGCAAAGTCAATATCAAAACACCAAAACATAAAAAATTTAACATGTGGGGCCGGGACAAAGCCGGTGGTTTATTGCGCACGTGGGAAGATGGGCAACAGTTTTTTGTTCATGACATCGACAAGGCCGAGGTCGCTGAATTTCGCCTCCGGGATGACCGGCAGTGCCAGTGTGGCAATGCGCAGCAGCGGGTTTTCCATCGCAAGGCCGAGTTCGTGCAGGGCCTTTTTCATCGCAAGCGAGCGGGCGGCGGTTTCTTCGCAGCCCACGGCGCTCATTAGCCCGCCCACCGCAAGGGGCAGCGTGGCGATGATCTTGCCGTCGATGGCGGCGGCAAACCCGCCCCCGCAGCCGGCAAGCTCGCGGTAAACGGCGTAGCCGCTGGCGGCATCCTTAAACACGATCGACAGGTTGTGGCAGTCGTGGCTGACGGTGGACCCATCCGCCCCGCGCTTTGCGCCAAAGCCGCGCACCAGGCCAAAAGCATAGTTGCCGGTGCCATAGCGGTTGATGATCATGGCGTAGAACAGATCGGGGTCGGCACTGATGTCGACAAAGCCGTCTTTCACCGGCACGGTTTCGGTGACGCAGGTGGTGATGGACAGGGTGTCGGACGTATAGGTAAGCACATTGACCTGCACACTGTCACCACAGCCGGCGGGTGCGCGCAGTTTAAAGGCCTCTTGCGACAGCTGCGGCACGTTCATCGTGTTTTTTTGCTCGATTGCAAAGCCGCGCTGCGGGATCTCGGCCAGCAGCTTGCCACCCTTTGCGACCTCGTTGCCCGCAAAGAACACAGTGTCTACTTTAAAGGAGGCAAGGTCGTCGAGCAGCAGAAAATCGGCGGTGTAGCCGGGGGCCACGGCACCCATGTTTTCAAGGTGTGCAGCCTGTGCGGTGTGCACGGTGGCGGCGCGCAGGGCTTCCAGCGGGTCCATACCCAACTGGATGATATGGCGCAGCACGTCGTCCAGCTGGCCGGCATCCAGAATATCGTCCGCTTCGCGGTCGTCGGTGCAAAGGCACAAGCGGTCGCGCCAAGGCAAATCTTTGATATCCTGCCAGATGGTGGCCACGTTTTTGGCAATGGAAGAATCGCGCGCGTCCACATACATGCCCGCCCGCAATTTGTCCAGTGCTTCGCCGGGCTGGGTGGTCTCGTGGCAGGTGGCGGGGCCGCCGATGTAATAGGCGCTGACCAGCCGCCCAAAGCCGCCGGGCAGGTGGCCCTGTAAGTACAAACCGTTTTTCTCGGCGGTCTCGATGATGTCCATCATGCGGTCCTCACCGTTGACCACACCGACGAAATCCATCACTTCGGCAAGACCGATGACATTTTCGAGCTTAGCCAGCCGGTCAACGACGGCGGCATCAAACGTGGCGCCGCCCTCCTCCAGCCCCGGCACCGACGGCACGCAGGACGGGATGTTGATGAACTGGTGCATGGGCAGGCCGCGGCCCGCCTCGTGCATGTACACGACAGCCTCTTCGCCTAGCACGTTGCCGATCTCGTGCGGGTCGGTGATGACGGCGGTGACACCGCGGGGCACAACGGCAGCTGCAAAGTTGGGCGGGGTGAGCATGCTGCTTTCGATGTGCATATGTGCATCAATGAGGCCGGGCACGAGGTAGCGCCCGCCGGCATCGACAACGCGGGCGGCTTTTTCAAGCCCCTCTTCCAGGTTTTTATTTTCTACATGCACGACAAAGCCCTGATGCACAAACACGGTAGCGGGGTAAATTTCACCGGTGAACAGGTTGACATACTGTGCGTTTTTGACGGCAAGGTCGCAGCCGGTTTTGCCCAGTGCCGCGGCCATCAGCGCGCGTTTATCTTTGGGTTGGATCTTCATACAAAGCCCTCCTTATAAAATAGTGGCACGCCGCGAGGTGCGGCGCAAAGGTTACAAAAAGATGCATAGCACAAAGAGAGCCAACAGGCTGGCTCTCTTTGTGAAAAAGTGCAAAACTAAAATAGTTTATTTTACAATAAAGTATAACAGCAGGGGCAAGCACAGCACATACATGCCGGGGTGGATCTCTTTGAACTTGCCGGTGAGCACCTTGATGAAGACATGCGCCAGAATGCCGGCCGCGATGCCCGCTGCAATGGAGCCGCAGAAGGTGGTGAACATCAGCATGACGAACGGGCCAAACGCCTCGCTGAAGTTAGAGAAATCAACTTGTGACAGGCTGCTGATCATCAAAAAGCCGACAAAAATCAGCGCCGGGCCGGTGGCGGCATCCGGGATGATGACGAACAGCGGAGACAGGAAGGTCGCAATCAAAAAGCCGATTGCGGTGACAACTGCGGTCAGGCCGGTGCGGCCACCCTCCTCCACGCCGGAGGAAGATTCGACATAGGTGGTGATGGTGGTGTTACCGGTGCAAGCGCCCACCACAGTGCCGATGGCATCCACAAGGAACGGCTTTTGAATGCCGGGCAGGTTGCCGTCTTCATCCAGCATTTTGGCCTTGCCCGCAACACCCAGCACAGTGCCGAGGGTGGAGAAGAAATCGCCAAAGAACGCAATGAAGATCAGCACCAGTGTGTCGCCGGCTAAGAGGCCCTTAAAGTCAAAGTTGAACACGACATTGCTGACGGTGGAAAAGCTGGGGACTTCAAAAATATGGCTGGGCAGGTGGGTGACACCAAACGGGATACCCAGCAGCGTGATGGCTAAAATGCCAAACAAAATAGCCCCGCGCACTTTAAAGGCGGTCAGCACGGCAATGATCAGCAGGCCCAGCAGTGCCAGCGCAACGGCGGGCTTGGTGAAGTCGCCCATGCCGATGCCATTTTCAAACGAGCCGATACCGGAGTTTTTAAAGCCGAGATAAGCGATAAAAAACCCGATGGAGGCCGAGATAGAGATTTTGATGTTTTTGGGGATCATGCGCACGATGAGGTCGCGGATGCCAAACACGCTGAGCAGTACAAAAATAATACCGGAGATCAGAATGATGGCCATGGCCTTACCAAACGAAATTTCGCCGCTTTGGATGAGGCCGCCCAACAGGAAGTTGGTGCCCATGCCGGTGGACAGGGCGAACGGCATGTTGGCATACAGGCCCATGAACAGGGTGACGAGACCGGAGACCAATGCGCAGACGATCAAAATGGCCTGTTTGCTGATGACGACACCGTTGACATCGGTGATGGTGGGGTCGGGCCCAAAGCCAACAATGGCAGAGGGTTGCACGGCCAGTACGTACGCCATGGTCATAAAGGTCGTCAGACCTGCCATGATTTCGGTGCGCACGTTAGTGCCGTGCTCTTTGAGCTTAAAGTAGTTCTGCATAAAAAAATCCTCCTCGCAAAGAGCTGTGTGTGTTGCACCCACAAAACGGGCGGCAGCCGGGCTTGACAGGTGCGCGGACGTGTCAATAGTGGTTGCGGCACAAACAGCCCTGCAAAGAGGAAACCCTTTACAGAGAATAATAACATACGAGCGGCATGAAAAAAGCCGCTCTGGTGTCATTGTACCTCATTTACGGTGAGGTGTAGAAACTACCCGCCATATCCGGGTATTAAACAACAACCATCGACTTTATTCATTATGCTGTATCGCACTTTAAAAAGCAAGACGCACTGCCGTAGAAATATTACACGGGTAGTGCGAAGTATTTTAGCGACATGTTACAAAAGTGCAGAGGGTTGGCCCCCATGTGGCCTAAATAAGGAGAAAACTGGAAGAATAGAACGAAAAATAAGGTAAAAATTGACAAAGCAGTGTACACCTTGTACAATAAAGTAGGCCTTAGCGTGGGTTCAGGCGGTTTGCGGCACGCTTTGGCGAATAAACGAAAACATGGAATAAATAGGAGGGTATTGTGATGGCACCAAGAGGAAAGACCTTGTTAAAAGTGAGCGGTATTTTGTATATTATACTGGCGGCGGTTCGCATTGTGATTGGCCTGGTGACAGTGCTTGGCGGCGGAGTGCTTGCGGCAGCTGGCGGGATGAGTGCAGAAGTGGGCACAATGGGAATGGCAGCCGGCGGGGTGGTATTGCTGTTGGGCATCGGCCTGATTTTGAGCAGTGTGTACAACCTTGTCGTTGGCATCTTTGGCGTAAAGTATGCGGCGGTGCCCGCGAAGGCGAATGTCTGCTTTGTGCTTGGCATTATTTCGGTGGTGTTCAGCAGCTTTGATGTTTTAGGGGCGCTGTACCAAAGATCGCCGTCGGGCGATTTGCTTGGCGCTCTTGCGGTGCTGGCGCTTGGCATTTGCTATGTGGTGGGTGCCTCGTGGAACAAACAGGATGCCGGCACACCGATGAACTGACGGCAATAAAAAACAACAATAAACCAAAGAGAGCGGCCCCCTTTGACAGGGGCTGCTTTTTTTGTGGAGTAGGCTGAGAAAAGGAGGCGAAAAAGAGCCCAAACCCGCACGGTAAAAATTGACAATGCAAACCTCAAATCGTACAATAAAGCAAGACTGTTCTATTGCGCCGCCGGCGGCGCGGCGCAGGGTGATAAAAACAAAATAAAAAGTTGCGGGGGAGTTTAAAATGGTGGTAAAAGGAAAGACTTTATTAAAAGTGACCGGTATTTTATTACTTGTTGTTGCGTCGTTGGGCTTATTGTTCGCACTGCTTGCACTGGTGACCGGCAGCAGGGCTTTTGCGGCGGGCAATTACGACAGTGAAGCAGGGGTGTCGGTGATGAAACGCGGGATGGGGTACATGCTGCTTGCGGGCTCGGCTTTTTTGGGTGGTGCAGTGAATTTAACTGCCGGTATTTTTGGCGTGAACTATGCGGCGCACCCCGAAAAGGCGAACCGCTGCCTAGTGGTGGGCATCATTGCGGTGGCTTTGAATGTGTTGTTGTTTTTTGGCAACTTAATCAACCTGAACGGTTTTGTAATGCCGCTGGGTAACCTGTTGCTGCTGCCGCTGATGATCTGCTACCTTGTGGGCGCGGCGATGAACCGGCCCGGCAAGGGCACACCGGCAAAGGGCAACTGACAGCAAAATAAAAAGCGTAGCCAAAACGCAGGGTGCAATGCCCCGCAGGGGCAGCAGAAAATAAGGACGTAGAAAAAGGGGAAAAGGGATGCAAAAGGGAAGGATATTGCTGAGAGTGACGGGGATTTTATATCTACTATGTGCCGCGCTCTTTTTTTTGATCTGTTTTTTTTGTGCGATTTACCTGATGACAGATCCCTTTCAAACTGAATTGAGTGAGATGGGAAAGGCTGGCATACCGCTGTACCTTTTAGTCGTCCTGACTATTTGGCTTGCCGGTGCATTTGATTTAATGGTTGGAATTTTGGGCGTTTTGCGTGCGGCGCACCCCAAAAGGTCGGTCGAATGCCTTGTGATGGGTGTTTTGACAACGGCTTTTGAAGGGCTTCCTTTGTTACCGATGCTGGCGATGGTTTTTTTGACGGGGCAAGGGGGCACCGGGATTTGGGGGATGCTAATATGGGAAGTGCTGAACGCCGTGATTGCGGTTTGCTATTTGGTGGCGGCGGTGCAAGTCAGGCGCAGCGCACGGCAACAGGCAGCCGCACAGTGGGCCTACCCCGTGCCCCCGCGGGTTTAAAAGTTGGTAATTTATTACTTTTTAGTGCGCCGCATTGACAAGGCGGCGACAAACGCATAAAATATGTTGCATACCAGCGCGCGGCCCCAAAAGCGCGCTGCAATTTTTTAACAGGGGGATTGGAAATGAAAAAGTTTAAAACGCTTGCGGCGGGGGCCCTTGCCCTTGCCATGGTATTTAGTCTTGCAGCCTGCGGCGGCACGGGAAGCTCGCCTGCAGCGCAGAGCACACCTGCGGGCAGCACGGCTGCTTCGCAGGGCGAAAAAAAGACCTACATCATTGCAACCGACACCACGTTTGCACCGTTTGAGTTTGAGGACGAGAGCGGCAACAAGGTCGGCATTGACATGGACCTGATCCAGGCCATTGCAGCGGACCAGGGCTTTGAGGTGGAAATTCAGGCGCTGGGCTTTAACGCCGCGTTGCAGGCGTTGCAGAGCGACCAATGTGACGGTGTGATCGCCGGCATGAGCATCACCGATGCGCGCAAAGAGACCTTTGATTTTTCACAGCCGTACTTTGATTCGGGCGTTGTGATGGGCATTGCCAAAGACAACGACACCGTGAAAAGCTATGACGATTTGAAGGGCAAGACCGTTGCGGTAAAAACCGGCACCGAAGGCGCCGACTTTGCCGAGTCGATCAAAGACCAGTATGGCTTTAAACTGACTTATTTTGATGAGTCGGCCAACATGTACGAGGACGTAAAAGCCGGCAACTCGGTTGCCTGCTTTGAGGATTACCCTGTGCTGGGCTACGGCGTGACCCAGAACAACGGCCTCAAGATCGTGACCGAAAAAGAGCAGGGCTCGTCTTACGGCTTTGCGGTGAACAAGGGCAAAAATGCCGAGCTGCTGGCAATGTTCAACAAGGGCCTTGAAAACCTGAAAGCCAACGGCAAGTATCAGGAGATTTTGGACACCTATATTGCAAAGTAAGGCAGCAGAGCAAAAAAATTGCCTGTTTTGGCACTGTGGCGCATTTTGGCTTGCGCCTTGTGTGCCCTATCCACTATAATAATAGGGTAAGGCTACGCACCCGTGCGCTTTGCGCGGGTGCGTAACTTGTTTTTGTAAGGCCGCCCGCGGCTGCCGCGGTGGGGTGGGGGAGGATGGTTCAATTTGAAGTTTTTTGAGATTGCCGGCTCGGCAATGCCAAGCCTGATGCAGGGCCTTTTGAAAACGCTGGAGATTACGGCGGTTTCGCTGGTATTTGCAACGATGATTGGCCTGTTGCTGTGTATGATGCAGCTTTCCAGCAGCAAGTTTTTAGGGGTCATTGCCCGTATTTATGTGGACTGCATGCGCGGGCTGCCAGTGATGGTGCTGTCGTTCTTTATTTATTTTGGCGTGGCGCAGGCACTGTCAATACGCATCAGCTCAGACGTTGCCAGTGTGGTGACGCTGGCGCTGAACGCTGGCGCGTATCTGTCTGAAATTTTCCGCGGTGGTATTCAGGCGGTCAATATTGGGCAGATGGAAGCCGCGCGCAGTTTGGGGCTGCCGTATGGCCGGGCCATGCGCAAGGTCATTTTGCCGCAGGCCATCCGCATTGTCATCCCCAGCATGGTCAACCAATTTATCATTACGCTGAAAGATACCTCTATTTTGTCGGTCATCGGCATGGTAGAGCTGACCCAAAGCGGCAAGCTGATCATTGCGCGCAACTTTAAATCGTTTGAGATCTGGCTGACGGTCGGTGTCATGTATATTGTGGTCATCACCATTTTATCCCGTGTTTCGCGCATGATCGAGAGGAGGATGGCAGTTGGCAAACGCTAAAGTAGAGGCGAAAAACCTGCAAAAAAGCTTTGGCACGCTGGATGTGCTGCAAGGCATTGACCTGGAAGTGATTGAAGGGGAAGTCGTTTGCATGATCGGGCCTTCGGGCAGCGGCAAATCGACGTTTTTGCGCTGCCTGAACCGGCTGGAAGAGCCCACCGGCGGGCAGGTGATCGTGGACGGGTTTGATATTATGGACAAAAAGTCCGACATCAACAAAATTCGCGAGAACATCGGCATGGTGTTTCAGCAGTTCAACCTGTTCCCCCACCTGTCGGTGACGGAAAATATCATGATGGCCCCCATCGACCGCAAGAAGATGGACAAAGCAGCCGCCGCACAAAAAGCACAACAGCTGCTGAAAAAGGTGGGCTTGTCGGATAAAGCAAATGCGTACCCGGCCCAGCTTTCGGGCGGGCAGCAGCAGCGCGTGGCAATTGCCCGCGCGCTGGCCATGGAGCCCGATATTATGTTGTTTGACGAACCGACCAGCGCGCTGGACCCCGAAATGGTGGGCGAAGTGCTGGCGGTGATGCAGCAGCTGGCAAAGGAAGGCATGACGATGATCGTGGTGACCCACGAGATGGGGTTTGCCCGCGAAGTGTCGGACCGCGTGGTATTTATGGATGGCGGTGTTGTGGTGGAAGAGGGCACGCCGGACGAGATTTTTAACCACCCGCACGAGCAGCGCACCATTGACTTTTTAAACAAGGTGCTGTAACAGTTACAACCCTGCAAGGTAGTCGTCCACCGTCAGCACGCTGCCGTGGATGGGCGTAAAGGTAGCGACGATGTTTTGCGCCATGGCTTCAAACGCGGGGCTTTGGCCCGCGACGGCATCGGCAAGGTAAACGGTGTTGGCCCCGGCGTCGATGAGTGAGAGCGCTGTTGCCAGCACACAGCATTCGGCCACCACCCCGGCCACCAGCACGCGGTCGGCCGCGGCGACAGCCGATGCCACCTCGGGGATGGACAGCGACGAATAGGTGGCTTTGCTGTACAGCGGGAAGCGGGATACATCGCCAGTGAACGCCTCCATCATTTCGCCAAGGCGCGCATCGGCGTTGATGTCGGCAAACGTGGTGTTGTACTGCTGCCAGCGGCCTGCCGGCGCGCCGGCGGCATCATACCGGGTAAAAATGACGTTGGGCACCTTGCCGGACGCCAGCAACCGGCGAATGGCCGCCGTGGCACCGGGCACACCGGGGCAGGCCCAGGGCTCGCCCGGCTCGTAGACTTTTTGCATATCAATGACGAGCAGAAGGTCGTTCATACAAATCTCCTTTTGGGGCACCGCAGCACACTGCGCCGCCCGCGGCTGTTTGGGTTTGCTTTTATCCTACCGCCGCAGCGCCATTTGCGCAAGGTGTTTTTTCGCTTTTTACCCGGTTTGCCCGCAGCAGGGCAAAGCAAACAGAACAGGAGTGACCAGAATGACAAAGCAGGAAGCGTGGGCATTGCTCACCGAGTTCAACAAAGAAGACTTTCACCAGCACCATGCCAAAACAGTCGGCGCTGTGATGCGCTGGTATGCCCAGCAGCTGGGCTACGGCGACGAAGCGGATTTTTGGGAGATCGTCGGCATTCTGCACGACCTTGATTTTGAGCAGTACCCCGAAGAGCACTGCGTAAAAAGCCAGCAGATCATGCGCGAGCGCGGCGTGGACGAAGCAATAATCCACGCGACGGCAAGCCATGGCTGGGGCCTGTGTGTGGACATTAAGCCCGAGCACGAAATGGAAAAGGTGTTGTTTGCCACCGACGAGCTGACTGGGCTGATTGGCGCGGCGGCGCTGATGCGGCCGTCGAAGTCGGTACAGGACATGGAACTGAAGTCGCTGAAAAAGAAATTTAAAGACAAAAAATTTGCGGCGGGCTGCTCGCGCGATGTGATCGTGCAGGGTGCCGAGCTGTTAGGGTGGGACTTAGACAAGCTGCTGGGTGACACGCTGGAAGCAATGCGTGCCTGTGAAGCGGAGCTTGGCTGAGACACAAAAAAATAGGGGCAGCTGACAAAAATGTGGTAAAAATGACCGGTTTTTTGGGCAAAACCGAAAAGTAGGGCGCACTGCTTGACTTGTGCGCCCCACTTTCGTATAATGGTAAAAATGCAAAAGCGGCTTTCGAGCGCGACGGGCAACATAGCCCCGCGCGCGTGGCTGCTTTTTTTAGGGCCCGGGTGCAGGTGCACCGCGCCATGTTTTGACGAAGGGGAGGTACGGGAATGCACAAACGGTTGACCGGTGGCATGGTATATGAAAAAGGTCGATTCCGCAAGAAAGACCTCGTGATTGCAAACGGCGTTGTACACAACGCCGCGGCATTTGATTTTTCTATTGGCGCAGGAGAAACTATTTCCTGTGCAACATCTTTTATTTTACCAGGTTTCGTTGATGTACATGTACATCTTCGTGAACCTGGTTTTTCTTTTAAGGAGACCATCGCGACCGGTACGGCCGCCGCGGCCCGCGCCGGGGTGACGCAGGTGTGCAGCATGCCAAACCTTGCCCCGCCGCCAGACGACCTACCGCACCTTACCGTGCAGCTGGAGGCCATACGGCAAAGCGCTGTGGTGCGGGTGACCCCCTACGGGTGCATCACCCGCGGGCAGGCGGGCAGTGGGGCCCTTGCGGACATGGAGGCGATGGCCCCGTATGTGGCAGGCTACTCGGACGACGGGCGCGGGGTGCAGCCGGATGAAGTGATGGAAGAAGCGATGCGCACCGCCGCCCGGCTGCAAAAGCCCATTGTGGCCCACTGTGAGGATAACCGGCTGCTGCGCCCCGGCGGGTGCATCCACGACGGGCGGTACGCCGCCGCCCACGGGCTGGTGGGTATTTCCTCCGAAAGCGAGTGGCGGCAGGTCGAACGCGACCTGAAATTGGCGGCAAAGACCGGCTGCCGATACCACGTGTGCCATATTTCAACCAAAGAAAGCGTGGCGCTGATCCGCGAGGCAAAGCGCGCGGGGGTGGCGGTAAGCTGCGAGACGGCGCCCCACTACCTGCTGCTGTGCGAGGACGACTTGCAGGATGACGGGCGCTTTAAAATGAACCCGCCGCTGCGCACGGCAGCCGACCGCGACGCACTGCTGCAAGGGCTGTGCGACGGCACGATTGACGTGATTGCGACCGACCACGCGCCGCACAACGCCCAAGAAAAGGCAAAGGGCCTTGCAGGCAGCCTGATGGGCATTGTGGGGCTGGAAACGGCGTTTCCACTGCTGTACACCTACCTTGTGAAGCAAGGGGTGCTGAGATTGGAAGAACTGGTAGAAAAGATGTGTCTTGCCCCGCGGCGGCTGTTTGGGCTGCCGGGGGGCTGCGAAGAGGGGCAGCAGGCAGATATTGCGGTGCTAAACCTTGACGCGGAATACAGGATTGACCCGAATGAATTTGCTTCGATGGGGCGCAGCACGCCGTTTGCAGGGTGGCAGGTGCGCGCAAAAAACCGCATGACGTTGGTAAAGGGGAGTGTCGTATGGCAAGAGAGTACACAGGAAAATTAGTGCTGGGCGACGGCCGGGAGTTTTACGGCTGGCGCTTTGGCGCAAAGGTACAGGCAGTGAATGAGATCGTGTTCAACACATCGATGGTGGGGTATCAGGAGATCATCTCCGACCCCAGTTACACCGGGCAGGCAGTCGTGATGACCTACCCGCTGATTGGCAACTACGGCATTACCGACGAGGATTTTGAGAGCAAGCTGCCGTCAATGGGCGGGCTGATCGTGCGCGAATACAACGACGCGCCGTCGAACTTTCGCACCGTAAAAACGGTGGGCGATTTGCTGGAGGAGAACGGCATCCCCGGTATTGAGGGGGTCGACACCCGCCGCATCACCCGCATCATCCGCAGTGAGGGCAGCCAAAAGGTGCTGCTGTGCGACGCCGGCCTGCCGCAAAGGGAAGCAATACAGATTTTAAAAGACACCCAGCTTGCGCGCGACGTGGTGCCGCAGGTGAGCTGCAAAAAGCGCTGGTACTCGCGCACGGCAAGCCCGCGGTTCAACGTGGTGGCGGTGGACTGCGGTATGAAGCTGAACATCGTGCGGCGGCTGAGCAGCCACGGCTGTAACATCACGGTGGTGCCCTACAACACCACGGCGCAGGAAGTGCTGGCCCTGCGGCCCGACGGGCTGTTTCTATCCAACGGGCCCGGCGACCCGGAGGACGTGCCGGAGGTGATCGAACTGGTGCGCGCTTTGCGCGGCAAGCTGCCGATCTTCGGCATCTGCCTTGGCCACCAGCTGATCTGCCTTGCCTGCGGTGCGCACACCTATAAAATGAAGTTTGGCCACCGCGGCGGCAACCACCCGGTGAAAAACCTTGCCACCGGCAAAATAGAGATTACCAGCCAGAACCACAGCTACGCCGTGGACACCGCCTCGCTGGCGGGCACCGGCCTGACACTGACCCACGAAAACCTGCTGGACGGCACGGCAGAGGGGGTCGCCTGCCCGCAAGACCGCATTTTCAGCGTGCAGTACCACCCGGAGAGCGCCCCCGGCCCACAGGACTCGGACTATCTGTTTGACGAGTTTATCCGGCTGATGGAACAGGAGAAGGAGGACGAGCAGCATGCCTAAGCGCACAGATATTCATAAAATTATGGTCATAGGCTCCGGCCCCATCGTCATTGGGCAGGCGGCAGAGTTTGACTACGCGGGCACACAGGCCTGCCTTGCTTTAAAAGAAGAGGGGTACGAGGTGGTGCTGGTCAACTCGAACCCCGCGACCATCATGACTGACACCGCCGTGGCGGACAAGGTGTACATGGAGCCGCTGAACCTTGAGTATGTGGCAAAGATCATCCGCTACGAGCGCCCCGACGCGATTGTGCCCGGCCTTGGCGGGCAAACGGGGCTGAACCTTGCGGTACAGCTGGCCCGCAAAGGGGTGCTGGACGAGTGTCAGGTAGAAATTTTGGGCACGACGTTCCAGAGCATCGAGCAGGCGGAGGACCGCGAAAAGTTTAAAGAGCTGTGCATCTCGCTGGGCGAGCCGGTGCTGCCCAGCCGCATTACGACCTCGATTGACGAGGCGCTGGCGGCGGTGGAGGAGATCGGCTACCCGGTGGTACTGCGCCCCGCGTTTACACTGGGCGGCACCGGCGGCGGGTTTGCCGACGACGAAGACGAGCTGCGAGAGCTGATGAAGCACGCGCTGAAGCTTTCGCCCACCCATGAAGTGCTGGTGGAAAAGAGCATTAAGGGCTATAAAGAGATTGAGTACGAAGTGATGCGCGATGCCAACGACACGGCCATCACGATTTGTAATATGGAAAACATTGACCCGGTGGGTGTGCACACCGGCGACTCGATGGTGGTGGCGCCCAGCCAGACGCTGACCAACAAAGAGTACCAGCTGCTGCGCGACTCGGCCCTGCGGCTCATCCGCGCGCTGAAAATTGAGGGCGGCTGCAACGTGCAGTTTGCGCTGGACCCGCACTCGTTCAACTACTATTTAATTGAAGTGAACCCCCGCGTGTCCCGCTCGTCGGCGCTGGCATCAAAAGCAAGCGGCTACCCCATTGCCCGAGTGTCGGCCAAAATTGCGGTGGGCCTGCGGCTGGACGAAATCGCGATTGCCAACACCCCGGCCAGCTTTGAGCCGACGCTGGACTATGTGGTGAGCAAGATTGCGCGGTTCCCGTTTGACAAATTCGCGAGCGCATCCAACCGGCTTTCCACCCAGATGAAAGCCACCGGCGAAGTGATGAGCGTGGGCCGCACGCTGGAAGAAAGCCTGCTGAAAGCGGTGCGCAGCCTTGAGACCGGCGTGTGCCACCTGCACGCAAAAAAGTTTGACGGCATGCCCGCAGACGAATTGCTGCGCTATGTGCGCGAGGGCACCGATGACCGGCTGTTTGCGATAGCCGAGCTCATCCGGCAGGGGGTCGACCTTGGCATCATCAACGGGGCGACCCGCATTGACCTGTTCTTCCTTGAAAAGTTTAGCAATATCGTGGCATTTGAAACGGTGCTGCGTGCGGGCAAGCGGGATGAAACCGTGCTGCGCGACGCCAAAAAAATGGGCATCAGCGACGAGTACATCGGGCAGGTGTGGGGCATGAGCGAAGGGGATGTGTACCGGCTGCGCAAAAAGCTGGGCATCTACCCCGTGTATAAAATGATCGACACCTGCGCGTCGGAGTTCGACAGCTATGTGCCGTATTTCTACTCGACCTACGAGCAGGAGAACGAGTCGATCGTATCAAACAACAAAAAAATCATCGTGCTGGGCTCCGGGCCGATCCGCATCGGGCAGGGGGTGGAGTTTGATTACTCCACTGTGCATGCGGTGTGGGCCATCCGCGAAGCGGGGTACGAGGCCATCATCATCAACAACAACCCCGAAACGGTATCGACCGACTACACCACCAGCGACAAGCTGTACTTTGAGCCGCTGACGGTGGAAGACGTGATGAACGTGGTGGCACTGGAACACCCGCTGGGGGTCATCGCCTCGCTGGGCGGGCAGACGGCCATCAACCTTGCCGGGCCTCTGCACGAGCTGGGGGTCAAGATCATCGGCACCGACGTGCAGGCGATCGAGAACGCCGAAAACCGCGACTGCTTTGAAAAAATCATGGAGCGCCTTGGCATCCCGCAGCCGAGGGGCCATGCGGTAACCAACTTGCAAGACGGCTGCAAGGCCGCCGCTGAGGTGGGCTACCCGGTGCTGGTGCGCCCCAGCTACGTGCTGGGCGGGCGCGCGATGCAGATTGTGGCCGACGAAGAATCTCTGCTGCGCTACCTGCGCACGGCGGTGGAGCTGGACGAAGACCGGCCGGTGCTGGTGGATAAATACATCTACGGCAAAGAGCTGGAGGTCGACGCCATCTGCGACGGCAAAGAGGTGTTTGTGCCGGGCATTATGGAGCATGTCGAGCGCACGGGCGTGCATTCGGGCGATTCGATCAGCGTGTACCCCACCTTTAGCGTCAGCCGCAAGGTAAAGGACACGATACTGGAATACACCCGCCAGCTGGGGCTGGGGCTTGGCATCGTGGGGCTGTACAACATCCAGTTTATAGCGGTGGAAGACGATGTGTATGTGATCGAAGTGAACCCCCGCTCGTCGCGCACCGTGCCGTTTTTATCCAAAGCGACCGGCATCCCCATTGCCAACATTGCCACCAAGGTGATTTTGGGCCACTCGCTGGCCAGCCAGGGGCGCGGGGTACTGTGTGCGCCGGAGCGCAAAAAGTGGTATGTCAAGGCGCCGGCATTCTCGTTTTCTAAAATACGCGGGCTGGACGCCTACCTGTCGCCGGAGATGAAATCCACCGGTGAGGCGATTGGCTATGACCGCAGCTTGAACCGCGCACTGTACAAGGCGTTGCAGGCCTCCGGTATGAACGTGGCAAACTACGGCACGATTTTTGTGACGATTGCCGACCGGGACAAAAACGACGCGCTGCCGCTGATCCGCCGGTTTTACGACCTTGGCTTTAACATTGAAGCGACCGAGGGCACCGCAACCTTTTTAAAAGAGCACGGCATCCGCACCCGCGCAAGGCGCAAGATCAGCGAGGGCAGCGAAGAAATTTTGGATTCGCTGCGCCGCGGCCATGTGAGCTATGTCATTAACACCAGCGCCATTGGCGGGGTGCGTGAAGCGAGCGACGGGTACGAAATTCGCCGCTGTGCGGTAGAAAACGGCGTGACGGTGTTTACCGCACTGGAAACGGTGCGGGTACTGCTGGATGTGCTGGAAGAAATTACGATGGGGGTTTCGACCATTGACAGCGACGCGTGATAAGCAGAACACGACGGGAGGGAAGCAAATGGAACAGCAGGGGTTTTACACGATCACCGAAAACCGCCCGCTGACCGGGCAGGTGTACAAAATGGTGCTGGCGGGCGACACGGCCCCGCTGACGGCACCCGGCCAGTTTGTAAATGTAAAGGTAGAAGGGTGCTACCTGCGCCGCCCCATTTCGGTGGCGGATTGGGACGAAGGCACGCTGACACTGTTGTATAAGCTGGTGGGCGAGGGCACCCACCGCATGGCAAAGGCAACCCCCGGTGCGCAGCTGGACCTGCTTTGCGGCCTTGGCAACGGGTACGACACTGCCGCCTGCAAAAGCACCGCGCTGCTGCTGGGCGGCGGCGTGGGGGTGCCCCCGCTGTACGGCCTTGCCCGGCGGCTGCTGGCCGAGGGCAAGACCCCGGTTGTATTGCTGGGCTTTGGCAATGCGCAAGAGGTGTTTTACGCGCGGGAGTTTGCCGCGCTTGGCTGTGAGGTGCTGCTTGCCACGGTGGACGGCAGCGCCGGTACCAAAGGCTATGTGACCGACCTGTTGCGGCAGGTGGCGGTACCCTATGACTACTTTTACACCTGCGGCCCCGAGCCGATGCTGCGCGCGGTGTACGGTGCCTGCAACACCAGCGGGCAGTTGAGCTTTGAAGAGCGTATGGGCTGTGGTTTTGGTGCCTGCATGGGGTGCAGTTGCAAAACGGTTACCGGTGCAAAGCGCATCTGCAAAGACGGCCCGGTGCTGTGCAAGGAGGAAGTGCTATGGCAGACCTGAGCGTGAGCTTGTCCGGCCTTGTGCTGGATAACCCGGTGATCCCGGCCTCCGGCACCTTTGGGTATGGCGCCGAATTTAAGAATTTTTACGACTTGGATATTTTGGGCTCGTTTTCGTTTAAAGGCACCACGTTACAGCCCCGCTTTGGCAACCCGACACCCCGCATTGCAGAGTGCCCGGCCGGCATGTTGAACGCGGTGGGCCTGCAAAACCCGGGCATTGACGCCGTACTTGCGCACGAGCTGCCGCAGCTTGCAACGTTTTTCCACAAGCCGGTGATTGCGAATATCGGCGGGTTTACGGTGGAAGAATTTGCGGCCTGCTGCGCCAAAATAGATAGTGCCCCGCAGGTGGGGCTGATTGAAGTGAACGTGAGCTGCCCCAATGTGCATGAGGGCGGCATAAACTTTGGCAGCACGCCGGAGGGCGCCGCTGCCGTGACGCGCGCGGTGAAGCAGGTGACAAGCAAGCCGGTGTACATTAAGCTGTCGCCCAATGTGGGGGATATTGCGGCGGTGGCAAAGGCCTGCGAAGAGGCGGGCGCCGACGGCCTGTCGCTGATCAACACGCTGGTGGGTATGCGCATTGACCCCAAGACCCGGCGCCCGGTGCTGGCAAACGGCATGGGCGGGCTTTCGGGGCCGGCAATCTTCCCCGTGGCGGTGCGCATGGTGTATCAGGTGGCAAAGGCGGTGCGCATCCCGGTGATTGGCATGGGGGGCATTGACAGCGCCGACAAGGTGATTGAAATGATGATGGCGGGGGCCACCGCGGTGCAGGTAGGGGCCGCGAATTTAGTGGACCCGTATGCCAGCAAAGACATCATAGAGGCACTGCCCGCCGCCATGCAGCGGTATGGTATTGCGCGTTTGAGTGACATTGTGGGGGCGGCACTGGCCTAGCCGGTGCCGCGCCGCCAACACCAATACACAACAAAGGAGAAAAAATATGAAAAAAGCGGTGATTATTGCCTGCGACTTTGCCAGTGCAGCCGAAACATTTGCCTTTTTGGACCGGTTTGAGGGCGAGCGCCCGTTTGTGAAAATTGGCATGGAGCTTTTTTACGCGGAGGGCCCGGCGATTGTGAAAGAGCTGAAACGGCGCGGGCACCCGATTTTCCTTGACCTCAAGCTGCACGACATCCCCAACACCGTGAAAAAAGCGATGGCGGTGCTTTCAAAACTAGATGTGGACATCTGCAACCTGCACGCCGCGGGCACTATTGAAATGATGAAAGCCGCGCTGGAGGGGTTGACCCGGCCGGACGGCACCCGCCCGTTGCTGGTGGCGGTGACCCAGCTGACCTCGACCAGTGAAGAGCGCATGCAAAAAGAGCTGCTGATCGAGAGGCCCATCAACGAAGTGATTGTGAAGTACGCCCAAAACGCCAAAGCGGCGGGGCTGGACGGCGTGGTGTGCTCGCCGCTCGAAGCCGGCATGGTCAAACAGGCCTGCGGCCGCGATTTTATCACCGTGACACCGGGGGTGCGGTTTGCCGACGGCGATGTGGGCGACCAGGTGCGGGTGACCACCCCGGTGCGTGCCAGTGAAATTGGCACCGACTGCATTGTGGTGGGGCGGCCCATCACGGCGGCGGCAGACCCGCTGGCCGCTTACCGCCGCTGTGTGGCGGAATTTGGCGCAGTAGCGCACGAGTAAGGAGACGGATGAGATGGAACAACGAAAAAAAGAGATTGCAAAACAACTGCTTTCAATCGGCGCGGTGTTTTTGCGCCCAGACGAGCCGTTTGTGTGGGCGTCGGGCATCCACAGCCCCATTTATTGTGACAACCGGCTGACCCTGACCGCCCCTGCGGTGCGCACGGCGGTAGAGGAGGGGCTGGCAGAGGTGATTCGCACCGAGTACCCCGACTGCGAATTGTTGATGGGCACTTCGACCGCAGGCATTGCCCACGCGGCCATTACCGCCCACCTGCTGGGGCTGCCGATGGGCTATGTGCGCGGCGGCAGCAAGGACCACGGCCGCAAAAACCAGATCGAGGGCCGGTTGCAGGCGGGCCAGCGCGTCGTGGTGGTAGAGGACTTGATCTCGACCGGCGGCAGCGTGCTGGAAGTGGTGAACGTGTTGCGTGACGCGGGGGCCGAAGTGTTGGGCATTGCCTCTATTTTTACCTACGGCATGAAAGCGGGCAAAGAAAAGCTGGCGGCTGCCGGGGTGCGCAACGTATCGCTGTCTGACTTTGACACGCTGGTTGAAGTGGCGGCAGAGCTGGGTACCATCCGCACCGAGGACTGTGCGCGGCTGCGCGCGTTTCGTGATGACCCGAAAGACGAGAGCTGGATGCAGAAAACCGAAAACTGAAACAATAAAGCGCAGGGGGCCCTGCGCTTTTGCTTTTGCCGGTACAGCACATTGCGGACAAAGAGCCACCAAAACACGGGCATTTTTGGCAAGAGTGCCTATTTAAGGCAGTGTAGGCCGGTATATTGTTGCACCAGTGGGCGGGTGCGTGGTATGCTAAAGCTAAAACAGGCCGACAATTTGCCGCTGCCGGGCAGCGGCAAGCCGGACCGATAACAGGCAGTACCCCCACGGGGGGCGGCCCGTAAAATGTGCAGGGGACGCGGGCAACAAAGCGATGCGGTGGCCCTGCAAGGAGGACAAGGTATGTTGGAAACGACCCCGGGGTTGCCCCGTGCTGTTATTTGCGATATTGACGGGACACTGGTGACAAAAGAGCGCCCGCAGCCGACGGAGCAGCAGCTTTACTGGCTGCGGCACGCCAAAGAAAACGGCGCGCTGATTATGGCGGCGACCGGCCGCATTCGGCTGCTGGTGCCGCAGCCGCTGTTAGAACTTGCGGATTACTGTGTGTGTGGCAATGGCGGCATTGTGTATGACCACAGCGGCGAGGTGCTTTGCGAGACCCCGTTTCAGCCGGAGCTGGTGGATGAACTGGTACAATTTTGTGACGAGGTGGGCGGCGGGCTGAGCTTTTCGTTTGCCAGCGGGTATGGTGCGTACCGAGATTATCAAAGAATGCGCAACATGTACCTGGAAATCACCGGGATGGATGGAAATATCACCGACGAGCAGGGCACCCGCACCCGCCATTTGGCAGAACCGCCGTTCAGCGCATTTTTAATTGCAAACGAAAGCGAAGTGTACCGCTTTTTGCGCCACGAGTCGCGCATACAGGCGGCGCGCCAGCATCGTGACCATTTTGACGTTTACCCCGTGGCAACGACAAAAGCCGCGGGCATCAGCCAGGTGTTGCAGCGCCACCACATTGACTGGAAAGACGTAGTGGCATTTGGCGACAGCCCGAACGACCTTGAAATGCTGGCCGCCGCAGGGCGCGGGTATGCGATGGGCAATGCCAGCCCGGAGGCGAAGACCTTGACCCGGCTACTGGCCCCGACAGTGTGGGAGGACGGCGTTGCACAGATTTTAAAAGGAATTTACAGCCCGGCCGGGGTGTAATAAATACCGAAGCTGGTGCGTTATAACAGCAAAACAAAAATAGCGCGGCTACGGCGGCATGCCCGCCGCGCCCTGGCCTGTTTTAGGGGAAAGAAGGCGCAGACAGATGAAAGCAAAATTGCTGATTGTGCTGCTGGCGGCAGCACTGCTGTGTACCGGCTGTGGTAAAACCACGCAAAGCGGCAGTACCAGCGCTTCGCCTACCGCCACGGCCACACTGGTGACACCCACCCCGGCGCGCACGGTAAAGCCGCAGAGTACCCCAACACCGACCCCGACGGCCAGCCCGTCACCATCGCCCAGCGCGACACCCAAAACCACCGAAGCCCCGCCCAGTGCGGACGGCTGGGTGGGCAGCTATGCAAAAGACGCGGGTAGTGCAGGGCAGGTAACGATGGCCGTCACCGCAGGCAGCAAAAGCGGTGCGTTTCATTTTGTGCTGGATGCGAAAGGCCTGACCGCAGAGGGGGACGCGGTGATTGACGCAAATGGCCGCGGCGCTGTGTGTAAAGAGCAGGGCAACCTTTCGTTTGCGCTGGGTGGCGGCGGTATCACGGTGACCGAGGGCACCCGCATCAACGATAATGTGGCGTTCAGCGGGTTTTACCAGCTGGCAGACGGGCGCTGAGCAACTAAAAAAGCACAACAAAAAACAGGGCCAAAATGGCCCTGTTTTTTATGTCTGCGGCTATTCTGGCTTTGCAAGCTTGGGTGTGGGCAAAATGCCTGCACGGGTGAGCGCGGGGCGCAGCAGCTTTGCCAGCAGCACCGAGAACAGCACGGCAAATACGGCGTTCAGCAGAGAGGTGGCACCTTTCAGCACAAGGCCGGACCAGATGGCGCCGGTGGCCTGCCCCTCGATTGTCATGAAAATAAACGATTTTGTGAGGTAAAGCAAAATGTAAGTGACGCTGCCCACGGCAGCACCCAGCACGTCACGGTGCAGCGTGGGGGCTTTGCCGCCCCGGTGTGCGATGAGGCCGGCAAGAAAGCCGATGAAGAACTTTGTGATAAAGGTGATCCAGCTTTCGGCAATGTAAACAGGGTTCGTAAAATCGAACAGCATACTGCCAAAGCCAGACGAAAGCCCACCCACCAGAGGGCCAAACAGTAGGCCGCTGAGCGCGCAGAATACGTTGCCAAGGTGCACGCGGGCGATTTGCCCAATGGGCACTTGCACCCAGCTGAAGATGAACACCAGCGCCGAAAGCAGGCCGATGACGGCGAGCTTGCGCACCGAAAATGTCTTTTTTTGATTGGACATTGGTAAAACCCCTTTATAAAAAATTGAAATTGACAAACCTGTCGTTTGAGATTATCGTTATTGTAAACGGTTTTTGGCATCATTAAAACACCCAAAAAATGTTTTTTTTATGGTGCCAGATGAAAGGAGCAACGCATGGAATACCTGCCGTTTACCTTTGACGCGGCAAGCGAAAAGCCGCTGTACCAGCAGCTTTACGCCTACCTTGCGGCGCAGATTGCCGCGGGTAAGCTGCCCGCGGGCGAAAAGCTGCCGCCCAAACGCAGCCTTGCCGCAAACCTTGGCACCAGCTTGAACACGGTGGAAACCGCGCTGGGCATGCTGGCGGCAGAGGGGTATGTGCAGCCGCGTGCCCGCAGCGGGGTGTATGTCGCCGATATTGCACCGCTGGTGCCCGCCGCCCGGCCACTGGCCGAAAAGCCAGCACCACCGTTGCAAAGCGGGGCCGAGTATAACTTTTTGACCAGCGGGGTGGACACGGCACTGTTTCCGTTTAAAACATGGGGGCGTATCACCCGTGAGGTGCTGGCCGATGCCCCGGCACTGCTGAACCATGGCAGTGCTGGGGGGGATGCGGCACTGCGTGAAGCTATTGCGGTTTATCTGCACGATTTTCGGGCGGTGAACTGTGCGCCCCATCAAATCATTGTTGGGGCTGGGATGGAATATCTGCTGTCACTGCTGGCGGGGCTGTTGCCACATATTATTGCGCTGGAGGACCCCGGTTACCCCAAAGCGCGGCAGATTTTTGAAAACGCGGGCCTTGCCGTGCGCCGTGTGGCGGTGGACGAAGAGGGGCTGAGTGTGGCGCAGCTTGCCCAAAGCGGGGCCGAGGCGGTGTATGTGACACCGTCGCACCAGTTTCCCACCGGGGTCATGATGCCGTTTGGCCGCCGCAGCGCGCTGCTGCAATGGGCGGCACAGAGCGAAAACAGAATCATTGTAGAGGACGATTACGACTCGGAGTTTCGGTTTGACGGGCGGCCCATCCCGTCATTACAAGGCCTCGACAGCCGCGGGCAGGTGGTGTATGTGGGCACCTTTTCGCGCAGTATTGCGCCGGGCATTCGCATTGGGTATCTGGTATTGCCCCCGCGGTTGCTAAAAGCCTACCACGCGCGGTTTGCGGCGTACTCGTGCACGGTGTCCCGCATAGAGCAGCAGACGCTGGCGCGGTTTTTGACCGACGGGCACTTTACCCGCTGTGTCAACCGTGCACGGGGGCATTACCGTGCACGGCGCGACACCCTGCTGGCAGCGCTGTACAGTGGGCTGGGGCAGGTGCCGGTATATGGCGCACACACCGGGCTGCATTTGGTGGCATCGCCCCCTTTGGCCCTGACAGAGGAACAGCTGACCGACCGTGCCCAGGCCGCCGGGGTGGCGCTGCGCGGCATTTCGCACTACGGCACGGTGCCCCGCTGGCTGCCGGGGCCCTCGGTAGTACTGGGCTATGGCACACTGGACGAAGCGGGCATTTTGGCAGGGGTACAGCGGCTTGCAACGGCGTGGCGGCACTGCTGAAAGGGAGGTTGTGACCGGGTAGTACTTTTTTGCGCCACAAACGCACACTTGTCGCTTTTATGACACGATAAAATGTGATATACTGGCTGCAAGTAACAAAACAAACAGGCCGCCGCCGGCGGCCGCGAAAGGAGTGTTGTTTGATGGTAGGTTGGATCATATTGATCGTTGTGGCGGCCTTTGTTGTTGTGCTGCTGGTGCGCGCGGCGCGTTTTGTGCCGGCAAGCACTCAACACAGTGAACCGACGCCCTGCGAGGTGGACGCGCAGGGCGCGGCACAGCATCTGGCGCAGATGATCCGCATCCCCACGGTGTCAAGCTACAAGGTAGAGGAATTTGACGAGGAAAAATTTGAGCAGTTTCGGCAACTGCTGCCCACTTTATATCCCCACGTGTTTGAAACCTGTGGCTATGAGCGGCTGGACCACACCGAAATGTTGTTTACCTGGAAAGGCAAAAGCAGTGCCGCCCCGGTGGTGCTGATGGCCCATTATGATGTGGTGCCGGTGGAGGAAGCGCGCTGGCAACACCCGCCGTTCTGCGGTGAAATTTTTGACGGCGCACTATGGGGCCGCGGCACGCTGGACACCAAAATTACACTGATGGGTATTTTTGAGGCGGCCGAGCAGAAGATCAAAGAGGGGTTTGTGCCCCAGAACGATATTTACCTTGCTTTTTCGGGCGATGAAGAGGTGAGTGGCAATGGTGCCCCCGCCGCGGTGGAAGCACTGAAAAGCCGCGGGGTGCGCCCCGCGATGGTGGTGGATGAAGGCGGCGCGGTCGTGCAGGGGGTGTTCCCCGGTGTCAGTGCGCCGATGGCGGTGATCGGCATTGGTGAAAAAGGCCTTGCCGACATGGAAGTGATTGCAAAAAGTGAGGGCGGCCACGCCAGCCACCCGCCGGTACATGGCGCGGTGGGCAAAATGAGCCGCGCTGTGATGGCCTGCGAAAAACACCAGTTCAAGGCGGAGCTGTCGACCCCGATTCGGGCAATGCTGAACACGGTGGGCCCGTACGCCCCGTTTGGCCTGCGCATCGTATTTGCCAACCTGTGGTGCTTTGGCGGCCTGCTGGCTGCGGCGGCAAACAAGCTTGGCAGCGAGATGAACGCCATGATGCGCACCACGATGGCCTTTACGATGGCGCGCGGGTCGAAACAGACGAACGTGATGCCGAACGAAGCGGTGGCCAGTGTGAACTTGCGGCTGCTGAACACCACGACGGTGGAACAGGCGGCCGAGCATCTGCGCCGTGCCATCAATGACCCGGAGGTAGAAGTGCGGGTGCGCAACGGCATGAACGCATCGCCCTATGCCGATGTGGACAGCGACGCGTGGAAAACGCTGGCTGCCGCCGTGGGCGAGACCTGGACAGAGGCCATTGTGACACCGTATTTGATGATTGCCTGTTCGGATTCACGGCATTTTTCTGCAATCTGTAAAAACGTATTTAAATTTTCGGCTATGGAGCTGAGCGCTGAACAGCGCGGGCTGATCCACAACGATGACGAGCGCATTGAAGTGGCGAAGATTGGTGAGACGGTGGAGTTTTTCGCCCGGCTGATCCAAAAACTGTAACCGGAAAGTAAAGGCGGCGCAGCCAGCGCCGCCTTTTTTGTAAAGGAGGAGGACCGTGGCAAAGAAAGAAGAAAAGACCAATGTGATGCGCCTGTTGGAAAAGGCGCAGGTGCTGTACACGGCGCACACCTATGACCACGCCGACGGGGTGATCGACGGGGTTGGGGTGGCGCGCAAGTTGCAGCAGGACCCTGAGCGGGTATTCAAGACACTGGTGACCAAGGGGGCTTCGGGCCAGTATACTGTGTTTTGTGTGCCGGTACAGGAGGAGCTGGACCTGAAAAAGGCAGCACGCGTGGCGGGCGAAAAGTCGGTGGAGATGATCCACGTGGCCGACATCAACAAGGTGACCGGGTATATCCGCGGCGGGTGCAGCCCGCTGGGGATGAAAAAAAGGTATTTGACGGTGATGGACGAGAGTATTTTAAAGTATAATACGGTCATGGTTTCCGCCGGCAAAATAGGGTTTCAGATTGAGCTTGCACCGGTGGACTTGTTGCGGCTGAGCGCGGCAAAAACCGGGCAGATCACTGTGAAATGACAAGAAGTGGGTAGTGAAACAAAGTACCGAAAAAAGTGTCGAAAAGCGGGTAGCGCGCACACCCTTTTTATGGTATGATGTGGGCGAAAACCTTGAAAGGGTTGATGGATATGAGGTTTAACCATTTCAATTTTAATGTGCTTGACCTTGAAAAGAGCATTGCGTTTTATAAAGAAGCGCTGGGGTTTGCACCGGTGCGCACCAAAGAGGGCGATGGTTTTACACTGGTGTTCATGGGGGATGGTGAGAGCGATTTTCAGTTGGAGCTGACTTACCTGCACGGGCGCACCAAGCCTTATGACCTTGGGGAGTGCGAATTTCACCTTGCGGTGAGTGCACCGGATATGAAAGAGGCCCATGCCCGGCACGAGAAAATGGGCTGCATTTGTTTTGAAAACCCGGCAATGGGGATTTACTTTATTGCGGACCCGGACGGCTATTGGATCGAAGTGATCCCAGAGCGCTGAACAGGCAGTGGACAAAACAAAAAGTGCCGCATGGTGCGGCACTTTTTTGCTGCGCAAAAATAAAACAGAGTAACGCCACACAACAGTACAAGCAGAGAGAGGCGACCTGATGGAGTACCAATTGCAAGTCAATATGGGGGATATTTTGCAGTGTCTTTCAAAGGCACAGAGTATTCTTTCGCCCCAGGTGGGGCAACACCAGTTACAGGTGGCATACCTTGCTTACCGGCTGTCGGAGGAAATGGGGCTTTTGACAGAAGAACGCAAGGAGATATTTTTAGCCGCGCTGGTGCACGATATTGGCGCGCTTTCGATGAAAGAAAAGCTGGAGCTGGTGGATGGGCACAGCAAAGACACACAGACGCACGCGCTGCGCGGCGCGTTGCTGGTGCGGGATTTTGGCCCTTTACAGTGCACAGAGCCGCTGATCCGCTGCCACCATGTGGCGTGGGCAAATGGGGCGGGCAGCAACTGGCAGGGGCAGCCGGTGCCGCGTGGGGCGCACCTGTTGCATCTGGCAGACAGCATGTGCATTCGGTTGCCGGAACGGCGCAATGTCTTGTCGCAGTTGCCCGGCGTTTTTGCCGAGATGCAGGCGATGAGCGGGAGTGAATTTGTGCCCGAGCAGGTGGATGCGCTGGCAAACCTGATACGAAAAGAATATATTTGGTTTGACCTTACCGCGACAAACCCGCTGGACCGTTTGCCCCAATGGTTGATGCCGATGGTGGGCTTGAGCCTTGACGATATGGTGCGGCTGGCGGAGATCATTTCGCATCTGATTGATTTTGGCAGTGAATTCACCTCGCGTCATTCGGCTGGGGTGGCAAAGGTGGCGGAACACCTTGCATCGTTGAGCGGTTTTTCAACGAATGAATGCAAAAAAATGCTGATTGCGGGTTATTTGCACGATTTGGGAAAGCTGGCGGTAGACAATGCGATTCTGGAAAAGGACGCGGCATTGAACGCCAAAGAGTTCAATGAGGTGCGCGCGCATACGTATTATACTTATTACCTGCTGGACTCGATCCCCGAATTTGGCGAGATCAAGCAGTGGGCGGCCTATCACCACGAGCGTTTGGACGGCACCGGGTACCCCTTTCATATCAACGGGGATTTTTTGCCGCTGGGTTCACGCATTATGGCGGTAGCGGATACGTTTACCGCCATTGTAGAGGACCGGCCCTACCGCAAGGGGATTGAAGCAAACAAAACGGTGGAAATTTTGCGCAATATGGCCCGCAGGCAGGTGTTGGATGAACGACTGGTAGAGTTGCTGATTAAAAACTATGAAACCATTGATATGCTGCGGCAGGCAGCGCAACGTGGAGCGGTCAGATATTATGAGGAGTTTTTCAGCGGTGTGAAGCAGGCCGGTGCCGACTGAAAAGCAGCGGAGGGCCCCGGCATTGCAGGGTTGTGGCAGCTTTTTGTAAAAGGTTGTTGGCGGCACAACTGTGCCCCCTAAAAAAGGGAATGGACGAAACATAAAAGCTTGCTGCAAAGCGGGCACTGGCGGGCGGATGGCCAAAACAGGGCACATAAGCTGTGGTGTGGGCTGGCCAGTAAAGGTAAAACAGAAAAAGCATTGCGGTGTTGAGCACGGTTTTTAGAGAAACACGCCTTTTGTGGCGGGCAATGTGAGCATATAAAGTGACCCTGTGCGGGCAAGCTGCCCGCACAGGGTCACTGTTTTTACTTTGTAATTTTGCTTTGTAAAAAATACGGTTATTCCGGCGCTTTCAGGCTTTCTACCATGCTGATGTGGCGCAGCTTGCGCTGCATGACAAGGCTGACTAGGGCGGTAAATACCATCGTGAGCAGTGCCGACCACAAATAGCTGGGGGTGTAGATTGACCGGCCAAACATGACAAGGTCGATCTCTGCGGTGAGCACGACGAAGCGGTGTAAAAACACACCAAAGCCCAGCCCGCACAGGGTACCGATGATGGCGAGCACACCGGTTTCGCGGTAGATATAAGAGGAGACCTCTTTGTTGTAAAAGCCGAGTACCTTAATGGTGGCAAGCTCTTTTTCACGTTCGGTGATATTGATGTTGGTGAGGTTGTACAGCACGACAAAGGCCAGCGCCGCCGCCGAGAGGATGAGCACGACCACAATAAAGTTGACACTGGTCATGCTGCGCTCAAAGCTGGACGAAAGCTCGGTGGTGAACTGGGTGCCCGCAACGTCGCGGCATTTCAGCAAATCGCCCGCAAGGGCCGCGTCGCCCGCCGCCAGGCCACCGGGCAGCTTGCACAACAACAGGTTGGGGGCAGCCTCTTCGCCAAAGGCGGCGGTATAGGCGCTTTGTGACAGGTAGATGTAATGGCCAACATAATTTTCAAAAATGTCGGAGATGACAAGGCTGGCCTGTTTGCCGTCTTTATTTTGCACGGTAATGGTATCACCGACCGACCAATGTTGACGTTCGGCCAGTTTTTCACTGACAAGGATCGAGTTTTCATCAAAGGTGACGGGGGTGCTCGGGTCGGTGCGGTGCCGGAACTCGAAATACTCTTTGAACTGCTCGATGTCCTGCGGTGCCTCCAGCACAATGCTGTCGGCGGGGGTGTTGCCGGACGGCACGACCTTGCCATCGTTTTGCATGACGGGGGTGGAATCTTCGATACGGGTCTTGTCGGACAGAATGGCACCGAGGTCACTGCCGCTCAGCGCATCGGCATCTTTCAACGCAACGATCAGCTGATAGCTTTGCAGGTCGTTGAACTGCTTTGAGACGATGTCGGAGATCGAATCCCGCAGGCCAAACCCGGTGACCAGCAATGCGGTACAACCCGCAATGCCAAAGACTGTCATGAAAAAGCGCTTTTTATAACGGAACAAATTGCGCGCCGTTACCTTTTGTGTGAATTTCATGCGGCGCCAGATGGGGGTGACATATTCCAGCAGAATACGTTTGCCCGCTTTGGGGGCCTTGGGCAGCAGCAGGCGGGCAGGAACCTCGCGCAGCTCGGCCCAGCAGGCATTCAGTGTGGCGATAAGCACCACACCGATGGCGGCCCCGGCCGCAAGGAAACCGTATTCGGTGTTGAACGGGGTGAGTGCCTGCGGTACGTCGTACATGATGTTGTATGCGTTGATGACGATGGATGGGAAAAGCTTCATGCCAACGAGCATGCCGGCAAGGCTGCCAAGCAGGCTGGCAAGCAGGGCATAGAAGATATATTTTGCCGCAATTTGCCCCGGCGTATAGCCCAAGGCCTTGAGGGTACCGATCTGCAAACGCTCCTCTTCGACCATACGGGTCATGGTGGTAAGGGCAACCAGTGCCGCGACGAGGAAGAAGAAAACAGGGAAGACTTTGGCGATATTGCCGACTTTTTCGGCGTTGGAGTCGTAGCTGGAATAGCTGGTGTTGTCACTGCGGTCCCACACATACCATTCGGCTTGCGCAATGTCTCGCACGGCGGATTTGGCGTCGGCAAGCTGCTCGGCACCATCGGCCAGTTTTGTATCTGCTTCGGCCTTGGCGTCGTCATATTCCTTTTGCCCGTCGGCCAGCTCTTTGCGGGCCTGTGCAAGGTCTTTGACCCCCTGGTCGTATTGGGCGCGGGCATCGGCCAGCTTTGCATCTGCATCGGCAAAGGCGGCCGTGGCGGTGTGGATGCCGGCATCCAGCTTTGCGGCAGACGCATCCAGCGTTGCCCGCTGCTGTGCGAGGGTCTGCTTTTGCGCATCCAGCTGTGCCGCGGTGGCATCCAGCTGCGCTTTTGCGGTGCCCAGCGCCGCGCGGGAGGCCTCGGTGGTGGTGCCTGCGGCGGCAAGTGCGCCAAGGCCGCTTTGCAGTGCAGAGAGCTGTGCGGCGTTGCCTGCGGGCAGGGCCGGGTTTGCAATCAAACCGGGCAGTGCCGCCAGTACGGTGGCATCACTGGTGTCGGGTAATGGGCTGCCAAAGGCGGCAGCAAGCTGTGCAGCGGCGGCCTTGCCTTGCTCAAGCCCGGTAATATTGGCATTTTGGGTCTCGTAGCTCTGCATGCCGGCGGCAAGCTGTGCCTCGCCTGCTGCCAGTTGCGCGTCGTAGCCATCCAGCGCCGTATACCCGTCTTGAATTTGCTTTTGCTGGGTGGGGATGACAGCATAAAACTGGTCTTTTTGGTTGTCCAGCTGCTGTTGCCCGCTGTCGATCTGCGCCTTGGCGTCGGCCAGCTTTTGTTCGCCGTTTTGCAACTCGGTTTTACCGTCTTGCAATTTTTTGGCGGCATCGGCCAGCTTGGTATCCGCTTCGGCCTTGGCATCGTTGTATTCTGTTTCGGCATCGGCCAGCTTTTGATTTGCGTCGGTAATGACCTGCTGGGACCGGGCCTTTTCGCGCGCAGGGCGAATGGCATCCAGCTCGTCGGACACGCCGCCGACAAGCTTGTCATAAGCGGGGCTGAACGAATCGAGCGCACGGGCACCGGCAACAGTTAAATAGAGGCCGGTGTAATAATCGTAAGAAAAGCTGTCAAGCGTGGTGTAGGCGATCAGCCCCACGGTGCCGCTGCCGACGGTGGTGTGTTCTTTTTCCATTGACAGATAAATTGGGGTTTTGACAAAACCGACGACGGTAAACTCACTGGGCGCGTGGTCCAGCACAGTCTCATCATTATCCGGGGTAACGGTGAGCGTGTCGCCAATAGAAAGGCCTTCGTCAACAAGGCTTTTGGTAAGAACAATGACACATTCGCCCGCGGCAGTGGGAAGCCGCCCGTCGATCAGGGTCAAATCGTTGATCCCCGCACTGCCTGCGGTGCCGCCGGTGAGGGTATGCATGCGGGCGGTATAGCTGTCGCCCGCCTTGGAAAGCAGCATCAGGTCGGTGTCCCGCGCGGGCTGTACCGCCTCGATGCCGGGCAGCGCGCGAATGGCGGCAAGGTCGTCGTTTGTGAGACCCAATGTGGAGACGACCCGCAGATCATACATGTGGTCTGTATCGTAGTAAGTATCGGCGGAATAGCGCATGTCGACCGGGGAAGCCAGCAGGCCGGACAAAAAGCCGACCCCCAGCGCCACAATGGCAAAGATGGCAAGAAACCGCGACAAGCTGGAGCGGATGGTGCGCGCAATAGATTTGCGGTATGTTTTTTTCAGCATGTTACCACTCGATTTCTTCTACCGGGATGGGATTTTCGTTGTGCTCGTTAGACAGCGCCTTGCCGCTTTTAATGTGAATAACGCGGTCTGCCATTGCGGTGAGAGCGCTGTTGTGGGTGATGACAATGACCGTGCGCCCGGTTTTGCGGCAGGTGTCCTGCAACAGCGAAAGCACCTGTTTGCCGGTATTGTAATCCAGCGCACCGGTGGGCTCGTCGCACAAGAGAATCTTGGGGTTTTTGGCCAGCGCCCGCGCGATAGAAACGCGCTGTTGCTCGCCACCCGAAAGCTGTGCGGGGAAGTTGTTCATGCGCTCGGCAAGGCCCACGTGTTGCAGCATCTCCTCTGCGGGCAGGGGGTCGCGGCAAATTTCGCTGGCAAGCTCGACATTTTCAAGTGCGGTGAGGTTTTGCACCAGATTATAGAACTGAAACACAAAACCCACATCGTACCGGCGGTAGGTCGTAAGCTGGCGCTGGGTGTAACCGCTGATGACGTTGCCGTCGAGCAGAATACGCCCCTCGTCACAGCCGTCCATACCACCAAGCATGTTGAGCACGGTTGTTTTGCCTGCGCCGGATGGGCCGACGATGACGCAGAATTCGCCCTGATCGACAAAAAAATTGACATGATCGGCGGCAGCGATGCGCGTCGCCCCCATTTGGTAATATTTGCACACGTTATCAAAGGTAATGAAATGTTGCTGTGTCATGTTGTTTCTTCCTTTGCTGGAAAAGCCCAGTTTGATATGATATGAAATTACTTAATATACTTAATATATTGTAGCAAATAAAACTGCTCAAAAAAATGAACGAACTGTAAAAAGCCCCGGAACAAAGCCAAAATCAGGACTATACACCAAAAAGCAGGTGAATGACACCATGTTTTTGGCGGCAAATAAACACATTGCGGCCCACAGCCAGCAGAAAAATACGGACTGCCCGCGCGGCCGCACCCATAAACCCCTGTTTTTTACACGGGGTGTACACGAAAAAAGCGGGGTAGAGGGTAAAAAAAGGCAGCGCAAGGGGCGCAAAAGAGACAAACAAAATGCTAAACTGCGACGGGGCAGTTTTAAAACATTGCATAAAAAACGGAAAAAACTGACAGAAATGACGTTTTTCTTGACAATCCATGCAACATAACTATAATTTAATAGGCGACACTGTGGTGTTGTAACGGCCATGATGTGCGTGAGGACACGAGAAAAAACGGCCTGTATTTTGCCACCAAGGGGGAAACAAAATTGGTTTACATCTGTGATAATTGCAGATTTCTGTTTGAGCGGCAGGGCGAGGTATTGCAATGCCCGGATTGCGGCAGCGGGCATATTCGCCCGGCAGTGGAGACGGAAGTTGCAGAATATAACAACCGCAGGCAGAGTGAGGAGCAATGAGCTCCTCGTTTTTATTTAGGGCAAGTAGTGCGACGAGGTAAAAAACGGCGCGTGCGCAGGCGCAGTGCCGCACAAAAATTTGCGCATTTTTGTGTTATGCCTTGTGCACACCGCTGGCGGATGGTAAAATAATACAACAGAGATGATTTTGACGCTGTAAAAGCGGAAAAACAAAGGGGTTCGTAAAAATGAAATATACTATTGGGATTGACCTTGGCGGCACCAATATTGTGGCTGGCCTGGTAAATGAAAAAGGCGAGATCAGAGAAAAGATTGCTGCAAAAACACAAGCAGAAAAAGGGTTTGACTTTGTTACCGATACGATGGCACAGCTGGTGAAAGAGCTGTTGACGCGCACAAAGCTGACCCCGGCCGAGGTGAGCAGCATTGGCATCGGCAGCCCCGGCACGTCGGATAAAGCTGCCGGTACGATTATTTTTTCAAACAACCTTGGCTGGCACGACGTGCCGCTGGTGGCAACCATTAAAGAAAAGACCGGGATTGACACCTATGTAGCCAACGACGCAGACTGTGCGGCGCTGGGCGAATTTGCGGTGGGCGCCGGTGAAAAGTATAACTCGATGGTGATGATTACGATCGGCACCGGCGTGGGCAGCGGTGTGGTGCTGGACGGCAAACTGTTTGCGCCGGCAGGCTCCAGCGCGACAGAGCTGGGGCACACGACGCTGATCGCCGGGGGTGAAGCTTGCACCTGCGGCCGCAAGGGCTGTGTGGAAGCGTATGTCAGCTTTAGCGCGCTGATCCGCGACGGCAACCGCGCCGCCGACGCACACCCCGAAAGCATGCTGGCCGAGCTGCGTGCAAAGGGCCAGGCGCTGAACGGCAAAAATATTTTTGACTGTGCCAAAGAGGGCGATGCCGTGGCAAAAGAGCTGGTAGACCGGTTTATCGACCTGATGGGCCAGTTTTTTGCCAATGTGGGCAACTCGTTTGGCGTGAAGGTGATCGTCGTGGGCGGCGGCATCAGCAAAGAGGGCCAGTGGCTGGCCGACCGGCTGCGCGAGATCGTGGTGCGCGAAATGTATGTGGGCGAGCGGTTTGCCCCGGCGATTGCAATGGCGACGCTGGGCAACGACGCCGGCGTGATCGGCGCTGCCATGCTGGAACAGTACCAGTAAGTACAACAAAACAGGCAAAGGCCCGGGGCAGCGTGCCCCGGGCCTTTTGATATGCTTTTAAAAAGTAGAAAAGGGGGCTTAGCCTGCTTTGCTGCCCCACAGGGCAACGGCGGCAACCAGGGCCTCCACATATTGGGGCGGGGTTGCCCAACTGCAAACAAAGCGGGTAGCCTGCAAATCCCCCTGCGGCGCACCCCAAAGCTGAAACTCAAACGTCTCACCCAGCTCTTTTATGAGCGAAAGCGGCAGCAGCGGGAAGATCTGGTTTGACACCGGCGGCATAAAAAAGCCAAACCCTGCCTCGGCAAAGCCCTGTGCAAGGTGCGCTGCCATGACGTTTGCATGCCGTGCAAGTGAAAAATAGAGGTCGTTTGTAAACAAAGTTTCAAATTGCAGCCCCAGCAGCCAGCCTTTGGCCAGCATGCCGCCGCGCTGTTTCATGATGTAGCGGTAATCGGCTTTCAGCGCGTCGTTGCAGATGACAAGTGCTTCGCCCATCAGCGCGCCGTTTTTGGTGCCGCCAATGTAAAAAGCGTCGGCGTAATGGGCAAGGTCTGCGAGCGTAAGGTCGCTGTGCTTACTTGCAAGTGCACTGGCAAGGCGCGCGCCGTCCACATATAACAGCAGGCCCAGCTCGTCGCACACGGCCCGCAGCGCTTGTAATTCTGTTTTTTGGTACAAGGTGCCGATTTCGGTAGAATCGGCGATGAACACCAGCCGGGGCTGCACCATGTGCTCGTCGGGGTGTTCTGCCACAACGGCGCGCACCAGCGCGGGGGTGAGCTTGCCGTCGGGCGTGTCGATGGTGCAGACCTTGTGGCCGGTGGCTTCAATGCTGCCGGCTTCGTGCACCGCAATGTGGCCGGTAGTGGCGGCAATGGCGGCCTGATGCGGGCGCAAAAACGCCGCAAGGCTGATGAGGTTGACCGGCGTGCCCCCGACAAGGAAATGCACATCGGCACCGGGGCACCCGCATACCGCGCGGATTTTTTCTGCCGCGGCGGCGCAGTGGCCGTCGGTGCCATAGCCCGGGTTTTGCACAAGGTTTTCTTTGGTGAGCGCCGCAAGAATTTCTGGGCAGGCGCCCTCGCTGTAATCGTTGCTAAAGGAGATCATGACTGGTTACATCCTCTCTTTGGCTGGTGCGGGGTGAAAAGTGCCCCCGTGTGTTGCCTGTTGCGGTTTATTATAGCACCTTTGCGGCTGTGCGCAAACAAAAAGCACAGTTGCCGCCAGATTGCAAATGCGGCGGGCACTGTGGTACAATAAACTTATATTTGTGCGCCGGACGGTGCCTTATTTTAAAGGACAGAGGTTGCTTTCAATGGAGTATGGTTCCCTTGCAATAAAAGATGAATTGCGGCGCGCCATTGACAAAATGGGGTTTGCCGAGCTGACCGAAGTACAGGAAAAAGCCATCCCACTGATGTTGGCAGGGCAGGATGTAGTGGCAAAGGCCCCGACCGGCACCGGCAAGACCTCGGCATTTGGTATCCCGATGATCGAGACCTTGAGCGCCGAGCGCGGCAAGCCACAGGCGCTGGTGCTGTGCCCCACGCGTGAGCTGTGTTTGCAGATCACTGCCGAGTTGCAGGCCCTTGCCGCGTTTTTACCCGATGTGCGTATTGCCGCCGTGTATGGCGGGCAGCCGATTGAGCGGCAGAAGAAAGTGCTTGCCGACGGGGTGGAGATCGTGGTGGCGACCCCGGGGCGGATGCAGGACCACATGGACCACCGCAACCTGGATGTGCGCAGCATCAAGACCGTTGTGCTGGATGAGGCCGACGAGATGCTGGACATGGGTTTTTACCGCGATGTGATGAAGATTGTGGACCATTTGCCGGGCAAAGAGCATCTGCATATGTTTTCAGCCACCATCTCCCGCGAGGTGATGGACATCAGCTGGAAATACCAAAAACACCCGGCAGAGGTGACTGTGGAGCCGATAGAAGAGAGTGCCCCCCACATTGACCAGTACAGCCTGCTGACGACCGGCCGCAACAAGCTGGCGGACATGACCGAATTGATGTTGCAGGGCGGGTACCGGCGCGCAATGGTGTTTTGCAACACGAAATACGCGACAGAGGCCTTGACCAGCCAGTTGATTGGGCTGAATTTTAAGGCGGAGTGCCTGAATGGCGATATGCAGCAAAGCGAACGCAACAAAATTATGCAGCGGTTTCGCGACGGCGAGGTAGATGTGCTGGTGGCGACCGACGTGGCGGCGCGCGGCATTGATGTATCGGACGTGCAGGTGGTGTTTAACTATGACTTGCCGCAGACCAACGAATATTACCTGCACCGCATTGGCCGCACCGGCCGCGCCAAAAAAGAGGGCGTGAGCTTTTTGTTTTATACTGCGCAGGACAAAAAACGGGTGGGCGAGATGATACGCTATACCCAAAGCGAAGTGACCGAGGTCAAACTGTGGAACGGCAAAATGAAACCGGTGACCCCAAACCCATGGCAGGCGCGGGAGTTTGAAATTTTGTACAGCAACTGAGGGGGAATAACAGATGAGCACAAACGGAGAAAAAGCGACGACGTATTTTTGTGAAGGGTACAACTGTGCACAGTCGACCTTTTTGGCATTTTGTGAGGAGACCGGCATGGACGAAAAAACGGCGGCGCGCCTTGCAAGCGGCCTTGGCGGCGGTGTGGGGCGCCAGCGTGAAGTGTGCGGCGCCATTACCGGCATGACGATGGCAGCGGGGTTGCTGCGCGGGTATGACACCCCCACCGGCGGGCCGGAAAAGACCGACACCTACGCCCTGATACAGCAGCTTTGTGCCGATTTTAAAGAGAGAAACGGCAGCATTATCTGCCGCGAGCTGCTGGGCTTGCAGGAGGCGGAGGGAACGCCGCAGGCAGCCCCGCGCACGGCACAATACTACCAGGACCGCCACTGCGCCGATTACTGCCGTGATGCCGCGGACTTGCTGGCTGCTGCGTTGCAGCAGGGCAAGGCAAATGCTTGACAGTGGGCGGGTGCCCGTGTTATTCTAAAAAACAGCCGCAGGAGTAGTTTGCCTGTGCGGCTAACGTAAAAAAGACTGGATGTGGGAAGATGCGCAAATAACTCCTTTTGTATGGCTGCCTGCCGCAATGCGGCGAGGTGGCACCACAAGGGATTACTGCGCATCTTTTTGCTTTATACCAGCCGGGGCCGGCAAGACACAGGGGAAAACTCTGTGCGATGCTGCCTGCCGGCATGGGGACGGTACGCCCGATCAAAGCAGAGCTGCGGAAGTAATTCCGCGGCTTTTTTGTTTTGTGCGGGGCCGCGCCCTGTGCCGGAAAGGAGAACCATGGCCCAAATTACGATTCAACAGTTAGAGTTTACTTATGAGGGGGCAGGCACCCCCGTGTTTAAAAATATGAGCGCCACGCTGGACACCGACTGGCGGCTGGGGCTGATTGGCCGCAACGGCCGCGGCAAAACAACGTTGCTGCGCCTGCTGGCGGGCGAGCTGCCGGACGGCGGGGCGATCCACCGCAGTATGCCGGTGTCACTGTACCCGTTTGCACTGCCAAAAGAAGTAGAGACGCTACCCGCATTGCAGGTGGCAAAAGACTGCGTTGCCCCATTTACTGCGTTAGAGCAAGGGATGCACGAGGCAATTGAGGCGGGCGAAGCAGGGCTTGCGCGATATGGAGACCTGGAAGAGCAGTACGCCGCGTTGGGCGGGTACACAGTGGAAAGCGATTTGCAGCGCGAAGCGGGTCTGCTGGGGGTGAGTGAACCAGTGCTGGCCCGCCCGTTTGGCACGCTTTCTGGTGGCGAGCGGGAAAAGCTGCTATTGGCAGCGCTGTTTTTGCGCAAAAACCACTTTTTGCTGATCGACGAGCCGACCAATCACCTTGATCTGCAGGGCCGGGCGCTGCTGGGGCGCTACCTTGCCGCGAAAAAGGGGTTTTTGCTTGTCAGCCACGACCGCACGCTGCTGGACGCCGCAATTGACCATGTATTGGTGTTGGGGCGCACCGGGGCAGAGCTGCAGCAGGGCAATTACAGCAGCTGGAAACAAAACCGCGAGCGACAGGACGCATTTGAAGCCGCCCGAAACGAGACACTGCGGGGCGAAATACGCCGCATGGAGGCGGCCGCCGCCCGTGCCGCAAACTGGGGGCAGGCGGTAGAAGCGACAAAGCACGGTACCCGCATCAGCGGCCTGCGGCCCGACCGTGGGTACATTGGCGCACGGGCAGCCAGCATGCAGCAGGCAGCGAAAAACCTGCAAAACCGGCGGCAAAGGGCTTTGCAGGAGACCCGAGAGCTGTTGCGGAATGTGGAGGAGAGTGAAGCGCTGAAATTGCAGCCGCTGGCTGCCCCAGCCCCCCGCATTTTGTACGGGCAGGGCCTTGCCGCCTGCCGTGAAGGCCGACCCCTGTTTGAACCGGTCGATTTTTTATTGCAGCGCGGCGAGCAGCTTGCCCTTTGCGGGGCCAACGGCACCGGTAAAACGACGCTGCTGCGGCTGATGCAGCAAGGGGAGGGCGAGTATACCGGCGAATTTTGGCGACAGGCAGGGCTGCAAATTTCAGTCGTGGCCCAGCACACCGACCACTTAGTGGGGCCGTTGCGCCAGTTACCGCAGCAAAGCGGGCTTGACAGCGCGTTGTTTTTTGCAATTTTGCGCAAGTTGGGGCTGGAGCGTGCCGTGTTTGACCAGCGCATGGAAGAATGCTCGCAGGGGCAAAAAAAGAAAATTCTGTTAGCCCAAAGCCTTGCCGGGCCCGCCCATTTGTATTTGTGGGACGAGCCGCTGAACTATTTGGACGTTGCCGCCCGCGAACAGCTGGAAGAGTTGCTGGTCGCTGCCCGCCCGACGATGGTGCTGATTGAACATGACGCACGGTTTATAGAGCGAATGGCGAGTGCCGTGGTGACGCTGCGCCGCTGCGAGTGACTGGCTAGTAGCTTTTGGGAAAAGCGGGCGCTTTAGTATGGGCGGCCTGCGGTGTGCAGGTAATTTAAGGACAGGTAGCGGCGGTAAGTGGTTGCCGCACCGGTGACCTGCGGGGCGCGATGGCCCAAAAGCCTTGCCAATCAAACACAAACAGCACCGCCCGTGTACTGCAAAACGCAGTACACGGGCGATGCTGTTACCGGCAAGCAAGAAGGGCGTTAGAGAGCCAAAACACAAAAGCGCCCCGCCTGCAAAGCAGAGGGGCGCGGATATCGCAAAGTATGCCATAGCCCCCCAAAGCAAAAGCTACTTTTTTGCCTTTTTAGCGGGGGCCGGCGGCTTTTGGGTAGCAGTAGTTTGTTTGCTGCCCGCCGCGGGTTTTGTTTTTTTAGAAGCTTTTTTTGCGCTGGCGGCCGGTTGCTGTACAGGGGGTTCTTTGCCGGGCACAGAGGGGGCAGGCTGTTTTAATTTACTGCCAGCGGATTTTTTGACCGGCGCAGGTTTTTTAGCGATACTTTCAGCCGGTTTTTTTGCATCTTTATCAGCCACAGCCGGTTTGGTCGGCTGTTTTTTACGTGGTTTTTTGGAGGGCGGTTTGGGCAGGTCCTCTTGCGGGGGCTCGGGTGCCAGTGGTGCGTGGCGGGCGGGGCAAAGCCGAATATTCCACATCTGGTTTTCGCCGTCTAAATCCTTCCAGATCTGCACCTTGGCGCCGCTTTGGGGGTTTATGCCCACAACGTCGAGACATTTGCCGCCCAGCTTTGATTTGATCTTGTAGCTACCGCCGGCCGCAGGCACAAGTGCCCACAACTGGTTATCGGCGCCGATATAGTCCCACTGGTGGACCCAGGCACCATCCTGTGTGCCGCCGATAGTGATGTCGATGGCCTTTTCAGAGTGGCGGCAGATGATTTTGTAATAGCCATCCTCTACGGCGACAATCTTCCACTGCTGGCTTTCGGTGCCGACATCGTCCCACAGTTGAATAACGCCGCCGTTTTCAAGGTCGAAATCAGCGACTTCAAGCACATGGCCGGTTGCCTTTGCGGCAATGGTGTAATAGCGGTTTGGAACAAATTCAAACTTTGCCATGACACAACACTCCTTTGCAGTAGCTACTACCAACTATAACAAAACACAGCCTGCCGTCAAGCGGCAACGGCAGAATTTGTAGGAATGCATAACCAGAAATAGGAAAATAAAGCAATTTCCGGCACACAGCCGGATAAGCCTACGGTTAGAGCCCCTGCCCGGCAAGCCGCTCGGCATGAAAAATATACTGCTGTGCAATGCCGGCGTACCGGGCAGCACAGCGGGGCAACCCGCGCGGGAAACGGTGCTGCATGGCGCGGCGCACCCAAACATCGACCGGGAACGCCTGCATGCGGCCAAGGCCGAACAGCAGGGTGCAGTCTGCGACTTTGGGCCCCACGCCGTGAATCGTCATCAGCAGGGCCTTTGCGTCCTCGAGCGACAGGACATCAAGAGCGGCTTTGCTGACGGCACCCGAGGCCACCTTGGCGGCGGCATCCAGCAGATACGCGGCCCGCCAGCCGGCCCGTAGCGGTGCAAGGTCCTGTACCGTGAGGCCGGCGAGTGCCTGCGGGGTGGGAAAGGCGTAGGCCCCGCCGGGCAGCGGTGTGCCAAAATTGCTGCACAGCCGCTCGACAATGCCGCGGATGCGCGGAATGTTGTTGTTTTGGCTGAGAATGAAGGTGAGCAGCACCTCGAAAAAATCCTGATGCAGCACCCGGATGCCGGGCGCGCAGTCGATACAGGCGGCAAGCCGCTTTGAGCCCCGCAGCACGGTGTGAATGGCGGTGTAGTCTTCATCCAGCGAAAAGTAATGTAGAAAATAGGGGATGTCGGCCTGGGCTACCGGCGAAAGCTGCACTGCGCCCCCCGCTTGCCGCAGGGTGAGGGTTTGCCCGTGCACGACGCCGCAAAACGCGTCTCCTTCGGACTGCCAGCGAAAGCATTGCCCGCAGAACAGGGTGTCGGCGGCACAAAAAGGCCCATCGGGCCAGACGGTGAGTACGCCGCCAGCATATTGTTTGCGCAAAAGAAAACCTCCTTCAAGCTGCACTTGAAGCGCCCCCAGTATACCACAAATGCAGAAAATGTCCAAAGGGAGAAAACGGAACAAAAACGAAAAAAATTCATAAACTTATCACGAAAAAAACGGCACAATTACCATCTTGACAAAGGAAAGTTAACAGACGGTTTTGTGAAGAGTTTTCAACAGCGTGTGGAAAACTATGTTTAAAAACTTTCTCTCAACAGGCCGTTTTGCCGAGTAACATGGGGAATATCAACAGTTTCAACCGACTTTTCAACAAATCACATTTAAAATCCGAGTGGGGAAGTGGAATTAACTCTTTGTATAATTAGAAATGCGCAGTGCAAAAAAATCGTACTTGACATTTTTTTACAGGGGTGATCCTGCACAAAAAGTGTGAGGCAAACTTTGTGGGGGCCCTGCCGAAAAACGCGCAAAACGGCAGAAAACAGAAGAGAAAAAGGCGAAACCAGGCGACAAACCATGCACGGGGCCCCGCGCTTCAACTGTAAAAAAGGGTGGCACGGTGGGGTGAAAAACACACGGGCGCACAAATTAGCACACAAAGATAGAAAAGCACGACGAAATTTGCTATAATATACAAAATAATGCAAAAGAAACACACTGCGCGTGCAGTGCGGTAAAAACAGTACCGCACGCAGCCGGTTGGAGGCAGCGATGGAAATAAAAAATAAAAGAAGCGACAAAGATAACAGGGATAGCCGAGGCGGGCAGGGCAGCAGAGACAGCCGGGATAATCGAGGCAGTCGGGACAGCAGAGACGGTCGAGATAACAGGGACAGCCAAGGCAACCAAGGTAGCCGAGACAGCCAAGGCGGCAGAGACGGCCGGGATAGCCGGGATGACCGGGATGGCAGGGACAGCCGGGACAGCTGGGATGGTAATGAGACAACAATCGTTTACGGGAAAAACGCAGTGACGGAACTGTTGCGGCAAGGCGAAGGTGTGGACACCGTTTACCTGGCCGACGGCTTAACCCCCGCCGTGGCAAGTTATTATACCGCCCTTGCCAAAGAGGCCGGGGCCGCGGTGAAACGGGTGCATGCGATTAAGTTGCGCAGCATGTGTGGCACCGACAACAACCAGGGGGTGGCGGCTTACGCAAGCGCTGTGGAATACGTCACGCTGGACGATTTGCTGGCCGCTGCCGCGGCGCGCGGAGAAGACCCGTTGATTTTGCTGGCGGACGGTGTGGAGGACCCGCATAACCTTGGGGCGATGATCCGCACCGCGCTGCTGGCGGGCGCGCAGGGGATCGTGATCCCAAAGCGCGGCGGCGCGCAGGTGACACCGATTGTTGCCAAAACATCGGCCGGTGCCAGCATGGTGCTACCGATTGCCCGTGTGGCCAACATTGGTGAGGCGGTGCGACGACTGAAAGAAAAAAATGTGTTTGTGTACGCTGCCGACATGGAGGGCCCCGCCATGTACAAGCAAAACCTGACCGGCCCGCTGGCACTGGTGCTAGGCAGTGAGGGCAAAGGGGTGTCGCCGCTGGTGAAAAAGCTGTGCGATGGGCTGGTGAGCCTGCCGATGAGCCAGCACCGGGCCGGAGTGGACAGCCTGAATGTTTCGGTAGCGACCGGGGTATTGATGTATGAAGTGGTTCGCCAGCGCGGTGGCTTTTAACCGCGCCTGAAAGCAGCAAACGACAGGGAGGAACATCCAGTTGGAATATCAGAATGACAGCGTGGAAGAAATCCTTGAGCAGCTGAAGAGTGCTCACAGTGAGGGTGGCGCCCGGCCGGACAAGGCAAAGGTCGACGAGATATTGAGCAGCCTTGGGCTGGAAAAGCCAGCGGCAAAACCTGCCGCACCCACGGCAGCGGAGCAACACCCGATGCCGACACAGCCGAAGCCCGCAGGGAAGCCTGCTGCGCCTGCGGCGGCAGAAAAGAGCGCGACCCCGACAGGGCAAAAGCCGACGGGGAAGGCCCCGGTGCCGCCCCCCCGGCAGCCGGCAAAGCCGCAGCCCGAAAAAACGGCAAAGCCTGTGCCCCCTGCCCCGCTGCGCGAAGCACCGCAGCAGGAGATAGAGGATAAGGCAAAATCAATTTTTGAAGAGGGTGAAGGCGAGTTTGTGCGCCCATCCCCCGATATTTTTAGCGGGGAGCGCATTGACCGCCAGCAGCACGCCGACAAGCTGATTGACGAAAAGTTCTACGAATTTTTTACCAGCTCGGTCGTGATGGATAAAGAGGAGCTGGACCGCCGCCTGCGGGAGGAAAAGCGCCAGCGCAAGCAGGAAAAAGCCGCTAAGGCTGGTTTATTTGGCTTTTTGAAAAACCGCCATGCCGAAGACGATGAGGTGCTGGAGGAAAAAACTGCCCCGCCCAAAAAGGCAGCGCCACCCCCCGCTGAGATGCCACAGGATATTTTTGCTGCCCGGCAGGCAGAACTGGCGCAGGAGCAGAGCGAACCCCAGGGGGGGGAAGCGCCGGCAGCGGTGACACCACAACAGAAAGAAAAGCGCGCAGTGGCCCAGCCTGCCACTGTGCCGCCCGCGACCCCGGCCACTGCCGCCGCGACAGTAGCGCAACCGGCAGTGCAGGCCCCGGCAGAAACAGTGGCAGCGCCAAACACGGCCCCCGTTGCAGTGACAACCACAGCCGCCCCACAGGGCAAAGAATTGCCGCCGGAGGGCGAGACAACACAAGAGATATTGCAAGCCCCGGTAGCCGAACAGCCACAAGCGCCCCCCACCCTGCCGCAGGAAGAACGCGATGCGGCAGAGGGGGACGAGCGGGCGACCCGTGTGATGCCACCGTTGGAGCCCAAGGTGCTGGACTATGTGCCGGAGGAGGAAGAACCGAAAGAGGCCCTGCCGGACTACGATTCGCCCGCCGACGCACCGACGGTGCAGGCCGATTTGAAGAGCCTGCGCACCAGCTTGAGGTTGAGGCTGCTGGTGACGGTGATTTTTGGGGTGATGGGGCTGTATCTGTCATTGACGGCTTCGTTTACCGGGTTGCCCACGATGTCGATTTTGTCGCCCAGCGGGCAGCCAATGATCTACCTTGTGGTGAACATGGTATTGCTACTGGCTGCGATGATCATCAACTACAACACGATTGCGGGCGGGTTGGGCTCGCTGTTTACCTCGCCCAGCCCCGACCTGTTGCCCGCACTGGCAACGGTGGGCGCGCTGGTGCAGTGCGGTGCCTTTTTGGCGGCGCCCGAAAAATTTGCGACATCGAACTACACGCTGTTTGCCGGTATTTCGGTGCTGTGCCTTGCGGGCAATACGCTGGGCAAGGGCGTGACGGCCCGCATGGTGGCCGAAAACTTTGAAATGGCGAGTGCAGGGTTTGACCATGCCGCCGCCTACCAGGTGACCAGCGAGGAACTGGTGAAAAAGGTGACCGATGGCCTGGGCGAGCCCCGGCCGCAGCTGGTGGTGAGCCGCCCGACAGCGCTGGTGCGAGGCTTTTTGCGGCAGAGCTTTTCAGAACACCGCAGCGACAAGGCTGCCAAGCGGCTGGGCATTGCCTCATTGATCGTCGCGCTTGCCTGTGCGGGCATTGCGTGGTATTTCAGCCATGAGGTTTTGACTGCGATTTCCTGCTTTGCCGGTGCGCTGTGCCTGTGTGCGCCGCTGTCCTCCACGCTGGTGGGGGCGCTGCCTGCCGCGCTGATGCAGGGCAGTGCCGCCCGTGTGGGTGCGGTGGTGCCGGGCCCCAGTGCGGTGGAGACGCTGAAAAATACGAATGTGGTGCTGGTGGGCGCGCGCGATTTGTTCCCGCCGTCCACGGTGCGGCTGCGCGGGATCAAGACGTTTGAAAAAGAACGCATTGACCTTGCCATTTTGTACGCTGCCAGTATTTTGGTTGAGGGCTGTGACACGCTGCGCGACATCTTTTTGGGCGTGGTAGAGGGCCGGTTGGATATGCTGTACCCGGTGGAGAATTTGACGACCGAGATTGGCCGCGGGTTTACCGGGTGGATCGACAATAACCGGGTGATCGTGGGCAACCGCGAGATGATGAAGCGCCACGACATCGAGATCCCGTCGATGGATTATGAGAGCCGCTACACCGGGGACGACAAGCGCCCAATTTACCTTGCGGTGGCCGGCCGACTGTTTGGCATGTTTTTAGTGAGCTACGGGCCGGACGAAGAGATGGCCGACACGGTGGAAGAGCTGCGGCGCGGCGGCATTTCGCTGCTGGTGAAATCAAGCGATTTCAATATCAGCAGTGAATTGGTGGCCGAATGCTACGGCATTGATGCATCTTACGTCAAAGTGCTGGCGGACAGTGAGGCAGCTGCACTAGCCCCCTCGTTGTCTTACCTGCCGGAGAGTGATGGTGTCATGACCCACATTGGCAGCTTCTCGTCCTTTATCGGCGGGCTGCGCGCCGCTATTGCGGCGGCGGGCGCTGAGCACGCGGCCAGTGTGGTGCAGGCGTCTGCGGTGATTTTGGCCCTGCTGCTGGGGCTGCTGCTGTCGGTGACGACCGGCCTTGGCAGCCTGTCGGCGCTGGCGGTGCTGCTGTACCAGCTGGCATGGCTGATCCTTGCGGTGGCGGTTGCCTTGACGCGGCATTATTAAATAAATACGGCGAAGCCGGGGCAATTTTGCCCCGGCTTTGGTTTTACCCCAAAGTGGCAACTTGCACAACGTACCCCGTTTTTTGGGAGGTACTGGAGGGTATTGGGCTTCCTCAAATATTGATTTATTTAAAATAAATGTCAGTTTTTGAGGACACGATTGTGCAGTATGCTCAAATATGACCCGCTTTATTCTCTTGAAAATCAGTTGTTTTTTACAGTTTACCGCTTTTAAAAAGAATCTTGATATGATAGAATTCTGGTATAATCTGTACAGGCTGCCCTACCATAAAAAAGGCGGCCTAGTGTTAAGGGGGTCCCAAGAGTATGAACTACACACAGGAAAATATCCGCAATTTGTTGATCTGTGGACACGGCGGTGCCGGCAAGACCAGTTTTGCCGAGGCATTGCTTTATTATACGAAAGGAACCGAGCGCCTTGGCCGTACGGAAGACGGAACGACCGTATGTGACTTTGATGCGGAAGAAATTCGCCGCAAAAGTTCGCTGTCACTGGCGGTTGCACCGGTGGAATACAGCGGCACAAAGCTGAATTTGATCGATGTACCGGGCCTGTTTGACTTTGAGCTGGGCATCCACGAGGGCATTGCGGCGGCAGACGGTGTCGTGATTTGCGTTTCTGCCCGTGACGGGTTGGAAGTGGGCAGCAAAAAGGCGTATGACCTTGCCTGTGAAAACCAAAAGCCCGCTATGGTGTATGTGTCGAAGATCGACGTGGAAAACGCCGATTTTTATAAGGTGTTTGAGGCGCTGAAAAGCGAGTTTGGCCCTTCTGTCTGCCCGGTAGTCGTGCCGGTGGAACAGGCCGGCGGGCGCGTGTATATCAATTTGATTCGTATGGAGGCCTACACCTATGTAAATGGGGTGGCCCGCACGGTGCCGATGCCGAGTTTTGGCCACCGGTTGGACGGCCTGGTAGAAGCGATGAGCGAAGCGGTGGCCGAAACGGATGAGACGCTGATGGAGAAGTTCTTTTCCGGCGAAGCGTTTACACAGGAGGAGTTGCAAAGCGGCGTGCGCGCGGGTATTAAGGCGGGCACCATTACCCCGGTGTTCTGCGGCTCGTCGACCCGGCTGGAAGGCATTGACGCACTGGCGCACTATATGAAACACTTGATGCCATCGCCTGCCGAGGCAGCCCCGGCCAGAGGGCAGGACGAAAACGGCAATGAGGTGGAGTGTGTATGCGATGCCGCCGGGCCGCTTGCAGTGTATGTGTTTAAAACAGTGGCTGACCCGTTTGTGGGTAAACTGAGCTATGTAAAAGTGCTTTCAGGTGTACTGAAAGCGGATTCCCCGCTGGTGAACGCCCGCACAGGAGAGAGCGAGAAACTGGGCAAGCTATTGTTTGTGCGCGGCAAAAAACAGACCGATACCGACAGCGTTTTTGCCGGGGATCTTGGCGCCGTGGCCAAGATGTCGGGCGCCAAGACCGGCGACACGCTGTGCGCGCCGGGCAAGCTGTTTAAAATGACACCGCCGACCTTCCCCCACCCGACCTATGCGATGGCGCTGAAGCTGAAACAAAAGGGCGATGAGGGCAAAATTTCCGGTGCGCTTTCACGGCTGATGGAAGAGGACTGCACACTGAGCTATCAGGTGAATGCCGAGACGGTACAACAGGTGATTTCTGGGCTTGGCGAACAGCACCTGGATGTGGTAGTCAGTAAATTAAAATCGAAATTCGGCGTGGAAGTGGAGCTGGCTGAGCCCCGGATCGCCTACCGTGAAAGCCTGCGCAAAAAGGTGAAAAAGCAGGGCCGGCACAAAAAGCAATCCGGCGGGCACGGGCAATTTGGCGATGTGTGGATTGAGTTTGAGCCCACTGACAGCGAAGGGCTGGTATTTGAAGAAAAGGTGTTTGGCGGCGCGGTGCCGAAAAACTATTTCCCTGCGGTAGAAAAAGGGTTGCAGGAAGCAGTGGCCCACGGTGTGCTGGCAGGGTACCCGCTGGTGGGGCTGAAAGCGACATTGGTGGACGGCTCGTACCACCCGGTGGATTCGAATGAGCAATCTTTTAGAATGGCGGCTAAAGTGGCCTACAGGGCGGCGCTGCCAGAGGCGGGGCCGGTGCTGCTGGAGCCGATTGGTTTGTTGCGGGCGACGGTGCCGGATGCCAATACCGGTGACGTGATGGGTGAAGTGAACAAGCGCCGTGGCCGTGTGCTTGGGATGAGCGGCAGCGGCAACGGGATGCAGCGCATTGAAGCGGAAGTGCCGATGAGCGAAATGCACGATTTTACGACCTTTGTGCGCAGCCTGACCCGCGGACAAGGGACCTTTACCTTTGATTTTGCACGGTATGAGCAGTTGCCTGCCCAGCTTGAAAGCAAGGTCATTGAGGACGCGAAGACATTTATGGACCGCACGTCGGAGGACGAGTGACCTGACGATATCTTCCCCCCTTTCCCTCTCTTGCAGCCGCAGGGCCCCCTTGATACAGGGGGCCCTGCGGCATTGTAAATAAAAGAAGGGTTTGCCGATACCAAAGGGAAAAGGATGGTAAAATTTGCTGTTTTTTGTTGAAAAATGGTTGACAGAGCGGCGAAAAGCATGGAAAGGATTGGCACACTTGACACAGAGGGATAACTATACTATAATACAACTTACTGTTTAAGCCGGGGAGGGGCATGGTATGCCGATTACCGGTCTTTCGCATACTATTGCGAGCAGCGGGCAAAGCCCGCCGCGTGAGAAAGGACGACAGAATTTGAACAACAAAGAGCTGGTTATTACACCGGAGGGCCTGAAGGCGCTGGAGGATGAACTTGAACAACTGAAAACCGTGAAACGGCGGGAAGTTGCCGAGAAGATCAAAATTGCCCGGGGCTTTGGAGATCTGTCCGAAAACAGTGAATATGATGAGGCTAAAAACGAGCAGGGTCTGGTGGAAAGCCGCATTATTTTCCTGGAGAAGACCCTGAAAAATGTACGGATATTGGACCACAGCGAGCTGACCAATGACCAGGTGATGGTGGGCAGCAGAGTGAAAGTAAAGGACGAAGACGGCGATGAGGATGAATACTGCATTGTCGGTTCGACCGAAGCCGACCCGGCCGAGGGTAAGATCTCGGATGAAAGCGCGGTAGGCAAGGGGCTTTTGGGCAAACGTGTGGGTGATGTCACTGAGATCACGGTGCCCAGCGGTGCGGTAATTCGCTATAAGGTGCTGGACATCTCGTCCGCACGATAGGACCGCCTGATACAAGGAGTGCGACGGGGCGGCAGTGGCCGCCCCTTTTTTGCTTTAAAGGAAGAACAGAGGAACCCGCAGAAACAACAGGAGGCAAAGGATGCAGGAAAACGAACACAGAGGGGCGCCGGCAAACGGGCAGCACGCAGACCCGCACGCAAAGGCGAACGAGCAGCAGGAAGAGCTGACCGAAGAGGCGTACAGCGAATTATTGCAGATACGCAGAGACAAACTGACCGGCCTGCGCGAAGCTGGCAGCGACCCGTTTGTGCAGACGAAATACCCGGTGACCGACAAGGCGGCGGAGATCCGCGCAAGCTTTACCGAAGTGCCGGAGGGGGAGCATGGCCCCACAGTATCGGTGGCGGGCCGCCTGATGAGCAAGCGGGTGATGGGCAAGGCCAGCTTTGCCGAGCTGCGGGACGCGAGTGGGGATATTCAGATTTACCTGCGGCGCGATGTAGTGGGCGACGAGCCTTATGCCGCATATAGAAAGTATGACATCGGCGACATTGTGGGCCTGAATGGCGAAGTGTTCCGCACCAAGATGGGAGAAATTTCGATTAAGGTGCACGAGATCACGCTGCTGTCGAAGTCTTTGCGCCCGCTGCCGGAGAAGTTTCACGGCCTGAAAGACCGTGAGGCCCGGTACCGCCAGCGGTATGTGGATTTGATTGTCAACCCGGAAGTAAAGGAAACCTTTTTCAAGCGCAGCCAGATTTTGCGCGAAATTCGCAATTATCTGGATGACAAGGGCTTTTTGGAGGTGGACACCCCAATTTTGCTGCCGCTGGAGATTGGTGCCTCCGCAAGGCCGTTTGTGACCCACCACAACACGCTGGACATGGATATGTACCTGCGTATTGAGACCGAGCTGTATTTGAAACGGCTGATTGTGGGCGGGATTGACCGCGTGTACGAAGTAGGGCGTATCTTCCGCAATGAGGGCATGGACCCGAAGCACAACCCGGAGTTTACCACCGTGGAGTTGTACCAGGCTTTTACCGATTACAAGGGCATGATGGACCTGGTGGAAGAGTTGTACATTCTGTTGACACAAAAGGTGTGCGGCGGTACGCAGATCACCTATCAGGGCAAAGAGATCGACATGGGGCACTGGGAGCGGCTGACGATGGTAGAGGCTGTGAAGAAGTATGCCGGTGTGGATTATGCCGACTGGGCCGACGATGAAGCGGCGCGCGCTGCTGCAAAGGAGCACCATGTAGAGGTGCCCGCGCAGGCGAGCAAGGGCACGGTGCTGATTGAGTTTTTTGATGCCTTTGTGGAAGAAAAGCTGGTGCAGCCGACCTTTATTTACGACTACCCGGTGGAGAACAGCCCGCTGGCAAAGCGCATCCCCGAAAACCCGGCATTTACCCAGCGGTTTGAGTATTTTATTGACGGGTGCGAGTACGGCAACGCGTTTAGTGAGTTGAATGACCCGATTGACCAGAAGGGCCGTTTTGAAAAGCAGGTGGCGGCAAAGCACGCGGAGGAGCCCGGTAGTGGCGCCGAGGTGGATTATGACTACATCACCGCGCTGGAATATGGCCTTGCCCCGACGGGCGGCCTTGGCTTTGGTGTGGACCGGCTGGTGATGCTGTTGACCGATTCGGCGTCGATTCGCGATGTGCTGCTGTTCCCGACGATGAAGCCGGTGGAATAAGTTTATAAAGATAGATATACTAAGAACATTTAAGGCCTGCCATTTTGCGTGGTAGGCCTTTTTTGTTGACCAGTTTTTAAGGAAAGAGTGGGTGGTTTTGCGCTAATGTGCAAAGGCTTGTTTGGGTTTGTTCTGATGAGAAAAGATTAATTTACTTCATGATGAAAATAAAAATTTGAGTTGGTAATAATTGACAAACTAGAGTTTTAGAACTATAATGCAATTATATTGAAAGGAGGTTTCAAATGAAAAAGAAAATGCTATTTGGTATCACTTCCCTCATAGGGTTTGCGCTGTTGTTTGCTATTTGGAAGTACCTGCAAGACTTTGCCGAAAAGCAGGTAGAAGCAACCTATAATTATTGGCCAATTGTTTTAATACCCGTGCTTTTGTCTTTCCTTTTAGCTGCTTATCTGCGTACTATAGGGTCACATGAGTTTTGGAAGTGGCTGTGGGAAAAGAAAGAAAAAAAGGTCTCTTTTTCGGTGGAGGATGTGATTGTTGCGGCAATAATACTTTTATTTATGGTACTAAATTTAAACAGTTTTCTCACTTTCACTGGGGCCTATTCTAACCTACTAGCCCTTTTGCTCTTTTGGTATTTTTTACTTGGTGGTATTTGTTTCGATTCAGCAGACAAGCATTAACAAAGGAAAATAATTAAAAATGAAAGTAAGACTTATGAAATTGGCAGGTTTTTTCCTATCAGCGGTTTTGTTATCTATTAATGTATCAGCACTTAATGTGCCAGACTATTCGAATTTTTCAGATGACGAACTTTTTGATATGGCAATGCAAGGTGTCTATGTTAACACAGAAGAAGTAAAAACATCGCCGGCGCTTTCAGCAACAGCGGATTTACAGAAACTTGTTATGGATACGGAACCTGATACAACGAAAGTGATTAAAGCAGTTACCATTGAAAGAACTTATCCGGAAGCAACCGCAGGTGAGGATATGGGGTCAGTTACTCTTGTGGTAGCAGCGGCACCGGTATGGACTTCATCTGCTGAAATGACGACAAGCGATGTTGTAGTAAAGATGAAGACAGGATATACCTATACGTATAATACTCCGGGCTATTACTACATAAAGACCTATTATGGAAGTGGAACGATTTTGGATTCTAAGTTTTGGATGACGAAAATGACAATAGGGGCAGGTATGGTTGGTGCCAATGAATCGCACACGATTACAAACCCGTCAAGTGGTACTCAGTATACGTATAATTTCAACCACGGGACATATACTGTTTCGAGTACACAATATATGTCTGCGGGAATTACCATTTCTTACACAAGAAATGGGACGACAATTTACACTTCTCCTGATTTGAGAGCTTGAAAAAATAGTTGATGTGGATGCCAATATATACTATTTGGGAATATAAAGCAGAGTACTTTTGCATAAATAATTTTAGTAATTTGTTCATAGACCCAAAAGAGCTCCGAAAAAAGCGGAGCTCTTTTTTTAATAACGCAGAACAATTTGAAAGACAGGGGTTGCCTGTCTTTTTTTTAGTAAAGAAAACAGTAAAAATTAGCAGAGTATGAGATTATTTTACAAGCAGAAAGCGAAACAGGGACGATGTGCGACAAAAGTTATTTGCTTTTATAAGTAGAAGGATAGAAAGAGATTTTAGTAGGTGTAAGATTATAAAAAACATCAAAAGTTTAAAGAAAAAAATGAAGGCTTTGCAGCCCAAAGATAGCTGACAATGAGGGTGATTTTAAGAAGTTGAAAAACAGACAGGGCCGAGAGACAAAAGGAAAAGAAACAGAATTTCAAAAATACACATTGACAAACGTCAATGTGAGTGGTATAACATCAAATAGACAAACATCTATATAAGGAGGGCGCTATGAATTCGATTGATGTTGCGCTGATTTGTAAGGCACTGGGGGATTCGAACCGATTGCAGATCGTAAAAATGCTGTCAGAAGGGGAGAAATGTGCCTGCAATTTGCTGGAACTCTTTGAAATTACCCAGCCGACGCTTTCGCACCACATGAAAACACTGTGTGAGTGTGGGCTGGTGGAAGTGCGCCGCGAGGGCAAATGGTCACATTACTCGCTGAACTGTGAGACGCTGGCGGCGTTTCAGGCGTTTATTGGCAAGCTGTCGTGTGACAAGAAAAACGGGGAGTGTGAATGCAAGTGATTTGGAGTTTCATCCAAGACCAGATTTTAGGCATGAAGTGGCTGAATGCCGCCATTGGGGCATTAGTTGACCGCGTGGGGCTGGATACGCAGACACGGCTGGGCGGCAGTGTGCAGTTCTTTTTTTATGATGTGCTGAAAATTACGATTTTACTGTGCTGTTTGATTTTTTTGATTTCGTATATCCAGAGCTATTTCCCGCCCGAGCGCAGCAAGAAGATCATGTCGCGGTTTCACGGGCTGGGTGCAAACTGTATGGCTGCGCTGCTGGGCACGGTGACCCCGTTTTGCTCGTGCTCGTCGATCCCGCTGTTTATGGGCTTTACCAGTGCGGGGTTGCCGCTGGGCGTGACTTTTTCGTTTTTGATCTCCTCGCCAATGGTGGACCTTGGAAGCCTTGTGCTGCTGATGAGCATTTTTGGTGCAAAGGTCGCAGTGGTGTATGTGCTGCTGGGGCTGGTGGTCGCGGTGGCAGGTGGGTCACTGATTGAAAAGCTGAAAATGGAAGATCAGGTGGAAGAGTTTATCCGCCAAGCGGGAAAGGTGGACATTGACGCCCCGGCGCTGACCCAGCGGGACCGCGCGCACTATGCGGCAGAGCAGGTAAAAGGCACCCTGAAAAAAGTGTTCTTATATATTTTGGTGGGCGTTGGCATTGGTGCGGTGATCCATAACTGGATCCCGGAAGCGTGGGTAGAGATGGTACTGGGCAGCCATAACCCGTTCGGGGTGGTACTTGCCACACTGATTGGTGTACCGATGTATGCGGACATTTTTGGCACGATACCGGTGGCGGAGGCGCTGCTATACAAGGGCGCGCAGCTGGGCACGGTGCTGAGCTTTATGATGGCGGTGACGACGCTGAGCCTGCCCTCGCTGATTATGCTGCGCAAAGCGGTGAAACCCAAATTGCTGGGCTTGTTTATTGCCATCTGCACGGTTGGGATTATACTGGTAGGGTACTTATTTAATGCAATCAGCTTTTTATTTATATAAGGAGGAGTAGACAATGGGACTGTTTGGAAAGAAGAAAAAAGAAGAAGTGGCTGCACCCTGCGAGTGTGGCGGTGCCTGCGAGAGCAAAACGGAACAGGACGAGCAAAATGCCACAATTTTGGTGCTGGGTGGCGGCTGCGCAAAATGCAACCAGCTGGAAGCCGCAGTGCGGCAGGCAATGGACGAGCTTGGATTGCAGGAGGCTGTGGGCCACGTGACGGACTTTACCAAGATTGCCGCGGCAGGGGTGATGACGACCCCGGCGCTGATGATTGACGGCAAAGTGGTGAGCAGTGGCAGAGTGCTGAGCAAGGGCGAGGCGCTGGAGATGCTGAAAAAGGCAAGGCAGGGTGCATAAGAATGGAAATCAGTGTGAGGGGCATGCAGCCGGACGACTGGAATGCGGTGACGAGAATTTACGCGGAGGGCATTGCGACCAACAAGGCGACCTTTGAGACGCGCTGCCCGGAGTATGCGCAGTGGGACAGTGCCCACCTGCTCGGTTGCCGGCTGGTGGCACAGCGTGGCGACGAGGTGATTGGCTGGGCCGCGCTCTCGCCGGTGTCCGGCCGGTGTGTCTATGGTGGTGTGGCCGAGGTGAGTGTTTACATTGCCGCTGCCGCACGCGGACAGGGTGCAGGTACCCTGCTATTGGAGACAATTTGGCAACAGGCACAAAGCGAAGGGCTGTGGACTTTGCAGTCCGGCATTATGCAAGACAATGAGGCGAGTATTTGCCTGCACGAAAAATGCGGGTTTCGCATGGTGGGATACCGGGAGCGCATTGCAAAAGACCAGTATGGAACCTGGCGAAGCACCGTACTGATGGAACGACGCCGGCCACAGGATGAGCCGGAGAAAGGGGGCTGCACATGCTGCCCAAAGTAGCGTTTATTTGTGTGCACAACTCGTGCCGCAGCCAGATGGCGGAGGCACTGGGCAAGCAGCTTGCTGCGGGTGCCTTTGAAAGCTATTCTGCGGGGACACACACGAAGCCGCAGATCAACCAGGATGCTGTGCGCACAATGAAAGAGTTGTACGGCATTGATATGGAAAAGACACAGTACTCGAAAAAACTGGAGGAGATACCCCCGGTGGACATTGTGGTGACGATGGGCTGTAATGTGGAATGCCCGTTTTTGCCGTGCCGTTACCGTGAGGACTGGGGACTGGATGACCCGACCGGCCAGAGCGACGAGGTGTTTGCCGCAACGGCAAAGCTGATCGAACAGAAAATTTTGGATTTGAAGCAGCGCATCCCGACGCTGCTGTAAAAACGGCCCCGGCGACCTGCAAGCAATTGCGGCCAGCGGGGCTTTTTTTGCGCCGGTTTGCATGGTATAATAAAAGGCAAAGCCATTTGAGCGCCGGGCAAAAGCCTGTGCGGCCCTGTGCCGGGTTGCCGGTAAATGAGCATGAAAACAGAGGAGGCTGCCCCCATGAAGATTATGGCAGTGGATTATGGCGATGCCCGTACCGGGCTTGCACTTTGCGACCGCACCGAGTTTTTGGCGTCCCCCATTGGAATTATTGAAGAAAAATCGATGGCCAAGGTGGCGGAAAAAATCGTGTATGCCGTGAAGGAATATGAGGCGGAGATGCTGGTGATAGGGCTGCCGCTGAATATGGACGGTACCGAGGGGCCGCGTGCGGCTAAGACTCGCAAGCTGGCGGGGATACTGGGCAATATTTTACCCCTGCCCATTGAGATGTGGGATGAGCGCCGCAGTACCGTGAGTGCCGCGGGGATATTGTCGGAAAACGGAACCTATGGCAAAAAGCGCAAGCAGGTGCTGGACGCCGTGGCGGCAACCGTAATTTTAGAGGGATACCTTGCTTTTCGAGAGAATAAAAAGAAGAGAGAAGAACAAGGCGGCTGACCCCGAGCAGGGCAAGAAAGCCTGTAAACGGACAGAGAAAAGGCGAAAGGAAAACTGATGGCAAACTTTGCGATACGGCAGGCGCAGGAGAGCGATACCGCACTGCTGCTGGAATTTATCCGCGCGCTGGCGCGGTATGAAGAGATGGAACACGAGGTACGGGCAACAGAGGAAGACCTGCGGCAGGCGATGTTTGTGCGTGGGCGGGCCCATGCACTAATTGCAGAAGAGGATGGCCAGCCGGTGGGCTTTGCACTGTACTTTTACAATTTTTCGACTTTTTTGGGGCATGAGGGGCTTTATTTGGAAGATCTGTTCATCCAGCCGGAACACCGCAAAAAGGGATATGGTAAGGCATTGTTTGAAGCGCTGGCGACCATTGCCCAAAACGAGGGTTGCAAGCGGTTTGAATGGTGGTGCCTTGACTGGAACAGCCCGTCGATTGGGTTTTACAAGTCGCTGGGTGCAAAGGCCATGGAAGAGTGGACCGTGTACCGGCTGACAAAACAGCACATTGATGCGCTTGCGAAAGCCGACGCGGAATAAAGGGTTACGGTGGCTGCCTTTGCCGTAAATGGCCATAAGAGAGGCAAGTGGGCCAAAGGCGGACAAAGAGCAAGTAAAAACATAAAAAGCCCGGCAGGTACAAATAAAATGTACCTGCCGGGCTTTTTGCAGCGATAGAATGTTGTGCATGGAGGTTGTCAGACCTTGCCACCCAACACGAGCGAGGAGATGAGTTCGATCGCCTTGGCAAGGCTTTGCCCGAACGAGAGGTCGGTTGCGCCCGCGACATAGGTATCACAACGGTTGACCGGAATGAGCACCCTTGAGGCACTGCTTTCGGCCACAGCGGCGGCCATGGCAGGGGAAAACTCACCAAACATGCTGTTTGCCATGACGATGCCCAGCGGCCCGGCAATGAGGTCGGTGCGGCGACAACCCACGACGACGGCGTTTTCGCCCGTGGCCCCGGTGTCTGCCCCCGCCTTGAGCATGCTGCCGGTAGCCAGTGCATTGGTGCCGACGGCGTGGATGTGCAGCGGGAGCTTTTCCTCCCGCAGGCGCTCGATGAGCGCGCGGCCAAACCCGCCGCCTTGACCGTCGATGACAAGAAGTGTTTTCATCTAAAGACCCCTTTCAGGTAGAACTGCCGGCCGCTACATGAACGGGGCAAAAAAGCGAAATACAATTTGCAAGAGCCGCCGGTACCAAGGCAGCGCATTGACTTCATCCAGCGTAATTTCGCGACCGACATCACAACAATGCAAAATATCGTCGCGCACATCGCTGATGATGGCACCACCATAAAAGGCACAGCAGTTTTCAAAATGCAAATAGAGACTGCGGAAATCCATATTGGCGCTGCCCACAACGGCAACAGAGTCGTCGCTGACATACATTTTGGCGTGAAGAAAACCGGGGGTATACTCGAAAATGCGCACACCGGCATGCAACAGCTGGCGGTAATAACTGCGGGTGAGAACGTAGACATAGGGCTTGTCTGGGATGCCGGGGGTGATGATGCGCACATCCACCCCGCTTTTTGCCGCAAGGGAAAGGGCGGATTGCAGCTCGTAATCAATGACAAGATAAGGGGTTGCGATATAGACATAGCGCTGCGCGCGATTGATGATATTGAGATAGGCGCAGGCACAGACATTTTCGTTGTCAAGCGGGGTATCGGCATAGGGCTGCACAAACCCGTCGGTGACATAGTGGCGGGTGGGCAGGTACGAGGCGTAATTAGGAGTGGAGTTGTCGACAAAGCTCCAGATTTTAAGAAAGGTTGCGGTGAGGGAATAGACCGCAGGGCCGCGCAGCATGAAAGCGGTATCCTTCCAGTAGCCAAAACGCTCTTTGCGATTGATGTATTCGTCTGCAAAATTGAGCCCGCCGGTGAACCCGACCTCTCCATCAATTACGCAGATCTTGCGGTGATCGCGGTGATTGAGAAAAATGTATTGGCTGATGTGTGCCGTTACGCGAATGGGGTTGAAAATGCCCGCCCCGATGCCGTAAGAGCGCAGGGTCTGCTCGTACCCTTCCGGCAGGGTGAACAGGCTGCCAAAGCCATCCCATACGATGCGGACATCGACCCCCTGTGCCGCTTTGCGCCGCAACACCGCAAGGGTGCGGTCCCACATGATGCCGGGCTCGATGATAAAATACTCCATAAAAATGCAGTGCTGTGCCTGCTCGAGCTCGGGCAGAAAGGTTTCAAAAAAGTCTTCGCCGCTTTTAAAATAACGGCATTCAGTTTCGTTGTACAGCGGCGCCGCGGCACGGGAGTAGAGGTATTCTGCCTGCCGTGAAAGGGTGGGGTCCACCGTATTTAAAACTTCAAGCAGCAGCGGCTGCGGGATCATGGAGGAATCTGCCTGACGCTCGATTTGCGAAAACCGCTTTGCAATTTTGGGGCGCAGCTTTTGCCCGCCCCACAAAAGGTACATCACAGCCCCGGTAATGGGCAACAGGACAGTGATGATGATCCACATGACTTTATAAGAGGGGTTGAGATCGTCTTTTTCAAACACAAAGACCAGCACCAGAACGCTGAGAATGATCATCATGGCGTAGGTGTAGGGGCCGATATTGCTAAATTGCCAGATAAGAAAAAAGAAAACCCCGATTTGAATGAGCGCAAGTACCGAAAAAAGGAAGCTGCGACTGGTGATGATTTTTAAAAAGCGTTTCAGACACAGCGCCCCCTTTTTGATAAAATATGGCCAATAAAAGCTAGGCCTGTTTACACCTCATTTTACCATGTAGTGAAAAATTTGTACAGAAAAAGCCCCGGGAAACCCGGGGCTTTTACGGGACAATCATTAGTTGGAAGAAGAAGTGTCTTGCTGGTAGGTGTCGATGGTGATACTTTCAATGACGACGTCCTTTTTAGGACGATCCGTTTTTTCATCAACAGCGACCGAAGCAATTTTGTCGATGACATCCATGCCGCTGTAAATCTGCCCGAACACGGTGTGTTTGCTATCGAGATAAGGCGCGCCGCCCACGGCGCGGTAGGCATCAATGACCGCCTGACGGTAGCCGCCGGTTTTCATCTGGCCCGCAAGCGCGGCGGAGACAGAATCCGCCGGTGCATCGACAATGAAAAACTGACTGGTATTCGTGTTTTCACCGGAGTTTGCCATGGACAGCGCACCGGTATAGTTGTGCAAACTGTCGGTAAATTCGTCTGCAAACGGGCTGCCCCAAATGCTTTCGCCGCCAAAACCGGTGGCAGTGGGATCCCCGCCCTGAATGACAAAATCTTTGACGATGCGATGGAACAGCACACCGTTGTAGTACCCCTGCTTTGCAAGGGTGACGAAATTTTCGACTGCAAGGGGGGCGAGCGAAGGAAATAAGACCGCCCGGAAAGTGCCCATGCTGGTGTCAAAAATGGCGATGGTATCGCCGTTTTGTGGAGATGTGAATTGAAGTTCGTTGCTTTCAAACTGGGAAGGACGGGACGAAGCGGCGCCGCAGCCGAACATCAGCCCCGCGGTAAACAACGAGACAAAAAAGAATGAAACTGTTTTTTTGAACAAAAGACCGCCTCCTGCTGGCGGGGCAACGGCGTCCCGTAGCCGTTGCCACCGTTTACAATCAATTGTAATTATAATATAAGGTCATTTTCAAATCGTGAACACTGTGTTAAATTTTGTGCGAGACTTGCTTTGCGGGCTTGCAGAAAATACAGAGAGAAAATTAAACAGCTTGCCACTTGACAGAAAACAAGGTTTAGTCTATCCTGTTATTGAGATAAAGACGCGACAGCGTAACGTTAACTGTAACGCTGTGCGACCCGAAAGGCGGAACACCATGGAAGACAATACGCCCGACATCCTGACGCTGGAAGATGAAGCCGGCAAGGAACACGTATTTGAAGTAATTGACGCAGTAGACTACGAGGGGGCACATTACCTTGCCGTAGTACCTTATATTGAAACAGAAGAAGAAGCCGAAGCGGCGCTGGCCGAAGATGCCGACCTGATTATTATGCGGGTTGGAGAAGAGGATGGCGAAGAGTATCTCGACATCGTGGACGATGACGAAGAGTTTTACAATGTCGGTGAGGTTTTTGCGCGCCGCCTGTCGGAACTGTATGATGTAGAGGATGGCAAAGAGGGAACGCCCTCTTAACCCTGCGTCTGTTGACCGGCACCCTGCGCTGCGCGATTTGATGCAGCCTTTTATAATCCGACAAGTTAAGTTAAATGGGAGCTTTTTGTCCGGCGGAGGATTGCAGACCTCCCTGCATTGCAGGAAGAAGGGAGCGTGAACCCGCAGGCAGGGCACCCACCTGTCATGAGAGACGGGTTTTGACTTGGCCGCAGACGACAGAGCGGGGGCTCTTGAAATAATGAAGCGGAGAGGCCGTTGCCTCTCCGCTTTTTTTATGACAACAAGGACAAAACGAATTGGGTTTAAGGAAAAAACAAAAAGGAGAAAAAACCGAATAGGGTGCAAATTCACAGTGCAGACGAAAAGAAGTCACAAGTGAAAAGCAATTAGTGCAAAATACACAAAGAACAAAAAGATGAAAAATTATTACATATAGTAATGTTACATAGAGAGGAAGGTGAAGGCATACAGAGATTTGATAAAATAAAGAGAAAACAAGAGTAATATAACAAAAATAAAGAAAAAAACAAGAAATAGAGAAGAAAACAGCGGTAAACAGCGAAAAAACAGAAAATAAAATTAAAAAACTGATATGTAATTATGTTGCAACTGATTTGTCACAAATACTTCACAATGCGGGCGTATGCTATGCGACGAGGTGAGAGAAAATGAAAAAAATTATGGTAATTGCTCTGGCATGTGTTATGGCTCTGTCGATGGTTGCTTGTGGCAGCACTGCTGCTTCCAGCACCGCTGCTTCTTCTAAGGCAGCTTCGTCCTCTGTTTCGACCCCTGCTTCTTCCAGCAAGGCTGTTGCTTCTTCGAGCAAAGCTGAAGCTGCTTCGAGCAAAGTCGATGCTTCTTCCAGCAAGGCTGCTGCTTCTTCGAGCAAAGCCGCTACTTCTTCCAGCAAAGCTGCTGCTTCTTCCAGCAAGGCTGCAAAGTAAGTAACAGAACGCTAAGAAACAAAGTTGACATGAGCGGCACATCGCCGCTATGGCAATGACCAAAGCAACAAAAGACTCTTTGCTGATATAAAAGCAAGGAGTCTTTTGTTATGTAGAAAAAGTCACAAAATAGAAAAAACAATTAAATAAATGCTGCAAAAAATTACAAATTTGACAAAGGTGTAGGTGTTGTGTTATAGAAAGAGCGGTGAAAAAAATGTCGAAAAAACATTGATGCACTGCGGGTTTGAGCGAATTGCAATAATGCATGGTTATTTTTACCATAAAAAAGTAACAAAACATAGAAAATAAGGAGAATTTTGTCGAGTCGCCTTGAACTAGTGTGACCCATTTGGTACAATAAGAGAAAATATAACGTGAGAAATTGTGTTGATTCGGGAATCTAATGCAGAAGGGATGATTCGAGAGTGACCCATACTTTTGGTATCCGTCTGCTTTTTGCTTTTTTACAGCGTTTGCCCGATGCCCAGATACTGGTAAAAAAAGTGGCGCAGAATATGGTGTTGCTGCCAGAGATCGTGGCAACCGGCGGCGACCCCCCTGAGAGAATGAGTTCGACAGCGGACCAGACACTTTTTGTTGCTGCATTGGTATTGCTGGGGGTGGTGTTTGTGTTGCTTTTTTTGCTGCGCAAGCACAATGAAACTGCAAAACAGCTGCAAGTAGAAATAAAAAAACATTGGCAGATTTATGAGCTGATGAACCTGTACTTTTTTGAATATGAGTACGCTGCCGACCAACTGATTGTGTTTGAACCGTCTGCGGAAAAGGGAGAGCCTAACCAGAGAAAGGTATACTCACAGGTGAGCACCAATGGGCAGGTGCCGTTTGCCCACCTGCTTGCAGATTTTTTGCGCAGAAAGCAAAATGGCGTGCATGAGGTCTTATTGCCCTTTGGTGGACACCAGTGCTGGTTGCAGATTGCGATGTGCACAGAACTAAATGAAAATGGATTGCCGGTTTACACGATTGGGCGCATTGCAAATATTGACCAGCAGAAAAAAGAGCGCGAAGAACTTGAAAAGAAGGCGCAGCGAGACAGCTTGACCGGCCTGCTGAACAATGCATCGACCCGGGTACAGATAGAGCATCTGGTTCAAAAACTGGAAGGGGAAGAGCAGGGTGCCCTGATTTTGATGGATATCGACTTTTTTAAAGAGGTAAATGACGGGTACGGGCATATGCGCGGGGATAAAGTGTTGATACAGGTGGCGGAAGTGCTGCGCGAAAACTTTAGGCCCGGTGATGTGATTGGCAGGCCGGGCGGTGATGAGTTTTTGATCTATATGCGCGGGGTACAGGAAATGGTGGCCCTAGCGGAACGCTGCGGACGGCTATGCCGGCGCATCCGGGGACTAAGTGGCGACGGGCTGCACCTTTCGGTGAGTATTGGCGCAGCCGTAGCAGGCCCCGGCGCGCAGTATGACCTTTTATATGAGCGGGCAGACCGTGCGCTATACCGCGCAAAAGCGGCTGGGCGCGACCGGTTTCACATTGTGCCGTGGTGCCTGCCGGGAACCTCGGAGGAGACCCATTCTGTGAACGGTGGGGTTTGACAGCAAGACTGAGAGGCTGTAGGTATCCCCCAAAAGAGAAAGACAACGGTATGACACTCCCCCTTTTACTTAGTGGCAAAGACCGCTAAGTGAAAGGGGGAGTTTTTAGTGGAGAAGCAGGCTGTTATAGGTGGGATTTGGAGTAACCCGTTGAAAAAAGGCATGCTTGCAGTACCACTGTAATGACAGTGGTGGTAAGAAGGAGGAAAAAGGACCAGTAGGGCGGCGCAGCCGGCGGGAAAGACGGCATTTAGCAGAGTAAAATAAAAGAGCGGGCCACGTGCGGTGACTATAAAAGCATCGCTATGGCTATGAAAGATATGCCATGAGGGAGACAAACAACGGCGAATAGAACGCTGATAAAGCACGAATAAGCGAATGGCTGGTGGCGCTGAGCGGGTAAAAGTTGGACCAAGAGCAAAGAAAAACCCCGTGTGGCAAAAGGCCAAAGCACGGGGGAAAGTGGAAAATAAAATGCTTAGTTTTTTGGGGCGTCGGTGGGGGGCGTATCGGCTGAAGTACCGGCTGGAGATTGTGAGGCGGCCGCGGTGGGATGCTCCTCGCGCCAGAGCTGCAGATAAATGGTGAGGCCGATGGGAAGCGCGAACATACCCCAGAAGCCGAACAGCTGTGCCCCGATAAACATGCAGACCAAGGTGAGCAACGGGTACAGACCAATTTGACCACCGACAATACGAGGCTCTAGGATCTGGCGCACAACAGTGATGATGCCGTAGAGAATGGCAAGGCCAAACCCGAGAAAAAAGTTGCCGGAAAAGAGCTGATAAAGTGCCCATGGGATCAGGATGGTGCCGGTGCCGAGAATAGGAAGAATATCGACCAGCGCAGTACCCAGTGCAATGAGGATGGCACCCCGCACCCCAAGGATAGAAAACCCGATGGAGAGCTCGATAAAAGTGATTGTGAGAAGAATAGCATAAGCGCGGGCGAATTTGAGCATGGTGTCGACCCCGTTGCGCTTGATGCGAAATAGCATTGCTTTGCCTTTGGGTGGAAAAAGGTTTGCGAGAAAGCTGGTGACCTTGTAGTAATCGACCACAAAGAAAAAGCTGGCGATGATCATGAGCAGAGATTTGACAAAGAAGGACGGCACATGAGAGGCAAAGCCGGTGAGCGAGGACACGGCGCTGCTGGAAAGGCTGCTGACGGCGCTGCCCAGTGAAGTGACAATGTTTTGGTTGAGAGAGGTGAGCATGGACTGAAGGGTTGGGTCTAGCCGCTGGATGAAGCCGCCGAGCCAGGACTGCACCTGATAGAGCGCGGGCTCGATGGTGGAGGAATAAAAAGCGGGGAGTGCCTTAAAGCCATCGGTAGCGGCAGCGCCAAGTTTTGCGCCGAGCAGAGTAAACAGTGCGATGACAAGCGCGTAGAACAAAATGAGCAACACCACAGCCACGATATTGCGGCGTAACTTAAAACGGCGGGAGAGATAGTTGGTTGGGGACTTGAGCAGCATGGCGATGAGGAACGCCAGTAAAAAAGGCATGAAAAATGGAACTACAAACTTTAAAATACAGTAAGCAAGAACGATGAGCAAGGTATAATAGACAAATTTTATAATAAAGGAACGCATCTGTTCGACCGTCAACGCATACCACCTCCTGAAAGCAAAATAAATTCTATTGCCATTGTACTGTATAAACGATAAAATGAAAAGCGCAGCACAGCAGAAATACATGGCAAAGACGGGCAAAAAAGGCAGAGAGCGTGCAGTGTTTTTGCAAAATGGACGAGAGAGTGAAAAAATTTCCCCCACTAGTTGTACTTTTCGTGATGATGTGCTATACTAAGCATGTATTCTGAATGTACCAATTGACGTCACGTGCAGTGTAAGTCGTTGTTCTACTGATGATTTACGCCGTGCGTGATTTTTATTTTGTACGGCAGAAGCGAAAATCTTTTTTGGAGGCAAACTATGCATACCGGTACTGTAAAATGGTTCAACGAGCAGAAGGGCTTCGGCTTTATTTCTGACGAGGATGGCAGCGGCGACGTGTTCGTGCACTTTTCGGCTATTGCTGCTGAAGGTTTCAAGACCCTGGCAGAAGGCCAGAAGGTTTCTTTTGAGGTTGAGCCGGACCCGAAGAACAGTGACAAGCTGCGTGCTGTCAATGTGTCCGCAATCTGAGCAACTTAAGCGAAAGCGCCCGTTAAGGGCGCTTTTTTATTCTGGGCTTTAGACCGCATTTCGCGAAGCGAAAGGCAACAAACCACCCGCTAAGCGGGTGAGTAGCCAAAGCTTAAGCAAAAAGGCATCACCTTTCTGATAAAATGAAGAGTGTTCAAGCCTTTAAAAAATCAGAAGAAAGGTGATGCCTTATGGCAGAAAGTTTAGCACACAGGCACACAGCAAGTGGGTATGCAAGTATCATGTGGTGTTCAGCCCAAAGTACCGGAGAAAAGCAATCTACAATGAATTGAGAGCAGACATCCAACAATATATTAGAGATTTGTGCAAGTGGAAAGGGATAGAGATTGTAGAAGGGCACATGATGCCGGATCATGTGCATCTGCTGTTGTCGATACCGCCGAAGTATTGCGTTTCAAGTTTCATGGGGTATTTAAAAGGGAAATCGGCAACGATGATATTTGAAAAGCATGCAAATTTAAAATATAAATTTGGGAACAAGCACTTTTGGGCAACGGGGTATTACGTAAGTACAGTGGGGCTAAACGAAGCGACAATAGCAAAATATATCAGAGAACAAGAAAAGCAAGATATGCTGGAAGATAGGCTGACAACAAAAGAGTACGAAGACCCTTTTAAGGGTTAATACGCAATCAGTCCACTGGGCTTGAACGAAGTGAAAGCCAGCGTCTTTTAGGCGCTGGCAATTATTATGCCCTTTTAGGGCTCAGTCAAGCCACCCGTTTTACGGGTGGTATTGACTTGCCCAAAACCGAAAAAGTCTGTCAATAGATACGCTGTGAGAAAAAAGAAGACAAATGTGCCCTGTGCGCTGCGAAAGCAGACGCACAGGGCATTTTTTTTTGGCAAAAGAGACAAACTGAAAGTAAAGCGGACACGATGTGCAGGTTTTGAAAAAAGCACCAGTTGGGCGAGTGGAAAAGCGCCTAAACTGGGAGCAGGAGGTGAGGAGATGCCGGCGAGAAAAAAGGCGGTGGAGCCATTGGACCTGCACGTTGCGCCCCCTAAAAAAAAGACCCCGGTGCGCCGTGCGAAAACGCAGGCCGAAACCCCGCGAGGCATGCTGCGCGAAGTGTTGGAACAGCTGCTACAGCAGCCGGTACAAGGAGAGACGGCCGATGCGCTGGGGCAGATGCTGGGGCGTGCGCCGGGTGAGGTGACGGCGCTGGAAGCAATGGCGATGGCCCAGATTGCCAAGGCGATTGGTGGCGACGGGCCTGCGTTTGCGGCGGTGCGCGACACGGTGGGTGAAAAGCCGACGGACAAAGCGAAAAATTTGCAAGTGGGTGCGACGCTGGAAAGCTATTTGGAACAGTTGCAGGGGGAAGAGTTTTGAGTGGGATCAATCTGCGACGGTATATCGAGAAGGAGCTCAGGATCCGTGATAAGGACGCAAAGGTGGTACCGCTGCTGCTGAACGGCCCGCAAAAGAAACTGTATGATGCGCTGGCGGCACAAAACCGAGCAGGCAAACCGATGCGCGCCATTGTGCTGAAGGCACGACAGATGGGGTTTTCGACTTTGGCGGAAGCGATGATCTTTAAGCGAACAGCGACCCGAAAAAACGTGAGAAGCGGGATTGTGGCGCACAAAGAGGAATCGGCTGCGAATTTGTTTCGGATGTCCAAGTTGTTTTATGAAGAACTGCCGGACCTTTTGAAACCTCAGCTGAAAACGAGTAACGCCCGAGAACTGGTATTTGACGGCATAAAAGGGGAAGGGCTGAAAAGCACGATACGAGTAATGACAGCAGGTGGACAGGGCATTGGACGATCGGATACGTTTCAAAACCTGCACCTTTCGGAGTTTGCGTTTTGGCCGGGTGATAAAAAGATGACGCTGGCCGGGCTGTTGCAGGCGGTGCCCGACCGGCGCGATACGATGGTGATCATTGAAAGTACGGCAAACGGATTTGATGAGTTTAAAGTGATGTGGGACCGGGCAGTGGCAAATGAAAGTGAGTTTGTGCCGGTGTTTTGTGCATGGTGGGAACAGCCGGAATACCGAAGAAGCTGCCCGGCGGAGTTTGAAGTGACCGAAAAAGAGGCGCGCATTGCAGAGACCTTTGATCTGGACCATGAACAACTGTGCTGGCGACGGTGGTGCATTGAAAACAACTGCGGCGGGGATGAAAAACTGTTTGAGCAGGAATACCCCGCAAGCCCGGAAGAAGCGTTTATTGCGACCGGTAACTGTGTGTTTGACAAAGAAGCCCTGGTGCGGCGACTGACCGGGCTGCCAAGGCCGTTGCGCACCGGAGAATTTACTTTTTGCGGGGATGGCGACAGCTTTAGGATGACCGGGTTTGTGCAAAGCGAAAGCGGAGGTACACACATTTATGAAGAACCCCGGCCCGGCGTGCCCTATGTGATTGGCGCGGACACCGCAGGGGAGGGCAGTGACTGGTTTGTTGCCCAGGTGCTGGACAACACGACCGGCCGGCAGGTCGCGGTGCTGCGCCGACAATTTGGCGAAGATGAATTTGCGCGGCAAGCGGTTTGCCTTGGATATTACTACAACACGGCACTGCTGGGCATTGAGGCGAATTTTTCGACCTACCCGATACGGGAAGTGGAGAGACTGCGCTACCCTCACCAGTATATGCGGGAAACCGAGGATAGTTATACCCACCGGTTGCAGCGGCGCTATGGGTTTAAGACGACGGCGACGACCCGGCCGGTGGCGATTGCCGGGCTGATACAGGCGGTGCGGGAGAATGTGGACCTTTTGTGCGATGCCGTTACGTTGCGAGAAATGCTGGTATTTGTGCGGGACGAGCGGGGCAGGCCACAGGCAATGGAGCGGGAACATGATGACTGTGTGATGGCGCTTGCAATAGCGCAGTATATCCGGCCGCAACAGAGCTTTTTGGTAGTGAAGGCCCCGAAAGAGGCCCAGAGAGAGAAAGCGGAATATGAGAGCCAGCTGGAACGCTTTTTATCGTTTTGAGAGGAGAAGATACATGCTGATCAAGCGCAGAGAATGGGACGACCTGAATGCCCGCGTGGCGGCACTGGAAACGGCGTTGGGACTGCCTGCGACGCAAGAGGAGAAAAAGAGAGAGCAGGAGCTTGCAAAGCAATGGGCGGCGCTGTGGAACTATAGCGGACAGGAGGAGGTGTGCAGGTGAACACAGAAGAACTGATGAAGGAGAAGAAGAAAGCCGACCCCAAAGAAAGCCGTGAAATGACGGCAGGCGAGGTATGGCACGAGTACGAAAAAGCCAGAAGCTATAACGAGGCGATTGACTTATACAATACCGTGGAGAAGAATGAAGATTTTTACATTGGCGAACAGTGGCGCGGCGTACATGCCCCGAACCTGGACAAGCCGGTGTTTAACATTCTGGCGCGGGTGGTGAAGTTTTTTATTTCCTCGATCATGTCGGATGACATTGGGGTCTCGTTAGAGGCGTTTGACGAGACCGAAGAGGATAAACCGATGCTGGATATGGTGGCAGAGCAGATGGATGCGGTGATGGAAAACACCGCGTACAAGAAAAAATGCCGTGAGGTGATCCGCAATGCGGCTGTGGACGGAGACGGTTGCCTGCACTTTTATTTTGACCCGGAGGATGACGGGGGCCTGCGGACGGTCAGTTTGCCCGGTGCACAGGATTTTATGCCGACCCCGGGGCAGATACAGACCGAGATGATTGAAAACACCAACCTGCACTTTGGCAACCCCCAGAACCGGGAGTTGCAACAGCAACCCTATTTGCTGCTGAACTACCGCAGGCTGGTGACACAGGTAAAGCGGGAAGCGGAGCAAAATGGGTGCGACCCAGACGAGGTACAGCCGGATGAGGACGAAAACCGCCGAAGCAATGAACAGGAGGACGGCAAGGTAACGGTGGTGCGCCGATACTGGAAGCAGAAAAGCGGCGCGCGCCGAACGGTGTGGTGCTGCGAGGTTTGTGCGGGTGGTTTTGTGCGAAAGCCGTGGGATACGGGATACACCCTTTACCCGGTGACGATGTTGCCGTGGGAAAAGGTGAAGAACCGCTACCACGGGCAGGCGGCACTGACGGGGCTGATACCAAACCAGATTTATGTGAACAAGCTGTATGCGCTGGCGATGGAGCACGTAAAGAAAATGGCGTTCCCCAAAGTGGTGTACAACAGTAACCTGCTGCCGCAGGGCTGGGATAACCGAGTAGGGGCGGCAATTGGCGTGCCGGGGGACCCCAACGCAGCAGTGGCGGCGGGGTACCGCGCGCCGGATATGTCGGCACAGGTGATGCAGCTGATCGACCGCGTGATTGAGATGACACGCGACACGATGGGGGCATCGGATGCGGCGCTGGGGAATGTGCGGCCGGACAATACCAGTGCGATTATTGTGACGCAAAAAGCGACGGCAATGCCGCTGGAACTGCAAAAGCAGGACTTTTACAGCTTTGTGGAAGAGTCGGTACGCATCTGGTTGGACGTGATGACGGTCAATTACGGGGTACGCCCGGTGCGTATGAAGACAGCGAGACCCGACATGCCGGACCTGGTGCAGGGACAAGCAAGTGGATTGCCCGCACAGCAGGGAGAAATGACGGCAGAACCGGAAGAAGAAATGCAGACGGTGCTGTTTGATTTTGCCCAGCTGGCACAAAAAAAGCTGAAGCTGAATGTGGAGATTGGCGCCGCGACCTATTGGTCGGAACTGATGCTGGTACAGACAATGGATAACCTGTTTGGCCGCGGGCTGATGGATGCTGAAACCTACCTTGAAAATATGCCGCGCGGGTATATCCCGAACCGTACGCAATTGATACAGGCACTGCAAAAGCAGGCACAGCAGGCAGCACAGGCGCAGCAGGAAGCGAAGGCGGGGCAGGGAGCACAGGGTATGCAAGGTGCACAAGAAGTACAACAGCAATTGCCCCCCGGCCTGATGGAAGCGATGATGAAAGGAGGCGGTACAACATGATGAAGTGCCCGTGCTGCAAAAGAGAAGGACGTGTGTTAAAAGTGAATGAGAACGCGCCGGAGGGTGTAGTGGCGACGTACATCTGCACGAACCGGCAATGTGCGAACCGGGACCAGGAGATTGGGCAGGAGGTACTGCGTGCTGCCCAAAGGCCCGAATAAAATTGTGTTTTGCGCCGGTTGCTGACCAGGTTGCCGGTGTGGAAGGGAGCAAAGATGGAAGAGAAGGAAACCTTGGCAGAGCAACCCGACGCAGTAGAGGAAACTACCAAAACTGAAGAGGCGCCACAAGGAGAGAACCTGATGGGCGAAACACAGCAGATGGCAGACCCGCCGAAAGCACAAGAGGAGCCCACCACAGGGGAGACGAGTGAAGCGGAGGGAGAACAAAAACAACAACAGGAACCCGAACAACAGCTGACGCTGAAATACTACGGTAAAGAGGTAACATTGCCGGCGCAGCAGGTAGTGGCGCTGGCACAAAAAGGCCTTGATTACGATAAGGTGCGCAGTGAGCGCGACGGCTTTAAAAGCGGCCGGGAAATGACCTTGCTGAACCAGTATGCGGCGGCGAGCGGGATGCCGCTGCCACAGTATTTGGACCATTTGGAAAAAGGACTGGAGCACGCGGAGGTGCAGCGGGAAATGCAGCGTGGCATACCGGAAAATGCCGCGCGAGAGCTTGCAAAAATGCGACGGGAGACGTTACAGAGCGAGCAGCAGGAGGCGGGAGAAAAACAACGGCTGGCCCCGTTTATGGAGCTGTTGCAGGAATACCCGGACCTGAAAGAATTGCCCAAAGAGGCATTGCAACGCATCCAGAAGGGGGAAAGCCCGCTAGCCGCCTACCGCGCGGTGGAGTTGCAACGGCTGAAGAACCAGAAAGCGGCACAGGATGCTGCGGCGCAGAACCGGCGCACCGCACCGGGCACTGCGACCGGACTTGGTGGAAAAGAGAAGACCGACCCGTTTGTGGCCGGATTTTTAGATGGATTTCGAGATTAACAGGAGGAATGAAATTTGAGCCAGACGATCAATTTGGATACCCGTGTTTCGACGAAAGTGGACCAGGCGTTCACGATGGACAGTATGATCAAAAGCCGCCTTTCAGGCGACAACGAGTTTGTGGGTGCCCGCACGGTGCGGGTGCACAACATCAGCACGGTGCCGCTGAACGACTATGACCGAACCGCCGGTGGCAACCGCTACGGTACACCGACCGAGGTAGGCGATACGGTGGAAGAACTGACCATGAGCCAGGACAAGAGCTTTTCGGGCGTGATTGACAAGGGCAACAACCTGGACCAGGCAATCAACAAAGCCGGCAAATTTATGGGTGTGCAGATGAGTGAAGAGGTAATCCCGACCTATGACCGCTACTGCCTGAGTGCATTGGCGAATAAAGCGGGCAAGATTGTGGGGAACACCGCCGCGATTGATAAGACCAATGTGATTGCACGGTTTTCGGCGGCGCGCAAGCACCTGCTGGACCACCGCGTACCGGTAAAGGGCCGGACCTGGTATGTGCGCACCGAGGTGTTTAACGCGCTGGTGGAGACCGAGCAGTTTAAAAACCTGGACAAAATTGGGACCCGCGCGGTGGTGCAGGGCCAGGTGGGCGATATTTTTGGCGCACCGGTGGTAGAGGTGCCGGAGGACCTGATGCCCGCACAGGTGAACTTTATTCTGGTGCACAAACGTGCGGCAAGTGCCCCGGTAAAAATTTGGGACAACAAGGTTCACCTTGACCCGCCGGGCATCAGCGGCAACCTGTGCGAAGGCCGCTTTTATTATGACCTGTTTGTGTTTGGCGCAAAGGCAGATGGCGTATATGTTGACGTGACCGGCGCAAGCGGGACGGTGCTGGCGGCACCGACGATCAACGCGACAAGCGGCGCAATTACGGCGGCAGCGGGTGCGAGCGTGAAATACACCACAGATGGCAGTGACCCGCGTTACTCGGCAACCGCGGCGGTAGGCACGGCCCCGGCAGTGCAGGCGGGGATGACCGTGCGGGCTTACCAGTATAAAGACGGGGCATACCCCTCGGTGGTGGCACAGGCAACACTGGCCGACTAACCGAAGAAAAAACGAGCCGGGTGGGTAATAGGCAGGGGCGAAAAACAAACAGGGCCCCGGGGAGGAAAACAGAGGGCAGCCGGCAGGGCAGTGGAAAAAGACAACCGGCCGGCTGCTTTTTTAAAAGACAATGGTGCGCCTTTTGAAAGGGTGCGGATACAAGAAGGTGCCGACCGGTGCCGAGGAGGAAAAAGAATGACGGCAAATGAAGTTTTTGTACTTGCCGCGGGGTGGCTGGTGCAGACGCCGGAGGAAAGCGACGACGTAAAGCCGTTTGTGCCGGGCATGCTGAATGTGCTGCTGGCCGAAGCCCTGCCCTATGAAAATGCCCTGCGGCGGCAACAGGGGATAGAAGAATTAAAAGAGGCCCCCAAGGTGACGGCGGCGAGCATGGAAGAAGAGATTGACTACCGCCCGGTACTATTGCGCATTGCACTGCCCTATGGGCTTGCGGCTGATTTTTGCCGTGCAGCGGAAAACAATGCGATGATGGATGATTTCAGGGCAAAATATGTGACGGCGCTTTGGGAGAGCCAGCAGGCAAAAAGTGAGACAATAAAGGATCTTTATTGAAAGGGGAGAGGCTGAATGCCGCAGATGCCAAGAGGACGGCAATGGAGTTCGCCCGCGACGTACACGGTGGAACTGTCGAAGTTTCGTGGGGTGGATTTGACCTCCAGCGTTGTGAATGTGGATTTGAGGCGGTCACCTGACGCGCCGAATATGATCCCGGATGCCGATGGATTTCCATCTAAACGGCCCGGCTGGCACACGCTGGCACGGGTGGATGGAAAGATCAATGGGGCATACAGCCTGCAAAAAGAGGGCGAGGAGCACGAGTTGGTGCACGCGGGCACAAAACTGTATGAAATGCTGCTGGACACCGATGAGCTGCCGGAAGGAGGAGTGCTGGACGGGGCAGTAATTCGGCATGAGCGAGCCCAGCAGATTGCCACACATGGCAAGGCGGGCTGTGTAAAAAATGTAACTGTATATGGAAAAACGACACAAAGCGGAACAGGTGACCCAAGCCCTGCAAATATCAGAAAAATACACGGAGTTGGGGATTTTGATAAACACTTTGTGTTAAATGGATCCGTTGTTAGTGTCACGGACCTGGGAAGTGTTTTAAGATGCGGGGTAACAACTGCACTATGCCCGGATATTAAGTATGAGGACAGCATATCAGAAGCAGAATCAGTATCATCAGCGTTAAAACTTGACACATCATATACCGGAGATTTCGAGCACTACTATTTGACAAAAACAACGACGTATTATTTCATCGGAAAATCAAAATTGACGGATTACACCGTTTCCGCAGTGAATACATATTTGGCAAGTAACCCAATTGATGTTTGGTATAAATCGACGGCGTTTGAAGTCGCAACACAAGTATATTGCAAAATTACAACAGAAAGTGAAAACAATTACAGAACCACAGCCGCAGGGCCGCAGGAAGAATTATGCGAAGGTGACACGCTGGAAACAAATGTATTGACCGGCGGAGAATACAAGAAAAGAGAATATCACACAAAGAAAAAAGTGGTTTTAGACGGAACTGAATTATGTGTAATAGATGGAAGTCGGATTGCATATAGAGCATTTTATATAAATCCACCAAGCACAAACACTACACATTCATTTACAAGTTGTGTATGTAGTCATTTTAGCAATACGCTTTCAGCAGCAGATTATTGGTTTTATATACCACTTGTAGATGCTGCACCTTATGATACACCGTCAACACTAAAAGCATATATGGCCGCACAGTATGCGGCAGGCACACCAGTAACGGTCATCTATAACCTTGCTACCCCGACAGAAACCCTTGCAGAACCCGTGAAGATTGAGCAGGAAACGGGAAAGTTTACATTGACGGCTGAAGGGGAAATTGCCGCAGAGCTTTTTGCGGCAAAAGAGCTTTGTAATGAAATGGCAGATGCCCGTAGTAAGGCAGTACAGCTGAAAGAAAAGCTGTGGATTTTGGACGGCACAACCTACCGTTGCTATGACGCAGAAAAGGTAAGACCGGTGAGTGAAATTGCCACGGTGCCAATGATTACAGTGGCGAAAGCCCCTAACGGGCAGTACGGTGCGACGAGCAACCTACCGCCGAACCTGTTGACCGGCAAACGCACCGACAGTTATGCAGGGCTGGCTGCCACTGCAAGTGAGACCGTGTATTACTTGAGCTATAACGACCTTTCGGCAGAAAAGGTGAAAGCAGAAATTTTGAATGCCGCCGGCGACTGGGTTGCTAAAAGTGAAGGCACGGACTTTACAGTGGACCGCGTGCTGGGAAAAATCACCTTTCATACCGCACCGGGGAAGAGCCCGGCAGAAGGTGAAGACAACGTGCAGATTACCTATGAAGTGAAAGCAAACCACGCAGACCAGATTAACCACTGCCGTTTTGCCATTTTATATGGCGTAAAAGGTGCGATGGACCGGGTATTTATGGCTGGCAGCAGCGAAGAGCCCAACGTGGATTATTGGTCACAATGGAACGACCCAACGTACTTTGGCGATACGTGGTATGGGATGTTGGGGCAGGAATCCAGCCCGATTGTAGGATATTCGGTATTGTCCGATGCTTTGGTGACCCATAAATACGCAGAAGAAAACGGGCGAAATGCTTTTGTGCGCAAGGGGACGCTGGATGACGACGGGTTTGCGGTGTTCCCGATTTCAAATGTCATTCAGGGAGAAGGTGCGGTGTGCCCCGATGCGTTTGAGTCGCTGTCCTCTGAGCCGGTATTTTTAACCCGGCGTGGCGTTTATGCATTGACCCCCAGCGACATTACAGGAGAACGATATGCACAGGAGCGCAGTTTTTTTATTTCAGCCGCGCTGGAAAACAAGGACCTTTCCGGCTGCTGCGCAGTGCGCTGGGGGCGGTTTTATGTGCTTGCATGCAACGACAGGCTGTATCTGCTGGATTCTGCCCAAAAGAGCTATGAGGGGAAAACACCGTACTCGAACTACCAATATGAATGCTACTACTGGGAAAATGTTGGGGCGAGCAGCCTTTGGGTGAGAGAAAACACCTTGTATTTTGGCACGAAGAGCGGCGAAGTGCGTGCATTTTGGCAGGATAAGCTGACATCACACGCCAACGACGATGGGGCTGCGATTAAGGCAAGATGGACGACCCCGCTGATGAATTTTGGCTTTTGGGATCGATTGAAGCTGATTAGCGGAGTATGGGTAGTAGGGCAACCCTACACCCGTAGCGGCGGCAATATTTACTATGCGACCGACCGGAATATGCAAAGCTGGCCAGAGGGTATAAGGTGGACATTTTCAACTGGGATGATATCGATTTTAACCGCTGGACCTTTAATACCCTTGACCGGCCCAATGTGGTGCCGGCGAGAAAAAAAGCAAATAGGGTAAAGCTGTTTCAGGTGCGGGTTGAAAACGAGGAGCCGAACGAATTGTTTGGGCTGACGGCGATTCAGGTGAATTACAAAAGAGGGGGGCTGGTGAAGTAATGGGGCTGGAAGAGCATAAAATTAGCGGGTATGAGGACAGTATTGCTGCGCTACCGGACAAGATTGAAAACAATGCCGCGTGGTTGAAGGCAAAATTTGATGCCCGCACCGATAAAGAGATCAAAACGAAGCATAATGGTTTGGTGGATACCTTGGTCGCGTTGTTTGAGGCCATCTATACCAAGACACAGACCGACGCGCAAATCAATGCCAAAGTAGCCGCGATTGGCGCCGGGGATATGGCAAAGCAGGTTTATGACACGAACGACAATGGTGTTGTGGACAAGGCGGAGCGGCTGGCGACGGTAGTGCGGCTTGGCAGTGCCAATTTTGACGGCAGCAACAGCCTTACTGCAGAGGAGATGGGGCTAAGACCCGATAGCTGGGTACCGACCCCGGAAGAGGTGGGTGCGGAGCCGGCGTTTAGTAAAAACACTGCATTCAATAAAAACTTTGGCAGCACGGCCGGCACGGTGTGCCAGGGGAGCGATAGCAGGCTGAGTAATGCACGCAAGGCCAGTAATATTATCATGGGCTACAATGGCAACCTTAACATTACATATTCATAAGGCGGTGATGGGATGGCACTGTATTACAACAATGCAAATATTGCACAGAGCGCGAATGTGCTGATCAATAACCAGGCGGCAAACCAGGTGCTTTTTAACAATGCGTTGGTGTGGAAAAAGCAATTAAATGTTTATCCGGGTTTCGGATTTTCATATCAAAACTTAGGTAGTTATCAACCTTACGGCGAGGCTTCTAATAGCGGTTCACAAATTCGTATCTATACCTATGGTGGCACAGATGCAGGATTTATTAGAGGGTACATAGGCCCATTTTCCGCAGTAGGATTCAGAACACTGTACATAAATATGTCTGTTACACCCGCGTTGGATAATCAGCATGCCCTCCAGTTTGGGCTTACAACAACTCTAAACAGTGGCGAGTGGACGTGGGGAATACTTTACGGAAATATAACGAATTATGGCATCGGTGGGTGGAGCGGTACTTTTTCATATGATATTAGTGGTTGGCCCTACAATGGTTTATATTTTGCGTGGGCACAAGTTTCTAGCGCAAACAATTCTGGTCATAATTTAACCACTCTTATCAATAGTATTTATTTACAATAAGGAGAAGTTTTTATGTTGAAAATCAAACTAAACAATGGCGACGAATACGAGGTGCTGATGCAGACTGCGGTATACCCCAGTGGGTCACCAGCCTTGCGCAGCAGGATGGAAATCCATATGGCGGCAGATGCGATGGGCCTTGAGGACTTTGCGGCGCTGTTTGGGGATACACAGCAAACAGCGGAGCTGCATTTGGTAAACATGGAGACCGGTAGCGATGTGGCCTACAAAAATTACAGCTTGGTCTCTTCTGTGGGCAAACAGCGGGTGGACGAGACCGACTATACGACCGGCGTAAGCACCAGCAGTTTGCATCTTGTTGCGGTGCTGGAGCAGCTTACCTACATTGAACAGCAGTTGGCGGCGCTGGGGATTCAGGCATAAGGGGGCAAAACAATGACACAGCAAAAAGAGCTATACGCCCCGGCGGGGGCAAACTGCCGGCCGGGTTTGGCACTGTTGCCGCGGTATATCACCATCCACAACACGGCCAATACCAGCAAAAGGGCCGGTGCGCAAAGCCACGCAGCCTATTTACGCGGTGCTGGCAAGGATAAATATGTCAGCTGGCACTATGCGGTGGACGATAAGTTGATTACCCATTGCGTCCCGGATGGTGAAGTGGCGTGGCACGCGGGGGACGGCGGCAATGGCACCGGTAACCGGCAGTCGCTGGCGATTGAAATTTGCGAAAACCCGGAAAGCGACCTGCTGGCAGCCACCGACAATGCCGCTGAGCTGACGGCGGCGCTGATGAAAAAGTATGGGGTGCCCGTTGACAACGTGGTACAGCATAACCACTGGAGCGGCAAGGATTGCCCGCGGCGCATCCGGCGCGGTGAACCATATAATTGGGCAACCTTTTTGGCAAAGGTGCAGGGCTTTTTTGCGGTACAGGCAAAGCCAGAAACTGCACCACAGCCACAGGCAGAAGGGATGCTGTGGGCCGTGCAGACCGGTGCTTACCGTGTGCGAGAAAACGCGCAGGCGGCCCTTGCTGCCATGAAAACCAAAGGGTACGAAGCTTATGTTACCGAAAGCGGCGGCCTGCTGCGGGTGCAGCTTGGTGCTTTTGCCGTGCGGCAGAATGCTTACCGCTATGCAAAAACATTGAATGAACAGGGCATAGAAGCCTTTGTGACACAGAAAGGGAATTGACAATGGAGACAGGATTGAAAGCAATTAAGGCGTTTTTTGTAGGTATAGTTGGCGCCGTGGCGGCGGCCTTTGGCTATATGGGCGTACTGGCACTTATTTTGGCCTGCGCAATGTGCCTTGACTGGCTGACCGGCAGCATTTACGCACTAAAGACGCATTCGTGGAAATCTGCCCTTGCGCGTGAGGGGCTAAAAGGCAAGGGCGGCATTGTGCTGGGTGTATTTGTGGCGGGCCTTGCGGATGGGCTGATTTATACTATCTTGCAGTACTTTACCGTGATGCAGCTGCCTTTTGGGCTGCAATACCATGCCCCGTTTTTAACGTTGGCATTGATTTGGTACACGGTGACGGAGCTTGGCAGCATTATTGAAAACATTGCAAATATGAGCGGCAATGTACCCCCGTTTTTGAAAAAACTGATTTTGTTTTTGAAGGCAAAAACGGAAAGTACTGCGGATGGAATGATTGAGAAATGAGGAAAAAACATGCCTTATGAAAATATACTTTTATCACAATATCAAAATCAACAACCCCAAAGTCAGCAGCGGCAGTCAAACAATGGAGTTCAATCGGAATATTACAATTATCTATTACAACAATATATAAATACTCCTAACGCTTCAAAATCACTGAAGGAAAACAAAGCAACTGCTTACGGGCCAGCAGAAGAAGCGGACGCAAGACGGAGCTATGCCAGTGACGGGGTTTGGCCGCCATTGCCTGTGCCCAGTGATGAAACTGGTGATGAGACTAGTGGGGGAGGTACCAAAGACGATATCACTGGCGGGTATGCTTCACAGCTTGCTGCCGCACAGCAAGCGTATGCAGCCCAACAGGCTTTTTTGCAGCAGCAGTACGAGCTGCAAAAACAGCGTGAAGCTGAGGCCCGTGTAAAGCAGGAGGCAGCAGTACAAAAAGCACGCGATGCCCTTGCCGGTGCGGCACAAAGTAATTACGACAGTGCAGTTAACCTGTTGCAGCAGGGGTATGACAAAAATGTGGGGTCGGTGAATACCGACACCGAAAAGGCATTACAGGATGCCTATATTTCCAGCATGATGCAGCAGCGCAATTTGGGCCAGCAACTGTCGGCCTATGGCCGCAGCGGCGGCGCAGCAGAAAGTACACTGTTGGGCCTTGCCAATGCCTACGGGCAGCAGCGTGGCACACTGGATAATACACGGCAAAAAAACCTTGGCACCCTTGAGCAAGGATTACAAGAAAACAAAGCCAATCAGCTGCAAACGCTGAACACCAACAAAGCAAATTATGAACAGAGCTACCAAAACCAGCTTGCAGACCTTGCCGGGGCATCTTTGGAACGGCTTTTGAACTATGATTCCAACTATACAAACCAGATGTCGCAGTTAGAGGCACAAAAACTGCAAACAACCCAAAGCATACAAAATGCGCTTGCACAGGCCCAGGCCAGTCTCAAACAAAATGAGGCAAATGAGCTTGCGCAACAAAGTGAAAACACCCCCCAAACTGAGGGCGTTGTAGAAGATGCAAGTGTCACTGCGGCAAAGGTCAAAAAATATATCGAAGATGCTGATGGCGATGTTGATACCGTACGGCAGAAAATGCTAACAGAGGGGTATACCGAAAGGCAGATTGACAAGGCCCTTAGTGGTTTGGGCCTTTAGTGTAAAGGGGGGAGTTTTCTGGGCTATCAGTCAAAATATTATAAGGGGCTGCAAGAAAGGGGCTTTATCGACCCCCTTGACCCTGAGCAAGAGTATCAGTCAAATTACTATAAGGGGCTGCAAAAAAGAGGCTTTATTGGGCCGCTAGATGAAGCAGAAGCCACAGGGGTAAATGATGTTGCAGAGCAGGGGTACCAATCTAACTATTATAAGGTGTTGCAAGAAAAAGGTGTTCTTGACCCTGCCGAGGCGAATAACACCACTGACCAAGGGTATCAGTCTAGTTATTATCAAAAGCTGCAAAAAAATGGGGCAATTGCCCCTTTGCAAGAGGAAGCTTTGCCACAGCAGGGGCCACAAGCGGACTATTACAAATTCCTTTATGAAGGCAAAGATGACAATGAGCCCAAAGTCAATGAAAGGGATATCGCCCCGGAAGAGTACGAACTATCTGCAAAAGAAAACGATTCTGCCAGTTTTTTGAGGGATGATTATGATGACAGCGCTTCGGACGATAAAGCAGAGCAAGGCGAAGATTTGATAGAAAGCAAAAGCAAAACGGCAGAAGATGTTTTTGACAATGTAGTAACGTTTGACCACACGAGCGGAGGGGCTATTTCCAGCCTGGTGTACAGCGGGGGGGATTTGGGGGAGACCATTATTCAAACTGCTTTTTATTCCCCAGAACAAAAGTGGCAGCGCATCAAGAACTATATGAGCGAAGACGAACAAAAGCAGTTTTTGTCTTTGCTTGCGACAGATAAAAATGAAGCAAAAAAGTACCTTGAAGAATACAGAAAATTTGCAATAGACTACGACAAAATACAAAAAGATAGAGAAGTACTTTCTTTTGACGAAGATGCTGACTTTTTTGAACAGGCAGGCAAGAGAACAATAGGCGCAATGTGGAACCTAACCAATGAGCTGGTCGGCGGGTTAGATTATGCGATTGATGTGAGTGTGCAAAACATTGAAAACTGGGCCACAGGGGAAAACGAACAAGTATCCCGCTATGCAGGTGGCGCGTTGGAGCTGCAAAATGCCGAGGTGGGCAAGGAAGCGGTAACACAGCACCTTACCGGTACCACAAAATTTTTGGTAGAGGTTGGCCTTGGCGCAGTAAATAGTGCGGTAAAATACGCTGCGTTTGGTGCGTATGCCCCGGCAGTTATGGCGATAGAAAGTGCAGGCCAAGCGGCTTATGCAGCCCGGCAGTCAGGTGCAAGCGCGTCACAGCAATTGATGATGGGGTTACTGGTTGCCCCGGTTGAATGGGCGGGCGGCAAAGTTGTCATCAACCAATTAAGCAAGGTGGCATCTACCGAAGCCGCCAAAAGCGGCATCAAAAGCCTGCTAAAATCGATAGGGGCACAGGTTGCCACAAACTTCACCACAGAGGCCACAACAGAAGCGCTTAGCATTGTTTCTGAACTAGCCGTCATGCAAGATAAAAGCCAGGCGGTGCAATATTATAACGACTACTTGCAAAAACACCCGGGCAGCGAGTCTATGGCGCTTGTGGATACGATGATGCAGCAACTTGCCCGCATTGGGCAGGCAGGCCTTGCCGGGGCAGTAGCCGGTGGTATGATGGGCGCAGCGGCAACCGTTTGGCACCGTGCCCAAATAGAACAAATGGGCCACGCCGCGCAGGCAGATGCACAGGCTATTATACAAGAGGGCTTGTCTTATGGCGAGGGCACGCAAGCCTATCATCAGGCCGCTGAAATTAACCAGCAGATGAAAGAGGGCGAACACCCCGGCGATGTTCAGCTTGGCGGTTTGATGGAAACGAATGCTGCGACTGACCTAGACCGACAGCAGATTACAAGTGCGCTAGAAAGCAGGGATGGACAGGCTGTTGACAATGAAGGGCAAGCGGGGTATGCTGGAAACAAAGTTGAGGGTGAAGGCATTGACCGTGACGCCCATACCGATAGTGGTGGTACCGAAGCCCCAGCAGAACCCACTGCGCCGCAAATTGAAAACGCGCAGCAAAGTGAAAGTGCGGAAACCGGGCAGGGTGCTGGTGCAGAGGGGGATTTCTCTCATCAGGGTGTTGGAGATGCAGCAGAGGGCGCGGGGGGGATGACTAGCTCAGCCAAACCATATGCAAACAGCAGACCTCCATATGGAAAAAATCAGGTTGAAGATGTTTGGAATGCTCATGTAAACTCAAAAACAGGAAAGGCAACAGACCCCTCTGGTGTGGAATTTTCATGGGATAGAAGCAGGCCCAGAAAAGGTCAATGGGATATGGGCCATATTCCTGGACAAAAGTACGCTGATGTCCATAGGCGGTACATAAATGATGAAATGAGCTTGCAAGAATTCTTAGATTGGTATAGGAACCCTGCAAACTACAGACCCGAGTTGCCAAATACTAATAGAAGCCATTTGTTTGAATAGGAGAGTATTGTATGGATATTGAAAAAGCAAGTTATTCAACAATTGCTATGATTGGAAATTTAAAGATATTACAAGAGAAGCTAAAGCTAGATAGAAAAACAATTAATGATGTTAAAGATATTGTTGATTCTGATGAAAGCTTACTTATGAAAAGTATTGCGTATGGAAGGTTTGATATTGCAAAATATCTCCTTGAAAACGGGGCAAAGGTAAACATTATTTCTAAAAATGGTAACAACGAATTACACTGCTTATCATATCATTTAAAAGAAGTTGGTGCTTTGGAAATCGGGTATATGCTTTTAAAGCGTGGGGTGGATCTTAATAAAAAAGATAAGAAATTTAATAACTCCGCATTTTGGTATTTATGTTATAACGCACAGCTTAGCCCTACAACTGCCATATGTGAGTTTATTTCATATTGCCTTGATAAAAATCCGGACTTAGATACTCCTAATTTTGCAGGGAAAACTGTAAATAGCTTAATAATGGGAAGTGAAGAACTACAACATTTGTTGAGAAAGGATGTATAGTCATGGCTGTTAGTAGATTCGGTGGATGTGTTGTTTCAAAAAACATTTATAATAAAACTGGCAAGTTGAAATGGTGTGTCAGAGAAAAAAGCATTAGAGATGTTGATAATGGATGGCGTTTTTTTTCTGATATTGATACGGATAAATATCTTAATGACCCCAATAATATGTGTATTTGTATGTTTGAAACTGTCATTGAAATTGAGCCGGCAGTACTTGCAATATATGATATGCCGGTAGGTACCGAGGTAACATTAATGCAGGATGGCAAACGAAAATTCTTTATTGATACTAGTACAGGGAAAGAAATCACTTTGCATAAATAAATAGTATCATGAAAATTCAAAGGCGTTCATGACCCTCATGAAACTCCTGACAATTATGACTTTCAGCAGAGATTGATTCCTGATAAGTCCATATGATTCGAAATCTGACCCTGAGGGGTATCATCTTTCAGCCCGCACTGCGGGCTGATGTAACCCGCGCCGGGGACGCTTGCGACCCCGGCGCTTTAACCTGCACGATTTTCGACCCTGCGAGTTTCGCTTATTTTTGGAGAAGTAAGCTATATACCTAGCTGACCTTTTGAGTGCAAAACACGCCGCACAAAAAGCTTCACGATGGGAGAGGGTGTTTCCCGGGTTTTTGTTTTACCTTCAAAACTCAATAACAAACAATTCTTAACAGCAGGGCCCCGGTGTTGGATATTCCACCGGGGCCCTGCTGTCTTTTACAATAAAAAGATACTGGATGAAATGAAAATGGACGGAGACATTGTTCGGGTAGGTTTTCAGTAAGCCCGGCAATCAGGTGCAAGCGCGTCGCAGCAATTGATGATGGGGTTACTGGTTGCTCCGGTTGAATGGGTGGGCGGCAAAATTGTCATCAACCAATTAAGCAAGGTGGCATCTACCGAAGCCGCCAAAAGCGGCATCAAAAGCCTGCTAAAATCGATAGGGGCACAAGCTGCCACAAACTTCACTACAGAGGCGGCAACAGAAGCGCTTAGCATTGTTTCTGAACTGGCCGTCATGCAAGATAAAAGCCAGGCAGTGCAATATTATAACGACTACTTGCAAAAGCACCCGGGCAGCGAGTCTATGGCACTTGTGGATACGATGATGCAGCAGCTTGCCCGCATTGGGCAGGCGGGCCTTGCCGGGGCAGTGGCCGGTGGTATGATGGGCGCAGCGGCAACCGTTTGGCGCCGTGCCCAAATAGAACAAATGGGCCGCGCCGCACAGGCAGATGCACAGGCTATTGTACAAGAGGGTTTGTCTTATGGCGAGGGCACGCAAGCCTATCAACAGGCCGCTGAAATTAGCCAGCAGATGAAAGAGGGCGAGCAGCCCGGCGATGTTCAGCTTGGTGGTTTGGTGGAAACGAATGCCGCGACTGACTTAGACCAACAGCAGATTACAAGTGCGCTAGAAAGCAGGGATGGACAGGCTGTTGACAATGCAGGGCAGGCGGGGTATGCTGGAAACAAAGTTGAGGGTGAAGGCATTGACCATGATACCTATACCGATAGCCGCGGTACCGAAGCCCCCGCAGAACCCGCTGCGCCGCAACCTGAAAGCGTGCAGCAAAGTGAAAGTGCGGAAACCGGGCAGAACGTTGGCGCAGAGGGGGATTTCTCTCATCAAGGTGTTGGAGATGCAGCAGAGGGCGCGGGGGATTTTATCTATTCTCCGATTAACCAGGGACCGTTAGAGAACAAAATCGCAAGCACCTTTAGAAGCTCCACTTATACAAAAAAAGTGTTGACGGAAGATACCGTATTTTACAGGGTATATGGAGGAAATGCTGTGATTGCCGGCAACTATGTGTCACGAACACCACAGATGGGCGGATTGCAGTCACAACTGGACCTTGCTCTAGTACCGGAATGGGGGAACACTGCCACATATGTAACTAAAGTAACTGTTCCAAAGGGCACAGTAATTTATGAAGGCTTTGCCGCTCCGCAGACAATGAACGGGGGCGCAGGAATGCTTATGGGCGGAGGAAACCAAATTTATATACCGGAAGCGAGGTTTAATCCATCATGGTTCGGAAATTAGAATGCGAATGTGCAGAACGTTATGAAGCCGATATAGATACATGGCAGTTGTTTCAAGATATTAAGCATTTTTTTGAGGATCAAGTATTATCAGGCGTTTATGAGGACATTCCAGTTGATAAACCATATTATGTATGGCAAGATGGCAAAGAAAAAATGATATGGTATGCGGATAAGTGGTATAAATGCAAGAACTGTGGTTGCTTATGGGAATTTTCATACCCTGATTTTCCAGCACATGGTGAGGTGCGCAAGTTTCCTGACGGTATCTATAAAGAGAGGGGGTATTAAGCAATGGAAATATCAAATCCGAACTTACTGAGTGCGATTCGCCTTATGAGAGCAGACCACTCAAAAGAACCGCTGTTCTTCGAGACGCTACATCAAGCAAAACTTCTCTGCCCTGTTCAGGTTGATACGCGCAATTTGCCTAAGAACCCTGACGGTAGCGTAGTTCTCAGTAGCGATAGCCCACTTTCATTGGTCAGTATCAGTGATTCTTCCGGCGCGCACTACCTAATAGCCTTTACCGACCACAACGAGCTTGCCAAGTGGAATCAGGGCAGCTACCAGCAGACTACTGTTTATTCTTTCGATGATTACAAAGCGGTGCTGACATCTGGCGATACCCCGTATCAGGGCGTTGTCCTCAATCCGTTCAGCGACAATATTGTACTGGGGAAAGAGATATTTGCAGGCGGTAACGCCCCATTCCAAACGGCGAAGAGCAACGAATCTATTATGATCGGCCAGCCAAAAGATTACCCGACTCGTATGGTGGAGAAGCTCAAACAATATTTTCGCAGGAACCGGATGGTGGATACGGCTTATCTGTTTTGGATGGTCAGAGGACAGGAAGCGGGATATTTATTGGTATTGGGAACTAAAGCTTCTTCACAGCAGCTTTTTCCCTTAATAGGCGAGTTGTGTAAACCATACTTAGATAAAAAACCTCTGGATATGGTGTTGCTTGGTTCCGATTTTGGACAGAACGTAGTGAAGAAAGAACAACCTTTTTATATAGAATAAAAATTTCTTTATCGCATCTCTATAATTTTCTTGCAACACAGAATAAATAGGGGAAATCTGATAGAAGGTTTCATCCTTTTTTCGCAAAGAGGTGTCGTTCTCCAGTGACTTTGTATTTACCTTCAGAATTTAATAACAAATAGTTTTTTACAGCAGGGCCCCGGTGTTGAATATCCACCGGGGCCCTGCTGTCTTTTGCAATAAAAAGATACTGGATGAAAAGGAAATGAGCGGAGACATTGTTCGGGTAAGCTTTCAGTAAGCTCGGCAGGCAGGTGCAAGCGCATCGCAGCAATTTATGATGGGGTTACTGGTTGCCCCGGTTGAATGGGCGGGCGGCAAAGTTGTCATTAACCAATTAAGCAAGGTGGCATCTACCGAAGCTGCCAAAAGCGGCATCAAAAGCCTGCTAAAATCGATAGGGGCACAAGCTGCCACAAACTTCACCACAGAGGCGGCAACAGAAGCGCTTAACATTGTTTCTGAACTAACCGTCATGCAAGATAAAAGATAAGGGGGTGCGGACAAAATCTTGGACTAAGCAGACAGTCCTAAATTTTGCCGATACTCCAGTGGGCTCATCCCGCCAAGGGAATGCTTGATTCGCTTTTCTCGATACCAAACCATGTAGTCCTCAATGAGCTGTGTGAATTCTTCAATGGAAATATCCACCCATGAACGACCGTAGAACATCTCATTTTTCATGCGACCAAAAAGTCCCTCACAAGCAGAGTTGTCTGGTGAGCATCCCTTCCTCGACATAGAGCGCCGAAGCTGTGTCTGATCCATTCGCTGAATCCAACCCGGCCAGCGGTAATGACAACCTCGATCTGTGTGGATGATGGGCTTTTCTCCGGCGCTAAGTACGATGATAGCATCCTCCAACATGCCGTTGACCAATTCTCCATTAGGAGACGCGCTAATACGCCACGAAACAGGCATTCCATCAAAGCAGTCAATCATGGGAGAAAGATAAACTTTCCCCGCAGGAATAGAAAACTCCGTGATGTCGGTAAGCCACTTTTCATTGGGGCGATTGGCATGGAATTTTCGCTGGATTACATTGGGAACTGCTGGTGTAATTTCGCCTTGATACGAGCTGTATGCTCGCTTTTTGGTGACTCGTGGATGTAAATGCTCCTCTTTCATAAGCCGACGAATCACCTTCTCGGATAGGCGAACACCGCTTTTCTTAAGTGCCAAATATATTCTGCGATACCCATAACACAAGTAATTTTCCTCGAAAATTGCTCGGATTTGTTTTTTGGCTTCGGAATACCGATCGCTTTGTTTGTTGGCTTTCTTTCGATAAAAATAGCTACTGCGAGCATAGCACAGCGCTTTGAGCAATGTTGGCAGCGGATATTTATTCTTTAAGGCGTCGATAATTGCTGCCTTCTCCCTATTCTTCAGGGTGCTCCGGTCGACGCCTGGGTCTTTTTTTAATACATCGAGAGTCTCCTTTAAAATATCGATTTCCAACTGCATAGTTGAAACTTGTTCTTTGAGTTGAGAAATTTGCTCATTGGCAGCCGGCTCCCCTTCACTGAGTGGGCCTCGTTTTCTTTCCTTTGGTGGCTCCATTAGCGCGGCACGCCCTTTCTGAATGTACTTTCTTCTCCACAGATAGATGCTGGCTTTGCTATAGCCAATCTCATCTGATACGAATTGTACATTCTCTCCAAGCTCAAAGCAACGGCGAATGGCATCTAATTTCACTCCCAGTGCAGGATGTCTTGGATGCTCTGCTGTATTGATGCCACGAAAAGTAGAATGACCGGACGGAAGATGTTTTCGGCGCGCAATCCAATTATACAGTGTTTGCCGCCTAACCGGATATCCAAGTTGTGTAATTACTTTGGTGACGGAACCGCACTTGTCATATAATCCAAGTGCGGTGCAATATTGTTCCTCTGAATACATAGCTACCTCCTGCCATGACGTAAGCAGTCCAGTTTTTTGTCCGCACCCCCCTACCTGTCGGACCAAACGAATATGATAGTGTCGTTGCTTCTGGAAAGTTTGATACCGTCCCAACAGGCATGGAAGTGAAGCAATTTGGGCTCGACAAGCAGGACACAATCAATTTCGCTAAACGTTATCCCGACATTGCTGCTATCCTTGAGGTTAAGATTCCTAAAGACATCCTTCACAAGATTGGTGATTTTACAAAAGTTGATACAACAATTTTTAAAAACGGAACCGTAACAATTCAGCCCGAAAATCTGGATACATTTAATAAATACATAAAGGAAATACTCCACATTCATTAATCGGAGGGATAATTGATGTTAATAATGGAGGCTGATATACATTTTTACACACCGAGAGAAGCTGAACACAGCCTATCCTCGGACCCCAATCCGAAACTCATACTCAGGCCATCAATCAACCTTGGAGGTTATTTAACTTCTGGAACAATAATTGCAGATAAAAATCTTGACAAGTTAATTAGAGGCCAGAGTTACCGAGTGCAAATTGAAATGCCATTAGTATTTGATGAAGCTTACGATGATGTCAAAGATTCATTAGTTGCTGGAGAAACTTTCTTTATTCAAAATGCTTCAAGAAAAATCGGCACTGGTCGTGTTATAGGCGTTGTTTATAAAGAAGACGAGGTGTAAAAAATGACAGGCGATACTTTAAGCAATAATGAAAAAATAAAATTTAACGCTTTTTATGACAAAGCAAACGAACTGATTAAAGATAAGATTAGCCGTAAAGAGCAGGTAAAACAGTTTACTGCGATGGATCAAATTGAATTGGCTGAAGCTATTGCATTTTTAAAAGAATGCCTCAAAATTCATCCTGCTTCATGGCAAAGCATGTGGGCCATTGGCTTAGCAAGCCAGATGCTGGGGGAGTCTGCGGATGCTTTAGAATGGATGAATCGAGCTTATAAAATTAACCCGGCTATTAAGACCATGTTTAAAAATCAAAGTTGAAAGTTTTCTTAACGCGTATTTTCACATACCATGCTTCGATGATGATTTCCATTTATAAGAAGGGTAAACCAGAGAAATTTCTAAAACCGTTTGTTTTATTAATAATATGGCATAAAAATTTGCTATTTTACTCAAAAAATTATACTATTCCGCAAGCCCCGTTAGATAAAGCCGCTTGGGGTTTGTTTTTATGAGTAGCAATCCATATTTTTAGTTCAAAGCTCAATAACAAGTAATTTTTTAAAGCAGTGCCACGGTGGAGTCATCAATACCGGGGCACTGCTTTTTTGCTGTCATTTTTTTAGAATTGTTACTAACTTTAAAACCATGAATTGACATCATAGAGTGGGTGAGTTATGCTAAAAACGCATTACCTGCCACATTACAGCAATCAAGCCAAACAAGTGACTTTTTAAAAGAACTTGGGTTAACCCCACAGCAAAATGCTAATTTAATAGAGTTTCTAAGGACGGGGGATACTGGTAAAACTGCAAATAGTGTTCTTATATCTCGTTACCTGCAAGCGTTCAATGAAGGGCGGACGGGCGAACCCCTTGCAGAGGCGGCAGAGCAAAGCGGTGCGCAGGCGCAAGATACGGCTTTGGATGATGCCGGGGTAAGGCAAGATGCCGACATGAATGCCGCTCTATCAGGCCAGCGCACGGGTGAACTGGCAGAAGGTGCGGGGGACGTGACTGGGAGTCTTGATGGACTGACCCCAGCCGAAAGAAAAATGATTGATGACTTAACAAAGCAAGGTAAAAATGTAGAAACTATACCCCGTTCGAATGTACCTGGAGGGAAAACTCCGGACTTCAATGTAAATAATGTAAAAACTGAACTAAAAACCATGCAAAATCCTAACACGAACACAGGTATGAAACGAATTCAAGAAGGATTTGGCCAAGGGGCCGAAACGGTAATTATTGATGCACGAGGCTCAGGATTAACCCGTACACAAGCTTCTGAAATCATAAACCGAGCAAAAGGAAAATACCTGAATGGGCTGCTACCGGGAAAAGTTGAGATTTGGATTGATGGTCAAATAATTACATATCCATAAAAGAACAGGAGAGATTGATATGGCAAGAATGACATGTAAATGTGGAAATACGCTTTCAAATTCAATGGCGCCAAATGATATTCAATTTAAAGTGTTCACCGACAAAGAATGGGATGATATTATCAATCTTGGAAGCGTAGATTCAGCAGATCTACCCGATCCCAAAGTTGATGTATGGCGGTGCCCCAAGTGTGAACGTATATACGTTTTTGAACCCGGTAATGACAACGCCATAAAAGTGTATAAGCTTGAAGAATAAGCATTTAGCCTCCGAGAGTGCCTTTCAGCCCTTGCTGCGGGCTGATGAGCTTGCGCCCCCGGCGCTTTATCCTGCTATAATATCGGCGCGGCAGATTTGCCCAATTTTGAGATAGACGAGTTTGAAATGGAATCCTGCGATATGCCTCACAAGGGCTTCGAAATTGCCGATACCGCCGCGAGGGTATGGATAAACAAAGATTAAGCTTAGGCGTATACCGAGGTGTTTAAACTTACTTGCCACACACAAGGTGACAACTCAAAATTATTGTATTGCTGGAGTTTGCTGAGGCTGGTTTTTCCTCAAGTAAACAATGGATTCCGCAGATGGAAGTATGGGTGCTGTCAAATGGCATAAACGCGGGTATTATTTTTATAGCGCATTACAAACTGTTACCATTCAAAATCTAACAACAAATAAACTGCTTAAAGCAGGGCTCTGGTATTGGATACTCCACCGGGGCACTGCTTTTTTGCTGTTATTTTTTTAGAATTGTTGTTACCTTTAAAACCATGAATTGACATCATAGAGTGGGTGAGTTATGCTAAAAATATATTGTTCAGGACAACGCCACAAGTAAACCAAACAGATGATCTTGCAAAAGCACTTAGTGTAACCCCACAGCAAGGTACTGCGCCAATAGCCCTGCCAGAGGCAAGGCAACTTGAAATAAAAGAAAATGGCGACCCGCTGGAGCCTTATTTTAATGGCTTCGACGAAGGGCGGACAGGCGAACCCCTTGCAGAGGCGGCAGAGCAAAGCGGTGCGCAGGCGCAAGACGCGGCTTTGGATGCTGCCGGGGTAAGGCAAGATGCCGATGTGAATGCCGCTCTATCAGGCCAGCGTGTGGGTGAACTAGCTGAGGGTGCGGGGGATGGGCTAAATAAAGCTGGAATCCCAAAAATAAAGGTTGATGAGATACTAAAAACACCAAAGTACTCCCGACCTGATCCGGCGACATATTTAGAAAAGAAATACATATCTAACCACAAGACTCAATTTAGGAATGGCGTAACAAAAATCAGCTACCAAGCACCCAAGGGCTATGCTGGACCCCCTGGCGGAACATTTGTAATGCCAACATCAATTGCTGATGATTTGATTGCCAGAGCCCGTGGGGACATTTCAGAACTAGAACGGCTATTAGGTCTTGATCCTGGTGAGTTAGGAACCAATCCCGTACGGATTGATATTGTTAATCCATCTGGCTTAAGAATGCCAAGCGGTAATGAAAAAGGGGCTAATTCCAAATGGATTCCTGGTGGTTATACTAGCGGTGGAATTCCAGAGATAATTATTGATTCACCGGGGCCTGGACAATACACAATAAGACCAATCAAGCAATTTGAGGAGATAGACAATGGAGAGTAAAATTTTCGATGATTATGGTATTGAAATCATAAGGCGTTCAGGAAAATTCTTTTTACGTACGGATTCCGGTGAAATGGCTAGTAGACCAATTGAAGCTGAAATCTCTATGGAAGATGCTTTACTTGCTCAAAGAGGATCCCAATCCGCTTATGATATTATCATCAAATACGATAAAATGGGATTATTTAAAAATGCCTAAATAACGAATGGCCTTTAATAATTAAGTAAAGAAAATGCCCGAAATCCTTGGCGCCACTCGATTTTTTAAATTCTAGCAAAATAAATTGTGCTACTATCCCCCAATTACGTCATTCCGCAATCATCGAGCGGGTTTACCGGTCTGTGTTGGTTGATCGGGAGACTTGCAAAAAGATAACTAGTGTTGTTTCCGATTTGGAATATTTGTTCTGTATGAGCAGGTAAAAACAACCATAGCAAAGGTTTACCAACTTTCAAAACTCAATAACAAGTAATCCTTTAAAGCAGTGCCCCGGTGTATTAGTCAACACCGGGGCACTGCTTTCTTGCCGACGTTTTTGTTAAATACTTGCTGCACTAAAACCCATGAATTGACACTGGGCACAAAGCAGGGTATGCTAAAAAAGAAACTTGGGGTAGGGGTGCGGCCCGCGAAACGGTTACGCCTAAAAACAGACGGTAACCCATATTGCAATAGGGCGGGGTTTGCTTTATTATCGCGAGTAAATGTGACCAGGTTTGCACTGCGGCAAGGGGGGACAAAAGTGAATGATATTATATGGGACAGTATCAAACCAATGGTGTTTTTTGTTACGCCTTTGGTGAATTTGGCTATGTTGATTCTGTGGAAAAGGCGGTTTTACGAGAAAAAATGGTATGAAGGAAAGGAACAACGAAAACCTGCCTTTTATTCTTACCATAAAAGAGCTGAAAGAAATGAAAAGAAAAGAAAACAGCATAACAGGTTTTGGTTGATTTTCCTTTTGGGCAGCTGGGATTTAATCATGTTAACCGTTATACTTTATATAATTTACAGGTGAGTTAATCTGCCAAAACACGGTGGTGCTGCAGGGGGCGTTTGATGGGGACGATATGGGCTTACGCCAAGGTTGTGCTGATTATTTTAGGATTAAACCTTGTAGTCCTTTTATTGTGGTGGTTGGATTTTTATCTGCCCAGTAGGTTTACCAGGCACAAAAAGTCTGAAAAGGTAACGAACAACGAAAATGCAAAAAAACGTGCCGAAGAGGAAGCCAGCCGCAAAAGGTTTAACCTGTTATGGTTGATTATACTGTTGGTGCTACTCAACATACCAATTGTCTATGCGCTAATTGAGTGGCGGTAAAACAAAGCGGTAAAGCGGTGCGGCTTTTAAAAATGATGCAACTTTCATAAGGTATGGACTTTGACAGTGAAGCCACTTGCCCCCTGGCCCGGCGAACCCAGTTTGCCGGGCCGGGGGGCAAGCGCTGTTATGCGGCAATAAAAATTTTGATACAATAAAACAAAAAATACTTGCATGTGACGTAACGTAACATGTTATGATGCTGACAGAGGGGGCGGAAAGATGCAGGAACAACAATGGACGGTGGGGCAGCTGGCCCACAAAATGGGGGTGACGGTGCGCACCCTGCAATATTATGACCGCGAGGGGTTGCTAAAACCATCCGCTTTCAGCACCGGCGGGCGGCGGCGCTACTCTGACAAAGACGTGGTGCGGCTGCACCAAATTCTGTCGTTTAAATACCTTGGGTTTTCGCTGGAGCAGATCAAAGAGCGCATTTTGCCGCTGGACAGCCCGGCCGAGGTGGCGGCAGCGCTGGAAGGGCAAAGCAAAGCGATAAAAGTGCAAATTGACCAGTTGCAACAGGTGCGCGCGGCCTTGGACGCACTGCACGAAGAAGTGCTGGGCCTGAAAGAGGTAGATTTTAAAAAATACGCCGAGATCATAGAGCTGATCCGCATGGATAACCCGAATTACTGGGTATGGAAAAGCCTTGACACCTCACTGACCGACCACGTGCAAAACCGGTTTGGCAACGACCCGGAGCGGGGGGAAAAGATGTTTGCCACCTACCGGCAGCTGTTGGATGAAGCGGTGACATTAAAGCAGGCGGGGGAAAGCCCGGGCAGCGAAAAGAGTGAAGCGCTTGCCACCCGCTGGTGGGGTATGATTGAAGAATTTACCGGCGGGGATTTTACGTTACTCAGCAAACTGATGGAATTTAACGAGAACAAAACGGGCTGGGACAAAGACTTTTTGCAAAAGCAGCAAATGGTAGACGAGTACCTTGGTGCGATACTGGAGCATTATTTTATAAAAAACGGCATACAACTGCCGCAAATGGAGGGGTAATATGCAAACGGCATTGACGGTGCGGGGCTTGCAAAAAAGCTATGGCACCCACCGCGTTTTAAACGACATTTCGTTTGAGGTGCGCAAGGGGCAAACCTTTGCGCTGCTGGGGGCAAACGGTGCGGGCAAAACCACCCTGCTGGAATGTATGGAGGGCTTGCGGCGCACCGATGCGGGCGAAATACAGGTGAATGGGCGGCGCGGGGTGCAACTGCAATCCTCCACGTTGCCCGCCCAGATGAAGGTGGCCGAAGCGCTGCGCTTTTTTGGCCTATGGCAGCACCACGAAGCGCAGCCGGAGATGCTGCGCGCGCTGGAGCTGGAGCCCCTGCTGCAAAAGCAGTATGGCCAGCTTTCCACCGGGCAAAAACGCCGGGTACATCTGGCGCTGGCGTTGCTGGGTGAAGCGGAGACCTTGTTTTTGGACGAGCCGACCGCCGGGTTGGACGTAGAGGGGCAGATTTCGCTGCACAGTGAGATCCGCCGCTTAAAACAGCAGGGGCGTACCATTGTGCTGGCCAGCCATGATATGGCGGAGGTGGAGACCCTTTGCGATGTGATTGCTATTTTAAAAGACGGTGCACTTGCCTTTTTGGGCACCCCGGCCGAGCTGACAAAGGTCGTGCCCGGCGCGGTGCGGCTAAAAGTGCGGTTTTCAGCTATGCCTGCAGAGGGCGAGTGGCAAGCCTGCCGCCCGCTGCCTGCCGAAAACGGGATGTTGCGGTTTGAAGCCGACCGGCTGGAGGACGCAATGAACGAGCTGCTGGCAGTTGCAGGGCGGCAAAACCTTGCGATACTGGAGCTTTTGACCGAGCGCCCCACGCTGGAAGAGCGCTTTTTAAGCATGGTAAGGGAGGCAAAGGCATGAAAGCATTTTTGTATGGTGTGGCCTTGCAGTGGAAGTTGAGCCTGCGCAACCGCGAGGTGCTGATTGTTTACTATTTGGTACCGCTGGTGTTCTTTTTGTTTATGGGCGCGGTGCTGACATCGATTATGCCGGATGCAAAACAAACGCTGATTGCGTCGATGACGGTGTTTGGCGTGACGATGGGTGGGGTGCTGGGCATGCCTGCCCCGCTGGTGGAGACCTATTCTACCGATATGAAAAAGGCGTATCAGGTTGGCGGGGTGCCGCTTTGGACCGCGGCGGCCAGCAGTGTGCTGTCTGGGTTTGCACACCTGTTTGTGATGAGCCTTGTCATCTTTTTTGCCGCCCCGGTGCTGTTTGGTGCCGCTGTGCCTCAAAATTTACCGGCCTATTTTGTTGCGCTGGCACTACTCATCCTTGCAAGCCTGTGCACCGGGCTGGTGTTTGGCCTGACGGTAAAAAGTGCGGCGAAGCTGAGCATGGTAACGCAGATTATCTTTTTGCCCTCGGTGCTGCTCTCCGGCATTATGTTCCCCGCTAGCATGCTGCCGGCAGTGCTGCGCGGCGTGGGCAAGCTGTTGTTTGCAAGCTGGTCGTTTGAGGCGATGCGCAGCCCGGGGCTAGACGCAAAACTGCTGTTGCCTCTGGTGGGGTTGATTTTGCTGCCGCTTGCCATCAGCGCATGGCGGCTGAACCGCATCAAAGCGGAATAGCAAAAACAAACACAACAGGCAGCGCCCAAAGCTGGGGCGCTGCCTGTTGTTTGTTAAAGTTAAGTTTGCGTATTTAAGCGAGATATGCCGCTTCCATTGCGCGGATCTGCCGGTACAACGCCTCGTTGACCGGCACGGCAAGCCCGTGTTTTTTTGCCTTTTGCAGCACGGTACCTGCAAAAAACTCCACCTCAGTGGCGCGGTGCTGCAACCCGTCCTGCCGCATAGAGGGCATACCCTGTGGGTTTAACGTGCCAATCAGCGCCACATAGCCGTCAAGGTCTGTCTGTGTCAGCGGGATGCCCTCTAGCTCGGCAAGGGCCAGCACTTCCGCCATTGCGGCCTGCATGTGTTCGCGGGCGGCACCGGGCCGCTGCACCGTTTCGTAGGTACCCTCCTCTGCCATCACCACCTGGTTGACCCCCACGTTCAGCATCCATTTGCCCCAAAGGCGGCGCAGAATGTCCGGCTCGACGGTGTAGGGGATATGCGCGCGGCCCAACAGGCTAGTCACCGCTTGCAGTAACGGCTGTTTTGCTGCTTCGCCCGGCGCAAGGCCAAGGCAAAGCTCGCCCATATGGCTGTAAGTCAGCTTATTGCCCAGCTTCACGGCGTCCATGCCCTGTGCGATGCAGGTCAACACCCGTGCGCTGCCAAAGGCCTCGCCCAGCAGCTCTTCGCTGGCAATGCCGTTCAGCAGCGACAGCAAAATGGTGTTTGGCCCCACCACCGGGGCGGCCAGTTGTATGGCTTGCTGCAACGCGGTGCCTTTGACGGCAAAAATCAGCAGGTCGGCCGGGGCTGCCGGGGCTTTGCCATTTGAAAACGAAAAGGTGCAGCGGCGCCCGTTGCAGAACACCCCCTGCGCCTGATAGCGCTGAATACGCGCGTCATCCGCGAGAAAAGTAACTTGCTTTTCACCCAAAGCGGCCACAAGGCGGTCGGCAAACAGCACGCCCAGTGCGCCCATGCCCACCAGTGAAACGGTTTTGATCTGGTTCATCCGCAAGGCTCCTTTTGCCCCGGCCCGGCAGGCGCGGGGCAGAATTTTTATTATTATAGCACAGTTTGCCGCCCGCAGGGCGGCCCGCGGCCAAAACCGGTACACAAAAGGCACAAAAAAGCAGCGCGGCCCCAAACGGGTGCCGCGCCGCAAACCCAAAATCAAGTTACCACAGGGCCAGCATTTCGTCATACAGGCCAAGGTAGGCCTGTGCGCTGGTGTTCCAGCTAAAATCGCAGTCCATCGCGCGCCGCACCAGGGTGCGCCACCCCTGTGGGAAATCATACCCCGCTTTGGCGCGCAGGCAAGCGTCCAGCATGTCGTGCGCGTTGTAGCTTTTAAAGGTGAACCCGTTGCCCAGCCCGTCGCCGGAATCCTGAATCGAATCCTTCAACCCGCCGGTCTCGCGCACAATGGGGATGGTGCCATACCGCAGCGCCACCATTTGGGCAAGGCCGCAGGGCTCTGACTTCGACGGCATCAAAAAGATGTCGGCCCCGGCGTACACCTTGTGGGCCATGACGGGGTTAAACCCGATAAACACGCCCACTCGGCCGGGGTATTTAGCCGCAAGCTCGTTAAAAAAGCTTTCGTACATGTAGTCGCCGCTGCCCACCAAAACCAGTTGGATGCCCGACAGCACAATGTATTCGGCCACGTGGCGTACAAGGTCCAGCCCTTTGTGGCTGACAAGCCGGGTCACCATGCCGATGAGCGGCTGGTCGTTTTCTTCCAGCTTAAACATCTGCCGCAGTGCCGCTTTGCAGGCGGGTTTGCCGGCCTCAAACGTGTTGCGGTCGTAATTTTCAGCAAGGGTCGTGTCGGTGGCGGGGTCGTAAATTTCGGTGTCGATGCCGTTTAAAATGCCGCAGGTCTTATACGACTTTTCGCGCAGTAAGGTATCCAGCCCATGGGCATACCAAGGGTCCATGATCTCATAGGCATAGGTGGGCGAGACGGTCGTCACCTTGTCGGCACACTCAATGGCACCTTTCATGTAATTAACACAGCCGTCGTACTCCACAAGGTGGGCGTTTTCCGGCCCAATCGACAGCACATCGCCCAGCAAGTCCATGCCGTATTTGCCCTGATACTGGATATTGTGGATGGTGAACGCCGTTTTAATCTGGGAGAACTTTTCGGTCTGCCGGTAATACAGGTTCAGGTACACACACACCAGCGCGGTCTGCCAGTCGTTCGTGTGGATGACGTCCGGCACAAAATCGACATACAACAGCATTTCAAGAATGGCGCGAGAGAAGTAGGCAAACCGCTCGCCGTCGTCGTAAAAGCCATATAACCCCTTGCGCTTAAAGTAGTACTCGTTGTCCAGCAGGTAATAGGTCACGCCGCCAAGCTCGGCGGTGTAAATGCCGCAATACTGGTTGCGCCAACCCACCGACACAGTGAAATTGGTGACATAGGTCATTTTTTCGCGCAGCTCGGGCTTGATGTCGCCGTACAGCGGCAGCACCACACGGCAGTCGGCCCCCGCCGCCGCCAATGCTTTGGGCAGGCTGCCCGCCACGTCCCCAAGGCCGCCGCTCATGGCAAACGGCAGGGCCTCACTTGCACAGTAAAGAATGTTCATACCCGGTTCTCCTTTCCGTCAATGCATTACACGGTCGACCCTTTTTTGACAAACACCTGAAAACTGCGGGTGCCGCCGAGGTATTGCCCTTCGGTGATGGTCACGTCTTTATCAGTAATGACATAATCCATGCGTACCCCCGGGGCCACGGCGGTGTTCTGCATTAAAACGCAGTTTTTTACAACGGCGCCCTTGCCAATGGTCACCCCGCGGAAGATCACGCAATTTTCCACTTCGCCCTCAATAATGCAGCCGTCGGCTACCGTGCAGTTTTTTACTTTGCAGCCCAAGGTATACCGCACAGGGGCCTCGTCGCGCACCTTGGTGTAAATGGGGCGGTTCTCCGGCAGCAGGCGGTTGAGATTTTCAAGGTACAGCAGTTGCATGTTAGCGTCAAAATAACTTGCCATGTCCGCAATGCGGCTGCGGTAGCCGGTATATTCGTAGCCATAGACCTTAATGGTATCCAGGTTTTTGGCCAAAATCTCTTGTTCAAATTTCACCAGCCCGCGCGAATACGCGCTGCGGATGGTTTCGGTGAGAAACTCCCGGCTCATCACCAGTACCCCCATCGACAGGTTGCGCCGGCCGGTCTGTTCGTCGTTGATCATCAACTCGCGCACCCGGCCGGAGGGGGCCATGGCCAGCGAGACATTGTTGTTCATCAGTGCGGGAGTCATTTTTTCTTTGGTGTAGGCAATGGTCACGTCCGCGCCGCTTGCGGTGTGCCGCTCCATCAGCTCGGCATAGTCAAGGTCGCACACCACATCGCAATCTGCCAAAATGACATATTTTTCTTTCGCGCTTTCAATGTAGGCCAAAATGCCTTTCAGTGCCCCGATGCGGCCATGGTACTCGTAACTGGAATACCCGCTGGGCGGGAAGATTTTCAGCCCGCCGCGTTTGCGCGCAAGGTCCCATTCACGCCCGCTGCCCAAATGGTCCATCAGGCTTTGGTAGTTCTTTTTTACAATCACACCGACATTCTGCACCCCGGCCTGCACCATGCCGGACAATACAAAATCGATCAGCCGGTAGCGCCCGGCAAACGGTACACTGGCCATTGTGCGGTGCGCCGTCAGGTCAGGGATGACCGAATCGTGCATATTGGGGAACACGATCCCCATCGCGTTGAGATTGACCATATCAGAGCACCTCCTTGACGTCCTGCGAAATCATGGCTTTGGGCCCCACCTTGGCGCCGGGGCCCACCGTCACCCCTTCACCCACCACGGCGACACCCCATTTTTCAATGTTCTCCATGTGCTCGGGCCGCGCGCCGATGATAGCGCCTTTTTTGACTGTGACGTTTTCTGCCAAAATGGCGTAATTGATTTGCGCGCCGTCCTCAATCACACAGCCGGGCATCACGATGGAATCGCGTACCACGGCGCCCGCCCCCACATGCACATTAGAAAACAAGATGCTGAAATCCACTTCGCCATCCACTTCGCACCCCTCGGTGATCATCGCGTTTTCCACATGGGCCAGCGACGACAGGTGGTGCGGCGGTTGGGCGGGGGTGCGGGCGTAAATTTTCCAGCTTTCATCCCACACGTCCAGCGGTACGCTGGGGTCCAGCAAGTCCATGTTCGCTTCCCACAGGCTGTCAATGGTGCCGACATCTTTCCAGTACCCCTCAAACGGGTAGGCCACCAGCCGCTGGGCACTGTCCAGCATGGCGGGGATGATGTTTTTGCCAAAATCGTTCGAGCTTTTTTTGTCCTCCTCATCCTGTTCTAGGTAGGCGCGCAGCTTTTTCCAGCTGAAGATGTAAATACCCATCGAGGCAAGGTTTGATTCCGCTTTTTTGGGCTTTTCTTCAAAGCGGGTGATCACGCCGTCGGCATCGGTGGTCATGATGCCAAAGCGGCTCGTGTCCGCCCAGGGTACCTCCAGCACGGCAATGGTGCAGTCTGCCTGCTGTGCTTTGTGAAAATCCAGCATTTTGGCATAATCCATTTTATAAATATGGTCACCGGATAAGATCAGTACATATTCCGGGTCGTAACTGTCAATAAAGTTGATGTTTTGGTAAATGGCGTTTGCGGTGCCTTTATACCAGTCGCTGCCGCTTGCTTTTTGGTAGGGGGGTAACACATGTACCCCGCCGTGCAGCCGGTCAAGGTCCCACGGCTGGCCGTTGCCGATGTATTCGTTGAGCACCAGTGGCTGATACTGGGTTAAAATACCCACCGTATCGATGCCGGAGTTGACGCAGTTGGACAGAGGAAAATCAATGATGCGGTACTTGCCGCCAAACGGCACGGCGGGTTTTGCAAGCTTTTGGGTCAGGGCGTACAGGCGCGAACCCTGGCCGCCCGCAAGCAACATGGCAATGCATTCTTTCATGTCGAAAACTCCTTTTTTTGCGGTTTGCCGGTTCACCGGCTGGGGGCACTGCCGTCGGCGCGGGGCAAGGGGGCGGCCCGGCCGGCGGGTTCTGACAGAAGTTCTGTCAACGGCAGCGTTTTCGCCACTGTTTTTTCTTTCGGGGGAACCTCAAAATAAACAGCGCAAAAAGCAGGTAGTGTAACACGGATGCTGTGTGGCAACCCGTGCATGGGCTCGCGCCGGCTGGTGGCGGTGCCCAGCGGGATGCCGCTGCCGCCAAACTGTACGTCGTCCGAGCAAAACAGCACCCGGTAAGTGCCGGGCCGCGGCACACCAAACTGATAGTTTTCCCGCGTGACGGGGGTAAAGTTGCACGCGGCAATCACTTCGCCGCCCTCACCGTCCTTGCGCCGGAACACGATCACGCTTTGGCTGTCATCGTCCGGTACCACCCACTCAAACCCGTCCCAACTGCTGTCGGCGTGCCACAGCGCCGGGGTTTTGCGGTACAGGTGGTTTAAGGTGCGCACACAGTCCTGCATCTGGCGGTGGCGCTCGTATTCCAACAGGTTCCAGTCCAGCTCGTGCGCTTCGCTCCACTCTGAAAACTGGCCGATTTCCTGCCCCATAAACAGCAGTTTTTTGCCGGGGTGCGCGGCCATGTACCCGTAAAATGCCCGCAACTGGGCAAATTTTTCATCATAGGTACCGGGCATTTTGTTCAACAGGCTACATTTGCCGTGCACCACCTCGTCGTGGCTGATGGGCAAAATAAAGTTTTCGCTGAACGCGTAGAAAAAGCTGAACGTCAGCTTATCGTGGATGCCCTTGCGGAAAAACGGGTCGGTGGACATGTATTGCAGCACGTCGTTCATCCAGCCCATGTTCCATTTAAAATGAAACCCCAGCCCGCCGTCAACCGGCGGCTTTGTCACCAGCGGCCAGGCGGTGCTTTCCTCTGCGATCATCAGGGTGCCGGGCGCGCGCTCGCCCACCGCGCGGTTCAGCCGCTGCAAAAAGGTGACAGCCTCTAAATTTTCGCGCCCCCCTTTTTTGTTGGGGCGCCACGCCCCCTTTTCACGGCCATAGTCAAGGTACAGCATGCTGGCCACGGCGTCTACACGCAGCCCGTCGATGTGGTATTTTTGCAGCCAGTACAGCGCGTTTGAAATCAAAAAGCTCTGCACGGCGCCGCTGCCAAAATCAAACACCAGTGTGCCCCACTCTTTGTGTTCGCCGCGCAGGGGGTCGGGGTTTTCATAGCAACAGGTGCCGTCAAATTTGGCAAGGCCAAATTCATCCCGCGGGAAGTGCGCGGGTACCCAGTCCATAATGACGCCAATGCCGTTTTGGTGGCAGGCATCCACAAAAAACATAAAATCGGCCGGGGTGCCGTAGCGGCTGGTCGGCGCATAATAACCGGTCACCTGGTAGCCCCAGCTGCCGTCAAACGGGTATTCGGCAATCGGCATCAGCTCTACATGGGTGTACCCCATGTCTTTCAGGTAGGGGATCAGCTCCCCCGCAAGGGCGCGGTAATTCAGCGGGCTGCCGTCCGGGTAGGTGCGCCACGACCCCGCATGGATCTCGTAAATACTCATCGGGCTGTTCATCGGGTCCTGTTCACGGCGCAGCCGCAGCCAGGCGGCGTCCTGCCAGTGAAAGCCCTCTAAATCGACCACACGGCTGCCGCTTGCGGGGCGGGTTTCGGCGTGAAACGCATAGGGGTCGGCCTTTAACACCGCCTTGCCACCCTTTTGTGTCACGCAGTATTTGTAAATGTCATATTCCTGTGGCAGGGTGGTAAACAGCTCCCACACACCACTGCTGCGCACATTTTCCAGTGGCTGCGCGGCGGGGTCCCACCCGTTAAATTCACCCACAAGGCTTACAGCTTCGGCGGCAGGTGCCCAAACGCGGAACATCAGCCCTTTTTCACCGTCCAGCACCACCGGGTGCACGCCAAAAAAGTCGTAACTTTCAAAGTTTGTGCCCTGTTTAAACAAGTAGACCGGCAGCCCAAAATCTCCATTTTCCCTGTACTCCAAAACCATTCCCCCTTATGGGACCTGCTGGCCGTGTATGCCGCAAGTTTTACTATCCACATTTTAACATAACTGAGAACTGTTTTCAAAGCCTTTTTAAGCAAAAATATCAATTAATTTACATTTCTAAACTTAGTTTTGTTTAAAAAGCACAATAATATGGTGCTTTTTAGTCCGGTACGGTGTTTTTAGGCGCCGGGCAAAAAACTAAAAAAATCTGCTTTTGGGCCCCTTTGCGTAGGGCGTTTTCAGGGTGGACATCGTACAAATGTAAAAAATTGTCCAAAACCGACAAGACTGCCCCTTGACATCCCGCGTACTTGTTTTATAGTGAATACAGAACATTTTTTGCATGGCAAGGCAGGGATTGTGACAGTTTTGCTTCTTTGGGGCAGGCAGCAAACCGTGCCGCCGTGTGACAGGCGATACAGGATGCAATATAAGGTAAAACCGCATTAAAAAAGAAAAGGTACGGCGCAGGGCGCAGTGAAAAGTGAAACAACGGGCGGGGCTTCTACCGGTTTGCCGGTGGCAGGCCGCGGCTGGCGAAGTTTGGTTGGTTTGCCCTTTTACCCAAAAGGGTCGGTGAAGGAGGTACCTTTGCAATGGAAAAGCTGACGCAAAAAAGCACGATTTACGAACTGTGGAACACCCCGGTCGGGCACGATGTACTGGATAAACTGCTGCTGCAAATCGGCAAAAGCGAAAAATGGCTGACGAACCCCCTCATCTCCCACATGACGATTGAACGGGCCTGCCGCCTTGCCAAAGGCATGGTGGGCGAAGGGTTTGCAGATACATTGCTCACGCTGGTCAATATGGCCCCGCCGCCGGTCACCCCGGTGCAGGGCACCAAAAAAACGCGGTTTGCGCAGGACATTTTTTACCAGATCTACCCGCGCAGCTTTAAAGATGCAAGTGGCGACGGGGTAGGCGACCTTGCGGGTATTTTGCAGCAACTACCTTACCTTGAAAAACTGGGGGTCACGGCGCTTTGGCTCTCGCCGGTCTATGCCAGCCCAATGGACGACAACGGCTATGACATCAGCGATTACCGCGCCATTCACCCGGAGTACGGCACGATGCAGGATTTTGACCGCCTGCTAAAAGAGGCGCACGGGCGCGGCATGAAGCTGATCATGGACCTGGTGGTCAACCACACGTCGGACGAACACCCGTGGTTTCAGGCCGCCTGCAAAGACAAAACCAGCCCCTACCACGATTATTATATTTGGCAGGATGGCACGCCCGATGCCCCGCCCAACAACTGGACCAGCTTTTTTTCGGGCCCGGCGTGGAACTATTACCCCGAGGTGGGCCAGTGGGCACTGCACTTGTTCTCTAAAAAGCAGATGGACCTCAACTGGGACAACCCCGCACTGCGGGCCGAGGTAGCCGACATTGTGAACTGGTGGCTGGACAAGGGCGTTGACGGGTTTCGCATGGATGTCATCAACTATATTTCAAAAGCCACACTGGCAAACGGCAGCGAAGCGGTGGGCAGCCTGATGGGCTTTACCGGCATCGAGCACTATTTTTACGGCCCGCACCTGCACGAGTATCTGCATGAGCTGCGCGAAGCCGCCTTTGCCCCGCACAAGGCGATCATGGTGGGCGAAACCCCGGGTGTCGGCCTTGAAATGGCAAAGCAGCTTACGGCGCGCGAGCGCGGTGTGCTGGACATAGTGTTCAACTTCGACCAGCTGGAAACGCCGGGCCATACCCGGTTTGATGATTATGTGTACGACCTGCGGTATCTGCGCGATTATTATGTCAAATGGATGCGGGGCATGCCGGACAATTGCCGCATGAGCATCTTTTGGGATAACCACGACAACCCCCGCATGCTGGGCAAAATTGACCCCACGGGGGCAAACCGCGCCCCGCTGGCAAAACTGCTGGCGGTGTTGCAGCTCACGCTCAAGGGCACGCCGTTCCTTTACCAGGGGCAAGAGCTTGGGCTCATCAACCTGCCGTTTGACGCGGTGGATGAGTTGCGCGACATTGAAAGCACAAATCTGTACCACGAGCTGCTGCAAAAAATGACACCGCAGCAGGCGCTTGCCAAGGTGCTGTGCGGCACGCGCGATTATGCGCGTACCCCGATGCCGTGGGCAGAGGGGCCGGGTGGCGGCTTTACCGTTGGCACCCCGTGGCTGCGCATGCCAAACGACGGCCCGCAGTGGAACGCCGCCGCCGAGCAAAGCGACCCTGCCTCGGTGTTGCATGCCTACCAGAAACTGCTTTGGCTGCGCCGCGCGCACCCGGTTTTTGCGACCGGCGCATTTGAGCAGCAGTACCCTGGGTATAAAGAACTGTTTTGCTATACCCGCACCGGCGAAGGTGAACAGTACCTTGTACTGCTGAACCTCACTGCGGAGGACGCTGTGCGCCCCCCACTGCCGGAACACACGCGCACAATCTATAACAGTTACGGGCAGCAACAGCAAATGCTGCGCCCTTATGAAGCCGAAATTTTGCGGCTTGTCAGCCTGTCAAAACACGCAAATAAACCATTTTAAGCGCTGCCATATACAGGGTGCAGGCAGGCGGCCCTGTGGCGGCACAGAAAACCGGAGGTATTTTTATGCAGATCAAAAACGGAAACCTGTTCACACAAAACAATTTTTTTGAGCCTCACGACCTGATTTTGGCCGGGGACCGCATTACCCGCATTGCGCCCAGTGGCCTTGACACCAAAGAAGAAGAGGTGCTGGATGCGACCGGGTGTTATGTGGTACCGGGCATGGTGGATATCCATATTCACGGTTCGGCCGGCTGCGATTTTTGCGATGGCACGGTAGAATCGGTCGATACCATCGCCGCGTTTTTAGCGCGGCGCGGTGTCACCAGCTTTTTGGGTACCAGCATGGCCCTGCCCGAGCAGGATCTCGCCGGGGTGTTCAAGACCGCTGCCCCGCTGGTCAATGCAGACCGCGGAGGCGCAGTGCTGCGCGGCATTAATATGGAAGGGCCGTTTTTCTCAAAGGCCAAAAAGGGCGCGCAGGCAGAAAAAAACATCATCGACCCGGACATCGATATGTTTGACCGCCTGTACGAGGCATCGGGCGGTGCAGTGCGTCTGGTCGATGTCGCGCCGGAGCTGCCGGGCGCGACGGAATTTATTGCCCATGCCTGCCGCCGCTGCTGGGTGTCGCTGGCCCACACCGCCGCAAATTACGAGCAGTCCAAAGCGGGCTTTTTTGCCGGGGCAGACCATGTGACCCATCTGTTCAATGCCATGCCGCCGTTCAATCACCGCGAGCCGGGACTAGTCGGCGCCGCGGTAGAGCGCGCGGATTATGTCGAGCTGATCTCAGACGGCATCCACCTGCATCCGTCGGTGGTGCGCGCCGCGTTTCGGCTGTTTGGCGACGAGCGCGTGTGCCTGATCAGCGACGCGATGCGCGCGGCCGGCATGCCGAATGGTGCGTATACCTTGGGCGGGCAGGAAGTGCACGTGAAGGAGGGCAAAGCCACCTTGGCCGACGGTACCATTGCCGGCAGTGCCACCCCGCTGTCCGAGTGCATGAAACGTGCGGTCTCGTTTGGGGTGCCACTGGAAACTGCGCTGCGTGCCGCCACGGCAAACCCCGCAAAGTCGGTGGGCCTGTACGAGGAGATCGGCAGCCTGTCGGAGGGCAAACGCGCCGATGTCGTGCTGCTGGACAAGGGGCTCAATATCAAAGCCGTTGTCATTGGCGGCAAGCGAATTGTATAAAAACAACAAAAAACGCTGAATAAAATGTACTGCCGGTAACGCGCCAAAACCATGGGTAAAAGGTTTCGGCGCGTTACTTTTTTTCATTTATAACAGAAACAAGTGATTTGTATAAAAATACAATTCGCGGATTTTACAAAAAACGACCAAAAAATCAGCTGAGAAGCTAGCGTTTTTACAGAAAACCTTTCACAGAGAAAAAAGGATTTGCAATCGCATAAAATAGCACTTATAATACATATTAACAATTTCAAAATTTTCATTGCTGCAAGCAACATACTTTCGTACATAAAAGCAATAAAGTTTCACCGGGCGATGCTGGCCCGGGCCCGGGGGCAGGGGTGTTCCCGGTTCATGTTTGGCTTTTTCACTGCGGCACTTTGGTGCAGGTGGTGTGTCATTTTTGTTCGGTGCGGCCAAACCGTACAAAGGCAAAAGCAAAAAAGGGTGCAGGGTACTCGCGCGGCGGCAGCTGTTTATTTGTGTGCCGGTGCCCTAAAAGAGGAGGAAACTAAATCGTGGAAGCAGTAAAAGAATACATTAGCGCCAACCCGTTGCTCTGCTTTTTCATCATCTCGTGTATTTACATGATCGGTGATCTGGTGGGTACGGCAACAAAGGCATGGGTACCGTCGGTCTTTGTCATTGCGGTTCTCTTTTTGATTGGCTATTGGACATTTTTGCCCACCGAGATCATTGTGACCAGTGGCCTGAGCATGACGCTTATTGGCATGCTGGCACCCTACCTGCTGGTCGTGCACATGGGCACCACCATCAGCCTGCGCGAGTTGGGCAAACAGTGGAAGACCATTGTCACCTGCCTTGCCGGCCTTGTGGGCATGTGCCTGCTGGCCTGGATTTTGGTGCTCACCGGTGTGGTGGACAAAGCCATGGTCGTTGCCGGATTGCCCCCCCTTACCGGTGGCATCGTGGCGACCAAGATCATGACCGAGGCGGCCATTGCGAAAGGCCTTACCGCTGCTGCGTTGTTTGCCACCGTCATGATGGTAATTCAGGGCTTTGCCGGTTACCCCATCACTGCGGTTTGCCTGAAAAAAGAAGGCCGCCGTTTGATTAAAGAATACCGTAGCGGCAACGCGAAAGCGGTTGCCGCTGCCGGCAAGCTGGATGAAGACAACGGCAAAATTGCCGCGGCTGCGCCGGAAGGCAAAAAGCTAATCCCCAGCGTGTCCGCCAAATTCTTTGGCACCGCTTTTGCACTCACCAAGCTGTCGCTCGTCGCGCTTGGTGCCTATTTCCTTGGCACCATTACAATCCCCGGCATCAACATGAAAATCAGCGGCATGGTGTGGGCGCTGGTCCTCGGCATCGTGTTTACCGAGCTGGGCTTTTTGGAAAAGAACATACTGCAAAAATGCGGCTGCTTTAACTTCATTGTGTTTGCACTGATGATGCTCGTGTTCAACGGGCTCAGAACTGCCAGCCCGACGGATATCGCTGCGATGATCGTCCCGATGCTGCTGGTCATTGTCACCGGTGTCATCGGCATGGCCGTTACGTCGATCCTTGTCGGCAAGGCCCTCAAGATCAGCCCGTACATGGCGTTTGCCACTGCGCTGACTTCGCTGTACGGCTTCCCGTCCAACCTGATCCTCACCACCGAGGCTTCGAAGGCCCTTGCCGAGACCCCGGAGGAGAACCAGTACCTGATGGACAGCATGCTACCCCAGATGATCGTTGGCGGCTTCACCACCGTTACCATCTCTTCGGTGCTGATCGCTGGTGTGTTTGCAAACTGGCTGTAAGAAGCATTTTCTGCCGGATGGCTGCCGACAGAGTTGTACGAACTTGGGAAAGTGAAAAAGTGCCCCGCCGTTTGGCGGGGCACTTTTGTTTGTGTGCAGTAAAACAGGGCGCGGGGCAAAGGGGCAAATAAGAGATACCGCGTGCTACCCTGCCGGTTTTAAGAGGGGCGCCCCTCGTCCAGCAGTTCCAGCTCATGTGCCAGTGCGGCGCAAAAGGCAGCGCGTTCGCGCCGAAAACCCGCTTCGTCCAGCGGCAGCAGGTAGCGGCGCCGCAGCAGTGCAAACGGCCAGGCGCGGGCGTTCATCAGGTTTAGCCGCACGGCCTGCACCAGCTCTTTTTTTGCGGCCTGTGCCCCCGGGGCATACCCGCTGCCGACCGCATCTTCAGCCCTGTGAATGGCGCTTTGCTGTGCGGCAGAAAGCTGTGCCTGTGCTTGCAGCAGGCTGCCGCACAGCCGCGCAAGGCCTTTTGGTGCCGCCTCAGGGCGGGTTGCCGCAGGTTGGCGCTGTGCTGCGCGGTAACACGCAGGGGGCGTGATACCGGGTTGCATCTCGCAAGGGGTGTCGGTACCGTAGTAACAGTCAATCGGCCGCATCCCGCGCAGTTTACCGGTGGCACAGGCGTAATTGCAAATCCACTCAAACCGGTCAAAAGTGACGACCGGCCGGTAATAAACGCACCCCCAGCACCGGCACAGGCCGTTTTTGCGGTCGGTCTCGTTTTCAAATTCGTCCGGTGCAGCCCGGCCGGCGTGGGTGGGGTTGTGGCAGGGCATAGTTTCTTTCATGGGTTCTCCTTTTATATTAGTGTTGTGTTTGCCGGGGGTCGTCTCCCGGCTGCCATGCGCCGGAAAAATACCACCCCGGCAGCATGGCCAGCAGCTCGGCACAGTCGGGGGCAGTGGTATCCAGCGTGCGGATGCCGCAGTTTGCGAGCGCATAACAAAGTGCGTCGTCGCCTGTCACATAAAGCCCCCGGTTTTTGGGGCCGGTGCCGATATACCCCATTTCGTTTTGTGGCGTTGTCATTGCGGCAACTCACCGCTTTCGTAAATCGCCAGCAGGGTGGGGGCGGCCAGTTTGCCCGGGGGCAGGCACAACGCGTCGCCCGGCCAACACACCGTGTGGTTTGCCGTATCCAGCACGCACAGCAGCTTTTTGGTATCGCCACATTGCAGCCAGTCGGTCAGTGTCATCGCAAGGGTCAATGGGGGCCTCCTTTCGCAGTGGGGCGCCCCGCCGGCTGGTCGGCAAATAGTGCTTCCAGCTCGGTATAGGGGAAAAACCGCTCCCGAATGGCGCAGGCTTCCTCCCACAGCAGTGGGCTTTGCCCGCGCAATTTGCGCTGCAGTGTGCGAGGGGTAATACCAAGGCTTTGCGCCACCGCTTTTTTGGTGATGTGGGCTTTTTTCAGCCCAGACTGTAAGGTTTGATATTTCATGGCAATCCTCCTGTCTAAAAATAGCCATCTATGGTTCTTTTAATTTCATAATATCACCAAATATGGACATAGTCAAGAGGCGAAAGCGACAAGAATAACCAAATATGGATATTTTTTACTTGCGCTTTGCGTTGGCCCATGGTATAGTAAAAAGAAAAGGAAGGGATGCACCCGTGGGATTTGAACTCATCAATCACCTGAAAAAACAATTCGGATGGACAAACGAGCAGTTGGCCCGCCGCTCTGGCGTACCTAAGGCGACGGTGGACAAGATCACGTCGGGGCGCACGACTAACCCCGGGTACGAGACGGTTTGCGCGCTGGCCGCGGCACTGGGGTGTTCGGTCGACGATTTCCGCGGCGACACCGCGCCGCAGCCAGAGAAAAAACAAGAGCCGATCACCATCTCGCTGGAGGACCGGTTGCGCCGCGAAAAGATGGCAAAGCTGGATTCTTACGGCAGGCGGGCGGTGCAGACGCTGGTCGACCAGATGAATGAAGCGGTCGATTCGCTGTTGCAAATCGAGACACAGCGGGTGCAGGAAAATGAACAGTTCGAATCGTTGGAGCAGGATGGCCTGTTTGACGAACCGCTGACTTATTTTTCATTGCCCCTCTATGACGTGCGGGTTTCTGCCGGCACGGGCCAGTTTTTGGACAGCGACCATTATGAGATCGTGGAGCTGAAAAAAGCGCCGCCGCGCGGCGCCAACTTTATGGTGCAGGTGTCCGGCGATTCGATGGAGCCGCGCATTCACGAGGGCGACCGGCTGTTTGTGCGCCGCCAGCCCAGCGTGGAAGAGATGGAGATTGGCGTGTTTTATTTAGATGGCGAAGTGTATGTCAAAGAGTTTTGGGGCGATCACCTGGGTTCGCTGAACCCTGCGTACGACGACATTGAGCTGGACGATTTTGAACAGACCCGCTGTTATGGCAAGGTCATCGGCATCTGCCGCGAATGAGCTTGGGGCAGCAATAAAAAAATGAACAGGGCCTTGCCGAATTGCTGTCGGCGGGGCCCTGCTTTTTATTTACTTCTTCAAGTAAGTACGCCAGAGGCCCCGTTGCACCGCGGGCAAAAGCAGGGAACAAGGGCCTTACCACTATAAAAGCCACCTGTAATTGTGAAAAATGAAAACTACACGAAAAAAGTTAAAAAAAGGCTTGACAAATTTGAATATTCGAATATACTAATATATGAACGAAGGACGAGGTGAGGCCCATGGAAGAGCAGTCGAAAATCTACGAACAAAAGACAGAATTGCTCAAGGCATTGTCCCACCCGTTGCGTCTGCAAATTGTCCGTAACCTGCTGGTCGGTGGCTGCCGCAATGTGCGCTGCATCGAAGGTTGTACCGGGCAAAGCCAGTCCACGATTTCACAACATCTTACACGCCTAAAAGCTGCCGGCGTCGTTACCTGCGAGCGTGCGGGCAACGAAATGTACTATCAGGTGGCAAACAGGCAGGTGGCTGCGGTGGTGGCTGCACTGTTCGACGAGCGGGAGGAGGATTACAATTGCACGACATCGTTATAATCGGCGGGGGGCCGGCGGGCCTCAGCGCGGCAATTAATGCCCGCGCAAGGGGCAAAAGCGTTTTGGTGGTCACCAATGACTACCACGACAGCCCGCTGTACCGCGCCAAAAAGGTAGATAACTACCTTGGTATGCCGGGCGAGACCGGCGCGCAACTGATGGATACCTATTGGGCACACGCCCAAAGCATGGGCACCGAATTTCGTGACGGCCGGGTGCTCACCGTAATGCCGATGGAAGAGTCGTTTTATTTGAGCATCGGTACCGACGTTGAAGAGGGCGGGGCCATCGTGCTGGCCACCGGTGTTTCGCAGGGGCGCAAATACCCTGGTGAAGAAGAATTTTTGGGCCAGGGGGTCAGCTATTGCGCCACCTGCGACGGCATGCTGTACCGCGGCAAAAATGTTGTGGTGGTCGGCATGGCGCCGGACTCGCCCAAAGAAGCGAATTTTCTGCAAAGCATTGGCTGTAACGTCACCTATGTTTCAGCAAAGCAATCCGAAGAGCTGCAAGCGGATATCCCATTTTTACGCCTTGCCGCATTTGAAATACAGGGCGAAGGGCATGTGACCGCGTTTCATATTGGCGATGCCACCCTGCCCGCCGACTGTGTGTTTATCCTGCGCAACGCAATCCCGCCCGCCAGCTTAATGGCAGGGCTCGAGCAGGACAACGGTTATATCAAAGTGGATCGCGAAATGAAAACCAATCTGCCCGGCGTGTTCGCTGCCGGGGACTGTACGGGGTTACCGTTACAGCTCTCGAAGGCGACCGGCGAGGGCTTGGTCGCCGGCCAAAAGGCCGCCGAATATATTGACAACAAGTCGAAAGACAAAACCTCAACTGTACAGTAAAGGAGAAATGAACCATGTCTGTATTACACCTGAATGAAACCGATTTTGAAGCCAAGATCAATGCGTCGCCCGTTGCAATCGTCGATTTTTGGGCAAGCTGGTGCGGCCCGTGCCGCATGCTCGCCCCCACCATTGAAAAGCTGGGCGAAGAGTTTGAAGGCAAAGCGGTCGTTGGCAAGGTCGATGTGGATGAAAACCAGAACCTCGCCGGTAAGTTTGGCGTCATGAGCATCCCCACCGTGATCGTGTTTAAAAACGGCAAGGAGATTGCGCGCAAAGTTGGCGTTCAGCCAGCGCCGGTTTACAAGGACCTGCTGAACAGCAACCTGTAATCCTGCTGCCATTAAGATTCTCCCATTTTTGCAAAGACAGGCAAAGGCCCGTGCCGCTGCAGCGGTGTGGGCCTTTGCCTGTCTTTGCTGCGCTTGTCGTTTTTTTACAGGCGGTGTCCAGATACTAAAAAAAGATACGCAAAGCATGAAATTTGGGGCCTTTTGTCGTTTGTGGGCTTCTTTTTGCAAGGGGTTTGTGTTATAGTAACGTAGGGTAGAAACAAAATTTCGCCCAGTCAGGCGACCATACAGGGCCGCCTGCTTTTTGGCACAAGCAAACTGTAACAGTTACAGGGGAGAAAGGAACGCAGATCAACATGAGAATTCTCGCAGCGAAGGATTATAACCATATGAGCCGGCAGGCCGCAAACCTGATTTCGGCGCAGGTCATTTTAGAGCCAGCCTCGATATTGGGGCTTGCTACCGGGTCCACCCCGGTGGGCACTTACAAACAGCTGATTGAATGGTACAAAAAAGGGGATGTCGATTTTTCATCCTGCAAAACCGTCAACCTCGACGAATATGTCGGCCTTGGCCGTGGGGATGAAAACAGCTACGACACCTTCATGTGGGATAATTTCTTCTCCCATATCAATATTGCACCCGAAAATGTGCATATCCCCAACGGCAAAAACCGCGATGAGGCAGACGAGTGCCGCCATTACGACGAAGTGCTCGCCTCGCTGGGCCACATTGACCTGCAACTGCTGGGCCTTGGCCACAACGGGCACATTGCATTTAACGAGCCGGGCCACGACTTTACGCTGGGCACGCACCGTGTCAAGCTGAACGAGAGCACCATCGAGGCAAACCGCCGCTTTTTTGAAAAAGAAGAGGATGTGCCCCGTTACGCGTATACCATGGGCCTCAAAAGCATTTTGGGTGCCGACCGCATTTTGCTGCTGGTATCGGGCGCCGAAAAGGCCGAGATCCTGTACCGCAGCCTTGCGGGCCCCATCACGCCGGAGGTACCGGCCAGCATTTTGCAGATGCACAGCGACCTTGTGGTCGTTGCGGACGACGCCGCGCTTTCGGTCATTCGCGAACAAGCGCCGCAGATGATGAACAAGCGCTGAACCACAGGTCACAATGATACAAACGGCAGGGGACACATTCCCTTGCCGTTTTTTGTATACTGCCGCCCTTAACAGGGCATTTGTGCGAAATTTGTCGCAAATCAGGGATGATTTTCTGTTTTGCCCAAATTAGTTTTAGCTAAATTGTAAACTTTTTTACTTATAACTCGTATCAGGGATTGACAACCCAAAAAAAAGTTGTATTATTGTATTACGCAATTAATACAATAATACAAACCTGTGAGAGGAGGAATGGGAGTGCAGCGCCCCATCATCGAGATCGAAGATCTCTATAAAATTTACAACCCCGGCGAAAATGAGGTTCATGCGCTGGACGGGGTTAGCCTGACGGTTTATGAGGGCGAGTTTGTCGCGATTGTCGGCCACTCCGGCAGCGGCAAATCCACGCTGATGAATATGATTGGCTGCCTGGACGTGCCCACCAGTGGCAACTACCGGCTAAACGGGCAGGATGTCAGCATGATGACAGACAATGAGCTGTCCACAATACGCAACCGAGAGATCGGCTTTGTGTTTCAAAGCTTTAACCTGATCCAAAACCTCAGTGCATTTGAAAACGTGGAACTGCCGCTGATCTACCGCGGCATCCCGGCGGCAAAACGCCAAGAGCTTGCCATTGCCGCACTGCAAAAGGTCGGCCTTGAGGGCCGCATGGACCACCGCCCCAACCAGATGTCGGGTGGCCAACAGCAGCGCGTTGCGGTGGCACGGGCCCTTGCGGCCAGCCCGCCGCTGATTTTGGCGGACGAGCCCACCGGTAACCTGGACACCAAAGCGGGTGCACAGGTATTCGAAATTATTCGCCAGCTGAACGCGGAGGGGAATACGATCGTACTAATCACCCACGACGACGAACTGGCACAGAAAGCACAGCGCATGGTGCGCATTACAGATGGTAAAATCGACAACGGGGATGCCCCCGATGGAAAGGAGCTTTTCTGATGAAAGAAAAAGAAAAAAACCTGCCGGCGCAGGGGGCAGTGGAGGGGACAACCCCGGCCCCGGCGGCAAAAAAACCGAAAAAGAAACGCAGCGTTAAGAAAATCATTCTAATCATACTGGTCGTGGTTGTTGCGGGCTTGTTTGTGCTCAACCAGGTTTCCGCCATGTTGCGCGGCCCGCAGCCCACCTATGTTTCAACCGCACAGGCTGCCACGGGTTCGGTGACCCAAACACTTTCCACCACCGGCACGTTGCGCTCGGCCAATACGGTCACGGTCATCTCGCCGGTCACCGCGCCGCTGTCTGCGGTCAATGTGCAGGCGGGGCAAAAGGTCAAAGAGGGCGACGCCCTGTTTGCGTTTGACACTACGGCGTTGCAGCGCGTTTACCGGCAGGCCGCAGCAACTTGGCAAAGCGGCCAGTTGCAAAAAGAAAAAAGTTTGTCTGGCAGCAGCGATGCGCAGACAAAATTTAACGATGCGGCAACCAACCTCAACAACCTTGCAGTGCAGCGCGACAACGCGGCGGCGGCAGTGACCAGCCTCACCGCACAGCTTGCGGCAGACCCGAATAATGCCAATTTAAAAGCAGCGTTGCAGGCGGCACAGGCAGACCTTACTGCGCAGGAGACCGCGCTCAGCGCGGCAAAAGCCACCTATGACGCGGCAGAGCAGGGCGTGCTGAGTGAAAACGATAAAAAGCTGCTGGACCTTTCGCAGGTTACGGCATCTGTTACACTGGAAGGCGCAAAAGAAGACCTTGCTGCGGGCAAGGCAGGCGTCAATGCCCCCATCAGCGGTGTGGTGACCAACCTGACTGCGGTACAGGGCGGCACGGCAGCGGCATACAGTACGCTGTGCACGGTCGAAAGCCTTGACGATGTTTATGTGGACATTGCGCTCTCCCGTTACGACCTCGAAAAGGTCGCCGTGGGCCAAAAAGCGCAGATCACCACACTGGGCAACACCTATGACGGCGTGCTCGAAAGCGTTGATGCCATGGCCACCAGTAGTGTTTCCTCCACCGGCAGCAGCGCAGCGTATGTGCATGCCCGTGTGAAGGTGACAAACCCGGGCGAAGACCTGCGTCTTGGCATTGAAGCCAATGTAACGCTTTACACCGGCGAAGCAGACGGTGTTGTCACGGTGCCGATTTCTGCGGTGAATACCGATGTGGACGGCACGTTCTGCTACATTGTAGAAAACGGGATCGCGACCCGCTGCGCCGTGGAAACCGGTATCTCGTCCGATACGCTGGTCGAGATTAAAAGTGGCCTTTCGGGCGGCGAAGACGTGATTACTAACCCGGCCGATGTGGTAGAGGGCGCTATTGTGAGCAGTGACCCGGCTTATATGACGCAGTCCACCGGCGGCCTGATGATCGGTTAAGGGGGCGCAGTATGCGGCAATTGACAGAATATGCTAAAATGGCATTTCGCAATATTTCTGCAAATAAGACCCGCAGCCTGCTGACTATGCTCGGTATCATCATCGGTATTGGTTCGGTGATTATGGTGCTCAGTGTGGGCGGCGGCGGGCAAAAAATGATGAGCGACCAGTTGGGTTCGCTTGCCAACGGCTCCATCTATGTCATGGTGGGTGGCGAAAATGTCACCAGCAACGACTACTTTACCAAAGCGGATATTGATGCGGTACGCGGCATGGACATTGTCAGCGCCGCAACGATGTCCAGCGGTGCAAGCGGCACTATTCGCGGTACCAAAGAGGAGTTTTCCGCCGACGTCGCATCTGGTAACGGGGATTATGCCATGGTGTTTCCCACAAAGCTGGTGTCTGGCCGCATGTGGGATAAGGCGGATTACGAGGCGGCCCGCCGGGTCGTCACACTGGATTCTGCCGGGGCTAAGGCCCTGTTTGGCACCGACCGCGTGCTGGGCATGACGGTGAAACTCACCGTCAATGGCCGCACCTCTGACTTTACGATTATCGGTATCACTGAAAGCCCAAATGGCTACAGCTATAACCGCAAGGTCACCGTAAGCCTCACCATGCCCATCACCGCGCTGAATACGTTGGGCGAGGGCATTGGCGACGAGCCGTTTTACCAAATTGCGCTGCTGTCAAAAGACACCACCCAAAGTGCCAAAACAGCACAGCAGGTGGTCAACCTGATGGAAGCGCGGCACGGTAATGCCGGGCGTGAGTGTTACAGCATCATCGATGTCAGCCAGTATGCCGGCCAAATTAGCACGGTCACCAGCACCTTTACCAGCATCATCGCGGCCATTGCGGGCATCAGCCTGCTCGTCGGCGGCATCGGCGTGATGAACATCATGCTGGTGTCGGTCACCGAGCGCACGCGCGAAATCGGTATCCGCAAGGCACTGGGCGCCAAAACCGGCAGCATTACCATCCAGTTTTTGATCGAGGCCGGTACGCTGACCTTGTTCGGCGGCCTTATCGGTATTCTGCTTGGGCTGTGGGGTGGCAGCGGCATCAGTAGCCTGCTGGGTATTTCAGGTTACGTGGCCCCCACTACGGTGGTCGGCATTGCGCTGTTCTCGGTCGCCATTGGTATTTTCTTTGGCATTTACCCGGCGCGCAAGGCAGCAAAGCTGTCTCCCATCGAGGCATTGCGCACCGAATAAGCACAAAAAAGCAACAAAAAAGGCGGAAAGACTTGAAGTTCAAGTCTTTCCGCCTTTTTGACCGTCTACAGCGTGGGGGGTGAAGTACGGGGGTTAAAACGCCTCGTCTTCCTCTTCCTTGTCGCCATAGACCTCTACGTATTGCTCTGTGTTTTTTCTGCCAAGGTACCCAAGACCGGCAAAGACGGCAAACAGACCGCCCAACATCAAAAGCAAACGCAAAAATCCTTTCAACATCCCGGATGCCTCCTCTCTAAATGTAAAACAAAATCAGCACAACTTTTGTACTCATTATTATAACGAACCTCAATAGTCAACTACTACAAACTCTCCAAAGCTTTGCCAGTCGGGCAGCACCTTTGCCTGCGGGCAGGCAAACGCCGCGCCAAATGCGGCATCGCCCACCGCGTATTTGTAAGCGTTGCCGGTAAACCGGCTGCCGGGGCACAGAATGGTGTCAAATTGGGCTTGCAGCAACGCCGCGGGCAGCCGCAGCTCGGCCCCCCAGTAAAAGCCCTGTTCGTCTGACCCGCCAAACCGGGCGGGGGCCGGCAGTATTACCGGTGGGCCTTTTTTATCCGGCCCGGCAGTGGCGGGGTGTACCGCACAGCAGGTCGCCTGTTTTGGGCCAAGCTCAGCAAACAGGTAATCGGCCCCCGGCGCAAACTGAAACGCTGCGCCAAGGCGGCTTTGTTCCGGTGGTGTTTTTTCAAAACCGGTCAGGCTGAAAACTAAATCTCCGGCACAGACATAAGCCCGCAGATACGCGTAAATATCACCGCGCGTGCTGTTGCCATAATAATGTAAGACCTTTACGGCGCTAATGGCATCAAGCACCAAAGGTGTTTTGCTGTAACTGATGGGGTTAGGCATTCTGTTCCTCCCTTATGAAAGGTGCCCCTCGCTTTTGGCAGGGCTGCTTGCATTGTAAGGCCGCGCCATGTTGGCCACAGGTAAGGGCAGCAGCCCCCCGTGCGACCTTTACCTTATTATACCACAGCCCGAAGAAAAGCAAAAGCAAAGGTCGTGTAATACAGCATCGGTAAAATAAGTTGCTATTTTTTGCAAAGCAAGGCCTTGTTTTATGACAAACGGTAATTTTAGGGGCGCAAGGCCATTGTAAATGAAAGAATAACGCGTTATAATTACCAATGTCTGATTTTTTGAAAGGTCGGGTGGTGTCTGCCACACCGGCCAGCGTCTGCGCTCGGGGAGGAGTGACTTTCGCCAGACAGGAGAACGACAGAACAGGAGGAACGTTCACTTGATGAAAAATGTTTTCAAGCGTGCGGCGAAGGGTGCCCATGTGCCCCATCATAAAAACACGCAGAACAGTGCCACAGTGGACATGCCGGTACCCGCCAAGATCTTGTTGCCTATGCAGCAACATATCGGGGCCGCCGTGGTCCCTGTGGTCAAAGAAGGCGACCAGGTCTTTGTTGGTACGGTGGTTGGCCAAAGTGAAAGCCCGCTTTCGGCACCAATCCACTCCAGTGTGTCCGGTACGGTCACGGCACTGGGGGAGGCAAAGATGCCGAGCGGCACCAAGGTAGCCGCAGTCGAGATCACATCTGATGGCAAACAGACGCTGGACCCGTCGATCGCCCCGCCAGAGGTGACCGATTACGATTCGTTTATTGCGGCAGTGCGTGCCAGTGGCCTTGTGGGCCTTGGGGGCGCGGGCTTCCCCACATCGATGAAGCTCAAGCTCAAAGACCTCTCGATGGTCGACACGCTGATCGTCAACGCGGCGGAGTGCGAGCCCTACCTCACTGCGGATAACCGCGAGATCATGGAAAACAGCGACGCTATTTTGGCGGGCATTCACGCAGTACAAAAGTGGATGGGCATCAAAAACGTCGTCATCGGCATCGAGCGCAATAAGCCCGAGGCGATGGACAAACTGTTTGATTTGATCAAAGGCGAAGAGGGTATTAAAGTAAAGCCGCTGCCCGCCGTTTACCCGCAGGGTGCAGAAAAAGTGCTCATTGAGGTTTGCACTGGGCGCGAGGTGCCGCGGCGCGGCCTGCCGCTCAATGTGGGCTGCATCGTGATGAACGTTTCCAGCATCGCCTTTTTGGCAGATTATCTGCGCACCGGTACCCCGCTGATTTCCCGCCGCCTTACGGTGGATGGAGATTGCATTGCGAAGCCCCAAAATGTGCGCGCGCTGATCGGCACCCCCATTGACGACGTGCTGGCCTTTTGCGGCGGCACCAAGGGCGACCTTGGCGAAGTTATCACCGGTGGCCCGATGATGGGTGTGCTGATTGAAGATACCTCCTTCCCCATCTTAAAACAAAACAACGGCGTCCTTGCGCTGCCGCGCGAGGAGGTCTTACTGCCTGAGGTACAGCCCTGCATCCATTGCGGGCGCTGCATTGATTGTTGCCCCGTGGGCCTTTCCCCCTGCGTCATTGCCGCCGGGGTGGACGCAAACGACCCGCAGGAGGTCGACCGCCTGCAGGTGGATACCTGCATGGAGTGCGGCTGCTGCACCTATGTCTGCCCGGCAAAGCGCCCCGTCACCGAGACGATGCGCCGCGCCAAAGTGCTGCAAAAAAAGGCGAAGAAAGGGGCAAGAGGCAAATAATGAAACAGAGTGTTTTGCTGGCGAAGGACTCCCCGCATATCCGCGACAATTCCTCCACACAGCGCATCATGCTGGACGTGATCATTGCGCTGTGCCCCGCGGCGGTTGCGAGCGCCATTATTTTTGGGCCGCGCGTACTGCTGGTTATCGGTGTTACCACCTTTGCCAGTGTGGCGTTTGAGTACCTGTATTGCTATTTTATGAAAAAAGAAAACCCGGTGGGCGATTTGTCCGCCGCGGTTACCGGCATTCTGCTGGCGTTCAACCTGCCGGCGACGATTCCTTTGTGGATCGCGATTTTGGGCAGTTTTGTTTCTATTGTCATTGTCAAACAGCTGTTTGGTGGCCTGGGCCGCAACTTTGCAAACCCGGCCATTGTGGGCCGCATTGTGCTGGCCGTCAGCTTTGCGGGCCGCATGACGGCGTATGCTTACCCCAAGTTTGACGGTGGTGTCGATGCGCTGGCCAGTGCCACACCGCTGGTGGCAACACAGCATGCCGACCTGCCGCTGCTGCAACTGTTTTTGGGTGCGCACGGTGGTGTGTTGGGCGAAACCTGTGCCGCCGCACTGATCTTGGGCGGTATTTATCTGGTCGTCCGCCGGGTCATCACTCCCACCATCCCGCTGGCCTACCTTGGCACTGTCGCAGTCATCAGCCTGCTTGCAGGGCAAGAGCCGCTGGTGCAGCTGCTGTCTGGTGGCCTGATGCTGGGTGCCATTTTTATGGCGACCGATTATGCCACTTCGCCGTACACCTTAACCGGTAAACTGGTTTATGGGCTGGGCCTTGGTATCATCACCTGCGGTATTCGTTTTTGGGCAACTTCGGCAGAGGGTGTTTCCTATGCCATCTTGCTGATGAACCTGCTGGTGCCGTATATCAACCGGCACACCCTCCAAAAACCGCTGGGAGGTGGCAAAAAGAAATGAAACAGGAAAAAAAGAGCACGTTTGAAACAATGATTCGCCCCATTTTGGTGTTGACTATCATCTGTTTCGTGGTGTCGGGCCTGCTTGCCGTTACCCATTCTATCACACAGCCGATCATCGACGGCCGCGCCCAGCGCGAAGCCGATGCAAGCCGCATTGTGCTGCTGCCCACTGCCGACTCGTTCAGCAAGGTAGAGTACAGCGACGATATTATTTCTGATGTTTATGCCGCCGACAACGGTGCAGGCTATGTCATCACCGGCGCTGCCAAGGGTTACGGCGGCGATGTACCGGTCACGGTTGGCCTCAACAGCGACGGCACGATTTCCGCTATTCAAATCGGCGACAACAACGAAACCCCGGGCGTTGGCAAAAAGGTCATGGATGCGTCGTTTACCGACCAGTTTAAGGGCAAGACAAAGGCTTCTGAGGTAGACGGCATCAGTGGCGCAACTTTTTCGTCCAAAGCGGTTTTTGCTGTGGTAGACGCTGCCGAAGCGGCCTACCAGACTGTGAAGGGGGCGTAAAACAGCATGGAAAAACAATCGAAAAAAAGCAACCGGCTTGCGGTGCTGACCAACGGCCTGTTACATGAAAACCCGAACCTGCGTCTTGTGCTGGGCACCTGCCCGACCCTCGCAATCACTACTTCGGTGTTCAACAGTGTGGGCATGGGTCTTGCTGCAACCTTTGTGCTGATCGGCTCGAACATGGCCATTTCGGCCTGCCGCAAGCTGATCCCTGACAAGGTGCGCATCCCGGCGTTTATCACCATCATTGCCGGGTTTGTTACGGTAGTGATGATGCTGGTGCAGGCCTTTGTGCCGGACCTATACAACGCGCTGGGTGTTTACCTGCCGCTGATTGTTGTAAACTGCATCATTTTGGGCCGTGCCGAAATGTTCGCCAGCAAAAACCCGGTCATTGAATCGGCGCTGGACGGCCTTGGCATGGGTATTGGGTTTACGCTTACCCTGATGGTGATGGGTTTTGTGCGTGAGCTGCTGGGCGCCGGCACCGTGCTGGGCTTTCAGGTGCTGCCTGCAAATGTCGAGCCGTTTAGCATTCTGGTTTCGCCTCCGGGCGGGTTCTTCGTGTTTGGTGTGTTGATGGCGGTTGCCATCTGGCTGGACCAGCGCAAAGGCAAAACCGTCAACGCCGACCCCGAAGCGGCCGGCTGTGCGGGGTGCGCTAACAGCGCGCTTTGCCATGGGGAAGGGGGTAAGGTTTGATGGCTGCAAAACTTGCATTTATCTTTTTCAGTATGATTTTGACCAACAACTACGTATTAGTTAAGTTCCTCGGCATCTGCCCGTTCCTCGGTGTGTCGAAAAAACTGGATTCCGCCATTGGCATGTCGGCGGCTGTCACCTTTGTTATGGTGGTCGCCACGGCAGCTACCTGGCCCATCTACACAAATCTGCTGGAGCCGCAGGGCCTTGGCTACCTGCAGACGATTGTGTTCATTCTGGTCATCGCCATTCTGGTACAGTTGCTGGAGACCGTTATGAAGCGCTTTATGCCCCCGCTGTACAACGCGCTGGGCATTTACTTGCCGCTCATTACGACCAACTGCACCATCCTTGGTGTGACCATCCTCAACATCGACAACGGTTATAATTACGCCGAAAGCTTAGTCTGCTCACTGGGTGCCGGCCTTGGCTTTATGCTGGCGATGGTGATGTTTTCCGGCGTGCGCCGCCGGCTGGAGGAGGCACGCCCCCCGAAGCCGTTTGAAGGCCTGCCTATCACACTGGTGGCGGCAAGCATCGTCTCGCTGTCCTTCACCGGTTTTGGCGGCCTGATCGAAAAGATCTTTGGCATGTAAGGGAGGGCAAAGCATGAATATTGTACTGGCAATTGCAATCGTGTCGGTCATTGGCCTGGTAGGTGCCGCCATTTTGGTGGTCGCGGCCAAATACCTGACAGTAGAAGAAGACCCCCGCGTTGCGCTGGTCACCGCGGCTTTGCCCGGTGCCAATTGTGGTGCCTGTGGGTTTGCAGGCTGTGCAGACTACGCAAAAGCGGTCGTTGCGGGCAAGGCGGAGACGAACCGCTGCATCCCCGGCCGGCAAAAAACAGCCGATGCCGTTGCGGCATTGATGGCCGAAAACTAATCGTAACACAACCCCCCACAGGCAACGCCTGCGGGGGGTTTGTTTTGCCTGTGAGGGCCTTTTTTATAGGGGGTACAACATTGGCCCGGCTAGCCATACACGGTAAGCGGGGCTGCCGGGCACGTAGTTCAGGTGAACCACATAGCCGGGCCGTGTGGCGGCAAAGGCTCAAAAAGTTTCCAGCAACTGGCGCAGCATCCCATCCGGGTCGTTTAAAAAACGACGGGTCACCTCGTAATGCTCGGTGTGGCGGTAGTCGGTGGGGCGGATGCCATCGCGGTCGAACAGCAGCACTTCGGCACCGGGGCAGGCCATCAGCAAGGGCGAATGGGTCGCGACAAACAGCTGTGCCCCCTGTACCGAAAGCTGGTGCAACAGGCACAGCAGCGAAAGCTGCCGCGTGGGCGAAAGCGCCGCCTCGGGCTCGTCTAAAAAATACAACCCGCCGGCAGAAAACCGGTTCAGCGCAAGGGCCAAAAAGCTTTCGCCGTGCGATTGCTCGTGTAACGATTTGCCACCGTAATAATCTAACAGGCCCGGCGGGCCATCGTTTTCCAGTCGCTCTACTTCACTGGCAAGGTTGTAAAAGCTTTCGGCCCGCAAAAAAAACGTGTCCTTGGGCCGCACCGCCCCCCGCCGCACCGTCAGGTACTGCCACAGGTCAGAGTGTGTGGCACGGGAGGCAAAGTTGAAGTTGCGCCCGCCGCCCTCGGCATTCAGCCCGCAGCTGACGGCAAGGGCCTCTAACAGGGTCGATTTACCGGTGCCGTTTTCACCCACAAAAAAAGTGACGGGCTTTGCAAACCGGCGGTTGCCAAGGTGGCGCACCGCGGGCAACGCGGCAATATAGTTATCTTTTGGCGGCGCGGCGGCAAGCTGCACCCCGGTGATGAAATTCTGCGACAGCAAGGTGTTCTCCTTTCAACCCAAAGGGCCTACAAATAATAAAACAGCAGGTACACAAAGGCACCTGCTGCAAACCGGTGGGTACCCGGTGTCACCATTTCGTTTTAGTCTCTACCACTTTGCCGGCGATGTACAGTTGGTCCAGTTCTTCGCCCACTAAAATCTGCGGTTGGTATTCGGGGTTGAATGGCTGCAAAATCACCGTGTTGCCGCGGCGCATAAACTTTTTCAGGGTGCCCTCGCCGTCGTCACCAAACACAATCACGCCAAGGTCGCCGTCCTCCAGCGCAGTTTGGCGGTGCACCAGCGCAAGGTCCCCGTCTTGAATACGAGGCTCCATGCTGTTACCGCGCACGATCAAGTAAAAATAATTTTCAGGGTCTTTTACGCGGGCGTATTCTACGCCACAATCCTCTTCCAGCGCAAGGGCACCAAACCCGGCGCGCACCGTGCCCACAACGGGGATGGGGTGTTCACCCGCGGCGGCATAGCCCATCACCGGTGCGCGGCCCGCGCGGCCCAGCAGGTAATCGGTCGTCACGTCAAAGTAATCAGCAAGGCTGCGCAGTGTCTGAGGGTCCGGCTGGCTGCGGCCGGTCTCCCATTTACCCACGGCTTGTTGGGTAATACCAAGGTGTTCGGCCAGCGCCACCTGGCTTATTTTTTTGGTGCGGCGCAGCTTTTTTAATGTTTCTGCAAACATTGTTGCCACCTCCTGTTGTCTGCATTCAGTATACAACTAAGTTTCGTATTTGTAAAGAAAGTTATAAAAATAGTTGTAAAAACACTTGACAACAACCCTTGGTTGTAATATGATGAAGACACGGAAAACCACTCTTTGACCGCGTACCATCGGTAGGGGGATGTAACATGATGAAATCATTTTTACTCAATTTACTTGCTATTTTTGCTGGGCTTGCAGCCCTTACGCTACTAGGCGGCGTTTCGCTTTCGTCGGCACGCTCCCTGCTGGGCCTGCCGGTGGCAGCCTTGCTTTCCTGGTTAAGTTTCAGCTTGTTTTCGGCAGGGTTGTCTGCCCCGCGCCGTCGGCCGGCCCCGCGCCGGCACCCGGCATTGCAGCCCCCAAAAACGGGCGGCGACACCCCATTGCGCCGCGTGGCTTAAAAGGGGGCGAGCAACATGGCAAACTGGGAGCTTGAGTATCTTGCTAAACGGCTGGGCGGCCCTCTTTGTACTCGCCAGATCCAGCGGGCGATCTGGTACCGCGAACAGGCGCAGATGCCGATTAAGAGCATTGGCGCGGCACTGGCGTATTTCTACGGCGGCTAAGCCGGCAAGTGTTGTCCCGCAGCTAAAACGGTGTACGTTTTGGCTGCGGGTTTTTTGTTAAAGGGGGCGACAAGGTGGATGTACTTGAAAAACTGACAATTTTGACCGATGCGGCAAAGTACGATGTCGCCTGTACTTCGTCCGGCGCGGGGGATTCCTCCCCCACCGGGGCGGGCCTTGGCAGTACCGCAGACTGCGGCATCTGCCACACCTGGTCGGCGGACGGGCGCTGTGTGTCGCTGCTCAAGGTGCTGATGACGAATGTCTGCGTGTTTGACTGTCAGTACTGTGTCAACCGGCACAGCAACGAAACGCCGCGCGCGGCCTTTACCCCCACCGAGCTTGCCGATTTGACGATGAGCTTTTACCGGCGCAACTATATTGAGGGCCTGTTTTTGAGCAGCGGGGTACAGCGCAGCCCAGACTATGCCACCGAGCAGATCATCAAAACGTTGGAACTGCTGCGCGGCCCATACCATTTTACCGGGTATATCCACGCCAAAGCCATCCCCGGCACCGATCCATTGCTCATCGCGCGCCTTGGCGTGCTGGCCAACCGGTTGAGCGTTAATATTGAGCTGCCCTCGCAGCGCAGCCTTGCGCTACTGGCCCCCAATAAAAGCAAAGCGAATATTTTGGGCCCGATGGCCACGATTCGCGATGGCATTACAGAGAGTAAAGAAAGCCTTATAAAATACAAATCTGCCCAAAGATTTGCCTCGGCAGGGCAAAGCACGCAGATGATCGTGGGGGCAACGCCGGAAAGCGATTATCAAATTTTGCGCCTCACCGAGGGGCTGTACCACAAATACCAGCTGAAACGGGTGTTTTTTTCGGCGTATATCCCGGTGGCTGAAAACGCACTGCTGCCCGCACTTGACACTAAGCCCCCACTACTGCGCGAGCACCGGCTGTATCAGGCCGACTGGCTGCTGCGGTATTACGATTTTGAAGCATCCGAAATTTTGGACGAGGACCATCAGGAATTCAACCCGTTTCTTGACCCGAAATGCAACTGGGCCGTCAACCATTTAGAGCAGTTCCCCGTAGAAATCAATCGCACGCCGTATGAAACACTGTTGCGGGTGCCGGGTATTGGGCCGGTCAGCGCAAAGCGCATTGCGCGCGCACGGCGGGCGGGCAATTTGGATTGGGACGATTTAAAGCGCATCGGGGTGGTGCTCAAGCGCGCACAATATTTTTTGCTTTGCAAAGGTAAAATGCGGCCGGGGCTTAGCGTCACGCCGCAAAATACAGTGCGCGCGCTGATCGATGGCGCACCGCTGGCAAAGGCAGAACAGCTGACCTTGTTTGGCACCAGCAGCGCGCCGTCGCAAGCCGAACTGTTGGAGGTGGCGTCGGAATGTGTATCGCAGGCAATTTGATCTATGTGTACGACGGCAGCTTTGAGGGGATGCTGTGCTGCATCTTTGAGGCGTTTGTGCGCAAAGAGCGCCCGGTACAAATCTGCTCGCAAAGCGCATTGCAGCCCAGCCTGTTTGAGGTGCTGCCAATAGAAACCCAGCCGGATAAGGCACTGAGGGTATTGCACGGGCTGGAAGAAAAAGTGTCCCTCCTTGCGGCAGCCACGGTGCGAGACCTGTTTTTGTCCGGCCAGCAGGACAAGGCCCTGCTGGCGCTGGATTTTACCCGCCTTGCGTTTGAGCGGGGCAAGGTGGTGACCACGATGCTGGGCAACGAGGTAGTTGCCGCGGCGGCCGGTGCGGTGCGCAAACTGTACAATGAATCCCATATGTACAAGGGGCTCATCCGCTTTTCCGATGTAGGGCAGAGCATGGTAGCCGAAATAGAGCCGAAAAACTTTGTGTTGCCGCTGATCGCCCCACATTTTTGCAGCCGGTTTCGCAATGAGACCTTTTTGATTTATGACAAAACAAACCGCGCGGCACTCATCTGGCAGCAGCACACGGCAAAGCTGGTGCAGGTCGACGCGTTGACATTGCCCCCGCCCACCGGCGAAGAGCAGGTGGTGCGCCGGCTTTGGAAACGCTTTTACGACACCATTGCCATTGAAGCACGGCGCAACCCGGTTTGCCAGCGCACCCATATGCCAAAACGCTATTGGGCCTGCCTGACCGAAATGCAAGCAGACCTTGACACCTTGGCCGAGGCCGAACAGACACCGCCACTGCTTGCCCCCGGTGCGGGGGCAGAGCCATACAGTGCCTTGCAGCCGCAGCCGGTTCAATAAAAAGGGGGGAGCGGGATGAAAGAACAGCTTGCGGCGCACGCAAAAGCCGTGTACCGCGCGGCGGCAGCGTTGCAGCTTTATGCTGCGGGCCAGTTAGAGGTGGGGCGCACCCCCGGCGCGGCGCGCATGGCGGTACTGCTTGCGCAGTTGCAGGCGGCCGAGGCCGATTTAAAGGCCGCACTGCAAAGCGAAGAAACCTCTGAAACACCCACCCCACAGGGGCAGGTGTGTGGGCAAACCACTTTTTGGCCTGCGGGCAAACAGGCCACCCCCCCGCGCCGCAAACGCGCGCGGTGATGTTGTTTGCAGCAAAATGGGTTTGCATGGTAGCGCGCGCGGGCGGCAAAAATTTACACCAGCTGGCGCGGGGTAAAACGGTAGAGGTATTTAAGCATAAAAACAGTTTATCGGTATCGGTTTCCCGGCTTTAAAATGTTTAGAACTTTAGTATTCATACACTCATACACCGGTTTTGCCGCAAGCTTACAAGGTTGCCCCCTGCTGCCAGAGGCAGGGGCGCGCCTGCCCAAAAGAGGAGTGGCCCAAGAAGCTGGCCCCCCGCCATACCGGGTACCGGCAAAAAACAACCCTGCACCTGCCTGTGCGCACTATCGCAGGCAAAGCAGGCATGTTGCGGCGCCTGCCGCTTTATAAACAACAAAGCACGTGCCCTGCCGTTTTGGCAGGGCACGTGCTTTTGCATAGAGCTCCTTTTTTTTGGCGGTGGGTTTAGGCAATTTCCTCCGGCTCAAACTGGCTTTGGTACAAGTCGGCGTAAAAGCCGCCGCGTGCCAGCAGGTCGTTGTGGTTGCCCACCTCTACAATATCGCCGTCCCGCATCACCAAAATCACGTCGCTGTCACGAATCGTCGACAGGCGGTGCGCAATTACAAAGCTGGTGCGGCCTTCCATCAGCCGCTCCATCGCGTGCTGAATATGCAGCTCGGTGCGGGTATCCACGCTGCTGGTCGCTTCGTCCAAAATCAAAATTTTCGGGTCGCTCAACACGGCGCGGGCAATCGTCAAAAGCTGTTTTTGCCCCTGGCTGATGTTGCTGGCTTCCTCGTTTAGCACGGTCTCGTAGCCGTCCGGCAGGGTGTGGATGAAATGCTCCACCCCGGCCAGCTTTGCGGCGGCATATACCTCTTCATCGCTGGCATCCAGCCGGCCATAACGGATGTTCTCCATAATGGTGCCGTTATACAGCCAAGTGTCCTGTAGCACCATGCCAAACAGGCCGCGCAGGTCGTTGCGGGCAAACTGCCGCAAATCGTACCCGTCCACTAAAATCGCGCCCTCGTTTACATCATAAAAGCGCATCAGCAGCTTGACGATGGTGGTTTTGCCCGCACCGGTGGGGCCAACGATGGCCACCTTTTGGCCGGGTTGCACGACATGCGAAAAGTCGTGAATGATGGTCTTGTCCTCATTGTAGCCAAACTTCACATGTGCAAACGCCACCGAGCCCTCCACCTTATCAACAGGTACCGGCTGTGCGGGGTCGGGGGTTTCCTCTTCTTCCCCTAAAAATTCAAACACCCGCTCTGCCGCGGCGGCAGTCTGCTGCATGACGTTGCTGATATTGGCCAGCTGGGTGATGGGCTGGTTAAAGCTGCGCACATACTGGATGAACGCCTGAATATCGCCCACGCTGATGCTGCCCTTAATGGTCAGCCAGCCGCCCAAAACGCAGATCGCCACATACCCAAGGTTGCCGACAAAAGTCATCAGCGGCATCATCAGGCCGGACAAAAACTGGCTTTTCCAAGCTGAATCATACAGCCGGTCGTTGATTTTGCCAAAGGTCTCAATGCTGCGCTCTTCGCCATTAAAGGCGCGCACAACGATCTGCCCGCCGTACATCTCCTCAATATGGCCGTTTGCTTCGCCCAAGGTCTGCTGCTGGCGCGCAAAAAACGGCTGGCTGCGTTTGATGATCTGGGTGACAAAGATCAGCGAGATTGGCAGCACTAAAATGGCGGCCAGCGTCATCAGCGGGCTGATTGTCAGCATCATCACCAGCACGCCAATGACCGTTGTTACACTGGTGACAATCTGCGACAGGCTTTGGTTCATGCTCTGGCTCAGCGTGTCAATGTCGTTGGTCACGCGGGAGAGCACGTCACCGGTGCTGGTGCCGTCAAAGTACCGCAGCGGCAACCGGTTGATTTTTTCGCTGATGTCCCGCCGCAACTGGTACGTGACCTTTTGAGTGACACCGGTCATCATCCAGCCTTGCAGCGACGAGAGCAAAAACGATACGCCGTACAGCGCAACCAGAATCAAAATGATACCGCCGATGTAGCCAAAGTCGATGTTGCCGGTGCCGGCGATCAGGGCTAAAATACCCTCAAACAATTTATTGGTAGCGCGGGCCATCACCTTGGGGCCCGCAATGGCAAAGACGGATGAGAAAATAGCGGCGATAATGACGATTACAATCGTGGTATGGTAATTTTTTAGGTAATTAATCAGCTTTTTAAAAGTGCCTTTTAAGTCCTTTGCCTTTTCGCCCGGCATCATGCCATGGCCGCCCATCGGGCCACCGCCCATGGGCCCGCCTTGGCGGGGCTGTTTTTTTTGTTCGCTCATGCCAACTCCTCCTTTGAGAGCTGCGACAGCGCAATTTCGCGGTAAGCTGCACAGTTTTCCATCAACTCGCGGTGGGTGCCCTTGCCAACCATCTTGCCGTCGTCCAGCACAATAATCTGCTCGGCGTTCATGATGGTCGAAATGCGCTGTGCCACCAGCAGCACGGTGCTTTGCCGGGTCACGTCATGCAGCGCGTGGCGCAAAGCCGCATCGGTTTTAAAGTCCAGCGCAGAGAAAGAATCATCAAAAACGTATACGGCAGCCTGTTTGACCAGCGCACGCGCAATGGAAAGACGTTGTTTTTGCCCACCGGACACATTGGTGCCGCCCTGGCTGATAGAGGCTTCAAACCCTTCCGGTTTCGCGCTGATAAATTCAGTTGCCTGTGCAATGTCGGCCGCGTTTTGCATCATGGCCTCGTCGGCGTTTTCATCGCCATAGCGCAGGTTACTGGCAATCGTGCCAGAGAACAGCAGCCCTTTTTGTGGCACATAGCCAATCTGGTCGCGCAGCTGCTGTTGTGTCAGGTTGCGAAGATCCACACCGTCCAGTGTGATACTGCCTTCGGTGACATCATAAAAACGCGGTATCAGATTGACCAGCGTGGATTTACCGCTGCCGGTCGAGCCAATAAACGCAGTCGTTTCGCCGGGCTTTGCCACAAAGCTGATATGCTGCAACACGTCGGCGTCAGCCTCTCCGTAGCGGAAGGACACGTCGTGAAATTCCACTTCGCCTTTTGCGCGGCCACCCAGCTCAGCGGGGTGTTCGGGGTCGTGGATGCTGGTTTCGGTGCTCAGCACCTCATTGATGCGGTCGGCAGAGACTGCCGCACGCGGGATCATAATGAACATCATGCTGAGCATCAGGAAGCTGAACATGATCTGCATGGCATACTGCATAAACGCAAGCATGTCGCCGATCTGCATCTGGCTGTCAGCAATCTGGTGTGCGCCCACCCAGATGATCAGCACCGTCATCAGGTTCATCACAAACATCATGGCGGGGAACATCAGCGACACCAGCCGGTTGACAAACAGGTTCGTGCGCTTTAAGTCCTCGTTTGCGTCGTCAAATCGCTTTTCCTCAGACTGCTGAGTACCAAAAGCGCGAATGACCATCATGCCCGACAGGCTTTCACGGGTAACAAGGTTCAGCTTGTCCACCAGCTTTTGCATGATCTTGAATTTCGGCATGCCAATGCGGTAGATGACCAGAATTAAAACCAAGATAAAGCCAACGCCCACGGCAAGCACCCAGCTCATATTCGGGCTTTTCGACAGTGCCATAATGATACCGCCAATGCCCAAAATCGGCGCATAACAGATCATGCGCAGGCCCATGGTAATAATTGTTTGCATCTGCGTGATGTCGTTGGTCGTACGGGTAATCAGGCTTGCAGTTGAAAATTTATCAAATTCAGTATTGGTAAAGTGGCTGACCTTTTTAAACACATCGCCGCGCAGGGTGCGGGAAGCGCCGGCCCCGATGCGGGCGGAAAACAGCCCTACCAAAATACTGGCCGCGGCACTGACCAGCGAAATGACCAGCATTTTACCGCCGGTTTTGCGAATATAAGCCGACTGAATTGCGCCCGTATCGGCACCCAGCTCGGCAAGAAAGCTTTTTGAAAATACGGCACCGGTACTGCTGGTTAGCTGTTCCGGCGTTTGAGATGCGGTTTCAATTGCGGCGTCAATGGCGGGTTGCTGTTGCGCCAGCATCGGCATCATGGCATAAATCTGTGTAAAGTCAAACTGCACGTCGCTGGTACCGCTCATGTTGGCAGCCGCGTTGCTGCCACCGGATACCTGTTTCATCAGCTCGACCATTGCATAGCCCGCCTGGCCGAACGTGGTGTTCAAAGCGGTGCTGTCCTCTTTGTTCAAGTCGTTTACCACCCAAACAGTGTCGCCAAGGCTGTTGTGTGTTTTGGCAAGTGCAGTGTATTCGTCACTGCCGGCTGTTACTTTGTGGTAAGAGGCATCTGTCAGGGTACGCTCTTCGTCGGTCATAAAAGTTTTCATCAACGTCAGGCCGTTGTCGCTGATGACAGTGGGGTAACTGTACTCTACACCGCCCTGCTGAATGCCGACATTCACAATGTCGGACATATAGTTCGGCAGGTTTAAGTCGGCGTTGGCCTGTACAAACAACAGCACAATCGCCGCCAGCAGCAAAAACAGGTAGGGCTTAAGATATTTTGCCAGTTTCGTCATAACTTGTTCTCCTTTAAGGCGGCAAACCGCCGCGCAAATTCGGCTGAAAAATGGTCCTGTTCGGCCGCAATCGCCGCTTTCAAGTCTCGTAAGGTCGCAATAAAATCGTTGATTTTTTCATCCCCAAGGCGGTCCACTACTTTTCGTCCAAGGCTGTCGTAAATCGTAACGGCTTCTTTGACGAGGCTGCGCCCTTTGTCGGTCAGCGACACATAAACGGCACGGCGGTCACGCTTGCTGCGGCGGCGTTGGATATAGCCCAGCGCCTCCAGCTCGTCTACCTTTTGGCTGATTGTCGGCGGCGCATTGCGCATCAGCCCGGCGAGTGCGGTAATTTTCAGCCCGTGCTCCTGCTCGTCATAGGTGCCCGGCGGCAGGTGCGGCATGGCACAGCCATGTGCCTCAAACATGTATAGGTGCCGCATCAAAAAAAACTGGCCCTGGTTCAACTCCGACAAGGGGGAGTAATTGACAAACAGGTCGCGAATTTCGGCAGCGGCCTGAAACAGCTCCCGCACACGGGGGTCGTTTTCTTTTTCAAAGGGTTCCATTCCGGGGTGAGGTGCATGCATGAGGGTCTCCTTTCCCGCCCTGTGGCGGTAATAATTGTTTCGGTAAACAAATATTTAGGTTGCCTAAATATCTGGCGTTTTCCTATCATAAAACTTTTCTGACAAAAAATCAATGAATTATTTGTGAACAATGCAGAATAAAAAAACCGGGCAATGCCCGGTTTTTTGTGGCGGTCTGTTGCCGCCGGATTTATTCTTTGTCAATGGCTGGTGGGGTACTGCCCAAAGGGGAGGGCGATGCGGGTACAATAGAGGGGTCGGTTTGCCTTCGCGCAGTGCGCAGCGTCTTAAAAAAATCGCTCAGCAGCGCCGCGCATTCCTCTGCCCGCACGCCGCTCACCAGCTGTGGTTTGTGGTTAAAGGGCAGGGCCGTCAAATCGACGACACTGCCGCAGCATCCGGCTTTAGGGTCGCTGGCCCCATAAATCACCCGCACCATGCGGCTGTTGATAATGGCGCCGGTGCACATGGGGCAAGGCTCCAGTGTGACATACAAATCACACTGCCAAAGCCGCCAGCCGCCAAGGGTGCGGCAGGCTTCATCAATGGCGGCAAGCTCCGCGTGGGCCAGCGCGTTTTTGCCGGTTTCGCGCCGGTTGTAGCCGCTGCCCACCACTTCGCCGCCGCGCACCACCACGGCACCCACCGGCACTTCGCCCAGCGCGGCAGCCTGTTTTGCAAGTTCCAGTGCAAGGCCCATAAAATAAAAGTCATCTTTTTTGTTCATCGAATATACTCCAGTACCACAATTACAATTAACAGCAGCAGTGTAAAGGTGAACACCGGCGCGCTGAGCAGCCGTTCGGTGCGGCCCATGCGGTTTTTGCGGGTGGGGTAGCGCGGCAGCCGCACCGGCCCGCCGCTGCGCCGCAAAAGCAGCAGGGCCAACAGGCCCGCACCAAGGTAGACGCTAAATAAAATGGCAGAAATGCCAAAGGCGTTGGCACCATCCATCTGCTGCTTTGCCCACAATAACACAAAACCGGACAAATTATTTGTAAAATGCAGTAAAATAGAATAGCTGAGGTTTTTGGTAAAGGCATACACATAGCCCAAAAACAGCGATAATGCAAAAATGGCGGGCAGCTGCGACAAGTCAGAGTGCAATAGCGCAAACAGCACCGAAGTCACTACAATAGAAAACCAGGCCCCATAAGGCGACAGAGCACGCTGGATGAGCCCGCGAAACAACACTTCTTCCAGCACGGCAGGCAGCACACACACCGACAAAAAGGCCAGCAGCAAAGCCCCACTGCTGGTGGGCAGCTGCAACACGGCAGGCGGGGTGTAGCCGCCAAAACCCAGCAGCAGGCGTACCAGGTTTGACACCGCACTGCCAAGGCTGGTAAAGCACAAAAACAGCGGCAGCCAAATGCCCGCCAGCCTTGCAGTGGGCTTTTTAATGCGCAAAGCGGGCAGGCCCAGCGGTTTTACCCAGCTAAACAGCACTGCAATGGGCAGGCCCAGGTTGATGATGGTCGCGGCGCAGTTCAGCAGCATCGACAGCCACACCGGCAGCCCGGCGGGGTTTTGCAGCCCGCTGCCCGGCAGGTTGATTGCACAAAGCGCATTGAGTGCGGTTTTCAGCAGTTCGGCGAGAAATAAATAAAAAAGCACCGCGAGGCCGATCAGGTTTGCCGCATAGAACAGGTTGTCCTGACGCAGCTTTTTTTGTTGCATATCGGCCTCACTCTCCTTAAAAGTCGTAAAATTTTTTTAAAGTTCATCTTATCTTAACCAAAATAGGTTAAAATTACAATATAGTATAGGCGTACAGCGGCCTAGCTGCCCTATCTTTAGTTGAAAATTTGAAAAATTGATGAAATTTGAGTATGATTTAAAGAAGTGAAGAAACTGGGGTACGCAACTCGTTTTGATACACGAAGAACAAAACAGGGGTACACCCCCCACAACACAAAGGAGTGATCCGTATGACGCCGAGAATTTTATTGCTCATCGTTTCAGTACCGGGCATCTTTTTGGCCGCCTACGGTTTGTATTTTGCCGGTATCGCACTGTTGGGCCTGCGCCGCCATCTCAGTTACGCCAAGGCAGCGCCGCAAGCGCGCTTTGCCGTGGTAGTGGCTGCCCGCAATGAAGCGGCGGTCATTGGCAACCTGGTGGACAGCTTAAAACGGCAAAATTACCCGCGGGAGCTGTATGACATTATTGTCGCGCCAAACAACTGCACCGACAATACCCGCGCGGTAGCCGCCAAACACGGGGCGCGCATCTTTTTGCCCAGTGGCAAGGTGACCGGCAAGGGGGATGTGCTGCAACAGGCCGTCTCACAAATCGTCTTGCCGGAGGGCTATGACGCCATGTGCATCGTGGACGCGGATAACTTGGTAGAGCCGCACTTCCTTGCCCGCATGAACGATGCTTACGCCGCGGGTGGGCAGGCGGCACAGGGCTTTCGCGACAGCAAAAACCCCCGCCAAAGCGCAGTGTCGGGCTGCTATTCCATTTCTTACTGGATGCTCAGCCATTTTTATAATCGTTCCCGCCATGTGCTGGGCTTGTCCTCGTTAATCGGGGGCAGCGGGTTTATGGTTTCGGCCAAACTGCTGCGCCGCCTTGGCGGGTGGAACACCAGCACCATGACCGAGGATTATGAGTTCAGCGCCCAGTGTGTGCTGGCGGGCGAGCGGGTGTATTTTGTGCCCGATGCCATTATTTACGACGAACAGCCACTGACCTTTGTGCAGTCGTGGAAACAGCGCCGCCGCTGGACGACCGGCAGCCTGCAAGGGCTGGAGCTTTATGGCGGGCGACTATTTGCACGCGCGGTAGACCAGCACGACATGGTGAGCTTTGATATGTACCTCACCTTTTTGTCGCCTATTTTGCAGGTGGTCTCCACCGTGACAGGGGTCATCGCCGGTGGCCTGATGCTTTGGCAGGGGCGCCTTGTGCCGATGCACCTTTTCCTCATCATCGCGGTTGCGACGGGCACAGTGCTGGCAAGCGCCGTGGGCTGTGCTGTGGTGGCCCTTGCTGCCGTGCTGATGAAACAGACCCCGATGACCGGCATGGCCAAAAGTATTTTGTCTTTCTGGCTGTTTATGTTCAGCTGGATGGTTATCACCTTTGTCAGCATGGTCAAAAAGCAAAAAAGCTGGGACCCGATTGCCCACACGCATTCGGTCACAATCAACGAGCTGCAACCCTGAAAAAGCAGGTGTTGCTTTAATATAAGGTATTGGCCAAGCAGGCCCCTGCCGCACCCACTGTGTGCGGCAGGGGCCTGCTTTTTGTTTCAGCACAGAATAGCCGGGCGGGGTATCTTGTTAGAAAAAACATTCCATTCATTGACATTCTAGTTTGCTTAATGATACTATTTACGGGATAACTGGCTTTGGTAAGGCGGGTTTGTTTTTACTCTGGCAGGTAAAACCAAAAGGGGCCGTGGGGCCTTGCGGTGGATATTTGATGGGGTGAAACATGAAAAGAAAAATAAAAAAAGTTATGATATTCGTGGTGCTTTGTCTCGCTTTGCTCTCTTTTAAGGCGATTACCAACACAGACCTTGCGCTGATGCTGCGGCTGCATAATATCGCCGCAGAAAACGAAACGCTGACATTCCAACAGGCGTTCCCGTTTGGTTGGGATGTGGCGTACCGCGATGTCGGGGTATATGGCACAGGCTCGCGGCTGAAGGAAAAATACAAGCTGGACTTTACGGTTTCTGAATTAATGAGGGATGATAAAAACCGGATTTTGTTTTTTAAAGGCGGTAAGTTGGTGCGCGTTGTCACTTACGAAATAGGCTATACCGACATTGATTTAAAAAAAGGGAATGATAGAATTCTGCCGCAGACAAGGTTCTCTGTTTTTTGGAAAGATGAAAAGAAAGACTATCTGGTGTTGACCGCAGCTCGGCGATTAAAACAGGGCCGGCACCCACGCACAGCGGGCAGCGCCAAACCGCTGCGGGGCGGCTAAACGGTGGCAAAAGGGCACGGGTAAGTCGTTTGCGGCAAGTACCCCTTTTTATTTAGTAGCCGCAAGGCGGGGGCAAGCGCTGAAAAACTGCCCTGTGGGCGGGGAGAGGCAGCAGTAAAACAAAAAAAGCGCACGCGCCGCAATGGCAACAACACGACGTAGTAGCCCGGTTGACACGCCCGGCTGCCCGGCGTATGATGAGAAATGCAAAAACAAACACACAAAAGCACTTTCTTTTCACCGTGTACCCGGCGGCAAAAGAAGGTGCTTTTTCAGGGCCGCAGGGCGGCAGCCCTGCGTTTTTGGGGCCGGGTGAAAGCAAGATAATGTGGTGGATACACCCCATCTTTGTGCTTGTCTTGCAACATCTGCTATAATAAAATACAATGTATTTTTGCAAAAAATGCGGCAGCCTGCAAAGCATAAAAAACGGCCGCAAACGGGGGTAAAAGGGAATGCCGAAAATAGGGATGCGCATCTGGAAATCCGCGCTTGCCGTATTGCTGTGCTTTTTAATTGATTTTTTGCGCGGTGCGGGTACCCCGTTTTATTCTGCCATCGCGGCGCTGCTATGCATGCAGCCCACGCGCGACGGTTCGCTGAAAACCGGGCTCAACCGGGTCAAGGGCACAGTGCTTGGGGCGGCGTTTGGGCTGGCGATTCTGCTGGCAGAGCGGCAATGGCTGCCGCAGGGGGCAGAGCTTCTGCGCTTTTTGCTGATCAGCCTTTCCATCATCCCGCTGCTATACCTTACGGCGCTGTTGCGCATGCCCACGGCAAGCTACATCACCTGTGTGGTGTTTTTGTCCATCACTGTCAGCCATGGCGAGGATGTGGCACCGTGGCTGTTTGCCCTGAACCGCATGGTAGATACCCTGCTGGGCATTGGGGTTTCGCTTGGGGTCAACAGCGTTGCGCTGCCCCACCGCCGCCGTGGGCTGTTGATGGTCAGCGGCATTGACGGGGTGTTGCTGGGGCCGGGCAGTAAGCTCACCCCCACTGCGCGGGTACAGCTGTGCCGCCTGCTGGAGCGCGGGGCACTGGTCTCCGCGTCCAGCTACCGCACACCCGCCACCCTGCTGCCGTTGCTACAGGGGGTCAATTTTGTGCTGCCGCTCATCACGATGAACGGCGCAGCATTGTACGATACCCGCACCCACCAGTACCTGGATTGTTCCCCTCTGCCGGTGCAGGCCAGCGCACAGGTAGATGAAATATTGCAGCAAAGCGGCGAGAGTGTGTTTTGCAACTGTTTGCAGCACGAGCACCTGCACATTTACTGGGCCCATGCCATGGGCCCGGCGGTGCAACTGCGGCAGGCGTTGGCGGGCATGCCGCACCACAGCTGTATCGAGGGCTCGTTGCCGCATGGCGAGCAGGCGCTGTCGTTTTTTGTGCTGGCGCGGGCAGAAAAAATAAGCCGCCTGTTACAGCGGCTCGATGCGCTTTCCTGCCGGGAGCAAATTACCTTAACACAGCACCCGGATCTGGAGCACCCGGGTTATGAAAAATTAGAGATTACCAGCGCACAGGCTGATGCCGGCACCGCGCTTGCCAAACTGGCGGTGCGCTGTAACGCGGATGAAACCGCCACCTTTGGCGACCCGCAAAGTGACGCTGCCCTGCTTGCCGCAGCAGGCGAAGCGTACCTTGCCCGGCCCAAACAAAACAATACGGGCCTGCCGGTGCTGGCGGGTGCGCAAAACGGCGAAAATGTCACAAGGGCCATGCAGCGGCTGGCGGCGGGGCGCACCCCGCGGCTGCTATAAAAGTGCAAAAGCTTACCCATCCACCAGCACAAAATGGCTGCGGCGGAAACGCAGCAGCCCTTCATCGCGCATCTTGCACAGCTCTGCCGACATCGCGCTGCGGTCAACAGAAAGATAATCCGCCAGTTGCTGGCGGTTGAATGGCACGTCAAATTCGGCCCCGCCATGGCGCTGTGCCTCTGCCGAAAGGTAAGACAGTAGCTTCTGGCGGGTAGTGCGCTGGCCCATATGGGTCAGCTTTTCGTTCATCAGCAGGTTTTTTTGTGCCAGAATGTTCACCAAATTGTGGATGAGCCGCGTGTGAAACGCGCACCCGCTGGCACACAGGGTCAACAGGCGCTGGGCATCCAAAAACAGCACGTCACAAAGCTCGGCTGCCAGCACGCCCACCTGCAATATGCTGCCGGGGGTACAGGCGTAGCTTTCGGCAAATACCTGCCCGGCGGTCAACTCGGTCACTAAATTGCGGTTGCCCCAAAAATCCTCTTGGACCACATGGGCACGGCCATGCAGCAAAAGGCCAATCGACTCGGCCCGCTCGCCCAAATGCAGAATAAAAGAGCCTTTGGGGTAGCTTTTTTCTTGGGCGTTCAGGCAGTTTAAAACGGTATGAATTTCTTCTTCTTTTAAGCCGCCAAAGAGCGGCGATTTTTTTAGTATCGCAAAAAGATCCTGCATTTCAGGCCCCTTTCGTTGCAAAAACAACCGAACAACTGCAATTAGTTTAGTATAATTAACTCATAAAGTCAAGAAGGGGGCATTAGAATGATTCGTAAAATCATTGCAATAAATGAAGAAAAATGCAACGGCTGCGGGGCTTGTGCCGCCGCCTGTCACGAGGGTGCCATTGGCATGGTAAACGGTAAGGCAAAACTGCTGCGTGACGACTATTGTGACGGCCTTGGCAACTGCCTGCCCGCCTGCCCTACCGGGGCCATTACCTTTACCGAGCGCGAGGCCGCGGCATATGACGAGGCGGCGGTGCAGGCGCACCAGCAAAAGGGTACTGCGGTGTTTGCAGGCTGCCCCGGCGGCCGTGCACAAGTGTTGCAGCCCGGTGCGGCAAGGCCCGCCCCGGTAGCATCTGCTGCCCCGGCTGCCTCTTCGCAACTTGCACAGTGGCCGGTGCAACTCAAGCTGGTGCCGGTGAATGCACCTTATTTTAATGGTGCGCGCCTGCTTGTTGCCGCTGACTGCACGGCGTTTGCGCGGGCCGATTTTCACGAGCGTTTTATGCAAGGCCATGTGACTCTGATCGGCTGCCCCAAGCTGGACGGGGTGGATTATGCAGAAAAGCTCACCGAAATTTTGCGCTGTAACGAGATCAAAAGCATCCGTGTATTGCGTATGCAGGTGCCCTGTTGCGGCGGGCTGGAGCACGCGGTGCAAACCGCACTGCGCGCAAGCGGCAAAATGATCCCGTGGCAGGTGGGTACACTGGCAACAAACGGCGAAATTTTAACGGATTAAACCGGCATGCGACCACCAGACGCAAACAAAAATAAAAATCAGCACAGGGCCACGAAAAGTGGCCCTGTGCTGATTTTTTATCTTGAACTGTTGACAGCGGCAAAATAGCTGTTATAATAAATAACGTTTGTAACATAACAAATGTTATTTAAAAAGAGAAGGGATGCAGATGCCACCCAAAGTGCGCATTACAAGGCAGGCGATTTTACAGGCGGCTCTTAAAATTGTGCGGCAAAAAGGGCCTGATGCACTGAATGCCCGCAGTCTGGCGGGCAGCCTTGGCTGTTCGGTACAGCCAATCTTTCGCGAGTTTTCGTCTATGCAGGTGCTGCGTGCGGCGGTAGTGCAAAGCGCGCAGCAGTTATTTGACACTGAAATGTTGGCGGCATTGGGCGGCGAAGACGGTTTTTTGGGTATGGGCATGACCTATATTGGTTTTGCCGAGCGCGAAAAAAACCTGTTTCGGCTGCTGTTTATGTCCGGTGGGTTTGGCGGTGCCAGTGCCGTACAGGTGGCGGGCACCACACAGGGGGACGACGAGGTACTTGCGGCATTGCAAGGGATGACCGGGCTAAATGCGGCGCGCGCGCAGCGGCTTTATACGGGCATTTGGTTTACCACCCATGGTATCGCGTCACTGGTTGCCACCGGCGATTGCACCCTGCAGCAAAATGAAGTGCGACAGGCGCTGCAAACGGTCTTTACCGGGCTGCTTGCCGCGTTGAGACAAGAAACAGAAAAAGGGGAAGACTAAATTAATATGAAACAACCATTTTCAAAACGCTACCCGCTGGCAGCGGCAGCCCTTGTGGCATTCATCTGTGTGTTCTTTACGGCCTTTGGCAGCGCTTTGGCCCAAATTTTAGCACTGCCAGACACCACCGGTCATCTGGTGATTGCCGCTTTTTTAGCGGTTTCCACGCTGGTGGGGCTATTGATCATGAAGCGCTCGCCCGACACTCTGGCCCAGTATGGGTTTGGTGGCCGGCCCTTTGCCGGGGCGGCCGGCGTGTGGTTTTATCTGCCATTGGTGCTGATTGAAATTTTGCCGCTGGCAATTTACGGCGTTGCAAAGGGTCAAAGCGCCGGGCATTACGCCACCATGCTGCTGTTTACCATCATGATTGGCTTTAATGAAGAAACTTATTTTCGCGGCCTTGTGCTGCACTTTTTACAAAATAAAAGTACGCGCTGGGCTATTTGGGGCTCGTCGGTCATTTTTGGGCTGTTGCATTCGGCAAACCTGCTGGGCGGCAAGGACGTCTGGTACACCGTGCTGCAAATTTTATTTGCATTTCTGGTGGGGCTGGTTTTGGCAGAGCTGCTGGTGCAGACCGGCAGCCTGTGGGTGCTGATTGTTTGGCACGCGGCGCATGACTTTATTTCGTATATTACGCCGGAGGTATTAGACGCCGGTCAATTGGCGCTGCTGGGGGCGCAGGTCGCCATTTTGCTGGTTTATGTGGTGGTGCTGCAAAAAAAGCGCGCCGCAGCGCGGGCAAAAAAGGCAGCCCCGGCCCTGTAACGCAAAGATGCAAAACAGAACAAAACAACAAAAAACCGCCACCCGGCGGTTTTTTTGTGTTACAGGCAGGTTGCGGGTGGGCCCAAAAGGCAGCCGCTTATTTTTGCCCGGTAATGCAAAGGCCAAAAAAGTTTGCCTCTACCTTGGCATCACACAGCGCAGAATTGCGCAGCAGCTCGGTCAGCTCTGCCACCGTATACGCCGCGTGCAGCGAGGACAGCAACCCCGGCCGCATGGCCTTTGGCTGCGTAGAGCTGTATACCAATGCGGTGCGCAGCGGGCCCGCGTCGCGCCGCAGGTCGGTGATGCAGTAGCGCCCGCCGGGCCGCAGTACGCGGTAAATTTCATCAAAGGCTTTTACCGGGTGTTCCCACTCGTGCAGCGACCCGTTTGAAAAAACGCCGTCAAAGCTTTCGTTTTCAAATGGCAGCGCCAGCACACTGCCCAGCACATACTGCGCGGGGATACCATAGGTAGCGGCATTCTTTTGCGCAATTTGCAGCATGGCGGGGCTGATGTCACAGCCCGTCAAGGTGCGGGGGTGCAGCTGTTTTGCAAGCTCCAGCCCAACATAACCGGGGCCGGGGCCAAGCTCTAACAGGTCGCCGGCCGGCAGGCCGCTTGCCAGCATGCTGTCAACGCCCTGCCAGCCTTTGTCGCGCATTATTTTTGCAAATTGGTCAAACAGCTCTGCGGTGGGCAGGGCCTGAATGCCTTCGTTTGTCTCAATTACTCTCATTTTCGTCATGGGGTGCCGCCTCCTTGAAACGGCGAATCGCCTGGCGCACCCAGGTAAGCTCTGCCTGGTAGTGCAGCAGGTGATGGTCAAAAATCAGCCCCGCGCCGACAGCCGCCTGCGTGGGCAGGCAGGCAAGGGTTTCTGCCTTGTGCTGTTCAATCAGCTGCAACGTGTGGCAAAGCCAGCTTTCAGCTTCGGCAAACGCTGAAAGCAGTTCGCGGGCGGGCAGCGTATCGGCAAAGTACAAGCCGGCATCAATGTCAAACGTGGGGCGATAGGTGGTGTTCAGGGTCTTGCGCAACAGCGTGTCAAACTGCTTTGCCCCGGCGGGCGTGGCCTCGTACACCGTTTTTTCCGGCCGTGCACCCTGCCGGTCGGTGTGGGCAAGCACCAGCCCGGCGGCGGCCATTTTATCTAAATGGTAATACACAGTCGGCAATTTAATCTGCGTAAAGTCGGCCAGTTGTTCTTCCAGCAGTTTTTTAATCTGATACCCGTGCTGCGGGCCAAACCGCAACAAAAGCCCTAAAATATAAAGTGGTACCAAAAAAGACCCTCCCTTTTGTATAGTCAGCGCTGACTATTATCATTATACTCAGTGCTGACTATTTGTCAAGATAAAAAACCGGCGCGCACAGCGGCGCACCGGTTTTTTGCAATCTCATCAAAAAATTAGCGGTTTTGGCGGCGGGCTTTTGCGGCCTGCCGCTTTTTTTTATCCTCGCCGTCCAGCATTGACCCAATGGCAATGCCGATGGCAAGGCCAAGGGAGAGACCCATGGCCAAGTTGTTTAGAGAAGTACCAAACACAACCCCTAAAGCAATGCCCAGCGAAAGGTAGGTGGAAACATTGTCGGGCTTTGGCTTTTCCAGCTCAAACAGCAGCCCCTCGCTGCCGGTGCCGGCAGGCCCAAAGCCCGCCTTTTCCAGCACCCGGCGCGAAGCGGCGTTGTCCTGTGCTGCCTGCGCCAGCACAAAAAACACATCCGGTTGCGAAAACGCCCAGTCGGCAAGCCGCCGCACGGCTTCGGTGGCGTAACCGTTGCCGCAAAAGCCTGGCAACGTGCCATACCCCAGTTCTACTTCGCCCGCGTCATTTGGCTCGCCTAAAAAGCCCACATTGCCCACCAGCTGGCCGCCCTGCACCAGCGTTACGCGCCAGCAGGTGTACCACAGGCGCTTTTGGGGGTGGCTGCGGCAATTTTGCAGCATTTCGGTGTATGCAAGGCGCAGCGCTTCATCCTGCTCGGTATCAATCAGCTTTTGCATCTCTTCGTCGGTGCGTGCGGTGATGCGCACAAGATTCGTCTTTTTGGTTTTGTTACTCATAAAGTTCAGTTCCTTTCGCGCGGGTGGGCGGTTAGTCTATAGGGGTAGTATAGCATGTGCACGGATATTTTGGTACTGCTTTTACCATGTCTTGGCACGAAACAACTGACAGTTTTTTACATATTATAGTGTTTTGTTTTGTTAAAATATGCTACAATAATGAAAACAACGCCACCCGCACAGGTGGCCGAAGTGGCACAGCGGCCGGCAAAGCGGCGGGGGCACCAGCCCCCGGCCGGGGCTGTGCAGGGTGTTTTGTGAAAAGGAGTGGTGAAAATGCAAAAGCCGAATCAAAAACAGGTGGTGCGCTGGGCGGCGGCAGGCACCTATGTGGTGGCAGTCGCGGTCAACGCACTTGCCAACATTTTGCCCATCAACGGGGTGACCACCGCGCAAGTTTCAGATGCTTACCCCAACTTGTTCACGCCGGTGGGGCTGACCTTTTCTATCTGGGGGGTCATCTACCTGCTGCTTGCGCTGCACTGCCTGTTTCAGTTTGGGGTGCTGCTGCGCGAAAAGAGTGAAAAACACAGTGAATTGCTGTTTCGCGTGGGCATTTTTTTTACGGTGACCAATGTTGCAAACGCGCTGTGGATGCTTGCCTGGCACTATGGTGCGCTGGCGGTTTCGGTCGGGCTGATGCTGGTTTTGCTCGTCTGCCTTGCCGTCATTGAATTGTTGTTGCGCCGGGTGGTGCTGGCCCCGGCAGAGGCCGCATTGCTGCGGCTGCCGTTCAGCATCTATTTTGGCTGGATCACCGTTGCCACCATTGCCAATATCACGGTGTGGCTCGTCAGCATCGGGTGGGGCCGGTTTGGCTTTGCCGAGTCCGCCTGGGCGGTGGCTATTCTGGTGGTCGGCGCCTTGGTCGGCGGCATCACCGGCATTCGCTGCAACGACATCGCCTATGTGCTGGTCATTATCTGGGCCTATGCCGGTATTTTAATACGCCATGTTTCTCAGCAGGGGTATGCGCTGCAATACCCGTCGGTTTTTTACACCGCGCTGTTCTGTATTGCCTTCTTGCTGATGACGCTGGTGTATATCCGTGTCAAAGCGGTGCAGGCAAAGCAGAACGCGGGGCCAGACCATGCTTAGCCCGGCAGACAAAACTTACGATGCCATTGTGGTAGGCGCCGGGCTTTCGGGCCTCACGGCGGCCAGCCTGCTTGCAAAGCGCGGGCTGCGGGTGGCCGTGGCAGAGCAGGCGGCGGCCCCCGGTGGGGCCTGCGGTGTTTTTAAGCGGGGCGATGCCACGTTTGATGCCGGTGCCGCAATGCTGTTTGGGTTTGGGCAGCAGGGGTTTAACGCGCACCGGTTTGTGTTTAACTGCCTGCAAGAGCCCATCTGTGTCGTGCGGCACGAGTTGCTGTACTGTGTGCAGTGGAAAGGCCACCGCATTCGCTTTTTTGCGGATATCGACCGTTTTGCCGAAGAGCTTGCCGGGGTGTTTCCGCAGCAGCGTGACGCGATTTTTCGCTTTTACCACGATATGCGGCAGTTGTACCAGCATGTCATCGTGGAGGCCCCTGCCTACACCACGCCGGATGAGACCGACCCCAAAACGGCGCTGCGCAGTGTGCTGCGCCACCCCTTGTCTTATCTGCGCTTTTTAAGCTACCTCAACCAAAGCGCCGCCGGGCTGTTGCGGCACTATTTTAAGGACCCCGAAATTTTCAGCTTTTTTGACAAGCTGACTTCTACCTATTGTTATACCACGGTGGAAGAATCGCCCGCCGTGCTTGCCGCGGTGATGTTTGTCGACAACCATGTGGGTGGCAGCTATTACCCGGCGGGGTCTACCTTGTTTTTACCCGGCAAGCTGGAAAAGGTGATCGAAGAGCACGGCGGTACTATGCTGTACCACACCGAGGTGCGGCGGCTGTTATTTCAAAATAAAAAAGCCGTCGGGGTGCAGCTTGCAGACGGCAGGCAGCTGTTTGCCGACAACGTCGTGTATTCCGGCACGGTGTGGAACCTGTACGAAAAACTCATCGACCCCGCGCTGCTAAAAAATGGCCAGCGCGAGTGGGCGCGCACGCTGGTGCCCACCTACCCCAGTGTTGTGCTGTACGCGCTGGTGAAGGCAGAGGCCATTCCACCCGATGCCCAGCCGGTAGAACTGCTGGTGGGCAACCCTGAACGGCTGGACGAAAACGAAGTCACGGTGTATATTTCAAGCCTCGACGATAAGACCCTTTGCCCGCCCGGCACCCATGTGGTCATGGCCATTGGCCCCACGTTTGGCGGCTGGGCGGCGCAGGGCAGTGCCCGGTATCAGCAGCATAAATTGGCGGAAAAGCAGCGGCTGTTTGCCGTGCTGGAACAGCGATTCCCCGGGTTTGGGGCTGCGGTGCTCAGCAGTGAGCTTGCTACCCCGCGCACCATCGAGCGGTATACCATGAAAAACGGCGGTGCAGTGGCCGGGCCCAAACAGATGCTGGGCCAGCACATGCTGCGCCGCCTGCACACCAAAAGCGAGTGGCCGGGGCTGTATTACTGCGGGGAGTCCACCGTAATGGGCACCGGCACGCCGACCGTCACCACCAGCGGCCTTGCCGCCGCGAATGCCATTTTAAAAAAGCGCGGGCTTGCCCCGTTTGTCTACCGGCCCGGCATGCCGCAGTATGTCACACAGGTGGCACCGCCATTTCGCAGGCAAGACCTTTATGCGGGCCTGCCCGAAGCACAGCGCGAAGTACAGCTTGCCGCGTTGTGCTGCCGGTACTGCGAAGCGCCGGTGTGTACCGGTGTGCTGGATGTGCCGGGTATTATGCGGCGCGTGGCGGTGGGCAACTTTACCGGTGCCGCGCGGCTGGTGGCACAGGGCGAAGCGCGCACCCCGCTCACAAGCGAATTTTTGGCAGAATGTCAGCAACGTTGCATTCGCAGCCGGCAGCACAGGCAGCCGGTAGAGATCGCAAAGGTATTGGGCTACATCAAACAAAAAGGGCAGGTGGAGCAGTATGAACCGACAGATGATCTATGATACCGTAGTGGTGGGCGCGGGTGCCGCTGGGCTTACGGCGGCCGCGTACCTTGCAAAGGGCGGGCACAGGGTATTGCTTTGCGAAAAAAACGCCAAGGTGGGCGGGCTGGTCAGCTCGTTTGAGCAGGGCGGCTTTGTGTTTGATGCAGGGGTGCGTGCGTTTGAGGATTCCGGCATTTTGCTGCCCATGCTGCGCCAGCTTGGCATTGAATTACCCATGGTGCAAAACCCGGTCACCCTTGCCATTGGCAACGACCAGGTGCGCCTGACCGGCCCCGAAAGCCTTGCCGATTATGGGGCAATGCTGAAACGGCAGTTTGCAGACCAAACTGCCGAGATCGATGCTATTTTAGCCGAGATTGAAAAGGTCATGGGGTATATGAAGGTGCTGTACGGCATTGAAAACCCGCTGTTTCTTGACATCGCGGGTGACACCGGCTATTTGCTGCACACGCTGCTGCCGTGGCTTTTCCAGTACCAAAAAAACATCCACAAGGCCATGCGGCTGTCGCAGCCGGTGGCAGAGTATCTTGCCAAATTCACCACAAGCAAAGCACTGATTGATGTGATTGCCCAGCATTTTTTTGAAAACACCCCCACTTTTTTTGCGCTCAGCTATTTCAGCCTTTACCTTGACTACCGCTACCCCAAGGGGGGCACTGGCATGTTTGCTGAAGCGCTGGCGCAGCAGGTGCGCGCACAGGGCGGCGAAATTAAGTGCGGCACCAAAATTACCGCCATCTACCCCAACGAGCACCGGCTGGAGGCCGACACGGGCAAAAGTGTGTTGTACCGCAGCTTAATTTGGGCGGCGGACAGCAAGGCACTCTATGCCGCGCTGCATGGCCTCGACGCCAGCCGCCTGCCGGCGCTTGCGGTGCAAAAAAACCGGGTCAACGCACATCGGGGTGGGGATTCGGTGCTCAGTGTGTACCTTGCACTGGATGTTGATGCGCAGTTGCTGGCAGACCGGTTTGGGCCGCACTGCTTTTTTACCCCCACGCTGCGGGGGCTTTCTGCGGCGCCGCCGCTGGATGGCAGCCTGCCCAAAGAGCAATGCAAGCGGGCCATTGCAGACTACCTCGCAACGACCACCTACGAAATTTCATGCCCTGTACTGCGCGATGAGACTCTTGCCCCACCGGGCAAAAGCGGGCTGATGGTCAGCACGTTGTTCCCTTACGAGGTGGCGCGCGGCATTCGCGCTGCGGGCTGGTATGATGAGCTTAAACAGTTTTGCATCGATGCGGTGGTGACCATGCTGGGCAATGCACTACCGGGCGGCCTGCAAGGCCGGGTATTGTTTGCGCTGTGCTCCACACCGCTCACCATCCAGCAGTACGCAGGCAGCGCTGACGGCGCGATTACCGGTTGGGCTTTTGGTGGCGGGCCACTGCCTGCCGAGACAAGAATGACCAAAATTGTGCGGTCCATCAAAACGCCGCTACCCGGTATCTATCAGGCGGGGCAGTGGGCGTTTAGCCCTGCGGGGTTGCCGGTGTGTGTGCTTACCGGCAAGCTGGCCGCCGATGCCGTGGCAAAACAGATGGCAAAAGAAAACGGGTAAAAGGGTGGGTGAACAACAATGTGGATCCAGTTGGGTCTTGTATTGCTGGGGCTTTTGTGCAGCCGGCTGCTGTTTTACCGGCTGCCGCTATTAAAAAAGCCGGCGGCGCCACCGCCAGGGGTGCGGCTGTCGGTCATCATCCCGGCGCGCAACGAACAAGAGGCGCTGCCCCTGTTGTTGGCAGATTTAAAAAACAGCACACTTGCCCCGCTTGAAATAATTTGTGTCGATGACGCTTCTACCGACGGCACGGCACAGGTCATCCGCAGCGCGGCGGGCACAACATTGGTCTCAGCGGCACAGCGCCCGGCCGGTTGGCTGGGCAAGGCCTGGGCCTGCAAGCAGGGGGCACAGGCCGCTACCGGCGACCTGCTGCTATTTTTAGATGCCGATGTGCGCCTTGCCCCGGATGCGCTTGCGGCACTGATCACCGCCTACGCCGCGCAGCCGGGGGTGCTGTCGGTACAGCCTTACCACACCACCTACCGCTGGTACGAGCAGCTGTCGATGATTTTTAATTTAGTACAGGTGGCGGCCAACGGTGTGGCAACCGCCTTTGCCACGCGCCACGCGGGGTTGTTTGGCCCGGTGATTTTAATGCCGCGCACTACGTACGATGCCATTGGCGGCCATGCCGCTGCAAAAAACAGCATTGTAGACGATATTGCGCTGGGGCAGGCGTTGCAGCAAAATGGCATCCCTTACCGGCTACTGCTGGGCGGGCAACAAATTTCGTTTCGCATGTACAGTGCCGGGCTGCGCGCGCTGTTGCAGGGGTGGACAAAAAACTACGCCACCGGTGCACTGCAAACGCCGCCCGTGGTACTGGTCATGACCTTTTTGTGGGTGTCGGGCTGTACGTCGGCGGTGGTGTACCTCATTGCGGCACTGTTGCCGCAAAGCGGGGTGCCGCTGCCACTTGCCGCCGCACTTTACCTGCTTTGGGTGGCAGAGCTGTTCCGCCTCACAAAACCGCTGGGCCGGTTTCGGTTTGTGGCGCTGCCTGCTTACCCTGTGCCGCTGGCCGTTTTTTTAGTGGTGTTTTTTGTTTCGCTGCAAAAAAAACTGACCCATGGCACCGTGCAGTGGAAAGGCCGCAGCATTGCGTTGGGGGGCAAAAAAGGGGGGGACGGACATGCAGCTGATTGAATTGCCGCCGCTGTGGGCGGGTTTACTGTGCGTGGCCCTGTGGCCGGTGTTTCAGGTCGCCGCCGCGCTGTTTTGCCTGCGCTTGCCGGGGCAATATCTTTCGGTTTCGCTGCCACTGTTTCGCCCCCACCGGTGGGAGCAGGGCGGGGCTTTTTACGAAAAGGTATTTCGTGTGCGCAGCTGGAAGCGCTTTTTGCCGGATGGCGGCGCCGTAATGCGCGGAGGGTACCGCAAAAAACACCTCACCGACCGCACACAGGAAGGTCTACAACTGTTTCTTACCGAATCCTGCCGGGCCGAGCTGACCCATCTGCTGGCTATTTTTCCGTTTTGGGTCTTTGGGCTGTTTACCCCGCCCGGCACGATTTGGATCATGCTGTGCTATGCATTGGTGGTCAACTTACCCTGCATCATTGCACAGCGGTATAACCGCCCCCGCTTTTTGCGGCTGCTGCAAAGGCAGCAGGGGCAAACACCAACCACAGCCGAGGGAAAGGCGGCACATACAGAATGAAAAAAGGCACAAGAAAATTTTTATTTGGCATTGTTTCGCTGCTGGCATTGCTGGCAGTCGCATTCTATTTTTATACGGCGGATTATTACCGCGCAGATGAAACGGCACTTGCCGTTTACACCACGCAGGCGGGCAGCATCCACACACAGGGCAATTACACCGTGTTTGCCCCGCCCCAAGGGGTAGGCGGTGCCGCGGGGCTGATTTTTTACCCCGGTGGCAAGGTGGATGAGCGCGCTTATGCGCCCCTGCTCAGTGCCCTTGCACAAAAGGGGGTTACCTGCGTGCTGGTCAAAATGCCGTTTCATCTGGCGGTGCTGGACATCAACGCCGCAAACGGGGCCACTGCACTGGCACCCGGCGTGCAAAGCTGGTATATTGGCGGGCACTCGCTGGGCGGGGCCATGGCGTCCAGCTATGCGTCAAAACACACCCAGCTCGTGCGCGGGGTGGTGCTATTGGGGGCTTACCCCACGGCGCAAAGCGGCTTGCCGCTCCTCACCCTGGTGGGTAGCAACGACAGAGTAATCAACCGCGAAAAGCTTGCCGCCGTGCCGGATATCACCACCATTGAGGGCGGCAACCACGCGCAGTTCGGCAATTATGGCCCACAGAAAGGCGACGGCACCGCCACCATCAGCGCCGAAAGCCAGCAAAGCGAAACGGTGGCACAAATTTTGCAATTCATCGCAGCCATTGGGTAAGCACAAGAAAAACAAAAATACCTTATGATAAAGCGACCGGCAAAAGGAGGGTTAAAGACATGAGCGCAGAAATCAACAACCGGGAATACCGGGCACAAAAACTCAAACAGATGATACAGCGGCTGCACGACGGTGAAACCGTGCAGCAGGTACAGGCAGAGTTTGCCGCCGCATTTGGAAATGTTTCGGCAGAGGAAATTTCTCAGGCAGAACAAGCCCTGATCGAGGGTGGCCTGCCGGTGGAGGAAGTGCAGCGGCTATGTGATGTTCATGCCGCCGTGTTTCGCGGGTCGATTGAAGAATTACACCGCCCGGCAGACCCCTCCCGCATGCCGGGGCACCCGGCAGAGGTGTTTAAGCGCGAAAACCGCGCGCTGGAAAAACTGATGGCCGAAATCCGCGCGCTGATGCCCGAACTGCCCGCGCCGCAGGCCCTGCACGAGCTGCGCAGCAAGTTAAAACAGCTCGCGCAGATCGACCGGCATTACAAGAAAAAAGAACATCTGTTTTTCCCATTTATGGAAAAGTACGGCATCACCGCCCCACCCAAAGTGATGTGGGGGGTGGACGACGAGATTCGCGCCGCCTTAAAAGAGGTGGGTACCGCGCTGGAGCAGCGCGACGCCGGGGCGCTGAAAGAGAACCTTGGCAGTGTGATGCACCGCATTGAAGAGATGATTTTTAAAGAAGAAAACATCCTGTTGCCGATCTTGTACGAAAACCTGACGGTGGACGAATGGCGTGCCTCCTCACAGGGCGCGGCCGAGTTTGGCAACTGTTTAATTGGCGAAGTGGCCGTTTGGCGGCCCGCAGGCCCGGCAGGGCCGGCCCCCGGGGCTGCCCCCGCCGGTACGGTGGTATTGCCCACCGGCAGCCTGACGGTGCAAGAGTTGACGGCCATGATGAACACGCTGCCGGTGGACATCACCTTTATTGGCAGCGATGACACTGTGCGCTATTTTTCACAGGCGAAAGAGCGCATTTTCCCCCGCACGGTTTCGGTGCTGGGGCGCAAGGTGAGCAACTGCCACCCGCCCGCCAGCGTGAAAATTGTGGAAAAGCTGATCGACGATCTGCGCGCCGGCCGCAAAGACCACGAGCTGTTTTGGCTGCAAGTGCAGGGCAATATGGTGCTCATCAGTTATTTTGCAGTGCGGGATGCCGCCGGTACGTACCTTGGGGTACTGGAGGTCACGCAGAACATCGGCCCTATTCAGCGGCTTGAGGGCGAAAAGCGGCTGGTCACCGACTAAAGTTTAACCGCCTGCCAGTGGCAGAAAGGGCGCGCAGTATGCAGGGTATTTTAATCAAAGAAAGTTTTAAAGACGACGAGATTTTAAACTGGGTCACCGTCAGCAAAACAGAGCTCTGGCAGGCGGAAAACCACACCCCATGGCAGCCGGCAATCTGGACGGCTATTTATGTTCGGGCGGCAAAGCCGGGGTTTGCGCAAAAGCTGTCAGAGGTGCTGTTGCCCCGCTGGTATGCAGATCTGCGGGACGGGCCGCGCAAAATCATTGTGCTGCCGGGAGAGGTCATCGAGTACCAAACAGGGGATGCAGCCGGCCGCGAGAGGGCGTGCCAGCGCTGCCTTGCCGCCGGGGTGCCGCCCGCACAGCTCGATTGGGGCGAGGAGTAGCTTGCGCTTGCGCGCCGCACAAAGCCTGTGGTATAATGAACGCCTTAAGGGGAATGAAGTACTCCCCGGTAGGCGTGCCTGCCAAACCGCTGTTACAGCTGATGACTTCTGTGAATGTAAAGTTCGCAGGGGGCATCAGCTTTTTTTGCGGGCAACGGAGGGGTTTTATGTTATTCAGTTTGGCCTTGGTTTTAATTTGCGGGTTTGCCGCAAGTGGGGTGCTGCAAAAGCTGCGCCTGCCCCCGCTTTTGGGCATGATGGTCGTGGGCATGGCGCTGGGGCCGCATGGGCTGGGGTTAATTGACCCGGTGCTGCTGGCTGTCTCGCCCGAAGTACGGCAGGTGGCACTGATTGTCGTGTTGATCCGCGCGGGCCTGTCGCTCGAACTCCGAACCCTGCGCCGGGTGGGGCGACCGGCACTGTTGTTGTGCTTTTTGCCCTCCACCGCTGAAATTATTGCCATTACATTGTTGGCACCAGTGCTGCTTGGCATCCCGGTAATACAGGCCGCCGTGCTGGGGGCTGTGCTGGCGGCGGTTTCGCCCGCGGTGGTGGTGCCGCGCATGCTACAACTCACCGAGCAGGGGTATGGCACACAGCAGGGGGTGCCGCAGATGGTCATGACCGGTGCGGCAGTGGACGATGTGTATGTTGTGGTACTGTTTACCGCATTGCTGCGCATGGCGCAAGGGGGCGGCTTTGCACCGCTTAGCCTGTTGCAGGTGCCGCTTTCTATTTTGCTGGGGTTGCTGCTGGGTGCGGCAGGGGGTCAGCTTGCCGCCGTGCTGTTTTGCCGCTTTCACCTGCGCGATACCGTCAAAGTTCTGCTGTTGCTTGCGCTGTCGTTTTTGTTTGTCGCGCTGGAAGCCGCGCTAAAACCGCTTTTGCCGGTGTCCGGCCTGCTTGCAGTCGTTACCATGGGCGCGTTGCTGCGCCAAAAAAACGCGGCGATGGCCCGGCGGGTCGCGGTCAAATTTTCTAAGGTGTGGGTGGGGGCCGAGCCCGTGCTGTTTGTGCTGGTGGGTGCGGCGGTCGACCTTGGCGCGCTGGCCCAAAGCGGCGTTGCCGCCCTAGGTGTTATTTTAGCTGGCCTGCTGGTGCGCGCGGTTACCGTGTTGTTTTGTACTGCCGGGCGCACGTTCAACTTAAAGCAGCGGCTGTTTGCCGCAGTGGCCTACCTGCCAAAAGCAACGGTGCAAGCCGCCCTTGCCGGGCTGCCGCTGGCAGCGGGCCTTTCTGCGGGTGGCACCATTCTAGCCGTGGCGGTGCTGGCTATTTTGGTGGCGGCCCCGCTGGGCGCGGTGGGTATCGACCGGTTGGGCACAAAGCTGTTGCCGCTAGCGCCACCGCCGGGCGCAGAAACCGAAGTATAACGACCCCAATAGTAAAGCCTCGTTCCTTTTGGTATAGCCAAAGGGAACGGGGCTTTTTTGTGTGCGGCGGCAGTTTAGCACGCCTGTATGCAGCTTTTTGGCAAAAAAGGCCTGCCGAGGGGCACCCCCTCCACCGTTGTTTTACAGGTAAGGGGATCCCCCCCACCCCGCGTGCCGGGGTACTGCCCTCTTTTTGTCAAGCTGTTTTTGCGGCTTTACTTTTTTTTCGCAGGCCCTTTACAAAGGTGCACCAGGCATTTTACAAAAAGATGATAGGGCCGCATGGCAGATTTTACTAAAATAGACACAGATACAGCAACACAAACTGCGAGGAGGAAGTTATGAATAAAATACAAGGCATCAAACTGGCAGCAGTAACGCTGGCCGCCGTGTTGGCCCTGACCGGCTGCGGCGCTGCGGCTGCCACGACCGAAGAGGTAGACCTGAACGCACTTTCTGTAGAGGAGATCACCGCAAAAGCAAAAGAAGAGGGCGAAGTCAACAGCGTTGGCATGCCGGACACTTGGGCGAACTGGGGCGAAACCTGGACGGATATCAGCACAAAATACGGCATCAAACACAGCGACACCGATATGTCCAGCGCAGAAGAGCTGGCCATGTTTGAAAGCGAAAAAGGCAATGCAACCAAGGATATTGGTGATGTGGGGCAGGCGTTTGGGCCCGTTGCAGTCGAAAAAGGCCTTGCGCTGCCCTACAAAACCAGCAACTGGGACACCATCCCCGACTGGGCAAAGGACGAGGACGGCAACTGGATCATTGCTTATTACGGCACCATCAGCATCCTGTGTAACGCCGACCTGGTCGACAAGGTGCCCACCAGTTTTGAGGACCTTTTAAACGGCGACTACAAGGTCTCGGTGGGTGATGTCACCAAGGCCAGCCAGGCCCAAAATGCGGTGCTGGCGGCGGCCCTTGCCTACGGCGGCAGCGAAAGCAATATTCAGCCGGGGCTGGATTACTTTAAAAAACTGGCCGAGCAGGGCAGGCTGGATCTTGGCGAGCTGACCCTGGCCCGCATGGAAAAAGGTGAAGTGGCGGTGGCCCTGCTGTGGGACTACAACGCGCTGAACTACCGCGACCAGTTCAAGGCGGCAAACCCCAACGCGAACTTTGAAGTGAGCATCCCGTCGGAGGCCTCGATCCAAAGCGGCTATACCACCATCATCAACCGCTATTCCAAGCGCCCGTACGCAGCGGCCCTTGCCCGCGAATACATCCTCAGTGACGAGGGGCAGATCAACCTTGCCCGCGGCTATGCAAAGCCGGTGCGCGATGTCGAGCTGCCCGCCGATGTCAAGGCCAAAATGCTGGATGCGGCGCAGTACAAAAATGCCCGCCTTGTCAGCGACCAGGCGGCTTGGGACAAAACCTCTAAAACACTGGGCGATTTGTGGCAGCAGGACGTGCTGGCCTACGCCAAATAAAATACGGCTGTACACGCCGGGCGGCAAAGCCCTGTGAACGTGTCATCTAACAGCCGGTGTAGATCAGCGTGACGGGGCGACCCCTCACGCTGATTTTGCACCGGCGGGGGAGAAGAAAATGGAAAAATTGGTTTTTGTTTTGCTGGATGGTTGCGGGTGGGACCTTGCCGGCGAAAACTGTGGCTTTTTAGAGCATATGGCCGAATGTGGCAAAGCGGCAAAATACAAGGTGCGCAGCGAGCTGCCCAGCATGAGCCGCCCGCTGTACGCCACCCTGCTGTGCGGGCTGCCGGTGTCGCAGCACGGCATTGTCAACAATCTGGTCAGCCGGCAATTGGCGGCCCCAAACGTGTTTTCGCTTTGCCGCGCGGCGGGCGGCACCACGGCTGCCGCCGCGTACCACTGGGTGTGCGAGCTGTTTACCGTCACCCCGTTTTCGCCCGCAGAGCACCGGTTTTTGCTGGGCGGTGACGGGGCGGTGCAAAACGGTATTTACTATTTTGAGGACGCTTACCCCGACAGCCACCTGTTTGCCGACGCGCTGTTTTTAACCGCCACCGCAAGCCCCGACTTTTTGCTGGTGCACAGCATGAACATCGACGATACCGGCCACCGGTACGGTGCACACAGCCGCGAGCGGGCTGCCGCCGCAATGAAAGCCGATCTTTTGTTGTCAATGGCGTTGCCCCAGTGGCTTGCGGCGGGCTACCGTGTGGTTGTCACCGCAGACCACGGCATGGGTGAAAACGGGCTGCACGGCGGCAACACCCCGGCGCAGCGCGAGGTGCCGCTTTACCTGTTTGGCACCGGCATCCCGGCACGGGCGACAGAGGCCCCCATCAGTCAGTTGTTGATAGCGCCGCTGCTGTGCCACCTGCTGGGCATCGCCCCGGCGCCGGGTATGCAGCCGCTGGGCGAGGGGGGAGGCGTGTTTTTTGCACAGTAAATTACAACGGTACCGCTATTTGATGGCGTTGGTGCCTTTTGCGCTCATCGTGCTGGTGTTCGAGCTGGTGCCCCTTTTTACCGTGGTGCTGCGCAGTTTTTTTCCAGAGGGGCAACTTGGCTTTACACTGGCGCATTATGCGGCTATTTTCAGCAAAAAGCTATACCGCGACGCAGTGCTGAACAGTGTGCTCATCGCGCTGCTCAGCTCACTCATCGGTATCGTGCTTGCCTTTTTTGGTGCCGGTGCGGCCTGCCGTGCGGGGGCGGGCACACGACGGGTGTTTATGAGCGTGCTCAATATGACCAGTAACTTTGCCGGCATCCCGCTGGCGTTCGCTTACATTATTTTGCTCGGCGGCAGCGGTGTGCTGGTACTGCTGGGCAAGCAACTGGGGTTTGCGCCGCTTGCCGAGTACAATATGTATTCGTTCAGCGGGTTGCTGCTCATTTATGTCTATTTTCAGGTGCCGGTGGCCACCATTCTGCTCATCCCGTCATTCAATGCGCTGCACAAAGAATGGCGCGAGTCGGTCAACCTTTTGGGCGGTGGCAGCGTGGTTTACTGGCTGCGGGTGGGCATCCCGGTGCTGCTGCCCAGCCTGCTTGGCACCTTAAGTATTTTGTTCAGCAACGCCATTGCGGCCTATGCCACGGCGTACGCGCTGCTGGGGGGTAATTTTTCGCTGTTGCCCATCCGCATTTCAGAGCAATTTGCGGGCGATGTGGTGCAGCATAAGGAATTTGGCAGTGCGCTGGCGGTCATGCTGATGCTGCTGATGGTCGCGGCTGCCGCCATCAACGCGCATATCCTGAAAAAGAACACAAAGGAGGGGCAGTGAGATGCAAAGCCATAAAAAAAGCACAGGGGCTGTGGTGGTCGTCGTGTTGTTTCTCGCCTACCTGCTGCTGCCGCTGCTGTTGACCTTTTTGTATTCGGCTTTTACCCAGTGGACCGAGCTGTTGCCGCAGGGCTTTACGCTGCGCTACTACGCCGAAGTGTTTGCCGATACCGCATTCCTCGTCTCGGTGCTGCGCACCGTCGCCATCAGTATTTTGCCGGTATTCATCAGCATTTTGGCCATGCTGCTGGTGATGTATGTCGTTGTGGTGTATCACCCCGGCTGGGAGGGTGTGGTGCAGGTGCTGTGCACCATCCCCTATGCGCTACAGGGTATTATTCTCGCCATCAGCGTGCTGTCGCTGTATTCCGGGTTGCCGTTGCCGTTTTCCAACCGCATTTTAATGCTGACCGGCACTTATTGCGTGCTGGTGCTGCCCTATGTGTACCGCGGTATTCGCAACAGCCTCAACACCATCCGTGCCGACCGGCTCATCGAGGCCGCCGAGCTGCTGGGGGCGGGCAAATTGCAGGCGTACCTGCGGGTCATTGTGCCCAACTTGCGCAGCGGCATTACGGTGTCGGCGCTGCTGGGCATGGCGGTGCTATTTGGCGATTTTGTGGTGGTAAATATCATCGGCGGCAGCTACTATGAAACGGCGCAGATGCATCTTTATAAAATTTTGTTCCGCTCAGGTCAGTTGTCCAGCGCGGTCATTGTCGTGCTGTTTGCCGTGACACTGCTGATCTCCGGCACCGTCTTTTATCAAACCGGGAAAGGAAACCGTTCATAATGGCATACATTGAATTTGAGCAGATTACAAAAAGCTTTGGGGCATCCAAGGTGCTGCAGGGCATTGACCTTGCGGTGCAAAAGGGGCAGATGATCACCTTACTCGGCCCATCCGGTTGCGGTAAAAGCACGCTGCTGCGCTGTCTTGCCGGGCTGGAGAGCGTGGACGGCGGGCGCATTTTGCTGGACGGCGAGGACATCACCCAAAAAAGCGCAAAAAGCCGCAATATCGGTATGGTGTTTCAACAGTACAGCTTGTTCCCCAACATGACGGCGGCCGAAAACATCGCTTTTGGCCTGACACTGCAAAAGCGCCCGGGCGCCGAGGTGCGCACACTGGTGGCGGATGCCATTGAAATGGTAGAGCTTGGCGGCAAAGAGGATGCGCTGCCCCGCCAGCTTTCGGGCGGGCAGCAGCAGCGGGTAGCCCTTGCGCGCAGCCTTGTCATGCGCCCCAAGGTATTGCTTTTGGATGAGCCTCTCTCGGCCATCGATGCCAAGCTGCGCAAAAGCTTGCAGCTGCGCATCAAAGAAATTCAGCGCACACTGGGCATTACCTGCATTTTCGTCACCCACGACCAGGACGAAGCACTGATGATGAGCGACGTGATCCACCTGTTTCACGACGGGCGCATTGAGCAAAGCGGTAAGCCGATCGAACTGTACACCGGCCCGCGCACCCGGTTTGCCGCCGAGTTCATCGGCAATTACAATTTGCTGGAGCCTGAGACCTTTGCCGCCCTTACCGGTACGTCGGGCACGCAGGCCGTCGCCATCCGGCCGGAGGCGATCGACATCGTCACCGAAGCGCCTGCGCAGGATGACCAGTTTTATGTGCTGCCCGCCGTGGCAGAAAGTTATATCCCGCACGGCAATGTGTTGCGGTATACGCTTTACGTGGGCGATGTCAAGCTGCATGCCGATGTGCTGTTTCGCAGCTTTAAGGTGTTTCGCGAGCACCAGCCGGTGTTTTTGGTGGTAGAAAAACGCAACTGCCTGCCGGTGGGGGATGTAGCACCGGTATAAACCTGATACAAAAATCACCGGGCCATGCTTGTTATAGCGTGGCCCGGTGATTTTTTTGTTTTGTCTAGTCCAGTGGTTTCCACTGGTTCAGCAACATGGGTTTGCCCCACAAATACCCTTGCAGGGCGTCGCAGTCATTTTGCTGCAAAAAGGTCAACTGCTCTTGAGTTTCCACCCCTTCTGCCAGCACGATCAGCCCCACATTATGGGCCAGTTGAATGATTGAAGACAGTAAAACACGGCCCGTGCCCTCGGTCAAAATATTACCAATGTAGTTCTTGTCTATTTTTAAAACGTGGATCGGCATTTGTTGCAGATACCCCAGCGAAGAGTACCCTTTGCCAAAGTCGTCCAGCGCAAACAGAATTCCCAGTGCATTCAATTGGCGCATTACGCGGATCGTCAGGTCCGGGTCGGAGATCAGCACCGATTCGGTGATTTCAAACTGCAATGCAGAGGTCGGCATACCGATTTCTTTTAATACCTGCTGTACTTCGTCTAAAAACCCGGGGGCCTGCAACTGCATCGCGGACAAGTTGATGGAGAGATAGGCGGCAGGCGGCAACTTACTGCGCAGTTGCATAAATTGCTGGCAAGCTTCGACCATGGCCCAGTGCCCCCAGCGGTGAATCAACCCGTTAAATTCCGCTTTGGGGATGAACTCCTCCGGGCTTACCGGGCCAAGCACCGGTGACGTCCAGCGCATCAGGGCCTCAAAACCAAGCAGGCGCCGTGTTTGAATTTCGTACTGGGGCTGAAACGCTAGCGACAACTCGCCCAGTTTTAACGCGTCATGCATTTCGCGCTCTACGGCGATGTTGCGGCTAATGGCTTCTCGCATTTGGTGGTTGAAAAATACGACACGCCCTTTCCCACTGTGTTTTGACTGATACATGGCAGAATCGGCACACTGTAAAAGCTCGGACAAATTTTCAGAGTCTTTAGGGCAAAATGCGGCCCCGACACTGACACGAATATCAATACGGGTCGTATCCTGCACCCAGATATTTTTTAGTCGGTTCATCAACTCGGCAATATATTGGGCGGTCTCCTCTTCGGTTAATCCGCCTTTGATCAGCAGCGCAAATTCATCTCCGCCAATGCGCCCCAGCACATCCCCAGACCGCAGCGCGCTTAAAAAGCGGTGTGCCACCGAGGCAAGTACATTATCCCCAGCCACATGGCCCATGGTGTCGTTGATGTATTTAAAATCGTCAAGGTCAAAAAAGGCAATGCCATAACTGCCACCCTGTTCCAATACTTTGCTGTAAGCCCGCAGCTCATCCATAAAGGCTTTCAGGTTCAGCAGGCCGGTCACTGGGTCGTGGTAAGCCATGCGGCGCAAAGAAGCTGCACTTTTTTCCAAAGCTTCCTTTTGCCGGTGGGTTTGTTCAATTTTTTGCTGAATGGTTTTAAGGTAGCGCCCCAAAATGGTCACCAGCAATAAGGTAGTCAGGGGCAGAATGATACCGGGCAAAGCAACAATGCATTGGTTAATCCAAAGATGGGCCAGCAGAACCAGCAAAAAATCCAGGCCGTTCAAAACTTGTGCGACAACCACCCCAGTCTGCTTAAAAGAGGTGACAAAGAACACAGAAATCAGCACATTCAGCTGCGCAAGCATGCCGCGCACATTTGTGCGTTCTTGAAAAGAAAGCTGCCCGGCAAGCACAAGAAGAAACAGCAGGATGAAGATGGTCAATTCTATCACACGTACTTTTTTCATCGGTTGTTGTTTCAAGCGAATCCCTCCCACAATATAGGTGGCGCGTGCGAAAGTAAAAGTTTGTTTTATTTTGCACAAAATGGTTAAAATTTACCAATGTCTACAAATAATTGCAGAAACTTTTGATTGTTTGCCGCACCATTCTGTACAGTCAAAAGGGGCAGATACGATAACTGCCCAAAGGCTCTTTTTGTTTCATTTGCCCCTGTGTTATGCCTCAGTTGCCATGACAACCCGGTCTCTGCCTTCGTTTTTTGCAAGATACAAAGCGTCATCGGCGGCCTTTAATAACGTATCCACCGTCGTACCGTGCTGCGGCGAAACTGCAACCCCCAAAGAGAGGGTGCACCTTGGCAGCAGTTTGCCCAAGTGGCGCACATGCATCTCTTTTACCCCTTCACGCAGTTCTTCCGCGCGCAACAGGGCGTTTTTGGGCGTAATACCCGGCAGAACAACTAAAAACTCTTCACCGCCATAGCGGCAAATGATGTCACCGCCCCGCAGGCTTTTGTTTAAAAATGCGCCCAATTCCCGTAGCAGGGCATCCCCCGCATCGTGGCCATGCAGGTCGTTGAATTCTTTAAAGTGGTCAATGTCAAACATAATGATCCCAAGCGAATGGTTATCACGCAGCGCGCGTTTCAACTCACGCTCCATCGTCTCTTCCATATAACGCCGGTTGTACAGGCCGGTCAGCGCGTCTCGTATCGACTGCTGGCGCAGGGTTTCTCGCAATCTCAAATTTGCAAGTGCCAACGCAATATGGTCTGCAATGGTGTTGACAATTTGTGATTTGCGCTCATCCTGTAGCATTGTGGTCGTATGGTCAAAGGAGACATCGTTGAGATGCAAAATACCAATGACCTCGCCATTTACCAGCAGTGGCACACACAAATAGTGGCTTTCAGCCGGGCCAGTGATATGGCTGCACATGAGGCCGGTATACCCATCGCCTGAATAGTGTTCTCGCCCTTGGCGGATCGCCCAACAGGTCAGCGGGTCAAATATTTTGTTTGTATAGGTCTTGGTGCCCCAGGTTTCTACTGCATCGGTAAAATTGCGCGAGGAGTTGGTGAGGTAAAGTGCCCCATTGGTGTTGGGGCAAATCTGGCGCACATATTGCGCACTGATTGCACAGGCTTCCCCCACTGTTTGGCAATATTGCAGCTGTCTGCCCATTTCACTGAGCTGCTGCATTTCTTCCGTATTCGACTTCAGCGCGTCTATTTGTTGTGCTAACTGCTGGTTCGCCTGGCTCAGGGCATCCTCTGCCTGCTGCCGGCGCGTGATGTCGATACCGGCCCCAATGACAAATTCCAGTTTGTCGTTTTGGTCTGTCAAAACGCTAAAGTCCCAGGAGATCAGATACTGCTTGCCCGTTTTAGAGTTCCATACCGCCTCATGATGTTTTTTTAATTCATGGGCAAGGTATTCGTGCACCTTTTGCTCGGTCAAATCAGGGTCATTAAACGGTGCGTCCCATAAAAACTTGCCCTCCATTTCGGCGGCAGAATAACCGGAGACCTTCTCACAAGAATGGTTGAACTTCACAACACGGCCTTCGCGGTCCATCACTAAAATCAGTGAAGCGGCAATGTTTAAAATTGCATTTGAAAAATCGCGCTCCTGTTTTAAAGTGTCCTCAATATGTTTCAGGTTCGAAATATCACGCACCGAGGTCAACAACACATTGTGCTGGTGGTTAAAGTCAATCAGGTCGGTATTGACCAGCACCGTAACGATTTTTCCGTTTTGGTGCCGCATGTTCGTTTCAAAATCGCGCACGGTACCATATTTTTGTGTTAGTTCCAGCAAATGTTCGCGGTCATGCGGGTTCACATAAAAACTTTGCGCTTTTGCCTTTTTTAACGTGGACGAGTCACAACCCAACATCTCTTTGGCGGCATTGTTGCTGATAATCAAGTTACCGGTAAAATCGGTAACAAGAATTCCCACCGGCACATTGCGAAACAGGGTGCGAAAGCCCTCATCCAGTTTTTTTGAGGTGGACAAAAGGTGCTTATACTGCGTAATGTCGTAAAGCGAAGTCAGCAAAACGGGCTGGCCCTCCAGTATAATGGAATCTACATTTGACAGCACGGTGCGCAGTTTGTCGTCCTTGCGGCGCACTTGTACCTCAAAGTCCCGCACCTTTTTTGATTTTGCAAGCATGTCCAGCAACCTTTTGCGGTCGGCAGGGTCGGCGTACAACTCGGCCACATTTTTGTCTTTGCATTCTTCCAACGTCGCGCCAATCAGGTCCGCAATGGATTTGTTGAAGCTAAGGATCTTCCCGTTCATATCGGTAATAATCAGGCCAATGGCAGAATCGCTCGGCAAAAAACCAAACTTTTCATAAAAGTTCATCAGCCCAAACTGCGCTTCGTGTTCGGTGGCTAAGGGTTCGTCGTGCGTACCTTGGTTTTTCATACAGCTCATCACTCCCCATCACAAGTTAGTACTCTGCGGCTACAGACATGTGGTTATTACTACCATTATAAAGCAACTTGATGCAAAAATCCATAAAATGGGGATTTCAAAACAATGATCTTTTTTTATATGATAAAAAAAGGGCAAAGCAGGGACGCTTTTGTAAAATATCATACAGCAAGGCCAATAAATTACGAGAGAGCCCCCAGCCCGTTGGTTCGACGCACCGCATAAAAATGCGGGGATAGGTTTGCTTGTGCAGCAAAACAACGGTAATGGCACGCTTGCACGCAACGGGAAAGGCTTGAAGCAACCGCCCTCTATGGTACGATGCAGCACAGTATGAAGAGGTACACCCCTGCTGAACCAAAGCCAAAGTGGGTTGCCGGGCAGGTGCTTTGGCAGGATAAAAAAGGTTTTATGCAGTTGATACAAATTTAACAATCAACCATCGTGCAAAAGGTAGAATGTCGCGTAAAATTTATGTTAATTTATTGACAATCAAAAAAGTTATGCTATAGTAGTCAACGAAGGTAGCTAATAGCTACCAAAGGGAACTACTATGAAACGCACGCTGGAAAAGGGGGGCGGACTGAAGAAGGAAACAGCAAATGCTTGCATGCGGCGGGAATAACAGATATGATTACTTTATTCGGAAAAGATTTACAGGTAAAGGCAGGGCGAAGAGTAATGCAATCTATTATTTATTTGTTGCGCGAGTTTGAATTCACAGAGTCAGAGGCTAAGGTATACGTAGCACTTTTAGAAAACGGAGCCTGCACCGGGTACGAGGTCAGCAAGTTGTCCGGGGTGGCGCGCTCTAAAATCTATAATGTGCTGGAAACCCTCACACAGCGGGGGGCCCTTGTCAGTTGCCAGGAGGAAAAAAGCACCTGTTACCGTGCAATCCCTGTCGAGCAGCTGTCGTCCGTGATACGCCGTCGAATCAACAAAAATCTGGCAAAGCTGGAGCAGGAGGGCAAAAAACTTTCCTCCCCGCGCAGCGACGAGCGGATCTGGTACCTTTCTAACTGGGAAAGTGCGAAAGCCCGATGCCTGCAAATGATTGGCGGGGCAAAAAAAGAGGTACTGCTGCAAATATGGGCAAACGAGCTGGATGAAGAGTTTGAGGCGTGTATCCGCGAAAAGGAAACCGCGCTGGACCGGGTGGCAATGGTGTTTTATGATGAAGCCGAAAGCTACGAGACAACGATCCCCAAATTCTACAAACATGGGTTTGAACAGGACAAATTGAAAGAGATGGGCGGCAGATGGCTGACGGTATCGGTCGATAACGAGGAAATGATCTACATTACCTTTAACGATACCGAAATGGTGCAGGCCATTTATAGCAAAAATGCCGACATTGTCGTATTTGCCCGCGAATATGTGTACCACGATGCCTACTGTCTGCGACTGATTGACCATCTGCGAGAGCAAGCTGCTTCTGAATTCGGTTTCAATCTGGAAGGTGTGCGAGACGTGTTCTCTTTTTAAAAAAGTGAGGAGACGCTTGTATGATCGTACCAATTATTCTTGCGCTGGTTGTTATTGTAAACGGCACATTCCTTGTCACCTTTGTGCGTGATCTGCTTGCACATAAGGGCCAGACGATGAAAGAAGCCGGCAACCCCATTGCCCTTGCCATTTCTTCGTTCATTATTTTTCTGCTTTCCACCTTTGGCATTTCAGACTTTGCTATTTCTTCCTCCCTGTACCCCAAAACGAAATGGGTCAACTCTGAAAAGCTGCCCGGCACATTGAACACCCAATGCGTGCTGCCGGTGGCCGTGATGGCGTTGTGCTATATTTCTTCCATTCAGGTGGGCCTTGCAACGCTGATCATTGCCATTGTGGGCCAGGTCATCGGTGCTTATGTCAGCCCGCGGTTTGTGGTAAAGCTGCCGGCGAACACCATTAAAAAGTTTGTTGCAGCTGGGCTTTTTATTGCGGCAATTTTAATTTTGGCAAACAAGTTCAACGTGTACCCCTCCGGTGGTGAAGACACTGCACTGACCGGTGTAAAGCTGGCAATTTTTGCAGTACTGTGCTTTGTGTACGGTGCGCTGAACAACATCGGCATTGGTTCTTACGCGCTGACCATGGCAACTGTTTATGCCCTTGGCCTCAACCCCGGCGTTGCGTTCCCCATCATGATGGGTGCCTGCACCTTCTCGGTGCCGGTCGGCTCGATGCAGTTCATCAAGCTGGACGGTTACAGCAGAAAAGTTACCCTGTTCACCTCTACCTTTGGTGTGCTGGGCGTACTGGCAGCAGTGTTTGTGGTGAAAAGCCTGAATGTTTCGGCCCTGCAATGGGTGGTTGTAGCTGTCATCCTTTACAGCGCAGTCACTATGCTGCTGAGCTCCAGAAAAACAAAAGAGCAGGCCTGACACCTGGCATAAGGAGAATAGAAGAATATGATTAAGATTGTAGTGCTGAATGAATCGGATATGCGCCGTGTTTTTACAATGAAAGATGCCGTGCAGGCGGATAAAGACGCTTTAAAGTTATACTCTGAGGGCAAAAGCAACATCCCGCTGCGCGCGAATTTGGATGTGCCAGAGCACGAGGGCCAAAGCCTTTACATGTATGGCTATGCGGCACCGGCGAATGCGCTGGGTGTTAAAATTGTTTCGGTTTACCCCAAAAACATCGAAAAGGGTCGTAACAGCGTGCCCGCTACTATGGTGCTGGTCAACAGCGAAACCGGCGAAGTGTGCGCGATGATGGACGGTACCTTTTTGACCCGCATCCGCACCGGCGCCGTTGCCGGTGCGGCCACCGACGAGCTGGCGCGCAAAGACAGCAAGGTGTTTGCCCTGTTTGGCACCGGCGGCCAGGCCGAAACACAGCTTGAGGCAGTGCTCACGGTGCGCCCCATTAAATTGGTCAAGGTGTTCGATATCAGTACAGAGCGCGCCGCAGCATTTGCCGAAAGAATGACGGCCCAGTTTGGTGAAAAGTTCGGGGTCAAAATCGTCGCGGCGCAAACACCGGCCGAGGCGGTGGAGGATGCCGACATCATCACGACGGTCACCACTGCAAAGCGCGCCGTGTTTGACGGTAAATTGGTCAAAAAGGGTGCGCACATCAACGGCGTGGGCTCGTATACGCCGGAGATGGCCGAAATCGACGACTATATCGTCACCCATGCAAACCACGTTTATGTGGATACCCGCGACGGTGCCGTCAACGAGTCGGGCGACCTGATTCAGCCGATTCAAAAGGGCATTTTCTCTGCGGACAAGGTCGCAGAGCTGGGCGAGCTGATTGCGGGCAAAGCGGCAGGGCGGCAGAGCGACGAGGAAATCACCTTTTTTGAGACGACCGGCAGTGCAGTGCTGGACATCGTGACGGCACAGCGCATTTACGAGTGCGCCGTGCAGCAGGGCATCGGCAGCGTTATTGAGCTGTGATGAAACAGGATAACGTGCAGTTGCCGGGCTTTGTCTGCAAAAACAGGGGTCACTGACAAACCGGTGACAGCTACAACAATCAAAACCCCGCGCATTGGGTTGCGCGGGGTTTTTTAAGGCAAGCACCAAACCGGCGGGCTTCCCGGCGCTGCACGAAAAAAGGGGGGCTTTTCTATGACAAAAAGTACAAAAAAGGTCATCCGTTTTGCGGGTGCCATTGTTGCGTATCTGATCGGGTCCGGTTTTGCCAGCGGGCAGGAGGTCATGCAGTTTTTCACCTGTTACGGGCCGGTGTGGGGCACGGTGGGCGCCCTGCTTACCGCCGGTGTAATGGTCTGCATTGCCGCACTTGTGGCAATGGATGCAAGAAAGCTAAAATTAAAGGATGCCAACGCGATTTTTCGCTATTATTGCGGTGATGTACTGGGGCGCTTTTTTGAGTGGCTGATGCCGGTTTTTTTGCTTGGCATTTATGTCATTATGCTGTCCGGTGCAAGCTCGCTGTTAAATGAGTATTACGGGCTGCCGCAGTGGGCGGGCCGCACGCTGATGTTGCTGCTTTCTCTTGGCACCGTGCTGCTGGGGCTGGAAAAGCTGACCGACATCATCGGCTGTATCGGCCCGGGGATCATCTTTATGGCGCTGCTCGTCAGCGTGGGCTGCCTTGTACAAAACCCGCATGGGGTCGTGCAGGCGGCGGCGACTTATAAAACATATCAACTGACCCAAGCAACGCCGTTTTGGTGGCTTTCGGGCATCAACTACGCCACTTTTTGCGGCTTTACGCTGATGCCGTTTCTCGCGGGCATTGGCGGCATGTTTGACAGCGACGAAGAGTGTAAACGGGGCGGCGCGCTGGGCAGCCTTGCCTTTTCACTGACGGCGCTGATGGTGAGCCTTGGCATTTCGGCCTATTTGCCTGCATTATATGACAAAGCGGTACCCGCAGTGTATATGGCAGACAAACTGGTTTCAGGCTTTGGTATTGTTTATTCGCTGGTGATGCTGGCGGGCATTTACACCACGGCGACCCCCATGCTTTGGGCGGTGGCAAACAAGCTGGAGCATGAGGATAAAAGCCGCAAATTTAAGGTCATTGCGGTGGTGCTGGCAGCGGTGTCTTATGTTGGCGGCCGCCTGCCGTTTGCGCAGCTCATCAACATCATCTACCCGTACATGGGGTACTTCGGCATGGTCGTCTGCGCTGCTGTTCTGTTAAAGCATTTTTTGGCAAAGCACGGGGTAAAGGCCGTCACTCTAGAGAAAAAACACTAACAACGGCCGGTGCGGCACTACCCTCTGCGCAGTACAGCAACAAAAGTCAATAAAAACAAACGGCCCTGACTGCTTGAAAGTCAGGGCCCAAATTGTTGTAGAGGATTGTAACCTGGAAATTTACACATAGGTTGAAAGTTCAGCTTTTTGCTAATTAAGTCTCTTTTGGCAGTTGAAGCGCAATCATCAATAAGTCGGCCACTTCTTTTGGGCCCTTTTGCATTCCTTCGCTTGCCCATTGCCACAAAATATTCAAAAGCCCACCGGCACTGTAGGCGAGGGCATAATCCATTGCCTGTGGCTGTTTTGCCAAAGGGTAATCGCCCTTGCGCATCAAGTAGATCTCATGAAATATATTATTGTATTCGCGCAATAGCAACGACATCAGGTCGTTGCGGTAAAGCAAAAGGGCCAGCTCGCGGTGCGCATACCAAAGCTCTAAATACCAGCAAATCGTGCGCCAGTAACTGTGGTCGGTGTCTGCCGAAAGTTGTGCGAACCCCGCGCGCCAGATGCTGTTTAGGTGATAGCAGATCACCTCTTCTTTTGATGAAAACGAACGGTAAAACGTACGCCGCGACAAATCGGCTTTTGCCGCAATTTCTGAAATGCTGATGTCTTGAAATGGTTTTTGCTGCATCAGTTCTAAAAGCGCAGTCACTAGCCATTCCTTAGAGCGTAGCGCAATCGGGTTATTCGTTTCTTTCATAATAGGCCCCTTTCAAAAGTCTCGAAAACGACTAAGTGTAGCACTTGCTGCCAAAACCTTGTATTGCAATTATAAGGTTATTATAATTGAAATAGTTAAATGTCACAAGTGAGACACTTTAAACAACGGGGTGATAAAATGAAAAATGTAATTTACTATTTTACCGGTACAGGCAACAGCCTTCGCGCCGCACAGGTCATTGCAGAGTACCTTGGTGACACCGAAATCATTTCTATGCGCTGTGACCCAAACGATGTGCCGGCACTGGATGCAGAGCGGATTGGGTTTGCTTTCCCGGTTTACCATTGGACGATGCCGGAGCACGCAATTCATTTTGTGGAACAGGTAAAGCTCAACCCAAACGCATACATTTTCGCCGTATCATTGCCGGGGGTCATCAATGGCGGCAGTCAGGATAAGCTGGCAGAACTGCTGCAAAAAAAACAGGGTGCGCTTGCCTATGGTAAAACAGTGTACAGTGTTGCCAACTACGTGGCAATCTACCCGCCGTTTCCCAACCCCGCAAAGCGTGTGCCTAAAACGGAAGCGCAGCTTGCTGTCATCGCACAGGATATTGCTGCAAAAACGCAGAACAAACACCCCAAAGCCAACGCATTGACGCGGTGGCTTGCCCCCCGTATGATGCAAAAGTTTATTGAGCATTGCCCGTCGAACGATAAGTATTTTTCCGTGTGGGATGACTGCATCTCCTGCGGCCTTTGTGCCAAGGTCTGCCCCAGCCATAACATCAGTTTTGAAAATGGCAAACCGACTTTTCTTCATCAATGCAGCCAGTGTATGGCCTGTATTGCTTTTTGCCCAAAGCAGGCAATCAATTTCCCCAAATACACAAGGGAGCGCAAGAAATACCACAATCCTAATATCACGGTAGCGGAGATCATTGCAGACAAAAAGTTTTACCCGGCGCATCCGTAACCTGCTTGCAGGCACCGCGCGCAGTTACAAATTATTACAAGAAGCTTTGTAATGGGCATAATACCCATTGCGAAGCTTTTTCTTTTCAAGGTAAACTTTCAATACGTATTTCAAGGCTGGGACATCATGTCCCAGCCTCAGACTGTCGAAAAAAAGGCGTTGGCACCTGCGTGCTAACGCCTTTTTTTCGACAGTCTGAATTGTTCCGTCATAGTGACGGAGCAATTTTCCACATGCTATTAACTTTATTTTGAGCAGATAAGCTGTGGGCTAAACTTTCACCCTTATATAAAGGTAGACTTACACAGGACAGCCCGGCCTTCTTCTATTTTGTGGGTTTGTAATTATTATGACTTAGCAGATATAGCAGCTTTTCGGCCGCAGCTTTCGGAAATTCCGCAGAAGTCGGATTGTCTACAAGCTTTTTTAGGAAATCATGTGCGCTCTTGCTCTGCGGCAACATATAACCAGCCTCGCGGATGATGTCTTCCGCTTGAATACGGCAGGACTTCTCAATCGCGGCAGCCAGTACTCCGGGAAGATCTGCTGCGATATTTTCCTGTTCAGATTTAGAACGCAATACAGTGTTCATAGCCACAATTACAAAATTTGTATGCTCTTGTTGGGGCGGAAAAGAATGAGGAACCATGAAAATTGCACTAGAAGGACAGGCCGCCGCGCACTGGCCGCAACCGATACATTTGTCAACATCAATAACACTGTTTTCTGTATCGGTAGCTCCTGTAGGGCAAACATACAGGCACAGGCAATCTTTTGTACACAGGCGAAGGTTTCTCACTGCGAATAGTTCAGACATTACTGTGCCCTCCCTTCGACTTTTTCAAATTTCCAACTTGGCACCTTGCATACGGGGCAAAGTTTAGGTGGCTCGTTGCCGATATAAATGAAACCACAGATAGTGCAAACCCATACGTCGGTGTTTTCCAACATGGTGTCCCCTGCATTCTGCCAACGTGCTAGCAGAGATTTCTGAATACGAGTGACCTTTTCACTCCAAATAAGGGCCCGCAACGCCCCCCGATCACGAGGCGCATCCCCCGCAACCGCGTTGGCAACAGGAAATCCTGTGCCCAAATCGTAATCAATCAGCTCCAACAGGTTTGCCATATTCGGTTCTTTTGCCTTGGGAGACGCGGCTTTGAAATACTGGGCTAGCTCTGTAAAGAGCATTGCCTCTGCCGTTTTATACTGCTTTTCGCAGCCACGGGCAAGGTTTGAGCAAAGCACACTCATCTCCAATGGAGATAATTCTTTTAGGTCGGTTGGGGTATCCATAATTTTTACGGCCTTCGGTTCAGTCGCAGACGCGCCGATTTCCCGGAACTCGGATTTGGACGCGCCGCACAGCGGGCATTTCCAACCCGCGGGTAGTTCCTCCCACTTGGTCTTTGGCGCGATTCCCGACTCAGGGATACCCTTGGCTTCATCGTAGATATAGCCGCAGACAGTGCATAAATATTGCTTCATCGTATCGCCCTCCTTTTGTGAAGTTTAGCCCAAGCATACATCCATTCCATACAAAATCTTTTTAAAAAGTCAATTAATAAGAATGTTTTTCATTAACTGGCTTGCGTCGCGTTCATCGAGTAAGCGGCATCTGGATTATTTTACCGCATCATTGCGATGCTCTCCCTGATGCTCGCAGCTAATCGCCAGATCATACACCAAAGTCCCATCCAACAAAGCTTGCACAGCGGCATCCGCACTTCCAGTTACGCCGCTGTATAGCGTAATATTTGCTTTTTGCAGGGCGCGCTTTGCGCCGTCACCCAGCGTTCCGCAGATCAAAGTGTCCACGTGGGTCTTTTTTAGAATATCCGCCAGTGCGCCTTGATTGCTGCCGTTTGTGTTTACAAGGGTCCGAATGGTCACTTTGCCGTCTTCCAGATCATAGATCTGAAAACGAGTCGAATGTCCAAAATGCTGAAATATCTGGCCATCCTGATACGGTACTGCAATCCGCGTCATCTGCCATTTTGTTTCTGCCATATCACGATCCCTCTCAGGCGTTGTGATGCCCGCCACATTCGCTCTCGTAGGCGTGATCGTGGCAGACAGAGCCGGTGGATTTCAGTTCGCCGCGCAGATAGGCTACTACCGCAGTTTTAGCATCTCCCTGTGCCCCAACAATGACCTCGATGTTGCGTTCGTTGAAGATTTCTACCGCGCCACCGCCCATGCCGCCGGCAATAATCACGTTTACGCCCTGATCAGCCAGAAAGTTCGGCAGAAAGCCAGGCTTATGGCCCGGGTTGGGAATGCTGTTTTCTGTGATAATGGTTCCATTTTCCTCATCAAAGATCATAAAGTTTTCGCAATGGCCAAAGTGGCCAAAGATCTGTTTGCCTTCGCAGGCTGCTGCAATTTTCATTTTTTTTGTTCTCCTTTTAATTGTTTTTATTGAGTATATCAGTCAGCATGCTGTCAAGCCAACTGCCGTCAAAGAGTTCAATGAGGCCGGCGTCGCACGCCGCGGCCAACTTTGGGTCGATGGGAAGCTGTGCCGTCAGCGTAATCTGATGCTTCTGCGCGATTTCGTCAAGATGGCTCTCGCCGAACACATGAATCTCTTTCCCACAGCTTGGGCAGACAATATAGCTCATGTTTTCCACAAGACCCAAAACGGGGATGTTCATCATGTTTGCCATATTTACTGCTTTTTCTACGATCATACCCACCAGTTCCTGCGGAGAAGCAACGATGATAACTCCATCCACGGGGATGGACTGGAATACAGTCAGCGGCACATCGCCGGTGCCGGGTGGCATATCGATGAACATGTAGTCCACATCGCCCCAGATCACATCGGTCCAGAACTGCTTGACTGCGCCAGCGATAATCGGCCCGCGCCAAACCACGGGGTCTGTCTCGTGTTCTGTCAGCAAGTTAAGAGACATCACGCGGATTCCGGTTTTGCTAGAGACGGGATATAGGCCGCCTTCGCTGCCTTCTGCATGGGTGTGCAGGCCAAACATCTTGGGAATTGACGGCCCCGTGATATCTGCGTCTAAGACGGCTGCCTGATATCCCGCACGCTGAACCATAACGGCCAGTAGCGAGGTGATAAGGCTTTTGCCTACACCGCCTTTGCCACTGACAACGCCGATGACTTTTTTGATTTGGCTGCCGTCATGAAGCTTTTCCAGCAGGCTTTCTTTTGTTCGCTCACTGCAGTCTTTGCCGCAGCTCTCGCAATGATGTGAGCATTCTTCACTCATGTTGCACTTCTCCTTATAGCACGATAATCTGTCCGGGGGACAGGCAATGCAGTTGTTTTTGATTGCTTCTTCCAACAGCATTTGCAATCACAAGACATCTTCTTTCAGCAATTCCATTACACGGTCGAACACTTGTTGTAACGCACGGGATGCCGGGCAGTCAACTTCGGCGATACTTTTCCCGGCGTTGATGGCGACCGATACTTCGGCATCATAGGGAACCTGTCCCGCATAAGAAATTTCGTTTTCTAAACAGAATTGCTCGATGTCCGCTGTCTTCTCCGGGCTCGTGTCCCATTTATTCACGCACACAGCGGATTTTGTTTGAAAGACAGCTGCTGTTTTCAGAATGCGATTCAGATCGCTGATGCCTGACACAGAGGGTTCCGCAACGATGAGCACCAAATCTACGCCGCTCATAGAGGCGATTACCGGGCAGCCGATACCGGGAGAGCCGTCGATGATGGCAAATTCTTCGTCTTTTGCCGCATGTGTCAGCGCCAGCTTTACTTCCGATACCAGCTTGCCAGAGTTGCCCCGGCCCATTTTCAACTCCGCTGTGGCAAAAATACGATCATCTTGATAAAGCTGCACTTCTCCAGCAATGTCGTCTTGCAGTGTAATTGCCTCCTGCGGGCAGGCCAGTGTGCAAACACCGCAGCCCTCGCAGGCAAATTCGTTTACAAAGCAGCTTTTACCATCTGCGCTGATGGCATCGAACCGGCAGATTGACCGACAGGCGCCGCAGCCGATGCACTTTTCGGGGTCGATCACGGCTTTTTGTGAACCGTGATAGTCAAAACTCGTCGGTTTGGCCAACTTGCCAGCTACCAGATGCAGATTCGGCGCGTCCACGTCGCAGTCGGCAAAAGCGCGGGCCTTGGCAAAGCAGATGAAAGCGGCGGCGGTGGTGGTCTTTCCGGTGCCACCCTTGCCACTTAAAATCAGCAGCTTTTTCATTGCGCGGCCTCCTTCCGAATCCGGGTCAGCAGGCTGCGGAAAAGTTCGGCTGCGGATTCATCCTGCTGCACGGCAACTTCTCCAGCTGCAGTACGCTCGGCAAGCTGCGCGCTGTACGGGATGCGCAGCAGGACGGGGGTGCTTGTTTCTGTGCAAAATTGCTCCAGTGGGGGATATTCGCCGTCTGTCTTGTTGATGACGACACCGCAGGGCTTATGCAGCAGGCGCACCAGTTTGTGCACCATTTTGAAGTTGTGAAAGCCAAACGCGGTAGGTTCTGCCACCAGCAGGCAGTAATCCGCCCGTGACACGCTTTCCATCACAGAGCATCCGCTTCCGGGAGGGCAGTCCACCACCGTTAGGCCGCAGCCCTTTCCCCCTCTTTGCAGCACCGCCTTGATGGCGGGAACAGCGGAGACTTCGCCGGGATTCAAAATACCGGTGACGACGCGGACGCCGCCGGATAGGCCTTCTTCCACAGTTCCAACTTCGCGCGGCGTTTCCGTAACCGCGTGTTCCGGGCAGACCAGCGCGCATCCTCCGCAGGAATGACAGACCTCCGGAAACACCATGGGCTTATTACGCACGAACACCAGCGCGTTAAAATTGCAAAACTCGACGCACTTCCGGCAACCGTTGCATTTTTCGCCGTCAAAGGTCGGCAGCGGCACCGTGACCGGCAAAGCTTTAACCTTTTCGGGTTTCAAAAACAGCCGCCCGTTGGGTTCCTCCACATCGCAGTCGAGATAAACGGCGTTTTTAGCCACTGCTGCAAGATTAACAGAAACAAAGGTTTTGCCTGTACCGCCCTTGCCGCTGAGCACGGCGACCGTCACGCTCTGCCATGGAAGCCCGCGTGAAAGCTTGTCAGCTCGCTGAGTTTCCCCTCCGACATTGCGGTCAGGTTCTCCTGTACGCTACCGTCCAGCGCCTTGAATATTTTCATTTCTGCCGCCTTAAACACATCAGCGGCGTTCTGCCCGCATCGGACGGTAATCAGCACATTCGCGCCAGCATCTACCACGAACTGTGCTGCTTTAAGGCCTGCACCACCCTCAGCTTCTGCTGCCGGGTTTATTTTAATTTCACTCGTTTCTGTCTTATTATCATAGATCAGAAAATACGGTGCACGGCCAAAAGAAACGCAAATTACTTCTTTGCTTTCGTCCACTGGGATAGCGATTTTCATTTCGCTTCCTCCTTTATTTCCTGTCGCATGCAGCCGCGCCGGTGCTTCCGGCAGCCGCCGCAGCCGCAGTATTCTTCATTTCCGTCGCACAGACAATAGTCGCCGCCTTGAATTTTTAGCGGCCGCCCTTCCACCAGTGCGCGGGCAATCTTTTTGCGCGCGCTTTCATAAATCTGCTGGACCGTCGTGCGCGCAATGTTCATGTATCCGCTGCATTTCTCCTGAGAAAACCCCTCGTTGTCAATCAAACGAATCGCTTCATATTCGTCCACGGTGACGATGACAACATCCTGCGTGGAAGCATCGCTCTGCGCCGGCAGAAATTCATTTACTCGTGGTAGGCAGCAGACTTTTCTGCACTTTTTCGGTCTCGGCATAGGCCCTCCTATTAAGAAAAGAAAGCCGAAGCGTCCTTCGGCTTCACAATTCATTCGCTTTTTTGTAGCAGCATTTCCACACCAGCCAAATCGCGTTGCAAGGCTGCTTTGGTTGCAGTCAGAGATTCTTTGTTATTTACATCGGTAAAACGGCAGAAGCCGCGACCACGGCCAAAACCGCAACCAACTGCTGTTCTGGCTGTTTTAAAGGGGCGGCCATTGCGTCTGCACGCAAAGCGTGGGCCAGCCCCATCCATATTAGGCATTCTATCACCTCCATTGCTTTTGTTTATGACATATGTCAATTACAAAATTTATTATACACGCAAAATGGCATATGTCAATAACAAATATGACATATGCCGCAAACTATATTTTGTGAAAGGGGCAATGTTTTGCTGTTATATTGCTTTCCTCTGGCAATGGGTACTAATGAAAAAAACAGGACACCCATGAAAAAAATTCTACAAAGTCTTTCAGCGGGCACAGGCGTACATCAGCGAAAACTATGCCGCGGTGCTGGAACAGCAAGGCTTTGACCCGATCGAAAGTTACCTTGTGCACTTTCTAGAACCAGGCAAGGCCACGGTGCCGGGCATGGAGTGGCAGGTCTGTTGCTGCTTTTCGGCTTTTCGGCACAGGCCTTTGAGCACCGGCAGCGCACGAAGAAGCTGCGGCAGAAAGTCAGGGCGGCACGGGTAAAACGGGCGACAAGCGGGAGAAATTACCTTTTGCCGGGGCGATTTAAAAGTCTGCTAAGCGCACAAAGCCCGTGGCAAAATGAAAATTAGGAAAAAATGTCCAGAAAATGTCCAGTATGGTCTGTTATAAAAAAGGGAGAATATGTCTATTGTTTTGAATTTGCTTTTCAGGAACAAATTGGTTGAGCAACCTAAATATTCCTCCAGAGGACGCGTTTTGTGTTATCAGCATATAAATAAGCGGTATAAATTTTTATACCCAACAGGCGATTTTCGATAATTCCAAATGTAGGTTCAACTAAAAACAGCCTGCATTTAATTTCCCCATTAGTTTGCCCGAAAGAGCAACGGAGCATAGACAGATAACGCAACCTGTAAAATTTTTGAACAAATGTGATCTGTATGAACCCTATCCGTATGTAGAGGACCGTTTGTTTTGCAGCCAGAGTGCGGTGGACGCTTGTTATGTACAAACGTCATCAGAAAGCGATAAAGGCACATTTTTCTGCAATTACAATTGGAGATCCGACAAAACCACAAAAAGATGTGAAAGACACAAAGGTTCTAAAGTAACACAAAAAACCAAATTATTCTTTTTTATGTAATACATATGCATCTACACCACGAGTAGGCGAAAAGTCACAAAAATATAAAAAATTTTCATATTTAAAATGAAAATTAGTTTAGTTATGAGGAAACTTTTGTTCCCTAATTTGGTATAAGATGGATATAGATGGGATAACTCACCAAAGAGCAGTCAGGCGGGTGCTCGGTTCAGAAGCAGAAAATACTGTGCGCATTTATGTTCAGAAGATACCACAAATCTTTTACCAGGACAAAAATAGAGATGTGCCATGAAATATATCAAACGACAGATAGAAGCACAAATGCTGGAACTCAGCAAATTCTGGACTGCGATTCTACTAACCGGATACTGACGGAAGGTGAGGAGGCCAGCGTGAATATATGTCTATTGAGGGGTTAAACGTGCAGGAAATGGAAAAGCCTGACTCAAATGTGGAACATGACATCTGGGCTATTGTTGAAATTGTGGAAATGCCGAAATTTATCCGCTTTATTACCGCTATTTGCGTTTCATCGTTTATCGACAAAGAGAAAAAGCATGGCCCCACGCGATATGATGTTTTTCTATCTGGTCTGCGACGGTAAGCTGTTCGTGATGGGGGACAACCGGGTGAATTGACCGCCGCAACTATTCTGCGCGCGGCATTGGCAAGGTGGAAGTTCTTGGGGTTATATTGCTGCATGTATGGCCGCTGGGCAAAATAAGTGGGATGCGTTAACTAGGGAGGGATATCATGAGAAAAACAGTAATAAGATGTCTGACGCTGCCGTTGTCTCTGTTGGTAGCGCTTAACGTAGTCTGGCAGCCCCGCCTGACCGGTGCTTCTATGACCGAGGATAGCACGAAAACCAAAGCGAGTATCTATACCGATGACTTCTACAGTGAACTCCCTCAAGACGAGACCGCTATTACAGTAGCCGGGGCACAGCCAGACGGTGTTAACTCGGATATTGTTGCGGCGGATACCGGGTCGGCAGATACCGGGTCAGCAAACAGCGGGTCGGCAGATACCGGGTCAGCAAACAGCGGGTCAGCAGACACCGGGCCAGCAGATACCGGGTCGGCAGACACCGGGTCGGCGGATACCGGGTCGGCAGACAGCGGGTCAGCAAACAGCGGGTCAGCAGACAGCGGGTCGGCGGATACCGGGTCGGCGGATACCGGGTCGGCGGATACCGGGTCGGCAGACAGTGGGCCGGCAGATACTAGGGCGGCGGATACTGCGGTTGCGGATGTGGAATCCTCAGCTGTCTGGGAGAGTAGCTTTGCTGGTGTGGAATTGACCGGTGTGTGGGCGAATGACGTGTTGGCCATTGCCGACACTCAGCTTGGCTATACCGAGAGTGCGAAGAATTATGAGATCGACCCTGATGGCAACAGGAAAGGCTATACACGTTATGGCGCTTGGTATGGCAACCCCTATAGCGATTGGAGTGCCATGTTCGTTTCATTTTGCCTGAGCTATGCTAAGGTCGACCGTACCCTGATGCCAATCGAGGCGAGTTGCCCGCTCTGGGTAGACAAACTTGAGACAGCAAAGCTATACCGCGACACGAACTACACACCTAAAGCTGGGGATGTCATCTTTTTTGATGATAACGATGATGGTTCCGCAGACCATGTGGGTCTCGTATATGAGATCAATGAAGAAACCGGTGAAATAAAAACTATCGAAGGCGATTCTGGAAACGCTGTACAGTATGTGACATATAATCTGGCAGATGAAAACTTTCTCGGCTATGGCGAGTTACCGGAAAGGCCCAAGGATATTCAGCGGACACAGCAGACATTACCTGCGGTTATTTACCAGGACGATAAGCTGGCTGACCCGCTGAATAATGGAACAAAAATCACGGTTAGCGGTTTGCTCCCTGCTGGTGCAGCAATCATAGCTTATCCGGTGAAAAACGTAGAAATAGAAGACCAAGTTGTTCTTGCGGCATATGATATCTCCATTCTGCTGCCAGATGGCACAATCTTTGAACCGGCGGCAGATGCACCTGTGACGGTAAATATTCTACTGCCTAAAACAGAAAACGAGGCAATCGTGGAGGATGATACAGAGATAGAGAAAGAGGGAATGGGCGACGTTACCCTGCTGAATGATAACAGTTACAACGTATACTACGTGCCGGACGGTGACGATGCACCAGAAGTTTTAGAAGCTGCTGCGGAGAATAGAGAGGTATCCTTTCAGGCTCAGCATTTCTCTGTTTATGCGGTGACGGTGCCCGCGACGGGCAATCTGCCGGTCACAATCGGGTGGTCAGACGGCGCATCGGCGCATACCACCGGCAGCGTGGTGGTAACGCTGAAACGCTCCTATGGAACAGTGGCCGATGAAACCGTCAGTTCTGCTACATTGAGCGCGAGTAACAGTTGGGCCTATACATTCTCAGGCCTTCCGACCACAATCGGCGGCGAGACAGTCACTTATTCGGTAGATGTGCCTGATGTCAGTGGATACGTGGCTGATGTAGTCAGCGACGGCACAGGGTGCATTATAACATTTACTCAAAGTGCTCTGGGGATAACAACTGAACTAGTGAGCCCGGGTTCCTTTGGTGAGGCATCGGATTGCACTATTGATTATACTATGGGGCATTTACCGATTATTTTTGACAGCTGTACTTGTAATTATCCTTATGTTGTTCGGAATATTACACTAGCAACCATCGGGAGCATTTATCCCTATACGTCTTATGGCATATGGGGTTCCGGCGCATATGCCTGCACGACAGGAAAGGTTATTTATCTCCAAAACGCCCCCGCAGGGACAAAGGCTTCGATCAAAGTGACATATCCAATTGTTGGTGAATATAACGGAGTCAAAATCGGCGCGCATGTTACGTATCAAATTACCAGTGCCAGGTCCAGCCCACAGGCCGCGCTGCTGTTGTCGGATTCGCTGTTTAACGGAGTTTATGAATATGGTATTTCAAGAAATGAAGTTACGATTGAGTTTTTCTATTATAACGAAGGTATGACAACTGCCCAGCTCAGCGCTGCGCCGGCCGTCAATGTTGCCAACTCCTATTATACCCTTCATTCCTTGAGCTACGGAAGAACTTACGGTAACTATAGTGAAGAGGTTGACTTTAATCCGAGCGGTACCTATCCCATTACAAAGCTGGAAAGCGCGGTTGGCGGCGATATTGCATACGAGGTGTCTAGGATCCTTCCAGGCCAAGTGACTGCTTATGCGACATCTGCGCAGACCGGTGCGGATGATACATTGGATTCGCCGACATTCTGGAAGCATTCCGTCACCTGCTATCAGAGCGGCGCATTCAATTTTACAACGCATCATGGCCTGGGTACTTATACGGATTTTCTAACTACATGTTACTGGTGGGCGCCTTCCTCAGGTGCGTTGAATCATTCTGTTCCCCCTCCTCCAACCAAGACGGTGAGTGATTCTGATGAAACCGATGTGACGTACAATGCGTCAGCAATTGGTGAGACACTTACCTACAAAGTGAACCAGCAGGTCGGTGTTGCCGGTGTCGCCGACACCGGTAAATACAACTCTTTGGTTATTACCGATACCCTCCCGGCGGGTGTTGGATATGTATCAGGCTCCGCGCAGCTGTATGTATATGCTGATGGTCTGGATGAGACGAAAACACCCGCGTTACCTTCAGGAACGGGGACGAATATTACGTTGTCGTCAACTACTGCAACGGCAGGCGTATCGGGAGATGCGAGTACGGGGCAGACGGTAACCCTCACATTCGCTTCTAGTTATCTAAGCAGCATGGTATTGCGCGGGCAGGTCTATCAGCTTCGGTTTAATGTGACAGTATTAGATAACGAAACAACTCAGGCCCTAAAGGCTGGCGATACACTGGATAATAGCGCGTATGCAACCTTTAATACCAGCTATTCCTATAGTGCCAATGAAACCAAAACAAGAATTCCTGGGGAGACCTCTGTCTCGGTGCAGAAGACATGGGTTAACTGTAGGCCGACTGACTCTATTCAAGTGCAGCTATACGCGGATGGGGTAGCAATCGGAGAAGAGGTTGTGATCACTGCGGCGGACAACTGGTTCCACCTGTGGACGAATCTTCCGGATTATGACACAGAAGGAAATGTAATCCTTTACACGGTTGGCGAAGTACCCATTGACGGATATGACAGCACGGTAACTGAGGGCACACCACCGAACGAACAGATCTGGACACAAGCTGCGGGCTTCCAGGACGGTGAAACCTACCTGATTGTCAGCAGCTACGGCGCGATAGCTAACACCAGCGAGAACGTTCTTTCCTGGATGGCGCGTACCAGCGACAATGAGAACAATATGCCGCTTACCTCCCAGTGGGTTGCATCGGCAAGCGGCAGTTACTTCACGCTGACGAACAAGAGCAGCGGCCGCGTAATAGCGTATGTAAACGATGGAGGTACTCCTGTTTTTCGCGCCTATTCCAGCAGTGATACGGGCGACACGCTAATTAGTACCTCAACCTGCGGTATTTATTCAGACACCAGCGGTCTCCGGCTCTATGCCAAACCATCCGGCCCTGGGTATTATTTCTTTAACAGCCAGTTCCGTCAAGCGGGCGGCATACCAAACGCTCCCCTCGTCACGCTCTACAGGTTAACTGGCAGCACTCCGGTGAGCGACAAGCATTTTGACATTACCAACATAGGTACTTATGAACTTCCCGCCACTGGGGGGAGAGGTACATTACCTTATATGCTTGTGGGGCAGGGCTTGGTTACCAGCAGCTTTTTGATAGGGATTTTCTGGTTTTACAGGCAGAAACGAGAGAACGGTATATATTTCTGCAAAGGTTTACTGTTTGCTAGAAAGCAATTTAGGATAAATAATTTATGAAAAAGAAAGAAGGAACTGGACATGAAAACGATGAAAAAAGTGTGCGCCAACATCATAGTTCTTGTTATGATGCTGGCACTGGGTATCACCGCCCATGCGGCGGGGGAATACACCATCACCATCAACAACAGCACTTCCGGTCACGTCTACGAGGCGTATCAGATCTTCACCGGGGACCTGAGCGGCGATGTCCTCTCCAACGTTCAGTGGGGTACGGGCGTAGACGGTACCGCGCTGCTGGCTGCGTTGAAAGCGGATGGCACCGTTGGCTCTGCGTTCGCCGCCTGCGCCACTGCTGCCGATGTGGCGGCCGCAATGAGCGGCATGACCGATGATGCCGCAGCCGCACAGGCCATTGCCCAAATCGTGGGCGGCAATTTAAGCACAACCATCGCCGGCACCAGTTCACAATCTACCAGCCCGTACACAATCACCCCCTTGGACGCCGGCTACTATCTGGTCAAAGATCAAGATGATACACAGCTCGGTCAGGATGATGCCTACACCCGCTTTATTCTTGAGGTGGTCAATGACGTGACCGTCACCCCGAAGAGTGATGTTCCCACGATGACCAAGATGGTCGAGGATGTCAATGACTCCACAGCCGAAGGTTGGTCGATAGCAAACAGCGCCGACCATGACATCGGTGATACCATTCCCTTCATCCTTACCGGCACGCTTCCCTCAAACTATGATGATTATACCTCTTATAAATACGTATTCCATGACATAATGACTAACGGCCTTTTATTTGCAGACAATCTTACAGTTTATCTTGATAATATGGGGACAACAATTGATCCAAGCTACTACACTAGCGGCCTCCCCGGCGGTAACTTTGAAGTTCGCTTTGATAATCTAAAAAACGTTCCCGGCATCACAAAAGACAGTAAGATTATTGTCTGCTACAATGCCGTATTGCTTGAAACAGCCGAGATCACCAGTATGGGCAATCCAAACTTTGCTTATCTCGAATACTCCAACAACCCGAACGTTGGCGGCGAGGGCGACATTGGTAATACCCCTCAGGAACATGCCTCTATTTATACCTACCAGGTCATCATCAATAAGGTGGACAAAAACAACGCACCCTTGCCCGGCGCTTTGTTCACGCTGGAAAAGAATTATTATGATAGGTGGGAGGTCTGCTCTGGTACGACGAACACCGAGGGTACGACTTTTACGTTTAGAGGCCTAGACGAGGGGCGCTACCGCCTGACCGAGACTACAACTCCTGCAGGTTACAACACCATCGAACCCATCTATTTTACCGTCACGGCTATGACCACTAATATGGGCCTGAATTCTCTCACCGCAGTTCAGACCGACGCGGCCGGTACGGAGTTGACGCAGGGAATCATTGCGACCTTCGCCACGGATCTAGATACCGCCAGTGTTACCACCAACGTCACAAACAACGCCGGCGCCACGCTGCCTTCTACTGGTGGCATCGGTACCACTGTCTTCTACGTAGCGGGAGGTCTGGTTATGATCAGCGCGGTGGTTTTGCTCATTTCGAAAAAGAGGAAAACTTCGGGGCAATAACGAAGCCGAATAACATTTGCGACTTAAACCCCGCGGGCTAAGGCTCATTCTTCTCTCGGTCCGCTGGGGAATCTTCCCCGCAAGAAAGGGTATGACACAGGGAGAGTCCCATGAAAAAACATCTCGTCACAATACTGTTGGCCCTTGTCTTTTTGGTGGGGCTCTCCATTCTGCTATATCCAGCCATCAGCGAATACGTCAATTCTCTTCACCAATCCCGGGCGATTGCTTCTTATACTGCGACAGTGGCAGATTACACTGAGCAGAGCTTTAGGGAAGAGTTTGCCGCCGCTGACGACTACAATGCCGCACTTCGTAAAACGCCGATGGCCTTTTATGACCCAACACTGGTACCCGGTTATGAAAATGTCCTCAATGTGAACGAGACGGGTATTATGGGGTATATCAGCATCGCCAAAATTAATGTCAAACTGCCCATTTATCACACCACAGACGGGGGCGTTCTGCAGGTTGCCGTGGGCCATCTGCAGGGTTCCAGCCTGCCTGTGGGTGGCGCTGGTACCCACTGTGTCCTGTCCGGGCACCGCGGGCTTCCCAGTGCAAAGCTTTTTTCTGATCTGGACAAGTTGAAGATTGGTGACACTTTTGTAATCACAGTTTTAAACCGATGTCTTACTTATCAGGTCGATCAAATCAAAGTTGTCCTGCCCACCGGGGTAGAGGATTTTCAGATCGTGGACGGAGAGGATTACTGCACGCTGGAAACCTGTACACCGTACGGCATCAACTCTCACCGGCTGTTGGTGCGCGGGACGAGAGTGGAGAATGCGGTGGAGACGACGGACGGATATGGGGATGCAGAGATTGAACAGACAGATCCGGGCATTGTAACCCCTGTCATTGCAGCCCCTGTCATTGCAGCCCCGCTGCTGTTGATATTGCTTGTTGTGCTGTTGGTGAAACACTGCAGGGGAAAGGGCAAGAGGAGATGTAAATGAAAAAAAGAAATACGAAGAATATGATATCGTTAATCTTTTTGCTTGCCATAACGGCGATGCTCGCCTGCCCGGCCCAAGCTGCTGATGACGGTACGGTCGATTTGACGAGAAGCGGTTCCATTTCTGTCACGCTGCAGGATAACGCCAACCAAGCCCTCCTGTCCGGTGCAGAGTTTACGCTCTATCGGGTTGCAGATGCATATGATTCTGGCTATAACCTTGCGTATACCTTTACCGCGGATTTCATAAGCTGCGGGGTCAGCCTGGACGATCTTAGTAAAGATGGGTTGCCAGCGCACTTTTCTGCCTATGCAGATGACCACAGCCTTTCCGGGGTGGCGTGCGAAACAACGAATACAAACGGTCTGGCTGTTTTTATGAATCTTAAGACCGGTCTCTATCTGGTAAGACAGACGAAAGCTGCCAGCGGTTACTACCCTGCAAGCCCATTTCTTGTGTCTGTGCCAATGACAATCAACAGTGAGTGGATCTATGACGTCAAGGCCAGCCCAAAAGCAGAGGCAACAGGGGAGCCTAAAGAGACACAGCTGACCGTCAACAAGGTATGGGTCAGTAATGGCGCCGCTGTTCCGGATGCGGTGACCGTTGCGCTGTTGCGCGACGGTGTTACCTACAAAACAGAAGTGCTGAACAAGGCAAACAATTGGGGATTTACCTGGCAGGGGCTGGATACTGCGCACACTTGGTCTGCTGTGGAGTTAAATGTCCCGGATGGTTATACCGCCAGTTACGCTTCTAACAGCAGTGTTATCACCATTACGAATAAGAGTACAAGGGCCGCGTCCCAAGAAACCACCCCGGCACATACGACAACGCTGATTCTGACCGGCCAATTGAACTGGCCTGTCCCTGTTTTGGCAGGGCTTGGTATTCTTCTGGTTACTGCTGGCGGGGGGCTGGTGTGGGTGAAAAAGAAAAGCCGCCATGACTAAAAAGGCTGGGATCATCATTATGATCTTTGGCACAGTGCTGATCGCAGCAGCGGCAGTGCTGCTCCTTTACAATCACTATGAGGATGTGCATGCGGGAGAAACTGCGAAGATTCTGGTGCCAGAGATTAAGATGGCAGCTGACAAAGCCAATGCCGGTGACGAAGCAACCTCTGACGAAGCGCACTTGGCAGAAATGACTACGGTTGAGATTGATGGCTACGACTATATCGGATATCTCTCTATTCCGGGGTTGGAACTGGAACTGCCGGTCATGTCAGAGTGGGATTACAGCCGTTTGAAAATTGCGCCGTGCCGCCAATTTGGCTCGGTATGGACCGATGATTTGGTGATTGCCGGGCACAATTATTCCAGCCAGTTCGGCTTGCTTTCGGCAATTAAAACAGGGGACGCTGTTGCGTTCACCGATTTGAATGGCAGCACCGTCGACTACTGCGTTACGGACATCAGGACACTTCAGCCGACAGAAGTTGATATTGTGGAGCACAGTGGGTTTGATCTTACCCTGTATACGTGTACCTACGGCGGCAAGACCCGCATTGTGATCTTTTGCAACAGGGTAGAAAAAGGGTAGGGCAGAGCCTGCCATATTTGACGGTTACGGATATCGTCCCCGCTGTTGCTGTTGTTCGCTTCTCAACGCGATCTTTCTCAGGGCTGCGTATGCAGAGCACCAGCATGAAGCCTATGCTGCATGTTGGTGATACTCTGCTGTTTAATCAGAGCATCCCGCCGGTCCAGCCATAGGCAAAACCCCGGGAAGAGAGAGATACAAATTCAGATTGTGTGGAAGATGGAACGGCGTTCGTCCCGGGGGAAAACCGGAACGCGTTCATGGACAGCCAGGCTTCCCCGACAGGTTTATAGAAAAAATCGATACAGTTATCCCCGGAATTGACCCCCTGAGCAAGTTCAGCGGGTTTTAACTGGCGTGAAAGAAGGTAGGAGAAATAATATGAAGAAAGATGTTGCGGCTAAGATCAGACAAAATCTGGAAACTGGAAAAACACACAGAAATTCCAGAGGCATCACCAGATTGCTTCGTGTATGTGTAGCTGTATGCATCTTTGTCGCAATGGTATCCCCAGTATTTGCGGAAACGGGGCAGGATTTTAGCAGCTACATCACCAACGCCACCGTTTCAAAAATGGTGAACGGCAGCTGGGTGAGCACGACCGAGGTGACCGACGGGGATCAGGTTAAGGTTGCAATCAACTATACGCTGCCAAGCAACTTTATCACAGATGAGAATCGCATAGCCTATTATCAGCTTCCGGTTGGAATCGTGCCCGGAACACTGCAGAGTGGCGCCATTTATAATCCTGATAACCTCCGGGTCGGCACCTATACCGTCAATCCGGATGGACTGATACAGCTCGAATTTACCAACGAGCATGTTGACCCGAGCGGCTTTTCAGGAATACTTCAGTTTTCTGGGACGGCCAGCCTAAATGGAGGCGCCGACCCGCTAATTGCAGTTTTCGGCGGGGCGGGCGGCAGCGTCACCATCCAGCCAAAGGCGGCAGAGACGGACATCTCGGTCGGTAAGACCGGCACGCCCAGCGCGGACAAAAAATCGGTCAATTATGTCGTGACCGCATCCACGGTCAACGGCACAGACGGTACGGTTAACGTCAGCGATTCGCTGTCCTTCACGGGCGGCGTGACTGGCACTTATGATCAGTCCAGCTTTACGATTTATCAGGTTTCCGCTTCCGGAACAAGGACTGCCGTGAGCGGTTATGCGCCGGCATTTGCCGGCAGCGGCTTCACCATCAGCGGACTGCCCGTGCTTACGGCGGGGCAGTCCTATGAGATTGGCTATGCCGCCGACCTGACATGGACGGATGGCACCAACGGCTATGCGGCGGTCAACAACTCGGCCAGCGGAACCAGCGGCACAGATTCGTCCAGCAAGTGGAACAGCGTAACGGTCTCCCAGGAGATGATCTCCAAACAGGGCAATTACAATGCATACACCCAGACAGCCGACTGGACTGTTACGGTCAATGCGGACGGCCGGGATGTGAGCGGGTTTGCTCTCAGCGATACCCTCGGCGGTCAGACGCTGTCCGGCCCGGTCACAATCAAATCGAGCAATGGAACGTTATTGACCAGTACGGCCGCTTTTCCGTACACGTTCCCGGCAGCGGGCAGTTGGGGCAGTTTAAGCTCAACCGATCGTTATACGGTCACTTATTCCACAACGGTGCCGGCCACGGATGGTACGGTGACAAACAACGCCCAGTTGACCGGCGGCGGTATTTCCTACGCGGCGTCCAACAGTGTAAATGTCGTACACGCCTCCGGTGGCGTTGCCAAAACGTGGTTGAATGAAACACCCGAAGAAAGCGGTATGGCGGAGAACTGGCGGGCGGAGATCACCCCGCCGGAGACAGGGCTGCCGGCAGGCGATACGGTCACCTATACCGACACGGTCCACAACGCGACCGCAGCCGACGGAACCGATCTGGGGGCAGACAGCCACTATGCTTTCGCTTCCGAGCTGGCGGCGAGTCTGCACAGCAGCCTTGACAGCAACTCGGCTGTAAGCTGGTCGGCAACCTACTATGACGCGGCCGGGCAGACAGTGTCCGCAGACGATTCAACAACCCAGGTGAAGAGCTTCGCGGTGGTTCTTACCGCTGTCAGCACGCTGAGCAGCGATCAGAAGATTTCGTTGACCTACAAGACCCATTCTGACATTACCGACAAAGACACGGGCGGCAAGCTGACGGTCACGAACACGGGCAGCGCCTTTGGCAAAGACAATACGGCTTCTCACACGGACACTTTAAGTTCGGTCGACAAGCAGGGCGGCACGGACACGGGCTCCAGCACAACCTATGCCTCCGGTATTACGGTGGTGGATTATGACGACGCGGCCGGGATTCTTTATTACCGTCTCCTCGTCCACACCGACGCGAATACCGCCGGCGACATCGTCCTGACCGACACTCTGCCGGAGGGTACCACGCTGGTCACCGGTTCTGTCTCGGCAACGTTCTATCAAGATGAGTACTACAGCTATCCCTCGGACTATCAAGGATATGATCTGTCTCAGGGCCAGGCGCCGACCGTGGCGGTCGGTACGGGCAGCAGCGGACAGCAGGAACTGACCATCACAATCCCGGATGGCTACAATGCCACCTGTGGCGGCACCTACCGGACCATTGCGGTATATTACAGGCTCTCCATTGCCGATGACAGCTTCTGGAACAGCCTGACCAACACCGACAAGACGTATACCAACACCGTCAAATGGGGTCCGGTCTCCTCCAGCCAGTCAACCAATGTGCATCACGAGATACCCAACGTGAGCAAGAGCGGCGAACAGCTGAAAGACAGTGACGGCAACGTGATGAATGCGGTGAAGTACGCCGTGACGATTAATCCGGCGGGCGGAGACCTTGCCATAGGTTCGGACACCATCGCGATGACCGATACGCTGAATATCGGCTCTGCGCCGGGCGCAAGCCTGCAGCTGGAAACGTTAAAGCTTTACAATTACGATCCGGCGGCGGCGGGTGGCCTCGGCACGGAAATTGCCTCCGGGCGCTATTCCGTTACCTATGACGATCTGCACAATATCATTACGGCCATCCTGCCGGACAGCACCCCGTGCGTGCTGGTCTATCAGTATTCCATCGACCGCGGAACGCTCGCCGGGCCTATTCCGCTTGGCAACAGCGTTTCCCTCGCGGGCAGCGTGACTTCTTCCACCGAAAACAATGTTTCGCTGGAGGACTCGACCTCCTCCGCAACGGTTGCCAAATATTTTGTCACCGTTTACAAGGTGGATGCCGATAATTATACCAAGCACCTGAGCGGCGCGGGGTTCCAGCTAGAGTCCTATGATAAGACCACCAGCAGTTGGGTCCCGTTCAACAGTTATACAACAGCTGCGGACGGAACGATAACCATCGCGCGCAGCACCATGACGGAAGACCTGCTCTATCGCCTGACCGAGAGCTCCGCACCGTCCGGCTATTTAAAGTCGTCAGAGTCGTATTACTTTGTTCTGTTGGCCTCCGGCCAGACGAAAACAGCGGCGATCAACGCAATGACGCAGGCCGCTTTCGGTGGCGTTTCCACCGACTCTGTACGATTCTTTTCCTCCAGCGGAGCAATCTATGTGCCGAATATCAACACCAGCCTGAGCGTATCAAAGCTCTGGGCAGATCAGGCAGGTGATTCGGTGTCACCGCCGGTAGACAGCGTAACACTTGATCTTTACCAGCAGGCGCGCAAGCTGGACGGATATACCGTGACCGTCAATGTAACTACGCAGAACGGCACGTTTACCAACTCACTGCTCGTGGCAAAAAACAGCCCGTTAACCGTTAAACTCGCCAATATTTATTGGGGCGCGAGCTTTTCAGTCGACGGCAGCACCATTACTTCATCGAGCAATGATCCCTTGACCGTGTGGCACAGCAATGAGATTACCGGGGACTGTACGGTCACAATTACCGGGGATAACTACACGACTCCGACCATCCTGTTTTCGGACAACGCAAACCCCACGACCTATACGGCGGTGGGTGACGCGAACATCTATCAGACGGTGACATTAAGCGCAGCGACCAACTGGGCCTATGAGTGGAATGACCTGCCGTCTACTGATGCAACTGGCAACAGCTATGTTTACTGGGTGGCAGAACATGAAGTTAGCGGCTGCACCGTCAGCTATACCAACAACGCAGGCATTCGAACCGGCGACATCACAGTGACAAACACGCTGACAAATAATTTGGAAACCTATGAATTACCAGAGACCGGGGGGGCGGGTACGCTCCCGTTTGAACCATATTGGGCCTTTCTGCTATCCACGCCCGTGTTCATTTACCTTTATAGTCAAAAAAAGAAGCGCCAGAAAGCGGTAAGCCAAATAAAAGATAAAAGGGGTGTCTGGATATACCGGAGGAAACGTCCGTAGATGCGAAGAAACCTTCAACGGTAATTTTACAGATACAACTGAAAACATACACCGCGCTTGGCCTAGACTGTCAGAAGATGAGAATTCAAATTTCCCGATGCCCAAACTCCATAGTTTGTGTTGGGAAAAATGATGAGAAAATTGTTGATTAAAAGCCACGCCTTAAGGTTTACAACCTTAAGGCGTGGCCTTTTTTTACCTCTTTAGTTTGCAAAATGGTGTTGTTGAATGTTTTTTTGTAGCAACCTTTTACAGTGTTGGAACGTTTCAACTTGTTGACATATATTACAAGAAAGCACGGTAATATTTGGAATTCTTGATGAGGTAAATCCCGCTTATGTGGGGGCGATCACCCGTTTGAAGACGGCGTACCCAGCAGCGAAAAAGGGCCGACAACCCTTGTTTTTGCAGCCCCGGTGGTACGGGGCCGACGTGCGATAAAAGCATAAGCGGTAACAGTTAGGCCAGCCGCGCCACCCGATGAAAAGGGATGTGGGCACGGGGCCACTTGTGAAAAGAAAGCTGGGATATCATGTCCCAGCCTTTTAGGTAAAACGAAAGCATAGCAATGCGCCTTGCGCTTTTGGCGCGGGTGTATTGCTATGTTTTTGTGGTGGGAGCGGGTGGATTCGAACCACCGTAGCCGTACGGCAACAGATTTACAGAGTATTCGTAAGTTGTCATATGGGTTAGATTGTTTTTTTGTTTTTAAGCCGTAAAGACTAAGTGTAGTCACATTGTGTGGTCGCATATAACATAAGGAGTTGTTTTTATGGCTGTAAAACAAAACAATATGGTTTCAAGAAAGGAAGAGAATGATCAGAATCTTATCCAGTTTTTGATAGCGCAAATGGATGGGCTCCACCGCAAGTTTGATGAGCTGCAAAAAAATGTTGAAAATGAAAAAATAGAGAAAAGCACAAAGACCCTTACAGAAGTGTATGTCGAGTATCTGGAAACGTTGCAATACAAAAAGAGCACCAGAGGATTTGCTAATAAGTTCAGGACTTATCAGATCATCGCGGCGGATATTGGTAGTGAATTGCTGGGGGACCTAAACGCACGAGTTCTGGAGCAATACATCAATTCTTGGACACTAAAAACGTATCAGAACAACCGCGGGAAAACCTGTTATTATTCTCAAACCAGTATAGATAAAGCTTACAACGATTTAAGGGCAGTCATCCGTTACTGCGCACGTGAAGGCTATATCCCCAAAAACTATATGGCAGATGTGCAAAAACCAATTTCCCGCGTCATCCCGCCAGATGAGTACAAAGCCCTCACCGATGCGGAGCTGCATGACATTGTGGATGCATTTGAAAACGACAGTAAAATGAAACTGCAAGTTTTGCTGCTGTTTAACTGCGGTCTGCGCCCTGGCGAACTGTATGGGTTACGGTTTTCTGATTTTGATTATGTGGCAAAAAAGGTCTCCATCCGGCGCGCACTCAGCATAGACCTGCATATCAATTTAAAGCAGAACAAGCGTGGTTCAAATGCCCCGTTTTTAAAGGCACTCAAGACCGAACGGGACGGGCACGCAAATGACGGTGCCCGCAGAGAGCTGGCTTTGACAGATCAGGTCATTGATCTAGTGAAAGAGTACGAGAAAGAGATTCTAGCAAACGAAGCCGGGATGAAAAAACGGCGAGCCTATGACACACAGGATTTGCTTTTTACAAAAAGAGATGGGAATATGCATACCCCACAATCGGCCAGTAAACATTACCGGGCTGCGATGGAGCGGGTGGGCTTTCAAGATAAAGGGTACACCGCATATCGGTTTCGTCATACCTATTGTACACGGCTTTGCCGAGCACGGCTAGACCCAAAGTTAATTGCGAGGTTAATGGGTGACCGAGATATAACGATGATTATGAGAGTGTACAACTCTATTAATCAGAATGACATCGAAAAAGCGAGTGAAGAATATGCAAACCAGATCAGTGATTTTTTAGAAGCTGGGACCAATGGTCCCAGCTTTCTAAGTCAAGAAGGGGGTAAACCATGAAAAACTTTGTAGCGGTCATTGCGACGGATGAGACCATGCAGCAGTTGCAGGATATGAACCTGCGCGGCAGGTTTGACCTTGAGCGGTTAACCGAGAGAACCATCAATGCACTGCAAAAGAAAATAGAGAAAAATGCGACACAGTACACTCACTTAATTTTAGAGGTCTCTGCCATTCGCCACAGCGATGTGGGCGCCGCGATCGATCTCTTAGAGCGGCTGCAAAAGACCACGGCGGCCCGGCTGATTGTGTTGATGCAGGACTATGCACCGGACAGCGGGGCGGTGCAGGACGTGCAGAGCATTGGCATCAAAGATGTGCTGACCGACAAACCGCTGTGGCTGCGTAAGCGGTTGCAAGAAATTTTGTATGAGGACCCCAGGCAGGAAGCTGGGACCAATGGTCCCAGCTTTTCAAATTGGCTTGCAGACACTGCACCAGAGCCAGTGCAGCCGGACGAAGGACCCCCGGCACCCGCAGCCCCGTCGCAAAGCTATGCTGCGGTGCCGCCCAGTGCGATCACAAGGCAAGAGGCAAAAAAGTTCTTGTTGCCCAAACGGCCAATCTCACAGCCGGGGGCAAACGCAATTACGGTGGCGTTTGCCGGGGCGGGTAGCCGTATGGGCACTACGACACAGGCGGTGCAGATGCTGCTGTTTTTGGTGGCCAATGGATATACGGCAGCGTTGGTTGAAATGTCCGACCGGTCGGTGTTGTCTGAGTACCTGGCAAACCCGGAGCTTTGCCCAGAGCACTACAAGGTTCGGGGGCTGGATTTCTACCGCACTCGCGGCAGCTTGCTGGCCGCGAAGAAACAATATCAATACATCGTGCTTGATTATGGTGAATTTGAAGTCATCCCGGACGTGACCTCTTTCATGGAAAAGGACTTCAAAGTCATTTGCTCGGGTGTAAAACCACAGGAGAGTGCCCAGCTGGCACCCGTGTTTGAAGCAGATGACGACAGCCTGATGTACTGTTTCAGCTTCGTGCCGCCTGCGGACGCTGCCGAGGTGCGGGAGTTGATGAAAGGCAGAAAAATCTACTTTGCGCCGCCCGCGCCGGATTATTGGAGCTATACCGGCGAAGATGAGATTTATCTAGCCTTGCTTGACTTAAACAAAAAGAATTGACCTGGGACCAATGGTCCCAGCTTTAAGTTGCAGTACAGAAAAAAAGTTGATATACTACAGAATAAGGAATGGTGATTAGTGTGACAGAACTTGAAAAAAGAGAATTTGCCGAGCTGATTCGCGGTGTGGTGTCTCCGATGTTGCAAGGTGTGGAGCAGCGCATGGACGATATGGCCAACAATATTCTCAAGTTACAACTAGATAATGAGAATACGATTAAACCGCAGATTCAAAAAATTGCGGAAGGCCATATGATGCTTGCTGAAAAAATGAATCGGATGCAGGGCGAATTAGCTGAGGTTCATACTGAGGTTACCGCAGTTAGATTGGCTTTTGGGTACCATCAGCAGCAAGCGCAGGGATACGACAGATAAATAAAACAGTAAACGAAGAGCTGGGACCAATGGTCCCAGCTTTGTTATTTAGAAGAACAAGCGTGCTGCAACACTTTCAAATGATAAGGCAGTAGGCAGCAATCGAAAGAAATGCTATACTAATAGCACGATAAAAAATAAGGGGGAACGGTATGGCAATCAGTTTTGAACGCATTGACCTGCTGCAACAGCGTATCAACACGATTCGGCCTTTGCAGGGCGATAATCTGCGGCAGATAAAAGAGTATTACCGTATAGCCCTTACCTATACCAGCAACGCGCTGGAGGGCAACACCCTCACTGAGAGTGAGACTAAGGTAATACTTGAGGATGGGCTGACTGTTGGGGGAAAGACACTGCGGGAAATCTATGAGGCCACCGGACACTCAAAGGCCTATGACTTTATGTTTTCGCTCGTTACAAACCAAAGCATTTCAGAAAGTAATATCCGGCAACTGCATTATTTGTTTTACCAGCAGATCGACCCGCAGGCAGCAGGTCAGTACCGCACAAAAGAGGTTATCATCACCGGTTCGAGATATCCGGTGGCGGCCCCCAGTACCGTTGCCACAGAAATGCAAGAGCTGGAACAATGGATGCAGAAGCGAAGCAGCTATCACCCTGTCGAGTTCGCGGCAGAGTTGCACCGCCGGTTTGTGTATATCCACCCGTTTGAGGACGGCAACGGGCGTACAGCGCGCCTACTGATGAATGCGGCGCTGATGCAGGCCGGGTATGAAATCGCGGTGATCCCGCCCATTTGCAGGGCAGATTATATTCACGCGCTGGAAATTGGGCGCGAAGACCCGCAAAAGTTTACCGAGTTCATCGCAGAACGGGAATGGGAAGCGCAAAAGGATATGGCACGTTTTTTTCACCTGGCATTGCAGATAGACCCACCGGGGTTAGAACCATAGCAAAAGCTGGGACCAATGGTCCCAGCTTTTTTGTTGCCGCCCAATGTGTTTGAAAGAGATTTGGGTGTCGATGTTTTCATTATCATTGTGCAACTCATTTTATAGGGGTTTTGATTTTTTTTATCCGATTTTTTTATCGTTCCCCTTTTTAAGTACGGTTTTGCATCCACTAAAAAATACGCCCGATTGAAAGCTGGGACCAATGGTCCCAGCTTTTGATATATACCCATACACCTAAACAAAAAGAAAAAGAACTGGAGGAACAAAAAATGAAAGTAATCTCGATCGCAAACCAGAAAGGCGGGGTGGGTAAAACCACCACCACAATGAACCTTGCCGCAGGGCTGGTACAGGCCGGTAAAAAGGTGCTGTGCATTGATTACGACCCGCAGGGTAACCTTAGCAACTATTTGGCATACGAGGCAGACGGCGGCCCGACCATCAGCGAGCTGATGATCGCAGTCGCAAACCGGCAGCCGGTGGATGTTGCCGCAGCAATCTGCTGCAACGACGAAGGTATTGACTACATCCCCAGCAGCATTCTACTGGCCGGGGCGGATATGTTCCTGGCACCGGTCGTTTGCCGTGAGCAGGTACTCAAACGCCTGCTTGCTGACCCCGCACTGCAAGAGTATGATTTTGTGCTCATCGACTGCTTGCCGTCGCTGGGAATTCTGCTCACCAACGCGCTGACAGCAAGCGATGAAGTGCTGATCCCGGTGCAGGCACAGAAGTTTGCACTGGATGGCCTTTCGCAGTTGCAGCAGATCATTGAAATGGTGCAGCAGAACATCAACCCCGCGCTGCACCTGGGTGGAATATTGCTGACGATGGTGGACAACACCAACATGAGCAGGGCGGTCGAGGATGCGCTCAAAGCCGAATTTGGTTCTCTTCTTTTTACCGCACAGATTCGCAAATCAATCGAGGCGGCAAACAGCACCTATGAACAGCGCAGCATGGTAAGCCATAAAGGTAGCCGCCGTGGGCAGGAGTACCGGGCGGTCGTCGCTGAATTTTTGGGGAGGGAAGTATAATGGCAGTCAGAAAAATCGACTTTACCCAAAAGAAGCAGGCGGCAAACGATACACAAGCGGCGCTGGCCGCGATGTTCAGCGGTCCGGTCATATCGGCAGGGGTGGGACAAATTGTCCCACTTGCCATTGACCTGCTGGACGATTACCCGAAGCAAGCCCGTACCTTTGGGATGCGCGAGCTGGAAGAGCTGGCCGAGGACATCAAACAACGTGGCATCACCGAGCCCATCCATGTACGGCCCAAAGGCAACCGGTACGAGATACTGGCAGGCCACCGGCGCAAGGCGGCAGCCGTAATGGCCGGGCTGGCAGAGGTGCCCTGCGTGATCGCTGAGGTGGACGATGCGGACGCCGACCTCATCTTTTCAGAAAATGTGTTTCAGCGCAAACGCCTGCTGCCCAGTGAGCGGGCACGGGCTTACAAGATCATGGTGGACGTAGCGGCAGCAAAGAACGGCACAGCGATACTGCCCATCAGCGAAGTTGCAGCAGCGGCGGGCACTAACCGCAAAGAGATTTACCGCTACTTGCGGCTGAACCTGTTGACCGATGAGCTGCTGCAACTGGTGGATGAAGACGCAGTGCCCTTTCGGGCCGGTGTTTTGCTTGCAGCTCTGCCGCAAGAGCAGCAACAGCTTCTTTTAGAGATAATGGCCGAAAACGCGTTGGAGACTGTCTCTTTAAAACAGGCCGAAAAACTGGCGGAAGAGGATGGCCTCAATGCTGAGCAGATGCAGGCAATTCTACTGCCACCGAAAAGCCATAAGAGCCCTAAGCAGCCGGTGCTGCGCATCAAGTTTGAGCGGCTGCAAGACTTTTTCACCGAAGATCAAACAACGGCAGAGATCGAACAGGAGATCATCACGGCGCTGGAATATTACCGGCAGCAGAATGGGGGCACGGTATGAATGAATTCAAAATCACGAATCTGCGCAAGCTCGACAACAAAGGCACCTGCAAAGCAGTGGCCGATGTTGAGTTTGAGAACGGCCTTTATGTGGCTGAGGTCAAGCTGCTGAAAGTCAAGGCAGGGTATATGCTGGGGCTGCCCACTCGCAAGGCGGGCAGCCAGTATATTGAAACGGTGTCGATTAAGGACAAAAGACTACGGCAGCGGATATTCACCGCGCTGGTGGATGCCGTCGCGGGGCAAGAGTGAGGGCAAAGCTGGGACCATTGGTCCCAGCTTTATTTTGAGAATACGAAAACGGCGAGGAGTGAAATGAAAATGGGTGAGACAATAATTACTCAAATTAGGATGGGAATGGCTCTAGTTGCCTTTTTACTTGCAGAGCTTGAATTTATAGGTTTGACTGTGAGTATCATAGAAATTATTCGAAAGAAAAAAGACAGATATTTTCCCCAGGTCGATTTTGTTTTTAGCATGGGCATAACTGTTCTTGCCATGTGTTTTATTTTATTAATTACAAAAGGGTATTGGACAATTTATATCTATGTGGCAATCGGAGTATTGTTGCTAAATTGTTTGATGTATGCTATTATTTGTATAAAAATGGTAGATACTCAGGGTGTCTTTCATTTTATGGCAAATATTTTATTTAAAATATTCAAGTGGGTCGATGGAGTTATCTGTTGGGCTGAAAAAAGAGGAAGCTCAATCAAATATGTTTGGGTTTTCGTATATGGGATGATTCCGGCAATGCTTTTAGGGGCCCTTTTTGGAGTTTCACCTTATTTGATTACTTTTATTGGTTTAATTGAGCTTTTTTTGATGTTTTGGCTATTTATTTGGGATTATAGAGAACAATGCAGAAAATTGCTTTTGATGGAATTGCTTGCAGGAATGGTTTTTGCTTTAACGGTGTACGCGGAATATGAGAAGTACCTTCAAGAAACAGTAAGAATGAGTGGATATTTAATATTTGTTTTATTCTATACAGCTTTTTTTATACTTACCACTCTCTTTGCAAATGATGCTCCCGCAAAACTAGCTTTAAACATTGTAAATACAGCGACTACACTGGTTACCATTATTTTTAATATAGGAATATTGATGATGAGTTTAATGAGGGAGGGCCAGCAAGGTAGTCTGCTTTTTAGTTCTAATGCAATAAACGGTATTGCCTTGCTCGGGAATTTGGTGTTGCTTCCTTTTTTATCAGCGGGCTATGTTTCACTTCTGTTTAAAGAGATGCAAGTATATTGGAGAAAGAAATATCTTTAATGAAAAGCTATAAAGCTGGGACCAATGGTCCCAGTTTTCTTTTTTATTGAATTTGTGTAAATCATGCAATACAATAGAATCGGTAGTTTGGGGAAAGGAAGCGAAACTGAATGACCAGAGAAGAAAACGTGTTTTTGGCAAAGAAGATATTTGTAGAACTAGTTTTTAATACGGCATACATTGAGGGGGTCAACGTAACCTTCCCGCAGACACAGGCGATTTTAGATGGTGCGATCGTCAACAATGTGCCCGTGTCGGATATTCAAACGGTGCTCAATTTGCGGGATGCGTGGCGGTTTGCGCTCAACACGCTGGATACGCCTTTGACACTTGATTATGTGTGTCAGGTCAATGAAAAGGTATCACGAAACGAAAGTCTTGAATGGGGTGTGCTGCGCAGCGGTACCGTGGGCATCAGCGGAACAGACTATATGCCACCCGTCCCGCAAAAAGACATAGTGAACAAAGAGCTTGAACGGATAAAGAAAATATCTGATGTTCAAGATCGTGCAATGGAGTATTTTTGCTATGCCGTGCGGGCTCAACTCTTTTGGGATGGAAACAAGAGAACTTCGACTGTTGTCGCCAGTAAAATGCTGATTGAAGCAGGTGCAGGGGTCTTGACCATTGGCAAGGCAAGTGCGCTCGACTTCAACGATGCGTTGCTGCATTATTATGACACCGCAGACAGTGGGCCGCTCAAGCGGTGCCTGATGGGCTGCATCAAGACAATGCAAAGAAACCCCGCACCAGTGCAGCGAATTGAGCCGCCTGCGTTTGAGCCGTGAGTTAAACAGAATAGAAACGTCGAAGCTGGGACCAATGGTCCCAGTTTTCTTTTTTACCGGAACCAGAAAAGAGGAAGGGACATGCTGGCATCGACATCTGCAAGGCGGGCAGCCAGTATATTGAAACGGTGTCGATCAAAGACAAAAGGCTGCGGCAGAGGATGTTCAACGCACTGGTGGCTGCGGTTGAGGCACAAGGGTGAAAACTGAAAAAATACTAGAGGAATTCTCAAAGGAATTCTGTTAATTTATTTGACAAATTTTACTGAAATGCGTATAATTATGGTACCGGGTAGGAATACCCCAAAAAGCGGTGTACCCTACCGTAAGTGGGAGCTAAAAAAGCGGTGTACTCTACCATGAGTGAGAGCTAAAAAAGCGGTGTACCCTACCATGAGTGGGAGCTAAAAAAGCAAAGAGTTGGGCTTTCACAAGCCTGACTCCTTTTTTGTTTAGGGGAGATTTCATATGGGTTTTTCGTTTTATTGTGTCGATGCTGATTATTGCGATTTTTTGAGGAAAAAAGACTCCTGCGTCCCGTATACGATGGATGCCAAAAGTACCCGTCCTTTCGTCGGAATTGTTTTTTCCATAAACGGATATAACTATTATGCACCACTGACCTCACCAAAGCCAAAACACATAAAAATGAAAAATCAGATTGATTTTTTCGGTCGATTGTAAAATGAAGTTGGACAGTTGAACAGAAAAATCCATAGTGATTTTCCTGCATGGTAGAATGGAGTTCACACACACTCATCTGCCAAAGGAGGGCAATCACTATGGACTGCCAAGATTATACCACAATACAACTAGAGCGCAAACGAGGACAGCATTTGCAAAGAGAAGACAGAGGTGCGATTCAACGCCTGAAGCGGCTTGGCTACTCAAACCGAGCCATCGCAAAAGAGATTGGCTGCGCCCCGACCACCATTGGTAACGAGCTGCGTCGCGGCACCCCACCCCGGCAGAGCAACAAGGGCAGAACCCCCGGATATTCTGCAAAGCGTGGTCACGCAGTTTACAGCGCAAATAGAACACGCAGCCACAAGCCTCACAAACTGAATTGCTCCGGATCTTTTGCAGCTTGGGTCGTGAAGCAGGTACGGGAATATCACTGGTCTCTTGATGCCTGTGCCGGCTACGCAGGGCTTCACAGGTTGTTCCAAGAGAGTGAGTTGGTCTGTACCAGAACCCTCTACAACGAACTGTGGGCTGGACGATTGACTCTGACCCTCTTTGAAATGCCCGAAATCCTGAAACGAAAGAGGCACAAGAGGAAGACCCGCCAAAACAAGCGCATTCTTGGCAACAGCATTGAACTGCGGCCAGAAATTGCGGCTAAGCGTGCGGAAGAAGGACACTGGGAGGGCGACACAGTAATTGGCTTGCGTTCTGGGCGAGAATCCGTTATTCTCACGCTCATTGAGAAGAAGACCGAGAACTATCTGGCTATCCGCATCCCGGGCAAAACCAGCGGTGATGTTATGGCGGCGATGAAGGTTCTCCGTGATGAATACGGTGATCGCTTTGGTCAGGTTTTCAAGACGATTACTGTAGACAACGGCTCTGAGTTTGCGGAATTCGCACAGGTTGCGCAATGGGGCGCTGAAGTATACTTCGCACACCCCTACTCTTCATGGGAGCGGCCACAGAACGAACGGCACAATGGTCTGTTACGGCAGTATGTTCCCAAAGGTGTCTCCATTGACAGGTTCTCACTCGAAGAAATCCTTATCTTCGCCGATGAAATGAATGGACGGCCTCGCCGCAAGCTCGGCTACCGCACGCCAGAGGAACTATTCGAGGCGTTTTTGGATAAAGTTTACGCCGCCTAAGAACCCGCGTCCACTCTACCGTGGGTGTCCAACTTGCTCTTGCAATTTGCGGATTGATTTTTTCAAAATTAATCAAGGAATTTGGGGAGCCATTAATTTTAATAACATGATACCGATACATTCCAATATTGTGCAGCCTGTAGAGATGAAAATTTCAACAACAGACGATAAAGCTACTACTGATTACAAAAACCTTTTGACGAATCAACTCTCATGGTGTAATACAGCACAAAATACAGAGTTCATTACGGAAAAGGCTTGCAAACTCTATGATACTATTGTTCAAAGAAAGGCTTGGCCCGCTTTAAAGGCAAGGTGTTGTGATTTTTTGACTGATGAAAGACAATGTCTCGTTTACTGTGAAGAAAATGGTTTAAGCATCAAAAATGAAACTGATTTGGTGACCCCACAACAAACCGTACCCCCTCAGGCGGAGAAACACAGTGTAAAAGAATGTTTTTCAAGTGCACAGCAAATAGAGCCTCCGTTTTTTGAACCGTAAGTAAAACCAAATAAAAGATGCAAAGCTGGGACCAATGGTCCCAGCTTTTTTAGTGGGCAAGCAAAAAAGCAATTTACATACTAAGTTTAAAGACTAAATCTATTTAAAAGGGATGAGTTATATGGTAATATTAGTCATAATAAGCGCTTTGGTTAGCTTTTCCATACTTCTTGTTTGTTTGGTCATAATGTTATGGAATCGTCTGAAACTGAAATCACATTATTGTGAGATGCTGGAGTTGCTGATTGAAAGGGGAGCCGCTTATGACCAACAACTTGATTTGCCAGGGGACGACAAAAGACTGCGTTGATTTTTTTGATAAAAGGATTGAGACGTTTGGTCTTGTTGAAAAAGTTTTTTGCTTTTTTGAATCAGCTAATTTTTTGCTTTCACCTTATACAATAGATTCTAGCTATATTCATATGGTTCTGGAGAACGAAGATGGGAAGATCATGCAGCTGGCAGGGACAAATTGCGGTTACGATGGTACAGGCCCACATGGTACGGCTCATATACTTGAACATCTTGGCTTCACAAGAGAAAATGCGCTTCAAATTGTACAGAATACGGGTATACAAATACAGTTTAAGAAATATCCGTCTGGAGAAAGATACTATAATATTCTGCATAACGTTTTTTTTGAACAAACTGATTTAGCTAATACCACTTCTTTTCTTCCACTATGCAGTGTAGATGCAGCTACAATTGTTTTACCGCATAAACGGGTCGTAAGCTTTATAGAGCCAGATAAAAACAATTTAGCCGGGTTTCTGAACTGTCTTGAAATAATGTCCCCTCTGCGTGTGGATTTTGCACTTGATAACAATCCAATTCAAGACAACGCTCCCAGGTCAGGAGATGTAATTAATAAGTATACTTCTGAGGGCAAGGGATTACCTAAAAATCTGCCGTTGAATGTAATTGTTTATGGTAAAAAATTTGATCTTCATTGTTTTGTAAATGAAGCAAACATTGGATTCTTTCTTCAAGTAATACATTATTTCTTGTTTAAAAAACGAAGTGAGTTGCCTGTCTTAAACAGTATGAATCTCCAAGGCGGTTTTTTCAGATTTTTATCTCGTGCTTTGGGATCACTAGTTACGCCTAAAAAAGCAAACGGCAGTTTTGAAATAAGTGAACGCGGAGAGAAATAATGAATAGTTGGTTGATTGTTTTGGCTTCAGGCTTATTTCTTCCTTTTGTAGTTGCGCTATCGACTTCTGTGGTTTTTAACATATTTTATGTAAAATTCCATTCTGGCAAGGAAAGATATGAAACTCAACGGCGAACGGTACAAATGAGTATACAAGAATGTGGCTACAAGAAATTAAGCCAATTAGGCCGTTCATATGGGGATATTTATATATATAAAGAGATAAGGATTGAGGAAGCTTCCGGAGGGGGTTATCGCCCCTCAATTCAGCTACTGGATGAAAATGCAAGCATTGAAGAAAACGTATATTGGCTATTAACGTTTACAAATACAAGCAAAGACCATATTGCCATAAGCGGAGTTACAATATCAAAAAACGGGAACGACTACGACTGCGATTTAGGTGAACAAATTATCTTATCAGAAGAAGCCGTTGTTTCTTGGTATGTTCCGCGCACAGACTGCCCAACAAGTATAAAGATATATCATCCCTCTTATATATTAATATTCAATGCTATTAATGGAAATCCTCCGCCTGTGCGACTTCCGAATGAAGTGCAGCCCTATCCAAAGCCCAAAAATAAAAAGAACTGAAATTTTTTGGATAGAGTTGTGATTACAATTAATGATTAGAGAAAAGGCGTAAAGCTGGGACCAATGGTCCCAGTTTTCTTTTTTATTGCAGATAAACGGCAACGCATCACATCTGGGGGGGGTCAAAGAAAATAAATTCCTCCATAGTCTTGCACTCCTTTCCTGAAGCTCCAGAGTAGATGGTAACAGAGACACCAAACGTGAAAATCAAGAGATAAAACCCGTACAATTCCACATAAATCCGCAAAAATCATTGCGCTCATATGCTTCTCGTGATAGTATAAATTTGTATAATTTTGCTTATATAAGAGCAAGGGAGAAACTGTAATGGATTCAAATATTGAACGCTGGTACTCCATGAAAGAGATTGCCGCATATCTTGGAGTGAGTCGTGATACCGTGCTCAATTGGATTGAAAAGAGAAATATGCCCGCTGCAAAGATTGGCCGTCTTTGGAAATTCAAAATAGCGGAAGTCGATGCATGGATGAAATCCGACAAATAGAAGAATTAATACTTCCTTGAGATGATGTTATATATGACATATCTATTTACTGATTACATCAGAAAATATGATTTTAGAGGGTATTCAAAATGAGAATAGTAGATTTATTTTCCGGTGCAGGAGGATTAACATTTGGATTTTATTATCGGTTAAGAAAAGATGGTTTTACTCGGAATAGAAAAGATGAGTTCGTCTTTGCTAATGAATTTGACAAGCTTGCAGCAAAGGCTTTTTCAGCTAATTACCCAGACATTCGGATGCTAAACTGCGATATAAAAACACTTTCAGAAGCAGAAATAAAAGAAGCAATTGGTGAAGGAGCGGTTGACCTAATTATTGGAGGACCGCCCTGCCAGTCCTTTAGCACTATCGGAAAACGTCGATTTGATGATAAAGCAAAGCTATATACTGAGTATATTAGATTGTTGAAAATAATTAAACCCAAGATGTTTTTGTTTGAAAATGTGCGCGGACTATTATCAATGCATGAGCAAATTCCAGTACTTGACGATCAAGGCAATACCGTCGTTGACGATGATGGCAATGCGATAACCGAACAAGGTAGATTGATTTTAGATGTACTTAAAGACACTTTTTCAGGGATTGATGCGGATACAGGCTACAAACTTGTTGGTACAGATGTCCTTGATGCCGTGAATTACGGAGTCCCACAGCACAGAGAACGTGTGTTTTTGGTGGGAGTGCGTAATGATTTGATAGATACAATTAAATGGACATACCCCAAGCCGACCCATGATGGGGAAAAAATAAACTTTCTTACAATTAAAGATGCTATCTCCGATTTGCCTCTATTAGGAGAAGGAGAAGTGATAGCTGAATATACGCAGCCTCCGGTAACAGATTATCAATGGATAATGCGGGGAAATTGTAATAAGCTTTCTCTTCATTATTGTGGCATACATAACGAAAAAATGAGAGCTGTTATTGCCGCTGTTCCACAAGGTAAGGGACGGCACTATATAAATGAGTTAGTTGAAAAAGGAGAACTACCCCTCTCTTGTAAGCTTACTTCCGGCTATGCCAACACCTATGGTAGGTTGGTCGAAAGCAAACCATCAACAACAATAACAAATAATATGTGCACACCTTCGGCGTTACGGTGCATTCATTATTCTCAAAACCGGGAGCTTAGTCCTCGAGAAGGAGCTAGAATCCAATCGTTCCCGGATTGGTACATATTCTCTGGAGATAAAGCAAATGTAACAACGCAGATAGGAAACGCAGTTCCACCGTTACTTTCACTTAGGATTGCAGCGCAAATTGAAAAGGTTATGGAGGGCTATCAAGATGGATGTAAATAAATTTGAAGCCCAAAGTATACCATTCAACTTCACATACTTCGCAATGAAATTGCTTGGTAAAAATCTTTATTCTAATCCATGGACTGCAATTTCTGAAATTGTCGCAAATGGAATTGATGCTAAAGCAGAGAATGTATATGTCTTGGTAGATATGCGAAAAAAAGAACATGCTATTGTAGAAATCTTTGATGACGGGAAAGGTATGTCTATCTCTGATTTAAAAGAGAAATATACATTAATAGGTCGAAACAAGCGTCAGAGCGAAGAAAATGTTGAAGGAAAAACTCTTGGGCGAAAGGGCATTGGGAAATTGGCAGCTCTGTTTCTTTCGCCAAAATATTATTTATACACAAAAACACCAGATGTTTATGCATCAGCTTGGGTAGTCGACACTCGTACTATTCGAGATAGCGATGTCCCGGCCTTATTACAGGCTCCATATAACATTAAAGATTTGGTAGCATATGAACAGTGGGATAAGTTAAAAACCGGAACAATGACTTTTTAAAACATTGGGCAAAGATCACTTGTACTGCCCGATGCTATTCCAACAATGCGCGAACCGAAGTGTTGTGGCTAAACTTTGAACCAGACCTAACACTGTGGAATGCCTGTGTTACAGCTTAAAAGCTGGGACCAATGGTCCCAGCTTTCTTTTGAGAATACGAAAATGGCGAGGAGTGAAATGAAAATGGGCGAGACGATAATTACTCAAATTAGGATGGGAATGGCTCTAGTTGCCTTTTTACTTGCAGAGCTTGAATTTATAGGTTTGACTGTGAGTATCATAGAAATTATTCGAAAGAAAAAAGACAGATATTTTCCCCAGGTCGATTTTGTTTTTAGCATGGGTATAACTGTTCTTGCCATGTGCTTTATTTTATTAATTACAAAAGGGTGTTGGACAATTTATATCTATGTGGCAATCGGAGTATTGTTGATAAATTGTTTGGTGTATGCTATTATTTGCATAAAAATGGTAGATACTCAGGGGGTCTTTCATTTTATGGCAAATATTTTATTTAAAATATTCAAGTGGGTCGATGGAGTTATCTGTTGGGCTGAAAATAGAGGAAGCTCAATCAAGTATGTTTGGCTTCTCGTATATGGGATGATTCCGGCAATGCTTTTAGGGAACTTTTTTGGAGTTTCAACTTATTTGATTACTTTTATTGGTTTAATTGAGCTTTTTTTGATGTTTTGGCTATTTATTTGGGATTATAGAGAACAGTGTAGAAAATTGCTTTTGATGGAATTGCTTGCAGGAATGGTTTTTGCTTTAACGGTGTACGCGGAATATGAGAAGTACTTTCAAGAAACAGTAAGAATGAGTGGATATTTAATATTTGTTTTATTCTATACAGCTTTTTTTATACTTACCACTCTCTTTGCAAATGATGCTCCCGCAAAACTAGCTTTAAATATTGTAAATACAGCGACTACACTGGTTACCATTGTTTTTAATATAGGAATATTGATGATGAGTTTAACAGGAGAGGGCCAGCAGGGCAGTCTGCTTTTTAGTTCTAATGAAATAAATGGTATGGCATTGCTGGGGAATTTGGTGTTGCTTCCTTTTTTATCAGCGGGCTATGTTTCACTTCTGTTTAAAGAGATGCAAGTATATTGGAGAAAGAAATATCTTTAATGAAAAGCTATAACGATTAGCTGGGACCGATGGTCCCAGCTTTCTTTTATAGAAGATAAATGGTGATTCACCACGTATTGAAATTGTGGGTAGTGTACCATACAATGAGGAAGGATGATTACCATCTGAAAGGTGACCTGCCCCCCAAATCCGACCACTTGGAATGTTAGTAATCACCTGAGATTTTAAGGGCGTATTCTTCCGGGGTCAAGTTGCCAAGAGATGAGTGAGGCCTGAGTTTGTTGTACTCCAGCCGCCATTCTTCAATAATACTTTTTGCTTCTGACCGACTGGAAAACCAGTTTTGATTGAGGCATTCATCTCTTAACTTGCCATTGAAACTTTCAATATATCCGTTTTGTGTCGGGCAGCCAGGATCGGTGAAGATGTGTTCCACTCCGTGATCGTGTCCCCAGGCATTCAGAGCATTTCCGGTGAACTCAGAACCGTTATCGGTCAATATCTCTTTGGGTAATCCCCGAAACAGGGCTACTCGGTTAAGCACGGAGGCTACTTTCCGCCCCGTGATGGAGCTATCCACTTCCAGAGCAAGGCATTGCCTTGTGGCCTCATCTATCAATGTCATAATTCGGATGTGCCCACCATACCGGGTGCGGTCACAGACAAAGTCCATCGACCAGCGGGAATTGAACTCCGGACATGCCCGATCGGGCATGCCGCGCTTTTCGTATTTTTTCTTCTTGTTCCGTCTCTTTAAGGCTAAACCCGCCTCTTTATAGAGCCGATAGGTTCGTTTGTGGTTGATATGTATCTCTTCACGCTGGAGCATAACATGCAATCGCCGATAGCCGAACCGTTTCCAACGAGCAGCCAGCGCAGTGAGTCGAGCCGTGATTGCGGCATCTTCGCTTTTGTCACTCGGATTGTATCTCTTGCTGCTTCGGCATATGTTCATAAGCCTGCACGCGCGGCGCTCACTGAGATGGTACTGTTCCTGTATCTCGCATGCGATCTTGCGCTTCTCGGCAGGCTTTAGCCGTTTTTTGAGAGTACGTCCTTTAGAATATGGTTGTCCAGCGTGAGGTCAGCTACGAGCTCCTTGAGACGTCTATTCTCCTCCTCAAGCTGCTTTAATCGTTTTGCCTCATTTACTTCCATTCCGCCGTACTTGCTTTTCCATCGATAGAAAGTCTGCTCTGTGATATTGTACTCACGGACAATGTCCGCTGCCCGTTTACCTCCGGCATGTTCTTTGAGAATCTTGATGATCTGTTCTTCTGTAAATCGCTGCTTCATGTCAATCACTCCATTTTTCTTAGTCTAGCATATCGTGACTAACATTTCCATTGGTTCAGTTTTTTGGGTTCAGGTCAAAGGGGAGCGGGCAAAGTGACAAGAGAAGAAAGTGTGTTTCTGGCCCGTAAGCTATTTGCCGAGCTGGTTTTTAATGCAGCATATCTTGAACAGGTCAACGTCAGCTTCCCGCAAGTGCAAGCTATTTTAGATGGTGCAATCGTCAACAATGTGCCGGTTTCTGATATTGAAATGGTGCTTAATTTAAAAGATGCTTGGCGCTTTGCATTAGAGACACTGGATAGCCCTTTGACGTTGGGTTATCTGCTCCAGATGAATGAACAGGTTTCAAGGAATAAGAGCCTTGCATGGGGTGTACTGCGAGATGGTACAGTGAACATCAGCGGAACGACGTATACACCACCCGTCCCTCAACAAGAAGCAGCTCAAAAAGAACTGGAACGAATAGCGAGCATATCGGGCGCGCAAGAGCGAGCATTGGAAGCCTTTTGCTACCTAACACGGGCGCAACTGTTTTGGGATGGCAATAAAAGAGTGGCGACAATAGTCGCAAGCAAAATGTTGATTGAGGCGGGTATCGGTGTCTTGACCATTGGCAAAGCAAAGGCGCGCGAATTTAAGGAAACATTACTGCATTACTATGATACCGCAGATAGTGGGCCGCTCAAGCAGTGCCTTGTATGCTGCATTAAGACAATGCAAAGAAACCCCGCACCGGTGCATCAAATTGAACCCATTGCCTCTGAGTCGTAGAAAGATGGGCAAAAGAAAAGGCTGATCTGGCAAAACAAAGGGCGATGGATTAGCTACAAGTAACTTGCATTGATAAGCCTGGGCTTTCCCTCGCGACACGAAAAAACAAGAATTTTCAGCAGAAATGTAACAAAACAACTTGATGAAAATCAAATTTGTTAGTATGATGTTACTGTGATGGTGAATTGTGGTAATAATACGGTATTTGTTACTATATGAACTGTTTTAGTGAAAAAAAGCAGTTTTAAAAATATTCTGCGAGGTGTTTGTTTTGGAAAAGAGAGAATTGTTGCGGCGGATGGATATTGCAAGGGGCTATTTTGAAACAATGAGAGGTACCTATCATTCAATAATTGAAGATAGAAACTGGTTGGAGCGCCTTTATAAGACCCCAAAGAAAGCTTTGAAAAAGGGGAATGTATGGGTTCTTGTGTTATGTACGTTAATGGTCTTTTTTATTTTGAACTCTTTCTTTCCAAGCTTTGTTTCATCTATGCGGCAAGATGGCTATTCAGAATGGCCGGAAGATTTAGGGAAAACTCTTTCGGTAATAACCTTTTGGGTATTGACGGCATTCGTGGTTTTTATGGCGATTCATTGGAGACGTGGCTATAAAAAAGCGGTTGCAAATCATAAAAACAGTATAGAGCAATCGAAATATAGGGTAGAATATGGCACCCAAAGTTTAATAAACTATTACGCCGCATTCGAACAGAGAAATGGCTTTGAATGTCCGGTATCAATCAAATATTCCTACCCTGATACCATATCGCTTTTTATGGGATATATCGACGAAGGGCGCGCAGACAATGTAAAAGAAGCAATTAATCTTTCGATTTCTGAGATGCGCTACGAACAAGAAATGGTGCAAAGGAACCGTATGTATTCCGCAGTACAAAATGTAAATGCAAATGCACGAAGAGCAGCAGTATTTTCTGGTATTGCAGCCGCCGCTTCAATTTTTGGGGCATTGAGCAGTTCGGATTAAAATGCTATAAAGAAGAACAAGTTTTTAAATTGGCCGTTCTAAGGTGTTTACCTTAGGGCGGCCTTTGCTATTGGAAAGGAACAAGACACCCATGAAAAAAGAACTCTACAAAGTCTTTCAGCGGGCGCAGGCGTACATCAGCGAAAACTACGCCGCCGTGCTGGAACAGCAGGACTTTGACCTGATTGAAAGTTACCTTGCGCACTTTCTGGAACAGGGTAATATTACCGTGCTGGGCATGGAGCGGCAGGCCGTGCTGACCCGGCTGGTGGACGAAATGACCCGGTACTCTTTTTTGACCGCTTACCTTGATGACCCCAAAGTGGAAGAAATCAATATCAACGCATGGGACGACGTGAAAGTCAAATACGCAGACGGCAGTATTCGCCCGGCAGAAGAACACTTTCAAACGCCGGAGCACGCGCGGGCCGTCATCCGCCGGGTGCTGGGCCAAAGCAAAATGGTGTGGGACAACACCCAGTGCATCGTGGTCGCACATCTGCCGGGCAATGTGCGCATTACGGCGGTCGGGTACGACGTGCTGGACGATGGCACGGCGCTGGCCGTTTCCATCCGTAAGGTGAACGCCCAAAAGCTGCAAAAGCAGGACTTCATTGAGCGAGAGACGGCCACCGAAGATATGCTTGATCTGCTGGTGCAGTTGTACAGCCATGGCGTTTCCCTTTGCCTTGCCGGGGCCACCGACGCGGGCAAAAGCACGCTGCTTGGCTGGCTCATCAAAGAGCTGCCGGACAACAAGCGCATTCTCACCATCGAAGAGGGTACCCGCGATTTCGATTGCATCAAGCGCGACAAGGCGGGCAACGTGCTCAACAATGTCGTGCACCTGTCGGCCAAACGCTCGGACGACCCGCAGCAGGACATCACACAGGCACGGCTGGTCGAAACGCTGATGACGATGAACCCGGATTACATTGTCGTCGGTGAGAGTAAGGGCGAAGAGACAATGCAGGCCGTCAACGCGGCCAACACCGGCCACGCGGTGGCAACGACGCTGCACACCCAGTCGGCAGAGCTGACCTACCTGCGGCTGATGTCGCTGTGCAAGATGCGGTACCCCAACATGGACGACGGCTTTCTGCTGCGCCAGGTACAGCAGGCGTTTCCCATCGTGGCATATCTCGACTGTACCGAAGACCACAAGCGCCGGGTGATGGAAATCACCGAAGCCGTGCGGCAGCCGGACGGCAGTGTCAAGTACATGACGCTGTATGAATATGTTTTAGAGAAGAACATCCGGCACGGCAGCGAGATCGAGGTACAGGGCTATTTTCGCAAGGTCTATGCTCCCAGCGCGGCACTACGCAAGCTTGTGCTGCGCAAGGGCATGACAGAAGATTGGATTACTAAAATATGGGGAAGGGAGTTTTAAAGATGGAGCTGTTAGCCTTTCTTTTTTGTTCGGCAGGCCTGTTGCTGCTGTTTGGGTTTTCCACACAGGACTTTGAGCACCGACAGCGCACGAAGAAGCTGCGGCAAAAGGTCAGAGCGGCAAAGGCGAAGCCACGCAAAGACCCGGTGCGCGCCTTGGTGCAGGAAGTCAAACAAATTCTTGCCATTCAGGGGATGCAGGGCGCGATGACCGCCGTCTGGGGGGCCAGTGTAGGCCTTTCCATCTGCGGCGTGGTAGTTTGCAGGCTGGTCGGTAACCTGTTTCTTGTGCCGGTCGTGGTGGCCGTGTGTGCGGCGGTACCGTTCTTCGTCATCAAGCTGCAATGGCAGCACAAAGAGCGGCGGCTCACCGAAGAGCTGGAAGCCGCACTCGGCAGTATCACCACCTCTTACCTGCGCGGCAACAACACCATATTGGCCGCCGTGCAAGAGAATATCCCGACCATCAAGGCGCCCATCAATCAGGTGTTTCGGCTGTTTGTGGTGCAGGCGACGCTGATCGACAGCCGCACCGAAACGGCGCTGCTGGCAATGAAACGCATGGTACACAACGCGGTGTTTCACGAGTGGGTGGACGCGGTCATTCGCTGCCAATCAGATTACAAGCTGAAAAACACGCTGCCGCCAATCCTTGAAAAGTTCAGTGACGAGCGGACGGTCGCGGCGGAGACAGCGGTCATCATGGACGCGCCGCGCCGCACGTTTTGGGTTATGCTTGCGACGGCTTGTGTGGCACCGGCGCTGGTCTGGTTCATCTACGAGGACTGGGGCCGGGTGCTGTTTGACACCGTGCCGGGCAAGCTGATGTTGACGCTGCATTTTGCGGTGGTGGCCGTCACGTTTTTTGTGGGGCTATATGTCATGCAGCCCGTCACCGCAAAGGGGGCTGAAAAATGAAGTGCTTTTACTTGGGTGCCGGGGTGCTGCTTGCACTCGGCATTTTTTTGTTGCTCTGCGACCTAGCCGGGGTACCGACCCGCCGCCTTTCGAGTTCAGTGCGCAAGGTACTGAAAGGCAAACGGCAGCCACAGGGGGATGTCTTTGCCGGGCTGATCGACTGGCTGGCAAAACTGATGGCAAAACACCTGCCGTTCAGTACAGACCGCATTGAGCGGGTGCAGCAGTCGCTGGACAGTGCGGGCATTGCCGTGCCGGCAAAACTGTACCTCAGCGGGTGCATCGCACAGGCCGTCATTTTTTTCTTTATCGCAGTTCTGGCGTCTATCCTCGTGCGACCGCTGGTGGTGTTCGCGTTCGTCGGCCCCGTGTGGGTGTACGATGCGGAAAAGAAAAAAATCAACCGGCTGACGAAAGAGGCAAAGCAGGAGATTGAGCACGAGCTGCCGGGCTTTGTGCACACCATCTTGTCGGAACTTGCAGGCAGCCGCGACGTGCTGCGCATGATGAAAGAGTATATCCCGACCGCGGGGCCGGTGCTGGGCAAAGAGCTGGCGATCACCGTAGCCGACATGGAAAGTGGCACTTATGAGACGGCACTCACAAGGATGGGCACACGGGTCAATTCGTCGGCGATGAATGACGTGGTGCGCGGGCTGGTCGATGCTGTCCGGGGCAATGAGGTGGCGACCTATTTTCAGATGCTCAGTTATGACCTCAAGCAGCTGGAGCTGAAAAACATGAAGCTGAAAGCACAGCGCCGGGTACCCAAACTCAATGCCTGCGCGATGGTGCTGCTGGGCAGTATCGTAATGCTGTTTCTCGGTGTGCTCAGCGTGTACATCTTCGCCAACATGGGCCCCCTGTATTGATGAGAGGGTGAAAAGATGAAACCATTAAAGAACAACCGCGGCGGGGCACTGATCGAGTTCCTGGTCGCGTTTTTTTGTATCATGCTATGCATCGCGTTTGCACTGGCCGTGCTGCCGGTGTTTGCGCAAAAGCAGAAGCTGGATGATGCAGCAGAAAAGGTGATGCGGCTGGCAGAGCTGCGGGGCAGCACCGGCAACACCCTGCAAATCAAAATCGATGAGCTGAAAGACGAAACCGGTATCGACTTCACCGCATCCTTTGATGGCACCGACTGGCTGGATGCTGGCGGGGCGGTACAGCTCGGCCACGATATTAAGTTAGAGCTGACGGCCACGGCACAGATCGGCTTTGCAACCTTCGGCGATATTGAGGTACCCATCCATGCCCGGCAGGCGGGTACCAGTGAGAGGTATTACAAATGACGGGCGTATTTGAGCCGCTGGACAAAACGATTGGTCTTCCTGTATCATGGAAAAGAAAATCCATGAAAGAGCAGGGCCATATAAAAATGGGTTGGTTTGAAGAATATCTTGTGTTTGTTGGTGCAACCCTTGGTGGGTGTGCCTTGTGGTGGTACGGCGCACCGAGAAAGCGCGTCACTCCTCTTTTTTTGATTCACCGACATAAAATATGGCAGTCGGTGAACCACGATGGCCGGGCAGCAATCCGAATGCAGCGGCAGCAATATGAGGACAAGCCGCTGCAGGTCAAGCTGTTTGGTTTGGCGAGATTCCTCAGATTGCAAATGCAGCAGCTGCTGCAGGCCTTGCCGTATGAGGTTCGGTTCAAAACCCGCACACATTTGAAACGGAGCTTTGAGAAAGCACAGCAACAACGAGAAATCACCATTCATGCCATAAAGAAAAAAGAGAAAAGGCTGCTGATTGAGAGCATTGCACTTCTCGGTCTAAAGGATTTTTTGAAGATGCTTTTTTCATCCAACGCTAAACTGCTGTTTAAACAATTTTATACAATTACTTTCACCCGGAACAAATAACGTTCCGGGCTTTCTTTTTGAAGGGGGAAGATAAAATGTTGAATGTTGTAACACTGCTCGGTCGTTTGACCGCAGACCCGGAGCTGAAAACGACCACGAATGGCAATATGGTCACGACCTTTACGCTGGCGGTCAACCGCAACTTTGTGGGCCAGAACGGTGAAAGACAGGCGGATTTCATCGACATTGTCGCATGGCGCACAACGGCAGAGTTCGTGACGAAATACTTTAAAAAAGGCCAGATGATGGCGCTGCAAGGCAGCTTGCAGACCCGCACCTATGAGGACGATCAAGGCAAAAAGCGCAAGGTCACTCAGGCCGTGGCCGAAAGCGTCTATTTCTGCACATCTAAAAGCACCGGCGCGGATGCGGCGACGGTGACCCCACCGGCGGCAGCTGCCACGGCACCGGCGAACAGAACACCTGCGCAGAATACAGGCACACAGACGACGCTGCGCGGGGCGGTGGCTGAAACGCAGCCCCCGGAAGAGTTTGTCATTGTCGGCGATGGTGAAGACCTGCCGTTTTAATGGGGGGATAAAACATTGAAAGACTTTTATAAAGAGTTTAAAAAAATAGGCTTGCAGAAAGAGTTTTGGAAAGCCTGTATTATCAACTGGACACTGCTGCTTCTCAGCGTGACGATCACCAGTCTTTTAGGCCGTGGGTGGTTCCTTGGGTGGTTCCTTCTGGCATCGTATTTTACGTATGCCCTGCGCCACTACTTTTATACAAACATGGCGGCGTACCGGCTGAAAGCTAAATACAAGGCTGCCGGTCTTTCCCCCGCGACCGCACTAAATGAGTACCAAACCGACTTATGCCTGAGCCACACGGAAAACACGCAGGCAAGGCGCCTTTGGTGGATTGTAACCGGTGGTACCTTTCCATCGGTTATTTTTTTACCGGATGAAAAATACGTCTGTTTGTCGGTACTGAGCTCAGTCTTATTGATTGTGGGCCATTTTGTTGCAGGCCTTGCAGAAATGAGGTTGTACGATGAAAGTTTTGAAGAATAACAGGGGCTCGGCAATGCCGTTTTTTGTGGTGATCCTTTTTTTTGTACTGGCGCTTGTTGCTGTGCTGTATCAAAACTTCACGGCGATTACCACCGGGTACAGTGTTAAAAACGCCATGCAAAAGGTGGCGCTGAACGCGGTGACGCAAAATAGCGCCGCGACCTACCCGTCAAAAAGGGAAGGGTATACCGGCGCTTACCAAAAGGTGGGCAGCTGGCAGCCAGCCATCGAAGCTATTGACCCGGCAACGCAGCTCACGGTGATGCTGCAACTCACCGGCGAGGGCGAAGACCTAGTCAAGCGTGGCAGCGGCGGTGAAGAGCTGTACCGGCTGACAAATGTGCAGGTCAAAACCGAAAACACCGCATGGCAAGACCGCACAGACGGGATTAAAGCCACTGTACAGCTCGACCTTGTGCTTACCGTAAAATACCCGCTGGTGGGGGCAAAGACGCTGACTATCCCCATCAGCGTGAGTTCAGAAAACCGACAGAAATATTAAAAGAGCTGGGACATCGTGTCCCAGCTCCGTTTTGTGAAGGGGGATTTTTATGATTGAGATAATAATGACTTTTTTGTCGCGATGTAACTATATAATCTTGGCTGTCTTGTTTTTATATTTGGTTTGGTTATTGCGGGAGTATTGGAAATTGAGAAAAACAGGAATTGTGCGAGCAGAGATTGTGTCTTCAGATGACGAAGGCGAGGCGCTAATAATTACTTTGCTCTTTGCAGAAACCTTAATTTACAATTACATTTATAAATTTGACAGAGCTAAATCAGAAGCAGTGTTTTTGAAGGAACAGTGGCATTTTTTTGCGGTTTGGTCGTTTCTTGTTCTTTGTGTTATAATCAAAACCATAATAAAACACAAAGGATTTCACTCGATGAAAAGAAATATAATCTGTGCGATTTTGAGCTTTTTAGACACCACTGGGCTTCTCGTCGAACGCTGTGGTAAAAGTAATTGGCGATGGATTTTGTTCGTTGGGATTGCTGTTATTGCAAAATGCATGGCGTCTTTGATGGGGATTTCACTTCTTCAAAATGAAATCGGTTTTTTTGTGTTTCTTGCAATGCTGCTTCTAATTGCTCTTGGAAGTATAAGCAAAGCAATGCATTCTGCAACATGGCTTTGCATTACATGGTGTGTGGGCTCACTATTCTTTTGTGTCATTGTGTATGGCGTTTATAAGGACGAAAATTTATTTAAAAGTGTAATCAACAGAAATATAATGTCTGCATATGGAGCCATGGTCTTTATAATGATCGCTTGGTGGTGTATTACAATATGCTGGGCAGAAGACCGCGTTGCCAAAATAGCAGCCACCTTTATTAGTACATTAATAGGCTTAATTACGGCAATTATCAATATTGTACTGCTTGTTATGGCACCGCTCATTGAAGAAGTTCAATTTGACGTGTCTCCCGATGTGTTTCTATCCCTTGCTGTCAACCTATGCCTTTTGCCGCTATTAACAGCAAGCTTGTTATCAAAGCTAATTAAGGAACTTCAAATATATTGGCGGGAAAAATATTGTAGATAAGAAAACATTTTATAAAAAGCAGATGCATATACCGATATCGAAAGAGCTGGGACATTATGTTCCAGCTCCTTTTTGTGAAAGGGGGATTTGTTTGGTTGAAACAATCGCGATTACTCTTTTCGTGATTGCAATTTCGCTTTCCTATATGAGAATATCGGTCAGAATGAGCGAAATGCAAAAAGTAAAAGAGGCGGAAAAAAGAAAACTGGAAGAAGAGGCACAACAGGAAAAGGAAGCATGTGCCCAAGAAGATAACCGATCACTGCGCGAAATTGTCCGCCTGCTAGAAAAGATTCAGGCACAGCAAGAGAAAATAGATGGGTGTAGCGAAGAAAACCGGCAATGATACTGATTTGAGGGTGGTGATCTTCAGGCAAATCGCCTTTACAAAGAACAAAAAATGAGATAACATAAGGAGGTGCCAATATGTGGTATATTGTGACTATTGTGGTTTTGGCGATTTTAAATTTGTTCCAACTGGTTACGATTATCAAGTGTATCAGCAAAATGCAGGTGATGCAAAATCAGATTATCCTGCTTGAAAAAACGATGATGTTGGAGGCCGATAGTGGAAAAGATCGTTTGCCATAAGAGTAGTAATGCGGCAAAGGAATTTATTGACGCAAACATCAACAACTGGGGTAAGCCCAAAAGGTTTATAACCTTTTTCGAAAGTGGTAATTTCTTGTTGACCCCATATCTATTGTCGGATTTCGACATCAAGGCCATTTTAGAAACGGAAAAAAAGCGCATAGAGTTTTCAAGTTTAAACTGTGGGTATGGTGGACAAGGCCCACACGCCACAGAGTATTTATTAAAGAAGCTTAATGTACCAAATGCAGCTGCCGAGAGGTATGTACTAGACGATGCGATTGATATAACATTTGATGCAGCCGGGGAAGTATCTGGGTTTTCTAGGGAAAACTTTTTTAATGCATCCGTGCATTCTCACCCTTTTTGCGGCTGTAATCTAAATGAAACTACCTTTTTAAATGTCATTACGGCCAAGGTATATATGGCAAACCCGGAAACCAACAATCTGAATGGCCTAATCAACTGTTTGCAGGTCATGGGCCCAGTTTCAATAGAATACCTTCCAAACCCCAACGATGCGTTGTTGTACCCTCAGGAGATCGAGGATTTTTATATTCCACCTGTTGGTTTTAAGTATACTGGCACACGTGGTGTAAACTTGGTTATTCGGGGTAAAAAGTTTTCTCTTTTTTGTTTTGTAAATAACAAGTATCTTGAAAACCTTGTAAACACCATTTGCTTATCCATTCTGAAAAGAGGGATATACAGCGTGCAAACGGTCGGTCAGCTGAAGCTTTTGACGCACCAACAGCAAAACAAATGGCAGCTTCTGAAAAGTGCTTTTCAAAAAACGCAAGCGATAGAAAAGACTGAGATCTTAGTAACGAGGGGTTAAAAAAATGGGGAGTTTTGCGGAAACTTTTTTTAATTGGCAGACTTTACACCCTGAAATTTACTTAAAATGATTGCAATATATTACCAAAAGCAGTAAGATATGGATAGATGGATGTAAAACAAATGCTGCTTTTGTTACCAAGGAGTGAATGGAAATGAAAATGACCTACAAACAGAAAAAGTATACGCTGTGCGCGGGCCTGTTGCTGACAGCTGCCGTTGTGATCGGCGCGACCGTGCTTGCCGCACAGGCAAATTCGAAAGAGAAGCTGCCGGTGGCAAGTGCATCTGCCAGCAGTGCAGCAAGCAGCAGTGCACCGACGGGCAGTAAGCCGGTCAGGACCGCGGCCCCGTCTGCATCCAGTTCTGAACCTGAAACGACCCCGGTTGCAACGCTGACCCCGGTCGCAACCATAAAGCCGGTCGCGACTCTTGCACCTGCGGCCCCGAAACCGGTAGCTACGCAGAAGCCAGTCACAACCCCGAAACCGGTAACCACCCCGGCCCCTGCGGCGGCGCCGCAAACCCCGACCCAGCCGGTGGTACCTGCCCCGGTCGTTACGCCTGCACCGGAAGCCCCCGCGCCTGCCCCGGCAGAGCCGGTGGGTGAGGACGGCAACCCTGTTCATGACAGTGGCGGCCCAATCGATATGACGGGCGACGATGGGGCGCAGGATTTGGGCGATTTAAGCTAAGTAGAATCAATATCATTCAGAGCACTGGTTTTTAAAAGCCAGTGCTTTTTCTTTTGCAAAAAAATAAAAGAAGGTGAGACTTTGCGGCTCAAAAAAGCAATTTCTTTTTTTACTGTGCTGGCCTTGCTCCTCGTTCTGCCGGTGTTTCAGCCCAGCGCGGCGGGTGGCCCCTCGTTGACCGGCAATTAGCAATGGGTCACCGGCCTTAGCAGCAGCTACGAGTATGTTACAGAGAGGACATATACGGCACAAAGCGCGTCGGCAGCAAATAACCCCTATTGGACAAGCCTTGCGGGGGGTACTCGCCCTGACGGTACAAAGTATGCTTCTTTTCGTTTAGTAAGCGGAGAGAAACTGCAAGTTGCGTCTGCGTGGTATGGTCAAGATGTTTACTTTCGTATAAAGGGTACCTCCGGCACAGGTACGATTATCAAGGTACCAGAATATTCACAACTGAAAGAACAATACAAGAAAACTGTTCAAGTGCTCAACGCCTATTCTTCAGACACCGTTGGCAGTTTTTATAAAGAGTAGCAGACTTTACACCCTGAAATTTACTTAAAACGATTGCAATATATTACCAAAAGCAGTAAGATATGAGTAGATAAATGTAAAACAAATGCTGCTTTTGTTACCAAGGAGTGAATGGAAATGAAAATGACCTACAAACAGAAAAAGTATACGCTGTGCGCGGGCCTGTTGCTGACAGCTGCCGTTGTGATCGGCGCGACCGTGCTTGCCGCACAGGCAAATTCGAAAGAGAAGCTGCCGGTGGCAAGTGCATCTGCCAGCAGCGCAGCAAGCAGCAGCGCATCGGCAAATAGCAAGCCGGTCAAGACCGCAGCCCCGGATGCGTCCAGCTCAGTTGCAGCAGCGCAACCTGATGAGACTACGGCCCCCGCCCCGGCGGCAACGGCAAAGCCGGTCACGCCTCCTGCCCCGGCTGCCGCACAAGCGCAAGCCAACCCGAAGTCGGTAGCAACACCGAAACCGGTTACTACCCCGGCACCTGCGGTCGCGCCGCAAACCCCGACCCAGCCGGTGGTACCGGCCCCGGTCGTTACACCTGCGCCGGAAGCCCCTGCGCCTGCCCCTGCCGCACCGGTGGGCGCAGACGGTAATCCCATCGAGGACAGTGGCCACATTGATATGACGGGCGACGATGGAGCACAAGATTTGGGCGACTTAAGCTAAGTAGAATCAATATCATTTAGAGCACTGGTTTTTAAAAGCCAGTGCTTTTTCTTTTGCAAAAAAATAAAAGAAGGTGAAACCTTGCGGCTCAAAAAAGCAATTTCTTTTTTTACTGTGCTTGCCCTGCTCGTCGTTTTGCCGGTGTTTCAGCCCAACGCGGCAGGTGGCCCCTCATTATCTGAAGATCAGCAGTGGGTCACCGGTCTCGGCAGCAGCTACGAGTACATCACAGAGAGAACCTACACGGCACAGAGCGCATCGGCTGCGAATAATTCCTACTGGACAAGCCTTTCAGGTGTTGGTGTCCGGCCAGATGGAACCAAGTATACACCCCCGGAACTGATAGAGGGGAATAAGCTGCAAGTTGCCTCTGCGTGGTACGGGCAAGATGTGCATTTCCGCGTAAAAGGAACCACCGGCCCCGGTACGGTCGTTAAGGTGCCGGAGTATTCTCAGCTAAAAGAACCTTACAAAAAATGCATTAAGGTGGTTAACGCTTTTTCTACTGATACAGGCGATAGCTTCTATGGACATTTTATAGAAAGCATCACTGATAAAAACGGGTACCTTTTGGGAACGAATGAAGCAATAAACATTCATGTTGCTAAGGTGAATATCACTGCTTTCAACAAAGTTCCCAACTCTTACCTCACCGACGCCGAGGGCAATTACATCTACGACCTTGTGGCGGTCGGCGCGTATACTGACGCAGAGCCGGATTTGTCCGGCGCGGCTGCGTGGGCGCTGCGGCGATATATTCAAGAGGGGTATGGCTTTCTGATTGGCCACGACACCATGTATGGGTATGGCGGTGTGAACGCCGACCCGAACTACACGCCAGACCCCACATCGACCACGACCCCGGTGTACGAGCTGAACACCAACAATAACGGCCACTGGAACATGAACTGGCTGATGGGGGTCAACAAGCTGTACACCGAGGCCAGCCCGTATGAGGCGGCCTCTCTGATACTCAACAGTGGCGACTGGCACGACAAAAGTACGCTGTACGGCGGTGGGGCGGCGGGCAGTACAACTTCTCAGCTGAAAATCTGCGCCGTCACTGCGGGTGACCCGCTGACCGATGTGGATGCCCGCTGCCCGACTAATTACCCATACAGCACATTTGCCAGTGGTAACCCCATTACCGTTGATCGCACCTTCATGGGCGGCACCACCCATACCAACCAGCAGATCGCCTATGGTAAGGTGTGGATTGATTTTTGGGGCAACGACCGGCAGGGTACTTTGGTGACCGACCGCAACGAGGGGCTGACCGGCACCAACAACTTTTACCTGACCACGAACGGCAATTTCGGCATGATGCAGATCGGGCACAGCAAAGACAACCTTGTTTCTGCTGCACCGGATGAATGCCGCATCCTTGCTAACACCCTGCTGTACCTCTCGCAGCGGCAGCCGTGTGAAGTCTGCCAAAGTGGGCAGGGCGGCAATGCCGACGTTCACGCGGTTACCCGCATTGTGTCGGCAGATGACCTTGCGAAGATCGGCAACCCCGACGACTGGTTTACCTTTCCTCTCGATGGCTGCTACACCTTAACGGCAGACATCACGCTGCCGGATGACTGGCAGCCGATCAGCGGCTTTCACGGACACTTCAACGCGGACGGCCACAGCATTACGCTGGGGGCAAACGGCAAGCCGGTGTTTGCGCAGGCCGGGCTGCTGGGGGCAAACCCCGGCGGGTGGAACCTCGGCACTGTTCCCACTCACGGCAACCCCAGTATCAGCAACCTGATGGGCAAAACCACCGGCGTCGCGCGGGTGATGGGGCACCTCAATCAGCTCTTTGGCACCGGCAGCGCAGAGGACTACGGCGGGTACACCGTCACGGTCACCGATGCTGACGGCAAGGAGTACCGCGTCAAGACGAACCGAGAGGGCAAGTATGTGCTTGCAAACCTGCCCTGCACCGGCGGGCAACTGGTGGCGCACGTTTATGACCGCACCGGCAGCGAAGTGACGAGCTATGGCGGCATCTATGCGCAGATCGACCCCAGCGCGTGGGATGACTGCGAAACGGTGCCGCTGCACTTGCAGGCTGACGCGGTGCGCCCGGTACCCAACCAGACGGTGTATGAGGACAGCAACGCCGTTTTTGTGGGCGGTATCAATTCTTCTGTTTTACCGCAAAAGGTCTTTTGGCAGTACCGTTTTGGCGCCGGTGATGACTGGCGCAATGTGGCCGACACCTTGGACTTTGACGCAGAGGTGCAGGCACCACAGCTGATCGACGCACAAAGCCCGTATGTCGAAACCCGGCTGACCATCAAAAACGCACAGATCACGCTTGATAAAATGCAGTTTAGGGCCGTGTTTGTGGTGGGCGGCAATACTTACAACACGTTTGACGCCAAAACAGCAAACGCCGCGGGGCTGCTGCGGGTGCTGGAGCGGCCTTACACGTTAACCCCAGTACAGGACGTGGCCGGGTGGGAGGGTGACACGCTTGACCTCACCACTCGGTTGACCTACTACCGCGCACTGGGCAAAGAAATTACAATCCGCTGGCAGTACCGGGGCGGTGCGGGGTTCAGCTGGGAAAACGTCGAGGGCTCCCCCATCGTGCCCGACACCACGGTGTACAACAGTGCGACGGTGGGTGCCGGTACAGATGCCGATTTTGTCAACCAGTCTACACTGCGCATCCGGGCGGCGACGGTGGACATCAGCGGGTACCAGTTCCGCGCGGTATTTGAGTACAAGGCAAAGAGCCGCCGGTTTGAGACTGACCAGAAATCGGTGCCCGGCGCGACCGGTACCGTGACGATCACGCCGCGTCTGCTGCAATGCAGCGTGCAGCCGCAGAACTCGCCGCTGCTGCTCGTGTCCGGCAGTACAATACCCGGCAAGGTGACGTATACCGCAGAGTTTACCTATACTGCCCCATCACCGGGCGGCGTAGTTCTCTCGTGGGAATACAAAACGAACGCACGCGATACCTACAAACCGGTGAGCAGCTTCCCTTACAGTGGGGTGGCTGCTGTGTCGACCGGCAGCCCGGTGGCGAAAGGCAGCAACACCTACACGGTCAAGACGACGCTGACCCTGACCAACCCACCGTCGGCGCTGGACAAGGACAGCAATCACTTCTATTTCCGCGCGGTGGCGGCAAGCTCCGCCGCGGTCGCGTATTCTAACAGTGCCGACATCACGACCACCTACAAGGTGGACGTGCAGCCGGGCGAACCGGTGGCCCATGTTTCGGCCGACGGTAAAACAAAAATATATACCTACCCCAACTTGCAGGTGACAGCACCCGAAGGCGTGCGCAACATGGAAGTGTCACTGGCGAGTGCAAGCCGCACAGGGGGCAACCGTGTGGTGTCACCGGCGGCGCTGGCAAGCACCACCACACTGCCGGGGCAGGCGGGGTTTGTGTACAACAGCAGCACTGCACTGTCCGCAAAGGCGGCGCGGGACTATTTACGGCAGGTACAGTTTGTCGTGTCGACCAGTACAGCCAATGTGCAGTGGTCGGTTGCGAGCGACCGCGCTGCCGGGCAGGTAGACCCGTACTCCGGCAACTACTACGAATATGTGCAAAGCCCCGGTATCACTTTTGCAACGGCTTTCAACGCGGCCCGCAGCAGGTACAACACGGCCTTGCAGGCAGGCGGACGGCTGGCGACGGTAAAGACCGCCGCACAAAACACCTTAGTGCATCAGCTGGTGGGTAATCAGTATGCATGGCTTGGCCTTACCACCAATTCGGGTTACACCGGGCGAAGTGGTTGGGGCTGGATTGATGGCAGCGCACTGGGGTACCATCAGCTGCAAGAGACCAGTTACCCCTACGTGCAAATGAGGCCGGACGGTCTGTGGCGCACGGCGCTCAATACCCAAAGCGCGACGGTGACGCTGAGCGACATGATTCAGTACAACGGCAATGGGCTGGGTGGCTGGTCACTATGGCAGGGCCGCTTGTTTGCCACAACGCCAGAGGGTACCGACAACCGCAATGGGTACACCGGTATCTGCCTGCTGGCCCCCGGCTCGGCGGGCGTGGATTCGATCGTCGCGCACAGCGTCTACTTGCAAGCAAACCACGCCTATTGGGTTTATGGCATGATCGGCGAGTACGGTGACAGCAACGGCAACATGATTTTAAGCACGCCATTTGGTGGGGTCACGAGCTATTGGAATGTCGGCCCGTCCATCATCAATACCTATTGGCGCTTTGGCAGCACCGGCTGGCAGACCATCATCGCCCAAACGAACGGCAACGGCCCGAACTACACCGGTGTGGGCGGGCAGCTGTATCACCTTGAAGTCGTTGACCTCACTGAGAGCTTTGAAAACCGCGGCCTGTCATTGCCCAGCGTGCAGTGGATGGTGGACAACGCCGGGGTGTTCAACGGCAGCCGCAGCGTGGCGTTTACGTCGAACACCTCAAACGCCAACGGGTATGTGGTGGAATATGTAGTAGACGACAACCGGCCCATGCACGCCGACCGCTCGGCCAGAGCAAAAGACACACTGGCCGGGCCAAAGCCGGGCGATCTGCCGACCGACACGGTGAAAGAGGCCGAGTACCGCACCAACACCGATGTGCTGCTGTCCTGCGGGGTGACGGCGCTGTCACCCATTCACCCCGGCAGCACGGCCGGTGTGACCTTTAAGGTGACGGCACCGGATGGCAGTGTCACGACGCAGACCACGACCGACATCTGCCTGCCTGCGGGGGCAACCCAGCGGGCGTATATCCAGTACCATATTCAGGGCACGCCGGGCGCGCTGAGAGTAGAGATTACGACCAGTGACAACCTGCTGACCGACACCGTGCAGATCAACGGCACGGTGGTGGAGCTACAAGAGAACATACCGCCCGACCCAAAGGCGAACGACCGCAACGACACCTTTGTCGTGCCGGTGACCCCGACCTTTGCAGACGAGACGCAGCATAGCTGGGTGACCTACACTTGCGACGATTGCACCGGCGAGTGGGTGTATACCGAACACGAGCACCATGAGGTGCTGCGAGCCGTGCTTTCGGCACAGCCGGACGAGCACGTGCCGACCGCCGAGGGCAAGAACATGAAGTCCGGGTACGGCATCAACCTGACGGTGAGTGCACGGGCGGCGCAGAATGCCGGTGTGTTAATGCCGCAGACGTTGGTGGCGTATTTCCCGGAGTTCCGCTACAAAGACTACTGGCGGTTGCTGGAGTCCATCAGCGGGGGCGCTGCCACAACGGCAGGATACCAGCTGAAAGAAAACCCATGGAGCCAGGCAAACGCGCGGGTACACTTTACGCCCCTGTGGTACCCGGACGGGCCATACAAGGTGTTTGTCACCGTGCGGGATATGTGGACGCCGGTGGGTGAGCTGAAACAGGCCACGACGGACACCGTCACGATTGGTGGCAGCGTGCACGATGATTGGTATGTGGCAAAAGGGGAATGACGCCGTATATTGCAAACGAGCTGGGACATTGTGTCCCAGCTCGTTGCTTTAACGAATTATTGATTGAGGATGATGCTATGGGTCGAAAGACGCTGTTGAAGACGCTTTTAAAAAATACAGATCCGAAACAGCAAGTAGAGATTGTTGTTGTTTCTTTTCCAGAGGATTCGACTGATGATGAAACAGACCTTGCTGATGATGAAGACCCTTTTAAAATTGTATACCTTGGTGATGCCCAAAACGTACCCGAAGAATATGAGAAGCGCACAATATGGTATTGGGGAGTTAGAATCGAAGATACGATGTTTATTATATTAGATTAGATTTATTCTTTACTGTCAGGCTTTGATAAAGGAGCTGAAAAAATGACTTTACAGAACTTTGCTCAAATGGGGCGAGAGGTTGAAATCCAAGTGTGGAAAAACAAAAAAATGATATATAAAGGAGAGCGTTATGGATTTCCAGATTCACTTAACAAAGAGAATATGCGCAAATGGCGGGTTGAAAAGAAAGAAGTAATCGTCATCCTGCGTAACTAAAACCGCACATCATTTTGCTAACGAGCTGGGACATCATGTCCCAGCTCGTTGTTTTTGGCAGACTATTGATTGGAGATCAAGCGATGGAAAAAATATCAGTAAATAAGAAATGCAAGAAAGAGCAAAAGGGTACTGCACTACCAATCCGATATAAAAAGACTACAACTTATTTGTTGAAAATACGCTTTAATAGCCCCTTGTTCTTTTCTTTTTCCAGTTCAGCTTGAAGTTGTAAGATGGTATTCTGATCATTACTGTGTTGGGCAAGTAGCTCCGAATTATCCCGAAGAGCTATTGCTGCTGCATTTAATTTATCTTTATTTTTGGTAAGTTCTGAATTTAGTTGATACCTTTTTTCTTCTAATAGCTTCAACGAATCTTTACTTTTTTGAATTTGCTCTTCAATTTCGCGAATTCTATTTTCATTATAAGTGATTTCTTCTTGTTGGTCCTTGATTCTACTTTCAAGGCTTTTCTTTTCATTCTCAAAATTGGCCAAAATGGTATACCTCTTTTCCATGTCGGATGAAGCTTTTGGGAAAACGTTATTTAAAAAACTTCCAACTACTTTGTAATGAGGGGTTTTTAACTTTCTTTTAATGCTTTGTTTGTAATCTTCAAACTGAACTTCGTCTATATTTTCAGGAATTCTTTGATTATCATAAATGTTTACTTGAAATATCTGTATTCCAGTTTCGGTTAAGTCATTTGTTTTCGATTTTTCATTTCTGTGTGTTACATTGATTTCTAATGCCAATTTTCCGCTCCACTTATAATAGTAGAAAGCAGGTTCGGTTTTCTCTAGTTCAAGCATCACATCAATGTGGTATTCATTGCAAGTAGTTTTAAAAAAGTATTCCATATAGGACTTCTGGATAAAAACTCTAACTTGCTTTCCAAAAGAATATAAAAGAAGTTTATCAGATTCCGAATAGGCTATTTGATATATTTTGTGTGTCATAGTCATTTTGCTTACAATACCGGCATGAGTAGAACCGCAATAATAACTGAAATGTGCTGCTTTGCCATCACAGCTAGTTCGGGTAGGGAAAACTTTTTCGGCGTTTTCTGAATCACTGTCCCAAAATTCTATTTCAGCATCCTTGTTTTTGATGAGAGAGTTTTTTAGTCTTAAAGCTTCGTACACATTTACTCTTTTCATCTCAGAACCTAATTTATAATATGCAAAAAATTTACTTACCATAGACAATATCCCTCTAAAAATCCATTGATAAGAACAAGCTTTCACTAAAGGATTTTTACCAAATTTTGTAACAATTATATTATATGTTATTAAAAAACTCAAATATAGCCAAACTTTACTGATGTTGGTGTTTTTAACGCATAAAAACAGGAGGAAAAACATGAAAATTATTGAAACCACGGCGGTTATCGACCGGAAAGGCCGGTTGGTAATTCCATCTGTGCTCCAACAGAAACTGAACCTTAAATCCAAAACGGAAACCCGTGTGATTCTTACGGACACACCTCATTGCCTTTCTGAGGCATGGAATAGCTTGCTTCAAAAGTCGGATGAATCAAAAAATTATTCGGACACAGAGGATGGGAAAAAAATAAGCCTTGTTTTGCCCGATGAGCTGATAGAAACGGCAGAGCTCCCGAAAGACGGCAGGATTGATGCTTTCTGTATCAAAGGCGCCATTATTATTACTGCCCGCGAGGTTCTGAACAATATGCCTAATGAAATGCAAAGGCTGTTCGATGAACTTCACATTGACCCTGATGCAGTTGATTAGTGTGGCAGTAATTCACTTAAAAGGCTAATCTTTATGCAAACGAGCTGAGACCAATGGTCCCAGCTTTTTTAGGAAAGAGGTATGACCATGATCGGTTTTGATAACCCCCAAGTGCCAAAAGAAAGCTGTGCCTGTTTTGCGTGTAGAGGTTCGGGCAGTGTTGGGAATAAGACGTGTTTTGTTTGCGATGGCGAGGGGCTTTTAAGCCCTGAACAGTCAAGCAATGTTTTTAAGTTATTGGAAAATGTATTTAAAACAGCGCGGCAATACGGTTTAGTCGGAATGATTGACAACGAGTGTTCTTTTTTTCCACTCATTCGTTTTATGAGCGACCAATATCCAACAGAGGAATTGAAAAGAATACAGAATGAATTTCAGCAAAGGGTTGTGCTTACCCTAAGCCCGAGAGAGATGATACGTGGAACAGTGTATGAAATGCTTGCTGAGGAACGCCGCAGAAAAGATGAAGACAGTTTCTTTCAGCTGGTGAGCCAAAACATCAACTATCTGCTTTTACAGAAAAAACTTACTATCTCAGATTTGGATTCTGAGGTTCGTGTGAGAAATTTATCTTTTTACAAAATATCCTTTCGGGTAGCGAGAGACGGCAGGGACAAAGAGCTGTATGACAATCTTGGTCAATGCCTGATGGAAGACATTGAAAGAGAAAAAGAGGCAGGGGAAAAAACAGAATCCAAAGAAAAGTATTACCGTGAAAGGTATATTGACCATACGTGGGATGAATTGATGAATGGTCTTGTCGTGTGAAGAAGCTGGGACCATTGGTCCCAGCTCGCTATTTTAGCATATTGTGATAGGAGATGATGTTATGAGACGGAAGACATCCGCAAAAACTTTTCTAAGAAGTACTAAAAAGGAACAGCAGGTGGAGCTCATCACTTCCACTTATTTGAATATCCCTGATGACGATTTTGATAACGATCCTATATTGGAAAAATCGGTTTACATGGGGCCCGCGAAGAACATTCCGAAAGAATACGAAACAAGCACGATATCGGCTTGGGGAATATATCATAAAAACACGGTATCGTTAATATTGGATATTAACTTTTGATTTCTGCTTCCAATGTTATAAATCGACTGTCCGTCAGTTACACGTTGGCTTATTGTCTTGGAAAAGCCTCTAAAAGAAAGGATTTAAAAAATGACTTTACTGCACTTTGTTGGACTGGGGGAAGATAATTATATCCAAATTCAAGTATGGAAAAACCAAAAAATGATATATAAAGGGAGGCGCTTTGAATTTCCTGATTTACTGGATAAAGAAGATGTGCGCAACTGGAGGGTTGAAACGAAGATGATGATAATTACTTTGGGCAATTAAAATCACAATTTTACGTTTATTGTATCACGAATTGACAAATTTGCCCACATATTGCAAACGAGCTGGGACCAATGGTCCCAGCTCGTTGTTTTTAACAGACTGTTGATTGGAGATGACGTGATGAGACGGAAAATTTTGTTGAAGACTTTTTTAAAAGATGCAGACCCAAAACAGCAAGTGGAACTTGTCCTTGTTATTTGCCTGAATGTCCCGCCTGATGATTATGAAACAGACCCGGTTGATTTTAAAAGTGTATACATTGGAGATGCAGAAAAGGTTCCGCAAGAATACGAAGGTTTTGAGGTAAATGATTGGGGGATACGAGGCGAAAACAATATAGCCATTTGTATACAATAACTTCCCTTTTTTTATAAAGCGTCCGGGTCAGAATATTCTATTCTCAAATATTGACTAGTATGTAAATCACACCAAGGAGTTCCATCTTTAAAAGCGTTTAGTTGCCCAAAAAAGGCAATGTGTGCGGCGGGAGAACTATGAAGAGGAATGCCATCATTAAGAAGATAAGGTTCTATTTTTTCTGAAATTTTAATACCACACAAACGATCTCCTTTTGCATTACATAGCCATAGGTAACGCTTTAAGAGATTCCAACGCGTTCTAACTAACCCATAAAATATTTTAGGGAACTCAAAATCTTCCGGTTCGAGCGCTAAGTCAATGCGCTTTTGCGGTAGCCGATAGTCTGGTCGGAAGTTTCCATGCAGAGGAGAGCTGTTGTTAGAAGAAGATATAGGCTTTGAGTTTTTTCTTCGATGAACGGTTCCGATTGGCTGGGTATAAGTGCGACGGAGAAGTAAATCCATTTGATGCCGAGCTTTATGCATAGCTGCGGGTGAATCTTTTATTGTATGAACGTCTGAGACAATATAGACAGGTTGCTTATGTTCACATCCGTCCAAGTGCTCTTGTGTTCGGTATCCTCGTAGATGGACACCCCCGGACACGACAACGCCTATTTGTACTTGTTTACAATCTGGGCACCATAAATGGTCTCGGTAGAAAGATTCAAACAGTTGTTTTTGATGATCATGAATCTTTAAAATATCTAAAGCCTTAATCATGCGTTGTTCTCTGTCAAAATAGACTTCTTCGTACTTCATCATTACCTCCAAAAGAAAGGATTTTAGAATATGACATTGTCAAATTTTTTGTCTTTAGGCGAAGATGGGTATATCCCGATTCAAGTTTTGAAAAATGGAGATTTGGTATATTATGGGGCGTGGTTTGGATACCCTGTGAAAATTGGTAAAGAAAAAATACATAAATGGCACATTGAAAATGGTGTGACGGTAATTACTTTGCTTAGCTAAAATCACCATTTTACGTTTATTGTATCACGAATTGACAAATTTGCCCACATATTGCAAGCGAGCTGAGACCATTGGTCCCAGCTCGTTGCAGTCTGTCGAAAAAGGTCCAGCGAAAGCTGGGCTTTTTCATTTAAAAGCGGTAAAATAGGTATGGGTGATGAGGAATGTTACAGCGAGGGAAATTAGATCGCGGCGTGTTGGAAATAGTGGATACGGAAATCCTGGTACCGCAGAATCATCTGCTGCGGAAAATAGACGCAGCAGTAAACTGGGAACGGCTGTATGAGATGGTCGAGCCGCTGTACAGCGAGGACAACGGCCGGCCGAGCATAGACCCGGTTGTACTGGTGAAGATTGTGCTGATCCAGCACCTGTATGGCCTGCCCTCTCTGCGCAGAACAGCGGATGAGGTTTATTTAAACACTGCCTATCGCTGGTTTATAGGCTATACGCTTCAGGAGGAAACTCCGCATTTTTCCACAGTGAGCTACAATTTTCGTCACCGCTTCACAGAGGAAACAGTCAGTCAAATCTTTGCGTGGATTCTGGAGGAAACCGCGAACGCGGGCTATCTTTCACCCCAAGCAGTATTCATCGACGGAACCCACATCAAAGCCAGCGCCAACACAAAGAAACAGGTAAAGGCAGTCATTGCGGTGGCATCCAAACGCTATGCACAGGAACTGATAGCGGAGGTGGATGCCGATCGGGAAGCGCACGGCAAGGCTCCGTTTGACGACGAGGAGCCTCCGAAATCCGGCAGAAAGAAGCGGGACAACACCTCTAGAAAAAAGCTGGCCCGCCGAAAAAAGGAAAAGAAAACCTGCACGGTGACAAAGAGTGTAACAGACCCGGACTGCGGCCTGTTCGTGAAGGGAGAGCACAAGCGGCAGTTCGCCTATGAGGCCCACACCGCCTGCGACAAGAACGGCTTCATTCTGGAAACCGTGGTCACGGCGGGCAACGTCCATGACAGCGTGGCTTTTGACGATGTATATGACAAGGTGACCGCATCCTTTCCCGAAATTGAGACGGTCGTTGCCGATGCCGCTTACAAGACGCCCCATATCTGCAAGAAGGTTTTTGAGGATTCTCGCGTACTATCCACAGCCTACAAGCGACCTATGACCATGAAAGGCGGCCATGAGTGGTGGAAGTATGTTTATGACGAATACTATGACTGCATCCTCTGCCCGGAATACCAGCCCCTGCGCTATGCCACGACGAACAGGCAGGGATATCGGGAATACAAAAGCGATCCCAAAATCTGTGCCGGTTGCCCTACCCGACAGCTGTGCACGCACGCCAAAGATTGTATCAAGACGGTGCAGCGGCACATTTGGAAGGATTACGAGGAGCTGGCGGACGATGCCCGTTACACACCGGAATACCGGGAGCTGTATGCGCGTCGCAAAGAAACCATAGAACGGGTCTTTGCCGACGCTAAGGAAAAACACGCTATGCGTTATACACAATATCGCGGCCTCACTCAGGTAACAAGCTGGGTGAAGCTTAAGTTTGCTGCCATGAATCTCAAAAAACTGGCTAAATGGAAATGGAGAACCTGTTTTTCTTACGCCGCATTCGCTATTTTGGGCTTGAAACTCACCGAGAACCCGGTTTATGCTCCTGCGTAAACCGGGTTCTTCGACAAGCTGAAGCGAGCTGAGACCATTGGTCCCAGCTCGTTGTTTTTGGCAGACTATTGATTGGAGATGATGCGATGAGTCGTAAGATATTCGCAAAGGCTTTTTATAAGAAGTACTAACAAGAAACCGCAGGAGAAGCTTATCATTTCAACTTATTTGAATATCCCCTAAATATCGTGTTTCAGACTTCGCTTTTAAAAAGGAGATTAAAATGAAAAAATCAGTATCCGAAGAAAAGAAATTGCTCGCCCCAGCGCTGGAGGATGATTGGTGGTATATGGAGCTACTTAAAGATAAAAAGAATGCTGTCAATTACAGTCCTTTTTTAGGAATCCCTGGTCCAGGAAAAGCATATGTTAGAAAGGGGATGGAGATGAAAATGCCTGGGGTAGATCAGGTCGGAAAGAAAAAGTAAGTGGAAAATTCTTCTTCTAAGTCTATTGTTAAGGGGCGAAAATCAGTAGATCGTTGAAAGTACATCCAAAATATACGGCGGTTAATTAATGCATAATAGTTTTTTTGAAAATCCCCGATAATGAATCGGTTGAATTGTTTAACAGAGGCGAAACTAACAGAAAAGTTTGGAAGTTTGGAATTAATGGCGGCCGTTAAGCGATGATTCCCATCTATAAGTAAAGACTGATTCTCCCCAACTGGAAAAGGTACTGCTAAAGCAGGAAAAGTTGGTTTTATGGAATTATCCCATAAAAGAGATGGGCCCATATAATCAAAATCTATAGCAAATTCTGTAATCTTCAAGGGTTCTATAATTCCTATTGGTAACTTAAAGATATTGAATTCTTTAATAAATGAGCCCAGGTCGAAAAGAAGATTTAAATTCCAAAGGGGAGAAATGACAGATTTTTGGAAAGCCCAAAAAAGGGAATCCTCTTTGTAGTGTTCAGCTTGTTGAGCAGAAAGGTAGGAGGATTGACAATCAAAAAAGAGTTTTTGTAAGTGACAAGTGTATTCTAAGCCATTCATGATTCTAAATTTATTTAGCTCCGCTGTTAATCCGGTAAGAGTGGATATAAACTTCCGAGAATTTGAAATATCAGGAGAATACGGGGGTTGAAATTCCATTAGTAGATAATCCTTTCAGGTTTGGTGTGATTTGCTCCATCTTTTTTCAGATAAGAGAATTGAAAAGAAGGTGATGATAATTACTTTGGGCAATTAAAACCGCCATTTCACATTTATTGTATCACGAATTGACAAATTTGCCCACATATTGCAAGCGAGCTGAGACCATTGGTCCCAGCTTTTTTATATACTTTTCATCTAAACAATTTTAATTTTAAAGGAGTAGATAACATGAAAACGCTGAACAAAATCAAAACCAATCTGGTTGCAAAAACAAACACGCTGGCCCTGCGGGCTAAGACCGCAATTCAAAATGAGCACGGCATGGAAATGCTTCAAGTTCTTATCCTTGTCATCATTTCGCTGGTGCTGGGTGCCCTGCTGCTGGCCGCAATGAAAACGCAGTTTTCGACCCAGCTGACCAGTATCGGCACAAAGCTGACAGATCTGTTCAACTAAGTATGGTCTTTCATTTTTTGTTTACCGGCCTGCTACTTGCCGCAGCGGTCATTGACCTGCGCACCATGACGATACCCCCGTGGATTCCGCTGTGTATCGCACTGATTGCCCCGCTGGCACCCGGCTGGTATCTCTGGCCGGGTATTCTGGGCGGGCTGACTGCCGGGCTGGTGCTGCTGCTCCCGGCAGTCATCAAGCCGGGGGCGTTCGGCGGCGGGGACATCAAGCTGGCGGCGGCCTGTGGTTTCTGCCTCGGGGCTTTTAACAGCATTGCTGGGCTGTGGCTGGCAGTGACCTTGTCGCTGCTGCCTGCGCTTGTTTTAAGGCTGCGCAAAAGCAGCAGCCAGACGCATATCTCTTTCGCACCGTTTCTTGCCGCAGGCTTTGTTGCCGCGGCTTTTTTGTTTTAAAGGAGTTTTCGAGAATGAAAAAATTGTTCCGTAACCGCACCGTGCTGGCGTGTGTGGCAATTCTGCTCGCGGCGCTGCTGATCTTTGTGGCAGCACCGCTGGTGCAGAAGAACGCACAGAAAGAAACCGACGTGTATGTGACGAGAGCTGCCGTACAAAAAGGCAGTGTGCTGGATGAAAGCCAGCTGAAAGTGGTGTCCGTCCCGGCGCAGTACCTGCCTGCCGGGGCGATGACCGAAAAAGAAAAAATCATCGGGCAGTACGCGAAGACAGATTTAATCGCCGGTGATTATGTCTTGGCCGACAAGCTGTCAAAAACGCCGACAGTCGAAAACAACTGGGTGAAAGACCTTTCACCCGATCACCTTGCAATTTCGGTGAGTATCAAGTCGTTTGCTGCCGGACTGTCCGCAAAGCTGGAGCCGGGCGACATCGTGTCGTTTGTGGTTACCGGCGCAGACAGCACGACCATTCCACCGGCCCTGCAATATGTGCAGCTGGCGGCAGTGACCACCGAGCAGGCCGCCGAGTATGACGCACAGAACCCGAACAGCGAGAGCTTGCCCGCCACCGTGACGGTGTTTGCCACCCCGGCACAGGCGGCACTGCTGGCGACGGATGAACTGAACAGCAACCTGCACATTGCGCTGGTCTGCCGGGGCGATGAGGAGCAGGCCGAAACGCTGCTGGCACAGCAGGCGGCGGCACTGGCAGAGCTGGCGGCACCAGAGGCACCGGCAGACGAGGGGGCGATGCCGAATGAGTAGAGAGATTGCAATTCTGGGCGCGCCGGGGGCCGGGGTCACCACCACGGCGGTGCAGCTGGCTGCACAGCTTTCAGCAGGGAGCACGACCACGGTGCTGCTGGTATTGTGTGACGCCGCACTGCCACCCAAAGGGTACCTGCTGGCCGATACGAGGACAGAATCCATTGGCGGGCAGCTGATACAGGCCGGGGCACTAGGTGACAAAGAACTGCTGCGGGCGGTGGTGCCGGTCAACGATTACTTTGGCCTGCTGGGGTACAACGTGGGCGACAACAAAACCACCTACCCGGCCCCGACAAAGGGCGGCTGTGAAAAGTGGTGCCGGGCACTCACCGCGCAGGCGGATGTGATCCTGTACGACCTTGGCAGCAGAGTAGATACCTTGCTGGCTGAGGCGGTGCTTGAAACGGCAGATACCGTGGTGTCGGTGCTGGGGGCAGAGGTTAAAAGCGCCGCATGGTACCGACATACCGGCAAAGGGATTGATACCGATATTCAGATCATCAACCGGGCCGCAAAAGGGCAGCCGGTCGAGGTTTTTGAGGGTGCCGTCGGCACCTTTTTTTCTTTACCGTATTCGCTGGAACTCGAACGTAATTTTGAAACGCTGCGCTTGCTGGAGCCGGTGAAAGACAGCCGGTACACTGCGGCGCTGCAAGAGGCAGTAGAGAAACTGTAAAACCCGGGACACGATGTCCCAGAACGGAAAGGAGTGGTTCCAATGGCCGCAAAATCAACATTGGTCGTCAATCTGTATGCAGGGCCCGGCGCAGGCAAAACCACCTGCGCATGGTTAGTGGCGAGCGAATTAAAAAAACTCGGTATTGTCACCGAGTATGTGCCCGAATACGCGAAAGAGCTGGTTTGGGATGACCGCACCGACTTGCTGGACGGCAGTTACAAGAACCAGACCGCCGTGCTCGAGAAACAGAACCGCCGCATTGAACGGCTGCTCGGTAAGGTGGACGTGATCGTCACCGACAGCCCCCTGCTCATGAGCAGCATGTATGCAAAAGAAAACGTGGAGCAATTCGAGCAGCTTGCTTTTTCAATGTATAACCGCTGCGACAACTTCAACCTGTTCATCACCCGCGGGGAAAGTTTTGAGCAGGAAGGCAGAATCCACAACTTACAGGAAAGCAAGGAAATCGACGAAACAATCAAAGGTTTTCTTGACGAGAACGGGGTGTTTTACGGTACCTATGCGCACAACACGCTGGATGCGGTCGTGCGTAATATTCAGGCGAGCTTACACAACCTACAAAAAGGAGTTAAGCCGTACCTAAAACAACCGCCCCAATCCCCGACCCAACAGCCGGTAGTACCGGCCCCGGTCGTCACCTCGGCGCCGGAAGCCCCCGCCTCTGCCCCGGAGCCTGTCGTTTCATCAGCAAATAAAGCCACCGCCAAGGCGGCAGCTCCAGCACCACAGCGAGAATCAATAAAGCTGACAGAAGCAATTAAGAGAGATATTCCCATCCCGCAACTAGCGGAAAAGTTGGGGTACCATCTTGTGCCACACGGCGGCAAGGGCATGTTCCAGTTAAAAGAACATGACAGCCTTATCATTTCTGCCGATGGGCGGTTGTTCAGCTGGAACAGCACCGGGCAGAAGGGCAGCGTCATTGACTTTGCGATGGCAATGGTTGACCTCAGTGAGAAAGACGCGCTGCGGATGCTGCGCGGGTTTTTGGATGACCCGGAGTTTGCACCACAGCCCGGCGCGGTGCTGCACCCGGCCCCGAAAGAACCGGTAGAGTTTGACCCACCGGTACCGGGGCAGGAACAATGGAAGCGGCTGTATGCGTACCTGTTTTCAAGAGGAATCAGCAAGCCCGTGATCGACCGCATGGTGAAAGAAAAACTGATATTTCAAGACGAACGGGGCAACCTCTGCTTTTCCGGCTACGATTACGAGGGAAAGCTGGGGTATGTCAGTTACAAAAGCACTGCAACCGGCAACCATTTCAGGGGCGTTGCGCCGGGTGGCAATTTTAATTTGCGGTGGTCCCATGGCCTTACTTCCTGCGACCGCAAGGTACTGTTTGTGGGTGAGGCCGGTGTCGACCTGCTGTCGCTGATGACGCTGCAAGAGGCCGGTGACCAATACCTCAAAGCGCACCGGGCAACCGGTACCCCACAGCAGTATGCATATCTGGCACTTGACTGCTGCGACGTGGCACCGCTGCAATATCATCTGGCGCATAACCCGCAGATCGAGGTGATTTGCCTGTGCCAGGACAACGACCCTGCAGGCAAGCAGTCGGCCCAGCACGCCATTGACCTGCTGCGGGGCGAGTGCAAGTTTCAGGGGCAGATCGTGCCGCTGCTGCCGCCCATCCCAGGCGGGGATTACAATGACTATTTACAGGCGCAGGTACAACGAAGCCGCGAAACTGCGCTGGAATACGCCCCGTCCTTTTGCCCGTAACAATTTTCTTTTTACTGCAAAATAACAAAATTTGAGAGGAGCTTTTTATATGTACCCAATCCTTTTGACCGTCGATGCGTCCGGGGTGTTTGCTTCCTGGCAGTCGTCTATTTTGGGTGTCATCAAGCCTGCAGGGTTGATGGTGTCGGTCATCGGTATCGGCGTGCTGGCCGTGCTGCTTGTCATTGAGATCATGAAAGCCGTTGCGGCACACCGCACCGGCAACGGTGAGTTTCAGAACCACATCATGTGGGTCATCGCAATCCTTGCCGGTATCGCGCTGCTGGCTACTTTCGGCAGCTGGGGTGCCGGGTTCTTTGGGGGTTAAGCTATGAACGGGATTTTTGATCAATTTGAAGGACACATCCCGAACTTTATGGATGGCATTTTTTCTTGGGCAGATTCGTTCCTGCTAAATAAATTGACTGGCTTTTATACCAGCATTTTATCCTATGTCACGACACCGTTCGATGATTTTTGGGATAACCCCATCATACAAGGTGCCGTGCGTTTTTCGCAGTGGGTGGCCTATGCCGTGATGGGAGTATCCATTTTGTTTATGATTATCGACTATGCCGAAGACATTGCCGCAAAGTCGTCGATTTCCATATCAGAAATGGTGATGAACATCATCAAGGGGTTTGTTTTTTGTCTGATCGCGCCGCAGCTGAGTATACTGGCAATCACGCTGGGGGCACAGCTTGCAAGAACCCTTGACCTGACAAACATAGCAAATGCGTTGAGCACAAATGGGGACGCAGATATTTTATGGCATACAGGCATAGCGCAAATTATTTGGATCATTGCCTGTCTGATTGCATTCGTCGTCTTCTTGTTCATCACTGCCCGGCAATACGGCATGATGCTGATTCAGATTATGACGTATGCCCTTTATGTGCCGGGCGTCGTGCGCGGCGACACGCAGTCAATGGGGGCATGGATGCGGCAAACGGTGGCGATCACCATTACATATCTGTGTCAGTATTTTCTGTTTTATCTCGGCATGGTGTTCACTACAACAAATGCCCCTTTTGGCACGCTGATTTGCTGGACGGGGATGGCTTCGGCCGCAAAGGTGCTCAACAAGTTTGGGCTTTCCGCCGGGTTCGGCGGCGGCACACAGGCGCTGTCCCTGGCAGGGCAGGCACTGCGGGTCGCAACACATTAAACAAGACGGAGCAGGGGCAGCGCGTGCTGCCCCTGTTCCTTTTTTAGGAGAGGTGATATTTATGCGAGAACGAAAAAGGTATCTTGTGCCGCCAAAGTTGCAAACAAGGATGTTGCTCGGCGGCATGACGGTCGGTGAATGGCTGTTTTTTGTATGCTGCGGGATGCTGGCCATTCTTTTACATGTTTTCTTTTTGTTCGTTGTGGCAGGGGTCGAAGTCATCCTCTGCTGGCGGCAGGATAAAGAACACAACGCGCTGTGGTATTTAATTCTCGTCGCGCAGTATTACAGCGGCGTACAAAGCTATTCCGGGAGGGTGTGAACCATGAGCAAAGTATTGCCGTTCCAGCGGTTGTTAGACTTCCAGCTGGAAGAAGACGGGGTAAAAACAAAGGACGGATTTTTTACTTTTTACCGCTACTACCCGCCCAACATGGACATTATGACAGCCGCCGAAGTGCAGGCGGAAATTGAGAAGTTCGCGTCGCTGCTCGACGCCGTCAAAAGTGAGATCACCATCTTTGCCACCGACAAGGTAGAGGATTTGACCGAGGTCAAAGACTTTTACCGGTCGCTGCCGGAGCAGTTCGACTACCTCACCGCGGATATTCTGGCCGCGATGGAAAACAGCGAAGTAAAAAGCGCAGCGGTGCAGCGGGCGTTTTACTTCATCACCCGCGACGACCCGGACGGCGGCAAAAAGACCTTCAACACTATCCGTGGCAAAGGGTACCACATTGAGGTGACCAAAAAGGCAGAGCTGGCAGTCGTGCTGCGCAACTATCTGCTGCGGGAATTTCAGTCGATGGACATCTACACGATTGAGAAAGAAATCAAGGAAAACCCGAAAAACAAGCGCATGAAACAGACTGTTTTCGCGCAGCAGGTGTTTCGGCGCCTGGCACCGGGCCGCATGGATTTTGGCGTGCGGAATGCGACCCAGTCCGGCCTTTACCGGCGCACGATCATGGTCAAAAACTATCCGTCTGAGATCGACCCCTGTGCGCTGCAAGACCTGGCGCATCTGCGGGGCACGTCCGTCACGCTGCGGTTGACCCCGATGGTACCCGCAGAGGTACGGCGGCTGACGAACCGGCAAATCAAGAACAAAAACATTGTCGTGCGCGACCGCAACGCCCAGGGCACCGACCAAATTGAAGCGGTGCAAGAAGAAAAAGCAATCCGCGAATTTTACGAGGACATCAGCGCAAAACGCGGCACGATTTACCGCATCAATGTATTTGTTGAAATGTACGGCAAAACCTCGGAAGAACTGGACAATGTGGAAGACGCAGTCAACGGCGCACTGGCCGCCCGCGGCATTACGAAAGAAAGTCTATGGCATGAACAACGCGAAGGCTTTTTGTCGGTCAACCCGCTGGGCAAAGATCATTTCCTGCTGGAAGCAAATAACCTGCCGTCGCTGTCCGGTGCGGCGCTGTACCCGTGCAGCTATTCCAGCCGCCTTGACCCGCAGGGATGCTGCTGGGGGAAACGGTAGACGGTGGCATGATGTTTGTCGATTTCTTGAAACGGGACGACAATATCACCACCGGTAACTTTACCGTCATCGGCAGTTCCGGGCAAGGTAAAAGTTACCTGATGAAAAAAATCATCACTTCGCTATATATTCGGGGCGTTCGGGGCTTCGTGCTAGACCCTGACAATGAGTATATCGACCTTGTGCGCGGCCTTGGCGGCACGGTGGCCGACTGTGCGTCAGGACAGGTGAAGATCAACCCGTTTGAAGTGCGGCGGCTGCGGCGGCAAGACAATGAAGTGAACGATGACGTGAAGGACGATTACGACATCGTGCCGGTGAATACGACCACGTTTTTTCAGCACCTGTCCTGGTTACAGGACTTTTTCTCTGTACTGTTTCCGTCGATGGGCGTGCCGGAATTAAAGGCGCTGATGATTTTAGTGCGGGAAATGTATGAAGTGCACGGCATTGGGGAAGAAAGTGATTTTGATAGGCTGCAGCCGGGCAATTACCCCACGTTTACGAACCTGTATGAGTACATTGAGCAGCGCAGCGGCGCGGACTACAAGATGATCTCAAAAGACTATCTGTCCACGCTGCTGCTGTACCTGCACGACTGTACCAGAGGTGCGCTGGGGCTGCTGCTCAACGGTATCACCAACATTCAGAATGACCGATTGATGGTGTTTGCGATGAATGACCTGTTGCAGGGCAGTGAAGAGCGTACCCGCGCGGTGCTGTTTAATATCAGCACATACATCTGGAACATTATCACCCGCAAAGAATGCCCGGTACTGTTGGATGTGGATGAACTGTACACTCTGTGTGATTCTAAAAACATGGTCATGGTCAAATACTTCCAAAGCTTTTCCAAACGGTCGCGCAAGTATGAGGCGCTGCTCGGCATCGGCACGCAGCAGCTGGCGGACTGCCTGAACCCTGACATTGCGACGTACACGACGGCACTGTTCAACAACGCCAGCTTCAAGTTCATGTTTTACCCGGACGCAATCGACATGGCGTTGATTCAGCAAAAGCTGAAACTGACCGACGGCGAGGCAGCCTGCATTTCAAAGAGCAACAAAAAGCACTGTCTGTTGAAAGCAGGCAACGACCGCTATTATATGAGGGTCGGCACGCTGCCGTATGAAGAAGAGCTGTTCGGCAAAGGTGGTGGGCGATGAAAGGTGGTGACACTGTATGACCGCAGAAGTGCTGGCTGCCAAAGTTGCGGCGACACTTGCAGAGGATGAAAAGGCCAGAAATGTCGTTCTTTGCATTGTGCTTGGTATTGTCCTGTTGCTTACTTCCGGTGGCCTGATAATAAGCACGCTGTTGCTGGGTTTCGGCGGTGTGGCAGCTGCCGCCGACAGCCTCTACTACTACCCGGTGCCGGGTTACACGACGATCAGCAGCGGGTACGACCCGGAGCGCATCAACCCGGTGACAAAGAAAGTGGAACCGCACCTCGCGGTGGACTTCCCTGCGCCGGACCCGGTGACAAAGAAAGTGGAACCGCACCTCGCGGTGGACTTCCCTGCGCCGGAGGGCACGCTTATTGTGGCAGCACGGGGCGGCACAGTGTGGATGACGGGGGTCGGCAGCGAACCGGGAAAATACATCTGGCTGGAACACTCTGATGGCAGCAGAACAATGTACTGCCATTGCAGTGAGATCCTGGTCAAGGTGGGCGATGAGGTGGCCGCCGGTGACCCCATTGCGCTGGTGGGCAACACCGGTGTTTCTACCGGCTCTCACTGCCATTTCCAGTTGAGGACGCCGGAAGGTGATCTGATCGACCCTACCCCACTGTTGCAGGTTTGGGAGTGAATACTCTGTTCTTTTAGTACACACCTAAAAACCGCGATGCAAAGCCATTTTTAATGAATCGTGTGTACCTTACCAAAACATTCCTATTGCTACAGACCCGCAATGCAAAGCAAAAAACGGCGGGTTCGTAATATCTTTCCTGTTTTTTCTTTACCGCAGGTACACACGAAGGTGTGTACCTCTTCATCAGCCCGCACTGCGGGATGATGTGACCGGGTACACACCTTTGTGTGTACCCCTTTATCCTGCACAATCCTCTGGATTGTATCATACCCGCCCCGAAAGGGGCGAAATTTGAAAGGAGGAAATACATTTGCCAAGCATGAATAGGGTCAATTTTGTGATATCCCCAGACATCAAAAGCCGTGTAGAGCAGCTCGCTAAAGAGCGCGTTTGTAGCAATTCTCAAATTGTCGAAGATGCCTTGCGGTTGTATTTTGACAAGGTCTACATGGAAGAAAAGGCGACGGTCATCAACGACGAACTGCTGCAAGCAGTGAAAGGCGTCGCCCAGCTGAGCGAAGCGAAGATCAACGCAAAAACGAATCAGGTGCTGTCCTCGCTTGCAATCGAAGTTGGGGTGATGAACCAAATCCTTGCACAGTCTTTGCAAGTGTCCCCGCTCGCGGTCGAGCAGTACAGAAAAAATGTGGTAGAGTTTCTACGTGCCAACAATCGCGTGCTGCGCATGGATGAGGTGATCTAATGCCCCGCATCATTTCGTATGCGTCATTCTCAAAAACGACGCAGCATACCATCAACTATTTACAATACATCGACCGTCAGTCACCGCTGTTTTCCCCCGGTGGCGAGGCTGATGTCAAAGAGGCGGTGCGCCAGGCACGGCGAGACACCGGCAACCTTGCCTGGTATCAAATCCTCTCATTCCCCAGTGAAGAGCTGGAACGCTTGCAAGCCAATCGCAATTACTTCAAAGCGTTCCTCACCGCGCATAAGCTGGAAATCGCAAAGGCTTACAACATCACGCCGGGCGCGCTGCACTGCTATGCTTCTTTCCACGATAAAGACTATCACCCACACCTGCATCTGGTGTTTTGGAGCAGTGTGCCGGGGGAGGGTGCTGTGCGGGTACCCAAGCAGGCAAGCGAGATTGAGACAAAGAAGTTGCGAGCGAAAGCACTGAACGAAAAAAGCAACGTTATCAAGAGCCTATTTGCGAACGAAATGTTTCGCGGCGACATTGAGCAGCTGCGGGTGCAAAAAAGTGAGATCCGTCAGAAAATGAACCAGCAGCTCGAACAGCAGTTGCAAGCCCTTGCCAATGGCAAGAGCACGCTGCCGGTAGGCCTTGTCGGCGAGCTGCAAAAGCTCGGCCAAGAAATCAGCGCGCTGCCGGGCAAAGCACAATACGGCTGGCTGCCGCCAGAGATCAAAGGCCGTGTATCAGATTTACTGCGACAGGCAGTTTTAGAAACGCCGGAGCTGGCCGAGCTGTATGCGCAGAGCAGGGAAGCCTATTACAACATCGTGAAAGATACTTATGTCGACAGCAAAATCACGATGGCCGAGAAAATGAAGCAGTGGGAGCAGCAGTTCTTTGCCCCGATTAAGGGGCAGGATGCCCGCAAGCAGAATCTGCTGATTGAAACGGCCTGCAAACTCAGCAGTAAAGAAAAAATGCTGGAGCCTGTGGCCGACGATTTGCCGGAAGCGGAACATAACGAGCTGGCGGTGTCCAGCAGTACAGAAAAAATACAGACAGACAGGCCTCAGCGGTTGTATGAGCTTGGCCTGAAATACCTGCGCGGCGAAACTGTCACAAAAGACGCAGTGAAGGCGTTACAGTATGTAGACGCATCAGCGGTGCAGGGCAATGACCGGGCACAGTACACGCTAGGCAAGCTACTGCTAAAGGGCGACCGTGGCGTGCCGCGCGATCGAGAACGCGGTATGTTCTGGATGCAAAAATCCGCCCAACAGGGCAACACCTTTGCCGCGGCATATCTGCAATACCAAAACAAAAGCGCACTCGCTACCACCTGCTCTATGCTGTTTCGGCTGGGTAAGATCATCGAAGCAGACCAGCGCGCCCAGCAAAATTACACCGGCCTGCGGCATGGCCGGATGAAGCACAAACGCTGCGGGCATGACTTGGAACAACAACCGGGTATCGAACGATGACCCCCAAACACAAAACACAAAGGAGTACAAAATGACTGAATTTACAGAAGAAGTATTCAACGGCGCACTGATGAACAAATATATCAATGGCAAAATCGTCTACAAAGACCGGGAAGAGCCGGATTACATCGACGGGCTGCCGGTGTACAAAGAACCCGGTGCCGAGCAGTATTATGTTAATCCGGGAGATCTGTCGGATTTCCATTTTGGCAATGTGGAAGAAATTGAAGAGTTGAAGCCCATCGATGCCGAGACAAAAGCAGAGGTTAACCGGCTGAACGGTCTGCAAGCGCTGCACGGTGGTAAGCTGCAGGTTATTTGCCAGCGGCCGGACGGAGAGCTTGTTGTCGTCAGCCCGGCCCAGACGGATAACCCGTGTAGCCTGTCGGTCGAACTGTACAACAGCTTGACACCGGCAGAGGTGGAATGCTTTGCTGAGCGCCACGACCCGCGCGACCTCACTTGCCCGTTGGCCGTGATGCGGGACGAAATTGCCGGAATCGTGATCTGGTAACAACCACAAAACAATCGAATTGCAACAACAAAAGGTTTGGATCAATGATCCAGGCCTTTTTCTTTTTTACGGGAGGAAAAGACGAATGGAACAAAAACACAATAATGCGCTGCCACGCGACGATAAACCCGGCCTGCGGGCCGGTAATCTCATCTATACCCGTGTCGTGCTGCCCAACACGGAATTTGAAAACCGGCAGAAGATCTTCGCCGTCAAACAGGTGCGCGGTGACGGGCGGTTCACCGCCTACGCTTTCACCGGCCATCAGGAGCGGGCGAGGTACGCCACGTCCTTTGCTGTGAAAACAGATGAGGTCAACAAGCTGACGAAAGACAGCGTGGTGCAGATCAATACGGAATATGACTTCCCTGCAGACTGGAAGTTCACGAAGCTGCACGGGGTGCTGACCCCGGCACAGATGACTGAACTGATGCTACTGCAAGAGAGCTATAAAGAAAAAAATGTCGTGGAAAAGATAGAGGTGGAGCAAAAGCAAACAGACGACCTGCACGAAATCAGGTCGGCAGTGCAGCAGATGCAGCGGGAGTTGAACACCGATCCTGAAAAGTTGCTCAACTATTTAGCTTTTTCTGCAAAGTTCTATCAGTATTCCCCGCGCAACTTGATGCTGATTTACGCACAAAACCCAACTGCGACCTTTACTGCGGCTAAGGGCAGGTACCGCCGCATGGGGTACGAGGTAAAGCCGGGCGCACAGGCGATTCAAATTTTACGCCCGCAGACAAAGGAATATTTTGAGCGCAACGGGTACCTGGTACCCGTGATGAAAGCAACGAACGCGGAAAAGGCAAAGCTGGCCGCCGGTAAAATCGAGGTCGTGCAAAAGACCTATTTTGACCCGTCAGACGTCTATGATATTTCACAGACCACCTGCCCGGTCAAAGACTACCCCAAAGTATACGACAAAGGCTACAACAGCGAACAGCACGCCGCGCTGTTCGAGCAGATGAAAGAGCTGTCGGAGCTGTCCGGGGTGCCGGTCGAAATCAAAGACCTTGCATCAATCTCGCTGAACGGTTTTTTTGATCGGTCGCAAAACACCATCACGCTCAACCACTTGTTACAGGACAGTGAGCGGCTAGACACCATGTGCCACGAATATGCACACGCGCTGCTGCACCGCACTACCACTCAAAGCCCGGCGGTGGCGGAGTTTGAAGCGCAATGCCTTGCCAATATGCTAGAATGCCGGTTTGGTTTGCCGACCAGCGAAAACAACAAGGAATACATGGTCAAGAACCTTGAAGAGGCGCAGAAAGACCCGAAATTCAAGTTGGATGTTTCCCTGGCGCGGGTACAAAAACAGCTGCGGTATATCGATAAGCGCATCGATATATCGCAGCAGGAAGAAGAGTTGGAACTGGAACCACAACAGCCGCGCAGCAAAAAAGCCCCGGAGCCGGGTTTTCAGCAGCCCCACAGAGGGGGTGGTCAAATTTAAAGAAACAGAAGGAAAATTAGGTATTGCATTTTTTAAGGTGAATATTTTTAATCAGCAAGAAATTATGGTAAAATAAGGAGTGTAAAAATGTGCGATTTTTTAACAACTGAGGTGTGGTGGATGGAAACGATAATTTCGTCTTTGATTACAGCAGGAGTTGTACTAGTTGGCTATATTCTAACGTATAATTTCAACATTGTAAAAATTAAGGATAAGCTTAGCCGTATAGAGAAAGATATTGGAGAGAAGAAGAATGAACTGGCCGTCGGACATAACGGATTGTCGGCCGAACATAAGGGGTTGTCCTCAGAGCATAGTAGGATAATTGAATTGCAAAATTTACTTCAGAATACTAGTCAGGCTATCAAAGCAGAACAGCAGGAAGGTAGGCATAAGTTAGAGCGATTATTAGAAAAAGAGGCGGTGCAAGAGGAAAGATATCGTCTGCTTAGTTCTGATAAACAGCGTTTGGTAGTGAAGGTACAGGATGGATCACAGGCATTTAATGCTTTAATTGATGAGATCGAAAGATTAAACCAACTCTGCCAACAGCAGCAGCAAACGCTAGAGCAATATGTCACAGAGCGAGATACTTTAATAAAAGAACGTGTTCAACAGGATATAGCATATAAACAACTTGAACAGAAATGTCTTCAGTTAGAACGTAAGTACGAACAATTACTTTCTTTTGTACAAGATAAGGGTCAAGAAATTGACCGATGAATAGAGAGAAGAATATATTTTATAAATATAGAAAAGGGTGAACGCAAATGTTCAGTAAACGAGAACGCATATTTTTTTCTTTATTGTCCGGGGTCGCTGCCTATTTGGCAGTGACCTTTTTGTTTTCAGTCCAAGCAATACTGACGGCAGAAGACCGTTTTGCTGCCTTCGTCGACAGCCTACCGCTGTTTTGGTGGTTAAAACTGCTGTTTGTGATACTCGCCGCTACCGTGATGTATGTGTTTACGATGTCGCGCCTCAACATCAAAGATATTCAAGTTGGCCACGGGCAACATGGTAAGTCGAAATGGATGGACGAGGAAGAGAAGAAAGAAACCTACCGAACCGTGCCGTTTGGCAAAGAAAAAGACCCCGGTTTTTTGATTGGCGAGGACGGCGAAAACTGGGTGGTCGATACGTCGGACAATAACCTGCTGCTGCTCGGCCCGCCGGGCAGCGGCAAGACCACCACCGAGTATATCCCGGCCATCATCTACAACGCAAGGGTACAGCGGCATACCGGGCACGGTGCATCGATGCTGATGACCGACCTCAAAGGAACCTTGTACAACAGTTGCAGCAAACAGCTGCGTGAGGACGGGTACACCGTGGTGATGCTCAATTTTCGTGATGTGCTGCATGGCAGTTCGTTCAACCTGCTCTATCGCATTAACGAGTGTATTGATGAATACAAAAAAACAGCCGACCCCATGCAGAAAGCAATCTGGTACGGCAGGGCGGAACGGTATGCCAAGGTGTGCGCGGCAGCACTGGTAGAAGAGGTGGACAGCAGTGCTAAATCTGAGAGTGGCGACTATTTCACTGAAACATCGCGCGGCCTTATCACCGGCCTGCTGCTGATGGTGTCGGAGTACGGCGCACCAAACGAGCGGCACATCATGTCGGTGTTCAATTTAGTGCTGGAGCTCAACGGTCAGGCACAGGGAGCAAACCCGCTCGGCGGGCAGCAGAAAAGCTACCTTGCCGAGGTGCTGGAACAGATCGACAACCCGCGCATCCGCAACTATGTCGGCGCTGCAATGGCCGCCGATATGCGCACCAGCATGAACATCTTTTCGTCGGCACTCGGCAAGCTGACAAAGTTCATCGACGCCGAGCTGGAACAAATGATCTGCACCCACAGCCCAGAGCTTAACGCACAGCGCTTTGTCGAGCAGCCGACGGCCATTTTTCTCATCTGCCCGGATGAAAATACGACCCGACATTTCTTAGCTTCGATGTTTATTCGCTTTTTTGCAAACGACCTCATTGAGGTTGCAGAAAACAAGTTTGCCGGTGAGCTGCCGCGCCGGGTGATGTTGTTCTGGGACGAGGCGGGCAATATGCCTGCCATTCAAGACGTGGACGTGTTGTTCGCGGCTATCCGCAGCCGTGGGGTGCGCATCCTCATCGCGCTGCAATCACTGGCGCAGCTGAATAAGCATTATTCACGGGAGCGGGCGGAAATCATCAAGGACACGAACCAGATGTTGATGTTTACGTTTGTGTCGCCGTCCAGTTACAGTACAGCCGAAACGCTGTCTAAAACGCTGGGTAATGAAACAGTGCTGTCCGGCTCAGTCTCTTACAATAACAGCAGGGCGTCATCTACCCAAAGCATGGTGGGCAGGCCGCTGCTGGAAGCGTCAGGGATCGTCACCATCCCATGGGGCCACTGGGTTGTGATGAAAGGTGGTCACCACACGCTGAGCACACAGTTGCAGCATTACGGGCAACTGTTCGAGCTGCCGCAGACCACACCGCAGGATATTCCAGAACGCCCGTTTGTGCGGGTGCACACGTCTACAACAAAAAACATTATTCGCCGGGCAAACGACCATGAAATTGATCTAAAGAAAGGAATGTTTGACTGATGAACAGACGTGACCCTTATTCGGCTTGGCTCATTCGAGCTGAGCAAATGCAAGATATTCTTACCCTGTCAGAGCGCTTAAATATCCGCAAACCCGCGCTTGTGCGTTTGATTTTTAAATATGTTTTGTTTTTTGCCGAACGAACCTTTATAGCTCAGGCAAATGCTGGCGAGCTGAGAGGTGAGTGCACTCGATCGGAAACTAAGTTGATGTTGTGGATGCAGCCGAATATACGTGCAGAGCTGAATGTTGCTCTAGGCCGAATCGACACCGCAAGAACGGAAAGTGATGTTGTTCGCATGTCTATTTCGTATGTTTTTGACTATCACCTTGAAGAGTTCCTTCAGCATTTGGAGGAAGCTTATACTTTCAAACACGTCCGCGAACCGTTGGAAAAATAACAAAAAGCCGGGACATCGTGTCCCAGCTTTTTAACGAAAGGGATTAAAAAATGAATAAGAAACAACGGATTTTTTTATATCTGTTTATATGGGCAGGATTCTTAATTTCGGCTGTGATTTTTTTCTTTAAAGCACATATTCTGGTTAATGGTTTTGAAGTTGCTTTTCTTGCTTTTTATATAGGTCTCATTGTGTTTATCAGCGGCACAATGATTGAACTGCTAATTTTATTGTATCGAAGGCGGTTGTGTTCCTTTGTAGAAAAGAGAAATCACAAAAAGGCCTGGTTGAATCTTTTTGTGTTAGTCACTTGCTTGTCCCCTATCATTGCATATGTTTTAGGTACAATACTTCTATTTCTCATTGTTCCAATGCTAAGAGAGATGGGATTATTTTAACAACCAAAGGTACTAGAAAACAAAAGCCAAGTGGCAAAGGGAAAAAAGAAAGAGTATTTTTCATTTTTAAATTGAGTGTTGCATTAGTTGAAAGTGGAAAATAAAGCACAAGCAGTTGAAAAAATATAAATGAGACAAGTGGAACAATTATAATAGTATTATTAATAAGAAATAATAAGCCCTGTCGAAAGGAATCGTAAAAAGAGGCGGTAGCGGTAGAAGAATTCGCAGGTAGAAATGTTATGCTAAGGAATGTAAAAAAGCTCATAATACAAGGGGATAGTAAAAATACAAAACGCGAGAAAGCTGTTTCGAAAATATTGCGATAAGTTACATGCGAATACATTAGTAGACCAATTATTAGGCTGAGAGCCATCGAAAGAATTCTTAATACAGCTAATATCGTTTCAAGCAAATTATAATAACAACTTAAAGAGGTGAGAATGATAATACAACAAGTGAATAAAGCGGTAAAAATGGAATAGAAGTAGGAGCGCCTATTTAGAGCAGATGAGGAAGAATACTGTATATTATATATTTTTTGATTATTATTAATGGTTTGAGTAATTTCGTTAGACATTTTTATTTTGTTGCGATTGCCATTGCTATTTATTATTGGAACGGATTTGTCTTGTTTGCTTTTACGAGCAAAAGTAAGAATGGCAACCAGAGATGCCCCAATCCCCATTATGGTAGAAAGATTTTTAATCACTAAATTCACGAAATCCAAAGTAATCTTGTCCTTTCTGGTTTGTTGCGGTTTATAGTTTGCCCTCTAATAAATATTCAGGGGATTTTTTATCATTTTGAGGATTGATTGGCTTTCGACTTATCTAAGACTGTCGAATACTTAGGGAATTCAAATCATATCCACATAAAAGTAGAAATAATCTTAAACCAATGTGATTTATTACCAATTATAGCGGCAAAGTATTAAAAAATCAAAATATTAATGACTTATCAATTAAAGTGCTTGAAGATACTTTGGCAAATCTGAAAGAGGCCACTACTGGAAGCATCTGAAATCGTCACCATCCCATGGGGCCACTGGGTTGTGATGAAAGGTGGTCACCACACGCTGCGCACCCAGTTGCAGCATTACGGGCAACTGTTCGAGCTGCCGCAGACGACCCCGCAGGACATTCCAGAGCGCCCGTTTGTGCGGGTACACACGTCTACGACAAAAAACATTATCCGCAGGGCAAACGACCATGAAATTGATCTAAAGAAAGGAATGTTTGACTGACGCTTTACAAAATTTGCACAAGGCTGATATACTAGACGAAAGAGGTGAGAATGATGCGAACACCATTTAACGGTTGGGTGATGAATCGCGACCTACAGGTCGCCCGAATTGAAAATGATCAGGTAGTAAAGGTCGACCAGCAGCTCGCACCTCTCTACCTTTCACGCACAAAGCACTTTGAAGGCTGGCTGGAGATGCGGGCGATAGATCAGCATCGGCCCAACTCACGCCTATTAAAAAAGGCCCTGCGCCTTGCAGAACGCGACGACATCAGCACGGTACTTGCGGTCAACGCTGTCACAATTACCGATAGCTATTGGGCGCGGGAAGATGGCAGCGACCTGTGTTATGACGACGTGCGCTTTCAGGTCAACATGTTTGACAATCTGGCACTGCGTGGCGATTTTGACAGCCTCAGCCAGCCGCCCAGCCGCACCCCGGAGCTGACGAATATCGGTTCTTACGAAAAATGCTGGCGGCTGGAGAACGGCGAATGGTGGCTGTGGAAAACGGCTAATCCCAACGAGCTGTTCTCTGAGTTGTTTATCAGTTATTTGGGCACCACGCTGGGCTTTTCGATGGCCGAATATCGGCATGACGGGGAGTATATCAAAAGCCGCGACTTTACGCACGGTGCAAAGCTGAATTTCGAACCCGCGTACAGCCTGATGCAGGACAATGAGGACTATGTAGCGAATTATAAAATGTTCCAAGACATCAGCCAGGCGGTGGCCGACCAATATATTGAAATCCTGATTTTGGACACGCTGTGCTTGAATGCCGACCGGCACACGCAAAACTATGGCGTGCTGCGGGACCCGGCGACCGGCAAAGTGTTTTCTATGGCCCCGAACTTCGATAACAACATTGCGCTGATCTCACGCGGGTATGCATCCAGTGCACGCCAAGGTGATTTAATGGTGCGGCTGTTTAATGAGTTGGAAAAAAAGACCAGCGCGGTGAGCGGCTATTTGCAGCGGCACCCACTGCCATTTGTCACGCCGCAACTGATTGCTGCTTGTTGTAAAAAAACAGGCATGTCAGTCGATGTGGCGCACATTCAGGCGTTCATTTTATCCGCTTACCGCGGCATCGGCTTTGAGGCACGGGCAAAGATGCAGCAGGAGATACAACTAGAACCATAGCAATAACAGAATAAAGGTCAGACGCCAAAACTGGTGTCTGCCTTTTTGTTTTGGCAAACAAAGTTGAAGAATGAAAAGTGTTTGAAAGAGTGCAAGATGTGATATAATTACCATACTTGGAGGTGGAGAAATGCCGACGTACAATGAAGTAGTATCCTTTTGGCAAAATAAGCGAGCTTCAGGAGAGGCTACAATTGAGCAACACCTCGATAGCTTTCGAGTTTTATTTGCCTACCATTCCGGCAAAATTGAAAATGATGAAGTGAACTATCACGATACGCGAGAGATTTTTGAGAATGGAAAAGTGCAGAATTATACCGGCTCGCCCAGAACGCTTTTTGAGCAGCAGAATCAAAAACTTTGCTACGACTTTTTGAAAGACAAGATGGAAAACAGGGAGCCGTTGACGCTCCAGCTTATCAAAGAAATTCATTTAACGCTGACAGCTGGAACATTTGATGAACGACGCTTTATTGAAAACGGTGAACGCCCAGGAGAGTTTAAGAAACATGACTATGTTACCGGTGTGATGGAAGTGGGAGTTGCCGCAGAGGACGTGGAAATGGAGCTGCAAGACCTGCTGGAAGAAGTGAACAACTACCAGGGCAACAACCGGTTGACCGCCGCAGCGTATTTGCATGCGCGATTTGAAAACATTCACCCTTTTGCAGACGGCAACGGTCGAGTAGGCCGGACGCTTGTGAATTACTATTTGCTGATTCATAATTCCCCGCCGCTTATTGTGTACGAAGAGGACAAGAAAATATACTTTGAATGTTTGCAACGTTTTGATGAAGAAGAAGATTTGGAGCCGTTGACACGTTTTCTCGCTTACGAAACAGAAAAGACCTGGACGAAAGCGTGGGAGTTGGAGCAGAGACAGCAGGTGCAGCATCGGTCGCTAGAAGAACAGATTGACCGATAAAATTAAATAGAAAAAGGCTGGGACAAATTGTCCCGGCCTTTTGTTTTTTAAAATCAATTTAAAGAAGGAGCTTAACAAATGAAAAAACATGACCCTTATTCTGCCTGGCTCATTCGCGCCGAGCAAATGCAAGATATTCTTGCCCTTGCCGCTAGGCTCAATATCCACAAACCGACCCTTGTTCGGTTGATTTTCAAGTATGTTTTATTCTTTACCAAGCAGGATTTTGTTTCTCAGGCAAATGCCGGTGAATTGAGGGGTGAACATACTTGGCCGGAGGCCAAGCTGATTATGTGGATGAAAGTGGATATTCAAGCGGAGTTAACAGATGCTCTGGGCAGAATCAACACAGCAAAAACAGAGAGCGATGTCGTTCGCATGGCAATCGCTTATGTTTTTGATCACCATCTGGAAGCGTTTTTACAGCACCTAGAGGAAGATTATGCATACCAGCACTATCGTGAACCGTTGGAAAAATAACAAAGAGCTGGGACACGGTGTCCCAGCTCTTGATTTTTAGAAAGGTGATGGCAATATTGAAAGAAGAAAGTTTACCCAACCCGCAACTAAAAGAAGATTGGTGTTTGGATTTGTTGACGGATAAAAGCTTATCAGGCGGTAACTCAGTTCTAGGAAAGTCGGGGCCCGGGAAAGCATACTGTAGAGAGGAATTTATAAAAAGTAATTTATACCCCGGCCCAAGAAGGTCTGATTTGTTTATAGAAGATTTACTTAAAGAACTGGGGACAAAAGGTGTAATCAAGGCTCTTGCATTTCTTTGGGTTTTATTCTTTTTTGTTATTGCATTTGAATCCACCCAGCAGCAATGGTTTGAAGATATGGCTATGGTTGCTATAATTCTACTTGTAGCAACAACCGCGGCGCTGGCAGTCACTTTTTTCGGGACAATCATTCAGTGGATGGCCTTTACAGAGAGAATCTACAAAAAGCGATTTTCAAGACAATCGTTGCTGAACTTGTTAAAATGGTTTGGCGCTACAGGAGCTTTGGTCATGATCATAAAAACAATAACCCTTGTAAGTTGACAAACCCGACATAAGCCATTACAATAGTCACAAAGCAAGGGGGCAAAAAGAAAAGCCCCTCACAGCTGAAACAAATGAAGCAAACATTTGTTTTGGCATATGCCACAGGGATGCACAGACCATCCAGTGACTGGTGAGAAGCTTTATCAATGATTATTATAGTAGTAATTGGTAAAGATGTCAACAGGTCGCTGGATACCGAAAGGTGTTCAGCGATTTTTTATTACCCCAAATTAAATGAAAGGTGGTGTGCAGCGTGTATCTAAAAGTGTATCGCTCGATCTTTTTGCTGGGCCTTTCGTCCAATGCTATGAAAGTATATCTATACCTGTGCCAAATTCAGAACTGCCTGCACAACGCCATTGTGAAGTCGGATACCGTGTGCAGCCGCTGCAACATCGCAAGTCGCAGCACTGTGTTTGCCGCGCTGTCCGAGCTGGAAGAAAAGGGCCTGATCTGCAAATACAAGCGCATCGATCGCGACGGCAACCAGATCGCAAACGGGTACAAGGTCAGTGCCTTGCAGGGCCGCTGGTTCTTTGCCCCGGTAGCTGCGCTAGAGCTGGACAAGTCATCCTTTGCTGTTTTCCTTTTCATGTCGAGTTGCAGCAACAAAAAAGGACGGTGCTTTCCGTCCCTCACGAAGATTATGGCCGCGCTGCACCTAGCGTGCCATACGGTGATCGATGCTATCCGCACGCTGGTAGAGCTAGGGCTTGTCGTCAAGGGAACCTTCTGGCCGGGACGGCATAACCTGTATGTCGTCAAACAGGCAAAAAAAGAAGACGCCGACTGCAATCGGCGCCCAAACGAAGAAACTATGTTAGGTAATAACAGCCCCATTCTAACGACCTTGTTCGGTTTTGTCAAGCGGGCTTCCTTTTTTTGTACGTCACTACTGCAAAAATTGTACACCAGCTATAAGACCCACCTAAAGACCGCAGTACAGAAAAAAATAGCTTAATTACTTAGAGTAAAGTTAAGTTAATTAGAGCGTGCGCGTGCGAATCAAAAAAGATTCTGACTGGCGGGGCTGTCCATTTTTTTCTTTACAGCAAGCCGGAAAAATCCCGAAATCGGGAAAATGTCGATAAAACGGGATGATTTGTGGTTTTTACAACGGGTAGGACGAAGCAGCAACAGATCACTGGCCGGGCCTGCCGAAAAAAAGAAAATGGCTCTGTACAACGCGGTTTCGGGTTTTTTAGGGGAATTTAGGAAATTACGGGTTGACAAGTCACAATTCTGCGGCTAAAATGAACTCAAACAACCGCGCAAATGGTGAGGGGTAAGAAAAAAGCCCCTCATAGGCGAAGCAGATGTGACTAGCATCTGCCAAACCGTGCGCCACAGGATGACATAACATCCAGTGACTTATGAGAGGCTTTATCTGCGCCATTATAAAACGGCGCTGGTATAGATGTCAACAGTCGCTGGGTACCGAAAGGTATTCGGCGATTTTTTGTTGACACGCACTTTGAAAAACAGACCGTCAGTTGATTCCCAAAGCGGGCGTCGCTTCTGGGCTTTTGGTTTCTGCTGGTAGCACAGCAGAAAAGCACAGATGCGGCGGCAACGGGCGTGTTCTCAAAGAGCTGATTGGTAAGGTACTTTAGCCTATGGTGGGTGCGATCACCCGTTTGAAGACGGCGCACTCAGCAGCAGATAGGGCAGGCCAGCCCTGATTTGCGGCCCCAGTGGTACGGGGCTGATTTGCGATGGAAGTCATAGGTTGATACTTTAGGTTAGCCGCGCCGCCTGATAAAAAGGGATGGGCAGCGGGGCCACTCGGGGGCAGAAACAACCGTAAACGAGGATGGGAGTGCAGGCCTGAGACATCATGTCCCAGAAAAGCGCCCATCATGCGTTGTTACCAGCAACGGCCTTATCAATGTGAATACGAAACTATATGCTTTCGCTTTATGAGGAGCTGGGACCAATGGTCCCAGACTTTGATTAGAACGAAAGCATAGCAATGCGCCTTACGCTTATGGCGCGGGTGTATTGCTATGCTTTTTGTTTGGTGGGAGCGGGTGGGTTCGAACCACCGTAGCCGTACGGCAACAGATTTACAGTCTGCCCCCTTTGACCGCTCGGGAACACTCCCATGTTTAACAAAAGCGAACTGGTGGAGCTGGTGGACGGACTTGAACCCCCGGCCTGCTGATTACAAATCAGCTGCTCTACCAACTGAGCTACACCAGCAGAATAGTGCTTGATTAATATAGCATATCGCGCCAAAGCTTGTCAACCCCTTTTAGTCAAAAAGGGGTGTTTTTTGATTCAATGAGACCTCGGTGCGGCAAGGGCGCGCCGGGATGAGATTTTACTTTGACCCAGGCACAAAAAGAGGTACAATGATAAAAAAGAACAAAGCGCCTGCTTTGGCATGGTGCTTACCACAAGAAAGGCGGTTTTGCGATGAAACTTCAGTTTCTTGGCGCGGCACAAACAGTGACAGGGTCGGCCCATCTGCTGACGGCGGGTGGCAAACGGCTACTCGTCGATTTTGGTATGTTTCAGGGCAAGGATGCCGAGCGTGAGCATGAACTGCCCTGCCCGGCGGGCGAGATTGATTATGTCGTGTCGACCCATGCCCATATCGACCATACCGGTCACCTGCCGCTGCTGGTGTGCGGCGGGTACCACGGTGAAATCTTTTCTACCCAGGCCACCGCAAAGCTGGCGGGCATTTTGCTGGCGGACAGTGCGCACATTCAAAAAATGGATACCGAGTGGGAAAACCGCAAGCGCCTCCGCAAGGGGTTGCCGCCGGTGGAACCCCTTTACACCGCAGAGGAAGCGCAGCGTGCCGCTGCGATGTTCCACCCGATCGAATACGGTGAAAAACTGACCCTTTCGCCCGAGTTTACCATTCGGCTAGTCGATGCCGGGCACATTTTGGGCTCTGCCATTGTAGAGGTGTGGGCCACAGAGGGTAACACTACCAGAAAAGTAGTATTTTCGGGCGATTTGGGCAACTTGAACCAACCTATTTTAAAGGACCCGCAGTTTGTGCGAGAAGCCGACGTACTGCTGGTTGAATCAACCTACGGCAACAGGGTACACCCTGAGGCGCAGGATGTGAAAGCACAACTGACAAAGGTGATCTGCGACACCTTTGCGCGCGGTGGCAAGGTGGTAATCCCGGCATTTGCCGTGGGCCGCACACAGGAGCTGTTGTATTATCTGCGCGAGCTGTACCACGCAGGTACTTTTAAAAAGTACGAGCGCTGCCCGGTCTTTCTCGACTCACCGCTGGCAATTGAAGCGACCCAGATTTTTAACGAGTCGGACAGCGACGACTACTACGACCGCGAGGCCCGCGCCGCCATTGCGCGCGGAGAGGAAATTTTAGAGTTTCCGCAGCTCAAGCTTTCCGTCACGGCGGACGATTCGCGCAGTATCAACGCATATGAGGGCAGTTGCATTATTATTTCGGCATCCGGCATGTGTGATGCGGGGCGGATACGCCACCATTTAAAGTACACCCTGTGGGATGAACGCAACACCGTGCTGCTGGTGGGCTTTCAGGCAGAGGGCACGCTGGGGCGCCGCTTGCTGGGCGGCGAAAAGCAGGTGCGGCTGCTGGGCGATGAAGTTGCGGTAAAAGCACAGATTGAAAGCATTGCGGGCCTGTCTGCCCACGCAGACCACAACGGTTTGCTGCGCTGGGTGAAGGGGTTTACCCAAAAGCCGCAAAAGGTGTTTGTCATCCACGGCGAGCCAGAAGCCGCACTGGATTTTGTTAAAACACTGAAAGAAGAGCTTGGCCTTGACGCAGTGGCACCGCAGATTGGTGAAAGTGCCGACCTGCTGGCGCAGACGGCAAGCCTGATTGCGGCCGTCGCACACCCGCAGGTAGAAAGTGTCACGCTGGTGCAGTTGATTGCCCAGCTGCAAGCGCTGCAAAGCAGTGGTGCGGTGCTCTCTGCCGAGCAACTTTCTCAGCTAGCCGGCGCGGTGCATGCGGCAATGTCTACTGCAAAGCGGTAAATGGCGCAGCCCGTTTTATTGTTTCTTTGTTATGTGTATCAAGCCCCCCGCCGTCAGGGAACTGTGGCGGGGATTTTTGCAAAATAAACAGGTAACAAAACGATACAAGATTTTCAATATACAACAAAACGTGTTACATACTGTAATTTTACGATAAGAACGCCAAAAAACGCCCTTTTTCGTATGGATTTTCAACTAGAAATCAGATAGAATAAGACTTGGTTCACCATGGCGGGCCCATGGAGAAAAGGGGCGGTAATTTGAGCGGTGTACATATTTTGACCAACTCGGTGTCAGATATTTCACCGGCGCTTGCGCAGGAGCTTGGGGTCACGCTGATCCCGGACACCATTGCATTTGGGCCGGGGCGGCAATACCTGAATAATGTGGATATTGACCCGCCGGCGCTATACCGAGAGCTGGCAAACGCCTCAAAGTTGCCCACAACTGCGCACCCCAACATTGCCCAGTTTACCGATGCCTTTCACGCGGCGGCCGTTGGCGCAAGCGAACTGCTTTGCATCAGCTTGACCAGCAAAATGTCCGGCTCGTGCAATACGGCGGGCACCGCCAAAAAGCTGCTGCAAGAGCAGGGCTTTACCATACCGATTACAGTATACGATTCGTTGCAGGTATCGTTTGGGCAGGCCGTACTGGTGTCGGAGGCGGCACAGATGGCAAAGAGAGGGGCGACAGCCGCCGAGATTGTTGCCCGGTTGGATACACTGCGCGAGCATGTGGGGGTCTATTTTGTGATGCCTTCGCTGGCAAACGCCCGCAAGGGCGGCCGTGTGGGTGCTATTCGGGTGCTGGCGGCCGATTTATTAAAGGTAAAGCCCATTTTAATGTTTCGCGATGGGCTGGTGCGGGATGTTGGCATTGTGCGCGGGATGGACGCCGGCATTGACCGTGTGGTAGAGCATTACCGCACCGGTGCCCGCTATGGGCAAGAGGTCTTTTTATTCCATGCCGACCGCGAAGAAAAAGCAAAAGAGGTCGCGGCGCGCATTCAGGCAATCGACCCCGCGGCACACATTCGCATTGAATGGGTTGGCGCGGTAATTGGCATTTACACCGGGGCGGGCTGCATTGGCGTCGCCTTTCGCGAGATATGACGGGGCTGCTGCTGGCCGGGGCTGCTGCCTTTGGGCTGATGGCGCTGTCTGATGCGCTTTGTGTGTTTGCCCACTGGCCCGCTGCGCGCGGGCTGTTTGTGGCAGGGCAGTTGCTGCTGGTACTAGCCACCGCGCTGCTGCTTTGGCACACGGGCGCTGGGGCACCGGCAGCACAGCCGCTGCGGCTGTTGTTGCTGCCAGTTTTGGGCGCCGGGCTTTGGGCACTGTGCGATACCCTGTTTTTTGCATTGCCCGCAGGGGGCAGCGGCCTGCTGCCACCGGCAGGGGGGCTGCGGCCACTGATTGATACCGGCATGTTTGCGCTGTGCCGCCACCCGGGGGTATTGTGGCTGGGCTTTGTATACCTTGCTCTGTGGGGCCTTTTAGGCGGCGTGGGGTTGCTTTGGGCCTTTGTTTTGTTTTTTGTGCTGGATGGTCTGTACGTGCTGTGGCAGGATATCTGGCTGTTCCCGCGCAGCATTGCGGGGTATGCGGCATACCGGCAGCGCACCCCGTTTCTGGTGCCCACCCCGCGCAGTGTGCGCGCGTGTATCGCATCGTTTCGCAATTAAAAGTTCTGCCTAAATTACCAGTTGCCGCCTGCCTGGCGGCACATGAAAAGGGGGCTGCAAAATGACCTTTGAAGAAAAGCTGAAAAAAGTGCCTGCACCGCTGCTTTGGCAGGAGTATTGCAGCTTTCTGGATTTAAGCCTTGAAGAATACATGGAAATTCAGCGCCGGCTGTTGATGGAACAAATTGAGCTGATGGCGGCCTGCCCCTTGGGTAAGCGCTTTTTTGGCGACACGCCCCCGGCAACGGTAGAGGAGTTTCGCACGCGGGTGCCGCTGACCAATTTTACCGATTATGCCGACGTGCTGCTTTCACAGCGGGACGAAATGTTGCCCGGCAAGCCGGTGGTATGGCTGAAAACCACTTGGGAGGGCGGCGATTTCCCCCATAAGTGCGCCCCGTACACCGAGAGCATGCTGGAGACCTACAAAAACAACCTGCTGGCTGCCCTGCTGCTTGCCACCAGTACCGGGCGCGGCAAGACCCATGTGCGCCCCAATGCGCGCGTGCTGTACAGCCTTGCGCCCATGCCGTATGCGACCGGCCTGTTCCCGGAACTAATCGACCCGGAAATTCACCTGCGCTTTTTGCCGCCGGTGCGTGAGGCGCGCAAACTGTCGTTTGGCCAGCAGACCCGCCGCGGGTATGCCATGGCCATGAAACATGGCATGAACCTGTTTTTTGGCATGAGCAGTGTGCTCTACGGCGCAACGCGCAACCTGTCACAGCTGCGCGGGGTCGCGTCAGAAAACGGGAAACTGCGCTCGCTGCTTGGCATCAGCCCCCGCATGGCGTTTCGGCTGCTGCGCGGCACCTATCGTGCCCGGCGTGACGGCAGAAGCCTGCGCCCGTCCGACCTGTTTCACCTTGATGCGTTTGTCTGCGTGGGCACCGACACTACCCTGTACAAAGACGAGCTGGAGGAGGCATGGGGCATTCGCCCGCTGGAGCTGGCGGGTGGCACCGAGCCCACCTGCCTTGGCACCGAGACCTGGAGCAAGAACGGCCTGATGCTGTTTCCCGATGCCTGCTTTTACGAATTTATCCCCGAATTTGAGATGCTGAAAAACTTAAAGGACCCCACTTACCAGCCGCACACTTACCTGATGGACCAACTGGTGGCGGGCCAAAAATACGAGCTGGTCATCACCGTGTTGCACGGCGGCGCATTTTTGCGCTACCGCGTGGGCGATATGTACCGCTGCCTGCGGCTGAAAAACCCACAGGACGGGCTGGATTTCCCGCAGTTCGATTATGTCGACCGCGTACCGAATGTCATTGACATCGCGGGCTTTACCCGCATTACCGAGCGGGAGATCAACAGTGTGATCGACCTGTCCGGCCTGCCGGTGGAAAGCTGGTTTGCGGTAAAAGAGTACGATGAAAGCCGTCATTCTTTTTTGCACCTGTATGTCGAGTTGCAGCCACAGGCACGCCAAAGCCGTGCGCTGAGCAGTGAAATTATCCGTGCGCACCTTGCGCTTTATTTTCGCTATTACGACGGTGATTGCAAAGACCTTGAAAAGCTGCTGGGGGTCGACCCGGTGAAAGTTACCGTGTTGCCGTGTGGTACCATGCAACGGTACGAGCAGGCGAGCGGTAACCACCTGATGCGGGTGGGTGCCCCGCTGGAGGAAGTGCTGGACCTGCTGCGCATGCAGCAGACGGCGGGGGAAGCGGGGGACGGGCTATGACGCTGAACCAACGCCTGTTTATTATCGTGCCACTGGTGTCGATGCTGTTGAACCTGCTTTTATTTCTCGCGGTGCTCAGCGCCAAAAAAACAAGGTTGATTTATGCCTTTATGGGCCTGCTTGCCGGGTTTATGGCATGGTGCACCGGCTCGCTGTTCATGCGCATGACACTGTACCCCGGGCCAGGGTTCTGGTATCAGGTGTCGATTATCGGCATTTTTGCGGTGCCTTACCTTATTTATAACTTTATCTACTTTTTTACTGACCAAAAGGGCACCTTTACGCGCGGTGCGCTGTTTGTTGTGTGGGTTATTTTGGACGGGCTAAACCTCGCTAACGTCTATATCCCCAACCCACAGGTCATCGAAGTTGTGGGCGAGCGCCGGTTTGAGTACGAAATTTCCCCCTGGGTAGCGGTGCCCATTTTGGTGGCGGTATTCACGCTGTTTCTTGCCTGGCGCATGGCGTACCGCAGCGTCAAAGAGGACAGAGTACCTTTTTCGCAGTTTCAGCCGATGATCGTGGGCGTCATTATTATGTTCATCGGTACGGTGGCGGCGGTGCTGCCACAGATGGTGTCACTGCCCAACGACACGTTTTCGTGTGGGGTCAACGCGCTGTGCCTGTATTATGCGCTGTACAAAAAAAGGCTCGTACAGTTGCGCAGCTTTGCCTCCAGCGGGCCCGCCTACTTGGTTTCTGCGGTATTTACCACGTTGCTGCTCATTGTGTCTTACGAGTGGGTAGACGAGTTTTACACCGCCCATTTTGCCGAGTATCTGCCCTACAAAACCATTGTGTTTGCCGTGGGCTTTTCGCTGTTGACCATGGCCGTGTTCAATTTGGTGCGGTGGCTGATGAGCAACCTGTTTGTAAAAAGGCAGGAAACGCAGGAAGCACAGTTAAAGCAATTCAGCGACGCGGTGAACAAGACGCTAAAGCTGGAAGAAGTGCTTGAAATTTACCGCAACTATTTGCAGCAGACAATGCCCAGCTATACGGCGAGGGTGTTTTTGTATACGCCGGAAACCGGCGATTACCGGCTGAAAGACTGCACAAAGATCACGCTGCAACGCGGAGATGCCATCTCGCCGGATAACCCGCTAATCGGCTGGCTGAAACGCTATCGGCAAGGCATCAGCTGGCAGGATTTTCAGCGTACCCGTACCTGCCGCGCCATGTGGGACAAAGAGCGCCAGTACTTTGTGCGCACTCAGGTCAATTTTATTTTGCCCATTGTCTGTGACAGTGAACTGACGGCAATCACGCTGTTTTCAGATGAGGTGGGCACCGAGCGCCCCCGCCCGATGGGCCTTAGGCAGATCAATTTTTTAGAGTCGCTTTCAGCCGTGCTTTCGATGGCGCTCAAAAACGCGTCGCTGTACGCAGCCATTGAGTTTAAAGCACAGCGCGACGCGCTGACTAACCTTTACAACCGCAGTTACTTTGAAGAGCAGATTCGGCACGACTTTGAAAACTGTCGCCACGCCGACCTTGCGCTGCTGATGATCAGCTTTGACGATTTTCATTTATATAACGAGTTGTATGGCACGCAGGAGGGGGACCGCATTTTGCGACTGTTTGGCGAAAAACTGGCAGTTTTGGTGGGCAGCCGCGGCACGGTGGCCCGCTATGGCGGCAAAGAGTTTGCGGCCAGCCTGCCGTTTTGCACGGCGCAAATTGCGCACAACTGCGCGCAGCAGGCCCGTGAATGGTTGCAACAACAGCTTGCCTCTTCCGCAGAGCACACCCAAAAATTTTTGACTTTCAGTGCGGGTATCTGCTCGTACCCGCTGTCTGCTGCCAGCGTAGAAGAGCTGTTCACCTATGCCAACATGGCGGTGTACTCGGCCAAAACCAGCGGCAAAAACCGCATTGTGCAGTATATGCCACAAAGCGAACAGGACAAAGCAAACCAAAACCTGACGGAAAAGCGGGCCCTTGCCGAAAGCTGTGCGGGCACCATTTATGCGCTTACGGCGGCCATCGACGCAAAGGACCACTACACTTTCAACCATTCAAACAACGTGGCGGAATATGCTGCGGCACTGGCGGCGGCTATCCCGCTGGATGCCGAGCATGTTGAGATTATTCGCCAGGCGGGGCTATTGCATGACATCGGTAAAATTGGTATCCCGGAGGGCATTCTGTCCAAAAAGGACGCGCTGACTGATGAAGAGTATGAGATCATGAAACAACATGTGGAGGGGTCGATTGCGATGATTCGCTATCTGCCCTCGCTGGATTATGTCATCCCCTCGGCGATAGGCCACCACGAGCGGTGGGACGGGAAAGGCTACCCGCGCAGCATTGCGGGGGAGGCGATCCCCATTGGGGCGCGGTGCCTGTGTATTGCCGATTCGTTTGATGCTATGGTGACACGGCGCAGCTACAAAAGCGCGATGAGCGTTGCCGACGCCTTGCAGGAGATTCGCCGCAACCTTGGCACCCAGTTTGACCCGCAGCTTGGCCAGTTGTTCATCCGGCTGGTAGAAAAGGGTAAAATCACCCCACATCTTTAAGGAAAGCAAATAACACAAAACCCCCGTACAACTGGCCAATGGCCTAGTTGTACGGGGGTTTTTATGCAGCAATCAATTACAAAATACAGGGTATGTAGCAAAAACAAAGGGTTTGCCAAGCATAATTAAAACGAAACAGGGAGATCGCGCACCACATCGGCCGCCTCTAGCCGGTACCACAGGCAGGGCCAAGTGCGGGTGTGGTCATAGCTTTCATAACTGCCCTCGTGGTCGGGCGCAAACCCGGCGGCCCGCAGCACCTTGCCGCTGGCGGGGTTGGCCGTCGCATGGCAGGCAATAAAGCGTTCGGCCCCGGCAGCATCCACAAGGTAGGCCAGCGCGGCCTTCAGCGCTTCGCGTGCAACCCCCTGCCCCTGTGCGTTTTGCGCAACAGAATAACCGGGCTCCGGTGTGCCGTCGTGCAGCACACACCCTACCGAGCCCACCAACTCGCCAGTGTCACGGCGGCAGATGGCCCAGTTATAGGTTTCGGGTTCTTCGTCATAGGCAAATACCCAGCCGCGCAGTAACTCCGCCGTTTCGGCTTCGGTTTCATGCGGGTTCCAACGCATAAAGCGAATGTAATCACCGTGTGCGGCCCAGCCGCGAAACACAGGGGCTGCGTCGGCTACGGTAAAGCGCCGCAAAAGCAGCCGTGGGGTGGTGATGGGCTGGGTACCGGGGTCACTGTGCATGGTAATTCGCTCCTTTATCTTGTAGTGGGCCCGTACACCCAGTGGCGGGCAGGGGTCATTCTTTCAACAAATAGGGCTCAAACAGGTGGAAACTGCGGCGGTCCACAATGCCACTCACATAAACGCCGTTGTCGCGGTACTCCTGTTGTTGCACACTGCCGTCGTTGCGCAGCGTGTTCAGCAGTGAAAGCTTGTCATAAGGTAACAGTAGTTCCAGCCGGCACACGCGCCCGGCAAGCCGGGTTTCAATCAGCTCTAATAGCGCGTCAATGCCCTCACCCGTCAGGGCCGAAACCATCACTCCGCCCGGTATGGCCACATGCATCCGGTCGCATTTGTTGTAAACGATGATCGTCTCGTTTTCCTGTGCGCCAATTTCGGCCAGCACTTCCTGCGTGACGTTCAACTGTTCTTCTCGCAATGGGTCGGCGGCATCTGCCACACGCAGCACAAGGTCGGCATAGGCCGCTTCTTCCAGTGTCGATTTAAACGCCTCCACCAGCCCGTGCGGCAGCCGGCTGATAAAGCCGACCGTATCGACAAAGATCACCGTCTGCCCGCCCGGCAGCGTCATTTTGCGGGCGGTGGGGTCCAAGGTCGCAAACAACTGGTCTTTCGTCTCCACCTCGGCCCCGCAAATGCGGTTCAGCAGGCTGGATTTGCCCACGTTGGTATAGCCCACCAGTGCAATCACCGGCACTTCGGCCCGGCTGCGGCTGCGGCGGGTCTGCGTGCGGCGCTGCTCAATGTCGGCCAGCTTTTCTTCAATCATGTCAATGCGGCGGCGCAAATGACGGCGGTCATATTCCAGCTTGCTTTCACCGGCACCGCGGCGTGCACCACCACCGCCACCACCGCCACCGCCCTGGCGCGACAAGCCCTCACGCAGGCCGGAAAGGCGCGGCAAGCGGTAGCGCAGCGTGGCAAGCTCGGTTTGTAATTTGCCCTCGTTCGTCACCGCGCGCGCGGCAAAAATTTCAAGAATCAGCATCGTGCGGTCAATCACCGGCACATCCAAAAGGTCCTCTAAATTTTTGATCTGGGTGCCGGTCAGCTCGTCGTCAAAAATGCAAAGGTCAATCTCGTGCTCGGCGCAAAGGCTGCGCGCCTCCTCCAGCCGGCCCACACCAAGGTAGCTGCCGCTGTCCGGCGTATCGCGTTTTTGCACCACTTCAAACAGCACTTCCATGTCGGCGCTTTCGGCAAGGGCCCCAAGCTCGGCAAGGCTGCGGTCAATGTCGCGCGCGCCGCAATCAGCGGCAAACAGCGCGGCACGGGTTTTGCGTTCGGTCAAAATATCCTGCATAGAACCTCCAGTAACTCATCGGTCACGATTAAAAGGTAATGTAAACATCAAAAGGTAACGGGAATATCCGCCTCAAACTGTGCGGCGCTTAGCCGGTAGGCAAGGCTGGGCCAGCGGCGGGTGTGGTCATTGCTTTCGTGTACTTCCTCATGGTCATACACAAACCCCACCCGGCGCAGCACTTTGCCACTAACGGCGTTTTCTTTCGCGTGCTCGGCCCAAAACACATCGGCACCCGCCACCTGCACCATGTAGGCCAGCATGCCCACCAGCGCTTCATGCGCATAGCCTTGCCCGGCGGCACTGCGGGCAAACACATAACCGGGGTGGGGGTCTTCATCCCCATCGTGGAAATTGCAACTGACCGAACCAATCAGCTCGCCGCTGTCTTTCAGGCATACCGCCCAGCGGTAGGCGGGGGGCATTTCGTCATAACGGGCGACCCATGGGCGCAAAAAGTCAATACTTTCCTGCACGGTTTTATGTGGGTTCCACAACAGGTAATGCACTTGCTGTGCATCGCTGGCCCAGCCGTCAAACATGGGTTTTGCATCTGCAAGGGTGAAACGTCGCAGCAAAAGCCGCGGGGTGGTAATGGGCCGGGTGCCGGGCTGGCAGCGCATAGTAAGTCGCCTCATTTCTGATTTTCGAATTATCCACTATTGTAAGCGGAAACACACAAAAAAGCAACCGGCGCGGCACGGTCCGAACCCTTGCGGGTTGCGGCTTTGCGCCGTATCGCTTTACACTTGCTTTACAAAAAGGATACACAACACTGGTTTTTGTAAAAATAAGGGCTTGGTACAATAAGGCCGCAGACAAAAATTTGTACTGTGGTTTACAAATGTGTTGAACGACGAAAGGAAAAGGGATCATTTTTATGAAAAAAATCATTTCGCTTGGCGTAGTTCTGGCCATGGCAGCGGCAATGCTTGCCGGCTGCGGCAGTACTTCCAGCAGTTCTTCCGCCGCGGCAACCGCCGCACCTGCCCCCGCAGCCTCGTCCTCTCAGGCAGCGGCAGCGCTGACCGGTTCGGTTGGTACCAACGGCTCCACCTCGATGGAGAAAGTCATCGGTGGCTTGTCCGAGGCGTTCATGGAAAACAACTCCGGCGTGAAGGTCACCTATGACCCCACTGGTTCGGGCACCGGCATTCAGGCCGTCATCGACGGCACAACCGACCTTGGCCTGTCCTCCCGTGGGCTGAAAGACGAAGAGAAGGCCGGTGGCCTGACCTCGAAGACCGTTGCACTGGACGGCATTGCGATCATTGTCAATAACGACAACCCCATTGAGGATTTGAGCATCCAGCAGATCGCCGACATTGCGACCGGCAAGATCACCAACTGGAAAGATGTTGGCGGTAATGACAGCGAGATCGTGATGGAAGGCCGTGAGGCTGGCAGCGGCACCCGCGATGGCTTTGAGAGCATCGTCGGCGTGAAGGACGAGTGCAAATACGCAAACGAGTCCACCTCTACCGGTGCGGTCATCGCAAACGTCACCTCAAACGCCAACGCGATTGGCTACGCCAGCCTGTCGGCGGTGGATAACACCGTGAAGGCTATCAAAGTTGAGGGCGTTACCGCCAGCGAAGCGACTGTGCTGGACGGCACCTACAAAATTCAGCGCCCGTTCATCTTCGTGCTGAAAGAGGGCGCGACCCTCAGCGATGCCTCTCAGGCATTCCTTGATTTCGCGCTCAGCAAAGATGCCGCAGACATCATTACCAATGCAGGCGCGGTACCTGTCGCGAAATAAACATTGCAGAATAAACGGCCACCGGCCGCGTAATCCACGGAATTCCCCGGGGCCAAACTGGCCCCGGGGAACTTCCCGTATCGGAGGAACGCTGTGAAAGCAAAGCAATTTGTAGAACGCCTGATGAATGGCCTGTTCTTTTTTTGTGGGGTGCTTGCCATTGCTTCTGTCGCACTGATCGCTGTGTACATGATCGTCAGCGGCATCCCGGCCATTCACGAGATCGGGTTACTCGATTTTTTGACCGGCGAAGTGTGGGCATCCACCGCAGCCGAGCCCAAATTCGGCATCCTGCCCTTTATCCTGACTTCGGTTTATGGCACCGCGGCCGCTACGCTGATCGGCGTGCCGGTGGGGCTGCTTACCGCTGTGTTTCTTGCAAAAATTGCCCCGCGCCGTGTGGCGGATAGAATTCGCCCCGCTATTGACCTGCTGGCGGGTATTCCGTCCGTCGTGTATGGCCTTGTGGGTGTGTCGGTGCTGGTGCCGCTGATTGCACAGGTGTTCGGCCTGCCCAAGGGCACCAGCCTGCTGGCGGCAATTTTAGTGCTTTCGGTCATGATCTTGCCCTCTATCGTCAGTGTATCCGAAACGGCGCTCGCCTCTGTGCCGCCGGAGTACGAGGAAGCCAGCCTTGCGCTGGGGGCCACCCATATCGAGACGATTTTCAGGGTCAGTATCCCGTCCGCCCGCAGTGGCATTGCCGCCGGTGTGGTACTGGGCATTGGTCGCGCCATTGGCGAAGCCATGGCAGTTATGATGGTGGCGGGCAATGTGGCCAATATGCCCTCCCTGTTTGGCAGCGTGACGTTTCTCACCACGGCAATTTCCAAAGAGATGAGCTATGCGTCCGGGTTGCAGCGGCAGGCGCTGTTCTCTATCGCGCTGGTGCTGTTCCTCTTTATCATGCTCATCAATGTCGTGCTGGGGTTCTTGCTCAAGCGCGGCGGCCGAAAGGAGAAATGACATGCACGAGACACAGAAAAGTCGCATTAGCGGCCAGTTGCCACTGCGCAGGCGGCTGTTTGACAACAGCATGCGGGCCATTATCTGGCTGTGTGCCGGGCTTGTCACGCTGCTGGTACTGTTGCTGATTGGGTACATTTTATTTCGCGGGGTGCCCAGTATCACGTGGGAACTGCTTTCCTCGCAGGAAAGTTACCTTAAAAACACCATCGGTATTCTGCCCAGCATCTTAAATACTCTTTATATCATCGTGGCGGCGCTTGCCATTGTGCTGCCGCTGGGGGTGGGGGCCGCGGTGTACCTGACCGAATATGCCAAAAACCCGCGGATGGTGCGCGCCATTGAATTTACCACCGAAACACTGGCGGGCATTCCGTCCATCATTTACGGCCTTGTGGGCATGATGTTTTTCTGCCAGTTATTAGGCCTTGGTACCAGCCTGCTGGCCGGTGCGCTGACGCTGGTCATTATGATTTTGCCCACCATTGTGCGCACCACGCAGGAAAGCCTGAAAACCGTGCCCGAAAACTACCGCGAGGGCGCGCTGGGCCTTGGGGCCACTAAATGGACGATGATCCGCACCATTATACTGCCGTGCAGCATTGACGGCATTATGACCGGCTGTATTCTTGCCGTTGGCCGCATTGTGGGCGAATCGGCCGCGCTGCTGTTCACCGCGGGCCTTGGGCTCAAGTTGCTGGGCGGCTTTTTCTCCGCCATGGGCGGCTCGGGCGCAACGCTCAGTGTGGCACTGTATGTCTACGCGATGGAGCGCGGCAAATTTGACATTGCGTTTGCGGTTGCGGCCGTGCTGATGGTCATTGTGCTGATTGTCAATTTTGCCGCGAAACTGCTGGCGCGGCGGCTGAAAAAAAGAAGTTAGGTAACGGTATTACCGGGGAAGGAACTGCGATGGAAAACATCATTACAACCGAGGAGCTGCGGCTTTGGTACGGCAATTTTGAGGCGCTCAAGGGTATTACCGCCCCCATTATCGAGCGGGAGATCACGGCGCTGATCGGGCCGTCCGGCTGTGGCAAATCGACTTATTTGAAAACACTCAACCGTATGAACGACCTTGTGCCCGGTGTACGGGTAGAGGGCAAGGTGCTGTACCACGGCGAGGATATCTTTGCCCCCGGTGTGGACGTGACCAAGCTGCGCAAAAATATCGGCATGGTTTTTCAAAAACCAAACCCGTTTCCAATGAGCATCTACGACAACATCGCTTATGGCCCGCGGCTGCACGGCATATACTCCAAGGCGGAGATGAGTGAGATTGTGGAGACCAGCCTGCGCGGTGCCAGCCTGTGGGACGAAGTGAAAGACCGGCTGAAAAAATCGGCCCTTGGGCTTTCGGGCGGGCAGCAGCAGCGCCTTTGCATTGCGCGCGCGCTGGCCGTAAAGCCCGACGTGCTGCTGATGGACGAGCCCACCAGTGCGCTGGACCCTGCTTCGACGATTCGCATTGAAGAGCTGATGGCGGATTTAAAGCAGCATTACACCGTTGTCATTGTGACCCACAACATGCAGCAGGCCGCGCGCATCAGCGACAAATGCGCGTTCTTTCTGCTGGGCGAAATGGTGGAGATTGGCCCTACCGAGGAAATTTTCAGCATGCCCAAAGACAAGCGCACCGAGGATTATATCACCGGCCGTTTTGGCTGATGCCGCCCCGGCGGCTTAGCCCTGATAGCAGGCGGCAAAAAGCTGTTTGACGCTGCCGCCGGACAGGGTATAATAGAAGAAAGTAAAGGTGAAAACAATGTCTGTCAGAAAGACGTTTGACGCAGAGCTGGAAGAGCTGATGGCAAGCCTGATCAAAATGAGCTCGCTTGCCGTGGAAGCCATCAACAATTCGGTGCGGGCCTTTGAGAGCCACGACCTTACGCTGGCTGCAACTGTGGTGCAGGGCGACCGCGAAGTGGACGACATGGAGCGTGAAATTGAGCGCCGCTGCCTAACTTTGCTGCTGCGCCAGCAGCCGGTGGCGGGGGATTTGCGCACCATTTCCACCGCACTGAAAATGATCACCGACATTGAGCGCATTGGCGATGCCGCGGCGGATATTGCCGAGATCACGCCGCACCTCACAGGCGAGATCCCCGAAATTCGCGAGCGCATTGTGGTGATGGCAGAGGCGGCACAGGGTATGGTGTATGACGCTGTGAACGCGTTTGTACACACCGACATGGCGCTGGCCGAAAAAGTGATCGGCCGCGACGACATCGTGGACGATGCTTTCAACGACATCAAGGTGAACATGGTTGAAGTGCTGAAAAAAGACACCTCACTGGTGGATGTGGCCATTGATTACCTGATGATTACTAAATACCTTGAGCGCCTGGGCGACCACGCGGTCAATATCTGTGAGTGGGCCGAATTTTATAAAACCGGCATCCACCAGACAGGGCGCTAAACGAAAACACGAAAGACAGGGGGCAGATCGATTGGCACAGCTGATTTACGTGGTCGAGGATGATGACAGCATCCGCATGCTGTTGCGCGCAGCATTGGAGACCGAGGGCTTTACCGTACGGGAATACCCGCAGGCGGCCACTGCGTTGTCAGATATGAAGCAATACCGCCCGGCACTGGTGATCTTCGACATCATGCTGGATGGGATGGACGGCATCACCGCGCTGCGCCTGATGCGCCAGAACCCGGAGCTTCGCCGCATCAAAGCAATGATGTTGACGGCGAAGGACACCGAGACAGATAAGGTAAAAGGGCTGGATGCGGGTGCGGACGACTACATGACAAAGCCCTTTAGCGTGCTGGAGCTTTGTGCCCGGGTGCGTGCGCTATTGCGCCGTGCGGGTGGAGAAGAGCCCCTGTTGCAAGACCACTATACCTTTGGCGCGTTGCAGGTCGATTTGCCCGCGCGCGAGGTGCAGATGGGCAGCGAGCCGGTCGAACTGACTTACAAAGAATTTGAATTGCTGAAAATGCTGATTGCGGGCATTGGCCGTGCCATTGGGCGCGAAGAGCTGCTGCAAAAGGTGTGGGGGTACGATTTTATTGGGGAGACGCGCACGCTGGATATGCATATCGGCACGTTGCGCCAGAAACTGGGCGACGACCCCACCCACCCGCAGTACATTAAAACCGTACGTGGGGTAGGGTATCGCTTTATTGCCGAAAAGACGGGCGACTGACCGCCCCGCAGGGAGGACAGATGAAAAAACGAATCATGAAAAGCACCGCGCTGGTGCTGGGTCTTGGCCTTTTGGTATGTACGCTGATCGCGACGATGGTCTTTGAGGCAAGGGTGACCGACCGCACGCGGGTCGACATGAAAAAGCTGGCGTCATCCATTGCCCAACAGGCCCAGTTGACCGATGGGCGCACGCCGGAGGATGCGGCCCGGCTTTCGAGCGGTGCTGGCGGTGTGCGGGTGACCTTTGTGGATGCACAGGGCAATGTCACCGGCGACTCTGCGGTGCAGGCCGACACGATGGAAAACCACGCCACGCGGGAAGAGATCTTGCAGGCATCGGGCGGGGGCATTGGCGTCGCGGTGCGCCGCAGTGCCACCACCGGACTGAATATGATGTACGTGGCGGTCAAACTGGCCGACGGCACCTTTGTGCGGGTATCGGACAGCTACCCGTCGTTTGCCGCCGGGCTGGTGGGCTTTTTGCCGGCGGTGCTCATCGCCGCGCTGGTGGCATTTTTAATTGCACTGGTGTTGGCCGACCGGCTGGCTAAAAGTATTTCAGGGCCGATCGAAGAATTGTCAGACAGCTTAAAACTGGTGAAAAGCGGTGGTGCCCGGCTGGACCCCACCACCTACCAGTACGATGAACTACAGGATATGGCCGCTGACATCAACCAGATCTCGTCGGAGGTGGACATCACTCTCAGCACGCTGACGCGTGAGCGCAACCGCATTGATTATATTTTGGATAATATGGACGAGGGCCTGATTTTGCTGGGCGGCGAGCAGGAGATTATCCTCATCAACCGCGCGGCCTGTGCTTTTCTTGGTTGCGACAAGGCCGTCACCGGCAAAAACATTGTGTATGCCACCCGGCAGATGCCCTTTTTGGATGGGGTGGAGGGGGCGGTGCGCCACGGCAAAACGGCAAGGGTCGAATTGCCTCTTTCCGGGGGGGCGCTTATCGAAGCCTCCATCAGCCCCATTACCAGCCCCGAAAGCGAGGTGGGCATGGCGGAGGCGGCCATTGCGGTACTGTCCGACATCACAATACGGCGCAACGCGGTAAAAATGCGGCAGGAGTTTTTCTCGAACGCCAGCCACGAGCTGAAAACCCCGATCACCTCAATCGGCGGGTTTGCCGAGCTATTGTGTAATTCCACCCAGCTCACCGAGGCGCAGAAAGAGGAGTTTGCCCGCCGTATTTTAAAAGAGACCGGCCGCATGCAAAACCTCATCAACGATATTATTATGATCAGCCGGCTGGAAGCCGGGGACATCGTTTTTTCACGCGAGGTGCTGGATCTTGCCGAGGTGGTGCGCAATGTGGCGGCAGATGCAAAAGCCATGGCCGAACAGCGCGGCATCACCATGACCTGCATGGCCCAGCAGAGTATTTTGTCCGCGTCGCACCGCGAAATGCAAGAGCTGGTGGGCAATTTGGTGCAAAACGCCGTGCGGTACAGCGAAGAGGGCGGATTTGTGGACATTGAGCTTTCTGCCGGGCAAGAAGGCACGGTGCTCAAGGTGCACAACACTGGCAGCTATATTGAGCCGCGTTACCGCGAACGCATTTTTGAGCGGTTTTACCGCATTGACAAAGGCCGCAGCAAGGCCATGGGCGGCACCGGGCTGGGGCTTGCCATCGTCAAGCATGTGGCGGGGCAATACCACGCCATGGTCGAGGTGCAATCCGACCCGGACACCGGCACGACCTTTACCGTCACCTTCCCTCCCGCGGCCCCGCTGGAGTAGCGGTAAAGGCACTTCACGTTATTTTCACAGGGAACTAATTGTTTTCTCACTTTTCTCATGGTATGATGAACAAAACAGGTTTTGCTGTGCAAAACTTTCCTGAGAGAAGGAGTGAACTGTATGATTTGCAGAAAATGCGGCAGAGAACTGCCGGAGGATGCTCGTTTTTGCGGCGCCTGCGGGGCCCCTGTAAGTTTTGGTGCGCCGGTCGCAGAGCCTGCCGCCACCCAGCCACCGGTACCCCCAGTGCAAAGTGAAGAGGTACCGCCTCCCCCGCCCGCCGGCGACCCGGTGCCGTCGAGCGCCAGCACTGGCAACTACAGTTATAATTATGGCGGCCAGACCCCGCCGCCCGTGGCGCCGCAGATGATGCAAACGCCCCCGGTGGCCCCGCCCGCGCCAAACCTTGATGCACCGATGAGCACCGGGCAATTTTTGCTGCAAGAGCTCATCTGCATGATCCCGGTGGCCAACTTGGTCATGCTGCTGATCTGGTCGTTTTCTGATGGCACGAACACCAACCGCAAAAACTGGTCGCGCTCGCGCCTAATTTTGGTCGGCATCGGGTTCGTGCTGACGATCATTTTCCTCATCATCCTAATCGCGGCGTTCAGCGCCGGGTATTACCCCAAAGGCTTTTATAATTACGGCCGCTGGTAAACACGCACAACTAAGCCCGCAGAAGCATGCTTCTGCGGGCTTTTCTTTTCAATATTGTGTGGGGTTGCCCGGCACTGCTTATAGCTGCGCCGCCATGTCGCCAATGCCGCCAAACACAAAATCGGCCCGAATGGCAGAGGCTTCATAGTCTGTCGGCGTCGTCTCGCCAGAAAGCACCAGCGCGGTTTTGATGCCGCATTGCCCCAAGGCAATGTCGGTGTAAAGCCGGTCGCCCACCATGCACACATCGCCCAGCGGCAGGCCAAAGCGTGCGGCGGCAGCGGCGGCAATTTCGCCGCTCGGCTTGCCAATCACCACGTCCGGCCGGCGGCCGGTGCAAGCTTCCACCAGCGCAATCACGCCGCCAATGTCCGGGATGAACCCGCCTTTGACCGGGCAGTTGAAATCCGGGTGGGTGGCAATGTAGGGCAGCCCGGCGCGCACGGCGTTGCACAGGGCGGTCAGCTTTTCGTAGGTCAGCGTGGTGTCAAAGCCCAGTACCACGGCTTTTGGCGCCGCCGCGTGCACGGCATAGCCCGCCGCGGTAAACTGCGCTTCCAGGCTGGGGGTGCCAATTAGCAGCAAATCCTTTGCAAAACCCTCGCGCGCAAGGTAGGCCAGCGTGGCGTCGGCACTGGTAAAAATTTCGGCCTCGGTCACCGCCGCCCCCATGGCGTTCAGCTTTTTTAAATAGTCGCCCCGCCCGCGGGATGAATTATTGGTCAAAAATAAAAACGGCGTGTGTCTAGCCCGCAGTGCCGCCAAAAAACCCAGCGCGCCGGGCAGCGGCGTGTCGTCCAAATAAAAAGTGCCGTCCAAATCCAGCAAAAAAAGACGCACGGCAGAAAGTACCCCCATGTTTGCCCCCTGTTCCGGCACGCGGCAGGCGTGCCCGTTGCTTATTGCGGCGGCAGGGGCACAATTTGGCCGCCGCATACCGCAGCCCTTATTATAAAAGAAACGGCGCAAAACGGCAACCATTGCAAAACGCGCCGCAAAACGGTACACTGTGGGGTAGGTAGCTGCCTGTGGTGGCCGCAGTTTAGAAGAACAGGGGAATCTGTGTGAAAGCATCTGTCATTATACCCAACCTTAACGGTGAGCTTTGGCTGAAAGAGAGCATTGAAAGCATTTTGGCGCAGGACTTTACCGATTTTGAGCTGATCGTCATCGACAACGGCTCTACCGACGGCAGCCTAGCCATTGCCCGCTCGTACCAATCGCTGCCGAACTACACGCTGATTGAAAACAGCCAAAACACCGGGTTTTCGGCGGCGGTCAACGCGGGCATTCGCGCGTCGCACGGCGAATACGCGGTGATGTTCAACAACGACGCCTTTGCCCAGCCAAACTGGCTGCGCGAGCTGGTGGCGACGGCAGACCGCGACAAACGGGTGTTTTCAGTGTCGTCGCTGATGCTGCGCTATTACGAGCCACAGCTTGCCGACGACGCGGGGGACTATGTGACGGTGTTTGGCTGGGCGGCTAAAACCGGTGACGGCATGCTTGCCAGCCGCTACCAGCGCCTGCGGCGCTGCTTTTCGGCCTGCGGTGGCGCGGCGCTGTACCGGCGCAGTATTTTAGAGGAGATCGGCCTGTTTGACGAGCTGTTTTTTGCCTATTATGAGGATGTCGATTTGGGCTGGCGCGCCAACAGCTTGGGGTACCACAACCTGTATTGCCCCACCGCCGTGTGCCGGCATATCTGCGGCGCCACGACCGGCGGCATCCGCGGGGGTACCTATAACGAATTTAAGTCGATTCAAAGCGGGCGCAATTCGCTGCTGATGCCCTATAAAAACGAACCGCTGCTGATGTTACTGCTCAATTTGCCGTTTTTGCTGGTGGGCTACCTTGTCAAGCTTTGCGTGTTTGCGCTGCGTGGGTACGGCAAAGCGTACCTGCAAGGTGCTGGCGAAGCCTTTGCCGCGCTGCCCCGGCTGCAAAAGCCCAAATTCCGGCTGCGCAACCTGCCGTATTATGTGTTACTTCAGTTTTGGCTGATTGGCAACTTTTTCAAATACGCCGTGTACCGCACCCGCCGTGCACTGGGCCGCAAATAAAACACAGGCGCCCCGCGGGGTGCCTGCTTTTGTATCACACCGGGCCGGTGCCCTGGGCTTTAATGAACTTTTGGGTAAATTCTTCGCGCGCGCCGCGGGGTGTTTGCAAACACAGCGACCACAGGGCACCCGCGCGCGCCTCCAGCGCCGCCACCCGGCCGGCATCCCCCGGCATGCGCACCAACTGCGCCAGCGAATGGCAAAGCGGCACTGGCCGCGTGCCACGTGCCCCGGCAAGCTGTGCCAGCCCCGCCGGGGTGCCGCCCAGCAGCCGCAAATAGGGGGGCAGACGGGGCAAATCGTCCGTCAGGCCAAGGTAGGCGGCAAGCGCCAGCCTGCGCAGCTTGGCGTGGGTGTAGCGCTTGCTTTTTAACAGGTCGTACAGTTCGCTCGCACTGCCCGCTTTTGCCGCGGCGCGGGCCAGCAAAAACGGCAGCCCCTCGCCACCCGCCCCCGGCAGGTGGGCAAATTCCCCGGGGGTCTTGCCGCGCAGCACCGTCAGCAGCGAAGTCGAAAATGCCTGTTCGTTTAGCAGGGCCCCCGCCGCAGCGTCGCGGCAAAACAGCGCATAGGCGGCAGGCGGCAAGTAGGGGGCTATCTGTTGCAGGTTGCCCGCCAATAGCTGCCCGCGCAGCGCGCTGGCACTGGCAATGCGCCCGCCCGCAGGCAGCGGTGCATCGTGCTGTGCCCCGGTGCGCGGCAGCGCAATGGCCCCCAGCGGCAGGCCAAGGCGGCGAATGGCCCGCAGGTAGGCAATGCCCAGCGTGTTGTTGGGCATTGCCAGCAACACGGCGGCATCGGGTTGCAATTTACTTGCCAGCGCCGCCCGCAGCGCGGCAAGGCTGCCGCCCCCGGCGGTGTGCCTGCGCTGCAATTCGGCGTCAAACGCGGGGTCCTCAAGCAGGTCGGCAAGCGCTGTCAGTTTGGCAAGGTCCGCTTCTTCTGCCCCAAAGCAAATACCGTCGCAGCCCAGCGCGGCCAGCAGCCACACCGCGCCCTCGGCAAACCGGTCGGCCCCCGCCGCGGCCCAGGGTACCGGCAGCTCGGCCACAAGGTCGGCCCCGCAGGCAAGGGCGGCGCGCGCCCGGGTAAATTTTGAAAATACCGCAGGGGTGCCGCGCTGTGCATAATTGCCGCTCATCACAACAAAGATGCCCTCGGCTCCACTGCGGCGCAGCGTGTCGATTTGCAGCGCGTGGCCGTTGTGGAACGGGTTATACTCGGCAATGATCCCAATTCGTTGCATAATGGCTCCTTTGGCGAATAAAGTCGATACCAGTCCTTGAAAAAGGATTTTTGATATTATATAATAAAAAAGTTGAACAAAAAAGAGGTTTGGCTTTAAAACAAGGAAAAACGGAGGTTCGGAGGAAATGAAGATTCTGGTTATCAACTGCGGCTCCAGCTCGCTGAAGTACCAGCTGATCGACATGGATGGGGAAAAGGTGCTTTGCAAGGGGAACTGCGAGAGAATCGGCATCCCCGGCAGCCTGATCACCCACAAGACGGCAGACGGCTACGAAGTAAAGCAGGAGTGCCCGTTTAAGGACCACACTGCCGCATTTGCGAAGCTGATCGAGGTCATGACCACCGGGGAACATCCGGTCATCCGTGATATCAAAGAGATCAATGCAATTGGCCACCGCATCGTGCAGGGGGCCGACAAGTTCCCGGTCTCCTGCCTTGTGGATGAAGATGTTGTAGAAAAGATCGCCGACCTTGCCGAGCTTGCACCGCTGCACAATCCGGCGCACGTGCAAGGCATCCGGGCCGCGCAAAAGGCATTTGGCAAAGAGTTGCCGCAGGCCGTGGTATTTGACACTGCGTTCCACCAGACGATGCCGCCGAAGGCCTATATGTTTGCGGTGCCGTACGAATACTACGAAAAATACCATATCCGCCGTTACGGCGCCCACGGCACCTCTCACCGCTATGTCAGCAAGAAGTGTGCGGACGTCATGGGCAAGCCCATCACCGACCTGCGCATTGTCACCTGCCATTTGGGCAACGGTTCGTCGATCACCGCCGTCAACCGCGGCAAAAGCGTAGACACCTCCATGGGCCTCACCCCGACCGGCGGCGTGATGATGGGTACCCGCAGCGGCGACCTTGACCCGTCGGTCGTCACCCAGATGGCCGAGATCAGCGGCAAGCACGGCAACGAGCTGTTTGTGGATGTGCTGAACGGCAAAAGCGGCCTGCTGGGGATCTCCGGTGTTTCCAGCGACAACCGCGACATTGAAAAAGCAGCCGCAGAGGGCAACGAGCGCGCCCGGCTGGCGCAGGACATGCTGTGCTACCAGATTAAAAAATATATCGGCGGTTATGTTGCAGCCATGGGCGGCATTGACGCGCTGGTGTTCACCGGCGGCATTGGCGAAAACAGCGACAGCGTGCGCCACAAGGTTTGCGAGGATATGGACTTCTTCGGCATTCGCATTGACGAAGAGAAAAACAAGACCCGCGGCGACGTAGTGGATTTGACAGCCCCCGGCGCCAAGGTGCGCACCTTCATCATCTGCACCAACGAAGAGCTGATGATTGCCCGCGACACCAAAGAACTGGTGGAAGCCCGCAGCTAAGTTTTAAATTGAAACAGGTTACCGGGCACAGCCCGGCAGCAGCACGGCCTGCCTTTCTGGCAGGCCGTTTTTGTTTTGTGTAAAAGGCTGCCCGCACATTACGCCTGGTTGCTGCCGCCTAAAATGGCAACGATACGCTTGCCCGCATTCGCCTCTTCGCGCGCAAGTGACAGCGCGCCCGACAGCACGGCCCCGGCGGCGGGGCACAGCGGCAGCCCGTCCAGCAACAGCGCGTCCTGTGCGGTCTGTTTGCCATCCCCGGTCGAAACGCGCAGCACCTTATCTACAATATAGGGGTTATAATTTTCAGGCACAAAGCCGCAGCCAATGCCGGCCAGGCCGTGCGGCCCGGCAAACCCGCCGGTCAGCACCCCGCTTTCGGCGGGCTCTACCCCCACCATCTGCACGCCGTTCGTCCAGGCTTTGATGTGTTCGCCCACCCCGCTGATGGTGCCGCCGGTGCCCACGCCGGCCACCACGACATTCAGCTTTGTGCCGGTGGCCTGCAACAGGGCGGGCCCGGTGACACGGCGGTGGTATTCGGGGTTTAGGTCGTTTGCAAACCGGTCCATAAAATACCCGCCGTTTGCGGCGGCAATGGCGGTGGCCCGCTGTTCGCCTTCCTCCTGCGTGGGGCCGCACAGCGCCAGCTTGGCGCTATAGCCCGCCAGTTGCTGCTGGCGCAATAGCGGTATGGTAGAGGGCAGGCACAGCACCACCGGGTGGCCGGTGCGGTGCCCGGCCAGCGCCAGCGCCGCGCCAAAGCTGCCCGCAGAGGCCTCGGTGATCAGCGCGCCGGGGGCCAGCGCACCGCTTTGCTCGGCAAGGCGAATCATCCCCTCGGCAAGGCTGTCTTTAAAGCTGCTGGTCGGGCCGGTAAAATTGAGAAAGCCCAGCAGCTCGGCCGCAGGCCGGTAACGCGCACAAAGCCCTGGCAGTTGCACCAGCACGCCCGCACCGCGCGCTTGGGTAAAGTCATGAAAAACACCGCCCTGTATCGGCCCCATTTTGCATTCCCCCCGTAGCTGTTTACCTTTATTAAGTCCATCCTACCCAGCCTGCGGCCAAATGTCAAACAAAACCGGAAAACCGGGCAAAATAACTTGTTTTTTGTAAAGCTTAATAACTTTACAACACTTGACGTGCCTTGCGTAATTTGATATAATAGCCGTTGTGTAAAGCAATCACCTTTACAAAAGGCGGAAAGGCGGGAGACCCGATGGCGAAAAATCTGGAAATTTCTTTTCTGCTGGATTTTTACGGCGGTGTACTGACCGACCGCCAGCGCGATGTGATGGAGCAATATTACAACGATGATTTGTCGCTGTCTGAAATTGCGTCCAACTTCGGCATTTCCCGCCAGGGGGTGCGCGATGCCATCAAGCGCGGTGAGGTGATTATGCTGGACCTTGAGCAAAAGGTAGGCTTTGCGACCCGTTACCGTGCCGTGCGCACGGGCCTCGAACGCATTGAACAGCTTGCGCGCGAAATTCGTTTTCAAAACGAAGAGAGCTACGTTCCCTCGGCCCGCATTGGCGCCGGGGCAGAGGAAATTCTTGCACTGGTCGATAAAATCAGCGAATAAAGGGGCAGCCCATGGCGTTTGAAAGTTTAACAGAAAAACTGTCCGCCGCCTTTCGCCGCCTGCGCGGCAAGGGCAAATTGACCGAGGCCGATATCAAGGTCGCCATGCGCGAGGTGCGTATGGCCCTGTTGGAGGCCGATGTCAACTACAAAGTGGCAAAAGATTTTATTGCCAAGGTGACCGAGCGCAGCGTGGGCGCCGAAGTGATGGAAAGCCTCACCCCCGCGCAGCAGGTCATCAAGATCGTCAGTGAAGAGCTGACCGCGCTGATGGGCACCGAAAGCCAAGGGGTGCACATCAATGCAAAGCCGCCCACCATCCTGTTGATGTGCGGGTTGCAGGGCAGCGGTAAAACCACCCATTCGGCCAAAATTGCAAAATACTTTGTCAAGCAGGGGCACCGCCCGCTGCTGGTGGCCTGTGATATCTACCGCCCGGCGGCCATTGAACAGCTTAAGGTCGTGGGCGAAAAAGCCGGGGTGCCGGTGTTTGAGCTGGGCACTGAAAAGCCGGAGTTCATCGCCAAAAAGGCGGTGGCCCACGCAAAGGACTACGGCAACGATTTAGTGATTCTGGATACGGCCGGCCGCCTGCATGTGGACGATGAGCTGATGGCAGAGCTGGGCCGCATCAAACAGGCCGTGCCGGTGGATGAAACACTGCTGGTCGTCGACGCGATGGTCGGGCAGGACGCCGTCAACGTGGCCGCCGCGTTTAACGACCGCATTGGCGTGGACGGCATTGTACTCACCAAGCTCGACGGCGATACCCGCGGCGGCGCGGCGCTCAGTGCGCGCGCAGTCACCGGCAAACCCATCAAGTTTGCGGGCGTTGGCGAAAAGCTGGATGACCTTGAACTGTTCCACCCGGACCGCATGGCAAGCCGCATCCTTGGTATGGGCGATGTCATGACGCTGATCGAAAAGGCGCAGGAGACGCAGGACCAGAAAAAGGCCGAAGAAGCCGCCAAGCGCCTGATGGAAAACAAGTTCGACATGAACGATTTGCTGGACCAGATTGCCCAGATGAAAAAAATGGGCGGCGCCGCGGCCATGATGTCGATGCTGCCGGGTGCCGGCAAGATTAGCGGCGAAGACATGGAAAACAGCGACAAACTGTTTGGCCGCATGGAAGCGATCATTCAAAGCATGACCCCCGGCGAGCGTGCAAAGCCCGCCATGATCGACCCCAAACGCAAACGCCGCATTGCCGCGGGCAGCGGCACCAAGGTCGAAGATGTCAACCGCATTCTGCGCCAGTATGAGCAGATGAACAAACTGATGAAGCAGATGAAAAAAGCGGGCGGCAAACGCCGGTTTGGCGGGCGGCGCGGCATGAATTTCGGCTTTTAACAAAAGTACGGTTTTTACCGGGTGACCGGTTTAAATAAAATAAGATGTATTTCATTCATTTTTGGAGGAAAACCAGTATGGCAGTAAAGATCAGACTGCGCCGTATGGGCGCCAAGAAAAACCCGTTCTACCGTGTTGTTGTCGCGGATTCCCGTTTCCCGCGCGACGGCCGTTTCATCGAAGAGATCGGCACCTACGACCCCAACAAGAAACCTTCTGAGTTCCACGTGGATGCCGAAAAGGCAAAGAAGTGGATCGAGAATGGCGCCCAGCCCACCGATACCGTTCGGGCGCTGCTGAAAAAGAGCGCGGTCATCTAAAAGGCCCCCGCTCGCAGAGCAGAGAGGAAACTTTTATGTTGAAAGAACTTTTGATCGCCGTTGCACAGGGCCTTGTGGAAAATAAGGACGCTGTGAAGGTCACGGTGGACGCCCCCGATGCCGAGGGCACGACGGTTTATCATTTAAGCGTAGCCGAAGATGATATGGGCCGTGTGATCGGCAAACAGGGCCGCATTGCCAAGGCAATCCGTGTTGTAATGCGCGCCGCCGCGGTGCGTGTCGGCGAAAAGGTCATGGTCGAAATCGACTGAAAGTGCAAACGCAAAACGGAATGCCGCTTTTGTCTTTATGGGCAAAGGCGGCATGTTTTGCCAACAGGGCAGTAAGGAGGCGGCGATGCAAAAACAGTATCTGGAAGCAGGCAAATTTGTGACGACCCACGGCGTCACCGGGGAGATCAAGGCGTACCCCTATTGTGACAGCGCCGAATTTTTGTGCACCATTGGGCAGTTTTACCTTTCGCCGCAGGGCGGCAAGGCACTGCGTGTGCGGGAAGCGCGGCCCCACAAGGGGATGGTGCTGTTGCGGCTTGAGGGTGTCGATTCTATGGAGGATGCCCGTGCGCTGATGGGCCGCCTGTTTTACCTTGACCGCGCGGACGCAAAGTTGCCCGCCGGGCGCTGGTTTGTGCAGGACATCATTGGCCTGCGGGTGCTGGATGCCGACACCGGCACCGAATACGGCACCATAACGGCGGTGACAAACGGCGGGGCCAGCGACGTGTACGAGGTGCGCACCGGCGATGGGCGCACGGTGCTGTTCCCCGCGGCGGCAGAGTTTTTGGCCGAGACGAACCCCGATGAGGGGTACGTGAAGGTGCGGCCGATACGGGGGATGTTTGACGATGCGGATTGATATTGCGACGTTGTTCCCCGACATGTGCGAAACGGTGCTGTCCGAAAGCATCCTTGGCCGTGCGCGGCGCAAGGGCAGCATTGAGATGCATTGCCACAATATCCGCGATTACACACTAAGCAAACAAAAACAGGTGGACGATTACCCGTACAGCGGCGGTCATGGCATGATTTTGCAGGCCGAGCCCATCTACCTGTGCTGCAAGGCCATTGAGGGCCAGCAGCAGCAAAAGCCCCATGTCATTTTTTTGACGGCCGGGGGTAAAACCTACACGCAAGAGCGCGCGCGGCAGCTGGCGCAGCTGCCCAGCATCACGCTGGTCTGCGGCCATTACGAGGGCATCGACGAGCGGGTGATTGACGAGCTGGCCGATGAGGAGATCAGTCTCGGCGATTTTGTCATCACCGGCGGCGAGCTGGCCGCACTGGTGGTGGCAGACAGCGTGGCACGCCTGTGCGACGGGGTGCTCTCTTCGCCAGAGGGTTACGAGGACGAAAGCTTTTACAGCGGACGGCTGGAATACCCGCAGTATACACGGCCGGAGGTTTGGCATGGACGCAGGGTGCCGCCGGTACTGCTGTCGGGCCACGCCAAAAAGATACGCGAATGGAAAGAAGAGCAGTCGCTGCAGCGCACTTTGGCGCGGCGGCCAGACCTGCTACAGCAGAAAAAAGAGGAACCGGATCAGTAAACGGCCCGACCGGAATTGACAAAAATTGCTGCCGAAAATTGATATTTTGACTAAGGTTGTTGAAAACTTTGTAGTTAAGATATACAAAGCGCTAGGTTTCGGCATTTGGGTTTTAAGCGAACTGATGAAAATACCCACTGTTTTGATTATTTTGTTGACGGGTCGATAATATTGAGATATGATAATACCATATTGAAACTTACATTAACATTACTTTTTCTTTTGGAAAATTTTTGAAATAGGAGCGTTCTGACTATGTATGTGAAAGACGTTACAGTCGAGAATCAGGTAGGCCTGCATGCCCGCCCGGCAACTTTCTTTATTCAAAAAGCCAACGAGTTCAAGTCTTCGATCTGGGTGGAGAAAGAGGAGCGTCGCGTCAATGCCAAAAGCCTTCTCGGCGTACTCTCCCTCGGTATCGTGGGCGGCACCACCATTCGCATTATTGCGGATGGGGCGGATGAACAGCTGGCGGTAGACGGGCTGGTAAAACTCGTGAACTCTGGGTTTAGCGAGTAAGCATGCATCTCAGGGCGCTGCCACAGGCAGCGCCTTTTTTTCTTCTGCGGCAGTTTGCACTGCCAGCATCAGCGCAAGGGCGGTGAACCGGGTACATGACAAAGCAGGAGCTTTACGAAAAGGCAAAAAAGCTGCCACTGCTGCCGGGTGTTTATATTATGAAGGATAAAACCGGCGATATCATCTATATTGGCAAGGCCAAGCGGCTGCGGCTGCGGGTCAGCCAGTATTTCCGCGAGGGGGTGTCCCACGACGAAAAGGTCACCCGCATGATCGAGCACGCGTTCAGCTTTGAATTTATTGTCACCACCAGCGAGTTTGAGGCGCTGGTGCTGGAGTGCAGCCAGATTAAGCTGCACACCCCGAAATACAACATTTTGCTCAAGGATGACAAGGGCTATTCTTATATCCGGGTGGGTAAGGGGCCGTTTGCCAAAATTACGGCCGAGTTGCAAAAGCAAAACGATGATGCCGAGTGGATCGGCCCTTACATGAGCAGCTTTGCGGTGCGCGAGATGGTCGAGACCGCGCAGTGCTCGTTTAAGCTGCACAACTGTAACCGCCAGTTTCCGCGGGACTTTGGCAAAGAGCGCCCCTGCCTCAACTACTATATCGGCAAATGCATGGCCCCCTGCACCGGCAAAATCAGCGCACAGGTGTATGCCGAAGCGGTGGATGGTGCCGCAAAGCTCATCAAACAGGGCAAAAACGAAATCATCAAATCACTGCGCAGCCGCATGGAAGAAGCCAGCGAAGCGCTGGATTTTGAAAAGGCGGCCACCCTGCGCGACCAGATCAGCGCCATTGAAAAGGTGGCGGGTGGCCAGCGGGTGGTGCAAAGCACCATCAAAAATGCCGATGTGTTCAGCACCGTGGCTTCCCACGGGGCGGTCTGCGCCGCCATGCTGTCGTTTCGGCAGGGGCGGCTGGTGGATAAAAAAGAGTTTTTGTTTGCCGACACCGATGATGCCGCCACAGTGCGCGACGAAATCTTGCCCCGCTTTTATAGCGGCCAGCGCGAAGTGCCGCCGCTGATTTTGCTGGACACCCTGCCCGAAGCGGCGGAGGACCTTGCGCAGCTGCTTTCGCAGCAAAGCGGGCGCAAGGTGGTGCTGTCGGTGCCACAGCGCGGCGACGGCCCGCGGCTGGTGCAGATGGCGACCTTGAACGCGTCCGAAAGCCTGACCCTGCGCAGCGGGCGGGTATCAAGAGAAGAACGGCTGTTGGACGAAGTGGCAAAAACGCTGGGCCTTACCGCCCCGCCGAATGTCATTGAAAGCTACGATATTTCAAACTGGGGCGAGGGTACCAGTGTGGCGGGCATGGTCGTGTTTGAGGGCGGGCGCCCCCACCGCGCGGGGTACCGCCGGTTTAAAATCAAAACCGTATTGGGCACCGATGACTTTGCGTCGATGGCCGAAGTGCTGCAACGGCGTGCCGCAGAGTACGAAAATGGGGGCAAGGGGCAGTTTGGCATTAAGCCGGACCTCATTTTACTTGACGGAGGCAAAGGCCAGCTGTCGGCCGTCACAGCCGCGCTGGCGGGCACTGCGTTTGCCGATGTGCCCACCTTTGGCATGGTAAAAGACGACCGGCACCGCACCCGTGCCATTGTGTCGGTAGGCGGGGAGATCGCCATTTTGATGCATAAATCGGTGTTTCGGTTTATCAGCACCGTCCAAAACGAGGTGCATCGCTTTTCCATCGAGTACCAGCGCACGGCAAGCAAAAAGAAGACTTTTTCTTCTACCCTCACACAGATTCCCGGTGTGGGCGAGACGACGGCAAAAAAATTGCTGCGCAACCTTAAGACCATGGGGGCCATCCGCGAGGCCAGTGCCGAGCAGCTTGCACAGCAGGCGGGCATTTCGACCAAAACGGCGCAGGCAATTTGGACGTTTTACCATACCCCGGTTGACAACGGCCCCCAAAGCGGCGATAATGAAAAACGACCTGAAACTACAGATAAACCGCAGCAGGGAGAGACGACATGAGAGTAATTGCAGGCACGGCACGCGGCACCCCATTGCAGGCACTGCCGGGCACCGACATCACCCGCCCCACCATTGACCGCGTCAAGGAGGCCATGTTCAGTGCCGTGCAGTTTATGTTGCCCGGCGCGCAGGTGCTGGACCTGTTTGCAGGCAGTGGGCAGCTTGGCATTGAAGCGCTTTCGCGCGGGGCACAGCGGTGCGTTTTTTTAGATGAAAACCATGCGGCAACGCAGGTGGTGGCGCAAAACTTGAAAGCGGCAGGGTTGTTCAGCAAGGCCAGTGTGGCAAACATGGGCGCCGAGGTATTTCTTACCGCGACAAAAGACCGGTTTGACCTGGTACTGCTGGACCCCCCTTACCGCCACAACACGCTGGCCGAGATCTTACCTGTGGTCGATGCGGTGCTGGCCCCCGGAGGCATTGCCCTTTGCGAAAGCGAGCCCGGTGCGCTGTTGCCCGAAACGGTGGGCGCACTGGTGCGCCAGAAGCAATACCGCTATGGCAAGGTACAGGTGACGAAGTATCAAAAGCCATACGCCGACGAGGAGGCGCAGCTATGACGACAGCCATTTGCCCGGGCAGCTATGACCCGGTGACCAAGGGGCATCTCGACATCATCAAGCGCACGGCCCACATTTTTGACAGGGTCATTGTGCTGGTGCTCATTAACCCATCCAAAACGCCGGTGTTTAGTGTGGACGAGCGGGTGGATTTGCTGCGCCGGGCATTGTCCGACATGCCGGAGATCGACCCCCAAAATGTGACGGTCGATTTTTCAAGCGGGCTGCTGGTGGATTATGCAAAAGCCCACGGCGCACGTGCGGCCGTGAAAGGCCTGCGCGCTGTCACCGATTTTGAATACGAGTTTCAGCAGGCGCTGATCAACAAAAAACTCTACCCAGAGTTTGAGACCATGTTTCTCAGCTGCAATACGCATTACATGTACCTTTCTTCCAGCATGGTCAAGCAGATCGCGGCCCAGGGGCGCGATGTGGAGGAATTTATCCCTGCGGTGATTTATGAGGATATTATGAAAAGACTGTACAAACCACTTGCAGAAGTTTAAAATAATGGTATGAGAGCCCAAGGAAGAGGTGTGAACCTATGAATGTGGACGAGCTGCTCGATTTGATGGATGAAACGTTGGAAGAGGCGACAAACCTGCCCTTTACCGGCGGCAAGCGGATGGTGGATGTGGACAAAATCCGCGACATCATTGACGATGTGCGGCTGAACATGCCCGCCGAGATCAAACAGGCAAAAGCCATTGTGGCCGACCGCGCCGAAATTGTGGCCGGTGCCCGCCGCGAGTCGGAGGGGATCATTAAAAAGGCAGAGGAACGCGCCCGCGCGATGGTGGACCACGAGGAGATCGTGCGGCAGGCCCAGCAAAAGGCCACCGAAATTTTGACCGCCGCGCAGCAACAGGCGCGCGAAATGCGCACGACCATTACCGATTACTGCGAAAACATGCTGCGCCAGACCGAAGATGTGTTGACCAAGGGCGCCTGCGAAGTGAAAAATGTGCGCGGGGCACTGCGTCAAAAAAGCAAGGGCTAATTCTGTTTGTTGCAAAGCAGGCCGGTGGGCCTGCTTTTTTTGTGCCTGTGGTTTAAATGGTATTGACAAGTATATTTTATAACAATATACTATGTAATGCAAAGTATATTGCAGTTGAGAGGGGGGACACGCTTGCAGGATGCCTACCTGAAACAGTTTAAAAAGGGTATTTTAGAAATTGTGGTGCTAAAACTGCTGGAGGGCCGCGAGCAGTACGGGTACGAGTTGATCAGTGCGTTAAATGAAAAAAGTCGTTTCCTTGAAGTGCGTGAGGGCACGCTGTACCCGCTTTTGTACCGGCTGGAGGATGAAAAGCTGATCGACACCCGTTGGCAGCAGGCCCCGGCACGCGGGGTGCCGAAAAAATATTATGCCATTACCCCAAAGGGCAGGCAGATACTGGCCGAGGTCTCGCAGACCTGGTTTGCATTTTCTGCCGAGGTGGGGGCCATACTCAAAGGAGACGGTGAACAGCCATGACACAAAAGCAGTATTTAAATGAAATCGCAAACCGGTCTTGCCTGCCCGCACCGTTGCGCCGGCGCGCCAAGGCCGACCTTGCCGCCGAGCTGGCGGAACTGACCGGCCGCCTTGGCGACGAGCAGCAGGCGATGCAGGAGATGGGCCCGGCGGATGAGATTGCCGCGGGGCTGTACGAAACCTATGCCAGCGCGGTGCAGCCGGTGCGGCCATTTGTTGAATACCGCTCGCAGCGCGAGCTGTTTGGCCTGCCGCTCGTGCACATCGTGAAAGCCCGCCGCAGCGGGCAGGGCCTGGTGCACACAGGCCGGGGCGGCAGCAGCTTGCAGCCGGTGCCCACGGCACGGGGCATCCTTGCCATTGGTCGCCGTGCAATTGGGGTCATTGCCATTGGCAACCTGACCTGTGGGGTGGTATCTATCGGCAACCTGTCGGTGGGTGTTTTTACCCTTGCCAACATCGGCCTTGGGCTGGTGGGGGCCGGTAACCTACTGGTGGCGGCCTTTAGTATTGCCAACGTTGCGCTGGGGCTTTTGGCTGCGGGGAATATTGCCCTTGGGCTGTTTGCCGCAGCAGGCAACTTGGCCGTGGGGCCGGTTGCACTGGGTAATGTGGTCAGTGGGCAATTGGTGCGCGTAGTGAACTCAATGGCCGACCTGCACCAGTTGGGCGACTTTTTTGCGGTAATGCCAACTGCATTGAGGCCGTTTTTTGAACTGGTGTCCCTCGCGGCCAACCATTTGCCGCTACTGGGTGCTTGCTTTGGCGCGCTGTTGCTGGCGGGGCTACTTGCGGGGGCAGTGATCGCTTACCGGCTAGAGCCCACGGGCCAAACAACGGCAGAATAAAAAAAGCGGCCTGCTTTTGCAGGCCGCGCGCAGTAATCCTATTCTGTTACAGCAGGGTCAGGTTTGCCTCGGTGCTGGACAGCACGATTTGGGTGCTGGTGCTGCCGATTTTTTGAAACCGATTCAGCAGCTTTTCCAGCGAAGCCATGTCGTGGGTGGCCACACTTAAAATATAGCTGTAATCTCCGGTGACATGGTGACACTGCAATACGGCGGTCTGCTCCGACACCAGCGCCAAAAATTCTTGCCGCAGTGCGGGCGGCACCGAAAGGCTGATGAGCGCCCGGATGCTGCGGCCCGCCTTTTCAAGGTTGATGACGACGGTGTACCCCTCAATAATGCCCAGTTGCTCCAGCCTGCGAATGCGCTGTGATACGGCGGGTGGGGTCAGCGACACCTTGGCGGCGATCTCCTTTACGCTCATGCGTGCGTTGTGCTCCAAAAGGCCGAGTATCTGTTTGTCAAGAACATCCATGTGGGGCAACCTCCTCAAAATCTTCGTAAAATAAAGTACCGGGCGCAAAAGCAAAAAATGATTTTTTGAAATAAAAAGAAAAACTGCTTTCTGTTAATTATATTAAACAGAAACGGGTTTGTAAAGCACTAAAAGAAAAGCAAAATAGAAAAATCGCTTGACTTTTATAAAAAAATCAGTATCATAAAGTTGTAGCGTAGATTTCAACATCTATTGATACTTTCCCACCCCTCTATAAAAAGAAGAACAGCCGCCATTCCCGGGCGGCTGTTCTTCTTTTTTGTGAAGTCGCCCCGTTAGGTTGCAGCAGAAAGTGTCTCTAACATCCTTGCCGCGTGGGCCACCCGCCGTGTGGGGATGCGGGCGCGAAAAGCCGCCATGCTGCGGGCCGAAAACGGCAGTTGCTCAGAAAATTCGTGCAGCCCGATAAAATATTGTAAATAGGGGCTCTCGGCAATCAATTGTACGGTCTGCCGGTCAGAAAGCCCCAGCGCATGCCGGATGACAAGGCTGCCAAACGCGCAGCGCACCGGCAGCGCGCGTTTGCCCCTGCTTGCAAAATGCGCGGCATACTGCTTTTCCAGTGCGCGCCAGTCTATAGCGGCGGCAAGGCGTACCCAGCGGTTGTTGGGGCGCAGTGCACCGTCAAATGGGCTGACGAAATCGTAAATCGAAAGCTGGTTTAAAGACTCTTCATACATTCCGGGTGCCCCCTTGTGCACTTTTTTTTATTGTAGCACAAAAAGGGGAAAAGTACCATCTGCACGCTGCGGTTTTGCCTGCGGCTAAAATATGCTATACTAAGGCAAATAAAAAAGCCCCCATTCCCACAAGATAGGGGCGGAAAAGGGGGCGGCAATGGCATTACATGCCGTGCACCATGTGGCTATTTTAGTGCGGGATTACGAAAAAAGCCGGCACTTTTACGTGGACTTGCTGGGGTTTCAAATTTTGCGTGAAAACTACCGCCCGCGCAAAAAGGATTGGAAGCTGGACCTTGCACTGGGCGCAGTAGAGTTGGAGCTGTTCAGCGCGCCGGCGGCGCCGGGCAGGCCGACCCGCCCGGAAGCGTTGGGGCTTCGGCATTTGGCTTTTTGGGTGGATAATGTCGAAGCTGAGGTAGCCGCGCTGGAGGCAAAGGGGATTGCATGCGAGCCGATCCGCATTGACGAATTTTCAAATAAGCCATTTACCTTTTTCTTTGACCCCGACGGCCTGCCGCTGGAGCTGCACGAATAAAACGGGTCAACCCTCTTGCTGCTGTGCAAGGTAGCGCTGGGGGCCCAGCTCGTACAAATTGCCCCCGTGGGTGTCGATCACGACGGTCAGCGGCAGCTTTTCCACCGTCAGCCGCCGCACCGCCTCGGTGCCAAGGTCGTCATAGGCAATCACTTCGGCCGTTTTGATCGAGCGGCCAATCAGCGCACCAGTGCCGCCAATGGCACCAAAATAAACGGCGTGTGCCGCCTGCATGGCCGCCACCACGGCGCTGCCGCGCAGCCCCTTGCCCACCATGCCGCGCAGCCCCTGTGCTAGCAGCGGCGGGGTGTAGGTGTCCATGCGGTAGCTGGTGGTGGGGCCCGCGCTGCCAATCACATTGCCCGGCTTTGGCGGGGTGGGGCCCACATAGTAAATGATGGCATCCTGCAAATCAAACGGCAGCGCTTCGCCGCGGCGCAGTGCGTCGCAAAGCCGCGCATGGGCGGCATCCCGTGCGGTGTACAGCGTGCCGGTCAATGCCACCCGGTCGCCTGCGCGCAGCGCGTCGGCCTGCTGGCGGGTAAATGGTGTGGTGATCTCGATCATCGTGGTGCCCCCTTTTACAAAATTGCCGCCGCGTGGCGGGTGACATGGCAGCTGATATTGACGGCCACCGGCAGCGCGGTAATGTGGGTGGGCATGGTCTCCACCGCCACCGAAAGCGCGGTGGTTTTGCCGCCAAAGCCTTGCGGGCCAATGCCCAGCGCGTTAATGCGCTGTAATAAGGTCGTTTCAATTTCGGCCCAAAGCGGGTCTGTGTGGGCACTGCCCAGCGGGCGCAGCAGGGCTTTTTTGGCAAGCAGGGCGGCTTTGTCAAAGCTGCCGCCCACCCCCACGCCCACCACAATGGGCGGGCAGGGGTTTGGCCCGGCGGCGCGCACGGTGTCCAGCACAAAGGCAAGCAGGCCGTCCTTGCCGTCGCTGGGGCGCAGCATTTTCAGCGCGCTCATATTTTCGCTGCCAAAGCCCTTTGGGGCCACGGTCACTTCGCACGCATCGCCCGGTACCACTTCTACCGTCAGCAGGGCGGGGGTGTTGTCGCCGGTGTTTTGGCGCTGCAGTGGGTCGCGCACCGCGCTGGCGCGCAGGCTGCCGTCACGGCAGGCCTGCCGCACGCCCTCATCTACCGCAGTAGCAAGGTCGCCGCCGGTCAGGTGTACGTCCTGCCCCAGCTTTAAAAACACACAGGCAAGGCCGGTATCCTGGCACAAGGGGTATTCGCCCTCGGCGGCCACCGCGGCGTTTTGCAATAATTGGTCTAAAATATCCCGCGCGGGGGGCCACGGCTCGGCATCGCGGCAGCTTTGCAGCCGGGCGGTCACGTCCGGTGGCAGCTGGTAATTAGCCTCAATGCACAGCCGGCGCACGGCGGCGGTGAGTTCACTGACAGGCAGTTCGCGCAAAAAATCGCTCCCTTTCGCTGCGCAGGGCAAGCCGCAGCTTTGCATTTTTGAATTTATGCTACCACAAAGGGCCCACAAAGTACAACACAGGAGAGATGTTGCATGAAAAATATTCTATGCTTTGGTGATTCTAACGTATACGGCTATATCCCCGGCGACGGGCACCGTTACCCGCGCGATGTGCGGTGGACCGGTGTGTTGGAGCACCTGCTTGGCCCGGAGTATCACGTGATTGAAGAGGGGCTGAACGGGCGCACCACCGCATTTGTGGATAACCTGCAACCGTGGAGCTGCGGCCTTGGTGCATTTGCCGCCGCGCTGCGCAGCCACGCCCCACTGGACGCGGTATTGATTATGTTGGGCACCAATGACACGAAACACCGGTACGGCGTCTCTGCGGCCGAAATTGGCACCGGGCTGCACTGGCTATTGCGTGAGGGCAACAGCTTTTTTCGCGATAACGCGCGCTGGGCGGGCGAAAAGCCACCCTTTATCGTGGTGAGCCCCGTGCCAATGGCCGCCACGGGCGGGGACCCGGAGTTTGACCAGGCCAGCCTGGAAAAGCAGGCCACCCTTGCGCCGGTGTTTGCCGCTGCCGCAAAAGAGGAGGGGGCCTTGTTTATCAACGCCGCCGAGTGGGTGGCGCGCAGCATGGTGGGCAGTGATTTTTGCCACTACACGCCCGCAGGCCACCTTGCCTTTGCCACGCAGGCGGCAGCGTTGCTTCATCAGTTGCAAATTTAACATCACAGCCACAATTTGACAAAAATGCACCCAAAAACAAGGTAAAATTTGGTAAAAAAAGAGGGTTGCGTTTTCGGGCCTGATACTCTACAATTAAATTGTGAATAAAAAGTGAACTCGCGTTTGGGTTCTTTATAAAGTTACCAATATAATGTGGATAATATGGATCCAGAGTTTCTACCGTACCGCCGTAAATGGTGCGACTATTGGAAAAGCGGGACAGGGCGCACACAATGTGCCCTTTCCTTTGTTTTGGGTTTTCCAATACAGAAGCTCTGGCGGTCGGGGGAGGTTCCCGGTCGCTTTTCTTTTGTCTGTAAGGGGCGGGCCCCTTTGGAATAAGCATACGGCGAGCGCCGAAAAATGGAGGAGTTTGTTTTATGGAAAAACTGTTCAAGCTCAAAGAACATGGCACGACCGTCAGCAAAGAAGTCGTGGGCGGCATTACCACCTTTTTTGCCATGGCCTACATCATTTTTGTCAACCCCTCACTGCTCAGCATGACGGGTATGGACCAGAATGCCGTTCTGCTGGCGACCTGTATCTCTGCGGGTGTTGGTACCCTGCTGACCGCTGTACTTGCAAACGTGCCGTTTGCACAGGCACCGGGCATGGGGCTCAACGCCTTCTTTACCTACACGGTGGTGTTGGGTATGGGCTACACTTGGCAGCAGGGCCTTGCAATCGTGTTTGTGTCCGGCCTTTTGTTCTTGCTGGTCACCATTTCACCGCTGCGCAAAATGGTCATTGACGCTATCCCTGCCCCACTGAAAAGTGCGATCAGCGCCGGTATCGGCCTGTTTATCGCCCTTATCGGCCTGCTGAACGTGGGCATTGTTAAAGTGGGCGGCGCAGTGCCCGACATGGGCAACATCGTTACTGGCCCGGCGCTGCTGGCCCTCATCGGCCTGCTGATCACCGGCGTGCTGATGGCGTGGAACGTCAAGGCCGCCATCCTGATCGGCATCGGCATCACCACGCTGATCGGCATCCCCATGGGCATCACTGTGATCCCCGCCAACCTGTTTGAAAACAGCTTTTCACTGGCCCCCACCTTTATGAAAATGGACTTCAACTTGCTGACGCTCGGCATTCTGCCGCTCGTCACCGCCATCATCACTTTTTCGATCTGTGATATGTTTGACACCGTCGGCACCCTGATTGGTACCGCGGGCAATGCCGGCATGCTGAACGAAAAAGGCGAGCTGCCCAAGGGTGACCGCGCGCTGATTGCCGATGCACTTGCCACTTGCGTGGGTGCCTGCTTTGGTACTTCCACCGTGACCACCTTTGTCGAATCCTCCACCGGCATCAGCGAGGGCGCACGCACCGGCCTTTCCAGCATCGTCGTGTCGCTGTGCTTCTTCGCTTCCATCGTCATTGCCCCGGTGGCAGGCATTGTGCCCGCCGCTGCCACCGCCCCGGCGCTGATCATTGTGGGCATTTTGATGCTGCGCGCAACGACCCGCATTGACTGGAGCGACTTTGAAGTTGCCATGCCCAGCTTTTTGACGATTGCCATGATGCCGTTTGCGTACTCCATCACCGACGGTATTGGCTTTGGCTTTATCAGCTGGGTCGTCATTAAGCTGCTGCGTGGTAAAGGCAAGCAGGTGCCGGTACTGATGTACGTGCTCTCTGCCTTGTTTGTTGTGATGTACATTTTGACCGGCCTTCAGGTAGGCTAAAAAACGTCCCACAGGGGCGCTGGTCGGGGGCAAGGTGGCTTGCCCCCGACTTTTTTGCGATTTTTGTGAAAATCCGGCAGTTGTTCATAGAAATTTAACAAAATTATCGTACTATAAACCATTGGGGCAGGCATCCTTGGCCCGCCCGCTAACACGGTTGGCCCGCCTTTGGGCCGGGAGGGAGCAGAACCCGATGATGAAGAGGCCGACGAGGCGGGAACTTTTCACCGTCCCGAACCTGCTGAGCTATTTTCGCCTGCTGTTGATCCCGGTATTTGTGTGGTTGTACCTGCATGCGCAGGATACACGCGATTTTACGCGCGCCGCCATTGTGATTGGCGTTTCCGGCCTGACAGACCTGTTTGACGGCAAATTGGCGCGCCGTCTGGGGCAGGTGACGGAGCTTGGCGTTTTGCTGGATCCGGTTGCCGACAAGCTGACCGAAGGCGCTGTTATTTTTTGCCTTTTTACCCGGTACCGCTTAGTAGCGGTGCTGATTGCCGTTTATTTGTTAAAAGAGGGCTATATGACGGTGGCGGGCCTTGTAATGTTGCGGCGCGGCAAAAAGCTGGGCGGTGCCATGTGGTTTGGCAAGGTGTGCACCTTTGTATTTTACCTTGTGGTGCTGGCGCTGGTGCTTTGGGTCGATATCCCCCAGGGGCTGGCAAATTTGTTGATTTTGGTGTGCACGGCAATGATGCTATTCACCTTTGTCATGTATGCGCGTGTTTATTTTCGCATGGGACGGGAGCAACTTCCGTAACAATATAAAAAGCGGCAACCTGGCCGCGGCAGTAAACAGGGGATCTTGAAAGGAGAAACATCATGCTGAAAAAACTGGTGGAATCGCTGAAAGCAAACCAAAAGCGTCTTGTGTATACCGAGGGTACCGACCCGCGGATTTTGGAGGCGGCAAGCCGCCTGCACAAAGAGGGGCTGTTGGTGCCCATTTTGGTAGGCGAGCCGGGTGCCGTTAAAAAAGCGGCTGCCGAGGCGGGGCAGGAGATTGAGGGCATCGAGATCGTAGACCCGAACAACTACGCCGGTTTTGACGCGATGGTTGAAAAAATGACCGAGCTGCGCCGCGGCAAAATGACTGCCGAAGAGTGTGCAAAACTGCTGCACAAGGCAAACTATTTTGGCACGATGTATGTCAAAATGGGCTATGCCGATGCGCTGCTGGGCGGTGCGACCTATTCCACTGCCGACACCGTGCGCCCCGCGTTGCAGATCATCAAAACCCGGCCGGGCAGTAAAATCGTCTCCAGCTGCTTTATTTTGGACCGTGTGGGTGCCGACGGCAAGCCCGAGCGCTATGCCATGGGCGATTGCGCCATCAACTTAAAGCCCAGCCCCGACGAGCTGGTGGAGATTGCCGTCGAGACTGCCAACACCGCCAGCTTCTTTGGCATTGAGCCCAAGGTGGCGCTGCTGTCGTACAGCACGCTGGGCTCTGGCAAGGGCGAGGACGTGGACCGTGTGCACGAAGCCGCCGAAAAGCTGAAGAGCATGGACTTTGCTTACCCGGTGGATGGCGAATTGCAGTTTGACGCCGCGTTTTCCCCGGCAGTTGCCAAGACCAAAGCGAAGGATTCGCCGGTTGCAGGCAAAGCCAACACCTTTATTTTCCCCGACATCAACGCCGGCAACATCGGCTACAAAATTGCACAGCGCCTTGGTGGGTTTGAGGCAGTCGGCCCCATCCTGCAGGGCCTTGCCGCCAACATCAACGACCTTTCGCGCGGCTGCAACGCCGAAGAAGTGTACAAGATGTCCATCATCACCGCAGGGCTGAACGCGCAGGGCTAAGCGCCTTGCAGCAACTGCCCACTGTTTGCGGCTTGCTTTCATCAAATAACAAAAGCCCCTTTGCCAACATGGCAAAGGGGCTTTTTTGCGTAATTTGCGTGCTTTTTACAGGCAAAATTTGCGGGGCTTATTTGTGTGCAGCGCCATTTGGCTGTGCCGGCTTTTTCATCGTCAGGCTGATGCGCTTTTTGCCGGTATCCACCGACAGCACCCACACGGTCACCACGTCGCCGACCTTCAGCACTTCAGACGGGTGGCGGATAAACTTGTTGCTGATCTGGCTGACATGCACCAGCCCGTCCTGATGCACGCCAATGTCGACAAACGCGCCAAAGTCAATCACGTTGCGCACGGTGCCCGCCAGCTCCATACCGGGCTTTAAGTCCTCCATCGACATCACGTCGGTGCGCAGCAGGGGTTTTGGCAGCTCGTCGCGCATATCCCGCCCGGGGCGGCGCAGCTCGGCGGCAATGTCGGCAAGGGTGGGCAGGCCAATGCCCAGCTCTTTTGCCAGCTTTTCGCGGCCATAAGCGCGAATACGCTCTTCCAGCGCATCCAGTGTCGCAGTGCCGATATCGGCCGCGGCAAAGCCGCACAGGGCCAGCAGCTTTGCGGCGGCGGTGTAGCTTTCGGGGTGTACGGCCGTGGCGTCCAGCGGTTCTTTGCCGCCCGGCAGGCGCAAAAACCCGGCGCACTGCTCAAACGCCTTGGGGCCAAGGCGCGGCACCTTTAACAGCTCTTTGCGGCTTATATAAGGGCCCGCATTTTCGCGCTGTGCCACAATGTTTTTGGCAATGGCGGTGTTGATGCCCGCCACGTGGGACAGCAACGGGGCCGAGGCGGTGTTCAAATCCACCCCCACGGTGTTCACGCAGGCTTCCACCACACCGGCAAGGGCTTCGTCCAGCTTTGCAGGCGGCATGTCGTGCTGGTACTGGCCCACGCCGACGGCTTTGGGGTCGATTTTTACCAGCTCTGCCAGCGGGTCCTGCAAGCGGCGGGCAATACTGACCGCGCTGCGCACATTGACATCAAAATCGGGGAACTCTTCTGCCGCCAAGGGTGAAGCCGAATACACCGAGGCGCCGCTTTCGCTGACGACCATGTAAGAAGCGCCGCCGCCCAGCTCGTGTAGCACTTCGGCCGCAAACAGCTCGGTCTCGCGGCTGGCGGTGCCGTTGCCAATGGCAATGATCTCGACCCCGTATTTCTGGATCAGCTGTTTTACCGTCGCCTTTGCCTGCTCTATTTTATTTTGGGGCGGCACCGGGTAAATGACGGCGGTCGTCAGCACCTTGCCGGTGGCGTCCACGACAGCCAGCTTGCAGCCCATGCGGTAGCCGGGGTCCATGCCAAGGGCTACCTTGCCCTTGATGGGCGGGGCCAGCAGCAGCTGGCGCAAGTTTTCGCTGAACAGGTGGATGGCGCCCTCGGCGGCGCGCTCGGTCAGCCCGGCGCGCAGCTCGCGCTCCAGCGACGGGGCAATCAGCCGGGTGTAGGCATCGGCGGCGGCCTGTGCCACCAGCCGGGCATACTCGCTGTCGTTTTTGACAAACGCGCCGGTGACGATGTCAATCGCCTGTTCCGGGTCTACTTCAATCGAAACCTTCAACGCCTTTTCCCGCTCGCCGCGGTCCAGTGCCAGCACCTGATGGTCGGCTATTTTGGCAAGGGCCTGCGCAAAGTCGTAGTACTGCGCATAAACGCTGTCGCCTTTTATCGCGGCCTTGCTGGTCACCTTGCCGGTGTGCAGCGTAAAGCCGCGCAGCAGCCCGCGCAGCCGTGCGTCGTCTGAAAGGTCCTCGGCAATGATGTCCAGCGCACCTGCCAGTGCGTCCTGTGCGGTGGGTACCTCTTTTTTGGGGTCTACATAGCTTTGTGCCGCTTCCAGCGTAGGGGGGCCGCCCGCCTGTGCAAACAGCAGTGTGGCAAGGCCCTCCAGCCCGCGCTCGCGTGCCACGCTGGCACGGGTCTTGCGTTTGGGCTTGTAGGGGCGGTATAAATCTTCTACCTGCGCCAGAGTGGCGGCCCCGGCAAGGGCGGCGCGCAGCTCGTCGGTCAGCTTGCCCTGCTCTTCAATCGAGGCCGAAACCTCCGCCTTGCGCTTTTCCAGCCCGCGCAGGTAGGTCAGCCGCTCGTCCATGCGGCGCAGCAACTGGTCATCCATACTGCCGGTCTGCTCTTTGCGGTAGCGGGCAATAAACGGGATGGTGTTGCCCTCGTCGACCAAGGCAAGGATGTTGCGCACATAGTCTTCGCGGGTCTCAAATTCGGCTGCCAGTGTTTTTACCAGATCCATTTCAATTACTCGCTTTCTGTCGGGGGATTTGTCGGCTCATCCGCGTCGGGGAACACGCTGCCCTGCGGGCTGGGCGGGGCGTCCGGTTCTTGTGGCTCGCTGTAAGGGATGCAGCCCTCTAGTAGAGAGAGCTGTTCGCCCTGCTGGGCGTGGTACAGCGCGTCGGGGTGTTCGGCTGCCACATCGGCGGGCACAAACCGGCCCGGCAATGGGCCGTCCTTGCGGCGGCGGCGCAGCGTTAACGCCAGATATACGGCATACCCGGCAGCCCCCAGCCCGGTCAGCGCCGTCGAGAGCGGCAGCCATTTCGGGGTCAGGGTCAATTCAATCGTGTTGGCACCCGCAGTCGCCGGGATGGCAATCAGCCCGCCGTCCACATTCAGTACTTCTGCGTCCTTGCCGTTCACCGTCGCGTGGAAGCCCTCGTCGTAAGGCACCGAAAAGAACACTAAGTTGTCTTTTTTCAGCGTAATGGTGGCGGTAAAGCCGTCGCGCGTTTCGGTAAAGCTGTCACAGGCGTTCTGCCGCCGGTCGGCACAGTCTTTCACGTAATCGTCAAAGCCAAGGCCGCCCAGCGCGTCGCCGGTGAGTTGCTTTAAATTTGCGCCGTACTGCGCGGCCTGTTCTTCGCTTAGCCCAATAGCGCGCAGGTACAAGTTGGAGCGTTTTTCTTTCGATACGGCGTCCAGCGTGTCGGGCAGCACATAGTAGTCGTAGGTAAAGCCCATCGGTACCGCGTTGTTGTTTTTAAACACCGCGTATACGCCGTCACCGGTCAGGTAGTCAAACGTAAACCCGGTTTCATCGCTTTGGGTGCTCAGTTCATCCTTTCGGTCGGCGGGGGTCAGGATGTAATCGACACTCAGCAGCCCACGCAGCGCAAACACGTCAAGCTCCGGCTTTGACGAAACGTCCCGCTTGACGCCGACGTTCGGGTAGAACTGCAAAATGCTGGGCGTTACGGTGCTGTTGAAATTGCGAATACAGGCCTTATCCAAAAACAGGCCCAGGTTGTCGTAGCACTCGTAGGTGTCGATGCGGTAAAACCGGTCGTCTGGCAAATCAATTTTTTGAATGACATCATAGTTTTGCAGCTTGTAGTTGGCATCGCCGTCCCACTGGGGAAACTTGCCGATGGAAAGGTGAATGATGCCTGAAAACACACCAAAGCCCAGCACGACGCCCAGCATCAGGGCCGCAAAACGCCGTTTGCCGCGGTACCAGGTAACAACAAAGTAGAAGATCAACAGCCCCAGTACCGCCAGCAGAATGCCCAGCCAGAACTGCGCGTTGTTTTCGGCAACGCCTATTTTCCAGCCGCCGTCATCGTTTTTGGCAGGCACCAGGCCAAACACCGCAAAGGCCAGCGTCAGCACACCCACAAAGCGCATACCGCCCACAAGGTCCATGTCGGCATCCTCCAGCGCGTTGGCACTGGCAAGGGCCATCAACAAAATGGGCATGTAATACCAGCGGGCATAGTAGCTGGAGTTAAACGCGTAAAAAGACGAATTGAGAATGGGCACCAACGCCATCACAAGGCAGGTGATTAAAATGCGCTTGTGTGCCGAGCCGCGGCGTGCACGCACCCAGGCCACCACCCCGGCAAGGCTCATGATGGGCAGGTAGGCCGACATGCTGGTCCATTTTACCGTTGCGTCGGTAAATACGGCGGGCAGGTACGGCGGGTCCGGGGGCATCAGCAAACTGCGGAAGATTGCAAAATACTGCTGCACATTGCCATACAGCAACATGCCGTAGCCATCGGCAAAATCGTTTGTGCGCGGGTTGTTCAGCAGGCTTGCCGCCGCGGGCAGCACCAAAAGGCAGCCCAGCAGCACGCCCAGTACCACCTCCACCGCAAGGCGCCAAAACTCGCGCAGCGAAAGCCGGTAGTCTTTTGAAAACAGCTTGATGAAAAAGTAGATGGCCAAAAACAGCGCTTCGCCCACGAAAAAGAAATAGTTGTTCAGCAGGTTAATCGCAATCATCAGCGGCAGCACGGCGCGCTGCTTGTCGTAAATATACGCGTCCAGCGCTGCCAGCAAAAACGGGAAGAGCACCATGCAGTCAATGAAGTGGTTGAAAAAGATGTTGTAAATGCCCCAGCCGGACAGGGCGTACAGCGCGCTGCCCAACAGTGCAAAGTTGATGGTTTTGGTGTAGCGGCGCATATACAGGTAGGCACCAAGGCCGCCCACGCCAAATTTCAGGCACAGCAGCGGCACCATCATGTAGGGTAAAATGCGGTTGGGCAACAGGCAGGCCAGCCAAAAAAACGGCGAACCCAAATTGTAAAACGAATAAGAGTTCATAAACCCGCTGCCAAGGTCGGTCGCCCAGCTGAACGACCCGCCCCCGGTCGTAACAAAGTGCTGGCAGTACTGGTAAAACGGGATCTGCTGGCTGTTAAAATCGCCGCAGTACAAAAAGAACCCCTTGTCGACGATCAAAAACGGCAAAAAGAGTACCAGTGCACTGAAAAATGAAATCCCGAAGGCCAGCAGATAAGGCCGCTTGTTCCCGGCCGGTTGCTGCAAACTGTGTTCCAAAAAACTCCCTCCCGCAAAGCTGCGGCCACACGGCGCTTGCGGTGTGCGGTGTGGCTGCGTATAATAAGTTTAAGTTGAAAAGGGGCAATACCGTTTGCCCCAAAGTAAAAAAGAAAAGAAGGGGAACGCCGATGAAACCGTATTCGTTTTCCGCCCTGCTTTCGCGCATGAAATATATCACCCGCTGGGGGCTGATGCGCAGCACACGGGCCGAAACCCTTGCCGAACACAGCGCCGAGACGGCCCAGCTGGCACATTTGCTGGCGCTGCTGGCAAACGAGCAGTTCGGTGCCGACGTGCGCCCCGATGCGGTCACGGTCGCCGCACTGTACCACGACGCTGCCGAAATTTTGACAGGTGACCTGCCCACCCCGGTAAAATACAGCGGGGAAGAGCTGAAAAATGCCTATAAAGCGCTGGAACAGCAGGCGAGCGAGCGCATCTGCGCCATGGCGCCAAAGCCCGTGCAGGCATCCCTGTTAGAGGCCATGACCGGCAGCGGGCTGACCGCGCGCGAAAAAAGCATCCTCAAAGCGGCGGATAAACTGTCGGGCCTTATCAAATGTATAGAAGAGCGGCAAAGCGGCAACCTTGAGTTTGAAAGTGCTGCCCGCACGCAGATTGAGGCGCTGAAAAACCTTGACTTGCCGGAGGCGGACTGGTTTATCCAACAGATGCTGCCCGCCTACCGGCTGACGCTGGACGAATTGACCGCCGCTGCCCCGCAGCCGTAATGTGCCCCGCCTGTTACAGGCCGGGGTTGTATTGCAGCACCAGCCGGGCCAGTTCTTCGGCGTCCTGATAAGTGGTCAGCCCGCAGGCAATATGGCGCAACTGGGCGGCCTCGCGCAGGCCTTTCATGTAATAAGGGGCATGGGTGCGGGCCTGTCGCATGGCGATGCCCTCCCCCTTTTCTTCGCACATTTCATAAAGCTGGCGGCACATGGTGTCCATCGTTTCGCGCAGGGTGGGCCGCGGGGGCGGTGCCTCACCGCGCAGCGCCGCCAAAATTTCGCCAAACAGCCACGGGTTGCCCATTGCGCCACGGCCCACCATCACTGCGTCACAGCCGGTGGCGGCCAGCAGGTCGGTGGCGTCCTGTGCGCTTAAAATGTCGCCGTTGCCCACCACCGGCACCGCAACAGCGGCTTTTACCGCCGCAATGCAGCCGGGGTCGATGGGCGGGGTGTACATTTGGGCGCGGGTGCGCGCGTGCACCACAATGGCAGCGGCCCCTGCGGCTTCACACTGCTTTGCCACCTCTACACAGGTAACGGTGTCGTCGTCCCAACCCTTACGCATTTTAACGGTCACGGGCAAATTTACCGCCGCCGTTACCGCAGCGACAATTTTGCCGCACAGCATGGGGTCTTTCATCAGCGCGCTGCCCGCGCCGGTCGCGGTGATCTTGGGGGCGGGGCAGCCCATATTGATGTCGATAAAATCCGGCTGCCAGTGCAGCACCCGTTTTGCGCCCTCAGCCATGGTGTCCGGCTCGCGGCCAAACAGCTGAATACCAAAGGGCGCATTATTTTTGCCGCCGCGCAACAGCGCGGCGGTTTTTTGGTCGTTATAACACAGTGCCTTTGCACTGACCATTTCGCTGGTGGTATAGGCCGCGCCGTGCTGCGCCATCAGGCGGCGTGCAGGGGCGTCCGATAGCCCGGCCATCGGCGCAAACGCAGCGCCGGGGCCAATTAAAAGGTCGTTAAATTTCAAAGCGGTTCCTCACTTGCAATGGAATTGGTGCGTACAGGTTATTGTATCATAAATGGCATGCTTGTGGTATAATATTTTAAGTGCTGCGCGTGGTGAAATGGTGAAAACTGTGCCGCGCGGCGGGCAAAACTTACTTTAAATTAAAGGGGGCAGCCGCATTGAAATTACTTGCGATTGACGGCAACAGCATTGTAAACCGCGCGTTTTACGGCATTAAACTGCTGACGACAAAAGACGGCCGCTACACCAACGGTATCGTTGGGTTTATGAATATTTTACTAAAACTGCTGGCGGAAGAAAAGCCGGACGCTGTGGCGGTGGCTTTTGATTTGCCAGCGCCCACCTTTCGCCATAAGCAGTACGACGGGTACAAAGGCACCCGCAAGGGCATGCCCGCAGAGCTGGCCCAGCAGATGCAGCCGCTCAAAGAGCTATTGCGTGACCTTGGCTACCGCATTGTCACAGCCGAGGGGTTTGAGGCGGATGATATTCTGGGCACGCTGTCAGCGGCGGCAACCGCAGCGGGTAACGAGTGTGTCATCGCCACCGGGGACCGCGACTCGCTGCAACTGATTGGGCCTAAAACCCGTGTGCTGCTGGCCTCCACCCAAATGGGGCGCAGTGTCACAGTGAATATGGACGAAGCCGCCGTGCGCGAAAAATACGGCGTTGCGCCCAAGCAGCTCATTGAGGTAAAAGCTTTGATGGGTGACGCCAGCGACAATATCCCCGGCGTTGCGGGCATTGGCGAAAAAACAGCGCTCGCCCTCATCAGCCAGTTTGAAACGCTGGACGGGGTATACGAAAATATCGACAGCGACGACATTCGCCCTGCGGTGCGCACCAAGCTGCAAACGGATAAAGAAAAGGCCGAAATGAGCCGCATGCTGGCCGAAATCGTGACGAACGCCCCGGTGCCGCTGCAAGCGCAAGACTATCTGCCGGGCCCCGGCAACCCCGCTGCGGCCGCCCGGCTGCTGGCTTCGCTTGAAATGGAGACCCTGCGCAAAAAGTTGCAGCTTGATGCCGCGGCGGCGTTGCCCCGGCAAGAGGGCGCCCCCGCGCTGCCGCAGTGCACCCCGGCCCCGCTGCCGGGCAAGCTGCCGGTAGGTGACAGTTATATTGCCCCAGCGGGTGATGGGTTTGTTGTTGTGGCACAGGGCGCGGTGTACACTGCATCAGCAAAGGATGCGGCGTTTTTGCATCTTTTGGCGGATGCGCAGAGCGCCAAGCGGGTGTTTGACGCAAAGGTGCTGTATACGCTGGCCCTTGCCGCGGGCAGCGAAGCGCAGAATATTGTATTTGACGGCAAGCTGGCCGCTTACCTGTTAAACCCCGCGGGCAGCGGGTATGACCCGGTGCGCCTTGCGGCAGAGTACGGTGTGCAGCCGGTGTTTGCCTGTGACATCCCGGAGGCGGGCATTTTGGCACCGCTGTTTGACAAGCTGGCCGCCGCGTGTGACGAGCAGGGCCTTACCAAACTGCTGACCGAGATCGAGCAGCCCTTGTCGCAAGTGCTTTCTTCGATGGAGTACACCGGCATTCAGGTGGACAAAAAAGGCATTGAAGACTTTGGGGTCGAGCTGCGGCAGGTGCTGGCAGAGGAGCTGGAGACCATTTATGAGCTGGTGGGGTACGAGTTCAACCTGAATTCGCCCAAACAGCTGGGCGACGCGCTGTTTGGCAAGCTGGGCCTGCCCGCAAAGAAAAAAACGAAAAACGGCTGGTCCACCAATGCCGAAACGCTGGAAACCCTGCGCGGCCAGTACCCGGCCATTGAGCATATTTTGCTGTACCGCACTTACCAAAAACTCAGCTCTACTTATATTGAAGGGCTGCTGAAAGAGGTGGGGCCTGCCGGGCGCATCCATTCGACCTTCAGCCAGACCGATACCCGCACCGGGCGCATTTCGTCCAACGAGCCGAATTTGCAAAACATCCCGATACGCACCGAGCTGGGCAGCCGCTTGCGGCGCTATTTTGTGGCGCCACAGGGCAGTGTGTTGCTGGACGCCGACTACAGCCAGATCGAACTGCGCATTTTAGCCGCCATCAGTGGGGACGAGCATATGCAGCAGGCGTTCGCAAACCACGAGGATATCCACCGCAGCACGGCAAGCCGCATTTTTGGGGTGCCGTTCGACCTTGTCACCCCGCAACTGCGCTCCCGCGCCAAGGCGGTCAACTTTGGCATCGTGTACGGCATTGGGGCGTTTAGCCTTGCCAAGGACACCGGAGTGTCCGTCAAAGAGGCGGACCATTTTATCAAAAGTTATCTCGCCGAATATTCCGGCGTGCGCCAGTATATGGAGGACATTGTGAAGCAGGGCACCCGGCAGGGGTATGTGACGACGCTATATGGCCGCCGCCGCCCGCTGCCGGAGCTTGCCGCCGCCAACCACAATATCCGCGCGCTGGGCGAGCGCATGGCCATGAATACCCCCATTCAGGGCACGGCGGCCGACATCATCAAGCTTGCGATGATTAAAGTTTACCACCGCATGAAGCAGGAGGGCCTTGCCGCCAAGCTGGTGTTGCAGGTACACGATGAATTGATCGTAGAGGCCCCGCAAAGCGAGGCCGACCGTGCGGCGCAGATTTTGGGCGACGAGATGGAGCATGCGGCAGACCTTGCGGTCAAACTGATCGCCGAGGTGGGCCGCGGAAGGACATGGTATGATGCAAAGGGATAATACCCAGTTACGTTTTACAACGCTGGCCCCGCAGCAGGTGCCGGCACTGGTCGCACTGTGTGCCGATGCGCCTGACCCGTGGACGGCCCCGCAGCTTGCAGCCGAGCTGGCAAAGCCCCAAAGCCGCGTGTTTGTGGCAAGCAGCGGGCAAACGCCGGTGGCCTTTGCGGCCTTTGGGCTGGTGGGGGACACCGCCGAGCTGGAGCAGCTTGCCGTGGCGGCCCAAAGCCGCCGCACCGGGGTGGCGAGCGCGCTTTTGACCCACGCGTTTGGCGCGTTGCAGCTTTGTGGGGCAAGGCGTTGTTTATTAGAGGTGCGCGCCTCCAACACGGCGGCACTGGCGCTGTACCACCGCATGGGGTTTGCACAGCTGGCGCGCCGCAGCGGGCTGTACGCCGCCCCGCACGAGGATGGTTTTACTATGGAGCTGGTGTTCCATGGGTGATTGCAGATTTTGCAGGTTGGGAGATTTAGAACAGGGATGCTGATTTTAGGGATAGAGTCGAGCTGCGACGAGACCGCCGCTGCCGTGGTGCAGGACGGCCGCAAAATTTGCAGCAATATCGTGGCCAGCCAGGCGGCCGAGCACGGCCTGTATGGCGGTGTGGTGCCGGAAATCGCCAGCCGCCGCCATATTGAGGCGGTGAGCGGCGTGGCGCAGCAGGCACTGCAACAGGCGGGGGTCACCCCGGCCGATCTTGAGGCCATTGCCGTCACTTTTGCGCCGGGGCTCATCGGCGGGGTGCTGGTGGGGGTCAACTTTGCCAAGGGCCTCAGCTTTGCCGCGGGCAAACCGCTGGTGCCGGTGCACCACCTGCGCGGGCATATCGCTGCGCTGTACCTCACCCACCCGGGGCTTACCCCGCCGTTTTTGTGCCTTGTGGCAAGCGGCGGGCACAGCCATATCATCGCGGTAGACGACTATACCCACTTTCGGGTGCTGGGCCGCACGGTGGATGACGCCGCGGGCGAAGCGTTTGACAAGGTGTCGCGCACGCTGGGCCTTGGTTACCCCGGCGGGCCGGCGGTCGCCAAAGCGGCGCAGCAGGGAGACCCAAACAGCTACCATCTGCCCACCCCACGGGTGGCCGGCCGGTACGATGTCAGCTTTTCGGGCCTTAAAACCGCCGTACTGAATCTTGTCAATCAGGCAGAGATGAAGGGCGAAACGCTGCGCGTTGCCGATATGGCCGCCAGCTTTCAGTACCGCGCCAGCGAAATATTGGCCGAAAAGCTGCTGCTTGCCGCAGACGACCTTAGTGCCAAACACCTTGCGCTGGCGGGCGGCGTGGCTGCCAATGCGCTGCTGCGTTCTTTATTGCAGGCGGGGGCCGACCGGCGCGGGGTCTCGCTGTATCTGCCCGAGCTTTCGCTTTGCGGCGACAACGCGGCCATGATCGCCGCCGCAGGATATTACGAGTTTGAGGCGGGCAACCTTGCACCGCAAAACCTCAACGGCTATGCCACCTTACCAATTGATTACCGCTAATTTACAGTACAGTGCCCTTTGGGGGCGCTGTACTTTTCTTTTTGCGGTTTTTTTATTGGCTTTTGGTTGCAAATCAGACAGAAAGAAAGTTTCAAGGCGGTTTTTTGGGGAATTTGTATATTGCTAGAAATTTGACAATGTGTTATGCTTAATTTGATTTCGGATTTTTTTATTTCAACGTCCGGAAGTGAAATTCGTCCGTTCTATTTTTAATAGAGAAAGGTGAGTTATGTCTTATGAGTAGTTTAACTTCCAACCAGCACGTGCTGGACTGGGTCAAAGAAATGGAAACCATGATGACCCCAGACAATGTCATCTGGATCGACGGTTCCGAGGGCCAGCTTCGCGCTCTGCGTGAAGAGGCGTTCAAGACCGGCGAGTTGACAGAGCTGAATCAGGACAAGCTGCCCGGTTGCGTGCTGCACCACACCGCAAAGAACGACGTTGCGCGCGTGGAAGGCCGTACCTTTATTTGTACCACTAAAAAAGAGGATGCCGCTCCCATCAATAACTGGATGGCCCCCGACGAGATGAAGGCAAAACTCATCCCGATGTACACCGGCTGCATGAAAGGCCGCACCATGTACGTCATCCCTTATTGCATGGGCCCCATTGGCAGCCCGTTCTCCAAAGTCGGCATCGAAGTCACCGACTCGATTTACGTTGTGCTGAACATGGACATCATGACCCGTGTTGGCGTGAAAGCACTGCGCCAGCTGGGCGATTCCAATGATTTCGTGCGCGGCCAGCACGCCAAGGCAGATATTGACGAAGAGAACCGCTACATTGTGCAGTTCCCCGAAGACAATGCCATCTGCTCGATCAACTCCGGCTACGGCGGCAACGTGCTGCTGGGCAAAAAGTGCTTTGCACTGCGCATTGCGTCTTACCAGGGCTACAAAGAGGGCTGGATGGCCGAGCACATGCTGATCCTTGGCATTGAAGACCCGACCGGCCATATCGATTACGTCACCGCGGCGTTCCCCTCTGCCTGCGGCAAAACGAACCTGGCCATGCTTATCCCGCCCGAAATCTACGCAAAAAAGGGCTACAAGGTATGGACTGTCGGCGACGACATTGCCTGGATGCACATTGGTGAGGATGGCCGTCTGTACGCCATCAACCCGGAAAACGGCTTCTTCGGCGTTGCCCCCGGCACCAACGAAAAATCAAACTTCAATGCACTGCACTCCACGATGCAGGGCACTATTTTCACCAACGTTGCGCATAACCTCACCGACAACACCGTGTGGTGGGAAGGCCTTAACAAAGATGTCCCCGAGGATGCTCAGGAGTGGACCGGCCTTGCTGTCAACGGCAAAGAGTATGTTGCAGACGGCGGCAAGCTGGCACACCCGAACAGCCGTTTCACCGCCCCGGCAGTCAACTGCCCGTGTCTGTCCAGCGAGTTCAACAACCCGCAGGGCGTGCCTGTGACCGCGATCGTCTTTGGCGGCCGCCGTGCCAAGACCGCACCGCTGGTGTACGAAAGCTTTGACTGGGCACACGGCGTGTACGTTGGCTCGGCCATGGCGTCCGAGACCACCGCTGCTGCAACCGGTGCCGTTGGCGTTGTGCGCCGCGACCCGATGGCAATGCGCCCGTTCTGCGGCTACAACATGGGTGACTATTTCGGCCACTGGCTGGAAATGGGCAAAAAGCTGGGCGACAAAGCCCCGAAGATCTTCAACGTCAACTGGTTCCGCACCGACGATCAGGGCCACTTCATCTGGCCGGGCTTTGGCGATAACATGCGCGTGCTGATGTGGATCCTTGGCCGTTGCAAGGGCGAAGTTGAGGCAGTGGAAACTGCAATCGGCTACCTGCCCAAGGCAGAGGATATCGATGTTTCGGGCCTTGAGGGTGTGACAACAGCAACCGTGAAGGACCTGCTGAGCGTGGACAAAGGCCTGTGGCTGGATGATGTCAAGGGCGTTGGCGAATTGTACGACCAGATCGGCGAGCGCGTGCCCGCGAAGCTGCGCGAAGAGCTGGCCGGCCTGAAAGATCGTCTTTCGAAATAATGCATCTTTTTGCGGCAATTGCTGCAAAGCAGGCCGCCGCCTTGTGCGGTGGCCTGCTTTTTTGTCGAAAACAGGGCGTTTTTGCCTCTGTTTTTCTCTCTTCCAAAACGGTTTTTTCCTTTGAATCCGCTACAAATGTGTGAACTGTCTAAAAACTTTTTTGAACCGCTTGACAAGGCAGTTAAAAGACGGTATAAAAGTGTATAGGAAATTTCTCTAGGAGGAACAATCAATGGTTTTTGAAAAAGTCAGGGAGATCCTTTGCGATCAACTCGACCTGGAAGAGGATAACGTAACGATGGATTCGGATATCATCGAGGATTTTGAGGCGGACTCGCTTGATGTAGTCGACCTTGTGATGTCGCTTGAGGACGAGTTCAGCATCGAGATCCCGGATGAGCAGATCGAAAATGTAAAGACAGTCGGCGATATCGTGCATTATATTGAGGATAACACCTGATTGTTGCAAATTTGAACGCATAAAGAAGCAAAGCCTCCATCCACCTGTTTGGAGGCTTTGTTTTTTCACAGGAAAAGGAAGTGTCAGGCGAATGAGTGAATCGAACAAGAAACTGGTGGAGGCCATTACCCCCATCAACGAAGACTTTGCCCAGTGGTACACCGACATCTGCAAAAAAGCAGAACTGGTCGATTATTCTTCGGTCAAGGGCTGTGTCATTCTGCGCCCGTACGGGTATGCGATCTGGGAGAATATCCAGCACATTCTCGATGGGAAGTTTAAGGAGACCGGGCACCAGAATGTTGCCATGCCGCTGTTCATCCCAGAAAGCCTGCTGCAAAAGGAAAAGGACCATGTGGAGGGCTTTGCGCCCGAATGCGCGTGGGTGACGATGGGCGGCACCGAGCAGCTGGAAGAGCGGCTGTGTATCCGCCCCACCAGCGAAACGCTGTTCTGCGACCATTTTGCGCACGTGCTGCAGTCGTACCGCGACCTGCCGCTGCTGTACAACCAGTGGTGCAGTGTGGTGCGCTGGGAAAAGACCACCCGCCCGTTTTTGCGCAGCCGCGAATTTTGGTGGCAAGAGGGGCACACCATCCACGAGACCCCGGAGCAGGCCATTGCCGAAACCGAGCAGCAGCTGAACTGCTATGCCGATTTTTGTGAAAAGTACCTGCGCATCCCCGTCATCAAGGGCCGCAAGACCGACAGCGAAAAATTTTCTGGTGCCGAGGCCACCTATACCATCGAGGCAATGATGCACGACGGCAAGGCGCTGCAAAGCGGCACCAGCCACTATTTTGGCGACGGCTTTTCGCGCGCGTTCAACGTGCAGTTTGCCGGGCGCGATAACAAGCTGCAATACCCCTACCAGACCAGCTGGGGCATGTCCACCCGCATCGTGGGTGCCATCATCATGACCCACGGCGACGACGAGGGGCTCATCCTGCCGCCCGCTGTGGCACCTATTCAGGTCGTCATTGTGCCTATTGCGCAGCATAAGCCCGGCGTGCTGGAAAAGGCCGCAGAGCTGAAACAGCGCCTTGCAAAGTCGTTCCGCGTGCACCTCGATGACTCCGACAACTCGCCGGGCTGGAAGTTCAGCCAGTACGAGATGAAGGGGGTGCCCCTGCGGCTAGAAATCGGCCCGAAGGACATCGAAAAGAACCAGTGTGTGCTGGTGCGCCGCGATAACCGCGAAAAGTATTTTGTGCCGCTGGACGATTTGGAGACCGAGATCCCCCGCGTGCTGGACCTGCTGGCCGACGGCCTGTACGAGAAGGCGCTGCAAAACCGCGAAAACAACACGGTAAGCTGCACAACGATGGAAGAGATCCTTGAGGCCGCCGACGGCAAAAACGGGTTTATCAAAGCCATGTGGTGCGGCGATGAGGCCTGCGAGGACATGATGAAAGACAAGGCGGGCCTGTCCAGCCGCTGCATGCCGTTTGAGCAGGAGCAGCTGTCGGATGTTTGCCCCTGCTGTGGCAAACCGGCAAGGTCCATGGTCATTTGGGGCAAGGCGTATTAAGCACTAATCGCCAAACGGTACGCCTAAGCGTTAAAGGCACATAAAGCAAAACAAAACCCGCACGGGGTACCCCGTGCGGGTTTTTTCTGTGTTTTCAATCATTGTGATACTCTACTGCTGCCGCATAAAGTGGCGGTAACGCGTGCCGCTAATCACAGGGTCGTCACCAGCACGTCGCAATCGCCCGCAATGCGGTAAGCGCTGGTGCAGGCGGGTAAAAACACGCACTCGCCCGCCTTGGCATGCAGCGTGGTGTGGGCGCATTTTACGTCGGCCTCCCCGCGGGTCAACAGCAGGGCATGGTAGCTGCGGCAGTCGGCGCACAGCGCAACCGAGGTCTTTATTTTTAGCAGGGTCGTTGAAAAATAATCGCACACGCCCAGCACCGTCTCGGTGTAGCCGCCGCGGTCAATTTCCGGCCCCAATGGGCCGGCGGGGCGGGCAGGGGGTTCCAGCCGGGTCACGGCCAGCGCTTTGTCGATGTGCAATTCGCGCAGGTTGCCGTCTTTGTCCTTGCGGTTATAGTCAAACACGCGGTAAGTCGAGTTGGAGTTTTGCTGAATTTCGGCCACAAGGCAGCCCGCACCGATGCCATGCAGGGTGCCCGCCTCAATAAACAGCACGTCGCCCGGCTTTACCTTTACCGCATTAATGTCCTGCAACAGGGTGCCGCCCTCAATGTGGGCCCTGAACTCCTGCGCCGTCAGGCGGTGGCTCATGCCGTACAGCAGTTCGGCGCCCGGCTGCGCGGCAATCACGTACCACATTTCAGTTTTGCCGTGCTCGTGTTCCACCCGCATGGCGTAGTCCTCGGTGGGGTGCACTTGTACCGAAAGCTGCTGTTTTGCATCGATCAGCTTGATCAAAATGGGCAGGCCGCCCGGCGGGCAGTCGGTGCCCAGCGCCTCGGGGTCCGCTTGCAACACCTCGGCCAGTGTTTTGCCGGCAAAGTCGCCGGTGGCCACGACACTGGGGCCGTCCTTGTGTACGCTCAGCTCCCAGCTTTCGGCCAGCGGGGTCATGTCGGTCTGCTTACCAAACACCGTGCGCAGCTGCTCGCCACCCCAAAGGTAATCTTTAAAGGCGGGGGACAATTTAAAAGGCTCCCGAATCATGTGATCTCTCCCTATCTTTGCGCGGCAAATGCCGTTTATTCCATATAGTCCGTCACGTGGATCGGCTTACCGCCACGGGTGTAGACCCGCTGCACCCGGCGGCCAATGTCGCAGATGATCTCGTAGTTTACGGTGCCGCATTTGTCGGCGATATCGTCCACCGAATCGGCGGACCCACCGCCAAAAATCACCGCCACATCGCCCTGATGTACGTCGGGGATGCCGGTCACATCCACAATAATCTGGTCCATGCACACGCGCCCCACCACCGGGGCAGGCTGCCCATGCACCGACACAACACCCTTATTGGACAATGCGCGCTGGTAACCGTCTGCATAGCCGACCGAAAGGGTGGCCACCCGCATGTCTTGCGGCGCGGTATAAATGCGGCCATAGCTTAAGTCGTCACCTTTTTTAATCGGTTTGACCAGGCTCACCACCGCTTTCAGCTCCAGCGCGCCCTCCAGCTCGTCACAGGTTACGTCGGCACTGGGGCGGTAGCCATACAAAATAATGCCTGGGCGCACAATATCCATCTGCATTTCGGGGTAGGCCAAAATAGCGGCAGAGTTGCAGCAGTGTGCCAGCGGGAAGGTCACCCCCATGGCTGCCAGCTGCCGAATGGCTTCGCAAAACAGCCCGTACTGGCTGTGGGTATAAGCAATGTCGGCAGGCAGGTTGGAATCCGCCACCGCAAAATGGGTAAACACGCCGCCCCGCTGCAGGCCGGGCAACGAGGTCGCCTTGCGCACCTGTGCAAGGGCGGTGTCCATGTCATCGCGCACCGCAAACCCAATGCGGCCCATGCCGGTATCCAGCTTAATGTGCATATTAACGGTCACGTCCGCCGCCAGCGCCGCCTGTGACAGCTCACGCGCATAATCCAGCGAATACACACTTTGCGTGATGGAGTTGATGGCCAGCATGGCGGCTTTTTGCGGGCTGGTGTAGCCCAATACCAAAATAGGCTTTGTGATACCGGCCCGGCGCAGGCGCAGCGCCTCGGCAAAGCCGGAAACGGCAAACCGGCTGGCACCGGCGGCCTCCAGTGTGGTGGCCACCACGGCGTCGCCATGGCCGTAGGCGTCGGCTTTCACCACCGCCATGATTTTGCTGTTGGGCGCGCGCTGTTGAATTACCTTGAAATTGTGCTCAATTTTGTCAAGGTCCACCTCTGCCCAGCAGCGTTTTTCAAACTCCCTCATCGTGTAAAGGCCTCTTTCCCATATGCTTTTCATTGCCAACAGTATAGCATAAACCGGGCCTGAAAGGAACAGAAAAATGCCCCATTTTGCCCCAGTGGTTGCCCCGGTATAGCCCACTGGGGTATAATAGAGCCAAAGCAGGAAAGCGGGGGAAACAATGAACAATTTGGTCATACTGGACTTTGAGACCACCGGGCTGGATGCGACGCAGGACGAGGTGTTGCAGGTCTCCATGGTGAATGGGGAAGGCACGGTGCTGATGAATGAATACTGCGCCCCCGAGCGGGTCACAAAATGGAGCGCCGCACAGAAGATCAACGGGATTACGGCGGACATGGTGGCGGGCAAGCCGCCGTTTCGCGCCTTGCTGCCGCAGGTGTTGGCGTTATTGGCCGGGGCCAAGGCGGTAGTGGCCTATAACGACGAATTTGAAAAATCATTTTTGACGGCGTATGGCGCGGATGTAACACAGCTGCACTGGGGCGAGGACCCGATGCTGCTGTTTGCCAAGGCCACAAACGGCCCGCGGCGCACGCTGGTGACGGCCGCCGCCTTTTTTGGTTACCAGTTTGCGGCGCATGACGCGCTGGCAGACACCAAAGCGACGCTGGTGCTATACCGCAAGCTGGCAAACGGCCCGCTATTGCAAACACTGGTAGAAGAGGGCGTGTACGACGAGCAGATCCGCTGCTGGGGGTACCCCGAAGAAGAAGAGTATCTGCCACTGCTGAAAACGGTTGGCCTTTGCCCCATGACAGCCAAAACGGCAAAGCCGCTGGTGTACAGCGGGGTGTCGCAACCGCAGCCGGTGCCTTGCCGGCTGGTGGGGTTTGAAAAGCCCGCCCTTTCAGACGATGCGCTGGTGCTGGTGATTGAAGAGGGCGGCAGGCTGCACCATATTTGCGATGCGTACCTGCGCGAGATGCAAAGCGGTGCCCCGGCAGCTACACGGCGCGCGGTGCGGCGCTCTGCTGTGCCCACAGCGCCACAGGGGCAGCTTTCGTTGGCGGGGGCACAAACAGACCCAGAACAGCCGTCAGCGCCCCGTCAGGCCCCTGCCACGGCAGCAAGGCCCGTACAACAGCAAGCCCCTACCGTGCCCCCCGCGCCGCCAAAGCCGCAGCGGCCCGGCGGCAAATATGCGGCATTTGCCGCTAAAAAAACAGATTTACAGGCCCTGCACCCCAATATGGATGCCGACCCCACAAACCCGTTTTACGGCAAAGCTGTCGTGTTTACCGGTGACCTTTCGCTCACCCGTGAAGCGGCGGCCCAGGCGGTTTCGGCGCTGGGGGCCAGTGTCAAATCCGGTGTGTCAAAGGCCACCGACTTTTTGGTGGTGGGCCGGCAGGATGCTTCGCTTGTGGGTGCAAAGGGCCACAGCGGCAAAGAGTTAAAAGCGCAGCAGCTCAACGAGCAGGGCAAAGCGCATATCACAGTGCTGGGCGAAACTGAATTTCTGGCACTGCTGGGCAACACCAAAAATGAAAAATGACATAAAAGGTACAGAGAGAAAACAAGAGAAAAACGGCGAAAAACGAAGTATGTAATTTGTAAATTAAAATAATCGTAATTTTATGTTGACACCGGGCGCTGTGGGCTGTTATAATAGCAAACGTGGCCCCGTGTGTGGGGCAATTTCAGCGGCCCGTTTGGGCCGGTTCGTTTTTGAAAGTTCAAACGGGAGGAAATACGATATGAGCACAACGTTAGCAAAACCCGGCCAGATTGAGCGCAAGTGGTATGTTCTGGATGCCGCTGGCAAGCCCCTCGGCCGTGTTGCTGCAAAAGCAGCCGCTCTGCTGCGCGGCAAGGGCAAAGTCATCTTTACCCCCAATGTCGATTGTGGCGATCATGTTATCATCATCAACTCTGACAAGGCTGTTTTGACCGGCTCTAAGCTGGACAAAAAGTACTACTACCATCACTCCGGCTGGATCGGCGGCATGAAAGCCGTTCAGTACCGCACCCTGATGGCGGAAAAGTCAGACAAAGCCATGACCGTTGCAGTCAAGGGCATGCTGCCGAGCAACACGCTGGGCGCAGCCGCACTCAAACGCCTTCGGGTGTATAAGGGCGCAGAGCACAACAACGCCGCACAGCAGCCTGAAGTTTACGAACTGTAAGAGGGGGGAACTGAAAGATGTACGAGACGAAACCTTATTTCTACGGCACTGGTCGCCGCAAGTCTTCGGTCGCCCGCGTGCGTGTTTACAACGGCACCGGCAAGATCACGGTCAACGACCGTGACATCGACGACTATTTTGGCCTTGAGACACTGAAGCTGATCGTCCGTCAGCCGCTGGTTCTCGCCGAAGTTGACAACAAATTCGACATCGTGGTCCGCGTTGCGGGCGGCGGTGTTTCCGGCCAGGCTGGCGCTATCCGCCACGGCCTGTCCCGCGCTTTGCTGCAGTATGACGAAACCCTGCGCACTGTGCTGAAGAAAGCGGGCCTGTTGACCCGTGACCCGCGTATGAAAGAGCGTAAGAAGTACGGCCTCAAAGCTGCACGTCGTGCGCCGCAGTTCAGCAAGCGCTGATCTGTCGCAAGAAGTTCAAAAAACCTCGAAGCCGCAGAGTTAAGCCTCATAAGTACACATTGTGACCTATGGGGCTTAATATCGGCAAGGGACAATAAAACAGTCGCAAGAGGCATTGAAATTACTCAAAAAATTAAACAAATATTTTTATTAAGCAGCCGAGAGGGCTTGCTACCTGAATTTACAGGTAGCAAGCCCTCTCGGTTTTTATTGGTCATGTGAACTCCGTATTCATTAAAAGGCAAAGAGCAGCAAAAACAGGTATTTCCAATATGACATGGTGACTTACTTTGATCTTGCACTGCTTGTAATTTTTCCGTGAACCCCGTTGACAAACTAATGCTGTTAGTAGTATACTAATAGTGTTAGTTTGTCGAAGGGGGGATTAAGTAATGGTAGCCAAGGGCTTAACAAAAGAGATCATTGTGGCTGAAGCTATCTCAATGATTGAGGACACTGGTCAGCCAGTCGTTTCTCTACACGAATTGGCTCGTAGGTTAGGAATAAAGACACCATCTCTATACAACCACATCAAAAATACGAAAGAATTGCAATATGCGGTTTTTCAATATGCTATTGAAAAATTCGTATCCAATCAAAAGTCTGCGACGGAAAACAAGCAAAAAGATGAGGCTGTCCGAGCTTTTGCGGATGCATATCATTCATTTGCCACAGAGAACAAGGGGCTATATCGGTTGATTATGTCGATTCCGTCTGAAAATGATGATAGGGGAAAAGAATTGGCCGTACCACTGTTGAATACTGTGGTTGCAATTCTCTCGCTTTATGGATTGACTGAGGAATCCGTTGCCCACTGGCAGCGCGTTTTTCGTGCGATTCTTCACGGATTTATTTCCGAAGAGGAGTTGGGCTATTTCTATTATTACAATACAATAGATTTGAATAAAAGCCGAGATATTGCTGTGCAATGTTTTCTTGACGGACTGCACGCAGAAATCGGTGATATGGTACGATAAATTGGAACAAAAGGAAAAGAATCAATGACAAAGAACAATGAACTATTTACAACTATGCCTGTAGGTAAGGCAGTAGCGAAGCTTGCTGTACCTACGGTTATCAGCCAAATCATCGTCATTCTTTACAGTATGGCGGACACTTACTTTGTCGGTCAGACCGGAGATCCGAACCAGTTGGCTGCCCTTTCCATAGCATTTCCTATATTTACACTTTTAACTGCTGTTGCCAATCTATTTGGTATCGGTGCCAATAGTTTGATTGCCAGAAGTATGGGCATGAATGATGAAGCAACTGCAAAAAAAGCATCTTCTTTCAGCTTTTGGGGAAGCATTGTCGTAACAGCGGTGCTGGCAATAGTTCTTGCCTTTTTCATGAAGCCGATTCTCACTTTAGCAGGTGCTGACAGTGTTACATTTGGCCCTACAAAGGATTATTTACTGTATGTTTTTGTCATTGGCGGCATCCCCACCGTTGCAGGACTTACCTTGGGACATTTGGTTCGCTCGGTTGGTAAAACAAGAGAAGCTAGTATTGGCTTGGCGATTGGTGGGATATTAAATATTATCCTTGATCCGATTTTTGTTTTGGTATTCGGTATGGGGATCGCTGGTGCGGCCATTGCAACAGCAATTTCAAACGTCGTTTCTTTGATTTATTTTCTCATTGTACTGTTAAAAATCAGGAAAACAACTTGCCTGACGCTTGCGCCAAAGCATTTCTCTTTGGAAAAGAAGGTGTCTCTCGGAACTTTGTCTGTCGGATTTCCGGCTGCAATTTCTGTAATGTTAGTATGCTTTTCTATTTCTCTTTTAACAGGACTTTTGTTACGGCATGAAGGCGGCACGATTCTTGCGGCAGCCTACGGTGTAACGGCTAAATGTGGTACTGTTGCATTACATATCAGCATTGGTATTGCACAAGGCGTTATGCCACTGATCGGATATAGCTATGGCGCAAAAGACCATAAGCGTGTTCACGACGTGACAAAGCTTGCCTTTACTATTCTATGGATTTTCTCTATTGCATTTCTTGTTATGGTGCAATTAATTCCGGACACATTTATCAGACTGTTTATTGATGAGCCACAAACCATTGCTGTCGGCGGTATGTTCATACGCCGTTGGTCCTGGTGCGCGATCGGTATGTGCTTGGTGGCGATGTATGATTCTATCTTCCAGGCCGTGGGTAAATGGAAGACCTCTCTGGTTGTCGCAGTGCTTCGTTTTTGTGTGGTTTTCCCCATCCTTTGCTTTGCGCTTGATGTACTCTTCGGTTCGGACGGTCTTATGTGGGTACAGCCGATTACAGATACACTTGCACTTTTACTTGCTGCATTTTTGTTCAAACGGTTCCTTAAAAAGATTGCGAAGAAACCGGAAGCCGATACGGAAGTATCTTTCGTACAACCTACTTCAAACCGGATTATTACAATCAGCCGCGAATTTGGCAGTGGCGGCAGAACCATTGGTAAGGAGGTTGCTGCAAAACTTGGCATTCCATGCTATGACAGCGAACTGATTGAAAAAATTGCTGTACAAAGCGGTTTTTCAAAAGAATATGTTGAAAAATATAGTGAATACTCACTTTCCGATAAGCTGTACGAAAATGCACTTGCAGATAGAGGTCAGGATGGTCAATCTGCCGCAGATAAAATCTGGCTTGCCCAGGAAAAAGTTATTACAGCTTTAGCAGAAAAGGAGTCATGCGTCATTGTAGGTCGATGTGCCGACTATATTCTGCGTGATATTGCCGATTGTCTAACCGTGTTTATTCACGCATCGGATGAGCAATGTGCAGAGCGCATTGTTTCTGTTTACGGACAACATGAGGAGTCACCAGCCGATCGACTTTACGAGAAAGATAAAAAACGCAAGGCTTATTATGAACTTTATACAGGTACAAATTGGAGCGCATCCGAAAACTACAATTTGTGCATTGATAGCGGTGTACTTGGAATAGAAAAATGTGTTGAAACAATAAAAAGCCTGTACTGATTTACTCAAATGACAAACGTACAAATATAAGTGAAAGGTGCAGCCAATGTCTGGTTGCACTTTTCACTTATATTTGCTGTGATTATACAAACTTGTGCATTGTTCTGATTGGTATTTTGCCAAGGATTAATATGTATTGCTTCAAATGTTACACCTACGGTAAGCGCGGCAAGGATGTCTGTACGCCTCATAACATTTGGGAAGCCAATCTCATCCAGATTGTGCTGGACGACCTGCGGCGGGTTACGCACTTCGCCCGGCTAAAGGAGCGGCAGTCCGCCGAGTATATCAACAGGAAGAACAGCACAGAGCTGCGGAAGAAAATAAACGCTCTGCAAAAGGATCTGGACGCCATGCAGCGCAGAAACGGAGAATTGACGACTCTGTTTAAGCGGCTCTATTAGGATAATGTCCTTGACCGTGTGACAAACGAACAGTTCCGGCTGCTCTCAGCTGATTACAACGCGGAGCAGAAAATGCTTGCGGATTCCATTCCAGAGAAGGAAATGCGGTTGGAAAAGCTGAGAGCGTCGTCGGTCAATGTGGACACGTTTATTGAGAGAGCCAAACGCTATACGGTCATAGATGAGCTGACGCCGGAGCTGCTGCGGCTGTTCATCCAGCGCATTGAGGTCGGCGAACGCGCTAAAAAGTATTCGCATTCGTCCGCTCAAAGCATCCGGATTATCTACTGGGACATCGGTGGAGTGGACAGCACGATGGAGAACGGTGAAAAGCAGCCGCATATCACACCGCCCATCAGGGATAAAGAAGATATTACAAAATTACTGGCATAAAACACAGGTGCGGACGCCTTCCGTCGCCCACACCTGTGCAATAACGTCAGGTCACAAAATGCACCTATGAACGCTATTAGTATGGTTTCGGAGTTTTTGTTTTGGCAAAGCTGAATGAAATTAAAACAGTGCTGGCATATTACTGCAAGCGCTGTTTTTGTGCGATGGAAGCCCCTGTAAAGGAGGGGATTATAAGTTCAGTTTCATTGCGGCGGCAGGGTGCCTGCTACCTTGCTGCATGGGCTAGCCGCGCAGTCAGTCAAAAACATCGATGCCTTTCACCGGTACAATGCCAAGCATTTCGTCGGTGGCCTGCCGCAGCGCGTCGACATCAGATTTCATAATGCAATCATAAATTTTATTGTGGGTATCGTTTTCCATCAGGGGGGGCAGCCCCGCGTCGTTTCGGCGGTGGGCACGGGTGCTGATTAGCTGGGTAATGTGGCTGCGAATCAGCTGTTGCACCATAAAATAGACGTCTTTGTACAGCCGGTTGTGGCTCATTTTTATCACTTTATAGTGAAAATTGAAGTCGGCATCTACAATGCGTTCCAGCGCGTCTTTGCTGTCAAGGTTCAGGTTGTATTCTAAAGCAAGGCTGTTGTAGTGGTTCAAAGCAGCGTGCAGTTCTTTTTTTTCCGCGTCTGTCGCAAGGGTAACGGCAAGGCGCATGCATTCAAATTCCAGCAAATTGCGCAGCTGCTGCACATCTTTGTAATTGTCCTCACTCGCATAAAAAACAGAAATCTCGCTCAGCACAGGCCTCAGTGAAAAGTTGCAGACAAAAGACCCTTCGCCTACGCGTGTTTCAATGATGCCCAGGGTGTTGAGCTTTTGCAGGGCTACCCGCACGCTCAAACGGTTGACGCCAAACGTCTCGGCAAATTCAGCTTCAGAGGGAAGCTTGTCCCCCGTTTTCCAAATGCCGTCGGCAATGTCCTGTTTAATGGAAGCACACACCTGGTCGACGATGGAAATTCTGCTGATTTTCATTTTCCGTGGAGGCTGTTGCCCAGAAGACTCTTTTTGCATACTGTTCACCTAAATCATTTCAATGTTAATACGTTACTGTAAATTATAGCTCTTTTTAAACAAATTGTCATTCTTTTTAAAAGGTAAAACACGGGAAACGATGCCGTAACTCCCTGCACCAAAGGGGGCACGGCAACTAAATTTTTCTAAACGCTGGCCCAGCCTTATAGAAAAGCGTGTGCAAATAAGAGAACAGCCACCTTTCGTATGGAAGGTGGCTGTTCTCGCACAAAAAGGGAAAACAATCAGGGAGATGAAGAGAGGTGTTATTGAATGACGACTTTCTTTGCGTGGGCCATGTATTCCTCGCTCATTTCCTGGCCAATGCCGGGGAGCTCGGGGATCTCGTAAAAGCCGTTCTTGGGAGCATAGTAGTATTTACCGGCATTTTTGAACTTGGTCAGCAGGTTTGCGTTGTGTTCCTCGTGAATGACAAAGTTCGGGATGGTAGCTTCGACCTGAAGTGCCGCCGCGGTGGCAATGGGGCCGCCGCAAACATGAATCTGTACGCCCACATCGTAAACCTGCGCCATATCGCAGATCTTTTTGGTTTCCGTAATTCCGCCGGTGTTTGCCAAATCAGGCTGAATGATATCGAGGGTCCTGTCCTCAAAAAACTGGCGGAAGCCCCAGCGGGTGTAGCTGCGCTCGCCGGTGGCCAGCGGCAGGGAACAACGCTCTTTGATATGCTTAAACATATTCGGGTTGCAGGGCATCGTGGGTTCTTCAAAGTACATGATGCGGTACGGCTCCAGCGCCTTGCCCAGAATAGCAGCGGTATTGGCATCCAGCAACGAGTGAATTTCAACGATGATGTCAAGGTCGTCCCCACCGGCTTCACGTGCCGCGGCAATGCGCTCTACCGAGCGCTTTAAATCATGGTCGCGGTAGCAACCGCGAATTTGGTTGCCCTGTGTGGCAAATACTTCGCCGAAGGCTTTTTGTTGCGTAGGGGCAAAGACAGGGTCAATCTTTACAGAATCATAGCCCTCTGCCATTGCGTCCTTCACCACGTCATAGTAATCCTTGGGGTCATACAGCAGCGTCAAAGAGTCGTCTTTCTCGATGAGCTTTCGCCAGCCAAACTGCAACTGAGAGGCGTAGGCACGCAGTTTATCGTTGGTTTTGCCGCCCAGCAGCTTATAAACCGGCAGGTTCAGTGCCTTGCCCTTGATGTCCCAGCAGGCGGTGTCGATGGCCGCCATGGCGGAGGTGACAACCACGCCGCCCCCCATGCCCCAAAAAGTATGGCGATGCAGGTGCTCCCAAATTTTTTCGGTGTCAAACGGGTCCATGCCGATGACCAGTTTTGCAAAGTCCTGGCACTGGCCAAAAGCAGCTTCAGAGCAGTTGCCGTAAGCAAGGCCCGCCTCGCCAAACCCGCTGATACCCTCGTCGGTGTTCATCTTGATGGTGACAAAGCCGCCAATCGCACCATCACCGAGATAGCATTCGATACTTGTAATTTTCATAAATAGGTCTCCTTTCTTTTACCGTCGATCGTTTATATGGAAAAAGGTCATACAGAAAAACAGTTTACTTTGCGGGGGCTTCTTCCTGATCCTCAGCCCACACAGAGGTATGGATTTCGATATTGCCGCGTTTGGCACGCCAGATGCCGATGGCCGCCATGACCAGCAGGGCCGACACGTTGGCAATGGCCAGTGCAGGCGTCATGGACAGGCAGGACTTCCAGAACACCACGATGAACCCAATCAGCGACAAAACGCAAATGGCATAGTACAGGCCGTCAGGCACATGGAAACGAGATTTTTTCCAGGCTTCGGGGTACTTTTTCGGCAGTTTGATCAGTGCCGCAAAGTTCAGGAAAGCGAAAAACGAGGTAAAAAGCTGCACCATGTTGGTGATGACGGTGATAGAAAGACCAAAGACAATGGGGATGACACCCAAAATATACATGAAGGTCAAAATAAACACGCGCGACCCTTTTGCGTTTTTCTTGCCAAAGGTGGCGGGCAGCCAGCCGTCATCGCAAGACTGGCCAATGGTGATTGCGTTATAAGCAAAGCTGGAGTTGAGGGTAGACAGCAGCGCCATAATGGGGCCGCCGATAATGAAAAAGTAAAATAGCCAGGTGGGGAAGATGCGTTGCGCCGCAAATACCAAGGTGGCAGATGTGCCGTATTCCTCCACGCTCATCACACCCACGCCAGCCATTGCAACGCCAACGTACAAAACGATTAAGGTGGGTACGGCGAGCAGCAAAACTACCGGGATATCGCGCTTGGCGTTTTTGGCGTCCCGGCCATAGGCGGTCGTCATGTAATAGCCCTGGCAGGAGTAGACAAACAGCAAAACCGCCCCGGTAAACCCGCCGGAAATCTGGCCCTTTGTAAAGGTAATGCCCCAGCCGTTGATCAAAAAATTGGGGTCGGTGAAATTGAAAATTGGCAATTTCATTTTGAAAATGCCCACAATGGCAAAAAGTATCAGGGCGGCAATCAGCAGCCAGGTCATCAGTTTTTGGGCTTTGGCCATCACATCTACGCCCAAAAGGTTGACAACAAAAAACACAGTCAACAGAGAAATACCCACAATAACACGGGGCAGCGGGCCGCCTAATGCGGGGATGACATCGCCGAGGTACGCAGAGGCGGCGGCACCGAACAGCGACAACGACAGACACTGTGTCAAATAGGCGAAGGCAAAAATACCGGATGAAGTGGGGCCTGCCAGTTCGCACAGCATCGAATAGTTGCCGCCCCCAAGGCGAAGTGCTGAGGATACAAAGACAAAGGGTAAAATCATGACAAAGCCCATGATGATTGCCACAAAGTAGGCAAGCCAGGCAGAGTAGCCAGTCATTTTAATTGCAGGGACAATCAGGGTAATGACCCCGGCACCGATGACCTGCCCAATTGCCAGCGCATAGAGTTCAGTTTTTCCAAGGGTTCCAGGCTTTGGTGCAGGTTCTTTGATCACTTTAATTGCCATTGCGAAAACCTCCTCGTTTCTATCTACGTTTGTTGAATCTTGCACGCGTGGTCGAAATCTTTGCAAAAGGAAGATTGCCATAGGCCCATAGCCGGGATGCGGTTTTTTATTGGCGGATAGTGATGTTTGCCTTCCCCCCTTTTCTTTCATATAGTGGCTGGTTTAAAAGGTTATTCTATTACCTTGTAAAGAAGTGCTTTGTCGATGGCCTCCTGTAAGAACTCATTGCCGATGCCAGGCAGGTCGGGGACGGTGAAATAACCGTTCTCCGGTTGCAAGTTGTATTTTGTGAGGCCGAGACAGGTACTCATCCGGTTACAGGTATGGTGTTCATGAATCACAAAATTGGGGATGGTGCACTCTAGGTGTAAAGCGGCGTTGGTAGCCAGGGGGCTGCCCGCCACATGAACCTGAATCCCCGCATCAAAGGTGTGTGCCATATCACAGATTTTCTTTACTTCACTGATGCCGCCGCAGTTGCCGATGTCGGGCTGGGCAAGCTGTAGCAGGTTGCGCTTAAAGTAGTCAGCATATTGCCAGCGGGAGAACAGCCGCTCGCCATTTGCAATGGGCACACTGGTGTATTTGGCAATGTACTCCACGGTCTGGGTCGTCGGGGTGTTGGGCTCCTCAAACGCCAAAATGCCATATTTTTCAGCTAACTTTGCCAGCTGTACCGCGCCGAGTGCATCGGGGTACGAGTGGTTTTCCATAATAATGTCCACCCCGTCGCCGGCAGCTTCGCGGGCAGCCTTCATCCGCGCTTCCACCATTTTAAGCTGGGCTGGTGTCAGAAAACCGGTGGTATCTAAAAAGTTCAGCGGCTTGCCCAATTCGTCCCGGTCAAAGAAATCAATTTTTACCGCGTCAAAGCCCTCGTCCATGGCCAGCTTGACATTGTGCGCATAGTCCTCCGGCTTTACGGCCCACAAATGCTCGCTGACACCCACCTGCCCCCAGCCAAATTGCAGCTGGCTGGCATAGGTGCGCAGCTTGTCTCTAACTTTGCCACCGAGCAGCTGGTAAACAGGGACACCAAAATGTTTGCCTTTGATATCCCACAAGGCCACATCAATGGCCGCAATGCCAGAAAATACGACAGGGCCGCCATTCTGGCCCCAGAAGGTTTTCTTGTACATCGTCTCCCAAATCAGCTCGGTTTGCAGGGGGTCCATGCCAATTACAAGCTCGGCCAAATCGCAAACCATGCCAAAAGCCGCAGAGCCGCCCACACCATAGGCCATGCCCGCCTCGCCATCTCCACAAATCCCGGCATCGGTGTGAATACGGCAACCAATCGGGCTATTCATCTTACTGTTAGAGGTGGGCAGGCGAAAAACTTCAACTTTAGTAATTTTCATCTTTCAATCTCCTGACTGTTATTAATTAATCACTTAATCAGTTGTTCGCTATGTGAACAAGATAGAAGCTTTTTGAACCAAAGTCAAGAGGGAAATGCTGTTTTTGTCAGAAATACAGATTTAATTTTAAAATTATTAGACAGAATACCGAAAGATATCACACAAATTTTTATAAAAAAGCGTGCAGCAATCACATTTTGATTTTTCAGCAAATCAAAATCACGGATACTTTTGAACCATTTACTAAGATTGGGCAAATAAGGCCTACGCCTATTGTAAAGAAAAGATTAGCATTAAGTAAAACGATGTTTTTTTTACTATTATTCAGGTGAATAAAATTTGGTTCATGATAAAAACAACCCTAATGTGACATTAAAATTGAGTAACAAAAAATAATAAAAATAAAGATTTATAAAATATATGACAAATTTGCAAATTTTATACTTTTGCCAACGAAACAACAGAAAACTGCACGAAACGCCCAAAAGCAGAAACGATTAAAAATCTCATTATAAAAGATAAAAAGAAATTAAAATTTTACTTTATGACAAAAATAAGTAATTTTTGTCATAAAAAGGACGATAATTATAATCGAATGGAACAAAATAGAGATGATACGATTGCAGCAGGTGAAAATTCATAAAAAACGGTAAAAAATGAGCTTGAAAACACGAAAAATGGATCAATTTGACTTCTTTTAAAAGCGCAGATGTAAAAGAACTGGATTTTTTGTGGCGAAGAGTGTATGATAAAATTGTTTTAGTAAAAGCAAATTTGATAGGTTTCAAGAAAAAGAGAAAGCACCCGAAATTTTATTTTAAGCAATTTTACAGGAGAGACCTATGAACCATTGGATCATTGAAGCAGAAGTGATCGCGTGCATGATTATCGGGTTGATTTTGTATTTTTCCCGCGAGAGACTTTTAGCACGTACGATACAGACGCGCATTTATCGCAGCAGTCTGTATTTTGCGTTGTTTTCTATTATGTTAAATATCGCCTCGGTCAAACTGCTCGAAAGCCCCGTAAAGTCTTTGTATTGGGCGATGTACCTTACCAGTGTGCTGTATTATGTGCTGTTGTGTCTCCTGCAAACAGCACTGCTGATTTATCTATTGTACCTGATGCAGGTAAAGCGCCACACCTTTGTTCTTGTTTCTACAATTTCGTCTGTGGTAGTACTTGTTGTAATGGTCATTGCGGCCACAAACCAACACACAGGGGTGCTGTTTACCATTTTAGAGGATGGCACTTTTTTGCGCGGCCCCGCAAATTGTATCAATTATTTGATTTTGGCGTTGTATGCGCTGATTATTGTGCTGTGTTATTTCACCAGGCGACATGTGGTGCAACGCAATATGCGGGGGGTTTTGCTTTTTTTACCGGTCATGGCACTGGCCATGGGGGCGGTACAGTATTGGTTCCCTGATCTTTTGATGAGCGGCCTTACGGTGGCGATGGTGTTGCTCGTACTATTCTTTCGGTTTCAAAGCCGGGGTATCCGCACCGATTCGCTGACAGGCCTGTGTGGCAGAGAGGGCTTTTTTGAATCTGCCGATGTGCTGTTTAAAAGGGGGGAACCCTTTTATTGTATTGGTGTCGTGTTGCACCATTTTGGGGATGTCAACAAAAAGCTGGGCCCGCTTGGGGCCGACCAGCTTTTGCGGCGCGTTGCTGAATATCTGGATGATATCAGCACCCAGGGAAGCGCCTGCCGTATTAGCGGGGTAGAGTTTGTATTATTGTTGCCGCAGGTCAACAAAGAAAAGGGCAGCCAGATTTTAGAGCAGGCGCGCCGTCGGTTTGGCCTGCCGTGGAACATCCCACAGGGCAGTTTCATGATGGAGGCGGGTCTCGTTGGCATCCGTTGCCCGGAGCACGGTGAAAATATTGATATACTGGCCGCGCATTTAGAATACAGTATGCGTGAATTAAAGCGTTTGCGCGGTACTAATGTGTTGGAGTTTGACAGCAGGCGGCATATTTTACTACAGCGCCAAAGCGAGCTGAAAGAGTTGATTGAATGGGCGCTGGAGCGGCGTGCCTTTAAAGTGGCGTTTCAGCCAATTTACGACTGTGACGAAAAAGTGCTTTGCAGTGCGGAGGCACTGTTGCGGCTGGTTGACAGGGAGGGCCGCCCGGTGCGCCCGGATGATTTCATCCCCCTTGCAGAAGAATATGGGCAAATCGTCGAGATCGACTGGATGGTGCTCGACATGGTGTGCAGCTTTTTAGAAGAAAATAAGGCGCTGCCGATCCGTTCCATTTCGGTCAATTTTTCAGCGCAGGAGCTGGAAATGCCCGACGCAGCGAGCCGTGTGTTTGAAACACTGCGCCGCCACCACATCCCTGTGGAGAAGATCAAAATCGAACTTACCGAGCGGGTATTGTATCAAGACCTGCCGCGCATTCAAAAAGTACTTACCGACCTTTGTGCCGGTGGGGTGGGGCTATATCTTGATGATTTTGGTACCGGGTATTCCAACCTTGCAACGGTGTTGCGGTTGCCGTTTGAAGCAATTAAAATAGACAAAAGCCTGCTGCAAGACATTGAAACCGACCCGCAAGCGGCGCTGCTTTTGGGCTCGCTGGTGCGCACCTTTCACGAGATGGGGCGCAAGGTGATTTTAGAAGGGCTCGAAAGTGAAAAACAGTTTGAAATCATTAGTTCGCTGCCGGTTTCTGCGGTGCAGGGCTATTACTTTGCCAGCCCAATGACCGGTAAAGCCTACCGTGACCTGCTGGGGACAAAGGACACTGATTGAAGAAAAACCCACCGCAGGCAGGCGGCAAAAGGGGGGTACAGGCGGCATGGCACTTGAATTTAGAAAATACAGCGACAGTGACCTTGTGGCGATGCAACGCATCTGGAACGAAGTGGTCTGTGCCGGGGACGCATTCCCCGGTGAACAGCCGCTTAGCTTGCAAGAGTGCCGCAGCTACTTCGCGGCGCAAACCTGTACCACACTCGCGGTGCTGGACGGCAGGGTCGTGGGGTTGTATATCTTGCACCCCAACAACATTGGCCGTGCCGCGCACATTGCAAACGCCAGCTATGCGGTGGACAGTGCGGTGCGCGGGCAGCACATCGGTGAAGGGTTGGTGCGCCATTGCCTCAGCCAGCTTGCGGGGTATGGGTTTACAGGCTTGCAGTTCAATGCCGTCGTTGCCACCAATGCGGTGGCAATCAAGTTGTACAAAAAGCTGGGTTTTGTTCAGGTGGGCACTGTCCCCGGCGGGTTTCGGCTACCGGGTGATATCTATTGTGACATTTATATTTATTTTCACCCGGCGCTGCCGGTGCAACAGGAAACATAAAAAAACGGCGGCCCTTTTGGGGTCGTCGCTTTTTTGCCGGTTTTCAGTGGTACAAGGATTGTTTTTATTGTAAAAAGAAATACTAAAAGTATTAAAATTGATAAAAATACAAAACCGGAGATTACAGCAGGTCACTCAGCTGCGCAAAATCTTCCAGTATCAGTTGTTCCGGGCGCACCAAAGGGCCCTTTTGCAACGTGGCGACCGCCTGCTCCACACTGGCCTTTGGCAGCGAAAGGCCCGACGAAATGGCGTTGACCGCCGTTTTGCGCCGCTGCCCAAATGCCGCCTTGATCACCCCGAACATGCGCGCGGGGCTTTTGGGGGTGACCGGCGGTGTTTTGCGCACCGTTAGCTGTATGACCGCGCTGGTGACCTTCGGCGGCGGGGTAAAGCTGCCGGGGGAAACGGTAAACAAAATTTTGGGCTCGGCCCAGTAGCGCACGGCAAGGCTGATGGCGCCGGTTTCGCGGCTGCCGGGCCTTGCGCAAATGCGGTCGGCGGCCTCTTTTTGCACCATGGCGGTAATGCTTTCAATCGGCAGTTCATCTTCTAATAACTTCATCAAAATAGGGCTGGTGATGTAGTAGGGCAGGTTTGCCACCACGGCAACCTTTAGCCCGTCAAACTGCTGGCGAATCAGCTCGGCAAGGTCCAGCTTTAACACATCACCGGGGATAATCTGCACGTTGCCAAACTCCGCCAGTGTTTCGTCCAGCACCGGGTACAGGCGGCTGTCCACCTCAATGGCGGCCACCTTGGCGGCCCGCAGGGCGGCCTCTTTGGTCAGTACCCCGATGCCAGGGCCAATCTCCAGCACGCCAGTGCTCTGGTCAATGCCGGCTGCCTCGATCATTTTGGGGCAAATGCCGGGGTTGACGATAAAGTTTTGCCCAAAGCCCTTGGAAAGGGTAAACCCGTGGCGCTCACACAGCGCGCGGATAACTTTGGGGTCGGTGAGGTTGGGCATGAAAACGCTCCTTTTTGCGGCGGGGGCACGCCCCGGCAATGTGACTTTTGGTAGTATCTAGTATACCACATTGTGCCCTGCCGTGCAGCATAGGCAAAAAAATGCCTCTGCGGGTGAAATACAAAAGTAAAATCTATTTTTTTTATTGCACGGGCGGCAAAAATCCGGTATGATAAAAAAAGAAGCCACAGCGGGCCGCGTGCCTGCCGGGCAAGGAAGCAGAGGTGTTTTCATGGCACGCAGAGACAAGATCAATTATTATCTGGATATCGCAGACACGGTTTCGCTGCGCGGCACCTGCCTGCGCCGCAACTACGGGGCAATCATCGTGAAAAACGACGAAATTATTTCCACCGGGTATGTAGGTGCCCCGCGCGGGCGCAAAAATTGCAGTGACCTTGGAGTATGCATTCGTGAGAAAATGCAGGTACCCCGCGGCGAGCGGTACGAGCTGTGCCGCAGTGTGCACGCCGAGGCCAATGCCATCATCAGCGCCGGGCGCAGCTCTATGATTGGTGCGACGCTGTACCTTTCGGGCCGCAATGCGCGTACCGGTGAATATGTTGAAAACGCCATGTGTTGCAGCATGTGCAAGCGCATGGTCATCAACGCGGGTATTTCCAAGGTGATTGTGCGGGTGGATGACGACCATTACCGCACGGTGGATGTGGAGAGTGAGTGGGTCGCACAGGATGAAAGCCTGAGTGGTGAAATGGGGTATTGACCCCCAGTGCCCCAAAGGGATGGAGATAGCAGTAAAAGAGGCCCCGCCAGTTGGCGGGGCCTCTTTTTGCAAGCAGGGCCTGCCACAGCGGGCGGGGCCTCAAGGTTGCAAAAAGAACAGCGGTAAATCGCCGGTACATAGCCCAAACGGCCACAACGGGCGTTGCCATATGCGCCGTGCTTGTGCTATGATTATGCAATAGAAAAGGATGTGTGTTGATGTCGGTCATTCTGTAAGGCGTTAAAAAGCAATCAGGGCAGCAGTTGGCTGCCTTATTTGTGTGGATGCTTATCATTATTTTGGGGACACCCCGCAGGCGCTGCCTGCTTTGGCTGCCTTTGTAAAAAAAGGTGGCATCATCGCGGCGGCAATCCCCGGTTTGCAGCAGGAGTTTGGCAAAAATGTGCCCGCAAAAATGCGCCCGTTTTGGAACAGTGAAGTAGAACGAACGATGCACTCCCTTAATTGGTGGAAAGAGCTGTGGAGCAAGGAGAGCAGTGTCGAGTTAGTCGATTGCCGCGAGATGGCCTGTTGCGCACAGGCCTGGCAAGAATGGTTGACCGCGGACCACCCGGTAGTGGCACATGATATTAAAATGATGCAGGCAGAGGGCGGAAAGTACTTTAACATGATTCAGCTAATCGCCAAGGTGCGCTGAATGCGTTTTAGCTGAACGGTCAATAAAAAGAGCACCCCACTTCGGGTTAACCCGAAGTGGGGTGCTTTGCCTGTGTTCTACCTGCCCGCCGCAACAGGGCGTTGCCTGCTGTGGCCGTGGCGGTTTATCAGGGCGTGCCGCTTTTATTTAGCGGTAAGGCCCTTAAATAGTACTGTAGTTACAGGCCAAGGTCCTTTTTCATTTTTTGCAGCTCTTCGTCCACCGAAGCATCGGTACTGGCGTTTGCATATTTTTCTTCCAGCTTTTGTGCTTCATCGACCGGCTGCGAGTTCAGGTCGGCCATAGCGGTAGCTTCGTCCAGCATACGGTCCGCCTTGTCCTCCATGCGGTCAAACGCACTGGCGGCACCGGCAGCTTTGTCGGACGCAGAGGTGAACTCGTTGACCTTCTCCTGCGTGCGGGCGACTGCCACCTTGGCTTTTACCATTTCACGGCGGTTGTTCAGCGTTTGAATGTCGCTGACCAGTTTGTCGTGCATCTGCCGCATTTTCTGCGCATTTTCATGTGCGGTGGCATAGGCGGCCGCAAGGCCGGCCCCGGCGTTTTCCATTTCCTGCTTTTTAGAGATAAAGACCTTGGCATCGCCCTCGTTGCTGGATTGCAGGGCCTTTTTGGCGAGAGCCGCATACTTTTCAACGTCGGTCTTATTTTCCTCTATCAAACGTTTGGTGCGGGCTTCCTCTGCCAACACGCTGGCAGCCTCTTTTTTCACTTCGGCAAGGCTTTCGGTCATATCGATCAGATACTGGTCGATCATTTTGGACGGGTCTTCCAGTTTGTCCAGTGCAGCGTTGATGTTGGCTTGAATGATGTCGTTAAATCTTGAAAGAATACCCATTAGAAATGCCTCCTGTTAATTTTAAATAGGTGAATGTTCGTATGAAAGCACAGCGCGTTGCCGTGCAGGGGCAATATCCTTACTTTTTACCGAATTTGGGGTCCCATGGGTCCAGGTCCTTGCCGTCGGCAGTTTTATTTTCGTACTTTTTGGCAAGGTCCTCTACTTCGCTGTCCCCAAACTTTTCAAGCGGGGTGTTTAAAATATCTGCCGTCCGCTTGGCCTCCATGTTCTTTTGTTCCTTGGACTTTTTCCACCAGGTGTATAGTAGCGAAACGATAACTACCACGGCGATGACCACGGCAATCACAGCGGTCGCGACCGGCCATTCAGATTTAGTGACCGTCATAATGCGCTCGGCGGTCTTTGCGTAGGTGGTAGAGAAGAACTCGTCATCCTCCATATCGCTGGAATAATATTGGTTCATATACCCGGCAAAAATGTCAAGGGCTTCATCGTCCAGCACCGTGCGCGCCTGGTCACCCATCCAGTAGCCGACGTTGTAAGAGCCTTTACCGTCATCACAGAAGACCAGTAAAAAGTGGCCTTGGTCGGTAAACTTTTCGCTGTAAAGCTGTTTTGCATAGGCCGACAGCTGGCTGGTAGAAGGAGTCGTGGTGTCGTCCACAGAGCTTGCAATATAAAGGTAGGGCTGTACGCCGGTTTTTTCGTAAAACTCTTTTAAGCCGCTCAGCAGGGTGCTTTTGTTGGTGATCCAGCCCGGCTCATCGGTGTAATAATCGGTTTCGACCACAGCACTTGCGGGCAGGGCTTCGCGTGCCACGGTCGATTTAGAGATGCCACCCTCAGCAGAACCGCTTGAAAGCAATGGGGCAACGATAACAAAAAACACCATGACGACGATGAAGATGGCCAGTACGGTGCCGCAGCCGCGGTTACTGCCGTTATTGCCATTGCCGCCCCCTCCATTATTGTTGGACGGGCCGGAGCCACCCCCGTAATTGCGCGTGGTATTGCTGATAATGACAGGGCCCCAAAGGCCGCCAAAGAACGGGCGACCACCAAACCCGTTGTTGCCGCCGCCAAAGCTGCCACCGCCACTGCGTCCGCCGCCTCCGCTGCGCCCACCCCCAGAAAAGCCGCCGCCAAAGCCGCCGCCACTGGAGAAACCGCCGCCGAAGCCGCCTCCGCCAAAGCCACCGCCGCCGGAGAAACCTCCGCCTCCACCTGATCTTCCCACAAGAGACCTCCTTTAAAATATGATCTTTATCTAAAACAGTTGATACGATTTGCGGTAACGCTGCGCCGCACCAGCAGGGGCCCTGCCGTGCGGTTTGTCGTTTTGGTTAACCGGATAGTGCTCGCAATTGCTGTTCCTTACCGCTTGTATTAATTAAACCATACAAGCGGTTCTTTTGCAATCTGCCCCCGCGCCCCACAGAGTGTCCCCCGGGCAGCGGGGGCATCAGGGCTGTAAAGAAAACTTCGAATCTTTCAAAATCGCGCTCAAGCTCTCTCAATCTCGCGAAATCTCGAAAAAGTGAAAGAAAGCACATTTGGCAAGTGTGCTGCGGGGCAAAAACACACCCGTTACTGTGCGGCATCTATTTTTGCGTGCAGTGCCCGACGCTCTGTTTCGCTGACAAAAGCGGCATCGGCAGAATAATGCAGCATCGTCAACAGGTCGCTGCGGGTAAAGCCCATTTCATTGAGGCAATGGTCGTATTCGGTGTCAAGGTCAATGCCGGACAAGATCATGTTGTCGGTGTTGATCGTCACCCGCAGCCCCGCATCCAACAGGCGCTTTGCGGGGTGGGCGGCATAGCTGGGCTGGCTTTGGCACTGAATGTTGCTGGTGGGGCAAATTTCAAGGGTCACGCCCTCACGCACCGCACGGCGGCACAGGGCCTCGTCGTCGGCAATATGGTGGCCGTGGCCAATGCGTTTTGCACCAAAATCCATGGCATCGCGCACGGTGTCAGGGCCTTGGCTGTCGCCGGCGTGGCAGGTGAATGGCAGGCCCAGTGTTGTGGCAAGTGCAAACACCGGGGCAAAATTTCGCAGCGGCACAATGCCCTCGGCCCCGGCAAGGTCTACCCCAACGACTCCCTTGCCAAGGTAATCGGGTGCCAGGGTGACGGTCTCAAGGTTTTGCTGCATATTCACGGTCTCGGGCCCTACCGACATGGCGCACAGCAAAATGCCAATGCCAATGCCGGGGTTTGCGGCAAGCCCCTCGGCCCGGCCGCGCAGCACCGCCTCAATGGCGTCGCGCTGGATCAGCCCCTCGCGCAGGTGCAGCTGCGGTGCAAAGCGAATTTCGGCGTAAACCAGCCCTTGAGAGGCCAAAAGGCCAATCAGTTCCCGCGTTACACGGCACAGGGCGTCTTTATCCTGCAACAGTTGCAGCGGCATCTCAAAGCGTTTCAGGTACTCATTGACACTGCGGCAGTCGGCAGTGACTACGATGAACTGCCGGAAGCTCGCAAGGTCGTCGGCGGGCAGTTTGATGCCCCGTTGTTTTGCAAGGTCCCACGCGGTTTCGGGCAGCATAGAGCCGTCCAGATGCAGGTGCAGGTCAATTTTGGGCAAGTTATCATGCGCCATAAAGGTTGCTCCTTTGTTGAATTAGGTTTTCTTTTATTGTAAACAAATCAGGGCGCACTGTCAAAAGAAACCGTGTGTTACTTTAATGAAAGAGGGGGGGATAAAAGGGATCGTAGGCAATAAAAAAACCGCTGCAACAGCAGCGGCTTTTTTTAAAATTACAGGTCGGGGTGATACTCTTTGCAGGTACACTTTTTCCACTTCAGCCCGCTGCCACAGGGGCACGGGTCGTTGCGGCCAATTTTAATTACCTTAGCGGGGGTTTTGGTGTTGGTTTTGGTGCCGCCAACGCCTTCGCCCATCGGCACGGCTACCTGCTCGCGCTTGGGCTCTTCTTTGGTGCGAATTTCCACCGTCAGCAGCAGGCGAGTGGTATCCTCACGAATCGAAGCGATCATGTCATCAAACATGTCAAAGCCCTCAATACGGTACTCAACCACCGGGTTGCGCTGGCCATAACTGCGCAGGTAAATGCCCTTGCGCAGCTCATCCATGTTGTCGATGTGCTCCATCCACTTCATGTCAACGGTTTTCAGCAGGACCACACGCTCCAGTTCGCGCATCATCTGGCTGCCGTAACGGGCCTCTTTATCGGTGCAAATTTTAGTTGCACGGTCAATCAGCAATTTGTTCAGCTCTTCACGGGTCAGCTTTGCAAGCTCTTCGTCGCTGTAGGCAAAATCGCCGTCGTGGCACAGCCAGCCGCGGTAATGGTCGCGCAGGCCGGAGAGATCCCACTCTGCGGTCGTTTCGCCGGAGGTGTACATGGCAATCGTCTCGGTGATGGATTCTTCCATCATCGCGCGCACGCTGGCCGAAACATCATCGCCCTGCAGCACCTGGTTGCGCTGGCCATAAATGGTCTCGCGCTGGCTGTTCATGACATCGTCAAACGACAACACGTTTTTACGAATGCTGAAGTTCTGGCCCTCAATCTTCTTCTGTGCACTTTCAATGGTGTTCGTGATCATGCGGTTTTCGATGGGGGTATCTTCGTCCACACCCAGCGTGTCCATCAGGCTTTGCACACGGTCGCCGCCAAACAGACGCATCAAATCATCTTCCAGGCTCAGGAAGAACCGGCTTGCGCCGGGGTCGCCCTGACGGCCGGAACGCCCGCGCAACTGGTTGTCGATGCGGCGGGATTCGTGCCGCTCGGTGCCAATGATGAACAGGCCGCCCGCGTTGCGCACCTTTTCTGCTTCGGCGGCAACGATTGGCTTATATTTCGCCAGTGCCTCGGTAAAGGCGGCGCGTACTTTTAAAACATCTTCGTTCTCGGTCTCGGCATGGCCGTCGGCCTCGGCAATCAGTTCATCCTCAAAACCCTGCTTGCGCAGGTCGGCCTTTGCCATATACTCGGCGTTGCCGCCCAGCATGATATCGGTACCACGGCCGGCCATGTTGGTTGCGATGGTCACTGCACCAAACTTACCGGCCTGTGCAACGATCTCGGCCTCTTTTTCGTGGTATTTGGCGTTCAACACCTCGTGGCGGATGCCGCGGCGTTTAAGCAGCGTGGACAAAAGTTCACTCTTTTCAATGCTGATGGTACCCACCAGCACCGGCTGCCCTTTTTCGTGCGACTCTGCAATCTGGTCGATGACCGCGTTGAACTTGGCCTTTTCGGTCTTGTACACCACATCGCCCATGTCATCGCGGATGACCGGTTGGTTGGTGGGGACCTCCACGACGCTCAGCCCATAGATCTCGTTAAACTCGTCGGCCTCGGTCTTGGCGGTACCGGTCATGCCGGACAGCTTTTTGTACATGCGGAAATAGTTTTGGAACGTGATGGTCGCCAGCGTTTTGGATTCCTTTTGTACACTGACACCCTCTTTGGCCTCAATGGCCTGATGCAGGCCCTCGTTGAAGCGGCGGCCCAGCATCAAACGGCCGGTGAACTCATCCACAATGATGACTTCGCCGTCTTTTACCACGTAGTCGACATCCAGTTTCATGATGCCGTGGGCGCGAATGGCCTGGTTGATGTGGTGGGCCAGTGTCATGTTGTCCGCGTCGGCAAGGTTGTCGATGTGGAAATAATCTTCGGTCTTTTTGATGCCGCGCTGGGTCAGCGTGACGGTTTTTTGCTTTTCGACCACGATGTAGTCGATGTCCTCGCCCACTTCGTCGTCGTGCTCTTCTTTGTCATCCACATCGGCAAATACCTTTGCCTTCAGGCGTTTGACAAATTCGTCGGCCGTGCGGTACATCTCGGTAGATTTATCGCCCTCGCCGCTGATGATCAGCGGGGTACGCGCCTCGTCAATTAAGATGGAGTCAACCTCATCGACGATGGCAAACGGGTGGCCGCGCTGTACCATCTGCTCTTTATAGGTAACCATGTTGTCACGCAGGTAATCGAACCCCAGTTCGTTGTTGGTGCCGTAGGTGACGTCACAGTTATACGCCTTTTTGCGGTCCGTGCCGGGCATGTCATGTACGACAAGGCCAACCGAAAGGCCTAGAAAACGGTAAACCTTGCCCATCCACTCCGAGTCACGCTTGGCAAGGTAATCGTTGACGGTGACGACGTGAACGCCCTCACCGGACAGTGCATTCAGGTAGACCGGCAGGGTCGCCACAAGAGTCTTACCTTCACCGGTCTTCATTTCGGCAATTTCGCCGCGGTGCAATACAATGCCGCCGACGACCTGTACCGGGAAATGCCGCATGCCCAGCACACGGCTGGATGCTTCGCGGCAGACCGCGAAAGCATCGGGCAGAATATCATCCAGTGTCTTGCCGTCTGCAAGCTGTTGTTTGAGGGCGGGGGTGACCGCCTGCAACTCAGCGTCGGAGTAAGCTTTGTACTTGTCTTCCAACTCCAGCACCGCAGTGGCGATGGGCCGGATTTTTTTGAGCTCCTTGCCGGAAAAGTTGCCGAAAATCTTTTCGAGAAAAGCCATTTGATTACCGCCTAATCTTTTACAAATTGCGCCGCCGCAAAGGGGAGAAAAGGGCCAGCCTGTGTGGGGGGCGGGGCAGCGCGGTCGCATACACTCTACCATTTTACACCGGGGTTTCGGCAGTGTCAAACAATCAGGGCAAAGAAATTGTAAAACACGGCAGGTTTGTATAAGTTACACATAGATTTCATCCATTCTCAGGGTGTCTGGACCGTGGTCGGCCGCTGCGCGAAACGCCGCGGGGGTGCTGCCGGTCTCGGCGTGGAACACGCGGCACAGGTAATTGGCGCTTGAAAACCCTGCAAGGCTGGCCACCAGTTCCAGCGGGGCATCGGTGCTGCGCAACAGCTGCTTTGCGGCTTCAATGCGCACGGTGGTCAAATAGCGCCCCGGCGTGGTGCCGGTCGCATCGCGAAAAGCGCGTACAAGGTGGCTTTTGCTCACCCCCAGCGCGTCACTAAGCTCCTGCACACCATACAGGTTAGCGTAGTTGTGCCGCATGGCGGCAATGGCCTGCGCCACCAGCCGGCCCGCCGGTGCCGGTGCTTCATCCAGCCGCGACACAAGGCACAAAAGGTCAAACAGCAGTGTGGGGGTGGGGGGCAGTTCTTTGTTTGCCAGCCGCTGCAACGTCTGCGCCACGCCGGGGCAGCGGGCATCATCTTCGGCCACGGGCGCTGCCAGCGCCGCTAAAATAGCCTGCGCAAGGCTGCCCGCAAAGCGCACGCCGTCAAACGTGCAGGGCATGGTGGGGTAAAGGGTCAAAGGGCCGGCGGCAAGTAAAAGCTGGCCTTGCTCTAATAAAAAGGGGTCGCCCCGCGGGCCAGCGCACGCGCAGCGCCCCGCAGTGGTGGCAACCAGCCACAGCCCCAGTTGCAATGGCACCGGCTGCGTGCCGGTGGCATGCAACAGTTCGCCCGCGCCGCAAAGCGCGGCAGGATCAAAAATCATATTTGACACCACACATCAATATTTTGCTATTTTAAATGGGTAAATCGGTGTTATTATTGTAATAGATAACGCACGAAAGGTCAACTTTCTGCAATAAAACAACACGGAGGTCTTGTTATGGCAAGCATTAGCCTGAAAAACATTTTCAAAGTCTACCCCGGTGATGTCACCGCGGTCCAAGATTTTAACCTTGAAATTGAGGACAAAGAGTTTATCATTCTGGTCGGGCCGTCCGGCTGCGGCAAGTCCACTACGCTGCGCATGATCGCGGGTCTCGAAGAGATTTCAAAGGGCGAGCTTTACATCGGCGACAAGATGGTCAACGATGTGCCCCCTAAGGACCGCGACATTGCAATGGTGTTCCAGAACTACGCACTGTACCCGCACATGACAGTGTACAAAAACATGGCGTTTGGCCTGGAACTGCGCAAGACCCCGAAAGAAGAGATCGAGCGCCGTGTGCACGAAGCTGCAAAGGTGCTGGACATTGAGCACCTGCTGGACCGCAAACCGAAGGCACTTTCCGGTGGCCAGCGCCAGCGTGTTGCCCTGGGCCGCGCCATGGTGCGCAACCCGGCCGTGTTCTTGCTGGACGAGCCCCTGTCGAACCTCGATGCCAAACTGCGCACCGCGATGCGCACCGAGATCATCAAGCTGCATAAGCGCCTTGGCACCACCTTTGTCTACGTCACCCATGACCAGACCGAGGCAATGACGATGGGCGACCGCATCGTTGTGATGAAAGACGGCGTCATTCAGCAGGTCAACACCCCGCAAAACCTGTATGACTTCCCCTGCAATATGTTTGTGGCTGGCTTTATCGGCAGCCCGCAAATGAACTTTATGGATGCGAAGCTGGTCAAAGAGGGCGACAAGTTCTACTGCGACTTTGGCGACCAGAAGCTGCCGATACCGGCAGAAAAGGTTGCGGCCACCGAAGGGTTGGACAACTATGTTGGCAAGGCCATCAAAGTTGGTGTGCGCCCCGAGGACATCAAGGATGACCCCGAATTTGTTGCAGCCCACCCCGAAGAAACCTTTGAAGCCGATGTGGATGTTTCCGAGTTGATGGGCAGCGAAGTCTACCTGTACCTCGAGTGCCGCGGTGCCAAGATGACTGCCCGCGTGGCCCCCACAACCACCAGCAAGCACGGCGGCCATATCAAGGTTGCATTTGAGACCAAAAAGATGCATTTGTTCGATGCAGAGACCGAGCTTGCCATCCTGAACTAAGAGGCGCGGCCCCACATTTAATTTTAAACAAGTAAAACGGCGCGGAACCTTGGGTTCGCGCCGTTTTTGGCACTTGTTTTTTGGAGAAACAGTCCCCACAGTTCACAACAGTTTACAAAATAAAGCTTGCGCAAAATGGTGAAGATTACGTATAATGAATTACAAAACAAAACGTAAAACAGGATAGCGGGTGCTGCGTGAGGCTGCCCGGGAAAGGAACTGCATGGGAAACTATAACTTTTCAAATATTACGCCCGCTATTCGCGATTTAAGCGAAATGGGGCTGCAACACAATACCATTGCGCCCGAACTATTTGCGCAATATCAGGTCAAACGCGGCCTGCGCGATGAAAACGGCCGGGGGGTGTTGACCGGGCTCACCAATGTGTCGGATGTGATCGCTACCCGCAAAGAGGGCGACGAGCTGGTACCCGCGCCGGGTGAGCTGTATTACCGCGGGGTCAACGTGCGCGAGCTGATCGACGGCTTTTTGGCGGACGGGCGCTATGGGTACGAAGAAACTACTTATCTGCTGCTGTTTGGCGAACTGCCGGACAGTGCACATTACGAGTGGATTTGCCGCCTGCTGGCCGACTACCGCAACCTGCCCACGGCCTTTGTGCGGGATATCATTTTAAAATCCCCCAGTGCCAATATCATGAACAGCCTTGCGCGCAGCACGCTGACGCTGTATTCGTATGATGACAAGGCAGAGGATACCTCGCTGCCCAATGTGCTGCGCCAGTCGTTAGAGCTGATTGCCCTGTTCCCGATGCTTGCGGTGTATGGCTATCAGGCACACACTTATTACCATGACGACAAAACGCTGGTCATCCGCCCGCCGCAGCCCCAGCTTTCCACGGCAGAAAACATTTTGCAAATGCTGCGCCAAGACGGCTCGTTTACCCAGCTCGAAGCCCGCGTGCTGGACCTTGCGCTGGTGCTGCATGCCGAGCATGGCGGCGGCAACAACTCCACCTTTACCGCGCGGGTCGTTACCACGTCCGGCACCGATACCTATTCGGCCATGGCGGCGGCGCTTGCATCGCTGAAAGGGCCAAAGCACGGCGGTGCCAACATCAAGGTGGCCGAAATGTTTGACGACATGAAACAGCACCTCACCGACTGGGAGGACGAGGACGCGGTTTCGCAGTATCTGGTGGACCTGCTGGAAAAGAAGGCCTTCGACAAAGCGGGCCTGATTTACGGGGTAGGGCACGCCGTGTATTCGATCAGTGACCCGCGCGCAGAGGTATTTCGCGGCTTTGTGGAAAAACTGTCTCGTGAAAAGGGTGCGGAAAAAGAGTACGAGCTGTACGACCGCGTGGCGCGTATTGCACCCAAGATCATTGCCCAGCGCCGTAAAATGTACAAGGGTGTTTCGGCCAATATTGATTTTTACAGCGGGTTTGTCTACCGCATGCTGGGCCTGCCCACGGAGCTGTACACCCCCATTTTTGCGATTGCGCGCATTGCGGGGTGGAGCGCCCACCGGTTAGAAGAGCTTGCCACCGCGGGCAAAATTATCCGCCCGGCGTATAAAAGTGTGGCCCCGCATGTGCCGTATGTGCCCATGCAGCGCCGGCACGAGCGCGAGTTAAACGGCGCAGATTGACCGGGCACCCCACACAAAAGCAAACAAAACAACAGGGCCCTGCCATTTGGCAGGGCCCTGTTTGCATAGTACAAGCAAAGAAATAAAGCAAAAACGCATCAGCGCTTTTTGGTGAACAGCCCCACGATGCCAAGTAACAGCACTGCGCCGACGATGGCGACAAAAAAGCTCCACAGGTTGAGCCCGGTAGCAGGGGCCCAGCCCAACAGGCTAAATACCCAGCCACCCAAAAAGGCGCCAATGATACCCACAATGATATTCATCCCAATGCCCATCTGGGCATCCCGTTTCATGAGTTTGCTCGCGATCCAACCGGAAAACCCGCCCAAAATAATCCAAACCAGAATACTGCTGATCTGTGGCATACTTAGTCCTCCTTCGTTTTGTCGTGTTGTTCTTTTTTATCTTGCAGTTCATCCAGCAGGTCATTGGCTTTTTCTGCAAGGGTTTCTTTCAGTTCTTTGCCAAGCTGCTTGCTCTGCTTTGAAAGCTTGCTGCCCTGCTGTGAAAGCTTGTTGCCAAGCTGTTTGCCCTGCTGTGAAACCTCGCTGCCCATGGCCTGTAGTTTGCCTTCCAGTTCCAGCGCTTGCTTGCCGGTCAGTTTGCCGGCAGCCTCTTTGGCTTTACCAGCGACATGTTCTGCCTGGTTTTTTAGATCGCATTGCATAGGTAAAACCTCCTTTGCCCCAAAGGGGCAGGTACGGGCAGGTTGCCCGTGTGTTAAAATAAAGTATACCAAAAAGATAAACTTTTGTACTTTCATTGTAGCAAACTGCATGCGGTTTGTCAAACTGCCGCGCTGCGGTTTGGGGTGGCTGTGCGGGGCGGTATTGTGTATAATAGAGACAGTAAAACAGCAAAAAAGCAAACAGCAGAAAGAAGGGCTTTTTAATGAACAAAGGCGAAATGCTGGCCAAGGTGGACCACACCCAGCTGAAAGCTACCGCCACGTGGCAGGACATTGCGCAGCTGTGCGAAGAAGCACTGCAATATGCCACCGCTTCAGCCTGTATTCCCCCGGCGTTTGTGGCGCGCGCCCACGCGGCGTACCCGGCGCTCAACCTGTGCACGGTCATCGGGTTTCCTTTGGGGTATGCCACAACGGCGGCCAAGGTGTTCGAAGCAGGGCAGGCACTGGCCGACGGTGCAAATGAAGTGGATGTTGTGGTGAATTTGGGGGATGTGAAAGACGGCGCTTTTGAGCGTATCACCGCCGAAATTGCCGCGCTGAAAGCAGTGGCCGGGCCCCATATTTTAAAGGTGATCGTCGAGACCTGCTACCTGACACAGGCAGAAAAAATAGCCCTGTGCGGCTGTGTCACGCAGGGCGGGGCCGATTTTATCAAGACATCCACCGGCTTTGGCACTGCCGGGGCACAGCTTGAGGATATTGCGCTATTTCGCAGCCATATCGGGCCCGGCGTGCAGATCAAAGCCTCCGGCGGCATTCGCACCCGCGAGCAGATCGAGCAGTTTTTGCAGGCAGGCTGTGCGCGCATCGGCTGCAGTGCAGCGGTGAAAGCATTGGCCGGCGAATAAAACAAAAGAATCAGTTAAAACAGAAAAAACGACCCCCTTGCCGTATGGACTGGCAAGGGGGCTGCTTTTACAATATTCAATCCAGGTAAAATTACAAAATTTTGCTGCGCTCTTGCACACTGAGCTGAAAATTCACGACCTCATGCTGGTATTCTTCGCTCATCAGCTTCGAGCTGATCATGAAATCAGCCGATGCCCGGTTGTTGGCCATGGGGATGTCATACACTTGCGCAATGCGAAGTAGCGCCTTCACGTCCGGGTCGTGCGGCTGTGCGGTCAGCGGGTCGGAAAAGAAAATGACAAAGTCGATCGCGCCCTCCACAATTTTGGCGCCGATCTGCTGGTCGCCGCCCAGCGGGCCACTGTTATACGCGCGCACCGGCAGGCCGGTGTAATCGCTGACCATGGTGGCGGTGGTGCCGGTACCGCATAAAAAGTGTTGTTGCAATATTTCGCGGTTGGTCTTGCACCAGTCCAGCAGCTCGTGCTTTTTGGCGTCATGGGCAATCAGCGCAATGTTTTTTTGCCGGCCGATTGTCAGCGTAATCAATTTGTTGTTCATCTGGTTTCTTCCTCTCCATCAGCCAAAAAGGGGCGTACGGCGTTTATGTTAGGCTGGCTTTCATCGTAAACACGCAGCAGAATGGGGTGGGCAAGGTCCAGTGTAAAAATCCCCATCAGCGAGCGTGCGTCCAGCACATGGCCGCCACTGACCAGCTCAAAATCGCCGTTCAGTTTTGTCAGTGTGGAAACAAATTTCTGTACCCGTTGTACATCTGGCAAGGTCACATATAGTTCGCGCATAAGGCACCTTCTTTATTTGCAGCTAGTTTTAAAATGGATCCCGGCAAAAAGGCACCGGGCTGACAACTAATTCTTTCTTATCATAACACACCCGCAAAGGTGCGGCAAGCGGCGGGTAGAAAGAAATAAATAAAGACGATGCGGGGTGGGCGGGCAGTGCTTACGGCAAAACACACGGGGAAAAGAAGCTGAAATTATGAACAAATTGGAAAGGTAAAATTTGTATAAAAGCAACGAAATATGGTTTTTTGGGTTGACAGATGAGCCGCTTTTTGCAATAATGGCGACAAAGTGAATGATAAATGGCTTGTTACCTTTCAATGAGGGCAAAACCATATTACGCGCAGTTTCCGCTGCCCGTAATATGGTTTTTTTGTTTATCAGGGCAGACAACGGGGGAAAGGAGGGTTCTTTTGAAAATTATTAAAATTCTCAACAACAATGTGGTGTATGGTCGCGACCACGACGGGTACGCCATTGTGATGGGGAAGGGCATTGGTTTTAACGGCAAAGCCGGGCAAAAGCTGCAAAGTGAACAGATTGAAAAGATCATCCGCATGGATAGCGATGAGACGACCAGTTCGTTCGTCAAGGACCTCGAACGCATCCCGCACGAATTTTTTGAACTGTCCAACAGCATTGTCGACTATGCCACCACGGCGCTGGACACAAAACTGAATGGCAATGTGTATATCACGCTGACCGACCATATCAGCTTTGCGGTTGAGCGCCAACAAAAAGGTTTGCTGATCACAAACCCGATGTTGTATGAAATCAAGCACTATTACCCCGCCGAATTTCAGGTAGGTCTGCATGCCACCGAAATGGTGCAGCGGCAGTTTGGGGTGGACCTCGGTGAAAATGAGGCGGCATTCATTGCAATGCACATCGTCTGCGCGCGCTATAACTCCGACATGACCGAAATGATGGACACCACCCATCTTGTCACCGAAATCATCAACTTGGTGGAACAGCACTTCGGCATTCAGCTCAAGGCGACCAGCCATGCCTACCAGCGGTTTGTCACCCACCTGCGCTTTTTGGCCGGGCGCGTGGTGGCAGACGGCCAGTGGGAAAGTGAGGATGCCATGGAGGAAGATTTCGTGCAGGCGGTCAAAAAATCATTCTCCAAAGAATATCAGTGCAGCCAGCTGGTCGGCGACTACATTGAACAGACCTACGGGCACAAGATGAGCAACATGGAATTAACTTACCTCACCGTGCACCTGCGCAACATGCGCAAAGGGCAGCAACAATAAATCACTAGCAACGCACAGCAAAGGAGACTCAACAACTATGACCAGTATTGTAGCCCCGGTTTCGGGTGTCTGTATCCCGGTACAGCAGGTGAACGATCCCGCGTTTGCGGGCGAAATGTTAGGTAAAGGGGTCGCCATTGAGCCGACAGAGGGGCGCCTTTATGCCCCGGCGGATTGTGAGGTTTCGGCGGTGGCCGACACCAAGCACGCCCTTGGGCTGACGCTTTTAAACGGCGCAGAACTGCTGATCCACGTGGGGATCGATACCATGCAGCTCAACGGCAAGTGCTTTAAGCCGCAGGTCAAAAAAGGCCAAAGGGTGAAACAGGGGGACCTGCTGTTAAAGTTCGACCTCAAAAAAATCGAAAAACAGGGGTACGACACCGTGGTGCCCATCGTTGTCACCAATTACGACGAGTTTGGCACTCTGCAATGCAGCACCGGCAAAGTCGCCACAGGGGACGAGATCATCACCATTGACTAAACAAAGGCAACACAAATCAAGCAAAGAGGTGCAAACTTATGTATTACAATCATCCGCCCAAATTCCCCGAAGGTTTTTTGTGGGGGGCTTCCAGCGCAGCCTGGCAGGTAGAGGGTGCAACAAAAGAGGACGGGCGTGCGGTTTCGGTAATTGACTTAAACAGCCAGACCAAAAAGCCGTTTGCCGACAACTCGGTCGCGTCAGACCATTACCACCACTACAAAGAGGACGTTGCCCTGATGGCCGAATGCGGCTTTACGTCCTACCGCTTTTCGCTGGCGTGGCCGCGCATCATCCCAACTGCCGACGGCAAGGTCAACGAAAAAGGCATTGCGTTTTACAACGCGCTCATTGACGAGCTGGTGGCCCACGGCATCACCCCCATCGTCACGCTGTACCACTACGACCTGCCGGTTTGGGTGGACGAATTGGGTGGCTGGAAAAACCGCGACACGATTGGCTATTTTGAACATTACTGCCGCACCTGCTTTGCGGCGTTTGGCGACCGGGTAAAGTACTGGCTGAGCATCAACGAGCAGAATATGCAGATCGTCTATGGCGACTGGCTGGGCGTTTCCAAGGGCTGCGAGGACTGGTTCCGCGATAAGTGGAAGATCAACCACATCATGAACCTGTGCCACGCAAAAGCCGTGCTTGCCTGCCACGAGCTGGTGGAGGGCGGCAAAATTGGCCCGGTGCCGGGCATGGTGCCCATCTACCCGGAGACCTGCAACCCGCAGGACCAAATCGCCGCGATGAACATGGAAGAGTTCACCGAAAAGATTTGGAACGACACTTATGTGTTTGGCACCTACAGCAACTTTGTGCGGCGCTACTGGGCCGAAAACGACATTGACCCGGACATTCGCCCCGGTGATATGGAGCTGATCGCAAAGGCGAAAATCGACTTTTTCGGCATCAACTGCTACCGCAGCAATGTCGCAAAAGATTGCCCGCCCGATACCGCGTTTACCGAGCTGCAACTGAATAAAGACGGCGTCAAGGGCGGCTTTGTATACCCGCAGTACCCCGGCCTGTATGCGCAGGCGGCAAACCCGTATGTCAAAACGACCGATTGGGATTGGGAGATCGACCCGGTTGCGATGCGCTACCTGCTGCGCTACATGTGGGACCACTACCACCTGCCGATGGTCATTACCGAAAACGGGTTTGGCGCACACGAAGACCTTGGGGCGGACGGCAAGATCCACGACCAGGCCCGCATTGACTTTTTGCGCGACCACATTTACCAGATCGGCCTTGCCATTGAGGATGGTGCCGAGGTGTTTGGGTATAACCCGTGGAGCTTCACCGACCTGCTGAGCACCGGCAACGGCATGGCAAAGCGCTATGGCCTTGTGTTTATCAACACGACAGACGACGATGCGCGCGATTTGCGGCGCATCAAAAAGGATTCTTTTTCTTGGTATTCTCGTTTGATCCAATCAAACGGAGCAATATGGTGAGCAAAATAAAGGAGGAGCCGTAATGACAAATTACGAACAATCAGCAAAAGACATCTTGCAATGGTGCGGGGGCGCCGACAATGTCGCGGGGGTTAGCCACTGCGCGACCCGCCTGCGCATCGCAGTAAACAGCGGCGCAAAGGTCAACAAAGAAGAGATGGAAAAAGTGCCCGGCGTTATGGGCATCGTAGAGCGCGATACCGAGTACCAGCTGGTCATCGGTACCGATGTGAGCAAAATGTACGGCGAGTTCGTCAAACTGGGCAACTTTAAAAAGAAAGGTGCGGTTGACGAAAAGGGCAAAAAAAGCATTTTTGGCACCATCATCGATTTTGTAAGCGGCACCTTTATGTCGATGCTACCCATTCTGGTCGCGGCAGGCCTTGTGTCGGCAGTGCTGACCATCGGCACCAACTTCTTTGGCATGAGCACCGAGTCGGGCACTTATGTCGTGCTGTCCGCCATCAATCAGGCAGGCTTCTACTTCCTGCCGGTGTATCTGGGCTTCTCGGCTGCCCGCAAGCTGAACATCAACCCGTTTCTTGGTGCGTACCTTGGCTGTATTTTGGTGTTCAGCAGCATCAACGGTGCCGCGGGCCTGTCGTTCCTTGGCATCGCCATCGCAACGGTGACCTACTCGCAGTCGGTCATCCCCATCATTTTGGGCGTGCTGTTCATGTCGGTCATCGACAAGCTGCTCGACTTCATCCCGAAAGAAATTCGCTACTTTGCAAAACCTCTGTTGCTGATGCTGATCGTCACCCCCGTCACCCTGTGGGTGCTGGGCCCCATTGGCACCTGGCTGGCAGATGGCCTTGCAGTTTTGTTGTCGCTCATCAACCAGTATCTTGGGTTTGTCTCGGTCAGCATCATCGGCGCGCTGACCCCGTTCCTTGTCATGACCGGTACCAACCAGGCGCTGTTCCCGCCGTGCCTTGCCGCTGTGGCCGAGTTTGGGTATGACCCGTTTGTGCTGCCCGGCATGCTGGCTGCCAACACCGCAGTAGGCGCCGCCGCCCTTGCTGTTTGGCTGAAAAGCAAAAACAAAGACGTAAAAGCCACTGGCATTTCCACCGGCCTCACCGGTGTTCTGGGCATTACCGAGCCCGCCATTTTTGGCATTTTGCTGCGCCTTAAGCGCCCGTTTTGGGGCGCGGTTGCAGGCGGTGCCGCAGGCGGCCTGTTTGCGGGCATTGTGGGCTTAAAGCAGTACGCTGTCGCGTCACCGGGCCTCGCTTCGCTGCCCACCTTTATCCCGCCCGATGGCAACCTGATGAACTTCTGGATGGCGATTGTCACAGTCATCATTGCCTGTGCCGTTTCGTTTACCGTTACCTGGGTACTGGGCTTTGAAGACCCTGCACAGGATGACGCCAAAAAGTCTGCCTGATTTTATGATTCCGCTGCCCGCATGGGCAAAATGCAACAGTAAAATAAAAAACAGGGGTTGCCTTTGTGCAAGGCGCCCCTGTTTTTTGCGTTGTGTAGCGGCAAATAAAAAAGCCCGCAACCAAAGGCTGCGGGCTTTGCGTTGGTGGACGGTACAGGACTCGAACCTGTGACCCCCTGCACGTCAAGCAGGTGCTCTACCAGCTGAGCTAACCGTCCATACTGCCGTGTTGTGCGACGTTTTATATTATATAATGCATCCGGTTTAAAATCAAGCCCTTTTTAAAAAAAGTGTAGTTTGTGGTGTGGGGGCGGCTTTGCGGGGGGGTGGTTTTTGCCCGCCCACGCACCTTTTATTATAATAAGGTATCATAGGGCCCAAACGCTGGGGCGGCAGAGGCCCCGTGCAGTTGCCGCCTGCTGGGGTTTATGCTATAATAAATCGGTTAGCAACTGCTTTGCAGGCGGTGGGGTTGCCCCGCACCGGCAGGGTGGTAAAAGCGCAAAAAAATGAGAGGGGGGCGGGCAAATGCGTATTTTGGGTATCGACCCCGGTTATGCCATTGTGGGCTATGGTGCGCTGGATTATACGGCCGGGCGGTTTGCCACGGTGGAATATGGGGCCATTACCACCCCCGCCCATACCCTGTTTGAAGACCGCCTTGTCAGCGTGTACGATGAAATGACCACCCTGTTACAGCGCACAAAGCCGGAGGCTATGGCGCTTGAAACGCTGTTTTTTGCAAATAACCAGCGCACCGTCATCTATGTGGCCGAAGCGCGCGGCGTGATTTTGCTGGCCGCCCGCAATGCCGGGGTGCCGGTGTTTGAATACACCCCGCTGCAGGTAAAACAATCGGTGGCGGGGTACGGCAAAGCCGTCAAAAAGCAGGTGCAGGAGATGACCCGCACCATTTTAAAGCTGGAAAAGGTGCCAAAGCCCGACGACACGGCTGATGCGCTTGCCATGGCGATCTGCCACGCGCATTCCAGCCGCAGCCAGCTATTTGGCCGCACTGGCTCGGTCAACTGCTACAACTTGCGCCCCGGTACCCGCCGGGCACCGCAAAAACCTTAAACCCGGCCCGGCACCCGCCGGCCGCTTTGCATCGCGGGGTTGCCCGCAGAACAGAGAAAAGTAGGGGAGCAGGATGATTTATTGTCTGACCGGCAAAATTTTAGAAAAAACCACCGACCGCGTGGTCATAGACTGCGGCGGCGTGGGGTACGAAGTAGGCATACCGGCCTCTACTGCCGGGGCATTGCCCCCGCAGGGGCAAACGGCCACGGTGTACACCCATTTAAACCTCAGTGAAAACGATATTGCCCTGTTTGGCTTTGCCACTTTGGCAGACCGGCAGATGTTCCGGCTACTCACCAGCGTGTCCGGTGTGGGGCCCAAAGCGGGGCTTGCCATTTTGTCGGTGCTGCCCAGCGACCGCGTAGCGCTGGCCGTGTCGGCCGGGGACGCAAAGGCGTTTACCGCAGCCAGTGGTGTGGGGCCAAAGCTGGGCCAGCGCATTGTGCTGGAACTCAAAGATAAAGTGGGCAAAGGCCTTGCCGACGGAATTTCGTTTGCCGATTTGCAGGGTTCTGCCGCCGCCCCTGCGGGCGCTGCGGCACAGGCGGTGGCGGCCCTGTGCTCACTGGGGTATGGCGCCAGTGAGGCGGCGGCGGCGATTGCAAGGCTGGATGCTGCACTGCCGGTAGAAGAACTGATCAAACAGGCGCTGAAATCCATGGCCGGAAAGGTGCGGTGACCAATGGAAGTGACAGATGACCGGCTGATTTCGCCGGATGCCGTGGCGGAGGATTTTGAGGGCGAATTTACATTGCGCCCCCGCACACTGGAAGAATATATCGGGCAGGACAAGATCAAAGGCAACCTGCGCGTTTACCTTGAAGCTGCCAAACGCCGGGGCGAGCCGCTGGATCACCTGCTGCTCTACGGCCCGCCGGGCCTTGGCAAAACCACCCTCGCTGGCATTGTTGCGCACGAGATGGGGGTGCAAATTCGCATCACGTCCGGCCCGGCAATTGAAAAGCCCGGCGACCTTGCCGCCCTGCTGACCAATTTGCAGGAGGGCGATGTGCTGTTCATCGACGAGATTCACCGGCTTTCGCGCCAGGTCGAAGAGGTGCTGTACCCCGCGCTGGAGGATTACGCGCTGGACATCATGATCGGCAAAGGCCCGTCGGCACAGTCTATCCGCATTAACCTGCCGCGCTTTACGCTGGTGGGGGCCACCACGCGGGCGGGCCAGATGACCAGCCCGCTGCGCGACCGGTTTGGCGTGCTGTTAAAGCTGGAGCTGTATTCGCCCGATGAGCTTGCCCGCATTGTGCGGCGTTCGTCCGGCCTGTTGGGGGTGCCCTGTGATGACGGCGGCGCTACCGAGCTTGCAAAATGTAGCCGCGGTACCCCGCGCATTGCAAACCGTCTGCTGAAACGGGTGCGCGACTTTGCCGAGGTGATGGGCGACGGGGTGGTGACCGAGCAAACGGCTAAATTGGCGTTGCAACGCATGGATATTGACGCGCTGGGGCTGGATGAGCTCGACCGCAGCCTACTGCGCGCCATTATCGAGTTGTACGGCGGCGGGCCGGTAGGCCTTGAAACACTGGCCGCGGCGCTGGGCGAAGAATCCGTCACGCTGGAGGATGTCTGCGAGCCCTACTTAATGCAGATGGGCTTTTTGGCCCGCACCCCGCGCGGGCGCGTCGTCACCGATGCGGCTTATCGCCACCTGGGGCTAAAGCCCCCTGCCCATGCGGCGCAAACCGATGCGGTGCAGCAGCAACTGGCGGATATTCTGCCAGAAGGCCTGTAAATTTGCGATCTCCCGCAGCAGGGCAAAAATAGCCTTTCTGCGTTATTCTATGCGCGGTGCCGTGTGCCCCGCGCGCCCAATATTAGGAGGAACGTTTTTATGGCAAGATTGTTTGGAACCGATGGGGTCCGCGGGGTTGCGGGCAAAGACCTGACGCCCGGCATGGCAATGCTGATTGGCCGTGGTGCCGCTGTGGTGCTGACCGAGCAGGCCAGCCATCGCCCACGCATTTTGATTGGCAAAGACACCCGCATTTCGGGTGATATGCTGGAGGCCGCGCTGTGCGCCGGGCTTTGCAGCGTTGGTGCAGACGTTGAGCTGCTGGGGGTTGTGCCCACGCCGGCGGTTGCTTACCTTGTGCGCAAATACGGCGCAGACGCGGGCATTGTCATCTCGGCCAGCCATAACCCAATGGAGTTCAACGGCATCAAAATCTTTAACAGCGACGGCTATAAACTGCCCGACGTGATAGAGGATAAAATTGAGCTGCTGGTAAAGGACAAGGAAAAAATGCCGCTGGAGACCGGTTCTGCGGTGGGCCGGGTGATAAGGCGCGAACATGCGGTGGAGGACTATATCGAATACATTACGGGCCGTCTGTCGTTCGATCTGTCGGGGCTGCATGTGGCCATCGACTGTGCCAACGGGGCTTCCAGCGCGCCCGCCCAGCGGCTGTTTACCCAGCTCGGCGCCGACTGCCATTTTATCGGTACCCAGCCGGACGGCATCAACATCAACAAAGACTGTGGTTCTACCCACCTTGACCTGCTGGCCCAATATGTGGTGGAAAACGGCCTTGACTGCGGCGTTGCGTTTGACGGCGACGCCGACCGCTGCCTTGCGGTAGACGAAAAAGGGCAGGAGATCGACGGCGACAAGATCATTGCCATTTTGACGAAATATTTAAAAGATACCGGTGCGCTGGCGGGCAATACCGCAGTCGTGACCGTGATGTCGAACCTGGGGTTTATGCAGTACATGAAAGACACGCTGGGGGTCAACGTTGCCACTACCGCCGTCGGGGACCGCTATGTGCTGGAAGAGATGCGCCAAAGCGGCTATTCGATTGGCGGCGAGCAGAGCGGCCATGTGATTTTGCTGGACCATTCCACCACCGGCGACGGCGAGTTGACGGCGCTGATGCTGCTGGGTATTCTGGCAAAATGCGGCTGCAAAATGAGCTCGCTTGCCGGCGTGTACGACAAGTACCCGCAGGTGATGCTGAACATCGAGGCCACCCCGGCACAAAAGGCCACTTATAAAGAAGACGAGTACATTGCCGGTTTTATTGAAAGCCAGCAACAGGGGCTGATGGGTGCGGGCCGTGTGCTGGTGCGTGTTTCGGGCACCGAGCCGTATATCCGCGTGATGGTGGAGGGCAAGGACTACAACGCCATCTCCCGCGCGGCCGAGCGTATTGTGCAGATGATCGAAAGTAGAAAGTAGGAGAGCGCCGATGCGCCTTGCAAAAGACTGGAAAGAATATGAACTGCTGGACGCCACCGATGGCTGCCGGCTGGAGCGCTGGGGCGAGACCGTGCTAATTCGCCCTGACCCGCAGGTTGTGTGGCAGTTTGCGCAAAAAAGCCCGCTTTGGCAAAAGCCAAACGCCATTTACCAACGCAGCCCCACAGGCGGCGGCGAGTGGGAAAAGCGCGGCAAATTTGCCGACGAATGGACCATCGCTTATGGTGACCTGCGGCTGAAGGTGTCGCCCACCGGCTTTAAGCACACCGGCATTTTCCCCGAGCAGGGCGTCAATTGGGACGCTTACCGGCGTGTCATCGCGGCGGCAAAGCGGCCCATCCGGGTGCTCAACCTGTTTGGCTACACCGGCGGTGCCACGCTGGCCTGCGCGGCCGCGGGCGCACAGGTCTGCCACGTGGATGCCTCCAAAGGTATGGTGGCGTGGGCGCGTGAAAACGCGGCCCTCAGCGGGCTTGCAGTAAAGCCGATCCGCTGGATCGTGGATGATTGCGGCAAGTTTGTGCAGCGCGAAGCGCGGCGCGGCAGCTTTTACGACGCTATTATTATGGACCCGCCCAGCTATGGGCGGGGGCCGGGCGGCGAAGTGTGGAAGCTGGAGGACAGCATTTACGAACTGCTGGCCAGCTGTGCCGCCATTTTAAGCGACAAACCGCTGTTTTTTGCGGTAAACAGCTACACAACGGGCCTTTCGCCCGCCGTGATGCAGTATATGGTGCGCACCATGCTTTGCCCCAAATATGCGGGCAGCACCGCCAGTGATGAGATCGGCCTGCCGGTCACTTCTACTGGTGGTGCCTTGCCCGCAGGCGCGACCAGCGTTTGGCTGGCGGATGGCATGGAACGCTTTTTTTAACACAGCAACAGGCAATACAAGCCGCCGGCGCATCATTGCGGCAGCGCCCGGCAAGGGCGGCCGGCCATGAGCGCCAGGCGGGAAAGGACACAGGTATGGATGAAAAAACAATGCTCTGCACCGAGCAGATCGTGTTTCGGTACGGCAACGAAGCAACGCCCGCGCTGCAAGGCGTGACGACGGAGTTTCAAAAAGGCGAATTTGTCGCGGTGCTCGGTGCAAACGGGTGCGGCAAATCCACACTGGCAAAGCATTTTAATGCCATTTTATTGCCCGAACAGGGTGAGGTGTTTGTAGAAGGCTACAACACCAAAGACGAAGCACACCTTTACGACATCCGCCAGCGGGTGGGCATGGTGTTTCAAAACCCCGACAACCAGATCGTCGCGACGGTGGTGGAAGAAGACGTGGCCTTTGCGCTGGAAAATTTGGGGGTGCCCCAGCCGGAAATGCGCGCGCGGGTGGATGAGGCCATGGAGATGGCCGACATTTACAAGCACCGCGAAAAGGCACCGCACAAGCTGTCCGGCGGGCAAAAGCAGCGCGTCGCCATTGCCGGGGTCATCGCCATGCGGCCCGACTGTCTGGTGCTGGACGAATCGACCGCCATGCTGGACCCCATTGGCCGCGAAAAGGTCATGCGCACCGTCAGGCGGCTCAACCAGAAATTTGGCATCACTGTCGTCATGATCACCCACTATATGGAGGAGGCCGTGCTGGCCGACCGTGTGCTGGTGATGAGCGAGGGCCAAATTTGCCTCGAGGGCACGCCGAAACAGGTGTTTCACGACAGTGCGCGCATCCGCGAATTAAAGCTGGATGTGCCGCAGGCAAAAGAGCTGTGCGACGAGCTGCGCGCAGCGGGCATTGACCTGCCGGACGATATCATCACCGCAGAGGAATGCGCCGACGCGCTGGCAAAGCTGTTTGGCGCTGCGGGCTGAGTAAAACAAGCACGGGGGCAACCCCAAACAATAAAATTATAATCAAACCAACAGGGCGGCCGCCAGCAAAACAGCGGCGGACCGGCCCGGAACAGGTGGTAACCAGTGTCAGTGATTAAGGTCGAGCATTTGACCTATATTTATGGGGAGGGCATGCCCGATGCCACCGTTGCGCTCAACGACGTCAGCTTTGAAGTCGAGCGCGGCGAGTTTCTTGGCGTCATCGGGCCGACCGGCTGTGGCAAATCGACCCTCATCACCCATTTTAACGGGCTTAACCGCCCAACCAAAGGCAAACTGCTGATTGACGGCGAGGACATTTGGGCGAAGCCCAAGCAGATCCGCCGCTACCGGTTTAAGGTGGGGCTGGTGTTTCAGTACCCGGAATATCAGCTGTTTGAAGAGACCGTGCGCAAAGACATTTCGTTTGGCCCGCGCAACATGGGCCTGCCGGAGGAAGAGATCACCCAGCGGGTCGAAGAGGCTGCCCGTTTTTGCGGCCTTTCGGCCGAGATGCTAGAGCGTTCGCCGTTCGAGCTTTCCGGCGGGCAAAAGCGCCGCGCGGCCATTGCCGGTGTGCTGGCCATGCGCCCGGAGGTGCTGGTGCTGGACGAGCCGGCCGCCGGCCTTGACCCCGAGGGCCGCGAAATGATTTTGAGCCAGGTGAAAGAATACCACAAGCAAACCGGCGCGACCATTGTGCTGGTCAGCCATTCGATGGAGGATATTGCAAAATACGCCGACCGCGTGCTGGTGTTGCAGGGTGGCGAAATTGCCATGCTGGACACGACGGCCAATATTTTTGCGCGGGCAGACGAGTTGCTGGCGCTGGGCCTTTCTGTGCCGGAGGTCACTAAAATCTTTTTGCAGCTGCGTGCAAAGGGTGTTGAGATCGCCACCGATGTGTACACGGTAAAATACGGGCGGGATATCCTGCTCGACGCCCTCAAGCGCAAAGGGGGTGGGCCGCATGCTTAGAGATATCACGATTGGCCAGCATTTTCCCGGTAATTCGCCGGTGCACCGCATGGACCCGCGGGCAAAGCTGTTGCTCACCATTGGGTATATTGTCATTTTGTTTGTGGGCTCCAACCCCTTGGGCCTTGCGCTGTCCACCGTGTTTCTGGTGGTGGCCTACACCGTCGCGCAAATCCCGCTGCGGCTCATCACCAAAAGCTTAAAGCCCATTGTGCCCATTTTGCTGTTTACCGCGGTGCTGAACCTGTTTTTTGTGCCGGGTGATGCGGTATTCACCCTGTGGGTATTCACCGTCACGTGGCAGGGGCTTTATAATGTCATGGTGCTCACCGTGCGCATTATCTGCCTGATCGCGGGCACCAGCCTGTTGACCTATACCACCAGCCCCATCGTGCTTACCGACGCACTGGAGCGTTTGCTTGCGCCGCTGGCAAAGCTGAAAGTGCCGGTGCACGAATTATCGATGATGATGACGATTGCGCTGCGGTTCATCCCCACGCTGATCGAAGAGACTGATAAAATTATGAGCGCGCAAAAGGCCCGCGGGGCCGAGCTGGACACCGGCTCGCTGCGCGAGCGGGTCAAAGCGCTGATCCCGGTGCTGATCCCGCTGTTCGTTTCGGCTTTCCGCCGGGCGGACGAGCTTGCCATGGCGATGGAATGCCGCTGCTACCACGGTGGCGAGGGGCGCACTAGGCTGCGCAAGCTGCAACTGGGCGGGCTGGACTTTGTGCTGACCGCCGTTTGCATTGTCGTGTTTGTGCTCGTTGGGTTTTCGGGCACCCTTTGGGGGATGTTGCCGCTATGAGCCGGCATATTTTGTTGACCGTTGCCTATAAGGGCACGGCCTATCATGGTTTTCAGGTACAAAAAAACGCAGTTACCGTTGCCGCGGTATTGCAGCGGGCACTGTGCGCGGTGCTGGGTACCCCGCAGCAGTTTAAAGGTTGTTCGCGCACCGATGCGGGCGTGCACGCGCTGAGCTTTTGTGTCAGCTTTGTCACCGAAAGCCCAATCCCCTGCGCAAAGCTGCCACTGGCGGTCAACAGCCACCTGCCCGCGGATATCCGTGTCACGGCGGCCCGCGAGGTAGAGCCGGGTTTTCACGCCCGGTACGACTGCACCGGCAAAGCGTACTTTTACCGGGTGCGCAACACGCCGGTAACGTCGCCGTTCAGCGATGATGTGTGTTGGCGGGTGTGGCCGCAGCTTGCGCTGGGCCCCATGCAACAGGCGGCTGCACTGCTGAGTGGTACGCACGATTTTGCCAGCTTTATGTCTGCCGGCAGCACCATTGAGGCCGAGGGTGGTAGCACGGTGCGCACGGTACGGCAGTTTAATGTGAAGAAGCAGGGCGATGAAATTCGTTTTGAAATTGAGGCGGACGGTTACCTTTACCACATGGTGCGCATTTTGGTTGGCACGCTGGTAGAGGTGGGGGCTGGCCGCATTGCCGCCGCGCAGGTGGCAGACATCTTAGCGGCCTGTGACCGCACGAAGGCCGGGCCCACGGCACCGGCAAAGGGCCTTGCGCTGGCGCGGGTGTATTACCCCGGCTTTGTGGCCGACGGTGGAGGCATGCAATGAAACCGAAAGACAGCAAGCCTAAAAAAGAAAAAAAGCTTTCGCCCACCGAGGCGTTTCGCGCCGCGGCGGCGCAGCAGGGCTTGTTGCCGCCCCAGCAGGCCCCGCAGGCAGCCCCACCACCCGCACCGGCCAAAGAAGCACCGCCAGCCCCGGCAAAGCAAGCACCACCGGCAGCGAAAAGCAAAAAAAAGCAAAAACAGGCCCCTGCCCCGGCGGCAGTGCCCGTGGCAGAGCAAATGCCCACCGCACCGGATGCGGTGCAAGTCAAAAAAGATAAAAAAAAGCAGCCCAAAAGCGATATGCCCCGCATTGAACAGATTCGCCGCCGCAAAAGCGAAAAGCGATTGCGGCGCGCCGTGCTGGCCGTGCTGGTGCTCACAGGCATTTTTTTGTACCTTGGCGGCGTGTTTGCGGGGTCAATCAACTTTTTTGGTGATCTGCTGGACACCGCTAAAATTACGCTGCTGCCGGGCGATGGCTGGCCCGCCACGCTGGACATTGAGGGGCTGGTGGATGCAAAACCGCTGGGCGGCGGCGTTGCGCTGTGCGGCAAATCGGAATTGCAGTTGTATTCGCCCACGGCAAAGCTGCTGCGCACGGTGCAGCACGGCTATGCCGAGCCCGCCATGGTAACGGGCAATGCAAGGGTTTGCGTTTATAACCGGGGCGGCAAAGAGCTGCGGGTAGAGTCTCGCAGCCGCACGCTTGCCACCAAAAGTTACGATTACCCCATTCTCACCGTGGGCATGTCGCCCGGCGGCACGATGGCAGTGGCTACCAAGGCCGAGCGCTACCTTGCCTCTATTACGGTGTACAGCCCCACGTTTGACGAAATTTACTATGCGTATCTGGCCGAAAATTACCCGCTGGCTCTTGCCGTATCGCAAGACGGCAAGCACCTTGCCATTGCCTGCATGCAGGTGGAAAACGGCAGTTTTGGCACCCGCCTTTTGCTGTACGACATGACAAAAAGTGATACCACAGCCGGGCAGACCGTCGTGGACATTGCCGACAACGCCCCGTTGCAACTGCGTTACCTGCCCACCGGTGAGCTGGTGGTCGTCTGCGATGGGTTTGCCGGCATTTACAATGCCGAAACCGGCCAGCAGGTCGCCAGGTACGACTATGGCGGGCGCACGCTGCTGGCGGCAGACGGGTACGGTAAAAACACCCTGCTGGTGTTTGGCACGGCAGGTAGCAGTACGGCGAGCAGCTGTGTGCTGCTGGGTGAAACACTGCAACAGCTTGCGGTAGTTTCACCGGGGGTCGATGTGCAGGATGTCGCGCTGGGTGCCGAGTATTTTTATGCGCTTGGCAAAAAGGCCGTTGTGGGGTATACTTTGGCGGGCGAAGAGGTGGACCGTCAGGTTTTGCCCGCCGAAGGCATGAAAATTGTGCCCGGAAAGGCAGCTTTTACCATCACCGCAAAAGAAATTTTACAATTTACACCTTTGAACAGTAAATAATCTATGATATAATACATATTTATCATGGATAGTTGCCCCAGATTGGGCAGGAGGTATTGCACAAATGACAATTACATCCGCGCTGATCCTGGATCTGGCGTTACTGGCTGTGGTCATTGTCACGGTGATCGTGGCGGCGAACCGGGGGTTCCTTGCCACCCTGGTACGTCTTTGCGGTACGGCTCTCGCTTTGTTCGCGTCCTGGATAGCGGCGAGCCGGCTTTCAACCGCAGTGTTCGAAAATTTTTTCAGAAACGGTCTTGTGGAAAAGACGGCAAAGATGATCAGCGAGGGTGGGCAGACTTCCATCCAGTCGATTATTGACAAGCTGGCGGCCTTTTTGCCTGACAGCCTGGTGCAAAGCATTCTCGGCGGTACCGACAAGCTGCAAGGCTTGCTCGATTCCAACGCGCCGGATGTGGCGTCCCAGGTGGTAGAGCAGGTGATTGCCCCGCTGTTTTTGCCCATCATTTCGGTGGTGGTGTTCTTTGTCACCTTTGCAATTACCGGCGTGCTGCTGAACTTCGTCATTTCCGCGCTGACGCGGGTGAACGATGTCCCGGTACTCGGCGGTATGAACCGTCTGCTCGGCGCACTTGCCGGGCTGGTGCTTGGCGTTGCCTATGTGCTGCTGCTTTTGTGTGCGGTGTGGGCAATCGTGGTAGTCACCGGGGACGGCCTGACCTATTTTAATACCACAACGCTGGAGGCGAGCCGGTTTTACCAGTTCTTCTTCCAGTACAATCCGTTTTTGTAGCCGCAGCCGGGCAAAGTTGCCCGGTGGCAGCATAGGGGTACCCTTATGGGGTATTTGCCCCGTGCCGCAGTGCGGCCCCCGTGCAAGGTAAGGCGCGGGCGGCGGGCGACACTCGCCGCAGCAAAGGAGTTGATGACCCATGGCACAGCAGATGTTATGTGTACGCTGCAAAAAAAGGCCCGCAGTGGTCTTTGTCCAGCGCATGGACGGCAAAGAGGCCAAAACCGACGGCTATTGCCTGACCTGTGCAAAAGAGCTTGGAATTAAGCCGGTTGATGATCTGATGAAACAGTTCGGCATCACAGATCAGGACCTTGAGAATATGGAGGATCGTTTTTCCGCATTTATGCAGGGCGCAGGCGAAGATGCGATCGAAGGATACGAGGCGAGTGACGAGGAAGAAGAAACCGGCGACGACGACTTCACCCCCGGCGGCAGCGCAACGTTTCCGTTTAACCTGATGGGCCGCCCAAGCGACGCACAGGACGCCGAGTATACCCCGGTGGAAAAGCCGGGAGAAGAAGACAAAAAAGACCCCCGCGCCAAAGAGCGGGGCAAAAAGCGCAAATTTTTAGATACTTACTGCGAAAACCTCACCGATAAGGCGCATCAGGGTAAGCTGGACCGCATTGTCGGCCGTGACAAAGAAATTTACCGCGCGGTGCAGATCCTTTGCCGCCGGCAGAAAAACAACCCCTGCCTCATTGGTGAGGCGGGCGTTGGCAAAACGGCCATTGCCGAGGGCATTGCACTGCGCATTGCCGAGGGCAACGTGCCCAGCAGGCTGATGGACAAAGAAATTTACCTGCTTGATTTGACGGCGCTGGTTGCGGGCACACAGTTCCGCGGGCAGTTTGAAAGCCGCGTCAAAGGCCTCATCAGTGAGGTCAAAGCCGCGGGCAACGTCATCCTGTTTATCGATGAAATCCACAACATCACCGGTGCGGGCGACTCTGAGGGCGCCATGAACGCCGCCAACATCCTGAAACCCGCGCTTTCCCGCGGCGAAATTCAGGTAATCGGCGCAACGACCTTCAGCGAGTACCGCAAATACATCGAAAAAGATCAGGCGCTTGAGCGCCGGTTCCAGCCGGTCAAGGTAGAAGAGCCGTCGATTGAGGACACCGTGTCGGTGCTGATGGGCATCCGGCAGTACTACGAAAAGCACCATTATGTCAAAATTAACCCCGAGATCGTGCGCATGGAGGTCAATTTGGCCGAGCGGTACATTACCGACCGCTTTTTGCCGGATAAGGCCATCGATTTGATGGACGAGTCGGCGGCCTGCTGCAGCCTGCGCCACCCGGAGATTACCGAGTATGTCAACCTTGAAAAAAAGGTGACAGCACTTACTGCCGAACAGCAGGAGATCGAGCAGAAAAACAACGCCGAGCAGCCGGATTTTGAGCGGCTGGCAACGGTAAAAAGTGAACTGCTGCGCCTGACGGCCGAGCGTGACGAAAAGAAAAAGCTGGTGGACGAAATTGCCGTCGAGCCCGCGGACGTCGCCAAGGTCGTGGAACTGTGGACCGGCATCCCCGCGGTCAAGATTGAGCAGAGCGATTTTATTAAAATCAATTCGCTGGAAGAAAACCTCAAGAAAAAGATCATCGGGCAGGACAAGGCGGTCGGGCTGGTGGCAAAGGCCATCAAGCGCAGCCGCGCGGGCATTTCGGCCCGTCACCGCCCTGCCAGCTTTATCTTTGTGGGGCCCACCGGTGTGGGCAAAACCGAGCTGGTCAAGCAGCTTGCAAGTGAACTGTTTGACTCTGTGGACCCGTTGATCCGGCTGGATATGAGCGAGTTTATGGAAAAGTTCGCCGTCTCGCGGCTGATCGGCTCGCCCCCGGGCTATGTGGGCTACGACGAGGCCGGCCAGCTGACCGAAAAGGTGCGCCGCCGCCCGTACAGCGTGGTGCTGTTCGACGAGATCGAAAAGGCGCACCCGGACGTGATGAACATTTTGCTGCAAATTTTGGATGAAGGCAAAATCAACGACGCGCAGGGCCGCACCGTGAATTTTGAAAACACCGTCATCTGCATGACCAGCAACGCGGGCAGCAGTGACCACGTGGGGGAGACCGGCTTTAACAAAACAGCCTCACAGATGAGCCGCGACAAATCCATGAAGGCGTTGCGCGACTTTTTGCGCCCCGAGTTTATTGCCCGTGTGGACGAAGTCGTCAGCTTTGAGCCCTTGTCAGAGGAGAGCCTGCAAAAAATTGCCTCGCTGATGCTGGAAGAGTACCGTGCCCCGCTGCAAGAAAAGGGCATTAACCTTACCTACACCCCGGCGGCCCTTAGCCTGCTGTGCAACAAAGCCAGCGGCGGCAAATATGGCGCGCGCGACTTGCGCCGCGTCATTCGCAAAGAGGTCGAAGACCCGATTGCCGAGCTGATCGTGGGCGGTAACTCCCCGGCAGAGATCAACATCGATGCCAAAGATGAAACGCTGCATGTGACCGGGCAAAAAGTCACAGTAGCGCGTTTATCGCTTGACAGCAAGGCCTCTAAAACAGTATAATCATAACTGTCCCCGCTGATGCGGGGGCATGTTTGCAGGTGTCGTACAACGGCCAGTACATCAGCCTTCCAAGCTGAGGACGAGGGTTCGACTCCCTTCACCTGCTCCAAAACAAAAGCTGAAAATTCAGGGAATCCTGAGTTTTCAGCTTTTTTATGTTCCACGTTAAATTCTCTTTAAGCATGCAGTGCTTTTGTGTTCCCCCGTGCTATAATGGGGCCATATGGTTAGTACAGGGGGGCAGCATATGGTACGGTCAAAAGCGTGGGATTGGGGTAAAGTGAGTGAAAAAGACATCCCGTACTGGAAAACCCCGGCCACCGAAAGCTATTATCTGGCAAGCCGCTGGCAACAGCAGGCAAAGCAAGACTTTTTAGACCTTGGCTGCGGGCTTGGCCGGCACAGCGTCTTTTTTGCAAAAAAGGGGTTTCGCACCTCGGCTTTTGACTTTAGCCGCGATGCTGTTGAACAAACCCAAAAATGGGCGCGGGCAGAGCACCTTGCAATCACCGGCACCGTCGGCGATATGCTGGCCCTGCCCTATCCCGATGCCTCTTTTGACTGCATTTTTAGCAAAGACGTAATATCCCATACGGATACACAGGGGGTCAAAAAAATAGCGGCGGAGATTTTGCGCATTTTAAAGCCGGTAGGCGAATGCTATTTAACGCTGGGCTCAAAAAAGGCGTGGGGGTTTGGCCAAAACTGGCCGGTTGTGGATGAAAACACCAAAATCCGCATCGAAGACGGCCCCGAAAACGGCATCCCCCATTTTTACGCAGACATCGGCTTAATAGAAGAACTGTTTCAAAAGTTCACCATCCTTTCAGCGCAGCAAACAGAAGACTATATCAACGACGGCACCCTGCATTCCATGGGGTGGCATTGGCATGTGTTAATTCAAAGACCGGGGGGGTTAGGGGCTTTTAAAATAATGTGACTTAGTGAGTTGTGTAATGAAAATCACAGTGAAAAAGTTAGACCCAAAATAGTACAAGTATAATCAATCCCTATATCTTAGGAAGGCATGTTTACAAACGCCGCACAGTTATAAGATAAACCAAAACACGTGGTATAATAAATTTGTTTATTCAGTAAATTAATGAGGTGATACTTTTGAGTGTGAGCTATTCAAAATGGCCTTTTGGAACAATACAATTTCGTGAATATGTAAATCACTATGCTGACATTTTAGTATTACTTTCTAATGAGCAGGATAATAAGAATTATTGGAATTGTGTTTGCTCAGCAATGGATTGGATGGATTTGGCCATAGAACACTTAGAAACATCAGATATTTCCAGTTTAGACTGGCATCAATATTCACTCCAGATTTATATGCATATATCATTGATTGACATAGTGTGGGAATGTATCATACAACTTCACAAAATGTTTATCGATGAAGAATCAAGCCCTTTTGAGAAGGATAATTCGATTTTTCAGGATGTAAGGCTAAAATTAGATGACAACAGGTATTTTAAGCATCTCCGTGCAGCTTTTGGAGCACATCCGGTTGATCTGATTGAGGAGAGAAAAAAGGGCTTAAAAAAAACAATCAGATATGCAAGTTGGCCAACAGCTGGAATTGATCGCGAGTACGATTATTCCGTTTTACTTTATAGTGGGCGCAAAGACCGTGATGATGTTAGTTTTGGATTTAAGGTAAAGCAGCTGACTACATTTTTTGAATTGCGCTATAAGTATCTTGAAAAAATAGAAGAAGCTATAAAAGAAATGTGCAAGGAACATTTAGCAGAGAAAAAGTCTATTGAGATAAGAAGAGTCAAAGACCCTTTAGAGCAACTTGAAATTTTGGAGAAAGAAAATTCCACAAGGTTGAATAATGAGCATTACCAAGACATCATTCATATGCTTACTGTGTTTTTTCAGACTGATTTTTCAAACTCTCAAAATTCGAAAGCTGTGGAGAAATTTACATCTATAATGAAAGTCGGGGTAGGTGAACTTTTCGATAAAATTAGTAATATGCAAGTTGAACATTTGAGAGTGGCAGCATTTCTTAATCCCAATTATCCAAAGTGGAACGATTTTGGATACTGTTTTGCGAAATTAAGCGCGCGTGTATTAGCTGGTTCAAACAAACCTTTACCTTTTACTCCACAAGAAATAATTGAACCGATAAAAAAGTATTTGTCGTTTTCCTATAATACGGAAGAAGAATTATATTGGTTAATTGTCATAGCCCTAAATATCAATAACGGCAAGTTGTGAATTTGCAGGATACTTTGAAATTTTGCTTTTCTACCGGCCGGTTTTGTGTTACAATACCCGCAGGTAACTAAATTACCAAAATACAACAGTAAAGAGGAACGCTTTTTGAAACAGAACACCACAATGGATCTTGTTGCAAACCGGGAGGTTTGCGACAGATAAGCCCGCATTCCTCCCAAAGGGCAATGTAAGTTACTTTTTGGAGGAACAACAAGATGAACCGCGAACATAAACGAAAACAGTACGAAAAAGCATATTACCAAACACACGCCTGCAACGACAGCTTTACCTGTAAATTTTGTGGCAGGCCCGTTACCCCAAACGGCGCGGGCAGCGACCACCGCAACCACTGCCCGAACTGCCTTGCTAGCCTGCATGTGGACGATGCGCCGGGTGACCGCGCCGCATGTTGCGGCGGCCTGATGGAGCCGGTGGCCGTGTGGGTGCGAAAAGGCGGCGAGTGGGCCATCATTCACCGCTGCCGCCGGTGCGGGGCACTATCGTCTAACCGCGTTGCGGCAGACGATAACCCCATGAAACTGATGAGCATTGCCCTAAAGCCGCTGTGCCAGCCACCTTTCCCGCTGGAAAAGGTGGAAGAGATGACTGCGCTGATGGGCGGTGAGGGCAGGTTGCCTTGACAGTAAGGTTACCCCTTTTATGCAGGTGGGGCCGCCCTTTGTGCCTGCACGCAAAAAACAAGTACTGTAACCCCTGTACCTACCGGCAAACCTGCCGGCGGGTACATTTTTTATGGCGTGCCTGCGGTGGAGGCCTGCTGCTTTGACTTGGGTTGCAAACAATGAGGTATCCCGGTAAAAGCGGGCTGAAAGCGCAGCCGTGTGGCAAGGTAAACCGCAAAGCGGGTTTTGGGCGGGCAAGCGTGCCCCACGGTATCAACGCTGGCAAAGGGGCTACCACGCTACCGGTTTTGTGTTACAATAGGGCGGGCGCAATTTGATGATGAAAATACACAAAGGGGAGTGACCGGCAATGCCAGAAACCACAACACAAAAACCGGCGGCAGGCGGTGCAAAACAGCTTGCGGTTTTTTTACTGCTTGCTTTTTTGCTGCCGCTGCTCTGCCTGTTTTTCAGCACGCAAACCGCACAGGGGCAGTCCAACATAATGGCCCTGCTTTTATTTGGGCTGCAAGCCGCCACCCCGGCGCTGGCGGCCATACTGGTGGTTTTGTGGTTTCGCGGCAGGCAGGGGCTTTTGCAGTTTTTAAAGCGGTGCTATGCGCGGCAGTACAGTTTGTTTTTGTTGGTGCTTTGCCTGCTTTTACCCGCAGCGCTTGCCGGTGTGGCAAGGCTGCTTTACTGGGCGGGGTTTGGCGTGCCACTGGTGTTTACAGCGCTGCCCGCGCAAAAACTGCTCATCATCGGTTGGTCTCTGGTGGCAGAAGAGCTTGGCTGGCGGGGCTTTTTGCAGCAGCAGCTTGGCAACTATTTAAACCGCTGGCTGCTGCCGCTGGCGGTGGGGCTGGTGTGGGCAACATGGCACTACCACTTGTTTTTGGCAGGCACGACTGTGGCACCGCTGCTGCCCTTTGTGCTTGGCTGTGTGGCCGAAAGTACCCTGTATTTTGCGGTGACAACGCGGGCAAATGGCAATATTATCCCGGCATCGGTGTTTCATTTTTCAGAAAACTTATGCCTTAACCTGTTTTTGGTGGGCCCGGCGTACAATGGCGGCAGCAATACCCTTTACCTGCTGTATACGGGCTGCACAGTGGTTGCGGCAGCGGGGGTAACCGCAGTTTTACGGTACGGCAAAAAACAGGCAGCTTAACTGGCTGCACGGCCTATATCTGCCACAAACACAAAAACAGCACGGGGTGCCGCAACCCCCTTATAGTTTCCTTAGCTTTGCCTGTTATCATGGGGCCCAGACGATAACATAACAGGAGAGCTGAAAATGAAAAAACTGATTTCCATTGTGCTTGTGGCCGTTTTGGCCGCCGGGCTTGCGGGTTGTTCTTTGCTGGATGACGAAATTGCAAGGCGCAAAAGCGAGCGCGAAGAGTGTGCACTTAGCGCAAGCGATGCCGCGGTGTTTACTTACAGCGGCACCGAATATTTGATCTTACAGCAAACGGCAGAACAAAGTGCGGCAACTGCGTGGGTGGGGTATATTCAAAAATTTGCGGTAGTAGACGAAAACCGGGCGGTGTTAGAGCTGCGAGAGCCGGGGCTTGCCGGGGCTGCCCAAAGCCTGCCCGCCGGGGCTGCCAGCGTGGTGCAGTTTTTTAATATTTACCAAAATGGGGGGCAAAGCAGCCTGCTGGTGGATGTGAACGGTGCGTTTCACGAAGCGGTGCCCAAAGCACAGGCGGGTGATGCCGCGGTAATCGTATTTGAACCGCTGGCACAAGGGGACAGTGGCAGCGACACCGTTTCGATACGGGACGAGGACTGCACCCAGCTTAACTTTGCGGGCGGCACTTACCAAATCACCCAAACACCGGTGGCGCAAGAGCAGCTTGGGGCTTATCTTACTGTCATTGCACAAAGCCGGGTGTTTGACACCGAGACCAAGCGCGCCATCCCAAAAGAGGACCTCACCGAATTAGAGGTAGTGCCGGGTGCACTTTCACAGCAACAGCGTGTCAGCTGGGTATACAGCAATGTGTATGCGATTGCAGGCGAAGAAACGCAGGATGTAATTGCAGTAGAGATCAACGGCCAGTATCTGCGGGCCGAGCATATGCAGTAAGGTTTTAGGCCATACTGCCGTCAATAACATAGCCGCCGGGCAGGTGCTGTGCGGGGTTCCCCCTGCATATTGCGCAATGTCAGGCGGTTATTTTTAGGTAAAACGCGGTGTACTGGCCCAAACAAAAAGTGTTAAAATAAGTAAAAAGCACTGTTTTTTGCTGGTTTCCATTACTTGGCAGGCGTGCGGCAGGGCACGCCACAAAGTATTGGGGTTACAGGGCAACCGGCAATCAAGTACGCTGGGGGGGCACTATGGCAAATTATTCGCAGGTACAGCAGGACATTGTTACCTCATTTAAGCAGTTGATGCAAGAATACGAGTTTGATGAAATTTCGATTGCAAAGATTGCCGCCGGGGCCAGGATCACAAGGCGCAGCTTTTATAACCACTACGCCGACAAGTACGACCTTGTCAACTGGATTTTTGATCAGGAGGTTTTCCCGTTTGTATTAAATGTCACTAAAATCAACAGCTGGTACCAGGGCTCGCGCTTCATCTGCAACTATTTAAAAGAAAACGAAGCATATTACAAAAAAATCTTGCCGTTACAGCGCCAAAACTGCCTGCAAGAGGAGTTTCGCAAGCTGACCGAGCAGCAAATGGGCCTGCTGATCCCGGAAACATTGCAGGGGCGGACCCTTGCAAAAGAGGACTGGCTGTTTTTGACCGAGTATTACTACAACGCCTACATTGGCCTGATGACCAAGTGGGTGCTGGGCGTGTACGATTTTACGACAGAGGAATTTGTGCTGCGCTGGCGCTCGCTGCTTGAAAATTCTCTGCACAATTTTTTGCGTGATTTTGCCGCAAAATAAACACCGCGCACAAATCAGTTTATTTGTGATTTTTTTCACATAACCTTCGTGTTGTGAATTGGAGAACACTTTCAAAACGATTATGATAGAAGCAAGATCGTTAAAGAATTATCCAACCACAAGGTGCGCCATGGGGGCGCAAAACGAAGGGAGAATGTGAAACATGGGCAAGTACAAGGTAATTATTTGGGGGCTTGGCAACGTAGGCCGTTCTGCCGTGCGCATGATCGCCGAGCGCAAAGAGATGTTAGAACTGGTAGCCGCGGTGGATGTGGACCCCAAAAAGGTGGGCAAAGATGCCGGTGAGGTATTTGGGTTTGCCCCGGTAGGGGTCAAGGTCACGTCGGACATTGACGCGGCACTGCGTATGCAGGCAGATGTCGTAATGGATTTTTGCCCGACCGAGATGGACGCGGAAGGCACCTTTATGCCCTCCGCCCTTGGCATGGCAAAAGCGCTGGATGCGGGCAAAAATGTGGTGACCACCATCCCGGTGTACCACTGCAAGGACAGCCAGCCCAAAGTTTATAAATTTTTGAACCAGCACGCCAAAGAGCACAATGTCGCATTTGTGCCGTTTGGTCTGTTGCCGGGCGATTATGCCTCTTACATCCCGCTGGTCATTGCGGGTACGATGGGCCGTGTGGACAAAATTGTCGTGCAGTCTGGTGAAGACGACTGGCACAATACATCGGGCTGGGTAACTGTATTTTCATACGGTGGCGACATTGCCAGTTACCCGCGGCCGGATTCCGACAAGGACTTGCTTGCCAAGTTCATCTATGCGTATTATTCGTCCGGCGTGTACGAAATTGCAGACCGTATTGGCCTCAAGTACGACGAGTTTAAAACCCGGCACGAAATCTTCACCGCCCCCTGCGAGCTGGAAACCGTAAAAGGCCCGGTGAAAAAGGGCAGCATTTACGGCCACCGGTTCACCATGGCTTTGCTGAACAAGGGCAAAGAGGTTGCCGCACTGCGCTATGTGCACAAGGTGTGCCACAAGCAAACACCAGAGCTGCCCATTGACAACACCATTCACATTGAAGGGCTGCCTGATGTTGTGGATGCCACCATCAACGGCTTGATCCCCGACCGTGAGGGCTATGTCACCTCGGCGGCACCGGTCGTCAACCTGATCCCCTCTGTGGTAAAAGGCCACCTGACCGGGTATGTTGAAGCGTGTGACCTGCCGGTCGTCATCCCTGTCAAGCTGGACTAAATTTTTTAAAAAGCATGCAGTATCAAAAGGTGCTGCCCCTTGTGGGCGGCACCTTTTTGCGTTACTTGCTGTTAGGGGCAGGGCCCGGCACAAAGCAGCGGCGCCTGGCAGGCGGCCTTGTGGGTGGTAAAACAAGCGGATACCCCCCGGTGCCAGGGCAAAAAGGGGGGCTGAAATGTAAGCTGCGGGCAACTCGTTTTAGCAGATAGAAGTGTGAGAAGAAAGGGGGCCGGCGCTTGAAAAAACGTTGTTTTGCCTTGCTCGCGGTGCTGTTGCTTTTTTGTGCTGTTGGCTGTACGGCACCCCCCAGGGGGCAAAGCGATTGCCCGGTGCCGCTGCAAAGCAGTTACACTACCGCACAAAGTGACAAGGCTTTTGATATGCTGCAAAAATCTTTTTTTCGCAGTATGCTGCAAGGCTGGGCCGGGCAGGAGTTTGAAAACCCGGTTTGGGTGTACGACAGTTTTACGCAGTACACCCTGTTTGACAGTGAGCTAAAGGCACAGGCATCAGAATGGCCGCTGTATTGTTGCGGGTTTACAGACGATGCGGGCAAGACAGGGTTTATTGTTGTTGCTTACGATGGGGATGGCCTGCAAAAGGTGGGGTTACAAGCGACGCCTTACCTGTATAGCTTAGATACAGCATGGCAACCACTTGCAAAGGCACTGGGTGCTGCTGGGGTGGATGCGCAACAGGCGTTAGCCACAAGGGGCCGCATACAGCAACAGGGGGCAGACACGGAGGTCATCGTGTTGAATGATGGGGAAAACTACTGTGTGTTTGACCTTGCGCAAGTCCAAAAAGAATAACATAAAAGCCCCCTTGCGGCTTGCACAGGGGCAAGATTTTGCGTATGATAAAAGAATAAAGGTGGAGAACAGCATGAGCTGGAAAGATGGTATCTGTATTGCACTGGCGTTGTTTTTTTTATTTTTATTGATGCAACAACTGGTCTATTTACAACAGCTTGAAGTGCGCACCAAAAAGTCGCGGGCAGAAATTGGTATCATTGGGCTGACGCTTGTGGTGCTGGCTGGGCTGGTATGGTGGAGCGGTGCCGGGCTGGCACAGCTTGCGGTGGGTTTATTTGCCGCCGCGTTTTTTGTGGCAGGCTGGCAAAAGCAGGGCCTTGCGGCAACGGGGCTACTGACATTTCAGCGCGGCAGAGAGTTTTACCCCTGGCAAAAGCTCAGCCGGGTAGAAATGAAGCAGGGGCAAACCGTAAAACTGACCTTTTATACGGCAGATGGCGTAGCGCTGGTCACGCACGACTACCGAATAGCCGACCTGCGCCGGGTGCGCAGTGTGCTTGCAGCAGCCGGTGTGCCGGTGCAGATAAAAGAATAAAAAAATAAAGGCGGGGTATGATGGAACTCGAAAAATTGGTGCAGGCGTTGACCGGCAGCAACGACCGGTATGCCTATGCCTGCCTGAAAGAACTGCTGATGCAAAGTGAAAACTCTGACGCGGTGTTTGCTTATTTTGACCGGTTTGTCGCCATGATCAGCGCACAAAACTCGTACCAGCGCACCCGCGGCCTGCTGCTTATTGCGGCAAATGCCCAGTGGGACACCGAGGGCAAGGTACAAGAGATATTGCCAGAATATCTGCGCCACATCACCGATGAAAAACCCATCACGGCGCGGCAGTGCATCGGGGCATTGCCCCAGCTTGTGGCAGGGCAGCCGGCGCTTGCGCCCGCGGTGTTGCAGGCGCTGCAAACCGCAAAGCCACAGTATGCAGACAGTATGCAGGGGCTGGTACAGCGCGACATTGCCGCCGCGGCAAAGGCCATTGCGGCACAGGGAAGTGCGTAATAGCCCGTATCGTTTTGGGGCGCAGTAAACTGCAAAGGGCAAAACAGTGGGGGGATACCAATGAAAAAAGTGCTGAGAAAGAGTGGTAAAATGTTGCTTCGGTTGCTGGCAGGGTTACTGGTACTTTTACTACTGCTTGCGGCATACCATCACCTGCGCCTTGTGTGGGAGGCAGGGCAGGTCATGCCGGTAGGGCAGCGGGTCACAGTGGATGGCTACCACATGAATGTGTATACGCAGGGCCAAAAGCGCAGCGATGACAGCCCCACGGTGGTGTTACTGTCCGGCTCTGGTATGACGGCCCCAATTTATGAGTACAAGGTGCTGTATGCGCCGCTATCGGCAAGTTACCGGGTGGCAGTGATTGAAAAATTTGGTTATGGCTATGCGGACGATAGCCCCCTTGCGCGGGATGTCGCCACGATGGTAGAGGAGGACCGTGCCGCGCTGGCGGCGGCAGGCGAAAAGGCGCCTTATGTGTTGATGCCGCATTCCATGTCCGCCCTTGAAGCAATTTACTGGGCTTACACCTACCCGGACGAAGTGGCGGGTATTATTGGGCTTGACATGGCGGTGCCTGCATCTTATACCAGCGACAACAGCAGCAACATTGCCCTGCTGCGGGTGGGCACCTTTTTTGGCCTGCACCGCATCCCATTGTTTAGCCCGGTCAACAGCTTGGGCCTGACGGCAGAGGAGTACCGGCAAAGTAAATTGCTGAACGCCAAAAACGCGCTGGATACTGCGGTGTACAACGAATGCCTGACCGTGATGCAAAATGCAAAAACCACCCTTGGCATGGATGTTTCCGCCGTGCCTGTTTTAATGTTTACAACAAACTTAAACGGTTCCCAAAACAGTGCAAGCTGGGTGGCTGCGCAGGATGCGTTTGCGGCGGGCCAGCAAAATTGCACACAGGTGCATTATGAGTGTGGGCACAACCTGTATCAAGAAAAAACGGAAGAGATGCTGCCGCAGATCTTGCAATTTTTAAGCAATGTGCAACACCCATAATTTGGGCACTTAACCCTTTTTTTACCGGTCAATTTGTGATAAACTGAAAGCAGAAAGTTTTTTATTTTACCGGGCCCTTTTACCCGGGCCTGCGAACAGAAAAGGAGTGTAGAAAAATGGAGGAAGCTTTTATCGGCACCATTATCGCGTGGGCCCCAAACTTTGCCCCGCGTGGCTGGGCGTTTTGCGAAGGGCAAATGCTTGCTATCCGCGACAATGAGGCACTATTTTCTTTGATTGGCAATAACTATGGCGGGGACGGCAGCCAAAACTTTGCACTGCCAGATTTGAGGGATAAAAGCATGGGCGATGTAAAATATATTATTTGTTTACAGGGCCTTTACCCGATGCGCCAGTAATGCAAACGAAAAGGACACCCGGCACATTTTTGTGCCGGGTGTCCTTTTAATCGATTAATGGTCTTATCTTGGTCAACGTAGACCTGCCGTCCGGGTCCACATGGATATAAAATACCTGATACCCAGGCACCCCGGGCATTGCCTGCGCAGCAAGCTTGCAAACAATACAATAGCTGGTGCCAATCCCCACCCGGTGCGCCACATACAGCACCGGCACAAAGGGCAAGCTTAGCATGCCGCGTGTTGCGCTGTCAAAGGCTTTTTGCACCTCCGGGGGCAGCGTACAGTCTGGCGTGCTACCGGTCTGGTACTCCCAGCCGCTTGTGAAATCAGTCGTCATCCGGGGCACTTCCTTTCTTGTTGAAACGGTCCTACTGTAACCATACGATGTGGCAGGTGCAATGTCAACGGGTTTGCGTCACAATTTACGAAAACGAAACAAAGGTTGCCCCAGTATGACGGCCTTACAGCAAAGTGCTACCATGCGAGGCCCCCCCCCCACAGAACCCGTTACAAAAAGGGTAGCAGAGACAACACGCGGGTACTGTGGTATAGTAAAGAAAAACGGTGCGGGCCACCATGCCCGCCGGTACGGTACAAGAGGGTAACATAAATGAGGGTTGTAATTGTTGTTTTACAGGCTTTGGGGGTTCTGGCAGCGGTGCTGCTGGGCCTTGCGCTGTTGCTTGTGGCCGTGACGACCTGCACTCCAAAGTTGTTTGTGTGGGTGATGCACCGTACCCATGTGTTTGACCGGCGGGTACTGCCACCCCTGCAGCCGCAGCAGGTAAGTGCAGATGTGCAGGTGCAAACCGACGTCGCCTACCCCTCTTGTTACGGCGGCAACACGTTTGATGTGTATGCCCCGGCGGCAGGCGGCGGGCCGGTACTGTTTTGGGTACACGGCGGCGGGTTTATCGGTGGGGACAAAAGCACCATCCGGCCCATTGCGCTGCGCCTTGCCGTAAAAGGGTATACCGTAGTTTCGCTCAATTATGCACTGGCCCCAAAAACCCACTACCCGGCAGCGCTGGTACAGCTGGGCGAAGTGTATGAGTACCTGCGGGCAAACGCACCGCGCTTTGGCACGCCGGACCTTGGCCGGCTGGCCTTTGGCGGGGATTCTGCCGGGGCGCAGATTGCGCTGCAATTTGTACTGCTGCAAACAAACCCCGCGCTGGCATCGGCAATGCACTGGCACCCGCAGGTACCCAAAGAGGCCATGAAGGCCAATGTGCTGTACTGCGGCCCGTATGACCTTGCCGCATTTGCCAATACCGGCAGCAGGGTGCTGCGCTTTTTTGTGCAGCAGCTTGGCTGGGCATATTTTGGCCGCCGCGGCTGGATGCGCACCCCGCAGGCGCAGCAGGCGTCGGTGCTGGACCATGTGACGGCAGCCTGCCCGCCCACTTTTTTGACCGATGGCAACGCGTTTTCGTTTGAAGAGCAGGGCCGGGCCCTTTACGCAAAGCTCACCGCGCTGGAGGTGCCGGCAGAGGGGCTGTTTTACGGGCCAGAGGCGGGCCAGCTGCACCACGATTACCAGTTTTCGTTTGACCAATACCCGCAGCAGGCAGAAGAATGTTACCAAAAAACGCTTGACTTTTTAAATCGGTACCTGTAACGACAACTAAAAAAGTAACAGCAACAAGCCACCCGCGGCCCTGTTTTGGCAGGCGCCGCGGGTGGCTTGTTCGTTGTAAAATGGCGGCCCCAAAGGCCGGTGGGTTTAAGAGTATAGCGTGTTTTTTTCTAAAAAAAGGTCAATGGCAAACGAATAGCTCAGCAAAAATTTTGTCTGCGGGTCCTCAAGGTCAATGCTCGCAAGCTCCATAATTTTTTGCCTGCGGTAATTCAGCGTGTTGCGGTGCATAAACAGCAGCTCTGCCGTTTTGTTCTGGTTAAAGCCGGTCAGCGTGTAAGTGCGCAGGGTCTCATACAACTCGGTGCCCTTGCGCTGGTCATAGTCCCGCAGTAGCGGCAGCACCGGGTGGCAATAGCGCATCAGCCGCAGCCCTTCGGGCAGGGCATCCAACAGGTCAAAAAATGCAAAATCGGTGTAGCAGTGCACATAGCCCTCCGCCTTGGTGCGCTGTGACAGCACGATCGTCTTTTCTGCCTGCCGGTAGTACTCCTGAAACTTGGTGGGGTCGGTAAACGAGTTGCTGGTGCCCGCCAGCAAATAGTTTTTTTCACACAATTCGCGTAGGGCATCCAGCTGCGGCTGGGGGATGGCGCGGTTTTTTTGCACATCGACCAACAGCACGACCGACTTTTGGTAAACGACGCTCTGCTCGACTGAAAACAGTGCTTCCAGCCGGGCCTGCACGTCGCCGGTCAACACGCTTTCGCCATGGTAATACAGCGGGCGCACCGCCAGCACCCGCATGTAAGACGGGAACGCCAGCTTGCCAATTTGAATGCGGGTGCTGGCCTGCTTTTGTGAAATGCCGTTGAGCATGTCGGTCAAAATCTCACCGTAAAGGTAAGAGTGCAGTGAAATGCGGTCCTGGTTTTTCAGCGTGGTCTCGGTCAGCGTTTTGCTGACCAGCGACAGCGTTTCATAACAGTCCGGCCCAAAGCTTTTGTCCGGCTGGATCATGAACACATAGCCAAACAGTGCACTGTCCCGTGTGATCTTGCTGCACAGGTAATAAAGCCCCATCTCTTCGCAATAGCGCACATAGGGGCCCGCGCCGGGCTGGCTTGCATCGGCTTGGCGCAGGGCACGAATGTGCTCCATAAACTCGGCGGGGCAATAGCCCTGTTGCACACTTTGTGCCCAAAGCGGCTCTTTCAGCCGAAACGGGGCAGAGTGAGCCAAAATTTTGCCACCCATGTTGATGACAACGATTGAGCTGTCGGCGCGGTCGGCAATCGAGCTTAAAATGCCCGAAACGCCCCGGCCGTCAAAAATCATCTGCAACATCGACGAATAAAGAGCCTGTAACCGGTAGGCGTCGTTCAGCAAATTACGCACTGCACAAAGCAGCTCGTCGTATTGCCCGGGGGCTATTTGTATGGCGTTGGCCGCCTGCCCCTGTAGGGCATCCGGCAAAGAGGCAGCGCAAACGATGCTTTGCGGCACCCTGCCCTGCAAAAGGGCAGCATCATGCACAAAATACAACAGGTCGTCTTTTGTGGGCGCCGAAACTTCGCCCGGCAAAAGTTCTGTTACCCCGTAAATTTGTACGTTGTGCCCAATAGTCATTGTGGATATTGACAATTTTGTGGATAATTTTTCCATTATTTCAGTTAAGTACACGGCACCTCACCTCATTTGTTATTTTAGTCACAAAGCACAAAAAGCGCAAGTGTTTTGTGTGGACGGCCCATATCATTTCAAAAGTTACTGTGTTATATTATTAACAAGACATGCGCTTACAGCGATGCTCTGTGCAAAAACATGGTCAATTTTATCTGAAGGAAGGGCTGGTTTCATGAAGTATCCAAAGCTTTTTGAAAAAGGCAAGATCGGCAAGGTCGAGCTGAAAAACAGGATCGTCATGCCCGCAATGGGCACCGGGTTCGCGTCGTCCACAGGGGAGGCATCCGACGAGATCATTCGCTTTTATGCCGACCGCGCCAAGGGCGGTTGCGGGCTGATCATCACCGAGATCTGCCGCATTGACGAGGAGACCGGTATCGGCACCAGCAACCAGCTGTGCGCCACCGACTCGAAGCACATCCCCCGCCTTGTGCGCCTTGCCGAAGCGGTGCACGCTTACGACACCAAAATCTTTTTGCAGCTGCACCACCCGGGTAACGAGACCATGGGCCGCCTGCTGCACGGCAAGCAGATCGTTGCCCCGTCGGCGGTGATGTGCAAGGTGATCGGCGAAATGCCCCGTGCGCTGTCCACCGAAGAGGTGGAGGCCATGGCCAAAAAATTTGTCAAGGGCGCGGTGATTGCCAAAATTGCCGGCTTTGACGGCGTGGAGATCCACGCGGCGCACGGCTACCTTGTGAACCAGTTCCTCAGCCCGCACACCAACAAGCGCACCGACAAATACGGCGGCGACTTTTTCAACCGCATGCGCTTTGTCACCGAAATTATTCTGGGCATCCGTTTTGCCTGCGGCCCCGATTTCCCTGTGTCGGTGCGCATCGACGGCAGCGAATTCATCGAGGACGGGCTGGATGAACAGGAGTGCATCCGCATTGCGCGCTACCTTGAAAGCCTGGGCATTGCCTGCCTGAATGTCAGTTGCGGCACCTATGAATCCGGCGCTACCATCATCGAGCCGTCTTGCTTTGCCGAGGGCTGGAAAAAGCATCTCGCCAAAAACATCAAGGCCAATGTCAACATCCCGGTGATCGCGGTAAACACCATCAAGCACCCCGCCTTTGCCGAGCAGCTGCTGGAAGAAGGCGTTTCGGACTATGTCGGCGTGGCGCGTGGTCAGCTTGCCGATGCCGAGTGGGCCAACAAGGCAAAACGCGGCGACGATGTGTTGATTCGCAAATGCATCGGCTGTATGAACTGCTTCTTGGTGGCAAACCAGGGCCGCCCGGTGGAATGCACCGTTAACCCCACCCTTGGCCGCGAGCTGACCTACGACGATGACAAGCTGGTAAAAGACGGCGCCGGGCGCACGGTGGCCGTGGTGGGTGCCGGGCCTGCGGGCGTGCAGGCGGCGCTGGTACTGGCAAAGCGCGGGTTCCACACCGTATTGTTTGAAAAAAGTGACCGCGTGGGCGGCACCGTGAAATTCGGCTCTACCCCCCCGCACAAAGAGCTGCTGGGCGAGCTGATCGACACGCAGGAGGCCGAGCTGAAACAGTACGGTGTTGACGTGCGGTTGAACACCGCCGGTACTGTAGAAGAGTGCAAAAAGGCCGGTGCCTGCGGGGTGTTCCTCGCCGTGGGCGGCAACCCCATTGCCCCGCCGATCCCCGGCCACGAAAAGGCCGTTTTGGCAGAGCAGATTCTGGCAGGCGAAGTGAAGCTGACCGGCAAGACCATCGCCGTCATCGGCGGCGGTGTGACCGGCCTTGAAACGGCCGAATACCTCAGCGCCGACAACAAGGTGACGGTCGTTGAAATGCAAAACGCCGTTGGCACCACGCTGTACCCCAGTGTGCTGCACTTCTTAAAAGAGCGGCTGGACAAAAACGGTGCCGAAATTTTGACCGGCCACGCCATTAAGGCCATTGGTGAGGGCACAGTGACGCTGAGTGTTACCGCCAGTGCCGCAGAGGTGACCCGCAAAGCGGACGTGGTGGTGTTTGCACTGGGCGTGCGGCCAAACCGCGCACTGGTAGACGAGATGGAAGCCGCGTTTGACCGTGTGGTTTTGCTGGGCGACACCGAAAAACCGGGCAACATTGTCAACGCCATGCATTCAGCCAACGACAAAGCGTTCGTATTTTAAGGGGGGAGAGCAAGATGAAAGAATTTAAAGGTAAAGTGCTGGTCATCACCGGCGGCGGCAGCGGCATTGGCGAAGCCATCGCCAAAGAGGGCGCACTGCGCGGCATGAAGGTCGTCGTCAACGACATTGACGCGCCTGCGGTAGATCGTGTTGTAAGCGAGTTGCGCGCTATGGGCGCCGAGGCAGTGGGCCAAAAGGCGGATATTTCACTGCTTGAAAACGTGCAGGCCTTGCTGAAACTGACCATGGACAGTTACGGCCAGGTGGATATGCTGGTCAACAACGCCGGTGTTTCGGTCTCCGGCCCCATTTGGGAAATCCCGACGCAGGATGTCAAGTGGATCACCGAAGTCAATATGATGAGCCACCTGTACGGTATGCAGGTCTTTTTGCCGCAGATGATCAGCCAGGGCACCGAGGGCGTTGTAATCAACACCGAATCTACCGCGGGCCTGATGACCTCCGGCAACGCGGTCATGTACCACGCCACAAAGTTTGCCGGGGTCGCAGCGTCAGAGGGTACTTACCTTGCGCTGAAAAACCGCGGGCTTGGCCGCATTCAGGTGCATTGCCTGATGCCCGCCTTTGTCAAAACCGGCATTCACCTGTCCGACACCCACCGGCCCGAGCGCTATGCCGTTAACGAGGACCCGTAATTATGACAGCCAGGAGTTCAAGGCCGGTTATATCCGCAGCGAGCGTCAGGTCGTTGGCGGTATGCCCATCGACTATGTGGGTACCTGTGTATTCACCGCAGTGGAGGATGAAAAGTTTTACATTTTCACCCACCCCGAGTCACAAATGGTCGCCGGCATGCGCATCCAAAACCTTGTCAACGGCAAGAACCCGCAGTAAGGGGGCGGCAGTATGATTACAGATTATAACGGTAAAGTACTGGTCATCACCGGCGGGGCAAACGGCATTGGCCGCGCGTTGGCACTGGGTTGCGCACAGCGCGGCGCCGACGTGCTGGTGGCCGATATCCACGGGGATGAAGCCGAAGCGGTGGCAGCCGAGATCCGTGCGTTGGGCCGCCGCGCCGTGGCGGTGCAGGCCGATGTTTCGCTGTCGCAAGAGTGCCGCAAAATTTTTGACCGCACGATGGCCGAGTTTGGCCGGTGCGACATTTTGATCAACGACGCCGGGGTTTCAAACGGTGCCGATATTTTAAGCATCAAAGAGCAGGACATCAAGTGGGTGACCGAGGTCAACCTGTATGCGCACTGGTTTATGATGCAGAACTTCATCCCGCAGATGGAACAGCAGGGTACCCCCTGCCAGATTCTCAACGTCTGCTCGATTGCAGGGCTGATCACGCTGGGCTCGGCACCGGTGTATTTCAGCACGAAGCACGCGGCTGTGGCTTTGTCGGAGTGTGTGTATAAGTCGCTGAAAGCGGCGGGCAGCAAAATTGACGTGTCGGTGTTCTGCCCCGGCTTTGTGCAGACTGAAATGCATCTGACCGACCGCCACCGCCCCGCGCGGTTTGCCATTCCGCAGGGCGACCCGTATTACAGCTCGGCCGAGTATCAAAAGTTTATCGCGTTCAACAAAAAAATACTCGACAACGGTGCGCCGCTGGGCCCCACCATCGACAAGGTGTTCGACGCGCTGTCCAAACAGCAGTTTTACATTTTGAGCCACGAAAATTACGACGAGCTGCTGCGCCGGCAAGGGGAGTTTCAGGTAGAGCGCACCCAGCCGATCGACCCGTCGCTGCTGGCGGCGAAGTGAGAGGAAGAATGACATGAGTGAACCCGTGCAAAAGCGTTTTCTGCTGTACTTTCGCATCTCTCTGCTCCTCTGGATCTTGATTGCAAACGGCATTTTACACGCAATGAATTTTCAGTACAGCTGGCTGATCTTCATCAGCAATATCATGCTGTTTACGATGGAGGGCGAACTGAAGGACAAATTCATTTCGGTAGAGGTGGGCGGCCTTGTGGGGCTGGTGTTTACCGTGCTCACCCTGCTGGCGGTGTCGGCACTGACCCCGGTGCTGGGCAGCCTGTTTGGCTTTTTGCTGCCGCTGGCCGTCGTGCTGTTTGTGCTGATCGTGTTGCACCCGTATGCGCCCAAGGTGCTCAATAACGTGGGCTTTGCCTACCTTACCTGTGCGTGTATCGATGTCACGGCCTTTACCTCAAACCTTGTGCTGTTCTTTGTCACTTTTATTGTGGGCAGTCTCGTGTTCAACGGCGTTTGTGTACTGCTGATGGGCCCGTGCAAAAAACTGGCTTTGCGCAACAGCAAAGCGGTATAACCCTTTATTGCAATAAAATAAGTACTCCAGCGGGGCGCCAACCGGCGCTCCGTTTTTGTATGTCAATCTACGGTACATTGCTACCGTTTTGTACCAGCCTGTGGTAAAATGGCCTTATAACGACAGGCAAAGCGGGGGAGAAGATGCAGGAGTATTTAAAACAAGAAGCCCTGATACGGCGGTATTTTGCCATGTGGCTGCAAAACAACGGCAGTACACTGGGCGACGTGTTTTGCGAGGACGCCACTTACAGCGAATGCTATGGGCCAAAATACTACGGCCTTGCGCAGATACGCCGCTGGTTTGCAGATTGGAACCGGCGGGGCAAAGTACAGCGGTGGGACATTCGGCAAATTGTCTGCACGCCAGGGCTTGCAGTGGCAGAATGGTTTTTTGAGTGCAATTATGACGTCGAAACGCAGGCCTTTAACGGGGTGTCGCTCATCACCTTTGGCGCGGGCGGCAAAATCAGCACGTTAAAAGAGTTTGAATCAAAGGCGCGGCACGACTACCCTTACGGGCAGTAAGTGCGGTGCAGGCAAGAAAGGGGTGGTGGCTTTGGGTTATTGTGTTTGTAATGGTGCGCTGCTGCAATGCAGTTTTGGCAGCAGTGCGGGGCGTTTTACTGTGTTGCCCGGCAGGGTCACGGCGGCGGGGCAGCCTCTGGCATCTGTGATGGCAAGCATGGCGCTTGTTAACATTGCGCCATTTGGGCTGTGCAGCAGCCTTGCAAACCCGGTGGTCGCGGCGGCAACGGCAGCGGCGGGCGGCATTTTAACGCCCATGCCCTGCGTGCCGGCTACGGCAAGCCCTTGGGCACCGGGCAACCCCCGCATATTGGTTGGCGGTGCCCCGGTGCTGACAAGCGAAAGCAGGCTGATGTGCTGCTGGGGCGGTATGGTTACTGTGGTGGCGCCGGGCGAGCAAACGGTGATGGTGTAGGCCGCTGCATAGCAGCGGGCAGAAAGGCAGGCAAAAAAATGAGCGAGCAACAAAGCGTGCAGGCACCGGCACTGAGCCGGTTTGTCACCCAGGGGGGTACCACGGTAGAGTTTACCCAAACTACGCAGGGTGAGGCCATTGCCATAGAGGCCCCCAAAACACCGGCACAGGGCGCGGGGGAAACCATAACGGTCACCTGCGGCGAATTAAAGCTGGTGGTCGATACCGCAAACGGGCAAATTGCCGTCAGCGGGCAAACGGCCCTTACACTGCAAAATGGGGCTTGCGGCCTTTCACTTGGCCCAGACGGCAATGCGGCCCTTACCGCGAGGCAGTTGCAGCTTGCTTGCGACGAAAAACTGGCGTTGCAGGCAAACGAGCTTGTAGCAACGGCGGCGGGCGGGCTGACGTTAAAAGGCACAGAAGTACAGGTGGGCGCCGGGGGCAAGCTGCTGTTGCAGGGCACCGAAACCCATTTAAACGGCATGGCAACCACCGAAGTGGCGGCAAGTGGCCTTTTAAAATTGCAGGGCACGCTGGTACAAATGAATTAAACTTGCCCGGCACCGCGCGGCAGCATTTGCCCAAACTGGGCGGCTGCCTTTTTTTCTGCCCTGCGGTGTGGTAAACTGTTGAAAACATATGCCGCATTGCAGCAATAGGGGGAACCTGAATGAAAAAATTGGGCCTTGTGGGTGGTATGGGGCCAGAGTCCACACTGCCGTATTATGCCGGCATTGTGTATGGGGTACAAAAAAAGCTGGGGTGCAATGAGTTTCCGCCGCTCACGATCGAAAGTGTCGATGTGTTCAAGGTGCTGGGGCTGTGCGAAGCGCAGCGGTACGACGAATTGCTGCAATACCTGCTGGCCGCTGTGCAAAACCTTGCGGCGGCAGGGGCGCAGTTTGCCGCCTTGTCGGCCAACACGCCGCACATCGTATTTGACGAGCTGCAGCGCTGCTCGCCACTCCCCCTTGTCAGCATCATACAGGCTGCCTGCGATGAGGCAAAGCGGCGGGGCCTTACAAAACTGGGGCTGCTGGGCACCGCCTTCACGATGAACGGCACCTTTTTTACTGCGCCGTTTACGAATAGCGGCATCACCGTGGTTACCCCGACAGCAGAAGAAAAGCAGTACATCGGCGGCAAAATTGCCGCTGAATTAGAACTTGGGGTCGTAAAGCCCGAAACCCGGCAAAATTTTTTGGACATCATCGGCCGCATGCAGCGCCAGCAGAGCATTGAGGCGGTCGTGCTGGGCTGTACCGAGCTGCCGCTGCTGTTTCAAGGTGTTTCGCTGCCGGTTGCCTGCCTTGACACGATGCAAATCCATATTGTTAGCCTGGTGCGGTATATTTTAGAGGAGGAAGCCCTATGACGCCGCGCAGCTATTGGCAGACCACCGCCCGCCTTGGCTTTGGCTACTGGCAGCCGGGGGATACCCCCCTTGCCCAAAGCCTGTGGGGCGATGCCGAGGTGACGCGGTACATCAGCGCAAACGGGCAGTTTACCCCGCAGCAGGTCAGCGAGCGCCTTGCGCAGGAATTGCAAAACGACGCGCAATATGGGGTGCAGTACTGGCCGGTGTTTTTGCTGCAAAGCGGCGATTTTGTGGGCTGTTGCGGCTTGCGCCCCTATGCAAAAGAGGCGGGAGTGTACGAGCTGGGGTTTCACCTGCGGCCCGGCTTTTGGGGGCGGGGCTATGGCAGTGAAGCCGCGCGCGCGGTAATGGCGTACGCCTTTGGCACGCTGCACGCCGGTGCGCTGTTTGCCGGGCACCACCCGCAAAACAAGGCGTCGGCCGCGTTGCTTTGCAAGCTGGGCTTTTGCTTTGTGGGCGAGCAGTTTTACGCGCCCACCGGGCTAAACCACCCGTCGTACCGTTACACCCCGCCCGCTGGCGGTAAATAAAGATAACAAGGGGGCCATTATGGCACGTTGGGACCCGTGGCGCGGCTGCCACAGGTATAGTGAGGGCTGCAAGTTTTGTTATATCCATAAGGGTGACGCAAAGCGCGGGGTCGACACTGGCATGGTTGTGCAGACCCCACGGTTTTGCGCCCCGGTAGAGCGAAAAAAGAACGGCGACTACAAAATGAAACCGCGGCAGCTGGTGTACCTGTGTTTTGCCAGCGATTTTTTGCTGCCGGATGCCGACCCATGGCGGGCAGATTGTTGGCGCATGATCCGTGAGCGGCAGGACCTGCATTTTATCTTCCTCACCAAGCGCATCGAGCGGTTTGCGGCCACTGCCCCGCCGGACTGGGGCACCGGGTATGAAAATATCACGGTGGGCTGCACGGTAGAAAACCAGCAGCGGGCCGACGAGCGCCTTGCCATTTTTTCGTCGCTTTCCATCCCCCACAAAAACATCATCTGCCAGCCGCTCATCGGCCCCATTGACCTTGCGCCATACCTTGGCGGGGTAGAGCTGGTGGTGGCGGGCGGCGAGTCGGACAAGTTTGCCCGGCCGTTGCAGTACGACTGGGTGTTGTCTCTGCGCAGCCAGTGCCAGGCGGCCGGGGTGCATTTTTCGTTTCGCCAGTGCGGCACCCATTTTGTCAAAGACGGCAAAATTTATACATTACAGGTCAAAGACCTTTGTAGCCAGGCCCGCAAGGCCAACATCGACTGCTGAAAACCATAATTGTGAGGAGGGAGAACTTTGAATAAGTTCTCCCTCCATCTCTTGAAAGTGTTTTTACAAACGATTTGCGTGCAGAGGCCCTTTGAATATAGTGTGCAGTATAGGGTCACCACCCCATTTTTAATAACGGGCATAATTGATTGGCCGGATGGCCATACCTATTTAAATACCTCATACGGCCCCCCAAAGGCCAGATAACAGTCTTGTATGAAGAAGCGGAAATTAGTTTAAATTCTGTTTAAGTTTATACTCTAGTATAGTTTATACTGGTACTTGCGCTGAAAGGAGAAGCTTTTGTGAATAAGATCATGGTTGTTGATGATGATCCAAACATCCGCGAATTGATCAGGTTAATTCTGAAAAAAGAGGGCTTTGAAGTGCTGGAAGCCTTTGATGGTGAAGATGCGCTGGAGAAACTGGAGAATGGTAAAGTTGATTTGATTATACTTGATATTATGATGCCGCATATGGATGGCTGGGAATTTTGCAAAGAAGCCAGAAAGTTTTGGGGCCTTCCGATCCTCATGTTGACGGCTAAGGCGGAAACAAGCCAGAAGGTGAAAGGCTTTGAGCTTGGCGCAGATGATTATCTGACAAAACCGTTCGAACCGGCAGAACTTGTCGCGCGGGTCAAAGCGCTGCTAAAGCGTTGCAACATAGCTGCCTCCAAGATTATAGAACTCGCAAAAATCACGATTGATCAAAACCAATACATGGTAAAAACACAAACCGAAGAAATTACGCTGCCACTAAAAGAGTTTGAACTGCTGTTTATGCTTGCGGGCACGCCGGGTAAAACGTTTTCACGGGACCAGCTGATTGAGGATATCTGGGGATACGATTTTGATGGAAACGAGCGTACGCTGGATGTCCATATCGGGCGGCTGAGAGACAGGTTTCCCCTAGAATTGTACGGGTTCAAAATCACGACCATCAGAGGTGTCGGCTACAGGCTTGAGGTGATAAAATGAGGCATAGAGTAAGGTATGTGTTTCTGTATGTTTTCTTTGCAGCGGTGATTTTTATTTGCTTGATGGCCGGGGCATATTTCATAGCCCCCTTGTTTGGGGCAGAAATCTCAGCGCAAGCGGCCGCGAAGCAAGCTGTTTCTGCAACTGGCGGGTTGCTTTTTTGTATATTGCTATTATTTTTGTTTGGGATGGTACGCCATTGGATCACCCACCATATGCACGATGAAAAACCGCGTAAAAACCCCTACCATACGTATATAAGAGAAATAGAGACAGCGCTAGACAGGATTGCAAAGGGGGATTTCGATACCCGGATCGATAAAGAAAAATATTCTGATGCCAGATACCATATGACGGACCTCATTGATAAAATCAATCATATGGCGTCCGAACTGGGCGGAATAGAGACGATGCGGCAGGATTTTGTGTCGAATGTTTCGCATGAAATACAGTCGCCACTGACTTCAATCAAAGGCTTTGTCTCTTTGCTGAAAGACGACACCCTAAGCAGGGAAGAACAGCTTCATTACATCGGGATCATCGAGGCAGAAAGCCTGCGGCTTTCGAAACTCGGTGAAAACCTGTTGCGGCTTTCGACATTGGAATCCGAATATGCTGAAATTGACCCGAAAAATTATTCCCTCAGCAGGCAGCTAAAGGATGTCATATTGCTTTTAGAGCCGCAATGGTCCGCCAAAAATATTGAGGTCTCTCTCAGCGAGAGTACAGCCAGTATTTTTGCAGACGAGGATTTGCTCAGCCAGGTTTGGATTAATCTGCTGAACAACAGCATCAAATTTACCCCGGATGGAGGTAAAATTACCATTGCGGTGTCCAGCGACGACGCGCAGGTTCAGGTTGCGATATCGGACAGTGGCATCGGGATGACAAAAGAAACCATGACACATGTTTTTGAACGCTTTTATATGGCCGACAAAGCGCGCAGCAGAAGTGCGGGCGGAAGCGGGCTAGGGCTGTCAATTGTTAAAAAGATCGTCCAGCTGCATCACGGCCAAATCGACGTTGAGAGCAAACTGGGCGAAGGGACAACCTTTCAGGTTACGATGCCCCAGAATATTGAGCCGGTTTAAACTGCGTTTAAATTAAAGCTAAATAGAATTTAACAAGGGGTGTTAGGATGTAGACAGCAATAACGAAGGAGATCATCAAATGAAAGCAAAAATAAAGGCGACAAGCCATGAAAAATCAAACCGGTCGGTATCACAACAGGTAAGCGATAGAATCCCGGAGGTGTTGATTGACTATTTGTTCGGCCTTGTAAAAAAGGATCAGGAAATATCCGGTTGCCGGCACATTTTCAGCCTTTGCAAAAGCCAGCTGGGCGGTGAGCAACTTCAGGATATTGTCCATATTGGCGAAAACAAGGCACATGCAACGCATCGGGTGTTTGGGTTTGAACCTGTCGTTGCCGATATCCTTGTAGTTTGTGATGAAACGGGTTATGCTATGTCACTTGCAAATGATGCGTTTGCGACAGGGGGCTCTTTCTATCCACAGATGGAAACGTGCCGCCCTTTCACAGCGGCGGCAGCTTGTGACATGTAATATTAAGATGAAATTAAATGAATCCTCTGAAAATTACCTAAAAGCAATTTATGAGCTTCAGAACTGCCAGCAAGACGTACGGTCTGTTGATATAGCAAGAATGCTGAGCTATTCAAAAGCAAGTGTTTGCGTAGCCATGAAAAAGCTGATGCAAAAAAAGCTGATAGAGATGAGTTCCAAGAAAGAGATCCATCTGACCACTTTAGGCGAAAAAACTGCCGCAGAACTTGAAAAAAAGTATACCTTGTTAAAACACTTGCTGATAGAGGTGCTGGATGTGGATGAGCAAACAGCAGCTCAGGATGCTTGCCGGATGGAGCATGGAATCAGCAACCAGTCTTTGAATCGGCTTGAAATAGAACTGGTTCAAGATGCGCAATTAAAAAAGGCAGGCACAAAAAAATAAGTTTAGTTACTTTGTGAACGCAATATAGTTTCTATATAAATAGAAGAATTCTATAGATTTGTGACCCTATGTAAAAATATTGAACCAATAACATGAATTTGGCAACGCCCCCCCTTAAGAGAAAACTGCGCCCCTTTTGCCAGCCGCTTGTTTTTACCGTACTTGCTCTGCGCACAAAAACGCGGTACAATGAACAAAAACTGGTACAATTCCCGCTGGCCTGACCATTTGCCGGCTGGTAAGAATGGGGGGACTACTGTGAACTTGATCGAAGCGCACAAAATCGTCCACGATTACATGCAGGCCCTTGCAACCCCGCCGGAAGAAAATTCGTTGTTTTATCGCCCCATCAGCCATTTAAAAAACACCAAAGACGAAATTGTGGATGCGTATAAGCTGTTTTATGCGCATATGCTGCTGTTTGGCACAAGGTCGCAGAAGCAGTACCAGCAGTACGAAATCGGGCGCAAATTTTTAAGCACCTTTGTGCGGGACGAAAAATATCAGGACGTTATCAAGTGTATGCAGGTTATCAACGATGGCCCCCCGCAGGACAATTCGCTGTCCTTTTGCAAAGAAAAAATCAAAATTTACCTCACCGAATCGGCGGCGCTGATGGCGCACCCTTACCGCGGCGAAGAGGTAGAAGCCTATTTTGCGCGTATGCAGCAGGAAAAAGCTGCAATAGAGCAGCGCTGGGATGCGGGGCGGCAAACAGAGGGGCGGCTGTCGCTGCGCGCGTATTTTTTAGGCTGTAGCGATTATTGCAAAAAGGCCTATCAAGCCGCCGGGTTGCCCATGCAGCCCACCGACGCAGAGTATTTTTACCCGTTTGAGATCATGCGGGAACTATTGCAAAACCCCGGCCTTGCCGATATTTTCAGCCCCTATGAAGAGTACATTTTGCAAAACAGATAACCCCCATATAAAAAAGGCGCCGCAAGGCGTTTTTTTTATATGGGGGTTCATACTCGATACGGTAAGGCTAGGTGGTAGCTTAGTCAGTCTGCTCGGCTGCCCTCTGTTTTTTTGACAGCTGCGCCAACCGGGTAGTGCACAGCAATAACCCGGCGCTGCCCACCAACAGAAAAGCCGGCATCAGTGCAAAGGTGGTGTGTGCAAAAATCTGGCCAAACAACGGCGGCATCAGCGTAGAGCCGGTATAGGCGCAGGCCATTTGCAAGCCCATTGAAGCCTGTGTGTCCTCTTTTGAAAAATAAACCGGGGTAAGGTGCAGCATTGCAGGGAAAATGGGGGCAAGCCCAAACCCAATCAGCAGCAGCGCCGCGGGGGCAACAGCGTTTGGCAGCGGCAGCAACAGCACCACAAGGCCGCCCAGTACCAGCGCAATGCCAAGGCGGATCAGCTTTTCACTGCTGAGCTTGGTGGACAAAATACCGCTCAGTGCACGCCCCACGGTAATGCCCACAAAAAACAGCGATACCCAGCCCGCGGCATCCTCCGGCAGGTTGCCTTTTACCTTTACAAGGTAGCTTGCGCCCCACAGCATAAATGAATTTTCAACGGTAGTATACAAAAAGAAGGTTGCCATGGCGTATTTGGCGCCTGCTGCCCGCAGCGGGGCAAGCAAGGGCGCGCGTTTTGCCTTTTCTTCTGTGGTTTGTTCTGCTGCCTCTCGCACACTGCGGGGCTCAAACTGCCGCCACATTGGCAGCGAAAACAGCAGCAACGTCACCAGTGCAACCTGCAACATCGCAATGGAAAAATAACCGCTGCGCCACCCGAAACCGGATTTTGTGAGGGCCGAAATCAAAATGGGCCCCAACATCGCGCCCACGCCCCAAAAACAGTGCAACCAGTTCATGTGCTTTGCCGCGTAATGCTTGGCAACAAACGCGTTCAGGCCCGAATCCACCGCGCCGGCCCCCACCCCCATCGGGATGGCAAGTACAATCAGCATCCAAAACGACGGTGCCAGCGATGTGCCCAGCAGCGCGATGGCGGTCAGCGAAACACTGCCAACCATCACCACCCCGGTGCCAAACCGGCGAATCAGCCGGTGAGACAACAGGCTCGACAAAATAGTGCCGGTGGAAACGACAATGGCTAAAAACCCGGCGCTGCCCACCGGCACGCCAAACGACAGGTGCATCAGCGGCCAGGATGAACCCAGCAGAGAATCCGGCAAGCCAAGGCTGATGAAAGCAAGGTAAATCAGTGCAAGAAAAATCATCGTTATTCTCCTGACAATTTTGTAATTTCGGTTGAAAACGGGTAGGGCTGGTGCAGCGCGTCGCGGTAGATTTGCAACCCCTTCACAAAAAGGCCCGCAAAAATATCTTCGCGCAGTGCATCGCGGTACAGCAGCGGTGGCAACAACTCACCTGCCGCGCATTGTCGCGCGGCGGCGTGTGTTGCCTGCTGCATGGCGGGGGTAAAAAAGTCGCCGTACAACACCAGCAGGTCGGGGTTCAGCAGCCCGCAAAAAGTGCAAAGCACCTTTGACACCGCACTGGCCGCAGCTGCAGGGCTTGCATAGTTCAGCGCCAACCAGTCTATACCCAGCGGCAGCAGCCCCACTTCGCCCACATACCCCGCGGCCCCGTGCAGCACGGTGCCGTTGACGCAGACAGCACTGCCCGGCCAAAACCGGCGGGGGAAATACACCCCGGCCACAATGCCCTCTGGCAGCGCGTGGCACACAATTGCGGCATTGACATCATTTTCAATCAAAGTCGGCAAGCGGTACTTTGCCTCCAGCTGGCTTTGAAAATCCACCCCCACCAGTGCGGGGTAGTCGTTCGTGACCGCGCGCCCCCCGTGTACAACACCGGGCAGTGCCAGCGCCAGCACCCAAACAGCGGGGCAGGCAGCGCAGCAACGGTCGATTACGGTTTCAAAGTCTGCAAGGGTAAAGGTATCCAGCACCAGTTCAGTTTGGTAAACTGTCTCGCCATACAGGTCACGCACCTGTGCAAAAATAACATTTTGGTTGCCCCGTGCCTGTGCCGAAACCGCCAGCACCTGCGCATGGGCAGCGTCAAACCGGTAGCTTTGCGCCGGGCGCCCCCCACCGGAGGGCAACACATCCCCCGGCACAGCTTCACCGGTTTGTACCAGCTCTGCCATAATACCGGCAACCGTGGCAAAACTGAGGCCGGTGGTATGGGCAAGGGTGCGAATACTAGCGTTGTGTGCCGCATGCAGTGCCCAGCGCACCGCGTCCACATGGTCTTGTTTTAAACGGGCGGTGCCGTTCAAACCACTCACCTCCAATAGTTATTATAAAACTTATTATAAGTAGTATAATAAGTTGAAATGGCAAAAAAGTCAAGTGGTAAAAGGTAAAATATTACAATCAAGCAAGGGGCAAAACCTGCATGGGTTTTTATCGCGCCCTTGCCCGGCAACACACTTAAAAGCCAAGCAAGGTGTAATTGCTACGTGGTTTTGCATACGGTAATAAGCGCTATAAGGCAAACAGCAAGAGGCGGGGCACTTGCCCCGCCTCTTGCTGTTTGTGGTAAAGACGGAGGGACTCAAACCTGCGACCTCTCGGATGTGAATAATGTTACAGCAGATTGAACAAAATAAACGTTTTGTAATTTTTTGAGACTTTCCATATATGTGGACGAAAAGGAATATGGGAGGTCTTGACAAATGACATTTTTAGAATGTTCGGAAAAATATCTTGAAAGGAAAAAAAGAAGAAAAAAGATTAAGCACAAGACGGTTCTGTTTTACAAAAATCACTTTATCAGGATAACACAATATTTTGGGGAAAGGCCTATTGAGAGTTGGACAACGGAAGATATTGATCTTTTTCTGGATTTTTTAGAAGAGGATCACTGCCAGACCCCGGCCAGTGCAGTGTCGGCTAACCTACCAAGTTATATTTATCGCCAAAAGCATACTCGCGCTTCGGTTGCCCAAGCCGCAAAACTTAGTGTAACTACGGTGGAAAATGCAGCCAAGGGAAAAAGCGTATCAATCAAGTCGGCAGATAAAATAGCCGCTGTATTGGGGATGCCGACCGAAGAAATGTTTACAATAACGGGCAAAGGAAAACCATTGTCCGATAAAAGTATCTGTGAGCATTATAATACACTCGCAATGATATTGAAATATGCAGTCAAAATGGGATATATAACACAGAACCCTTGTGACCGCGCAGAACCGCCAACGCACGAGGAAGTTGAGGTTAATTATTTTCAGCCTGAAACAGCCCGCCGAATATTGGCGGCGTTAAAGCAAGAAGACCTTAAATGGCAAGTTTATATCCAGCTGCTGGCGGTTGGTGGTATGCGGCGCGGTGAAGTTGCCGGGCTGCAATGGGAAAATGTTTTTTTGGATGAAAGAATTATAAAAATTAAAGATTGCCTCTTATACAGCCCTGAAAAGGGGCTGTATGTTGATTCACCCAAGAACAAAAAAATACGGTGGCTAAATATTCCCCCACAAACGATAGAGTTGCTGAGGGAATACAAAAAGCAGTATTACAAAAACAAGAAAAAGCAGGTTGCTGTTTGGCAAGCTGTGTGGGAACAAAAACGAGAAACAGAAATGGAAAAGCTACACGGTAAAGATTTTCTTTTTTGTAATACCCAAACCGGGTGGCCAATGTATCCCGATACGCTTAATGCATGGTTAATACGATTTGCGGAGCGGCACGGGCTACCACACCTAAATCCACATGCTTTCCGGCATACGCTGGCGAGCATTTTAATTTTTAAGGGTGCCGACATTCTTTCTATTTCGCACCGCCTCGGCCATAGTAAGCCATCTACAACTGAAAACATTTATGGCCAAATCATTGACATGGCCGACGCGATGAATAGTGAATGCATTGCAAATGTTCTATTTCAATAGCTGGGACATGATGTCCCAGCTTTCGATTTCAAGAAAGGAATGGGTAAACCATGAAAAACTTCGTAGCGGTTATTGCAACGGACGAGACAATGCAACAGTTGCAGGATATGAACCTGCGCGGCAGGTTTGACCTTGAGCGCCTGACTGAGAAGACAATCAACGCACTGCAAAAGAAAATAGAGAAAAATGCGACACAATACACACACCTGATTTTAGAGGTCGCCGCCATTCGCCACAGTGATGTGGGGGCCGCCATTGACCTGCTAGAGCGGCTGCAAAAGACTACAACGGCAAGGCTGATTGTGCTGATGCAAGATTATGCGCCGGACAGTGGGGCCGTGCAGGACGTGCAGAGCATTGGTATTAAAGACGTGCTGACCGACAAACCCCTGTGGCTGCGCAAGCGGTTGCAAGAAATTCTGTATGAAGACCCCATGCAGGAAGCTGGGACATCATGTCCCAGCTTTTGTATTTCCCCGGAGCAGGACGAACCGGCTGCCGAACCGGAGCCGCCGTGTGAAGAGCCCCCGGTACCCGCAGCCCCACCGCAAAGCTATGCCTCTGTACCGCCCAGTGCAATCACAAGGCAAGAGGCGAAAAAGTTCTTGCTGCCTAAGCGGCCAATCTCACAGCCAACTACAAATGCAATCACGGTGGCGTTTGCCGGGGCGGGTAGCCGTATGGGAACCACGACACAGGCGGTGCAGATGCTGCTGTTTTTGGTGGCCAACGGCTACACGGCAGCGCTGATTGAAATGTCAGACCGGTCGGTGCTGTCTGAATATCTGGCAAACCCGGAACTTTGCCCGGAGCACTACAAAGTGCGGGGGCTTGATTTTTACCGCACCCGCAGCAGCTTGCTTGCAGCAAAACGGCAGTATCAGTACGTCGTGCTGGATTACGGCGCGTTTGAGTGCATCCCGGATATCACTTCTTTTATGGAAAAGGACTTCAAAGTCATCTGCTCCGGTGTAAAACCACAGGAAAGCGCCCGGCTGGCACCTGTGTTTGAAGCGGATGACGACAGCCTGATGTACTGTTTCAGCTTTGTGCCGCCTGCCGATGCTGCCGAGGTGAGGGAACTGATGAAAGGCAGAAAAATCTACTTTGCGCCGCCCGCGCCGGATTATTGGACGTACACCGGCGAGGATGAGATTTATCTAGTCTTGCTTGACTTAAACAAAAAGAATTGACCTGGGACCAATGGTCCCAGCATTGAGGTGATTGGAATGAACCAGGCGAAGAACTATGAGGAAATGCAAAGCTTATTACGCTTACCCCAGCAAAAAGATAAAGGATATCAAGCGGCACTGTATTTGCTCTCAACGGATGATGATTTGACCCGCATCGCAAAACCCTGTATTTCTGAGGACGGTATTGCCTTTCAGAAAATCAAAAACGATGCAAATTGGCTGGGCGACAAAACAAAGCAAGTTGTCGAAATTGCAAATAATCTATTCAACTCTGCTAGTGTGTGTTCTCTCGCCCCGACTGATCTGGCGTGGCTCGGATACCCATTGCTTGAACAGGTCTGCAATTCTTTATTTATTGCAGGAGATCAATGCGCGGTGGTAATCGGACATTCGGAGCAGGGCGAAGTAACTTTGACCTTGGATAGCAGCGCATGGGAGCGCAACAAACAATTTGCGGAAAAGCTTCAAAAAATGGAAGCCACTCTTTCGTCAGAATTAAATATTGATCGATAGCCTTGCTGGGACCATTGGTCCCAGCTTTAAGTTGCAGTACAGAAAAAAAGTTGATATACTACAGAATAAGGAATGGTGATTGGTGTGACAGAACTTGAAAAAAGAGAATTTGCCGAGCTGATTCGCGGTGTGGTGTCTCCGATGTTGCAAGGTGTGGAGCAGCGCATGGACGATATGGCCAACAATATTCTCAAGTTACAACTAGATAATGAGAATACGATTAAACCGCAGATTCAAAAAATTGCGGAAGGCCATATGATGCTTGCTGAAAAAATGAATCGGATGCAGGGCGAATTAGCTGAGGTTCATACTGAGGTTACCGCAGTTAGATTGGCTTTGGGGTACCATCAGCAGCAAGCGCAGGGATACGACAGATAAATAAAACAGTAAACGAAGAGCTGGGACCATTGGTCCCAGCTTTGTTATTTAGAAGAACAAGCGTGCTGCAACACTTTCAAATGATAAGGCAGTAGGCAGCAATCGAAAGAAATGCTATACTAATAGCACGATAAAAAATAAGGGGGAACGGTATGGCAATCAGTTTTGAACGCATTGACCTGCTGCAACAGCGTATCAACACGATTCGGCCTTTGCAGGGCGATAATCTGCGGCAGATAAAAGAGTATTACCGTATAGCCCTTACCTATACCAGCAACGCGCTGGAGGGCAACACCCTCACTGAGAGTGAGACTAAGGTAATACTTGAGGATGGGCTGACTGTTGGGGGAAAGACACTGCGGGAAATCTATGAGGCCACCGGACACTCAAAGGCCTATGACTTTATGTTTTCGCTCGTTACAAACCAAAGCATTTCAGAAAGTAATATCCGGCAACTGCATTATTTGTTTTACCAGCAGATCGACCCGCAGGCAGCAGGTCAGTACCGCACAAAAGAGGTTATCATCACCGGTTCGAGATATCCGGTGGCGGCCCCCAGTACCGTTGCCACAGAAATGCAAGAGCTGGAACAATGGATGCAGAAGCGAAGCAGCTATCACCCTGTCGAGTTCGCGGCAGAGTTGCACCGCCGGTTTGTGTATATCCACCCGTTTGAGGACGGCAACGGGCGTACAGCGCGCCTACTGATGAATGCGGCGCTGATGCAGGCCGGGTATGAAATCGCGGTGATCCCGCCCATTTGCAGGGCAGATTATATTCACGCACTGGAGATAGGGCGTAAAGACCCGCAGCAGTTTACCGAGTTCATCGCCGAACGGGAATGGGAAGCACAAAAAGATATGGCGCGCTTTTTTCACTTATCTTTACAGGTAGAACCTCTGGGGTTAGAACCATAGCAAAAGCTGGGACCAATGGTCCCAGCTTTTTTGCAGTTAATTTTGAGGGGGTGAAAATTTGTTGGATTGGATTTTTCATTTTTCTATCAGCAACCCGTCTTTCACTTTATGGGTGGAACGGTTTGCTTTTCCAATCGTGTCAGCTGCTCCTGCTTTATCGTTAACCATAGTGGCTATATTTCTTTCTTTACCAGCTTTACCTGAAATATCCCACTCTTTTTTAAAACGGAAAGAAAAGCTCCTCACAGATGAAGAAAAACTGGGGCTGGAACCAACACAACAACCAGCGCGCGGATGCCTCATAAAAAATGCTGCCAAGAGCTTCTTCGGCAGCTTCTTTTTTTGGCTGCGATTGCTTAGTTGGCTTTTTATCGTTATCGTTTTCTTTTACAGTTTTTTACCACCCCCCAGCACATGGATGAACACCCATGATTTAGCGCTTTTCTTGGGGTATTGGGGTGTCAATATTTTCGTAATCCTTGTACGCCTTATTTCTATCAGAGTTCTTGTTTTTTCTGTTATCTGGCCTATTTTAAAGAATACTTTCTTACACTCAGAGAGAACGCCCGATTGAAAGCTGGGACCAATGGTCCCAGCTTTTGATATATACCCATACACCTAAACAAAAAGAAAAAGAACTGGAGGAACAAAAAATGAAAGTAATCTCGATCGCAAACCAGAAAGGCGGGGTGGGTAAAACCACCACCACAATGAACCTTGCCGCAGGGCTGGTACAGGCCGGTAAAAAGGTGCTGTGCATTGATTACGACCCGCAGGGTAACCTTAGCAACTATTTGGCATACGAGGCAGACGGCGGCCCGACCATCAGCGAGCTGATGATCGCAGTCGCAAACCGGCAGCCGGTAGACATTGCCGCCGCAATCTGCTGCAACGACGAAGGTATTGACTACATCCCCAGCAGCATCTTGCTGGCCGGGGCGGATATGTTCCTGGCACCGGTCGTTTGCCGTGAGCAGGTACTCAAACGCCTGCTTGCTGACCCCGCGCTGCAAGAGTATGATTTTGTGCTCATCGACTGCTTGCCGTCGCTGGGAATTCTGCTCACCAACGCGCTGACAGCAAGCGATGAAGTGCTGATCCCGGTGCAGGCACAGAAGTTTGCACTGGATGGCCTTTCGCAGTTGCAGCAGATCATTGAAATGGTGCAGCAGAACATCAACCCCGCGCTGCACCTGGGTGGAATATTGCTGACGATGGTGGACAACACCAACATGAGCAGGGCGGTCGAGGATGCGCTCAAAGCCGAATTTGGTTCTCTTCTTTTTACCGCACAGATTCGCAAATCAATCGAGGCGGCAAACAGCACCTATGAACAGCGCAGCATGGTAAGCCATAAAGGTAGCCGCCGTGGGCAGGAGTACCGGGCGGTCGTCGCTGAATTTTTGGGGAGGGAAGTATAATGGCAGTCAGAAAAATCGACTTTACCCAAAAGAAGCAGGCGGCAAACGATACACAAGCGGCGCTGGCCGCGATGTTCAGCGGTCCGGTCATATCGGCAGGGGTGGGACAAATTGTCCCACTTGCTGTTGAACTGCTGGACGACTACCCAAAGCAGGCCCGCACCTTTGGGATGCGCGAGCTGGAAGAGCTGGCCGAGGACATCAAACAACGTGGCATCACCGAGCCCATCCATGTACGGCCCAAAGGCAACCGGTACGAGATACTGGCAGGCCACCGGCGCAAGGCGGCAGCCGTAATGGCCGGGCTGTCGGAGGTTCCCTGCGTGGTCGACGATGTAGACGATACGGATGCCGACCTCATCTTTTCAGAAAACGTGTTCCAGCGCAAGCGCCTGCTGCCCAGCGAACGGGCGCGGGCGTACAAGATCATGGTGGACGTAGCGGCAGCAAAGAGCGGCACAGCGATACTGCCCATCAGCGAGGTCGCGACGGCGGCGGGCACCAACCGCAAAGAACTCTACCGCTTTTTGCGGCTGAACCTGTTGACCGATGAGCTGCTGCAACTGGTGGATGAAGACGCAGTGCCCTTTCGGGCCGGTGTTTTGCTTGCAGCTCTGCCGCAAGAGCAGCAACAGCTTCTTTTAGAGATAATGGCCGAAAACGCGTTGGAGACTGTCTCTTTAAAACAGGCCGAAAAACTGGCGGAAGAGGATGGCCTCAATGCTGAGCAGATGCAGGCAATTCTACTGCCACCGAAAAGCCATAAGAGCCCTAAGCAGCCGGTGCTGCGCATCAAGTTTGAGCGGCTGCAAGACTTTTTCACCGAAGATCAAACAACGGCAGAGATCGAACAGGAGATCATCACGGCGCTGGAATATTACCGGCAGCAGAATGGGGGCACGGTATGAATGAATTCAAAATCACGAATCTGCGCAAGCTCGACAACAAAGGCACCTGCAAAGCAGTGGCCGATGTTGAGTTTGAGAACGGCCTTTATGTGGCTGAGGTCAAGCTGCTGAAAGTCAAGGCAGGGTATATGCTGGGGCTGCCCACTCGCAAGGCGGGCAGCCAGTATATTGAAACGGTGTCGATTAAGGACAAAAGACTACGGCAGCGGATATTCACCGCGCTGGTGGATGCCGTCGCGGGGCAAGAGTGAGGGCAAAGCTGGGACCATTGGTCCCAGCTTTATTTTGAGAATACGAAAACGGCGAGGAGTGAAATGAAAATGGGTGAGACAATAATTACTCAAATTAGGATGGGAATGGCTCTAGTTGCCTTTTTACTTGCAGAGCTTGAATTTATAGGTTTGACTGTGAGTATCATAGAAATTATTCGAAAGAAAAAAGACAGATATTTTCCCCAGGTCGATTTTGTTTTTAGCATGGGCATAACTGTTCTTGCCATGTGTTTTATTTTATTAATTACAAAAGGGTATTGGACAATTTATATCTATGTGGCAATCGGAGTATTGTTGCTAAATTGTTTGATGTATGCTATTATTTGTATAAAAATGGTAGATACTCAGGGTGTCTTTCATTTTATGGCAAATATTTTATTTAAAATATTCAAGTGGGTCGATGGAGTTATCTGTTGGGCTGAAAAAAGAGGAAGCTCAATCAAATATGTTTGGGTTTTCGTATATGGGATGATTCCGGCAATGCTTTTAGGGGCCCTTTTTGGAGTTTCACCTTATTTGATTACTTTTATTGGTTTAATTGAGCTTTTTTTGATGTTTTGGCTATTTATTTGGGATTATAGAGAACAATGCAGAAAATTGCTTTTGATGGAATTGCTTGCAGGAATGGTTTTTGCTTTAACGGTGTACGCGGAATATGAGAAGTACCTTCAAGAAACAGTAAGAATGAGTGGATATTTAATATTTGTTTTATTCTATACAGCTTTTTTTATACTTACCACTCTCTTTGCAAATGATGCTCCCGCAAAACTAGCTTTAAACATTGTAAATACAGCGACTACACTGGTTACCATTATTTTTAATATAGGAATATTGATGATGAGTTTAATGAGGGAGGGCCAGCAAGGTAGTCTGCTTTTTAGTTCTAATGCAATAAACGGTATTGCCTTGCTCGGGAATTTGGTGTTGCTTCCTTTTTTATCAGCGGGCTATGTTTCACTTCTGTTTAAAGAGATGCAAGTATATTGGAGAAAGAAATATCTTTAATGAAAAGCTATAAAGCTGGGACCAATGGTCCCAGTTTTCTTTTTTATTGAATTTGTGTAAATCATGCAATACAATAGAATCGGTAGTTTGGGGAAAGGAAGCGAAACTGAATGACCAGAGAAGAAAACGTGTTTTTGGCAAAGAAGATATTTGTAGAACTAGTTTTTAATACGGCATACATTGAGGGGGTCAACGTAACCTTCCCGCAGACACAGGCGATTTTAGATGGTGCGATCGTCAACAATGTGCCCGTGTCGGATATTCAAACGGTGCTCAATTTGCGGGATGCGTGGCGGTTTGCGCTCAACACGCTGGATACACCCTTGACACTTGATTATGTGTGTCAGGTCAACGAAAAGGTATCACGAAACGAAAGCCTTGAATGGGGTGTGCTGCGCAGCGGTACCGTGGGTATCAGCGGAACAGATTATATGCCGCCCATCCCACAAGAAAACATAGTGAACAAAGAGCTTGAACGTATAAAGAAAATATCTGATGTTCAAGATCGTGCAATGGAGTATTTTTGCTATGCCGTGCAGGCGCAGCTCTTTTGGGATGGAAACAAGAGAACTTCGACTGTTGTCGCCAGTAAAATGCTGATTGAAGCAGGTGCCGGGGTCTTGACCATTGGCAAGGCAAGTGCGCTCGACTTCAATGATGCGTTGCTGCATTATTACGACACCGCAGACAGTGAGCCGCTCAAGCAGTGCCTTGTGGGCTGCATTAAGACAATGCAAAGAAACCCCGCACCAGTGCAGCGAATTGAGCCGCCTGCGTTTGAGCCATAAGTGAAACCGAATAAAAGCGTCAAAGCTGGGACCAATGGTCCCAGTTTTCTTTTTTACCGGAACCAGAAAAGAGGAAGGGACATGCTGGCATCGACATCTGCAAGGCGGGCAGCCAGTATATTGAAACGGTGTCGATCAAAGACAAAAGGCTGCGGCAGAGGATGTTCAACGCACTGGTGGCTGCGGTTGAGGCACAAGGGTGAAAACTGAAAAAATACTAGAGGAATTCTCAAAGGAATTCTGTTAATTTATTTGACAAATTTTACTGAAATGCGTATAATTATGGTACCGGGTAGGAATACCCCAAAAAGCGGTGTACCCTACCGTAAGTGGGAGCTAAAAAAGCGGTGTACTCTACCATGAGTGAGAGCTAAAAAAGCGGTGTACCCTACCATGAGTGGGAGCTAAAAAAGCAAAGAGTTGGGCTTTCACAAGCCTGACTCCTTTTTTGTTTAGGGGAGATTTCATATGGGTTTTTCGTTTTATTGTGTCGACGCTGATTATTGCGATTTTTTGAGGAAAAAAGACTCCTGCGTCCCGTATACGATGGATGCCAAAAGTACCCGTCCTTTCGTCGGAATTGTTTTTTCCATAAACGGATATAACTATTATGCACCACTGACCTCACCAAAGCCAAAACACATAAAAATGAAAAATCAGATTGATTTTTTCAAAATTAATCAAGGAATTTGGGGAGCCATTAATTTTAATAACATGATACCGATACATTCCAATATTGTGCAGCCTGTAGAGATGAAAATTTCAACAACAGACGATAAAGCTACTACTGATTACAAAAACCTTTTGACGAATCAACTCTCATGGTGTAATACAGCACAAAATACAGAGTTCATTACGGAAAAGGCTTGCAAACTCTATGATACTATTGTTCAAAGAAAGGCTTGGCCCGCTTTAAAGGCAAGGTGTTGTGATTTTTTGACTGATGAAAGACAATGTCTCGTTTACTGTGAAGAAAATGGTTTAAGCATCAAAAATGAAACTGATTTGGTGACCCCACAACAAACCGTACCCCCTCAGGCGGAGAAACACAGTGTAAAAGAATGTTTTTCAAGTGCACAGCAAATAGAGCCTCCGTTTTTTGAACCGTAAGTAAAACCAAATAAAAGATGCAAAGCTGGGACCAATGGTCCCAGTTTTCTTTTTTATTGCGTTTATTGCAAGAAAGGAGTGCAAAGTGAAATCTGTGCTTAAATATCCGGGCAGCAAGTGGCGGATAGCGGACTGGATTGTAAGTAATATGCCGCCGCATGACATCTATGTCGAACCTTTCTTTGGAAGTGGCGCAGTTTTCTTTAGTAAGCCTGAAAGCCGATTAGAGGTACTAAACGACATTGATGGTAATGTCGTCAACTTTTTCAAAGTGTGCCGAGACTACCCGGATGATCTTGCACGGTTGATAGCTTTGACCCCATATGCACGGGAAGAGTATGACTTTGTAAAAGAAGCTGCTGCAAGGGAGCCTTTGAACCTCACTGGCGATAGCCTTGAGGATGCGCGCCGTTTTGCGGTACGTTGCTGGCAAGGCACCGGTACCTGCCTTGGACAGCGTACCGGTTGGAAACATGACGTTGCAAGTAAAGTCAGCAATTCGGCACACCACTGGTGCAGACTGCCTGAACGCATTGCACCAGTGGCTGAAAGACTGCGCCGGGCGCAAATAGAAAACAGTGACGCGATAACGATTATCAAAAAATACAATACATCAGATACTTTGATTTACGCTGACCCACCATATTTAGGTGAACGGAAAGGTGGGCTTTATCGTTATGAAATGGATAAACCCTTTGAACATGAGAACCTGCTTTCGGTGTTATCTGCTCACCCGGGGCCAGTAATGCTAAGTGGGTACGATAATGACCTGTACAATGACTTTTTAAAACATTGGGCAAAGATCACTTGTACTGCCCGATGCTATTCCAACAATGCGCGAACCGAAGTGTTGTGGCTAAACTTTGAACCAGACCTAACACTATGGAATGCTTGTGTTACAGCTTAAAAGCTGGGACCAATGGTCCCAGCTTTTTTAGTGGGCAAGCAAAAAAGCAATTTACATACTAAGTTTAAAGACTAAATCTATTTAAAAAGGATGAATTATATGGTAATATTAGTCATAATAAGCGCTTTAGTTAGCTTTTCCATACTTCTTGTTTGTTTGGTCATAATGTTATGGAATCGTCTTAAAGTGAAATCACATTATTGTGAGATGCTGGAGTTGCTGATTGAAAGGGGAATCGCTTATGACCAACAGCTTGATTTGCCAGGGGACGACAAAAGACTGCGTTGATTTTTTTGATAAAAGAATTGAGACGTTTGGTCTTGTTGAAAAAGTTTTTTGCTTTTTTGAATCAGCTAATTTTTTGCTTTCACCTTATACAATAGATTCTAGCTATATTCATATGGTTCTGGAGAACGAAGATGGGAAGATCATGCAGCTGGCAGGGACAAATTGCGGTTACGATGGTACAGGCCCACATGGTACGGCTCATATACTTGAACATCTTGGCTTCACAAGAGAAAATGCGCTTCAAATTGTACAGAATACGGGTATACAAATACAGTTTAAGAAATATCCGTCTGGAGAAAGATACTATAATATTCTGCATAACGTTTTTTTTGAACAAACTGATTTAGCTAATACCACTTCTTTTCTTCCACTATGCAGTGTAGATGCAGCTACAATTGTTTTACCGCATAAACGGGTCGTAAGCTTTATAGAGCCAGATAAAAACAATTTAGCCGGGTTTCTGAACTGTCTTGAAATAATGTCCCCTCTGCGTGTGGATTTTGCACTTGATAACAATCCAATTCAAGACAACGCTCCCAGGTCAGGAGATGTAATTAATAAGTATACTTCTGAGGGCAAGGGATTACCTAAAAATCTGCCGTTGAATGTAATTGTTTATGGTAAAAAATTTGATCTTCATTGTTTTGTAAATGAAGCAAACATTGGATTCTTTCTTCAAGTAATACATTATTTCTTGTTTAAAAAACGAAGTGAGTTGCCTGTCTTAAACAGTATGAATCTCCAAGGCGGTTTTTTCAGATTTTTATCTCGTGCTTTGGGATCACTAGTTACGCCTAAAAAAGCAAACGGCAGTTTTGAAATAAGTGAACGCGGAGAGAAATAATGAATAGTTGGTTGATTGTTTTGGCTTCAGGCTTATTTCTTCCTTTTGTAGTTGCGCTATCGACTTCTGTGGTTTTTAACATATTTTATGTAAAATTCCATTCTGGCAAGGAAAGATATGAAACTCAACGGCGAACGGTACAAATGAGTATACAAGAATGTGGCTACAAGAAATTAAGCCAATTAGGCCGTTCATATGGGGATATTTATATATATAAAGAGATAAGGATTGAGGAAGCTTCCGGAGGGGGTTATCGCCCCTCAATTCAGCTACTGGATGAAAATGCAAGCATTGAAGAAAACGTATATTGGCTATTAACGTTTACAAATACAAGCAAAGACCATATTGCCATAAGCGGAGTTACAATATCAAAAAACGGGAACGACTACGACTGCGATTTAGGTGAACAAATTATCTTATCAGAAGAAGCCGTTGTTTCTTGGTATGTTCCGCGCACAGACTGCCCAACAAGTATAAAGATATATCATCCCTCTTATATATTAATATTCAATGCTATTAATGGAAATCCTCCGCCTGTGCGACTTCCGAATGAAGTGCAGCCCTATCCAAAGCCCAAAAATAAAAAGAACTGAAATTTTTTGGATAGAGTTGTGATTACAATTAATGATTAGAGAAAAGGCGTAAAGCTGGGACCAATGGTCCCAGTTTTCTTTTTTATTGCAGATAAACGGCAACGCATCACATCTGGGGGGGGTCAAAGAAAATAAATTCCTCCATAGTCTTGCACTCCTTTCCTGAAGCTCCAGAGTAGATGGTAACAGAGACACCAAACGTGAAAATCAAGAGATAAAACCCGTACAATTCCACATAAATCCGCAAAAATCATTGCGCTCATATGCTTCTCGTGATAGTATAAATTTGTATAATTTTGCTTATATAAGAGCAAGGGAGAAACTGTAATGGATTCAAATATTGAACGCTGGTACTCCATGAAAGAGATTGCCGCATATCTTGGAGTGAGTCGTGATACCGTGCTCAATTGGATTGAAAAGAGAAATATGCCCGCTGCAAAGATTGGCCGTCTTTGGAAATTCAAAATAGCGGAAGTCGATGCATGGATGAAATCCGACAAATAGAAGAATTAATACTTCCTTGAGATGATGTTATATATGACATATCTATTTACTGATTACATCAGAAAATATGATTTTAGAGGGTATTCAAAATGAGAATAGTAGATTTATTTTCCGGTGCAGGAGGATTAACATTTGGATTTTATTATCGGTTAAGAAAAGATGGTTTTACTCGGAATAGAAAAGATGAGTTCGTCTTTGCTAATGAATTTGACAAGCTTGCAGCAAAGGCTTTTTCAGCTAATTACCCAGACATTCGGATGCTAAACTGCGATATAAAAACACTTTCAGAAGCAGAAATAAAAGAAGCAATTGGTGAAGGAGCGGTTGACCTAATTATTGGAGGACCGCCCTGCCAGTCCTTTAGCACTATCGGAAAACGTCGATTTGATGATAAAGCAAAGCTATATACTGAGTATATTAGATTGTTGAAAATAATTAAACCCAAGATGTTTTTGTTTGAAAATGTGCGCGGACTATTATCAATGCATGAGCAAATTCCAGTACTTGACGATCAAGGCAATACCGTCGTTGACGATGATGGCAATGCGATAACCGAACAAGGTAGATTGATTTTAGATGTACTTAAAGACACTTTTTCAGGGATTGATGCGGATACAGGCTACAAACTTGTTGGTACAGATGTCCTTGATGCCGTGAATTACGGAGTCCCACAGCACAGAGAACGTGTGTTTTTGGTGGGAGTGCGTAATGATTTGATAGATACAATTAAATGGACATACCCCAAGCCGACCCATGATGGGGAAAAAATAAACTTTCTTACAATTAAAGATGCTATCTCCGATTTGCCTCTATTAGGAGAAGGAGAAGTGATAGCTGAATATACGCAGCCTCCGGTAACAGATTATCAATGGATAATGCGGGGAAATTGTAATAAGCTTTCTCTTCATTATTGTGGCATACATAACGAAAAAATGAGAGCTGTTATTGCCGCTGTTCCACAAGGTAAGGGACGGCACTATATAAATGAGTTAGTTGAAAAAGGAAAACTACCCCTCTCTTGTAAGCTTACTTCCGGCTATGCCAACACCTATGGTAGGTTGGTCGAAAGCAAACCATCAACAACAATAACAAATAATATGTGCACACCTTCGGCGTTACGGTGCATTCATTATTCTCAAAACCGGGAGCTTAGTCCTCGAGAAGGAGCTAGAATCCAATCGTTCCCGGATTGGTACATATTCTCTGGAGATAAAGCAAATGTAACAACGCAGATAGGAAACGCAGTTCCACCGTTACTTTCACTTAGGATTGCAGCGCAAATTGAAAAGGTTATGGAGGGCTATCAAGATGGATGTAAATAAATTTGAAGCCCAAAGTATACCATTCAACTTCACATACTTCGCAATGAAATTGCTTGGTAAAAATCTTTATTCTAATCCATGGACTGCAATTTCTGAAATTGTCGCAAATGGAATTGATGCTAAAGCAGAGAATGTATATGTCTTGGTAGATATGCGAAAAAAAGAACATGCTATTGTAGAAATCTTTGATGACGGGAAAGGCATGTCTATCTCTGATTTAAAAGAGAAATATACATTAATAGGTCGAAACAAGCGTCAGAGCGAAGAAAATGTTGAAGGAAAAACTCTTGGGCGAAAGGGCATTGGGAAATTGGCAGCTCTGTTTCTTTCGCCAAAATATTATTTATACACAAAAACACCAGATGTTTATGCATCAGCTTGGGTAGTCGACACTCGTACTATTCGAGATAGCGATGTCCCGGCCTTATTACAGGCTCCATATAACATTAAAGATTTGGTAGCATATGAACAGTGGGATAAGTTAAAAACCGGAACAATGACTTTTTAAAACATTGGGCAAAGATCACTTGTACTGCCCGATGCTATTCCAACAATGCGCGAACCGAAGTGTTGTGGCTAAACTTTGAACCAGACCTAACACTGTGGAATGCCTGTGTTACAGCTTAAAAGCTGGGACCAATGGTCCCAGCTTTCTTTTGAGAATACGAAAATGGCGAGGAGTGAAATGAAAATGGGCGAGACGATAATTACTCAAATTAGGATGGGAATGGCTCTAGTTGCCTTTTTACTTGCAGAGCTTGAATTTATAGGTTTGACTGTGAGTATCATAGAAATTATTCGAAAGAAAAAAGACAGATATTTTCCCCAGGTCGATTTTGTTTTTAGCATGGGTATAACTGTTCTTGCCATGTGCTTTATTTTATTAATTACAAAAGGGTGTTGGACAATTTATATCTATGTGGCAATCGGAGTATTGTTGATAAATTGTTTGGTGTATGCTATTATTTGCATAAAAATGGTAGATACTCAGGGGGTCTTTCATTTTATGGCAAATATTTTATTTAAAATATTCAAGTGGGTCGATGGAGTTATCTGTTGGGCTGAAAATAGAGGAAGCTCAATCAAGTATGTTTGGCTTCTCGTATATGGGATGATTCCGGCAATGCTTTTAGGGAACTTTTTTGGAGTTTCAACTTATTTGATTACTTTTATTGGTTTAATTGAGCTTTTTTTGATGTTTTGGCTATTTATTTGGGATTATAGAGAACAGTGTAGAAAATTGCTTTTGATGGAATTGCTTGCAGGAATGGTTTTTGCTTTAACGGTGTACGCGGAATATGAGAAGTACTTTCAAGAAACAGTAAGAATGAGTGGATATTTAATATTTGTTTTATTCTATACAGCTTTTTTTATACTTACCACTCTCTTTGCAAATGATGCTCCCGCAAAACTAGCTTTAAATATTGTAAATACAGCGACTACACTGGTTACCATTGTTTTTAATATAGGAATATTGATGATGAGTTTAACAGGAGAGGGCCAGCAGGGCAGTCTGCTTTTTAGTTCTAATGAAATAAATGGTATGGCATTGCTGGGGAATTTGGTGTTGCTTCCTTTTTTATCAGCGGGCTATGTTTCACTTCTGTTTAAAGAGATGCAAGTATATTGGAGAAAGAAATATCTTTAATGAAAAGCTATAACGATTAGCTGGGACCGATGGTCCCAGCTTTCTTTTATAGAAGATAAATGGTGATTCACCACGTATTGAAATTGTGGGTAGTGTACCATACAATGAGGAAGGATGATTACCATCTGAAAGGTGACCTGCCCCCCAAATCCGACCACTTGGAATGTTAGTAATCACCTGAGATTTTAAGGGCGTATTCTTCCGGGGTCAAGTTGCCAAGAGATGAGTGAGGCCTGAGTTTGTTGTACTCCAGCCGCCATTCTTCAATAATACTTTTTGCTTCTGACCGACTGGAAAACCAGTTTTGATTGAGGCATTCATCTCTTAACTTGCCATTGAAACTTTCAATATATCCGTTTTGTGTCGGGCAGCCAGGATCGGTGAAGATGTGTTCCACTCCGTGATCGTGTCCCCAGGCATTCAGAGCATTTCCGGTGAACTCAGAACCGTTATCGGTCAATATCTCTTTGGGTAATCCCCGAAACAGGGCTACTCGGTTAAGCACGGAGGCTACTTTCCGCCCCGTGATGGAGCTATCCACTTCCAGAGCAAGGCATTGCCTTGTGGCCTCATCTATCAATGTCATAATTCGGATGTGCCCACCATACCGGGTGCGGTCACAGACAAAGTCCATCGACCAGCGGGAATTGAACTCCGGACATGCCCGATCGGGCATGCCGCGCTTTTCGTATTTTTTCTTCTTGTTCCGTCTCTTTAAGGCTAAACCCGCCTCTTTATAGAGCCGATAGGTTCGTTTGTGGTTGATATGTATCTCTTCACGCTGGAGCATAACATGCAATCGCCGATAGCCGAACCGTTTCCAACGAGCAGCCAGCGCAGTGAGTCGAGCCGTGATTGCGGCATCTTCGCTTTTGTCACTCGGATTGTATCTCTTGCTGCTTCGGCATATGTTCATAAGCCTGCACGCGCGGCGCTCACTGAGATGGTACTGTTCCTGTATCTCGCATGCGATCTTGCGCTTCTCGGCAGGCTTTAGCCGTTTTTTGAGAGTACGTCCTTTAGAATATGGTTGTCCAGCGTGAGGTCAGCTACGAGCTCCTTGAGACGTCTATTCTCCTCCTCAAGCTGCTTTAATCGTTTTGCCTCATTTACTTCCATTCCGCCGTACTTGCTTTTCCATCGATAGAAAGTCTGCTCTGTGATATTGTACTCACGGACAATGTCCGCTGCCCGTTTACCTCCGGCATGTTCTTTGAGAATCTTGATGATCTGTTCTTCTGTAAATCGCTGCTTCATGTCAATCACTCCATTTTTCTTAGTCTAGCATATCGTGACTAACATTTCCATTGGTTCAGTTTTTTGGGTTCAGGTCAATATTCTGCGAGGTGTTTGTTTTGGAAAAGAGAGAATTGTTGCGGCGGATGGATATTGCAAGGGGCTATTTTGAAACAATGAGAGGTACCTATCATTCAATAATTGAAGATAGAAACTGGTTGGAGCGCCTTTATAAGACCCCAAAGAAAGCTTTGAAAAAGGGGAATGTATGGGTTCTTGTGTTATGTACGTTAATGGTCTTTTTTATTTTGAACTCTTTCTTTCCAAGCTTTGTTTCATCTATGCGGCAAGATGGCTATTCAGAATGGCCGGAAGATTTAGGGAAAACTCTTTCGGTAATAACCTTTTGGGTATTGACGGCATTCGTGGTTTTTATGGCGATTCATTGGAGACGTGGCTATAAAAAAGCGGTTGCAAATCATAAAAACAGTATAGAGCAATCGAAATATAGGGTAGAATATGGCACCCAAAGTTTAATAAACTATTACGCCGCATTCGAACAGAGAAATGGCTTTGAATGTCCGGTATCAATCAAATATTCCTACCCTGATACCATATCGCTTTTTATGGGATATATCGACGAAGGGCGCGCAGACAATGTAAAAGAAGCAATTAATCTTTCGATTTCTGAGATGCGCTACGAACAAGAAATGGTGCAAAGGAACCGTATGTATTCCGCAGTACAAAATGTAAATGCAAATGCACGAAGAGCAGCAGTATTTTCTGGTATTGCAGCCGCCGCTTCAATTTTTGGGGCATTGAGCAGTTCGGATTAAAATGCTATAAAGAAGAACAAGTTTTTAAATTGGCCGTTCTAAGGTGTTTACCTTAGGGCGGCCTTTGCTATTGGAAAGGAACAAGACACCCATGAAAAAAGAACTCTACAAAGTCTTTCAGCGGGCGCAGGCGTACATCAGCGAAAACTACGCCGCCGTGCTGGAACAGCAGGACTTTGACCTGATTGAAAGTTACCTTGCGCACTTTCTGGAACAGGGTAATATTACCGTGCTGGGCATGGAGCGGCAGGCCGTGCTGACCCGGCTGGTGGACGAAATGACCCGGTACTCTTTTTTGACCGCTTACCTTGATGACCCCAAAGTGGAAGAAATCAATATCAACGCATGGGACGACGTGAAAGTCAAATACGCAGACGGCAGTATTCGCCCGGCAGAAGAACACTTTCAAACGCCGGAGCACGCGCGGGCCGTCATCCGCCGGGTGCTGGGCCAAAGCAAAATGGTGTGGGACAACACCCAGTGCATCGTGGTCGCACATCTGCCGGGCAATGTGCGCATTACGGCGGTCGGGTACGACGTGCTGGACGATGGCACGGCGCTGGCCGTTTCCATCCGTAAGGTGAACGCCCAAAAGCTGCAAAAGCAGGACTTCATTGAGCGAGAGACGGCCACCGAAGATATGCTTGATCTGCTGGTGCAGTTGTACAGCCATGGCGTTTCCATTTGCCTTGCCGGGGCCACCGACGCGGGCAAAAGCACGCTGCTCGGTTGGCTCATCAAAGAGCTGCCGGACAACAAGCGCATTCTCACCATCGAAGAGGGTACCCGCGATTTCGATTGCATCAAGCGCGACAAGGCGGGCAACGTGCTCAACAACGTCGTGCATCTGTCGGCCAAACGCTCGGACGACCCGCAGCAGGACATCACACAGGCACGGCTGGTCGAAACGCTGATGACGATGAACCCGGATTACATTGTCGTCGGTGAGAGTAAGGGCGAAGAGACAATGCAGGCCGTCAACGCGGCCAACACCGGCCACGCGGTGGCAACGACGCTGCACACCCAGTCGGCAGAGCTGACCTACCTGCGGCTGATGTCGCTGTGCAAGATGCGGTACCCCAACATGGACGACGGCTTTCTGCTGCGCCAGGTACAGCAGGCGTTTCCCATCGTGGCATATCTCGACTGTACCGAAGACCACAAGCGCCGGGTGATGGAAATCACCGAAGCCGTGCGGCAGCCGGACGGCAGTGTCAAGTACATGACGCTGTATGAATATGTTTTAGAGAAGAACATCCGGCACGGCAGCGAGATCGAGGTACAGGGCTATTTTCGCAAGGTCTATGCTCCCAGCGCGGCACTACGCAAGCTTGTGCTGCGCAAGGGCATGACAGAAGATTGGATTACTAAAATATGGGGAAGGGAGTTTTAAAGATGGAGCTGTTAGCCTTTCTTTTTTGTTCGGCAGGCCTGTTGCTGCTGTTTGGTTTTTCTGCACAGGACTTTGAGCACCGACAGCGCACGAAGAAGCTGCGGCAGAAGGTCAGGGCGGCAAAGGCAAAACCCCGCAAAGACCCGGTGCGCGCCCTGGTGCAGGAAGTCAAACAGATTCTCGCCATTCAGGGGATGCAGGGCGCGATGACCGCCGTCTGGGGGGCCAGTGTAGGCCTTTCCATCTGCGGCGTGGTAGTTTGCAGGCTGGTCGGTAACCTGTTTCTTGTGCCGGTCGTGGTGGCCGTGTGTGCGGCGGTACCGTTCTTCGTCATCAAGCTGCAATGGCAGCACAAAGAGCGGCGGCTCACCGAAGAGCTGGAAGCCGCACTCGGCAGTATCACCACCTCTTACCTGCGCGGCAACAACACCATATTGGCCGCCGTGCAAGAGAATATCCCGACCATCAAGGCGCCCATCAATCAGGTGTTTCGGCTGTTTGTGGTGCAGGCGACGCTGATCGACAGCCGCACCGAAACGGCGCTGCTGGCAATGAAACGCATGGTACACAACGCGGTGTTTCACGAGTGGGTGGACGCGGTCATTCGCTGCCAATCAGATTACAAGCTGAAAAACACGCTGCCGCCAATCCTTGAAAAGTTCAGTGACGAGCGGACGGTCGCGGCAGAGACGGCGGTCATTATGGACGCGCCGCGCCGCACGTTTTGGGTTATGCTTGCGACGGCTTGTGTGGCACCGGCGCTGGTCTGGTTCATCTACGAGGACTGGGGCCGGGTGCTGTTTGACACCGTGCCGGGCAAGCTGATGCTGACGCTGCATTTTGCGGCGGTGGCCGTTACGTTTTTTGTGGGGCTATATGTCATGCAGCCCGTCACCGCAAAGGGGGCTGAAAAATGAAGTGCTTTTACTTGGGTGCCGGGGTGCTGCTTGCACTCGGCATTTTTTTGTTGCTCTGCGACCTAGCCGGGGTACCGACCCGCCGCCTTTCGAGTTCAGTGCGCAAGGTACTGAAAGGCAAACGGCAGCCACAGGGCGACGTATTTGCAGGGCTGACCGACTGGCTGGCAAAACTGATGGCAAAACACCTGCCGTTCAGTACAGACCGCATTGAGCGGGTGCAGCAGTCGCTGGACAGTGCGGGCATTGCCGTGCCGGCAAAACTGTACCTCAGCGGGTGCATCGCACAGGCCGTCATTTTTTTCTTTATCGCAGTTCTGGCGTCTATCCTCGTGCGACCGCTGGTGGTGTTCGCGTTCGTCGGCCCCGTGTGGGTGTACGATGTGGAAAAGAAAAAAATCAACCGGCTGACGAAAGAGGCAAAGCAGGAGATTGAGCACGAGCTGCCGGGCTTTGTGCACACCATCTTGTCGGAACTTGCAGGCAGCCGCGACGTGCTGCGCATGATGAAAGAGTATATCCCGACCGCGGGGCCGGTGCTGGGCAAAGAGCTGGCGATCACCGTAGCCGACATGGAAAGTGGCACCTATGAGACGGCACTCACAAGGATGGGCACACGGGTCAATTCGTCGGCGATGAATGACGTGGTGCGCGGGCTGGTCGATGCTGTCCGGGGCAATGAGGTGGCGACCTATTTTCAGATGCTCAGTTATGACCTCAAGCAGCTGGAGCTGAAAAACATGAAGCTGAAAGCACAGCGCCGGGTACCCAAACTCAATGCCTGCGCGATGGTGCTGCTGGGCAGTATCGTAATGCTGTTTCTCGGTGTGCTCAGCGTGTACATCTTCGCCAACATGGGCCCCCTGTATTGATGAGAGGGTGAAAAGATGAAACCATTAAAGAACAACCGCGGCGGGGCACTGATCGAGTTCCTGGTCGCGTTTTTTTGTATCATGCTATGCATCGCGTTTGCACTGGCCGTGCTGCCGGTGTTTGCGCAAAAGCAGAAGCTGGATGATGCAGCAGAAAAGGTGATGCGGCTGGCAGAGCTGCGGGGCAGCACCGGCAACACCCTGCAAATCAAAATCGATGAGCTGAAAGACGAAACCGGTATCGACTTCACCGCATCCTTTGATGGCACCGACTGGCTGGATGCTGGCGGGGCGGTGCAGCTGGGCCACGATATTAAGTTAGAGCTGACGGCCACGGCGCAGATCGGCTTTGCCACCTTTGGCGATATTGAGGTACCCATTCATGCCCGGCAGGCGGGTACCAGTGAGAGGTATTACAAATGACGGGCGTATTTGAGCCGCTGGACAAAACGATTGGTCTTCCTGTATCATGGAAAAGAAAATCCATGAAAGAGCAGGGCCATATAAAAATGGGTTGGTTTGAAGAATATCTTGTGTTTGTTGGCTTGACCCTTGGTGGGTGTGCCTTGTGGTGGTACGGCGCACCGAGAAAGCGCGTCACTTTTCTTTTTTTGATTCACCGGCATAAAATATGGCAGTCGGTGAACCACGATGGCCGGGCAGCAATCCGAATGCAGCGGCAGCAATATGAGGACAAGCCGCTGCAGGTCAAGCTGTTTGGTTTGGCGAGATTCCTCAGATTGCAAATGCAGCAGCTGCTGCAGGCCTTGCCGTATGAGGTTCGGTTCAAAACCCGCACACATTTGAAACGGAGCTTTGAGAAAGCACAGCAACAACGAGAAATCACCATTCATGCCATAAAGAAAAAAGAGAAAAGGCTGCTGATTGAGAGCATTGCACTTCTCGGTCTAAAGGATTTTTTGAAGATGCTTTTTTCATCCAACGCTAAACTGCTGTTTAAACAATTTTATACAATTACTTTCACCCGGAACAAATAACGTTCCGGGCTTTCTTTTTGAAGGGGGAAGATAAAATGTTGAATGTTGTAACACTGCTCGGTCGTTTGACCGCAGACCCGGAGCTGAAAACGACCACGAATGGCAATATGGTCACGACCTTTACGCTGGCGGTCAACCGCAACTTTGTGGGCCAGAACGGTGAAAGACAGGCGGATTTCATCGACATTGTCGCATGGCGCACAACGGCAGAGTTCGTGACGAAATACTTTAAAAAAGGCCAGATGATGGCGCTGCAAGGCAGCTTGCAGACCCGCACCTATGAGGACGATCAAGGCAAAAAGCGCAAGGTCACTCAGGCCGTGGCCGAAAGCGTCTATTTCTGCACATCTAAAAGCACCGGCGCGGATGCGGCGACGGTGACCCCACCGGCGGCAGCTGCCACGGCACCGGCGAACAGAACACCTGCGCAGAATACAGGCACACAGACGACGCTGCGCGGGGCGGTGGCTGAAACGCAGCCCCCGGAAGAGTTTGTCATTGTCGGCGATGGTGAAGACCTGCCGTTTTAATGGGGGGATAAAACATTGAAAGACTTTTATAAAGAGTTTAAAAAAATAGGCTTGCAGAAAGAGTTTTGGAAAGCCTGTATTATCAACTGGACACTGCTGCTTCTCAGCGTGACGATCACCAGTCTTTTAGGCCGTGGGTGGTTCCTTGGGTGGTTCCTTCTGGCATCGTATTTTACGTATGCCCTGCGCCACTACTTTTATACAAACATGGCGGCGTACCGGCTGAAAGCTAAATACAAGGCTGCCGGTCTTTCCCCCGCGACCGCACTAAATGAGTACCAAACCGACTTATGCCTGAGCCACACGGAAAACACGCAGGCAAGGCGCCTTTGGTGGATTGTAACCGGTGGTACCTTTCCATCGGTTATTTTTTTACCGGATGAAAAATACGTCTGTTTGTCGGTACTGAGCTCAGTCTTATTGATTGTGGGCCATTTTGTTGCAGGCCTTGCAGAAATGAGGTTGTACGATGAAAGTTTTGAAGAATAACAGGGGCTCGGCAATGCCGTTTTTTGTGGTGATCCTTTTTTTTGTACTGGCGCTTGTTGCTGTGCTGTATCAAAACTTCACGGCGATTACCACCGGGTACAGTGTTAAAAACGCCATGCAAAAGGTGGCGCTGAACGCGGTGACGCAAAATAGCGCCGCGACCTACCCGTCAAAAAGGGAAGGGTATACCGGCGCTTACCAAAAGGTGGGCAGCTGGCAGCCAGCCATCGAAGCTATTGACCCGGCAACGCAGCTCACGGTGATGCTGCAACTCACCGGCGAGGGCGAAGACCTAGTCAAGCGTGGCAGCGGCGGTGAAGAGCTGTACCGGCTGACAAATGTGCAGGTCAAAACCGAAAACACCGCATGGCAAGACCGCACAGACGGGATTAAAGCCACTGTACAGCTCGACCTTGTGCTTACCGTAAAATACCCGCTGGTGGGGGCAAAGACGCTGACTATCCCCATCAGCGTGAGTTCAGAAAACCGACAGAAATATTAAAAGAGCTGGGACATCGTGTCCCAGCTCCGTTTTGTGAAGGGGGATTTTTATGATTGAGATAATAATGACTTTTTTGTCGCGATGTAACTATATAATCTTGGCTGTCTTGTTTTTATATTTGGTTTGGTTATTGCGGGAGTATTGGAAATTGAGAAAAACAGGAATTGTGCGAGCAGAGATTGTGTCTTCAGATGACGAAGGCGAGGCGCTAATAATTACTTTGCTCTTTGCAGAAACCTTAATTTACAATTACATTTATAAATTTGACAGAGCTAAATCAGAAGCAGTGTTTTTGAAGGAACAGTGGCATTTTTTTGCGGTTTGGTCGTTTCTTGTTCTTTGTGTTATAATCAAAACCATAATAAAACACAAAGGATTTCACTCGATGAAAAGAAATATAATCTGTGCGATTTTGAGCTTTTTAGACACCACTGGGCTTCTCGTCGAACGCTGTGGTAAAAGTAATTGGCGATGGATTTTGTTCGTTGGGATTGCTGTTATTGCAAAATGCATGGCGTCTTTGATGGGGATTTCACTTCTTCAAAATGAAATCGGTTTTTTTGTGTTTCTTGCAATGCTGCTTCTAATTGCTCTTGGAAGTATAAGCAAAGCAATGCATTCTGCAACATGGCTTTGCATTACATGGTGTGTGGGCTCACTATTCTTTTGTGTCATTGTGTATGGCGTTTATAAGGACGAAAATTTATTTAAAAGTGTAATCAACAGAAATATAATGTCTGCATATGGAGCCATGGTCTTTATAATGATCGCTTGGTGGTGTATTACAATATGCTGGGCAGAAGACCGCGTTGCCAAAATAGCAGCCACCTTTATTAGTACATTAATAGGCTTAATTACGGCAATTATCAATATTGTACTGCTTGTTATGGCACCGCTCATTGAAGAAGTTCAATTTGACGTGTCTCCCGATGTGTTTCTATCCCTTGCTGTCAACCTATGCCTTTTGCCGCTATTAACAGCAAGCTTGTTATCAAAGCTAATTAAGGAACTTCAAATATATTGGCGGGAAAAATATTGTAGATAAGAAAACATTTTATAAAAAGCAGATGCATATACCGATATCGAAAGAGCTGGGACATTATGTTCCAGCTCCTTTTTGTGAAAGGGGGATTTGTTTGGTTGAAACAATCGCGATTACTCTTTTCGTGATTGCAATTTCGCTTTCCTATATGAGAATATCGGTCAGAATGAGCGAAATGCAAAAAGTAAAAGAGGCGGAAAAAAGAAAACTGGAAGAAGAGGCACAACAGGAAAAGGAAGCATGTGCCCAAGAAGATAACCGATCACTGCGCGAAATTGTCCGCCTGCTAGAAAAGATTCAGGCACAGCAAGAGAAAATAGATGGGTGTAGCGAAGAAAACCGGCAATGATACTGATTTGAGGGTGGTGATCTTCAGGCAAATCGCCTTTACAAAGAACAAAAAATGAGATAACATAAGGAGGTGCCAATATGTGGTATATTGTGACTATTGTGGTTTTGGCGATTTTAAATTTGTTCCAACTGGTTACGATTATCAAGTGTATCAGCAAAATGCAGGTGATGCAAAATCAGATTATCCTGCTTGAAAAAACGATGATGTTGGAGGCCGATAGTGGAAAAGATCGTTTGCCATAAGAGTAGTAATGCGGCAAAGGAATTTATTGACGCAAACATCAACAACTGGGGTAAGCCCAAAAGGTTTATAACCTTTTTCGAAAGTGGTAATTTCTTGTTGACCCCATATCTATTGTCGGATTTCGACATCAAGGCCATTTTAGAAACGGAAAAAAAGCGCATAGAGTTTTCAAGTTTAAACTGTGGGTATGGTGGACAAGGCCCACACGCCACAGAGTATTTATTAAAGAAGCTTAATGTACCAAATGCAGCTGCCGAGAGGTATGTACTAGACGATGCGATTGATATAACATTTGATGCAGCCGGGGAAGTATCTGGGTTTTCTAGGGAAAACTTTTTTAATGCATCCGTGCATTCTCACCCTTTTTGCGGCTGTAATCTAAATGAAACTACCTTTTTAAATGTCATTACGGCCAAGGTATATATGGCAAACCCGGAAACCAACAATCTGAATGGCCTAATCAACTGTTTGCAGGTCATGGGCCCAGTTTCAATAGAATACCTTCCAAACCCCAACGATGCGTTGTTGTACCCTCAGGAGATCGAGGATTTTTATATTCCACCTGTTGGTTTTAAGTATACTGGCACACGTGGTGTAAACTTGGTTATTCGGGGTAAAAAGTTTTCTCTTTTTTGTTTTGTAAATAACAAGTATCTTGAAAACCTTGTAAACACCATTTGCTTATCCATTCTGAAAAGAGGGATATACAGCGTGCAAACGGTCGGTCAGCTGAAGCTTTTGACGCACCAACAGCAAAACAAATGGCAGCTTCTGAAAAGTGCTTTTCAAAAAACGCAAGCGATAGAAAAGACTGAGATCTTAGTAACGAGGGGTTAAAAAAATGGGGAGTTTTGCGGAAACTTTTTTTAATTGGCAGACTTTACACCCTGAAATTTACTTAAAATGATTGCAATATATTACCAAAAGCAGTAAGATATGGATAGATGGATGTAAAACAAATGCTGCTTTTGTTACCAAGGAGTGAATGGAAATGAAAATGACCTACAAACAGAAAAAGTATACGCTGTGCGCGGGCCTGTTGCTGACAGCTGCCGTTGTGATCGGCGCGACCGTGCTTGCCGCACAGGCAAATTCGAAAGAGAAGCTGCCGGTGGCAAGTGCATCTGCCAGCAGTGCAGCAAGCAGCAGTGCACCGACGGGCAGTAAGCCGGTCAGGACCGCGGCCCCGTCTGCATCCAGTTCTGAACCTGAAACGACCCCGGTTGCAACGCTGACCCCGGTCGCAACCATAAAGCCGGTCGCGACTCTTGCACCTGCGGCCCCGAAACCGGTAGCTACGCAGAAGCCAGTCACAACCCCGAAACCGGTAACCACCCCGGCCCCTGCGGCGGCGCCGCAAACCCCGACCCAGCCGGTGGTACCTGCCCCGGTCGTTACGCCTGCACCGGAAGCCCCCGCGCCTGCCCCGGCAGAGCCGGTGGGTGAGGACGGCAACCCTGTTCATGACAGTGGCGGCCCAATCGATATGACGGGCGACGATGGGGCGCAGGATTTGGGCGATTTAAGCTAAGTAGAATCAATATCATTCAGAGCACTGGTTTTTAAAAGCCAGTGCTTTTTCTTTTGCAAAAAAATAAAAGAAGGTGAGACTTTGCGGCTCAAAAAAGCAATTTCTTTTTTTACTGTGCTGGCCTTGCTCCTCGTTCTGCCGGTGTTTCAGCCCAGCGCGGCGGGTGGCCCCTCGTTGACCGGCAATTAGCAATGGGTCACCGGCCTTAGCAGCAGCTACGAGTATGTTACAGAGAGGACATATACGGCACAAAGCGCGTCGGCAGCAAATAACCCCTATTGGACAAGCCTTGCGGGGGGTACTCGCCCTGACGGTACAAAGTATGCTTCTTTTCGTTTAGTAAGCGGAGAGAAACTGCAAGTTGCGTCTGCGTGGTATGGTCAAGATGTTTACTTTCGTATAAAGGGTACCTCCGGCACAGGTACGATTATCAAGGTACCAGAATATTCACAACTGAAAGAACAATACAAGAAAACTGTTCAAGTGCTCAACGCCTATTCTTCAGACACCGTTGGCAGTTTTTATAAAGAGTAGCAGACTTTACACCCTGAAATTTACTTAAAACGATTGCAATATATTACCAAAAGCAGTAAGATATGAGTAGATAAATGTAAAACAAATGCTGCTTTTGTTACCAAGGAGTGAATGGAAATGAAAATGACCTACAAACAGAAAAAGTATACGCTGTGCGCGGGCCTGTTGCTGACAGCTGCCGTTGTGATCGGCGCGACCGTGCTTGCCGCACAGGCAAATTCGAAAGAGAAGCTGCCGGTGGCAAGTGCATCTGCCAGCAGCGCAGCAAGCAGCAGCGCATCGGCAAATAGCAAGCCGGTCAAGACCGCAGCCCCGGATGCGTCCAGCTCAGTTGCAGCAGCGCAACCTGATGAGACTACGGCCCCCGCCCCGGCGGCAACGGCAAAGCCGGTCACGCCTCCTGCCCCGGCTGCCGCACAAGCGCAAGCCAACCCGAAGTCGGTAGCAACACCGAAACCGGTTACTACCCCGGCACCTGCGGTCGCGCCGCAAACCCCGACCCAGCCGGTGGTACCGGCCCCGGTCGTTACACCTGCGCCGGAAGCCCCTGCGCCTGCCCCTGCCGCACCGGTGGGCGCAGACGGTAATCCCATCGAGGACAGTGGCCACATTGATATGACGGGCGACGATGGAGCACAAGATTTGGGCGACTTAAGCTAAGTAGAATCAATATCATTTAGAGCACTGGTTTTTAAAAGCCAGTGCTTTTTCTTTTGCAAAAAAATAAAAGAAGGTGAAACCTTGCGGCTCAAAAAAGCAATTTCTTTTTTTACTGTGCTTGCCCTGCTCGTCGTTTTGCCGGTGTTTCAGCCCAACGCGGCAGGTGGCCCCTCATTATCTGAAGATCAGCAGTGGGTCACCGGTCTCGGCAGCAGCTACGAGTACATCACAGAGAGAACCTACACGGCACAGAGCGCATCGGCTGCGAATAATTCCTACTGGACAAGCCTTTCAGGTGTTGGTGTCCGGCCAGATGGAACCAAGTATACACCCCCGGAACTGATAGAGGGGAATAAGCTGCAAGTTGCCTCTGCGTGGTACGGGCAAGATGTGCATTTCCGCGTAAAAGGAACCACCGGCCCCGGTACGGTCGTTAAGGTGCCGGAGTATTCTCAGCTAAAAGAACCTTACAAAAAATGCATTAAGGTGGTTAACGCTTTTTCTACTGATACAGGCGATAGCTTCTATGGACATTTTATAGAAAGCATCACTGATAAAAACGGGTACCTTTTGGGAACGAATGAAGCAATAAACATTCATGTTGCTAAGGTGAATATCACTGCTTTCAACAAAGTTCCCAACTCTTACCTCACCGACGCCGAGGGCAATTACATCTACGACCTTGTGGCGGTCGGCGCGTATACTGACGCAGAGCCGGATTTGTCCGGCGCGGCTGCGTGGGCGCTGCGGCGATATATTCAAGAGGGGTATGGCTTTCTGATTGGCCACGACACCATGTATGGGTATGGCGGTGTGAACGCCGACCCGAACTACACGCCAGACCCCACATCGACCACGACCCCGGTGTACGAGCTGAACACCAACAATAACGGCCACTGGAACATGAACTGGCTGATGGGGGTCAACAAGCTGTACACCGAGGCCAGCCCGTATGAGGCGGCCTCTCTGATACTCAACAGTGGCGACTGGCACGACAAAAGTACGCTGTACGGCGGTGGGGCGGCGGGCAGTACAACTTCTCAGCTGAAAATCTGCGCCGTCACTGCGGGTGACCCGCTGACCGATGTGGATGCCCGCTGCCCGACTAATTACCCATACAGCACATTTGCCAGTGGTAACCCCATTACCGTTGATCGCACCTTCATGGGCGGCACCACCCATACCAACCAGCAGATCGCCTATGGTAAGGTGTGGATTGATTTTTGGGGCAACGACCGGCAGGGTACTTTGGTGACCGACCGCAACGAGGGGCTGACCGGCACCAACAACTTTTACCTGACCACGAACGGCAATTTCGGCATGATGCAGATCGGGCACAGCAAAGACAACCTTGTTTCTGCTGCACCGGATGAATGCCGCATCCTTGCTAACACCCTGCTGTACCTCTCGCAGCGGCAGCCGTGTGAAGTCTGCCAAAGTGGGCAGGGCGGCAATGCCGACGTTCACGCGGTTACCCGCATTGTGTCGGCAGATGACCTTGCGAAGATCGGCAACCCCGACGACTGGTTTACCTTTCCTCTCGATGGCTGCTACACCTTAACGGCAGACATCACGCTGCCGGATGACTGGCAGCCGATCAGCGGCTTTCACGGACACTTCAACGCGGACGGCCACAGCATTACGCTGGGGGCAAACGGCAAGCCGGTGTTTGCGCAGGCCGGGCTGCTGGGGGCAAACCCCGGCGGGTGGAACCTCGGCACTGTTCCCACTCACGGCAACCCCAGTATCAGCAACCTGATGGGCAAAACCACCGGCGTCGCGCGGGTGATGGGGCACCTCAATCAGCTCTTTGGCACCGGCAGCGCAGAGGACTACGGCGGGTACACCGTCACGGTCACCGATGCTGACGGCAAGGAGTACCGCGTCAAGACGAACCGAGAGGGCAAGTATGTGCTTGCAAACCTGCCCTGCACCGGCGGGCAACTGGTGGCGCACGTTTATGACCGCACCGGCAGCGAAGTGACGAGCTATGGCGGCATCTATGCGCAGATCGACCCCAGCGCGTGGGATGACTGCGAAACGGTGCCGCTGCACTTGCAGGCTGACGCGGTGCGCCCGGTACCCAACCAGACGGTGTATGAGGACAGCAACGCCGTTTTTGTGGGCGGTATCAATTCTTCTGTTTTACCGCAAAAGGTCTTTTGGCAGTACCGTTTTGGCGCCGGTGATGACTGGCGCAATGTGGCCGACACCTTGGACTTTGACGCAGAGGTGCAGGCACCACAGCTGATCGACGCACAAAGCCCGTATGTCGAAACCCGGCTGACCATCAAAAACGCACAGATCACGCTTGATAAAATGCAGTTTAGGGCCGTGTTTGTGGTGGGCGGCAATACTTACAACACGTTTGACGCCAAAACAGCAAACGCCGCGGGGCTGCTGCGGGTGCTGGAGCGGCCTTACACGTTAACCCCAGTACAGGACGTGGCCGGGTGGGAGGGTGACACGCTTGACCTCACCACTCGGTTGACCTACTACCGCGCACTGGGCAAAGAAATTACAATCCGCTGGCAGTACCGGGGCGGTGCGGGGTTCAGCTGGGAAAACGTCGAGGGCTCCCCCATCGTGCCCGACACCACGGTGTACAACAGTGCGACGGTGGGTGCCGGTACAGATGCCGATTTTGTCAACCAGTCTACACTGCGCATCCGGGCGGCGACGGTGGACATCAGCGGGTACCAGTTCCGCGCGGTATTTGAGTACAAGGCAAAGAGCCGCCGGTTTGAGACTGACCAGAAATCGGTGCCCGGCGCGACCGGTACCGTGACGATCACGCCGCGTCTGCTGCAATGCAGCGTGCAGCCGCAGAACTCGCCGCTGCTGCTCGTGTCCGGCAGTACAATACCCGGCAAGGTGACGTATACCGCAGAGTTTACCTATACTGCCCCATCACCGGGCGGCGTAGTTCTCTCGTGGGAATACAAAACGAACGCACGCGATACCTACAAACCGGTGAGCAGCTTCCCTTACAGTGGGGTGGCTGCTGTGTCGACCGGCAGCCCGGTGGCGAAAGGCAGCAACACCTACACGGTCAAGACGACGCTGACCCTGACCAACCCACCGTCGGCGCTGGACAAGGACAGCAATCACTTCTATTTCCGCGCGGTGGCGGCAAGCTCCGCCGCGGTCGCGTATTCTAACAGTGCCGACATCACGACCACCTACAAGGTGGACGTGCAGCCGGGCGAACCGGTGGCCCATGTTTCGGCCGACGGTAAAACAAAAATATATACCTACCCCAACTTGCAGGTGACAGCACCCGAAGGCGTGCGCAACATGGAAGTGTCACTGGCGAGTGCAAGCCGCACAGGGGGCAACCGTGTGGTGTCACCGGCGGCGCTGGCAAGCACCACCACACTGCCGGGGCAGGCGGGGTTTGTGTACAACAGCAGCACTGCACTGTCCGCAAAGGCGGCGCGGGACTATTTACGGCAGGTACAGTTTGTCGTGTCGACCAGTACAGCCAATGTGCAGTGGTCGGTTGCGAGCGACCGCGCTGCCGGGCAGGTAGACCCGTACTCCGGCAACTACTACGAATATGTGCAAAGCCCCGGTATCACTTTTGCAACGGCTTTCAACGCGGCCCGCAGCAGGTACAACACGGCCTTGCAGGCAGGCGGACGGCTGGCGACGGTAAAGACCGCCGCACAAAACACCTTAGTGCATCAGCTGGTGGGTAATCAGTATGCATGGCTTGGCCTTACCACCAATTCGGGTTACACCGGGCGAAGTGGTTGGGGCTGGATTGATGGCAGCGCACTGGGGTACCATCAGCTGCAAGAGACCAGTTACCCCTACGTGCAAATGAGGCCGGACGGTCTGTGGCGCACGGCGCTCAATACCCAAAGCGCGACGGTGACGCTGAGCGACATGATTCAGTACAACGGCAATGGGCTGGGTGGCTGGTCACTATGGCAGGGCCGCTTGTTTGCCACAACGCCAGAGGGTACCGACAACCGCAATGGGTACACCGGTATCTGCCTGCTGGCCCCCGGCTCGGCGGGCGTGGATTCGATCGTCGCGCACAGCGTCTACTTGCAAGCAAACCACGCCTATTGGGTTTATGGCATGATCGGCGAGTACGGTGACAGCAACGGCAACATGATTTTAAGCACGCCATTTGGTGGGGTCACGAGCTATTGGAATGTCGGCCCGTCCATCATCAATACCTATTGGCGCTTTGGCAGCACCGGCTGGCAGACCATCATCGCCCAAACGAACGGCAACGGCCCGAACTACACCGGTGTGGGCGGGCAGCTGTATCACCTTGAAGTCGTTGACCTCACTGAGAGCTTTGAAAACCGCGGCCTGTCATTGCCCAGCGTGCAGTGGATGGTGGACAACGCCGGGGTGTTCAACGGCAGCCGCAGCGTGGCGTTTACGTCGAACACCTCAAACGCCAACGGGTATGTGGTGGAATATGTAGTAGACGACAACCGGCCCATGCACGCCGACCGCTCGGCCAGAGCAAAAGACACACTGGCCGGGCCAAAGCCGGGCGATCTGCCGACCGACACGGTGAAAGAGGCCGAGTACCGCACCAACACCGATGTGCTGCTGTCCTGCGGGGTGACGGCGCTGTCACCCATTCACCCCGGCAGCACGGCCGGTGTGACCTTTAAGGTGACGGCACCGGATGGCAGTGTCACGACGCAGACCACGACCGACATCTGCCTGCCTGCGGGGGCAACCCAGCGGGCGTATATCCAGTACCATATTCAGGGCACGCCGGGCGCGCTGAGAGTAGAGATTACGACCAGTGACAACCTGCTGACCGACACCGTGCAGATCAACGGCACGGTGGTGGAGCTACAAGAGAACATACCGCCCGACCCAAAGGCGAACGACCGCAACGACACCTTTGTCGTGCCGGTGACCCCGACCTTTGCAGACGAGACGCAGCATAGCTGGGTGACCTACACTTGCGACGATTGCACCGGCGAGTGGGTGTATACCGAACACGAGCACCATGAGGTGCTGCGAGCCGTGCTTTCGGCACAGCCGGACGAGCACGTGCCGACCGCCGAGGGCAAGAACATGAAGTCCGGGTACGGCATCAACCTGACGGTGAGTGCACGGGCGGCGCAGAATGCCGGTGTGTTAATGCCGCAGACGTTGGTGGCGTATTTCCCGGAGTTCCGCTACAAAGACTACTGGCGGTTGCTGGAGTCCATCAGCGGGGGCGCTGCCACAACGGCAGGATACCAGCTGAAAGAAAACCCATGGAGCCAGGCAAACGCGCGGGTACACTTTACGCCCCTGTGGTACCCGGACGGGCCATACAAGGTGTTTGTCACCGTGCGGGATATGTGGACGCCGGTGGGTGAGCTGAAACAGGCCACGACGGACACCGTCACGATTGGTGGCAGCGTGCACGATGATTGGTATGTGGCAAAAGGGGAATGACGCCGTATATTGCAAACGAGCTGGGACATTGTGTCCCAGCTCGTTGCTTTAACGAATTATTGATTGAGGATGATGCTATGGGTCGAAAGACGCTGTTGAAGACGCTTTTAAAAAATACAGATCCGAAACAGCAAGTAGAGATTGTTGTTGTTTCTTTTCCAGAGGATTCGACTGATGATGAAACAGACCTTGCTGATGATGAAGACCCTTTTAAAATTGTATACCTTGGTGATGCCCAAAACGTACCCGAAGAATATGAGAAGCGCACAATATGGTATTGGGGAGTTAGAATCGAAGATACGATGTTTATTATATTAGATTAGATTTATTCTTTACTGTCAGGCTTTGATAAAGGAGCTGAAAAAATGACTTTACAGAACTTTGCTCAAATGGGGCGAGAGGTTGAAATCCAAGTGTGGAAAAACAAAAAAATGATATATAAAGGAGAGCGTTATGGATTTCCAGATTCACTTAACAAAGAGAATATGCGCAAATGGCGGGTTGAAAAGAAAGAAGTAATCGTCATCCTGCGTAACTAAAACCGCACATCATTTTGCTAACGAGCTGGGACATCATGTCCCAGC
>CAXXMP010000001.1:0-2564566 GCA_963664775.2 uncultured Pygmaiobacter sp. | reverse complement strand
TGTAGTTGATCAGCGTGCCGTTGGCGGTGCCAAGCGCTTTTTTGGCTTGTAGGTTGATCATTTTATTGATGATGTTCACCACGCCGTTGACAAAGGCAAGTACAACAAAAAATACCATTATTACCGCCCCCTTTACTGGTATAGTAGCAGCAAAAGCCCTGCTAAAATGACCCCGTAGGCGGGCAGACGGCGCACCGAAAACCGCACCTTGGGCACGCCAAACCACCCAAAGTGGTCAATGACGGCCGAAATGACCAGTTGCCCGGTCAGCGACAGCGCCATCATGGCGGCGGCACCCAGCGCGCGGGTGGTAAAGCTGCTGGTCACCACCAGGGCCACACCCAAAAAGCCCACAAAGTACACATACACCGGGGCGCCGCGCAGCCGCAGCTTTGCCCGGTGCAACAGCTGCCACAACAGCAGCAGTACCATGCCGATGGCATGCACCAGTAAACTGACTTCATACAGGTTCAGGGTAGCCGCCAGTTGCCCGTTCATGCTGACCATGAAGCCAAAGGACACACCGGCGAGCAATAACAGCAAAAAGCTCATGTCTGATTCTCCCTTTTTGCGGGCAGTGATCAGCCCGTGTAGCCATTATGCCACAAAGTAACCAACTTGGCTATGACGGATGTCATGTTTTGCCCGCGCGGCGCGGCATGCGACAACAGGAGGAAACGCAGATGGAACTGGCAAGTAGCAAAGAGTTTGAGCGGTTTGAGAGTAAAACACAGTTGTTGCGCGCAAATTTGTCAAACGAGACCTTTGCAATGCTGCAACCCTGTGTGTTCCACGCCGGGGAGTATTTGTACGCCGAGGGGGAGACCACCGATGCGCTGTACCTGATGCTGGAGGGCAACTGCAAGGTGTTTAAATTGCTGGAAAACGGCAAAAGCCTGCTGCTTTGCCTGTATGATGACGTGCAGGTGCTGGGCGAATTTGAGCTGTTCAGCGACCCGGTGGTCAAAAGCAATGTGCAGGCGCTGTGCGAAACCTATTGCTATGCGCTTTCGCTGGAAAAATACCGCGGGCAGCTGTTGGCCGATAATTCCTTTTTGCAGTTTGTGCTGCGACAGACCTGTGCCAAGGTGCACCGCAACAACAACAATACCGCCCGCAACCTGTTGTACCCGCTGGAGCAGCGGCTGGCGGCCTATATTCTTAAAACGCAGAACGGCGGCCAGTTTTTTGCAAACTACACGATGCTGGCCGAATATCTGGGTTGCAGCTTGCGCCATTTGCTGCGCACGCTGCACACCTTTTGTGCCCGTGGGTTGCTGCAAAAGGCGGCACGCGGCTACCTGCTTAGCGACCTTACCGGCCTGCAGGCACTCACGGCGGGGTTGAATTGGTAGGTTGCCGTTTCAATTTGTGTAATATGTCTGAAATATCATCACTTTATTTGTAGTAACACACAAAGGGGAGTATAATGGTTTTGTGCCGCCTGCCTTGCAGTGCAGGGGGGCAATGACACCCTGTTTCCCTGCGACCCCCGCCTTGCACCTGCCCCGCGCCCGCCGCCCCGTGAAAAAGAGCGCTTTATTTGCCCGCGATGCCGGGAGGTGTAAATCTCATCTGGGGTGGTAGCGATGGCGGAATCCAATATGCACAAAACGCTTGCCGGGTTGAGCCGGTTGCGCTGGAGCGTGACCTACAAAGGGGTCTTTGTTGGTTTTTTATCCGGCCTGCTGGGGGCCTTGTACCGGCTGGTCATTGAATTTAGCACCGAAAAAGCAATTGCGCTTTATGCCTATTTAAAACAGCACCCGGTGTTGGTGGCCGGCTGGCTGTTGGTCATTGCACTGGCAAGTGCCTTGCTGTACCTGCTGATCCGGCTGGAGCCGTATGCCAAAAGCAGCGGTATCCCGCAAGTGGAGGGCATTGTACTGCTGGGCATGAAAATGCGCTGGTGGGCCATTTTGCCGGTGCGGTTTGCCGCCGGTTTTTTGGGCGCGCTGTTTGGCCTGTCGCTCGGGCGCGAAGGGCCGATGATCCAAATTGGTGCCTGCGGCGGGCAGGCGGTGGCAAAGGGGCTTGGCAAAAGCAAGCTCGAAGATAATTATCTCATCACCGCCGGCGCGTCGGCGGGTTTGTCCGGCGCGTTCAACGCCCCGCTTTCCGGTATTATTTTTGCACTCGAAGAGGTGCACCGCACCTTTTCGCCCAATATTTTAATTGCTTCCACCACGGCGGCACTCACGGCCGACACGGTGTCAAAATACTTTTTTGGGCTGCGCCCGGTGCTCAGTTATGCCACCATCCCCGAGCTGCCAATTACCGATTACGGCTGGTTGTTGCCGCTGGGGTTGCTGGTGGGGCTAATGGGCGCGCTGACAAACCGCAGCCTGCTGGCGGCCGATACGCTGTACGGCAAGCTGCCCGCAAAGCTGCGCCCCGCGCTGGCCTTGCTGTTTGCACTGCCCTGCGGGCTGTTGTTGCCGCAGGTGCTGGGCAGCGGGCAAAACTTGATCGAACTGTCCGAAGAAGCGAAAACCGGCATATTGCTGCTATGCCTGTACCTTGTGTGCAAGCTGCTGTTTACCTGCACCAGCTTTGGCAGCGGGTTGCCCGGCGGCATTTTTATGCCGATTCTCGCCATTGGCGCGCTGACCGGCAGCCTGTTTGGGCAGGCGCTGGGCGGGGTACTGCCGGTAGAAAACTATGTGCCGGTGTTTTGCGTATGTGCCATGGCGGGCGCCATGTCCAGTGCGGTCAAAGCGCCGGTCACCAGTATTTTGCTAATGGCCGAAATGACCGGCTCGCTGGTGCATCTGCTGCCGGTGGCGCTGGTGGCATTTGTGGCACTGCTGACCAGCGACCTGCTGGGCGTTTCGCCCATTTATGAGGTGCTGCTGGAGCGCATGACCGGTAAAGGCCACCCGCAAACGGCCACCGGCAAAGAAACCAAAAGCCACGGGGCGATACTGGAAGTGCCGGTAGAGCTGGGCAGCAGCGCGGCGGGCAAAAAAATCAGCGAGGTAGACTGGCCCCAAAACGTGCTGGTCGCCGGGGTGCGGCGGGGCCACCGCGAGCTGGTGCCCAGTGGCGAAACAAGGCTGTTGCAGGGCGATTATCTGGTCGTGCTGTCGTCGGAAGCGCAGTACGAGCAGGTCAACCGGGCCCTGCGGCGCATTTGTTATTGTGAAGACAGGCCGCAGAAAGCGGCCCCTGCCGCGCAAAAACGCGGCCCAAACAAGTAGTACAAAACAGCCCCTTGGGCGTTTTTGTCCAAATAAAAGGAGGAAAGAGCAATGAGCAAATTGAACTTAGAGCCCCAAAGCGTATTCGGCTTTTTTGAGCAGATGAGCGAAATTCCCCATGGGTCGGGCAATATAAAGGCCATCAGCGACTGGTGTGTGGGTTTTGCAAAGCAGCGAAACCTTGCCTATGTGCAGGATGAGCTGGGCAATGTCATTATTTTTAAAGACGGCACCCCGGGCTACGAGCAGGCCGAGCCGATGATTTTGCAGGGCCATTTGGACATGGTGTGCGAGGCCGTGCCCGGCAGCACAAAGGACATGGAACAAGAGGGCCTGACACTGGTGGTGGACGGCGACGAGCTGCGCGCCGACGGCACGACGCTGGGCGGCGACGACGGCATTGCTGTTGCTATGGCACTGGCGGTACTGGATGCGCACGACTTGCCGCACCCACCCCTTGAGGCGGTGTTTACCGTGGATGAAGAAATTGGCCTGCTGGGGGCTTCGGCAATCGACGTTTCGCCGCTGAAAGGCCGCCGCATGATCAATATCGACTCTGAAGAAGAGGGCATTTTCACCGTCAGCTGCGCGGGCGGCAACCGCACCACCTGCACGCTGCCTTTGGCACGTGCCGCGTACGAGGGCACAACTTTGCGCCTGACGCTGGGCGGTTTGCTGGGCGGCCATTCGGGCGGCGAAATCCACAAAGGTCTTGGCAACTCCAACATGCTGATGGGCCGCGTGCTGTATGCGCTTTCGCAAAAGGCAGACCTGCGGCTGGTGACGGTGGCCGGCGGCACAAAAGACAACGCCATCCCGCTGCACACGGTGGCGGTGCTGTGCGCGAAAGACCCCGCTGCGGTGCGCGCCGCAGTGGACGAGCTGCAAACGACGCTGCAAAACGAATACCACAAGGTGGACCCGGGCCTTTACCTGCACTGTGAGGACGAAGCGGCCGGCGCGCAGCCGATGGATAAAGCTTCTACCGATAAGGCCATCTGCCTGCTGACCTGTATGCCGAACGGCGTGCAGACGATGAGCGCGGATATTGCCGGGCTTGTACAGACCTCGCTAAACCTTGGCATTTTGACCACCGAGGATGCCACCCTCACCGCGTCGTTCAGCGTGCGCAGCAGTGTGGAAAGTCAAAAGCAGATGATGGTCGACCGCATTCGCTGCCTGATGACCCAGCTGGGCGGGGATATTTCCATCCACGGCGATTACCCCGGCTGGGAATACCTTGCAAATTCCCCGCTGCGCGATTTAATGGTAGAGGTGTACCGCGACCAATATGGCAAAGACCCGAAAATCGAAGCTATCCACGCCGGGCTGGAATGCGGGCTGTTTGCCGGCAAGCTGCCCGGGTTTGACAGCGTATCCATTGGCCCGGACATGAGTGGGGTACACACCAGCCGCGAGCGGCTGAGCATCCCGTCCACCCAGCGTACATGGAAACTGCTGTGCGAAGTGTTGCGCCGCGCAAAATAAACCGGCACCCGCGCCGCAAACCCCCAAAATAAAAACGCAGCCCGCACGGCAGCCATGCCGGGCGGGCTGCCGCTGTTTTGCGGCGTGTGGGGGGATGGACTTTTCCCTTGTAATTTGCTATGATTTAGACGGTAAAAAATCTCAAAATAGTCTCTCTGCCGCAAACGCGGCAAAAGGAGCGCTGATGATGGAACGGTTACCGGTTTTATTTGTAGGGCATGGGTCCCCGATGAACGCGATCGAAAACAACAGTTTTACCGCCGTATGGCACAGCTTGGGGCAGCAGTTGCCCCGGCCGAGGGCCATTTTGTCAATATCGGCCCACTGGTATGTGCCCGGCAGCCGGGTAAACGACGCCCCGTCGCCGCGCACGATTTACGACATGTACGGGTTTCCGTCTGAGTTATATGCGAAAACCTACCCCGCCGCGGGCTCGCCCGCGCTTGCCGCCCGTGTGCATGAGTTGCTGGGCAGCGCGGTGCAAACCGACAACACCTGGGGCATCGACCACGGCAGCTGGTCGGTGCTTACCCACATGTACCCGGCGGCCGATATCCCGGTGGTGCAGCTCAGCGTTGACCGCACGGCCAGCCCGCGCCGCCAGTACGAGCTGGGGCAGGCCCTGCGCCCTTTGCGGGATGAAGGAGTGCTGATTTTAGGCTCTGGCAATGTGGTGCACAACCTTGCGCACGTCAGCTGGGATATGCCGGGCGGCTACCCGCTGGCGCAGCAGTTTGACGATACCATCAAAGAGGCCGTTTTGCGCGGCGACATCGATAAAGTGCTGCAATACGACCGGCTGGGTGAGGCGGCGGCCCTTGCGGTGCCGATGCCGGACCATTACGCCCCACTGCTGTACACACTGGGCGCCTGCACCGGCGGCGAACAGGTGACGGTGTTTAACCCAGTTTGTGTGATGGGGTCACTTTCCATGACAGGGTATTTATTTGAAGGAGGCGGAACAGAACAATGAGTAGAAGAGAAATACGCAAGGTCCTGCGTGGCTTTCATGCCACCGACGGTGCCGGGGTACACCTGGTGCGGGTGTTAGGGTACGACGACGTACAGCTGTTTGACCCGTTTTTAATGCTTGACTCGTTTGACTCTGCCGACCCCGAGGATTACATCAAGGGCTTCCCAATGCACCCGCACCGGGGCATTGAGACGGTGACCTATTTAATATCGGGCCGCATTGAGCACAAGGACAGCCTTGGCAACAGCGGGGTGATCGGCCCCGGCGACAGCCAGTGGATGACGGCGGGCAGCGGCATTTTGCATGAGGAGATGCCAAAACCGTCCGAGCGGATGCTGGGCTTTCAGCTGTGGCTGAACCTTGCAAAAAGTGAAAAAATGACCCACCCGGCCTACCTTGGCATCACACCAGAGATGATGGGGCACACGGTGCAAAACGGGGTGGAAATTCGGGTATTGTCGGGCGAATTTGGCGGCGTGAAAGGTGTGACCCCCCGCCACCTGCCCGCCACGATTTTAGATTTAACACTGCCCGCGGGCAGCAGCATTGCAGTGCCCGCCCCGCAAGGGCAGACGGCGTTTGTGTTTTTGATCGAGGGTGACGGCGGGGTGAACGGCGAGCAGATTGCTGAAAAGTCGGCCGTGCTATTGACCGACGGCGATGAGGTGGAGCTTGCCGCCAGCGCGGGCAGCGTGCTGCGTGCCATCTTTTTTGCGGCCCCGCCGTTGCACGAGCCGGTTGCATGGGGCGGGCCAATCGTGATGAACACCCGCGCCGAGCTGGAGCAGGCGTTTGACGAGCTGCGCACCGGCACCTTTATCAAAGAAAACGGCATGCCCTAAGCAGATTCCCCGGCAGGCCGCCGCATAAAGAATAAATTGAAAAGACCGCCGTGTGCAAGTGCACACGGCGGTCTTTTTGCCGCCGAAAAAGGGGGACAAAAAAGCAAAACGCACCCGTTGCGGCGGGTGCGTTTTGCCGGGAGGGGTGCCGAAAAACGGCAAGGAAAAAAACAAAGTAAAAATTACAAATGCCAGATGTCGCGGTTATACTGCAAAATAGTGCGGTCAGACGAGAAAAAGCCTGCCTTTGCAATATTGACCAGCATTTTTTGTGCCCACAGCGGGCGGTTTTCATAGTCGGCAAATAGCTGTTCTTTGACACGGATATAATCCTGCAAATCCAGCAGGGCCATAAACCAGTCTTTGTGGGTCAAGTCCTGGTACAGGCGGCCAAGGCTGCCCGCATCACCCGCCCGCAGCATCGGTTTGCTCAGCAAAAAGTCGACCAAGGGGGCAATAAACGGGTCTTCGGCCAGCGCGGCGGCATTGTAGTTGCCCTCGTCGTACAGCCGAATCACCTCGTCGCTGTGGCGGCCAAACAGGTAGATGTTGTCGCCGCCCACAAGGTCGGCAATCTCCACATTAGCGCCGTCCAGCGTGCCAAGGGTCAGCGCCCCGTTCAGCATCAGCTTCATGTTGCCGGTGCCGGACGCCTCTTTGGAGGCAAGGCTGATCTGCTCGGACACGTCTGCCGCCGGGATGAGCTTTTCTGCGCGGGAGACGTTGTAGTTTTCCACAAACACCAGCTTTAGCCACGGCGAAGCGGCGGGGTCCTGCTCGATGACCTGCGCAAGGCACAGCAGTGCGTGGATGATGTCTTTTGCCAGCACATAGGCGGGTGCGGCCTTGGCCCCAAACAAAAAGGTGATGGGACGTTTGGGCACCTTGCCCGCGCGGATCTCACGGTATTTCCAAATAATATACAGCAGGTTCATCTGTTGGCGCTTATACTCGTGCAGCCGCTTGATCTGCACGTCAAAAATACTTTCGGGGTTCAGCTCAATGCCGTCCTGCGCGGCAAGGGTTGCCGCCAGCCGCAGCTTGTTCTGTCGCTTGATCTCGCACAGTTCACCCAGCGCCTCGGCGTCGTTTTGCAGTGCCAGCAGCCCGGCCAGCTCGTCGGCGTTTTGGTGCCAGCCGTCGCCGATGTGGCGGCTGATAAAGGCCGAAAGCGCCGGGTTTGCCACCATCAGCCACCGGCGGAAGGTAATGCCGTTCGTCTTGTTCGAAAATTTTTCAGGGTAAATGTCATAAAACGGTTTCAGCTCGGATGTCTCTAAAATTTCGGTGTGCAACGCGGCAACGCCGTTCACCGAAAAGCCGTAGTGCAAATCCATGCGGGCCATGTGCACCCGCTGTTGCTCGTCAATGATAGCAAGCTGTGGCGCGGGGTGCCGCTCGGCGGCGCGCTCTGCCAGTGCGGTGATGACCGGCACCAGCGCGGGCACGGCGGTGGCAAGGTCAGCCAGCGGCCATTTTTCCAGCGCTTCGGCCAAAATGGTGTGGTTGGTGTACGCGCAGGTGCGCGTCACAAGGCCCGCTGCCTCCTCAAACGGGATGCCCTGCGCCGTCAACCGGCGCACCAGCTCGGGGATGATCATCGACGGGTGGGTGTCGTTGATCTGGATCACCACCGCGTCGGGCAGCTCGCGCAGCGTGTGCCCGGCCGCCGCAAGGTCGCCCAAAATCAGCTGCGCGGCGCACGAGACCAAAAAGTACTGCTGGTAAATACGCAGCATGCGGCCCTTGTGGTCCGAATCGTCCGGGTAAAGAAACAGCGTCAGGTTGTGCGCAAGGTCCTCTTTGTCAAATGTAATGCCGTCGGTGACGATCGACGGGTCCACCCCGTCAAGGTCAAACAGGTGCAGCCGGTTTTTTACCTTGCCGCCATAGCCGGGTACGTCGATGTCCAGCAGCTTTGCGCGCAGGTGGCCAAAGCCAAACGTCACTTCAAAGCTGCGGCCGGTATCCACCAGCCAGTTGTCTGGTTGCAGCCAGCCGTCAGGCAGCTCGGTCTGTTTTTTATCCACAAATTTTTGCCGAAACAGCCCGTCGTGGTAGCACAGGCCCACGCCGTCTCCCGGCAGGCCCAGCGTGGCAATCGAATCCAAAAAACAGGCGGCAAGGCGGCCCAGCCCGCCATTGCCAAGGCTGGGTTCCGGCTCCGCGTCCTCCAGCGTGGCAACGCTTTTGCCCGCAGCGGCAAGTTCTGCCTCCACTTCGTCCCACAAGCCAAGGTTCAGCAGGTTGCAGGCCAGCAGGCGGCCAACCAGAAATTCGGCCGAAAGGTAGTAAAGCCGGCGCTGTGCCGCGGGGGTGGGCAGGGTTTCGGCCCGCTTGCGGCACAAGGCCAGCGCGGCGACATACAGCTCTTCGTCGGTGCACTGTGCTACCGGTTTGTGGTACAGGGCCTCAGTTTGTTCGTTTAGCATAACGGGTACCTCCTTGGGGCATGGCCGCGCGGCGGCCGGTCGGTGAGTGTTTGGGTAATCAGGGCTTTGGGGCGCGGACAAACAGGCTGCACAGCCCGGCAATGCGCGCGGCCAGTGCGTCGCTAGCGCTGCCGGGGGCCATGCGCCAGACCCAGTTGCCCCCCAATGTGGACGGGGTGTTGATGCGCGCTTCGCCGCCAAGGCCAAGGTAGTCCTGCATCGGGATGACGGCAAGGTCTGCCACGCTGGCAATGGCGGCGCGGATAAACGCCCACTGTTCGTCGTCACGGTGGTGAATGTCCAAATAGCGCCGCGCAAACCGCACATCGGCCCGCCGGGCGGTTTGCAGCCAGCCCAGCATGGTGTCGTTGTCATGGGTGCCGGTGTACACCACGCAGTTTTTTTGGTAATTGTGCGGCAGGTAATCACTCTCTTCCCGCGTGTCAAAGGCAAATTGCAGCACTTTCATACCGGGGTAGCCGCTGCGGCGCAGCAACTGCCGCACACTGGGGGTTAAAAAGCCCAAGTCTTCGGCAATGATCTGCCGCCCGCGAAACTGCTTGCGGATGGCGCGGATGAAGTCGAGCCCCGGCCCCTTGCGCCAGCGGCCATTGCGGGCGTTGGGTGCGCCGTGGGGGATGGCATAATAGCTTTCCAGCCCGCGAAAATGGTCAATGCGCACCGTGTCAAACAGCTCAAAGCTGGCAGCAAGGCGGCGCATCCACCAGTCGTACCCGTTCTGGGCCAATACGTCCCAGCGGTACAGCGGGTTGCCCCACAGCTGCCCGTCGGCCGAAAACCCGTCGGGCGGGCAGCCGGAAACCTCAGTGGGCTGCTTGTTTGCATCCAGCTGAAAAATTTCGCTGTTCGCCCACACGTCGGCAGAATCCATCGCCACATAAATGGGCATGTCGCCAATGATGTGCACCCCTTTGGCCGCGGCATAGGTTTTTAGCGCGTCCCACTGGGTAAAAAACAGGTACTGCAAAAACACGCAAAACCGCTGCTCGCGCAGCAGCGTGCGCCGCGCCTTTGCCAGCGCGTCGGGCCAGCGCAGCCGCACATCGTCGGGCCATTCGGCCCACGAGTGCTGGCCGTTTGCCGCCTTGATGGCGGTGTACAGCGCATAGTCGTCCAGCCAGCTTTTGTGGCGGTGCCAAAACGCCGTCAGCGCCGCATCGTCGGTAAAACGGTCAAACGCCTGTTGCAGCAGTGCAAACCGCGTTTCGTACAGCGCGGCATAGTCGACCTTGGTATCGCTGCCGCAGGCAGCGGCGGCACATTCTTTTGCGCTCAGCAGCCCGGCCGCCACTAAAAGGTCGGGGTCGATAAAATACGGGTTGCCCGCAAAGGCCGAAAAGCTTTGGTACGGGCTGTCGCCATAGCTGGTGGGCCCCAGCGGCAGCACTTGCCAGTAAGTCTGTTTTGCCCGGGCCAAAAAATCCACCCAGTCATACGCCGCCTTGCCAAACGTGCCAATGCCGTAAGGCGAGGGCAGCGAAAACACCGGCATTAAAATGCCGCTCGCACGTTTCATCCCTTCACCGCCCCGGCTGCAACGCCTTTGATGATGTATTTCTGGCACGCGATGTAAAACACGATGATCGGCACGATGGCAAACACCAGCATTGCCATCATGGCGCCCCAGTCAATCGAGCCATAGCCGCCCCTGAGGTACTGGATGACCATCGGGATGGTTTTGTACTTTTTCTGGTCCAGCACCAGCACCGGCAGCAGGTAGTCGTTCCAGATCCACATGGTTTCCAAAATGGCCACACTGATCAGCGTGGGTTTCAGCATCGGCAGCACGATCCTGAAAAAGGTCTGCACCGGGTTGCAGCCGTCGATCATCGCCGCTTCTTCTACTTCAATGGGCACGCCGCGCATAAACCCGGTAAACATAAACACCGCAAGCCCCGCGCCAAAGCCAAGGTACACCAGCACGATGCCGATGGGGTTGCCAAGGTGCAGAATATCGGTGATTTTAGACAGCGGGTACATGACCATTTGAAACGGCACGACCATCGCAAACAGGCACAGCAGGTAAACGCTCTTTGTAAAGGTATTTGGCACGCGGCTGATATACCACGCGCACATGGCGGTGCAAAGTAAAATCACCACCACCGAGGCCACGGTGATGAACAGGCTATACCCAAACGCGCCGAAAAAGTGGGTCTTGCGCAGGCCCTCGGTATAGTTTTCCAGCCCGACAAAGGTTTTTGCCGTGGGCAGCGCAAACGGTTCGCGGTTGATGTACGCCTTTTTTTTGAACGAGTTCATCAGCACTGTAAACACCGGGAACATCCACGCAATGCTGAGCAGCGAAAATAAAATGGTGGGCAGAATATGACGTTTTGCTTTCATTACTGCTGCACCTCTTTTCTACGGGTGATCAGGTTTTGTGCTACGGCCAGCGCACCAACCAGTAAAAAGAAGATAACGGCCTTGGCCTGGCCTACGCCGCCCCAGCCGGTGCGACTGTAAAAGGTGTTATAAATATTCAGTGCCAGCATCTCGCTTTGGTTGGACGGTTGCCCGGCGGTCAACGCGAGGTTCTGGTCAAACAGCTTAAACGAGTTGGTCAGCGTGAGAAAGGTACAAATCGTGATGGACGGCATCGACATCGGCAGTGTGATGCGAAACAGCGTTTGCCACCGGGTAGCACCGTCCATATGTGCGGCTTCGTACAGGTCTCCGGGGATCGCCTGCAGCCCGGCGATGTAAATAATCATCATATAGCCAATTTGCTGCCAGCACATTAAAATAACCAGCCCCCAAAAACCATAGGTCGAGCTGTAGGTCAACGTGCGGCCAAAATTGGCCAGCACACCGTTAAAGATCAGCTGCCAAATGTAACCCAAAATAATGCCGCCGATGAGGTTTGGCAAAAAGAACACGGTGCGAAAGATGTTGGTGCCCCGAAACCCGCGGGTCAACAGCAGCGCCACCATGTAGGCCAGCACATTGATCAGGATGACGGTGGCGACGGTAAACGCCGCCGTAAACCACAGCGAGTGCAAAAAGGTATCGTCGCCCCATATTTTTGCATAGTTGTCCAGCCCGACCCATTGTGCGTCCAAAATGGTGCCGGTGAACTTAGTGAACGACAGCCATACACCGGTAAAAAACGGCGCAATAAAGCCGATGAAGAAGGCAACCAGCGTTGGCAATACAAAAATGGGCCAGTATTTTTTGATCGACTTTTGCATAAGCACTCCTTTGCTCAGGTGCGGCGGGCCCCCTGCGGCCGTCACCATACAAGTAGCTGCAAGATTGCGGGCGTGGCGGTGGGGGCCGGCCATGCCCGGGCAGAACACTGGCGGGCGGCGGGAGGGTGCCCGCCGCTGCCCTTATAATAAAACAGAGAAACAAAAAAGAAAAGAGAAAAACAAAAGATAAAACCGGGCGGGCAAGTGAACTGCCCGCCCGGTTGTACAAAAAGGAAAACAGAAAGTTTAGTTAGTTTTTGGCAGCGGCCATTTCAGTGGCCCAGCCGTCTACAAACGCGGTCTTGACCGTATCCCAGTTACCAGTGCCCTGCGCGTACTCCAGCAGTGCCGAGCCAACGCCGTTCTTCCAGTTTTCAGACGGCATGGTGGTGAAGCACCAGTCCACCGGGGTGAAGCCGTTGGTGACATACTCGCTTGCAGCACGGATCAGCGGGTTGTCGGGCAAGAACTCATTGGTAAAGCCTTTGAACGGGCACACAAAGCCCATGTCCTTCAGCGCGGTCTTGCCGGCGTCGCTGGTGACACACCAGTTCATGAAGTCCAAGGTAGCTTTGATGTCGTCGGGCGAAGCTTTCGAGTTGACACACCAGTAGTTTTCAGAACCGGTGCACAGGCCCTGCTTCTCTTCGCCGGGGGCGCCGATGTAGATGGGCAGCATGCCAATATCGTCGTCCGCTACGTCGTAGCCCTTGATCTGGTCATAAGCCCAAGTGCCGTTCTGGTAGAACACGGCGGCGCCGGTTGCAAACTCAGCGGCTGCGTCGTCACCGGTTTTGCTGGACAGCAGTGCCGGCTCGCAGGTGGCATCGGTGATGTACAGATCCCAGATGTTTTTGTAGTTGTCAAGGTAAGTGCCCTTGATCGCATCGGTTGAGGTGATGCCGTCCGCCTTGTATTCATAGTAGATGGGCAGGTTGGCAAGGTGGGTCTTAAAGCGCCAGTCAGAGGACGAATCCATGCCGGCGGAAGCGAAAGCACCCTCGACACCCAGCTCGGCCTTGCGGGCCTGAATATCGTCGGCAACCTTTTTCAGGTCGGCAAAGCTCTTAATGTCATCGGCGGTGTAGCCCGCTTTTTGCAGCAGCGCTTTGTTGTAAATGATGCCGTAGGTCTCGATGACATACGCAATGCCGTCGACCTTGTCGCCGTCTTTCACGGTAAAGCTGTCGCTGGTCAGCTGGCTGTACACGTCGCTGTTCGACAGGTCATAGCAGTAATCCTTCCAGCGGGACAGGCCAACAGGGCCGTTCACCTGGAACAGCGTCGGGGCTTCGGTTTTGGCCATTTCGGCAGTCAGGGTAGACTCGTAAGTGCCGGAAGCAGCGGTGACAACATTGACCGGCACGCCGGTCTCTTCGGTGTACTGTTTGCCCAGCGCGACCCACTGGTCCGCCTGTTCGGGTTTGAAGTTCAGGTAATACACAGAGCCACTCGCGCCACTTGCGGAGGAGCTGGCTGGGGTGGACGCTGCGGTGCTGGCCGAAGAGGAGGCCCCGCCACAGGCCGCCATCGAAGCCGCCATAGCAAGTGCGAGCACGATAGAAAGTGCCTTTTTCATAAATGTTTCTCTCCTTTTTTAAATTTGTCTTTTATGCAAACCGGGGCGTCCCCCGGCTCAACACAGGGTTAGGGTACTTTCGCCTTCGGCCATTGTGGCCTCCAGCGCCACGGTGCCCGGCGGGTCGCTGTGCTCAATCTGGCGCAGCAGCAGCGAAACGCTGGCATCGGCCATTTCCTCCTGCGGCTGGCGCAGGCTGGAAAGGCTGGGGATGCAGTAATCCACAAGCGGGATGCCGTCGAACCCCAAAAACGAAATATCCTGCGGTACCCGCAGCCCCTCTTCATGCACCGCGCGCATGGCGCCAATGGCAATCAGGTCGGACATGCAAAATACCGCGCTCAGTGTGCGGTCACGGGCCAGCAGCTTTTTCATTGCCTCGTAGCCCGACTGAATGCGGAAAGAAGAGGTCTGGTAATGGGTCTCATCAAACGGGGCACCGGCTTTGGCAGCGGCTTCGGTAAAGCCCTCGTACCGCAGGCGGCTGATGTAAGACAGCTTGCGGTCGCCGCCGATGATGCCGATATTCTTGTGCCCGTTTTGAGAAAGGTAGCGAAACGCTTCCCCCCCGGCCTGCCGGTCATCGACACCCACCTGCGAGAGGTTGGGGTACAGCAGCCCGCGAAATAGTGAGGAGGTCAGCACGCAGGGCACCGAAATGCCGTGAAAGTCTTTTTCAAAATAGTCAATGTTGCCGCCAAGGAAGATGATGCCCGCCGGTTTTTGCTCCCGCGCAAGCTGTGCGCCGGTCAATACCTCGTTCGCGTCCTCATCGATGTAATGCACCTCTGCGGCATAGCCCTCGCTTGCAATCTGTGATTGCATGCGTTCCAAAATGCCCTCAAAAAACAGGTTGGCCGTACCTTTTACCACGACACAGATACTTTTGCGGTGCTGGGCTTTCAGCTGCCGCGCGTTTGAATTTGGCACAAACCCGCACTCGGCAACAATTTCGCGCACCCGCTGCTTGGTCTCCTCGGAAACGTCCGGGTGGTCGTTCAGCGCGCGGGAAACGGTGGAAACGGCACAGCCCGCTTTGCGGGCGATATCTTTGATTGTCATGTGGTCGGCTCCCTGGATTCTATTACCGGAAACGTTTCCAACACCTTCATTATAAATCTGGACAATTATGAAGTCAACAGGGTGCTCGCAAATTTGTCAAAACAGCTGTGGCTGCGGGCTGTTTTTTGTGCAAATTGCGCCCAAATTATGGGAGAAAAGTGACAATTTTCAAAAGTGCCACCAAACGCGAAAAATAGTTTAAAAATAGAATAGACATTGCGCGTTGTCTGTGTTATACTCGCGTCTCGTAATGCCGCAATCAAGTCGTACGGCATGCCGCAGGAGGGCAATTAAACATGAAATACAAAGCGCCGCGCGCACGTGCCGTGGCCATTACGCAGGGTGTCATCTGGAAGCAGATGCTGGCGTTCTTTTTCCCCATTTTGTTGGGGACCTTTTTCCAGCAGCTTTACAACACGGCCGACGCGATGATCGTGGGGCAGTTTGTGGGCAAACAGGCGCTGGCCGCGGTGGGTGGTACCACCGGTACCTTAATTAACCTGATCGTCAACCTGTTTGTGGGGCTGTCTGCCGGCACGACGGTGGTCATTGCCCAGCTGGTAGGTGCAAAGCGCCGCGCCGGTGTGCGCCGTGCGGTGCACACCTCGCTGGCACTGGCTGTGGTGGCGGGTATCGGCATGACGGTGCTGGGGCTTTTGTTTGCCAGCCCGGCACTGCGCGCAATGGATACCCCGGCCGATGTGCTGCCCCACGCGCAAAGCTATTTGAATATTATTTTGCTGGGGCTTGTGCCCTCTTTCCTTTATAATATGGGCTCTGGTGTGCTGCGCGCTGTGGGGGATACCCGCCGCCCGCTGTACTTTTTAATCACGGCCTGCCTTGTCAACATCGGGCTGGACTTGCTTTTTGTGGCCGGGTTTGGCATGGGGGTGGCGGGCGCCGCGTTGGCAACCATTTTGTCGCAGACCCTTGCTGCGGTGTTGACCATGCTGTCGCTTTCAAAGCGCGAGGACACGATTCGGTTTGAATGGCGCCGGCTGCGGTTTTCCGGCAAGCAGCTTGCCGCGGTGCTGAAAGTGGGCCTGCCCGCCGGGTTGCAATCGAATATGTATGCAATCGCCAACATTATTATTCAGGCGTGCATCAACGGCTTTGGCACCAATGCCAGCGCCGCATGGACGGCGTATGGCAAGGTGGACGGCCTGTTTTGGATGGTGATGGGCGCGTTTGGTATTTCGGTCAGCACCTTTGCGGGCCAAAACTTTGGCGCGGGCCAGTTAGAGCGGGTGAAAAAAAGCGCGTGGGTGGGCCTTGGCCTTGCCAGCGGCACCGCGGCACTGCTCAGCGTGCTGGTGTGCAGCTTTAGCGCGCCGCTGCTTAGTATTTTTACCAGCGATGCCGCCGTGCTGCAAATCGGCGAGGGCATTGTGTGGATGATGGCCCCGTATTACCTGACTTACGTTTGTATCGAAATTTTTGCCGCGGTCATTCGCGGCTGTGGCGAATCGATGCCGCCGATGCTGATGACGGCGGGCGGCGTGTGCGTGCTGCGCCTCGTGTGGATCGCCGTGGCACTGCCGCAAAGCTACAGCTTAATGACCGTGCTCGTCAGCTACCCGCTGAGCTGGGTGGTTACCAGTGCGATGTTTGTGGTGTATTACCGGTTTGGCGGCTGGCGCCGGCGTGTGGGGCTGGATCCCGCAAAGTTCAATTTCAGGCCAAAGGCACAGGGCAGCATGTGAGTGGCCGAGTATAAAAAGTAAAACAGCCCGCCCCGTGCCGGTGAAAACCGGCACGGGGCGGGCTGTTGTGTTATTTGACAGTTTGTTTTGGGCAGGGTTGCGACCCACCGGGGGCAGGGCCGCCCGCCATTGCATGCAGTGTAGTAATTTGCCATTCGCGCTCTGCTTTGATGGTAGCCCGGTCACCGGGGTATTTCAAGTTGATGGCCTTAATTGCATAATCTGCGGCCACCATGGCGTGCTCCCGCATATGCCCGGTGCCGACGGCCTGCCCGGCCGCGCGCAAGGCAGCCTGTGTTGCGGGGTCGGCACATGCTTTTGCAAGCCGGTGCACGCGAAACCCTGCCTGTCGCACGTCAAACATGCGTGCAGCCCCTTTTTGCCATTGGCGGTTCACCGCAAACCCCGCTTCAAGTACCGGTTCGGCCTTGGTATCATAGCCGACAGCGGCCAGCGTGTGTTCGGCGAGTTTCAGCGCCCACTGGGCCAGTTGAATTTGTGTCTTTTGAGCATAAAGGGCGTCCAGCTCTGCGCGCAGCAAAGGCAGGTCGTCAATTTTTATTTTTACAGTTGTCGGCATAAAGCACTCCTATCAAACTTTGGCCCCGGCAACGCATTGCATAAAGTGGGCGGCTTTTAAGTACGCGGTGTAAAAACATAGGGTGCCGCCCGCCTAAACCAGTACGTTGTCACCGCAGGCGAGGTAGTGCAGGTTGGCGGCCTTTTGGGCAAGGGCGCCAAAAGCCGCTTCACCGGTGCAGTGGCAGGTGTAAAACTGTGAGGGGAAAGCCGCCAGCTCGTCGCCAATCTGCCCCAGCAGTGCGGGCGGCGCTGCATTGACATTGTGCGGGGTTGCCAAGTGGTAGCCGCCAATGCACACGGCGGGGTGCCATGGCGCGGCCTTTTGCAGAATGTTCACAATGCCGGTGTGCCCGCAGCCCAGCACCAGCACCGGGGTGGCACCGCGGATCAGCAAATTTTGCTCGTGCAAAAAGTCATCCGGCCCGTTTGGCCCAAACAGCGTGTCGTTGGCGGGCGAGTGGCAGCGGCTGGTGTCCGGCACTACAAACAGGTGCAGCGTGTCGTCAAGGTCGGCATCGCCATCCAGCACGGTCACCTGCGGGTGGCTGCGCAGTGCCGCGTCCAGCCCTATGGGGGCCAGTTGCCCGTCGCTGTGCAGGCTGTAATGCGGCTCAAACGCGCGGCGCTGCACATACACCTTTGCCGTGTGGTTTTGGGCAAGAAACGCCGCCAGCGCGCCGCCGTGGTCAAAATGCCCGTGCGAAATAATCACGGTGTCCACCGCCGCAAGGTCCACCCCCAGCGCTTCGCTGTTGGCAAATAGCGTGTCGTCGGGGCCCACGTCAAACAGCAGCCGGTGCGCCGCGGTCTCCACATAAAGCGAAAGCCCGTGCACCGTGCGCAGGGCGCGGGTCGTTGTGTTTTCTACCAATGCGGTAATTTTCATATTTTCCTCCTGTTCGCCGTGCCCCGGTGGTTGAGCGCGGGGCGCTGTTATGGTGTGGTGCCCTCTAACAAATTTGCGGGCAGCCGCACGTCCTCTTGTTTCACCTTGGCCCAGCTAAAGGCGGGGGCAAGCTGTTTTGGTAAAATGGGGGTGGGGGCGCCTTGCAGCCCGGCGGCAAACGCCAGTGCCCCCACAATGTCGGCGGCGGTAAAGCCGCGCGCACGCAGCGCGTCCAGCCCAAGGTCGGCGTCCCGCTTAGAAAGGCGCCTCCCGTCCGGTGCCAGCAAGAGTGGCGTGTGGCAAAACTGGGGCGGCGTTTCGCCCAGCAGCCGGTACAGGTAAAGCTGCCGCGGGGCAGAGGAGAGCAGATCGCGCCCGCGCACCACCTCAGTGATGCCCATGGCGGCATCGTCCGCCACGACGGCAAGCTGATAGGCAAACACCCCGTCAGACCGGCGCAAAATAAAGTCGCCGCAGCCCTGCGCCAAGTTTTGCGCATAGTGGCCGTAGTGGCCGTCGGTCATCGTAATCGTCTCATCCGGCACTTCAAGGCGCAGTGCGGGTAGCCGCTTTTTTTCGCGGCGGCGCACTTCTGCCGGGGGCAGGTTGCGGCAGCGGCCTGGGTAAATGGGCTCGCCGTCCGCCGTGTGCGGGGCTTCGGCGGCGTGCAGCTGGGCCCGGCTGCAAAAGCAGGGGTATACTAGGCCCTGTGCTTCCAGCCGGGTAAGGCACCGCTCGTACAGCGCGGTGCGCCGGCTTTGCCAGTACGGCCCGGCGGGGCCGCCGCCCTCATCCCACGGCAGGCCCAAAAACAGCAAATCACGCTCCAGTGCTTCGGCGTATTCCGGCCGGGTGCGGGCGGGGTCTAAATCCTCAATGCGCAAAATAATGCGCCCGCCCCGGCTTTTGGCCGAAAGCCATGCCAGCAAAAAGGCCAGCAGGTTGCCAAGGTGCAGCCGCCCACTGGGGCTGGGGGCAAACCGCCCCACCACCGGCTGCTGTTCCATTGTATCGCCCCCTGTGGCGCGCCGCGCCGTTATTGTCTTTGTTTAGTATACTCCGCTGTGCGGGCAAATTTCAATCTGGCGAGCGGGCAGGGCAGAAACAAAAAAGTTTTCCACCGGCAAAGGGACTGCCGGTGGAAAACTTTTTACGTTGCGTGCTTTATGTTGGGGCCAGGGCCCCGGGCGTCAGCGGTACAGCGCCAGCACGGCATCGTGCAAAAAGGCAGCGCAGCCCGGCCGGGTTTTGTCGTAATACGCGGCAAAGCGCTCGTCCTGTACATACAGCGCAGAGATGCCCTTGTGGGTCGCGGGCGGGCAGGCGGGCATTTTATGGCACAGCCAGCTGTGGTGCAGGGTTGCAATGGCACGGCCCTCGTCGCCGTCCGGCGCTTGCCCCGCGGCCACGGCGGCGGCAAGGCGGGTCAAAATTTCCTTTTCTTGCAGTTGCATCTCGTTAAATTCGGCGGCAGGCATGCTTTTTAGCTTTTTGTTGGCCGCATCAATCGCCTCGTCGCCATAGGCGGCGCGGGTCTCGCTGCCGTACTGCGCTTCGTTGCGGTCAATCAGCTCCTGTTTAAAGCCCTCAAATTTTTCGTTGTCGGTCATGGTACTCTCTCCCTTCGTTGCCGCAAGGCTTTTTTCGGCCGTGTCAATCAGCAGCTGTAAGCGCTGTTTGCGGGCTTTTAGCGCGCTAATATGGGCGCGCAGTGCCGTGCGGCGGTCAAAATCGGGGCGGGCAAGCAGCGCCGAGATCTCGACTAGCGGTACTTCCAGCTCGCGGTAAAATAAAATCTGTTGCAGCCGGTCGACTTCGGCTGCGCCGTAAACGCGGTACCCCGCCGCGGTGACCTGTGCGGGGCGCAGCAGGCCAATGCGGTCGTAGTAGCGCAGGGTGCGGGTGCTCACCCCTGCCAGTGCGGCAAAGGCGCTGATATTGTACGCTGGTGTTGGTGTCATGGCGCCACCTCCTTTCCACAAGCATAGAATAAGGCATGACGTTACGTCAAGGTCAAGTGTTTTTTTTAATTTTTTAATTTACGGTTTATACATTGTAGAAAAGGTGTAAATTGGCTACAATAAAAGCAGTGGCACTAGCCGCAGAGGAGGAACTATGGGTCTGGATAAAAAAACCGTAAAAATAATTGCGTTGCTGTCGGGCGGGCTGATCTTGTTTGCCTGGGTGCTGAACAACGTCGCCGAGGTGCTGCGGCTGTTTTCGCTGCTGCTGGGTACGCTGGCGCCGTTTGTGATTGGGCTTGTGCTGGCCTTTGCGCTGAATGTGCCGATGCGCGCACTGGAAATTCACCTGTTTGCCCGCATGAAAGTAAAAAGTGAACGCGGCGCCCATGCGGCGCGCATATTGAGCTTTGTGCTGACACTGGTGCTGCTGGTGCTGGGCATTGGGGTGGTCAGCCTGATCGTCATACCGGAAATGGGCAACACCTTTGTATTGCTGGGCAAACAGCTGCCTGCTTTTTTCAAAAATGTGCAGGCACAGGGCGAGCAGATGGCAAAGCACTTGCCGGAGGCCGAGGCTCTGGTGTCCTCGCTAAACCTTGACTGGGGCAGCATTGGCAATTCGCTCGTCGGCTTTTTGCGCAACGGGGCCACGTCGGTGCTGGGCTCTACGGTGCAGGTCGCAACCTCGGTGTTCAGCGGCGCGTTCAACTTTTTCATCGGGTTTATTTTTGCCGCGTATATCCTGCTGAGCAAAGAAAAACTGGGCGTGCAGACCCGCCGGGTGCTGTACTCGTGGATGCCGGTGGCCCGCGCCGACCGCTTTTTGTATATCACTTCGCTGACCGAACGCACCTTTTCGCGTTTTCTTACCGGGCAGTGCCTTGAGGCGCTGATTTTGGGTACGATGTTCTTTGTCAGCATGCTGATCTTGCGGCTGCCGTATGCAATGCTGATCGCGGTGGTGGTGGCGCTGACGGCGCTCATCCCGATGTTCGGCGCGTATATTGGCCTTGCCATCGGCGCATTTTTGATTATGGTGGTCAACCCCATGCAGGCACTGTGGTTTATCATTTTGTCTTTGGTGTTGCAACAGATCGAAAACAACCTCATCTACCCGCGAGTCGTGGGCGGCTCGGTAGGGCTGCCGGCCATGTGGGTCATGGTGGCGGTCACCATTGGCGGTAGTATGATGGGGGTGGCGGGCATGCTGCTGATGGTGCCGGCGGCCTCGGTGGTCTATGCACTGGCCCGCGAAAACACCCAGCACCGTCTGCTGCGCCGCAAGGTACCGGCAGACCGGTATGCGCAACATACGGAGGAACCCAAATGAAACTCACCGGCAGTGTACACAACCATACAACCTTTTGCGGCGACGGTAAAAACACCATCCCAGAAATGGCGCAGGCCGCCTATGACGCAGGGCTTGCCACCATTGGCTTTTCAGAGCACAGCTATGTGCCGGCAGAGCAGTTTGGCGTCCCGCCAGAGCAGCTGCCCGCCTACCAGCGCGAAGTAAAGCGCGTTGCGGCAGCGTGGCAGGGCCGGCTTGAAGTGTTGCTGGGGCTGGAGGTCGATACCGAGGCCCCGCCGCTGGACCTTGCCCCCTATGACTACATCATCGGCTCGTCCCACGCGGTGCGCGCGCCAAACGGCAGCCGGTGGCCGATTGATATGGCGCCAGAAGTGACGGCCCGCTGCATTGCCGAGGGTTTTGGCGGCGACGCACTGGCCTTTGTAAAGGCGTATTACGAGCAATTTGTGGCTTTTTTGTTGCAGCTGCGGCCCACGATTGTCGGCCACTTTGATCTGGTGCGCAAGTTTAACGGTGCGGGGCAGCTGTTTGACGAAACGTCACCCGCCTACCTTGCCATTGCACGGGGGGCGCTGCGCGAGGTGCTGGCACAGGGCATGGTGCTGGAGGTCAACACCGGGGCCATCAGCCGCGGCTGGCGCACCGACCCTTACCCGGCAGACCCGCTGCTGCAAGACGTGCTTGCCGCGGGCGGGCACGTCATCGTGACAGCGGACGCGCACAGCTGTGACGCGCTGACCTGCGCATTTGACGAGACACTTTGCCGGCTGCGCGCGCTGGGCTTTCACGAAGTGCAGCAGTTGACGGCATCCGGCTTTGTGCCGTGTGCAATTTAACGGGTAAAACACGCTTTTAAACAGCGTAAAAATACAAAGCACCGCCCCGCACCAAGTTTGGCGCGGGGCGGTGTCATTTTTTGCAGTTACGGTCAGCGCAGCAGGCAGGCAAGGGCACTGCAAAACCACAAAACGCCCAGCAGGGCACTCACAGCGGCAAGGCGCTTTTCCCCAGGCGAAAGCCCGCGGATGTATTTGGACGGGGTGCTGGGCGCACCGGGGAAAAACAGCTGCCAAAAGGCCAGTGCCAGCCCGGCACCGCCCACGGCCCACACCGACAGCTGGTACCACGTCAGCGCCAGCAGGCCGGCAAAGCATAATAGGTTCCACACCGTGGCAAGCAGCAATAAAAAGGCAAAAATCAGACGTTTCGTTTTCAGTTTCATAGGGGGTTCCTCCGGGTTCAAAAATGCTTCATAACAGCAAAAAAAGCCCACACTGGGGCTAGGTGTGCCGTAATAAGGCGGGGGTAAAATCAAGCGCGGCAAATCAAGTGCGGGCCAAGCTGCCAAGGTGGCTTTCCACGCGGCGGCAGATCATTTCCAGTGCCACATCGTTGCGCCCACCCTCCAGCACGATCAAATCCGCAGCGCGCTTCGACGGCTCCACAAACTGTTCGTGCATCGGCTTTACGGTAGAAAGGTATTGCGAGATCACCGAATCCAAACTGCGGCCGCGTTTTTTTACGTCCCTGCGCAACCGGCGCAGCAGGCGCACATCGGCATCGGTGTCCACATAAATTTTAATGTCCATCAAATCGCGCAGCGCGCGGTTTTGAAAAATCAAAATCCCCTCAACAAGCAGCACCGGGGCGGGGGCCACGGTAACGGTCTGCACCCCGCGGTTGTGCACGGTAAAGTCGTATACCGGGCATTCCACCGCCTGCCCGGCCCGCAAAGCGGCAAGGTGTTCCATCATCAAATCGGTGTCAAAGGCATCAGGGTGGTCGTAATTCAACAGGCAGCGCTGCTCGTAGGGCATGTCGTTATGGCTTTTGTAATAGTTGTCGTGGTAGATCACGCTGACATCGTCGCCAAAGACCTGTTGCAGCCGGTTGGTGAGGGTCGTTTTCCCACTGCCCGAGCCGCCTGCAATCCCGATCACCATTGTCTCCATACACAACCTCCGCCACAGGCTTTTTATTTAAGTTCAAGTATAATACAAAACACCGCCCGGGTAAAGCCCGTGTAAAGTGAAAACAGCAAAAAAACGCCGCGCACAGCGGCGCGGCGGCAGAAAACAAATTTAATTCGGGTCAGTTTTAATCACCTTGGTCAGGGCGACCGACAGCGGCAGGCAGATGGCAAAGCACACGCCGGCCTCCACCAGCCCCTGCACACCCACAAGCGCGCCAAAGAAGGCAATCACGTTGCTGGTGCCCAGCGCGGTGGCAATGGCCTGCAATGGCTGGCTGTTATAAAAGAACAGCAGCAAAGCGGACATAAACAGCACCGTGTTGAGCAGCGGGGCGACAATGGATGCCGCCGCAAAGGCGGGCAGTTTGCTTTTTTGCGGGTTTTGCGCCATAGCCCGTACCAGCAGCCCCGGCAGCCAGCCTGCCAGTACCCGCGGTACAAAGCAGACAACAAAGGTCAAAAACGGGTTCAGCGCCAACAGCGGTGCCCCAAAGGCACTGCTAAACGCGGCCAAAAAGCTGGACACGCCAAAAACGCCGCCCAGCACGGCCCCGGCCAGCGGCCCCAGCAAAATAGCCCCAAGGGTAACGGGTACCATTAAAAAGCTGATCTCCAGCCCGGCAGTGCGCAGGTAGCCCAGCGGGGTCACTGCCATAATCAGCTCAATGGCAACCAGCAGGGCCAGGCGCACCAGCGCCATCGTACGGGTAGTTTGGGTCTTCATCGTTCAATTTCCTCCTTGCTGCTGTTCCGCCCAGGCGGATACAGCGCAATCAATTTATGCACAGCGCCGCAGTGCAGCGCAGGGTGCCGTAAGGTACCGCCCACGGGCGGCGGGGTCGGTCAGCGGATGTTTTTTAAATAGATCAGGCAAAGCCCGTCGGTCACAAGGTTTTCTTCAATCGCAATCTCGTGTCGGCAGTGTGCGCAGATCTCACGGCAAAGCTCGCCGGTGGCCACCACTGCGGGTGCCTGTCCCAGCAGGTCACCAAAGCGGTCGATCAAGCCGTCCACCATCGCGGCGTTGCCCAAAATCAGCCCGGCCTCCATGCTGGCTACCGTGCTGGCACCCGCGATGCTTTGGGGCTGCTGGGCAAGGTCAATCTGCGGCAGCTGGGCGGCGTGGGTATACAGGGCTTGCAGTGAAAGGCGTACCCCCGGCGAGATGCACCCGCCAATCAACGCGCGGCTGCTGTCAATCGCCATCACAGTCAGCGCGGTGTCAAAGTTGACAAGCAGGCAAGGGGCGGGGTAATGCTCCAGCGCGGCCACCGCGGTGGCCACAATGTCGGCACCTAGCTCGGCCGGGTTATCAATGCGGATATTAAGCCCGGTTTTCAGCCCGGGGCCCACCGTCAGCACCCGCTTGCCGCACAGCAGTTGTACCGCCTGCCGCAGGGTGCCCGCAAGGGCCGGGGCCACACAGCTTAAAATGGCGCCATCCAACTGGCCCGGCTGGTGGTCGTATAACAGCAACAGGTTTTTCAGGCCAATGGCATACTCGTCGGCGGTTTTAAACGGGTCGGTGCGCAGCTGCGAGCGAAACAGCATCTGCCGCCCCTCGTATGCCGCCACCAGCAAGTTTGAATTGCCGATATGAATCGTAAGGAACAAAGTGTCCCCTCCTCTCGCTCTTATCCTACCGCAAATGGGGCAAAAAGACAACACCGGCATATGCACAGAAAGGTTGTGCTATATATAATACATTATAATGCAGCAAAATAATGCAGCAAAAAAGCAGGGGCAAAAAAGCGTCACAGGGACACCCAAATATAGGAAGTTGAAAAAACTTGAATTAATTTAAGAAAAGAGGTTGACTTATGACTCCTCAATATGATATTATAACTGAGCTGCCCCACGCGGGGCCGCAAAACCCCCGAAAAGATGGGGAGCAGGACCTTGAAAATTAAACAATACAGAAAAAGCTTGAAGGATCTCTAGAGCAGGATTTAACCTGCTCGTTAAACAAAAAAATTCCTTTAAAGTAATTCACATTAAGGACGCAAGCGATTGCGTGCTGAGTGAAAAGCGATTGAATTCAGTTCAACTGATTTTAATATCATTTGATTAAGAGTTTGATCCTGGCTCAGGACGAACGCTGGCGGCGCGCCTAACACATGCAAGTCGAACGAAGCTAAACTAGCTGAAGTTTTCGGATGGAAGCGAAATTAGCTTAGTGGCGAACGGGTGAGTAACACGTGAGTAACCTGCCCTTCAGTGGGGGACAACAGTTGGAAACGACTGCTAATACCGCATAAGACCACAGTGCCACATGGCACGGTGATCAAAGGATTAATTTTCGCTGAAGGATGGACTCGCGTCTGATTAGCTAGATGGTGAGGTAACGGCCCACCATGGCAACGATCAGTAGCCGGACTGAGAGGTTGATCGGCCACATTGGGACTGAGACACGGCCCAGACTCCTACGGGAGGCAGCAGTGGGGGATATTGCACAATGGAGGAAACTCTGATGCAGCGACGCCGCGTGAGGGAAGAAGGTTTTCGGATTGTAAACCTCTGTCTTCGGGGACGAAACAAATGACGGTACTCGAGGAGGAAGCCACGGCTAACTACGTGCCAGCAGCCGCGGTAATACGTAGGTGGCAAGCGTTGTCCGGAATTACTGGGTGTAAAGGGAGCGCAGGCGGAACTGCAAGTTGGGTGTTTAATCTACGGGCTCAACCCGTATCAGCATTCAAAACTGTGGTTCTTGAGTAATGCAGAGGTAGGCGGAATTCCCGGTGTAGCGGTGGAATGCGTAGATATCGGGAGGAACACCAGTGGCGAAGGCGGCCTACTGGGCATCAACTGACGCTGAGGCTCGAAAGCATGGGTAGCAAACAGGATTAGATACCCTGGTAGTCCATGCTGTAAACGATGATTACTAGGTGTGGGGAGATTGACCCTCTCCGTGCCGCAGTTAACACAATAAGTAATCCACCTGGGGAGTACGACCGCAAGGTTGAAACTCAAAGGAATTGACGGGGGCCCGCACAAGCAGTGGAGTATGTGGTTTAATTCGAAGCAACGCGAAAAACCTTACCAGGTCTTGACATCCAACGACCGCCTAAGAGATTAGGCTTTCCTTCGGGACGTTGAGACAGGTGGTGCATGGTTGTCGTCAGCTCGTGTCGTGAGATGTTGGGTTAAGTCCCGCAACGAGCGCAACCCTTATTACTAGTTACTACGCAAGAGGACTCTAGTGAGACTGCCGTTGACAAAACGGAGGAAGGTGGGGATGACGTCAAATCATCATGCCCTTTATGACCTGGGCTACACACGTACTACAATGGCTATTAACAGAGAGAAGCGAGACCGCAAGGTGGAGCAAACCTCAGAAAAATAGTCTCAGTTCGGATTGGGGGCTGCAACCCGCCCCCATGAAGCCGGAATTGCTAGTAATCGCGGATCAGCATGCCGCGGTGAATACGTTCCCGGGCCTTGTACACACCGCCCGTCACACCATGAGAGCCGGGGGGACCCGAAGTCGGTAGTCTAACCGCAAGGAAGACGCCGCCGAAGGTAAAACTGGTGATTGGGGTGAAGTCGTAACAAGGTAGCCGTATCGGAAGGTGCGGCTGGATCACCTCCTTTCTAAGGAGTCAGGCAGACACGGACACTACGGTGGCCGATGGCTGGTACAGGGATTTAGAGAGTTTTGACTGTATTGTTTAATTTTGAGGGCCCTGTTGAGCGCAAGCTCAGCGGAGACTTCGAAGCAAAAGACAGAGGCCATCCCATGTATGGGGGTGTAGCTCAGCTGGGAGAGCACCTGCCTTGCACGCAGGGGGTCAGGAGTTCGAACCTCCTCATCTCCACCAGATGTGGGCTCATAGCTCAGGTGGTTAGAGCGCACGCCTGATAAGCGTGAGGTCGGTGGTTCGAGTCCACTTGAGCCCACCAACCCGAAAGGGTAATCCGTAGAGAAATCCACGGGTACAATGGTATGGAAGCTGTTTTATGCGAATGCACCTTGAAAACTGAATATTGAAACTGAAAAGACTACGAGAAAAAGCGAAAAATTAGATTTACAAAATCTACAATTTCAAAAAATTCTTTTAGTTGGCAAATGTAGAATCAAAAGAAAAAATGGTCAAGTTAGAAAGGGCGCAGGGCGAATGCCTTGGCACTGGGAGCCGAAGAAAGACGTGATAAGCTGCGATAAGCTGCGGGGAGATGCAAATGATCTTTGATCCGCAGATTTCTGAATGGGGAAACCCACACGGAGTCATGTCCGTGTAACATATACTGAATACATAGGTATATGTGGGGAACCGCCTGAACTGAAACATCTAAGTAGGGCGAGGAAGAGAAATCAATTGAGATTCCGCTAGTAGTGGCGAGCGAACGCGGAAGAGGCCAAACCAGGGGTAGAAATACCTCTGGGGTTTGGACCGCATTTAATACTGTGATTGTTAGCCGAAGTGTGTGGGAAAGCACGCCGAAGAATGTGAGAGCCATGTAGGCGAAAACGAAAACAGATGAGCGGTATCCAGAGTACCACGGGACACGAGAAATCCCGTGGGAACATGGGGGGACCACCCTCCAAGCCTAAATACTACCCAGTGACCGATAGCGTATAGTACTGTGAAGGAAAGGTGAAAAGCACCCCGGGAGGGGAGTGAAATAGAACCTGAAACCCTGTGCCTACAAGCACTGAGAGCACGTCAATGTGTGATCAGGTACTTTTTGTAGAACGGTCCGGCGAGTCAATGTATGTAGCAAGGTTAAGTTGTTCAGCAACGAAGCCGCAGCGAAAGCGAGTCTGAAATGGGCGCTTAGTTGCATGCATTGGGCCCGAAACCGGGTGACCTACCCATGGTCAGGCTGAAGTGGAGGTAAAACTCCATGGAGGGCCGAACACACGCCCGTTGAAAAGGTCGGTGATGAACTGTGGGTAGCGGAGAAATTCCAATCGAACTCGGAGATAGCTGGTTCTCCCCGAAATAGCTTTAGGGCTAGCCTTGCATTAGATATTCGGAGGTAAAGCACTGAATGGCCTAGGGGTCGAAAGACTACCGAAGCCTATCAAACTCTGAATGCCGAAATATCGATGTGCAGGAGTCAGACAGTGTGAGATAAGTCTCATTGTCAAAAGGGAAACAGCCCAGATCTACAGCTAAGGTCCCAAAGCAGGTTTAAGTGGAAAAGGATGTGGAGTTGCGAAGACAACTAGGATGTTGGCTTAGAAGCAGCCACTCATTCAAAGAGTGCGTAATAGCTCACTAGTCGAGTGACTCTGCGCCGAAAATTCAACGGGGCTAAAACCTGCACCGAAGCTTAGGCAGATATGCAAATATCTGGGTAGGGGAGCGTTGTGTACGAGGAGAAGCACTAGCGTAAGCGGGTGTGGATTGTACACAAGTGAGAATGCCGGAATAAGTAGCGCGAATGATGTGAGAATCATCATGGCCGAAAGCCTCAGGTTTTTGGAGCAAGGTTCGTCCGCTCCAAGTTAGCCGGGAGCTAAGGTGAGGCCGAAAGGCGTAGCCGATGCACATACGGTAGAGATTCCGTAGCCACCAAAATTGTTAAGTGTGGGGACACATTGAAAGGGTATGACCCGGGCGTTGGTTGACCTGGGCGTAAGGGACTGAAATTTAGTAGGGAAGCATACCTAGACGATGGCGAGAAAAGCCACATGTATTGATAAGGTGCCCGTACCGCAAACCGACACAGGTAGGTAGGAAGAAGATTCTAAGGCCAACGGGAGAAGGGTTGTTAAGGAACTCGGCAAATTGACCCCGTAACTTAGGGATAAGGGGTGCTCTAGCAATAGAGCCGCAGAGAATAGGCCCAAGCAACTGTTTAGCAAAAACACAGGTCTGTGCTAAATCGAAAGATGACGTATACGGGCTGACACCTGCCCGGTGCTGGAAGGTTAAGAGGATGTGTGCAAGCACTGAATTGAAGCCCCAGTAAACGGCGGCCGTAACTATAACGGTCCTAAGGTAGCGAAATTCCTTGTCAGGTAAGTTCTGACCCGCACGAATGGTGTAATGATTTGGGCACTGTCTCAACAGCCCGCCCGGCGAAATTGTAGTACCGGTGAAGATGCCGGTTTCCCGCGACAAGACGGAAAGACCCCATGGAGCTTTACTGTAGCCTGATATTGGGTTTCGGTATTATATGTACAGGATAGGTGGGAGACTATGAAACAGCGGCGTCAGCCGTTGCGGAGTCGTCCTTGGGATACCACTCTTGTGATACTGGAATTCTAACCTGCGGCCTTGAATCAGGCCGGGGGACATTGTCAGGTGGGCAGTTTGACTGGGGCGGTCGCCTCCTAAAATGTAACGGAGGCGTTCAAAGGTTGGCTCAGCTTGGACGGAAACCAAGCCATAGAGTGCAAACGCATAAGCCAGCCTAACTGCGAGACAGACAAGTCGAGCAGTAACGAAAGTTGGAGTTAGTGATCCGGTGGTATGTGTGTGGAAATGCCATCGCTCAACGGATAAAAGTTACCCTGGGGATAACAGGCTGATCTCCCCCAAGAGTCCACATCGACGGGGAGGTTTGGCACCTCGATGTCGGCTCATCGCATCCTGGGGCTGTATTCGGTCCCAAGGGTTTGGCTGTTCGCCAATTAAAGCGGTACGCGAGCTGGGTTCAGAACGTCGTGAGACAGTTCGGTCCCTATCTGTCGTGGGCGTAGGATATTTGACAGGATCTGTCCCTAGTACGAGAGGACCGGGATGGACGCACCTCTGGTGCACCAGTTGTTCTGCCAAGGGCATAGCTGGGCAGCTAAGTGCGGATCGGATAAACGCTGAAAGCATCTAAGCGTGAAGCCGGCCTGGAGATAAGATATCCCACTGAGTTAATCAGGTAAGACCCCTTGAAGACTACAAGGTTGATAGGCACAAAGTGGAAGCATGGTGACATGTGTAGCTAGTGTGTACTAATAGGTCGAGGGCTTGACCACATCTTGAAGGTTCTACATTTGTCAATCAGTTTCGATGTTCAGTTTTGAGGGTGTATTCTCTCAAAAGAAAAGTGAATATTGTTAGGCTAGGCTATTGCGCAAAGCTTTAGCAATTATGGCCGGTGCCGATAACGTCGAGGTTCCACCTGTTCCCATCCCGAACACAGAAGTTAAGCTCGATCGTGCCGAAAATACTTGGTTGGTAACGACCTGGGAAGATAGGTAGGTGCCGGCCCTTTTCTTTAATTATGGGCCCTTTGGAAGCAGAGGGCCAGTATGGCCCCTTGGTCAAGCGGCTAAGACGACGCCCTCTCACGGCGTAATCGTGGGTTCGATTCCCGCAGGGGTCACCAAGCATCTTGCGGTGTAGCCGCAAAACAGGGCCGCGATGGCGCCGAAAGGCGGCCCATGCGGCTTTTCGTTTTGCCAAAGGGCAGCGCAAGGCAATAGCCGGCGCGGCAAACAGAGGGAATTTCCCTCACCCATGCACTTCTAGCTCAGTTGGTAGAGCAGCTGACTCTTAATCAGCGGGCCCAGGGTTCGAGTCCCTGGAAGTGCACCATGAAAGTAAGGCACGAACAGGGACGGAGAACAAAGCACTCCTGCGAGCGCGAGCTTTGGTGAAGCGCAGAGCAGGGCAGGTGGCAGCCCGGTGGGCTACCGCGTAGTGCGTCTTGGGCAGCAGTGCTGCCGCGACAAAGCCTCTGGTCGTGCGCTCTAAAAGCGCCGGGGCAACCGGCGCCGCGCAGGTACCTGCCGCAGGGCAGTTACGATATATTCCTCCTTAGCTCAGCTGGTAGAGCATGCGGCTGTTAACCGCAGGGTCGTTGGTTCGAGCCCAACAGGGGGAGCCATGCTGACGGGGCCGTGTCAATCTTGTATTGATGCGGCCCTGTTTTTGTGTTCTCTTGATACCCCTCAGCAGGGCGGGACAAATGCTTTCGCTTTCCCTAACCACTTAGCCCTTTTGTTACATGGTAGGTGATAATGATGATCAGAGCTGTCATAATGATATTGCCGCTTGGCGGTAGGGCGAATGGGGCAGGAAATGCTTCGGTGCGCCTTTAACCGCTTGCCGGCGGGCAGCCCTAGAAAGGATTCCCTACGTCACTAGCCAAGCTGGTGGCGCTGACTTTATATAAAGGAGGTAAAGGGCAACAATGCAGCTGCGGCAACGGTTCTAAAAGTGACTATTAAGTGACTATTGTAAAAGCGGATATGCCGTTGCCACGTGTACCTTTTATCTTGTTTGTACTAGGCGGTATTTACTCTAAAAAGGCCGCCGTTTTACCGGCTGCCGGGAACGAAAAACAAATTCAAAAAAGTTCAAAAAAGTGGTTGACAAACAAGACCTAATACGCTATACTAAATAAGCTGTCTCGTGAGCACGAGCCCAGCAAAACCCCCAAAAAGCCGGGGAATAGGACCTTGAAAATTAAACAATACAGAAAAAGCTTGAAGGATCTCTAGAGCAGGATTTAACCTGCTCGTTAAACAAAAAAATTCCTTTAAAGTAATTCACATTAAGGACGCAAGCGATTGCGTGCTGAGTGAAAAGCGATTGAATTCAGTTCAACTGATTTTAATATCATTTGATTAAGAGTTTGATCCTGGCTCAGGACGAACGCTGGCGGCGCGCCTAACACATGCAAGTCGAACGAAGCTAAACTAGCCGAAGTTTTCGGATGGAAGCGAAATTAGCTTAGTGGCGAACGGGTGAGTAACACGTGAGTAACCTGCCCTTCAGTGGGGGACAACAGTTGGAAACGACTGCTAATACCGCATAAGACCACAGTGCCACATGGCACGGTGATCAAAGGATTAATTTTCGCTGAAGGATGGACTCGCGTCTGATTAGCTAGATGGTGAGGTAACGGCCCACCATGGCAACGATCAGTAGCCGGACTGAGAGGTTGATCGGCCACATTGGGACTGAGACACGGCCCAGACTCCTACGGGAGGCAGCAGTGGGGGATATTGCACAATGGAGGAAACTCTGATGCAGCGACGCCGCGTGAGGGAAGAAGGTTTTCGGATTGTAAACCTCTGTCTTCGGGGACGAAACAAATGACGGTACTCGAGGAGGAAGCCACGGCTAACTACGTGCCAGCAGCCGCGGTAATACGTAGGTGGCAAGCGTTGTCCGGAATTACTGGGTGTAAAGGGAGCGCAGGCGGAACTGCAAGTTGGGTGTTTAATCTACGGGCTCAACCCGTATCAGCATTCAAAACTGTGGTTCTTGAGTAATGCAGAGGTAGGCGGAATTCCCGGTGTAGCGGTGGAATGCGTAGATATCGGGAGGAACACCAGTGGCGAAGGCGGCCTACTGGGCATCAACTGACGCTGAGGCTCGAAAGCATGGGTAGCAAACAGGATTAGATACCCTGGTAGTCCATGCTGTAAACGATGATTACTAGGTGTGGGGAGATTGACCCTCTCCGTGCCGCAGTTAACACAATAAGTAATCCACCTGGGGAGTACGACCGCAAGGTTGAAACTCAAAGGAATTGACGGGGGCCCGCACAAGCAGTGGAGTATGTGGTTTAATTCGAAGCAACGCGAAAAACCTTACCAGGTCTTGACATCCAACGACCGCCTAAGAGATTAGGCTTTCCTTCGGGACGTTGAGACAGGTGGTGCATGGTTGTCGTCAGCTCGTGTCGTGAGATGTTGGGTTAAGTCCCGCAACGAGCGCAACCCTTATTACTAGTTACTACGCAAGAGGACTCTAGTGAGACTGCCGTTGACAAAACGGAGGAAGGTGGGGATGACGTCAAATCATCATGCCCTTTATGACCTGGGCTACACACGTACTACAATGGCTATTAACAGAGAGAAGCGAGACCGCAAGGTGGAGCAAACCTCAGAAAAATAGTCTCAGTTCGGATTGGGGGCTGCAACCCGCCCCCATGAAGCCGGAATTGCTAGTAATCGCGGATCAGCATGCCGCGGTGAATACGTTCCCGGGCCTTGTACACACCGCCCGTCACACCATGAGAGCCGGGGGGACCCGAAGTCGGTAGTCTAACCGCAAGGAAGACGCCGCCGAAGGTAAAACTGGTGATTGGGGTGAAGTCGTAACAAGGTAGCCGTATCGGAAGGTGCGGCTGGATCACCTCCTTTCTAAGGAGTCAGGCAGACACGGACACTACGGTGGCCGATGGCTGGTACAGGGATTTAGAGAGTTTTGACTGTATTGTTTAATTTTGAGGGCCCTGTTGAGCGCAAGCTCAGCGGAGACTTCGAAGCAAAAGACAGAGGCCATCCCATGTATGGGGGTGTAGCTCAGCTGGGAGAGCACCTGCCTTGCACGCAGGGGGTCAGGAGTTCGAACCTCCTCATCTCCACCAGATGTGGGCTCATAGCTCAGGTGGTTAGAGCGCACGCCTGATAAGCGTGAGGTCGGTGGTTCGAGTCCACTTGAGCCCACCAACCCGAAAGGGTAATCCGTAGAGAAATCCACGGGTACAATGGTATGGAAGCTGTTTTATGCGAATGCACCTTGAAAACTGAATATTGAAACTGAAAAGACTACGAGAAAAAGCGAAAAATTAGATTTACAAAATCTACAATTTCAAAAAATTCTTTTAGTTGGCAAATGTAGAATCAAAAGAAAAAATGGTCAAGTTAGAAAGGGCGCAGGGCGAATGCCTTGGCACTGGGAGCCGAAGAAAGACGTGATAAGCTGCGATAAGCTGCGGGGAGATGCAAATGATCTTTGATCCGCAGATTTCTGAATGGGGAAACCCACACGGAGTCATGTCCGTGTAACATATACTGAATACATAGGTATATGTGGGGAACCGCCTGAACTGAAACATCTAAGTAGGGCGAGGAAGAGAAATCAATTGAGATTCCGCTAGTAGTGGCGAGCGAACGCGGAAGAGGCCAAACCAGGGGTAGAAATACCTCTGGGGTTTGGACCGCATTTAATACTGTGATTGTTAGCCGAAGTGTGTGGGAAAGCACGCCGAAGAATGTGAGAGCCATGTAGGCGAAAACGAAAACAGATGAGCGGTATCCAGAGTACCACGGGACACGAGAAATCCCGTGGGAACATGGGGGGACCACCCTCCAAGCCTAAATACTACCCAGTGACCGATAGCGTATAGTACTGTGAAGGAAAGGTGAAAAGCACCCCGGGAGGGGAGTGAAATAGAACCTGAAACCCTGTGCCTACAAGCACTGAGAGCACGTCAATGTGTGATCAGGTACTTTTTGTAGAACGGTCCGGCGAGTCAATGTATGTAGCAAGGTTAAGTTGTTCAGCAACGAAGCCGCAGCGAAAGCGAGTCTGAAATGGGCGCTTAGTTGCATGCATTGGGCCCGAAACCGGGTGACCTACCCATGGTCAGGCTGAAGTGGAGGTAAAACTCCATGGAGGGCCGAACACACGCCCGTTGAAAAGGTCGGTGATGAACTGTGGGTAGCGGAGAAATTCCAATCGAACTCGGAGATAGCTGGTTCTCCCCGAAATAGCTTTAGGGCTAGCCTTGCATTAGATATTCGGAGGTAAAGCACTGAATGGCCTAGGGGTCGAAAGACTACCGAAGCCTATCAAACTCTGAATGCCGAAATATCGATGTGCAGGAGTCAGACAGTGTGAGATAAGTCTCATTGTCAAAAGGGAAACAGCCCAGATCTACAGCTAAGGTCCCAAAGCAGGTTTAAGTGGAAAAGGATGTGGAGTTGCGAAGACAACTAGGATGTTGGCTTAGAAGCAGCCACTCATTCAAAGAGTGCGTAATAGCTCACTAGTCGAGTGACTCTGCGCCGAAAATTCAACGGGGCTAAAACCTGCACCGAAGCTTAGGCAGATATGCAAATATCTGGGTAGGGGAGCGTTGTGTACGAGGAGAAGCACTAGCGTAAGCGGGTGTGGATTGTACACAAGTGAGAATGCCGGAATAAGTAGCGCGAATGATGTGAGAATCATCATGGCCGAAAGCCTCAGGTTTTTGGAGCAAGGTTCGTCCGCTCCAAGTTAGCCGGGAGCTAAGGTGAGGCCGAAAGGCGTAGCCGATGCACATACGGTAGAGATTCCGTAGCCACCAAAATTGTTAAGTGTGGGGACACATTGAAAGGGTATGACCCGGGCGTTGGTTGACCTGGGCGTAAGGGACTGAAATTTAGTAGGGAAGCATACCTAGACGATGGCGAGAAAAGCCACATGTATTGATAAGGTGCCCGTACCGCAAACCGACACAGGTAGGTAGGAAGAAGATTCTAAGGCCAACGGGAGAAGGGTTGTTAAGGAACTCGGCAAATTGACCCCGTAACTTAGGGATAAGGGGTGCTCTAGCAATAGAGCCGCAGAGAATAGGCCCAAGCAACTGTTTAGCAAAAACACAGGTCTGTGCTAAATCGAAAGATGACGTATACGGGCTGACACCTGCCCGGTGCTGGAAGGTTAAGAGGATGTGTGCAAGCACTGAATTGAAGCCCCAGTAAACGGCGGCCGTAACTATAACGGTCCTAAGGTAGCGAAATTCCTTGTCAGGTAAGTTCTGACCCGCACGAATGGTGTAATGATTTGGGCACTGTCTCAACAGCCCGCCCGGCGAAATTGTAGTACCGGTGAAGATGCCGGTTTCCCGCGACAAGACGGAAAGACCCCATGGAGCTTTACTGTAGCCTGATATTGGGTTTCGGTATTATATGTACAGGATAGGTGGGAGACTATGAAACAGCGGCGTCAGCCGTTGCGGAGTCGTCCTTGGGATACCACTCTTGTGATACTGGAATTCTAACCTGCGGCCTTGAATCAGGCCGGGGGACATTGTCAGGTGGGCAGTTTGACTGGGGCGGTCGCCTCCTAAAATGTAACGGAGGCGTTCAAAGGTTGGCTCAGCTTGGACGGAAACCAAGCCATAGAGTGCAAACGCATAAGCCAGCCTAACTGCGAGACAGACAAGTCGAGCAGTAACGAAAGTTGGAGTTAGTGATCCGGTGGTATGTGTGTGGAAATGCCATCGCTCAACGGATAAAAGTTACCCTGGGGATAACAGGCTGATCTCCCCCAAGAGTCCACATCGACGGGGAGGTTTGGCACCTCGATGTCGGCTCATCGCATCCTGGGGCTGTATTCGGTCCCAAGGGTTTGGCTGTTCGCCAATTAAAGCGGTACGCGAGCTGGGTTCAGAACGTCGTGAGACAGTTCGGTCCCTATCTGTCGTGGGCGTAGGATATTTGACAGGATCTGTCCCTAGTACGAGAGGACCGGGATGGACGCACCTCTGGTGCACCAGTTGTTCTGCCAAGGGCATAGCTGGGCAGCTAAGTGCGGATCGGATAAACGCTGAAAGCATCTAAGCGTGAAGCCGGCCTGGAGATAAGATATCCCACTGAGTTAATCAGGTAAGACCCCTTGAAGACTACAAGGTTGATAGGCACAAAGTGGAAGCATGGTGACATGTGTAGCTAGTGTGTACTAATAGGTCGAGGGCTTGACCACATCTTGAAGGTTCTACATTTGTCAATCAGTTTCGATGTTCAGTTTTGAGGGTGTATTCTCTCAAAAGAAAAGTGAATATTGTTAGGCTAGGCTATTGCGCAAAGCTTTAGCAATTATGGCCGGTGCCGATAACGTCGAGGTTCCACCTGTTCCCATCCCGAACACAGAAGTTAAGCTCGATCGTGCCGAAAATACTTGGTTGGTAACGACCTGGGAAGATAGGTAGGTGCCGGCCCTTTTCTTTAATTATGGGCCCTTTGGAAGCAGAGGGCCAGTATGGCCCCTTGGTCAAGCGGCTAAGACGACGCCCTCTCACGGCGTAATCGTGGGTTCGATTCCCGCAGGGGTCACCAAGCATCTTGCGGTGTAGCCGCAAAACAGGGCCGCGATGGCGCCGAAAGGCGGCCCATGCGGCTTTTCGTTTTGCCAAAGGGCAGCGCAAGGCAGTAGCCGGCGCGGCAAACAGAGGGGATTTCCCTCACCCATGCACTTCTAGCTCAGTTGGTAGAGCAGCTGACTCTTAATCAGCGGGCCCAGGGTTCGAGTCCCTGGAAGTGCACCATTGAAGTTAGGCACGAACAGGGACGAGAACAAAGCACTCCTGCGAGCGCGCGCTTTGGCAAAGCGCAAGCAGGCAAGCGGCAGCCCGGTGGGCTACCGCGCAGTGCGTTTAAGGTAGCAGCGCTGCCGCGACAAAGTCCCTGGAAGTGCACCATTGAAGTTAAGCACGAACAGGGACGAACACAAAGCCTCTGGTCGTGCGCTCTAAAAGCGCCCGGGCAACCGGCGCTGCGCGGGTACCTGTCATTCGGCAGTTACAATATATTCCTCCTTAGCTCAGCTGGTAGAGCATGCGGCTGTTAACCGCAGGGTCGTTGGTTCGAGCCCAACAGGGGGAGCCAGGCTGATAGGGCCGTGTCAATTTTGTGTTGACGCGGCCCTGTTTTTGTGTTTTACAGCGGCAACAAAGAGCATTTTTGGTAAAACCCTAAAGCGATATTTACTGCACCCCCCTGCTTATTGCTATGCTGGCATAGGGCTTTTTGTAAGCCCAATGCAGCGCAAAACGGCCCAAAGGCACAAACAGCAGGCTAAAAAGATAATTAGAATATACAGTAAGTAGTATATCAACGCAACATAGGCGCACCAAAAATGTATCCCCAAAGTAATTCTTTGCCTGCACCGCAGCGTATCTTTTAGCTGTTTAGGCCCTTGCTGCATAAAATGAGAAAGCGCAAGCTGTATGTTTGCTGCCTTTCTGCAATCCCACCTAAAGCGGGCAAAGCAGTATGCGTAAGCGCCTGGGGGGGGGTGCACGATGGGAGATAAAACACTATATAATATACAAAAAGTAATACATAGATAGAAAAATACAGCATAAATGTCTATCAGCGCCTTGCCATATGCCCATTTGTGATATTCTTTACGGGAGACAGGCAACTCCTTTTTTGCTTTGCGGTACCAAAACGATGCGGCAACACCAACTGTACGGGGATAAAAACGGGGAGGGGAAATACTCTCGCGCTGCCGCACCGGGCCCGCAAGCTGAAGCTAGTTACAAAAAGTTAAATAAAGATGTAATTTATACGAGAAGTAATGGTAAAGGTTTTTGCCTGTCGCGTCGCCCTTTTCGTTTTAAAAGTGGTGACTCACCCGCCGTATGATGCGGGGTCATTTTTACAAAGTTGCGGGGTGCCCCCACCAGCGCTGTGGGTTATGGCCGGGGGCTATGGTAGGCGTTGCAGTTTTAATAAAAAGCCTGTTTTAAGCGTTACCTGCTGTGCACGGCAGGTACTAGCCGTGGCAGAGCTGCAAACCACCGCGGTGCTGCGCCGGGTAGGCATTTTAGATGTGTTTACCGAGTCGGGTAAAATTGCCGACATCAAGCAAAAGTATCAGTTAACCGCAGGGCAGGTGGCATTGCAGTATGCTAGTGCCACTGGTGGGCCTGCGGGCATAAAATAAGCACGAAACAGCACAAAAGGCAGCACCTTCAAAGTAAGGTGCTGCCTTTTGCTATGCCGCAAACAGGAGGAATGGTGTGAGGCTTTTTATCAGTTTCAGTAGCTTTTGTGGTAGCGGCTCACGGGCGGGCCTTCACCGCCGGGCTTGCCCAGCCAGCCTTTTACAGCTTAGCTTTTAAGCCGTTAGTGCCCAACTTTGCGCAAGCAGCTTTTTGTAAGCAACTTTTTACTGCCAGTTTTGGGCCTTAGCCCTCCGCGGGCAGGGGTTCCGCCACGGCGGGTGCGGGGGCTTTGTTGTCGCGGGCGGCAAAAAGGTTCGCCACAATGGGCCCGACGATCTGGTGAATCACCGTCGCCAGCACACAGGGCAGAATGGCAAGGGTACCGGGGAAGGCTGAGTTTGCCAGTGTGCACGAAAGGCCGCTGTTTTGCAGCCCCACTTCCAGCGACAGGGCACGGGTCTTTTCTTCGTTAAAATGAAACGCCTTTGCAATGCCGTACCCGGCGGCAAGGCCCAGCACATGGTGCACTAAAACAGCCAGCGCGGTAATGCCCACAATGGCAAGGCCGTTTTGGGTAAAGCTGCTCTGGTTTGGTCCCACGCACATGCCGACCACCAGCAAAATGCAGATGGTAGAAGTGAGCACGAGAATCTTTTTAAACGGTTCAATTTTTTTGCCAACAAAGGCATGGATGGCAAGCCCCAAAAAGATGGGCAGCAGCACGACCATGACGATGGAGAAGAACATGCTCCAGAAGTTGACCTCGATCCACTGGCCGGCAAGGGCCAGCGTCAGGGTGGGGGTCAGCGCCGGGGCCAGCAGCGTGGTGCACATCGTGATGGTGACCGAAAGCGGCACGTCGCCGTGCGCGAGAAAAGTCATCACGTTGGACGCGGTGCCCCCCGGCACGCAACCCAGCAGCACAAGGCCCACGGCGATCTGCGCGCAGACCTCCGGCCCGCCGATGCCAGTGAAGCTGAGCAGCTTTGCCACCAGCCAGCCAAACCCGGCCATGCAGATGTACTGGCTGAAAATGCCGATCAGCACGTCGCGCGGGCGGCGCAAAATCAGCGCAAAGTCCTCGGCGCGCAGCGTCATGCCCATGCCGAACATGATGACGCCCAGCAGCAGGTTGACAAAGCTCATTTTAGGGAAGTACGTCCCCAGCACCGGGGCCCACGCAAAGTTGATGCTGACACTGCCCGCAAGGCCCACCCAAAAGCTGGGCACCAGCAGGGCGAACACAGCGGTGAGGATGGCGAGCAGCGCCAGGTTTTTGTTCAGCAGATCGGCAACACGGTTGATTGTTTTCATGGCGGATTCTCCTTTTCTGTTGTGTGTTCAGGCTTCGGCGGCAAGCAGGGCACGGCCGGCGGCGTCGGCATCGCGCATGGCTTGCATAAAGGCCTCTTTGGTGACAGGGCGGGGCGCTTTGGTCCATTCCAGCACGGTGGCGGCTTTGTCGGCCACTGTTTGCAGGTCGGCCTCAGTCATGCCGATCTCGGCCAGCGTGACGGGCAGCTTGATCGAGCGGTTAAAGCGCAAAATGCGCTCGCGCTGTTCCAGCTGGCCATCCCAGGTCAGCAACGTCAGCACGCCAAACGAGACAATCTCGCCGTGCAGGTGCTTGCCGCCGGAGGCGGGCAGCATCGTGGCACCGTAGTAAACACAGTGGGCAAGGCTGCTGTTGTAGTAGTACTTGGTGGGGTCGGTGGTGAGGTTTGACACAAGGCCGGTGGAGATCACAATGGCAAGGGCGACCTGCTCGAGCTCGGTGCCGGGGTTGCCCTCACGGCACTGCTGCATGGCGGTGGTGCCGTAGTTTAGCAGCGGCTCGGTGCAGGTGTGGGCCAGCATGGTGCCAAGCAGCGTCGTGTGAAACAGCGCGTTGCCGCGGCTGGCAAGTTCCACTTCGCATTCTTTTGAAAGCGCGTCGCCGATGCCGGCCCACAGCAAACTTTCGGGGGCTTCGGCAATGATGCGGGTGTTGATGAAGGTGTGCTCGGGGCAGCGGGTGGGGTAAAAGTAGTCGCAAAAAGTGTCGTTTGCATTGTAAAATACGCCGATGGCGGTGCAGGCGGCGCAGTTGGAGGCGATGGTGGGGAAGGTGAGCAGCGGCTTGTCGAGGTGCTGGGCCACGGCCTTGCAGGTGTCGATGGCGCGCCCGCCGCCCACGGCAAAAATCATATCGGCCTGCTGCACCTCTGGCAGTTGCTCCAGCGCGCCGGCGTGCTCGTACGTGGAGTTGCCGCCGTACCAAATGGGCTGCGACAGGGCAAACTCGCTGCCGGCAAGGGCGGCTTTCAGCGGCTCATACGCTTTGCTGAGGGCGGTTTTGCCGCCAATGACGGCGGCGGTTTTGCCAAAACGGCGGGCGGTGGCAAAGACATCCTGGTAGCAGTCGGGGCCGACGCTCCAGGCGGGCAGGCAGCTGGTGTAACTCATACAAATGATCCTCCTGTTTTGTGCGGGACAAAACAAAAACAGCTTCGTCCCAAAGAATGTTTCTTTGAGACGAAGCTGCTGAATTACAACTCCGCGGTACCACTCAAATTGCGCGGCGGTGAGGCCGCACCACTTACAGGCTCCAACAAGCCCATGGCATTAACGCTGCCTGCACGTGCGCGTTTACTTACTTTCGTGTTCAACTGCCAGCTCGGAAGTGATTCCCCTAACGTTGTCCGGTTGCCTGCTCTCATCTGCTCAGGCTCTCTGTAAACCATGTGAACGTCGGCGTTCTTCGTCATCGCCTTTATTGCTATCTAAAATAGCAAAAAACAACGGTGCTTGTCAAGCAAAAATTGCACAAAGAAAATAAAAAACACTGCCCGCGATTTGGCAGGTGCAAAAAATTACAGGGCTTGCCTGCTGCAAAACAGGGCGGCAAGGCAGCCGGTGGCGGGCGGTGGCAGTGCAACTTACCCGCCGTACAGTACCGCTTACCGGCGCTGTGCTGCCGGTGGGCTGTTTTTGCTGGCGGGGGCTGTGCGGCTTTGTTATACTTGGGGCATGAAGCAAAGAGAGGGTGCGAAAAGATGGAAGAATGCAGTATCAGCGTTAAAGGGCTGCAAAAATATTACGGGCCCACCCACGCGGTGGACGGTATTTCGTTTAGCGTCAATGCGGGCGAGCTGTTTGGTTTTTTGGGGGTCAATGGTGCGGGTAAAACGACAACGATTCAAATGCTTAGCACACTGGTGCGCCCTACGGCGGGCGAAGCGGAGATCTGCGGGCATAAATTGGGGCACGAGGACGCGCAGATTCGCCGTGAGATCGGCATTGTGCGGCAACAAAACGGGTTAGACGACCTATTGACGGTGGAAGAAAACCTGTTTTGCCGCGCGTCGCTGTACCAGAAAGGCCGGGCAGAAAATAAAAAAAGGCTGGCAGAGCTGTGTGACCTGTTGTCGCTGGAGGATACGCTGAAACGCCGGTACCAGCAGCTTTCGGGCGGGCAGAAACGCAAGTGCGAAATTGCCGCGGCACTGATGCATGCCCCGCGGGTGCTGTTTTTGGACGAGCCGACCACCGGGCTGGACCCCGCCACCCGCAAGGCAGTGTGGCACGCGGTGCGCCTCATCCGCAAGCAGTACGGCACCACGGTGTTTTTGACGACGCATTATATGGAGGAGGCCGCACAGGCAAACCATATTTTAATTTTGGACAAGGGCAAAGAGATTGCGAGTGGTACCCCGTTTGAACTGAAAGAGCAATTTGCCTATGACCGGCTGACGCTGTACCCCAAAGACTTGAGTGCATTTGCGGCAAAGCTGCAAAATGAGGGTACTGCCTGCCGCGTGCGGGGCCGCGGGGTGCAAATCGCGATCCCAAGCACGCTGGCGGCGTACGAACTGCTGCAACGCTGGCATGCCGAGCTTGCCGGGTTTGAAGTGGTGCAGGGTACGATGGATGATGTATTTTTGAACGCCTGCAAGGGCAGCGAGGAGGAAGCCGTATGAGCGCCGTCAACAATTTAATCAAACGCAATCTCAAGTTATACCTGCGCGACCGCTCGTCGATCTTTTTTTCGCTGTTGTCGATGCTGATTGTCATCATGCTGATGCTGGTGTTTTTGGGCGATATGAACGTCAACGATGTGCTGAATATTTTAGAGCAGGCCGGGGTTACCGGCATCAGCCGCGACAGCGCCCAGCAGATGGTGTTGCTGTGGACCATTGCCGGGGTGCTGTGCGTCAACACCGTCACGATTGCGCTGACCATTACGGGCCAAATGGTGCGCGACGCGGCAACCGGCCGCGCCCAAAGCTTTTATGGTGCGCCGGTCAGCCGGTTGCAAATTGCGGTAGGGTATATTGGCGCGTCGTTTTTGGGTACCATGGGCATCTGCCTGCTGACGCTGGGCGTGTCCGACGGGTATTTGCTGGTGTCGGGGCACAGCATCTTGTCACTAATCGAGCACCTTAAGGTGATTGGTATGCTGGCGGTCAACGCCTTTTCGTATTCTGCGGTGATGTTTTTAGTGGGGCTGTTTGTCAAAAGCGAGGGTGCGTGGTCGGGCCTTGGCACAATAGTGGGCACGCTGGTTGGCTTTTTGGGGGCAATTTACATCCCGATGGGCGGCCTGCCCAGTGCCGTGCAAAACTTTTTAAAGGCTACCCCCATTTTGCACAGTGCCTCCATGCTGCGCAGTGTGTTTACCGCCACCGCAGTACAAAACATGTTTGAAACCGCACCCGCAGTGGTGGCAACCGAATACAAAACCGCCATGGGCATTACCGTGACCATGGGCGAACAGACGGTCAGCCTTGCCGGGCAGATTGCAGCGGTGCTGATTTGTGGTATACTGGTTTTAGCAGCGGCGGCGCTGATGATGCGGCGCAAATCTGTGCAGGACAGGTAGGGATGCGAGCTTGAGAATCATTGTCGAAGAGCTGGAAAAAGGGCAGGAAGAAGAGATCATCATCCGCACCGGCGGGCTGGACGACCAAATGCTTTCGCTGATTTCCAAAATTCGCACTTCGCGCGAAAAGCTGAGCGGCTTTCAGCCGGACGGCAGTATTAAGTTACTTGAGCCACAGGACGTGTATTACTTTGAAGCGGTGGACAACCGGGTGTTCGCCTACTGCGAAAAAGAGGTTTATGAGGTGCACAAAAAGCTGTACGAGCTGGAAGAGCAGTTTGACAACACCGATTTTTTCCGCTCTTCCAAATCGGCCATTTTAAACCTTGGCAAGGTGCAAAGGTTAACCCCGGTGCTGGGCGGCCGGTTTGAGGTGCTGCTGAACAACGGCGAAAAAAGCACGATCTCGCGCCAGTATGTGCCACTTTTGAAAAAAAAGCTGGAAATGTAAAGGGGGCAACGCAAATGAAGTTTCTAAAGCGCTTGATTTTTTATACAGCCATCATTACGACCTTTACACTGCTTGCCTGTGCCGTGTGGATCACGATGGAAGTGATGGAAAAAGGCATCTCTTTGCAGGCGGACTTTTTGCCCACCGCGCTGTTGTGGCAGGTGTTAACAGCCGGGTTGCTGTGTGGGTTGGTGACCACCGTGTTGATTCGAGAGGAGGCGCAAACCCGCAAAGGATTGATTGTACATTTCAGTATTCATTATCTGCTCATTAATGCCATCATTTTAGGCTGTGGCGCGCTGTTTGACTGGTACACCATGACCCCGGTAGGGGTGGTACTGATGATGGTGACCATCGCGCTGGTTTATGTGGCAGTCACTATCATTTCCTATTTGCGCGACAAATCGATTGCGGACAAAATCAACGAGCGGCTGGAGCATTTTCACCGCGGCCAGCGCTAAAAAACAACAAAGCACCGCCCCCACCGTGCCGGCCAGATAAGCCGTTGCTGTGGGGGCGGTGCTTTGTTATAAAATGGGAGCATAGTTAAAAACAGGGGCAGCGTGGTCAGGCGCGCTCGCCCCATACCTCGCGGGCAATGTCGCGCACCAGTGCAAGCTTTGCCCACTGCTGGTCTTCGGTCAGCCGGTTGCCCTCTTCGGTAGAGGCAACCCACACTGGGGGCTGAGGTACAGCCGGTCCAGCGGCACAAACTGCGCCGCCTCGTGAATACGCTGAATGACAGCGGCCTTTTCTTCAAGCTGGGGGCTTTTGGTCGTGATGAGGCCCAGCACGACGGCTTTATCCGGGGCGACATACCGCAGCGGTTCAAACCCGCCCGAGCGCGCATCGTCGTATTCAAGGTAAAAGGCCGAAACCGCTTCGTCGGCAAACAAGTACGGGGCAATGGGGTCGTAAGCGCCGGACGAAGCGTAGGTAGAGTGAAAATTGCCGCGGCACACGTGGGTCGTCACGGTCAAATCGTCCGGCTTGCCCTTTAGCGCCAGGTTGTTCAGCGCAATCTGCTCTTTTGCAATCATGCGCACTTTTTCTTCGTCTAAGTCAAACATCGGCCAAAAGCTTTTGTCCACATAAAGGCCCCAGGTACAGTCGTCCAGCTGCAAATTGCGGCAACCCGCGTCGTACAGCTCGCGAATCACGGTTTGGTAGGCACCGCCAATGTCGGCTAGCAGCGCGTCGTCACTGGGGTAATGCTGCCGGTTTTGCGCAAGGTATTCGGGCAGCCGCAGCTGCACCAGCAGCTGTGCGGGCGCGGGGATGGTCTGCTTTGCCACAACGCCGTCCGTCTCCTGCGCTTTGACAAATTTAAAATGCTCCACAAACGGGTGCCCCGCCCCGGTAATGGGCCCCGTGATGACCGCTGTTTCGGCTTTGGTGCGCTCGCCGTGGAACTGCAGCCCCTTGGCGGTGCCTGCCTTTTCAATGCCGCCAAGGCCCCACATAAAATCAAGGTGCCACCAGCTGCGGCGAAATTCGCCGTCGGTGATGACCGGCAGCCCGGCCGCCTTTTGCTTTGTGATCAGGTCTAAAATAGCGGCGTCCTCTGCGGCGGTCAGTTCTTGCGCGGTAATATGGTGCAGGGCATGGGCAAGGCGGGCCTTTTTCAGCGCGTCGGGGCGCAAAAAGCTGCCTACAATGTCATAGCGAAACGGTGCGTGTGGTGTCATTGGGGGCTCCTTTCGGGTGTGAAAACAGCGGCGGCACAGGGCCGCCGCTGTTTGGGTGGTTACTTATTCCGCGAAAAGCGGGGTGGACAGGTAGCGCTCGCCGGTGTCGGGCAACAGCACCACGATGGTTTTGCCCGCGTTTTCGGGCCGTTTTGCCAGCTGAATGGCGGCATAGGTGGCAGCGCCGGACGAAATGCCCACCAGCACACCTTCTTTGTGGCCAATCGCGCGGCCGGTTTCAAACGCGTCCTCGTTGGAAACGGTGATAATTTCGTCGTAAATTTTCGTGTTCAGCACGTCGGGCACAAAGCCTGCGCCAATGCCCTGAATTTTGTGTGGGCCGGCCACACCGGTAGACAGCACGGCCGAGCTTGCGGGCTCTACCGCCACCACTTTAACAGCCGGGTTTTGCGATTTCAGGTATTCGCCGGTGCCGGTAATGGTGCCGCCGGTGCCGATGCCCGCGACAAAAATATCCACTTTGCCGTCGGTGTCCTGCCAAATTTCCGGCCCGGTGGTGGCGCGGTGCACGGCGGGGTTGGCCGGGTTGACAAACTGGCCCGCCACAAAGCTGTTCGGGGTTTCGTTTGCCAGCTCGTTTGCCTTTTCAATGGCGCCCTTCATGCCCTTGGCACCCTCGGTCAGCACCAGCTCGGCACCGTAGGCCTTTGCCAGCTGCCGGCGCTCGATTGACATGGTTTCCGGCATGACCAAAATCAGCCGGTAGCTGCGGGCGGCGGCAACCGAGGCAAGGCCGATGCCGGTGTTGCCGGAGGTCGGCTCAATGATGACCGAGCCGGGCTTTAAAATACCGCGCGCTTCTGCGTCGTCGATCATGCCTTTGGCAATGCGGTCCTTTACCGAGCCTGCCGGGTTAAAGTATTCCAGCTTTGCCACCAGTTTTGCGTTCAGGTTTTCGGCCTTTTCAATGTGGGTCAGCTCTAACAGTGGGGTTTTCCCAATCAGTTGATCTGCGGAAGTATAAATGTTAGCCATAATAGACACTCCTTTAATTGTTGTCAAATAAAATTAAATTGAAGAGTTGGTTGCGCGGGGGACAACATCGCATTGCTCCGCAAAAACCGTGTCGTATGGCATGTTTCATTTTACTCCCGTCCTTTCATGGTGAATTCGTTTTTTGGAGGGTGTGCCGGTCATTGCACGGCGGCAAACCCCTGGTTCAAATCGGCTAAAATATCGTCGATATGTTCGGTGCCAATCGACAGGCGAATGGTGTTTGGCCGGATGCCACAGGCGGCAAGCTCGCCCGCCGACAGTTGCGAGTGGGTGGTGGAAGCGGGGTGGATGACAAGGGATTTCACATCCGCCACGTTGGCCAGCAGCGAAAACAGCTCCAAGCTTTCCGTGAACTTTTTGGCGGTCTCGGCATCGCCTTTGATCTCAAAGGTGAAAATAGAGCCCGCCCCGTGCGGGAAATACCGGTCGTACAGCTGTTTTGCGGCGCCGGTGGCAAGGGAGGGGTGGTTGACCCGCTCGACCCCCGGGTGCTGCTGCAAAAAGGCGACGACTTTCAGCGCGTTTTCCACATGGCGCTCGACCCGCAGCGACAGGGTTTCAAGCCCTTGCAGCAGCAAAAACGAGTTGAACGGCGAAATGGCACCGCCAAGGTCACGCAATAGGGTGGTGCGCGCTTTGGTGATATAGGCCAGCTTGCCCGCCACCTTGGTAAACACCACGCCGTGGTACGAGGGGTTGGGGGCGGACAGCCCGGGAAACTTATCGTTTGCGGCCCAGTCAAACCTGCCGCCGTCCACGATCACCCCGCCCATCACGGTGCCGTGCCCGCCAATGAACTTGGTGGCGGAGTGCACGACAATGTCGGCCCCGTGCTCAATGGGGCGCAGCAGATAAGGGGTGGCAAAGGTGCTGTCCACGATCAGCGGGATGCCGTGCCGGTGCGCAATCTCGGCCACGGCTTCAATGTCCAGCACGTCGGCGTTGGGGTTGCCCAGCGTTTCGGCATACAGCAGCTTTGTGTTGTGGCGAATGGCCTTTTCAAAGTTTGCGGGGTCGCTTTGGTCCACAAAGGTGGTGGTAATGCCCGCGTCCTGCAAGGTGTTGGACAGCAGGTTGACGGTGCCGCCGTACAGGTTGGACGCCGAGACCACGTGGTCGCCCGCGATGGCGATGTTTTGGATGGCATAGGCGACGGCTGTCGAGCCGGAGGCCAGCGCCAGCGCCGCGGCCCCGCCCTCCAGCGCCGCAATGCGCTGTTCAAACACGTCGCTGGTCGGGTTCATCAGCCGGGTGTAAATGTTGCCGCTTTCCGTCAGCGCAAAGCGGCCTGCGGCCTGTGCCGAGTCTTTAAACACATACGAGGTGGTCGCGTAAATGGGCACCGCACGCGCATCGGTTGCGGGGTCGGGGGCCTCTTGCCCAACGTGCAGCTGCAAGGTTTCAAATTTGTAGTTGTGTTCCGACATGATGGTATCTCCTCTTACGGTTGTATTTTTATCAGGCATCGCCGCCGGAACAAAAAAATTGCCCGGGAGGCGTCATGGTGCGACTCTCCCGGGCAAAGATGCGTTTAGGTGTTGCTGGCAAATCAGTTTGCCAGACCATGCACAAAAAGGGGCACGGCAAAACACCCGTACATCGAGCTTGTCCGGGAGTAGAGCATTCGCCCACAACAGAAATTAACGTTAAAAAGCTGGTTCATGTTTGCGTGCCTCCTTTCGTGTGGTGCCCGCCGTGACAGCGGGTTCTTTATGGCGATTATACCGGTTAAAACCTATGTTGTCAATAGGAAATACAAAATTTTTACTATTTTTGCATAAAAGATTTTGTGTAAAAAGCGCTACCTGCGCCCGGTACATGGCGCAAAAAACAAGGCGGGCCGCCCCCAAAGGGCGGCCCGCCTTGTACCGAAATAGTGGAGCTGCAAGGGTAAAATGCAAAAGGTCATTCGTACCGCAGCGCTTCAATGGGGTCCAGCTTTGCGGCCTTGCTGGCGGGGTAATAGCCAAAGAAAATACCAATGACCATTGAAAACCCGACGGAGGCCACAATGGCGGTGAGCGACGGCTTTGCCGCGTACCCCAGCAGACTGGCCCCCCAGGCCCCCAGTGCGATGCCTAAAATAATGCCAATCACGCCGCCAATCAGGCAGATGACGACCGATTCCACAATAAATTGCAGCCGAATGGCAAACCCCGGCGCGCCCAGCGCTTTGCGGGTGCCGATCTCGCGCGTGCGCTCGGTGATTGAGACCATCATGATGTTCATAACGCCGATGCCGCCCACCAGCAGGCTGATGGCCGCGATGGCCGCAATGGCCACCTGCACGGTGGAGATCATCTCGGTGACGGTGCTGACCATCGTCTCCATGCTGGAGGCCGATACCGTCCAGCTTTGGTTGCGGGTGTAGTAGCTGTCAAAAAAGTCTTCGGTGTTCTGCATAAAATCCGCGTTGTCTTCTACCGCGCTGCCCACCACGGTAAAGCTTTGGTACCCGGCGGCGGCGCTGTCCAGCTTTTTCGCGGTCGTCAGCGGCACATACATCGGGTAGGTCACGTCGCTGCTGGTCAGCGCGACGGTGCCATCCTGCTCGTACTGGTAAACGCCCACAATGTAAAAGGTGTACACCTTGTTGTTCACGGTGACATCAAACGATTTGCCAATGCCGTCCACCCCTTCGCCAAACACATCGCTGACAAATTGGTCGGCAACGACACAGACCTTTTTTTCGCCGTCCAAATCTTTTTGGTTGATAAAGCGCCCGTTTGTCACGTCGATGGATTCGGCGGCCTGATAGTCGAGGTTAACGCCGGTGACATTCACGCTTGCGCTGTCGCTGGAGTTTGCAATCGACACCGTGCCGCTGCCCATGGTTTCCGTCAGCGAAATGGCGGTGATCTCGTCCCCAAAGGCCGCGCGGTAGTCGGCGATCATGTCGTCGGTGATCAAATCCTCATCCGCGGGCTGGCTGGGGCCAAACATGCGAATGCTCACCCCGCGGCCGGTCGTTGTGGTGGTTGTAGAGCTGGAATCGTCCGAGCTTTTTTCTGTCAGGCTGACGGTGATGTTGCTCACGCCAAGGCTTTGCATCGAATCACTGATCGAGCCGGTGAGCGAATCGCCCACCGTCACAATGGCAATGACCGAGCCAATGCCGATGATGATGCCCAGCATCGTTAAAATGGCGCGCATTTTGTTGGCCCACAGGCTGGCAAACGCCATATGAATATTGTCAAGCAGTCCCACGCACGCCACTTCCTTTCCGCTCTGCAACAATGCGCCCGTCCTTTAAGGTCAGGATGCGTTGGCACTCCTCTGCAAGCTCTGGGTTATGGGTAATCAGCACGATGGTTTTGCCGTTTTGCTCATGCAGGTCGTGAAACAGGTCCATCACGTTGCGGCTGGTCTGCGAGTCCAGTGCGCCGGTGGGTTCATCCGCCAGCAGCAACGCGGGGTTGCAGGCCATGGCGCGCGCAATGGCAACGCGCTGCTTTTGCCCGCCCGAAAGTTCGTTTGGCTGGTGCCGTGCACGGTCGCCCATGCCCACCATGGCAAGCAGTTCTTTGGCGCGGCGGCTGCGCGCACGCGCCGGGATGCCCGCGTACAGCATGGGCAGTTCAATATTTTTCAGCGCGGTGGTGCGGCCAATCAGGTTAAAGGTCTGAAACACAAACCCGATCTTGCGGTTGCGAATGGCGCTCAGCTCGCGGTCACTGGCCTTTTGCACGTCAATGCCGTCCAGCAGGTAACTGCCCTTTGTTGGGCGGTCCAGTGCGCCGATGATATTCATGATCGTGGATTTGCCCGAGCCGGACTCGCCCACAATAGCTACAAATTCGCCGGGCCACACGGTGAGGTTGATGCCATGCAAAATTTCAAGCTCGTTGGGCCGGCCGATGTAATAAGTCTTTACCAAATCGCGGATGTCGATCAGCGGTTCGGCTTTTGGTGCAGTTGCAGGAGTATCGATCGTATTGGGGTTGGCCATCTCATCAGCCTCCCATCGGGCCGCCGCCATTGCCGCTGGGGCCGCCGCCAGAGGGCATCTCGCCGCCACCGCCACCGCCGCCGGTCAAGCCGCCCAGCAGGCCAAGGCCACTGCTTTCGCTGTTGGCACTATCAGTGCTTTGGTTCACGGTTGCTTCTTCGCTGCTCGCGCTGCTGCGCACTTCCATGCCCTCGGTCAAATCGTCGCCCGAAATTTCAATATAATAGTCGTTCTCTTCGCCGGTTGTCACCTGCACGGCTTCAAAGGTGGCATCGGGGCCGCTGCCGCCGGTTTTTACATACACCACACTGCTGCCGGTTTCATCGGTGCCCACTGCGTCAATGGGCACAACAAAAACGTTGTCCTCGCTGGACAGAATGATGTTGACCTTGGCGTTCATGCCAATCAGCAGGCCGGTGTCGGCATCGGTGACAGTGGCTTCGCACGCAAACCCGCCCGAACTGCTGGACCCTTGGCTGGCGGTGGAGGTAGAAGCGGTTTTAGAAACCTGGCTCACCGTGCCGTTGATCACCGTGTCACCGGTGGCGTCGCTGGTAATGGTGGCGGGCAGCCCCACCGATACATTGGGGATGTCGTATTCTTCTACCGTAAACGAGATTTTCAGTGCGCTCACATCTTGAATCGTCGCAACTGTGCTGTCGGTCACCGCACTGCCCACGGTGGCGTTCAGCGCGGTCACGGTACCGGCGCTTTGTGCTTTCAGCGTGCATTCTTCCAGCTGGTCCTGCAAATCCTCCAGTGTGTCGCTGGTCTTGCTGCTGTCCAGCGTGTCCGAAGCGGTGGTCAGCGCCTGGTAAGCGCTGGAATACTGGGTGCCCAGCGTGGTATAGGTGTTGTAGGCGTTATTACGGGCGGTTTCTGCCGCCGCGGCCGCGTTGTGCAGCGCGTCATAATTGCACAGGCTTTTGCCGCTGTTCAGTGCGGCCAGTGCGTCAGCTGCGGTTTTGGCAAGCCCGCCCGTTGCCGAGCTATTATCCACGGTGCCACCCGCAGTAAAGGTGGTGCCGTTGTATGCCCCGCAGGCGCTGTTTACTGCGCTTGCCGCGTCGATGACCGCCTGCACGGTGGTGTCGTTGTTGTTCTGCGCCAGCACCGCGGCGTAACTATTGTAGGCGGTGGCGACATTGTTTGCCGCTGCCTGCGCGTTTGCCGCCGCTGTGTCGTAGGTGGACTGCAATGCCGACACAGTGGATTGTGCCGACTGGAAGGCGCTGAGCGCCGTGTTGTAAGCGTTGGAGGCGTTGGTGTAATCAATACCGGCGTTTTCGTACTTGACCTTTGCGCCCTCAAACGAAGCCTCGGCATTGTCATAGTTTGTCTGTGCCTTGCTGATATTGTCGGCAAGGCTTTCTTTGGCCTTGGTGATCTGCTTGTCTAGGTCGCTCGTGTCCAGCGTGCAGATCACATCCCCCTCTTTTACCGTGTCGCCAACCTGTACATTGACTTCTTTTACCGTGTATTTCAGCGCGGTGGTCACGGTGCTGACCTCGTTGCTCTCCACCGTGCCACTGGCAGAAATGCTGTTTTCAAGTGAGGTCTTTTGCAGGGTGGTCGTGCGCACAAAGGCGCTGGTGCCGCCCGGCGCAGCCTGACGGCCCGCAAAGGTGCGCCAGCCTAAAAAGCCGCCACCCGCGATCAGCAAAATTACAAGCAATGCGGTAATGCGCTTGTGGCGGCGTGCAAAACGGCCCACCGGGCCGAATACTTTGCCCAGCAGGTGCCCGGCCGCGCGAAAAGGGTTTTTGTGCCCCTTGGTTGGGGTGCTTTCTTCATTCATACCCATACTCCTCTTTCCGTCGTTTCAACTGTATTTGGGGTTTCCAATAGTAATTGTAAGAAGACAGTGTGTGAAAACACGGGTAGAACTGTGTGAAAAATGCGATAATCCGTGACACGGCAGGCAAAAGCGGCGCGGCATCTTGCGCAGAAAGTGGGAGTAGTGTATAATAAGTAAGCTGTTTTGTACAGCGAGGGCCTTTAGCTCAGCTGGTTAGAGCAACCGGCTCATAACCGGTCGGTCCCGGGTTCGAATCCCTGAAGGCCCACCAGCGACAAAGCCGCACGGCAAGCCATTTAGTTGGCTTTTGCCGTGCGGCTTTTCTTGTGCTTAGGTATGCAAAATAACGCGTTTTATTCTGGTTTCTTTTAAAAAGACAAGTCAAAAGACAAGTCGAAATAAAAAAACCGCCGCCGACAAGGGATGCTTCCCAAGTCGGCGGCGGTTTTTTGTAATAATTATTTATTTGGTTTCGCTTTTGACTGACAACTGTTTGATGCCCTGGTTGATGCCCGTTGCGGCCAACCCCGAAACAATGCCTACCGCGATAGCCGTGATAATGTCGGCCGCGGGGTAGTCCGGGATGACCTGCATCCCTACGGCCCCCAGCACGCCGCCCAGCACGCCGCAGATGGTAGGCAACCATTTGTTCGCAAGCGGTGTCTGTTTGATTGCTGTAGCAGCAAGGTAGCAGATGACGGTGATGCCAGCGACGCTTGCAAAGCCCAGTGTGGTAATGTCCATTTTATTTACTTCCTTTCTCAAGATCATCAATCCGGTGGTTTATTACTTTGATTTGCTCCTCGACAACCGGCATACGGCGAGCAAATCCATTGTGTTCCCGAACCTCGCGAGTAAGTTCGTCCAGCTTAGTATCTGTAACCGCCTGCGAGGTCACTATGCGCGTTTCGGTACGCCGGGCAGCCGCCATATTGGATATGATAACTCCAATAAGCGATAGCATACCGGTAATAATTGCTGTGACTATTGCATCAGTCATCAGCCCTCCTCCAAAACAGGAATACCCAGTGCCTTTGCCTTGGTCTCCAGCGTATTTTTGTCACCCACGCTCATCGGGCCGATTTTCAGAGTATACAACGTAACCGCGGGCGTTGCGGTGGGCTCTTTTACAGGGGAGCCATCGTTTTTGGCAAAGCCATTGAGACCCGCGCCCTTGATGATTGCCGGGTAGTCCTTGTATGCGTAGTCTTGATCGCAAGCTGCGGACGCCACGCCGGAGATCTTCGCGGCGCGGATATAGTTCGTACTTCCGCCATACTGCCACATGCCGAAGGACTTCACCACCTGCGGGCCTGCCGTGTTGTAGCGTGCCACCCAGTGGTCAAAGGCTTGCAATCTAGAATCATCAAGGCGAGACTGAAAGCCCGACACGTCCGAGGCGTAGACGCTCGCAAAATAGCCTGCCGCTTCCAACGTCTGGAGGAATGCCAGCGTGGCGTCCGTGATTGCTTTCTTGCCCGCACTGACCGGCACCGCCTCCACGTCTGCCACCACAGGGTAGTCGAACTTTTTCCCGGCAAGCAACTGCAAGAATTGCCGCGCCTCCAGCACGCCCTGTGCTGCGCCCGCGAAGTTTGTCCCGGTGAAGTAGTATGCGCCGACGCCAAGCCCCGCCGCTACTGCGTCCGCGTAGTATCGTTCAAACTGCGGATCCTTATAGTAGCCAGCGTCAGCGCCGCCCGCCTTGATAATCACAAAGCTGATGCCCTGCGCCTTTACGGCGGCGAAGTCAATCGCGCCCTGCCAGTGCGACACGTCAATCCCTTTTGCAATAATTTGGTTCATTTCCGATAACCCTCCTTATTTAATTTGGACGCCCAGTGCTGCCACCTGCTGTTCAATGTAGGTAAGCTGCTCCAGCACTACAACAAGCTGCAAGTTGCTGGTGCTTGTGCCGGTCGTATAGTCGGTCTCGTCCACCCGCTGTTTGCCCACGGAGGCAACCAGGCTGTAATTTTTGTAGGTCACATCGCTGCCAGTCTCGGTATTAATCAAATGCAGTTCTGCCGTTTGCGCATCGCCAAACAACGCCGCGAAGTCCTCAAGGCCCATCGCATCCGCTGCCATGTGGATTTCCATCCTGCTGCGCAAAGCCGGTGACCCGCTAGGGTACACAACAGTTTGTTGTAGCACCTCGTATTCATCACCGTTTTTCAGTTTGATTTTCAAAGCCATAATCTGTATGTTCCTTTCTTTTACTTAAACATTTTTTTCAAGTACTAATCCAGCCATATCCTGCTGATATACACACCGCCCATCAGCGCTTGTACACCTATGTACAAAGAGCTTGATGGTATTGCAAGCGTGTAAGTCCCAACGTTGGATATGTCGATAGCATTTGCAGAATTGCCCCATATGTTTGTTGCAGTGCTGCTAAAGGCATAGCAGTGTCTATTGCCTGCGGCCCCTTCGGTGCCCACAACGGAAATATGCACATTCGTAAAGCCCGATGAGGGATAAGGGAACCACCAATCATTTCTACCATCACAGTTAATAAGCCAGTTTGCACCGGATATTGCACTTGTCCTAAAACTATAGCCCTCTGATAGTCCTTGAACAGGAGTTCCTAGTTCACCAAAAGACCCGTTATAAAACAAGGTTCTTTCTCTTTTCCATACCAGCGCATTATTAAAAATCACTTGACTTGCTGCTTGATTGTTGATGTACACATTTGCTGACGGTGAAACACTAGTGCCATTGTAGAATAAAGCCATTACATAGCCTCCTCACGAGTAACTAATCCACAGATTACCGTTATAGCTCATAGTGATATTGCTTGCCCTCCGGGAATTACTTAATCTGGCATCGTTCCCTTGGCACACTGTACCCGCCGCACTGCCAAAGTTTTTGTTAAAAGCATTGTTTTTGGTGAACGCCGGTTCGGCTCCTATTTGTGCCAACGAAACATCCCCACTGCCGTCAAAATTCGCATTACCAATTTTGCGAGATACGGCAAGTTTATCCGCTGCTTTTACAACTCCTGCAGCACTACCTTCGTAGATGGCTTTAAGCATCACCGCGCTGCCCTGCTCAATGCTGGCAATCTCATCACTCAACTGGTCGATAAGTTCCTCTACCTGCGCCTGCAGCTGGGCTGTTGGTATGCCCGTCACACCGTCCCGCATAATGCCGCAGTAGGTTTCATCCAGCCTCCGGTCGGTGATGTCTGTGGGCAGGATTGAAGTTGCGCCGGCGCGCACCATAACGGTAGCCACATAGATCTCGTCAAAGTCCAAATTGCGTACAGGCGGTACAATGACGGGCGGCTGTGGGGAGTATGCCCCTTGTTTGATGATCAGCTCACCCCGGTTCTGGTTTTTGTCCAGTCGGACACAAATCGTGTCGATGCGGGACAGGGAGCCATCCGCTGTGCCAATGGCCAATACTTGCGCGTTGGGTTCGAGTGCCGCCACACCCCAAAACTGGTCCGCCTTGAGCCATGCCAGGCCGGAGCTAACGGTCACTGTCATGTTGGCATTGGCGGTCACCGCATAATGCCCCTCAGCAGCAAATACGCCGCGTGTGCGAGTGCCACACCACGCACCAAGGGCTTTTGCCTCATATTCCGTATTATCCAACGGGTAACAGATCATAGAGACCCTCCTGTTCTATGCGCAGAACTTTGGCATTCCACACAACGGTATTTATTCAGACAGATATCAGCCATAAGTCATACCTCCAATTCAAAGTCGCTCAAAAGAGCAGTTAGCTTATTGCCATCCTGCTCATACACTCTGGTGACCGCGGAAATACGGGCGGAGGCATAGATGCCATACTCCGGCAGCTTTACAGGCATACGGTCACCAAGGGTATAGTCAGCGCCATATTGTATATTGTCTTGCGTTATATCACAGGTAATAGAGAAAGTACGCAAGCAATCGGCCAGCTTTTCCAGCCCCCGTGCATCCAGTTTGGCGTTGTATTCGGCGTCTGTGTAGGTGCGCGTTTCATAGGTGTAAACGGGGTTTCCCTTGCTGTCCACTGCACCGGTGGGCGTGGCCACTTGGTACTCCCTTTGCAGATCGCGGGCATCTACATACAATTCCCGCCGATTTTCCCCGGACACATTGCCAAGAGACACAATGCGCACCGCGCGATCGGCACCCTCGCCAGCGCCCGCCACCACCGCCACGTTTTTGTAATCTGTGGTACCGGAGGTCACGGACACATTTTGTATATTGCCAACGTCCGTGCCGAAATATCCCACGTAATCGGGGGTGAGGTCATCTGACCGGTCTACTCCCTTGTACACCTTGAACGTTTCTGCACCGGTTTCCGGGTCAAACAGCACAGTAAAGCCCAGCCCCGAAGCTTCGGCCAGCTTTTTTTCTGCATCCAGCACAGATCCCCATGTGACCTCCGTGTCAGTTTGCTCGGTGTACCCCTGCGCGCTGCCCGCTACAATAGGCAGCCCGCGACGGTTCTTGCTGTAAATGCTGTACATGGCGGTTTCCACGTTTGTGGCGTGTTCTGTGGCCATAACCACACGGTCGCTTAACAGCTCCGAGGTGATGTCCGCCCGGACGGTGATCAGCTTCTCAGTTTCTGTTTGCGATTTGTCCGAGTGGCAAATACGCGCCACTGTGTTGGTGTCGGTATTGTAAATGCGGTTGCCATCAATAAGCATGGCAAGGTTGTCAGGTGTGGCTTGTGCATCAATTTTGACCTCGCCGGGCGACTGGTAATTTTCTAACCACTGTACGGCATCCGCATGCTGTAAAATTCCTATGCGCTCACGGGTAGCACTGTAGACGTAAAACTCAGACACCAGATTTCACTCCTTCCGGTGCTTCGATCCGTACGCTCAATCCTTCTCGGTTTACCGCGTCAATGCGCAGCAGATTGGAACCGGATTGTAAGGCCATGGACAGGTCGCTATCTACCGATAGATACCTGAATCCGTTTAATACTTCCCCGGACGCGCTGGTGTAAACTACACCCTTGTGGCCGTATATTGTGGATACGGATACCCGCTCCCCGGCAATCATAGACTTACGGATCAATATCCGCTTGCCAGTGTCTACGTTGTAAAGCTCTGGGTTGTCCAACGCAGCACGCGCCGTAAAGGTCACGCGGAACTCCACCGGCACATTGCCTTTGTTTTCGATGGAAGTAAAATAGCTGTCGCTGTATTTGCTGATCCACCATGTCCCACCGGTATAAAAGGGGAATTTAAACAAGGCATTCAGCCCGGCTACCTGCGTGGCATAGGATGCTGTGGTGCGCCAGTAAGGGTACGCGGCATACAGTTTTACTTGAAAGTACTGCACGCCATTGCCGGGTGTAATTTCCGGAGTTTTTTCGGGTACCACGTCCAAATACCACGATTCCCCGTTTTGCTCAATGGTCAGGGTGGCCGGTACCTGAGGCGCCATAATACTTAAGAGGCGCTCCCGGTAAAATGCAATAGGTTCAAACAAAGCCCCGTCCATTGTGAATGAACGGGGCCGGACACTTTGGCTTGTGATGCTGGAGCCTACTTGCATCGTGCTGCGGGAGGCGGCAATGTCAATTTCCACGCTGCTCATGCCGTCAACATCTGTGACCCACAGCGGACTGTCGACCTGAAACACTAACTTGCCAATGGCGTTTTCGTAAATAAATACGGTATTTTCGTTCAAAGTGCTTCCTCCTTTACGGCAACTGCCAACGGGACCGGCGCAGCATGTCCTGCCCCTCTCTGGTCATTTCTGACGCGCTGAGAGGCTTCGGGGTGGTGATGTGCTGTACCAATGTTGGCGAGTAGGTCGAACCGCCTCCGGCTCCGGCGTACGCTACCTGCGGCACAAGAGCTGCGCCGCCCAATGATGTGCTGTCTATGACCGCGCGCATTTTATTGACCAGTGTGCTTGCCACGTCACCGGATATAGTCAGCCGGTCGGCGATACCATCCGCGATGTTTTTAGCTTCGCTGTACAGCATTCCTGACATGCCATCCATGGCCACGTAAATGCCCATCATGACATTTTCAAACAGCCCTACCATGACGCGAGAGGGGGAATGCACGTCGAGTGCGGCAGCCATTGTGCTGGCAATAGTGGTGGCAATCTCTCGCGCTTTTGAATACAGATAGGGGGCCTTTCTGTCCATTGCCACCCCGACGCCGTCCATCATGTTGCCGGCGACGTCTTCGGCTCCTGGTACCATGGGTTGCAGGCCGTTTACTACGCTGCTTGCGGCCGCAGCGGCAGCCACGTTTAAGTTGCCGTTGTGGGATGTTATTGTGCTGCTGATTTCTGTCATAGCTTGAGAGGTTGTGCTGACCGCTTGTGTTTTCATGTTGCTTAGTACGGCTTGCACCCCATTACTCATGCCGGTAACGGCAGAGGTCACCTTGTTAGTGTTCACTTGGATGGCATCAGCAATGCCCTGCATCGCGCCGGACACATCTGCGCCGGACAGGCCGCTTACAATACCAGCCGCAATGCTTTGGCCTACGCCAGTGAAGTCCACCTCGCTGGCCGCAGCTTTTGCGCCCTCCATCTGGCTTGTGGTAGCGTCTACGGCTGCCGGGTTATCCTCTATGCCGGTTGCAATATTACCAATAGACGCATACCCTGCGCCGTAGTACGATTCTGCCCGCAGCTGAGTGTCAGCGGCAATGTTCGCCGCGTCCAGCCCAGTAGAGAAAGCGCCATCTATTTCAGCGAGCTTTGAAGCGACTAGGTCGTTGGTTTGACCCAGCGATACATCTACACCGCCGTTTAGCTTGGTCAGCTCGTCGATGAATACTTGTGCTTGTGCAGCACCCTCCGGGCCCATTTTAGATAGCTGTTCAATCACGCCCTTGTTCACGCCCAAATCCATCAGCGTGTTCATATTGGTGGCCCAGTTGGCCACAGCATCCTCGTTCTTTTTCATGTTATTCATGAAATTGTCAAGGCTGATGGCTGTTTCCTGGTCCATGACTGAAAAACCGTTCGTAGCGTTGGCCGTAAAATCGGCAATGACCTCCATCGCGTGCTCCAGCGCTTTGTCTTGCCGTTCCACATAATCCTCAATGGTGAGGCCACTGGCACTAACTGCGGCATTCACCTCATCGAGCGAATACCCCCATTTGTCCGCGAATTCTGTAAGCTTTGCTTGACTTTCATCCAGTTCTTTTTGGTTCTTGTCTACCCAATCCGGAAAAGATAGGTTGTTTTCATCCATGTCGGCGCGAATGGACTCATAAGACAGGTGATGCTGTGCTGCAAAATCGCGGATTTCATCTTCTTGTAGGTCAGCAAGGGCCTGCCGCTTCGCCTCCTGATCTGCTAAGACCTTGCTGTATGCCTCCTCGTTCTGCGCCATTTCATCCAGCGCTGCCGCCTGCGTTTCTTTTAATGCATCCGTTTCTTTGTTAAGCCTTCCGACCAGCCATTCATACTTTTTGGGGTTCAACGTGCCATTTTCAACTTGTTCTTTCCACTCCGCGATTTGCCGTTCTGAGTCGATAAACTGGGATTCAATATCTACCAGCTGATCACCGAGGGCTTTCATGTGGTCTGTGAGGGCGGTGGCTCTAGCGGCGTTTTCGGTAGCGCCAAAGTACGCTTCAATTTCCGCCGTGGTCATGGACAGCTTGCCGGTAGTTTCATCAATGGTCAGGTTCAATCCCTGTTGGGTGGCATTGAGGGCATCAATTTTGGCTTGCAACCGGTAGGTTTCCTCTGCGGTACGCGCCAGCCCTTCGTCGGCGAGCTCTGACAGCCCGGCAAGCATGCCCTCGCTGGTGCGCGTAGTGGCCTCGGCAGCGGCAGTGTTTTTCTTAAACTCATCGGTCGTTTTGTCAAGGTCGTCGGCAAGGGCTTTGTTCGATTCGCCGTAATCCTCTACATACTGCCTGCCCTCGTTATATGCCTCGTCGCTGTTGCCAAGCCACGCAACAAGAGCGATAATTCCGACAACCACAGCGCCGATGGCGGCGGCTATGCCGATGAGAGGGAGAGCGTTCAGCGCCATTTTGAAAATAGTGGTCGCAGTTGTGGCGGCGGCTGTCGCAAGTGAGTGCAGGGTAATACTCCCGGTTAAATACCCAATAAGAGCGGTTCCCAGACCAACAGATGTATTTCTTGCGTTTTGTGCCGCAACATCAGCTTGCACGGCGGCTGTGCTGGCCGTATTGGCAACGGTACTAGCTGCTTTCGCCGCCGTTTGGGCCTGCTCTGCCACGGTTGCGGCTCTTGCTGCTTCACGCTGTAAGCGGGTGGCCTCAGTCCCTGTGGCCTTTGCGGCCGCCGCTTTTAGGCTTTCAGCGATGCCCAGCTTTTCAGTAGCAATAAGCTCCAGCTTTCTAAACTTAGCTTGGGCATCTTGCGCCTCCTGTATCTTTGCGGCGGCAACCTGTTCCAGCTGCGCTGCCGTGCTTTTTCCTACAGCCAGCGTGAGTTGTTGCTGGGATGTTTTCAAAAAATCTGTAACCTTTTTTGCCTCGCCTGCAGCAACATTCCACGCTTGAATCGCCTTATATGCCGCAAAGGCAGTGCCCACACCAGCAGCGGAAAGAGCAACTTTGTCAAGGTTCTGCATTAGCAAGTTTGCCCCGTTAGAGATGGCGCTGAACGCTGTATTAACTGCTCCTTTCACAGAATCCATAACCCCAGAAATGCCGCCAAAGCTATCTAGTCCATCGTCTACCGCCTGTATCACGTTGGCAGTGCCTCTAACCACAGCGGTTTGTACATTTGCCCAAGATGTGGCAATGCCTCCGCTGGCGGTTTGAGCCACTTTGGCAAACCCGCCCACGCCGCCGTTCAGCTCTATCAGCTTATCGTTAAATTGGGACATGGTGATCTCACTGCTGCCAAGGGCCTCTCGCAGCGTCTGCACCGCGCTCGGCCCCGTAAAACCAAAAGCCTGTGCCACTTGATCCATAGCATACGGCATGGTTTCCATGAGGGTTTTCCATTCCTCACCCTCAATCTTCCCACGGGAAAGCGATTGAATATATTGTTCCGTCCCCCGGCTGGCGGCCTCGTTGGATGCGCCGCTGGCCAGCAGAGCATTGTTGAGGGCCAGAGCCGTGTCTGTGCCCTTGTCTAAGCTGCCTGTTGCAATAGAAAGCCGCTGTGTACTTCCTACTATACTGTCAAGCGCCGTGGGCAGCCCCTGTATACCGTCAGAAAGCCTGTCCACAGATTCCCGCGCCGTGTCCGCACCATAGCCCATCTGCTCCATGACACGGGGAAATTTATTTAACGTGTCCACGCGAGATACAGCGGAATCAATGGAGTTGACTACGGCCCCCATGCTTTTTTCAATAATCTTAAACAGCCCCAAGCCTTTCACAATGTCGCCCAGCTTGTTAGCGCCCTTTTGCAGGCCTGTCGCGTCAAGGGCGGTTTCAAATTTCAGTTGTCCATCGTAGGCCATTCCTGCACCTCCTTTTTAGGCATGAAAAAATCACCATCTAGTTGGATGGTGATTTGATCCCCGTCTGTTTTGTTGTTATTTGCGCAAAGTTATGGTTGACTTGATCTGTTGCTGCAATTCGGCGGCTAAATCGCGCTGGCGGCACCCATCAAATTTAAAGATAGTTCCATCAAAAAAAACAAGCTCAAACAAGGATGCCATCAAACCAGACGCGCTATGATCTACGCTCATTAGACTGTTTAAAGGATAAATTTGCGGCTCAGCCAAATTTAGCATGTTCATAACATAACAGTTGTTGGGCGTAAAAGCTATTGCCCCAACCGCTTGCAGTTTTACAGTTTGGTTGGGGATAAAAAAACGCACAGTTGCTGGGGCGATATAAAAAATTGTTTCGTTTTCAGGAATTGCAGAATCTAATGCCGCTATGTTTTTCTTGTTGCCTATTGTCGCAACCTTGAACTTCTTTAAACAGCTTTCTGTATCGTGACGCACAGTACACTCCTCCATCTACTGAGCTAACTTTTTCAGCTGCTCGTACTGTTCTGTAAAAAGTGGAACATGTTCATCACTCATACGATTGCTGTATTCAGTTAGCGTATTATAATAGGCTTCTGCCTTGTTTAGCTTGCCGCGCTGGGTGGTAAGCTGGTGCATCCTCTCCTTTGTATCCTGCGCATAACGGAGGATAAAGAGCCGGGTTTGTTCTTTCCGATCCGCTTCTGCGCTTCGCCGCATGGACGATGGGAGGGTGCCGGTAAAACGTACCCACTTTTCACAAAAGGCTAACTTTTCTAACGTATCAAGAAAGAAGTCATACCGATCAAAGAACACACGGGCTTTCTTAGTAGTATTTATGAGCTTTACGCTGTCAGAGGCCTGTTTTAACCATTGCGGGGCCATCATTTCAGCTTCTCTTTTGCTTGAGGGCAAACGGCCCACAAAACGCCCTGAATTGACGTTCACAGATGCACCTCCTACTCTGAAAGTAAAAAATTCCATTCACAGTATAGCATTGATGGACGGGTTATTTCAACCAACTAATTACCTTTATTTTCCTGCAATGCTGCCTGAGCTTCGGCAAACCGGCGCGCAACACGGTCTTTGGTCTGCTGATTCAGCATCTCAATGTCCATAATCGGCTTTTCCGCCTGCTTGAGGGCGAACAGCTTGCGCATTTTCAGAATATGGTTCTTTTCGTGTTTTGGCATGCCCGCCACGTCCACGGTCCGCCAATAGATCACGCGCTGCATGAGCGTAGTTTCCGGCAGCCCCTCAAACAGGGCTAAAAATTCCCACCAATGCAGATACTCTACAGTGGTGAGGTTTATGCCATAGGTGGCGTAAAATGCCGCATAGATCAAGTTTGCGTCTTGCTCAAAATCAAAGGCTTTTGGTGTGGCTCGCTGTGCGCTTTTGTCTTTACCGTCACCGGTGGCAGCCCCGCGCGAATAGAACCACACAAGCCCCTCTACTGCTTTGCGAATGTCCCTCGGGGTTTCAGGGTAAAGCTGATATAAGGCGGCAATGGTTTTTTCTACCTCGCTGATGTCAGGGTCATGGAGAATCAGGTCTACATTGATCATGTTGCGGAAGTCTGCGGAAATGGGAATGCCGTCGTATTCTTCCGGCAATCCGTCAAGCAGCAGAATACTCATTTTTGCGCCCGCCGCGTTGCCCTGGATGGCTTGTATTTTTGCAGCTTGACGCCAAACTCCTTACCCTGCGCTTCCATTGCCTCGCCCAGGGCGTCATTAATTTCGGCAACCTTGTTGAGGCTGGGGTTTTTGCCCAACAATTGTGCTGCCACGCCGTCACCGAAAACCTCGTCGACGAAATTGCCGAACAGCCGCAGCTGACTGTTGAGCATATCCACATAAGCATCAAGAAACGTCGGGTCGTCTGGCGACACAGTGGGGAGCGTAATGCCCGCGCCCTCGGCCTCCATACGTTCGCCGGCCTGCTTATAGCGCAGAACGTCCCCGGGGGAGGTTATGTCAAAATCAAGTTGAATGTTATTTACAAGCATAATGAGCTCCTTTAAAAAATAGCCGGGGGCTAGTGCACCCCCGGCTGCTGTCACTTCTTTACAATAACCGCGATAACCGGTTTGCCCAGCGCGTTTTTAGGACTTTGCAGGTATGCAATCCGTTCCTCAGTCGGCACATAGCCGGCGCGGGGGTAGGTGTCTTTACCGGCCCAGTAAACAGTCATGCCATCTTCCGGGTCAGTAAAGCTGTTCAGCACTGCAAACTGCTTAACTTCGTCTTTTCGTTCCATGTTGTTTTATCCTCCTTTTACGGTGTCGGCGGTGCATAGGTATATTCCGCGGGCTTGACTGTGGAGGTCAGCGTAGCGCTAAAGCTGGCGTTTGCGCCGGCCGCGCCGGACAGGTCATCCTCCACTGCAATGGATATTTTGCCCTGTTCGCCCTTGCCGGTGAGCATATTGAAATATACGTAGGGCTTGATGACCCCCTGCCCAGTGCCAAACTTGATGGCATGGGCCAAAATCGCGTCTTGGAATGCATCACCGTTGTAGCGGTCACCGCTCAACTTAAAGCTGCGCGAGGTGCCGGTCTTGGTCGTCACCTTGCCGGTGCGCAGGTACTGACTGTCCTGTGTCTCCGGAGAGAGTGCGCCGGACTGCTCCGTGATGCCCTCCTGCGCCACGATATAGTCGTTGGGGCCGGTCGCCGTGCCGGCAAAGTCGATGGCCAACACCATGTCATCAGCGGTGGAGAAGCCCTCAAACGCCGCACTCGGCGTGCGGCCGGTCATCAGTTCAGAAAGTTTCATGTTTAGTAATCTCCTTTTCTATTACAATAAAATTGTCGGGTAAAGCACGTCAGCCAGACGTGCTTTTCTCGTTCTCGTGCCTAAGCTACAATAATGGGAGCAACTGGCTGACGTCTCCTTTCTGGGGCTGTCACGTCCGTAATACAGACTGTCAGCCATCCTCTTGTTGTAGCGTTCGGTTTAAGCAGGTTGAGCCACCTCAGTGATGAGCGGTGTTCGTGTCACGCAATAGATTGAATCGGCAGCGAGAAAAAGATGGGTTCCGGTTGCGTATCAATATATTGGAGGAATGTGAATGAACGCTGTAGGTATCGATGTCTCCAAGGGTAAGAGCATGATTGCTGTCATGCAACCCTTCGGCGAGGTGGTGGTCTCGCCCTTTGAAGTGCGGCACACCGACAGTGAACTGAGTGAGCTGGCAAAGCTGCTCAAAAGCCTGGACGGTGAGACCCGTGTGGTGATGGAGTACACGGGCAATTACCATGCACCGGTAGCGTGGTCTCTCCACGGCGCCGGAATCTATGTCTCCGTGGTCAATCCCATACTGGTGCACGACTACGGGAATAACAGTTTAAGGCGAGCCAAGACAGACAAGAAGGACGCTGTGAAGCTGGCAAACTACGCCCTGGACCGCTGGCTCTTTCTGCCGCAGTACTTTCCAGAAGAAGATACCCGGCTTATGCTGAAGAACTGCTATCGGCAGTATGAGCAGTATTCCAAGCTGCGGACGATGCTCAAGAACAACCTGGTCTCCTTGCTTGACCAGGTGTTCCCGGACGCTAACCGTCTTTTTACCAGCCCACGCCGGACGGACGGCAGCGAGAAGTGGATTGACTTTGTTGCAGCCTTTTGGCATTGCGAATGCGTCAGCAAGCTCACCCAAGCGGCCTTTACCTTGCGCTACCAGAAGTGGTGCAAAAAGCACGGGTACAATTTCAGTGAGGAGAAGGCGGAGAATATTTACTTTGATTCTGCCGGCCATGTCAGCGTGATGCCTATGACCGATACCGCGAAGCTTCTGGTACAGCAAGCCGTTTCTCAACTACAAGCGACTTCCACGGCTCTTACCACACTCCAGCGGGAAATGCAGACTTTAGCGGCTTCTTTGCCTGAACACCCCGTCGTCATGCAGATGTTTGGCGTTGGTTCCACCCTGGGGCCACAGCTCATGGCCGAGATTGGGGACGTATATCGCTTTCATTCAAAGAAGGCGCTTGTGGCCTTTGCGGGTATTGACGCTCCGCCTTACCAATCCGGTACCGTAGATGTCCGCAGCCGCAGCATCTCTAAGCGTGGCTCATCTTCGTTACGCAGAACTCTTTTTCTGGTCATGGGCGCCATCCTTCAAAATTCACCGATTGACGAGCCCGTCTATCAGTTCATGGACAAGAAGCGCACCGAGGGCAAGCCCTACAAGGTCTACATGATGGCTTCTGCAAACAAGTTCCTGCGCATCTACTACGCCAAGGTTAAGGCGTATTTGGATACCCTTGATGCTGCTTAACTGATACTACCAATTCTGGCCTGCCGCCGTTCTTTGTGCGCTTAGCGGCTTGCTTTGCTATACTCTTTTTCACTGCTCTCTTTTCTCAAATTCCTACTTGACTTTTGTTAGCAGGTCTGTAATATTCAAGTTCACATTGAATTTGGTATTTGCCTGCGTTGACATCAGGCTGATAAAGGTAACCGGGGCCGGTTGCGCGAATGCTGCGCGGGGCCAATCCCTGCGGCAGTTGCGGCAAATTACGAACCCGTGTCTGCTTATGCAGCCACGACGCCAGCTCTTCGTAGAAGCCGGAATTGAGCATATTCTGTGCCTCATCCGGCCCGTAGTCGTTTACGCTGCTGATGGTAAAAGGATAACGGCAGCGCGCCCCGCCATTAGAGTAGTGGTACACTACATCGTCCGTTGGGGTGGTGCCGATAGCATATTCCACGCCTGCCTCGGCAGTGTCCTCTGGCAGATAGTCAATGTTCAGCCGGCCATTTGCCATAAGAGGACAGCTGCTGAAATAATCAAACAGCGACTCTAAAACAGTTGTCGCACTCATCGTCCACCTCCAGCCAACTTTTGCGCCCCTTGCAAGATACGCTCCCGTTCAACAGCCTTGCCGCGTTCAAACCAGTAAGACCCCCGGTTGGCGTCGTAGGGACGGCTGCGGGCGGTCATATAATACTGGGGCCCCGAATAGGGCGCGATGTACCTCACTTCGCCGCTGCCAACTACCGTGCCAAGAATGCCGGATTTTTGCAGCATCCCTGTTTGCAACGGCACACGGGCAGAGCAGAAGCGCAGCACCTCGCTGTCCACAAAGCGTTGTGCCCGCGTAAATTTCGCGGTGTACGTGCTGCCAAAGTCGGGGTTCCACTTCAACACGGCTTTTGCGCTGCCGTTTTTAAGTGTGACATTGAACACACTACCTCGCGGCGTAGTAATCTTCAGGTTAGGGCTTGACATGCTATTTACCCTCCAATCTGAGATGGGGGAGCAGATGGGTCATATTGCTGGTGTTTACTGCGGTGATCGTGAAGCAGTCTGTAAACTGCTTTGTAATCGCCGTGATACCGCCCACCACATCGGGGCCCTCACCGAGCATCACCACATCGCCGTTTTGCGCCGTCCAGTGTCCTGCGGGGTCTGGCAGGGCCGCGTATTCGTCCTGCTTCATAAAGCCAGCAGGGAACGCGCCGAGGGGTATCCTGACGCTGTACCCATCTGTGGAGGTTAGCCCCTCGCCGGTAGTTACGCGCTGGCAGCCAGCCCAACTTACGCCGGTGATGATCGTTTTCGGCCACAGCGTTTTCTTTGTCGCAGGCTCAAGTCGTTTATTGTAGATCGTAATTGTCTGGTCAAATCCTATCATCACAACCACCTGCACATGAGGTTGACCGGCCACCGAAGATACCGGGCGCAAACAGTAGCGCGCTCCTGTGCCTCGGCCTTGATTATGGCAGCGCCGCCGCCCGTCCCCACCGACACTGAATATCCGTCATTACTTATACTGCCAATGCCTTTAGGGAGAGCGGCGGCAGTGTCCTTGTAGCCCGCCACAACGTCCACCAACGCGCACTCGCACAACTTAACAGCATCCTGCATGTTCTCCGGGGCCGTCAGCGCCGCGCCGTTGGTCTGCGATAGGATTTCAGCATAGGCGTCGTACACCGCTGCACTATACGCGGTTTCTGTCAGCTTACCGCCATGCTCTCTGTAAAACGGGTAGTCCGTAAAGGTGGACACTGTAATCACTCCCTTGAGAGACTGTCGAGATGGGCCTGGATTGCCTCGGCGCGCTGCTTGTTGGTGGTGACACCGGAAATGTCAACACCCAGTTCTGCAGCTTTTTGGGTCAGCTCGGCGGTGTTCATGCGGTCAATGGGCGTGGCAGCGGACGGGGCATTTCCCTGCGTCGCACAGGGGGAGTACCCCCTTGCCTTGTATTCGTGCAGACGCTTTTCGTCGATGTCGCGGGTGATCCCGCCTTTCTTGATCAACATAGTTAGTCCTCCGCCCTGTTAGGTGGTGCTGGTGTGCAGATACAGACCCTTGGCCTTGTTTTCATACACAAAAGCGTCGTGGTATTCGCGAAATTGGAATTTCCATGCGTCCTTGTCCTGGTTGGTGTCAGGGTCAAAGATTTTGGGCAGGCTGAATTTGACAACCTGCAAAACAGCGGGCGGGTAAACGATCATGAAGTTGATATTTTTGGCGCTCTCCGCTTTCGCATAGCCCCAGTTCGCGCTGCCATCGTTGAGCGTAATTGCCGAATAGAAGCGCGTCGACGGCACCCACTTGATGGGCATATCGTTGTAACCCGCCAGTACAGTATTAACAGTGTTATCACTGCCCCACTGACGCGCAAGCGCCGTATTAAGGATGGGCTGCAGGTCACTGTTGATATACAGACGGCGGCCTGCAAGCGGCACCTCGTTTGCATTCAGTTGGCGTACAGCCTCGTCAATAGCGGCAATGATCGTGTCTTTGGTCAACACGGCAGCGGTTGCGGCGAGAATGCCGGAAGCACTGGCGTATTTTGCAAAGCGGTACGCGTCCAGCTCCGGGATAACATGCAGACGCATGAATTCTCCGGTAACAGTACCAAAGGTAAGCCCGAGGGTTTCCTCATTGTCCATGCGGTCAATCGAAATTTCCTTGCCGCGTTCTTCCGTAAGGGTGAGGGTTTCCCACGCAGCAGTGACGTCGCCTTTGGGGTAGCCGTTCGCACGACTATAATCGCCCAAACCGGTGGTGTTGACTTTCAGCACCTTGACCTCGTTCACGCCGGTAAAATCGGGGCGCGTGGCGGCATCCATCCCGTTGGTAACGGATTCCGCCTTGTACACACCATCGATGATGGGGACGAATTTCTTTGCAAGATCAATAGAATTAGGCATAATTTATCCTTCCTTTCCAGTTGCAAGCCCCGCGCCCTTCATGGCAGCCGCCACAAAGGGATCAGTACTTGCGTTGTTGTTTTCGGTATGTTCCCCGCCAGTGCTTACACTTGCCGGGGTCGTTGTGGTCGTTTCAGAATCGCCGAACAGGTAAGCCTCGGATTCAGCGAGGGCCTTCAGTGCCGCCGCCGTATCCTCTTTCTGGTTTTTGCTGGCCTTGAGGGTGTCCATGTCCAGCAGTGCCATGATCGCCTTAGGGTTTTTGCCTTTCGCTGCCGTGATCCCAGAGGTGAGCAACGCTTGAAAATCCCTGCCAGCAAGTTGGCCCTGAAATTCCGTTTCTTTTGTGGCAATGTCCTTTTTGAGCGTGTCCACCTCGCCCCGGAGGGCTTCAACGTCCACGCCATCAAAGGCTTTCAACTTTTTTGACACATCATCCAACTGCCCCTTGTAAGTGTCCCGGTCTTTGGCGGCATTCTCTGCCGCACCTTTGTGTGCTTCAATGTCTTTGCCATGCTGGGCCATAACCTTGTCAATGACCTCTTTGTCAAGCCCCAGCTCCTCCAAAAATTTACGTTCCATACCTGCTCCTTTCGTCCGCTACGCTTGTTATCGGGGTCGCGCCCCGTGGCGGCTACGTGGTTTACGCCGCGCCCGGCGAGTTCTTTGTATCAAAAAGGACGCCCCCAGTAGGGGCGCCCGAGTTGAACCATATTAAGTTATTTCAGCAAGGGAGGCACGCCAGCTGCCGCAAGTTGCCCGTTTTCGTCCTCCACAATGTAAAACTTGCCGCCCATGTACTCACCGCAGGCAGCTTTGGGGTGAGTGGGAGAATATAAATAGCCCGGTTTCCAGTTGGGATCATCGTCATAGTTGAAGTCACTTTGATCCTCATCCACAACTTGCAGCATAGCACTGCCCAAAAACTCACGTATTGCGGTAACTTCATAAATGCCGCCATCATAAAGGCCGGTTACACCCGTCATCGGGCCAAGGTATTTTACTTTCATTATTTCGTTTTCACCTCATAGATAACCCCGTTATTTTCGTACCAATGCAAATGGACCGGGGTGCCATCTACATTTGCCGTACCTACCTTCTTTTGCCACTGGGTAGGGTCACCACCATGTTTGCTATTTAAGCGGGGTGTATCGCGTAAAGGAGTGTGCGTAGTCTGCCCAGCGATGACGCGTACGTCTGTTAATGCGGTGCCCTGTAGTATGCTAATACTACCATCGGTAAAAGTGTTTTGCAACACAGTGTCCGGCGCTTTTGTCTTTGCCGGTTTCCCTGGGTTACCCGTGCGGAAAGAATTACCTGAAAGCGTTTTTGAAATATCGGCGTTTGAATAGGTGGTGCTGTTTTGCGCCCCAGCCCGCTCCCGGAAGTAGTCACGGGTGAGGCCGGTCTGGTCGATAAAATCACGCTGCGTCGCTTGCCATTCACGCACCTTTGCTTTTGCAGTGCTGCTGTCAAGCCCTGCAGCGTCCATAGCACCCCCCTCACGTTTCCACCGGCGTACTTGCCGCTCAATGTACCGTTGCTGCTGAGTTGCGTCATACAAGCTCATGTCCTTGCCGTCAAGGGTCACAGTGCGGGCATTGAGTTGCCTTAACTGCTCCGTGCTGTACGCCCGGTCGGACAGTCCCTCAATCACGGGGAAAAAGGAATGGCGGCAATTCCAACCGCACAGCCCCGGTCCGGTGCCATAACCGGTTTGTTCGTAAAAGTCAGGGTACTTGCTGGACTTGCCAGATCGGGAGAACCAACGCCCCTGCCACCATGCGTGATTATCCGGGCCCGGCCCTGGTGCTGTTCGTGCACCGTGGTGCGCGGTAGTTTCCACAAGGTCAGTGTCCATCTCGTCCATGCGGCGCAGCTGCAACTCGGCGGCGGTTTGGTTTACGCCTGTCAAGGTTGCCCGCCGAAAAGCGACATCCAAGTAGTCGACCCAGCCGGTGGGGTATTGAATGGCGGCAAGGCCCTTTGCAGACAGGGAACGTATGCCATCCCGAATCGCTTGCTGGTATGAAAAGCTGCCCGTTGTTATTTTTTGATACGCAAGATCAAGAGCGTTTTCAAACTGCTGTGTGGCGGTCGCCGCCGTGGTCAGCGTGAGGTTGCGGTATTCCGTGAGGGTTTTTGTCAGCCCGGCCTGGATGAGCTGCTGCATATAGGCGTTATCAACCAACGGCTGCGGGCTGTATCCGGCCGCGCGGTATATTGCGTCGTCTGTGGCAAGGGTACGCGTTGCCGCCTCGTTAAACAGGAGAATCAGCTGCTGCTCTGACATATCCAGCGCACGGCTGAGCTGGCGCAGAATATAATCGCGTTCAGCACCCACGGCCTCAAGGCGGGCAATCTGCCACTGCGTTGTTTTTGTGACCGTTCCAGCCTTTGCAATGCGTCGCGCCATATCGTTTATGATATCCCTCTCGGTGGCCGCGATAATGTCAATAACTGCGTTCGGCAGGTCATCAAGCTGACGAAACGTAAGCATTATTCATCCTCCCCTGGGGGGTAGACGCCTCGGCCATACACCGAGCCGGGAGGCTGCGTATTGGCTTTAGCGGTGGCTTCGTCTTCGCCGTACCACTTCACCCTATATTCCCAACGCTGCATAACACCGTTAAGTATGTCCTGCCGGTCATCCGCTTTCTTTTCATCGTCGCTGACGATATATCCGTCAGCGAAAGTTACCACCACGGCGGATTCAGGGTCAACAGGTTGGCCTAAGATGTTTTTACCCGCCCAGAGAAGCGCTCGTACAATATCCAGTAACGCTTTTTCAATCACAATACCGTGTTTTGCAGCATTTTGCTTGAGCTCCTGCTTTTCCCCAGTGTACTGAGTGGCGGTGATCACCCCGGATGTTGCGCCGTCAAAGCGATAATGCCGAGCACCCATACCGCACTTAAATGATAAATAATCCAACTGCGCCTGCACGGCGTCCCGGTTACCCTGTACCCGCAGATCTGGGTTGAACTCGTGCACCAGTTTTTTGTCATCCGTGAACTCGTCGCCTACGGACACAAAAAGCTGCTGGAGCATGTCATCCGGTGCGAGATAAATGGGCTTGCCGTCCTTATCCACACCGATTGTTTTAGTTAGCTCGCGATTATAAAACACTTTTTTGCCGCCCAGCCAAAGATCGCGGTTGAAATTGTTATAGGCAATGTCCACACCTTTAAGATTGTCCACTGCCTGCGAAAATATCGCACACCCCAACCCCATGTTGTTGTCATAGGGGTTCACCAGGTTGGGCCGGATGATAGCAAAAAATGGGTACGGGCTACCGGTGTTGACTCGTTCGGCTACGCCCTCCGGCAGGGGCGCGGGGGTAAGGGCACCGCCGTTGCCTTCGCTCTTAAAATAACGGTTTTGAATAACGTACAGTCCGTTTTCCAGCGTGTGAATCTCCAAGTACACATACTTTTGCCCACGCACAGTATTTTCTGATGCGAACGCCACCTCTGTAATTTGGTGGTATCTCATGGTAATGGGGAAAATGTTCATCGCGGGCAAGTACTCCATGCGGATACTTGCCTTTGGTGAGGTAAGAACAGCGCCATTTTCCCCCACCAGCAGGTCGTCCAGCTTCATTACAAACGCACCGGTGCCGCTGTAAAATGCTTTTTCCACAAGGCTGTTTGCTTCATCCCAAAAATTAACAGCACCAAACACGCCACCGGTGGACTGCTCCGCCTCCGGGCCTTGCAGGAATGTTGACGAGGCCTCGTCCTTGAGCTTAATTTGCGTTTTTTCGTTTAGCAGAACAGAAGCCCAATCTTCGCATATCTTTTTGGCCATCTTAAGCGAGTAGAGCGTGCGTTCTATTTTCTTGCCCGTATCTGTGGTTTCTTTGTAAGCATGGAAAGACTTCACATAACCCGCCCACCACTGCCGCCACTCCTCGATGTGATTGTAATAGTCGGACGTCATGTTGACGCCCAGTTCCTTGTTCAAAATACCGATAACTGCCCGGATGTCCATCGCGATGCTCCTTTCAAGCCCCCAACTTATTCTATTGAGGACTGTATTTTGCGGAAAATCGTCCGCACAAAATAACGGGTATCATCCTGCGCATGATCATTCTCCTTGATTGGCTTATCCTCCTTGGCCTTACTGTCCCATGAATACAATCCCATTTCACGGATCAGGCCCTTACAGTTTTCGTGCACCCGCAAGCGGCCTTGCTGTAAAGCAGTGGCAACATTCGATATGCCAGGTATTACCTCGTTGTTTGCGGGAGAGATCCGTTGAGAAAGCCCGCGCCGGCGCAAACAGGTGATAAAGGACGAGGCAGAGGGGTCGATTACAAAACGCTTGATAAAATATTTGCCTGCCAAAGCCAGAACCGCATCCGCATGCTCTTCGTCTGTGCGCTGCCCCTGTATCCGGCCGTCGTGGTAATACTCGGCCATGCGGTACGCAATGCCTCCAGAAACACACCACAGCCCCGCACTAAAGGGGTTTTGTATGCCGTAGTCGATGGAAATAAACCACTCCCCCGACTGCGGGGCAGTTGCATCCGTGAAAAGGTGCCTCGTTTTATCAAACATTGGGTAGATCAAACCCTCTGCAACTACCCACAATCCCCGGATGTACCGGTCATAAAAGACACCACTATACAGCCGTTCATAGCGTTGCTTTGTGTCCTCTGATAAGCTAAGATTGTCGGCCATTGTGAAATGGAGGCGCAACACATGCATTTCACGCGGTTTTTGTACCCACTCCTTGTAAAACCAGTGCTCCGGCCCCTCTGGGTTGCAGTTGAACCACAATTTACTGCCGTCCACACTACACCGGGCGACAGCCTGCCACACAAAAGAGCGGGGCATAAGGGCAACCTCGTCAAAAAGCACCCCGGCAAGCGTGATGCCCTGAATCAGCATATAGCTGCTCTCGTCACGGCCGCCGAAAAGGTAAAAGCTGTTGGTGCGTCCAGAGGCGGTAATCACCAGTTTGTTTTCACTGCGGTGCTCTCGTATCGTAACAATGCCCTCTAACCATGTGGGGAGCTGCACAACCACGTTGCGCCGCAGGCTTTCTATGGTTTTGCCGCAAATGCCGAATGTGGCGCCGTCAAAGCTCGCCATTGCCCACAGGATAAAACCCACGGACATGGAAACGGTTTTGCCGGAACGCACCGAGCCGTCGCAAATTATGCCATCAAGGGTTTTGAATGCCGGGCGGCTCCACCACGTCAGCGCCAACAGCTGTCTCTTGCTCAATTTCTGGTATATCATCTGTTCCCAGCGCCTCCTGTGCGCTTTCCACAATGACCTCAAACAAATTACTCTCCGGTGTGGGTGCCGATAAGGCGTTGTCAAACGCGCCGGTGGCTTTGCCCAGCAGTTCCAAGGCCCTCACACTATCGTGAAGTTTCAGCTCTATGCCATTGGCCCCCTGCTTGATACCAGCCAGCGCTGCTGTTTTGTCTAACGGTATTTTGTCTGTATCTTTGATCAGGACTGTCTGCCTGTTACCTCCGGGCAGATTGATTACTTCGCCGGTGATTGGATGGACACCCAGTTTCGTTGTTGGTTCCGTGACAACACTTAAAAAATCAGTCACGTTGGCAGCGGCAATGGTTGCAAGCCGTTGAAGCACCCACTCGCGTGTTATCTCCAGCTTTGCTGCCGTCTTACTGCCCAGGCGCTGCAGTTCTGCCGCGATATCTGGTTTTGTAAGGTTTTCGGCGCCTATGGCTCTTGCAGTCTTAGCGCTGTACCCGGCGCGAATCGCAGCCTGCGTTGCGTTGTAGTCGACCAGATATTCCTGCACAAAACGTTTTTGCTTTGACGTCAGCCTCGATGCCACAATCACCACCTCTCTTTTCAGGCAAAAGAAAAACCACCCCGCGCATGGCGAGGTGGTTACAATTATTCACATTTTAATTTTAGCAGGCCATTTTGGTGCCGTCAAGTGACATCAGGTGACATTAGGTGACATCTTTTCGAAGTAGGTATTGACAAGCCGTATCGCTTGCCGTTTGCTGTACCCCACCAGCCGGGCGGCTTCGGCAATACCCTTGCCCTCAATATAACGCCGTATGAGAAGCTGACGCAACGCGCTATCGTTGATCCCCTCGATGTGCCTTTCAATATCAGTGCATTGCGCTTCTAGCGCAGCTTTGCGACTCAGTAGTTTAGGAACATGCTGAGAGGTATAACCGGATATGACAACGTTGTGTACGGCATATGGTATCGCTTGCATGGACGCCTGTACCATATCGGTAGCATATTCACCAGCACACCGCGCCTCGTAAATCTGCTCTTCCAGCATGGCAATCTCCCGCTTTATACTGGTGTATTGTTCAATCTGCCGTCTGGTCATATCGCCCCCTCCTTTACCTTTTGGATTCTTGCTTTCAGTGCTGACATTAGCGCGTTTTGGGTATCACCTTTGCTCCGCAAAGCCTCGATTACGTCCTCATCAACACCGCCCTGCACAACAAGGTGATGGACAACAACCGGGTGCTTTTGCCCCTGCCGGTGCAGTCGTTTGTTTGCTTGCTCGTATTGCTCCAGTGACCAGGTAAGCCCAAACCAGACTATGTGATGCCCGCCGTTCTGGAGGTTCAGTCCATACGCGCAGCTGGCGGGGTGGGCTAGAAGTACATCGATCTGCCCGGCATTCCAGTCGTCCTCATCGTTAGAGGTTTGGTATACTCGGACACGCAGGCCCAACGGCGCCAACGCTTTTAGCAATCGGTCGCGGTCATGTTGAAAGCTGTAAAATACAAGCACGTGCTGCCCGTGCAACTGCTCCAGCACTTCCAAAAACGCCTCGATTTTGCACTGATGAATGTCAATGGCCTGACGCTCTGCGTCATACACCGCCCCGTTGCACAGCTGCAACAACTTACCAGTCAAAACTCCGGCTGTGCCTGCGGTGATTACACCGTCATCCACTTCCAACAGCAGGTCACGCTCCAACTGCTTGTAAGCTTTGGTAGCGGCAGAATCAAGTACCACCGGCACTTCGTCATAAAGCCGTTCTGGCATGTCCAGGTAGTCCTCGGACTTCATACTGATGCAAATATCACCTATGGCCTGCTGTATGTACTCCATGCTTCCGTCTTTGGGCGCATAACTGAAAATGGTGGTGCGGTTGCGCTTGTCCGGGTCAAAAAAGCGTTCGCGGTACTGGCCGATGGTCTTGCCCAGTCTTTCGCCGCCATCCAGCAGGTATATCTGCGCCCACAGGTCGATCAGTCCGTTGCTGGATGGGGTGCCTGTCAGCTCCACCAATCGATTGATCCGACTGCGAACCAGCTTTAGGGCCTTAAATCGCTTGCTCTGCCCGTTCTTAAAGCTGCTGCTCTCGTCCAGCACCACCATGTCAAAGGGCCATGCGTTTTTAAAATAATTCACCAGCCACACAACATTGTCCCGATTTATAACATACACATCCGCAGGGGTGGCAAGTGCACGCAGCCGTTGCTGCTGGGTACCGCAAGCCAGCGATACGCGCAAGTGCTGGAGGTGGTTCCACTTGCGGGCCTCTTTGCTCCACGTCCCCTCTGCCACTTTTTTAGGGGCCACAATCAGAACACGCTGCACAGCCCAGCGGTTATACCGCAATTCGTTGATGGCGGTCAGAGTGATCACCGTCTTGCCCAGTCCCATATCTAAGAACAGGCCCAATGCCGCACCGTTGATGATGCGGTCAGTGCAATACTGCTGATAAAGATATGGACTATACCTCATCAGGCATCACCTCCTCTAGGAATTGTTTTACTTCGGCAACGCCTTTGACGACTCTCACATCGGCGCCACGCTTCTGCATTTCTGCAATCACCCATTTTTGAATGCTTGCCAATTTACCGATCTCTGTTTTCAGTTCCACAAAATAAATTCGACCGGAGGGAGTTATGACAATTCTATCTGGAACGCCCGGAAGCCCCGGGCTCGTAAATTTAATGCACATGCCGCCTTTTGCTTTCACCCCTTGCACAAGGCGGGCCTCTATCTGGCTTTCACGCACGGTATAACCTCCTTTGTTACATCGTTACTTTCACGCGCGTACAATCACGCGGATTAGGCGTATTAGAGCATACGCGTTGCGTCATACTCTCTATTTTCTCTGTTTTTATAATATATAGAAATGAAAGTAACAAAGTAACAGCAACCCTAAAAACCGCATTGCACAAGGGTTTATAGCCGTTACTTTGCTGTTACTTTCAAAGTAACAGGTAACAGGCCGCCTGTTACTTTCATCGGCGTTTTTGAAAGTAACGGGCAAAGTAACACCCTCAAAGTAACGGCTCATTTCCTTAAAAATCCCTTTTGCAGTCCGCAGTATCCGCAGCGAATGCCGTTTTTTGATCTCGTCCAGCCTGCGGCGGCCTCCAGTATGCCATTGATTTCCACGGCGTCTGTATAGGTCATGTCTTTTTGCCTGCCATCCATCGCCTCGCACCAAACCTCAAGGGCGCACACGCGATCACGCGGCAACAAGGTCAGGCTGCTGGTTTCCACAAAGCTGCCGCCCCAGAACATTTTGCGTTTGTCTAGTGTCCAGCTGTTCCAGTCCTGCGGCACCAGTCGCTCTATAAAGTCCAGCACGACGCCCTCACGGGAGCTGGATTCCCGATGGTTCTCTTGCACAGCCCTTGCGGTGATTTCGAGTTCACCGCCTAAGTACAAGGCTTCTCCAGCGCGCCACCGCATGACGGCCTCGGCCCACAACTGATCCACTTCGCTGTCAAGGTCGACCCAAACCGTTTTACTGTGCATGGTCACGCCGACATCCACCGGCCAGAAACGCCGGTTACCGGTGCGGTCTTGCAGAAACTCGGCACTATTGGTGGTACCAAAAAAGACACAGCAGCGGGGCAGCTCCTTGACATGGCGGCCATAAGCGGCCCGGAAACGATCAGCCCGCAGGCTGAGAAACTGCTTGATGCGGGCAACGTCCGTGCGTCTGAACGCGTCCAGCTCGCCTACTTCCACAAGCCACACGCCCTGTAACAGTTCGGAGGCTTCTTTGCCCTCAAAGCTGCGAATCGAATCATTGAACCAGCCCCGGCTCATTTTGTCCAGCAGGGTGGACTTGCCGATGCCCTGAGGCCCCGACAAGATCACCATAGTGTCATATTTACAACCCGGGGACATTGCGCGCGCCACGGCGGCGGTAAAGGCTTTGCGCGTTACGGTGCGGGTGTACGCGTCATCAACCGCGCCCAGATATTCGATAAAAAGAGTATCCAGCCGGGGAACGCCGTCCCATGTTAGCCCGCACAAGTAGTCCCGCACGTCATTGAATCTGTGTTTGACGGAGTGTAGGGACAGGGCACCGTCTATTCTTCCGTTGCCCGTGAGCTGGTAATACTTCTCCAGGTACCAATAAAGCCCTTGGTTGTCATTGTCATCCCACAGGCGCCGGCGGTCAGACTTTTCCCAAGGCAGCGCGCCCATGACTTCACCACGCCCGGCAAATTCGTTGAGTGCAAACTTGCCCCTGAGGTTGGGGTCGTTTTCGAGAATCAACCACACATTGTCGATGGTGCCCTTGATCTGCCCAGTCTGCTTATTGATGGTCAGCTGCTTTACCCAATCTCCCGCATCCGCAGGGATCGGGCTGTCATCAGTGGCCCCGGCAAAGTCACGAGCGGCAGCCTCCATGCGTTCCTGCGCCATAAGTGCGGATACAGCAGGATCGGCCACGGCCAACTCGCACATGGCGTTGTAGGAGGGGAGCCGGTTGCCCGGTGCACCCGGCGTTGCTTCATCGTCCAGCCCCTCAAATTTGTGCAGGCGCACAAGGTCAAAGGAGTTGACCAGCCGTCCGCTGCACGGGTCGGTGGCGTGGTGGGAATAGAGAAACTTGCCCTCGTCATACAGAACAGCGCCGCCTGTTGTGCTGCCGCCTAGATAGGTGTACCTGCCGGGCATATTGTCCACCGGCTCGTAAATCCCCGGCAGAAAAGCAGTCATAGCTCCTTGAATGTCATATGCGCGGCAAAACGCTCCCACCACGCCGTTTTTGGCAAGAGGGTCGCCCTGCTTCATGCCCAACTTAACAACGCTTGTTTCGCCCGCGTGACGCGGCCAGGCCGTAATGTCCCGCCAGTCCGTATACTGCGCCAGCAGACCGTCGGCAGATAGCAGGGGCTTGTCTGTGTAGGTGAATATGTACTCACCATCAGCGCAGCAGCTTGGCCAATACATAAGGCGTTGTACATCAAAGGTGGTGGGGTCGGCAAAATCCATACCGATGATTTCGGCCATTTTCCGGGCCAGCGGCTCGTATTCGTCCGAGGTCGCGGTGCGGTCAAGGGGGAGGAGGACGCGCAGCCGGGGAGCGGCGGGGGAATGTTTGCGGGTACTATACACGCAGTAACCGCACCCCAGCCCCTCCACGCGCCGCAGAACGTCCTCAGTGCCTCCCGGAGGTATGTTGTCAAGGTCGAGGGTTAGCACGTCCCTGCCGGTCACCGCATTGGACTTCCGACGCATTCCGAGCAGGCCTCCGGCAACATAGCCGCCCACGTCCTTGAGGTCGTCCTGATCGGCTTTCTTGAGGTTCAGATACTCCTGCATGGTTTCTGTGCTGCGCGCAGGAATACGCATCTTTTCATACAGCTCGGAAAGCAGGAGGGTCTGTGGTTGCCAGTGGACGCTGCGCCGGTGACTGCCCACAGAAATCAATATTTTACGGTCGTTGATCATGTGCAACCCCTCCTTTGCTTTTTGCTTTGAAGTAAACACAAGCCCCTTTGTTATTTGCGGGACGAAGTGCCTGCCCAAAAACACGTACTGCACAACGGAATAAATATGGATGCCAGTACGGATTGTCGCGCTTATTTTGGCACACTTCACAATTGTTCATCAGGCCATCCTCCTGTTAAAATTGGTACCTCATTGCCCCAGCAGTTCCAGCTGGCGCAGAAGTGTTGATCCCGGCCCATTGCTCTGCCATAGCCCTTGCGATGCCCTGGAACGTTTTTGCGCGACGTTTTGGATCGCGGTTTGAGTGCAACGTGTATTTTGCATAGATAGAGGGATCTCTGGTGGCGCAGGTGCTACCTACCCAGAGCCCGCGCGGGGCAACCATGTCTGTGGGCTGCAAATTAGGGAGCCCCTTAAGCCAAAGGCACGTGCGCTTACGCCACGGATCCCCAAACATGTACGGCTCGATTATTTGGTTATATCTTGGTAGCCCAAAACATTTGAGCATTACCGGATTTTCGACCGCTATTTTATCGCAATCCGCATTGAATATGGCACTAAAAAATGCTGCGGCTTGTAACCCCTTTTTGTATCGCGCATCATCCCTTATGCCGTCCTTAGCGTACAGACGGACTGCTCCGGCTGCAGTAAGGTAGGTGCACGGGGGGAATGCTAAAATCATGTCCCAACTTGCATTGAGTAAAGGTAAGACGTCTTGCTGTAAATGCCACTCTGGATGACCGCCACTGCACGGTATGACGTCACAACTGTATGCCTCGTGCCCAAGATTGCGCAGTTCGATTGTAACCACCTGGCTTTCTTCGCACGCCACTAAAACTTTCAAAGTCGCTCCTCCTCTAGTCTTTTTTATAGAACCCCCCGACCCAACCGTCAGCGCCCAGCGGTAAGTCAGGCGCCCAGGGGATGGGTTGGGACATAATAGCCACCACGCGGTCAAGGTCAGCGCGTTCGGGGGTACAATCAATTACAACCTCGTCGTGGACATGGAACACCACCGGGTAGCCTAGCGCCTCCAGCCGTTCTATGGCTTCAGCCAAACAATCCCGTGCTATGGCTTGCACGATGTTCTCTACCAGCTTGCCGCCGTAAGTTTCAATTTGCTTCCACTTCTTTGTGGTTTGATCCATGCCTTTGTATAAAATAGACGGGTTGCCCCACTGGTTCACCCCCAGACAGGGGTGTGCATAATACAGCTTGCGCCCGCTGGGCAGCCGTATGGTAAGGAAGTCCAACCCGCTGCCAGGGTCAACCTCCCGCGCCAGCAGAATGCTAAACACCCCAGCAGTGGCGCCGGTCTGCAATACCTGCACAGCGGCGGCTTCCACGGCATACCACAAATCGCGAATGCGCTTGTTTGCGTCTCGCCAGCGCTGTACGATTTCCGGCAGTTCCTCCTCAGACAGCCCCATGTCCAGAGCGCCCATTTTGATCAGCGCACCCGTGCTGCCCTGATACCCCAGTGCAAGCTCTGCAACCTTGCCGCGCTGCCGGAGCGCGTATTCAGGGTTTCCCTTTTTGATCAGTTCCAACGGTACCCCGAACATTTGAGAAGCAGAGGCCTCATATATTTTGCCGTGGGTGCGGAACACCTCAAGCCGCCAGTGTTCGCCTGCCAGCCACGATATGACGCGGGCCTCAATGCTGGAAAAGTCAGCATCCAGCAGAACGTGACCGGGAGAGGCAATAAAGCTGGTGCGGATCAGCTGGGAGAGGGTGTCCGGCACAGAACCGTACAGCACGCGCAGCTTTGTGGTTTCTTTGCGCTTAATCAGACTGCGCGCAAGGGGCAGAGGCTCTGTATATGTTCGGGGCAGGTTCTGTACCTGTACGAGCCGCCCAGCCCAGCGCCCGGTGCGGTTGGCACCGTAAAACTGGAGAAGTCCCCGGCAACGTCCATCGGCGCACACCGCTGCATTGATGGCATTGTATTTTTTGGTGCTGGTCTTGCCCAGCTCCTGCCGGATCTCCAGCATGCGCCGGCCGGCGTCGCTGCTCAACTTGCCATCCAACAGCCGGTTTACCGTATCTTTGCGGAGGTCGGTCAGCTCTTCGTCCAGTTCCTCCTCCAGCCATTTTGTAAGTTGCTTTAGGCTGTTGGGGTTATCCAGCCCAGAAATATGAACTGCTTCATCCACAAGCTGCTGGCGGGTGGTTTCCCCTATGTAGAGGGCGCCGTGTACCAGCTCCATATCAACAGCAACGCCGCGCATGTTTATGATGAGGTCAGTCTGCCACTGCTTTTGCACAGCATCAGGCACGGGGAAATTAGACAGGCGGCGCAGTATTTCTGCTTCGGTGGTAACGTCCCCCATGCAATACTCCCGGAACAGCTGCCAGCGGGCGGTGTCGTGGTGCGGCAAATTGCGGATGCGGCCGCCATTGGTCTTTGTGGGGTTGCACGGTATGCAGAAATAACGGATCAGGAATTTGCCGGTAGAAAGCTTTTGTTTGTCATCCGGAAGCCCCAGCGCCCGCCCTGTGGCTTCCAGCCCTGCGGTGTATCCGCAGTATAGCCCGTGGAGCATAGTGCAGCGCCACTGGTCAAGAGGCAGCGGGCGGTTAAGAAACTTCGACAAGCATCCGATTTCAAAAGCGGCGTTATAGGCGTGTTTGATATAGACCGGATCAGTGATCGCGGCAGCCAACCACCACGGGACAGGTTCTCCCCGCGCCAAATCCACGATCTCAACGGGGCCGCCGTCCAGCGAATATGCGAACAGCAATATTTCAAAATCAGGGCTTTGTATGTACTTCTGCGCCCCGGCTTTGGCAATCGGAACGCTTGAAAAGGTTTCAAGATCAACGCTCAAATGATGTTGCATGGCTGTGCCTCCTTCACAAAAAAAATTAACGGGGTGCGGCTGATACGCTCAACCGCCCAGAAGCGTGTCCAAGGCTTAGTAGGGTAGCCCAGTCAAGGGGTTAATAGGAGAAGCGCTGGCAGGCCACCCGCTATATGTGGGCTGCTGGGGGTATGCCTGCGCAGGGGGAGCATACTGGGGCTGTTGCGGATACTGAGGGTACTGGGGAGCAGGAGCGCCCACGGTGCTGCCCACATCGGCAAAGTCGGAAGAAGCGGACGCACCACCGGCGAGCGGTTCGCCGTCCCTTGTTTTCATTACATTGCCCAACCCGCAGCCAATGCCTTTTTTGCCGTTGTTGAGGTAGCCAAAGAAATTGACAGTGACGCGGGCATACATGCCGCTATAGATGTCCTGGGGGGCCAGCTCGGTATTGACGTCACTTTGATGAACGACCTGCGGCTTGTTGTATGTGCTGGCGGTAATAACCCAGTGGCCCTTGCATTCCGGGCCAAAGGGGGTGCCATTCTCACGGACGCCATCACCGTCATGGATAGGCACCGGAAGAACAGGCGGGCGAATACCGTTCCAGAGCTTGCCCTGCGCCTCCTGTGCTGCGGCCTCCATCGAGCTGTCAAAATTGGCTTTGGTGGTGGTGTCGGTTTTGGGGATCAGTAGGGTAACGCTATACTTTTCTTTGTCCCCGGGCTTATTGGCCCGCGCGGTGGTCAGGTTGGCGTAGGACAAGCGAACCTCGCCTGTTAATACTTTGGTTGCAATATTCTGGTACATAGAAAAACCTCCTAATTTTTAAATAGTTCGTTAAAAATGGCTTGAAGCTTCTGCGCTTTTGTGCAGTCTGCTTTGGCGGTGGTTACCGCCTTTTCGATAATTCTCTGCTTGCGACGTGCGGCGCTATGTGCTGCCTTTTGCTTTTTGGTGGCGGCACTGCCAAAAACTGCAACCTCTCGGCGCAGGCGTTCTGTTTCTTGTTCGGCGTGTTGGAGTGTGCCCTGCAGATACTGTGCACGCTTTTCAAGGTTTTCAACATTGGCGGGCAGCCAGTCGCGGATTTGTTGAATGATATCGCGGTTTTGATAATCAGCGGAAAGCATGGCTTTCCACAATTTGCGAACGTTCGCCAACGGCAGCTCCATCAAATTGCTGATGTCATATAGGGTGCAAACGAATGTGCCGTACCGAATGGTGATGGGCTGCTCGTACAACTAAGACACCTCCCCTCCAAAGTCAGCGGCAGCGCTACTGTACGTTGGGCGCTTGTCGGTTTCCTGTGCCAACGTGGGTTTTCCGGGCGGCTTATATAGGTGATCCCCCAGCAGCTCCTTGAGCCTCTGCCTGCCACCCACCAGCTTGTCAAGATTGGTAAGAGTTTCGGGGGAGTCGCGGTAAAGGGTCGCCTTTTTGTACCCGGCAGCAATCAGAACAGCAGCGGCAGTGTCAAAGTCCGGGGCGAAGGTGGTTTTGCTTGTGCCCTCCACAACCCTGTAGCCGGGAATCGTGCCGCCGTTCAGCAACGTGGACAGAGCATATTCTTCAAGGCTGTTGTACCAGTCCACCAGCGATCTGCCACGCATCAAGAGATCGCCAATTTCGGCGTCAGACAGAAGCGGATGAACCTCGGCCCCGTGCGGCCCGATGTGGGCAAACTCTTGCGGGACAAGGTCACCCTCCTTGGCAGAGCCAGCCGGGATGCAGTCCTTGAAGTCCTCCAGTGCGGTATGCGCATCTGCGCGAGCCCGGCATTGCGCTTTGGCGCGGCAGAACCGACAATGATCGCCAGGGGCGAAGTTTCCCAGACCAGCAAATGCGAGGGCCGCTTTGGGTTTCACGGTGGATTCACCCCATGCCAGCAAATCGTCCACGGTTATGCTGTAACCGCTGTAGCTATTTAACCGGGGCTGGTCTACGTAGCAGGTAACGCGCTTGATCGCTTCACCGTAAATAGGCCGGTACAACTTAAGAGCGCCCAAGGCATAAAGCATCATTTGTGGGTTGCCCTCGGCAGATACCGGAACCCCTTTGCCGTGCTTGTAGTCTGTGATAATCAGCTCATCGCCGCCGATCATTACGCAGTCGCAGGTGCCGAATGCCTCCGGCGCGTAGTCGGTGATGTCCACCTTGACCTCAAACGCGGCATAGGGCTTGTGCTGGAATTCCATCGCCCGCTCTGTTAGGTGGTCCACATAGGTGTTGGCTGTAGCCAGCATTTCGTCGTCATACAATTCGTGGTTTTTAAGCTTTTTCAGCGCCGCGTTGTGCACTGACGGCTTGACGATGGTAAACTTCTTGCGGGCCAGCAATTCACAGACGCTGTGTGCCAGCGTACCCTCTGCTGCGTAGTCACTTGTACTGTCAGGCAAATCAGCCTCCAGTCGAGGTGCGGGGGTACATTTTAGCCATCTGCTGGCAGCAGATGGTGACAGCAGGGCGTGGCTCATATCTGTGCCCCCAGCTTGCGCAGCTCAGTGGCGAAGGTGCCCAGTTGCTCCGGCTTGAGCTGCGTTACAGCCTGTACCCCAAAGGCGTTAAGCAACCCCATAAGCTCATTGATCTTGCCTGCGTCAATCAAGGCAGCCCCGGCCGTCATGATCTGGTCGCGGTTGTAAGTGGGGGCGGCAGCTGTGGGAACCACGGGTGGCGCAGTAGGTGGCGCAACGGGTGCCGGGTTAGCCGCAGGTGTCACAGGTGAGGCGGCTGTATAGGCCTGTGTTGGGGCCACAGGGGCAGGTGCAACAGCCGGGACATGCGCAGCAGTCGGCGTCGCATATACCAGGGCGGGCAGGGTAGGGTTTACCGGGGGCTGCAGCGCTTCTGCGCTCGTCTGGGCGGGCACCGCACCTTGCATTGCTGCGGCGAGGGCCATAAGGGCCGTTGCCAGCTCGGGGGCTTCTACTTTTACAGTGATTTCTGACATTAATAATGACCTCCTTAATATGTTTCGTAGTACAGAATTTGGATATTAGGTTCAAGGGTTTAAAGCCGTTGTTTCATTGGTCATCGTCCCCGATTTCCGTTAGATCAATGTCGATCAGGTTCTCGGACTGGATGATGATTTCACTGACAATCCGCTTTATAGGCAAACCGGAGAGACTGTGCAATCGGCGAACTACTTTTTCAGCTTTTGGTGAAAGCCGAACGACGCCTACACTTTCTGATGTCTGTGCTTTCAACACGATGGGTTTGATGTTATTCATGCTGTCGCTGCCTCCTTGTAGGTGTATATGTCGGGGTATGTCTCGAGATACCAATCGTAGTAGGCATCTTCGGTTTCAAAAAGCTGATAGCCCTTGCCGAGCACATAGCCCATGTAACCGCTGCTGACGGGGTAGCCTTTCATGGCTGCGCCTCCTTAGCCCTTTTTGCTGCCGGGGACGACGCGATGTGAAGTACTTTCATTTTTGCCCTCCTGTGTGATATAATGGGGGCAGTCAGATGTATCAAACTTGACCGCCCGGCGTTCAGTAGTGTTGTCGCACTGCTGGGCGCCATTTTCTTTGCTGTCAGCAACGTGATAGAGGGCCATGCAGGTTCCAACGGCCACGGCCCACAGCGCCCAGTCACCCGGCTGCGTGGCAAGCAGTAAAATAAATCCGAGCGCCGCCACGGTCTTTATGTTTTTCATGGCTAAACCTCGTGGTCGTAAAAACGAAGCCCGGTTGAGTCGTAGGCTATCCCTTCCGTCGATACCACATGATGCCCGCACACCTCCGCAATGATTATCCATTCTTCGCAATTTTTGGCGTCCGAAGTGACAAATACCGGCTTCCCAATTCGGTTAATTAGTTCGGACTCGGTCAGCTGCCTTGCCACAGGCGACAGCACAATGCTGCCGGTGTCGACGCTGATTTCAAGTTCCGTGCCCTCTGCAATGTTCATGTTGCGCCGCAGCTCGATGGGCAACACGACGCGGCCCATGTCGTCGACTTTTCTTGACATCCCTGTAAATTTCATTATTGTTCCTCCTTTAAAATCCAAACTTTATGGCTGCCCCATCCGGGCCAGCTCGCGGCGGTCGCGTGATCTTCCACCAGCACATCAAGTTTGTTGCCCTGGACCAGACCGCCGCGGTCCTCAATTACCCGGATGCCTACATCCTCGATGTAGATTATTGTGCCGGGCGGCAGCACGTCCCAGTCCGCCGCAGCGGTTACGCCGGGCACCGGCAGCGTACCTGTTGCGGTGATGTTTGTTGTTTGGCAGATCTCGCAGTTGGCGTCGTAAGCAGTGCAGTCAAATTCACCGGCGTACTCTGCCACCATGCCAGCCGGTAAAAACTCTTTGTTGTTCAACTCGGTATCGAGCAACTGGATAGTGTCGCCTGAGTGTTTCAGCTGCACCCGCAGGTCCTCTACCTGCGCTTGCGCTGCGGCAAGCTTGCCCTGTGCATCGTTTTGTGCCGCGTCGATAAACATGATGCCGACCACCCACGACAGCAGCACAATGGCAGTAAGAACGCTGAGCAACAACCAATTGTGGTATTTTTCTTGTTTGGTCAATTTTCAACCTCCTTTAGCTGGCAGCCTAAGTGCTCCATCAGGGCTTCTTTGCTGATGCGCCATTGTGGGCCAATTTTTATGCCGGGCATGGTACCGGCGCGAAGCTGGTCGAGTACGGTCTTTGTGCAGACGCCCAGCAGCTTTGCCACGTCGTCGGGCTGCATGATCAACGGAACTTCCCGCCAATCTGCGTAACATTTTGCTCTGCGCATGTTAACTCCTTCCTTTTTAATTCTTGCGCTTCCTTTCGAAAAATGGTAATATGTGGGCTGAAAGGAGGCGATTAATAATGAGAGGCAATCAGTTAGAGGCATTGAATATTGCAACTAAGATTTGTGTTGCAAAGGCATCAAATACCACGCTCGCGGTAGATGGCAAAAACGGCGAAGCAATGGGCGATTTCTTTGAGGCCATTTACAAAAAGGTTCTAGACATCGAAGATAGTGCGGAACCCAAATTGGATAAAGACTAACTGTAAAGATAGGGGGCCCTTGACAGAGTCAAAATCTCTGTTTCAAGGGTTTGCTTTTTAGTGCTCAGATTTTTCGGTAAGACTGAGTGTGCCTTGTTGTGCGAGCAAATAATCGATAGAACAACCAAACAAACAAGAAAGCCGTTCCAAATTCTTTTGAGGAATTTTACCTTTTGCCATCCAGTTATAAACTGTTTTTCTGGTAACGCCCATTTCATTTGCAAGTTGTTCGATTGACCATCCTTTCCTGCTTCTCTCGGCATTGATATTTGGATACAGCAGCATTAAACTATCACTCCTTTGTTACTCAAATCGGGTATATTCTAATTTTAATACTCATTTTGGGTATCTTCGACTATTGTAATTACCCGAAATGAGTATTAAAATTAGGCGTATTTTACTCATTTTGCGAAAACAGTTGTTGACAAATTACCCGTTTCGTGTAATATAATAAAATTAATGGAGTGATTATATGAATCGTCTTGAAGAACTTCGAAAAAAAGAAAATCTTTCAATGAGAGAAATGGCAAAGAAGCTAAACATGCCGTACACTACATATGTTAATTATGAAAAAGGGACTCGCGAGCCAAATTCTGAAACACTTATAATGCTTGCAAAATTTTTTGACGTATCAGTTGACTACCTTATTGGAAACGTAGTAATGGTTGCACAAAACAACAAAGAAATAAAAAAGCCCACCGACATAAGTGTCGATGAGCTTAGTGAGCTAAATAAAATTTTTTCTACGTTGTCTCCGGAGCAGCAGGCGGCTGCAAAAGATTATTTACGTTTTCTTGCTGGGAAAAGTCACGAAGATACGAAATAAATTTCACCCGCTCTGTTGTAGCGAGTTGTAAATACAATAATATCATTTCATTGTCCATGTTTGTTTTCGCCTTTCACCGCACTTGCTGAAATTCCTTATATTGATAATATACCACTTTTGGTTGTTTTTCAATACTAATTTCACACAAAATAACCACCAATGGTTGTTTATGTTGCATATTGATAGATTTTTCTATTTCCTTTATGCTTTATTTGGTAGTAAGAGAATTTTCGGCGTGGTTAAATAAAAAAAGCCATTTCACTCTTAAAAGTGAAATGGCAATTAATCTTCTAATCGCTCATATATTTTAGCATTTGTAGTAAGTACTCTCCACTTTGGGTTTCTTTTTCACATCTGTCTAATTGTCTTTTTCCAAAATTGACAAATCCATGTTTACTATAGAAGTCTATTAAACTTTGTTTATCCTCGCATTCAAGATATACAAACTTACTACCTGCAAGTACTTGTATCTTCTTTATTTCCCTAAAAGCAAGTCCTATAAGTGCGTCTCCAGATATGAGCTCATTATAATTATTTGTATAGTTCTTGCTAAGTTGCGCAATAAGTGGGGCGGGGATGGTGTAGTCATTCGGATGCGTAGACGTTAAATTTCGTTCCATTGAAAATTTGCCGAGCCTTTTTCTTAGACTCTTGCTCCTTACAGCATACGATGGAACACGTATGGTCTTTAAAGCAAGTGCAAAATATCCAACTAAAGTTGGATCTCCTTTATATGGAACAAAAACCAAATGTGTTTTCGATATTCCTTGTTTATTAAACACACAGGCGGTTTGCCTTAAAAAATTTTGAACGTCTCCATTACACGGACAAGAAAAATTGGAGAGAATAGACTGTGTCTGCTCCTCTCCAAGTTCACTCATCATATTTTGCAATGTAATTATATTATACCCATCCATTTATTTTTTGAACATCTCCCGCAAGGCTTGCCCTTTTATTTCATATACTTTTCGATCAAGCTCAATTTCTTTGCTTGTTTTTCCTTTTGCGTTTTCTAATGCGGAAACAAATCCGTGCGCCAAAGGTTTTGACTTTATCACAACATCATTCATAATGGTTTTTGTTGCCATAAATTCTCCCCCTTTTTTATTCTGTCTTTTAAAAGCCTACTTTAAATACCGCTATATGATGGCATATATTATTATATAACATTAATGTGAACAAAAAGCAACGAAAATTTAATATTTCTATCGTATTCGGCATAATTCATTGTTTTTCTTAGTATCTAAAAGCTTAAATAAGCGAAACCGCTTATTTACAAAATAAAGAGGTCTGATAATGTCAAGATTAAAAAAACGCGCCGATGGACGTTACTGCAAACAAGTTTATGTTGGCACCGAAGATGGCAAAAAGCAGTATAAGTTTTTTTATGGCACAACGCCGAAAGAAGTCGAAGTCAAAGTAAGAGACTTTCTGATTGCGCTGGGCCGCGGGTTAGATGCCTCACAGGTTGGTGTAACCTTTGGGGCTTTGTGTACACAGTATATCAGGACTAAAAAAGCGCAGGGGATAAGTGCAAGCTGGGAAGCAAGTCTATGTCTCTATACTGGTTATTTTTCCGGTCTTTTTAATGTTCCCGCTTCTAAGATTAAAAGTCAGGACTTGCAGGGCATTTTAAACAGTCTTGCCGAATATCACGGCGGCAACAAGCCTCTTGGGCACAAAACTTTAATGGAAGCTCGTCGAGCGGTTCGGGCTGTATTTGATATGGCAATTCCAGAAATAGTGCAGTACAATCCAGCGACAAAAACCATACTGCCAGCGGGCCAGCCACAAAAAGAACGCGAGGCGCTACCAGACTATCAACGCAAATGGATAGAAGAAACGCCTCACCGGGCGCAAATTGCGGCAATGCTAATGCTGTATGCCGGGCTGCGCCGCGGTGAAGTTTGTGCGCTGTCCTGGGCTGATATTGATTTTAATAAGAAGTTGATAACAGTAAATAAGGCATTGGAAATGAAAGTCGGAAAAGAAAAAGGCACAAAAACCGCGGCAGGTGTTAGAATGGTAAGAATGCCTGCTGTTTTATGTCAGTTCCTTCTGTCTCAGCCGCATAATGTTTTATATGTTGTTCACTCAGCGCGTGGTACCCGCATGACGGATACGGCATGGAGACGAATGTGGGATAGTTATATGATTGAGCTTAATATAAAATACGGCTACGCCGGGGCTGCCAACAAGTATAATCCTGAGGGGCTAAAAATGCGCATTAAGCCATTTACCGCGCATCAGTTGCGGCACACATATGCCTCCATGCTGTATATGGCAGGTGTTGATGTTCTGACCGCGCGTGATCAGCTTGGGCATACTGATATTAAAACAACGCTTTCGATTTACACTCACCTAGATAAACGCTATAAGAATAACAGTATGGATAAACTAGATTCGTTTCTGGACAAGTCAAAGACAAGTCAACAAGTCATATAAAATAGCCATACAGAAGGTTTTACGAGGAATAAACGTACTTCTCATAACCGGTCGGTCCCGGGTTCGAATCCCTGAAGGCCCACCAGCGACAAAGCCGCACGGCAAGCCATTTAGTTGGCTTTTGCCGTGCGGCTTTTCTTGTGCCGATGTATACGAACCGGCGCAGTTTGTGCTGGTTCCTTTTAAAAATACAATGCAAAGTACAATACAGGCAAAGATAAATAACCTATAAAATAAAAAACCACCGCCGGCAAAAGGAAGCTCCCAAGCCGGAGGAGGCTTTATTTGTATGTTGGGTTTGTCTTTTCTTTAATTTGTTGGCTAAATTGCAACTCGTTTAAAGCAACTTTTTAAAGTTAATAAAAAATGTTTCGCAGAATTGAATTTGTCCTGCTTTTGGCATACAATTAAATGTAAGAAACTGGTATTGATGCGCGCAACATATTTGCAACAAACCTTGTAAAATATCTAAACGCCAAAAGCAAAGCACAGCTTGCGCTTGCCGAATATGTGAAATTCTCATCTTCGACCACGCCCCGATAAGGTGCAAAAGATTGCTGATTTTTTAGGCGTTAAAATCTCTGACTTGCAAATGGAGTACGGCCTCGCCGATGAAGTTGATGCGGCGTTTTATAGGGATTGCAAAAAACTGAATAGCCGAGATAAAGAGACCGCAGCATGGTTTGTGTTATGCGGGAGCGGCAGGAGCAAAATGAATAACGGGTAAATGTCGATTTATTTGAAAAAACTTTGCCGCCAAGTGAATTGATGCTTGCTATGCAAATTGGCTATACCGAGCCTTCAGAACTTGCAGATTATTTTGAATTGCCGGAGCAGGATATAAAAAACCCCTGTACTACGGGGTAGAGTGCAAGGGAATAAAGCTTAATAATGTGGATATGGGGGGCATGAATTTTGGCAAAGTGTGTTTGGTGCAAAAATTCAACAGAGCTGTACAAAAGCGGCTATTGTGAGGATTGCTATAATCGCATCCGGGATGATATCCTTTCAAACAAAAAACGTTTAGACGAGCTGCTAGAGCAAAGCGCCTTGCCCGGCGCGGACAAAACCGCAATTTTAGAAGAGAGTACCCGCATTTGCAAAGCTTTAGATGAATATAAAAAGAAAAAGGTACCTTTTTATAAAAGCGACTATCAGCCAACGCTTGCAGCAATTTACCAAAACTTAGGCGAAGCACTTGTTTTACCACAAAAGCAAAAAATGAACCAGACTACGGTCACCCTTTTTATTGCATGCGCAGTGTTAATTGTTTCATGCGTTGCATTGCTTTACCAGTCTTTCACGCTGTCCGCGCAGGTCGATGATATGACGGTGCAAATTTCCGCTTTGCAGACCGACAACCAGAATTTAAGTGACCAGCTGGCTGCCTATCAAAAAACGGCTTCTGCCAAAAAAACAGTAACTTTGGATAACGGCAATTATGTTGCCGGGGCTGACTTTGCCGCAGGCACCTATGATATTGAGGCAGTTTCCGGTTTGGGTAATGTCATTTCAGATAATTCTTCTCTTGACGGCGGTATCAATGCAATCATGGGTACAAAAGCAGAGGATACGCTTGGCATCGCCGAACAAAAATATTCCAACATCAAACTGCCTGACGGCACTACCCTGATGCTCAGTGGGGTAAAGGTGCGGCTAAAGCTTGTTGAAGCATATTAATTATTGTATGGGGGCATAGTTATGAGCGTATCATCTGAATTCAGAGACAAAAAGCAGGAATATTACGGTAAAAAAATATCCGGGTTGATACCATACGCGAATGTGCTTTTGCCCATTGTTGGGGTGTTACAGCTTTGGGGCATTATTACTTCTATTGTTGGCTGGGCGGGGGTTTCCGCAGGGTTTGTTTTCAACATGGTACTGTTGTTTTTGTCGACAACTGCGTTTGCCACTCTGCGAGATTATGACGCGCTTGGCTTTTGGGCAAACCTGTTGTTTTTGGGCGCTTTTATTGCGGCGCAAATTTATAATGTCGTTGCGGTGTTGTCAGTGTCCGCTTTGTTGCAAAACTCTGCAAATGGGGTTGCTGCGTCTGCCGGTTCTGCGTTTGGTTCTGCCGTGATGATGGGGGCAACCCTTGGCCTTGGCTTGACGATTGTGCCCGTGCTGATCGCAGCAGTTTTGCTGATTTCGGTTGCTGTGTTTTATATCGTCGTTTTTATCCATCACCGCAAGTTCTTTTTCACCAGCTTTAAAGCGCTGAAAAAAGAGTTTTTAGCCTAGCGGGGTAGCATCTTCCAAGATTAAAAATGGGTTAGTGCAGGGTGGCGAAAGCAGTTTTTTTAGGGCATCATATTTTATAAAGCTCCTCCCAAAAGAAGTAAAAGCAGGCGCGCTTTTAGCAGCAGTGGGCCACGGCTTTAGATGCTTGTCAAGGTGGGGCGGCATTTTACGCCAGCACAATTGTAAAAGATACTGATTTATGGTATCCTGTCAAATACTGGGGTTTAAAAACAAGGCCCACAGACGGCCCGCAAATCAAAAGGAGTGTGCAGCGTGAAAAAAGTAATTAGTATCGGTTTGGTTTTGGTGTTGGCAGTTTCGGTTGTCGGCTGCAATAGCGCCGTATCGTCCAGTGTCGCAAGCAGTGCCCCGGTCTCTAGTACAGTAAGCAGCAGTGCGGGTGCTTCGGCCGCCAATAGTGACAGCGACTTGCAAGAAGCGCGGGATACCTTGGAAGCCTTGGGTGATATTAAGGTGGAGAAAAATGCAGAAAACATAAAAATTACGCTGCCGGCCCAATTTGTAGGCAAGCAAACGCAAGAGGATTTGGACCAGTTGGCAGCCATGAAAGGGATGCAGTCTATTACCCTGAACCAAGATGGCAGTGCCACCTATGTGATGAATGAAAGCCAGCATAAAGAGTTTCTGAAACAAACGGCAGATTCGATCAACCAAAGCTTAAAAGAAATGTTTCCATCCGAAGATATGCCCAATCTTATTTCAGCCGAGGCAAATGCGGATTTTACGCACTTTACCGTGACCACCACCTCTACGGAAGCGTCGATGACCGACTTACTTGTAGCAACGCCGCTTTACATCTATGGCGGAATGTATGCCATCTTCAACGGCACAGTGGATGACGGCTCTTTTAATATTCAAGTTGATTTTGTAAATGCAGATACCGGCGCGATTCTTCAAACGGCGAATTCGAAGGATATGGAATCTGAATAAAATTGATGATGCAAAGCGGCGGCCACAGGGTTGCTAGTAGGGCATAGTACCCGTGTGTGCAAACGCAAACGCTTGGCAGCATCAGCAAAAAAGCCGCCAACCGCAAGCCGTTGCACCGGCCGGTGCAACGGGCGGTTGAATTTGGCCGCCTTTTGGATTATAATCGTGGCGTAGGGGATCAGCGAAAGGAGGCGGCAACAGTGAGAAACTTAAATATCCATCTTCGCGAATTTTTAAACGGCAAGCGCATTCAGCTGGGTGACCGGGTGTATTGGGCCAACCGTACCTCCCGTGAGATTTACGCCCACAGCGTTGAGGACGAACAGGCCGGTAGCCTTGCCGGTTACAAGGTGGGGGACATTACCGGGGACGATGAGATTGTGATCTGCAAGGATTATTTTGAAGATTAAATAGACAGCCCCCGCGCCTTGGGGGAGAATAAAACAGCCGGTGCCGTGGGCAAAGCCCCACAAAGCACCGGTTGTTTTTATTGCTTTTCACAGGGTAATCAGCTCGTCAAAGGCTTCGATTGCATAACGGTCGGTCATGCCGGAGATATAACCCAGAATGGCCTGTGCATAAAGCGCTTGGCTGCCAAGGCAGCCATAAATTTTTTCATTTGCAAGGTGTTCAGGTGCACGTAAATGAGGCTCCCCGATGGAGCTTTTTATAAAATCCGGGTCGCAGTAACAAGAAATCCATTTTACGAAAGAGGCCGCCAGCTTTGAATTGCCTTGATTTACCTTAAGAAGACGTGGCAGGGTATCCTCTTTGTAATACTGTTCGAACAAAAACGAAAAAATCTGGTTGAGCACAAGGGCGGCATACTTTTTAAAAGGGTCAAGGCGCGGGTGATTATAAATTGTGCGCGTGCTGAAGGCCGAAACTTCTTGCAGCTGCTCACGAGCTTCTGCGCTCAGGCAGATTCCGTTTTTGGGGGTGCTGCTGGCACAGATGTCGATAATCAAGTTGTGCATGATGGCCGTCGTGTTGATGGCGCCTTGGCCGGTTGCCCTTGCCATGTTTTGCAAAAATTCTTTTTCTTCATCAGAAAAAAAGCCCAAACGCTCAGCGTCCTCAAGGTCCCGGCCAATGTACGCAATTTTGTCGGCCATTTTTACAACACAGGCCTCCCAAGTGGCGGGTGAATACTGGTTTGCCTCTTGAATCGTGGCAAGGTCAATGAGGTCTTCTCTGGGAGAGACGCTTGTAATATTACGCTCGCCGCAGTGAGAAATGATACCGTCACGCACCGCATAGGTTAAGTTCAGGTTGCGTGAAACATTTTGCAGGTCTGCCAATAACTCCAGATGGTCAACGACGCGAAGGCCGTTTTTTTCGTGCCAGAAGGATGTTTGACAATGCTCTTGTGATAATTTGTTTAAAATTTTCTCCCCCTGATGGCCAAAAGGGGCGTGCCCAAGGTCATGCCCCAGTGCAATCGCCCTTGTGAGGTCGGTGTTGAGCCCAAGCGCATCTGCAATGGTGTTGCTGACAGAATCCACATGAAACACATGCTCCATGCGGGTGCAGACATGGTCGTTGTTGATGTTGAAAAAAACCTGCGTTTTATGCTTGAGCCGGCGGAAGGCACAACAATGTAAAATGCGCGTGTAATCCCTTGTAAAGTCGGTGCGAACATCGCCCTCTTTTTGATACAGCGGGCCGGGCCGCGCAGTCAGGGCGGGCCATTTTGCAGAAAAAGAGGTGCCGCTCTTGCGGCAAGCGTGCGCTTCAAACAGTTTGTTTCCCAAAAAAATGCCCCCCATTTTTAAATTGTGTTCATAATACCCATTGTAAAGCGGTTTGTGCTACTTTGCAACAATTAGCCGCAGCACAAAAAAACGCCGCCCGGTGGCTGGTGTGGCCACCGGGCGGTGCGTTTTTTTGTGTTTTGGGATGCGCGTACGCAGGGCGCAAGGCTGCCCGCGCGCGCAAAGCGGCAGTTAAAAGGCCCTGCTGCGGGCGGTGTTACCGATCGCCGCGCAACCGAAAGTTTGCCGTCAGCTCTTTCAGCATGCCAGACTGGCCCGAAAGCTCCTCGCTTGAGGCGGCTGCCTGTTGTGCGGTGGCGGCATTCGTTTGCACCACCCCCGCCACCTGGTCCATGCCGGTGTTGATCTGTTGTATGGCGGCCGCCTGGCTGGCAGAGGCCTGCGCAATATCTTCCATCAGGCGCAAGGTCTTGCCGGTTGCCGCAGCGCTTTCGGTCAGCGACGCGGCGGTGTCGCGGGTCAGCTGCGCACCGCTGTTGATCGATTCGATGATCTGTTGCAGCAGCGCATCGGTGTTTTTGGCAGCCTCGGCTGATTTGGCGGCAAGGTTGCGCACCTCGTCTGCCACCACGGCAAAGCCCTTACCCGCCGCCCCGGCACGGGCAGCCTCCACCGCGGCGTTGAGGGCCAGAATGTTCGTCTGAAACGCAATGCTGTCGATCAGGCTGATGATTTTAGAGGTTTCGGCAGACTGTGCGGTGATCTGCTGCATAGCCTCGGTGAGGCCCGCCATCTGCCGGGTGCTGGCAGCAAGCTCTTGCTGTGCCAGCGCACTGCTGTCGTGCGCCTGCCGGGTGTTCTGTGCGGTTTGCTGCACCTGTGTGGCAACCTGCGCCAAAGACGCGTTCAGCTGTTGTACCGTGCTCGCTTGCAAGGTGGTACCCTCCGATAGTGCGGTGGCCCCGTCGGCAATCTGCTGTGCGCCGCCGTCCACCTGCTCGGCTGCTTGGTGAATTTGGGCCAGCAGCTCGCTCAGCCGGGCCAGCAGGGTGATCAAATGTTCTTTCAGTTTGGCAAACTGGCCGCTGTACTCCTTTTGGGGCACAAAGGTCAAATCGCCATTTGCAATATGCGCCAGCGCGTCTGAAATTTCGTCAATATAGCCCTGATAGTTCACCAGTTGGTCAATGGTCTGTTGAAACGCGGTGGCAAGCTGGCCCACCTCGTCTTTGCTGCGCACGTTCAGCGCAACATCAAAGCGCCCCTGTGCAATCTGCTTTGCAGCATCGGTGACCTGCACAATGGGCTTTGTGATACTGCGGCTGATGAAGGCCGACAAAATCAGCGTAATGATTAGCACCGCCGCCAGCAGGGCACCCCCCAGCCGGATGACGCTGGTAACGCCGCCGTCATAAATCTGGTTGACCGTCTGCATCGGCATGCCGACAAAATAGACACCGATCAGCTGCCCCGCACTGTCATAGGCGGGGGTATAGCCGGTCATATATGTACTGCCCAAAATAGAGGCCTCGCCAAGGTAGGTCTGCCCGTTTGAAACAGCGGCATACGCGGGCCCGGCGGGGTCCAGCTTGGTGCCGACGACCCGCTGGCCGTTTTCGTCCTGAATACTGGTCAGCACCCGCACAAAGTCGTTGCCGTCTTTTGCAAACAGGGTGGCGGCGACATTCATGTCGTTGGCAAATTCGTCAATCAGTGCCTCTTTGCCGTCCAGTGCTTTGCCGCCGCCCTGCAACACGCCGTCCCCTGCAAGGGTCAGCGGGCCAAGGCGGTCGCTAAGGTAGGTTTGCAGCAGTTTGTCGGCGCCGGCCAGCTTGTCTTGCACCTGCACATCAATAATGTTGCGGGTCACCGCAAGGCTTTGCTGTAACCCAATGCCCAAGGTTGCGGCCACCGCGACCATGACAAGCAACAGCAGGGTAAGGCGCAGCTTTGTTTTCAGACTTTTCATCGATGAAAATCCTTTCTGGGAATACTTGTGTTCTTGGGCCATAGAATTTAAAAGATACTTCTTTGACTATATGAAATACTAGTCAAAAAAACCCAAAAAACAAGTGACGAAAACAAAATACAGTAAAATTCTATGAATTTGCTGACAAACCGGCACGAAAATGTTACAGTTTGTAATAAGAAAAACCGTTGCTGCCCCAACGGGCAAAAATGCGGATAAAAGAAGGTGCGGTATTGGAAGAAAAAACAAGATGCGGCTGGGCACTGAAAAACCAGCTGGAACAGGAGTACCACGACAACGAGTGGGGCCGCCCCGTGTTTGATGATGCCACCCTGTTTGCCATGTTGCAGCTGGAGGGCATGCAGGCCGGGCTAAGCTGGTCTACGGTACTGGCCCGGCGGCAGACCATTTGTGCCGCGTTTGACGGGTTTGACCCGGTTAAAATTGAACAGTACGACGAGCAAAAGGTAGAAAGCCTGTTGCAAAACCCCGGCATCATTCGCAACCGGCTGAAAGTGCTGGCCGTCATCAACAACGCGCGCGCCTACCGGCAGCTGTGCCGCGACTGTGGCTCGCTGAGCGCCTATTTGTGGGCGTATGTTGGCGGCAAACCCATTGTGAACGCGTGGCAGCGCATGGAGGAGGTGCCCGCCAGCACCCCGCTTTCGGATGCGATCAGCAAAGATTTAAAAAAGCGCGGGTTTAAGTTTGTGGGCAGCACGATCATCTACGCGTTTATGCAGGCGGTGGGCATGGTAAACGACCATTTGACCAGCTGCGCATTTTACGGGCACTAAACGGGAATGAACGGCAAAATAAAACACAGGGGCACGGCTTTTCGCGCATTGCGCTAATAAGCCGTGCCCCTGTGCCTCTTTTTTGGAAGAAAACTAGTTATTTGCCGCAGCTGGCAAGAAAATCGAAAACTTCTTGCTGTGTGGCAAGGTTTTTGGCGGTCGCTGCCGCCTGCTGCGCCTCTTGCAGCGTAAAGCGGGATAGCGCCTGCTTTACGCGTGCAACCGACGAGGGGCTCATGCTGAACTTGCGCAGCCCCAGCCCGGCCAGCAGAATTGCGGCCCGCGCATCGCCTGCCAGCTCGCCGCACATCGAAATTTCTTTGCCGTGGGCGTCAAACTGCTCAATGATCTGCCCAATCACCCGGATGAGTGCGGGCGAGAAGGTCTGATAATAATCGCTGATGTCCGGGTTCATGCGGTCAACGGCACACAGGTACTGGCAAAGGTCGTTGGTGCCGATGGAGCCAAAGTCCACCTCTTTTGCGACAAGGTCGGCAATCGCGGCGATCGACGGGATCTCGATCATCACGCCAAGGCGGATATTTTTGTCGTACGCTTCGCCGCGGGCGTCCAGCTCGGCCTTTGCCTCTTCAACAAAGGCTTTGGCGCGGCGCACATCGTCGATGCTGCCCACCATGGGGAACATGATTTGCAGCGGGCCGGCGGCCGACGCGCGCAGCGCGGCGCGTAGTTGCGTTTTAAACAGGTCGGGCAGCTCAAAGCACAGCCGCACCGCGCGCTTGCCTAAAAACGGGTTGTCCTCTTTGGGCAAGGGCAGGTAGCTTAAAGTCTTGTCGCCGCCCACGTCCAGTGTGCGCAGGGTCACCGGGCGGCCCTCGGCGTGCTCCACGACCAGCTTATACGCTTCGTACTGCTCTTGCTCTGTGGGCATATGGTCACTGCCCATGTAAAGAAATTCGGTGCGCAGCAGGCCCACAAAGTCGCTGCCCACAAAGTTTTCCGGGGTCGATTTGTTGCCAAGGTTGACGCCGATTTTAATGCGCTGGCCGCAGCGCAGGGCCGCGTCCTTATGCAAAAATTCTTCTTCGGCGGCAAGCTGGGCAAGGTAATCAGCCTGCTTTTTTTTGTAGCGGGTAACGTCGTCGTCGGTTGGCTCGGTCAGCACAAGGCCACTGGTGCCATCCAGCACGATAAAGGCGCCGTCTTGTAATGAATCGGTGGCACCGGGCACGCCCAGCACGGCCGGGATGCGGTACCCGCGCGCCAATATAGCGCTGTGCGACGTTGCGCCGCCCACCTCGGTGACGATGCCAATGACCTTGCTGCGGTCCAGCGTGGCGGTATCGCTGGGCAGCAGATCACGTGCGACGACGATGACCTGCTCGGATAAATGAGATAGGTTCTTTTCTTTTTTGCCCTTCAGTACCCGCAGCAGGCGGGCGCGTACATCCCGCAGGTCGGCGACACGCTCTGCAATCAGAAGATCGTTGGCACCGCTGAGCAGTTCGATGAACTCGTTGAACGCGCAGTCGATTGCCCAGTCGGGCATCGATTGTTTGTCGCGAATGGCTTTGGTCACCAGTTCATCGATTTCCTCGTCCTGCAAGATTTCAATATGGGCGGTAAAAATTTTTGCTTTGTCGTTGCCCGCGGCAGTCATCGAGCGAATGATCTCTTCCAGCTCGGCCTGCGCCGCGGTTTTTGCGTCTGCCCATTGTTGCAGGTAATGCTGTTCTTCCCCCTGCGTGAATGTTCCCGCTGTTACATTGCACTGGAATGCCTTGTATAAATAAATCTTGCCCAGCGCAATGCCGCCGGATACGCCGTTTCCTTTGAGTTGCACGGCAACCCCTCCCTTTTTTAGAAAAATCCCCCACGTGTCAAACCCACGCATTGGTGTTTGCCCGGCGGGCCCCCGCCCGCCATTGTACCCGCCTGTGCCCGCAAGTTGCGGGCGCAGGGGTTTGCGGTATTACTCGCCGAAACCGGAATTGACCAGTGCAACCAGCGCGTCAACGGCTGCCTTTTCGTCGGCACCCTCCGCGGCGATCTCAATTTTGGTGCCGGCGCCAAGGCCTTCGCCCAGCAGACGAACGATGGATTTTGCGTTAACGGCAGCGCCGTTTTTGTCCATGTTGCGCACGGTAACATCTGCGGTGAAGCTTTTGGCTTTCATCACGAACTCAGAAGCGGGGCGGGCGTGCAGGCCTGCCTTATTGACGACGGTGGTTTGTTTAGAATACATAGTAATGGTCCTCCCTTTTTTTATTCATCGCGCCCTGAGGCAAAGGCCCGCCGGGCGGGTTGGGTGATGGTAAGTGCACTTAATGGGCGGTGCCGCCAAGCAGCGTTTGCGCCTGGCGCAGCACGTTTGCGGCGTTGCCCACCGCATAGTCCAGCGCGGGGATGGCGGCAGTGGGCTTGCCACTTGCCGCGGCAACCTCTTGCGCCTTGTGGGCCACCTGCGGCCCCAGTAAAATAACGTCAAAGCGGGCTGCCAGTGCCGGGTATTCGTGCAGGCCGTGCGCTTCGACCTGTAGCGGCAGCAGCTGCCGCTTGGCCTCGGCCGTTAGCCGGTTTAGCAGCATGCTGGTCGAAAGCCCACCGCTGCAAAGCAGTAAAAGCTTCATACCCCCACCGCCTTTTCCAGCGTATCCACCCGGCGGTGCAGCAAAACCAGTTCGGCCACCAGCTCGTGCGCCAGCAGGCTGGCGTTCAGGTGGTCCTGCGCGTGCAGCACCAGCAGGGTGGGTGCGCCAAGGCTGCCGTTTGCATCGGCCTGCAACAGTGCAAGGTGGGCCTGCTGGGCAGTGGCAAGCGAGGTGTCGGCCTGTGCCAGCAGGTCGCTTGCACCCGTAAAATCACCGGTGCGGGCGGCGGCTGCCGCCTGCATAATCTCTGCCCGCGCCTGCCCGGAAAACGCGATGATTTGCATACAGGTCTCGTTTAGTTCTTCACTTTGCAGCATCCGGCGCGCCCCCTTTACAGTTTGTAGATGATTGCAAGCATATTGGCCACTTCGTCGTCGCTGAAAATAATGCCAAAGCCTTTTTCCAGCGGGCGAAGAATTGAAAGAATCGTTTTAAATTCGGCTTCGTACTTTTTATAGATTTCAGCCTTGTGCAGGTTTTGCTGCGGCGGCTGCTTTGCCAGCAGCCGGTTGATGCAACAGGCGATGTGCAAAAACAGGCCGATCTCGATATCGATGTCCATCGGCTGCACCTTTTCGTTTACCGCGCGCAGGGCGGGCGGCAACAGGCGGCGCAGCTTTTGCAGGTCGGTGTGCTCTAAATGCTCGGCAAGGTAGCCAAACATCTCGTCGAGGTTCAGCTGCTCTTTTTCAGGGCGCCCGGCGTTCAGCAGGGCGGGCAGCTGTTCAGGCGGGGCGCCAAACACCTCGCTGACCGGGATGAACGGGATCGAGAAGAACCCCGGGTCAAAGGTGCCGACAATGCAGTCGATCACGGCGCTTTGCATCAGCTCTAACAGACGGGTGCGCAGCAGCTCGCGGTCAGAGATGGCCAGCGGCACCACGGCGCGCTCCCCCAAATTGCCGTACTGCTCAAGGTAGCTTTTCAGCTGCTGGGCCCCGCCCTCGCCGGTGGTGCACAGCGTGACGATCAGCCGTTTTGCCGGCTCGTTATAGCCCGAAAGGTGCCGCAGCACCTCTTTATATAAATCGTCAATGCCACTGCTGGCCGCCGCAAGGCGGGCCGACAGGATGCCGACGGTGAGGATGGGCAGTTTTGCCATGCGCACTTCAATGCCGCTTTCCAGCGAAATCGACAGCAGCAGCTCGCGCAGCACGTCCATGTCGTACAGCACCACAACACCCTTGCCGTTGTCCGCCTGCTCAATGCAGGCTTTCAGCCGCTCGTACACGGTGTCGGTGTCCTCTTCCAGCGGGATATCCACCGCAAAGGTGTTGCCAAGGCCGGTCACGGTGTTTACCGTGGCGGCAATGCCGCTGGCAATGCCCTCCCCGTGGCAGGCAAACAACATGGCGGGTTGCCTGCCGTTTGCCGCGCCGGGGGCCTCGATGCACAAAAACATCGTAATCAACACCACTTCTTCGGTGGGCAGCTGTAACGAGAATTCTTTTTCCAGCCGGGAGGCGAACTGCAACGCAAACAGGTATTTTTCTTTGTGGTTTTCCACCACTTCCGATACCTGTGTGGGGGTGAGCCGGGCGCTTTGCACGCCGGGGCCGCCCTTTTGCAGCACGCTGTGGATGTGCAGGCTGAGGCCGTAATACACCGAAGGGGGGTACCCCTCTGAAAATTTAGTAGAGGCCTGCGAGAGAAACTCCTCCACAAGGTCGATCACCCGTTGCTCTACGAGGCGGGCCAGCTGTTCGCGGTTGACCGCCTGCTTGGCAAGGTGGGTGCGGTAGGCATTGAAATTGACTTCCAGCTCGGCCTCCAGCATCAGGTTGATGTCCTTTTCGCTGATGCCGCGCGCGCGCAGCTCACCGGCCTTGCGGTCCAGTGCCTGGTACATGTTGGCGGCATACACCCCGTCATGCTCGGCGGGGGCAGCCTCGGCAGCCCCACGGCTGAACGAGTAGCTGTAATCGGGGTCAATCAGCTCTTCAATGGCAAAGCGCTGTTTGTGGTAGTTTAAAAAGCCCTTGCGCACATAGTACTCGAAATCGCTTAAAAACACTTCGATCGAGCGGCCCTGCGTGTTGTGGCTGCGCACATAGGCCCCAGCACAGCCAATTTTAATGTCGGATTTCAGCTGCGCCACATTATAACTGCAATCATAAAGCAGCAGGCAGTGTAGCAGTTCGGCGCGGATGGTGAGCGTGCGGTTTGCCCGCGCGGCCTCCTGCCCCAAAAACAGCTGCACCAGCTCCAGCCGCTCACGCAGCGGGCGCTGTGCCAGCGGCGGCAGCACCGCAGAAAGCGGCAGCCGTGCGCTCAATTCCTCGGTGGCGCTGCGCCCGGCACTGTCGGTCGTCAAGATCAGCAGCGGCAGGCCGCCGCGCCCGGCATCGTCCTCGTGCTCCTGCCGCTCCACCGCCTCACATATGCGGCTGCGCACCGGGGCGCTGAGCAGGTGCGCGTTTTCCAGCACCAGCACATCGCCTTTCAGCGTGCCAAACAGGCCTTCGCCCGGGGCGGTGCCAAACAGCTTTTGCAGCGCTTCGTCGTCACCGCCCGCCCAGTCGCGGCAATCCTCGGTGTGGTAGAGTGCGTCCGGCAGTAGGACACCGCTTTCCTGTGCAAACTGAAACGCAGTGTGTGCCAGCAGTGTTTTGCCGGTGCCCCGCTCGCCGGTCAGCAGCAGCGGCAGGCTGCCGGGCGGGTAAAGTACCGCGGCCTGAATGAGCTGGATGGCGCGGCGCAGGCTGCCCTCGCGCCCCACAATGCCCTCAAAGCAGGCGTATTCACGGGGGCCGTCCTCGCGGCAGTAGTACAGCACCGGCCGGCCGGTGGTTTTGACCACCCGGCCTTCGGCCACCAGCTCGTTTAGCAGTGCGCTGGCATTGGGGCGCCGGATATGCAGCATATCGGCGACGTACTGCGTGCTCACCCCGCTGCCGGGCGACGTAAAGTGCAGCTGAATCAGCTCGTAAATCTGCTCTTTGTTGGTTTTCATTGAGACAACCCCCTTTAAGCAGAATATACACTATATACGCTAAATACACAATACCGTCTGGTGGGGGCAAAGTCAAACAGAATAGAATATAAAGCCGCGCGGGCAAAAAATACACTTATTCTATGAAAAGCACAAAACGAAACAATATATATGTGCAAAATGCATAAATGAAAAGAAGTAGTAAAAAAACAGGAGCGATAGTGTATATTGAAAAAACGCCAAATTGAATATAGTGTATACCGCGAAAAAGAGGAAAAAGCAAAACGGCCCCAAAGTAGCAAACCCCCGGCTGGCCGCCAAAAATGCGGGCTTTACCGCGCAGTGGCGCCGCACTTCCCAAAAGCCAGTGTATAGCCAGCAGACAGTAGGGCCCCGTCACCGCCGGAAGATGCAGCCCCACCGGCGGAAAAGCACACTGTTTCACACGGGATGCAGTATACTAAAATTAAAGGGATCCCCGGCGGCCCAGGGGGTTGCCGGTACGGCAAAAACCGATTGCTTTTGCCGCTAAAATTCCTTATACTAAAGGTAGAAAACGGCACCGCCCCCGCGCGGCAAACGCCGTGGCGAGTGCCGGCAGGGAAACCAACCCAGAGGAGGCTCGTCTTATGAAAAAATTTGTCATTACCATCGCCCGTGAAAACGGCAGCGGAGGGCGTGCCATTGGCGAAGCCCTTGCCCGCCATCTTGGCATCGAGTTTTACAACCGCGACCTGCTGCGCCTTGCGTCGGACGAAAGCGGCATCAGCGAACAGCTGTTTGCCAAGGCAGATGAAGAGGTACAGCGCACGCTGCTATTCCGCGTGGCACACGACGCGTACAAGGGTGAAGTGATTCCGCCCGACAGCGACGATTTTATTTCAAACGAAAACCTGTTTCGGTATCAGGCGCGGGTCATCCGCGAGCTGGCGCGCACCGAAAGCTGTGTCATCATCGGCCGCTGTGCAGACTATATTTTAAAAGATTTTGACAACGTGGTCAGCCTGTTCATCCACGCCCCGCTGGAAGCAAGGGTCGCGACGATTATGGAGCGCCACAGCCTCAGCGAAGAGGCGGCCCGCAAAGAGATCGCGCGGGTGGATAAGCGCCGCGCAAACTATTACTACACCTTTACCGGTACCGATTGGCGGGATGCCAGCCACTTTGACCTAAGCTTAAACTCGGCTGAAATGGGGCTAAAGGGCTGTGTGGATTTAGTGAGCAAGTACTTGCAGCTGCGCTTTGGTGAATAGCTGCGCAAAAGCACAATAAAAAACGCAATAAAAAGCCGCCGGTGCTTACCGGCGGCTTTTTGTGTGCCCCGCACAAAATGCGGCGGGCAAAAAAATAAGGGTGCCACAGCCACCCTAAATGTCTATGCTATAATAAGGTAAACAACTGTACCCAAAGTGGTATTATAACAGCGACTCCACAAAATCGCTTAAAATATCCAGCTGGGTTTCGGCCACCTGCAACGGGGCCAGCTGCTCGACCGTCAAAAAGCAAAGCTGTTTTGACTCGCTGCTGCATTGCAGTAACGGCGCCTCGCGCAGCGCCACCCAATAAACGGCGCTGATGATGCGGGCAATGTTGCCGTCCGGGTAGGCGGCAATGCGGCTGGGGTCAGAGTAAACGCCGACAAATTGCAACTGGCCCGCAGCCAGCGCAAGGCCGGTCTCCTCGCGTATTTCGCGCAGAATACAGTCCTCCAGGCTTTCGTCCGGCTCCATCGCGCCGCCCACAAAGGCCCAGCGGTCACTGTCTGCCCGGCTTTCCATCAAATAAGTGTCACCATGCTGAATAATTGCACATGCACCGAGAACCGGCGGCTTGTTGGGCCGGGGCGCTGCGGGGTTTTTATAGTAAAAAGCGGCCTCCGCCAAGGCGCGCCCCCCTTTCTGTACACCGTTACTGCCTGCCGCCGTTGCGGCAATGCTGTACCCTGATTATACCACACCGCACGGCCAAAGCCAAAAGGTTTTAAGCCCCTCGCACAGTAAATCTTTTGACAAAATACCCTGTATCTGCCTATAATAAGCACGGAACTTTTAGGGTGACCCCCTTAACGATAGAGCTTACAGAAAAGGACGGAAACAACAAATGGAATATGATTATGACGTAGGGATCGTGGGCGCCGGCGTGGCCGGCATGACCGCCGCCATGTATGCGGCGCGCGGCGGGCTTTCGGTCATTTGCCTTGAAAAAGAGGTGCATGGTGGCCAGATCATCACGTCGCCCGAAGTGGAAAATTACCCCGGCATCGACCGCATCAGCGGGGCAGAGCTTGCAAACGCCCTGTACCAGCAGGCAAGTAAATTTGGTGCCAAAATAGAGTATGACGAAGTAAAAGCAGCAGAGCTTGCCGGTGACATTAAAGTATTGCACGGCGCAGCGGCCGATTACCGGGTGCGCGGTGTGGTGCTGGCAGGCGGGGTAGAGCGGCGCAAGCTGGGCTGCCCGGGCGAAGACGCACTGGTGGGCCGCGGGGTCAGCTACTGCGCCACCTGTGACGGGGCGTTTTATAACGGGCGCACCGTGGCGGTGGTGGGCGGCGGCAACACGGCGGTAGAGGATGCGCTCGCGCTTTCAGCCCTGTGCAAAAAGGTGTATATTATCCACCGCCGGCAGGGCTTTCGCGCTGCCGAAACCGAGCTTGCCAAGCTGCGCAACAACACAAAAATTGAATTTGTGCTCGACTCGGTCGTGACCGAGGTGCGCGGCAAAGACAAGGTGGAGTCGTTGCTCGTCAAAAGCACCACCGGCGCGCCGGACCGCGAGTTGGTCGTGGACGGGCTGTTTGTCGCCATTGGCCTCATCCCGCAAAACAAGGCGTTTGCCGACCAGCTGCCCCTGACCGAAGAGGGCTATGTAAACGCCGATGAAAGTTGCACCACCTCGCTGCCCCGCGTGTGGGTGGCGGGCGATACCCGCAAAAAAGCGTTGCGCCAGCTGGCAACCGCCGCGGCAGACGGCGCCATTGCCGGCAGTGCCGCCGTGGCAGCCCTGGCGGGCGACGCCACACTGTAAAGGGGCGAAAGTATGGCCGAAACGCAACAACAAAAAACGGCGCGCGGCGCCCTGTTACTGGCGGCGGTGCTACTGGTGTCTTTGCTGGGCGGCTGTGGGGCTGCAACTGGCAGCAGCAGTGCGGTGCCGGCAGCTTCGCCGGCCCCTGCCGCGGCGTCGCAGCCGGCGGTAACCGGCACGGCACAGCCTGCCGCCACCGGCGATGAGTACCGCGCCGCGTGGATCACCTACCTTGAATATCAGACAATGGACCTTTCAACCGAAGAAACTTTTCGCAGTGGCATTGCCGCCGCGTTTGACAACTTGCAGGCGATGGGCATCACGACCGTCATTGCCCATGTGCGCCCGTTTGGCGACGCGCTGTACGCCAGCAGTATTTTCCCGTGGAGCCACCTGTTGACCGGTACCCAGGGGCAAGACCCCGGCTATGACCCGCTGGCCGTACTGGTGCAACAGGCGCACAGCCGCGGCATGCGGCTGGAAGCGATGGTAAACCCCTACCGCGTTCGCGGGTCGGCCACCACGCCGCCACAGCTTGCACAGCAAAACCCCGCGGCACAGTATCAGGCCGACCCCGTCAAAGCGGGTTGGGTCATCGCGGTGGGCGACGGGCTGTATTACAACCCCGGCATCCCCGAGGTGCAGCAACTGATTGTGGACGGCGTGCGCGAAATCTGCGAAAATTACGAAGTTGACGGCATTCAATTTGACGACTACTTTTACCCGGAGGGTGCCGACGACAGCTTTGACGCGGCGGCCTATGCGCAGTACGCAAACGGACAGCCGCTTGCGGCATGGCGGCGGCAAAATGTCAACACGCTGGTGCAAAGCGTTTACGCTGCTGTCAAGGCGGCACGGCCCGCGGCGACATTTGGCATCAGCCCGCAGGGCAACAACGACAACAATTACAACACGCAGTACAGCGACGTGGCACTGTGGATGAGCGACGGCGGCTATGTGGATTACGTGATGCCGCAAATCTATTGGGGCTTTGACTACCGCACCAAAAGCGGGCGGGACGATTACGCGTTTGCAAACAACCTGCAATACTGGCTGTCGCTGCCGCGCGCCGATGCGGTAAAGCTGTACATTGGCCTTGGTGCCTACCGCATTGGCGTGGGTGACGGCGGCAGCAATGACACGGCAGAATGGTCCAGCGGCGAAAACCTTGCAAAGCAGGTGACGGCGCTGCGCAGCGCCGGGGCAAACGGCTATGCGCTGTACAGCTACCGCTGGCTGTTTGCAAACACCCAGCCCACCGCCGCGGCCGAAGTGGCGGCGCTGACGGCGGTCAACGGCTAAGCCCCCCGCGCAGTGCCGGGGCAGGCGATTTTAAAAAACAGGGTGCGGGGCGAAAGGCCCCGTGTTTGGGAGGAACCCCTTTTGAGAATGCGACACAAGCAATATGCAAAGCCGGAGCTTGCGGCTTGCCCATTTTTTGTACAAGACCCGGAGGCGCAGCGCGGCCACTGGCAGCAGGCATTTGCAGTGCCCCAGCCGCTGATGCTGGAGCTGGGCTGTGGCAAGGGGTCGTTTGCCACGATGCAGGGCATACAGCACCCACAGCAAAACTACCTTGCCGTTGATTACTTAAGCGATGTGCTGGTGTTGGCAAAGCGTAAAGTTGAAGAGGGGTACGCGCAGGCGGGCCGTGTGCCAGACAACCTGCGGCTCACCGCGCTGAACATCCAGTGGATCGAGGCAAATTTCAGCAAGGCGGACGTGGTGCAGCGCATTTACATCAATTTTTGCAACCCGTGGCCCAAGCTGTCGCACCATAAACGGCGGCTCACCCACCCGCGCCAACTGTTGCAATACCGCCAATTTTTAAAAGATGACGGCGAAATTTGGTTTAAAACCGACGACGACGATTTATTTGAAGAAAGCCTACTTTATTTTGAAGAATGCGGGTTTACACTGCGCTATGTCACGCGCGATTTGCACGCGGCAGAGCCGGGCTGGAACCAGCGCACCGAGTACGAAGAAAAATTCGCGGCGATGGGCGTGCCCATCAAAGCGCTGATTGCGGTAAAAGGCCCGCTGCCTGCCCCGCCGCAGGCCTGATTGCAGGCCCCGCCCGCGCGGGGCGAAACACCCCGCTGATACAAAGCATAAAAAGCGCCCGCGCCTGCAATATCATTGTAGGCGTGGGCTTTTTTTCAACGCAGCAGGCCGTAGCGGCGCAAGCACACGGCCACGGGTGGGCAGGTATCGCTTCAATTATGGCCCGCGGCCCCAAAGTGCAAAGGGCAGAGATTGGCCCAAAGCGGTACGGTGGCTGTGCTGCCGCGGCAGAGGGATTGCAAGCACAGTGCCCATGGGGCCGGCCGCAAAACCGGTGGCCCAAAAAACAGTGCCCCACACCAAAAGAGTGATTCTTTTGGTGTGGGGCACTGCCGGTGTATTCAGTTGTAAATGGAGTATAGAGAAAGCCTATAAAACGGGCGGGGCCAAAGTGCCGCGCTGCGGCAACTGCCGGCGTGGGGCACAAAATGCGGACCAAAGCCGGGGCACGGTACTTTTGGGCACAGTGCGCAAGGGGTGCGCAGGCAGGCGCGGGCACAGCAGTTATTCGCCCCGCAGCAAAAGGGTCAGCCGCAGTGGCGTGTTTTTTGCAATTTGGTACTGGGGCTTTGTCAGTGCAATGGCCGGTTTGTCGCCACCCACGCCGCGCTGGGCGGCATCGAGGTTCACGGTGACGGGGCCCGCCTTTTCCAGCTCGTCAATGTGCTGTGCGGCTTGCAGCTCGGCAAGGGTATATGGGGTGGCCGACGCTTCAAAAGGCCCGGCCAGCGTCGTGGCCTCCAGCACATGGCCGCCGCCCGCAAGGGCAAAGGTCTCTACCCCGGTGCGGTTGCCGTTTTCCTGCGGGTGCAGGTAGTCGTGGCAAAATGCCCCGGCCTCCATGCTGTAACTGCCGGGCAGCGCCGCGGTGCGGCGGTCAATATAGTTTTCGTGCGGGCCAAAGCCAAAAAAGCGCACGGTGCGCAGCTCATGTGCCACGGCAAAGGTGATGCCGGCACGGGGCAGCCCCTTGCGGGAGGCCTCGGCCAAAAGCTCTACGGCCAGCATGCCGTCCGGCGTCATGCGGTAGGTCAGCCGCAGCTGGCGCATGCCGGGGGCCGCAAAGTCAAACGACACCGCGTCACGCTGTAGCCCTGCCTCTTTGGCGTGCAGCTTGCGGTTCGCCCGCAGCCAAAACCCGGTGTTCAGCCACATCCGCAAAAAAGGCGGCAGGCCAAGGTAGGCATCGTTGTCGGTCACCGCGCGCGCAATTTGCGGGCGCAGTGGGGCGGCAAGCAACTCTTTGCCGCCCACCATATAGCTTGCGACAAAGCCGTCTTTGCGGCGTATGCGCGCCACGGCGGGCCCGGCTTCCAGCACAAGGTCACGCTTTTCTTGCTGTACGTCCACAAAATTGGTGGGGGCCGTCACCGCGCGTTGGCGCAGCCGCAGCGAGGTGCCGCAAAGCACCCGCCCGGCAGCGGCAAACGGGGTGGCGGCTGTTTCTACCAAGGTACAAACAAGGTCCAGCGCGCCGCCGGGTTGTTGCGGCAGGGTGGGGGCAAGGGGCACCTTTACGGTGGCACCGGGCGCCAAAGGCGCCAGAGGCAGTTCACCGCCGTCGAGCTTGCGGCCATCCTCTAGCAGTGCCCATTGCAGTTGCAGCGTTGCGGCGGTGGCAAACACCAAGCGGCTGGTAATGGCAACGCCGTCCGGTTGCAGCGCCAGCGCAAACGGTGCGTACACCTGTTTTACCTCGTACAGCGCGGGGTTGGGGCTGCGGTCGGCCCGCAAAATGCCATTGCAGGCAAACGCGCCGTCGTTGGGCTCGTCGCCAAAGTCGCCGCCGTAGCACCAGCGCCCGTTGCGAAACAGCGCCTGGTCGGCAAAGTCCCAAATAAAGCCGCCGGCCAGCCGGTCGTACTGGTAAAACAGCTGCCAGTAGTCTGCAAAATTGCCAAGGCTGTTGCCCATGCAGTGCGCGTATTCACATTGCAGGTAAGGGCGTTTGCCGTATTTTTTTACCCCGGCGGGCGGCGCAAAGCAGGGGTAACTCAGCCGCGACAGCAGCACCCGTTTGCCCTCGCCGATTTTTTTCACATGCTCCACCGTCGCATACATCTGGCTGTACACATCGGTAACTTTAAACGAAACATCCGGCTCGTAGTGGATCGGCCTTGTGTCGTCCAGCGCAAGCGCGGCTTTGCGCATCTCAATAAAGCAGCGCCCCGTAAAGCTCTCGTTGCCAAGGCTCCAAAAAATGATCGAGGGGTGGTTTTGCAGCAGCGTCACCATGTTTTGCATGCGGTCAACGCAGTGGGCCGTCCAGTCCGGGTCGTTGCGGGGCAGCTTTTTGGCAAGGCCGTGGGTCTCAAGGTTGCACTCGCTCATCACCAAAATGCCATAGCGGTCGCACAGGTCATATACGGCGCGGCTGTTGGGGTAGTGGCTGGTGCGCAGCGCATTGATGTTGTTCTGCTTCATCAGCCGAATGTCCGCTTCGTTCAGCTCTGGGGTGACGGCGTGGCCGCAGCTGGGGTGAAATTCGTGACGGTTCACGCCGCGCAGTTTGATGGGCCGCCCGTTGAGTAGCAGCAGTTCGCCGTCAATGCGCACCTCACGAAAGCCCACGGCAAAGCCGCGTGCGTCCAGCAGCGTGTCGCCGCTTTTCAGCGCGGCGGCAAGATGGTACAGCGCCGGGTCTTCGTCGCTCCACAGCGCGGGTTGCTCTACGGTGTAGCCGAACGTCTGCTCAGTATCGCCCGTCAGTGTTTCGGTGGCAGAAAGCACGCGCGCGTTGTCCGGCCCGGCCAGCACCACTTCCAGCGTGGCACCCTGCGGCAGCGCGCCGGTGGTGGTCACTGCCACCTTTAAAGTGGCGCGGGTGTAATCGCCATCCTCAAACACGGTGCGGGCCACCATGTCGGCAAAGCCCGCGCGCGGCTGCGCCACCAGCCACACATCGCGAAAAATGCCGGCCAGCCGCCACATGTCCTGGTCCTCAAGGTAACTGCCGGTCGACCAGCGGTACACCTTAATCACCAGCAGGTTTTCGCCCTCCACTAAAAAATCGGTCAAATCAAAGCGGTGTGCGTCAAAGCTGGACAGGCAAAACCCGGCAAACTCGCCGTTGCAGTACACCTCGGCCGCGCTGTTGACACCGTCCAGTTGCAGCAGCACCTGCTTGCCCGCAAAGTCGGCCGGCACGGTAAACCGGCGGCGGTACAGCCCCACCGGGTTTTGCCCCACCGCAATTTTGGGGATTTCGCCCCGTTTCGTGCTGATGGGGGTGGGGTAGGTTACGTTGGTATAAATGGGGATGTCGTACCCCTCCAGCTGCCAGTTGGAGGGCACTTTAATTTGGTCGAAATTTGTGTCGTCAAAATCAGTGGCCGCAAAATTGGGCGGGCAGCGGTGCACGGAGGAGCAGAACAAAAAGGTCCAGCTGCCGCCAAGGTTTTTGGCGTAAGGGGTATCGGCGCCGGCCAGCGCGTCCATCAGAGAGGCCGCCGCAAAGCCGCAGCCGGGCACCGGCAAGACCTGCTTGCCGATCACCTTTTTGTCGCACCAGAATTGTTCCATGAGCAGGGGCTCCTTTCACATAACCCGGCCGCAGCCGGGCAAAATTACTGTGCGCTAGGGGGCCCGCCGCGGCGCGGGGCGGTGCGGCAGACCCTTTTTTGTTATTATACCATGTGCAGGGCAAAGAGTAAGCCGAAAAAGTAAAATTTATGGCCTTTTGCGTGCTGTTTACGGGGGCGGCGCGTGCCGCCCGCCCGCGCGCCCCTTGTGCAGCACAGTGCGGGCATAGTACAATAAAGAAAAGCAAACCGCACCCCGCGGCCCAAAGGAGACAGACAGATGAGCAAAATCGCATGGAACCCCGGCACGTTGCTGGCGCCGGTGCCGCCCACCCTTGTCAGCTGCGGCACGCTGGCGGCCCCGGCGGTACTGACAGTGGCATGGGCGGGCACGCTGAACACCAAACCGCCCCGCACCTATATTTCGGTGCGCCCAACCCGGCACTCGTACCCTATTTTAAAAGAGACGGGCGAATTTGTCATCAACCTGTCCCCGGCATCGCTGGTGCGCGCGGTGGATTTGTGCGGCTGCAAAACCGGCGCTACGGCAGACAAATTTGCGCTGGCGGGGCTGACGGCGGCCCCGGCGAGCAAGGTAGCAGCACCGCTGATTGACGAGTGCCCGCTGTGCCTGGAATGCCGGGTGTTTGACACTGTGCTACTGGGCAGCCACGAGATGTTCCTTGCCGATATTGTGGCGGTGGACGTGGACGAAAAGCTGGTAGACGATGCCGGGCGGCTGCATTTAGACCGCGCCGGGCTGCTCGCCTATGCGCACGGTGAATATTTTGCACTTGGCGACAAGGTGGGCAGCTTTGGGTTTTCGGTGCGCAAAAAGCCCAAAAAGCCACATGGCCCTCGCCTTGGCCCCGCGCCAGAGAAACGCTGAGGCGACAAGAAAAAAATACAGGGCCCCCGCTGCGCCGGCAAGGCGTGGCGGGGGCTTTGCCGTGCCGGCGTGCGGGCACTTGTGTCTAATTTGTAAAAAAATAAAAATATTTTCGGTTGGTTCTTGACAACCGCCCAATTTGATGTAGAATAGATTTAGCACTCAAGGCAATAGAGTGCTAAAACAAAAAAGCAGGAAGGGCGTGAAGACAGCAATGGACGAACGAAAACAACGGGTACTCTCGGCAATCGTTTCACTTTATGCAAATGATGGCGAGCCGGTTGGTTCTAATTTGCTGCGCCGCTATTTTGATATGGCAGTATCCTCCGCCACACTGCGAAACGAGATGGCCGCCCTCACGAAGCTTGGCCTGCTGGAACAACCCCACACCAGTGCGGGGCGGGTGCCCAGCATGGCGGGTTACCGCTATTACATTGAAAACCTGATGGGCGCGGGCGAGCGCCAATCACGGCTGCCCGCCGCGCTGCGCCGGCAGGTCGATGAGGCGTTTGAGGGGTTTGACTACGACCCCGAACGGCTTGCCAAAGCCGCCGCAAAAGAGCTTGCGCACCTGACCGGGTTTACCGCGGTCGCCACCACCCCCAAAAGCGATGATGTAAAGGTGGCGTATTACCACGTGATGCAGGTAGGGCGGTGCAGTGCCGCGGTGCTGAGCGTCAACTCGGTGGGCGGGGTGGCCACCCGCGTGGCCCTCACCCAAAAGCCGCTGACCACCCAGCAGGTGGAACAGGCGGCCGCCTGCATCAACCACCGGCTGCGCTTTGTGGCGCGCGATGATGTGGACGAGCTGCTGAAGCAGGAGCTTTGGGGCGAGATGGGCGAAGACAAAAACTGTTGGCCGCTGATGGTGGCCGCGGTACGGCTGTTGCAAGGCGCAGGGCGCGGCAAGGTCTATGTGGAGGGCGAGCAAAATTTGCTGTCCTACCCGGAGATGGAGCCCAACCTGCGCGGGTGTCTCGAACTGCTGAACCGGCAGGATGAACTGCAACGGCTGATCTCCCCCAAAAACGACCGGCCCATGGTGCTATTGGGCGACGATATGCCCGGCTACCGTCTGCCGGGGGTCGCGCTGGCATCCAAACGCTACCTTGCAGGCGGCGGGCTGACCGGGGCCATCGCACTGATGGGCCCCTCGCGCATGGAATACACAAAAGTCATACCAACACTGGAATATTTTTCGGCAAAGCTTTGTCAGGCAATGACGGGCGCCGGCAAGGAGGAGTAGCAGACCCATGGCAGAAAACGAAAAGAACACCGCACCGGGCAGTGAAGAAGAGCTTGAACAACAAGCCGCCCCGGTAGAAGAGTGTCAGCAGGCCGAGACCCCCGGTGAGGAGACCACCGAGAAAAAGGCGGATAAAAAAGAGCGCAAAGCCCTTGCCGCACTGGAAAAAGAACTGGGTGGGATTAAAAAGAAACTCACTGAGGCGGAAAAGGACCTTGCGGGCGCAAAGGATACCCTAGTGCGCACCGCCGCCGAGTACGACAATTACCGCAAGCGCACTTCGCGCGAAAAAGATATGGTTTTCAATAACGGCGTAAGCTTTGCCGTCACCCAGCTGCTGCCGGTGGCAGACGCGCTGGAGATGGCCGCCGCCGCCCCGACAGAAGATGAAAACTTTAAAAAGGGCGTTGAAATGACGCTTGCCAAATGGGCCGAGGCCATGCAGAAACTTGGCATTGAAGAGATCGACGCGCTGAACCACCCGTTTGACCCGGAGATGCACAGCGCCGTATTGCAACAGCCCGCGCCGGAAGGTGTGGAAAGCGGCACGGTATTGCAGGTGCTGCAAAAGGGCTACCGGCTGGGGGACAAAGTCATCCGGCACGCCACGGTGGCCGTGGCAGAATAGCCCTAACGTCTTTCGGTTAAAAGCCGTTGACATAGATCGCCCCCGCCGGCCGGGCCTGTTTTTTGAACACAAAAAGCCGACAACACTAAATAATGAAACAACACACAAAGCAGTTTTTGCATTAAAGGAGAGATAGAGTATGGGAAAGATTATCGGTATTGACCTTGGCACCACGAACTCCTGTGTCGCCGTGATGGAAGGCGGCGAGCCGGTTGTCATCGCGAACGCAGAGGGTGCTCGCACCACCCCGTCGGTCGTCGCGTTTTCAAAAACCGGCGAGCGCATGGTGGGCCAGGTCGCAAAACGTCAGGCCATCACCAACCCGGAGCGCACCATTTCGTCCATCAAGCGCGAAATGGGCACCGATTATAAAGTAAACATCGACGGCAAGGCATACACCCCGCAAGAAATTTCGGCCATGATCCTGTCAAAGCTGAAAGCCGATGCCGAATCATATCTGGGCGAAAAGGTGACCGAAGCGGTCATCACCGTGCCGGCTTACTTCAACGACGCACAGCGCCAGGCAACCAAAGACGCCGGCGCTATTGCTGGCCTCGATGTCAAGCGCATTATCAACGAGCCGACCGCCGCTTCGCTGGCGTACGGCATCGACAAAGAGAACGACCAGAAAATTTTGGTATACGACCTTGGCGGCGGCACCTTTGATGTGTCGATCATTGAGATGGGCGACGGCGTGACCGAAGTGCTGGCGACCGCCGGCGACACCCGCCTTGGCGGCGACGACTTTGACCAGCGCGTCATCGACTACCTTGCAGACGAGTTTCAAAAAGAAAACGGCATCGACCTGCGCAAGGACAAAATGGCCGCGCAGCGCCTGAAAGAAGCCGCTGAAAAAGCAAAGATCGAGCTGTCGGGCGTTGCTTCCACCGCCATCAACCTGCCGTTCATCACGGCAGACGCCACCGGCCCGAAGCACCTTGACACCACGCTGACCCGCGCGAAGTTCGATGAGCTGACTGCACAGCTGGTCGAAAAGACCATGGGCCCCACCCGTCAAGCCCTCAAAGACGCAGGCCTCTCCCCGTCCGACCTCAGCAAGGTGTTGCTGGTGGGCGGTTCCACCCGTACTCCCGCCGTGCAGGACGCAGTAAAGAAATTCATGGGCAAAGACCCGTTTAAGGGCATTAACCCGGACGAATGTGTCGCGGTTGGCGCTGCCATTCAGGGCGGCGTGCTGGGCGGCGACGTGCAGGGTATCCTGCTGCTAGACGTCACCCCGCTTTCGCTCGGCATCGAGACTTACGGCGGCGTGTGCACCAAGATCATTGAGCGCAACACCACCATCCCGACCAAAAAGAGCCAGATCTTCTCGACTGCGGCCGACAACCAGCCCAGCGTAGAAGTGAACGTATTGCAGGGCGAGCGCGAGTTTGCAAAAGACAACAAGTCGCTGGGTACCTTCCACCTCGACGGCATCCCCGCAGCACCGCGCGGTGTGCCGCAGATTGAAGTCACGTTTGACCTCGACGCCAACGGCATCGTGCACGTTTCGGCCAAAGACCTTGGCACCGGCAAAGAGCAGAGCATCATGATCACCGCGTCCAGCAACATGAGTAAGGACGATATTGACAAGGCCGTGAAAGAGGCCGAGCAGTATGCCGGCGAAGACAAAAAGCATAAAGAAGAAGTCGAGACCCGCAACGCGGCGGACTCAATGGTCTACCAGACCGAAAAAACCCTGACCGACATGGGCGACAAGATGAATGACGCCGAGAAAAAGGCCATCACCGATGCCAAGGACGCGCTGAAAGAGGCGCTGAAGGGCAGCGACACCGATGCCATCAAGGCAAAAAGCGAAGCGCTGGAAAAAGCGGTGGGCGAAATGAGCCAGCGCGTTTACAGCGAGGCGGCCCAGCAGGCACAAAGTGCACAGGGCGCCGAGGGTGCTGCCGATGCGTCGGCTAGCGCGGGCAAGGCAAACGACGACGGCGTTGTGGATGCCGATTACCGCGAAGTGGACGACAATAAGTAAACACAGGCTTTTGCGGGGTTAGCCCCCAAAGCTTGTGCCCCCGACCGACAGGGTTTTGCACCAGACTGCAAAACGCGCTACGGCGGCCTTTGGTGCCGCTGCAAGCCCCTGTCGGTTTTGTGGGGTTTCATCCAGCGTTCCTGCCGGGTATCGGCGGATGCGAAGATAAGGTAAGGTGACTTTCATTGGCGGATAAACGCGACTACTACGAGGTGCTGGGCATTGCCAAAGGCGCTTCGGAGGACGAAATTAAAAAGGCATACCGCAAGCAGGCCAAAAAGTATCACCCTGATCTGCACCCCGGCGACAAGGAAGCCGAGGAGAAGTTCAAAGAGGTGAACGAAGCCTACGAAATTTTAAGCGATGCAACCAAGCGCGCGCGGTACGACCAGTTTGGCCACGCGGGCGTGGACCCGAACTACGGTGCGGGCGGGCAAGGCGGCTTTGGCGGTTTTTCAAGCTTCGACGGGGACATCGACCTCGGCGATATTTTGGGCAACATGTTCGGCGGCTTTGGCGGCTTTGGCAGCCGGGGGCGTTCGGCCGGGGCCAATGCGCCGCGGCGCGGCGCGGACATCCGCGTGTCGGTGACGCTGTCGTTTATGGAGGCGGCGCACGGCTGTAAAAAGACCATCACGGTCAACCATCAGGACACCTGCCCCGAATGTGAGGGCAGCGGCGCGGCCAAGGGCACCAGCCCCGAAACCTGCCCGGATTGCCACGGCAGCGGCACGGTGACCACCCAGACCCGCACCCCGTTTGGTGTGATGCAAAGCCAGCGGCCCTGCCAGCGCTGCGGCGGGCGCGGCAAAATCATCAAGACCCCTTGCCGCAAATGCGCGGGCACTGGCCGGGTAAACAGCAACAAAAAGCTGGAGGTCAACATCCCCGCCGGTATCGACGACGACCAGAGCCTTGCGATGCGGGGCCTTGGCGACAAGGGGCTGAATGGTGGCCCCGCGGGCGATGTGATCGTGCTGATCTCGGTGCGCGCCGATGCGCTGTTTGAGCGTGATAAGTACGATGTGTGGGTCACGGTGCCCATCACTTATTCGCAGGCGACGGTGGGGGCCGAGATCGTGGTGCCCACCATCGACGGTAAAGTGGAGTACAGCGTGCCGGAGGGCACACAGAGCGGCACGGTGTTCCGGCTGAAAAGCAAGGGTATCCAGTACCTCAACGGCAAAGGCCGCGGCGACCAGTACGTGCGGGTCAATGTAGAAGTGCCAAAGCGGCTAAGCCGCACCCAGCGTGACGCGCTGAAAAAGTTTGAAGATACCCTGAAAGACGAAAACTACGAGCAGCGCAAGGGCTTTTTTAAGACCTTGAAAGAGATGTTCGGCACGACCTGATTTACAGGTGCCGCGGTGGTTACAAAAACGCCGCGGCACCTTTTTTGTATTTCTAATTTGTATTTATGATAATTTGACGCCGCCGCCCGCCCACCCGCCGTGGGTGGGCGGTTTTGTGTGTTTGGCGGCATGCACTCACAAAAAGGCAGGTGCAAACGGCAGGGGGCCGTGCCGTGCTGCCACACCGGCAAACACCCGGCCACCTTGCGGGCGGGCGTGGAATATGCAGGTAGTGCATCGGCTGCCAAGGCATATTTTATGTTGCGGGGCTTGCGGGTACAGGGTATCAAATAGGCAGTTAAAGCCCGGTGTTGCAGGCAGCCGCAACCCAAACCGCAGCGGCCTTACTTTGCGTGCAAGGGCAGGCCGCCCGCGGCCGGTGTGCGCAAAGTAACGCGCAAGGGAAAGCGCAAAATGGGTGGCACCGGCATCAGGGCAAGCCGTTTTGCGGGGCAAAAATAGCACGGCATACCGCTTTTTTGGCGCATTTTGCCCCGCAACCGCTTTGCAGCGGCGGCGCGGTTTGTTATAATAAGGTCGCTAGTCAACAAAAACAGGGTTTGCACCGGCGGGGCCGGGGGCTGAAAGGATGAAGACAGATGCAACAAAACGAACAGCTGCGCGCCGCGGCGCTGGCCGCCCACAAAGGGTGGGGCGGCAAAATAGAGGTGAATAGCCGGGTGCCCCTGCGGGACGCGGCCGACCTTTCACTGGCCTATACCCCCGGTGTGGCAGAGCCCTGCCGCGAAATAGAGCGGGACGAAGCGCTGAGCTATACCTACACCCGGCGCGGCAACCTTGTGGCGGTCATCACCGACGGCACTGCGGTGCTGGGCCTTGGCGACATCGGCCCTGTGGCGGGCATGCCGGTGATGGAGGGCAAATGCGTGCTGTTTAAAGAGTTCGGCGGCATCGACGCGTTTCCCATCTGCGTAGGTTCGAAAGACCCGGATGAGATCGTGCGCACGGTGCAGCTGATCTCCAAAAGCTTTGGCGGCATCAATTTAGAGGATATTTCAGCCCCGCGCTGCTTTGAAATTGAGCGGCGGCTGCAAGAGGTCTGCGATATCCCGGTGTTTCACGACGACCAGCACGGCACGGCCATTGTACTGTGTGCGGCGCTCATCAACGCATTAAAAGTGGTGGACAAGCCGGAGGGCACGGTGGAGATCGTCATCAACGGCGCGGGTGCCGCCGGTATTTCCATTGCCCGGCTGGTGCTGCAAATGGGCCTTGGCCGGGTGACACTGGCGGACCGCGAGGGCATTTTGTACGACGGCGCGCCGTTTGCAAACCCGGTGCAGGCCGAAATGGCCAAGGTGACCAATTTGTCGCACCGCACCGGCACGTTGGCTGATGCGATGCGCGGGGCCGATGTGTTCATCGGCGTTTCACGCCCCGGGCTGGTGACGGCCGAAATGGTGGCCACCATGGCGCCGCAGCCCATCTTGTTCCCCATGGCAAACCCCACGCCGGAAATCTTCCCCGACGAAGCAAAGCGCGGCGGCGCTGCCATTGTGGGCACCGGCCGCAGCGATTTTGCCAATCAGGTCAACAACATTCTCGCGTTCCCCGGCGTGTTTAAGGGCGCGCTTGCCGTGCGCGCGCCGCGCATTACCGACAGCATGAAAGAGGCGGCGGCCCGCGGTATTGCCGCGGCGGTGGCCCCAGCCCTGTGTGCCGAAAAGGTGCTGCCCTCGCCGTTTGAGAGCCGAAAAGGTGCTGCCCTCGCCGTTTGAGAGCGGGGTGGCCGACATTGTGGCAAAGGCCGTCGCCGACGAAGCGGTGCGCCTTGGCATTAACCGCATTTAAAGGAGAAGCTCATGGAGTGGAAAGACATTAAGATCACCGTGCAAAAAAAAGACGCGGACACCGCCGAGGCCATTGCGACCGGCGTGTCGGGCGGCGGTATTTATATTGAGGATTATTCTGACTTAGAAGCACAGGTGCAGGCCATCGCGCATGTGGATTTGATTGAAGAAGACCTGCTGCAAAAGGACCGCAGCATCGTTGCCATTCACCTCTACCTTTCGCCGGAGCAAAACCTTGCCGAGGTGGTGGACCTGCTGCACCAGCGCCTGCTTGCAGCCGAGGTGGCGGGCACGGTGGAAGTGCAGGGCATTGAGGAGGCCGACTGGGAAAACGGGTGGAAAGCCTTTTACCACGCGATGACACTGGGCAGGCGGCTTGCCATCTGCCCCAGCTGGGAGAGCATCGACGAGCCGGGGCGCGCTGTGTTGCGGCTGGACCCCGGCATGGCCTTTGGCACCGGCACGCACGAGACGACCGCGCTGTGCCTTGTGGCACTGGACGAGCTGGTGCAGGGCGGCGAGCGGCTGCTTGACATCGGCACCGGCAGCGGCATTTTGGCCATTGCGGCACTGCTGCTGGGCGCAAGTAAAGCCGAAGGGGTGGACATTGACCCCATGTGCGTGCGCACGGCGTGCGAAAACGCGGCGCTCAACGGGGTCAGCGACCGGTTTATCGTCGAAATCGGCGATTTGTCCGACAAGGCGTCGGGGCAGTACGACCTCATCACCGCCAACATTGTGGCAAACGCCATCAAACAGCTTGCCCCGCAAATTCCCGCGCTGCTGGCGCCAAACGGCACCTTTATTGCCAGTGGCATTATTGACGAGCGCGAGGACGAAGTGGCGCAGGCCATCCGCGCGGTAGGGCTTGCCGTGCGCGAAATCCGGCGCGACAACGGGTGGGTGTGCATCCTTGCAAACCACCCGGCAAAGGGGTAACGTATGAGCCACCGTTATTTTGCTTCGCAGATAGAGGGCGACACCGCGCTGCTGCTGGGCGAAGAAGCCGCCCACGTGGCCCGGGTGCTGCGCTGCAAGCCCGGCGAAGAATTGCTGCTGTTTGACGGCGGCGGTAGCGAGTACGACGCCGAAATTGTAGAAGTTACCCCCCAGCAAGTGTGCCTTACCGTGCGCGCGCGCCGCGCCGCCACCACCGAGCCGGGCGTTGCGGTAACGCTGTATGTGGGGCTGCCCAAAGGCGATAAGCTGGAGCTGATTGTGCAAAAAGCCACCGAGCTTGGCGCGGTGCGCGTGGTGCCGTTTGAAAGCCGCTTTTGTGTGGCAAAAATGAAAAACGAAGCCGCGAAGCTGGAGCGCTGGGCCCGCATAGCAAAAGAGGCCGCAAAGCAAAGCGGCCGTGCGCAGGTGCCCGAAGTGTTGCCCGCGCTGCCGTTTAGCGCCATGTGCAAACAGGCGGCCGCAGCCGATGCGGCACTGTTTTGCTACGAGCGGGGCGGCGACGCCCTTGCCCCCGGCAGCGCGCTGCACACAAGGCTGGCCAAAGCCAAAACGGTGGCCATCATCACCGGCGCCGAGGGCGGCTTTGATGAGCAGGAGGCGGCGCAGGCCGTTGCCGCAGGCTGCACGCAGGTGGGCCTTGGCCCGCGCATTTTGCGCTGCGAAACCGCGCCGCTGGCCGCCCTTGCCGCGGTGATGGTACTGACCGGCAATTTATCTTAAGCACCCTGCCCCGGCTTTGCCGGGGCAGGCGAAAATAAAAACAAAAATTAAAAAGAAGAGGTTTTACCATGAGCATGCATATTGCAGCCGCCCCCGGCGAGATTGCCGAGCGGGTTGTTTTGGTGGGCGACCCCGAGCGGGCGACCATGATGGCAGAAACATATTTGAAAGACAAGACCCTTGTGAACAGCCAGCGCGGCGCGCTGTGCTACACCGGTACCTTTGAAGGGGTGCGGGTGTCGGTGATGGCCGTCGGCATGGGCAACCCGTCGATGCTGATCTACGCCACCGAGCTTTGCCGCGATTTTGGCTGCAAAATTTTAGTGCGCGCGGGCACGTCGGGCGGCTACCTGCCCACGATGCGCAAATATGACATCGTGCTTTCGCAGGCCACCAGCACCACGTCGGGCATCAATGACAACCTGTTCAACGGGCATTTTTCGCCGGTGGCAGATTTTGGCCTGCTGCGCACCGCGGATGATTTTGCGCGCGAGATGAACCTTGTCACCTATGTGGGCAACACCGTGTGCAACGACCGCATTTACCGCGACGAAAACTATAAGTCGAAAATGTGGGCAAAGTACGGCATTTTGTGCTCCGAGATGGAGGGCACCGCGCTGTACACCGCAGCGGCGGAGTTTGGCAGCCGCGCGCTGATGATGGTGGGCATTACCGTGGGTATTGCGTGGGACGAAAACGGCGATGAGACCTTTGAAGACCTGCCCACCCGTGATGACCACCCCGGCAGCGTAGAGCAAATGGTGCTGCTGGCGCTGCGCACCGCCGCCCACGCACAGTAACTGCCGGGTAGCCCGGCACATTTAGTAAAGGAGACAAAACATGATCCTCTGCATTGCAACCGCTCCGTGCAAGGCCTGATTGCGGGTGGCCGCACGGAGCACGAAAATTGTCACCTGCAAGGGCTTTGCACCTTTTTAAAACCAAAAGGTTGAAAAATAAAGGAGCAAAGTCAAATGCAACAACAAACAAACAGGGCCAACCTGCGCCCGTTTTTACTACTCTGGTCCACCCAGTCGCTCTCGCAGCTGGGCAGCGCGATGACGTCTTTTGCGCTCATCATCTGGGCCTATGGCCAAACCGGTTCGGCGCTGTCCACCGCGCTGCTGACGGTGTGTTCGTACGCGCCGTATGTCTGCCTTTCGGTGTTTGCGGGCGCGTTGTGTGACCGGTGGGACAAAAAAACCGTCATGCTGGCAAGCGACAGCTTTGCCGCGCTGTGCACCGCCGCCGTGCTGGTGCTGTCTTTGGGCGGCGGGTTGCAGGTGTGGCACCTGTATGCCATCAATGTGCTCACCGGGCTGATGAACACGGTGCAGCAGCCCGCGTCAGACGTGGCGGTCAGCCTGCTGGTGCCGCCGCAGTATTACCAAAAAGCCGGTGGCCTGCGCTATTTTTCAAATTCACTCACCGGCATTTTGACCCCGGTGCTCGCGGCTGCCCTGCTGGGCTTTGGCGGGCTGCCGGTCGTGCTGGTGGCGGACCTTGCCAGTTTTTTTGTGGCGTTTGCTACCTTGCTGTGGGGCATTCACCTGCCGGGCGTGCCCGCAAAACAGGTGGGCGATGCCGGGCTACTTGCCCAGGCTGCCGCAGGCCTGCGGTACTTAAAACAGCAGCGGGGCATTTTGCACCTCATTTTATTTTTGGCGCTCATCAATTTTACCGCGTCGGTGTACAACGCGGCGCTCACCCCTATGTTGCTGTCCCGCCAGGGTGGCGGCCAGCAGGTATTGGGGCTCGTGAATGCCGTCACCGGGGCGGCCACACTGGTGGGCAGCTTGCTGGCCTCCACGCTGCCCGCGCCCAAAAACCGGGTGCGGGTGGTGCTGAACACGCTGCTGTTCTCGATGGGCACCGAAAACTTCATCCTTGCGCTGGGGCGCAGCGCCCCGGCATGGTGTGTCGGCGCGGCGCTGGGCTGGGTGGGCATCCCGCTGATGGGGGCGAATTTAGATGTTCTGCTGCGCGGCAATGTGCCGTTAGAACTGCAAGGCCGGGTGTTTGCAGCGCGCAACACGCTGCAATTTTTCACCATCCCGCTGGGCAACCTTGCCGGGGGGCTGTTGGTAGACCGGGTGTTTGAGCCGCTGCTTGCGCGCCAAAGCGCTGCCAGCCCGTTGGTGGCACTGGTGGGGGCCGGCAAGGGCAGCGGGGCCGCACTGCTGTTTTTGGTGCTGGGCGCCGTGGGCCTTTTGACCTGCGTGCTGTTTCGGTTTGACAAGCCGCTGCGCGCGCTGGGGCAGCAGGAGGGCCGGGGTTGACCGGCAAAAAGTTCGTTCGTTTTTTATTTTGATGGAAATTATTCGATGCACAGGCAAAAACACGGCCCGGTTGGTAGTCCGGGCGCGGCGCGGCTTTGGCCCCACCGTCAGTAACCTGCCTCCTTGGTTGTCCGGCCTGTGCAGGGCTTTTTAAGGAGGTTGTTCAGTATGAAACCGACACAGGTTTCGTTTCGTGTGTTGTTTGAAGACCCGTTTTGGGTGGGCGTCTGCGAGCGGTGGGAAAAAGGCCGTTTGCAGGTGTGCAAAGTCACTTTTGGCGCCGAGCCGAAGGACGCGGAAATTTACGCGTTTATTTTGGCCCATTGGGATACGCTGCGGTTTAGCCCGGCCATCAAGGCCGATGCAAAACCGGCCGCACACAAAAACCCCAAGCGCCGCCAGCGCGAAATACAAAAGCAGCTGGCCCCCAGCGGGGTTGGCACCAAAGCCCAACAGGCATTAAAAGCGCAGCAACAACAGGGCAAAACTGCCCGCAAACAGCAAAGCCACGCGCAAAAACAGCAGGCGGCGGCGCACAAGCTGGCGCTGCACAGGGCAAAACAAAAGCAAAAGCACAACGGGCATTAAGCGCCGCCCCGGTGGGGGCAAGGCGCACAACAGCACACAAAAAAACGCAGGGCCTTGCCCCGCGTTTCAGACTGTCGAAAAAAGCCCGGGAACGGCCGGTTTTTTTGCTGCAAAAAGTGCAGTAATTTGGTAAAATAGAGAAAGGATAAATGAGAGTAGTTAGAGCGGCGATGAAAAACAAAATGGGGTAGAGCAGATGATAGAACGGCAGCCAAACCAGCGGCGAGAAGTGGAAGTAACGGATATTGAGGGGCTGGTTCCAAAGAGGCATCTGCTGCGTAAGATCGAGAGAAGCATGGACTGGGAAGAGGTCTACAAACTTGTAGAACACCTTTACAGTAGAGACAGAGGCCGGCCGAGCGTAGACCCGGTGGTGCTGATCAAAATCGTATTGTTGCAGCATTTGTACGGGATACGCTCGTTGCGACAAACGCTGGTGGAGTGTGAGGTGAATCTCGCGTACCGCTGGTTTTTAGGGTATGGGTTATCGGCCCGTCTGCCACATTTCTCAACAGTGAGTTACAACTTTCTGCATCGTTTCAGCGCGGAAACCTTTGAGGCCATCTTCGAGTTGGTGCTGGAGCAGGCGATTAGCAGTGGGTATATCAAGCCGGAAATCATCTTTGTCGACGCGACGCATATCAAGGCGAATGCAAACCGCAAAAAGCAGATGAAAAAGTACGTGCCTGCGGCGGTGAAGCAATACGAAGAGCAATTGCACAAAGAGGTCAACGAAGACCGGGAACTGCATGGTAAGAAGCCGTTTGAAGACAAGGACGGTGACCATGACAAGGAGGATGGCTCCCAAATGGAACTCAGAGAGGTCAGCGTATCCACCACTGACCCTGAGGCAGGGCTGTTCCACAAGGGCGAGCATCAGAAGTGCTTCGCATACACCGCGCATACCGCGTGCGACAGAAACAACTTTGTGTTAGGAGTAGAAGTCTCGGCGGGAAATTTGCATGACAGCGTACTGTTTGATGCGATTTACGGACAAGTGACGGAGCGATTTCCTGAAGTAGAGGTTGTCACGGCGGATGCCGGCTACAAGACGCCTTGGACCTGCAAGCGAGTTTTTGATGATGGGCGAATCCCCAGCCTGCCCTACAAGCGGCCACAGACTAAAAAAGGGAATCTGCCTTGGCAGGAGTATGTCTATGACGAATTCTACGATTGCGTACTTTGCCCACAATCACAAGTTTTAAACTATTCCACAACGAACCGGCAGGGCTACCGGGAATACAAAAGCAACGCGGTTGTATGCCGAAACTGCCAGGTACGTGAGAGATGCACCCAAAGCAAGAACTTTCAAAAGGTCGTTGCCCGCCACATCTGGGCGCACTACCTCGAGAGGGCAGAGGATGTTCGGCATTCCCCGCTTGGCCAGCAAACTTACAGCAAGAGAAGCCAAACCATTGAACGCGTGTTTGCAGATGCGAAAGAGAAGCACGGCATGCGCTATACGACCTACCGGGGGCTTGCCTCAGTTACGAACTGGGTCAGGCTGAAGTTTGCTGCCATGAACCTGAAAAAACTGGCAACCTGGCGCTTTCCCTCACCGCTTTTGCCTCATGTTTTTCACTTGTTTTCGATGTTTTACAGAAAAAAGGCGTTTGCACCTGCGTGCTAACGCCTTTTTTTCGACAGTCTGAAACGCAGGGCCTTGCCCCGCGTTTTTGTTTTAGGTTTTTTTATTTATGGCTGCCCAGCCAAAATAGCGCCACCGTGCCCGGGCCCGAATGGCTGCCGATCACCGGCCCAATAAAGTTGGTTTCAATATGCTGAATACCAAACCGGCCGTGCAGCTTTTTGGCCACATAGGCGGCGTCCTCGGCACAGTCCCCGTGGCTGAGGAAAATCGTCTCGTTTTCGCCCTCGGCAATCGTGTTCTCAAGGTGTTGTACTAGCGTGTTCAGGCTCTGTCGGCGGCCACGCACCTTTTCCATCGGGATCAAGTGGCCCTCATCATCCACATGCAGTACCGGCTTGATGCCCAGCATTGTGCCCATCACCGCCGCCGCGCCGCTTACCCGGCCGCCGCGGTGTAAAAAGTGCAGGTCATCCACCGTAAACCAGTGGCACAGGCGGTTGCGGTTTTGTTCTACCCAGTCGGCCACTTCGTTCAGCGAGTCGCCGGCAAGGCGGCGCATCGCCGCGTGGTACACCAGCAGCCCTTCGCCCATACTGGCGGCAAGGCTGTCCACGGTGCGCACCGCGCGCTCGGGGTATTTGTGGCGCAGCTCTTCCGCCGCAAGGCGGCTGGAGTTAAAACTGCCCGAAAGCCCGGAAGAGAAGATCAAAAACAACACGTCCTGCCCTGCGTCCAAAAATGGTTTTGCCACCTCGGTATAAGTTAAGGCGGTCACCTGTGCGGTGGTCGCCATCGCACCGCCGCGCAGTTTTGCATAAAAATCAGCGGGGTCAAGGTCGCGGTTGTCGGGGTAGTTGCGGTAGCTTTTGTCCTCGATGGTAAACTCCATCGGGATGACCTCGACCTGCATTTTTTCGACGAGCTTGGGGGAAAGGTCACAGGTGGAATCGGTGATGATGACGTAATTGTGCATAACAGCAGCTCCTTGCTGCCGGCGCCGCGGGACGGCCCGGCTATCCTAACGTAATAAGTTCATCCAGCAGGCGTTCTTTGACCTCTGCGATCGCGGGGGCGGCCATCGAAAGCCGCCGAATGCCGGCGCGGGTATACAGCAGTGCCGAGTCCGGGTCGGCGGCAGATTCGCCACACACCGACACCTCAATGCCGGCACCTCGCGCTGCATCCGCAATCATGCGCAGCAGCCGCAGCATGGCGGGCGAAGCCGGGGTGTAATAGGGCTCCACCGCGGGGTTGACCCGGTCCACTGCGTGGGTGTATTGGGTGAGGTCGTTGGTGCCGATGCTGAAAAACGCACTTTGCGCGGCAAGCTCCTCTGCCATCAGCGCGGCCGCCGGAGTCTCCACCATGATACCAAATTCCACCTTGTTTGAAAAGTCCTCGCCGCGCTCGGTTAAAATGCGCTGCGCCGCCTGTACCTCGGTAAGGGCGCGGGTCAAATCGTCGGTCGACGAGATCATCGGAAACATCACTTTCAGCGGCCCGCAAAGGCCTGCTTTCAGCAGCGCCATCAGCTGGGTGCGAAACAAATCGGTGCGCGCCAGCGAAAACCGCAGCCCGCGCAGCCCCAGTGCGGGGTTGGGCTCGTCCAGTGTCAGGCCGGCCACCTCTTTGTCGGCGCCGATATCCAGCGTGCGGATGGTGATGGGCCGCCCGCCCGCAGCGCGAATGCAGTCGCAGTAAAAAACGGTCTGCTCGGCTTCGCCGGGCTGCCCGCCGTCTAAAAACAAAAATTCACTGCGCAGCAGGCCAATACCGTCTGCCCCCAGCTCAAACGCGCGTGCAATGTCGCTGGGGCCGCTGCAGTTTGCCAGCAGAGAAATGCGCACCCCGTCGCGGCTGATGCACGGGGTGTCGCGCAGCCGCTCCAGTGACAGGCTGCGCCGCCGCGCCAGGTGAATGCGGTGGGCGTACCGGGCGCGGGTGGCTTCGTCCGGGTCCAGCACGGCGGTGCCCGCCCTGCCGTTGACTGCACACAGCATGCCGTCGGCTGCCAGCAGTACCTTGGGCCCCGCCAGCACAATACCAGGGATACCGAACGTGCGCGCGATGATGGAAGCGTGGCTTTGGGTGGACCCGCTTGCCGTCACAATGGCCAGCAGCTTTTCGTGGTCCACCGAAACAAGGTCGCTGGGCAGCAACTCGTCCGCAATCAGCACGCAGGGCTCTTCGATCACCAGCCGCTCCCGCGGGCGGTCGTCCAAAATGTCCACCACCCGGCGGCAGGCATCCTGAATATCGCCTGCGCGCCCGGCAAGGTATTCGTCGGTGATGTTGCGTATCTGGGTGATGTACAGCGCGGCGGCCCGCTCTACTGCGGCGGCGGCACCGGTGCCGGCAGAGATGTACTGCCGTATTTCAGACAGTAGCCCCGCGTCGTTGAGAATTTCGATTTGAAAGGTAAAAATATCGCGGTCCCGCTCGGCCGCGCGGCGGCTTAGCGCCGCGATCTCCTGCTGTGCCAGCGCAACGGCGGCAAACAGCAATTTGTTTTCTTGCTCAGGGGTGTGCACCACGCGCCCCTGTGCCGAGTAGTGGCGGTTGATGACCCGCACGGGGCCCAGGGCAAAGCCGTTTGAAGCGCCAATTCCCTTGATTTCCTGCATTCTTTGCCACCGCCTTTACTGGCCGGTGTGGCCAGCGTAGTATTTTAATTATTGTAACATAAAATAAAAGCGGTGTTAAGTCGTTTTGCGGCTGTCTTTCTTTTTTAAAAAAGAAAGAATATAATAACAGATACCGAACATAACCTGCCAGCGCACCTTGCGCCGCAAAGGAAACGATAAAAATGCAAAAACTGACTCTGTTTGTGTTAAGCGGCTGCCCGTACTGCCGGCAGGCAAAGGCATGGCTGGCCGAACTGGTTGCAGAAAACCCCGCGTATGCGGCAGTGCCCATTGAGGAGATTGAAGAGCGACAGCAAAAAGCGCTTGCCGACAGTTACGACTATTACTATGTGCCCACCTTTTATATGGGCAAAACCAAGCTGCACGAGGGTGCCGCAACCAAAGAAGGTATGCGCACAGTATTGGAAACCGCACTGCACGCGCCTGAAAACAAAGGGTGAAACAATGTTTCAAACAAATGGCAGTGTTGAAAAACACTGCCATCTTTGCTAAAATGAAATTTATTAAACTTTAGGGGCTGCGAAAAGAACGGCCGGAAACAGGAGAGGGACATGAAAACAGAAATCAAAGGGGAGGAACTGCTGCGCTGCACATCGCCAATGGCACTTGCCGCGCTCGAAGGCCAAAAAGCCACCATCGAGGGTTGCGTGCATAATTTACGCGAACTTGGCGGTATTGCATTTGTGATTCTGCGCACCGGCCGGTATCTGTTGCAGACAGTTTACGACCATAGCGTATGCGGCAAAAGCCTGACAGAGCTGGAGGACGGCTGTTATGTATCGGTCACCGGTACCGTGCGGCGCGAAGCCCGTGCCGCAGGTGGGGTAGAGCTGCTGATGGACGATTTTACCGTGCTTTCGCGCCCGGCGGCTCCGTACCCGCTGAACATGGCGGACCGCACGCTGAAAGCCACCCTTGCCACAAACCTTGACTACCGCACCGTGGCACTGCGCCACCCGCGTGAGCGCGCGGTGTTTCGCATTATGGAAGGCATTGAGACCGGCTTTCGCGAATTTATGCAGGCAAACGATTTTGCCGAGATCCACTCGCCGAAGATCACCGCCATCAGCGCCGAGGGCGGTGCGGAGGTATTTCGCTTAAAATATTTTGGCGCCGACGCCACACTGGCGCAAAGCCCCCAGCAGTACAAACAGATGTGTGTGGCGTTTTTTGGCCGCGTGTTTGAGGTGGGCGCCGTTTACCGCGCCGAGTTGCACAACACCAGCCGCCACTTGAACGAGTACACCGGCCTCGATTTTGAAATGGGTTATATCCACAGCATGTACGACGTGATGAACATGGAGACCGCGATGCTGCGGTACGTCATGCGGGTGCTGGCCGAGCGCTACCGCCCGGAGATCGACCTGCTGAAAATCCAGCTGCCCGAGATAGGGGCCATCCCGTCGATCAAATTTGCCGAGGCGGTGGATTACCTGAAAACCGTGGGCGGCGGCAAAAACCGCAACGATTTGACCGCAGACGACGAGGTGTTGCTGTGCCGCCACATGCAGCAGCAGACCGGCAGCGAGTTTGTGTTTGTCACCCATTTTCCGTCTGGCAAGCGGCCGTTTTATGTGATGGACGACCCCGAAAACCCGAAAGAGGCATACAGCTTTGACTTGCTGTTCCGCGGCCTTGAGATCACGACCGGCGGCCAGCGCATCCATGACTACAACGAGCAGATTGCTAAGCTGAACGCCCGCGGTATGGACCCCGCCGGGTTTGAAAGCTATCTTTCCGCCCACAAATACGGCCTGCCGCCCCACGGCGGGCTGGGCATTGGCCTTGAGCGGCTGACGATGAAGCTGTGCAACCTTGCCAACATTCGCGAGGCAAGTTTGTTCCCGCGAGACCTGAACCACCTCGACCCCTGATTAAAATTCTTTGTAAAAGCGCATGCGGCAATGGGTTGCCGGGTGCGCTTTTGTTGTTTTTGGCACGCGCAGAGGGGCGAAACACAAAAACTATCTAAAAACAGAAAAATGTTTTGGCTATTTTGCGAATAGAAAAAATCTGTAAATCGAGTACAATATAAGCATGTGCTTAACTATTAAGCAAAAGTAAAGGAGTGAGTGCGATGACCGAGCGGGAACAGCAGATCATGGACCTGCTGCGCCAAGACCCCATGCTGCCGCAGGGGGAGATCGCAAAGCGTCTGGGCATCACCCGTTCGTCGGTGGGGGTACACCTGACCAACCTGTCTAAAAAGGGGTTGATTCTCGGTAAGGGCTATGTGCTGGCAGAGCAAAGCGCCCCGTATGTGGTGGGCATTGGTGCCGCCAACGTCGATTTGATGGGCCGCAGCCGCGAAAGCCTTGTGATGGAGGATTCCAACCCCGGTTTTATCAGTATGTCGGTGGGCGGGGTGACCCATAATATCTGCGAAAACGCGGCGCGTATGGGCGCCGCGGTCAAGCTGATCACCGTGACGGGTGACGATGTGTACGGCGAAAAAATCCGCCGCGAATGCGAAACCGCCGGTATTGATACGTCCGGGTTTATGGTGGTCGAGGGCGAAAGCTCGTCTACCTACCTGTCGCTGCACGATGCCAACGGCGAAATGGCGCTGGCATTGTCCGACATGCGGGTGCTGCAAAAGCTCAGCGTCGATTTTTTGAAAAGCCGCCACAAGCTGCTGCGCAGCGCGGGCGCGATTGTGATGGACGGCGGCCTGCCGCAGGAGGTTCTGGACTATATCACTGCGACCTACGGGGCCGAGATCCCCATTTTTGCCGACACGGTGAGCACCACCTATGCGCGCAAATTTAAGGGCCGGCTGCACGGGTACCACACCATTAAGCCCAACCGGCTGGAAACCGAGATCATTGCCGGGCGCAGCATCGGCGGGCAGGACGATTTAAAAAAGGCCTGTTTTGAACTGCTGGCGCAGGGGCCGGAGCGCATTGTGGTCAGCGAGGGGCGCCGCGGCTGCCTGTACGTGGACCAAACGGGTAAAACACTGCGCGCGTACGGCCCGCCCATGGAGCAGGTCGTCAACGCCACCGGCGCGGGCGACGCGTTTATGGGGGCACTGGTCTACGCCAGCCTTGCCGGGCTGTCGGTCGAAAAAACACTGCTGTTTGCCACCGGGGCGTCCCGCATGGCCATCAGCCACCAGAATACCATCAACCCCAATATCAGCGCAGAAAATATCTGGGCGCTCGTCGAGCGGGACCACCTGACGGTCGAAGCTGTCTGAAGCGCCCACCCCACCCGTGGGGAAGAACAAAGTCTATTGAATCAGGAAAGGAAGTTGTTTACATGAATCCCTATCTGTCTATTTCTCCCGAAATCGAAAAGGCGCTTGCCGAGGGCAAGCCCATTGTTGCCCTAGAGTCCACCATCCTCTCGCACGGCATGCCGTTCCCTGAAAACGTCGAGTTTTCGCACAAGGTCGAGGAGATCGTGCGCGGCGAGGGCGCAATCCCCGCAACGACCGCCATCATCGGCGGCAAGCTGAAAGTCGGCCTGACGGCCGACGAGCTGGACCTGATGTGCCGCGCCGAGAACGTGGGCAAAGTGAGCCGCCGCGATGTGCCGGTTTACCTTGCCACCGGCAAAACTGGTGCCACCACCGTTGCCACCACCATGATGCTGGCCGAAATGGCCGGGATCAAAGTGTTTGCCACCGGCGGCATTGGCGGCGTGCACCGCGGTGCCGAGCTGACGTTTGACATCTCTGCCGACCTGCAAGAGCTGGCTTCCACCAAGGTTGCCGTCATCTGTGCCGGCGCAAAATCGCTGCTGGACATCCCGAAGACACTGGAATACCTTGAGACGATGGGCGTGCCGGTGCTGGGCATGGGCACCGAGGATTTCCCCGCGTTCTACTGCCGCAAAAGCGGCTGCAAGGCCGACGCAAAAATTGACACCCCGGCCGAAATGGCAAAGATTCTGCAAACCAAATGGGCCCTTGGCTTAAAGGGCGGCGTCGTCATCGGCAACCCCATCCCCGCAGAGTACGAGCTGGATTACGATGAGATGGAAGCCGTCATCAACCATGCACTGCAAGCGGCAAAGGAAGCAAACATCCACGGCAAAGACACCACCCCGTTCCTGCTGTCCCATATTAAGGACTACACAAAGGGCGTGTCGTTTGCATCCAACCTGCAACTGGCCTACAACAACGCGCGGGTGGCTTCGCGCATTGCCATCGAGCTTGCAAAGCTCGGCTAAACCCCTGCTTTTCTGCGGCGGGCGCTGCACTTTTTCATGCGAAAGTATGCAAAAGGCGGTGCCCGCCGTTTTTTAGTTTGGGGCAAAACGGTGAAGGAAAGGGAGAATGTGGAAACGGTTTTACATGAGGTTTTGTGACCTGTTTGTGGGGTATTACAGAGAAAAAGAGTGAGTATTGTGCAATACTACACAAATTGTTTACAAAAAAGAGAAAAGATATTGACATTGCCCAAAAGCAAAAATATAATACAAATATGAAACCGGTTACATGCGAGGGGGATGACGATGGGGAAATCGGTGACAATTCGGGATATTGCCAAAGAAGCAGGCGTCTCAGCGGCCACCGTTTCCCGGTTTCTCAACCGCACCGGCTACGTGGATGAAAAAACGGGGGCACGCATTGCGGCGGAGGTAAAGCGGTTCAACTACCGCCCCAGCCGCATTGCCCAAAGCCTCAAAACCAAAGTCAGCAAAAACCTGATGATGGTCGTACCGGATATTCAAAACCCCTTTTACTCCAGAATGGCCAACGAGATGCAGCATCTGGTATTTGCCGAGGGGTACACCATTACGCTGTTCGACTCTGAGGGCAAGTTTGAGAGTGAAATGAAATGCCTTGCCCTTGCAGAGTCAATTGGGGTGGACGGCATTTTGTTCGCGTCGGTCGCGGTGCACCAGTCGGTGCTGCGCGAGCTGGGCCGCATGAACCTGCCGGTCGTGATGATCAACTCTTACGACGCCTGCCCGTTTGATTCGGTACACGGGGTTCGCAACGAGGGCACGTACCTTTCGGCCCGGCACCTCATCAGCCTGGGGCACCGGCGCATTGGGTTTGCCGGCGGGGCCGTGGGCACTGCCATTGCGGCAAGCCGCAAAACGGGGTACCTGCACGCGATGCAGGAGGCCGGGCTGCCGGTGGAACGGCAGTTGATTTTTGAAATGGATTTTAACAGCGACGCAGGGCGCAAAAGCGGCACGTATTTTTCGGCCCTGCATCCCATGCCCACCGCCATCTGCTGCGCCAATGACATGATTGCGCTGGGCTTGCAACAAGTTTTGCTGGAAAGGGGCATTTCCGTACCGGGGGACGTTTCGCTCACCGGCATGGACAATGTCCGGTACGGCAGCGTTTGCAGCCCGCCGCTGACCACGGTGACCAACGACAGCGTGGCATTTGCAAAGGAAGCGGTACAGGCACTATTCGAGCGTATCCGCGGCACTTATACCGGGCCGCCCCGTGAAGTTTTGATCGGCAGAGAGCTGATCGTACGGGGCAGCACGGCACCCCCAAGAGAATGAGGAGGAAATAGAGGAATGCGGATATTGAACCTGGGTTCGTTGAACATCGACAAGGTTTACGGTGTCGAACATTTTGTGGCGGCGGGGGAGACGATCTCCAGTACCACGTTTGAGACCGGTTGCGGCGGCAAGGGGCTCAACCAGTCGGTTGCGCTGGCAAGGGCGGGTGCCGGGGTGGCACATGCCGGGGCCGTGGGGCCCGACGGCGATCTGCTGATCGACACACTGGAGGAAGCGGGCGTGGATATCCACCCGCTGCACAAACTGGTGACGGTCAGCGGGCACGCGGTCATTCAGCGCACACCGGCAGGGCAAAACTGCATCATTGTTTGCCCGGGTGCAAACGGAGAAGTGACCACCGCTTATATCGACGAGGTGCTGGCCGGGTTTGAAGCAGGGGATATTCTGCTGCTGCAAAACGAGATCAGCAATGTGGATTACGCGATACGCGCGGCTAAAAAACGGGGTATGAAAGTGGCGTTCAACGCCTCGCCCATCACCCCGCAACTGCTGCAATACCCGCTGGAGCTGGTGGACTACTACCTGATCAACGAGGTGGAGGGCAAAGCGCTGGCCGGGGCCGAAGTAAACGGCAACGAAGAAATCTTGGCGGCGCTGGTGCGCCGGTTTGCCGGGGCGGCCATCGTGCTGACGGTTGGCAAAGACGGCGTGTATTACCAGTGCGGTACCGAGCGTGCGCACCACGGTATTTACGATGTGCCGGTGGTCGACACCACGGCCGCGGGCGACACGTTCTGCGGGTTCTTCCTCGCCAGCATCGCAAAGGGGCTTTGTGCCGCCGACGCGCTGCGGTACGCCAGCCTTGCCAGCAGCATCGCGGTCAGCCGCAAGGGCGCTGCGGGCAGCATCCCCACATGGGACGAAGTTGAAGTTTTTGCCAAAACGGCAACCGAACTTTAAGCACTGGTTTTTCTTTTGAAAAAACAATTTGAAAAACAAAGATAATACGTTATAATGACTTGCAGCGGTGCACAAAGCCGCTTCAAAATACAACACAGAACAGAAAGGAATGGAGCGATCATGGCAAAATTAGAGGCACCGACTCCTCATATTCAGGCACAGGTAGGGGAGATTGCACCGACCGTTCTGCTGCCCGGCGACCCGCTGCGGGCAAAGTTCATTGCGGAGACCTTTCTTGAGAACGTCAAGCAGTTCAATGCGACCCGCAACATGTTTGGGTACACCGGCACGTATAAAGGCAAACCCGTCTCGGTGATGGGCACCGGCATGGGCTGCCCGTCCATGGGCATTTACAGCTACGAGCTCATTCACATCTACGGCTGCAAAAACCTCATCCGCATCGGCACCGCAGGCACCCTGCAAAAAGAGGTCAAGATCAAAGAGATGGTTTTTGCAATGGGCTCTTGCACCAACAGCAACTATGTCAACCTGCTTGGCCTGCCCGGCAGCTACTCCTGCATTTGCAGCTACGATTTGCTGGAAAAAGCGGTCGCCAGCGCCAAAGCGCTGGGCTACACCTACCACGTGGGCAATGTGCTCTCGTCCGACATGTTCTACGGTGTGCCGCTGCCCCAGGGTAAATCGTGGAAAGAGATGGGCATTCTTGCCGTCGAGATGGAATCCGCCGCGCTGTATGCCAACGCCGCAGCCGCCGGGGTCAATGCACTTTGCATCCTGACCATTTCTGACTCGGAGGACGAGGTGACCACCGCAGAGGAGCGCCAGCTTTCGTTCACTCAGATGATGGAGGTCGCCCTCTCGCTTGCCTGATGTCAACTGTGCACACAGGCCGAAAGGACAAAAATTGTAATGCAGCAAAAACGACCGTTTTTGATCGACTGCGATACCGGTACCGATGATGCGATTGCCATCATTGCAGCGCTGTACAGCAGTGAAATTGAGGTCTGCGCCATCACGTCGGTCAACGGCAATGTGCCGCACCGGTACGTCGCGCAAAACAACCTTGACCTTGTAGAATATCTCGGCGTCGACATCCCGGTATCGCGCGGGGCCGACAAGCCGTTTCGTGACCGGGGGTATCATTCCGACGGCACGCACGGCAAAACCGGCCTTGGCAATGTCCAGCTGCCCACGGCGCAGCACCGGCAGTTCGATGCAAAAATAGCTTCCCAGATGATCTATGACACCGCGCTTGCCAAGGGCGGCGAGCTGGAGCTGCTTGTCACCGGGCCAATGACCAATGTCGCCATTGCCCTGCTGGAGCACCCCGACCTGCCCGGCCTGATCCGCCACCTGTACTTCATGGGCGGCGCGGCAACGGGCGGCAATGTCACCCCCACCGCAGAGTTTAATATCTGGGTCGACCCGGAGGCCGCGCATGTGGTGACACAAAGCGGTATCCCCATGACGATGGTGGGCCTTGATGTCACGCTGAAGGCGGCAATGCAACCCGAGGACAGTGCCGCAATTCGTGCGGTAAACACTCGTGCCGGCACTGTGGTGGCAGACCTGCTGGATTACATGTTCGTGCGCCACGCCGCAGGCGGCGAAGACGCTTTGATGCATGACGCGCTGGCGCTGGCCGCCGCACTTTGCCCGGACTGCATGACCTACGAGCACTGCTTTGTCGATGTGGAATGCGCCGGCACCTATACGCTGGGCCATACTTTTGTAGACCGCCGGGGCCGCAGCAAAAAGGCACCAAATGTTTCAGTCGCTCTTGACCTGGATGTACCAAAATTCCGCGCGTGGCTGGTAGAAAAAGTCACGCAGAGTGCAAAATAGGAGGGGAAATGAAGTTTCTCATTAAAGAGAAGAGCTTCTACTCCGACCTGTTTTCACTGACACTACCCATCATGCTGCAGCAGCTGCTGCGCATCAGTGTCGATACCGTCAACAGCATTATGCTGGGCGGCATTGACCAGTTGCAGATGTCGGCTGTGTCCCAGGCGAGCCAGATTTTCTTCGTGTTTTACACCGTGTGTAACGGCCTTGCAGTGGGCGCCTGTGTACTGATCGCACAGTACTGGGGCCAGCGCAATGTCGAGGCCATTCGCACCATTTTATCTACGGGGCTGCGGTATGCCGCAGTTTTCGGGCTGGGGGTCAGCATCCTTGTCATGGCCACCCCCACCACGTTTATGCGTATTTACAGCAGTGACCCTGCCCTGATTGAACTGGGTGCCGGGTACCTGCGGGTCGTGGCCCTGATGTACGCGCCCTGTGCGCTCAGCGTCATGCTGTTTGCCGCCTGCCGCGGGGTCGAACAGGTACGCATCATCCTCGCAACCAACGTGGTATCCTATACGGTCAACATTTTCCTCGACTACTGCCTGCTGTTTGGCAAGTTCGGTTTCCCAAAACTTGGTATTCTGGGCATTGCCATCGGCACGGTGGTGGCACGACTTGTAGAGCTTGTAATTTGCAGTATATTCGTGCTAAAATTTGAAAGCCGTATCAGCTTTCGGTTTGGGCACCTGAAACTGTGGGACAAGCAGCTCAACCGCGACTTTATCAAGGTGGCCTCCCCCATTGCCGCGCACGAGGTCATCTGGTCGGTCGGCACCAGTGCAGCCAGCGCCATTACCGGGCAGCTGGGCACCTCGGTGGTGGCGGGCTTCAATGTGGCAGACGTACTTTATCAGCTTACGGCGGCCGTCGGCAACGGCTTCCTCAATGCCTGCAGTGTGGTGATCGGCAAAACGATCGGCAGCGGCAACATTGAGAAGGTCAAGCGTCAGGCCAAAACCATGATGCTGATGAGTGTGCTTGGCGGTACGGTGATCGGCCTTGTGCTGATTGCAGCCCGCAGCCCGTTTTTGTCGCTGTATAACCTGCAGCCCGATGCGGTAGACTATGCAAAACAGTTTATGCTGGTGCTCGGCTGCATCTGGCCGTTCTCGGCGCTGGAAATGGTGGGCATGATCGCCATTTTGCGTGCCGGCGGCGACGGCAAGACCGGTTTTTATTCCGATATCGTCATCATGTGGATCATTTGCATTCCCCTTGCGGCACTTGCGGCCTTTGTGCTGCACCTGCCCCCGGTGCAGATCATTTTGATTTTGAAGATGACCATTGTGCTGGAAGCGATTGTCGGCGCCATACGGGTGCTGTCAATGCGTTGGATCCGGGATCTTACCCGGCACTGATTTTGGAACCCACTTTCCAACCCGGAAAGTTTGTTGAGTTCAAAAAAGAAAGCAAAAGGAGAGAAACAATGAAAAAATTACTATCCATCCTCCTGGTGGCAGCCATGGCCGTTTCGCTGGCAGCCTGCGGCGGCAGCAAATCTTCATCTGCTGCAACCTCCACCCCTGCTGGTAGCAGCACCGCTTCTTCGGCCCCTGCCGCTACAGGCACGAAGGGCAAAATTGCCTACATCGTCGGCAACCTCGGCGACAAATCCTTCAGTGATTCGGGCCAACGCGGCATCGAAGAGCTGGCAGCCAATGGCTGGGAGACCAAGACCATTGAGACCGGCGACTCCTCCAAGGCAGACAAGTACAACGACTACATCCTCGACGCGATTGACGAGGGCTACCAGTATATCGTAGCTTCTTCGACTTACGTCGACAACTGCCTTGCAATCGCAAAAGATTATCCCGATGTCAAGTTTGTTATTTTTGACACCAAGCTGGAGCCGGCTGATATGCCTGCTAACATGACCTGCATCTTCTATGCGCAGAACGAGGGCTCGTACCTTGTCGGCATGATGGCTGCTGCGATGAGCACCAGCAAAGTGGTTGCGGTTGACGTCGGCATGGATAACCCCGTTATCGCTGACTTCGTTACCGGTTACATCAACGGCGTACAGGACTATGATCCCACTGTGAAGGTCGTTAAGGCCGCTGTTGGTTCGTGGTCTGACCCCGCTAAGATGAAAGAGCTGTGCCTGACCCAGGCCCGCGACAACAAAGCGGACGTGTTCTATCAGGTAGCAGGTGGTTCGGGCGACGGTCTGTTTGAGGCTTGCGCTTCCAACGGCACCTGGGCGATCGGTGTTGACTCCGACCAATACGCTGCTTACAAGGATTCCGAGAACCCCGAGCGCGCCGATGTCATCCTGACTTCGATGCTCAAAGAGGTTGGCAACTCCTTCGTCTCCATCTTCGGCAAGATCGAAGCCGGTGAAGACGTATGGCAGAAGACCTTGACTCTGGGCCTCGCCGATAACTCGGTTGGCTATGTGGACAACGCATACTTCCAGGAGAAAGTGCCTGAGGATGTGCGCACCAAGATGGAAGAAGCCAAGGCTAAGATTGCAAGCGGCGAAGTCACTGTGAAATCGTACTACGATTTTAAGGACGACAGCGAGTACGAAGCATATGTTGCTTCCGTCCGTCCGTAAGCTGATCTGATTTTGTTGCAATGGATAACCCGGGAGCGAAGGCAACCCGGGTTATCTTGTAGAAAGACTTAAAAACAGAATAAAAAGAAATGCGGGTCAAGGGGCGGTACCGGCCGCCCCTTGGCAATCGCAAACTGCAAAAGGGGGTCCAGTGCGTGGCAGACGAAGTACTGCGTATGCAAGACATCACCAAAATCTACCCAAATGGATTTGTGGCGAACAAAGACATTACATTTGGGGTCGGCGAAAAAGAGATTCACGCCCTTGTGGGTGAGAATGGCGCCGGCAAGACCACTTTGATGAAAATTTTGTTTGGCATGGAAAGTTGCCAGGAGGGCAAGATCTTCATCAATGGCAAAGAAGAAAAAATGCAAAACCCGTTGGACGCGATCGCGAAGGGTGTTGGCATGGTGCATCAGCATTTCATGCTGCTGCCCTCGCTCACCGTTGCTGAAAACGTAACGCTGGGCGTTGAGCCGATGAAGCACGGCCTGTTTGATTTTGAGGCCGCGGTAAAACAGACTCAGGAGATTGCGGACAAGTACAACTTCCATGTGGACGCGCGCCGCAAAGTGGCGGACCTTTCGGTCGGCCAAATGCAGAAGGTCGAGATCTTGAAAGCGCTGATTAAAGGCGCCAAGATTCTGATCCTTGACGAGCCCACCGCCGTGCTGACCCCGCAGGAGACAGAAGAGCTGTTTGAGCAGCTGATGAAACTGCGGGACAACGGGCACTCAGTCATCTTTATTTCGCATAAGCTGGAAGAGGTCATGCGCATCTGCAGCCGCGTGACCATCCTGCGGCATGGCCGCTGCATGGGCACCCACGACGCGAAGGACCTCACCGAGGCGTCTTTGTCCAAGTTGATGGTGGGCCGCGATGTGGTGCTGAAAATCGAAAAAGAGGACCCGAATGCCGGCAAACCGATTGTCGAGATCAAAGATGTCGTCAAAATCAATTCGTATGGCAAACGGGTGATTGATGGCCTTTCGTTCAGCATTCGCGAGGGCGAAGTGGTTGGCATTGCCGGTGTTGAAGGCAATGGCCAGAGCGAGCTTTCCGACGTGCTGTGCGGCATGGGTGGCTTTGCCACCGGCGATGTGCTGCTGAACAACGGGTCGATCAAAAGTAAAACGGTGCGCGAAATCCGCGACATGGGCCTTGCCTATATCGCAGAGGACCGCATGGTATACGGCGTCGCGGCAGATCTTTCGATCAAGACGAATATCGTTGCCGACCGGTTTGACAAAAAAGAGTTCCGCAAAGGGCTGTTTATGAACGGCAAAAAAATCGACGAAGTGGTCGACGGCTACATCAAAGAGTTCGAGATCGCTTGTGACGGCCGCAACCAGCCGGTGCGTATGCTCTCGGGTGGTAACATCCAAAAGGTCGTTGTCGCGCGTGAGTTCACCAGCGGCGCCAACTTTATTCTGGCAAACCAGCCCACCCGTGGTATCGACGTGGGCACCGCGGAGATGATCCGCAAAACAATCGTTAAAAAATCGCGCACAGAGGGCACAGCTACCCTGCTGATCTCGGCAGACCTCAACGAGGTGCTGGAATGCTCGGACCGCCTGCTGGTCATGCGCAAAGGCAAAGTTGTCGGGGCATTTCCCAAGGCCAATGAGGTCTCGGAGGAAACACTGGGCGAATATATGCTTGGTGTAAAAGAAATGACGCCGGAAGAGATGGAGGGCCTGTTATGAACAAAACCCAAAAAATCGAGGTAGGCATGGAGCTCCTGCGCATCCTCGCGGGTCTTGCCATCGCATATGCCACCGCGCTGATCATTCTGTTTTCGATCAGCCAAGAGCCCGTCAAGATCATTCAACTGTTTGTTTTCGGCCCGTTTTCGTCGGCTCGCCGCATCGGCAGCCTCATCAACCTTGCCATCCCGTTTACCATCTGCGGCCTGGCGATGTGCTTTATGTATGCGGTCAACAAGTTTAACCTCGTCGTAGAAGGCATCTTCATGATCTCCGCCTGCATGGTCACCTGGGCGTCGCTCAGCCTCGCCCCGGCAAACCTGTCCTCTGGCGTCATGGTGCCGCTGATGTACGTCGTCGCCATCCTCACCGGCACACTGGTCGCGTTTATCCCGGCCATTCTGGACCGGCAGTTCAAGGCGAACGTCGTCGTTGTATCCTTAATGCTCAACAGCATCATCGGGTTCTTCTGCACTTGGGTACTGCGTTACAAAATGAAAGATTCGACCATCTCGTTCATCGGCTCGAAAGAGATCCCCGAAAGTGCGCAGATGGCCTCGATCTTCGGCAAGTTCCGCATTCAGTCCGGCCTCGTGGTCGCGCTGCTGTGCCTCGTGCTGGTTTCGGTGCTGTTCTACAAAACGCCGTTCGGCTGGAAAATGCGCATGGTCGGCACGAACCCCAACTTCTCAAAGGCCGTGGGCCTTTCGGTCGTCAGCGTTTCGTTTGGCGCACAGCTGCTCGGCGGCGCCGTCGCCGGTGTTGCCGGTGCGACCGAAATGATGGGCAACTACACCCGGTTCCAGTGGACGGCAACGACCGGCCATGGGTTTGACGGCCTGCTGGTCGCCGTTTTGGCGCGGCGCAACCCGGTGCTGGTGCCCATTGCGGCGTTGTTCCTTGCGTATATCCGCATCGGCGCCGACGTGGTAAACACCACCGGTGATATCCCCACCGAGTTTGTCACGGTCATTCAGGGTATCATCATCCTGCTGGTCGCGGCAGAATCCTTCATGGCCGGTACGAAGAACCGTATCATCTTTAAAGAAGCCGAAAAAGACCTCAAAGCAAAAGAAGCAGCAAAGGCAACCGCCTGAGTTTAAGGAAAGGAGTGCATGTGCTTTTTTAAAAAAGCCATGCGAACAGCGATTATGAATATCAACTGGATCGAATTTTGTGCAACAGCCGTTCGCCTTGCCACCCCGCTGGTCTTTGCTGCTCTCGCCGCTGCGATCAACAGTAAAGCAGGCATGTTTAACATGGGTATTGAAGGTATGATGCTCTGCTCGGCCCTCGGCGCGGTGATCTTCGCGCAGATGGGCGGCGTGTGGGTCGGCCTTTTGGGCGCGGTGCTCATCGGCCTGTTGGCCGGCATGATCATCAGCTTTGCCTCGCTGACCGGCAAGACCGACTTGTACCTCACCTGCATCGCGTTCAACCTTGCGGCCACCGGCGGCACAGTGTTTATTATGTATCTGCTGACGGGCGAAAAGTCCACCACCAGCGGTGCCATGCGTGCCTACGAGATCCCGCAGATCAGCATCCCGTTCCTCAAGGATATCCCGTTCATCGGGCGCATCTTGTTCCAGCAGAGCCTGCTCACCTATCTTGCCGCATTTGCGGTGTTTGCGGTGTGGTTCCTGCTGAAAAAGACCCGCATCGGCCTGCGTCTGCGCTCGGTGGGTGAAAACCCCAAAGCGGCGGAGTCGGTCGGTATCTCGGTGACGAAGATCGGCTACATCGCATTTGCCATCTCCGGTATCCTGTGCGGCTTTGCCGGTGCGTTCATGTCGATGAGCTGGGTCACCTTCTTCATGAAGAACATGGTCAACGGCCGTGGTTACATCGGCCTGTCGGCAATGAACATGGCAGGCGCAAACCCCGTGGGTGCGGCACTCGCCTCGCTGTTCTTCGGCTTCTCGGACGCTGCGGCGACCACGCTGAAGACGCAGAGCAATTTCCCCACTGAATTTTTGGAAATGATTCCGTATGTTGCCACTATTTTGAGCATCGTGGTCATCAACCTCATTCGCATCGTCAAACTGCGCCGCATTGAAAAAGGCAGCAAAGTAACAGTGGCTGCAAAATAAACCCCCAAAGGAGACGGAGATGTCCAAACGAGTCATTGTAGATTGTGACACCGGAATTGATGATGCCATCGCCCTGCTGCTCTGCTTTCGGCACCTGGACGTTGTAGGCATCACCACGGTGGCGGGCAATGTGGCACTGGCCAATACCCAGCGCAATACCCGCTACGTCACGGAGCTTGCCGGCAGGCAGGACATCCCCGTTTATGCGGGCTGTGACCGGCCGCTGCTGGTACCGCTGGAGACAGCGGCCGCCGTGCACGGCGCGGGCGGCCTTGGCGATATCGAGATTCCGCAGCCCGCAAAGCAGCTGGAAGAGCTGCACGCGGTCGATTACCTGATCCGCACTTATGCAGACAGTGCAAACCGGGATATAACGCTGGTGACCATTGGCCCGTTGACCAATGTGGCCCTTGCGCTGTTGCGCGAGCCGCGGCTGGCCGAGTGGATACCAGAGATCATGTGCATGGGCGGCAGCCTGACGTATGGCAACCACACCCCGGCGGCAGAGTTTAACGTCTATGCCGACCCGGAGGCCGCAAAAATCGTGTTTGAGGCGGGCATCCCGCTGCGCATGGTGGGCTTAAACCTCACCCGGCAAAACGCGATGACAATGCAGGACGTCGAGACCCTGCGTGACATAGGCAATGCCCCTGCGGCGTTTGCCGCCCGGCTTTTGGACTATGTGGTGCGGCAGGATGGCCGCGGCTGCCTGTGTGATGCCTGTGCGGTGATGTGGTTGATCGAGCCTTCGGTCATCACCAAAAGCCTGCCGCTGCATGTCGTGGTGGAAACGAGGGGCGAATTTACACGGGGCATGACCCTGTGCGACTACCGCCACTTGATTGGCAGCGACCCTGCGCGGGATATTGAGCACGCGCCGCAGTATACGGCCCATGGTGCACCGCCCAATGTGACGGTGGCGCTGGAAATGGACCTTGCGGCATTCAACAAAGTATTATTTGATACGATGAACAGTTATACGCAGTAACGGCGCCGGTGCGGCAACGTGCTGTACGGGCTGCCGGGCCCCTTTGAAAACCGGTAGTTTCAAAGCGCAGACGGCGCGGGCAATCGCCCGCGCCGTCTTTTTTTGCTTTGCTTTAAAGCTGCCTATCCAATAAACGCCGGCTTTGCCCGCTTAAAAGTGGGGCAAGCGGGGCAAAGCAAGTGGGGGGCGGGGCGCGCGCTGCTGTGGCAGTAAAACACAGCACGCAGCAACGCGCCACGTAGGTGATAGTACCTGCTAAAAGCCGCAGGCTTTACACAAAAGCAACAGGCCGGCACGGTTACTCCGTGCCGGCCTGCTGCCGGGTTTATTCTACTTTTGCGCCTTGCCCCAAAAGCCGCAGCGTCAATAGGGGTAAAACGGCAGGTTGCGCACAATGCCAAACACCACCAGCGCCGCAATGCAGCACCAAAGCAGTACCCGCTCGGCGCGGGTGGGGGCAATGGCGCCGGTGCGCACCCAGCGGACAGTCAGCCGCACCGCCAAAAAGGCAAAGGCGGGCGACAACACAAAAAATGCGGGGTTTGCGCGCCAGGCGGCAGCAAAGTTGCCTTGTACCAGCGCTGCCACAAGGTGGGTGCCGCCGCAGCCGGGGCAGTACAACCCGGTGACGGTGTGAAACAGGCAGGGCACACCCAGCCCCGCCCAAAACAGCGCAAGCCCGCCGGCGCCAAGGCCTGCCAGTACAAGCACCAGCAGGGCCAGCTTTTTCAGCCGTTTTGCAATTTCCCGGGGCATGTTATGCCGCCGTGGGGGTGGACATGGCATTCAGCTCGTTTTGCAGCAGTGCCCAGGCAATGATGCCAAAGCCAAACAGGGTCAATAGCAGGTACACGATGCCGTTGTTCTGTGGGGGCAGCCCGTGGCGCTGGCGCGCAATGTCGATCTTGTCGCCCGCACGGTACATCCAGTAGATGTGGTAAATGTTGCAGGTGACGATGCTCAGCAGCACGACCACGATGCCCGAGGTGTCGCCGGGGTTATCCGACACGGTGTTGACGTCATCTGCAAGGCAGGACAGCCAGTACAGGCCGTAGATGCCACAGGTGACGAGCGAGAGGATAATGCAGATGGCAATGTCTCTTTTTTGAATCATAACGATTCCTCCTTCTTACTGGTCGGCAGGCAGGGGGCCGCAAAAGCCTGCGTTCTGCTTTTAGCATAACAAACCAATAGGGTGCGGTCAATCTTTTTTTATGGAAACAGTAAGAAATGTAAGTGTGAAGCAAAAAGTACAAAATAAATGTATGCTTCTTGTAAAAATCAATAAAACAAGGCGGGTAAAATGCCCGGTTGTCTGGTCGATTAAGAGAAAAAAACCAAACTATCCCAAAACACGTTGCTTTTGTGGGCCAAACAATCTAAGATATAGATGTATTTCTTTACTGTGGGCGCGCAGGCAAACCCCGCGCGCTCGTTCCACCGTTTTTCATGGTACGAAAAGGGGGAGAAGGATGCGTCGATACCGTAAGTTGCGGCCCGGTAGTTCCGGGTTTCCATTAAGGGGCAAAACGGGATTGCTGCCGGATTTTAACGGGCTAGGAGCAACCTTCGACAGCTGCACGAATAACATAGGTGTAGCTGCATCTAAATATGAAGTCTAAGGCTATGGCAGAACAGTGCCATAGCCTTTTTTCGTGCCTTTTTGCGTGAAACAACAAAAAACAGGAAATACAAGGAGGACAAAAGATGAAGAAGGTCGGTATTTTAATGGGCAGTGACAGTGACCTGCCTGTTGTACAAAAGGCGTTTTCGGTGCTGCGAGAGCTGGGTATCCCGTTTGAAGCGCATGTGATGAGTGCCCACCGCACGCCCGAAAAAACCGCGCAGTTTGCAAAAGAAGCGGCGGCAAACGGGTTTGGCGTGCTCATCGGCGCAGCCGGTATGGCGGCCCACCTTGCAGGCGCGCTGGCGGCCAATACCGTATTGCCGGTCATCGGCCTGCCCATCAAGGGCGGCGCGGCAGATGGGCTGGATGCGCTGCTTGCCACCGTAGAAATGCCCGCCGGCATCCCGGTTGCCACCGTGGCACTGGGTGGTGGGGCCAACGCCGCACTGCTGGCGGCACAGATCTTGGCCGTGGGAGACGAAACACTCACCGAAAAGCTGCGCGCCCGCCGCCGGTCAGAGGCACTGCGCCTTGCCGAAAAAGACGAAACCCTGCAAAAAACACTGGCCAATTTATAAAGTTACACCGCGCGGGCAACCACCCGCAGGCAGATAGAAGCAGACAAAAAACAACATCGAACATAAAACGGGAGGAAACGACAATGGAAAAACGGGAACAGCTGTATGAGGGAAAGGCCAAAAAAGTGTACGCGACAGACGATGCCACGCTGGTTTTGGTAGACTATAAAGACGATGCCACTGCGGGCAACGGCGCCAAAAAAGGCACCATTCGCGGCAAAGGCGTTGTCAACAACAAAGTGACGAACTCGCTGATGGCTCTTTTGGAGAGCAAGGGCGTGCCGACCCATTTTGTCAAGCAACTTTCTGACCGCGAGACGCTGGTGAAAAAGGTGCAGATCGTGCCGTTGGAGGTCATTGTGCGCAACGTGGCTGCCGGCAGCTTCAGCGCCCGGCTTGGCGTAAAAGAGGGCACCCGGTTTGCCTCCCCGACGCTGGAATACAGCTATAAAGACGACGCGCTGGGCGACCCGCTGATTAACAATTACTACGCCATTGCGCTGGGAGCCGCCACCAAAGAGGAGCTGGCCACCATCGACGCGCTGGCGTTTAAGGTGAACGACGTGCTAAAAAGCTACCTTGCAGGCTTTGACATCGACCTGATCGACTTTAAACTGGAGTTTGGCCGCCTGCCGGGCGGCACCATTGTGCTGGCCGATGAGATCAGCCCCGACACCTGCCGTTTTTGGGATGCTAAAACCGGCGCGCACCTGGATAAAGACCTGTTCCGCCGTGACCTTGGCGGCGAAGAGGAGGCTTACCGGGAGGTGCTGCGGCGCCTTTTGGGGGAATGAGCATGCGCAAACAGCAGGCAGAAAAACTACATGAGGAGTGCGGCGTTTTTGGGGTGTTTGCGGGCAAAGCACAGCTGGATGTTGCGGCGCTGACCTATTACGGCCTGTACGCATTGCAGCACCGCGGGCAAGAGAGCTGTGGCATTGCGGTCAACGACGAGGGCGTGTTTACCGTGCACAAGGATGTTGGCCTTGTGAACGAGGTATTCCAGCCCCGCGCGTTGGAGGCGCTGGGCAATGGCAAAATGGCGGTGGGGCACTGCCGCTACGCCACCACAGGCACCGGCAGCCGCGCCAACGCGCAGCCGTTGGTGGTGCGGCACATCAAGGGCAGCATGGCCCTTGGGCATAACGGCAACCTGACCAACGCCACCGAGCTGCGCGAAAAGTACGAGCTGGAGGGTGCTATCTTCCACACGACCAGCGACACCGAGGTCATCGCCTATGCCATTACCAAGGCGCGGCTGGAAACCCCCAGCATTGAAGAAGCGGTCGAAGTGGCAATGGACACGCTGGCCGGGGCGTACAGTCTCGTCATCGCCTCCCCCAGCAAGTTGATCGCCGTGCGCGACCCCCACGGGTTTCGCCCGCTGTGCATGGGCCGCATCGGCGACAGTGTGCTGTTTGCCAGCGAGTCCTGTGCGCTGGACGCGGTGGGCGCCGAGTTTGTGCGGGATATCGAGCCGGGCGAAATTGTGGTCGCAGGCGACGACGGCATTAAAACCTTGCGCCGCCACTGCGGTGGGCCGTCGTCGATGTGTGTGTTTGAGTTTATTTACTTTGCTCGGCCTGATTCGGTCATCGACGGTTCCAGCGTGCACACGGCGCGCCAGCGCGCCGGCACGTTTTTGGCGTTGCAACACCCGGTGCAGGCCGATGTGGTCATCGGCGTGCCGGATTCCGGGCTGGACGCGGCGCTGGGCTTTTCCAAGCAAAGCGGCATCCCGTACGACATTGGCTTTCTCAAAAATAAATACATCGGGCGCACCTTTATTGCACCCAGCCAAAAGCAGCGCGAAAACGATGTACGCATCAAGCTCAACCCCATCGCCTCGGTGGTGGCGGGCAAGCGGGTGGTTTTGGTGGACGATTCGATTGTGCGCGGCACCACCAGCCTTAAAATCGTGCAGTTGTTGCGCGAAGTTGGGGCAAAAGAAGTGCATATGCGCCTGTCGGCACCGCCGTTTTTATACCCGTGCTACTTTGGCACCGACATCGACTCCAGCGAGCATTTGATCGCCTACCGCCACACGGTGGAGGAGATCCGTGCCATCATTGGGGTGGACAGCCTGGGTTATTTGGATGTGGACAGCCTCGACATGCTGGCCGACCGCTCGACCTGCGGTTTTTGCAAGGGCTGCTTTACCGGCAATTACCCGGCACCCAAGCCCAACAGGGCACAAAAAAGCAAGTTCGAACAAAAAATTTCCGCCGCAAAGCGTGCGGCAGGGGAGGCACAGGATGGAAAAAAGCTTTAGCGACAGTTACCGCGCCGCCGGGGTGGACATCACTGCCGGGTACGCCGCGGTAGAGCTGATGAAAAGCCATGTGGCGCGCACGACGACCCCGGGTGTACTGGGGGGGCTTGGCGGCTTTGGCGGCCTGTTTGCGCCGGACCTCACCGGCATGCACCAGCCAGTGCTGGTGTCGGGCACCGATGGGGTGGGCACGAAACTAAAGCTGGCTTTTTTGCTGGACAAACACGATACCGTGGGCATCGACTGTGTTGCTATGTGCGTCAACGACATCATTTGCAGCGGTGCAAAACCCCTGTTTTTTTTGGATTACATCGCCTGCGGCAAAAATGTGCCCGAGCGCATTGCATCGATCGTTGCCGGGGTGGCCGAGGGCTGCGTGCAGGCCGGTGCGGCGCTGATTGGCGGCGAGACGGCTGAAATGCCGGGTTTTTACCCGGAAAACGAATACGACCTTGCGGGCTTTTCGGTCGGCATTGTGGACAAAGAGCGCATGTTTGACAACACGGCCATGCGCGCGGGCGACGCGCTGATCGCGCTGCCCTCCAGCGGCGTGCATTCAAACGGTTTTTCGCTGGTGCGCCGCGTGTTTGACCTTGAGGGCGGTGCCGCAAGCGAGTACCTGCCGGAACTTGGCGCCACGCTGGGTGAAGCGCTGCTGGCGCCGACCCGCATTTATGTCAAACCCCTGCTGGCACTGGCCCAGCAGGTGCAGGTGCTGGGCGCCAGCCACATCACCGGCGGCGGTTTTTACGAAAACATCCCCCGCTGCCTGCCGGATGGCCTCGTAGCCCGTATTGCCAAAAGCGCCGTGCGCACCCCGCCGCTATTCGAGCGCATTGCCAAAGCGGGCGCAGTGCCCGAGCGCGATATGTTTAATACCTTTAATATGGGGGTCGGCCTTTGCATCGTGGTACCGGCGGCGCAGGCAGATGAAGCGCTGCGGGTACTGCGGGCACAGGGCGAGGACGCCTACCTGCTGGGCGAGGTTGCCGCAGGCGAAGGCGGTGTCGAGCTGTGGTAAGGGTCGCGGTACTGGTGTCCGGCGGGGGCACCAACCTGCAAGCCATTTTAGATGCCAAAGCGGCGGGCCTATTGCCCCACGCCGAAATTGCGCTGGTGGTTGCCAGCAAGCCGGGGGTTTTTGCGTTGCAGCGCGCGGCGGGTGCCGGGGTAAAAACGGCGGTCGTGTGGCGCAAAACCTGCCCCAACAGTGCCACCTTTGACGAGGCACTGTTGCGGGTACTGCAACAAAACAACATCGACGTGGTCGTGCTGGCGGGGTTTCTCTCTATTTTGGGCCCGCCGGTCATTGCCGCTTACAGCGGGCGCATCCTCAACGTGCACCCCAGCCTCATCCCCAGCTTTTGCGGCAAAGGGTTTTATGGCTTAAAAGTGCACGAGGCGGTGCTGGCAGCCGGCGTAAAAGTGACCGGCGCAACGGTACACCTTGTAAACGAGGTACCGGATGGTGGTAAAATAGTAGCACAGCGTGCCGTGCGGGTGCACCGCGGCGATGACGCCGCCACGCTGCAACGCCGCGTGATGGAGCAGGCCGAGTGGAAACTGCTGCCCCGCGCGGTAGAGCAACTTTGCGCCGCACTTTGGCGAAAACAACAAACAAACAAGCGAAAGGGAGTTTGACAAATGGGAACACAAGACCTTGAAAGCTTGCTGCGGCAAAACAGTTACCCCGGCCGGGGTGTCCTGCTGGGCCTTAGCCCCAGCGGGTCGTTTGCCGTTGCCGCCTACTTTATTATGGGGCGCAGTGCCAACAGCCGTAACCGCGTGTTTACGCAGCGGGGCGACGGCATCATCACCGAGGCGGCGGACGAAAGCCGCATGCGGGACCCGTCGCTGATTTTGTACGCCCCGGTGCGCGCACTGGGCGACCAGGTGCTGATCGTGACGAACGGAGACCAGACCGATACGATTTACGACGAGCTGGAGCTTGGCGGCAGCTTTGCCCGCGCCTTGCGCCGGCGCAAGTTTGAGCCGGACGCCCCGAACTACACCCCGCGCATCAGCGGTTACATCAAGCGCACCGGCGGGCGCATGCGCTACCGCATGGGCATTATTAAAAGTGCGTGCGGTAACCCGGATTCCGTGCAGCGGTATTTTTACGAGTACCCGCAGCCGGTGGCAGGGCAGGGGCATTTGATCCACACCTACGAAGGGGACGGCGACCCGCTGCCCAGCTTTGTGGGCGAGCCGCGCTGTGTCGCGCTGCCGGAGACGATTGATGAGTTGACCGACCTGTTATGGGACAGCCTTAACACCGAAAACAAGATCAGCCTGTTTGTGTGCTACCTGCCCCTTGGCGCAGGCGAGCAGCAGACCCGCATTTGCAACCGCTACGAAAAAACACAGGTGCCTGCGAAGCCGGAGATCATCAGCCCCGAGCAGCTGCGCTAAAGAAAGGGGAACCTAGTAAAATGACCGAACTGGAACTGAAGTACGGTTGTAACCCCAACCAAAAACCCGCCCGCATTTTTGCACGGCAGGGCGAATTGCCGCTGCAGGTACTCAATGGGCGGCCCGGGTACATCAATTTTATGGACGCGCTGAACGGCTGGCAGCTGGTGCGCGAGCTTGCCGCCATGAGCGGCCTGCCCGCCGCCGCCAGCTTTAAGCATGTCAGCCCCGCCGGTGCAGCGCTGGGCCTGCTGCTTAGCGAAACGCTGCAAAAAATTTATTTTGTCGAGGGCATGCAACTCTCCCCACTCGCATGTGCCTATGCCCGCGCACGCGGTGCCGACCGGCTGTCAAGCTTTGGCGACTGGGTGTCGCTGAGCGAAATTTGCGACGCCGACACCGCCCACCTGATCCAAAAAGAGGTGTCGGACGGCATCATTGCGCCGGGCTACACCGATGAAGCGCTTGCCATTTTAAAAACCAAGAAAAAGGGCGGCTACAACATCGTTGTTATCGACCCGGCTTATGCGCCCCCGGCGCTGGAACAGCGCGACATTTTTGGCATCACGTTTGAGCAGGGCCACAACGACCTTGCCATCACTGAAACCTTGCTGCAAAATGTTGTGACGAAAAACAAAACACTGACCAGCGCACAAAAGCGCGATTTGCTGGTGGCGCTTATCACCCTCAAATACACCCAGTCAAACTCGGTGTGCTATGCAAAAGACGGGCAGGCCATTGGGGTGGGCGCCGGCCAGCAAAGCCGCATCCACTGCACCCGCCTTGCGGGCAACAAGGCCGACATCTGGCACCTGCGCCAACACCCGCAGGTGCTGGCACTGCCGTTTAAAGCAGGCATCAGCCGCGCGGTGCGCGACAATGCCATTGACGTGTACATCAGCGAAGAGAGCGACGACGTGCTGCGCAATGGCGCGTGGCAGCAGGTGTTTACCACCTGCCCGCAGCCGCTGGCGCTTGCCGAAAAGAAGGCCTACCTTGCCAAGGTGCGCGGTGTGGCGCTGGCAAGTGACGCGTTTTTCCCATTTGGCGACAATATCGAGCGCGCTGCCCGCAGCGGGGTACAGGCCATTGTCGAGCCGGGGGGCTCAGTGCGCGACGACCAGGTCATCGAAACCTGTGACCGCTATGGCATTGCCATGGCTTTTTGCGGGTTGCGTCTGTTTCACCATTGACTGAACGCAGTATGGGGCAAACCGGCTGATTGTTTGCGGCGCCGCCGCAGGCATTGTTTTGCGTTGCTGCTCTGGCGGCTTGCCGGGCAAAAGTTTTGTGCGGGTACTTTGTTCTACACGGTACTGGCAGGTGGCTTTTGGCTGCCATGCCGCTTTTGCTTTGTAGTGGGCGCACCTGCCGGTTTTGGCTGAAAATTTACGAAGTACCCGCGTGACCGGGGGTGCGGCAGGCTTGCCGCACCGTAAAAAAGGGAGGTACGAACGATGAAAGTTGCAGTGATCGGCGGCGGCGGGCGCGAACATGCGATCATCCGAAAGCTGAAAGAAAACCCCACCATCACCGAGCTTTATGCGCTGCCGGGCAACGGCGGCATCGGGTTTGACGCGCAGTGCGTCGATATCCCGGCGACCGAAATTGACCGCATCGTGGAGTTTGCACAGCAAAAAGCGCTGGATTTTGTGGTGGTGGCGCCGGACGACCCGCTGGCCCTTGGGCTGGTGGACCGGCTGAACGCGGTGGGCATTGCCGCGTTTGGCCCCACGGCTGCCGCCGCTGAAATTGAAAGCAGCAAGGTGTTCAGCAAGGGCCTGATGAAAAAGTACGGCATCCCCACCGCCCGGTACGAGGTGTTTACCGACGCCGACACTGCGGCGGCCTATATCGGGCAGGCGCATCAGTTCCCGCTGGTGCTCAAGGCGGACGGCCTTGCGCTGGGCAAGGGCGTGCTGATCTGTGAGGATAAAAAAGAAGCACTGGCCGGGGTGCGCACCATCATGCGCGAGCGGCTGTTTGGCAGCGCGGGCAACCAGATGGTGATTGAAGAGTACCTGACCGGGCCGGAGGTCAGCGTGCTGGCCTTTACCGACGGCACCACCATGGTGCCGATGGTGAGCAGCATGGACCACAAGCGCGCGTTTGACGGTGACGCAGGGCCCAACACCGGCGGCATGGGCACCGTGGCCCCAAACCCGTTTTACACCCCCGAAATCGCCGCGCGCTGCGAGAGGGAGATCTTTTTGCCCACCATGGCGGCAATGAACGCCGAGGGGCGGCAGTTCCGCGGTTGTTTGTACTTTGGCCTGATGCTGACGCCCGACGGGCCAAAGGTGATTGAGTACAACTGCCGGTTTGGCGACCCGGAAACGCAGGTGGTATTGCCGCTGCTGCAAAGTGACTTGCTGACCATCATGCTGGCAGTCAGCGAAGGGCAGCTTGCAAAGGTGCCGGTGCAGTTTGCACAGGGCGCTGCGGCCTGCGTGGTGCTGGCCTCCGGCGGGTACCCGCAAAGCTACCGGCGCTCGCTGCCCATCACCGGCCTTGTAGAGGGCCAACTGCCGGGCACAGACGTCATCGTTTACCACGCGGGCACAAAGCGGGCGGCGGGCGGCCTTGTCACCGCGGGTGGCCGGGTGCTGGGCGTTACGGCAACGGCCGACAATTTGCAGCAGGCCGTGCAGCGCGCGTATGAGGGCGCTGCCAAAATTCGTTTTGAGGGCGCGCATTACCGGCGCGACATCGGCGCGCGGGCACTGGCGGCCCTTGGCCCCAGCAGCGAAAGGAGCATCTGACCCATGGTATATCGCATTTATGTTGAAAAACGGCCCGAGGTCGCCGTGGAGGCGGGCCACCTGCTGGCAGAGCTGCGCACCCAGCCGGGGGCGGGCGGGCTTGCCGGGGTACGGGTGCTCAACCGCTATGATGTAGAGGGCATTTCGCCCGAGCTGTTCGCGCGCAGCATTGGCGTGGTGTTCAGCGAGCCGCAACTTGACGTCACGTATGAGACACTGCCTGGCGGTGCCGACGCGGTGCTGGGGGTGGAATATCTGCCCGGCCAGTTTGACCAGAGGGCGGATTCTGCTGCAGAGTGCATCCAGCTGCTCAGCCAGGGCGAGCGGCCGGTGGTGCGCACGGCAAAAATTTATTTGCTGTCCGGCAGCCTCGGCCAGGAGGCGCTTGCCGCGATTGAAAAATACCTCATCAACCCGGTGGAGGCCCGCCGGGCGTCGCTGGGTGTGAAAGAGACGCTGGCCAGCGCCCAGCCGCAGCCGCAGCCGGTGGAAACACTGGCCGGGTTTTGCGCAATGGATGCCGAAGCGCGCGCCGCGTTTGCAGCGCACTGGGGCCTTGCGATGGACGATGCCGACCTTGCCTTTTGCCAGCAGTATTTTGCCAGCGAACAGCGCGAGCCCACCGTGACGGAGCTGCGGGTGATCGATACCTACTGGAGCGACCACTGCCGCCACACCACGTTTGGCACGCTGCTGGACGAAGTGAAAATTGAGGACGAGACGGTCAACGCGGCATGGCAGCGCTACCTTGCTTTGCGGCGCGGCCTTGCGCGCACAAAGCCCGTCACCCTGATGGATGTGGCTACCTGCGGCATGCGCGCACTGCGCGCGGCGGGCCGCCTGCCGGACTTGGACGAGAGCGAAGAAATCAACGCCTGCACCGTAAAGATCAAAATCCGGGTAGACGGCCGCCTGCAAGACTGGCTGTTGCTGTTTAAAAACGAGACGCACAACCACCCCACCGAAATCGAGCCGTTTGGCGGTGCCGCCACCTGCATCGGCGGCGCGATCCGCGACCCGCTTTCCGGCAGGTCGTACGTGTACCAGGCCATGCGGGTGACCGGCGCTGCCGACCCGCTGCGCCCGCTGCAAGAGACACTGCCCGGCAAGCTGCCGCAGCGCAAGCTCGTCACCACCGCGGCGGCGGGGTATTCGTCTTACGGCAACCAAATCGGCCTTGCCACCGGGCTGGTGGATGAAATATACCACCCCGGCTATGCGGCAAAGCGCATGGAGATCGGCGCCGTGCTGGGCGCTACCCCCGCCGCCAACGTGCGGCGCGAGGTGCCCAAAGCGGGCGATGTGGTGGTGCTGCTGGGCGGGCGCACCGGGCGCGACGGCATTGGCGGGGCCACCGGGTCCTCTAAGGCGCACACCGCCGAAAGCCTAGAGACCTGCGGGGCCGAGGTGCAAAAGGGCAACGCGCCCATCGAGCGCCGATTGCAGCGGCTGTTCCGCGACGGGGCCGTCACCCGGCTCATCAAGCGCTGCAACGACTTTGGCGCAGGCGGCGTTGCCGTCGCCATTGGCGAGCTGGCCGACGGGCTGACCATCGACCTTGACGCCGTGCCCAAAAAATACGACGGCCTTGGCGGCACCGAGCTTGCCATCAGCGAAAGCCAGGAGCGCATGGCCGTGGTGCTGGCCCCGGCCGACCTGGACGAATTTTTGGCCGCCGCAACGGCAGAAAATTTAGAGGCCACGACGGTGGCTGTTGTCACCGAAACCCCGCGCATGGTGATGCACTGGCAGGGGCAGACCGTTGTCGATCTGTCGCGGCAGTTCCTCAGTTCCAACGGGGCACAAAAGCACACACGGGTCGAGGTGGGGGTGCAAACCCTGACCCAGACCCCGCCGCAGGGCGACAGCTTGCAGCAAAAGCTGGCTTCGCTGGTGGGTGACCTCAACGTGTGCAGCAAAAAAGGCCTTGCCGAGCGGTTTGACTCCACCATTGGGGCCGCCACGGTGCTGATGCCGTTTGGCGGTGCAAGGCAGCTGACCCCCGCCCAGCTGATGGCGGCTAAGTTGCCGGTGCTGGAAGGGGAGACCGATGCCGCCAGCGGTATGGCCTACGGCTTTGCACCCGAAATCAGCGACCAAAGCCCGTATTACGGTGCCTACCTTGCCGTCACTGAAAGCATTGCAAAGCTGGTTGCCGGCGGGTTTTCGCATGAAAAAGCATATTTGACCTTTCAGGAATATTTCGAGCGGCTGGGCGAAGACCCGGCACGCTGGGGCAAACCGCTGGCCAGTTTGCTGGGCGCGCTGGATGCGCAGATGAGCCTTGGCGTCGCGTCGATTGGCGGCAAGGACAGCATGTCCGGCAGCTTTGAAGCGCTGGACGTGCCGCCGACCCTTGTGTCGTTTGCGGTTGCCATGGGCACCGCCGAGGGGGTGCTTTCGCCGGAGTTCAAGCAGGCGGGCAGCACCATTGCGCTGCTTGCCCCCACGGTGGGCGAGGGCTTTTTGCCCGACCCGCAAAGCCAGCTTGCCGTGTTTAGTGAGATGCACACCCTTGCCCGTGCCGGGCGGCTGCGCGCCGCGTGGGCCGTGGGCTGGCACGGCGCCGCCGAAGGGCTGTTTAAAATGTGCCTTGGCAACCGCCTTGGTGTTGAGCTGGACAACGGCATCCTGCCCGAACGGCTGTTTTGCTGCGGCATTGGCAGCTTTTTGTTAGAGCTTGCCCCCGGTGACAGTGTGGGCGAGCGGCTGGGCGAAGTGAGCGAAGAGTACGTATTTGCCGCCGCGGGCGAGCGCATTGCGCTTGACAAGCTGCAACAAATCTGGGAGGATAAGCTGGAACCGGTGTTCCCGTACCACACGGGCGAAGCGCGCGCGGTGCAAACCCTTACCGTGCCGCTGAAAACCCCGCTGGCTGGCGGCCCGTCGCTGGGCGGGGCAAAGCCGCGGGTGCTCATCCCCGTGTTTCCCGGTACGAACTGCGAGTACGACACCGCCCGTGCGGTGCAGCAGGCCGGCGGCCACCCGCAGGTGCTGGTGGTCAACAACCTGACCCCGGCCCATGTGGCCGAAAGTGCTGCGGCGCTGGCAAAGGCGATCGGCCAAAGCCAAATCGTCGTGCTGCCGGGCGGGTTTTCGGGCGGGGACGAGCCGGACGGCAGCGGTAAGTTTATTACGGCGCTGTTCCGTGCGCCCGCCATTGCCGAAGCCATCACCGCGCTGCTGCAACAGCGCGACGGCCTGATGCTGGGTATCTGCAACGGGTTTCAGGCGCTCATCAAGCTGGGCCTTTTGCCATTTGGCCAGATACAAAAAACCGATGCCAGCTGCCCCACGCTGACCTACAACACCATTGGCCGCCACCAAAGCATGCTGGTGCGCACCCGCATTTCCTCCAGTGGTTCGCCGTGGCTTTCGCGCACCCAGCCGGGCGAAATTTACAGTGTGGCCATCAGCCACGGCGAGGGGCGGTTTGTCGCAAACGAAGAGACATTGCGCCGCCTTGCCGAAAACGGGCAGATTGCCGCGCAGTATGTGGACGAGCAGGGCCGCGCCACCATGCAGCCCGGTGCCAACCCCAACGGCAGCGCCTTGGCAGTGGAAGCGCTGCTGAGCCCGGACGGCCGTGTGCTGGGCAAAATGGGCCACAGCGAGCGCTGCGGCGAGTATTTGTACCGCAACGTGCCGGGCGAACATTGCCAGCCCATCTTTGCGGGCGGCATTGAATATTACAAATTGTAATTTATACACAGATGAAAACCGGAGGGAATCATGCAGCAGGATCGTTATATCAGCCCGTTTGAAACCAGATACGCCAGTAAAGAGATGCAATACCTGTTTTCGCCCGACCACAAGTTTAAGACCTGGCGCCGCCTTTGGGTGGCACTGGCCCGCGCCGAGCAAAAGCAGGGCCTTGCCATTACCGACGCGCAGATCGCCGAGTTGGAGCGGTATCAGGACGACATCAATTACGACGTGGCCGAAGCGCGCGAAAAAGAGGTGCGCCACGATGTGATGAGCCATGTTTACGCCTATGGCGTGCAGTGCCCAAAGGCGAAGGGCATCATTCACCTGGGGGCAACCAGCTGCTATGTGGGCGACAACACCGACATCATCATCATGCGCGAAGCGCTGGGCGTTGTGCGCCGCAAGCTGCTGAACGTCATTGCCTTGCTTGCCGATTTTGCCGACAAGTACAAAGACATGCCCGCGCTGGCCTACACCCATTTGCAGCCTGCGCAGCTGACCACGGTGGGCAAACGCGCCAGCCTGTGGTTGCAGGATTTGATGATGGATTTCGACGAGATCGAATACCGCACCGGCACGCTGGCGCTGTTGGGCAGCAAGGGCACCACCGGCACACAGGCCAGTTTTGTAGAGCTGTTTGACGGCGACGCCGCAAAAATCAAAGCGGTGGAAGAAAGTATTGCCGCCGAGATGGGCTTTACAAAGGTCGTGCCGGTGTCGGGGCAAACTTACAGCCGCAAGGTGGATTCGATGGTGCTGAACACGCTGGCCGGCATTGCCGAAAGCGCGATGAAATTTGCGACCGACCTGCGCATTTTGCAAAACTTCAAAGAGATGGAAGAGCCGTTTGAAGCGCACCAGATCGGCTCGTCCGCCATGCCCTACAAGCGCAACCCGATGCGCAGCGAGCGCATCTGTGCGCTGGCCCGCTACCTGCTGGCCGACACGCTGAACCCCGCCTTTACCGCGGGCAGCCAGTGGTTTGAGCGCACGCTGGACGATTCGGCCAACAAGCGCATCGCGATGGCAGAGGGTTTCCTTGCCGCCGACGCGATTTTGGGTATTCTGCTCAACGTCTGCGACGGGCTGGTCGTTTACCCCAAGGTGGTGCGCGCGCGGGTACTGGCCGAGCTGCCGTTTATGGCGACCGAAAACATCATGATGCACGCTGTCAAAAAGGGCGGCGACCGGCAGGAGCTGCACGAGCGGCTGCGGCTGCACTCCATCGCCGCGGGCAAGGTGGTCAAAGAGGAGGGCGGCGCCAACGATTTGATCGCCCGCGTATTGGCCGACCCCGCGTTTGGGCTGGTGCAGGCGGATATTGACGGTTTGCTGGTGCCCGAGCACTTTATTGGCCGCGCCCCGCAGCAGGTGACCGAGTACCTTGAGGGCACCGTGCGCCCGCTGCTAAAACAAAACGAGCAGTTGCTGGGCGAGCGGTACGAGCTGAGCGTGTAAAAGGCCCGGCCGCGCGCTGTTTTGGCCCCCGCGGGGCAGGGCCGCTGTGCGGCAAAAAATGCAAAGCGGCCGGTGCGGGCCCATGTTGTAACGGTGGCCCTCAATGCCTGCCGGTGGCAGGGCAAAAGCATAAAAGCAACCATACAAAATAAAGCACCCCGTTTGCGGCAGCGTGTACTGCGGCACAAACGGGGTGCTATTTTTTTGCCTATTTGGGGTGAGGGTTATTTTTCCTCAATGGTATAGGTAAACTGGTACTGCTCTTGCAGCGCCTTCACCTTGGCCTCATTGTCCTCAATAAAGGTTTCGGTGTAGACCGATTTGCCCTGCTTCTGGTAGTCTTTCACGATCTGGCTCAGCTTCTCCCAGCACTCGGCATGCTTCGGTTCTTTCTCCTCGTCCATCGAGATCACAAACTCGCGGTGTTTCGGAATACGTGCTTTCATCCGTTGTCCCTCACTTCATTTTTTTCACACTTGCAACAGTATACGGCATCTGCCGCCCTTTGGCAAGGGGCTACAGCTCGGCGGCACCTGCCACCCGGCGGCGCAGCGGCACAAAGCCGTCCCCCGCCGCCTTCACGCTGCGCGCTACCTTGCGGTACAGGGCAGGGCTGGTCAGCGCCGCGGCAATTAAATCGCCAAAGCGGTCGCAGCTCACCAGCCGGCAGCCCGGCGCCAGAATGTCCACCGTGCGGTAGCCATCGTCCAGCACCTTTTGCACGGCCTGTTCTATGGCGGCGCACTCGGCAGTCAGCCCAAACGCGTATTTTAACAGCATGGCGGCGGCAAATACCGCCCCCACCGGGTTTGCAAGGTTTTGCCCGGCCATGTCGGGCGAGGGGCCCAGCACCGGGTGGTACAGCCCGCGGCTGCCCGCGCCCAGCATCGCGCAGCTCATCATGCCCGCGCAGCCGGTCAGCCCGGCGGCTTCCCCGGCCAAGAACTCGGCGCAAATGCCATCTGCCAAAATCACGTCAAACTGCGCGGGCTCACGCAATAGCTGCGATGCGGTGGCCGAAGCGGTTTGCACCGACACCGACACGCGGGGGAACTGTTGTGCGGTGGCCTGCACGACCTCGCGCCACAGCTGGTTGCAGTTCGGCGCGCCGGGCTGCTCTACAAACACCACCCCACCGCGGCGCAGTTCGGCAGTGCGAAACGCAATGCGCGCCGCGCGCTCGGCCTCGGCAGCGCGGCAAACCAGCGTGTCCTGTGCGCTGTCTTTGCCATGCTGCGGGGCTGGCTGGGGGCCTGCCATGCTGTCCAGCGCCTGTACCAGCATCAGGTCAATATCCCCGCTGACCAGCGTTGGGGCAAGGGGGCTCGCCTCGGCAAGCTGCGGGTACAGCAGTGCCGGGCGCATGCTGGCCTGCAAATGCAGGGCCGCCGTCAGCTGGCGCAGCGCCTCGCCGGTACCAATGCCGGCCAGCACACTGTCGGCTGTGGTGCAAACCGCAAGTTCGTTTTCTGACAGCGGCGCGTTGGCACCGCCGCTGACCTCTATTGTTTCAAACCGGTGACCAAATTTTGAAGCGACCGACCGCAGCACCTTGTCGGCTTCGGCCAGCACTTCGGCCCCAATCCCCGCGCCGGGTATCATTGCAATTTTCTTTTCCATGCAGCCCCCACCTTTTGTATCTGATTTTGCCCGGCAGGCAGACAAAAACAAAAAAGCCTCGTCTGCCGCCGGGGAAGGCGAGAGACGAAGCGATTGCTCCGCGGTACCACTCTCATTGCCGCCGCAGCGGCCTCTTTGCCCCGTCCAGTAACGGGCGCCCGGTTAACGGCAGGCTGTGCCGGCAAGGCCTACTGTGTTTCGGCCCGCTGCTCCCAGGGGACAGCCTGTGGTACCGCTACTGCCTTGCACCAGCCGGCAGCTCTCTAAAAACGGGTGGCCCACAGGCAAAAACCTGTTCATTGCATTTATTGTTACTGTTAGTGTAGCGCGCACAGGCGCTAATGTCAAGCGTGCAAAAGCGCGGTATCCGTTGCCGCGAAATGTAAAAATATACGGTAAAAAGTAAAAAAAACAGGTGAATAGTCGTTGACAAACCTGTGGTGGTATGATATTATGATACTCGCATTCGCGCCAGTAGCTCAGCTGGATAGAGTGTCTGGCTACGAACCAGAAGGTCGGGGGTTCGAGTCCCTCCTGGCGCACCATGCAAACAACCGCACAAGGCTGTGTAATAACAGCTTTGTGCGGTTTTGTTATTGCAAAAAAAACGCCGTGCCGCGTGCTGTGCGGTAGCCGCAAGCGGCCGGCCCCGCCACCCGACGGCCTGTTTGGTGGTGGGGCAAAGGCGGTGGCGGTGATACCTTATGGCAAAGGTGAAATTTTTGTTGTGGTAGTGCGGCGTATATGCTATAATAATCATAAGTCAATGTAGCTTGCGGCGAGGTATTTTGTTTTTGACAAAATGGGCCGCCCTGCCGCAGCAATGCGATGGGGGGAGGCAGCCAGTGACAGGCAGGGTATTGATGGTGGCTTCCGGCAAGGGAGGCACCGGTAAAAGTACGCTTGCGGTATACCTTGGCGCACGCCTTGCAGCCCAGGGGGCGCGGGTACTGCTCATCGAGTTAGATTCCGGCCTGCGCAGCGTCGACATCATTGCCGGCGTGTGCGGTAAAACGGTCTACGATATCGAGGATATTTTATCCGGTCGCTGTGAGGCAGACAAGGCGGTGGTGCAAAGCCCGCTTTATCCGGGGCTGTCTGTCATCAGTGCGCCTTACAGCGGCGGCGAAATTCGCCCGCAGGTATTGCGGGTGCTCACCGGCAAAATGGCCGGCGTGTTCGATTATGTGCTACTAGATACTGCCGCGGGCCTTGGCGCGCCGTTTCGGGCCGCTGCCGCCGTGTGCGCCACCGGGCTGATCGTCATCACGCCGGACCCCGTGACCATGCGGGATGGGCGCATTGTCAGCGACGAGCTGTTTGCGGCAAAAATACCGTCGGTGCGGCTGATTATCAACCGGGTACACACCGGCAGGTTTGCAAAAAACCCGGTGCAGAATTTAGACGAATGCATCGACACAGTGGGCGCACAGCTGATTGGCGTGGTGCCCGAAAGCACCGAGCTTGCCGCCGCTGCTGCGGGCCTGCAGGCATTGCCGCCGTCTTCACTGGCGTTTGCCGCACTGGATGCCATTGCCCGGCGTATTGCGGGCGAAGATGTGCCGCTGGTGGTGCGGTGAATTGTGGTTACGTTTTTTCGCGGTGAAAACCGCGGTTTTCGAGATTATCGTAAACGGAGGTAGAGCGTATTGAATATCGCACTCATTGCGCATGATTCTAAAAAGGAACTCATGGTACAGTTCTGTATTGCATACTGCCGCGTGCTCAGCCAGCACAATCTGGTTGCCACCGGCACGACAGGGAAACTGGTGGGGGAAGCCACCGGTCTTTCCATTCAGCGCTTTCTCCCCGGCACTCATGGCGGCGACCAGCAGATCGCGGCGCGCATCGCCTGCAACGAGATCGACCTGTTGCTGTTCTTCCGCGACCCGATCTCGGCGAAGCCCCACGAGCCCAACGAGCTGAATTTGCTGCGGCTTTGTGACGTGCACAACATCCCCGTTGCCACCAACATCGCAACGGCAGAGGTGCTGATCCACGGGCTGGAGCGCGGCGACCTTGACTGGCGCAACATCGTCAACCCCAAAGCTTAAGGACACTTTTAAAAATGCAAACTTTTAGTACAGGTCTGCCTGCGGGCCGGCCTGTATTTTTAGGTAAATGCCCGTTGCGCGCAAGGCGCCGGTACGGGCCGCTTAGACAGGATGTGAATGCATGGAAAAGATCATTGCCCAAAAGGGCACAAAAGACGTTTTACCGGCAGAGAGCTACCGCTGGCACCATATTGAGGCGATGCTGAAAGAAACGGTGGCGCGGTTTGGCTATAAAGAAATTCGCCTGCCGACCTTTGAAGCGACCGAGTTGTTTCGCCGCGGCGTGGGTGAAACCACCGACGTGGTGGGCAAAGAGATGTACACCTTTGACGACAAGGGTGGGCGCAGCATCACACTGCGCCCGGAGGGCACGGCCGCCGTGGTGCGCGCTGCGCTGGAGCACGGCCTGCTGGCCGAGGCGCTGCCACTGCGCGCCTATTACCTGGAAAGTTGTTTTCGGTACGAAAAACCCCAGTCGGGCCGGCTGCGTGAGTTTCACCAGCTGGGCATTGAACTGTTTGGCGCTGCGGGCCCCGCTGCCGACGTGCAGGTAATTGCCACCGGCGCTGCCTGCCTTGAAAGCGTGGGGGTCAAGTCGGTGCGACTGGAGCTCAACTCCATCGGCTGCCCAAACTGCCGCCCCAAATATCACGATGCGCTGCGCAGCTATTTTGCCAGCCATTTAGACGAGCTGTGCGACACCTGTAAAGACCGGTTGCAGCGCAACCCGCTGCGCATTTTAGATTGTAAAAACCCGTCTTGCGCCGCCGTGGCAAAGGGCGCGCCGCTGATGCGCGAATTTTTGTGCGACGATTGCAAAGCGCACCACGCCGCCGTCAAAGAGGGCCTTGACAACATCGGCATCGCCTATGTTGAAAACCCCACCATTGTGCGCGGGCTGGATTACTATACCCGCACGGTGTTTGAATTTGTGCACACCGGCGCGGGTGCACAGGGCACCGTGTGCGGCGGCGGGCGGTACGACGGCCTGGTAGAAGAGCTGGGCGGTAAGCCCACGCCGGGCATTGGCTTTGGCATGGGTATCGAGCGTTTGCTGATGGTACTGGAGGCCGAGGGGGTGGCGCTGCCGCCCGACCGCGTGCCGGACATTTACCTGTGCAGCATGGGTGACAAAGCTGCCCTGCTGGCCGAGCGCGTGGCCGCTGCGCTGCGCACCGCCGGCTGTTGGGCCGAGACCGATTTGATGGGCCGCGGGCTGAAACCGCAGATGAAATATGCCAATAAAATTGGTGCGCGCTACACGATGGTGCTGGGCGAGAGCGAAGTTGCCGCGGGCCGCGCAAAGCTGAAACGCATGAGCGACGGCGAAGAGCGCGAAATTTCGCTGGACGCCTTGCAGCACGACGGGTTTGCCGCCGCAGAAAAGCTGTTTGCCTAAAAGGGGTTACCAACTAGTAATACAGCCCTGCGCCGCTGCGCGGGCAGGAAAGAGGGACAGGGAACAATGGATAAAATGGGGACACTGCGCCGCACCGATTATTGCGGCGAGCTGACCACCGCAAAAGTGGGCAGCACGGTAACGGCCTGCGGGTCGATTGCAAAAAGCCGCAACCTTGGCGGGGTGATCTTTGCCGACCTGCGCGACACGACCGGCATTTTGCAGCTGGCGTTTGACGATGGCACCGACCGTGCAATCTTTGAAAAGGCCGCCGGGCTGAAAAGTGAATATGTGGTGGTGGCACAGGGCATGCTGCGTCAGCGCGAGAGCGTCAACAAGGCGTTGCCCACCGGCGATATAGAGCTGTATGTCACCGATTTGCGGGTGCTGAGCGCTGCCGAAACCACGCCGTTTGAAGTGCGCGACGAAGTGAAGGTGGGCGACGATTTGCGCCTCAAATACCGCTACCTTGACCTGCGCCGCCCCGGCATGCACGCGCCCATTGTGCTGCGCAGCCGCATTGCCAAGCTGGTGCGCGACTATTACGACCAGAACCATTTCTGCGAAGTGGAAACACCGATGATGATCAAATCCACGCCGGAAGGCGCGCGCGATTATCTGGTGCCCAGCCGCGTGCAGCCAGGGCATTTTTACGCGCTGCCGCAGTCCCCGCAGCTGTATAAACAAATTTTAATGCTGTCCGGCTTCGACCGGTATTTCCAGATCGTGCGGTGCTTCCGCGATGAGGACCTGCGTGCCGACCGCCAGCCGGAGTTCACCCAGATCGACATGGAGATGTCGTTTGTGGATGAAGACGACATTGAGACGATGAACGAGGGCCTTGTCAAAAAGATTTTCAAAGAAGTGCTGAATGTCGATGTGCCCACCCCATTTTTGCGCATGCCGTACACCGAGGCCATGGCGCGGTTTGGCTCTGACAAGCCCGACACCCGGTTTGGGCTGGAATTGCAAGATGTGTCCGACGTTGTGCGTGACTGCGGTTTTGCCGTGTTTGACGGCGCGTTGCAGGCGGGCGGCAGTGTGCGCTGCATCAACGCCAAGGGCCTTGCCGACAAGCTGAGCCGCAAAGAGATCGACAAGCTGGTCGACACCGTAAAAACCTATGGTGCCAAGGGCCTTGCCTATACCCGCTGTACGGCGGAAAACGAGACGTCCAGCTTTGAAAAGTTTTTGACCGACGAGACCAAAGCCGCGCTGCGCACTGCCGCAGGGGTAGAGACCGGCGACGTGCTGCTGGTGGTAGCCGATGCCAAAAACAGCGTGGTGTTTGCGGCGCTGGGCGCGCTGCGCCTTGCCATTGCCAAAAAGCACGGGCTGATCGACGAGGGCAAATTCAACTTCTTGTGGGTCACCGACTTCCCGTTCTTCGAGTATTCGGAGGAAGAGGGCCGCTTTATGGCGATGCATCACCCGTTTACGATGCCGAACGAAGCCGACCTTGACAAGGTGGAGACCGACCCCGGCGCCGTGCGTGCCCGCGCTTACGATATGGTGCTCAACGGCTGCGAGCTGGGCGGCGGGTCGATTCGCATCAACGACCCCGTGCTGCAAAACCGCATGCTGAAAGCCCTTGGCTTTACCGAGGCGCGCGCCCGTGAGAGCTTTGGCTTTTTGATGGACGCCTACCGCTACGGCGCACCGCCCCACGGCGGCATGGCCTTTGGCTTTGACCGGCTGGTCATGCTGATGCTGGGCATGGATTCCATCCGCGATGTGATCGCCTTCCCCAAAGTGCAAAACGCGGGCGAGCCGATGAGCGGTTGCCCCGAAACGGTGGACGAAAAGCAGCTGCGCGAGCTGTCGATCCAGTTGGTGCGGCCGCAGGAATAACCCCTGCTGCGAAAAGTTGCAAAAAAATATACAAAACACCGCACGATTTTTTGTGCGGTGTTTTTTTGTGCGGCAGGCCGGTTTGCGCGGCACATCAAAAAGCACACTGTTTTTGTAGAGATTTTTTTAAAACCCGGTAGAAATACAGGCTTTTTGTGGTATAATAAAAACCGGCGTGCGGGCCCGCTTGTTTTTGTTGCCGCACAGATTTTGTTTTTGTTTGTTTGGAGGTACCCGAATGCTGGAATTAAAGCATATTTCATTCCGTGTGGAGGATGGCGGTAACAAGGATATCCTTGACGACATCAGCCTCACGGTGGGCGATAACCGGTTTGTGGTCATCACCGGCCCGAACGGCGGGGGCAAATCCACCCTTGCCAAAATTATCATGGGCATCGAAAAGCCCACGGCCGGGCAGATTTTATTTGAGGGGCAGGACATCACCGCGCTGTCGGTCACCGAGCGCGCGTCGCTGGGCATTGCCTACGCCTTTCAGCAGCCGGTGCGGTTTAAGGGGCTTACGGTCAGTGATTTGATTGAGCTTGCTGCTGGCCATCCGCTGGAGCGTGGCGACCTTTGCAGCTATCTCACCGAGGTGGGCCTTTGCGCGCGTGATTACATCGACCGCGACGTGAACGCCAGCTTGTCGGGCGGCGAGATCAAGCGCATTGAAATTGCCATGGCGCTGGCCCGCGGTGCCCGTTTGACCGTGTTTGACGAGCCGGAGGCCGGCATTGACCTGTGGAGCTTTAACCACTTGATCGCCGTGTTTCAAAAGCTGCGCCGCGAAACGCGCGGCACTTCGCTGATCATTTCGCATCAAGAGCGCATTTTGGATATTGCAGACGAGATCGTCGTGCTGGCAGGCGGGCATATCGTCGCCCGCGGCCACAAAGAGGCGGTGCTGCCCAAATTGCTGGAAACCGGCAGCAGTGTCAATTTCTGTGAAGGGAAGGCGGAGCAGGCATGAACCAGATCACGGAAGATTTGCTGAAAATTGTGTCGGACTGGAACGGCATCCCCGATGCCGCCTACAACATCCGCGAGGATACGGGCTGTGCGGGCCGCCGCTCTACCGAGCATATTCAAATCGACTCAAAAGAGGATCTGCCGGGCATCAACATCACTGTGAAGCCGGGCACCCGCGGCGAGATGGTCTACATCCCCGCCTGCGTGACCCACAGCGCAGTGGACGATTTGGTGTACAACGACTTTTACATCGGTGAAGGTGCCGATGTCACCATCGTGGCCGGCTGCGGCATCCATTCGGATGGCGAAGAGGAATCGCGCCACAACGGCATCCACCGGTTCTTTTTAGAGAAAGGCGCCAAGGTGCTGTACCTTGAAAAGCACGTTGGCACCGGCAAGGGCAGCGGCGCGCGGGTCATCAACCCGGCCACCGAGGCCACACTTGCCGAGGGCGCTTATATGGAGATGAACACCACGCAGATTGGCGGGGTGGATTCGACCGTGCGCAAAACAAAGGCCACATTACAGCGGGGCGCCAAAATGGTGGTCAAAGAAAAGCTGCTTACCGAGGGCACGCAGCGCGCCGAGAGCGATTTTGTCATCAACCTCGTCGGCGATGGCAGCGGCGCTCATTTGGTGTCGCGCTCGGTCGCCAAAGGGCATTCTGAACAGTTGTTCCGCTCTTGCCTTGTGGGTGAAGCCGCTTGCAGCGGCCATTCAGAGTGTGATGCTATTATTATGGATGACGGTAAGGTTTCGGCAACGCCGGAGCTGACGGCCCACAATGTGGACGCGGCACTGATCCACGAGGCGGCAATTGGCAAAATTGCGGGCGAGCAGATCACGAAATTGATGACGCTGGGCATGACGGAGCGCGAAGCCGAAGAAAAAATTATCGAGGGCTTTTTGCGCTGAAATTTCTTTGCAAAAGTACAAACAAAGACGGCAGTATTTTACAAAATTGTAAAATGCTGCCGTCTTTTTACAACTATTTTAGTTTTCTGAATCAGCAACTAAAAATTTGTGTAAGATTTAACCAATTTTACCAAAAAACAAACTTTTGCGACTTAATGGTGACTGGCGAATGGCATAATATATAAAAGTATAGCAATTCAGTGTGCTTTTTGCGCTGTTTGCCACAGGCAAGCGGCGAAGCATAAAAAAATGAGAACCTGCCGGAGAGGAGCAGAAAAAACCCATGAAAAAAAATTGGTCAATTTTCAGCTTTTTGCAGCATAAAAAAAGGCCGCAAGAGCAAAAAAATCGCTTTACACATACCGGGCGCCGGGTGGTTCCTCTTTCTCTGAGGCTGGGTGCCGTGGCACTGGCACTTTGCCTGTTTGCGGGCATTGGGCTAACGGCTTACCCGCTGATCGCCAGCGCGGCACAGGCCGAAAGCGGCGCGGCAGTAAGCAGCAGTGAGGCGGCAGCTTCGGCACCTGAAGCGACACCGGTACCTGCCCCCACCGCGACCCCAGCCACAAGCGCAACACCAGACGCGACCGCGCCTCCCACTGCGACCACGGCACCTGAGCTGACCCCGGCACCGGCGCCGACCCCCACCCCTGCCGCGAGCACAGTACCCGAAGCGACCGCCACCCCGGCACCCACGGCCACACTGGGGGCGGTGCTGTTTGCCGAGCCGACGGCAACCCCGACCGCCACCCCCACGGCAACGCCGGTACCCGCCCCGCAAGAGGTGGATCTTTCTGCTTTTCTTACCAGCAAAACCGTTACCATCAATGGCACAGAACTGAATGAAAGTTCCACCCAGCAGGTGCAATACGGTGACCCATTTACCATTCAGCTTGCCTGGCTTTTGAACAACCAGAACACCTATACGCCGGATGACGTGTTTTACTACACCCTGCCGGACAATCTGGACCTCGTGTTCAGCACCAGCGCCACCGGCGACGTGCTGGATTCGACCAGTACGGCAGTGGGCACCTATGCCATTGACAGCGCAAACCACCGCATCAACATCCATTATAACGAAGCGGTGTTTCAGAATAACAGCGGCAACATCGCGGGCACCATGTACCTTGCGGGTAATATCACGCGGGATGTGGGCTCTGGGCAAAACGGTGGCACCATCACGGTCACCTTCCCCGGCGTGGGGTCGTTCCCGCTGGACATCGAGCGCGATGACAGTGCGGATTCGCTGTCGGTGCAAAAATACGCGCCGGTGCAGTCTCCCACAGACCCGCAGCAATACACCTTTGTGGTAAAGGTGCAGGCAAGCGGCCCGCAGAAAAATGTACTCATCACCGATAATATGGGCAGTTATTTGACCTATCTCGACGGGTCGATCGCCTATTTTACCGATGAAGCCCTCACTACACCGTATGCGGGCACTGCGCCCACGTTTGCCCCCCTTACCGAGGGCAACGGCTTTACCGCGACCTTTGGCCAGTTGGGCGGCACCGATGCCGGCGGAAATGCCACGCAGGAGACCGTGTACCTGCAATATACCGCCACGTTAAACGCCGATGCGGTGTTTAACATCAACAATTCGTCGGCGCGGTCCAACACGGTAACTGCCAAAAGTGATACCCGCACCCCGCCGTCCTCCAGCAGCACCGTTACACTGGACAAAACATGGCTCCTAAAAAGCAATACCACCCACCGGGACGCCGACACCTACGCCTCCAGCATCGACTGGTCGGTGTATGTCAACCTTGGCACCACCGCGGCAAGCCTTGACGGCATGACCCTGACCGACTGGTTTGACACCCAGGACCTGCCCGACATTACCGGCCTTGACAGCGTGGTAGTGAACATGTACCAGCTGCCGGGCGGCAGCGTGACCCAAAGCACCGCCGCTGCGGCGGACTGGGGCACCCCCACCGCGCTGACCTGGGCGCAGTTTGCAAGCTACGCATTTGGCGATACGACGAATGCGTACAGATTTACCTATACGACACAGGTAAAAGACAACGACAACCTAGTACAGGACAACTATAAAAACAATGTCAAGCTGGAAAATGGCACCGACCCGGTGGGCAGTACCAGCAGTACCGGCAACATTGGCACCAACTTTGTTTACATCACCAAAAGCACCAGTGATGCGCGGGTCGTGATTGAAAAGCTGGAAAAGGACCCCGGCACCGGCACCCCGCTGCTGCACTGGACCAGTAAGGTGAACGTGCCTTATAACTGGGCGGGCGGCGATATCACCTTTACCGACACGCTGGGTGCGGGCCACACGCTGAAAAGCGATTCCATTGTCATTCAGCGCGGCACCGACGTCATCACCCCCGCAGTCAGCACCACGGCAGGCGGGTTCAGCTTTACGATTGCCAGCCCCCAGCCAAACGATGTTTACACCATTACTTATACCACCGTGATGGATACGACCCCCACCAGCGCGGGCAGCTACCAGAACACCTCTAAAATAGAGGCGGGCACGCTGACAAAGCAGGCGGGTGCAACGTATACCGTGCAGTTTTTGCAGGGGCCTCTGGCCGCCAAAACACTGCTGAACGATTCAGAAAAGCAGTACGGGCTGTTCCGCTGGGGGTTGCAACTCAAATACCACGGCAACGACCTCACGGGCACCAACAACTATCTGGACCAAAACCCGGACGGCAGTTACCCCACGGTGACCATTGTGGATACACTGCAAAAGGATGCCACCCATAACGGCCAGCTGTACCTTGCCGGCAGCGCCATGCTGGTGCGCAACACCGGCGATACCACCGGCATTGCCCTGCCAGACCCTGTTATGACCACCCTGCCGGGCGGCAGCACCCGGCTGACCTTTACCATCACCGATGCAAATGTTGAAAGTTTTAAAGATGCAAACGGCAAGGTGTGGGCTTTCTATCTCGTCTACAAGACCCAGACCGAAGACCTGTTTGCCGAAAATGCACACCAGACCTTTAAAAACACCGCCACTGTGGTGGGCTTTGAAAAGAACGAAAAAAGCGCCGGTACCACGACCGACCTTGCGAAACTTGTGGACAAGAACTTTGTGTACGCCAACCCCCCGTTTGTAGAATATACCGTAAAGGTGAACCAGGCCGGGCTGGACCTTGTAGAGGGCAAGGACACCCTGACGCTGGTGGACACGATGGGCGAAGCCATCGCCTACCTGCCGGGCACTGCGCAGTATACCCGCGCAGTAGACGGGGCTACCATCCCTTTAAGCCCCAGTTATGACCCGGTTGCCCACGCCTTGACCTTTACCGTGCCTGACAGCACCGCCCTGACGCTGACCTATAAAACCAAGGTCACCTTAAAACCCGGTGTTTCCTTTGGCGAACTTGGCCGCAACAGCATCACGCTGACCGGTGTCGTGACCGACCGCAACGGCGACGAAGTGAAGCTGGAAGGCGATGTGAAGATGATCACCGCGGGGGTCATCAGCGAAAACTATTACCTTGAAGTGTATAAACACGACAAAAACGATACCAGCCTGCTTTTGCCCGGCACGAAATTTGACGTATATAAAGTGGCATTGCAGCCGGGTGGCAGCTATTTATTGGCGGACAAAGTCAGCACTGGCACGACCGACAGCAACGGTGTGTTTAAGGCGCTGGATTGTAAACCGGGTATTGTGTATGCATTGGTGGAAGCCGCCGCCGCGCCCGGCTATCAGCTGGACAGTACCCCGTACTATTTTGTAAAGGACGACGGTACTTACACCGGCGTCAACAGCATCACTATCAATGGCACCGCAGCGGCGCTAAACATGTATTCGCAGGATACGGTATTCCCCATCACTTATTTTGCCAACACCAAAACCCCCGCGGCGACCCCCACCCCGGTACCGACGGCTACCCCGACGGCCACCCCCGTGCCCACCGTTACGCCGACCCCCACCCCGGTGGTAACCCCGACACCGACCCCCACAACCCCGACAACGGTGTATGTGGTGCCCACCCCGACGCCGACCCCGCCGGCCCCGGCCCCCGCCGGGCCGGTCACCCCCACGCCCACCCCGCGCCCCTACCCCGCGCTGGTGATGTTTAAGGATAACCGTGTCCCGCTGGGCCGCCTGCCGCAAACCGGGCAGGAAAACCTGAAAGTCTGGGTCACAGCTACCGCAGGCGTATTGCTGGTGGGCGGCGGCGCAGTGGGCCTGCTGTGGGACAAAAAACGCCGCAACAGCAAAAAGGGTGCAGGGCATGAAGCGTAACCTGCGCCACACGCTCAGCGTGCTGCTATTGGTGGCGGGTATTGCCGTGCTGGGCATTGCAGGCGTGTTTGTGCTGCAAAACGAAGTTGAGGCGAACAAGGCCGCGGCAGACGCAAGCGGCCTGCTGGCGCGCACACAGGCGTTACAGCAGGCGGCGCTGAAAGAGAAAAAAGCCCCAAAACCCTACCGCGACCTTGCCACCGCAATGGCCGATGTGCAGGCACAGGGGCTGCTTGGCACCATCTCCATCCCCGTGTTGGGTGTTGAGCTGCCAGTGCAAAGTGACTACGAATTTGAAGGGCTGAAAGAATCCCCGATGCGCTACCAGGGTACCGGCGGCGAAATTGCGCGGCTGGTGCTTTGCGCACATAACTATAAGGCCCATTTTGGGCGCATTGGCGAGCTGCAGCCGGGGGACGAAGTGGACTTGACCGCCATGGACGGCACCCGCTACCAGTTGCAGGTGAGCGAAGTGTTCACCATCGGTGCATGGGGCACCGAAAACCTGCAAACCGGCGACTGGGACCTTTCGCTGTTTACCTGTACGCCGTCCGGCAAAAACCGCGTGCTGGTGCGCTGCACTTTAGTTGACCCTGCACAGCTGACACAGGCTGATGCCTGAATAAAGGAGGAACCCGTTTCATGAAATCACTGCTGCGCGCTGCACTGGCGCTTCTCTCGGGGCTTTTGCTGTTTTCCCTCACCGCTTGCAATAGCAGTGCAGTGGCAAGCTCGGTGCCCGCCGCGTCGTCTGTGGCTGCCGCGCCACAGGCAGGCACCGCTTCATCACAGGGGGCAAACCCCGCGATAGAAGGGGAGCTGTTCCCCGAGGGGGATTACCTTGGCTTTATGAAAATTACAGACGCCAAGGGCGTGTATCAAGACTACGAGGGCGATGAGCTTGAAAGCGCGGTGCGCGTCGTGATCGACCCCGCCACCGGCAAAGGTAAGCTGTATCTCTGCCTGCTGGATGAAGACGGCAACTCGCTGTTTAATTTAAGCGCTACCAACGACAACGGCGATTTGCTGGTGCAGGGCACCTATCTTGGCACAGAGGTGAAAAACTGGCGGCTTGCGGCAGGGGACGACGGCCTGTACACGATGGCGGGCCAGTACGAGGAAGAGCCCACCGAAGACGGCGTGAAGCCCGGCTTTGTGATGAACTTTTCACTGCGCGCCTGGGGCGCTGCCTGGCCGGACGGCGCGCCGAAGCCGGACGCCAACACCCTGAGCTGGGCCGCCCAGCACACGATGGAAGAGTATGTGAAAATCCGTGGTGGCAAGCTGAGCGAGCTGCCCGCGCTGAATTAAGGGTGGCCGTAACGCCCGTTTAAAAATTGCGATCCCCCCGCTATGGGCATGGGGCCCATAGCGGGGGGATCTTGTTGATTTGAAAACCATCGGCCTGCCGGTAAAGGCCCCCGCAGCTTTAGCGACAGGCATCGAGCGTAGCGGGCTAGAAAAGGTTCAGGCTACGGTTTAGATGTGAAACAAGCGAAAGCAGGGGGCCCGTTAACGGGCGGTGGGGGCACGGAATGCGTGAGACGGATTATTCGATGCGTCTTGAGACGCAAGCCAGTACTAAGCCCTTCTAGGGCTAGTGCAAACCACCAGTTGAGCTGGTGGTCATAATTGCAGCACCTGCGGTAAAACGCGGTGGCAAAGCGGCCCTTGCTACGCCCACAAAGGCCCCAACAACAAAAAATCCTGCCCCCATAAAAGGGGCAGGTTTTTTTGTTGTTGTAAATTAAATAATAAAAAGCGGGCAGTTTTCCACAGTGGGCAGGCCCTTTGGTGGAAAACTCAGCTAAAATACACCACTTCTTCGCCCGGCTTTTGGGCGGGCTGCACGTCACTTGCCACCAGCACGGGGCCTTTGCCGCCGTAAATGGCCGCATACTCAATTTTAATTTTGGCGGTAATGGTCACCCAATCGCGGTCTTTCAGGCTTTCGACCTTTTCGTACTTGCACACCAGCCCCACAAAGGTGATGTCCTCCGCACAGCAGGTCATCACAAAGCGGCCGGGCGCAAACGAGCCCTTTGGCACGCGCGGGGTCTGGCACACCTGCGCCAAAAAGCGCACCTGCTTGCCCGCGTATTTCTGCGGGTCCTCGGTGATGTCCATGTACCACAGGCCAAAATCATTGTCGGCAATTTCTACGACATCCGCTTCAAGGTCAAACGGCAACGGGTCCTCAATCTCGTCGTAATCCACACTGCCGTTTTCGTACTCGTAGGCAATTTCGCTGCGCCGGTTCGACGAGCGCACAATTTTGTGCAGCTCCATCTTGTCGGTGTCGGCATTGCAGCGGTTGAAAATTACCATCTCCGCGCCCGAAAACCGCTCAACCACAAGGCTGCGCATATTGGCATTGTACAGTGCAAAGCTGGGCGCTGCCGCCAGCGAGATATGCTGGTACATCTGCCAGTTTTTTGGCATGTTTTCGTACAGCAGCGACAGCGGCCACATGCCGTTATACTCCATCAGCACCCGGTCGCTGTGGTGCTTTGCGGCAAGGTTGCGCAGGTATTCGCGGGTAAAGGCCTCTTTGCTGTCAATCGTGATAAGGGTCACATTTTGCGAGGCGAATTTTTGGGGCTCATATTCTACTTCGCCCTCTTCGCACAGCAAAAGCAGCGTCTTTTCATCGGTCGAAAACCGCGGGTCCTCCAGCGTTTCCTGAATAAACTTCGTTTTGCCGCTGTCCAGAAAGCCGGTAAACAGGTATAAAGGGATCATCGTTGCGGCTCCTCTCAAGCAAGCTGAAACAGTTCGGCCAGCGCTTCATTGTCCAGTTTCGACCCAATCACGCACAGCCGGCCGGTCACGTCGGCTCCGCCGCGGCGCACATTGCTTTCGCCCGGCACATAGTCAAAATGCAGCCAGCTGCCATCCTGCGCGGGCACAATGCCCTTGGCGCGCAACACAATGCCGTAATTCACCGCGTCGCCCAGCGCGGCCAGCGCCGCGGTGATCTGCTGCTCGGTAAACTGGTGGGCGGTCTCTACGCCCCAGCTTGAAAACACTTCATCGGCATGGTGATGGTGGTGTTCATGCTCATGGTCATGGTCGTGGCAGCCGCAGGTGCAATCCTCACCGTGTTCATGCTCGTGCGCATGGTCGTGATGGTGCCCGTGCTCATCATGGTCATCATGGTCATCATGGTCGTGGCAGCCGCAGGTGCAGTCTTCGCCATGTTCATGCTCGTGTTCATGGTCATGATGATGCTCGTGTTCATGGTCATCCTCATCGTCGTGCTCATGGCTGTGCTGCGTTTCGGCAGCAAGGCGCTGCAGCTCGCTTTGCAGGGTGTCCTGCCGTTCCATTGCCGTCAAAACCTGCGCGCCCTCTAATTCGTCCCACGGGGTGGTAATCAGCGTCGCGTCGGGGTTTTGGCTGCGCAGCAGGGCGGTGGCGGCATCCAGCTTTTCGGGCGGCATGTCGTTTGTGCGGCTTAAAATAATCGTGCCGGCGTTTTGGATCTGGTCATTGTAAAATTCGCCGAAGTTTTTGATATACACGCGGCACTTGGTGGCATCCGCCACGGTGGTAAAGCTGTTCAGCGACACGTCGGTGTGCTCGGCCACCCCCTGCACGGCGCGAATCACATCCGACAGTTTGCCCACGCCGGACGGCTCGATCAAAATGCGGTCGGGCGCATATTCGGCCAGCACCTTTTCAAGTGCCTTGCCAAAGTCGCCCACCAGGCTGCAACAGATGCAGCCGGAGTTCATCTCGGTAATCTCAATGCCGGCCTCTTTTAGAAAGCCGCCGTCAATGCCAATTTCGCCAAATTCGTTTTCAATCAACACCAATTTTTCGCCGGTGTAAGCTTCTTGAATCAGCTTTTTGATCAGCGTGGTTTTGCCCGCACCAAGAAAGCCGGAAAAGATATCTATTTTGGTCATAAACAACTTCCTTAACCTGTAAATTTAGCCGCCCGCAGACTGGCCGCGGGCAGAGAGCTCTGGTATTATTATACTACTTTTGTCAAGTTAACAAACGCCGTTTTGCGGCGCGGTATCTGGGGCAAAAAAACAGGGCCACCGGCGGCAGCCCTGCTTTGTATCGCGTTACCCTTTGCAGTCGATATCTTCCCAGTCACCGGAAAAATCGACCGACTGGGCCAGCTTCATCGGGTCAACTTCGTCGCCTTCCCCTGCATCGTCGGCCTGCGGGGTGTCTTCGCTGCCCTTGCCGGCAAAATCAACGGCCTTTGCCATCGCAAGCGGGTCCACCTCTTCAGTTTCCTGCGCTTCGTCGGTCGCGGGGGTCACGGTGTCGGTTTCAGGGTCATAGCTTGCCACATGCTCAGGCGAAAGCTCCAGCGTCACATCTTCTTCTGCCGCGCGGCGCTCCCGCACCGCCTTTACTGCAAATGCCGAGGCGGCTGCAGCCGCCGCAAGGGCCAATATAGTGCGTAATTTCATCGTGGATTCCTCCTGTGTCAGGGCACTGCAATGCACCCCGTTTGTACAAAGCCCGCACGGCGGGCAACACATTCTATTGGTGCTTTTCAGTATACCACAGTTGTGCCGCAAGTTAAAGTTTTGTTTTGTCGTTTTGTGCCGCAATGTTATAATAAATATAAATAACACAAAAAGGGGGTGCCCCGGTGAAATTGCTGCATTTGGGGGATCTGCATCTTGGTAAACGGGTGGGGGAGTTTAGCCTGCTGCAAGACCAGCGCTTTGTGCTGGGGCAGGTGGTGCGGCTGGCAGCACAGCGCAAGATAGATGCCGTGCTGCTGGCGGGTGACCTTTACGACAAGCCGGTGCCACCCGCCGAGGCGGTGGAGCTGCTGGACTGGTTTTTGACCGCGCTTTCGGCGGCGGGGCACACGGTACTGGCCGTCAGCGGCAACCACGATTCGCCCGAGCGGCTGGCCTTTGCCAGCAGTTTGTTGCAGCGCGCCGGGGTGTACATTGCGGGCGAAGTGTGCGCCACGCCCCAGCGGGTCACGCTAACGGATGAATATGGCCCGGTGGACATCACCCTGCTGCCGTTTGTAAAACCGGCGATGATGACCCCGTTTTTGGGCGAGCGGCCCGCAAATACCGATGCGGCCATTGCGGCGGCGCTGGCGGCGCTGCCGCCGGATACCGCCCAGCGCAATGTGCTGGTGGCCCACCAGTTTGTCACGGCGGGCAGCCAGCTGCCGGCGGTGTGTGACTCTGAAATTGCGCCGGTGGGCGGGGTGGAAAACGTGGATGCTTCGCGCTTTGACGGGTATGACTATGTGGCGCTGGGGCACCTGCACGGCCCGCAGCGCATTGGCCGCGACACGGTACGGTATGCGGGCTCGCCGCTGAAATACTCGTTTTCAGAGGTGCGCCACCACAAAAGCGCCGCGCTGGTGACCCTTGGCGCGCCGGGCGGGCAGGTAGAAATAGAACTGTTGCCGCTTGCGCCGCTGCACGACATGCGCGAGGTGCGCGGGCCCATCGACGCGCTGCTATCACCGCAAAACGTCACCGATGCGCAGGATTATCTGCACGTCACCCTGACGGATGAAGAAGAATTGATTGATGCCATCAGCCGGGTGCGGGCTGTTTACCCCAACCTGATGAAACTGGATTTTGACAACAAACGCACCCGCGCAGCGGGCGGGCAAAGCGCGGCGCAGGCGGTAGAGCAAAAAACACTGCCGCAGCTGTTCGGCGAATTTTTTGAGCTGATGAACGGCAGCGCGCTGACCCCGGGCCAGCAGGCGTTGTTTGACGCTGCCTGGAAAAAGAGTGGGGGGGAACCGCAATGAAGCCGCTGCATTTGACGATACAGGCGTTCGGCCCCTATGCCGGGCAGGCAGAGGTGGCATTTGACGCGTTTGGCACGGGCGGGCTGTTTCTCATCACCGGCGACACCGGCGCGGGCAAGACCACGCTGTTTGACGCCATTTGCTATGCGCTGTACGGGCAGGCCAGCGGCGAATACCGCGAGGCCGGCGGCCTGCACAGCGACTTTGCCGCGCCGGACACCGCCCCATTTGTCGAATTGCTGTTTTTGCACCGGGGCCAGCAGTACACCGTGCGCCGCGAAATGGAATACCAGCGCCCGCGCAAGCGCGGCAGCGGCGAGCCGGTGCTGCAACCCGCCACGGCCACCTTAACAAAGCCGGGCGGCAAGGTGGTCACGAAGGTCAAAGAGGTGGATGCCGCCATTACCGAGCTGCTGGGTATCGACTACAACCAGTTTAAACAGATTTCGATGATCGCGCAGGGCGAATTTTTAAAGCTGCTGAACACGAAAAGTGAGGAGCGCTCGGTGATCTTGCGCCAAGTGTTCGGCACAGTGCCCTGCCTGCGGGTGCAGCAAGAGCTGCGGCGCAAAGCGCTGGACGAAAAAAGCGAATACGAGCGCATGGCGGCGGCCCTTGTGCAATATTTTGCGTCGGCACAGCCCCCGCAGGATGCCGCCTTAGCCGAGCAGCACGCGCTGCTGGCGGGGCAGGGGGCCGATGCCACGGCAGAGGACATGCTGGCGTGGCTGCAAGCCGCCATACAGGCAGACGAAGCGCAATACAAAGCGCAGCAGGCAGAGGCAGACCGGTTGCAGGCGGCCCAGCTTACCCTTGCCGCCGAAAAGGAAAAGGCCGAACGGCGCCTAAAGCAGCTTACCAGCCGCGACGCGGCGCAGGCAGAGCTTGCGGCACTGGATGCAAAGGCGGGCGAGCACCAGCGCGACGTTGCCCGCTTGCAGGCCGCGCTGCGCGCACAAAGCGACGTACAGGGCGCGGCACAGCGGGCCGAAACGGCGGCAGACACCGTGACAAAGGCCGAAGCGCAGGTCGCCACTTTACAGCAAGCACTGGCGCAAACCGAACTGCAAATTGCCCAGTTGCAAACGCGCGCCGCCGCATCTGCGGCGCAGCAGCCAAAGCGCGAAGCGCTGCGCAAGCAAACAGAACAGCTTGCCGCCGATTTGCCCCGATACCGCGAGAGGGACGCACTGGCGGGCAGCATTGCCGCGTTGCAAAAGCAGCAGGACAACGCACAGAAAAACGCCCGGCAGGCCGCGCAAAACGGCGAAGCGCTGCAAAAGCGGCAGGCAAAGGCCGAAGAGCGCATTGCCCAGCTTGCCACAAGCGTGCGCACACAAGAAAGCGAAAAAGCCCTGCAAAAGCAGGCGCAGCAGACCGCCGCCCGCGCAAAAGAGCTGCTGGGGCAGTTTGAAAATGTGGTCAAGCAGTTTGGCATCGCAAAGCAGGCAAAAGACGAGTTTGAAGAGGTAAATACCGCCTTTGCCGCACGCCAAACGGTGTTTGCACAGCAGGAAAAGCTGTTTTATGAGGCGCAGGCGGGCCTGCTGGCAGAGCAGCTGACAGACGGCGCCCCCTGCCCGGTATGCGGGGCGGTGCATCACCCGGCCCCGGCGGTGCGCGTGCAGCAGGCGCCAAACGAAGTGCAGTTTCAAGCATTGCGCAAAGAGCACGAAGCTGCGCGCAGTGCGTGGCAGAAAAAATCCGCCCAAGCGGGCAGCAGTAAAGAGACTGCCGAAGCGATGCAGCGCCAGCTGTATGAGGCCGTGCTGCCGTTTGTGCAGGCGGGCGGTGTGCCGCTGCCCGCACAGCCGCAGGGCAAAGAGGTGCGCGCCGCACTGGAAGGGGTGAAAGCCGCCGCACAGGCAGCAGAAAAAACAGCTGCCGAGCGCGAGCAGGCCGCCGCCGCACTGGTAACAGAAAAAGAACAGCTGGAGGCCGGGCGCGGGCTGCTGCAACAACAGCTGCAAGCCGCAACAGATGCCCAGCAGACTGCGCGGGAGGCTGCGGCCACCGCCGCCGCTGAACTGAAAAGTGCCGAGGAGCGGCTGGCCGGGTTTGCGGCGCTGCCCTTTGCCGACACTGCGGCCGCCGAGAAGGCCCTCCAAAAATTGCAGGCCGATGCAAAGGCGCTGGACGACGAAGCGCAGGCTGTGCAGCAGGCGCTGACGGCGGCCACCGCCGCGCGGGATGCCGACACCCGGCAGCTGGCGCAGCAGCAAAAAGACCTTGCTGCCGCCCGCGAAACGGCCCAGCAAACGGGGGCCGCCTTTGCCGTGGCCATGGCAAAGGCCGGGTTTGCAGGCAGGCAGCAATACGCGGCGGCCTTGCTGCCGGGCAACGCGCTGGAAGAGCTGCAAGACGCCGTGCAGCAGGTGCGCACAAGGCGCGCCACGTTGCAGGAGACGCTTGCCACCCTTGCAAAAGAGCTGGGCCAGCAGGCCGCCCCGCCGGACCTTGCGGCGTTAAAGGCAAAGGCGGAGGAAGCTGCCGCCACGCTGGCGGCGGCGCAAAGCGAACTGCAAAAGCTGTATGGCCGCAAGACGGCCAATACAGAGTGCGAAAAAAACATTGTAACAACCCAGCGGCAAAGCGGGCAGGCGGCAAAGCGCGCGGGCGAGGCAAAGCTGCTGGCAGACATCGCTAACGGCACCCTTGCGGGCAAGGCGAAGCTGGATTTTGAAAAGTACGTGCAGGCCGCCTATTTCGACCATGTGGTTGCGGCGGCGGCCGCCCGGTTTGCCCAGATGTCCGACGGCCAGTACGAACTGCGCCGCCGCGATGATTTGGCGGACAAATCCGGCAAGACGGGGCTGGACCTTGAGGTGCTGGACCATTACACCGGCAAGGTGCGCTCGGTGCGCTCGCTGTCCGGCGGCGAGTCGTTTCAGGCGGCGCTCTGCCTTGCGTTGGGCCTGTCGGACGTCATTCAAAGCGCGGCGGGCGGGGTAGAGATTGATGCGCTGTTTATCGACGAGGGCTTTGGTACGCTGGATGCCACCGCGCTGGAGCAGGCCATCGGCGTTCTGGCGTCTCTTGCGTCCGGCAGCCGGCTGGTGGGCATTATTTCGCATGTCGAAGAGCTGCGCAGCCGCATCGACCACCAGATCGCCGTGCGCAAGACCCCGGCGGGCAGCAGGGTAGAGGTGGTTGCCGGTTAAGGGCAGCGGTGGCGGCGTAAACTAGTAAAAAGCGGCCCCGGCAAACTGCCGGGGCCGCTGCACAAAGGGCACGGCAAACGCCGTGCCCTTTGCTGTTTCGGTGCTGCCCACTGTTGCGGGCTGCCCGTTTATTTTTTCAGTTCTTCGCGCACGACTTCAACCAAATGCTCTGCCGACAGGCCAAACTGTTTCAGCAGCTCGGCACCGGGGCCAGAGTGGCCAAATTCGTCGTTCACACCCACACGGCGCACCCGCACCGGGCAGTGCTCTGCCACGCAGGAGCAAACCGCTTCGCCAAGGCCGCCAATGATGTTGTGCTCTTCGGCGGTGATGATGCGGCCGGTCTCTTTGGCGGCTTTCACGACCAGCTCGGTGTCCAGCGGCTTGATGGTGTGGATGTTGACCACCCGCACGTCAATGCCCTCGGCGGCCAGTGTTTCGGCAGCAGAAAGGGCTTCGGCCACCATCAGGCCGGTGGCGATGATGGTGATGTCCTTGCCCTCGCGCAGGGTGACGCCGCGGCCCATCTCAAAATGATAGCCGGGGTTGTCGTTGATCACCGGCACGGCAAGGCGCCCAAACCGGATGTACACCGGGCCGACATACTCGTAAGCGGCACGTACGGCGGCTTTTGCCTCAATGTCGTCGGCGGGGCTCATCACCACCATGCCGGGGATGGTGCGCATTAGCGCAAAATCCTCGCAGCACTGGTGAGAAGCGCCGTCTTCGCCCACGCTGATACCACCGTGGGTCGCGCCGATCTTCACGTTGCTGTGCGGGTAGCCCAGCGTGTTGCGCACCTGCTCAAACGCGCGGCCGGCGGCAAACATCGCAAAGGTAGAAGCAAACGGCACAAGGCCTGCGGTGCTCATCCCGGCGGCGACGTCGATCATGTTGGCTTCGGCAATGCCGCAGTCAAAGTGGCGCTCAGGGAACGCCTTGCGGAAGATAATGGTCTTGGTGGCTTCGGCGAGGTCCGCGTCCAGCACCACAAGGTTTTCATGCTCTTTGCCCAGCTCCACGAGTGCATTGCCGTAGCTTTCGCGGGTGGCGATCTTTTTTACGTCTGCCATACTCACTTCGCCTCCAGTTCTGCAAGCTGTGCGCGAAGCTCCTGCATCGCGATTTCATATTCTTCGTCGTTCGGGGCTTTGCCGTGCCAGCCTGCTTTGTTCTCCATAAAGCTGACACCCTTGCCCTTGACGGTTTTCATAATAATGGCGGTGGGCTTGCCCTTGGTGGCCAGTGCCTCGTCAATCGCCGCGGCGATCTGGTCCAGGTCGTGGCCGTTGATGTTGATGACATGAAAGCCAAACGCCGCCATTTTTTCGTCGATGGGGTACGGGCTCATCACGTCGCAAACCTGCCCGTCAATCTGCAGGTTGTTGTTGTCAATAAAGACCGTCAGGTTGTCCAGCTTGTAGTGCGCGCTGAACATAAAGGCCTCCCAAACCTGGCCCTCTTGAATTTCGCCGTCACCCAGCAGTGCATAGGTATGATAGCCTTTGCCGCGCACACGGGCGGCCAGCGCCATACCCGCCGCGGTAGAAATGCCCTGGCCCAGCGAGCCGGTGGACATATCCACGCCCGGGGTCATGTTCATGTTGGGGTGGCCTTGCAAATAGCTGCCAATGTGGCGCAGTGTGGGCAGGTCTGCCGTCGGGAAAAACCCGCGCAGTGCCAAGGCCGAATACAGGCCCGGCGCCGTGTGGCCTTTGCTCAGCACAAAACGGTCACGGTCGTCCCAACGGGGGTTTTTGGGGTCAATGCGCAGCTGCTTAAAATACAGGTAAGTAAACAGGTCTGCGGCGGAAAGGCTGCCGCCCGGGTGCCCGGACTTCGCGCCGTGGGTCGCTTCAATCACGCCCATGCGCACCTTGCAGGCAGTCACGGCAAGGTTCTTTTTTTCTTCCTGCGTCATGCTATTACTCCCCAAATACTTTTTTGTAGTCCGCCTGGAATTTTTCAATGCCGGCATCGGTGAGCGGGTGTTTGGTCATCTGCTCAATGACGCTGTAGGGGACAGTGGCAATATCGGCACCGGCCAGCGCGCAGTCGGTCACGTGGATGGGGTTGCGGATGCTGGCGGCGATGATTTCGGTTTTGATCTCATGGATGCTGAAAATCTCGGCGATGGTGCGCACAAGGTCAATGCCCGGCTGCGAAATGTCGTCAAGACGGCCGAGGAACGGGCTGACGTAGGCGGCGCCTGCGCGGGCGGCCAGCAGTGCCTGGTTTGCGCTGAATACCAGCGTCACGTTGCATTTGACACCCTCGGCGGCAAGCACCTTGGTGGCTTTCATGCCCTCAACGGTCATCGGGATCTTGACGACCATGTTCGGGTGGATCTTCGCAATGACGCGGCCTTCGGCGATCATGCCCGCAGCATCGGTGGTGGTGGCTTTTACTTCGCCCGAAATCGGCCCGTCAACAATGGCGGCAATCTCTTTGATAACTTCGTTGAAGTCGCGGCCCTCTTTGGCAATCAGGCTGGGGTTTGTAGTGACGCCACAAATGACGCCCATGTCGTTCGCCTTGCGGATATCCTCCACATTGGCAGTATCAATAAAAAATTTCATAACGGCGCATCCTTTCTTCCTTGGGTTGATTACTGGACAGGTTATTGTATATTAATCGCTGCCCCATGCCGCAGTGGCCGGGCAGCGGCAGAACCGCTTTCAGGCCTTTAGGTCGGCAGTGAGGTAATAGCTGTCGCCGCGGTACCAGGTTTGCAGGTATTCGCCGGGCAGCTCAAACTGGTCGTAAGACACCCGCTCGATATAAATCAGCGCTTCGCCCTCTTTGACGCCAAGGTAACCGGCCTGTTTGGGGCTTGCGTTGACCGCGTAAATCTTCTGGCTTGCGCGTTTCCATACAATGTGGTACTGCTGTTCTAAAAACAGCCGCAGCGACTGCTTTGAAAAATCGTGTTTGGGCACGGCGGGGCACTTGTCTAAAATGAGGTACGAATTTTCAATGCACATCGGCACGCCGTCGGCATAGCGCAGCCGTTCGACGCGCACCAGCTCGTCCCCTTCGTCGATCTGCAATTCGCCCGCGACGGTGCGGCTGGCGTAAACAACCTCGTTGGTCAGCATTGTGACCGACGACTCATAGCCCCGCTTTTCCATCTCGTTTGCAAAATGCTGCACCCGCGTTAAGGTCTGTTCTACTTTTTTATTCTGCACAAAAGTGCCGTAGCCGCGGCGTTTGGCAATCAGCCCGTCGTTCATCAAAAGGTCCAGCGCCTTGCGCACTGTCACACGGCTGATGTGGTACTGTTCAATCAGCGTGTTTTCGGTGGGCAGCAGCTGGCCGGGCTTGTACACCCCGTCGCGGATGTCTTTGTATAAAATATCGTATAGCTGAAAATAAAGTTGGGTGCGCCCGCTGAAATCCAATTGGCTTTCCACAGGCACACCCCCCTACTGTAAACGTCAAGTTTGTTATAACATTATTATATTATGTTATTTTAAAGCTGTCAAGTGGCAGCTTGAGGTGAGGCCTAAAAATTACCACCCCGCCAGCCCCAGTGCATCGTTTCAAGGTAACGCACGTAAATGCGCTCTGCCGGCAGGGCAAGGTGCTTTTCCAGCTCGGCTGTAATGCGGGCGGTCAGCGCCTCATAATCCGCCGGGGCGGCAGCGCCGTACAGGTCTACTTCTACCATGGCGGCGGGGGCATCGCTGCCCGCCATCCACAAATTGCTGTCGGCTTCAAACTGCACCATCAGCCACGGCTCGCTTTTGCCAATCAGGCCGATGGCTTCTCCAAACGATGTTTTCAGCGCGACTTGGGTCTGTTTGCTGATGGGCAGGTTCGTTTTTGTATTGATAAACGGCATTGTAATCGACCTCCTATTTTGGTGGCACGGCGCTACTCACAGGGTAGTGATAAGCTCCTGTGCCGTTTTACGTTTTTTGTCCCGCAGGTTGTCCCCGGCTTTGGGGTACCCCAAAGCAAGCACCAGCCGCACCCGGGCAGCCGTGCCCAGTAGTTGTTGCAGCTTTTCTTCGTCAAACCAGCCCAAAATACAGCTGCCCAGCCCAAGGTCGGTCGCTTGCAGCGTAAACTGCGCCGCCGCAATGCCAATGTCAATCAGCCGGTAATCCTGGTTTTTCATGCTGTTCAGGGCCTTGGCACGCGGGGTATACGGCGCTTCGGTAATTACCACAAACAGCGGGCACTCGGCGGTAAAACCGTTCATGTTGTCACTGATTAGGCAATCGCTCACCGCTTTGGCTTTGCTGCCCTCGGCAACAAAAAAGTGGTAGGGCTGGCTGTTGCAGGCAGAGGGCGCAAGCCGCGCGGCTTCTAAGCAAACGGCAAGCTTTTGGGGCTCTACCGGGCGGGTGGCATCGTAGGCGCGGCAGCTTTGGCGCTGTGCGGCAAGGGTCTCAAACATGGCGGGGCCTCCTTTTTTCATCAGCGGCGCAAATTGTTAAAAATCCCCCCGCAGGGTGTGGTGCGGCACATTGTTTTGCCATTGTCACCCGTTTGCCGAATGTGGTATGATAACACTATCTCCGCCACCCGGTGGGGGGTATTTTTTGCGCAGGTGCGCGAAAGGCTGGGGTTATTACAATGTGGTTTGTCTATACCATGGTCACTGTTTTTTTCTGGAGCGGCTCTGACCTATTTTCAAAAATGGGCTCGGCACCACAGGATAAAAACAGCCACTGGAAAATGGTGATTGCCGTGGGCTCGGTGATGGGGCTGCACGCGCTGTGGCAGGTGACGGCGGGCGGGGTGCAGTATGACCCGGTGAACCTGCTGCGCTACCTGCCGGTGTCGGCACTGTACATCACCTCCATGGTCTTTGGCTATGCCGGGCTGCGGTATATCGAGCTGTCGGTATCCTCGCCCATTTGCAATTCGTCCGGCGCCATCACCGCGCTGCTGTGCTTTTTGTTTTTGGGCCAGCGCATGAGCGGGCTGCAATTCGGTGCGGTGGCGCTCATCAGCGTGGGCATTGTGGCCCTTGCCGTGTTAGAGCAGCGGGCCGACACCCGCGCGCGGCGCCTTGCGGGGCAGGCGACCGACCGCCGGTATACCCACAGCGCCCTTGCCCTTGCACTGCCGCTGCTGTACTGCCTGCTGGACGGCCTTGGCACCTTTGCGGATGCGTTTGTGCTGGACGTGGTGATGGATGAAGTGTCGGCAAACCTGTCTTACGAGTTTACATTTTTGGCAATGGCCGTGGGGGCTTACCTGTATTTGCGGCTAGCAAAAAAAGAGCGCTTTTTGCCGCAGCGCGAAAAAGTAAAATATGTGGCGGCGCTGTGCGAGACGGCGGGCCAGTTCAGCTATGTGTTTGCACTGTCGGGCAACGCCATTGTGGCGGCACCCACCATTGCGTCGTACAGCATTTTTTCGGTGTTGTGGTCGCGGCTGTTTTTAAAAGAAAAGCTGTCCAAGGGGCAGTACGCGGTGATTGCCGCCGTATTGGTGGGCATCGCCATTTTGGGGCTGGAATAAGCGGATTTTTCATAAAAATAAGGCAGGGCAGACACCATACACTGGTGCCTGCCCATTTTTTTGCGTTTTTTTGTATTTCTGTAAGGGCCTAAAGCCAGCGGCAGCGCGCAGACGATTGCCATGATTGCCCGGTGCAGATAACGGCAAGCTGGGGCGTTGCCAGATGCACCGTTTTGCCCATATACCCTCACCAAAACAGGTGGGCAAGTTGCAACAAAACTGCAAATACCGGGTGGCTTACCGTGGCAAAAAAGGTGCTGTTGTTGCGGCCTTTGCCCCGGCGGCCTGCGGGTGTAGTGCGCTGTAAAATAAAAGGCGGGGCACCAGAATAAACGGATGCAAAAATACTATTTTAAGCCAAATAGGCTGTTTCGTTTTGGCCGCGCATGCCCGCGTATGGCAAAACAAAACTTAAAACCGGCACCCGGCGCAGCAAAAACTGCGGCGCCGGGTGCCGGCCTGCTAAACGGTCTAATTGTACAAAACAAAGGCGTTAAAAATCAGTGGTTCAAAAACCCAGTGTCAGCTGCTGGGTGTCGCCCGCGCCCGTGCAGCGAAGCGGCGGGCCCTCGGCAGAAACCAGCTGCCGCGCTGCCGCTTCACTGGCAAGGTAAGCCGCGGCATCCTGCGGGGCAATTAGCACCGGCATGCGCTCGTGAACCGGGGCCATCGAGCAGTTTGCCTCCCGGGTCAACACCACAAAACGTTCGCCGCCCTGCTCGGTGCGCCAGCAGCCCGCCAGCAAAACCGGCGCGCCGTCGGCACGGGTAAAGGCGTATTTGTTTTTGGCCGCGGTGGCGTCCCACTCAAAAAAACGGGTGGCAGGTATCAGGCACCGGCGCAGTGCAAAGCTGTCGCGAAACAGCGCCCGCTCGCGGACGGTTTCGGCCCTTGCGTTGATGACCGCCCCGTGCCCCTCGGCGGTAAAGCCCCAGCGCGGGGCGGCAACGGCGGGGCCGCCGGCAAGGCTGCGCACCACGGCACCGGGCAGCGAGGGCGCAATTTCACCGGCAAGCTGTTCCAGCGGCAGTTGCTGCGGCAGCGCAAGGCCGAAAAACAGCGCAAAAAGCCCCTGCAAGGTCGCAAGGTCCACCTCGTATCTGCTGCACATCCGGCAAGCGCCTCCTTTGCGGCAAGGTGTTTTTTGTCCATTATACCACAGGCAAAAACAAGCTGCCGTTTTGGGGCCACCACGTTGAAAAATACCCCGGTGGCGCGTATACTGAAAAGAAAACTGCCCCCGCTTACAGGGGCAAAACAAAGGAGCAAATTCATGGACAGCAAAAAACTTGCCGCCGGCGTACAGCAGGACGTCGTTGCCTTTCGCCGTGAACTGCACGCCCACCCGGAACTCAGCTTTCAGGAAATTGAAACGACCGACCGCATTGCCGCAGTATTAGAGGGGCTGGGCCTCACGGTTACCCGGTTTGAGCCCACCGGGTTGATGGCCGACATCAAGGGCGGTAAGCCCGGCAAAATGGTGGGCCTGAGGGCCGACATCGACGCGCTGCCGGTGACGGAGCACACCGGCCTGTCGTTTGCTTCGGCAGTGCCGGGGGTCATGCACGCCTGCGGCCACGACACCCACGCCGCCATGCTGTACGGCGCGGCCAAGGCGCTGTGCAGCATCCGCGACGAGCTGCCCGGCACGGTGCGGCTGCTGTTTCAGCCCGCAGAGGAGATCGTCAAAGGCGCGAAAGCGCTGGTGCAGCAAGGCGCGCTGGACGGCGTGGACATGCTGTTTGGCCAGCACATCATCGGTATGATGCCGGTGGGCGTACTGGGGGTTTCGGCAGGGCCATCGGCGGCAGCGTCCGACGGGTTTGTCATCAGAGTGCACGGCAAGGGCTGCCACGGCGCCATGCCGGACACCGGGGTGGATGCCACCCTCGCGGCATCCGCCATTGTGGTGGGGCTGCAAAGCATTGTCAGCCGCGAAATTGCCCCGGCAGAGCCCGCCGTCGTCACGGTGGGCAAGCTGGTATCCGGCACGAAGGGCAATATTATTTCAGGCGAAGCCGAAATGGAGGGCACGGTGCGCACCTTTGACCGCGCACTGCGCAAAACGATGCCCGACCGCATCACCCGCATTGCAAAGGACATCGCCTCTGCCTACCGCTGCACTGTGGACGTGGAGTACGAGTTTTCGGTGGACGTGCTGATCAACGACGAAGCCGCCACTGCCGTGGCCGCCGCTGCCGCCAAAAAAGTGGTGGCTGCCCCCGCCATGCTGCTGCAAAACCTGCCCCGCCAGATGGGCGCCGAGGATTTTGCGGATTACACCGCCAAGGTGCCCGCGTCGTTTGCCGTTTTGGGCGGCGGCGGCGATTACCCGCAGCACAGCGATAAGTTCTGCATCGACGAAGCCGCGTTTGAAACCGGCGTCGCCTTTTTGGTGCAGGCCGCGTGGGATTTCCTCACCGGCGCGCAGGGCTGAAACGCCGCGCAAAAAAATTTGCGCAAAAGCCCTTGACTCTGACACAGTGGCAGCCTTTATACTGACCGTGGGCTCAATACCAACGAACAGACGAGGTATGGTACCATGCTGAAAATCGGTGATTTTTCAAAACTTGCAAGGATCAGTATACGGATGCTGCGCTATTACGACGAAAACGGCCTGCTGCAACCCAAAACCATTGACCGGTTTACCGGGTACCGGTATTATGGCGAAGATCAGCTGCCGCAGGCAGAGCGCATTCGCGCGCTGCGCGAAATGGGGTTTGAAGTTTCGGCCGTCCAGCGCCTGCTTTGCAGCGGCGCGGGCCCCGAGCTGTTGTTTGAGCTGCTGCAAGAGCAAAAAGAGCAGTTGCAGCAGCAGGCGGCGCAGCTTGACCACCGTATGCTCCTCCTTGAAACAGCCATAAAACGGCTGAGAGAGGACGAGACGACAATGGAATATGGTGTGACGTTAAAAACACTGCCCCCGCGGTTTGTGGCAAGCGTGCGGGATATTTTGCCCGCCTATGCAGAGGAGGGGCGGCTGTGGAACACCCTGATGCAAGAGACCGCAGACCAAAACCTGCAACCCGCAGACGGGGGTTATACACTGGCCGTCTACCACGACAAAGAGTATAAAGACAGCGACGTTGACGTTGAAATTCAGGCGGTCGTCAAGGGGCAGTACCGCGACACGCAGCACGTGGTGTTTAAAACCGAACCCGCGGTGCAATTTGCCTCTGCCACCTACAAGGGTGGGTACGACCACCTGACGACGGTCAACCACGCGGTGGCAAACTGGGTGCGGGACAACGGGTACCAGTTTGACGGGCCGATGTTCTGCATCTACCATGTCAGCAAAGCCGAAACCGATGACCCGAACGAGCTGGTGACCGAGGTGTGCTTCCCCGTCAAAAAGCCCTGATAAAAAATGAATCAAAAAAACAAAGCCCCGCAGCCGCTACGGGGCTTTGCCTTTGTTACAGGCGGCGGTGGCCCCTTGCACTGTGCGCTGCTTTGCGCTATGATGCAAAAAAACGGGGCAAAGGAGCAATTTGCAATGGAGCATTTACTCGAAGTTTGTGTGGATTCGCTGCCGTCGGCCCTTGCCGCAGTGCGCGGCGGTGCCGACCGGCTGGAGCTTTGCGCAAATTTACTGATTGGCGGCACGACCCCCAGCGGATGGCTCATCGAGCAGGTGGTGCGGCAGGCGGGGGTACCGGTACATGTGCTGCTGCGCCCGCGCGCGGGTGATTTTTGCTATGATGAAGCAGAGCAGGCCGAGCTTTGCTGGGCGGCGGGCATGGCAGCCCGCGCCGGGGCAAAGGGTATCGTGATTGGCTGCTTGCAGCCGGATGGCGCGCTGGATACCGCGGCAATGCGGCGCATTGCGCAGCACGCGGCAGGCCTTTCGCTTACGCTGCACCGCGCGTTTGACCTTGCCGCCGAGCCGTTTGCGGCGCTTGGGGCGGCGGTAGCGCTTGGGGTCAATACCATCCTCACCTCCGGCCAGCAGCCAAACGCCGCGCAGGGCGCGCCGCTACTGGCAAAGCTGGTGGCGCAAAGCGGCGCACTTGCCATTATGGCGGGCAGTGGGGTCACGGCGCAAAACATCCCGCAGCTTGCGGCGGCAGGGGTGCGGGTGTTTCATTTGTCGGGAAAAAAAGCAGTGCCAAGCCGCATGCAATACCGCCGCGAGGGGGTGGCAATGGGCCTGCCGTTTGCCGGCGAATACGAGCAGTTTGTCACAAGTGAACAGGCGGTGCGCGCTGCAAAACAGGTTTTGGCAGCGTTATAGTTTTTAGCACACAAGGCAAGGGCATAGGGCAGAATTTTATTTCTTTTTGCACGAAAAGTTGAGATAAAAACAGAAAAACAGCCATAGTTTGCACAAAAAATAAAGCTGGTTATTAGTGATTTGTCTGAAAAATCCGATTACCGATTGACATTTTATGGTCAACTGGGTATGCTGAAAACGCGAAACTTGGGTTGTTACTGTACAGCAGGCAAAACCAAATTTTGCAGATGATTTCTTGTCGCTTTCCGCAGGCAGGCCTCATCTGTGAAATTTGGTTTTTCTTTTTTGAAAATATGGTAAAATTTACCTGTTAGCTGCTAAAAATAAGGCGGCACAGCCGGGGCTGTGCGGTTTGTGTGAGGTGTGGCGAATGAAAATCATCAAGTCAATCAACAACAACATTGTCAGCTGCATCGACGATGCCGGCAGCGAGGTCATCGCCATGGGGCGCGGCCTTGGCTATGGAACACGGGCGGGGCAGGTGCTGGAAGAGACCCGCGTGGAAAAGATTTTTCGCATGAATACCCCAACGCAGACCGAGCGCATGAAAGAGCTTTTTGCATCCTTGCCCGAAGAGCAGATCGAGCTTTGCACCCATATTATCGCATACGCAAAAGAAACGCTGAACAAAAAGCTGAACCAGAACGTCTACCTGACGCTGACCGACCATATCGGGTTTGCCATTCGCCGCCTGCAAGAGGGTATGGAATTTCACAACGCGCTGTACACCGAGGTCAAAATTTTTTACCCGCAAGAGTTTGCGGTGGGCAAATATGCCCTTTCTCTGGTGCGCAAAGAGCTGCACGTCACCCTGCCGGAGGACGAAGCCGCCAGCATTGCGCTGCATTTGGTCAACGCGCAGTTTGACACTTCGATCAGCGAAACACTGCGGGTGACACAGGTGCTGCACGATGTGATGGGGATTTTGGATGGCTGCAAACAGCTTGCGCTTGACCCCGCGTCCCCCTATTATGACGAGTTTATCATCCACCTTAAATTTTTGGCGCTGCGCGTGTTTTCTGCCGAGCCGGAAACGCGGCCGGAAGAAAACTTTGTAACCTTGATTCGCAAGACCTACCCCGTGGAATATGCCTGTGCCGACAAGATTATCGCCTACCTTGAAACACAGAGCCACCACCCGGTATCAGACGAAAAGCGCGCCTATCTCGCGGTGCACATCTGCCGCGTCAATCAAAAAAATGAGGGAGAGAAAAATGAATGAAATTTTTCGACCGAATCTTTAAACCAGAGGAGGAGATCGTGGGGGCACCGGTGGCCGGCAAAGTTGTGCCGGTCAGCGAGGTGAACGACCCCACGTTCAGCGAGGGCATTGTGGGCCAGGGGGTTGCCATTTTGCCCACCGGCAACGAGGTCGTTGCCCCGTGCGATGCTGTGGTCGATGTGATGTTTGAAACGGGCCATGCGGTGAGCATCACCACCGCCTTTGGCGCCGAGGTACTGATCCACGTGGGGCTGGAAACCGTGAAGCTGGGCGGGCAGCACTTTACCGTGCACGTCAAAAAAGGCGATCACGTCAAAGCGGGCCAGCTGATGATTGAATTTGACCGCGAGGCCATTGCGGCAGAGGGGTATGACACCATCACCCCCGTGGTCATCTGCAATGCGGAAGAGTTTGGCAAGCTCACCACCACCACCGGCGGGGTAGTTGCCGTGGGGGACCGCATTATTGGCCTGCAAACAAAGTAGGCCATTAGGTTTTGGTAGGTTTGGCCGCTGTGGGCCGGCGGCTCTTACACATACACACATAGGAGGAATTTCATTATGAAAACCCTGCAAAGACTGGGTAAATCCCTGATGCTGCCGGTTGCGTGCTTGCCGGTAGCAGGTATTTTGATGGGCATTGGGTACTGGATCGACCCCGCAGGCTGGGGCAGCAGCAACCTGCTGGCACTGCTGTTAGTCAAAGCGGGCTCTATTTTAATCAACAATATGGCATTGCTGTTTGCAGTGGGCGTTGCAGTCGGCATGTCGGTGGACCAGCAGGGCACCTCTGGCCTTGCGGGCCTTGTATCCTGGCTGACCGTGCAAACGATGCTGAGCCCGGATGTGGTAAAGACCATCACCGGCGCAGAGGCGAATGCCGCGTTCAGTAAGATCAACAACCAGTTCATTGGCATTCTGTGCGGCCTCATCGCCGCATACTGCTACAACAAGTTCTACAAATCCAAAACACCGGATTTTCTGGCATTCTTCAGTGGCAGGCGCAGCGTGCCCATCGTCACCGTACTGGCGAGCCTCATCGTCTGCATCCCGCTGTTCTTCCTGTGGCCGCTGATCTATACCGCGCTGGTCAACTTCGGTACCAGCATCATCGGCCTTGGCCCCATCGGCGTTGGCATTTACGGTTTCCTCAACCGCCTGCTTATCCCCGTGGGCCTGCACCACGCGCTGAACAGCGTGTTCTGGTTTGACGTTGCGGGTGTCAACGACCTTGGCAAGTTCTGGGGTGCGGCCCCGGGCGGTGTCATGGGTGTCACCGGCCAGTACATGGCGGGCTTCTTCCCCATCATGATGTTTGGCCTGCCCGGTGCGGCGCTGGCCATGTACCACACGGCAAAAGAGAAAAAGAAAAAAATTGCGGCCGGCCTGTTACTGGCCGCTGCCCTGTGCTCGTTCTTCACCGGCGTTACCGAGCCGCTGGAATTCTCGTTCATGTTCCTTGCGCCGGTACTGTATGTTGTGCACGCACTGCTCACCGGTATTTCCTGCGCCATTATTGCGGCGCTGCCCATCCGCGCAGGCTTCCAGTTCAGCGCGGGCTTTGTAGACTGGTTCCTGTCGTTTAGGGTGCCGTTTGCAGAAAACCCGTGGCTGCTTGTCCCCATTGGCCTTGTGTTCTTTGGCCTGTACTATGTGATCTTCCGCTTCCTCATTGTCAAACTTAATCTCAAGACCCCGGGCCGTGAGGATGACGAAGAGCAAGAGCTGGGCATCCAGCTTGCGAATGACGATTACACCGGCATCGCGAAAGTGATCCTTGAAGGTGTGGGCGGAGCTGCCAACGTGACAAGCGTTGACAACTGCATCACCCGTTTGCGCCTTGAAGTAAAAGACCGTCTGCTTGTCAACGAAAAGGTCATCAAGTCCTCCGGCGCAGCCGGTGTCATCCGCCCGGGCAAAACCAGTGTTCAGGTGGTCATCGGGCCCAAGGTACAGTTTGTGGCAGATGAGTTTAAGGCAATGGTGGACAAGGAAAACGGCGCAAAATAAAGCATAAGTACAAAACGGCCTGGCCCACAGGCTGAGAGCAACAATAAAAAAGGCGGCTGCAATTTGCAGCCGCCTTTTTTGCGGGTATCAGGTTTTTGGGGCAGTGCGGCCCGCGGGGGGGAGGTCATACTCCACACCCGCAAGGTATAACCCGCAGGCATCGGCAAGTATCGTCACACCGCTGCGCTTACCGCTGGCGAGCAGTTGCGCAATCTCTTGCGCGGTAAGCTGGCCAAGGCCCACCTGCAACAGCGCGCCGACCATTTTGCGCACCATGTTGTACAAAAAGCCGTTGCCGCACACCTGCAACGTCAGCAGGGGGCCGTCCTGCTGTAACGTAAAGGTATCAATTTTGCGCACCATCGACTTTTTTTGGCCCTTTGCGTTAGAAAAGGCGGTAAAATCGTGTTCGCCCACAAAAACGGCGGCCGCTGCCCGCATGGCAGCCACCTCTAACGGCGGGGCTACCTGCATGCTGTATTTGCGCAAAAACGGGTTGGGGTCCGGGCTGTTCCAAATGCGGTACAGGTAAGTTTTTGCAGTGGCGTTCAGCCGGGCGTGAAACAGCGGCGGCACGCCTTGCACGTCGGTCACGCTGATGTCCTGCGGCAGGTAAGCACGCAGGTACTCGTGTATTTGCAGTGCGCTCAGCGCAGCGGTGGTTTTAAAGTTCGCCACCTGGCCCAGTGCGTGTACCCCGGCGTCGGTGCGCCCGCTGCCGTGTACTTCTACCGGGGCGCCGCACAGCTGCGAAAGCACGGCCTCCAGCTTGGCCTGAATGGTGTTTTCGCCCCCGCCAAGGCGCTGCCAGCCGCGGTAACGGCCCCCGTCGTATTGCAGGGTCATCTTATAGTTTTGCAATGCCATCGCAGTGCCCCCTTTTGGCACGGGTAACGGCCCGTGCGGCTGCGCCCACTATAACACGCCTGCGCGGCGGCGTCAAACTCGCGGGGCGGTAAAAGATAAAAAAACAGGCCGGCTGCTGCACCGCAACCGGCCTGCCTGTGCACAGCGTAAACGGGGCGGGCGCATCACCACCCGTGTACCTAAAAGCACTGCCGCACATACACACATAGGAGAAATTTCGGCTTTTTTGAAAGACGAAACCTTTTGCCCCGGTGCAGGGGCATACTGCGGCGCGGGCCCCCCCGCAAAACGCAAAGGGCCGCACACCGGCAGAAAAGGCGAAAAGAAAAGCTGCCGCAAGAGGGTTGCCCCCAAAGGCACGGCAGCCTAGCAGTTGCTGGCATAAAATTGTACCAGCGACAAATAGTCCCGCGGCTGTGAGATATCCAGCGCAAGTTTGGAATAGTTGCCGTTTGCACTATGGCGCCCGCGCAATGTTTGTTGCAGCGCCGGGTTGCCGTGCAGGTCAGCCTTTGCAGGCTGATTGCCCAGCAGCCATACGCTGCCGGTGCAGTCGTTGACTGCCTGTAAAAAGGGTGTAAGGTGAAAAACTGTCATAGAAACAATCATCGTGGGCCTCCCCGTGCGCGTCAAAATAATGGTGTTCAACACACTGTCATTATACTGCGCCGGTAGGGCCAAAACTATCCAAACTCTGCCCAGAAATAACACGATCCTGCCAATGCTGGCGGTAGGCAAGCGGAGTATAACCTACCTGCTCGTGAAAAATTTTGGCAAAGTAACTGCTGCTGCCAAGGCCGCACAGGTGGCCGATCTCGGTCACCGGCTGGCACCCGGTTTCCAGCAGCAGCCTTGCCTGTTGCAGCCGCCAGTCGCGCAGGTAGGCCATGGGGGTGGTTTGCAGCGCCTCGCGAAAAGCGCGAAAGCATTCCCTCTCGCTGATATAGGCGGTGGCCGCAATCTGCGTGGTGGTCAGCTTTTCAGGGTAGTGCTCGTGAATGTACACCATCATCTGCTTGACCTTGTCCCCCTGCCCGCCGCGGGTGGCAGTTGTGCCCGGTGGTGGGGGGCAAAGCCCCAGCAGGGTCACCCAAAGGGCAGAGAGTACCCCGCGCAAACGCAGCTCGTACGCGGCATCGGTTTGGTTGAGGGAAAACGAGCGGTAAAGCTGCTGCAATGCCTCGGTGTGGGCAGGGCAGTCTGGCCGCAGCACCAGCAGAGCGGCAGCGGTATTACTGATGAGCGGTGTGACATATTGCCGCTCAATTCTGCCGCCCGGTGCGCCCGCAATCAGCGATGGGTCAAATAAATACAGCAGTTGCAGCGTTTTGCCAGCGCCGGGGCAGGGGCTGGTGGTGTGCAGCACGTTGGCGTTTACCAGCCCGCCGCTGCCCGCGGGGAACACCGTTTTGCCGCCGGGGGTCGTGTACTCCAGCGCGCCGCTTTCCACATAAAAAAGCTCCAACTCTTTGTGCCAGTGCCAGGGCATCGTGTGGTCAAGGTGGATGCGGGAGGTAATACAGGGAAAGTCCGCTTCAAAGCCCGGCAACAGCTCTTCGCGGCTGCCGCCGCGAAATTGCAGGGCGACAATATCCTTCAACCGGCATCCCTCCCGCTTTTTTTAGCCTATTGTATCATATTGGCAGGGGGTCTGCGCGCCCAGCGCAAAAAAATAACACGGCAGTGGCCGTGTTGTTTTTGACTGGGCTATTACAAGGGGACGCGGCGTAGCCGCTCTACTGCGTCTAAAAACACTTTGGGGTGAGTGCGGTGAATGTCGTGGTTGCTTTGCAGCTCTACCAGCGTGCCCTGTGCCAGCAGCTCCACTGCGCGGCGTGCCTGCCCGTCGGCCGATGCCGCCATTAAAATGCCATCGGCGGTGTATTGGTCTTTGGCGTGCAAAAACACGGTTGGCACCTTGATTTTTGCCAGCAACTCTTCGTGCGCAATGCCGCTGTGCCACGTGTAGTCGTAAAAGCGCTCGCCAAAGGCAAGGTCATACTGTGGCCAAAACAAAAACATCGCGTTGAGGGACGGCGGCAAAAAGAAAAACTGCACCGGTTTGCCGGGGTGGCGGTCGTGGTATTTTTGTGCATAGTTTGCAAGCCCCGGCATGGCTTTTGGCATAAACAGGCGGCCCCACAAGCAGTGGCGCAGGTAATAGGCCTCCCAGCACTCGCCGGGCGTGGCGGTAAGGTAGTCATGCAGCACAGCATAGGTGTCCACATAGGCAAAGCTGGTTTCAAAAAAGCCCGGCTCCGTCGAAAACACGGGAGGGTCCTCCAGCACGGCACCGGTGACAAGCTCGCCGCCGTTTGCCGCCACATAGGCCGCCAGCAGCCCGCCGGACGAATGCCCCGACACCACGGTGTGTTTGCCGATGATGTGTTGCACAAACCAGACCAAATCATCGCCGTTTGCTTTGATGGAATACAACGCGGCATCGTGCGAAGACCCGCCGTGGCCGTAGCAATCCACCGCAAACACATGCCAGTGCCGGCTGAGGGCGGGCAGCACCTTCTGGTAATCTTGCCACGCACCGGTTTGCCCGTGGACTAGCAGCAGCGCATCGCCGTTTGCAGGGCCTTCGGCATAGTGCAGCACCGCGCCGCCCGGCAGCGTGGCCTGCTTTTCGGTAAAGCCTGTTTTTGTGGTCTTAGCGGCATCCCGCTGCCAGTAATGGGTACAGTGAAAGCAATACCCCGCGGCGGCAAGTAAGCCTGCCACCAATACCACCAGTAACACAAGGCCGACCCATTGTAACACACCCATCTTCCCCCATGCCCCCTATTAAAAGTTTGTTCCAGAAGTAAGAAAAGTAATACTTGTATAACAAGTATTATATTCTGGTGCTAGCGCAAAGTCAAGCACTGTGCGGCACGGGGCAATAAAAACACCCGCAGGCGGCAAATCTGTGGGTGGGGGCTAAAAACTTTAAAAAGGGCAGGGGTGGGTATTTTATTATTATGCCGGGGCAGCTGGGTACCGGGTCAATCTGCCGCCACCAGCCCGACAAGGGTAGCAGCAATGCCCTGCAAAAAGCCGGTGATTTGTGCGGTGTCCGCGTCGCCGCCAAAAAAGCAGCTTGACAGTGTGCACGCACCGCGAAAGGTGCAGACAGAAAGCTGAAAATACGGGGCGGGCTTAATGGCCGTGCACAAAAAAACGTCCTGCACGGGGGCAGCGCCAAATTGCAGCAATTCGTCATTTAAAACGCCAAGGTTGGTGTAAGAGGTCACCGGCACGGGGGACAGCCGGTAAAAAAGTGGCTGCAATGCAAAGTTTGGCAGCAGGTGAAACAGCAGGTGCAATAGCACCGGGCCCTTTAAACAACCGTCGCTGTTTTTTTGCGCTTGCAGCTCGCGGGCAACGCCCGCAAGGGTCGTGGTAAAAGGTTCGCCCGCCGGGGTGGCACTGCACCAGTAGTTTGAAGTCAGGTTGCAAAGGCTGGCAGCATTGCCCGCGTTAAGGGTGCGCCGCAAATCGACCGGGCAGGGTAGGGTCACCCGGCTGCTGCCGGTTGCCGCAGCAAGGGCGCGCAAAGTGGCGGTAAGCAGCAAGTCGTTAAAAGTGGCGCCGTGGGCTTTGGCAAAGCGGCGCAATAGCGCCACCTGTGGTGCGGGCAGTACTACTTTTGCCAGCTGTGGGGCAGTGCCGCCCTGCCGCGGCAGCACCATCTGTGGGGTCTGCTTTGCGCTGGATGTGTGTGCTTTTAACAGTTGCAGCCTGCGCCGCAGCGGTAGCCGGTGCAGTAGGGTGGTAAAGCTGCGGGTACCCGGCAACGGGGCAGCTACCGCCGCCTCACCGGCTGCAATGGCGCGGGTACAAGCTGCAAGCAACTGCAAATATTGCTGAAATGCTGCCCCGTCGCCCAGCAGGTGGCTGAACAGCACGCACAATACATCCTGCCGGGTGCCGTGCAGCAAAAAAAGCTGCACCGGCGGCCCGTCCCCGGCCAGCGGGCGCAACAAAACGGCGTCAATTTCGCTTTGGCTGGGCTGCGGGCCGGGCAGCGGCAGTTCGTGTACAAAGTCGCCGGCGCAAAACCCGCGCGGCTGCCAGCGCCGGTGTGCTGCGTCAAAGGTACAGCGTAGCAGCGGCACGGCAGTTGCCGTTTGCTCTGCCGCCTGTTGCAGCAATGGCAAAGCCAGCGGGCCGCCAAAGGTGATGCAGGCGCGAATCACCGGCCCCTGCACACTGGCATAAAAATGCTGCATGCAGTCAAACGGCTGTGCGGCAAACAGATTGTCTCGCATCAACATTCCCTCTTTTGTAAAACCCCGGTACTGCCTGTTTTGGTGGCAATGCCGAGGTTTTTCTTTTTTTAAGGTTTGGGTGGGACGGTATCACTTTTTGGTTGCTTTTTTGTGGTATCGCGCGCCCAGCGGCCGGTGCGGTACTGCGTGTACGACAAAATGCCGTTGACCGCCCAGCCCAGCGGCACGACATACCACACCATCTGGATGCCATAGCGCGGGGCAAGAAACGCGGCCAGCGCCACACGCAAAGTAAGGTTGGCAAGGTTTGCAACGGTGAACATTACCATATCGCCCGCGCCGCGCAGCACACCGTCGGTCACCATTTTAAAGCCCAGCAGGGCATAAAACCAGCCCATGTAGCGCAAATACCCGCTGCCGGTGGCCCCGGCCAGCGCGGTGCCATTTCGGCCCAAAAACAACCCGATGATCGGCCCGTAAAACAGCTCCAGCGCGGCGGCGATCAATAGTGCAAACAACCCTACCAGTACTACCCCCGCACGGTGGCCGCGGCGCACCCGCTGTTGCTGGCCCGCGCCTAGGTTTTGTGCGGTATACGGCGACATCGCGTTGCCAAGGCCCACCATCGGCACAAGGCACAGGCTTTCAACCCGCATCGCGGCAGAAAACCCGGCCAGCGTCTGGGTGCCAAAGCTGTTGACGACCGACTGCACCAGCATCATGCCGATGGCCACCGTGGACTGTTGCAAAATAGAGGGCAGCGCAATGGCCCCCATTTTGCGCAATTCGCGCAGTGTTTGCCCGCTGGCCGCGGGCTGGGTGTAGCTGTGCATCTCTTTGATAAACAATAAAAGCGACACCACGGCGGCAATGCCCTGTGCAATCAGCGTGGCCCACGCGGCACCGGCGACCCCCATTTGCAGGGGGCCAACCATATAAATATCCAGCACAATGTTGAACAGCGATGAAAAAATAAGCAGGTATAACGGGATGCGCGAGCGCCCCAGCGCGTTGAACAACGCGGACACTACATTATACAAGAACAAAAACGGCAACCCGAAAAAGTAGATGTCAAGGTAGGTAACGGCAATGTCCAGAATATCGGGTGGTGTTTGCAGCAAAACTAAAATTTGTCGGCAGGCAAGTACCCCAAGTGCCCCCAGCAGCACGCCGACGGCAAGGAAAGTCAGCAGTGAAAGCCGGGCGATGCGTTTCATGTCGGTGTATTGCCGGGCCCCAAAATAGCGGCTGGTCAGCACCGAGGCGCCAATGCCGCCGCCAATGGCCACCGAGACAAACACCGTGGTCAGCGCGTACGAGGCCCCCACAGCGGCAAGGGCACTCTCGCCCACCATGCGGCCCACGACCATCGAGTCCACCATGGTATAAAGCTGTTGAAACAGGTTGCCGATGATGATGGGCAGTGCCAGCACAAACAGCGCTTTGAACGGTTTTTCATGAATCAGATATTCTTTTTGCAAAATAGGCTATTCCCCTTTAACATGCGGTGCGGCCCGGCCAGCAAAGGCGTTTGCCGGCACAAACCGGGCGCCTCTATCATAGCGTATTCGGGCCTTTTTGTAAATCACCGCAGGGCAGTATGGTGAAGCGGCTTGCCCCCCGGCGGTTGCAATGTACGGCAGGGCAAACGGCAGGGTGGCGGCAATGTAAAATTTTTAATGCTGGCATTACCACCGCGGTCAGTTTTGGTAAACCCAAAGAGGCATCCCAAGAAGGCGGTGGCCCATAATAAAATTAAGCGCAGGCGCAACCGGGTACAGTTTGCCCGCTTGTCGGTCTACAAAGCAGAAAATACCTCAAAGGATAAAACGGGGCAGGGGCCACTGCACCGCAGAGTTGCAAGCGAGAGGGCGGTATCAACGTAGTACAGTAAAAAAGCCTTGCAGAAAACAGGGGCAGGCCGCAGCCGCAAAAAGTTTGATGGCCCGGCGCACAGCGCCGGGCCATCAGTACTATTTTGTTAATGCTTAAAAGGCCCGCCGGCAGTATGGTGCTTTAGCACCATGCCGCAAGCCGGTTGTTTGCGGGTTAGTACCGCAAGCTTTTGGTGGTCACCTGTCACTGTGCCGCAGTGTGGGCTTTAATGTCGGCAACTAGTGGGGCAAGGGCCGCATGGTCGGTAAAATCGACATCCTGCCCATACGTCTCCAGCATGGCTTTGTCGTCGGCCGTCTGTTCGCTCTCCGGCTTTTTGCGCAGCATTTTTATCATCATGTTCATCATGGTGCGGTGCATAAAGCTCATTTGTGAATACCGCATGCCGCCCCGCAAGTGGTAAATATGGATAGTTTGCAGCATGTCGGGGGTCAGCACACGGGCAAGAGACGCACGAATATGTTCCACGTTGGTTTTGTCGGTCACATCCGCCGCGCCAACCGTAAACAGGTACAGCGGCTTTTGCCGAAGTGCTTCAAAGTTTTTGGTCAGCAGTGCAATACCACTTACCCCGCCAGCGTACAGGCCGCCCCCGTAAACAAGGCCGTCGTATGTTTGCAGCGTGGCGGGCGTCACTTCGCCCGCAGGCAGCAGGGTGGCACCAAGGTCCTCGGCAAGCCACTGCGCGTAGGTTTTGGTAAACCCGTATTTCGATTCATATGCTATCAGCAAGTTCATTTGGTACCCATCCCTTTCGCTAACGCGGTTTCGACCGCTTTTAAAATAGTGTCCGAGCTATAAGTCGCCCCAGCCACCGTGTCCACTTCTACACTTTGCCGGCGCACCACGTCGGCGGTAATGGCATTTGCGGCACTGCCCCGGCCGTTGTCGTGCTTTAAAATTTCCACATCGGTAATGGCACGGCCTTGCACGGCAACGGCGACGGTCACCTTGACCAGCCCGTTGTCACAGCTGCCCTCATACCGGCCATCGGCCAGCTGTGAAAGGGCAAACGCCGCGTCGGTTGCAACGATCCGCCGGGGTAAATTTTGCCACACCCCAGCAGCCAGTGCCAACACCAAGGCGGCTGCCAACAGGGCAAATATCGTTCTTTTTGTGTGTTTCATTCTATTTCTCCTTGCATGCGGTTCAAATTTTCAATCAGCTGCACCAGCACCCCGGCGGCAGCTTCGCACTCTTTTGGGCTGATGCCGCAAAACAGCTCGTCAAAAAAGGGTGCTGCCTGTGCGGCCATCTGTTGCAGCGCCCCATGGCCCGCGCTTGTCATGCTTACAGTTTGGCTGCGGTGGTCTTTTGTGCTGCCCTGCAATACCACATAGCCCTGCCGCTGCAACACTTCCAGCATTTTGCTGACATTTTGGCGCGAGGTGTCAGTCTCTTTGGCCAGCGTGGTGATGGTGGGTGGCGGGTCGGCAGGCAGGTCTTTTAAATTGCGCAGCAAAAACCACTGTTTGGTCGAAAGCCCCTGCACCTTTTGGCCGGCCACCAGCTGCAGCTTGTTGGCAAGCACAAAGCTGCCGCCAAATAAAACATATTGTGTGTTCTGTGGTATTTTCATTAGAATGCCCCCCGATAAAACAAAATAAGCAACCTATTGCGTATTATACGCAATAGGTTGCGCTTTGTCAACAATAAAAGTAAGGGTGCTGCACTAAAATGAGCAAATTGTAAAAAAGTAAAATAAAAGGAAGAGCGAGACCATTATTTTACGCTAAATTTATAGGGCAGGAGGGGCTTGTTTCTCATGCAAAGTGAAGTTAGTGGGAAGCAATAACACAGAAGAAAGAAACTGCTCGCATTTAAAATTACGACAAAAAGAACTAAAAAATACAAAAATAGGAAAAATTAAGATAAATTTTGCACAATGTTTTAATGAAATCTTTATAGAAGCCTCTGAAAATAATGAAGATTGTCTTTTTGCTGTTGACTTTTTACCCGGGTGGAAATAAGATTAAGCTGCAAAACATACATACGAGTTTACAAAACCAGGTTCGGGTGCGACACGAAATTTATTTTCACTTTTCTTTGGGTAGAAATGCATGCTGGTGTTCTATTTCAGCGATGTTATAGCGGTGCAGTTGACTGTGATCGAGCCAATTGCACACCACCACAGAGAGAAAAGTGTTTTTTTAAGGGGAGTGTACACACGAGTATACAAAAAACTCGATGCATGAAAAAAAGGAAAAACCAAAAACAGGAGGCAAAAAAGATGAAAAGAATTCTAGCATTTGCTTTGGCGGTTGCAATGGTTTTCTCATTGGCCGCGTGCGGCGGCAACAGCTCATCTGTTTCAACGGCATCCACAGCGTCAACGGCATCAGCAGCATCCAGTAAAGCGGCACCTGAAAAAACGTATTCGCTTACGGTGTCGGGTATTAACGGCAGCGTAAACTTTACCCCGATTTACATTGCGGAAGAAAAGGGCTTTTTTAAAGATGCAGGGCTTGATATCAAAACGGTACTGTTTGACAACGGCCCTGTACAAATGGAAGCGCTGGCTTCAAATTCATGGGATCTTGGTGCGACCGGCGTAGGCGGTGTTCTTTCCGGTTTGATCTCTTACGATGCACTGCTGGTAGGGGCATCTAATACCGATAACGGGACCCAGACCATCTGGGTGCGCAATGATTCGGATATTGTCGCCGCTGGCACAGGGCACAATACAGTCAACAATAAAATCTATGGCGACGCCGATTCGTGGAAAGGCAAAACAATTCTCTGCAACTCCGGCACGGTGTTAGAGTATCTGCTCATCAAGACACTGGGCGGGTTTGGGCTGACAACGAATGATGTCAATATCATCACAATGGATGCGCCGACAGCGAATAGTGCGTTTCTTGCGGGCCAGGGCGATGCCTGTGTCATTACCGGTGCCATCAGCTTTGCAGACGATAAGGCCAACTTTACACAGGCATCTTGTGGCAACTGGGCAGACACCGGGCTGATGTGCAACTTTGTTGCCAACCGCAGCAGCTACGAAGACCCCGATAAGTATGAGGCCATGAAGATCTTTACCGAAGTTTACTGGGAAACGATCGCGTGGATGGATGCCAACCCCGATGAAGCTGCCCAGATGTGCAGTGATTTCAACGAAGAGTGTGGCATTACGCTGTCGGTTGATACCGCAAAACTGTACCTTGCACAAGACCCGTACTATGATTTGCAGATGGTATACGACATGATGCACAATACCTCAAGCGGTAAAGACTACTCGGTTATGGAAGAAAAACTTCTTGGCGTGTTGGACTTCTTCGTCGAAAGCGGTAAGTACAAAGCTGGGGATGATGAGAAGTTTATGAACCATATGGATACAAAATTGATTGACGATGTGTATAATGCTAGTAAGTAAACCGCACTAAGAGCCAAGGCGCCCAGGCGCGTCAGTGCTTCAAAAAACATGGTAATTGCGCTGCCGCAAAACAATGCCGAAACCCTCCCTTTGGAAGGTAGGAAGTTCGATACTCTGTTTTGTGGCAGCATTTTTTATGTGAATTCTATACAGAGGGAGCTGTGCTTATGCTCAATGGAAGCGAAAAAATCAAACAGGGTGAGCAGGTCTATCTGAAAAATCTGCGCAATCAGAATATCAAATATACAGTGCTTGGCTTTGTGGGCGTTTTAGGGTTTTTGGCAATATGGCAAATGGCGGTCAGTTTCGGTTGGGTCGATTCCACCCGCCTGCCTTCTCCGCTGACCATTTTGCAAACGCTTGGCTATAAAACCGTCAATGCTGACCCGGACGGTAACACACTGTTTGTCAATATTTTAGCCAGTTTGCAAGTCGCGTTAAGCGGGTTTCTGGCTGCAATTGTAATTGGCGTCCCGCTGGGGCTTTTTATGGGCTGGTGGGAATACGCAGACCGTTTTATTCGCCCCATATTCGAATTGATTCGCCCGGTACCACCCATTGCGTGGATCCCGCTGGTCGTTGTTTGGATGGGCATTGGGCTGCAGGCCAAGGCGATGATTATTTTCTTCACTTCGTTTGTCCCTTGTGTCATCAACTCTTATACCGGCATTAAACTGACCAACAAGACGCTGATCAATGTTTCAAAAACGTTTGGTGCCTCTAATTTTGAAATCTTTTACAAGGTAGGTCTCCCCTCGTCGCTGCCAATGGTATTTGCCGGTATTCGCGTGGCGCTGGGCAATTCCTGGTCCACGCTGGTTGCGGCTGAAATGCTTGCGGCAAGTGCCGGCCTCGGGTATATGATTCAAATTGGGCGCACCATTGCGCGCCCGGATATTGTTATTGCCGGTATGATCATGATTGGTGCCATCGGTGCGGTGTTGTCGGCAATCCTCTCGCTGGCAGAAAAACGCGTCATGAAGTGGCAGACAAAAAACTGAGAGGAGGAACATCATGGATAGTTCTTTACAGAGAAAAAGAAAAAAGCGGATACACGATATTCTTTACTGGGCACTGCCGGTATTGGCAATCCTGTGTGTTGTTGTGGCATGGGTGTCTTTTTCGGCGGTCCACCCAGAACTGATGCCCCAGCCCGCCAGTGTGTTTAACCGGTTTATCCGCACCTTTACCAAGCCAATCGGCAAAATCAACTTGTTGGGGCACGCGTGGGCATCGCTACAACGTGTGTTGCTGGCGCTGCTGTTTTCGTGGACCTTTGGTATTGCGTTTGGTATTTTGATTGGTTGGAACCGCAGCTGCCGTGCGATTTTTGGCAGTGTTTTTGAAGTGATCCGCCCCATTCCCCCAATCGCATGGATTCCACTGATCATTATGTGGTTTGGCATTGGCGAGGCGGCGAAGGTCATTATCGTTTTCATCGGTACTTTTGTACCGCTGGTCATCAACACCGCAGCGGGTATTCGCATGGTCGACCCCATCAATGTAGCTGTGGGTAAGGTGTTTGGCGGTAAAAATTTTCAAATCTTAATGCACATTGTTGTGCCTACGGCGCTGCCTTCAATTTTTGCCGGTATTCGCACTTCGGTAAGTTCGGGGTGGACGACCGTGCTGGCGGCCGAAATGCTGGGCGCAACGGCAGGGCTTGGGTCCATGGTCACGAAAGGCTGGCAGGGCGGCGACCTTTCGCTGGTGCTGGTGGCTGTCATCAGTATTGCAATCATCGGGTATCTGCTCTCAACCGTTTTAAGTAAATTGGAGAAGGTGATTTGTCCTTGGAACAACGAAAAGTAAAAAAGATGGAGATTGACCATATCTCCAAAACATTTTTCAGTCGCGAGGGCACTTTTACCGCGCTCCAAGACGTTAGTTTTGATGTGGAAGACGGTGAATTCCTCGTGATTCTTGGGCCGGGCCGCTGTGGCAAAACAGTGCTGCTAAACATTATTGCCGGGCTGCTGGAAAAAACCGATGGTTCGATTTTATACGATGGGGCAGAAATTAGTGGCGTGAACCCCGAAATAGGAATGGTTTTTCAAAAAATGGCGCTAATGCCATTTAAGACGGTGCTTGAAAATGTAGAACTGGGGTTGAGGTTTCGCGGTGTGCCGCGGGCAGAGCGGCATGCCACTGCACAAAAATACATTAATTTAGTCGGCCTGCAGGGGTTTGAAAAAGCTTACCCCAATGCCCTTTCAGGCGGCATGAAGCAGCGTGTGGGTATTGCCCGCGCTTATGCCAACAACCCCAAGGTGCTGATTATGGATGAGCCGTTTGGGGCATTGGATGCCCAAACACGCTATTCGATGCAGAATGAAATTTTGCGGATATGGGAGCAGGAAAAACGCACGGTTATTTATGTGACCAATAACATTGAAGAGGCCTGCTACCTTGGCACGCGCATTGTGCTTTTGAGCAGTTGCCCGGCAACGGTAAAACAGATTTATCCGATCGACCTTGCCCGTCCGAGGGATATGGTGAGCAAAGAATTTCTGGATCTGCGCGAAAAGATTTCAGAAAATACGGATTTGTCCATTTAAAAGGAGGGAAGGACACCATGATGCCGAAGGAAGACACAAGGCCGATCAAAGTAAAGGTCGAAAATTTGACCAAACGATTTGGCGATCTGCTTGTACTGGACCACATGAATTTTGCAATTCGCAAGAACGAATTTGTTTGTGTGGTTGGCCCGACTGGTTGCGGGAAGACGACTTTTTTGAACTGCCTGACCCGCATCCACGAGCCCAGCGAAGGAGATTTGTATATCGATGGGGTACCGGCAGACCCCAGAAAACACAATATTTCGTTTGTGTTTCAAGAGCCCAGTGCACTGCCGTGGCTGACAGTAGAAGAAAATATTGCCTATGGGTTAAAAATTAAGCGTCTGCCTGCCGATGAGATCAAACAGCGGGTCGACCATATTATTACGCTGATGGGCTTGCAGGATTCACGCAAAGCATACCCCGGCGACCTCTCCGTCAGTATGGCGCAACGCGTCATTATTGGGCGCTCGTTCGCCATGCAGCCGGACCTTTTGCTGATGGACGAGCCCTACGGCCAAATGGACGTAAAAATGCGTTTTTATCTAGAAGATGAGGTCATCCGGCTGTGGAAAGAGCTGGGCAGCACGGTCGTTTTCATCACCCATAATATTGAAGAAGCGGTCTATCTTGCAGAGCGTGTCATTATTCTCAGCAATAAGCCGGCCAATATTAAAGAGGAGATTTTGATCGATTTGCCGCACCCGCGCAATATCAGTGACCCGAAGTTTATTGAATACCGCAATTATATTACTGAAAAAATTAAATGGTGGTAAGGCTTGGGCGTGGCTTATCGCCGGCAAACGTACCAGCTGTTAAAGACCATGTGTTCTAACGCAGCTTGGCGGCGGTTCTTAAGTTGGGGGGATAGAGATGAAAGGTGAACGTTTAAAGGGAAAAGTGGCACTGGTTACCGGCGGCGCACGCGGTATCGGCTATGGGATCGCACAGAAATACATCGCAGAGGGTGCCCGTGTTGTCGTTGCCGATGTGCTTGACAGTGGCAGAGAAACGGTTCAAAAACTTGGTGAGGCCGCTTCGTTTTATAAAATTGATCTGCGCGAGCGCGCAGCAATTTTTGAAATGGCCGATTGGGCCTACAAACAGTATGGGCACCTTGATGTTCTGGTCAACTGCGCGGGTGTGGCCCGGCCGGTGCCAACGTTAAAGCTTAGCGAAGAAACGTTGGATGAGGTGATTGATATCAACCTCAAAGCCCCGCTTTACTGCTGTCAGGCGGTGGGGCAGTATATGCGCCGCCAGGGTGGTGGCAGTATTATTAACATTTCCTCTGGCAATAGCCGCATGATCAATGTGGGCCGCACACCTTATGGCATTACCAAGGGTGCGGTGAACCTGTTGACGATGCAACTGGGTGCAGAATGGGCAATGTACAACATTAAAGTGAATGCCATCGCGCCGGGGTGGATTGAGACAGAGATGGTCAAAAAGCCACTGAATAGCGGGATACTTGACGCAAAAAAAATTCTGTCAGTCTCGCCAATCGGCCGGTTTGGCAAAGTGGAAGAAATTGCAAGCCTCGCTGTGTTTCTTGCCTGCGAAGAATCTAATTACATTGTGGGCCAAGTTATTTTTGCCGATGGCGGCTGGAGCATGGGGATCATGCCAAACGCGCTTGATTATGTGCGAGAAAATGATACGGAGGAATAAAAATGCGTACGCTTTCCATTTATGAGCCGGGGAAATTAGTGCTGGAGGACCTCTCGCGCCCGCAGTTGACGCAGGGCAACGCCATCATTGAAATGAAGATGTGCGGTATCTGTGGGTCGGACGTGACTGCTTACCGCGGCACCAACCCAACGATGAAATACCCGATTCAGGGCCTGGGGCATGAGGGCGTGGGGGTCATTGCAGAGATAGGCCCCAACGAAAAGGGCCTCAAGGTCGGGGACCGTGTGGCGCTGGAGCCCTATGTCCCCTGCAATCACTGCCATATGTGCGCGGCAAAAAGATTCAACAACTGTGTGGATATTCGTGTTTGCGGTGTACACAAAAACGGCATGATGACCGAGTATTTTTCTCACCCCATTCAGCTGATTTACAAGCTGCCCGAAACGCTGGACTTTTTGCGGGCTGCCTTGATTGAGCCACTGACGATCGGTTTGCATGGTGCTACCCGTGCAAGGGTATCTGCTGGGGAGCATGTAGTCATTTTTGGTGCGGGTACCATTGGGTTGATGGCCTCATTTGCCTGCCGCAGCTATGGGGCGACCCCCATTTTGGTTGACATGGTGCAAGAGCGGTTGGACTTTGCAAAAAACGAGCTGGGGGTACCCCACGTCTTCAACAGCAAGGTGGACGGCGACCTGGTGGAATACCTGAAAAAGGTGACCAACGGCAAACTGCCCGAAGCGATGATTGAGTGCACGGGTGCGGCATCTGTTGTGGCACAAATGCATGAATATGTTTGCCATGGCGGGCGCATTGCACTTGTGGGCTGGCCCCACGGGCCAGTGACGGTCAACCAGATTCGCATGATGCAAAAGGAACTCGACATCTGCCCTTCGCGCAATTCCTGCAACAAATTCCCCGAGGCGATCCAGTTGCTCAATGAAGGGGTATTGCCCATCGACCGGTTACTCACCAAAACAGTTGAATTAGAAGAGACCGAAGAGACGATCAGGGATATGATCGATCACCCCGGTAATTATTTGAAGGTCGTTGTTAAAATTTAATGTCCCCCGGGAGGAACAGCATGCTGACAACAACAAATGAAATGCTGCGCAAAGCCTACAAAGGGCATTACGCGGTACCGGCCATGAATACGCAGGGCGGTTGTTATGACATCATCCGCGCGATCTGCCTTGCGGCAGAAAAAACCGGGTCACCGGTCATTCTTGCGCACTATTTGAGCACCGGCACCTATTCCGGGCACGACTGGTTTTTTGAAACTGCGAAATGGATGGCAGAAAAAGTGAGTGTGCCGGTGGCGATTCACCTTGACCATGGGGACACCTATGAACATTGTATTGAGATGCTGCGCTATGGGTTTACCTCTTTGATGTATGACGGCTCTGCTTTTTTGGTGGAAGAAAACGCCGCTCGTACAAATGAGGTGTTACGGGCAGCGCATGCGGTTGGGGTGCCGGTAGAAGCGGAAATCGGCGAACTGGCAAGGCTTGACGACGCGGGCAATCTTACAGGAAGCTCTAACACCGCCCAGCCGGAGGATGTGCGCCGGTACCTTTCGCTGTGCCAGCCGGATTCTTTGGCGATTGGCATTGGCAATGCGCACGGGTTTTATAATGGCCCGGTGGATTTGCATCTTGAGGTACTAAAGGCTTGCCGCAATTTTACCGATATCCCTTTTGTGCTGCATGGCTGTACCGGCATGGCCGAGCAGCAGGTGCGCCAGTCGCTTGAATTTGGCGTTGCAAAAATTAATTTTGGCACACAGATACGAACCCAGTATGTCGAATATCTGCGAGAGGGGCTTGCGCAAAAAATCGACCAGGGGCATGCTTGGCGGTTGTCGCAATATGCCTCTGACCGCCTGGTGGGGGATGTTCAGGAGATTATCCGCTTGGCGGGCTCGGAGGGCAAAGCATAGCCGAAGAGCAACGGCGGAAAGGGGGACCCAATGGAATATCACATAGGGAATGATGCGCTAGCCGTAACGGTGGCGGATGAGGGCGCAGAGCTTAGGAGCCTGCGCAGCGCAGACGGTACCGAATACCTGTGGCAAGGGGATGCGACCTACTGGAAAAAGCGTGCACCCCATCTCTTCCCGGTCTGCGGCCGGTTGACAGAAGGCCATTGTAAAATGGACGGAGAAGACTGCCACATGGATACCCATGGCTTTTTTCGCTGGCGCACACTGAGGTGTGAACAGCAGTCTGCCGACCAGTTGTTGTTTGTGCTGGATACCGAGCCGGAAACCCGTGCACAATACCCACGTGACTGGCATGCACAAGTGGGGTATCACCTGTGTGAAGATACTCTGCAAGTGACATTTCGGGTGGAAAATCGCGGTGCAAAGCGGATGTGGTTTGCCTATGGCGGCCACCCGGGTTTTCAGGTGCCGCTAGCAGATGGTTTGCGTTTTGAAGACTATCAGCTGCGCTTTGCATCTGGCACATCGCCACGAAAAGTGGAAATGTCGGACACCTGTTTTGTAAAAGGGGGCGACACGCCGTTCTTGCCACAGGGGCAGGCTGTTTTGCCGCTAAAGCACGAGCTGTTTGACAGGGATGCCGTCTTTTTGCGCAATACCGGTGGGCAGGTGACGCTTGAAAGCGCCTGCGATGCACATTTTGTAACCGTGACATTCCCTGATTTGCCGTATCTAGGGCTGTGGCACGCCCCCCAAACGAAAGCGCCTTACCTGTGCCTTGAACCATGGAGTGCTTTGCCCGACCGTGAGGGCCTGGTGGAAGAACTGAGCCGTAAGCCGGGGATGATCTGCCTGCCAACCCAAAAAAGTTGGCAGACAACGTGGAGTATACGCTGCGGGAAAAGTAAAGTTTTGACAAATCGTTGGTAAGCAGTATGATATTGTTGTTACAATAATTCGCGATAAAGGGGCAGTCAACATGGCAGAAAACAATATTCACTGTGCAACAAGGGCTGATGTTGCACGGCGTGCGGGGGTCAGCGTTACGGTCGTATCCTATGTGCTGAATAACAACCGCTATGTCGACAAAGAAAAAAGGGAGCGTGTTTTGCGAGCCGTGAAGGAATTGCACTACACCCCTAACAATATTGCGCGGGCGCTCAAAGGCAAAAACAGCCAACACATTATTTTTATCGTAGACAACACTACCAATGAACGGTTTGGCCGCCTGATGGGTGAAATGGACAAAGTAGCCTACCAAAAAGGCTCTGTTGTCAGCCTGTGTGCGAATCGCAATGATTCTGAGTTCGTGCGTCAGATCATTGCCCGGCGCTTTGACGGTATCATCATCAGCTCGATTAGTATCCCAGATGAGTATATCCGCAATTTTGTGGATGCCGGAATCCCTGTAACATTGCTGCTTTCTAAAGAATACCCACAGCTTGAAGGGGTTGCGAAAATCGATACGGGGCTTTATCAGGGTGCCCGTGAATGTGTGCGGTATTTATATGGGCAGGGCAGGCGGCACATTGTGTATATGGACCGTGTTTCGGCCCACGACCATTTCAGCGACATGACCGATAACCGCTACCGTGGGTTTGTGCATGAGATGGAGGCCTGTGGTTTGCCGGCAGAGGGGCAGATCATCACCGGCTGTAAAAACGAGGAGCAGGCGCGCGGCAAGCTGGCGGAGTATCTGCGCACGCACCCGGTGGACGCTATCTTGGGCCGTAATGACTATACGGCCTGTTTGGCAATAAAAGAGCTGCTTCGTGCAGGGCGGCGCATCCCGGAGGATGCTGCCGTCATTGGGTATGATAATTCAAGTGTCTGCCGGTTAATCACCCCGACGCTCACCAGTATGAAGATGCAGGAGGAAGAGATCGCCCGGGCGGCGGTTGAAATGCTCTACCAAATGCAAACGACATCAGAGGTGCCAAAGACCCGCCACTTTGCGGCACAGATGGTCGTGCGGCGCAGCACAGACCCCACGGCACCGGAGGATTGAATGCGACAGGTTATGTGACAGGAGGAATTTTGTTGGGCAAAATGAACGCGCTCATCATCCACGGGGGTGCGCCGACAGCGGTGATGAACGCATCCCTTTATGGCGCAGTTTGCGCCGCGCGAAAAAGCGGTGAATTTGCGCATTTTTATGCCGCACTTGGTGGTTCAGGTGCCGTGCTGAGAGAAACGTTTTTCGATTTAATGACTGCGCCTGAAGCGGAGTTGGAGCTTCTGTTATCCACCCCCGCCTCGGCAATCGGAACGTCAAGAGACATGTTGAGCGCACAGGATTATGCGCAAATTGCAAAGATTCTTGCAAAGCACCACATTGACTGTGTGTTTTTTACCGGTGGCAACGGTTCAATGGATGCCTGCGGCAAGGTGTATCGCGCCTGTGCCGACATTGGGGCCACGGTAAAAGTAATTGGTATCCCCAAGACCATTGATAATGATATTTCTGTAACGGACCACGCGCCGGGTTACGGCAGTGCCGCCCGCTATCTTGCGGCAACGGTCAGCGAGATCAGCCAGGATGTGCGCGCGCTGCCAATCCATGTTTGTATTGTAGAGGCCATGGGGCGCAACTGTGGGTGGATCGCGGCGGCATCGGCACTGGCGCGCAGTAAAAACGGCGATGGGCCGGACCTTATTTACATGCCGGAAAGACCGTTTGACGAAGAGGTGTTTCTTACCCGCGTCCAGCAACTGCACAAAGAAAAAGGCGGTGTTCTGGTCGTGGCCAGCGAGGGCCTGCACGATGCCAAGGGCCAGCCTATTGTAGAGCCGGTGTTTCAAGTTGGGCGTGCCACTTATTATGGCGATGTCAGCTCGCATCTCGCTGGCTTGGTCACCCGCCGGTTGGGCATCAAGGCGCGCAGCGAAAAACCCGGCATCGCGGGCCGCGCTTCGATAGCGTTTCAATCTGTTGTAGACCGAAAAGAAGCCGAACAGGCGGGGCGGGCTGCTGTGCGGGCAGCTGCAGAAGGAAAAACAGGGGTGATGGTTGGGTTTGAACGGCTTTCTACGGCCCCCTACAGTGTCAAAACAGTGCTGATCCCGATTGAACAGGTCATGCTGGAAGAGAAATTGCTGCCCGACAGCTTTATTTCAGCAAATGGCTGTGATGTAACGGCGGAATTTGTGAATTGGTGCACTCCGCTGATCGGGGGCCCCCTGCGCCCGTTTGTCACGTTTCAGGGCAGAGGCTGACCCGATACACGAAAGGAGAAAAAAGAATGTTGGTACCAATGAGGGCGATTTTGGAGCCCGTGGAAAAATATCATTATGCACAGGGTGCATTTAATGTGAATGCCGTTGCACAGGCCAAGGCCGCAGTAGAAATACACGAAATCTTTCGTTCCCCCGCAATTTTACAGGGTGCAGACCTTGCAAATGGGTTTATGGGTGGCCGCACTGATTTTATGAATGCCACGCTGGAAGATAAACGCCGCGGCGCGCTGAATATCGGCGAAGCAGTCAAGCGCTTTGCCGCACAAAGCACGATACCGGTGGCGCTGCACCTTGACCATGGGCACGATTTTGACAGTGTCAAGGCGGCGATTGCCGGCGGTTACACCAGTGTCATGATCGATGGCAGCAGCCTGCCGTTTGAACAAAATATCGAGCTGACCCGTGAGGTCGTAAAATACGCGCACGAGCGCGGGGTCACCGTAGAGGGAGAACTTGGGGTGCTGGCGGGTGTGGAAGACCATGTTTTCAGCAATGAAAGTACTTATACGAACCCCTTGCGCGCGGTAGAGTTCATTCAAAAAACGCGGGTGGACTGCCTTGCAATCAGCTACGGCACAATGCACGGGGCCAGCAAGGGCAAAAACGTAAAGCTGCGCCGCGAAATTCCGATTGCGGTCAAAGAGTGCTTGCAACACGAGGCGATTTTTTGTGTTCTTGTCAGCCACGGGTCTTCGACAGTGCCACAATACATTGTGCAGGAGATCAATGCACTGGGCGGCCAGCTGCAAAACACCTACGGCATCGCCATCAGTGAACTGAAAGCGGCGATCCCCTGCGGTATTGGCAAAATCAATGTGGATACCGACATTCGCCTTGCGGTCACCCGTAACCTGAAAGAGCTTTTTGTAAAGCGCCCGGAGTTGCGCACAAGCGGCGCAGTAAAACAGGTGTTTGAGCTGCTGGAGAGCAACCCGGACAAGTTTGACCCGCGTGTCTTCCTTACGCCGCTGATGGATACCGTAATGTACGGCAACATCCCAAATGAAGATGTAAACGCCGTTTGCAGTTGCATTGAAGCGGGTGTGCGCGAGGCGATTGGCACCTTGATTGTCGAGTTTGGCAGCGTGGGCCGTGCGCCGCTGGTGGAAGCGGTTACCCTTGAAGAGATGGCACAGCGTTACCGCGAAGCCGGTATTTGAAATACCTGCAACAAGGGGCAAGAGGGAAAAACCCTGTGCACACCAGTGCAGGCCAAAACAAAGTGGTATTTTAAACAGCTTTGCCATCGCAGAGGGCAAGGTCGGATAGCAGACGCACAAAAATAAGTCACAGCTGCGGGCGCAGCATTTTTTTAAAAGGGATATACACACGGGTGTTTTCGGCAAATTTTGATTTTTCAGAATCCGTTGAGGAGGAAAACGCCCAATCAATCAGAAATGACGTCGTGTAAAGCTTGAAAAGCGGTTTTGCGGCCGGCGATAGAGTATGTTCTGAGAGGAATATGAGGATGAAGCATCTGTATTTGAATTTGAAACGTTTTGACATCAGCCCGGTGCACGGGGGTGTTAACCGGCTTGCCCCGATGATGTTGTGGGGCAGCCAAATTGTGCGCCACACACAGGAAAAGCTGAAAGGATATGACCCGGCAGAGGTTGAGTTCGTACAGTTTTTACCAGAGGCACATCTGCTCAATGCGGTGGCAGCGTGTTTCCCCGGCAGCCCGGTTCAGATTGGGTGTCAAAGTGTCTATCGCGAAGATACCTCGGTGGGGGGTAATTTTGGCGCATTTACCGCAAACCTGCCCGCCAGTGCGGCCGCAGAAATAGGCTGCAAGGTGGCGCTCATTGGCCATTGTGAGGAGCGCAACGACAAGCTGGGGGTCCTTGCGGCAGCAGGGGTTACGGGCAAAGCCGCAAAAAAAGCGGCCGAGCAATTATTAAACGCACAGGTGCTTGCCGCACAAAAGGTGGGCCTTAAAGTGCTGTACTGTGTGGGGGAAACGAGTGAAGAGCAAGGTAGCTGGGAAGCTGTTATTGGCGATCAGCTTGACAGAGGGCTTGCCGGGGCGGATAAGGCCAAGGTTGCAATTGCTTATGAACCCATTTGGAGTATTGGGCCGGGTAAAACGCCTGCGGATAAGCCGTATATTGAAAAAATTGCGCGCTTTGTCAAACAGCGTACCGGTGGTATGGATGTTGTGTATGGCGGGGGCCTGAAAGCAGAAAACGCGGCAATGCTGGCCTCTATCCCGGGAATTGACGGTGGTTTAATTGCGCTGACCCACTTTGCAGGGGAGATCGGGTTTTACCCTGAGGAGTATCTGGAGATTATTCAGCTGTATTTAGGGCAATAAGTATTTTTATTGTGTAAGAGTAGCGACAGCGGAAAAGGAGCAAACAAATGAAACTGGATTTTGAGTACGGGCATGGTAAAATGAGTGCCGAATTGCCCGATAACACTGATGTCTTTATCCCTGGGGAGACGGTACCGGACCCGCCCTGCCTGCCGCAGGACTGGGACAGCCTTTATAATGCGACACTGAACAGTATTCGCAACCCCATTGGCATGCCCACCCTGACGCAGCTGGCGAAAAAGGGTAGCACAGCGGTCATCATTATCCCTGACATCGTCAAAGGCGGCAACCAGCCTACCAGCCACAGAAAAGTGGCAATTCGCGCCTGTTTGGATGAGCTTTACAGTGTGGGTGTTGAAAAAAGCCATATTTTACTGCTGTTTTCTAACGGCCTGCACCCGCGCGCAACCGTGACGGAGATGAAAACGATTCTTGGCCCGGAGCTGTTCAGTGAGTTTTACCCCACGGGGCAGATCACCAGCCATGATTCAGAAGATTATGAACACCTTGTTGACCTTGGATACACCAGCTACGGGGATCATGTAATCCTGAATAAATATGTTTATGATGCCGATGTTGCAATTTTAATCGGGCATACACAAGGCAACCCCTATGGGGGATATTCGGGGGGGTATAAGCATTGCGCTACGGGCATCAGCCACTGGCGCAGCATTGCCGCACACCATGTGCCGCAGGTCATGCACCGGCCAGATTTTGTACCGGTTTCGACCCACAGTGAAATGCGCAATAAGTTTGACCAGCAGGGAATGTATATGGAAGAAAAGATGGGTAAAAAATTCTTCTGCTGCGATGCGGTGCTGGACACAAAATCCCGACAGATTGAAATCAACTCGGGGTGGGCGAAAGAGATGCAGGCCATCAGCTGGAAAACAGCCGATAAACGCACTTATGTACACTGGGCAGAAAAGAAATACGACATTGTCGTTTTTGGCATGCCGACCAATTTTCATTATGGGGACGGCATGGGCACAAACCCCATCCAAATGATGCAGGCACTCAGTGCACAGGTTATTCGGCACAAGCGCATCCTCAGTGACCACTGCGTCTTTTTGGTGTCCAGCATTTGTGACGGCTGGTTTCACGAAGAGCGCTGGCCTTACCTGCCAGAGCTTTACGAAATGTTCCAGCATGACTCGATGAATATCTTGCCGGATTTGAACCGCTATGGCGAGTATTTTGCCACGAACGAGGAGTATATTCGAAAATATCGGTTTGCCAATGCCTTTCACCCGTTTCATGGCTTTTCAATGATGAGCTGCGGGCATATTGCAGAGATGAACACCAGCGCCATTTATATTGTTGGCGCGCGCGAACCCGGTATTGCACGTGGCATGGGCCTGAAAACGCGGGCCACCTTTGAAGAAGCGCTGGAAGATGCCAAGAAAAAGTTTGTAGGCGAAAACCCCAACATTTTGGCCCTGCCGCAAACCTTTACAACGGCGGCGGTTCACCTGTGCATGAAGGATCCCTCTCAAAACAGCCATTCCAGAGACGACGTGCCGGCCCATCCTTGCGGCTGTTGACAACAGCGCAAAGTAACAACGGTAAAACAAAAAAGGAAGCTTGCTGCTGAAAATAAGCAGCAAGCTTCCTTTTTTATCTAGGCCCCCGCATCAATGAAGCATTAGATAAAAAGGTACCGTACTCTATTTTGTCCTTTCCTTGCAAGACGAGGTCAAGGTGCGTTGCAATTGTATAATATGACTTGCCCATGTCATAGTATTCCCCTATAATAAAAAGGGGGTGGTATAATGCAAATTAACCGTCTGTTTGAGATGGTTTACCTGTTGCTGAACCAAGAAAGCATCACGGCGGGGGCGCTGGCAAAGCGGTTTGAGGTTTCGACCCGCACCATTTACCGGGATGTAGAGTTGTTGTCTGCTGCGGGCATTCCGGTTTATATGACAAAGGGCAAGGGCGGCGGCATTGCTCTGCTGCCCGATTTTGTGCTAAACAAAACGGTGTTGACCGACAGTGAAAAGGCGGATATTTTAGCGGCGTTGCACGCGGTGGATGCCGTGAGCTTAGAGCGGACCAATACCGCCGTAAATAAACTGTCCTCGCTGTTTGGCAGCCATAACACGGATTGGTTTGAGGTCGATTTTTCAGATTGGGCGGATGCCGGGCAAGAGGCAAAGTTATTTGGGGCGCTGAAAGAGGCCATTTTGCAAAAGCAGCGCATTACCTTTGCCTACTATAGCAAGCAGCACCGCACGGTGCGCACGGTTGAGCCGCTGAAGCTTTGTTTTAAAGGGCAAAATTGGTATTTGTACGGTTATTGCATGCTGCGTGGGGAAGACCGGCTTTTTAAGCTGCGGCGCATCAAAGAACTACAGGTGTTGCAGCAGACCTTTGCGCGCACCGCGCCCGCCAAACTGTTTGGCCAGGGCCGGGTATTTCAAGATGAGCTTGTCACTTTAACGCTGCGGCTACCCAAAGAGATGGCGTACCGGGTGTACGACGAGTTTGCACAATACAAGCAGCAGCCGGATGGCAGCTTTTTTGTACAGCTTACGATGCCACAGGGGGAGTGGGTGTACCGATACCTTGCCACGTTTGGCGAACACTGTGAAGTATTGGCCCCGCAAGAAATTCGCCTGCAAATCAAAGAAAAATTGCAAAAGACGTTAGCGCAGTACATATAATATGACACGCTGTTGTCATGTGATCTTTGGTAGGATGAGCCTATCAAAAACAGGGAGGCTCGGCCATTGAAGTATGAAATTGTAACATTGGCAGCAAAAACCGTGGTGGGTGTTGGGGCCGTTACGGGCAACGGCGACCCAGACCGGAACACCATCATTTCTGAGTTGTGGCAAAAGTTATATCATGGCGGCGTTGCGGCTGCAATCAACAATAAAGTAAATACGTATGCCATTGGGCTGTATTCTGACTATGCGGGAGACCGATACACGCTCACCGTGGGCAGCGAGGTGGCAAAAGCGCAAAACCCCGGCCTTGCAGTAAAAACCATCCCGGCGGGCAGGTATGCAAAGTTTTCGGTACAGGGGCATATGGTACACGCGGTGGCACAGGCATGGCAAGAGATTTGGCAAACGCCTCTTGACAGAAGCTTTACCGGCGATTTTGAAGAATACCAAAATAATGAGAGAGAACAATGCAACATCAATATCTATGTTGCATTGCAAAAACAGGGGGATACAATGGACTACGAAAAAGAATTTGAGCGCATGATGGCGACCCAAACCGAACTGGCACTCGCAACGGTGGCAGAGGGCGGGCCCAATGTGCGCATTGTCAATTTTTACTACGAGCCGCAGAACAAAACCCTGTATTTTTCTACCTTTGCCGACAATAACAAAGTGGCAGAGTTAGAGCAAAATCCGCACGTTGCGTTTACCACCCTTCCGTTAAGTGGGCAGGGCCATGTAAGGGTTACACAGGGGCTTGCAAAAAAAAGTGCAGTGCCCATAGAAAAACACCAAGAAAAATTTCTTGCAAAATTGCCCGGGCATATCATCGGTATCCCCGCGCTGTTGCCCGAACTGGTCGTGTATGAAGTGACCTTTGAGTGTGCAGATGTTGTGCTTAATTTTGAGCATATCGGCAAAGTAATGTTATAACAACCAGCGGCCCTGCCTGTTTTGGCGGGGCCGCTGGTCGTTTGTTGTAAAAGCAATAAAACAGGGTGGGAACTTAAAAGGCCGTGCGCGCGCCGTTTACAGTATAAAGTGCCCGGCAATGCCGATCAGCGTGCCCAAAACAGTCGACATCACCAGCATGGGCGGCACCGCTTTTTTGTCGTTTTTTGCGACAACAAGAATTACCGGCAAAGCAAGCCCCAGCGCCACAATGCCGCCCTTGGCCCACCAGATGGTGCCGAACAGAGTAAAATTAAAAATAACAAACGGCAACAGCAGGTAAAACACAAAAGCAGAAGCGATAGAAAACCGGTCCTGCTTCATTTTGACCATGGGCAGCACATCAATGGCGCCCGCGGCGACGCCCATCAGCAAGGTCAGCAAAAGTTCTCTCATCGTATAAGCCCCCCTTTATAGTGTGTTTTGCAGGCTGCACAAACAACGTTGTAGGTATAGCTGGTTAGCTTTTTGGCAAGCACGGTAAACAGCGGCGCGTTTTCTACCGGGCAGCACAGCCTGTTTTTTATGGTAACCAGTGCGTTTTGTTGCACGGGCCCGGCGCCGGCACCCTGCGGTACAAACGCAAGGTGCATGCTGCCGCAGTTGCCACAGTTGCACTGGTAGGCAAACTGAACATCGTCATAGGTCACATAGCATAAATAGCCAATCGTCTCGCCGCAGCCGCCACAATAAACCCAGCCGCCGTGCCCGCTTGCCAGCCGTATGTTTTGCAGTTCTTTTATGATGGGTGTTCGCGACATGTTACACCTCCGTTTGAAGCACCGACATCCTGTCGGATGCCAGCAGCCTTGTCAAAAAAGCTTTTGTATTTTGTGGTGTGCGGTAGCGGGGCAGCTTTGCAAAAATCAGCGACAGTTCGTCCAGTTCTTCCATTGTCTGTGTAACCCCCAGGGTGGCGGTGCCGGGCAGCTTTTGCAGGGCACTGTACGCAAGGTCTTGGGGGTCAAGCCGGTGTGTTTGAATGGCGTACCCCACCCGTTTGCGGCAGTTGCAGCCCCCGGTTTTTGAAAGCCCGCAGTACGCGCCTAAAAAGGCCGCCACCGTTTTGCGGCAGCGCGAAAGTTTTTGGCGGTAAGCCTCGGCGCTCATGCCCAAAATTTCGCCGCACACCTTGCTGTCGGCCCGAAACATCACGCCCAAAACATAAATACAGCGGCTTTGCGGGTCAAGGCATTGCAGCATCACATTCGTGCAGGATGCTTTCAGCTCTTCGGCCAAAATTCCCTCATCCACCTGCCGGGTCAGGGCGGTGGTATTGGGGATAAACCCGGCCTTTGTGTCCTTTGCGTAATCCTCAAAACTCAGCGGGTGCTGTGCAAACATAGACTTTTTGCAGTTGATCAGGTAGTTGGTGGCAATGCGGTAGACCCAGGTGGAAAACGCACTCTCTTTGCGAAAGGTCGAAAGCTGTGTCATGACTTTGATGAGAATTTCCTGCGCGGCGTCCTCTGCGTCTGGTGGGTTGCCCAGCATGCGCAGCGAAAGGTTGTACACCAAATCCTCCACACCGGCAAGCAGGCGTTGAAGTGCCCCTTTGTCGCCGGCCACTGCAAGGTCTACCAGTTGCCATTCTTCGTTTTGCATCAAAAAACCTTCTTTCTCTGCTGTTCTATTCTATTAGACAGTCACCGCAGTGAGGTTGTGACAAAAAAGATTAAAATTTTTTAAATTACAATGCCCTTATTTTAACACAGTAAAAGCGAAAATTAAATTTATCTGCGGGCAGGTTGGCAGCACCGGGGCAAAGCAGAGACTTTAAAAATATACTTTTGGGGCTGCATGGCAAAAAGAAAACGAACAACGTGCGGGCGCGGCGTGCTAAAGCAAACGCGTACCGGCAAACTTGCGCCGCAAGACAAAAGGGCCCTGCTGAATAACAGCAGGGCCCTTACAAATGATCGTTTGGTTCTGGTGTGCGGTTTGCGTGCCCAAAAGGCCCGCAAAGGCAGCTGCTACAAGGTTTGTTTTTTAGCAGGCACCTGCCATGGCACATGGGCGGGGCGGCTCAGGCGTTGCCGATAAGCAGGCTTTGCACGTCGCGCCGCATGCTCAGTGGGGTGGTTTTTGTGGGGGTGCCAACGCGGAACAGCATCTGCACCGTACCGCCGCTGGGCGCGTATTGCCGCTTGAACGCGGTATAGGGGGCCCGCATTTCGGGGTATTCCTCTAACATCTGGCTCAGTGGCTGCATTGCGAGCCCCAGCGTATGCCCTGTTAGCACCAGCTTGCTGTAAAGCATGCCGCTTTCTACCTGCTGGGTGCGGCTGTTGCCACTTGTCACAATCATGGCATAGGCAGGGGTGTTGTCAATAGAGGTTTGCGTTGAGCTGATAAAGGTTTTGGTCGCGGCGCTGCCGCTGTTCATGCCGGGAAACAGGGTGACAAGCCCCTGCAAAATATGTTTCATAAAACCGGAGGTTCCTTGCCCCTCAACAGAATAGCCGTAACGGAACTGGTTTTTTTGATATTCGTTTGCGCGAAAGATCGCGCCGGATTCCCCCATTATGCGCTCAACGCCGGCTTCAATTGTTGCGCTTTGCATCGCGTAGTCACCAATTTGTTTTATGTCTTGTTCGGTTTGGTACAGCTTAATAGCCACGCCGCCGGGACATGGCAAAGCGGCAAGCGTGTCGGCCTGCGCAGGGGTGAGCGGGGTGGCTTCATACGCGCTTCGGTTGGTGTCGGGCAAAAAAATCGCGTCGTAAAGCACGCTGTTTGTGGCTTCGGCGTTTGTGGCAACTGCCTTAGAAAGCAGTACTTTTGCAACCGGTTTTGCATCCATGCTCGCAGCAAGGTTTGCCTCGTCATATTCCCCAAGGGGGAACAGTGTGATGTCCACCTTCCAGCCGGTTTTTTGCCCGGCAACGGCGACATATTCTAAAAAAGTGCCCTGCGAGATCATCATTTGGCGGGCATCCGGGTCCACTTCTTTTGTCATGCGCGCACTGTCGGCATACAAATAAAACGCCATGGGGTCACCGGCATCCAGTTTAATTTTCCAGGGCTGCATGTTATGGTTGCTGGCGGCAAGCAGGCCGCTGGCGACAAGGCGCACCCGCGGGTCCGCCTCGTTTGTGGCATAGCTTTTCGACCATGGTTCCAGATACGTCTGTTTCATAAATCCTCCGCTGATCAAATAAAGTGCGGCAACTACAACCAGACACACGGCAAGCACACCGGCAAGTAGCATGCGCAGTATTTTAAATAGTTGTTTCTTTTTCGTCATAAGGGGCCTCGTTTCTGCTGATAAGGGTTAAGATTAAATTAAAAGATTCTTCTGCAAAGTCGGCTGCCTCGGTGTGTTGAAACGTTTTTAGGTAGTCGGCTTTTTTCTTTGCGGTATTGTAAACACCAACCGTGCAGGCCCATAAAAGCAGGGCAGCCTGCCGGCTGTCTAACCCTGCTTTAAAATCGCCTTGTGCAACGCCGTTTTGCAGCGCGCGCGACAGGTACCCAAAAAGTTGTTCCCCCAGCGCATAGCACTCTGTTTTTGAATCGTCCTCAACGCCAGAAAGCTCTTTTGCATCGGTCGTTTCGTACCCCATAATGGCCTCAAAGTAGGCGGGGTAGTTTTTGCTGAATTCTAAAATAGCAAAAAAGAGACAACGCAGCTGTTGCCGCGCGGTGGTTGGGCCGGCTTCTGCAAGGTGTTGTTCAATTTGGGCAAGCAGCAACCGGTACCCCCGTATCATAATTTCAAAATACAGCTGCTCTTTACTGCTAAAATAGACATACAGTGTGCGTTTACTGTATTCCGCGGCTTTGGCCACTTCATCCATTGAGGCGTTTGCCACCCCTTTTGAAAAGAAAACCCGCTCGGCGGCGTCGATGATGTCTTTTCGTTTATATTCCTTTTCCCGCTGTTTGCGGTCGGCTTGTCCCATGTCATCCTCCTAAAATTGCACGTAAGTGCTATAAAGTAAACTGTGAGTTTACTTTATTGTATACTACCGCTTTCTGCTTGTCAACCACCGCGCAATATTATTTTGCAAAAAGCGCTTTGCCAGCGAACAAAGGAGCAAAACAGTGCCGGTGTGCAGTAAAGGGGTTTGATGGCAAAAAGCAGGTGGGGGGCGTATTTTTTTGAAAGTTTTTTAACCGGGAAAAACGCAGAGAAGGCACCAGCCTTTAAAAGCCGGTTTTTGGCTAACAGTAAAGCAGAGTGAATAGCAAAACCGAGAGACTATAAAAGGTGGCCCAATTTCTGGGGGGTCTATTGCAATAACTTTGTGCTTTGCACATAATAAATAAAATGGTGTAAAATTAAAAAGCACGAAAATAGCAAAATTCAATTTGGTTTTTTGCGTTATAAAAAAGGGCAACGTATCAAAATGCGTAAGAGGCGATGTAAAAAACTCGGTTAGCGCTGGGGCGCTTGCTTGCAGATGGGTAACACCGCAAACGGTCCCAAAGCGGGTTGCTGGGCAGTGCGCGCACAAAAAAAGTAAAGGGCGGTCAATCAAAATGAAACGAATTTTTTTAGTCGAGGATGATTTAAGCTTAATCAACGGTCTGTCCTTTGCGGTAAAAAAACAAGGGTATGATTTGGACGTTGCCCGCACAACCGGCGAAGCAGCGGGGCTGTGGGCAGATAAAAAATACGATTTGGTCATTTTAGATGTTTCTCTGCCCGATGGCTCCGGCTTTGATATTTGTAAAAAAATACGGCAAACTTCAAAAGTGCCTATTATATTTCTCACCGCGGCAGATGAAGAGACCGATATTATTATGGGGCTTGACATCGGGGGTGATGATTACATTACAAAGCCTTTTAAGCTGGCGGTATTTATGTCAAGAATCAACGCGCTATTGCGCAGAAGCGATAATTTTGTACAAGCCGGTACCGAACTGGTTTCGGGCGGTATTACAATTCAGCTTTTAAAGGGGCAAGTTTATAAAAATGGCGAACAACTGGAGCTGACGGCAGGTGAATATAAACTGTTGCGCCTTTTGATGGAAAACCCGGGCAGGGTGCTTTCGCCCGAACAAATTTTAAGCCGCCTGTGGGACTGTAACGAAAACTATGTGGACAGCAATACGCTGACGGTGTATATTCGCAGACTGCGCACAAAAATTGAAGATGACCCCAGCGCCCCTAAAAAAATCATTACGGTGCGGCGCATGGGCTATAAATGGAATTCTGCTGATTGAGGTGCAAAAATGGAAGTGATGGTGAACCGGCAAATCAAAGCACTTTTTTGCCAAATGTTACTCTGCATAATGGGGTATGCGGCGGTTGCAGGGGCCCTTGTTTACTTTGCACCCCCCTATGCGGCGCTTGTAGCCTTTTTATTGGCCCTGTGCATGGCGGGGGCAATTACACTCTTTTGCTACCGGTATTTTAAAGCACAGCACCGCATTATAGAGACCGCCGCTGCCCAAATTACAACGTATATCGCCGGTGACCCCAATGCCCGCATCCAGTGTGACGAGGAGGGCGAGTTGTACCGGCTGTTCCACGAGGTAAACTCTTTGGTCTCGATTTTAAACGCCCATGCAGAAAACGAATTAAGGGCAAAAAATGCCCTCAAAAACACGATTGCCGATATTTCGCACCAGCTAAAAACACCGCTTGCAGCACTGAACATCTATAACGGCATTTTGCAGGGGGAAGCGCAAGACAGCCCGACCATTCAAGAGTTTACCACCCTTTCAGAGCAAGAGCTGGAAAGGATAGAGACGCTGGTGCAAAACCTTTTAAAAATTGCAAAACTGGATGCCGGGACGATTGTGATTGAAAAGGCAGAAGAAAACGTGGCGGAAATGATGCACAGCATTGAACGGCATTTTGCAGTGCGCGTCGCACAAGAAGAAAAAAAGATGCTGTTATCTGGGGATGAGGATGTCTGTTTGCTGTGCGACCGCAACTGGCTCATTGAGGCGATTAGTAACATTGTAAAAAACGCATTTGACCATACACAAAAAGGCAATGAGATCCGTATCGAGTGGAAACAGTTTGCATCGGTGGTGCAGATTAGCATAAAGGATAACGGCAGCGGCATTCACCCGGAGGACCTGAACCACATTTTTAAAAGGTTTTACCGCAGCCGGTTTTCAAAAGATACGCAGGGTGTAGGGCTTGGGTTGCCGCTGGCAAAGGCGCTGGTTGAAGCGCATGGCGGCACGGTGGAGGTTAACAGCGAATTTGGTAGCGGGACTACGTTCACCATCAATTTTTTAATTCCTACAAAATTGTAGGCTGGGTGTCATGTGGCAGTAAGCTTGATGAGGTACTCTTTCAGCAGTAAGACAGAAAGAGGTGGACAACCTGTGAATTTATTGGAAGTAAGATTAATTTCCAAAACCTATGGCAGTGGAGAAGCTGCCGTACACGCACTCAAAAAGGTCAGCTTTTCCGTCCCGAAAGGGGAGTTCGTCGCCATTGTCGGCGAATCCGGGTCTGGTAAAAGCACCCTTTTAAACATGGTGGGCGCACTTGACAACCCGACTTCCGGCAAGGTGTTGATTGATGGCAAAGACATTTTTGCAATGAAAGACCGCAATTTGACTGTTTTTCGCCGCAGAAATATCGGCTTTATTTTTCAAAGCTTTAACCTGATCCCCGAGCTGACGGTCGAGCAGAACATCATCTTCCCCGTGCTGCTGGACTACCAAAAGCCGAACAAAAAATATCTGGAAGAACTGCTTGCTGTACTAAATTTAAAAGAACGCCGCAACCATTTGCCCAGCCAGCTATCTGGTGGGCAGCAACAGCGGGTTGCGATAGGCCGTGCGCTGATTACCCGGCCGTCATTGATTTTAGCAGACGAACCGACGGGCAATTTGGACACCCAGAACAGTAGTGAAGTAATTGCCCTGCTGAAAGAAGCCGCAAAGACGTACGAGCAGACGATTATCATGATTACCCATAACCGAAGCATTGCACAAACGGCAGACCGGGTGTTGCAGGTATCTGACGGGGTTTTGACCGATTTCGGTAGGTGCCGCGAATGAAAAGCTATCTTAGTTTGATCCCTATTTCGGCAAGGGTGCATAAACGGCAAAGCCGCATGACATTGCTTTGCATCGTTTTTGCAGTGTTTTTGGTAACGGCCGTTTTTTCTATGGCAGATATGAGCGTCAGGATGGAAACCGCGCGGCTGGTGGCAAAGCACGGGGACCAGGTCATTCAAAAGTTAATGGACAACGCCGCGGTACAGAACTATTTTCTCCTTGCGATGGCCCTGTTTGTGTTGATTTTAATTGCAGGTGTGTTGATGATTTCAAGCAGCATCAACAGCAATGTTGCGCAAAGAACAAAATTTTTTGGCATGATGCGTTGCATTGGCATGAGCAGGCAGCAAATCATTCGGTTTGTAAGGCTGGAAGCGCTTAATTGGTGCAAAACGGCCATCCCGGTGGGCCTGGCCCTTGGGGTTGTGTTGACGTGGGTGCTGTGCGCCATACTGCGGTTTGTTGTGGGCGAAGAGTTTTCCGCCATCCCGCTGTTTGGCATCAGCCTAATTGGCATTATCAGCGGCATCCTTGTGGGGATTATTACGGTTCTCATTGCGGCCAGCTCTCCCGCAAAGCGGGCGGCCAAAGTGTCGCCGGTAACCGCGGTGTCGGGCAATTCTGAAAGCACGGCAAACGCAAACCATGCGCTATCTACCCGCTTTTTTAAAATTGAAACGACGCTCGGCATCCAGCATGCGGTATCCAACAAAAAAAATCTGTTTTTGATGACCGGCTCTTTTGCGCTGAGCATCATCCTTTTTTTGGCCTTTACGGTCGTGATCAATTTTGTCGGCTACCTCATGCCGCAATACTCTAATACGCCCGACATCAATATTGCCAGCATCGACGAGCAAAACTCGGTAGACCACATTTTATTCAATACGCTGGCCGGTATGGGTGGCGTGAAAGAGGTGTATGCCCGCCGCAGCCTGTTTGACGTGCCGGCGGATGTTGGCAAAGAGGCGCCGAAGCCCGAGGCGATTGACCTGATCTCTTATGGCGATTTTGACCTGGACTGCCTGACAAAAGACAAATTACTGAAAAAGGGCAGTGATATCGCCAAGGTATATGGCGACAGCAATTATGTACTTGCCATTAGCGGCAAAAACACCCCGTTACAGGTGGGGGATACGTTGCAGGTGGGCACCCAGCGGCTGACGGTTGCGGGTACGCTGCGGTATAACCTGTTCAGCAGTGACGGCAGCCCAGATGAAAAAATAACGCTTATCACCTCAGACGAAACTTTTACCCGGCTGACCGGTATATCCGATTATTCGCTGGTGATGGTGCAAACGACAAAAGACGCCACAAATGAAGATGTGGCTGCAATTCAAAACGCAGTGGGGCCAAACTATGCGTTTTCTGACCTGCGTGGCGGGCACACGGCAAATACCTACGCTGCGTTTGTGCTGTTTGTCTATGCGTTTTTGGCCATTATTACACTGGTCACGGTCTTAAATATCATGAACAGCATTTCCATGAGCGTATCTGCAAAAATCAAGCAGTATGGGGCCATGCGCGCCGTTGGTATGGATGAACACCAAATCACGAAAATGATTGCTGCCGAAGCGTTTACCTATGCAGCATTTGGCTGTACTGCCGGCTGCCTTGTGGGCCTGTTGCTTAGCCGGCTGTTGTACCGCTACCTTATTACCGCGCATTTCAGCTATGCCACATGGAGCGTGCCGGTGGGCTCGCTTGTCATCATTCTGCTGTGCGTCGGTGCCGCCGCAGTTGCCGCGGTGTATACCCCGGCAAAGCGCATCCGGCAGATGGCGGTCACCGATACGATCAACGAGCTGTAAGTGGGCAAAGGCGTTAGCCTATTTAATGCTCAAAAGATGCGGGAAATAAAAGCTATGTGTTTTTACCCAATCAATTGAATAACATAGAAGAACCCCACAGGCAGAAACAGCTACCTGTGGGATCCTTTTATATTATAAAAACATTCTATTGAGTGGAAATTTTAAAAGAGCACTTTTTTTATGTATTGGTCTATAAGCTAAAAATTTTTTAACATATAAATTTTAAAATTTCATTGTTTTCAAAATATTGCTCGTTTTCATAAAAAAGATGGCAAAATATATTTGGAAAAAGTTCATTAACAATGCCATCAATTCCATACCATTCTTGTGATAGATTTTTATTCTCGTAAATAGTATTATCTGAAAAATCAACTCCTGCTTCAGTGGATAATTTTACAAGATTAAACAGGATGTCGAAAGTGAGTATGTAATTCAAATTATGCGCAATCTCGTTTCTTTCCTTATTTAGGGCTTTCAGCAGATCTTTCTCATTTCCAGATAACAAAGAATTTTCAAAAAGCAAGTCAATTTTATTAGAAAATGTTTTGTTCTTAGTACTAAGGGTAAGTGCCTTTTTAATAATTGTATTCATTGCAAATTCCAAAAAAAGATGTCCTTTTATATAGCGGATTAAATTTTCGTCATAAGAATTATAAAAATCGATGATGTTGGTATTTACGATTCCTACTTTATTAATGTGTGGATTTTCAGGCAAATCATTAATAGACGGAATATCTTGTTTAGACATAATACAAATATATTTGAGAAATGAAGAATATGAATTATAAGTATACTTTTTGAAAATTTCATCTTTTAGTGCTTCTAAATTTTCGTCTTCAATTAATGTTAACAGCTCCATCATTTTATGCACTAAAAAGTAATTCTTATCTTCTTCTCTGCTATATTTATTATCAACCAGCGATAATTCTTGCATGCATTCCACAATGGTCATTAAAAATCCCTCTCTCAAAACGAAAAAAAGAAATTACCTAACATGAAAATGAAATCAAAACAAGCCACATAATCTGACTTATACACGGCAAGGCGCGTCCGGGAAAAACCAAACCAAACTAAGGTTTGCAGTGGCAAAAGTTTAAACCACAGTGCATTAGATGTATTAGTTATGGGCGAACATAGTGCAGGAATGGCGGCTCTGGTTTTGAGAGTTGACATTCCTTATTAAAAAGCGTGATAAAAAGCTCACCCCTTGAAAGCAATTCGTTTTCAAGGGGTGAGCTTTTCACTTGTCTGACAGGGTGGGGTTTTTAAACCCATGAGCCTCTTGCGAGACTACCTGATTTCGAGCTTTATGCGGTTTTATAGCATGGCGCTTTTAGTTGTTGTACTCGTAAGTCACTTCCATACCACTATCCGGGTGAAATTTCCAACTAACGGTATAGTTGTCGTTGGATTCTGTCTGTATTCCATCCATAGCAGATGTTTTGCCCATTTTGGCCCACAACGCACTTGAGAACCCAAGTTCTTTATTGATTGTGTCAAGGTAATGATAGGCAATCGTATCAGTGTAGTTATCGATATCATAGGGATTGGTGTCTATAGCCATGTAGCTGCCGTCAGATGAGATATAGCACCAAGACTCATCCGCAATGTCAGCGAACGTTTTATTGAAATCTTTTCCGCCACCGCCACCGAAGACAAAAACTAGTACAAGAACAAGAACTGCCCCTCCGGCAATGATTGGGATCAGTAACTTGGAATTAAATTTCTTTGCTGCGGCTGCATTTATTTGTCCAATCTTAGCGGGGGCCCCCGCACCAACCGGTGAGCCCACTTTTTGCCCACAATTTGCGCAGAACTGCTGACCTTCTACTAATTCAGCGCCGCATTTTGCACACACATTGGGTTTTGGTGCATTTTTAGGGGTTCCGCACGTTGGGCAGAAGGCCTGCCCTTCGGTAAGGACTGTTCCGCATTTTGCACACACATCTGCCGCCTTGGCCTCCTGAGGCTCGTGATGCTGCTCGGCACACTCAGGGGTGTTACACCCTTTGTTTTCTTCCCAGCATGCTTCATGGTGGGGGGTCCCGCAGGCCGGGCATACCTTTACAGCATCGCCTTCCTTAATTTCAGTTTTGCAAAACGGACAGATTTTTCCAACGTAGTCTTCCATGTTCTTCCTCTTTTCGTTTTGTTTGTTATTTCAACCGCTCCCGGTTTGAGTTCTTAATTAGAATCTTTAGGAGTACCTATTTGAAAGGTCTCAGATTCGCCGCTTTTATATTATACAACAAATACTCTACTCCCATCAATAACCACATACTGACTTTTTTTGGATAAATGTATAATTTCAAAAATCAGCAATTAACTCGTTGAGCAGTTTGTTTCAACAGAAAATAAAAAATGCAACATTTACTATAAAGTAAATGTTGCATTATGGCGGACAGGGTGGGATTCGAACCCACGAGCCTCTTGCGAGACTACCTGATTTCGAGTCAGGGCCGTTATGACCACTTCGATACCTGTCCACAAAGGCATTCTACGGCAGTGGCCTGCCGCTGAATAGCCTACTTATTATAACAACTTTGGCAGTAAAGGTCAAGATTTATCTGGCACTTTTGCGGGGCGTTTTGCCACAAACAAAAAACAGGCAAAGGGCTCACATCAGGGCAGCAGGGCACCGTTTTCTACCGGGGTGCTGTTCTGGTTTTTGTCCACATAATACGCGTCAAACACATCGCGCACCGACCGCGCCAGCTGATAGCCGTTACCGGCCACCTCTGCCACCGCGCCGACGGCAAGCTCCGGCTCTTCTACCGGGCCGTAGGCGACGATGGTCGCGTTGTATTCTTTTTTGCCGTAAATGTCAAACTTGCCATTTTCCGCAGTGCCGGTCTTGCTGGCAATGTGGTACTGGTAATTGGCCAAAAACTGCTGGGCCGTACCGGTTTTACTGGCCATCAGCATACCGTTTTCCACATGCTGAAACGCGCTTTGCACAGTGGCGGCATCGCCCTGCGTCTGCGCGGCCACCTCAAGGCCGGTCTCTGAAATCACCTGCTTAAAGTCATAGCTGCGCACTGCGGCGACGAGATGGGTGCGGTAACGGGTGCCTGCGTTCGCGATCGACCCGGCATAGGTGGCAAGCTGCACCGGGGTCACCTGAGTGTCCAGCTGACCAATGGCGGCCTGCACCACGTTGCCCTTTTGCCACAGCTCGCCGCCGTGGGTGGCATCAAAGTAAGCTGGGGTAGAAAGGTTACCACTTGCCTCGTTGACTTCCAGCCCGGTTTTTTGGCCGTACCCCAAGTCAGAGGCGGCGGTGTTGAACGAATCCAGCCCCAGCCGGCGGCCAAGGTCGTAGAAGAACACGTTGCAAGAGTCGCGCAGCGCGGTCTCGACATTTTCGTTGCCGTGCACATGGGTACATTTTGGCTGATAGTCGGGCCAGAAAGTATACAAGCCCCCGCAATAATAGGTGTATTCGGGGGTGATCAGGCCGTCAAGCAACCCCGCTGCCGCGACTGCGCACTTAAAGGTGGAGCCCGGGCGGTACAGCCCGTTGAACGCACGGTTAAACAGCGGGTTCAGCGGGTCGGTGAGGTAGGTGTTATAACCGGCAGTCGTTTGGTAAACATTTAAGTCGTAGCTGGGGTAGTTTGCCGCAGCCAGCACGCCGCCGGTCTTGACATCCAGCACCACCAGCGCGGCACCCTCCGGGTCGCCCTCTTTGTTGGCGGCCGCGCGGGCTTTTAATTCCGCCACCTGATTTTCCAAAATTTTCTGGCATTCAGTTTGCAGGTTTTTATCGATGGTCAATACCACGGTATTGCCTGGGGTCGGCTCTACCGTCGTGGTGCTTTTCACGCTGCCGGTACGGGTGAGTTCAATTTGAATCTGCCCGTCGATGCCTTTTAATGTGGACTCGTAAGCCTTTTCAATCCCGCTTTTGCCCACAAGGTCGTTCATTTTATAGTTCTTTTGCTTTTTATAGGTGCTGTCCCACTCTTCGGCGTAAATTTTACCAATGGTGCCAATGATGTGCGGCATCAGCGTGGGGTCGGGGTAAACGCGCACTGTGCCCTCGGCCACATAAACACCGGGCAGGTCAAGGTTATTTTCTTTGACGGTAGACACGGTTTTCATCGACACATCGGTTGCCAGCACAAACGGGGTGACATTGCTGTACTCTTCGTATTGCATCTGGTAGCGGATGCCCGCAAGGATGCGCTGGTAAGCGGCGGGTACGTCGGCGAGCTCGTAAGTTTCCACCATTTTGTCGTACACGTTTTGCGCGGTGGCATACTGCGCAAGGCCCAGTGCGGTTTTCATTTTTGCCACATCGGCGTCCCGGCCCTCCACAAACTCATAGGGCTCAGTGTCGGTCAGCGGGGCGGAGTCGTTCCAGCTTTCGCCTTGTTCTTTTAGCGTGTCCACCAGCATCATCAGGGTGCTGTTCAGCTTTTCGTCCGGCAGCAGGGCCTTGATGAGCCAAAGGTTATAGGCCGCGCGGTTGGTGGCGATGGCACGCCCGTACCGGTCAACGATTTCGCCGCGCGCCGCGGGCAGCGGCAGCGTGACCATGGTGGTGGAGGTTGCCTGATCGAGATAGGTGTCCCCGTCGATGATCTGCAACTGAAACAGTTTAAACGAAAACCCGCAGAGAACCAGCCCCACCAGCACCAGCAGCGCGATGGCGCGCTTTTTAAAATGACCCTTTTGTTTCATGTGGTTGTGCGGTCCTCCTTTTTCTGCGCGATAGCTGCGCAAAGCAAATGCGGCAGTGCCCGGTTAGTCTTGCGGGGCAAAGGCATGAGAAATTTTACGTGCAAGCAGCCACGGGGCAAAGGTGAGAAAGGCGGAGAATACCACGATGGGTAGCAATTGAAAGAAGTACAGGTGGGCAAGGCCCGCATACCCGCGCAGCAGATAGCTGAACATAAAGTCAATGGTGCACAGCAGCAGCAAGGCCCCCGCCGACAGCAAAGACAGGTTGAGTACCGTGTTGCGCAGATACATGCTGACGGCCACCGATACCAAAAAGCAGCAGATCATCAGCAAGATGGCAAAAAAACCGGTGACGCGCCCGGCGGCAATATCCCACAAAAGGCCGGCCAGCGCACCGTAAATAGCACCGGCAAACGCCCCCTCATACGCGGCGATGCACAGTGCCAGAGGTACTAAAAATACCGGTTTTACCCCAAAAAAACTTAAAAACCCCGGCATGGTTTGCAGCACATAGGCCAAAAGCAGCGCCAAAACAAAACAGCCGTGCTTTGCCACAAGGCGCATGGTCCGTTTTCTCGCGTCCAAAGCAGGCCTCCTATTCGTCAAAAGAGGTGATGACCATCACCATTTTAACGCTCTCAATATCTTCGTACGGGTTGATGATTGCATACATGGATTTGCCGCTGGTCTCCAGCGATACCTCTTTCACGGTGCCCACCGGCAGCCCGCGGGGGAATACGCCGCCAAGGCCGGTGGTGATCACCTCGTCGCCCGCAGCGGCAAGGGTGTCGCGCGAAAGCAGGGTCATGGCGCATTGCTTGCTTTGCGACAAAACACTGTCGCCGCCCACAAGGCCGCTGTCCCCGGTGCGGCTGACCATGCAGCCAATCGAGACCGACGGGTCAAGAATAGTGGCCACCTTGGCGTAGTTGGGGCCCACTTCTATTACGCGGCCCACGATGCCGTTTTCGGTCATGACACTGTCTTTTACCTTGACTCCGTGGCGGCTGCCCTTGTCGATGGTGAACGAATAGTATTTTTCCAGCGCGTCGCGGCCGATCACGTTGGCGTTGACCACCTGATAACTGGGGTTCTCCTCTTTGATCTGCCAGGCCTCTTTGTACTGTTCGTTTTCGCGTTTCATCATGTCATAATCGACCATCTTTTCGCGCAGCTCGGCGTTTTCTTTGGTCAGCTGCTCGTTTTCGGCAAGGATGGAGTCGATGCGGATATACTTGTTGATAAAGTCCTCACTGGCACCCGAAATAGCAGCCGCGACCTTTTGAAACGGCACGGCGACTGCGCCCATCAGCTCGCCCGGGGCAGCCGAAAGTCGGCCGTTTGCCGCTGCATAGGCCATGACACCGGCAAGCAGCACGAACACCACGATCAGGATCTTAAATTTGACGGAAGATAAAAAGTCTTTCACGCGCCCTGACCTCATCTCAATAAACTTGTAACCACAAAAGCGGCAGAACCGGGGGCGCCCCGCAGTTCTGCCGCTTTTGCGCTTTAAACCTCAGGCGCACCATGCCCGGCCACCGGCGCGGGGGCCGGGGCAAAGGCAAAGCGCCGTTTTTAAAATTTGCGCTCAGCGTCGGCAACAACCTCAACCAGCAGGTCCATATTGTCCAGCACCATACCGGCACCGGTGGCAACGCAGTCCAGCGGGGTTTCGGCCACATGCACGTCAATACCGGTGTGGCTGCTGACCAGTTGGTCCAGCCCGCGCAGCAGTGCGCCGCCGCCGGTCAGCATAATGCCGTGGTCAATGATGTCGGCCGCAAGCTCCGGCGGGGTGCGCTCCAGCGTCTCTTTGATGGCTTCAATGATGCGCTGCAGCGGTTCATCCAGTGCCTCGCGGATCTCTTCGCTGTGCACGGTGATGTTTTTGGGCAGGCCGTCCACCAGGTTGCGGCCCTTGATGTCGAGCGTGTTCTCCTCTTCCAGCTTGTAGGCAGAACCCACTTCAATCTTGATCCGCTCGGCGGTGCGCTCACCGACAAGCAGGTTGTATTTGCGTTTGATGTAAGCGATGATGGCAGAATCGAACGCGTCGCCGCCCACCCGCACGCTGCGGGAGGCAACAATGCCGCCCAGCGAGATGACTGCCACTTCGCTGGTGCCGCCGCCAATATCCACGACCATGCTGCCGGTCGCCTCAGAAACAGGCAGGCCCGCACCAATGGCGGCTGCCATTGGCTCTTCGATGACCATGACCTGACGCGCACCGGCCTTTAAGCTGGCTTCGCGCACGGCGCGGCGCTCGACCTCGGTGACGCCGGACGGGATGCAGATGATGACCCGTGGGCGGGTGAACATCCCGTTGCCGCAGGCTTTTTTGATGAAGATCTGCAGCATGCTGGCCGTGATGTCAAAGTCGGCAATGACGCCCTCTTTTAGTGGGCGCACCGCAACGATGCTGCCGGGGGTACGGCCAATCACTTCTTTTGCCTCATGGCCAACGTAGCGCACGGTGTCGGTTTTGGTGTCCACCGCGACCACGCTGGGCTCACGCATAATAATACCCTTGCCCTTCATGTAGACGAGCGTATTTGCCGTACCAAGATCAATCCCGATATCCTTATTAAACATGTCACTGATCCCATCCTTAATTTATCTATTTCTACGTAGGCTAATTCGTTGTAAATTCTACAGTTGCCCGGCCAATGCGGGCGCAATGCGCCCAACCGCAAAAGACCAGAACAACCTTATTATAACCGCAGTTGTCCAGTTTCTCAATAAATGTATTAAAATTTAACAAAATTTCCTGCTCTTTGGCTTTGATTTTGCGAAAAAGCTGTCGAATATCTAACCTTGCCCCGCAAGACCCAACGCCCGAAGCTGGGCGTACAGCCGCGCGATGGGCAGCCCCATCACGTTAAAAAAGCAGCCGTCGATATGGGTGACAAATTTGGCGGCGGCACCTTGAATGCCATAGCCGCCCGCCTTGTCGTACGCTTCGCCGGTGGCAAGGTAGGCGTCAATTTCGTCATCGCTCAACGTGGCAAAAAACACTTTTGTCGTTTCAACAAAGCTGTGCGCAGTGCCGTTTTGCAGCACACACACCCCGGTGTGCACATAGTGCCACCGGGCGCTGAGCGCGCGCAGCATGGCTTTTGCTTCGGCGGGGCCGGCGGGCTTGCCCAGCACGGCACCATCAAGGTCCACCACGGTGTCACAGCCAATCACGGCATCACCGGGGTGGAGTGCCGCGATGACCTGTGCCTTGCCGACGGCCAGTTTTTCAACCAGCGCGGGGGGGGTGGGGGCGCTGAGAGCGTGCTCGTCAAAATCGGCGGCCAGTACGGTAAAGTCGGGTGTAATCAGCCGCAGCAACTCTTGCCTGCGCGGGCTGGAGGAAGCGAGAATCAACATAATGGGGAAGACTCCTTTTTTCAAAACGAGTGAGCGACGCAAAATACTACATAATCTGTGCATTTTTTTGTGTGGTCACTGCCAAGTTTAAGAGGCAAAAAACTTATTTAACGCGGGTGCGGCTGTAAAAAAACAGCGCCAGTGCAATGCAAAAAATCTGTGCCACGCTGACCGCGATGGAAAAGCCGAAATACAGTTTGACAATGATCAAATCGAGGCAGGCGGGGTCGTTTGCAGCAAAGCCGATCTGCCCGCTGTAAGCAAGCCAAGACAAAAACGGCACCCGCGCGCACAAAGTGGCGACCAGCGAGCCCAAAATGATGCCGGCGAGCAGGTAAAACAAAAAGACAAAGCTTTTTTTCATATCGCGCCCCCTTACAGGCGGCCGGTGGAGCCAAGGCCCCCTTCGCCGCGGGAGGTTTCGCCCAGCTCATCCACCAGCGTAAAAGTGGCCTGTGCCACCGGCAGCACCGCAAGCTGCGCAATGCGCTCGCCGTTCTGCACAAGGTAGTCCTCGGCTGAAAGGTTGATCAGACCTACCTTAACTTCGCCGCGGTAATCAGAGTCAATGACGCCGACCGAGTTCGACAGCGTGATGCCGCGCTTGATGCCAAGGCCGCTGCGCCCAAACACCAGTGCCACCCAGCCGGGGCCGGGCAGCTCGATGGCGATGCCGGTAGACAGCACCGCCCGCCCGCCTGCGGGCAGCAAAACCCCCTCGGCCGGGCACAGCGCGCACAGGTCGGCGGCGGCGCTGCCTGCGGTGGCGCGCTGCGGTACAATGGCCCCCTGTGCGATTTTTTTGACCTTTACATTGCAATCCATCGTGTTCAGCTCCTTATGGTCGGCGCCCTGCGGCGCACAGAATAGCGGTAACTTACAGGCTGCCCTTATAATACAGCCCACGGGTAAACTCGCCGTCGTACGGCAGCCCGGCGGTGAACAGCCGGGTCACTTCGGCACAGCGGGCGGCGGTCTCGGTCGTAAAGTACAGCGCGGCAAAATCGGTGCCAAGCTCTGGTTTGCGCTCGCCCATCCACAGCGGGATCGGGTTCAGCAGTTGCCGCACGCCGCCGCGGCCCGGCCCGCTGCACAAAATGCGCAGCGGCTTGCCCTTGCGGTCGGTCAGCTCGCCCACACCCTTGCACTGTGCGCAGTTTACCCGGTTGCGCATGGGGCAGGCGCGGGTGAGCATCAGCGGTAAGTGCCCATAGGCGGGCAGCCCGGTGGGCACCGGTGCTGCCAATGCCCCGGCGGCAGCCACCGGCAGCTCGGGCGACAAGGTGAGAGAAGAAAGCCCCAGCGCCGCATACTGGGCGGCGGCCAGCGTGTTGGTGATGTTTAGCCCAAAACCGCCCAGCAACCTTGCGCCGGGGGCTTCGTCCGCCACAATGCCCAGCGCGCCGATGTTCTGCATTTCAAATGCAGTAAAGCCCAGTGCATTTGCATCGGCGACCCTGTGCCGGGTGTCGGCCTCGTCAAAAATGGCCCGCGGCAGGCTGAGTGCTGTTTTTGCCCGCCATGCGGCGGGCAGCGCAGCGGCTTCTCGCAGCGGGAACACCAGCCGCCCGGCCGCCTGTGCCAGCGCATCGGTGCACTGGCCTGCCTGCTGAAAACGCAGCTCCAGCAAGGCGGGCTTTGCGGGGGGCGCGCGGTGTGCGACAAACAGCGGTACGGGGCGAAACGGCTTTGGCTGTGGTGCTTCGCGCAGGCGCAACAGCTCTGCCAGTACCTCTCGCCGCAGCTCGTTGATGACGGCCGCCGGCAAATACCGGCCCGCCGCACCCTGCACAACCATCTGCGTGGCGGCAAACGGGGTGCCGCCGGTTTTGCAAAGGGACTTTTTGTAGGTTTCGGTTAGCGCTTCTTCAGCGTTTTGCGCCGCGCTGGGCGGGGTATCGGTGTGGGCAGTGGCTTTGTGTCCGTCGCCGTCCGCCGCCGTTAAGGTGGCACCGTCATTTGCCAGTGTCAAAGTAAGCTGCACCGGCACACAAGGCCGCTCGCGCCGGTACAGTTCGCGCAGGCGGGGCAGTGCGGCGCGGGTCTCGGCCGCCTGCTCTTCACTGCGCCGGCCAAACATCGCGGCATTTAAGTAGTCGTTGTCGTAAAAGCCGCTGGTAAACCCGGCGCGGCTGAACGCGTGTTGCAGCAGGTCGCGGTCGTACGCTTCGCCCTGCAAGGCACAGCGCGCCGCGTGTACGGCGGCGGCGACATACTCCGGCGTGCGCAGCCGCCCCTCAATTTTGGCGCAGCGCACCCCCATCTGTTGAATGCCCGGCAGGCGGTCGATGAGCGAAAGGTCGCGCAGGCTTAAAAAATGGCCTTCTTCAGCCCCGATGCGGTAGGGCAGCCGGCAGGGGCCGGCACAGCCGCCGCGGTTGCCGCTGCGCCCGCCGTAAAACGCGCTCATCAGGCACTGGCCGGACACCGACATACACAGCGCGCCGTGTACAAACACTTCGGTTTCAATGCCGCAATGGGCGGTGATCTCGCGCACTTCGCCCTCGGTCAGCTCGCGTGCTAAAATCACGCGCGAAAACCCCATGGCCGCAAGCTGTTTTGCCCCGGTAAGGCTTGTCACCGACATCTGGGTAGAGCCGTGCAACGCAAGGCCCGGCGCCGTGCGCTTTACCAGCGCGGCGGCGGCAAGGTCTTGCACGATCACCGCGTCGGCCCCGGCGGCGGCCACCGCGCCAATGGCATTTTGCAGCGCGGGCAGCTCGCTGTCGTAGCACAGGGTGTTCAGGGTCACGTTGACCAGTACCCCGCGCGCATGGCAAAAGGCGACGGCCTGTGCCAGCTCTTGCGGGGTAAAATTGCCCGCCGTGCGGCGCGCATTAAAACCGGTAAGGCCCAAATAAACACTGCTTGCGCCGGCAAACACCGCCGCTTTCAGCATTTCGGCGTTGCCGGCCGGCGCTAAGATTTCAAAAGGTTGTCTGTCCAATCAGCCCTGTCCTTTCAGGTAACCAATCTCGCGGCGCAGCCGCTCGATCTCACGCTTTGCTTCTTCTGCCTCCAACTTGGCGTTGGCGGCGTCCTCTAAATAATCTTTGATCTGGCTGCGCATATTGTCGGCCGACGCGCTGGATTTTTCAAGCTCGTCAAGATAATCCAGCGCAGAAAGCACCGCCGCCGCCGTTACCGAGGCGGCGGGGTTTTGCACCATGATCTCGTTCATGTTATGGTCCAGCTTTTCCGCCAGTGAAAGGGTATATTGTTCGGAATCGGTGGTCGAGATGACATAACTGCAGCCGCAGATCTCTAATCTGATCTTATTGACCGGCATCTTACTTACCTCGTTTCTTTTGTTTACGTTGGCCCCTGCCGGGTAAAATGGGGGGTAACCGGCAGCGGCGTGTGCACAGCGGCAGGCAAGGGGGGAGCCTTCCGCCACTGCGCAATATATTACAACTTATATTATAATATAAATCTGCCAATTAAGAAAGCCCGCGGGGCCCATTTTTGTGCGTAATCCTGTTTTTGGCACTCGCAGCCCCCCCGTTTGATTGAAATACCCCCCAAAACCCGATATAATGGGGGGTAACCGGCAGCGGCAAAGGGGTAGAGGGCCTTTGCTGTGCCGTGCCCCGGCCGCCGCTCGGCGGCTGGTACCCTGCACGTAAGGATGTTTGAGGTGACTACTTTGAAGCATAACATGACAACGGCAGAGCTGGACCGCCTTTTGCGCGGCTGCCTGCACAGCGAATTTTCACAGGACGACATGCCCAGCGCGACCGATGACCAGATGTACCGCGCGCTGGCTTTGGTAGTGCGCCGCATTCTCAGTGAACGGCGTAAAAAGTTTATGGCAAAGACCTACGGCGAAAACGGCAAGCAGGTGTATTACCTGTGCATGGAATTTTTGATGGGCCGCTCGCTGAAAACAAACCTGTTTAATTTGGGCCTCAACGAGGTCGCGGCCGAGGTGATGGCCTCCTACGACGTGAAACTGGACAACCTGTACGAGCTGGAGCCCGACGCGGGCCTTGGCAACGGCGGCCTTGGCCGCCTTGCGGCCTGCTACCTTGACGCCTGTGCCACCACCTGCCTGCCCGATACCGGGTATTCGATTTTATATGAGTACGGCATTTTTCGCCAGAAGATCGTGGACGGCTGGCAGCAGGAGACGGTGGATAACTGGCTGCCGGGCGGCGGGGTCTGGCTGAAAGCCCACCCCGACCAGGCAGTGCAGGTGCGCTTTGGCGGCGAAGTAAAAGAGAGCTGGGACGGCGGGTACCACCACGTGGAGCAGAAAAACTGCGATGTGGTGCTGGCCATCCCGTACGATATGTATGTGTCGGGGTATGACTCTGACGGCGTGTCGCAGTTGCGGCTGTGGAGCGCGAAGGCGCCGGGCATGGATATGGCGGCCTTTAACAAGGGTGATTATACCAGCGCGATGCGCAGTGCCAATGCCGAGCTGATCAGCAAGGTGCTGTACCCCAACGACAACCACGAAGAGGGTAAAATTCTGCGGTTGCGCCAGCAGTACTTTTTGTCGTCGGCGTCCATTCATGACATCATCAACCGGCATTTGGCACAGTACCCCACGCTTGACAACCTGCCGGACAAGGTTGCCATCCACATCAACGACACCCACCCCACGCTGGCCATCCCGGAACTAATGCGCATTTTGCTGGACGAATGCGGCTATACGTGGGACGCCGCGTACGACCTTGTGCGCCGCACCTTTGCGTACACCAACCACACGGTGATGAGCGAAGCGCTGGAACAGTGGAACCTTGACCTGTTTCGCACCACGCTGCCGCGCATTTATGAAATTGTGGCGGAGATCGACCGCCGTGCCCGCGAAGAGCTGCTGGCCTATTTTAACGGCGATGTGGCCAAGGTAAATTACATGGCAATGCTGGGGGACGGGCAGGTGCGCATGGCAAACCTGTGCGTGTATGTCTGCCACTCGGTCAACGGGGTGTCCAAGCTGCACAGCGGCATTATCCGCGACAGCGTGTTTCACGATTATTTTATGTACAAGCCCGCGGCGTTTAAAAATGTCACAAACGGTATTGCCTACCGCCGCTGGCTGTTGCAGTCGAACCCCGGCCTCACCGCATTGGCGGAGGAGGCGATCGGCGAGGGCTTTAAGTACGATGCCGCAGAGCTGAGCAAGCTGCGCGCCTACCTTGACGACGGCGCATTTTTGGAAAAGCTTGCGGCGGTGAAGCGCGAAAACAAGCGCATTTTTGCCGATTATCTGCTGCGCACGACCGGCGAAGAGGTGAACGTGGATTCCATCTTCGACGTGCAGGTGAAACGGCTGCACGAGTACAAGCGCCAGCACCTCAACGCGCTGCACATCGCGGCCGAATACCTGTGGCTCAAAGATCACCCGTCGGCTGATTTTGTGCCCAAAACTTACCTGTTTGGGGCCAAGGCCGCACCGGGGTATTACATGGCAAAGCAAATTATCCGGCTGATTTATGCCCTTGGCAAGGTGATCGATGCCGACCCCGCCATGAAGGGCAAGCTAAAGGTGTTGTACCTCGAAAATTACTCGGTGACCATGAGCGAGCGGCTGATGCCGGCAAGCGAAATCAGCGAGCAGATCAGCCTTGCGGGCACCGAGGCATCCGGCACCGGCAACATGAAATTCATGCTGAATGGTGCGCCGACACTGGGCACGCTGGACGGCGCGAACATTGAAATTGCCGAGGCGGCGGGCAAAGAGAATTTCTTTCAGTTTGGCATGCTGACCCACGAGGTGGACCAGCTGCGCCGCTTTGGGTACCTGCCCGGCAGTTTTCTTGCGGGGGACGATGTGGCGCGCGAGGTGCTGGGCTTTATTGAAAAAGGCATCGACGGCAAAAACTTTGCCGAGCTGGTGGCAAACCTGGAAACGCAGGACCCGTATATGGTCATGGCGGATTTTGGAGATTACCGCCGCGCCCAGCAACTGGTGAGCGACACTTACCGCGACCCCAAAAAGTTCAGCCGCATGAGCCTTGCAAACATTGCCGGCAGCGGCATCTTTTCTGCCGATCGCGCAGTGGGCGAGTATGCCCGCGACATCTGGGGCATGACGCCGATCCGCTGAGCGGCAGCACACACAGCATCGAAACAGGCGTTTTTTGCGGCCCCCGCACCAAACGCCTGTTTTTTTGGTTTGCCGCGCGGTGCGGCATGAATACTGGCGGCGCGCCCGCCGCCCAAAGGGGAGAACAGCCATGAACCCTAGAATTTATAACAGCCGGGACCTGCGGTATAAAAGCCCGTTTGGCGCAGTGCCGCGCGGTAGCACGGTGACCTTTCACCTTGCGGTACCGCGCGCGATGCACTGCAAAACACCCTATTTATGTCTGCGGGCGGCTGGGCAGCAAAAGCCGGCGCTGACCCTGCTGACCCCGGCGGGCAGCCGGGGCGAGGACGACCTGTTTGAGCTGTTATACACCCCGGCAGAGGTGGGCACCTGCTTTTACTGGTTTGATCTGTACATCAACTACACCAAGGTTTACCGCGGCGATTTTGGCGAGGGGTATCTGTCGCAAAATGCCAGCGGCCCGCTGTACCAGCTGACAGTGTACGATGAAGCGTTTACCACGCCGCAAACGGCACACGGCGCAGTGATGTACCAGATCTTCCCCGACCGGTTTTATGAGGGCGCGCCCAAAACGGCCATGCCGTTTGCCGACCGCACCTACCGCGCAGACAAGGACGGCGAGCCGTACTTTTGGCCCAACGAAGTGGAGGGCGGGCTTTTAAACCGCGATTATTACGGCGGCGACTTTGTGGGCATTCAGGCAAAGTTGCCTTACCTCGCTTCGCTGGGGGTGACACTGCTGTACCTCAACCCCATTGTGGAGGCGCACGCAAACCACCGCTATAACACGGCGGATTACCGCAAGCCCGACCCGCTGCTGGGCACACAAGAAGAGTTTCACGCATTGTGTGAAGCGGCCAAAGCACAGGGCATAGGCATTGTGCTGGACGGTGTGTTCAGCCACACGGGGTCGGACAGCATTTATTTCAACAAAGAGGGGCGCTACGGCGCCGGCGGCGCGTGGCGCGACAAAAACAGCCCGACCCGCGCGTGGTACTTTTTTGGCCAGCAGTACCGCAGTGGGTACCGCAGCTGGTGGGGGTTTGATTCGCTGCCGGAGGTGAACGAAGAAGAACCGTCGTTCCGCGAGTTTATCTGCGGGCCGGGCGGCGTCATCGATTACTGGATGAGCCTTGGGGCGTCCGGTTTTCGGCTGGACGTGGCAGACGAATTGCCGGACGATTTTATCGAGGCGATTCGCACCGCCGTCAAGCGGCACGGGCAGGATAAACTGCTGATCGGCGAGGTGTGGGAGGATGCGACCAATAAAGTGAGCTACGGCAACTACCGCACCTATCTTTTGGGCCGTGGGCTGGACACCGTGATGAATTACCCGCTGCGCGAGGCCATTTTGGGCTTTGTGCGCGGCGGCGATGCCGCACAGCTTGCCCGCACCGTGCTGGACCTTGCCGAAAACTACCCGCCCCCCGCACTGAATGTGGCAATGAACCTGCTGTCTACCCACGACACGGTGCGCGCGGTGACTGCCCTTGTGGGCGAAGCGGTAGAGGGGCATGACCGTTATTGGCAAAGCGGCCGCCGCTTAGATGAGGCACAGCTGTTTTTTGGCAGGAGGTTACTACGCCTTGCGTTCTGCCTTTTGTATACGCTGCCGGGCATCCCGTGTGTTTATTACGGCGATGAAATTGCAATGCAGGGGTATAAGGACCCGTTTAACCGCGGCTATTACAACTGGGGCGACACCGACGATACCCTGCGTGACACGCTGCGCACCCTGGCCGCGGCGCGCAAAGAGCACCCGGTGTTCTGCGACGGCGAATTTCAGCTATTGCGGGCGCAAACGGGCGTATTTGTGTTTGCACGCCGCAGTAAGCTGGGCCGCGTAGTGGTGGCGGTCAACCGCACCGCGCACCCGCTGCCATTGCCGGAAGGTGGCACCGGCGTGGTGTTGCCCCCTTATGAATTTGGCGTTTTTGGCGGCTAAGAGGCTTTTTTCGGTCGCCTAAATAAAATTAGCAACCTTAAAAAATAAAAAAGTTGTCTGTTACGCCGCAGGGACACCGGGGGGCAGTTAAGTAAATGACCGGGCGAGTAGGTTTTGAAAAAACCCCCAAAACGGCGGAAAACTGTCTGAATTTGGCATCTTTCGCCCTTGCGGCGGGCAGCCTGTTCTTGGTACAATAAGACCAGCAGATACAAAGGGCCTGCCGCGGCGGGCTTTCCCTGCTGAATGAACGCCCTCGGGTGCAGAAAGGAGAGGTTTGAATGACAAGTTTTTATCCCTGGCTTTGGATCGTACTGATCGTGGTGTTCGGCATTGCGGAAGCGATGACGATCCAATTGGTTTCCATCTGGTTTTGCGTGGGTGGGATCGCGGCATTTGTCACCTCGCTTGTAACCCCGAACATTGGTCTGCAGTTTGTGGTGTTTGTAGGCGTTTCGGCAATTGCGCTGGCACTGAGCCGCGTATTGTTTAAAGATAAACTGAAGCCCCGCAACGTTGCAACCAACGCTGATATGGTCATTGGTAAAGAAGCGGTCGTATTGCGTGAGATTACACCGGAGATCGGTGGCCGCGTAAAGGTAGGCGGCCAAGACTGGGCTGCGCGCAGCGCTAGTGCACTGCCTGTGGGTGCCCACTGTAAGGTACTAAGTCTTTCTGGAGTTACACTCACCGTAGAACCTATTGTTTTTGAATAATTAAGGAGGAATCATTATGTTTTGGATTTTTATCGCGATTCTGCTCGTCATTGTACTGTTGTTACTCATCTCAAATATCCGCGTCGTGCCGCAGTCCTATGCGTTTGTAATAGAGCGCTTTGGCGTGTACAGCACCACATGGGAGGCGGGGCTGCATTTTAAAACCCCGTTCGTTGAGCGCATCTCAAAGCGTGTCAGCTTAAAAGAGCAGGTTGTGGACTTTAAGCCGCAGCCGGTCATTACGCGTGATAACGTCACGATGCAGATCGACACCGTCATCTTCTTCCAGGTGACCGACTCGAAGCTGTACACCTATGGTGTAGAGCGCCCGTTGTCCGCTATCGAAAACCTGTCGGCGACCACCCTGCGTAACATCATCGGCGACATGGAGCTTGACCACACGCTGACCAGCCGCGACACCATCAACGGCAAGATCACGACGATTTTGGACGAAGCCACTGACAAGTGGGGCATCAAGGTCAACCGTGTTGAAGTGAAAAACATCATCCCGCCCGCAGAGATTCAGGACGCGATGGAGAAGCAGATGAAGGCAGAGCGCCAGCGCCGTGAAGTCATCCTGCGTGCTGAGGGCGAAAAACGCAGCGCGATTTTGGTGGCAGAAGGCGAAAAAGAAAGCGCCATCCTGCGTGCCGATGCTGTGCGTGAGCAACGCATCCGTGAGGCAGACGGTGAGGCGCAGGCCATGCTGAAAGTGCAGCAGGCCTTGGCAGACTCTATCCACATGCTGAACGAGTCCAACCCCACCCAGAAGGTCCTCACGCTCAAGAGCCTCGAAGCCCTGCAGAAGGTTGCAGACGGCAAGGCCACGAAGCTGATTATCCCGAGCGAGCTGCAAAACCTGACTTCGCTGATCTCGGCCGCGACCGAGGCGGTCAACTTTGCAAAAGACGAAGCCAAATAACAAAAAACGCAGCAAATTGCAGTAAAATAAAGCAAAAGGCGCACCCTTTCGGGTGCGCTTCAGACTGTCGAAAAAAAGGCGTTAGCACGCAGGTGCAAACGCCTTTTTTCTGTAAAACATCGAAAACAAGTGAAAAACATGAGGCAAAAGCGGTGAGGGAAAGCGCCAGGTTGCCAGTTTTTTCAGGTTCATGGCAGCAAACTTCAGCCTGACCCAGTTCGTAACTGAGGCAAGCCCCCGGTAGGTCGTATAGCGCATGCCGTGCTTCTCTTTCGCATCTGCAAACACGCGTTCAATGGTTTGGCTTCTCTTGCTGTAAGTTTGCTGGCCAAGCGGGGAATGCCGAACATCCTCTGCCCTCTCGAGGTAGTGCGCCCAGATGTGGCGGGCAACGACCTTTTGAAAGTTCTTGCTTTGGGTGCATCTCTCACGTACCTGGCAGTTTCGGCATACAACCGCGTTGCTTTTGTATTCCCGGTAGCCCTGCCGGTTCGTTGTGGAATAGTTTAAAACTTGTGATTGTGGGCAAAGTACGCAATCGTAGAATTCGTCATAGACATACTCCTGCCAAGGCAGATTCCCTTTTTTAGTCTGTGGCCGCTTGTAGGGCAGGCTGGGGATTCGCCCATCATCAAAAACTCGCTTGCAGGTCCAAGGCGTCTTGTAGCCGGCATCCGCCGTGACAACCTCTACTTCAGGAAATCGCTCCGTCACTTGTCCGTAAATCGCATCAAACAGTACGCTGTCATGCAAATTTCCCGCCGAGACTTCTACTCCTAACACAAAGTTGTTTCTGTCGCACGCGGTATGCGCGGTGTATGCGAAGCACTTCTGATGCTCGCCCTTGTGGAACAGCCCTGCCTCAGGGTCAGTGGTGGATACGCTGACCTCTCTGAGTTCCATTTGGGAGCCATCCTCCTTGTCATGGTCACCGTCCTTGTCTTCAAACGGCTTCTTACCATGCAGTTCCCGGTCTTCGTTGACCTCTTTGTGCAATTGCTCTTCGTATTGCTTCACCGCCGCAGGCACGTACTTTTTCATCTGCTTTTTGCGGTTTGCATTCGCCTTGATATGCGTCGCGTCGACAAAGATGATTTCCGGCTTGATATACCCACTGCTAATCGCCTGCTCCAGCACCAACTCGAAGATGGCCTCAAAGGTTTCCGCGCTGAAACGATGCAGAAAGTTGTAACTCACTGTTGAGAAATGTGGCAGACGGGCCGATAACCCATACCCTAAAAACCAGCGGTACGCGAGATTCACCTCACACTCCACCAGCGTTTGTCGCAACGAGCGTATCCCGTACAAATGCTGCAACAATACGATTTTGATCAGCACCACCGGGTCTACGCTCGGCCGGCCTCTGTCTCTACTGTAAAGGTGTTCTACAAGTTTGTAGACCTCTTCCCAGTCCATGCTTCTCTCGATCTTACGCAGCAGATGCCTCTTTGGAACCAGCCCCTCAATATCCGTTACTTCCACTTCTCGCCGCTGGTTTGGCTGCCGTTCTATCATCTGCTCTACCCCATTTTGTTTTTCATCGCCGCTCTAACTACTCTCATTTATCCTTTCTCTATTTTACCAAATTACTGCACTTTTTGCAGCAAAAAAACCGGCCGTTCCCGGGCTTTTTTCGACAGTCTGAGGCGCACCCTTTCGGGTGCGCCTTTTTTATCTTAGTTTATTGGTGCCGGCAGGCGGGGCTGTAAAATAAATTACAAGGGCCGCCGCATGGGCACAAACCGAATGCCGTTACAAAACTGTGGTTCGGCAGATGCGGTAAAGCCCAGCTTTTGATAAATTTCGGCCGCATACAACGACGCGTTGACCGTCAGCGTTTGCTCTGCGGTGTGGCTGCGGTAGCTTTGCAACACCGCCTCTACCAGCGCACGGGCGATGCCCTGCCGGTGAAAAGCGGGGTCAACAAACAGCAGCATAATGTGGCAGGGCTTGCGGGTGGCAATCACCCCGGTGATGCGCGGGCCGTCAAAGCTGCCCCAAAGCCAAACCTGCTGGGTTGCCATGCGCGCGCGCATTTCGGGCAGGGCAATGGTAGAGCGAAACTCCTCAACGCCCTCATCCGAGCAATCTGCCGCGTCATAGGCCAAAAACACCTGCCACACCAGCTGCATCGCAGCGGGCAGGTCGTCCGGGCCCAGCGGGCGAATCGAAGATTGTGGTGTCGGCATCATAACTCTCCTGACCTTTCTTTTTCATGCTGCAAAGCCTGCGTTGTGGCAGGCAATCACAGGGCGGCCAAGTGGGCGGCAATGGCGGCTTTTTCGCCCGCAACGCTGCCCTGCACCAACTCTGGCTTGCCACCGCCGCGCCCGGCAAATGCGGTGTTCAGCGCCTTGCCCACCGGCCGTGCGTCGCCGCCAGGTGCTGCCGCCAGCGCATACTTGTAATCGCCCTCGCTGCCTGAAAACACAGCGGCAAGGGTGGCCCCGCGCTCTACCAGCAGCAGCGCGTAGCGGCGCAGATCGTCGGCGGCAAGGCCGTCCTCAAACGTGACGGCCTGCGCCTGCCCGGCAAAGGCCGCCGCCTTGTAGCCCAGCAGTTCTGCACGCACGGCAGCCAGCGCCGCGCGGCTGGCAGTAGCTTCCTCTTTCAGCCGGGCGACTGCCTGCACGACCACCGGTTGCTTTGCGGACAGCAGCCCGCTGATCTCTTCGACCTGCCGGTGCTCGCGTTGGGCCAGTGCCGTGGCGCGGCCCCCGGCCAGCAAAAACACCCGCACGCCGCCTTTATAGCTTTGGCTGCCGATGATCTTAATCAGCCCCACTTCGCCGGTCGATGCCACATGGGTGCCGCAGCAGGCGCACACATCAAGCGCACCCACCGAAACGATGCGAATGGCGCCCGCAAGGTCGGATAATTCTTTTTTGCTGCGAAACTCCATCTGCTGTAATGCTGCTTCGCCCGGCCACTGCACGCAGACGGGCAGGTTGTCAAAAATGGCTTCGTTGGCAGCCAGCTCCAGCGCGTCAATGTCGGCGGCGGTCAGCTCGCCGCTGAAATCCATATGGGTCACTTCGGCCCCAATGTGAAAGCCCACGTTGTCAAAGCCAAACCTGCGCAGCACAAAGGCGGAAAAAATGTGGTCGGCCGTGTGCTGCTGCATGTAATCAAACCGCCTTGCCCAGTCGATCTCGCCCGTTACCGTGTCGCCCACAGTCAGCGGCGCGTCGGTTTTGTGCAGCACTTCGCCGCCTTTTTCTTTCACATCCAGCACCCGCACGCCGCCAAGGCGCCCGGTGTCGGCGGGCTGGCCGCCGCCCTCGGCAAAAAATGCCGTGCGGCTTAGCACAACGCAAAAGCCCTCGCCCTCGGCGTCGCACCGCACCACCTGCGCGGTAAAGCTTTTTAAATAGCTGTCGGTCTCGTATAATTTTTCCGTCATCAAACTACCCTCTTTTTTGCAGTGGTCAAATTTTTATGTCAATCATTGTTAGCCCTACTTGCTAAATTGGCGCTTTGCCAGCAGTGCGCCGCGCGCCGCCAGTGCAATGGCCTGTACGCCCAGCGCCAGCATCAGCGCGTCGGCGGCGCCCCACATCCCGTACCGGCCTACCAGCAGGGGGGAGATGGCAAAGCAGGCAATAATGCCGATGAGGTTTGCCCCCACAAGGCCCTTAAAGTCGCGCACAATGGTCAACAGCATGTTAAAAAACAGCACCAGTGCCGTCAGCACCGTCACGGCGACCATCGGGTACAGCAGCCCGGCGTTTTCTAAAATCAGGCGGCCATTTTCGTTGGCAGAGTATAGCAGCGCAAGCCCCCAGCGGCCCAGCAGCGCCACCCCGGCAAAGCCCGCGGCACCAATGCCGGCAATGGCAAGCAGTACGCGGCGCACAAGGCGCAAAAAGCCGGTGGCATCCCGCTGCTGCCAGCGCTGGGTAAACAGCGTGATCAGCGGGGTAAAGATATACGTGGCCCCCAGCTGCAACACCACGGTAGGCGCGGTGATGGAGCCAAAAATCGCGGTGGCGGCATTGCCGTGCAACACCTGTAAAAACTGCCGGGGAATGGTGGAGATCGCCGTGTTGAGAAAGCTGTATACCATCAGCGGTGCACATTCTACGAGCAACGTACGCACCCGCGCCGCAGAGGCTTTGCCGGTTATTTCGCCAAGGCGTGCCGCCCACGGGCGGTCAAATACCAGCGCGACCCCAAGTGAAGAAGCCGCCATGACCCCAATGGCCACCAGCACGCTGCCGGAAAGCCGCAGCCCCGCGATGAACCCAATACAGGACAGCGCGCCGCGCGCCAAAAAGCTGATGCCGATGATGTCCATGCGGTCCACCCGCTGGTCAATGCCGCTGTACACGTCCACCAGCGCTTCGCCCACGCGAAACAGCATAAACAAGCACAGCGCCGCCAGCATGTCGCCGCTAAGGCCCAGCACCCCGCCGTAGGCCGCACAGGCGGCCATGGCCACCGTGCTGGTCAAAAAGCGGCTGGTGATATATTCGCGGTCGGTGTATTGGCGGGCAAGGTCACTTACCTGATACGCGCGCATGCCGTAAACGGCAATGGTCAAAAAAACGTTGGTCGTGTTCATGGCATAGCTGAACACCGCCGGGGCGTTCAGGTCTGCCGTCATGCGCACCACCAAAAAGGTGGGGATGTACTGGCAGGCAAAATAGAAAAAAGAGCCGACGCTGTTCCACAGCATATTGCTGCCCAGCGACAGGCCGCCCTTGGGCTGATTTGACATAAAAACGAGCTCCCTTCGGCAGCGGGCTGCCGTTTTTGCCCATCGCCGGTATGGCGTTTGGCTTTTTGCCATTATACCACACTGCACGCCAAAAATCTGCCGCCCCGCAGCGCGAAACTAAAAAAGAAAAGGACAAAAATAATTTTAATATGTAATTATATAATAACGTTGACAAATTATTGTGATGGTGTTACAATAATAATACTGCAAAAGGGGGGGACACGCATGGCAAAAAGCGTTTACAGCGTGGTACTGAGCGACGAGGTAGTGGCCGAGATCGACCGCCTTGCCTATGCCGAGGGCACGAGCCGCAGCAAGCTGATCGACCGTGTACTGGCCGAGTATGCAGGCTGCGACACGCAAAGCCGGCGCATGACCGATATTTTTAGCTGCATTGAAGAGATGGCCCGCCCGCTGCGGCAGTTTCGGCTGCTGATGACCCCCAGCGACGAACTGTTTCAGCTGAAAAGCGCCGTGCCCTATAAGTACAACCCCACGGTAAAATATGCGGTGGAATTGTATGAGGGCGACAGCGCGGCCATGGGCGAAGTGCGGGTTTCGGTGCGCACCCAGTCCGGCGCGCTGCTGGCGGCACTGCACCGGTTTTTCCTTTTGTGGGCAGGGCTGGAGCAAGAGGGCTTTGCGCAGGGCGACGAGCTGGAGTATGAAATAGACGAGGGCAAATACACCCGCCGCCTGCGCCCCATGCCGGGCGCGCAAAGCGTGCAGGTGGGCGAGGCCATCGCAGGGTACATCCGCCTGTTTGACCGTGCGCTGCAAGCTTATTTTGACCGTTTGGGCGACGGGCAAACGGTGGCCGGCAGGGCTGCGACGGCGGCGTTTACCCGCGGGCTGACCCACGAGGTGGCGTTGCTTTAGCAAGAGGATAGCGGACTGAAAAAGAAAAAATAACAAACAGACAACAACACAAAACAGAAAGGTCTTGGTGCGCAATGGATATGAGCAAACTGACCCAAAAATCCCAGCAGGCGCTGCAAAGCGCCCAGAGCCTGGCGATCGAATATCAAAACCAGCAGTTAGAGCAGAGCCATCTGCTTTGGGCACTGTGTGAGGACGGCGAGGGGCTGATCCCCGAGCTACTCAAAAAAATGGGCGTCAGCAGTGAGCAACTCGCCGGTGCCGCCCGCGCAGAGGTCGTCAAGCTGCCAAGGGTGACCGGCACCGGCCGCGACCCCGACAAAATTTATATTTCCGCCGCGATGGACCGCACACTGCAAACGGCAGAAAAAACCGCGACAAAAATGAAGGACGAGTATGTCTCGGTCGAGCATTTGATGCTGGCGCTGTTCGACACGGCAGAGGGCGGCGCGCGCGAAGCACTGCGGCTGTACGGCCTGCAAAAGGACGCGTTTCTTGCGGCGCTACTACAGGTGCGCGGCAACCAGCGGGTGACCAGCGAAACGCCGGAGGATACTTACGACGTGCTGAAAAAGTACGGGCAGGACCTTGTAGAGGCCGCGCGGGCCCACAAGCTGGACCCGGTGATCGGCCGTGATATTGAAATTCGCAACGTCGTGCGCATTTTGTCGCGCAAGACGAAAAACAACCCGGTGCTCATCGGTGAGCCGGGCGTTGGCAAAACCGCCATTGCCGAAGGCCTTGCCCAGCGCATTGTGGCGGGCGACGTGCCCGAGGGGCTGAAAAACAAAACGGTGTTTAGCCTGGACATGGGCGCACTGGTGGCCGGCGCAAAGTACCGCGGTGAATTTGAGGAGCGCATGAAAGCCGTGCTGGCCGAAGTGAAAAAAAGCGAGGGCCGCATCATCCTGTTCATCGACGAGCTGCACACCATTGTGGGCGCGGGCAAAACCGAGGGCTCGATGGACGCGGGCAACCTGTTAAAACCGCTGCTGGCACGGGGTGAGCTGCACTGCATCGGCGCCACGACCCTCAACGAGTACCGGCAGTACATTGAAAAGGACGCCGCGCTGGAGCGGCGCTTTCAGCCCGTACTGGTGGACGAGCCGACGGTGGAGGACACCATCAGCATTCTGCGCGGGCTGAAAGAGCGGTACGAGGTGTACCACGGTGTCAAGATCACCGACGGCGCGCTGATTGCGGCGGCCACACTGAGCAACCGCTACATCACCGACCGCTTTTTGCCGGACAAGGCCATTGACCTAGTAGACGAAGCCTGTGCGACGATTCGCACCGAGATGGACTCCATGCCGGCCGAAATGGACGATGTGCGCCGGCAGATCTTGCAGCATGAGATCGAAGAAGCGGCCCTGAAAAAAGAGGAGGACCGCCTGTCAAAAGAGCATCTCGCCGACATTCAAAAAGAATTGGCCGAGTTGCGCGACACCTTTGCCGGTATGAAAGCTAAATGGGAAAACGAAAAGCAATCGATCGGCAAGGTGCAAAAGCTGCGCGAAGAGATTGAACAGGTAAACGCCGACATTGAAAAGGCACAGCGCGAATACGACCTGAACAAGGCCGCCGAGCTGAAATACGGCCGCCTGCCGGAGTTGCAAAAGCAACTGGAAGCGACCGAGCGCACCGCCGGTGAAACCGAGCGCGAGCAACTGCTGCGCGACCGCGTGACCGATGAGGAAATTGCCGAGATCGTCGCCCGGTGGACGGGCATCCCGGTGACAAAGCTGATGGAGGGCGAGCGGCAAAAGCTGCTGCACCTCGACGACATTTTGCACCAGCGGGTCATTGGGCAGGACGAGGCGGTCAGCCGCGTCAGCGAGGCCATTTTGCGCAACCGTGCGGGCATTGGCGATGAAAACCGCCCCATTGGCAGCTTTTTGTTTTTGGGCCCGACCGGTGTGGGCAAAACAGAGCTTGCCAAGGCACTGGCCGAAGCGCTGTTTGACAACGAAAAAAACATGGTGCGCATCGACATGAGCGAGTATATGGAAAAATTCTCGGTCTCCCGCCTCATCGGCGCCCCCCCGGGTTATGTGGGGTACGAAGAGGGTGGCCAGCTGACCGAGGCCGTGCGCCGCAAGCCGTACAGTGTCGTGCTGTTTGACGAGATTGAAAAAGCGCACCCGGAAGTGTTCAACGTGCTGTTGCAGGTGCTGGACGACGGGCGCATCACCGACAGCCAGGGCCGCACGGTGGACTTTAAAAACACCATCATCATTTTGACCTCAAATATCGGCAGCCCATATATTTTAGAGGGCATCGAGCCGGACGGCACCATTTCGCAACAGGCCCGCAACCAAGTCAGCGAGCTGCTGCGCCAAAGCTTCCGGCCGGAGTTTCTCAACCGGCTGGACGAGATCGTGTTCTACAAGCCGCTCACCCGCGGCGAGATTGGCGGCATTGTAGAGCTTCTGCTGGGCGACTTGAAACAGAGGATGGAAGCAAAGCAGCTTTTGCTGGTGGTGACCGATGCGGCAAAGCAGTTCATCGCCGATGGCGGCTACGACCCCGTTTATGGGGCGCGCCCGCTGAAACGGTTCATTCAAAGCAAGGTGGAGACCGCACTCGCGCGCGCCATTTTGCAAAACGACCCGGCGCCCGGTACCCAGCTGACGGTGGATTTGACGGACGGAGCGCTGACCGTGCGCTGACCCACCACGGCAAATTAAAAAAATAAGTCACCGGCAGGGGCACCTGCCGGTGATTTTTTTGTGGAATTGTTGCCCCGTATGGACAAAGCGGCTATAATGACAAAAGACAACGCAAGCAGCGGTTTAAAAAAGAAAGAAGAGGTGCGTCATGCAGACCCCTGTACTGTACATTGTGGTGCCCTGCTACAACGAGCAGGAGGTACTGCCGCTGACCAGCGGCATGTTTTTAAAAAAACTGCACGACCTTGCCGACGCAGGCAAGATCAGCAGCGAGAGCAAGGTGTTACTGGTCAACGACGGCTCAAAGGACAATACCTGGCAGATCATCACTGACCTTTCGCAGAAGTATGCCGAATTTGAGGGCGTGTGCCTGTCGCGCAACCGCGGGCACCAAAATGCCCTGCTGTGCGGGCTGATGACGGCAAAGGACCGCTGTGACATCACCATTTCGATCGACTGCGACGGGCAGGACGATATCAACGCGATGGACGGCATGGTGGATGCGTACCTTGACGGGTGTGAAGTGGTGTACGGTGTGCGCTCAAAGCGGGACACCGATACGTTTTTTAAGCGTTTTAGCGCCGAGGGCTTTTACCGCCTGATGAACTGGCTGGGTGCGGGCATCGTGTTCAACCATGCCGACTACCGCCTGCTCAGCAGCCGGGTGCTGCACGAGCTTGCAAATTACAAAGAGGTCAATATCTTTTTGCGCGGCATGGTGCCGCTGGTGGGCTTTAAAAGTACCAGCGTCTATTACGAGCGTGCCGAGCGCATGGCCGGCGAAAGCCATTACCCGCTGAAAAAAATGTTGGCGCTGGCTTTTGACGGCATCACCAGCCTGTCCATCAAACCCATTCGCATGATCACCGGCATGGGCGTAGTGGTGTCGCTATTCAGCTTTGTCGGGGTCATTTGGGCCATTATTGCAAGCGTACTGGGCCAAACGGTGGCCGGTTGGGCCAGTACGCTGTGCATCGTGTGCTTTATGGGCGGCGTGCAACTGCTGTCGCTGGGCATCATTGGCGAATACGTGGGCAAAACTTATATGGAGACAAAGCAGCGCCCGCGCTTTATTGTCAGCGAGACCACATGGCAAAACGACACCGCCCCGCGCGGCGAAAAGTAAAAACAAGACAAAATAAAAAGAACCGCTGTTTGCAAGCTGATAGGCAAACAGTGGTTCTTTTTTATAATTTTGATCGTTGGCTTTTAGCCCCAGTAATACTGGTGCGGCACCGAAAAATACGGGTAAAGGGCCCAGCCGGTCCACATGCCCAATAGGCTGAAAAGTAGCCGCAACAGCAACAGGGTGCCAAATACGCAACCCAAAATAAGCAGCGCTTTTTTAATCTGCGGCGCCTTGTTGCTGTAAAAATAGGCCCACACCAGCACACCGATGCCGGCGATGCCCCGTGCAAAAAAGCCCATGGTGCCGAGGGTCTGGTTTAAAAAAAAGAAAGACATGGTAACTACCCCTTGTCGGTAAAATAGTGGGGCAAACCAATACCGCCAAGGTGCCGGGCAGCCATGCCGGTTTGCCGCTGTTCGCTTTAGTATACCGCATGCAGCAGCGGTTGTAAAACCGAAGTTTCGCAAAGCCGAAATGGCCGCTCGGTCACGTCGGCAAGGCGGTGCGCATCCGAGCTGCAAAGCACTTCCAGCCCACCCGGCAGCCGCCCGGTGCGCAAAAGGCCGGGCAACTGCGCGGGGTCGTGCAGCTCTACCGCGCAAAACGAGGGTTCCGGCGGCAGCAGGCCCAGCACCGACAGCACCGAATAGCTGTCCCGGTCCACGTGGGCGGGCACCGGCACGCCGCCTAGGGCCCGGCAACGGGCGGTGGTTTCTTCCAGCGACCACCCGCAGGCAGAAAGCAGCAACTTCGGCACCCGGCGCAGCACCGTGTCGTCGGCATCTACCACCAGCTGGTTGCCAAACACGCCCTCGTTGTTTTCAACCGGCGGCAGCGTGTCGTACAGCGCGTGCGAAAAGGTAAGCGCCGCTTCTACCGTGGCAAAATAACACAGCAAGTGAATTTCCTCTGCGGTGTTCACCTCCATGCCCGGCAGCAGTGCCACCCCATAGGCCCGGCAGGCGGCGGCCATGGCGGGCAAATTTTCAGCCGAGTTGTGGTCGGTCAGAGCAATCAGCTGCAGCCCGCACAATTTGGCAAACCCCGCAATCGACGCGGGGGTCATTTCGTTTTCGGCACAGGGGGACAGACATGAGTGCAGATGTAAATCATAAACCGGTGTCAAAGCATGCCCCCCTTTCATAACACGGCGCGCGGCAATTTCAGCGACGCTGCTTACAGGCCCAGCTGTTTTGCAATCGCCGCGGCGGCCTCAAATTCCGGCAGGTCGGTCAGCACCACGTTGATGCTTTGCTGCAAGGCACGCTCTTTCGCGTCCTGCATCAGCACCGCACTGTGGCACAGCACCAGCACGGCGGTCTCTGCAAGGCTTGCCACCGCCACGGCGTTGATGCTGCCCATCACGGTGCACCAGGCACTGCCTTCGCCTGCGCGGCCCATGGCCCACGACAGCAAGTCGCCGCAAAACCCGCCGGTCACCTGCCGGGTGGGGGCAGGCAGGTCAAACGCCGGTACAAAGCCGCACCGGGCACAAAGCTCTTCAGTCGTCATGGGGGGTGTCCTCCTCTTCTTCCTGCCCGGCGGGGGTACCCTTTTGGGCCAGCCCCCAGCCGGGTTTGTCAATCTTTAATACTTTCAGCACGTTTTCCATCCGCTCGCGCATCAGCACCACGCAATCCTCAAAGTCTGCTTCACCCTTTACAATATCTTCGGCCAGTGCCTGGCAGGTGGGCGCGCCGCAGCTGCCGCAGTCCAGCCCGGGCAGCGCGGCCAGCAGTTTTTGCATTTCAGTGTAGCGGGCAAAGCTTTCGGTCGCGTCGGCACCCAGCTCCATTACGGGCTGGTATTCCATCGGCTGGTCCCACAACACTTCGCTTGGCAGGGCAGCGCCCAAATGGTTGCGGCTCACCGGCAAATAGCGGCGCAGCCGTTTCAGCTTGGCTTTCGCGATGTAAGGGTTTTCCACCGTCAGCACCCCGCCCACGCAGCCACCTGCACAGGCGGCAAGCTCTACAAATTCTAGCTCGCCCAGCTTTTCGTCCTCTAAGTCCTCCAGCACCTTGATCACGTTTTCAATGCCATCCGCCGCAAGGTAGCGCTCGGTCGAGATCAGCCCGGCTGCTTCGCCGCCAGACTCCGCCCACCCAATGCCGATGCGCCCGCTGTCCGCCAGCGCGCGCGGCTTTGTCTTTTTCATCGCGTGCAGCAGCGGCGGGTAGATGTCCTTGATGGCGACCACCGCGTCGATCCAGCTTTTTTCACTGCCCAGCGGCATGCGCATGGCTGTCACTTTGGCAGGGCAGGGGCTGATGAAGATGGCACCGATCTTCTCCGGCGCAAGGCCGGTCACCCGCACGGCTTCCTCTTTGGCCAAGCGCGCTGCCAGCTCTACGGGTGCCACAAACGGCAGCACATGGTCCACCAGTTCGGGGAAACGCACCCGGATCAGCCGCGACACCGCCGGGCAGGCAGAGCTGATCACCGGCTTTTGCACGTCGGGCCGGGTGAGGTAACGCCGGGTCGCCTCGCTGACCAGCTCTGCGGCGCGCGCCACCTCATATACTTCGTCAAAGCCAATGTCGCACAGCGCGCTGAGCACGACGTCGGTGTCCTCTAAATTGTTGAACTGCGCGTATAAGCTGGGCGCGGGCAGCGCAATGGTGTACTCAAAATTGTCGATTACCGACAGCGGGTCGACGATGGGCAACTTTGCATGGTGCGGGCAGATGCGGATGCATTCGCCGCAGTCGATACAGCGTTCCGGGTTGATGACCGCTTTGCCGTCCCGCACCCGAATTGCTTCGGTGGGGCAGCGCTTGATGCAGTTGATACAACCCTTGCATTTATCACGGTCCAGCGTGACCGAATGAAAAAACTCGCGCACAGGCAAACTCTCCTTTGCAAAGCGGGGCGCCGGCCCCGCAAAAATCCCTTGCGGCCGGTACGCCCCCGGCAAACATCACCGGGGCCACCAGCCGCGCCAACCCGCACCGATACCACTGGCCGGCGGCCTTAGCTCACGTACACTGCCATTGTAATGCGGGTGCCGGCCCCCACGGTGGAGGCCAGCTCAAATTCATCGGTATACTTTTTCATGTTTGGCAGCCCCATGCCCGCGCCAAACCCCAGGCTGCGCACTTCGTCCGGCGCGGTGGAATACCCCTCGCTCATGGCAAGCGGAATGTCCGCAATACCGGGGCCCTCATCCCACAACAGCATGTCGATGCGCTGCGGGGTGACCGACACATTGATGTGCCCGCCGTGCGCGTGGATGGCAAGGTTAATCTCGCCCTCATACAGCGCAATGGCCGCCCGCCGCACCGCGGCAGAGGGAAACCCCAGCGCTTTCAGCCGGGCTTTCAGGTCTGCACTCGCTTCACCCGCCCGGGTAAAGTCGTTGCCCGGCACCTCGTAATGCAGGCAAATCGGCTCGCTTTCACTCGCCATCGCTGCCTACACCGCCTCTCAGGCCGTGCGCATACAACAGGCCGCAGGCTGTAAACATGGTGTGCCGGGTGCACAGCACGGCAATTTCCCGCTCCTGTGCCAGCGCCAAAATACCCGCGTCGGGTTCTTTGCCGCGCACAAACACGATGCAGATCATGTCCATCATATCCGCAGTGCGCACGACTTGCGGGTTATTCAGCCCGGTCACCAGCACCGACTGGTCTTTTACAAAAGCCAGCACGTCACTCATCATGTCGCTGCCGCAGGCCGTGTGCACATCACGGGTAAGGTCTGCGTTTGGGGTCAAAAGGCGCGCGTCAAGGATCGATAGAATGTCTTTGATTTTCATAAGGGCCTCCTTTGGGCGGCGGGCAAAAGGTTTACCAATTTGGTAGGAAAAACAATTTTTTTCCACATTTATTATAAATCAGAAGCGAAATGAACGCAATGTACAAAAATTCCGATAAAACTTTCACAATGTTGTAACGAATTACATGAAAAAACAATGGAATAGAAACATTTTTTTTGATATAATTACCATGTCTGGATTTTCGCGCAAGCGAGATGCAAGAAAGGGAGGACTTTTTGTATGGCGCATGTAACAACAGTGCCCTTTACGGGTACGCCGGAACAGGAGCAGAAGCTGAGAGGCTGGCTGTCCGAGCACAAAGACATGCCGGGAGTTGCCATGCCTGCGCTGCAATACGCGCAGGAGGTCTACGGCTATCTGCCCATCGAAGTACAGCGGATTCTGGCAAAAGAGCTGGATGTTCCACTGGAGGAGATTTACGGTATCGCAACATTTTATTCGCAGTTCAGTTTAAACCCAAAGGGGCAGTACAAAGTTTCCGTCTGCCTTGGCACCGCCTGCTATGTAAAAGGCAGCGGCAAGATTTATGAAAAGGTGCAGGAAAAGCTCGGCATCAAGGGCGGCGAGTGCACGGCGGACGGCAAGTTCAGCCTGGATGCCTGCCGCTGCATTGGCGCGTGCGGCCTTGCCCCGGTCATGACGGTAAACGACGACGTTTACGGCCGCCTGACCGGCGACGAGATCGACTCGATTTTGGCAAAGTACTGAACACGGTGACAGGCGGGGCCTGCCAAACAAAGGAGCGTTCTCATGCAAGAGCTTTCGATGCATGTGCTGGACATCGCCCAAAACAGCGTTGCGGCCGGCGCTACGCGCATTGAGATCTCGGTGCGTATCGACACGGCGGCCCGCCGCCTTGTGCTGACCATTGCCGACAACGGCAAGGGCATGAGCGAAGAGGTGCGCCAGCGCGTGACGGACCCGTTTTACACCACCCGCACCACCCGTAAAGTGGGCTTGGGCCTGCCTTTTTTTGCACAGGCGGCAAAGGCCGCACAGGGGTCGCTGAACATCACGTCGGCCCCGGGCAAAGGCACCAGCGTCGTGGCCGATTTTCAGCTGGGGCACATTGACCTTGCACCGCTGGGGGATATGGACGGCACCATTGTGGGGCTGATCCAGTGCAACCCGGCGCTTGACTTTAGTTACAATGTGTGGGCCGACGGGCAGACGTTCTGCATGGATACCCGCGAGCTGCGCGAGCAGCTGGGCGAGGTGCCGCTCTCGAATGTGCAGGTAGCCATGTTTTTGCGGCAGTACCTGCGTGAGCATACCGAAAATCTACTGAAAAGGAGCACAATACTATGAAAAGCTTGGAAGAGCTTGCCGCGATCCGCGATAAAATGAAAAACATCGTCAACACGCGGGAGGCGGATGAAGGCAATATCCGCGTTGTGGTCGGCATGGCCACCTGCGGCATCGCCGCCGGCGCGCGCCCAGTGCTGAACGCCTTTACCGAAGAAGTGGCCCGGCGTGAGCTTGGCAACGTCACTGTGACCCAGACCGGCTGCATTGGCATTTGCCAGTACGAGCCGGTGGTGGAGGTTTACCAGCCCGGCAAAGAAAAAGTCACCTATGTAAAAATGACAGCCGAAAAAGTGGGCCGTGTGGTCGGCGAGCATCTCGTCGGCGGCAAACCGGTCGACGAATACACCATCGGCGCATTCCAGAAATAAGGGGAGGAAGACAGATGTATAGAAGCCATGTAATGGTCTGCGGCGGTACCGGCTGTACTTCCTCCGGCAGCACAAAGATCATGGAAGCCTTCGAGCGCGAGATTGCGACCGTAGGGCTTGAAAACGAAGTAAAGGTCATCCACACCGGCTGTTTCGGCCTGTGCGCGCTGGGCCCCATCGTGGTCGTGTACCCAGAGGGCAGCTTTTACAGCCGCGTCAATGTGGAGGATGTGGGCGAGATTGTGCACGAGCACCTGTTAAAGGGCCGCCCGGTCACCCGCCTGCTGTATGACGAGACCGTCAAAGAGGGCGGCGAGATCCGCTCGCTGTCCGAAACGCAGTTCTACAAAAAACAGAACCGCATTGCCCTGCGCAACTGCGGTGTCATCAACCCCGAAAACATCGACGAATATATCGCGTTCGACGGCTACCGCGCGCTGGGCAAAGCCCTGACCGAGATGACCCCGGACGAAGTGATTCAAACGATGCTCGACTCCGGCCTTCGCGGGCGCGGCGGCGCCGGGTTCCCCACCGGCCTCAAATGGAAATTCGCCTCCGGCAACCGCGGCAACGTGCAAAAGTACGTCTGCTGCAACGCCGACGAAGGTGACCCCGGTGCCTTTATGGACCGCTCGGTGCTGGAGGGCGACCCCCATGTCGTGCTGGAGGCCATGGCCATTGCGGCTTATGCCATTGGCGCAACGCAGGGTTACATTTATGTGCGTGCCGAATACCCCATCGCCGTCAAGCGGCTGAAAGTGGCCATTGGCCAGGCACGCGAGTATGGCCTTTTGGGCAACAATATTTTTGGCACCGATTTCTGCTTTGATGTCGATTTGAAGCTGGGTGCCGGTGCGTTTGTCTGTGGCGAAGAAACCGCGCTGATGACCTCCATCGAGGGCAAGCGCGGCGAGCCGCGCCCCCGCCCGCCGTTCCCGGCGGTGAAGGGCCTGTTTGCCAGCCCCACTATTTTGAACAACGTGGAAACCTACGCCAACGTGCCGCGCATTATCCTCAACGGCGCCGCGTGGTTCGCCTCGATGGGCACCGAAAAAAGCAAGGGCACTAAGGTGTTTGCGCTGGGCGGCAAGATCCACAACACCGGCCTTGTTGAAGTGCCGATGGGCACGACGCTGCGCGAGATCATCGAAGAGATTGGCGGCGGCATCCCGAACGGCAAAAAGTTCAAAGCGGCGCAGACCGGCGGCCCGTCCGGCGGCTGCATCCCCGCAGAGCTGATCGACACCCCCATCGACTATGACAACCTGCTGGCCATCGGCACCATGATGGGCTCCGGCGGCCTGATCGTCATGGACGAGGACACCTGCATGGTGGATATTGCGAAGTTCTTCCTGGAGTTCACCGTGGATGAATCCTGCGGCAAGTGCACCCCGTGCCGTGTGGGCACCAAGCGCCTGCTGGAACTGCTGGAGAAGATCACCGACGGCCGCGGCGAGATGGAAGACCTTGACCGCATTGAAGAGCTGGCCCAGTTCATCAAGGCAAACTCGCTGTGCGGCCTTGGCCAGACCGCGCCGAACCCGGTGCTGGCTACCATCCGGTATTTCCGCGACGAGTACATTGCCCACATCGTGGACAAAAAGTGTCCGGCCGGTGTCTGCAAGAGCCTGCTGCAATACACCATCGACCCGGTAAAGTGCCGCGGCTGCACCCTGTGTGCGCGCGTGTGCCCGGCCGGTGCCATCACCGGTACGGTGAAAAACCCGCATGTCATTGACCAGAGCAAATGCATCAAGTGCGGCGCCTGCATGGAAAAATGCAAGTTCGGCGCAATTTCAAAAGGTTAAGAGAGGGAGTGAGCAACATGGAGACAGTAACGATTAAGATCAACAACCAGTCTTATACCGTCAAGGCCGGTTCCACCATCCTGGAGGCCTGCCATGAGGTCGGCATCGACATTCCCACTCTTTGCTACCTGAAAGAGATCAATGAGATTGGCGCCTGCCGCATTTGTGTTGTAGAAGTAAAAGGCGCGCGCAGCCTGGTAACGGCCTGCGTGTACCCTGTAAACGAGGGCATGGAGATCTTCACCAACACCCCGAAAGTATTCTCTTCGCGCAAAACCAACCTGGAACTGCTGCTTTCGACCCACAACAAGGATTGCCTTGCCTGTGTGCGCAGTGGCACTTGCGAATTGCAAGAGTTGTGCCAGCGCTATGGCGTGGACAAGTCGGACCGGTATGCCGGTGTGATGCCTGAGTCGGAAATTGACGACATGGCCCCGCACCTCATCCGCGACAACTCGAAATGTGTGCTGTGCCGCCGCTGCGTTGCCGTGTGCAAAAGCTTGCAGCATGTTGGCGTCATTGGCCCCAACGAGCGCGGCTTTAAAACCCACATTGGCTCCACATTTGACGCGTCACTGGTTCAGACCAGTTGCATCAACTGCGGCCAGTGCATCGTGGCCTGCCCCACCGGCGCGCTGCGTGAAAAAGACGACACCGACCAGGTGTGGGCGGCCTTGGCTGACCCCACAAAGCACGTGGTCGTACAGCCCGCACCCAGTGTGCGCGCAACGCTGGGCGAATGCTTTGGCGAAGAGATCGGCACCAACGTACAGGGCAAAATGGTCGCAGCACTGCGCCGTTTGGGCTTTGACAAGGTGTTCGACACCGACTTTGCGGCCGACTTGACCATTATGGAGGAGGCCCACGAGTTCATCGAGCGGGTGCAAAACGGCGGCAAGCTGCCGCTGATCACCAGCTGCAGCCCCGGCTGGGTAAAGTTCTGCGAGTATTATCACCCCGGCTTCATCGACAACCTGTCCAGCTGCAAATCGCCGCAACAGATGTTTGGCGCGACGGTCAAAAGCTATTACGCCGAAAAGGCCGGCATCGACCCGAAAGACATCGTGTGCGTGTCGGTGATGCCCTGCACCGCCAAAAAGTTTGAGATCAAGCGCAACGATCAGGCGGCAAACGGCGTGCCCGATGTGGATATTTCGGTAACGACGCGCGAGCTGGCCCGTATGATCGACCGCGCCGGCATCAAGTGGAACGAGCTGCCGGAGGAAAAATTTGACGAGCTGATGGGTGAATCCACCGGCGCCGGCACCATTTTTGGCGCGACCGGCGGCGTGATGGAAGCAGCCCTGCGCACCGCGGTGGAGACCCTGACCGGCAAGCCGCTGGAAAAGGTGGAGTTCAGCGAAGTGCGCGGCACGGCCGGCATCAAAGAAGCCACTTATGATGTGGCGGGCATGAAAGTGAATGTCTGTGTGGCCAGTGGGCTGGAAAACGCCCATCAGGTGCTGCGCAGCATTGAAAAAGGCGAAAAAAGCTACCACTTCATTGAGTTCATGGCTTGCCCCGGAGGCTGCGTGAACGGCGGCGGCCAGCCCTATCAGCCCGCCAGCGTGCGCAACTTTACCGACCTCAAGGCACTGCGCGCCAAAGCGCTGTACAACGAGGACGCGGGCCAGCAGTACCGCAAGAGCCACGAAAACCCCGAGATCATCAAGCTGTACAAAGAGTATCTGGGCGCACCGGGCAGCGAAAAGGCACATCACCTGCTGCACACCAGCTACCAGAAACGTGAGATCAATTTTTAAGTACTGCCCTTAAAACAACTGCGCCACTGGGGCGCTGCGGCCCGCACAGGTTTGTGCGGGCCGTTTGTTTTGCCGTTCTATGCCTGATGCCCAAACGGCCCCGCAGGGCCGGGGCACGCGACCAGCGGGGGCGGGCACCGCTAAAAATGTTAAAAAATTAACGGTTTTGGCGGCTTTTGGTGCTTTTTGCTTGCAACAGAGGGCGTTTCTGATTATAATAGTATGGGTATGGAATAAACTAACCTAACCAAAATTTTAAATTAATCAAGTTTTGAAACAAGAAAGGGAGTACAAGCCGTATGAGCACTCTTGGCAAGAAAACAGTTGACGATATTGACGTAAAGGGCAAGCGCGTTCTTGTCCGTGTAGATTTTAACGTCCCGATGAAGGACGGCGTCATCACCAACGATAACCGCATCGCCGCGGCCCTGCCGACCATTAAAAAGCTGGTTGCAGACGGCGGTAAGGTCATCCTTTGCAGCCATTTGGGCAAGCCGAAAAACGGCCCGGAGGCGAAGTTCAGCCTCGCTCCCTGTGCGGTGCGCCTGGCAGAGCTGCTGGGCAAGCAGGTCATGTTTGCCGATGACGACACCGTTGTGGGCGAGCATGCAAAGGCCGCGGTTGCCGCAATGAAAGACGGCGACGTGGTGCTGTTGCAAAATACCCGCTTCCGCAAAGAAGAAACCAAAAACGAGCCCGCGTTCAGTGAAGAGCTGGCCAGCCTTGCCGACGTGTATGTCAACGACGCGTTTGGCTCGGCGCACCGTGCCCACTGCTCGACTGCCGGCGTGACCGATTATATCAAAACCACTGCGGTGGGCTACCTGATGGGCAAGGAGATCGAGTTTTTGGGCAATGCCGTCAACAGCCCGGTGCGCCCGTTTGTCGCTATTCTGGGCGGTGCCAAGGTGGCCGATAAGCTGAACGTCATCGACAACCTGCTGAGCAAGGTGGATACCCTGATCATCGGCGGCGGCATGGCGTACACCTTCCTCGCGGCCAAGGGCTACGAGGTCGGCAGTTCGCTCGTCGACCTTGAAAAGGTCGATTACTGCAAGGACATGATGAAAAAGGCCGAAGAGAAGGGCGTTAACCTGTTGCTGCCGGTAGATACTGCGGTAGCGGATGCGTTCCCCGACCCCATTGACGCTGAGATTGCGGTGTCGTATGTGGATGCCGACAAGATCCCCGCGCACAACATGGGCCTTGACATTGGCCCCAAAACCTGCGAAGTGTTTGCAAACGCAGTGAAAACTGCAAAGACCGTGGTGTGGAACGGCCCGATGGGCGTGTTTGAGAACCCGGTACTGGCTGCGGGCACCAAAGCCGTTGCAAAGGCACTGGCTGACACCGATGCTACCACCATTATTGGCGGCGGCGACTCTGCGGCAGCTGTGATGCAGCTGGGCTATGCCGACAAGATGAGCCACATCTCCACCGGTGGCGGCGCGTCCCTTGAGTACCTTGAGGGCAAAGTGCTGCCCGGCATCGCCTGCATCGCAGATAACTAACCAGAACAAATGCGGCGGCTGTGGCTGCCGCATTTTTTAAAATTGCCCTGCGGGGCCCCCGCAGGGCAGCAACGAATCAACAGCAAAGGAGAACTCCAACATGAATAAAGCAAAACGCAAGGCAGTGATTGCCGGTAACTGGAAGATGAACAAAACAGCGGGTGAGGCAGCGACCCTGATTTCCGAGCTAATCCCTGAGGTTTCGGGCGCAGATTGCGATGTCGTCATCTGCGTGCCGTATACCGACCTGCCCCTCGCGGTCTCCAAGACTGCGGGCAGCAACATTGGTGTGGGCGCACAAAACGTCCACTTTGAAAAATCCGGTGCGTTCACCGGCGAAATCTCGGCGGATATGCTCACCGAGCTGGGTGTCAAATATGTCGTCATTGGCCACAGCGAGCGCCGCCAGTACTTTGGCGAGACCGACGTGACCGTGAATAAGCGCCTGACTGCCGCACTGGCCGCAGGGCTGAAAGTCATCCTGTGCGTGGGCGAAAGCTTAGAGCAGCGCCAGCAGGGCGTCACCAGCGAGCTGGTTGCCATGCAGACGAAAATTGCGCTGGGCGGCGTTTCGGCTGAGCAGCTGAAAAACGTCATCATCGCTTACGAGCCCATCTGGGCCATCGGCACCGGCCTCACCGCCACTGCCGAGCAGGCGCAGGAAGTTTGCAAGACCATCCGTGGTGTTGTCGCTTCGCTGTACAGCAAGGCAGACGCCGAAGCGTTCACCATCCAGTACGGCGGCAGCATGAACGCCAAAAATGCCGACGAACTGCTGGCGATGCCGGATGTCGACGGCGGCCTGATCGGCGGCGCTTCGCTGAAAGCCCCCGACTTTGCGGCAATCGTCAAAGCGGCCAGCAAGTAAGCTGCGGCGCGCGGGGCGGCACGGCCGCCTAAAACCCCGATAAGCGAAGGAGAACAATATGAAACCCCTGGTTCTTTGCATTATGGATGGTTTCGGCTATAACCCACAGGCTACCGGCAACGCGATTGCCGCGGCCAAAAAGCCGAACCTCGACAAATTGTTTGCCGAGTGCCCTCACACGCTGATCGGCGCTTCCGGCATGGATGTCGGCCTGCCCGACGGGCAGATGGGCAACAGCGAAGTGGGCCACACCAATATCGGTGCGGGCCGCGTGGTGTACCAAGAGCTGACCCGCATTACCAAAAGTATTGCGGACGGCGATTTTTTTGACAACGAAGCACTGGCCGGTGCCATGCAAAACGCCGCACAGGGCCATGCGCTGCATTTGATGGGCCTGCTTTCTGACGGTGGCGTGCACAGCCATATCGAGCACTTGTACGGCCTGCTGGAAATGGCGAAGCGCAGCGGTGTAAAAGACGTTTACGTGCACTGCTTTATGGATGGGCGCGACGTGCCGCCCAGCTCTGGTAAAAACTACGTGCAACAGCTGGAAGCCAAAATGGCCGAGCTGGGCATTGGCAAGATTGCCAGCGTGATGGGCCGCTATTACGCGATGGACCGTGACAACCGCTGGGACCGCGTAGAGAAGGCTTACGGTGCGATGGTACTGGGTGAGGGTGAACAGGGCGAGAGCGCCTCCGCGGCCATGCAGGCGAGCTATGACGCGCAGGTGACCGATGAGTTCGTGTTGCCCACCGTCATTGCGGGCGCAGCGCCCATCAAAGCGGGCGACAGCGTCGTGTTTTTCAACTTCCGCCCCGACCGTGCGCGGGAGATCACCCGCACATTGGTCGACCCGGCGTTTGACGGCTTTGTACGCAAAAATGGGTTTTTCCCGCTGCATTTCGTCTGCTTTACGCAGTACGATGTCACGATGCCCAACGTGCAGGTCGCTTTTCACCCGCAAAGCCTGAAAAACACGTTTGGCGAGTATATTTCGGACCTTGGCAAAACGCAGCTGCGCATTGCCGAGACCGAAAAATACGCGCATGTGACCTTCTTTTTCAACGGCGGCAAAGAAGAGCCCTATAAAAACGAGGACCGCGCGCTGGTCAAAAGCCCGAAGGTCGCGACCTACGATTTGCAGCCCGAAATGAGCGCATACGAAGTCTGCGATGAAATGGTGCACCGCATTGAGAGCGAAAAGTACGACGTCATTATTTTAAACTTTGCCAACTGCGACATGGTGGGCCACACCGGCGTGTTTGACGCCGCGGTGAAAGCGGTTGAGGCCGTGGACACCTGTGTGGGCCGCATTGTAACGGCGCTGGCCAAGGTGGGCGGCGCAATGCTGCTGACCGCCGACCACGGCAATGCCGATAAAATGTACGAAGCCGATGGCAGCCCGTTTACCGCACACACCACAAACCCCGTGCCGCTGCTGGTTTACGGCGTGCCGGGCGCAGTGCTGCGCGACGGTGGCCGCCTGGCCGATTTGGCCCCCACCATGCTGAAGCTGATGGGCCTTGCACAGCCGCAGGAGATGACCGGCAAAAGCATCATCACCGGCTGAATTTAACAGAGTTTGTTACAAAACGCACCGGGCAACAACATGCCCGGTGCGTTTTTGTGCGGCAACGTTTGGTACCGCGTGCCATTTTGTCACAGCAAAAGTAAAAAATGCTGGACAGCGGGTGGTGGGTATGGTATAGTGAGACTACAAAAAAAGTTGATAGAGGCGCAGTGCGGAAGAGTAACCGGCGAAGGGGACACCCAACGAAACCGGTGAAAGGCCTAACTGCCGAAACGGGGCACCGGGTACGGTGCTGCGTTGGGCATGGGAAGAAGATTTCCATGACTCCTGCCAATAAGGCAGAGGCGCTATCGGTGAACAAGGTCCCCACACGGGCAGATCAAAGTTGCATCGATGGAAGATGCAACTTTTTTTGTGCCAAAAATGCAGCGGCACCCGGGGTGTGTACTCTTTGATGGTACCGCGGCAGCAAATGTGAAAGGGGAACAATATGAACGAGACACAAACTACCCAAAACGTCGCCCAGCTGGCGACCGAAAAAACCGAACTGCGCCGCGAGGTGGGGCTGTTCGGCGGCATTTCGGTGCTGGCGGGTATCATGGTCGGCTCCGGCATTTTTTACATCGGCTCATATGTGCTGGTGCGCAGCGGCATGAGCCTTGGCCTTGCGCTACTGGTCTGGCTGGTTGGCGGGCTGATTACCCTGATGAGCGGCATCTGCTTTGCCGAGCTGGGGGCTATGATGCCAAAAGCGGGCGGCAGCTACGTGTATCTGCGCGAAGCCTATGGCGAGCGGGTGGCCTTTTTAAGCGGGTTCACGAACTTTGTGCTGGGCTCGTCCGGCTCTAACGCGGCGCTTGCCGTGGCGTTTTCGGCGGCACTTTCCAGCCTGATGCCGATGCCGGGCTTCTCACAAAAAATCGTGGCTGTTGTGATGATCGTACTGCTGACGGTCGTCAATGTGTACGGCGTCAAGCTGGGCAGCATGGTGCAAAACGTGTTTATGGTGCTGAAAATGCTGCCCATTTTCGCGATTTTAATCGCCGGCCTGCTGTTTGGCAAAGAGACCCCGAATTTGTCTTTGATGCCCGCTTCATCGCCCAGCATCGGCAAAATTCTGGGCATGGTTGCCTTTGGCGTCATTGCCACCATGTGGGCGTACGAGGGCTGGACCAACCTCAACACCATTGCCGAAGAAATTAAAAAACCCAAGAAAAACCTGCCGCTGGCCATTATTATTTCCATCACCGGCGTGGCGGTGTTGTACGTGCTGTTCAACTACGCCATTTACCGCGTGCTGCCCTACGACACCATCACGGCCATGATCAATGGCGGAGACTACTACCTTGGCACCGCGGCAGCCAAAACGCTGTTTGGCAGCACCGGGCAGATCATTGTCGGCTCGGCCATGATCCTTGCCATCTTCAACTCGCTCAACGGCTGCATTATGGTGTTCCCCCGCAGCTACTACGCCATGGCGCGCGACGGTGCGTTTTTTAAGGGCATGGCAAAACTGCACCCCACTTACAAAACGCCGGTTAATGCACTGGTCGTGTCGGCGGCGGTGTCCATCTTGCTGGTCTTGTCGCGTGACCTTGGCCAGCTGACCAGCCTTGTGGCCATCTGCGGTATTCTGTTCAACGGGCTTACGTTCTATTCGGTTATTTTGCTGCGCAAAAAGTACCCGACGCTCGAGCGCCCCTATAAAGTGTGGGGGTACCCGGTGCTGATCATTCTGGTTTGCCTTGTGATGGTGGGCCTTGTCATCAATACCTTTGTGGAGGACCCTATCACATCGCTGTGGGGCTTTTTAGTGCCGATCATTGGGCTGGTCGTTTACGAATTTGGCTTTAAAAAGAGCCGCGAAAAATACCTTGCCCAAAAAGAGGAGGAAGAATAAAGCATGGAAGTGCTGATTTATAACGCGAAGGTGTATGTGGAACGTGGGGTGTTTGCACAGGCAGTTTTGACGCGGGATGGCCGCATTGCCGCCGTGGGCACCACCGAGGCGCTGGCGGCACAGGCAGCGCCAAATGCCCGGCGGTACGACGCTGGCGGGCGCACGGTCGTGCCCGGCTTTAATGATTCGCACCAGCACCTGTACCTGTTGGGTGAAAACTTGCAGTCGGTGGACCTGCACGGCGCAGACAGCATTGCAGAGGTGCAGCGGCGTGCCCGCGCGTTTATTGCGGCACATGGCCTGCAATCCGGCAGCGTGCTGCACGGCACCGGCTGGAACCAGGATTATTTTACTGGTACAAACCGCCTGCTGACTAGGCAAGACCTTGACGAAGTGTCGGGCGAGATCGCGATTATTTTAGAGCGCGCCTGCGGGCACATCCTCACGGCCAACACCCGCGCCATTGCGCTTGCCGGGGTGACAAACGGCAGCACCCCGCCCGCCGGCGGGGCGTTTGACTTTGACGAAAACGGGCAGTTGACCGGCGTATTCCGCGAGAATGCCTGCGGGCTGTTGTTGCGGCTAAAGCCCGCAACCACCAGGGAGACGCTTGCCGACACGTTGCGCCTTGCCATGCGCCATGCCGCCGCCCACGGGGTGACGTCGGTGCAGACGATGGATTTGACCGCCGACAACTGGCAGCAGATGCTGGCGGCGTACGAAGCCGTGCAAAAAGACCCCACGCTGCGGGTCTACCACCAGTGCAATTTCCAGCAGCCCGCGGGGCTGCGGCAGTTTATTGCCGCCGGGCACAAAACCGGCGTGGGCGATGAATTTAACCGCATTGGCCCGCTGAAAATGTTTGTGGACGGCAGCCTTGGGGCGCGCACGGCTTTACTGCGTGCGCCCTACCACGACGACCCCACGACCAGCGGCATTGCCACGATGACCCCCGAAGAGCTGAACGAAATGGTACAGCTGGCATCGGCAAACGGCGTTCAAATCGCCATCCACGCCATTGGCGACGGTGCCATTGAGCGGGTGCTGAACAGCTACGAGCTTGTATGCGACGGCACCAACCCGTTGCGCCACGGCATTGTACATTGCCAGATCACCGACCGCGCACTGGTGCAGCGGTTTGCAGACAACGACACACTGGCGTATGTGCAGCCCATCTTTTTGCACTATGATATTTCGGTGGTCGAGCAGCGGGTGGGCAGTGCGCTTGCCGCCACCAGCTATGCGTTTGGCACCATGCAGCGCATGGGGCTGCATATGAGCTTTGGCACCGATGCCCCAGTGGAGGACCTTGACCCCATCGACAACCTGTACTGCGCCGTCAACCGCTGCAACTTAAGCGGGCAGCCCGCAGGCGGGTTTGTGCCGTCAGAAAAGCTGGACATTTACGACGCGGTGGATGCGTATACCGCCCAAAGCGCGTATGCCAGCTTTGAAGAAGAGGTCAAGGGCCGCATCCGCCCCGGCCAGTATGCCGACCTTGTGGTGCTGAGCGAGGATATTTTTACCCTGCCGGGTGAAAGATTGCGCGAAGCGAAGGTGGACGCCACCATGGTGAACGGCCGCTTTGTGTACGAACGCGAAGCACGGTAAAACAGGCCCTGCCCCAAAATAGCAAACAAGCAGCAGCCCTGCCACGTGCAAACCGCGTGGCGGGGCTGCTGCTTGTTTGGCGCCCGCGCGGCTGCCAAAAAAAGGGGCGCTTTCTTGTGCGCTCTGCCGCTTGTGTGGGCGGCGCGCAAAACGGTACAATAGTGGGGTGAGGTGAGGCAAAAGTGAAGCAGAAAGAGTTTACATCCCCCGGCCCGGTGCTGGATGAAGCCGGCCGCCCGGTGGCCGGCTATTCGACCCGCAGTATGCTGCAATACGACCGTGCGTCAATTCGCGCAAATGCATTTCGCATCAAAGAATGGGATTTTTATCAGGTGTCCGACCGCCACAAATGCCTGCAATTTACGCTGGGGCACGCCAGCTATGCCGGGCAGGTGGGCATCATGTTTTTTGACTTTGAACAGGGCGAGTGGATCGCAAACTTTGACAAGATGCTGGCATTGCCGTTTGGCAGCCTGCACATGCCTGCCGATGCCGAGGCAAGCCATACGCTGACCTACGATAAAGGCGGCATGTTCATGCAGTACGAGACGCGCGGCGACACCACGGTGCTGCGCTGCCGGCACGAGGGGTTTGAGACCGAGCTGACCTTGACGCGCGAAAACCCTTGTTCCATTGCGCTCAACGTGCCGTTTGACGAAAGCCCCACCCGGTTTTACTATAACCAAAAAATCAACTGCATGCGTGCCGCGGGGCAGGTAAAGGTGGGCGACAAGACCTATGTGTTTGACCCGGGCGACAGCTTTGGCCTGCTGGACTGGGGCCGTGGGGTCTGGCCGTTCCACAACGAGTGGTTTTGGTCGAACGGTACCGGCCTTGTGGGCGGCGAGGTGTTTGGGTTTAACCTTGGCTGCGGGTTTGGCAACACCGAAACCGCAACTGAAAACACGCTGTTTTGGCACAAACAGGCCCACAAGCTGGGCAGGGTGAGTATTCGGCACGAGGCCGATTATATGCAGCCGTGGCATTTAGACGACGACGAGGGCCGCCTTTCGCTGACCATGACCCCCAGCTGGGACCGCACCACCAAAACAAAGCTGCTGTTCATCGACAACGAGTGCCATCAGGTGTTTGGCCGGTTTGACGGGTTTGCAGTGCTGGACGACGGCACAAAGCTGGAAATTCGCGAGCTGTTTGCCTTTGCAGAGCACGCCATCAACAACTGGTAAGCAGCGCTGCCTGCGGCAAGACAACGGTAAAAACAGGCATTGCCCCGCCCCCGGTTACCGGGGGCGGGGCAATGTTTTGGCTGTAAAAATTTACTTGTGGGTGCTGCGGCGCGGGCGGCGGTGCAGCAGGCTTTCATCCAGCTGTGCGCTTTTGCGCGTTGTCGGTGCCTGCGGGTCCCGGTTTTGCGACGCGGCGCGCGTAGCCTTGATTTCAGGCGGCACGGCCCGCTGCTTATTGTGCACGGCCCCGGCTGCTGGCTGCGCGGGCTGCCCGCCCTTTTGGGGGTAGCTTTGCGCTTTCTTTTTCGGGTTTTTGGGCTTTTGCTGCTGCGGGGCAGCGTTTTTTTGCCGGCGCGGCTGGGCGGGGGCGGCGGGCTTTTCGCGGCTGCGCGGCTGGTTGCTACGGCCAGACCTACCGCTATTGCCACCGGCCTGTTGCGGCCGCGGGGTGCGCTGGGGTTTCGGTGCGTTTTCAAACACCTCCATCGGGTAGGGGTGCTCGGTAATTTCGGGGATCACCTTTTTCGTCAGCTTTTGAATGTCGGCAAGGTAGGGCAGCTCTTCGTACATGCAAAAGCTAATGGCAATGCCGTCCCGCCCGGCGCGGCCGGTGCGGCCGATGCGGTGCACGTAGGTTTCGGGGATGTTGGGCAGGTCATAGTTGACGACACAGGTAAGGTCGTTGATGTCCAGCCCGCGGGCGGCAATATCGGTGGCGACCAACACCCGAATTTCACCGGTTTTAAAGCTTTCCAGTGCACTTTGGCGGGCAGTCTGGCTTTTGTTGCCATGAATGGCCATGGCGCGCACGCCCGCGCGCTCAAGGTCGTGCACCACACGGTCGGCGCCGTGCTTTGTGCGGGTAAATACCAGCACCGAGGACAATGCCTCGTCGCGCAGCACTTCGCGCAGCAATTTGGGCTTGTTGTTTTTGTCCACCTTGTAAAGGGTCTGCTCGATCGTATCGACCGTGGAGGACACCGGCGTCACCGCCACCCGCACCGGGTCGCGCAGCAACTGGCGGGCAAGGCTTTCGATCTCGTTTGGCATTGTGGCCGAAAACAGCAAGGTCTGCCGTGCCTCTTTGTCCGGCAGGTAGCCTAAAATGCGGCGCACATCGTGGATAAAGCCCATGTCCAACATGCGGTCGGCTTCGTCCAGCACAAAAAATTCAACACCGGACAGGTCAATATGTCCCTGCCCAATCAGGTCGCACAGGCGACCCGGGGTGGCCACCAGCACATCAACGCCCGCCCGCAGCGCCTGTACCTGCGGGTTTTGGCCCACACCACCGAAAACAACGGTGTTTTTCATCGGCAGGTATTTGCCGTAGTCGTCAAAGCTCTCTTTAATTTGCAGCGCAAGCTCACGCGTGGGGGTCAGGATCAGCGCGCGGATGGGCCGCCGTTTGCCCTTAAATACGCCGCGGGCCGGGGTGTTTTGCATCTGTTGCAATAGAGGCAGTGCAAATGCTGCCGTTTTGCCGGTGCCCGTCTGCGCGCAGCCAATCAGGTCGCGCCCCTCCAGCAGCGGGGGTACAGCTTCTTCCTGAATAGGCGAGGGGGTTACATAGTCCAGCTCGCTCACTGCGCGCAAAAGCGCAGGGGTAAGCCCAAGTTCTTTAAATGTCATGAAAGGGTTCCTTTTCTCTACAGAGTGGGGCCCGCCTTGCAAAGAGGCAAAACAGGCAAACGAACTTTATAAGTATACACTGTTTTTCGGTCCACGTCCAACCTTACTCTTTATTATAACAGAAAATGGGGTTCTCTGGCACAAAAAGTGAACAATTTTTAAATTATGGGGCAATTACGTGATTTTTGGCAGGGCCGGGTTTAAAGTTACCAGTGGCTATGTTACAATAATAACAGAGCCATAACGGCAAAAATGCAACACCGGGCAGGCAGAACGGCGTGTCGCGAAGCGCGCGTACCGGCTGCCGCCCCAAAGGAGAGCGCGGCGCTTGATCCAGTTTGAACATGTGTCAAAGTCAGTGGGCAGAAAAACGGTGTTGACCGATATCGACCTTGTGATCCCCACGGGGGAGCTGGTCGTACTGGCCGGGCCGTCCGGTTGCGGTAAAACCACAACGCTAAAAATGATCAACCGGCTGATTGCCCCAACAAAGGGGCAGGTACTGGTGGACGGCAGAGACGTGGCAAGCCGGCCGGTGCTTGCCTTGCGGCAGGGGTTGGGGTATGTCACCCAGCACACCGGTTTATTTGAGCACTTGACAGTACGCGAAAATTTGGCGCTGCCCGCACAGCTGGCCCACTGGGATGCCCCGGCCATTGAGCGGCGGCTTGCACAACTGGCAGAGCAGTTCAGCCTGCCAAAAGGGGACTTTTTCGACAGTTACCCCTACCAGCTTTCGGCGGTGGAAAAACAGCGCGTGTGCATTGCCCGCGCCTTTGTTGCCGACCCCGCGGTGCTACTGATGGATGACCCGTTTGCCGCGCTGGAGCCCGGTGAGCGCAGCCGCATGCAAGACGAATTTGTGACGATGCAGGCACTGCTCCGCAAAACCGTCGTGTTTATCACCAGCCAGATCGAAGAGGCAATTAAAATTGCCGACCGCCTTTGCATTATGGAAAAAGGCCGTGTGCTGCAATACGACAAGCCCGAAGAGATCTTAACAAACCCGCATGACGGGTTTGTGCGCGAGTTTGTGGGCCGCAACCGCATTTTTACGAACCCCGAGGAAATTTGCGCGCGGGACATTATGCTGACCCGCCCTGCCACCACCCACCCCGAAGTGCCGATGCTGAAAGGCATGGAAAAAATGCGTCTTGCCAAGGTGGATTCGCTGTTAGTTGTGGATGAGGACGGTTACTTTTTGGGGATTGTGCGCGCCGAGCACGTGCACCGCTGCGACAACAAAGAAGAGGCGATCAAAAGCGTGATGCGCGAAGCCCGGGTGACGGTGCGGCCGGATGAGACGGTGCCCCAGCTGCTTGCGAAAATACGGCGTTACCGGGTGAACAACATCCCGGTGGTCGAAGAAAACCGCCTGCTGGGGCTGATTACAAACTCCAGTATTGTCACCATCCTCAGCCAGCAGTCGATCAATTTAGAGGAGGTGGAGGGCCTGTGAACCTGTTTTCGTTTTTGACTTCTGTCGGGTTTTGGCCCGCGCTGGCACAGCAGGTTTTGCTGGTGCTGCTCACAGTGTTTTTGTCGCTGGCCGTGGGCCTGCCGCTGGGCTTTGCAAGCTACAAATACCACGCCCTCACCCCGCCGCTGATCGGCCTTGTCAACCTATTGCAAACACTGCCCGCCTTTGCGGTGCTGGGGCTGTTTATGGCATTGGGGCTTCAAAATTTTACAACGTCGCTGCTGCTGGCGTTTTTGTACACCGTACTGCCGGTGATTTTTGGCACCGAAAAAGGGCTGCGCCGCATTGGCCGCGCGCCCATTGACGCCGCGCTTGGCATGGGTATGACCGGGTGGCAGGTGCTGTGCCGGGTGTTGCTGCCGCTGGCTTCGCCGCAAATTTTGCCGGGGGTGCGCCGCGCAGTCATTACCGCAGTGGGCACCACCACCCTTGCCACGCTGCACGGCGGCGGCCTTGGGGCGTTGATCCTGAACGGCATTTATGCGGGCGATGCACAGCGGGTGCTGGCGGGTGCCGTGCCCGCCTGCCTGCTGGTACTTGCGGCCAATGGCGGCATGGCTTTGCTGCACCGCCGTTTTGTGCCCGCGCCGCTGCGCCGCAAAGAGCAGCGCGAGGTATTTATTGAAAAATAAGCGCGCTTGCCCGCCCGGAAAACCGTGCCGGATAAGGGCCCCAAAGGGAAAACGCTTGTAAAAGCGTGCAGTTCATATTATAATGATACCAAATCAAGGGAGGAGATGGGCAATGATGAACAAAGCCGTTCAAAAAGGCAATGAGTTACTGCGTCAGGGCGCGCAGCTGTTGCCCGTGGCCGCAGGGGCCAGTGCCGCCTTTGGCAAAAGCTTGAAAAAAAACCTGAAAAAAGCCCGACAGAAAAAGAAAGGAGAGATCACCATGAAAAAATCTACTATGGTCGCTCTGCTTGTATTTTTATCCGCCATTGCGGGCGCGCTTGCAGCCGCCTATTTTTACCTTGCACGGCGGGAAAAAGAACTGGATGAATATGAGCAGATGCTGTTCAGCGAGGATTACGCAGACGCGGATGACGATGACGGCAGCCGCTGTGAACCGTCAAACGAAGAACCGGCAGAATAAACCGTTAACGGTACAGCAAAGCGCGGGGGCACCCCGCGCTTTGTTTTGTGTTATGCTGTTTTTACCCAGATGTAAAAGGGGGAGACCTGTTTGGCTGAACTTGTTGTGCACCCGCTGCCGCCGCTCATCGACGCGCAGTGCCGGGTGCTGATTTTGGGCACGATGCCCTCGCCTGCCTCCCGCAAGGGGCAGTTTTACTATGCGCACCCGCGCAACCGGTTTTGGCCGGTGCTGGCACAGGTGCTAAGCGAACAGGACCCCGGGACCCCCAGCGGGCGGCGGGCACTTGCGCTGCGCCACCATGTGGCACTGTGGGACGTGCTGGCCAGCTGCGAAATAGACGGCGCCGCCGACGGCAGTATTCGCAACCCGCAGCCAAACGACCTTGCCCCATTGTTTGCACTGGCCCCGCTCAAGGCGGTGTTTACCACAGGTAAAAAATCAGAACAATTATACAAAAAGTACCTTGCAGAAAAAACAGGGCTTGTCGCCACCTGCCTGCCAAGCCCCAGCCCCGCCAACTGCGCGGTGCCGCTGCCCGCGTTAATAGAAGCCTACCGCGCCATTTTGCCGTGGCTGGGGCAGTAATGAGGTTTTAAACCGTCGTCTCGCGCCCAAGGGCAAGGTAGTGCAGCGCGTTTTGCCGGTTTGCTTCAATTTCCTGTGCCCGCAGGGGGCGCACCGGCTTTGCCGGGCTGCCAAAGGCCAGCCACCCGGCGGGTATCACCGTGCCCTCGGTCAGCAGTGCCCCGGCCCCTATGAGGCAATTTTCACCCACCTTGCAGCCGTTCAGCACAATGGCGCCCATGCCGACTACGGTATTTGCCCCTATTTCGCAGCCGTGTAAAATGGCCCCGTGGCCCACCGAAACCCCGGCCCCCAGTACCAGCGGGTGGCCGGGGTCTACATGCAGCACACAGCCATCTTGTATGTTGGTGGCGGGGCCGATGGTAATGGGCGCACTGTCAGCGCGCACCACGGCGCTATACCACACGCTGGCGCCCGCACCCAGTGTCACGTCGCCCACCACGGCGGCACCGGGGGCAAGGTAGACCTCTTTTGCAATGGCCGGTTGTTTCATAAAGCAACACCTCACTTTGTGTTTATTGTACCGCACGGCGGGCAAACCGGCAACGGGGCGGCAGTTGAAAAGTGTGCCTTTATTTGCTACAATAACAGCGCCGCGCGTTTGCCGGGCAGGGGAACTGCCGGCAAAGATTTGCGGCAAAAAGGAGGGTTCGTCATGCAGGAACTGGAACAGGTTCTGACCGAACACGCGGCCCGTTACCCGGACATGGAGGCGGCGGATTATATCAAGCTTGTCTACCAAAACGAGTTCGGCGGCGGCCACCTTGTAGCGGACCTGCAACAGGCGCAGCACGGTATTTTGCAAGAGCAGGAAGCTTTTGCCACGGCGCCTGCCCCGCAGGGGGAATTGCACACCGAGCCCATTGGCAACGGGCTGTGCAGGCTGTACCTTGACACACTGCCACACGGGGCGGTGCCAGCGGTGGCGCGCCTGTTTGCCGCTGCGGCAAAACTGGTGCAGGGCAGTGATGCCCGTTTTGCGCAAAAGCTTGTTTTGCTTTGCCAGTTGGCAGAGCAAAACAAGTTGCCCATTGACCCCAAAAAGCTTGCCGGCGCAGTAGGCGAGTATCGTGCGGCGGGCTGCCCCGTGCCCAGCCACAGCGACGTCTACCGCAGCGCTTATGCCCCGCATTACCGGTTGCTGCGCGAATCGGATGCCGCACTGCTGCCCGCGTTTGTGCAGGCAGAGCAGGTGGCACAGGCAGGCGGCGTGTTTGCCATTGACGGGCGCTGTGCCAGCGGCAAAAGTACGCTGGCGAAAGCCATGGCCGCAGTGTACGGCTGCCCGGTGTTTCACTTGGACGATTTCTTTTTACCGGCCGAGCTGCGCACCGAGCAGCGGTTTGCCCAGCCGGGCGGTAATGTGCATTACGAGCGGTTTGAGGCCGAAATTTTAAAGCCGTTTACCACCGGGCACGACGCCGTGTTTCGCCCGTTTGATTGCAGTGTGTTTGCACTGAAAGACCCCGTTACGGTAAAAGCTGCGCCGTTTGCAGTGGCCGAGGGCTGTTACAGCATGCACCCGGCGCTGCGCGGGTATTATGGCGGGTCGGTTTTTTTGACCCACACGCCGCAGCGCCAGCGCGCGCGCATTTTGCAGCGCAGCGGGCGGCAGATGTTGCAGCGGTTTGAGGGGGAGTGGATCCCCCTTGAAGAGCGGTATTTCACCGGCTGCGATGTGCCCGCACATTGCGGCGCAGTGGTGGACACCACCACGTTGTTTTAATCTGGCCCGCCGCCGGCCACCGTGCGCGGGCGGCGGGGCACGAACCGAATATTCACCGATACAATCGCCAGGAAGACGATCACCCGCGCAGAAGCGTGGCCTTTTGTGAAGGAGATTGTATCATGCAAAACCAAAATACGAATACCCGTAAACTCATCTACACGGCAGCCTGCATTGCGCTGGGCCTGCTATTGCCGCAGATCGTCCATGTCATCCCGCTGCCCGCAGGGGTCAACGCCGGGTCGGTGCTGGCACCCATGCATTTGCCGGTGCTGCTGTGCGGCTTTTTGGCGGGCGGCCCGTGGGGCCTTGCCTGCGGCGCATTGGTGCCGCTGCTGTCCAGCCTGCTGACCGGCATGCCACCGCTGTACCCGGTTGGGGTCTCGATGATTTTTGAAATTGCGACCTATGGCTTACTGGCGGGTGTGCTGTACCAGCGCACCGGCAAAAAGGTGTTTGTCTCGCTGATAGGTGCCATGCTGGGCGGGCGCGTTGTCATGGGCATTGCCAACACCATTTTGTACGGGGTGCTGGGCAAAGGGTACAGCCTTGCGGGCTTTTTGACCGCGGCATTTGTGACTGCGCTGCCGGGCATTGTGTTGCAGCTGATTTTGGTGCCCGCCATTTTGGTGGCCCTGCGCAAGGCAAAACTGGCAGATTGACAGCACGGATTTTACGGAACAGAAAAATAGCCCGCCAAAGGCGGGTGTTTTTGATACAGTAAGTTACGTTTTCACAGCAGGCATGGCCAAAGCTATGCCTGCTGTGTTTTTTAACGTCCCAAATAACAAAAACAAAAAACGCGCGCATAGCGAACAAACAAAAAACTAAAAAACGCGCCGTGCGTAGCTGCACATGGCGCGTTAAATACAAGGTAAAATGGGCAGCAAAAAAGCATCCGCACTTTTTTATTGCCCCGCAAATAAAACAGAGGTTTAAAAAAGTGGCAGCACAGTACAAAGTGGTGTTTATGCCTTTGTTTTTGCCGCTGCAAATTTTTTTGAATGCCCGGCAGCAGCGCGCGCGGGTCCACGCCGGTCGAATTCAGCGTGATGCAAACGGCGGGGTAGCCCATTTTTTTATTCGCGAAGATCGCCTGTTTTTTTAACCCGGACAGTTTGGCAATGTAGTCGTTTTCATTGTTCAGCAGTAACTCGATGCAGTTATTCCCAAACACGGCATCGACCCGCACTTCATCGATGTCGCCCCACGGGATAAACCCAACGAGACGGACGAGCTGTTGTCGGTGACACCCTTTTCATCCACGACCAGAATGGCTTTGCCCTGTTTTGCCCTTTTGATGAGATAGAAAAACGCGTACCCAAAAAATACAACGCCGATGATTGCGACTACTTTTACAATAACATAGACTGTTCCATTTTGAAAAACACGAGGACCGTTTGAAAAAGTGCGGACATCCACCAGTATCAAAAACAGGGATAAAACCGCCAGCACCAACGCCCCAAAGCTGAACAGCAATGTGCCTTTTGTGCTTTGCTTGACCACGATCGGCTCTTCCATCTGCACACCCACTTCTTTCAACAAAATAAAAATACGCTTTGCCAAAAACACCATTGCTCTCAAGCCCATGGCGCATAGTGATGTTAGTAGTATAAAAGGGAAATGGTGGGAATTCAATAGAAAAATAAATTTATCCGCCTGCCGTTTCTGCGCTTTTTATAAAAATGTGACACAAAAAGAAAAAAGTAAACGATACCCGGCCAGATGCCGGGTACCGCTTGCTTTTTTTAAACTCGTTTCGTTGATTCTGTTTTCAGTTACTGCCGGTCACGACGCCGTAAGGCCAGTCGATGATGCCGCCAAAGTCGTACACGTTGGTGTACCCCAGCTCGGCCAGTTGCTGCGAAGAAGCCGCGCTGCGCCGCCCGCTGCGGCAGTAAACCAGTATGACAGCATCTTTGTTTGGCAGCACGTCGGTGGCGCGCTCGGCAATTTCGCTGTCGGTCAGCAGCGTCGCGCCCTCAATGTGCTGGGTGTCGTATTCTTCCTGCGTGCGCACATCCAGCAAAATGGCGTCCGGCTGGTCTTGCAGCATCTGCTGTGCCTCTTCCGGGGTAATCGTCTGGTAAGTGGCGGCGCTGCTGCTGCCAGCAGAGCTTGAAGCTGTGGCGGATACGCTGGCAGCGGCAGACCCTGCGGCGGGGGCACAGGCGGCCAGCAGCAGTACGGCCGCGAGTAGCAGCGGTACAAGTTTTTTCATGGGTGAGGTTCCCTTTCTTTCTGCACAGGGCAGAGACACAATAAACTAGACTATATTTGTATATTATAATATACAAATATTATACTGAAATACTATACTTTGTCAAGCCCTGTTTTTTGTGCGGGCCAAATTGCCCGCGCCGCGGGGCCGTGGTATAATAAAAAACAAGCTGTAAACAGAAAGTGAGGCAATTCACCATGGATTCCGAAGTATTAAAATGTATACGCGAGCGCCGCAGCATTCGCGCTTATGAACCCCGGCAAATCAGTGACGAAGCACTAGAGGCAGTTTTGCAGGCGGGCACGTTTGCCCCCATTGGGAGGGGCAGTCAGTCGCCCAAAATGGTCGTGGTGCAGGACAAAGAAACTCTCGCGCTACTCTCAAAGCTGAACGCCGGCATTCTGGGCGGCATGGGCGACCCGTTTTACGGTGCGCCTACCGTGGTCGTGGTGTTTGTCGACACCACCAGACCCACCTGGCTAGAGGACGGCACGCTGGTAATGGCAAACCTGATGCTGGCCGCACACGCTGTAGGGCTGGGCTCTTGCTGGATCCACCGCGCCCGCCCGGTATTTGAAAGCGAAGCGGGCAAGGCACTGATGGAAAAGTGGGGCATCCCGCAGAATTACGCCGGGGTTGCCCACTGCATTTTAGGCTATGCCGCCGAGACCCCCAAAGCAAAACCCCGCAAAGAGGACTACATTGTGCGGGTGTGACCTGTAACCACAAAAATAAAGCACAAAGGCCCCGCCGGCAAACGGCGGGGCCTTTGTGTTGTCTGGTGCGCAAAAGCGCAAAAAAGGGCATGCCGCACCGGCGGCGGGGGTGATAAGTTAAAAGGCGAGAGCCATGCCGGCAAGGCGGGCCATTTTTTCAATGTGGGCAAGGCCCTGCACCGCACGGTGGTCCACCACATGAAACGCTTCGGCCTTTGCGGCGGGCAGCAGGTCGGCAAACAAAAAGTTGCCGCCGGCGGCAAGGGCCGCAAGGTTGCCCTGCTCGCCGCCAAGGCCCTGCGTCAAATCGTCGCCGGGTTGCTGGGCGCTGATGTTCACCTTTGGCATCATCAGCCGCAAAATCGAAATTTCGCGCCGCAGCAAATCGCGGCTGCCGGGCCCGCCCTCGGCGGCAAGCGGAGTGTTTTGGGTGGGCAGGTACGAAATTACCGGTGCCCAGCTGATTTCCAGTTCGCGCATCAGCAAAATGTCATCGGCAATTTTTTCTGGCGTTGCACCGGGGTAATCCACAATATTGCCGGATGCCAGCTGCATGCCGGCCTGTTTTACCAGCGCGCAGCCTTGCAGCCTGCGGTCGTAGTCGGTGCTGGGGTTCAGCCGGTTAAAGTCGTCCCGGTCGGACATTTCAAACTTCAGCACATATTCGTCGGCCCCGGCGTCGTGCAGCGCGCGAAACTCGGCAAGGTCAAATTCGCCGCAGGCAAGGCTGATGTAAAAGCCCTTTGCTTTCAGTGCCGCCACCGTTTGCACCAGCCGGTCAAAGCCGTACTTCGGGTCTTCGCCCGCAATCAAAAAAATGCGCCGCAGCCCGCTTTTGTAAGCGGCATCTGCAAGGGCCGTAATCTGGTCGGGGGTAAGCCGGTAGCGGGGCAGCGTGGAATTCGCCGCGCGCATGCCGCAGTAAAGGCACTGGTTTTTGCAGATGTTCGTATAGCCCAGCATGGCGGTCGCCGTCAGCCGGTTGCCGTTTTGGGCAATGTGCACCTGCTTTGCGGCGGGGGTAATGTCAGCGGCAAATGCATCGGCGGGCATCGTCAGCAGTTCCAACAGTTCGTTTTTTGTATAGTGGTTCATATTATTCTCCTGTGGGGGCAATGGGGGCAAGGCGCAGCAGCGTGCCCCCAAGAGTAGCGGCTTCGCGTACGCTGTGGGTGACCACCAGCAGGGTTTTGCCGCGGGTCTTAGCCATTAAATACTCCATCACCAGCCGCCGGGTGTCATCGTCCAGCCCTTTAAAGGGCTCGTCCAGCAACAAAAAATCGGCAGTTGCCAGCACGGCGCGCACAATGGCCACCCGGCGTTTCATGCCGCCCGAAAGGGTGCCTGCCGGGCTGTCGGCAGCATCGGCAAGGCCGACTGCTTGCAGGTGATCGCGCACCACGGCGCGCGGCAATTTGGGGTTTGCAAAGCCCGCGTTCAGCGTGGCCGAAAATTCTTCCAGCAGCCGGTCCTCTTGAAACACGGCGGAAAGCCGCCGCGGCAGGCCGGTAATGGTGCCGCTGTCGGCGGGCAACAGGCCCAGCAGAATATTCAGCAGTGTGGTTTTGCCGCAGCCGGAGGGGCCCATCAGGCAGGTGATCTGCCCGGCGGGCAGCACGGCGCTGATATTTTGCAGCACCGGGGCGCTATCAAAGCTTTTGCAAATACGGTCCAGCACGATGTCTTGCACGCGCAGCCCCCCTTTCGGCAGCTTTAGCGCCGTTGCAGGCGGGCATAACCGCGCTGCAAAAGCAATAAAAACAGTTTTTCAAATAAAATACTGATGGCGATAATGACCACCGTCCAGGCAAACAGGTCGGCCGAGCTGAGGTACACCTTCGCTTCGTACAGCCGCTCGCCGATTGACCCCTCCGGGATGCCGATGACCTCGGCCGCGATGCCCGCCTTCCACGACAGGCCCAGCGAAACGCTGGCGGCAGTAAGCAGGTAAGGGCGCAGCTGCGGCAGGTAGATGTACAGCAACCGGCGCAGCGGGCGCACGCCAAACACCCGCGCCATTTGCAGCAGCTTTGGGTCGGTCTCACGAATGCCCTCCAGCATGTTGGTGTAGACAATGGGCACCACCATCAAAAAGGCAATAAAAATAGAGAGGTTGGCAGAATCCAGCCAGATGAGGCACAAAATAATAAACGAGGCGACCGGGGTGGTTTTGATGGCGGTGATATACGGCCACAGCAGCACCTCGGCCAGTGGCCAGCGGCTGGCCAGCACCGCCAACAAGCTGCCGGCTGCAAGCCCCAGCAAAAACCCGGCGATGATGCGCACGAGCGAAAAGCCGACCGAGGCGTAAAAATCACCTTCGCCCAATAGCTGGCCAAGGCGCAGCGCCACCTGTACCGGGGTGACCAGCAGTAGCGGGCTTGCCAGCAAAACAGCCGCCAGCTGCCAGGCGCAAAGGGCCAGGCCCACCGCTGCGAGCCTGTGCCACTTTGTAAACTTAGGCGCCATAATAGAAGCCGTCATCCGGCAACTGGCCGCCGACCGACTTCGGGTTTTGGTCAAACAGCACTTGCAGGTAACCGGTGGTCGCGTCTTTCATCTGCTGCCCGGCAAGGTAGGTGATGTTGCAGGCGGGGATGGCCTTTTCGGCCACGGCGGCTTTTACGATGTCGTATTTTTCCACCAGCTGTGCGGCGTCGGCCACATTGGCGTTCACCCACTCGGTCGAAGCCTCATACTCTTTTAAAAATGCGTCGATCTGCTCCGGGTGCTCTTTGGCAAACTCGGTGCGCACCACCAGTACGCCGGTCAAAAACAGGCTGCCGTTGTCAAGGTCGTTCCAGGCCTGGTTCAAATCCACCGCAACGCGCAGCCCCTCCACCTGGCCCTGTGCCACAGTGACATACGGCTGCGGCAGCATGGCAATTGCGCCGTCGGCCTGCGCTAAGGTCTGCACCACTTCGGTGGGCTCGGTTTTCCACTCAATGGTCACGTCTTTGTCGGGGTCAATACCGTTTTTGCTTAAAATGTATTTCAGCGCGTATTCCGGCGTAGAGCCCTTGCCGGTGGCGTAAATGGTTTTGCCTTTCAAATCGGCCAGCGACTGCACGCTGTCGCCTTTTTCCACAATATAAATCACGCCCAGCGTGTTGACGGCCAGCAGCTGCACGGCGCCCTTGGTGTTGTTGTACAGCACGGCGGCAAGGTTGGCGGGCACGGCGGCAATGTCCAGCTCGCCCTGGGTCAGCTTCGGGGTGATCTCATCAGCCGAACCGGCAATCGTAAAGGTATAGTTGTTTTTGGCAGTGCCGTCCTCGGCGTCCTGCATCAGCTTTACCATGCCCATCGAGGTGGGGCCTTTCAGCCCGGCAATGCGCATATCAATGGGGCTGGCCGGCACCGACGACGCGGCGGGGGCAGAGGACGATACCGCCGCAGAAGAAGCGGGCACAGAGGCAGCAGCGGAGGAGCTGGCGGCGGTGCCGCAGCCGGCAAGGGCCGAGGCCGCAAGGGCCAGTGACAGAACAAGAGCAAGTAGTTTTTTCATGGGGTTCTCCTTCTTCCATTAAAATAGGTCGTGTTGCCGGGCCGCTAGCCTTTGGGCAGCACCGGCGCTTTGGAAGTCACCGTTTTTGCGGTGACGCCGGGCAGCATGCCCAGCTTGCCGGAGAGGGCGCTGGTGACATCGCCGGGCGCGTCGATCACAACGCAGATGACCGACAGCCCACGCTCTTTGTAGGGTAGGCCCATGCGGCCAACGATGTATTCACCGCACTCGTGCAGCAGGTCGTTAATCTTGGCGGAGGACGCGCGGTCCTCGACCAAAATAGTGATGACAGAAAGACGACTTTCCAGAAAACTTCCCCCTTTCGGCTGATGTGCAGCACCCATGGGCGCGGGCAATAAAAAAACCGCACCCGAAGGCGCGGAAAATCGTTCGCAAACAAAGGCCCAAAAGGCCTTTGATACTATCGTGATTTTCACTCCGCCTTTCCACCCGGGCCAAAAGCCCCGGCGCGTCAGGTCGTGTGCTGCCGGTACCGCTCTCCCCCGCAGAATGTCTTTGGGGTCGAGTTACAAATTCATTATAGCGAAAGCGCCAGCGGAATACAAGGCGAAGTGTGAAATTTTTATCAATTTTATTTTGGCACTGCGGGGCGGTCAAACAGCGCCCGGCGCTTTGTGGAATGGCGGAACATTTCCTCCAGCGCGGCGCGGTCGCCCTGCTGCAAAAAGCCCCGCATTTTCAGCAGCTCGGCCGTAAAGCTGTCGATCTGCTCGATCAGCGGCCCGCGGTTGAGCAAAAACAATTCGCTCCACATTGTCTCGTTGATGCGCGCGATGCGGGTGAGGTCGCGAAACGAGTCCCCGGTGTAATTTTGCAGGTTTTGGTCGTCATTGCAGGTCATCAGGCTGACGGCAATGGCGTGGGTGAGCTGCGAGACAAAGGCGATCATCTCGTCGTGGGTGCGTGGGTCCAGCTCGACCACCGTGTGGAAATTCAGCAGCTTGCCAATCTCATGCGCCGCGGCAATGCCCGCGGGGGTATTTTTGGCGGTGGGGGTAACAATAAAGTTGGCGGGGGCAAAAATGCGCTCGTCGCTGTTTTGCACGCCATAAACCTCGCGCCCGGCCATCGGGTGGCTGCCGATCAGCTCAAGGTCGTCGCGCAAAAAGCCCTGTATCGTGTCCAGCACGTGGCATTTGACACCCGACACATCGGTGAGCAAGGTGCCGGGGCGAAACAGGTGCTGGTGCTCGCGCACCCAGTCGATCATCGTGGTGGGGTACAGCGCTAAAATGACAATATCGGCTTCGGCCAGCAGTGCCGCATCGGGCACAGTGGCCCCGCGGCAGATGATTTTCTCGTCCAGCGCATAGCGTATGCTGTCGGCGCTCGTGTCGATGGCGTTGACGCAAAAGCCTTTTTTAGTCAGGCCCCGCGCGTAGCTGCCGCCAATCAGCCCAAGGCCGACGATCATAAATCGGGTATCCTCTGGTTTCATTGCTCCATCTCCACCTTTATTCCGGTTTGTTGCAGGTCAACAAAAAAGTGCGGGTACGATTTTTCTACCGCTTCGGCCCCCAGCAGCGTCACCGGGCCGCTGGCACGGGTAGCCGCCACGGCCAGCGCCATGGCAATGCGGTGGTCACCCCAGCATTGCAGCGGCACACCGGGGGCGGTGCAGCGCCCGTTTGCATTGCCGGGGATGGTTAAGGTGTCGCCCTCGCACTGCACGGTGAGGCCCAGCTTTGCAAGCTCTGTTTGCATGGCGGCAATGCGGTCAGACTCTTTCAGCCGCAGCCGCCCGGCGTTTGTGATGCGCGATGTGCCCGCCGCAAAACAGCAGGCGGCCATTAAAATGGGGCCAAGGTCCGGGCAGTCGGCAAGGTCGGCCTGTAAGGGGGCGAGCGCTGTTTTTTGCCAGCAAAGTGCCCCGGCGTTTGGGGTGGCGGCAGCGCCCATCTGCGAGAGGAAGCCGGCAATTACCCGGTCGCCTTGCAGCGAGTTTGTGGCAAGGCCGGTGCAGCACACGCTGCCGGCCAGTGCCCCCAGCACCGCAAAAAAGGCGGCCTGCGACCAATCGGCCTCTACCGTAAAGCCCGGCACCGGCCGGTATTGCTGCCCGCCGGGGATGGCAAGGGCCAGCGGGCCCTGCCAGCCGGCCTTAATGCCAAAGCGGTGCAGCACCTCTAACGTCAAATCAAGGTACGGGCGGGATTCGAGCGGCGGCACGATTTGTAAGGTGGAATCCCCGGCGGCAAGGGGCAGCGCGAACAGCAGCCCGGTGATAAACTGCGAGCTGACCCAGCCGGGGATTTGGTACTGCCCGGCGGGCAGCGGCCCGCGAAAGCGCACCCCGGCGGGGCCGGTTTCAAACGGCAGACCGTTTGCCGCAAAAAGGTCCTGGTACACCCCCTGCGGGCGCTGGGGCAGCCGCCCGCGCCCGGTAAGGGTCACTTCGCTGCCGGTCAGCGCAAACAGCGGCAGCACAAACCGCAGGGTAGAGCCGGATTCGCCGCAGTCTACCGGGTCCGTTGGCGCTGCCAGTACGCCGGTGCCCGCAACTTGCAACTGCCCGCCCGGCAGCTTTGTGACTGCCGCCCCCAGCGCGGCGGCGGCACGGCAGGTGGCGTCAATGTCCTGCGAGGGGGTCACCCCGGCAAGGGTGCTGCTGCCGTTTGCCAGCGCGGCGGCCAGCAGTGCGCGGTGCGCAATGCTTTTAGAGGTGGGTACCTGCACGGTGCCCCGCGCGGTGCCGGGGGTGATGGTGACGCGCATTACAGCCCGCGCCCGATCACCTGGGCGATGGCACGGCCTTTTTCAATCAAAAAGGCGAACTGGCTGGGGTACAGGCACTGCGCGCCGTCCGACAGCGCGTGCGGCGGGTCGCAATGGGTCTCGATGATCAGCCCGTCGGCCCCGGCGGCAATGGCGGCCAGCGACATCGACTCGACCAGCTTGCGGTCGCCGGTGGCGTGGCTGGGGTCAATGACGATGGGCAGGTGGCTGCGCTGCTTGATGATGGGCACGACGCTGAGGTCCAGCGTGTTGCGGGTGTAGGTTTCAAAGGTGCGGATGCCGCGCTCGCACAAAATGACGTTTTCGTTGCCGGCGGCCATGATGTATTCGGCGCTCATCAGCCATTCTTCAATGGTGTTGGCAAGCCCGCGCTTGAGCAAGATGGGCTTTTTTGTGCGGCCAAGCTCTTTCAGCAGGCTAAAGTTCTGCATGTTGCGCGCGCCGATTTGAATCAAATCGACGTATTCAATAAACTCGTCCAGCTTGTCGGCACTCATCAGCTCGCTGACGATGGGCAGACCATATTGCTTGCCTGCGGCCGCCATGTAGCGCAGCCCCTCGGTGCCAAGGCCCTGAAACGCGTAGGGCGAAGTGCGGGGCTTGTACGCGCCGCCGCGGAAGATGCGCCCGCCCGCCTCGCTGACAAGGCGTGCCATCTCGTGTGTGTTCTCCTCGTTTTCAATCGAGCAGGGGCCGCCCATCACGACGACCGGCTCGCTGCCGCCGATGCGCACACCACCCACGTCCACCACCGTATCCGCGGGGTGAAACACGCGGTTCGCCAGCTTGTACGGGGCCGACACCCGCTGCACATTGTCCACATAGGGCGACGCGCTGATTTTGGCGGCGTCCAGCACCGTCGTGTCCCCCACAACGCCAAACACGTTGTAGTCGGTGCCGCTGATCATCGTGACCTGCAACCCTTTCAGTTCAATGCTTTCGACCATGCGGTCGATCTCCTCTTGCGGGGCGAGCTTTTTCATCGTAATAATCATGGTTTTTACTCCGTTTCTGCTGTTATTGCGCCGCGGCGGCGATGAGGTGTTGTTTTAACAGGCGAATGGCGTTTGCGTACCCGGCAATGCCCTCGCCGGTAATGGTGGCAATGCAGGCGGGCCGGATATACGAAACTTGGCGAAAGGCCTCCCGCGCGGGCACATCAGAGATATGCACCTCCACCGCGGGCAGCCCCACGGCTTTCAGCGCGTCCAGCAGGGCAATGCTGGTGTGGGTATAAGCGCCGGGGTTCAGCACAAGGCCGTCCACCGTGCCATAGGCCTCTTGTATTTTGTCTACCAGCGCGCCTTCGTGGTTCGACTGATAGGTCAATACCTCCACGCCCTCTTCTTCGCCGGTTTGCTGTACCAGTGCCAGCAGGTCGGCATAGCTGTCACTGCCGTAAATACCCGGCTCGCGAATGCCCAAAAAGTTGAGGTTTGGGCCGTTAATGACCAAAATACGCATCAAAAGCCTCCTTTACCCGCTCGGCAGCGGTGTCAATGGTTTTGTCATTGTCCAGCTTGGCATCACAGTACTGGTTGTACAGCGGGTAGCGCTCTAGGTAGCGCCGGCGCAGCAATTCAAAATCAGACGAGAGCGGCCGGCCGGAGGTTGCCAGCAGCGATAAGTCGCGGTCAACAAACAGCACGACACCGTTTTGCCGCAGCCGCCGCATGTTCTCTGAGCGGGTGACCGCCCCGCCGCCGGTGGCAATCACCATGCCCCCGCGCTTTGACAGTTCGGCGATGACACGGCTTTCAATGTCGCGAAACGCCGCTTCGCCCCGGGTGGTGATCAGCTCGGCCGGGGTTTTGCCGGTCTCTTTGATAATTTCATCGTCCGCGTCCACAAAGGTTTTGCCCAGCAGCGTGGCGGCTTTGCCGCCCACGGTGGTTTTGCCCGCCCCCGGCATCGCAATCAGCACACAGTTCGAGCGCTCGGCCCGCAGCGCGGCAGTGATGGTGTCAATCTGCTCCTCTGGCAGCGGGTGGCCGCAAAACAGTTCGGCCGCGGCTTTGGCCTGTGCCACCAGCATGGCAAGCCCGCCCGTGGCGGGCAGCCCCAGCTCGGCCGCGCGCTGCACCAGTGCGGTTTGCAGCGGGTTATACACCACGTCGGCCACCGCCTGCAACTGGGGAAACAGCGCCGGGTCCAGCGGCATGTCGTCGTTTTGCGGGTACATGCCGCACGGGGTGGTGTTGATCAGCACCTGCACGTCGCGCCGCATCGCCGCTTCGCGGTAAGTCAGCGTGCCGTCTTTGCCGCTGCGGCTGACATGCAGTATTTCGCGCGCGCCGCGCGCCTTTGCCAGCGCAGTGCAGGTTTTGCTGGTGCCACCGGTGCCTAAAATCATCACAATGCGGCCGGAAAGAAAAATGCGGTTGTTGTATAACAGGTGGTCCAGCCCGTCGTAATCGGTGTTATAGCCTTTCAGTTTGCCGTTTTCGTTGACCACGGTATTCACCGCGCCAATGGCAGCGGCCCGCGGGTCAATTTTGTCCAGCAGCGGCAACACCGCCTCTTTATAAGGTATCGTGACATTGACACCGCGAAACTGCCGCTGTTCAAAAAACGGGGCAAGGGTTTCCGGCTCCAGTTCAATCAGGTCGTACGGGTACGAAGCCAGCTGCCCATGAATGAATTTTGAAAAGCTATGCCCAAGGTGGCGGCCCACAAGGCCGCAGCGCTGCGTGTCCATCGTCAAATCTCCTTTTCCTGTGCGGTTTCGCCCGCCATCCAGTCGGTGCCAAACCGCCCCGCGGCAAGGTCTACAAGGCCCAGCGCCACCACGCTGTCCACGACGGCCCGTGCCCGGTGCACAATGGCGGGGTCGTGCCGGCCCTTAATGGCAAGGGTGGTGTTTTGCCCGGTGGCAAGGTCTACGGTGTCCTGCGGCAGATAAATCGAGGCGGTGGGTTTGATGGCGGTGCGGATCACAAGCGGCATGCCGTTGGTGATACCGCCCTGTGCGCCGCCGCTGTGGTTGGTTTTGGTTACCACCCGGCCCGCGTCATCGTAGCAAAACGCGTCGTTTGCGGCGCTGCCGCGCGCATCGGCAAGGGCAAAGCCGCCGCCAAATTCCACCCCTTTTACCGCGGGCACGCTGAACAGCAGGTGCGCAAGCTCGCTTTCTACCGACCAGAACCACGGCTCGCCCAGGCCGGGGGCAAGGCCGGTCACCGCGGTCTCCAGCACGCCGCCCACCGAGTCGAACTGCTCTTTTGCCCGCTCGATCTGCAACTTCATCGCATCGCCCGAAGTTTTGTCCAGCACGGCAAAATCGCTGTCGTTCAGCCCGCGCAACGCCGCAGTCAGCGCGGGTTCTTCCGCCGGCAGCGCCGCGTCGGTGATGCCCGCGCACCGCGCGATGTGGGTGCCAACCGTCACGCCGTGCCGCGCCAGTATTTGCAGGCAGATGGCGCCCGCCGCGACAACGGGGGCGGTGATGCGGCCCGAAAAATGCCCGCCACCGCGGTAATCTTGAAAGCCGTGGTATTTACACTGTGCGGTGTAATCGGCGTGGCTGGGGCGCATTTTGTCTTTCAGCTCGCCGTAGTCTTTGCTGTGGGTGTCGGTGTTGCGAATCAAAATGGTCAGCGGGGTGCCGGTGGTGTGCCCGTCAAAAAAACCGCTGACAATCTCAAAATCGTCCGGCTCGCGCCGCGCGGTGGAAAGGCTGGCAGCGCCCTGACGCAGCACAAGGCGGCGGCGGATCAGCGCGAGGTCCAGCGGGATGCCGGGGGCAAGGCCGTCCAGCACAATGCCAATGGCGGCCCCGTGAGATTCGCCAAACAGGCTGACGGTCAAATTGTTGCCAAAACTGCTTTTCATGCGCCAATGCCCTCCTTTGCCTCCCGCACCAGTAGCTGGTGCAGGGCTTCGTTGTCCACCGTGCGCATTAGCGCATGGCCCGCGGTTTCCACTTCCACAATCGCCGTCTTGCTGCCCGCGCCCTTTTTGTCGTGGCACACGGCGGCAAATACCAAATCAGGGTTAAACGCCGCGTGGGTGGGCAGGTGGTACCGGGCCAAAACAGAAGTTAGCCGCTGCCGCAGTGCGGGGGTTTTACACATCGGCAGCATGCCCAGTGCCACACATTCGCCGTGCAGCAACCCGCCAAGGCCGTACACGCTTTCAATGCCATGGCCCAGCGTGTGGCCAAAATTTAAAATGCGACGCAGGCCCGCTTCTTTTTCGTCCTGCTCCACGACGTCCTTTTTTACCCGCAGGGCCCGCAGCAGCACTTCTTCCAGCCGGGCTTCGGCATTGCCCTCTTCAAACAGAGCCAGCAGCGCTTCGTCGGCGATCATACCGGCTTTAATTGCTTCGGCAAACCCGGCGGCCAGCTGGCGGGGGGGCAGTGTGGCCAGCAGGTCGGGGTCTACCAGTACCCGGCGCGGCTGGTAAAAGGTGCCGACAATGTTTTTTACCCCGTTAAAGTTGATGGCCGTCTTGCCGCCGATCGACGAATCCACCTGTGAGAGTGAGGTGGTGGGGATGTTGTAAAAATCAACACCGCGCATATAAGTGGCGGCGGCAAACCCCGCAAGGTCGCCCACCACGCCGCCGCCCACGGCCACCACGCAGTCGCCGCGGTGAAACCCGGCAGCCAGCATAGCGCCCAGCAGCGTTTGCAACCCGTCAAAGCTTTTTGCGCCCTCGCCCTGCTGCACGGTGACGAGTACCGGCTGTGCGCACTGTGCGGCAAGCTGTGCGGCGTACTGCGCGGGCACCCCGCTGTCGGTGACGACAAGCACCTTGCGGCCCAGGTTTAGCAGAGTGCCCGCCTGCGCCAGCAGGCCGCGCTGCAACAAAATGTCGTAGCTTTCAGCGCCCAGCGCCATGTGCAGTGTTTCCAAAGTAAAGCCCCCTTTTTGTGCCAACAAACAAAAAAATCGACGGCCTGCTGTGCAGGCCGCCGACATTTGAGTTTAAGCGAATAATTTTACCATTACCGCCGTATCAAACCGGTTTTGCGCAGCACAGATTAGCCTTGCCATAAAAATAAGCAAAGCTAAAATAAAAGTATGCTGCTGTGGTGTTGAGACGGTTCATAATAAAGAATCTCCATTTGTGTTGAGATTGGTAACAGTATAGAAGAACCAGCGCTATTTGTCAACGAAAAGTTTTTGTAAAGTGCCTTGCGGTGGTGCTACGTCATTCCTCACGCCGCGCCCAGCTGCCAATCAGCCGCAGCTGCCGGCAGGCTGCCGCCAGTTGCTCCAGCATTTGGTGCGCCTCTGGCGTTTCACTGTCGCCCACCACCTCCACATAAAAGAAATACTGCCAGGGCAGCTCTTTCATCGAGCGCGAGCGGATGCTTTCAAGGTTGAAATTGCGGCTGCCGATGATCTGCATCGCCTGTGCCAGGGCGCCGGCATCGTGGCGCACGGTGAACACCAGCCCAAAGCGGTTGCCGCCGCTGCGCCGCGGCAGGCGCGAGATCACGATGAACCGGGTGACGTTTTGCGCGCTGGTGTTGATGTCGCGTGCCAAAATAGACAGCCCGTACAGCGCGGCGGTATCGGCACTGGCAATGGCGGCTTTGGTTTTATCGCCGCACTCGCTGACATACTTTGCGGCCAGCGCCGTGTTGGCGTAGGGCACCAGCTCGTACCCCTTGCCGGTGAGGTAGGCCTGGCACTGGCTGATGGCCTGATGGTGTGAATAAACTTGTTTAATTTGCCCCAGTTCAGCACCGGGCACCCCCAGCAGGTTTTGGCGGATATCAAGGTCGTAGCTGTCCACCACTTGGCAGTTGTCATACTTCCAAAGCAGATCCAGCACTTCGCCCACTTCGCCGGTGTACGAATTTTCAAACGGCACGACACCCGCCGTCACCTCGCCGCGTTGCACGGCGGCAAACACCTCTTCAAACGTCACATAGGCACGGGCGGGGGCATCGCCAAAAATGCGCTGCTCGGCAATATGTGAAAACGAGCCCTCTACCCCCGGGTAGCCCACGCAAAAATCGGCAAGGCGGCTGGTTTGGTAGTCGCGCGAAAGCTCCATCATTTTTTGCAAAAGCTGGGTGTAATAGCCGCGCAGCGCGGCGTCGTGCACCCGCAGGGCACCCTTGCGCAACACCTCGGCTTCACGCCCGGCGTCCAGCACGGGCAGGCCGTGGGCGCGCTTATAGTCCAGCACTTTTTCCACGGCGGCCATACGCCGCTCAAACAGCGCTGCCATCTCGGTATCCACCTCGTTGATCTCCGCCCGCGCGGCAAGCAGCTCGTCCACACTGAACATCCCCTGTCTATCGTTTGTTGGGCCTATTATACCCTGCCTACCCCGCCGCCGCAACCCCCGGGGGCGAAGGACAAAAAGACAAAACTGGTTAGACAACAAGATGGGAATATGTGGTATAATAAGGCTGCCGCCCGCGGGCCGGGCGGCAAAAGCGGCCCGGTAGGGCACAGGGGTGTGCAATCACATGAAAATTTTATTGGTAATGGACCAGTTTGACACGGCCAATAATGGCACAACGGTCAGCGCACAGCGGTTTGCGCAGGCGTTGCAGCGGCGTGGCAACGAGGTGCGGGTGGCAGCGGTGGGCGCGCCGGGCGAAGGGCGGTATGTCATGCCCGCGCTGTGGTTCCCCGCACCTGCGGCAAAGCTGATCCGCAGCCAGGGCATGCAGCTTGCAAAGCCGGATAAAGCCCTGCTGCGGCAGGCCATTGCCTGGGCGGACGTCGTACATTTTTTAATGCCGTTTGCGCTTTCACGCGCGGGCCTGCGCATTGCCGAAGAACTTGGCGTGCCGCACACGGCGGCATTTCACGTGCAGCCCGAAAACATCACTTACAGTATTGGCCTTGGCAGGCGGCGCTTGGCAAACGAGCTGCTGTACCGCGAGTTGCGGGGGCATTTTTACAACCGCTTTTCGCACCTGCATTGCCCCAGCGAATTTATTGCCGCACAGTTGCGCCAGCGCGGGTACACCGCACAGCTGCATGTCATCTCCAACGGGGTGGATCCGTCGTTCTGCTACCGCCGCAGTGAAAAAACACCGCAGTTTGCAGGGCGCAAGGTACTGCTGATGATTGGCCGCCTTTCGGCCGAAAAGCGGCAGGATGTGCTGATCGACGCGGTGGCACGCAGCCGGTACAGCGGCGAAACACAGCTGGTGCTGGCAGGGCAGGGGCCCAAAGAGGCGGCGCTGCGCCGCCAGGGCGAAAAGCTGCCGCACCCGCCCATCATCGGGTTTTATACCCAGCAGGAGTTACAGCAAATTTTGTCGATGACCGACTTATATGTACATGCGTCCGATGCCGAGATCGAGGCCATCTCGTGCATCGAGGCGTTTTCAACCGGGGTGGTGCCGGTGATTGCAAATTCGCCACTGTCGGCCACCCCGCAGTTTGCACTTACCCCGTACAGCCTGTTCCCCGCGGGCAGCGCGGCGGCGCTGGCCGGGCGCATTGATTACTGGCTGGCACGCCCGGCCGAGCGGCAGGCAATGGGCCTGCGTTATGCACAGGCGGGCAAAGCCTATGGGCTGGATGCCTGTGTGGCGCAGGCAGAACAGATGTTTCAGCTTGCCATTGACGAACAACAACGGGGGGCCGTGGTATGCAGGTGAACATGGATGAAACGGCCCGGCGGCGGGTGCACCCGTTTCACACCCATATTGAAAAACTTGCCCCGCAAAAACCCGGTAAAGTAACGGTGGATGCCGATTACGTGTATCGTTTGCGTGGGGCGGCACCCTGGTTGCACACAGTGCTGCGCTGGCTGGTGCTGCTGGTGTTTCGCCCGCTGTTTGCCCTTTGGGGCTGGCGGGTGTGCGGCAAAGAACATTTAAAAGGGCTGCCCGGCGGCGCTGTAACGGTGTGCAACCATGTGCACCCGCTGGACTGTGTGCGCCTTGCCTGCGCCCTGTTTTCGCGCAAGATGTATTTTTTAAGCTTAAAAGCCAATTTAGAGCTGCCTCTCGCGGGCCGCCTGGTGCGGCTGCTGGGCGGGCTGCCGCTGCCCGAAACGGCCGCCGCCGGCGTGCATTTGACCCGCACGATCCGCAGCCTTTTAAAGCAGGGGGCGCTGGTGCAAATTTACCCCGAAGGGGTTCTGGTGCCCTATTGCAGCACCCTGCGCCCGTTTGCGCGTGGGGCCTTTTACTATGCGGTAGATAGTGGCGCCCCGGTGCTGCCCTGTGTGCTGGTGCCGTGCCCGCGCACCGGCTGGCGGCGCTTTACCGGCAAAAAGCCGCTGTTGCAGCTGGCCATTTTGCCGCCGGTGTACCCGCAGCAGGGCCCGCGCCGCGCCGCTGCCGCCACACTGCAACAGCAAGTCACAGCGGCCATGCAGGCGGTGCTGCCGCCGCTTGAAGAACAGCAACGTTACCGTGCGGCGGGCCTATAACAAGGGGGTAAATGCGGCAAAAAACATCGTGCCGCGGGGTGGTGACAAAATACCGACAGTTATGGTATACTTTACGCAAAATATCAAGTATCGGTTAAAGGAGTGAACCATAATGTTACATAACCCGGTGGTGCTGGCTTTGCTGGGCACCGGTTTTACCTTCCTTGCGACCGCCGTCGGCGCTGCTTTTGTTTTTTTTGTACATAAGGATGCATCGCCCAACCTGCAAAAGGGGTTTATGGGCTTTGCCGCAGGGGTGATGATCGCGGCTTCGGTGTGGAGCCTTTTGATCCCCGCGCAGAACATGGCAGCCGAACAGGGCATGAACGAGTGGATGCCCACGACGCTGGGGTTTCTTGCAGGCGGCATTTTTTTATTTATTCTCGACCACCTGCTGCCCCACCTGCACGCCAATGAAAACAAACCCGAGGGCTTGCCGTCCAGCATGAAGCGCACCACGCTGCTGGTGCTGGCGGTCACGCTGCACAACATCCCCGAGGGCATGGCAGTCGGCCTGTCGTTTGCGGTGGCGGCTACCGGCGGCCCGGCAGCCCTTGCCGGGGCCGTTGCGCTGGCGCTGGGCATGGCGCTGCAAAATGTGCCGGAGGGCGCCGCTATTTCGCTGCCGCTGCACAGAGAGGGGGTCAGCCGCCCCAAAGCGTTTGTGCTGGGCGCGCTGTCCGGCGTGGTAGAGCCGCTGGGCGGGCTTGTGGGTGTGCTGCTGGCGGTGACGATGGCGCGGCTGATGCCGTTTATGCTGTCGTTTGCCGCGGGTGCCATGATCTATGTCGTGGTCGAAGAGCTGGTGCCGGAGTCAAGCGGTGACGGCCAAGGCCATGCCGGGGTGATAGGCACCATGATTGGCTTTACGCTGATGATGTTGCTGGATATCGCTCTGGGCTGAAAAATTAAGATAGCTTTATTGTAAGATGCGCCGGTCACGCCGGCGCATCTTACTTTGTGTGAAAGCTGGGTGCAATTGTTGAAAAGAAGGTTACAGCTTCCCCTTGCAGATTGCCGCCCCCGGTGCCCGGTGTTATACTAAAAGAAAAAGGAGTAGCGACACATGGCTAACATTTGGCACGACATTGACCCCGCGCGCATCCACCCGGAGGATTTCATTGCGGTCATTGAAATTGAAAAGGGTTCTAAAAATAAATACGAACTGGACAAAGAGACCGGCCACATTATTTTGGACCGCATCCTTTACACCTCCACCCATTACCCGGCAAACTACGGATTGATCCCCCGCACGTATGCCGATGATGGGGACCCGCTGGACGTGCTGGTGCTGTGCAGCGAAAACCTGTACCCGCTGAGCCTTGTGCGCTGCTACCCCATTGGGGTCATGGCGATGCTGGACTCCGGCAAGCTGGATGAAAAAATCATCGCCATCCCGTTCAACGACCCCACCTATAACGGGTATCACGACATCAACGAGCTGCCCGCGCATATTTTCACTGAAATGCGGCATTTCTTTACCGTGTATAAAAATTTGGAAGGCAAGGAGACGGTGGTCAACGAGGTCGCCGGCCGGGAGGAGGCACATAAGGTCATTCAGAAATGTCTGGATGCCTATGTGGACCGATTTTGCCGCTGAAACAGTTTAACAGAACAATAGTTTTCCTGCGTTTGCACCCCATGAGAGAATCGGGTATAATGGCAGGGCAGAAAACCTGCAGCATAATGATTGGGAGAAACGCATGGAAAAACAACAATTTTTTAAAAAGAAAGATTTGATCATCGTCGCGGTGCTGCTCATCGTCGCGCTGGCGCTGGGTGGCTTTTACCTCTTGACGCGCGACACCGGGGCAAAAGCACAGATCACGGTGAACGGGGTCAAAGATCAGGTCATCAGCCTGTCGAAGGACGGCACGTACCATGTTGATAACGGGGAGCTGCCCGTGACACTGGAAGTCAAAGATGGTGCGATTCGTTTTGTGGATTCCAAGTGCCCGGACCACATCTGTGAAGGGTTTGGGTTTATCAGCCAGGAGGGGGACTACGCCGTTTGTATGCCTGCCGGGGTGGCAGTGACAATTTACAAATAGCGGAAGTTGGCACTGTCGAAAAAGGCAAAAATTAGCGTTGATTTTTGGGGTTTTCCCTAAAAATTCAACGCTTTTTTGTTTAAAATTCCGTTTTTTCAGAGGTACATTACAAAAACTATACCGCAACATTACAAAAGAATGGTATACTGAATTCGTTCGTGGATTCCGGTGTGAGGCGCCGGGGCCAACAGCAACCTTATCCTGTATTTTGTAAGAAAGACAACGGGGGATTACATGGATATTTTTTCCGTTATTTCAATGGCAGGTGGGCTTGCCCTTTTCCTGTACGGTATGAACATCATGGGTACCGGGCTGGAAAAACTTGCGGGCAGCAAAATGGAGATGATTTTGAAAAAACTCACCTCCACCACCCTGATGGCGGTGCTTTCAGGTGCCGTGCTCACCGGGCTGATTCAGTCGTCATCTGCCACCACGGTCATTGTCGTTGGTCTTGTGAACTCCGGCATCATGCAGTTGCCGCAGGCCATTGGGGTGATTATGGGTGCCAACATCGGCACCACCGTCACCGGCCAGTTGATCCGCCTAGCGGATATCGGCGGCGGCAGCATGGTACTGAAATTTTTGAAACCAAGCACCATTGCCCCGCTGCTTGCTTTTGCGGGTGTTATTCTGTTTTTGTTTTTTAAAGAACAGGGCAAGCGCAACATCGGCCAGACGATGCTGGGCTTTGGCATTTTATTCACCGGCCTGTTTACGATGGAGGCCGCCGTTGCCCCGCTGAAAGACAGCCCCCAGTTTGTACAGCTATTCTCCAGTTTGCAAAACCCGTTTTTAGGGGTGCTCGCCGGCACACTGGTTACCATTGCAATTCAAAGCTCGTCGGCCTCGGTGGGTATTTTGCAGGCGCTTTCCACCACGGGTGCGGTCACCTGGGGCAGTGCAATCCCCATTATTCTGGGCCAGAACATCGGCACCTGTTCTACTTCGCTCATCGCGTCCATCGGTACTTCCAAAGGGGCAAAACGCGCCGCCTTTGTGCATTTGTACTTTAACATCATCGGCACCTTTGGCTTTATGGCATTGCTGTACGGTATCAAGTATATCGCGGGGTTCCCGATGTGGAACGAAGCCATCAACCGTGGCGATATTGCAAACTTTCACACACTGTTCAATGTGGTCACGACGTTGCTGTTCCTGCCGTTCACTAAATTTTTAGCAAAGCTTGCCACCATGACAGTGCCGGACCGCGGCGGCGAAGAGCAAAACCCCGACATGCCGGTACTGGACGAACGCCTGTTTGGCTCGCCCGCAGTGGCCATTCAGCAGGCGCGCAGTGCGGTTGAAAAAATGGCCCGCAACGCAAGGCTGAACTATGAGGCCTCCGTACCGCTGCTGCTGCAGTATAGCCCCGAAAAGGTCGCCGAGATCAATGCCCGCGAGGAAATTGTGGACAAGCTGGAATATTATATCGGCAATTACCTCGTCAAAATTACCGACCACGAGCTGGCAGAATCAGAAAGCCGGCGTGTGACCGACCTTTTGGCCTACATCACCGAGTTTGAGCGCATTGGCGATTACAGCATCAACGTGGTCGAGCGCAGCAGTGAAATGGCAGACAAGAACGTCCGCTTTTCAGACGATGCGCTACAGGAGCTCAGCGTGCTGAACAATGCAATCCGCGAGATCATTCAGCTGGCCGAGCGCAGTTTTCGCCATGGCGACGCTGCTTTGGCCGAGCAGGTGGAGCCGCTGGAAGAGACGATCGACCGCATCTGCGACATTTTGCACAACCGGCATTTGCAGCGGCTGCAAAGCGGGCGCTGTGCAATTGAAAGCGGCGTGATCTTTTTAGAGGTGCTCACGAACCTCGAACGCATTGCCGACCACTGCTCTAACGTTGCGGCCCGCATTATTGGGGCCGAAAGTGACGGCCAGTTTGACGCGCACGAAATGCGCCGCCGGCTGCACGAGGGTTATGTGGAAGGGTTTAACGAAAAGCTGGAGCAATATAAGCAAAAGTATCTGCCGCAGTTAGAATTACAGCAGATAACGCAGTAATGCTTTTAAAGTAAAAAATAAATAGAGGGCCGCTGCCCCCACTGCAAAGCGCCCGCCAGGAAACTGGCGGGCGCTTATTTATTGTTGGTATGCAGCACCGGGTGCAATGGGCCTATAAATGCAGTGCGGTGCCAAGGCTGCGAGGCTAGACGATGTAAAAACCCCAGCCGGGCAGCCATTTTAGCGCGCTGGCATAGGCCGCGGGGACGGGCAGGCCCGACAGCACGGGGAAGAAGTACGCCAGCAACGCAGCAGCTACCACCACAAGGGCAACGGTCGTCACCTTGGCAGCGCGGGGGTGGCGTTCGGCAAGGCTGCCCAGCAGCAGCCCCAGGGCCAGCAGTGCAAACGGCATGGCCGAAAAATAGTGGTACAAAAAGGTGGCGCGGGTGATTAGCACCCAGGGCAGATACTGCGCCGCCCACAGCGCCAGCACAAACCAGGCGGCAGGCTTTGCTTTGCCGCGCAGTGTGCGCAACAGCTGCAACAGCACCGCCGCGGCACCGCCCCAAAACACGACCGGGTTGCCCAGCACCGCAATGCTGGCAACGATGCCGTCCGGCAGGCGGCTGCCCATGTAATACCACACCGGGCGCAACAGCAGCGGCCAGGTGTGCCATTTGGATTCAAACGGGTGGGTGGAGGTGAGCTGGCTGTGGTAGCTGTACATGCTTTGCTGTGCGGGCAGAATGCTGGCGATCGTAAACCCGTTGTCGGGCGCGAGCACCAGCGGCAGGTACGAAAGCAGGTACATGACCAGCGGCACCACCACATAAAAGCCAAGCCCCGCCAGTAGCGCAAACGAAAGGTCTTGCCGGTAAGTTTCACGCTTTTCCAGGCTGCCCCCCGGCCCGGCGTTCAGCGCTTTGTGGCGCAACAGCAGCGCGGCAAAGTAAACGAAGGCAAGCCCGGCCCCTGCGTACACCCCGGTCCATTTACTGGCACAGCCAAGGCCAAAGGCCACACCGCCCAGTGCGGCGGGCACCAACGCCCCGTGCCGCCCATTTGGGATGAAGCTTTGGCAGAACCACACCATAAAGTAGGCGCCCAGCAGCACAAAAAACACCACATAAACGTCAATGGTGGCAATGCGGGACTGGGTGTACCGCATAAAATCCAGCGCAAACAGCGCGGTGACCCCGGTGGCCAGCCAGGTGCGCTTCAACAAACGGCGGGCCAGCAGGTAAAACACCGGCACCATGGCAATGCCAAACAGCGTACCCATAATGCGCCAGCCAAACGGGTTCATGCCAAACAGCGCAATGCCAACGGCAATCAAATCTTTGCCCAGCGGCGGGTGGGTCGTCTCGTAAACGGGCAGCCCGTGCAGCGTTTCATAGCCGGTGCGCCCGTGGTAAATTTCATCAAAATACATGCTGTTCAGCTGGCTGGGCCGCACCGGCAGCGTGGCTGCCTCGTCAAACAGTGCCGCCGCGCCAGAGGGCAGAATGGTCGGTGTCAGCGCTTTGTGGTCGGCATCCACAAACACAATTTCGTTCACCGTGCCGCCTGTCACCGTGATGGTCAGGGCCTTTTCATTGATAAAAACATCGGTCACCTGCCACGCAAAGCAGGTGCCGCCAGTCAGCGGCTGTTCTGCCAGCACATTGCCCGCGGGGTCCGCCACCTGCACCGAGCCGTTGCCAAGGCCGGGGTACACCCAGATGGAAGCAATCTGCTGCGGGCTGTCGTACCCAACGGAAAACGACACGGAACCCGCCGCGGTAAAGGCAGTCTGCGGTACCTGCGTGGTGCCAAGGTAGGGCAGGGACAGGCAGGCGGCAAACAGCGTCAGCAAAATCAGGGCAAGGGCATCCCGCCAAGAAAACCGCGGGGGCGGGGCAATCAGGCTGGCGGCAGTTTTTGCCGGCGCGCGCGGCGCCTTAAAAGGCTGCGCTTTTTGGGGCCCGTTTACCGTGGCCGCGGCAGAGGCTTTAAAAGGCTGTGCTTTTTGCGGCCCGCTTACCGTGGCTGCGACAGAGGCTTTAAAGGGCTGCGCTTTTGCGGGCCCGCTGGCGGCACCGGCGGCAGACGCTTTGAAATGCTGTGCCTTTTGCGATTCGTCGCTGGGGGGCGCCTTGGGTTTTGGCATCATAGTGGCCGGTACCTGCCCCCGCACCGATTGCAACACCCAATAGGTCAAAAAGCAAAAGGTGGCCACTGCAAAAAAGCCAAGGCCGCGCGCGATGAAAACCGAACTTGTGCTTTGCAAAAATTCATCGCCGCCCACATTGTGCTGTACTAAAGCCATGTTGACCAGCAATACGGCCGAAAACGCCGCAGCGGCAAACAGTCGCCGCCGGTCACCATCCAGTGCCCAGGCACCTACCAACAACACAATGGCAGGCAGCAGGTACCGCTCGTGCATGCGGTGCGCAAACAAAAATACGCCAATGCCATAAAAAGCAGCCAGCAAGGGCAGGTTCAGCCTGCCTGCCCGCGCGGCAAAGAACCCCAAAACAAACACGGCTATCGTCAGCAGTACCAGCATCACGGTGCCCCAGTGCTGCCAGCTTAAAAACAAAAACTGGTTAGCCTGCGGTTGCCAGTTGCCGCCCAGCGCGGTGATGAAATTAAAAGCGTTCAGCGAGGCATAGGGGTAAGAGGATGTGGTGGAAAAGTATTTTTCAAGCAGCCACACAAACGGGGTCTGGTTGCCGGTGAACGGCAACGAGATCAGTAACACGACCCCCACGCTGACCCCCGCCGCGCCCGCCGCCCGCAGAACGGCTTTGCACTTTGCACGCCAGCCGGGCTGGGTGAGCAGCGGCAACAAAAAGGCCAGCGCAAACACCGGGCCGTAAAGCAGGGCCTGCGGTTTAACGGCAAGGGCGATGCCATACCAAACGGCCGCCACAAAAAAGTGCTTGTTTTGCAATGCCAAAAAGAGAAGCAGCAAGCAGAGTGTTAAAACAGAATCGACCTGTTTCCACACCGCAACATCGTAAATCAGTGCCGGGTTCAGCGCCGCAAAGGCAGCGGCCACCAGCGCGGCGCGCGTGCCAAACCGGGGCAATGCAATGTGGTACAGCACCGTGGCAATGGCAAGGTCGCACAGCACCGGCACAAGGCATTGCACGGCCAGTGCCGCAGGGGTCAGCGCCACAAGGCCCAGCGCGCGGCTGGCAAGCCCCACCAGCCACAGCACCAACATATAGCCCGGCGGGTAGTCGGCAAAAAAACCGCCGGTGTAAAAGTTTTTCAGCCCCCCGTCGGCCAGTAGCCCGGCCCAGGCCGAAAAGGTGTTGGTGTCGTAAACATACCCGTCGGTCACCGCCACCAGTATCATCCGCACTAAAAATGCGCCCAGCAGCAGTAGCACCAGTTCAGGGGCCAAACCACCCCGCTGCTTTGAATTGATTGCCGTTTTTGACATTGCGCACCTCACATCCCACACCCCGGTTAAGTGGGCATTTTGTTTCAACATTTAGGCCATGGCCCGTGTGCCCTTTATTATATCACCGTTTGGCGGGGGTTCAAAGTAAAAACAAAGTGAAATCGACCGCGGCAGCGCCCGGCGCGAATTGACAAGGCCGGGCGGCAGCGTTAGTATAAGTGAAAAACCCTGCGGGGCGGCGGTGTGCCTACGCGGCAAGGGAGAGTGTCATGCAACAGGAAAGCGGGAAAGGCAAAAAAAACAGCGGGCTGCAAATAGGCCCCAAAACCTTTGTGCTCACCGTGGCGGTGCTGCTGGTCGTGGTCATCGTGGCCGGCATTTTAACGCTGGTGCTGCCGCAGGGCAGCTTTGCGCGCACGGTGGTGGATGGGCGCGAAATGGTGGTGCCCGGCACCTACGCGGTGCAAAGCACCGGCCGCCTGCCGGTATGGCGTTGGCTGACGGCCCCGGTCGAAGTGCTGTTCAGCCCGGAGGGTGTCACGGCGGGCATGATCATCGCTTTTTTACTGCTGATCGGCGGCACATTCCAAGTGCTGGATGAAAGCCATGTGCTCAACTACATTATCCTGTCGATTATCCGCCGGTTTGGCGAAAAAAAATACCGGCTGATTTTGCTGATGTGCTTTTTGTGTATGCTGGTGGGCTCCACCATCGGCATGTTTGAAGAGACCGTCACGCTGGTGCCCATCACGGTGGCGCTGGCGCTTTCGCTTGGGTGGGATTCACTGGTCGGCCTTGGCATGAGCATCCTTGCCGTCGGGTTTGGGTTTGCGTCGGCCACCTTTAACCCGTTCACCGTCGGCATTACCCAAAAACTGGCCGGGCTGCCCGCGTTCAGCGGCCTTGCACTGCGTGTCGGGGTGTTTGCGGTTGTTTACCTGCTGCTCACCACCTTTTTGGTGCGGTATGCAAAGCGGGTAGAAAAAGACCCCAAATCGTCGCTGGTGTACGAGCATGACCTCAGTATCCGCGGGCATTATTTAGACAGTTTGGATGAAGACGTTTTGCAGCACGCCGGGGTGCGCCGGGCGGCACTGGTGTTTGCCGGTGCGCTGGGGCTGGTGCTCATCTATGTCGTCACCGGCTTTTTTGTCAGCGGCCTGTCGGATTATTCGCTGCCGGTGATGGCGCTGTGCTTTACGGTGGGCGGGTTAGTGGCAGGGCGGCTTGCCGGGCTGAAAAAGGGCCTCTTTGGGCATTTTATGAAAGGTTTGCTTGCCATTTCACCCAGTGTACTTTTAATTTTGCTTGCCATGAGCGCCAAATTCATCATGACCGAGGGTGGCATCATGGACACTATTTTAAACGCCGCTTACGGGGCCATCGGCGGGGCATCGCCCTATGTGGCGGTGCTGTTGCTGCTGGTACTGGTGCTGTTTATGCAGTTCTTTATTGGCAGTGCCACGGCAAAGGCGTTTTTGATCATGCCGCTGATTTTGCCGCTGGTCGACCTTGTGGGGCTGACACGGCAAACGGCAGTGCAGGCGTTTTTGTTTGGCGACGGCTTTACCAACATGATCTTCCCCACCAATGCGGTGCTGCTTATTTCGATTGGCCTCGTGGGTATCCCGTACAGCAAATGGTTCCGCTGGACCTGGAAGCTGCAACTTGGTACGCTGCTGCTCAGCGTGGTGGTGCTGCTGGGCTGCGTGGCGCTGGGGTACGGCCCGTTTTAATAAGCGCGTACAAACAGTGATTTTTATAAAAGATAAAAGCCGTAAAACAAAAAGCCCCGCGCCCTGTTGCCGGTACTACCGGCAGGGGGCGCGGGGCTTTTTGTTATGATATTGTAACTGCGGGCGGGTTAAATGGTGTGGCCCACCAGCTTATAATAAGTGCGGGCGGTCAGCGAGTAAGTGGCAAAGTACAAAAGGCTGAACACCAGCGCCACCCCGGCCGTGCAAAGGAAGAACAGTAAAATATCCGTCAGCCCAAACACGGTAAGGATGGTGCGCATGACAGGAAAAGCGAAAGCCGTGTGCAGCAGTGCCACCAGTAATGGCGCAAAAAACACCGTCATGATCTGGCTGCGAATCGTGCCGCGCACCTCCTGCTTGCTCATGCCCACCTGTTGCAAAATTTTAAAGCGGGTGCGGTCCTCATACCCCTCCGACAATTGCTTGTAATAGATGATCAGCGCGGTGGCAACCATAAACAGCGTGCCGATGAAGAGGCCAAGAAATAAAAACCCGCCGTACAGCGAATACCAGTCGGCCCTTGCCAGCGGCAGCGCGCTGACCGATACGCCGTCCAGCGGCAGAATGGTGGTTTGCAGCGACTGCGCAAAGCGCAGGGTGTCCGCTTCGCCGCCGGTGACATTAAGGTCAAAAGCACGGCGCAGCACCGGCGCATCATTGCCGCCGAACTGCTGCGAGAGGGTCAACACCTGCGGTTGCGGCAGCACCAGATACAGGGTACTGTAATAACCGCCGGTACTGCCCCGGCTTTGCAGCGGGAAACTCTGCGGTTCACTTTTGATCGAGTAAGTTTGTTCCCCCAGCGTAATGGTGGGCAGCCCATAGCCACCGCCGCTCAAAAACGCAAGGGCCTGGCCGTCCTGCAACGACACATCGGTGCCGGCAAGGGCGTTGTAATCCTCCACCGGTAAAATGGTCACCGAGCACACCGGGGTGGACATATCCATGCTTTGGGTAGGGTCTAAAAGGTCCCCGCTCAGTTGGGCCACAAAGGTGGTGTATTGGTAAGACGCGCGGTCGGTAGGGGTAACGCCGTATTGGGTAGCGGTGGCGTCAATCAGCGCGTCGATCTGCTCGGCAGAAAGTGCGGCGCTGGCCGGGCGCTGTGAAATTGTCACGTCATACGGGAACTGGCCGCGCAGCATGCCCTCTTGCCCAAGGTACAGCGAAACGGTGGTCGCGATGGTCAAAATAGCCATCGTGGACAAAATGCAGATGCTGGCAAGGCCCTTTGCGTTCTGCCGCATGCGGTAGAGCAGCCCGGACACCGACACAAAATGCCGCGGCTGGTAGTAAAACCGCTTGTTGGCGCGCAGCCGGCGCAGCAGCGCAATGCTGCCGGCGGTAAACAGTGCGTAGGTGCCGATGATGACCAGCAGCACGGCGACTAAAAACAGCAGGATTGCCGCCATGGGGCTTTTGACCAAAATGGCAATGGCATAGCCACTGCCCAGCGACAGCACCCCCAAAATGGTCAGTGGCACCGAGCTTTTGGGCTGGCGCTCGCCCACTTCACCGCCGTGCAGCAGTTCGACCGGCTTTGCCAAGCGCACCTGCCGCAGGTTTGAGAGCAGGGTGAGGAAGAACAGCACCAAAAACAACACGGCGGTAGAGACCAGCGCCGCAGGGGAAAGCGAAAAGCTGACGGCATCGCCAAGGTGCAGCAGCGCGCGCAGTGCGGCAAACATGCCCCAACTGAACAAAATGCCCACCAGTAAACCAATTACAATTGCAAAAAAAGCGGTAAAAATCATCTCAAACAGCATCATCAGCCCAAGATGGCGCTTTTCCATGCCGAGTATATTATATAGGCCGATTTCGCGTTTGCGCCGCTTGATGAGAAACCCATTGGTGTAAAACACTAAAATAGCAGAAAAAATAGCGATAATGATGACACCCTGCGCCATGACCATCTGCACGGCCCACGCGCTGGGCAGCTTTTCAAAGCTGGGGTTCAGCGAAATGGACAGCACCGTGTAAAAGGTGACAATGCACATGATGCAGGTCAACAGGTAGGGCAGGTAGGTCTGGCGGTTGTTTTTTAAGTTGGTCACCGCCAGCCGCGGGTAAAACGGCAGGTTAGACATTGCCTTCACCCCCGCCTGCCAGTGCTGTCAGCGTGGCGGAAATGCGCCGGTACATCTGGTCGTTGTCGTCGGTGCCGCGGCGCAGCTCGTGAAACACCGTGCCGTCTTTGATAAACAGCACCCGCCCTGCGTGGCTGGCCGCCCCCACGCTGTGGGTGACCATTAAAATGGTCTGCCCGCCAGCGTTGATGCTGTCCAGCAGCCCAAGCAGGTGGCTGCTTGCCTTCGAATCCAGCGCGCCGGTGGGCTCGTCTGCCAGCACGAGCTTTGGGTGGGTGATCAGTGCGCGTGCCACGGCGACCCGCTGCTTTTGCCCGCCCGAAATCTCGTACGGGAACTTTGCCAAAAGCTCGCTGATGCCAAGCTGCTTTGCAATGGGGGCCAGCCGCTTTTCCATTTCGGCGGCGCTTTTGCGGGAGAGCACCAGCGGCAGAAAAATATTGTCCTTCACCGAAAAGGTGTCCAGCAGGTTAAAGTCCTGAAACACAAACCCCAAGTGGTCGCGCCGGAAGGCGGACAGTGCCTTTTCGGGGATGCTACCGGTGTTACGGCCGTCCAGCAGCACTTCGCCGCTGGTGGGGCGGTCCAGTGCCGCCAAAATATTCAGCAGTGTGGTTTTGCCCGCACCGGACTCGCCCATAATGGCAACATAGTCGCCTTCTGCTACTGCAAAATTCACCTGTTCGAGCGCAGTGACGCTCACCCCGCCAAAGCGGGTCGTATACACTTTTTTCAAATCACGTACTTCAAGTAAAGACATTGGCGTTTGATTCCTCCGGTTTTCATAAAGTTGTTAAATTAAAATGTAAAATAAAAGAAAATTTTTTGCGAGGACAGATGATGAAACCTTTTTTAGGGTGCAAACGGCGCCTTGCTTGCACCGGTTTTGTTGAAAAGCGACAGAAAAACCGCCCCGCTTTCATGCATAATACGAGTTACGGAAGCCGTTTTCTGCAAAAAAATAAGACAATTTTGACAATGTGAAAAAAGAAACAATTATTGCATTTGACTAGACCTTTTTTGTATGATATTATCAAAAACAGTTCGCTTTAGTTTTTTACTATCAGCGTTGTGAACAGGGCATAGCCGACAAGACCCGTTGTGCTGTGGCTGTACCCGAGGAGGATTAAACCAAATGAAAGTGCAGGAGACGGTAAAGAAGGAAACGATGCACATTGCGGTTGGCACACTGTTGCTCACAGCCGTGATGCTGCTCGTTTTTTTTGTTTTGGGCCGTTTAGACCAGCCGGTGGTGCTGGGTGCGTTGCTGGGCGGTGGGTTTGCCATACTCAATTTCTTTTTGCTGGGGCTCAGCGTGCAAAAATCGGTCGCCAGTGGCAATGTCACACGCGGTAAGTTGATGATGACCCTGTCGTACAGCCTGCGCATGCTGGCCATGATGGGCGTTGTAGTGCTGGGGCTTGCGCTGCCGTACTTTTCGTGGGTGACGGTGGTGCTGCCACAGCTCTTCCCGCGGCTGACGATTGCCGGGATGCAGTTGCTCGGCATGTACAAGCCTGAAAAAAAGGAAGAGACGGAAGAAGGTGAGCAGGCCGAATGAATGTGGATATCACCGGTGCCCGCATTTACTTCACCATCCCGGTGTTTGGCGGCATCCCTATTACAGAGACCATCACCAACAGCTGGCTGGTCATGGCGCTGATCACCGGGCTATGTATCTATCTCACCCGTAATTTAAAGGTAAAAGCGACTAGTCGCAGGCAGATCATTGCCGAATATCTAGTGGAGACGGCACAAAAATTTGTCCACGAAAACATGGGTGAAAAATTTGCTTACTATGGGCCGTTTGTGGCGGCGCTGTTCACCATGTCGCTCTTGTCCAGCTTGCTGAGCCTGTTTGGCTTGTATGCACCCACCGCGGACCTTTCTACCACGATGGCGTGGGCCGTTTTAGTGTTCGTGCTCATCACTTACACCAAAATACGGCACGGGGGCCTTGGCGGGTACCTGAAAGGGTTTACCCAGCCCATCTTTATCCTCACGCCGTTTAACATCCTCAGTGAGATTGCGACCCCTATTTCGATGGCGTTCCGTCATTTTGGCAACATCGTTTCGGGCGGGGTCATTTCCACGCTGCTCTACGCGGCGCTAGCGGTGGCATCTAAAGCGCTGCTGGGGCTGCTGCCGGGCATGGTAGGGCAGTTCTTGTCCAATATCCCCATCTTACAGGTTGGTATCCCGGCGATCCTTTCGCTGTACTTCGACCTGTTCACCAGTGTGATGCAGGCATTTATCTTCTGTATGCTGACCACACTTTACATCGCCAACGCGGCAAGCGACGATTGATCGAAACGCTGCCGATGGTTCTGTTTTAATAAAGTACGATTGAATTATAGGAGGAATTTTTTATGCTGGAAAAAGCAATTATTATGGCAGGCTGCGCCGTTGGCGCAGGTCTTGCACTGATCGCAGGTATTGGCCCCGGTATCGGCGAAGGCTATGCCGTTGGTAAGGCCTGCGAAGCCATTGGCCGTCAGCCTGAATCCAAGGGCGACGTGCGCTCCACCATGCTTTTGGGCTGCGCCATTGCCGAGACCACCGGTATTTACGGGTTTGTTACCGGCCTGCTGCTGATTTTTGTGGCGCCCGGTATCTTCATTAACCTTCTGTGACTTTAACGCCCAAAAGGGGGAACTAGCATGGAGTCGTTTCAGTCCTTGGTGACGATTGCACCATGGACCTTCATTTTCACCATCTGCAACCTGCTGATTTTGACGGCGATTGTCAAAAAATTGCTGTTTAAGCCGGTGCAGCAGGTGTTGGCAAAGCGCCAGGCCGAGCTGGACGGTATCTACGACACCGCCCACAAGGCGCAGGCCGATGCCGAGACGATGCGCGGCCAGTACGAGACCCGGCTGCGCGGGGCCGAGCGCGAGGCCGGTGAGATCGTGAAAAACGCCACCACCGCAGCCCAGCGCCGCGGCGATGAGATCGTGAATGATGCCAAAGACACAGCCGAAGCGCTGCGCCGGCGCACCGATGACGAGCTGCGGCGCGAAAAGCGCAAGGCAGAGATAGAGCTGAAAGATGAAGTGTCCGGCATTGCGCTGGATATCGCCCAGCGTGTGGTCGAGAAGGAGATCGACCCCGCGCGCCACGAGGCGATGATCGAAGAATTTCTCTCCGGGTTGGGTGATGCCTCTTGACCGGGCCGGGGGCGCAGTTTGGAGATGCGCTGTTTGAGCTGTGCGCGGCCGAGGGCAGCGATGGCGAGGTGTTGCAGCAGCTTGCCGGCGTAGAGGCGCTGTTTGCCGAAAACCCGGCCTACCCGCGCCTGCTGGACGCCCCGAATGTCGTGCGCGCTCAGCGCCTTGCGCTGGTGGACGAGGCGTTTGCAGGCAAGGTGGCGCCGTACCTGCTCAATATGCTGCGGCTACTGTGCGAGCGTGCGCAGGCCGGCCAGCTGCCGCAGGCGGCGGTAAGGTATCGTGCGCGCTATAACGAGGCGCACGGTATTATAGAGGCGCGCGCTTTTACGGCGCAGCCGCTGGGCGAAGCGTTGCGGCAAAAGCTGTCGGCGCGCCTTGCGGTGCTGACCGGCAAGCAGGTCTTGCTGACGGTGCAAACCGACCCGGCGCTGCTGGGCGGCATCAGGTTAGAGATGGAAGGCAAAGAGTTTGACGGCACGGTACGCCGCCGACTGGATACCCTGCGCAGAGAATTACTGCGCGCAAACTGAACGAGGAATCGGGTGGAAGAATGCAGCTCAATTCAGGTGATATCACCAAAATTATAAAAAGCCAGATCAAAAATTACGAAAACCGCATCGAACAAAGCGAGACCGGTTCGGTCATGCTGGTGGGCGATGGGATTGCCCGCGCGTTTGGCCTTACGAACTGTATGGCAAACGAGCTGATTGAATTTGAGAGCGGTGCCTACGGTATGGCGCTGAACCTGGAAGAAGACGCGGTTTCAATCGTAGTGCTTGGCTCTGACGAGGGCATCGGCGAGGGGGATACCGTGCGCCGGACCGGCCACGTGGTTTCTGTGCCGGTGGGCGAGGGCTTCCTTGGGCGCGTTGTCAACGCGCTGGGCGAGCCGATTGACGGCAAAGGCCCGGTGGATGCGGCTGAAATGCGCCCCATCGAGCGGTCTGCGGCCGGCATCATCGAGCGCAAGGCGGTCACCGTGCCGCTGGAGACCGGCATCAAGGCAATCGACAGTATGATCCCCATTGGGCGCGGCCAGCGCGAACTCATCATCGGTGACCGCCAGACCGGTAAAACGTCCATCGCGGCGGACACCATCATCAACCAGCGCGGCAAAGGGGTGCTTTGTGTCTATGTGGCCATTGGCCAAAAGCAAAGCACCGTTGCGCAGCTTGCCGAGATGTTGACGGCGGCAGGCGCAATGGAGTATACCATCATCGTGGCGGCCACCGCGTCAGAACTGGCGCCGATGCAGTATATCGCGCCGTACGCGGGCTGCTCGATGGCCGAGTATTTTATGGACCAGGGCAAGGATGCCTTGATTATCTATGACGATTTGTCCAAGCACGCGGTCGCTTACCGTGCGCTTTCGCTGCTGATCCGGCGCCCGCCGGGGCGCGAGGCATACCCCGGCGACGTGTTTTACCTGCACAGCCGCCTGTTAGAGCGCGCCGCGCGCCTTGCGCCGGAGTACGGCGGCGGCAGCCTGACGGCACTGCCCATCATTGAAACACAGGCGGGCGACGTTTCGGCGTACATCCCCACCAACGTCATTTCCATTACCGACGGGCAGATCTTTTTGGAGACCGAGCTGTTCCATGCTGGCATTTTGCCGGCGGTTAACCCCGGTATTTCGGTGTCCCGCGTGGGCGGTAACGCGCAGATCAAAGCCATGAAGCAGGTGGCAGGCAAGCTGAAGCTGGTGTACAGCCAGTACCGCGAGCTGCAGTCGTTTGCGCAGTTTGGCAGTGACCTTGACAGCGACACCAAGACCCGCCTTGCACAGGGCGAGCGCATTGTAAAGGTGCTGGGCCAGGGGCGCGGCAAGCCGGTGCCAATGGCAAAACAGGTCTGCATTTTCTATGCGGTCATCCACGATTACCTGATGGATATCGAAGTGGACCAGGTGCCCGCGTTTGAAGAGGGCTTTTACGATTACTTGGACGGCAACGCGCCGGATGTTTTAGGGGCGATCCTCGCCAGCGGCAAGCTGGAGGAAGAGACCGAAACAAAGCTGCGCGCGGCGATTGAAGCGTACAAAAAACAATTTGCGGCCATGGCGCAGGCTTAATGGCAGAATGCAACAGGAAAGGGGGCAGAGTCTATGAGCGGTGGTGCGTCGATGAAAGAGATCAAGTTGCGCATCAAAAGCGTTGAGGGCACGATGCAGATCACAAAGGCAATGGAGCTGGTCGCGTCGTCCAAGCTGAACCGGGCCAAGCTGCGCGTGCAGCACAGCAGGCCTTACTTTACGCTGCTGTATGAGACTTTGTCGGACATTGCGGCTGCCAACACCGATTTTTCCAGCGCCTTTGTGCGCAGCAGGCCGGTGAAAAAAAGCTGCTATGTGCTGATCGCGGGCGACCGCGGGCTGGCCGGTGGCTATAACGCTAACCTGCTGCGGGAAGCGGCGGAAAAAATGGGCGGCGGGCCGGCTTGTGTACTGCCGGTGGGCAAAAAGGCCGTGGAGTTTTGCCGCCAGCGCGGGCTGCAAATGATCAGCGAAGAGTTTGCGGTGGCCGAGGATATTTCGGTGAGTGACAGCCTTGCAATGGCAAAGCTGCTGTGTGCGGATTTTTTGGCGGGCGAATATGACCAGCTGTTTGTTTGCTACACCAACTTTGTCTCGATGCTCAGCCAGTCGCCCGCCACGCTGAAACTACTGCCGCTGTCTGGTGCGGGGCCCAAAGAAAAACGCACCACACCGCGCCAGTTGATTTTGTACGAGCCGGGCAGCGAAGCGGTGTACGACGCCATTGTGCCGGATTATATCGGCGGTATGCTGTGGGGCGCGCTGTGCGAATCCGTCGCGTCCGAGCTGGGCGCGCGGCGCATGGCAATGGACGCAGCCAGCAAGAATGCCGGCGATATGATCGAAAACCTGCAACTGCACTACAACCGCGCGCGGCAGGGTGCCATCACGCAGGAGATCACCGAAATCGTGGCCGGTGCGGAAATGTAATTCACTGCGGCCCGCCGCACAGCGGGCCGGTGCATCATAAGTTCTAGAAAAGAGGGCAGCGGATGAAGGAAGAAAACATCGGCAGGGTCGTACAGGTCACCGGCCCGGTGCTGGATATTAAATTTGAAGAGGGCCAGCTGCCTGCGCTGCTGAATGCCATTGAGGTCGAGCATGACGGCACGACTTTGGTGGCAGAGGTAGCGCAGCAGATCGGCGATAACGTTGCGCGCTGCATTGCAATGAGCTCGACCGATGGCCTGCAACGCGGCCTTGCCGCGCGGGATACCGGCGGGCCCATCACGGTGCCGGTGGGCAATGAGACACTGGGGCGCATTTTTAACCTGCTGGGTGAGCCGGTGGACAACCTGCCCGCGCCCGAAACCAAAGAGCGCTGGGCCATTCACCGCGACCCGCCGCCGTACGACGAGCAACAGAGCACGACCGAAATTCTTGAGACCGGCATCAAGGTTATCGACTTGATCTGCCCGTATGCCAAGGGCGGTAAAATTGGTCTGTTTGGCGGCGCCGGTGTCGGCAAGACCGTCATCATCATGGAGCTGATCAACAACGTTGCAAAGCAGCACGGTGGTATTTCGGTATTCACCGGCGTGGGCGAGCGCACCCGTGAGGGCAACGACCTTTACAACGAAATGACCGAGAGCGGCGTTTTGAAAAAAACGGCACTGGTCTACGGCCAAATGAACGAGCCGCCGGGAGCCCGTATGCGCGTGGGCCTTTCGGGGCTGACGATGGCGGAGTATTTCCGCGACCGCGAGCATCAGGACGTGCTGCTGTTCATCGACAATATCTTCCGCTTTACCCAGGCGGGCAGCGAGGTTTCGGCACTGCTGGGGCGTATGCCCAGCGCCGTGGGCTACCAGCCCACCCTCGCCACCGAAATGGGTGCGCTGCAAGAGCGCATCACCTCGACGAAAAATGGGTCAATCACCAGCGTGCAGGCCGTGTATGTGCCGGCGGATGACTTGACCGACCCGGCCCCGGCAACGACCTTTGCCCACTTGGACGCCACAACGGTGCTTTCGCGCGCCATTTCGTCGCTGGGTATTTACCCCGCCGTGGACCCGCTGGAATCCACCAGCCGTATCTTGTCGCCCGAAGTGGTGGGCGAGCAGCATTACGAGATTGCCCGCGAAGTGCAGCGCATTTTGCAGCGCTATAAAGAGCTGCAAGACATCATTGCCATTATGGGTATGGAAGAGCTGTCGGAGGAAGATAAGCTCATCGTGGGCCGCGCGCGGCGCATCCAGCGCTTTTTGTCGCAGCCGTTTACGGTGGCAGAGCAGTTTACCGGCATGCAGGGCAAGTATGTGCCCCTTGCCGAGACGCTGCGCGGCTTTCAAGAAATTTTAGAGGGCAAGCATGACGATTTGCCTGAAAGTGCGTTTCTGTTTGCCGGTACCATTGATGAAGTGGTGGAAAAAGCAAAGCAGGCAGCCGAATAAGCACCGGCAGGGCCAGCGAAAGGGGGCGGCACTGTGGAGCCGTTTTTATTGCAAATCGTAACGCCCGACGGCGTCAGCTTTTCGGGGCAGGCCGAGCGGCTGATCGTGCGCACCATTGACGGAGATGTGTGCATTTTGGCAAACCACACCCGGTATGTCACCGCAGTATCCAGTGGTACGGCAAGAATTCTGGTGGACGGGCAAGAGCGCCTTGGCGCCTGCTCTGGCGGCATGCTGGCCGTCACCCGGGACGACAAGGGCTCGGCCGCACGTCTTGTCGCCACTACCTTTGAGTGGGCGGACGAAATTGATGTGACACGCGCAGAAAAAGCGTGCGAGCGCGCCGAAGCGATGCTAAAAAAAGCGAAAGACAAGCACGAACAATCGGTTGCACAGGCAAGGATGGCCCGTGCACTGGCGCGCCTGCAAGCTGCGGGCAAAGAATAAACAAAAAAGCAAATACCGCCGCCGTAATTTGATACGGCGGCGGTATTTGTTTTTTGTGGCGGTTCCCCGAAAGGCTTTTAAGGTGCTGCGCTTGTGCTGTACGCCCCGTGCGGGGCACAGTTACCGTGCAGCACTGCAAGTTGCCACCTCTTGCAAAGTGTGGAAAAAAAGCATAGAAAACAAAGCGAAGTAATTGAGGCCGGCCCAAAGAACAAATGCATTGCCTGATTTGCGGGGCCCGGTGCAGGTACCGGCGGCCCATTTTACAAAAGGGTATGCAGTTTTACACTTGCAAATTACAGGGATGCGGTTTACCGCACAGGCTGCTTTTTAGGGTAGCGCTTGTTTTACTGATCCGTGCAAGTCGGCGGCAAAGAGGAAAAAGAACGTTTTCTGCTTTAGATGTTTTTTTGCTTTTTGTGCAGCGCGCGCGGCGTTGCTGCCCGGTGCCCCTGCTTTAGTGAAGCCCAATATAAGTTGCCACCTTGTTGTGATATTCATCGAGGGTGTCGGGCATCGGCTCAGAAACACGGCCCAGCAGCAGGTCCGGCAAATAGTGCGGGGTCTTGCCCCCGGCGGTCATAGCGCGCACACAGCCAATGCAAGTGACGACGATGTCCTCGCAGGGAAACTGGTCTGCCCGCGCTTGAATGCGCGCCTCTACCTGCTCATTTGGCAGGTAACCATAAAAATTATCGCCGCAACAAACCGACCGGGTCCCGCTGAATGTTGCCTCAAGAATCGTGATGTTCATTTTGTGCAGCAGGCTGCGAACCGCTTTATGTACCTGCGGCTTATGCCGGTACCCGCAGGAATCATGCACCGAGACCGTCAGCCCTCTGTAATCGGGCAGCCGCAGCGCTGCAATGCTGTCCAGCACTTCCCAAACAGAAAGGGTGCTGACCCCCGCATAAAGAGAGCGAAACCGCCGGTCACACCCCGCGCAGTTGTTGATGATGGTCGCCCCACTTGGCAAGCAGGGCTCGTGCCGGCAGCAAATATTGTGAAACTTCACGCCCGGCCAATACCCTTTCAGCAATTGCCACAGCAGCCGGGATGCTTCCGGCTTGTAAGCGCTCATGGCACAGCCCGGGTTAAAGTAACATTTTTCCATGTCGAGTTGGTCGATTGAAAGGCTTTCTCTGATGGTTGCCATTTCGGTTATCCTCCTTTATACGGGCTGGGGTGCGCCAACGGGGCACAGGTAAGAGCAGGTCCCGCAATCGATGCACAGGGAGGGGAGGATCTCATACTGCGCCTCTCCCTTTTTGATTGCATTGGCCGGGCACCCCGGTAGGCAGTTGCCGCACAGGATACAGCTTTTTGAAATGACATAATAAAACTTGTCCTCCACACCAGAAATGCGTGGTACGGCATAGCTTTTTTTAGTGTTCACGGGTTCCTCCTTTTGTGTAATCAACATTTTTGTTGCGGGTACATTAAAGTTTAAAACGCTGCCTTTTTTAGCGCCTAAACCTGTTGTGTGCTGTGCCCGGTATGCAGGGCGGGCACAGCGGCCCGGCCCTGCATAGCCTCGCCGGGTGGTCACTGCACCTGCTGGCAGGTAAAAAAATAGCCACGCTCTTATTTTAATAAAGGGCATGGCATATGTTGGCCGGCGCTTTGCAAGGGCGCCGCAGCACAAAATAAGATACAAATAGTATTAAATTTAAAATAAAATACAAAAATTATGATATGATTTGAACTGGAATACGGGCGGGCCCCTAAAAGTTGGGCCCAAAACCGCAATCAGCACGGGCGGCAAAACGGGCAGCAGAAGAACAGGCAAAACAGCTGCGAGCAAAAATCCAGCCCGCGCGCAGGTGCAGAATAGGTTTGCCTGCGGCCACGGTAGGCCTCACTGCCGGCTTGCAACTGGTCCAGCAGCTCTTGATATTCCATATTGTCCGGCTCCATCTGCACCGCCTGGCGCGCATGCTGCAACGCGGCAATGCGGTTGCCAAGGCCCATGTTGGCCACGGCGCTGTAATAATACCAGCGTGCGGTGTGGTCAGGGATGTCCTGCAGGGTATTCAGCGCTTCGCGGTAATAGCCCGCCGCAAGGTAACGGTAAACGGCGTTCAGCCGGTCGTCGCCACCGGTGGTGCTGCTGCGCCGCCCGCCACCGCCCGCATAGGCCCCGCCAAACCCCGCAAACGGGCCATTGGGGCCAAAGGGGCCGTCCGGCCCAAACGGGTCATATCCACCATACGCGCCGCCATAGCCGCCCTGTGCACTGCCTGCCGGGCTGCCATAGCTGTCGGCCTTGTGGTTGACAATGGCATCATATGCGGCATTGATCTCTTTCATTTTATCCTCTGCTTCGGCAGAGGGGTTGATATCCGGGTGATATTTTTTGGCCAGCTTTTTATAAGCCGACTTCACCTCATCGTCCGAGGCGCCGCGGGTCAGCCCGAGGACTGCGTAGGGGTCACTGTTCATGCTGCTTTGTGTCTCCTTTGCTGCGCGTTTTCTGCTTCGCTTCCAGCGCGGTAAACTTTGACCACACGCCGGAATACAGAATATTGCGCAATAGTGCTGCGTCCTCGACGATTGGCAGCTTCTCAAATTCGGCAGCGGCTTCGGCAATCAGCATTGTCAAAATTTCGCGGCAGCGGGTGAGAAAGTCGTCCCCATCCATCGAAAGCAACGGGTTATAGCCGCCGGTGCGGCGGTCTTCGGGCAGGTCGTCACAGGCATCCAGAATGTAAATAAATTTACCAAGCGCAATGCCCATGCGCCGCAGTGGGGTAGACCAGTGGTCCTCTTTTAACACAAACAGTTCGCCCATCAGTGTGCCAAAGCACGCTGCGGCTTCGTCCGGCCCGGCGGTACGGGCCTTTTCCAGCCGGGTAAGCTCTTTTAAGCTGTACTGGATCGCCCTCATCTGGCGGGGGTAATGCTGCAAAATCTCATCGCATTTTGCCTTTAGCAGCTTTGCCTGTGCAAGGCCCCCCAGGTTATGGTCGTCGCGCCAGTCGTCCATGCTGTTGTAATAGGCCAGCGCCACGTTCATGTCGGCAGCGTACTCGGTGATCTCGTTGCGCCAGTAAGGGTGGGGCTTTGCCGGGTGCAGCGCGCAGCGCTCGGTGCCCTGCTCGGCCGGGGGCTCGTACAGCGATGAAAGCAGTACTACAAGAAACGTCATGTCATAGGTCAGCGACATCCGGCTGAAAAACCCATGCCGCTGCCCCAGCGTTTTGCAAAGCCCACAGTAGGCGCCACGGTAGCGCTCCATTTGCTGGGGCGTAAGGTCGTCGTGGTTTGCAACCACATACCCAAACATTGTAAAACGCCCCCTTTCCCTTGTCTGTGGCCTGCTGTTTTTGCAGATGCCCCAGTGGTTTGTTAAAAAACCTGACACCTTATTATAAAGCGGGGGCGGCAAAAATTCAATTCTGCGGCCAAAAGGTTTACAACGCGTTAATATTATGACAGGCCAAAGTCACAATTTTTGCGCCGTTGGCACAGGATACCGACAGTACTGTAAAATTTTTGCAAGCTTTGGGGCAAACAGGCAAGAAAGCCATTGAACCGGTGCACGCGAAATAGTACAATAGAACCAGTATTTTGTGACAAAGTGGGTATCGCCCACAAGGGGATGAATGACGGACAAGAGGAGAGAACAAGATGAAGCTCAACAACAAGCGCACAATTCTGGTTGGCCTTGCCTTTATGTCAATCAGCGCGTTCTGGCAGGTGTACGATGGGATTATTCCGTTGATTTTGAAAAACACGTTCAATGTAAACGAGGTACTGGCCGGTGCGGTGATGGCGCTGGACAATGTGCTGGCGCTTTTTCTGCTGCCGGTGTTCGGCTTGCTGAGTGACCGCACCCATACCCGCATTGGCAGGCGCATGCCCTATATCGTTGTGGGCACGGTGCTCGCCTCCATCGCGATTGTTTTAGTGCCCATTGGGGACCATGTTTACAGCTTGCCGCTGTTTATTGTGGGCCTTGGCCTTGCACTGCTGGCCATGTCCAGCTACCGCAGCCCGGCCGTGGCCCTGATGCCGGACGTGACCCCGAAACCCCTGCGCAGCAAGGGCAACGCGATTATCAACCTGATGGGCGCCGTTGGCGGCATCACGATGCTGATCCTCATCAAAGTGTTGATACCGAAAACAGACCACCCCAGCTACCTGCCCGTTTTTGCCGTGCTGATCGTGTTTATGCTCGTTTGTGTGGGCCTGTTGTTCTTTACCGTCAACGAGCCGCGCACGGTGAAGCAGATGCAGGCTGAAAGCCGCGCAATGGGCATTGAAGAAGAGGCTGCCTCAGAAGAAGTGCTTGCACAAGAGGCTGCCAGCAAAACACAAAAAATGCCCGCCGATGTTGCGCGCTCGCTGAAATTTTTGCTGGCCAGCATCTTTTTGTGGTTTATGGGCTATAACGCCATCACAACGGCATTCAGCAAATACGCCAACCACATGTGGGGCCTTGAGGGCGGCGACTACGCAATGGTGCTGATGGTCGCACAGGCGGCCGCTATTGTAGCGTTTATCCCCGTGGGCATCTTGTCCAGCCACCTTGGCCGCAAACGCACCATTTTGTGCGGTATTGTCATGCTGACCATCGCGTTCGGCTCCGGCATCTTTTTCAGAGACCATTTCAGCTGGCTGATGTTCTTGTTCTTCTCGCTTGCCGGTATCGGTTGGGCTTTGATTAACGTCAACAGCTACCCCATGGTGGTCGAAATGAGCAAGGGTGCGGACGTAGGGCGCTATACCGGTTATTACTACACGTTTTCGATGGCGGCGCAGATCGTCACCCCCATTTTGTCGGGTGCGGTGCTGCAGTACATGGGGTACCAGTACCTGTTCCCCTATGGCACGCTGTTTGTGGCGCTAAGCTTTGGCACGCTGCTGTTTGTGCACCACGGCGACAACCGCCCCACCGCGCGCAAGGGCATTGAGGCGTTTGACGTGGACGACTGATTTGTCGTGTAAAAGCGGCCAAACGCAAAACGGGTGGCTGCCCGGCAGCCTTGGCATTCGCAAACTCGCAGTGCGCAAACTGCAAAAACAATCAAAGCAAGGCCCGGCACTGTAATACACAGTGCCGGGCCTTTGTGCTGTAAACAGGCAAGGCAAATCAGGTGGTTGGCAGCGCGTCGCCCACCGAGACCGAAAGGCGGTGGGTCACCGATGCGCCCGGTGCCAAAAACTTTAAGCTGCCGTTTGCCCGCGCGTCGGCCCGCCCGTCAATGGTGGAGTTGCAGGGCTCCAGCCCCAGCGCGTAATCCCCTTTGCCGAACATCTTCCACTGCACAAAGTGGTCGAGCACCTGCTTATCAAACCGAATGCGCGCCGCAAGGTGCTCGGCCGGGTTTTCAATACTGGCCGTCGCAAAGCCGGTTTCGTCCGCCGCAAGGTCGTGGTAATAGCATTGCTCCGCATACCCGTCTGCCGGCGGGGTGACCTGCAGGCAGCTTTGCAAAAATTCTGCCGCGTGGGCATCGCGGGGCGTCGTGCGCAGGCTGGGCAGCGACAGGCGCGCGGTCTCTGAAAGTAACGGGTAGCCCATGTTAAAGTGGTACAGCGTCTGGTATGGCCGGGTGGTAAAGCCCTCGTTGCAGATCACGTCGGTGATCGACACCTCGTTGTTGCCCCAGCCCACGGCCACGGTGCGGCGCAGCGACAGGTTGCCGCCAAACAGCGCCGCCGTGCGCATTGTGCCGCTGATGGTGGCAACAGGGGCGCCGTTTACCATGGCAACGCTGACCGAAAGCTGCTCTGCCGGGGTGTTGGCAAGCTCGCCGTGCAGGCCCAAAGCCTCCCCCTCGTCCTCACACGGGCGGCCAATGTTTGACAGGCCACAGGTGGCAAGAAAGCCGCCGCCATAGCTTTTCAGCCAGTTGTCGCCGTGCCGGTCATAATAGGCGGGCGCAACAACACCGGCAGGGGCAAGGTAGCCCAGGTTTTTGCCGCCGTATTTCAGGCTGTACAAATCCAGCGCGCGGTCGGGCAGCAGGGTCAGCTCCATCCCGGCGCCGTTTGCAATCAAAATGCCTCGGGTACCGGTTGCCCGGCCGCCGCAAAAGGTGAATTCGCGCACTTCAAACAGCTGTGCAAGGTCGCCGGCATAGGGCCGGCAGGCGGTAAACTCCATTGGTAAAACCCCTTTCAGGTGCCACAAAACCGCCACCGGCAACCGGGGCGGTTTTTTAAAACCTTAAAAAACATAAAAAATCACAGCACCGGCAGCGCGCCGTCAAACACCTGCCGTGCCACGGCGGCGGCGGCACCCAGCACCGGGGCGGCAGCGCCAAACTGCGAACGCTCTATGCGCACACTGCGGCTTTTGCCTGCCAGCAGCCGCGCATTGACCTTGCTCTCCAGCAGTTTTTCCAGCAAATCGCCGCCGTTGCCGCGGTAGCCTACAAACACGCGGTGGGTATCCACGACATTCAAACAGCTCACCAGCGCAAACGACACATAGTCGCAAAACTGGTCCAGCGCCGCCGCTGCAATGCCGTCGCCCTGCGCCGCATGTGTCACAATTGCTTCAAAGGTCAAATCGTCGCCCTGCCCGCCCAGCCGCCGCACTTCATCTGCCAGCGCGGCCTCGTTTGCGTACAGCTCTAAACAGCCCCGGTTGCCGCAGGCGCAGCGCGGCCCGTTAAAGTTGATCGACATATGGCCGATTTCACCGGCAAGGCCCATTTCGCCATCGTACAAAGCGCCGTTTGTCACCAGCCCCGCGCCCACGCCGTTTTCAAGGTGCAGGTACAAAAAGTGGTCAAGGCCCCGCCCCGCGCCGTAAAGCTGCTCTGCCAGCGCACCGGCAGAGGCATCGTGGATCAACGTGCACGACAGGCCCAGCCGCGCGGCCAGCAGCTCGCGCAGCGGCAGGTTGCGAATGCCGTAAAAATTGGGCGGGGCCAGCAGCGTGCCGGTGTCGGCGTTCAGCGGGCCAACGGCAGAAATACCGCATCCCAAAAGCGGGCCCTTGTATTGGGTGCGCACTTCGGCATACAGCCCGGCAATCAAATCCAGCAGCAGGCCCGGCGTCAGCGTGTCGGGGTAGGCGGCGCTTTGCTGCGCCAGTACCTTGGCACCAAGGGTAGCAGCTAAAACGCTGCAATGGCGGCGGCCCACAAACACCCCCAGCACTGCCGGGGCCCCCGGCGCAAGGGCCAATAGCCCGGCCCGGCGCCCCGCCCCTGCACTGTGGCCGGGGTGCTGCTCGGCCACCAGCCCGGCTGCCAGCAATTCGGCAATGATGTTGGACGCCGTCATTTTTGTCAGCCCGGTGCGGGCCGCAAGCTCGGTGCGCGCCGCCGGGCCGCCGGTGCACAGCAGCCGCAGCATCAGTAGCCGGTTGGTGCTTTTCATATCGCGGGCATTGCCGCCGGTCGCACTTTGCATGTGAAAACCCCCATGGCACTTGATTTTTTGTGTTAAGTCTATTATAATGGCATTGCAACAATTTGTAAAGTGGTTTTACAAATTAGAGAAATAAAATTTGCGAAACTGAAAATAAACACAGAAAAGCATGCAAAAAAGGAGAGCTTATATGTTTCAGCCAAAGTCCATTGATTTTACGAAAACGACGACATTTTCGGCCAGCCAGCGGCACAACCTCGTGCGCATCGACAACCTGCGCACCCCCGGGGCCCAGCCGGACGCGCTGTTTGACAGCCCGGAGTTTACGACACTCATCGAAAAGCTGAAAGAGGCGAAGGCGGCGGGTAAAACCATCACCTGCTTTATTGGGGCACACGTCATCAAATGCGGCCTGTCGCGTTACCTCATCTGGCTGATGCAAAACGGCTACATCACCCACCTTGCGTCCAACGGGGCGGGCAGCATCCACGATTTTGAGCTGGCTTACCTTGGCGGCACGTCCGAGCATGTGCCCACCGCCATTGAGGACGGCAGCTTTGGCATGTGGGAGGAGACCGGCCGCTGGATGAACGAGGCTATTCGCGAGGGCGCGGCAAAGGGGTACGGCTACGGCCAAAGCCTTGCCGCCTATGTAGACGCGAATAAATCGCGCTTCCCGCACCTTGAAGACTGCGTGTTTTACCGCGCCTATGAAATGGGGGTGCCCGCCACCTACCATATCACCATCGGCACCGACATCATTCACCAGCACCCCATTGCCGACTTTGGGGCCATTGGCAAAACCAGCGGGGTGGATTTTGGCTATTTTTGCGCGTCGATTGCCACGCTGGAAAACGGCGTGCACTTGAACATCGGCTCGGCAGTCACCGGGGCAGAGGTGTTTTTAAAAGCGCTGTCGATCGCCCGCAACCAGGGCCACCCCACCGCCCACATCACGACGGCAAACTTTGATATCATCCCGCTGGGCGATTACCGTACCGACGTGGCAAAGGACAAATTCGACTACTATTACCGCCCGCGCAAAAACGTCATCAACCGGCCCACCTCACAGGGCGGCACCGGGCTGTACATTTACGGCAACCACCTTGACACCGTGCCCAGCCTGTACGCGCGGTTGCGGCCAGGCGTTTGAAATCGCGGGGAGGGAACACAATGGGGCCACAAACAGTAAGCCTGACCGAGCAGCAGGTCAAAGACCTGTTAGACGCCGTAAAACAGGTGACAGTGTGTGTAATTGGCGATGTCTGCCTGGACCTTTACTGGTATGCCGACATGAAGCGCAGCCGCCTTTCGCGCGAGACACCGCACTACCCGCTGCCGGTGGTGCGCGAGAGCTACACCCCCGGCGGCTGCGGCAATGTGATGAACAATGTGCATGCGCTGGGGGTCAAACAACTGCTGCCCATTTCGGTGATTGGGCGCGACTGGCGCGGTTTTTTGCTGGCGGGCTGGCTGCGGCAGCACGGCATTGACACCGCAAACATGGTGCAAAGCGAGCGCGGGCTGACCCCCTGCTATTGCAAGCCGATGCGCATGGGCATTTCGGATGTGATCTATGAGGACCCGCGGCTGGATTTTGAAAATTTTGAGCCAATTACCACGGCGGATGAAGCGGCGGTGCTGGCGGCGCTGGAGGCCGCGGCAAAAACGGCGGATGTGATTGCGGTGTCGGACCAATACCGCTATGGCGTCATCACCCCGCGGGTGCGCGACGCGCTTTCGGCACTGGCAAAGCGCATGCCGGTCATTGTGGACAGCCGCGAGCGTGCGGGCGAGTACACCGGTGTGATTGTAAAGCCCAACGAGGTGGAGGCCGCGCAGGCCATTGGCCGCGACATCACCGGCAAAACGCTGACGGAGCAAGAATATGCCGACATTGCCTGTGCGTTGCAGCGCAAAAATGGCCGCCCGGTGGTGGTGACGCTGGGTGAGCGCGGCGCGCTTTGGTGTGACGAAAACACGCTGCAATTTGCCCCCACTGTCAAAGCAGGCCCCCCGGTGGATATCGTCGGCGCGGGGGATACGTTCCTCTCTGCGTTTTCGGCGGCGCTGGCGGCAGGGGCACCGGGTGGGCAGGCGCTTAGCTTTGCCAACCTTGCCTCCGGCGTGACCGTCAAAAAAATAGGCACGACCGGCACGGCCACCGGCGAAGAGATTTTACAAAAATACAGGGAGAATTACGCATGAAAACACCACAGACCCAAGCATTAGAACTGCTGCACCCACAGCACCGGCCGGCGGGGAAGATCCGCGCTGCAATTTTTGATTTTGACGGCACTTTTTCTACCCTGCGCTGCGGGTGGGAACAGGTGATGCGCCCGCTGATGCTGGAAGTGCTCAGCGGCGGCAACGCCGATGCAGCACCGGCAGCGTTGCAGCGCGAAGTGGACGAGTACATTGACGCTTCTACCGGCATTCAAACGGTATACCAGATGCGCTGGCTGGCGCAGCGGGCACAGCAGATGAGGCACGGGGTGCCGGGCCGCGACGAGTGGTGGTACAAGGCAGAATATAACCGCCGCCTGATGCAGACCGTCAGTGAGCGGCTGCACCGGCTGCAAGCGGGGCAGGATGCGCCGGAGCAATACCTAATTTGCGGCGCCGTGGCTTTTTTGCGCGCGCTGCACGAGCGCGGGGTGGCGCTGTACCTTGCCAGCGGTACCGACCACGACGACGTATTGCACGAGGCCGCGGCACTGGGTGTCGCGCAGTACTTTACCGCCATTCAGGGCGCGCCGCAGCACCGGGCCGCCTGCTCGAAAGAGGCGGTGTTGCAGATGATCTTGACTGAAAAACAGCTGCCGGGCAGCGAATTGCTGCTCGTGGGCGACGGCAAGGTGGAAATTGCGCTGGGCGCCGGTGCCGGGGCCTTTACCCTGGGTGCCGCGACCGACGAAGAAGCCCGCTGCGGGCTAAACCCCGTCAAGCGCGAGCGGTTGATCGCCGCCGGGGCAGACGTTATCTGCGGTGATTTTACGCAGCTTGACGCGCTGCTTTGCTGGCTGGGGCTGTAAGCCCGGTACAGAAAAGAGGGATGACGATGAAATTGATCGGGGTCGATATCGGCGGCACGAAATGTGCCGTCTCACTGGGCACGCAAAACAAGGACGGCACCGTGCGCCTGTTGCAGCGCGGCCCGGCAAGGGCAACTGCCGGGGCAGCGCCGCTAGCCTTGCTGCGCGCGCTGGCACAGGATGCCCGCGCGCTGGCGCAGGGTATGCCCGGCGCCATTGACGCGGTGGGCATCAGCTGCGGCGGCCCGCTAAATTCACGGCGCGGGGTTATCCTTTCGCCGCCCAACCTACCGGGCTGGGACGCGGTGCCGGTAACCGAGGTGCTGGGGCAAGCGCTGGGCGCGCCCGCTTTTTTGTGCAACGACGCCAATGCCTGCGCACTGGCAGAGTGGCAGCTGGGGGCCGGGCGCGGCTGCCGCAACATGGTGTTTTTGACCTTTGGCACCGGCCTTGGCGCGGGGTTGATCTTAAACGGGCAGTTATATGAGGGCACGAATGACTTTGCGGGCGAAGCGGGGCATCTGCGCCTTGCGCCGTACGGCCCGGTGGGGTACGGCAAAGCGGGGTCGTTTGAGGGCTTTTGCAGCGGCGGCGGCATTGCACAGCTGGCGGTACTGCGGGTGCGCGAATTGCTGCAGCAGGGCAAAAAGCCCGCACTGTGCCCGTCTGCCGAGGAATTACCCGCCCTCACCACCGAAAAGGTGGCGCTTGCCGCAAATGCGGGGGATGTGCTGGCGTGCGAGATTATGGCGGAGGCGGGCCGCATGCTGGGGGCAGGCCTTGCCTTGCTGGTAGACCTTTTGAACCCGGAAAAAATCGTGATTGGCAGTGTATTTGCCCGCGCGCAAAACCTGCTTTGGCCTGCGGCGCAGAGGGTGCTGCAAAGTGAGGCGCTGCCCGCGGCAGCCGCCGCGTGCCGAGTGGTGCCCGCGGGCCTGACAGAGGCTGTGGGGGACCTTGCGGCACTGACGGTCGCGGCATACCGCCTGCGGCTGGTGGCGGCAGAAAAAAAGGAGGGTACAGAATGAAACCGATGACACAACAGTTTTTGGGCGATTTTTTTAGCCGGCATGCAGACCTTGTGCCGTTGCAGGCGGGGGTGTTGCAAACCATTGAGCTGCTGGCGAGCGTTTACCGCAGCGGCGGCAAGCTGCTACTATGCGGCAACGGGGGTAGCGCGGCAGATTGCGACCACATTGCCGGCGAGCTGCTGAAAGGCTTTTTGCTGCGCCGCCCGGTGAGTGTCGAGTTTGCCGGGGCCATGCAGGCAAGCTTTGGCCCGCAGGGGGCCGCGGTGGCGGCAAAGCTGCAACAGGGCCTGCCTGCCATTTCTCTGGTGGCCCACGGTGCGGCGCTGTCTGCCTTTGCCAACGACGTAGACCCCACGCTGGTGTATGCACAGCAGGTGCTGGCCTATGGCAAGCCGGGCGATGTGCTGCTTGGCATCAGTACGTCGGGCAATGCCGAAAATGTGGCGGCGGCGGTCATGTGCGCCAAAGCGCAGGGGCTTACCACCATCGGTTTGACTGGGCGCGGCGGCGGCCGCCTTGCAAAGCTTGCGGATTTTGCGCTCATCTCGCCGCAAACAGAAACCTACCGCATTCAAGAGGATCACCTCGCGCTCTACCACCTGATTTGTGGTGCGGTAGAGTACGAATTGTTTGACGAATAGCCCAAAAAGCGATACTCTATACATATCCCCGCCGCCGCGTACCACTGGGGGCGGGTGTTGTGTTTTATGGCGGGTGGAATAACGCTGTAGGCGGCAAAACGCCCCCACAGCAGGCAATAAAAAAGCCCGGTCGGCCGGTTTAAACGGGCGCAGGCCGCACAGGGCAAACCACACAAGGGCCCAAAACAAAATACGCGCTGCCGGGGGCAGAGGGGGAGGAAATGCATTGATCAAGGTTGTCATCGCAGATGACGAAGAGAAGGTCTGCCAGCTGATCTGCAACCTGGTAGACTGGGCAGAGTTTGATATGCAGATTGTTGGTACCGCGCACAACGGGCTGGATGCGCTGGAACTGGTAGAACAACTTTCACCCGACCTGATGGTCACCGATATCCGCATGCCCGGCTGTGACGGGCTGGAGCTCATCAGCCGTGCAAAACAGCTTGACGACGGGCTGGAATTTATCATTGTCAGCGGGTACCGCCACTTTGAGTATGCACAGACCGCCATCAAGTATGGGGTGGGCGATTACCTGCTTAAGCCCATCAAGCGCAGCGAGCTTGCCGCCACACTGACCAAAATGCGCGAGCGCTACCGTTACCGCAACGAGCAGCTTTCAAAAGAAGAGCAGTTGCGCCTGCGGCTGCAAAACGACATCGACCGGCAGCGTGCCGGTTTGTTTAGCGACTTTTTGTTTGGCAAAGCGTCAAAAGAAGGGGCAATGACCCCTGCCGCACTAAACGAGCGGTACCACTATGCCTTTTGCCCCGGTTGTTTTATGGTATTGGTCGTCAAGGTGGACGGCGGGCAGCAGATGCACACGTCGGGTGCCTTTGCGGTGTTGCAGGAAAAACTGGCCGGCATTTTGCGGGCCGGGCTGCAACCGGTGTGCCTTGAGCTGGAGGTTTGTTTTCGCGCTTCGCGCGCATGGGGCGTATTAAATTTTACGCCGGACAATGCGCTGCAAGTGCGCCGCCAGTTGAAAGCGGTGCTGGGCGAACTGCTGGTACAGAAAAATATTTTCCCTGAACAGTTCACCATTGGCCTTGGCAGTGTGGTGCAGACCCCGGACGGGCTGCCACAGTCTGCGCTGGATGCGGACCGGGCGGCAAACCAGCGGCTGCTTGAGGGTACCGGCAAGCTGCTGAGTGCCGTGCCGGAGCGGCCGGAAAGCGCCCACGGGCGTGAGTTGCTGGCCGAGGTGAGCCGCGCCATTGAAAACGGGCTTGAAATTTTAGACCCACTGCCGCTACTGGCTGCGGTGCAGCGCATGGGCGACGCGTTGCTGGCAAGCGAGCAGGTGACCGGCAGCGAGATTTTGCACCTCGCCGGGGAGGTGTGCGGCACCTATGTGATGCTGGCGCGCCGTGTGCACCACGAGCTGCCGGATGCCGAGACCTTAACGCAGGAGTTTACCGCCCGCGCTGACCTGTGTTCTTCGGCCCGCGCGGTGTGGGCAGAGCTTGAAACAACGCTGCGCAGCTCGGTAGAAACGCTGATCGAGCACAAAAAGCAGGAGGACAGCCGCCCCATTCGCACGGCAAAGCAGTATATTCAAGAGCATGCGGCAGAACCCCTGACGCTGGAGGAAGTGGGTGGTGTTGTGGGCTTCAACGCGTCTTATTTCAGCTCGCTGTTTAAAAAAGAGACAGGGCAGAATTTTTTGGAATACCTTTCAGAGGTGCGCATGAACCGCGCCAAAGAGCTGCTAAAAGAGACAAAGCTGCCCGTGGGCGAAGTATGCGAGCGGGTGGGCTATGCCGACCTCAAATATTTTACGAAAAGCTTTAAAAAAGCAACCGGCATTAAGCCGGGTGAGTTTCGCAAATTGTACTCCTGATACGAGGGGGGCGCCAACATGAAACAAAAGGGCCGTTACCTTTCACAGCGGGTGCGCTGGGCATGCAGTGCACTGCTGGGTTTTTGCGCGCTGTTACTGGTGCTGCTGGGGGTGTGCTGCATTCGACAGCGGTGGGCACTGTTTGTATTACTGCCTGCGGTAGCAGTGTTTTTGCTGCTGCTTGCGTTGCTGCGCCGCTTTTTGTCTGCGCCGTTTCGCGAGACAGAAAAGGTAATGGAGCTGTTTTCGGGCGGGTATACGCTGCAGGGCGTTTCAGAGCTGCGCTACCCGGTCAGCCCCGCCACCGAAGCGGCGTTTGACAAGCTGCGCGAGTTTCTGACCACCAGTGATTTAATTGGCGCAACCAAACGGCAGGCGCAGTATCTGGCGCTGCAAAACCAGATCAACCCGCATTTTTTGTACAATACGCTGGAGGGCATTCGCGGCGAAGCCATCACGGCGGGGCTGGACAATGTGGCCCAAATGACCGAAGCGCTTGCCACGTTTTTTCGGTACACCATCTCAAATCTCGAAAATCTGGTGACGCTGGAGGATGAACTGGGCAACATTGAAAACTATTTCATCATTCAGCAGTACCGTTTTGGCGAGCGGCTGCGGTTGCAGGTCGTCTGCGATGAGGACGACCGCGCCGAGCTGCTGCAATGCCGTATCCCCAAGCTGACCTTGCAGCCGATTGTGGAAAACTCCATCGTGCACGGGGTCGAGCGCAAAATAGGGCGCGGCAACCTGCGCATTAAAATTGAGGGCACGGCAAAACGGCTGATCATCACGGTGTCGGACGACGGCCTTGGCATGGAAGAGGATGTATTGGCGTCGCTGAACCGGCAGATCAGCTCGACCCGGTTCGACTATGTCTGCTCGGACACGAAGCGAGAGGGTGGCATTGCGCTGGTCAATGTCAACAACCGCATCAAATTGCTGTTTGGCGAGCAGTACGGCCTTTGCATTTACAGCACGCCCGGTGTGGGCACCGATGTGGAAGTGACGCTGCCGCGTGCCACCCGCAGTGCACAGGTGACAGGATGAAAGAGGAAGTTTTGCGCATGGACCGCGTCACCCGCATCGTGGACGGCGTGACCAGCCTGGACCAGTTTAGCATGCATGTGTTCAAGGGCGAAATTGTGGGGCTGCTTTCAATGAACGAGCAGGGCCGCGACGACCTTGTGCAGCTGTTGCAGCAAAACCTGCCGCTGCATTATGGGTTTCTTTATTTTAACGAGCAGCTGGTAAACAGTTACCAAAAAAGCCCCATGACGGAAAACCGTGTCTCAGTCATCGACCGGCGGGGGCGGCTGGTGGACGACTTAACGGTGGCAGACAATATTTTTGTGCTGCGCCGCGGGTTTAAAAAATACATCGTCGAGCCCCGGGTGCTGCGTGGCCAGTTAGACCAGTTTATCCGTGAATTACAGGTCACCATCTCGGCGGACGAGCAGGTCGCCGCGCTGACGGCGTATGAGCGCTGCGTGGTAGAGCTGCTGCGCGCCATGGTCACAGGCACCCGGCTGGTGGTGGTGCGCGACATCAGCAACCTGCTTTCGGCGGCTGACCTTGGCCGGTTTCAGGCGCTGATGCGCCGGTGTGCCGCGCGCGGGCTTTCGTTTTTGTACCTGTGTTCCCACCACGAAGAGGCGTTCACCATCTGCGACCGCGTGGCGTTGATGGAAAACGGCAAGGTGGCATTGCAGTTGGAATACCCGTTTGAAAACGATGAAGCCATTTGGCACCATTCGCTGGATTTCAGCCGCCCGGCCGTCACGCAGCCGGTGCGCACCGACACGCCGGTCGTGCAGTTCTGCACTGTGGTTTCCGGCGCGGTGCAGGGGCTCAGCTTTTCGCTTTGGCCGGGCGAGTGTGTGGCGGTGCTGGACCGCAGCAACACGATCCTTGGTGAAATGACGGCGCTGATGAACCGCGAAAGGCCCCCCCAAAGCGGCAGCATTCGGGTGGCTGGCGCGCCATACCTGCCGGGCACTAAGCCGCTGCCGGGCCAAAAGGTGGGGCTGATCGCCGAGGACCCGGTGCATTCGATGATCTTCCCCGAAATGAGTGCACTGGACAACCTGTGCTTTCTTGCCGACTGCCGCACGCCGCACCTGTGGCGCGACCGGGCGTTGCAGCGCAGCATCCAGCGCGAATACGAGGTTTACCTTGGCGATGCTATTTACGAAAGTGATGTGCTGGCACTGTCGCACCGCGCGCGGTTTGACCTAGTCTATTACCGCATGCACCTGTATCACCCCGCCGCCGTGCTGTGCATGCAGCCGTTTTTGGGCGCGGATATGTATCTGCGCCACCACGTGATCTCGTTACTTGAAATGTTGCGCGAGCGGCAAATTGCCACGCTATTGATACTGGTGAACATCTCCGACAGCCTGTCGATCGCCGACCGGCTGCTGGTGGTTGAAAACGGCAGATTGACGCGCGAATACCGGCGTGAGGACTTTCACACCCTCAGCAAGCAGGAGGGGTACGACCCGCACCGCACCCGATAACAAAAAAACAAAAATGCCCTGCGCCGCACGTCCAGTGCCGCGGCGCAGGGCGTTTTTTATGCACCGGCACCGGCTAGCCAAAGCCGATGGGTTTGTGCCGGCCTGCGCAAAAACAGCGCGGATTAAAACAATATGTACAAAAAAATAAAACACAATTTAGCTATATTGTGCCTATGCAACAAAAAGTTCAAAAAAATACCCCCCCAAAACCAAATCCTTTCCCCTACCGGGGGCGATGGTTCAATGCTATACTGAGCATCGTAAAACGAAAGGCCGGTGAGTCGGAATGCAAAAAACAGTGGTGGAACTTTCCCACATCAACAAGACATTCCCCGGGGTAAAGGCATTGGACGACGTATCCTTCGACCTGTGCTCGGGAGAGGTAATGGCCCTGCTGGGGGAAAACGGTGCGGGCAAATCCACGCTGATGAAGATCCTCAGCGGCGTGTACACGCGCGATTCGGGCAGTGTAAAAATTTTTGGCGAAGAGGTTGGGGACCTGACCCCGAAAAAAGCGCAGGAACTCGGCGTTGCCATCATCCACCAGGAGCTGAACATGTGCGCGCACCTTTCGGTGGCTGAAAACATTTTTCTTGGCCGCGAAAAGGTAAAAGGGCTGTTGCTTTCCAGCCACGAGATGAACAAAGAGGCACAAAAGGTGCTGCAACGGCTGAACATCGACATCGACCCCGAAACGATTGTGGGTGACCTTGCGGTGTCCAAGCAGCAGATGATTGAAATTGCGAAAGCGCTTTTGGCCAATGCGCGTGTTTTGATCATGGACGAGCCGACCAGTGCCTTGACCTCAAAGGAGATCGACGATCTGTTTGTCATCATCCACAAGCTGCGCAATGAGGGCTGCGCCATCGTGTACATTTCTCACCGGCTGGAGGAGTTACAGCACGTCGTGGACCGCGTGACCATCATGCGCGACGGCAAGTTCATCACCAGTGGCAATTTTACTGATTTTACGATGAACGAGATCATTGCCAACATGGTAGGCCGTGAAATTAAAGAAAAATTCCCCCGGGTACAGTGCCCGGTAGGGGATACGATTTTAAAGGTAGAACACCTGAACGCCGGGCGCATGGTGCGCGACATCTGCTTTGAGCTGCATGTCGGCGAAATTGTGGGCATTGCGGGGCTGATGGGTGCGGGCCGCACCGAGACAACCCGCGCGCTGTTTGGGGCCGATGCCAGCGAGAGCGGCACGGTTACACTGGACGGCAAGCCCATTGCGATTCACTGCCCGGCCGATGCGATTCGCGCCGGCATTGTGCTGGCACCGGAGGACCGCAAAAAAGACGGCCTTTGCACCAAGCTTTCCATCCGCGAAAATATCGCGCTGCCGAACCTTGACCTGTTGTGTAACAAATTCGGGGTTGTCAACCGCAAAAAAGAGCATGAGATGGCCCAAAAGGCGCAGCAGGACCTTTCGATCAAAATGGCGGGGGCCGAAGTGGATGCCGGCAGTTTGTCCGGCGGCAACCAGCAAAAGGTCGTCGTTGCCAAGTGGCTGGCCCGCAACTCCCGCGTCGTAATTTTTGACGAGCCCACCCGTGGGATTGATGTGGCGGCCAAGGTGGAAATTTACAACCTGATGAACGAGCTGAAACAAAACGGCATCGGTGTGTTGTTTGTTTCCTCTGAAATGCCGGAAGTCTTGGGCATCGCAGACCGCATTCTGGTCATGTGTGACGGTCGTATCACCGGGGAACTGGACCCGGCCCAAACTACCCAAAATGAAGTGCTGGAATATGCTACCCGCTTTGAGAGCAAATTTTCAAAGCCGCAGCTGGCCTGAAACACAAGCGAAGGAGAATACCCAAAATGGAAAAGAGAAACCCGTTTAAAAAAGTCATGGCCGTTCGCGGCATGGGCCAGGTGGTTACTGTCAGTGTAGGGCTTGTTGTGCTGTGCATCGTATTCGGCATCCTCAACCCATCCTTCTTTTCAAGTAAAAACGTCGGCAACCTGCTGCGGCAGATCGCCCCGACGCTGATCATCGGCATTGGGCAGTCGTTTGTGCTGATCACCGGCAACATTGATTTGTCCATCGGCTCGGTCGTTGGTATGAGCTGTATGCTGTCGGCCACCATGATGACAAAGGGGGTCAACCCTTGGGTAGCAGTGCTGATTACGCTGGCGTGCTGCCTTGTGGTGGGCCTTATCAACGGCGAGCTGGTAGCCCGCTGCAAGCTGCCGCCGTTCATCGCCACGCTGGGCACCATGACCATTGCGCGCGGCATTGCACAGATTGCAAACAACAACTATAACACCGACTCGATCGGCGAAGGTGCAGAGACGTTTCGCAATTTCTTTTACTATGGCAAAATACTGGGGCTGTACAATACCATCTGGATTGCCGTTGTGTTGTGGCTGATTTTCAACTTTTTGCTCAGCCGCACCCGCACCGGGCGCCATATTTACGCCATTGGCTCCAACCTCGAAGCCTCTAAGCTGTCGGGTGTCAACATTATTCGCACCACCAATAATGCGTATCTGGTCAGCGCCATTTGCGCGTGTGCGGTTGGCCTTATCATCTGCGCCACCAGCGGCATGGGCACCATGGATGCCGGTAACAGCTACGAGATGTACGCGGTGGCCGCATCGGTCATCGGCGGCGTTTCCACACTGGGCGGGCAGGGCATCCTGCTGGGCACTGTCATCGGCGCTTCCATCTGGGGCGTGCTGCAAAACGGCCTGCAATTCGCCGGGGCCCCGGTGGCCATTCGCAATATTGTCATCGGTATCATTGTCGTGGTTTCGGTACTGATGGACGTGGTGCTGCGCGGCGGCAAGCCCCGGCGCACGGCTAAGGATAAAACGGCCCCGGCCAAAGCGGCGTCGTAAAAGTAAAGTTAAGGCCAACCGGCTTTAATCAATAGAACAAGAAAACATGGAGGTACTGTTATGAAAAAAGCACTTGCTATTCTGATGGCGTCCGCAATGGCGCTGTCGCTGGTCGCGTGCGGCGGCTCCAGCAGCTCTGCCCCCGCGGCATCCAGCGCCGCAGCAGCTTCGTCGGCTGCCAGCACTGCGGCATCGGGCGACACCTACAAGGTTTACCTGATCACGATGGACCAGATGGACCAGCACTGGGTCAACATGGACAAGGGCTGCCAGAAAGCCGCCAGCGAACTAGGCAATGTAGATTACAAGTGGACGGCACCGGATGTAAAAGACGATGCCAAACAGATCGAGTGCATCAACAACGCAGTGGCCGATGGCGCCGATGCAATTCTGCTGGCAGCAAACGGCCCGGATGCCGACGTTGCCGCACTGAAAGAGGCACAGGCTGCCGGTGTCAAGATCGTGTATGTTGACTCCCCGGCCAACCTGCCCGCAATCAAAACCTTTGCCACCAACAACGAAGCCGCCGGCAAAACCGCTGGTGAGCAGCTGCTGAAAGCCCTGACCGACAAGGGTGTCGCCAGCGGCAAGATCGGCATCATCAACACCAACGCTGCTACCACCTCTACCGTGGACCGCGAGACCGGCTTCCGTGCGGCATTTGAGGGCAGCAAGTTTGAACTGCTAGAGACCCAGTACAGCGAGGGTGATGCTGCAAAATCGAAAGATATCGCGACCAACTACATCGCACAGGGCTGCGTGGGCATCTTTGGCACCAACGAAGGCAGCACCGTGGGCACCGGCAACGCCATTAAAGAGGATGGCGGCGACGTGATCGGCGTGGGCTTCGACAAATCCGACACAATCCTTGGCCTGATCAAAGACGGCACCCTGCTTTGCGCAATGGCCCAGAACCCCGACAAGATGGGCTATGAGGGCATCAAAGCGGCAGTCGCGGCACTGGACGGCAGCGACGCAGGCGACGGCAGCACCGTGGATACCGGTGTCACCGTGCTGACTAAAGACAACATCTAAGCTTTCTTCTCCTTTTTATAAAGCAAAGCACGAAGGGCGGCGGTACGGCGGTGCCGCAGCCCTTCGTGCTTTGTATTTTATAGTATTGTACCACCCAAAGAAACAGCAGCGGCCCTTTTGGGGCCGCTGCTGTTTCTTTGAGTAACATAAAAAGGGGCAAGTAAGGGCTTGTCAGGGTTTTGGCGCGGCGGGCGTGTGCGGTACTTTTTTGCCGCCGGGCGCGCGCACCAGACAGTACTGGGTCAAATCAAAATGGCTTTGCAAAGTCTCGTACAAGTGAAACCCGTAATGGCGGTACAGCGAAAGGTTGGCCGCGTTGTGGGTTTCCAGTGACACCAGCAAATCCTTTTGGTCGGCATAGTCCAGCACCGGGGTGATCATGTGGTGGGCAATGCCGCTGCCGCGCTTTTGCGGGCGCACCGCAAAATAAATCAGGTGCATCCGGTCGTCGGGCAGTTCTTCTGTCCAGCGGGAGTTCAGGTACTGGCGGCCCAAAAAGAAATTCCACAGCGTTTTCAGCGAACCGTCCTCTTGGATCAGGTAGGCGTCGGTTTTCAGCGCATAAAAAGCCTCGGTAGAAAAATAGGCAAGCGGGTTGTAGGGCTCGGTCTCGTCGTCCACAATCACAAGGCCGTTCACCTCGGGGCTGTCGGCCCACAAATCACAGCTTGCCAGCATTTCCTCGGCATCACAGCTGAAAATTTCGGGCAATGTGCGCTGGCGCAACGTGGGCTCCGGGATAAGTTTTTGGTAAAGCGGGTCTTCAGAGAAGCATTCGGTCAGGGTACGGATGATGTTCGGCAGATCCTCTTTTGTAAGACGATACAATCGATCGGTGGTCAAGTTTTCACTCCTCAGTACGTTTTGGTTTGTTCTTTTTGCCGTTTGCTTTCTTCTTTTTTTCGCGCTTCGGTTTGATGCTCGCCCCTTTCGGCAACATTTTTTTCAACATGCGGGCAAGTTCTGCAAGGCCTTGGTTTTCCTCCCGCAGTAATTGTTCCAAATGTTGTTGCTCCTTTTTTTGCAGCGTGTGCAGCTCACTGATCTCTTGTGAAAAATCAGGCTCCGGCAGCGCTGCCTGTGTGCGAATGGCTTCAATCAGCGCGCGCAGCGGCAGGCGGCCGGTCAGCCGGCCGGCACCCCAAAGCAGCCGGTCGGCTGGCTGGTTTTGCGCGTGGTCCGCAAAATATTCCACCACCGCTTCATCAAAGGCGGCGGCATAGCGGTTATCGTCAATTTCGCACAGCGAGCGCACGGCCGCGGCATCGTCGCCCGCGGCCAGCTGCCATGCCGCGCGGTGCAGGCTGGCAAGGTTTTGTTCGCACGCCACATGGCCGAACATTACCTGCTCGCCCCAGTCCAGCCGGGTAAACGTGTCCTCGCAAAAGCGAAATGCGGCCAGTAGCGCGGCGCGGCGCTCTGTTTCGTCCTGTTGCAGTGCGGCGGCAAGGCCGGGGTCTTTGTGCAGCAGGGTGGCGTACAGCTCGTTGCGCTCTTCGGTGTAGGCGGCCAGCCGCTCGGCGCGGTCAATGCAGGTGGCCAGTGTTTTGCGCAGCGCGCCCTCAAATGTGGGCGATAGCCGCTGGGTTTGAATGCTTTCGCCAAACGCCACCAGCCGGTCGGTAAAGTTCAGTGGCGGCAGTGCCGTCTGGTCAAACGCAAGCAAAAGCCGGCTGTACAGCAGGTGGTGAAACAGGTAGACCTGCTCATCATAAGCACCGTCGTTGTCGTACTGCGAATGGTAGTGGGTCTCCATGAAACTGCCCTCACCAAACTCGTTGACCATCGAGGGCACCCCGGCAATGGCGATAGAAAAATCGTCCGACCAGGTTTCAATGGGGCACACGACCCCAATGCCCTTGGGGTACAGCTTTGCCATGGGCTCGGGCAGGGCGCGCAGTTGCTTTTGCAAAAAGCGGCGGTACTCGTACACGCTGCGAATTTTGTGTTTTTTGCCATGCGCGTGGGCGGGCAGCTCTAAATTGATGTTGGCGACGATGCGGCCCGGCCAGTCCGGGTGCAGGCGAAACAGCTCGTTCCACGCGCCGACCGACCAGTCGTACCGCGAATCAATGACCCCCCACTCCTCGGCGGCCATTGCGATGAACAGCATCGTCTTTTCGGGCTGGTAGCCCGACAGCTTGACCGCCCGCGCGAGGGACAGCATCAGCGAAACGGCGGTGTTGTCGTCTTGAAAGCCCTGAAAATACGAATCATAGTGGGCGCTTACCAGCAGCATGGCATCGGGGTCGCGCCCCTCAATTTTGCCCACAATATTATAGGTGTGGGTACCCGGCAGCACGGTGGACTTTGCGTCAAAAAAGATCGTCGTCTCTTTGCCAAAAGCCAGCTGGCGGCCCGACATCAGCCGTTTTGCGTCTCGTTTAGAGAGCGAAAACGCCGCCGCCTCGGCCGGGCCGCAAATGTCCTGTGCGTTCAGCGCGCGGGCACTCGCTTCGGCATAGCCCTTCATCTGCACGGCCAATACGGCCGCCGCGCCCCGCAGGTGGGCGGCGTAGGCGGGGTAGTTGATCCACCAGTCGTCGCGCTGGTTGATCTCGATCAGCGCCAGCTTGCCGGTGAGGTCAAGGCCAGACAGCTCCTGTTCGGTGCCGCGCCCGGCGTTGATCAAGGTGTATTCGCGTTTGCCGTGGGTGTCAAAGTTTGTCTGGTAGCCGCCCAGCTCGGCGGTGTATTCGGCACCGTCCGCCCCGGTATAGGAAAGGCGCGCGTGGTGAAACTCCCACCCGTCCACGCCAAACTCGTCTTTTGTCACCACAAGGCCGATGCTGCGCATCTCCTCTGCCAGCAGTTCACCGGTTAAAAACTCGGCTTTGCTGCCCGCCGTGCGGTAACCCAAAGTGTCGTTGGTTTTAAATTGCTCCATGTGTTTGGCCAAGAGGTAAGACCAGGATACGTCGAGGTAGCGAGAGAGCTGCTTCCATTCGGCGTTTTGCCGTTTTGCCGTCTCTTTTTGCGGTGCTTTCATTGCCGTTTGCCACCTCTCATGAAAAATACGCTCTAATGGTAGCGCGAAAGCGACGGACTGTCAACGAAAATTTCTTGCTTTTTCGCGCCGGGGAGGATAAAATAATATCGTATGTCTGCCAAGGGGCGGGCAAGCTTATCCCATGAACCGGAGGAAGTCAAGTGTCCAAACAAAATGAACAGCAGATTCGCCGCAGGCGAACCTTTGCAATTATCAGCCACCCGGACGCGGGCAAGACCACGCTGACCGAGAAGCTGCTTTTGTACGGCGGGGCCATTCAGCTGGCCGGCACCGTGAAAGGCAAGCGCACCCAGCGGGCCGCGACCTCCGACTGGATGGAGATCGAAAAGCAGCGCGGCATTTCGGTCACTTCTTCCGTGATGCAATTTGAATATGATGATTACTGCATTAATATTCTGGATACCCCGGGCCATCAGGACTTTTCAGAGGATACTTACCGCACGCTGATGGCGGCCGACAGCGCCGTGATGGTCATCGATGCGGCAAAAGGCGTGGAGAAGCAAACCGAAAAACTGTTTAAGGTTTGCCTGTTGCGCGATATCCCCATCTTTACCTTTATTAATAAGATGGACCGCGAGGCGATGAACCCGTTTGACCTGCTGGAGGACATTGAACAGAAACTCGGCATCCGCACTTACCCGATGAACTGGCCTATTGGCAGCGGCAAGCAGTTTCAGGGCGTGTACAACCGCGAGCAGGCGCAAATTCTCGTTTACGGGCGCCAAGGCGGCAGCGCGCTGGGGGGCCAGCACAAACTGGCCACAATGCAGGCGACGCTGGGCGACGCGGATTTAGACGAAAAAATTGGCGCCGAAGCACATGCGCAGCTGGCAGAGGACATTGAACTGCTGGACGGTGCAAGCTACGATTTTGATGTGAACGAAATTCGCCATGCGCGGCTGTCGCCGGTGTTCTTTGGCAGCGCGCTGACCAACTTTGGCGTAGAACCTTTTTTAAAGGACTTTTTGCGGCTGACCACTTCGCCGCTGCCGCGCCACAGCACCGCGGGCGACATTGACCCGATGGACGACGATTTTTCGGCCTTTGTGTTTAAAATACAGGCGAACATGAACAAAGCCCACCGCGACCGCATTGCGTTTTTGCGCATTTGCAGCGGCCGGTTTGAAAAGAACATGGAAGTGCTGCACGTGCAGGCCGACCGCAAGCTGCGCCTGTCGCAGCCGCAGCAGATCATGGCGGCAGAGCGCGAGATCATTGAAGAGGCCTACGCCGGCGACATCATCGGCGTGTTTGACCCGGGGCTGTTTTCTATCGGCGATACGCTGTGTGCACCGGGCAAAAAGTTTAAGTTTGAGGGCATCCCCACCTTTGCGCCCGAACATTTTTCGCTGGTGCGCCAAGTGGACACGATGAAGCGCAAGCAGTTCGTCAAGGGCACCACCCAGATTGCCAACGAGGGTGCGATCCAGATTTTCCAAGACCCGAACGGCGGCATGGAAGAAGTGGTAGTCGGTGTGGTGGGCGTGCTGCAATTCGACGTGTTTGAGTACCGCATGAACAACGAGTACAATGTGGATATTCGCATGCAGCGTATGCCGCACCAGTTCATCCGCTGGATTGAAAACGACGATTTGGACTGGGGCCAGCTGGTGCTGAACAGCGACACCAAAAAAATACAGGATTTTCATGGCGGCCGCCTGCTCTTGTTTACGAACAGCTGGAGCATCCAGTGGGCACTGGAGCACAATGAGGGGCTGCGCCTGTCGGAGTTTGGCAAGGCAAAGGTCTAAAAGCAATAAAAAAACGCACAGCGCAAGCTGTGCGTTTTTGCATGATTTGTAATAAGTGGAAAAAGGCGGGGTCAGTTTTCTTCCGGCGTGTCGATGGGTTGCAGGGTAGAAGTCAGCCGCACGGTGCTGCCGCGGCACTCGGCCCGGAAACGCCGCTCTACCCGGCCCACGACCTTCAGCCCGTTTTCGTAGGTGCGGGTCGCCATCATCACGACATATTGTGTGGCTGAAAACTGGGCGACAATATCCCCTTTGCGCAGGCTTTGGGTCAATGTGCGCAACAGGCAGTTCATTGCGCGGTTGCGGCTGCGGCCACTGGGCGGCGCGCCGTCTTCATCGGCCAAGGTGAACAGGGCAATGAACATCTTTTGCCCTGTGCGCACCGCGGCACGTGCCTCAACGCGGTACATCTCTTTGAACACTTCGTATTCGCAGACAAACGACCCATGCACTTTATCTTTTTCGCTGATGTCCTGTTTGATCTTGGCAATGTCGATTTCGATATTGTTCATGTGGCGAATGATATCGAAATACAACCCGCGCACCCGCTCCGGCAGCTTTTCGCCCCGTTCACGGTAATACAGGTTTTGCAGCTGGTTATAAAACTCCAGTGCTTTGGGCTGCTGGTCAAGCCCCAAAAGCGCACGCAACCGGTAATAGGCCGCATCGCCGTCAAACGGGTCAATTTCAATGCTGTGCCCTGCAAGCGCAAGCAGCTTTTCCCAATCGCCGTTTTCATCCTCTTGCTCCATCAGCGGCAGTGCGCAAAAAGTGTACTGGCTGTGCAGCTTTTCGCGCACGGGGGCCACCCATGCCTGGCGTATTTCACCGGCAAGGTAGTCGCCGACATAGAGCGCAACAGCCCGTTGCAGTGCATCCTGCCTCTCGGGGCCCTGTGTGGTGGTAGCCAGCTGTGCCGATGCAGCGAATTCTTCGGCATCCACCCACAAATCAATGCGTTCGTTTAAACGGTAGATGCCGCGTTTACAGAGAATTAGCCGTTTTGCGTCCTCGATCCCTGCGTTTTCAAAGGTGGTGCGTACGCGATAGACGAGGTTTTTGAGTGCATTTGCAGGGTTGCCGGTGCCATTGGGCCACAGCGCATTCTGCAATTCCTCCGCAGGGATCTCCCGGTTGCGAAAGGTCACGAGATACTGCAAAAGGTTCCATAACTGGCCACGGCGTGTGTCCGGGCCACAGATCTCGGTGTTCCCAACACTGACCGCAAAACCGCCAAGCATATTGATCTTTACGAGTTCCATAAGCGTATGCTCCTTTCCGAAAAAAGTGAAAGGTCGAAATGGGACCATTGGCTGTCGGTGCGGTAAAAAACGCGATAACGGCCTTTAGATATAATTTTATTATAGAATAGATTTGTTGAAAATACAACAAAAAACGTATTCGGTGACCGAAAAAATTACATTTTCTGGTAAAAATGGGGACAAACTAGTATATTCTCGAATAAATGATTGTATTAATAGGAGTTCCTTTTTCATAAAATGAACGAACTTCAGAATTGACATTTTTTTGACTATATGTTAAAATAAAATCCCAGTATAATATTGGGATTTCGAGAGTATTCGAAATAAACGGAAAAGAAGATTAAGGAGATACAACTATGAAAAAGCTATTTGCAGTTGCTTTGTCCCTGGCCCTTGTCCTGAGCCTCGTTGCCTGCGGTGGCACCAGCAAGATCAAAGACGGCACCTATAAAGCGGAGATGAGTGACGCTGTTGCAGAGGCCTCTTACGGCTGGCGCGACACCTTGACCGTTACCTACAAGGACGGCAAGGTCAGCGACCTGGATTTCGATTCTTTCGATGCCGACGGCAATCGTAAGAGCGAAGCTACCGCCGAAACTTACCCGATGGACCCGGCGCCTTCGGCTTGGATGCCCCAGTTGGAAGAGAACCTGAAAGCAACCACCGACCCGGATAAGGTTGCCGCTGTTGCAGGTGCGACCCACTCTAGCGACAATGCAAAATTGCTGTACAAGGCTGTTATCGAAAAGGCGAATGCCGGCGATACCACGACCGCGGTTGTGGATACAGACGTTGCAGAATAAGCATTTTTTTCAAAGCGCTAAAGCAGTATAACGGTATCAGGCACCTCACCGCCCGGCAGGGCGGCGGGGTGCCTTTTTTATCCCTGTTTTAGCCGCATACCCGGCGGCAGCTTGTTGCTTTTTTTTAATAAAGGCAGGCCCAATTTTGCACATAAAAACAGCCGCCCCGGCCGGGGCGGCTGTTTTTATGTATATTTTATACGGGGGATAGTTACATTTTGTCCGGCACTGTGATTTTCAGCATCGACAGGCCGTTTTTCAGCGTCGTTTTGGCGGCAATGCAAAGCGCAAGGCGCGCTTGCAGCAGCGGCTCCGCTTCGCCCTTTACATGGCAGGCGGTATAGAACTTGTGAAACAGTGTCGCAAGGTCGGTGACATACCGGGTGATGCGGGCCGGGTCATAGTTTTTTGCCGCGGTCACGATCTCTTCGGGGAAATAGCCAATGTGGCGGCACAACTCAACTTCACTTTCTTCTTGCAGCAGCGAAAGGTCAACGGTGTCGATGGGGGCGGGGGTGATGCTCTCCTCCTGCAAGGCCCGCAAAATGCTGCAAATACGCGCGTGGGCATACTGTACATAGTAAACGGGGTTGTCGCTGTCCTGGCGCACGGCAAGGTCAAGGTCAAACAAAATCTGTGCGCCCGGCTCCCGCTGGTTAAACACAAAGCGCGCGCTGTCCACCGGCACATCGTCCAGCAAGTCCACCAGCGTGATAGCTTTGCCGGTACGCTTGCTCATGCGCACCTCCTGCCCGTCCTTCACCAGCTTGACCAGTTGCATCAGCACGATGTCCAGCCGGCTGCCGGATAACCCCACCGCGTCCATAGAGCCGCGCATACGGGGCACATGGCCCGCGTGGTCGGCGCCCCAAACGTCGATGGCAAAGTCAAACCCACGGGTGACCAGCTTATTATAATGGTAGGCAATGTCGGCGGCAAAATAGGTGGGGATGCCGTTGGCGCGCACCAGCACTTCGTCTTTGGGGCCGTCCTGCGATTCATCGTCGCCGGCCTTGGGGTTTTTGTTGGCGCCCCATTTTAAGCTGTATTCGCCCGACCGGTACCATATGGCGCCGTCCTTTTCATAGGTGGCGCCGAGGGATGCCAGCTTGTCCAGCACTTCCTGCACCGCGCCGCTGCTATGCAGCTGGCTTTCGCAGAACCACACGTCGTAGTGAATGCGGTATTTTTCCATCGCGGTTTTCATGGCGGCAATGTTCAGCGGCAGCGCAAAGTCAATCAACGCCTGTTTGCGCTCGGCTTCGTCCTTTTTGACAAAGCTGTCGCCAAACTGGTCGGCAAACTCGGCGGCGCGCTGCTTGATATCCTCGCCCTGATACCCCTTTTCGGGGAACGGCACGGCATCTTCGCCCAAAAACAGTTGCAGATAGCGGGCCGAAAGGCTGTCGCCAAATTTTTCGATTTGGTTGCCCGCGTCGTTGATGTAAAATTCGCGCGTGACATCATAGCCCGCCCAGTCCAGCGCGGCGGCAAGGCAATCGCCCAACGCGCCGCCGCGCGCATTGCCAAGGTGCATGGGGCCGGTGGGGTTGGCCGAGACAAATTCCACATTGACCCGTTTGCCCTCGCCAAAGGTGGTGCGGCCCCAAGCGTCGCCCTGTTGCAGTGCGGCGCGCACGGTGTCGGCAAAATAATCCTGGGTCAAAAAGAAGTTTAAAAAGCCGGGGCCTGCGATCTCCAGCCGCTCAAACGGGGTGCCGGTGCAATCGGCGTGGGCCAGCAGTGCCTGTGCAATTTTGCGCGGCGGCAGGCGAAACGCCTTTGCGCTGACCATGGCCGCATTGCAGGCAAAATCGCCGTTTTTGATGTCCGCCGGGATCTCGATGCGAAACGCCGGTGTCGCGGCGGCAGGCAATGCCTGCGCTGCAATGGCGGCCCCCATGGCCGCAAGAATCAAATCATAGGCCGCCGCTTTTGCTGCGGCGACGGGGTTGTAACTGCTGTAATCCAAACTCATTGTGCCTCCCTGACAGTGATATTCACGGTGTTCTTTGAAAACAAGCTCGAATTGATATCGAGGTTATAGCTGAAATGCAGGCTGCCACCACTCTCGTTAAGGTCGGCGACGATCTCATCCGCCGCAATGCCCATGGTAATGGCACCGTGGCCAGTCTCGTAATGAGACAAATGCCGCTGCCCTTTTTCAATCGTCAGCTGGCTGGGGCTGGGACCAAAGCGCAGCATGCTCACCATGCCAGAACGGTCCAGCTTGACGGTGGTGGTGCAGCCCTCATAGCCGGTCGTCTCGCTTTCGCGGTAACTGATGAAATAGTTGCCGTTGCGCTGGATAAAGCTGCCTTTCGTCATCAGCTCAATCGAATTGGTCTCGCCGTCAGACTCCTGCACGCCTTCTATTTTAATCAGATAATTTTCTTTCATAGTGCTCCTCCCCGGTTTTAACCGGACAGAGCGGACAATGCGTGCCCGCCGCCGTGGTGTTTCGCGCTTCAATCCCATAATGTAAACGGGTGCACGGTGCCGTGCACATCCTTCCCGAGAAATAGTCCGCCGATCTCGGCAAAGTTTTCCCCCGAATCGCTGATGTAAAAATCAATGTTGCCGCCGGCGGTTTTTTCACACAGCAGGTCTCTCTCGTGCAGCAGGCTGCACAGGGCCTTTGCCCCCTCGCTGCCGGAATTCACCAGCGTCACCCCGCCCCCCGCTACGTCGGCAATGGTGTCGGCGATGATGGGGTAATGGGTGCAGCCCAAAATTAGCGTGTCGGCCCCCGCGGCGAGAATGGGCGCAAGGTATTCGCGCACAAAGGCGGTGGTGATCGCATCGCCGCGCCGCACATAGCCGTTTTCAATCAGCGGCACCAGCAGTGGGCAGGCGTTGCTGGTAACTTTCGCCTGTGGGGCCAGCGCGGCAATGTGGCGCTCGTAACTCCCGCTGCGTACCGAGGCCGCGGTGGCAATCAGCCCAATGTTGCCGCTGCGGGTAGCCGCTACGGCGGCGGCGCCGGCTGCGGCCACCACCCCGACATAGGGTACCGGCAGCGCATCGGTCAAAGGCTGAGGCAGGGTGGAAGAAACGGTGCCACAGGCACACAAAATGGCTTTGACGCCCTTTTGCAGCAAAAAGTCGATATCCTCTTTGCCGTAACGAACAATGGTGTCGGCACTGCGCCCCCCGTAAGGGATGCGTGCGGTGTCGCCAAAATACACAAGATCCTCGCCCGGCAGCAAGGCGGCAAGCTCTTTCACGCTGGTCAGCCCGCCAAGGCCGGAATCAAACACCCCAATTGGGCGGTTATCCATTCGGTTCTTCCTTTCTTTCCAGCGCAAGGTCCATCAGCCGGCAAAGCAGTTCGCCGTAAGTCATCCCCGTTTCAATCATCAGTTTGGGGTACATGCTGATACTGGTAAAGCCGGGCAGGGTGTTGATCTCGTTGAGCAATACCTTGCCGGTATCTTTTTCTACAAAAAAATCCACCCGCGCAAGCCCGGTGCAGCACAGGGTGCGGTAGGCGCAAAGCGCAACGTCGCGCACCTCCTTTAGCTTTTCGGGCGAAAGGCGGGCAGGGATGATCACCCGGCTGGTGCCCGCGATATATTTGTCTTCGTAGGTGTAAAATTCCTGGCTGGCCAAAATTTCGCCCGGCAACGTGCCGTTGATCTCATCGTTGCCAATGACGGCGCACTCGACCTCCTGCCCCTGCACAAACCGCTCAAACACAATACGGCTGTCGTGGGCCAGTGCCGTTTTTACCGCGGCAAACAGTTCTTCTTTGTCGTGTGCTTTGCTGATGCCCACCGAGCTGCCCGCATTGGCGGGCTTGACAAAAATCGGCCAGCCCAGCTTTGCCTCCACACGCTCGGCAATGGCGTCCATATCGTCCAGCTCGGCGCGGGTCATGTAATCCCATTCGCAGCGGGGGATGCCCGCGGCGTCCATCACTAAGTTTGCGGCGGCCTTGTCCATGCACAGTGCGCTGGACAGTACCCCGCAGCCGACGTAGGGCAGGCCGGAAAGCTCCAGCAGGCCCTGTACGGTGCCGTCTTCGCCGCCGCGCCCGTGCAACACGGGGAACACGACGTCAATTTTTTGCAGCACAAACTGCCCCTCAATGCATTTGACAAGGCCCCGGTCGGTTGCGTCGGGGCTGATGAAAGCGGGCACACAGTCTGCCGCGGTCTCCCAACTGCCATCGGTCAGCCGGCCCAGCGGGCCGGGGTAATACAGCCAGCGCCCTTTTTTGGTGATGCCTACCGGAATAATTTCATATTGATCGGCCGGAATGTTGCGGATGACCGAAGTTGCCGAAAGCAGCGAGACCTCGTGTTCACTTGATACGCCGCCAAACAGCACGCAGACCTTCCTTTTTGCCATAAAAAGCCTCCAGATCTCAATGCCGCGCAGGTTGCAGTACACCGTATTACGGCCAAAATTGCAGATACAAATACATAATAGCACACGCGCGGTATAATGAAAAGAGTGAAAACTGCCGGTTTGCGGCCGCTTTCTTGTGCAAAAAACAGCGAAAATCGCTTTAAAACCACGCTTTGCGCAAAAAACAGCGTTTTTTTTGCCCCGCTGCTTGACGTACCGTGCACGCTGTGTTATAGTTAGGTTACCTCTTTGCAGGTCTATTTTTTTGTGCCCGTTTTTTGGGCAAAAACCGGCCTGCTAGTTCAAAAAAGAGGGAGGCCAGCCCCGCCCGCGGCCCGTTTGGGCAGTGGCGGGGCGAAACGAACCGTTTAATGGAGGTGCCGAAGAATGAGAGTCAAAATTACCCTTGCATGCACAGAGTGCAAACAGCGCAACTACAACACGATGAAGAACAAGAAAAACAGCCCTGACCGGCTGGAAATGAACAAGTATTGCCGCTTCTGCAAGAAACACACGCTTCACAGGGAGACCAAATAAGAAAGGCGGAGAAGAGCTATGGCTGAAAACGCTGAAAAAGTCGCAAAGACAGCAAAAGCTGCCAAGGGCGACAAAAAAGAGAAGAAGCCGTTCTTCCTTATCCGTTTCTTTCGGTCGTTTACAAAGTTTTTCCGCGATACACACACCGAAATGAAAAAGATTGTCTGGCCCACCAAAAAGCAGGTCATCAACAACTCGTTGGTGGTCATCGCTGTGGTCATTATCTGCGGCGTGGTGATTTTTGGTCTGGACAACCTGTTCGGCTTGATCCTGACGTGGATTCTGCGCAGGGGTTAAGCAGCCCGGCTAAGGAAAGGGGAGACCAAAATGGCGCAAGAGGGTCTTTGGTATGTTGTGCATACCTATTCCGGCTATGAAAACAAGGTTGCGCAAAACCTCGAAACACTGGTGGAAAACCAGCGGCTTCACGACCTGATTCAAGAAGTTAAGGTGCCGACAGAGATCGTCCCCGAAATCAAGGACGGTGTCAAGCGCGAGGTAGAGCGCAAGTTGTTCCCCGGTTATGTATTGGTCAAAATGATCATGACCGACGATTCCTGGTATGTTGTACGCAACATCCGCGGGGTGACCGGTTTTGTGGGCCCATCCTCAAAACCCGTGCCCCTTACCCAAGCGGAAGTAGATGCCCTTGGTGTGGAAACACGCGAGATGACAGTCGACTACCAGGTGGGTGACAATGTCGAGGTGACCGCCGGCCCGCTCGAAGGCTTTATCGGCCTGGTGGAAAGCATCGATATGGAAAAACAAAAGGTTAAAGTCAAAGTTTCCATGTTCGGCCGTGAAACGTTGACAGAAATGGACTTTGCGCAGGTGAAACCCCTGTAACATCAATTTTGTAAAAAACCGTGATTGCCACGGTTTTTGAGAGGACCCTCATGTGGGGTCCGTGGGAGGAAGAGGGTGGTCCTCTTCCGCTAAGGAACCACAATTTTTTGGAGGTGCAAACAATGGCTCAGAAGGTAGTGGGGTATATTAAACTCCAGATTCCCGCCGGCAAGGCGACCCCGGCACCGCCTGTTGGCCCGGCTCTTGGTCAGCATGGCGTAAACATCATGTCGTTTACAAAAGAATTTAACGAGCGTACCCAGAAGGATATCGGCTACATCATCCCGGTTGTCATCACCGTGTATGCAGACCGCTCGTTCAGCTTTATCACCAAAACTCCTCCGGCCCCTGTCCTGATTAAAAAGGCCTGCGGGATCGAGTCCGGCTCTGGTGTGCCGAACAAGACCAAGGTTGCGACCATCACAAAGGATCAGCTGCGTGAGATTGCTCAGACCAAGATGCCCGACCTGAACGCAGCCTCGGTTGAAAGTGCAATGTCGATGATTGCCGGTACTTGCCGCAGCATGGGCGTTACCGTCGCCGAGTAAAAAGTACGGACCCGCCATCAGTGGGAGGAAATTTCCGATATACCACAGGAGGATAAACTATGAAACATGGTAAAAAGTACGTCGATTCAGCCAAACTGATCGACCGCACCAAAGCATATGATGCCGAAGAGGCTCTGGCGCTGTGCTGCCAGAGTGCCAAGGCGAAATTTGATGAGACAGTTGAACTGCATGTTCGCCTCGGCGTTGACAGCCGCCATGCTGACCAGCAGGTCCGCGGCGCGGTCGTGTTGCCCCACGGCACCGGCAAAAACGTGCGCGTGATCGTTATTGCAAAGGGCGATGCTGCCAAAGCGGCAGAGGATGCCGGCGCAATGATGGTGGGCGACGAAGAGCTGGCCGCTAAAATCCAGAACGAAGGCTTTATCGACTTTGACGTTTTGATCACCACCCCGAACATGATGGGTGTTGTGGGCCGTCTTGGTAAGGTGCTTGGCCCCCGCGGCCTGATGCCGAACCCGAAGGCCGGCACCGTGACCATGGACGTGGGCAAGGCAGTTGCCGAAGCCAAAGCCGGTAAGATCGAATACCGGCTGGACAAAGCCAACATCATCCATGTGCCTATTGGCAAGGCTTCGTTTGGCGCCGAAAAACTGGGCGACAACCTCAAGACCATCATGGATGCGATCGTCAAGGCGAAACCCGCCGCGGCGAAAGGCCAGTACATTAAAAACGCTACCATCGCAGCGACGATGGGCCCTGGCATTCGGCTGAACAGCATCCGCTACGGCGCCTGAATGCTTGACAAACCCCACACAATGGGGTAAAATAAAGATGCTGTCCAAAGACAGCAGGTCTTTTAAAGATAAAGGGGTTTTGCCCCTGCCTGCCGAGGATCGCGCCAACATTACCTTGTAATGCTTTGCGCCTCTTCTCGGCTTGCCGGGAAGAGGCTTTTTTATGTATTTTTGAATGCAGTGAAATGAGGTGAAAACACATGCCAAGTGAGAAGGTTTTATCTGAAAAGAAAGCCTACGTGGAAGGGCTTGCTGCGAAGATTAAAGAGTCGACCGCCGGTGTTATTGTAGATTACAAGGGCATCAGCGTGGCTGACGATACCAAGCTGCGCCGCGAGCTGCGCGAGGCTGGGGTGGATTACGCTGTTGTGAAAAACACAATGCTGCGCTTTGCCATTTCCGGCCTGGGGTACACCGAAATGGAAAATGCACTGGAGGGCACTACCGCCATTGCAATTTCGAAAGAGGACCCCATCGCCGCTGCGAAGGTACTGGGCAAATTTGCCGAGGCTTCTAAGGGTAAGTTCTCAATCAAAGCCGGTTACATGGAAGGCAAGCCCATGAGCAGTGACGAAGTCACAGCGCTTTCCAAGCTGCCGGGCAAACAGGAGCTACTGTCGATGCTGTGCTCCGCGTTGCAGGGCAACATCCGCGGCCTGGCGGTCGCACTCAATGCCATTGCCGAAAAGAACGGCGAGGGAGACGCGGCTTAAACCAACCCGCCGCGAACACAATTTTAAAAATTATTATGTTGGAGGGACAATACTATGGCTTCCGAGAAGATCACAAAATTTGTTGAAGACATCAAGACCCTGTCCGTTCTCGAGTTGAACGACCTGGTCAAAGCAATCGAAGAGGAGTTCGGCGTTTCCGCTGCTGCTCCCGTCGCTGTTGCTGGCGCTGCTGTTGCTGCTGTTGAGGAGAAGACCGAGTTCGACGTCATCCTCGCTGAAGTTGGCGCAAACAAAATGGCTGTCATTAAGACAGTCAAAGAAGTTACCGGCCTGGGCCTGAAAGAGGCAAAAGAGCTGGTTGACACCGCCCCGAAGCCCATCAAAGAGGCTGCTTCGAAGGCCGATGCCGAAGAGATCAAAAAGAAACTGGAAGAGGCCGGCGCGAAAGTCGAGCTCAAATAAGTTTCATTGCATTCAAAAAAAGAGAGCCGCGGCAGTTGCCGTGGCTCTCTTTTTGAATAGGGTGCGCTAGATTGGGCTAGATGGGCCGATATTGTGTCAGTCCGCGCAGTTACATTAAGTAGGCTGTAGCTATAGGGTGGCCATAAAAAAGGGGTGCCTTGTTTTATAGCGGGGTAAGTAATAAACAGGCGATGCGCACAGGGAAGGCTGGACGAGAGTGCAAAAGCCTTTATTAAGGCGTGGGGTCTTGATTTGGATGTTTTTTGTGGGTTCGCATTTCGGTTAAAATCGTTTTGGGTAATCAGTGACCGTAAAGGGGAAATCGTAATTGTTTGGCTGTTGGGGTAGCAGGGGGGTAAGCGTTACCTCTACTGGCTCTGTACACACAAAAGATGCTTTTTATACATTTTCGTGGTTGTGATACGAATTTACTGCTAAAAAAGCAAACACAAAAACAGAAATAACGGCCGCACAAACAATTACAACGGGCGACCATATGGCGATTGGGCCAACGGTAAAGTAGTTTACCCGAAAAAGCTCGCCGTAAACAGAGCTGCCGCTGGACGGTAGGATGTCGCCCAAAAAATCAAAAAATTTATTTGGCAAACTGCTGATGAGAAATTGTAAAATAACGGCCCCAAACCCAATTGCAATTACAAAAACAGGGGTATTCATACGGGCGGAAATAAAAAGAGTGAAAGCGGTAACCGCCCAGATGGTAAGAAACCCCACTGCCGCAGCAACCACATAAACCTGCCCATAAGTAAACGGGTGGACGCACAAATAACTTGAAAGCTGTATCGGTGCATTGAAACCGTGCCAGCCAAAAAGTGTGCCGCATATTACCGAATAGAGAAAAACCGTGAAAACATAAAGAATCGTAGATGAGCAGAGTGCGGCGAATACTTTTGCCCAGGCAAGCCTTTTTCGACCATACCGTGTCGCCCTGAGGATTGTCACAGAGTTGCTTTGGTATTCGGCAGAAAATAATTGCCCACACAGCACGCAGACCAAAAGCGAAAGCACAACAACGATGGCGCTGATATTCAGCAGGGCGTTTTCCAGCCCGCGGTGCGAATAGAAATGAAACGGAGTCTGCACCTTTGCGTTTTCAGCTAAAGCGGCTTGATAGGCCGGTGTGTTGGCCCCTAACTGTGCAGACAAAAATTCTGTTACCCTGCCTGTGCGCGCCGCATAAAAGGTTGATACGGATTCTGGTGCAAGTGATGCTAACCCATCAGTGCCTGTTCCCGCAGAATAAGAACGCAGGATGTTAAGGTAGGCTTCAATTGGGTACCCTTGGCGGATATAAACATCATCCGGGATGTTTTCTCCATATTCCTTTATTAGCTGCTGGTAAACGGATAATGCCCCTTTAAGTCGTTCAACAGAAATTTCGCCCTCAAGAGGGCTTTCAATGTCTCGCCACGCCGATAGCGCAGCAGGGCCGGAGATTGTTGTTCGTGTACCATTGGGGGAGATCACGTCAATCGAAGCCCCCATAAGAGAAAGAAACGGGGTAAGGCAGGCCAGCAGCACCGAAATAATCGCAACCGCCCACGTACTGGGGCAGTGAAGCAAATGCTTTATTTCCTGGCGCAATAGCATTTAAATCACCCTACTTTCAACGTGGTTTTGATGAAAAGCCCATAGATAGACATCTTCTAACCCAGGCACTACGGGTGTCGCTTTTGCCACAGGAGTTTCACTAAAAAATCGAACCTCTACCTCCCGGACATTTTCATTGCGGCTTTTTAATACCATATGGGCGTTTTCAAAGGGCGCAAGCTGAGGGTAGGGCAAAGAAATGCTCCAAAGCTTCCCCTCAAGCAACGCTGTCATCTTTTCGGTCGTCCCGGTCATTAAAACGTGCCCTTGCTTTAAAAAAATGTTGCACGACGAGAGATACTCTACGTCTGAAACAATATGGGTAGAGATCAAAACAATGCGGTCTCTTGCAAGGTTTGCCAAAAGCTTTTGAAACCGCACGCGTTCCCCGGGGTCAAGCCCGGCAGTGGGCTCGTCGAGCACTAAAATAGACGGGTCGTTCAGCAGTGCCTGCGCGACCCCCACACGTCGTTTTGTGCCGCCTGAAAGTTTATAAATACGTTTTTTTAAGTATTCATTCAAAGTCAACTCGTCCGCAAGCATTGCAATCATTTTTTTTGCTTCTGTTTTAGTGACCCCTTTTAATGTGGCAATATAAAACAGGTAGTCGATTACCGTAAATTCTTTCAGTACACCAAACTCCTGTGGCAGATAACCGACCAATGCCCGATAAGCTTCTCCACTTTCTGCAATTGGATTACCGTCATACAAAACTAGACCACTTGTGGGGGTTAAAACACCGCAAATTATATTCATAAGAGTCGTTTTCCCGGCGCCATTTTCCCCAATCAGGCCGTATACGCCGGGCATCAAATGAAGCGAAACATCGTTTATTGCACGTTTTTTATGATATTGTTTTACCACATGCTCAAGTATCAGTTCCATCAGCTTTGCACTCCCATTCTTTCTAGTTATTGCGGGGATGTTCTCTGCGCATTGTATCGGTTTATGTGGATTTTGTTTTTAGCCAAAAGGTTTATAAGTGCCCCGGGCGCACGAGTTTCACTGTTATCCATGCTACGACTTTGCCGGCAAGATAGACTTCATCGATTGCAAAAGCAGTGCCTGAATATCTTTGATGGCAGTGATGCGGCGCTTGCTTGTTGTTTCTTAACTTTTTGGGTGCTTCACGCGCTGTGTACGCGGGGCAGCCGAGGCTGTAATTGATAGGCGTTCATGAGACACTTGTTAGTAGCCGGGCCCCCGCCGCTTGCAGCGGTGAGGTTTGGGTGATAGAATAAAGCAATACCAGTATTTTGGTAGGAATAACAAGATGCCGGGGGCAAGCCCCCCTTTTGGCAGACGACATAAACTTTAATACAAAGGAGAAACCAATTATGGGTGCAATAAAAATTGAATTTTTTCACGACGTACTGTGCAGCTATTGCTTTGCATTTTCGCCTCGCATGCGCCAACTGGTAAAGCTGCGCCCTGAAATTGAACTACAGCATCGCTCGTTTGCGCTGTTGCCCAGTGCTGCTGAGTTTGAACAGTCCTTCCCCTCGCGCGGGGAGGCAAAAGAGGAAATTTTGTCCCACTGGGCCCACGCGAATGAAAACGACGACGCGCATCGTTTTAATATAGAGGGCATGCGCAAAACAGAGTTTTTGTTCCCCATTTCCACCCCTGCGCTGCTGGCCTGCGAGGCGGCAAAGCAGGTGGCAGGGCAAGCTGGCTATTGGGATTTGTTTGACGCGCTGCAAAAAGCATTTTTTGTAGATAGCCGCAATGTAGAAGAAGAGGCGGTTTTAGCCGACGGTGTGCAGCAGGTGGGCATTGATGTGGCGGCGTGGCGTGCAGCCTTCACCGCAAGGGCGGCAAAAGAAGACTTGCAAGCGGATTTGCAGCGCGCGGTGCAACTGGGTATTCATGTGGTGCCCAGCCTTGTGATCAACGAAAAATACCTTGTCAGCGGTGCGCTGCCACTGGCGGACCTGTTGCAGGCGGTGAACCGCGCCGCCGCAGAGGAGCAAAGCAAATAAGTAAGCACGCAGCGGCGCCCTGTGGGCCGCAGAGAGAGGGGCAAACGATGGAACGTGAAATTTTACTGTTGGGGGATGAGCGGCTGTATGAGGCCAGCGAGCCGGTGCAGCACGAGCAGCTGCCCGCGCTGGCGGGTACGGTACAGGATTTAAGGGATACCCTGTTTGCCTACCGCAAAAAGCACGGGGCTGGCCGCGCCATTGCCGCGCCGCAAATCGGCGTGTTTTTGCGGCTGATCTATTTGGAGGCGGGCCCCCGGCGCATTGTGTTTTTTAACCCGGTGCTCACCCCGTTGGGGCCCGAGCAGATGGAAGTGCTGGACGACTGCATGTCGTTTCCCGGCCTGCGGGTGAAAGTGCGCCGGTTTTGCCGCTGCGCGGTGGAATACCGCGACGAGCAGTGGCAGCTTTGCCGGCAGGAGTTTGAGGGCGATTTTGCCGAGCTGATTCAGCACGAGTACGACCACCTTGACGGCATTTTGGCCACCATGCGGGCGATTGACAACCGTTCTCTCGTGATGCAGCGGCAGTAAAAAACGGCGGGTTTTCCACAACCGGCAGTGCCGGCTGTGGAAAACCTTACAATAAAAAAATAAAGAAACAAAAAATAACCACCGGGCTTAAAACCCCGGTGGCTATTTTTATGTTACTAACGCGAACCGTGCTACACAGTGTGAATTTCGGCTTTATGGCGGTTAAAATACAACACAGAAATCAGGATGACCACGGCGTCGATGGCGAGGTAGAACACAAACAATTTGTTCTGCGCGCCGCCCACCAGCATGATCAGCGAGCCAATGGTTGCGAACACCGGGGCAACATAGCCGTAAAATTTGTTTTTAATGCGCCCCTGTGCCGTCAGCCTTATGACGGTGACATACAGCCCAATGAACATCAGGTAGTGCACGACGATGGCAATTTCAGAGATATCGCTGTTGGGCAGCAGGCCGTATTTTGTTGAAAAATAATGCAGCGCGTACCAAAGCAAGGACAGCCCAAACACCACCATGGCACTGACAAACGGCATGCCGCGCAGCGCGGGGGATTGTTTTGACAGTTTGTCCGAGCCGGGCACCATGCGGCGCAGCGCCAGCGAGTATGGCATGCGGATCGCGGCGAGAATGAGGCCGTTGACTGTGCCCAGCACCGAAATCAGCACAAACACCAGAATGGCCTTTGCACCCGCGGCACCAAACAGTTTTGCGGCTGCAAACTCAACATGCGCATCGCCCAGCTCCATGATTTTGTCCGGCCCAACCAGCGCCGAGATGCCCACAAAATACGCGACATAAACGGCCAAGATCAGGATCGGGGAGAAAATCATTGCGCGGGGCAGGTTTTTTTGGCTGTCGCGAATTTCATGCGAAATACTGGTCGCGCAAATCCACCCGTCAAACGAAAACGCAATGGGCAAAATGGCGGCAAACAGGCCCGCGGGGCCAATGGAGGTCGTGTGTGCCGCAATGGCTTCGCCCGGCTGCCCAAACGCAAAGCCTGCAACGGCAATAATGATCAGCGGTACCATTTTTAAAACGAGCGTGGCATTTTGAAAATAACCGCCCAGTTTTGCCGACAGCAGGTTGAGGGCAAACAGCACCACGACGACCGCAAGGCCAAACAGGGTCTGCTGTTCCAGCGTGTTTTCCCACCCAAACAGAATGCCGGCATAAATGCCGGATACCCAGCTGACGATAACGATCAGCGTGGGGTAGTACAAAAAGCTTTCAAACCAGCCGCTGGCACAGGCAAACCGCATCGAGGTGAACTCTTCGGCGTAGGTGATGACCCCGCCCGGTTTGTCGCTGAGCAGTGCAAGCTGGCTGAAGCTCAAACAGCCAAACACAATGGCAATGGCGGCGACACAGAACACCAGCACACCGTCCATCACATTGCCGCCGGTGAGCACCAGCACATTATCACTTTTGAAAAAGATACCCGAACCGATCACGATGCCGACAATCATAGCGACGGCGGTCATCAGGCCATAATTACGTTTGTTCATAACAACATCCTTTCGATTGTGTTTTGCGCAAAGGGAAAAGACGCCCTGTTACCGGTGTGAAAACGAGTAGACCGTTGTCTCGTGGTAGGCCTTGCCCGCCCGCAGCACGGTGCTGGGAAAGTTTTTGCAGATGTTTGCATTGGGGAAATACTGTGTTTCCAGGCAAACTGCCTGGCGCGGGCGGTAGGGCGCTCCGCCTTTGCCCGCAATGTCGCCCGAATTCAAAAAGTTTGCGGTGTACAGCTGAATGCCCGGGCAGGTGGTAGAGCATTCCATTGCAATGCCGCTTTTATCGCCTGTCAATACGGCGGCAAGGGTGCAGCCCTGCGCGCCCGCGGGGCGGTTCAGCACAAAGTTATGGTCGTACCCGTTGCCAAACACCAGCTGGCCGTCATTTGCATCAATGCGCTGTGCCAGCGTGTGCGGGGTGGTAAAGTCAAACGGGGTGCCGGCCACCTCTGCAAAGCTGCCGTCGGGCAGCGAAAGCGCGTCCATTGGTGTCAACCGGCTGGCGTTCAGCCGCAGGGTGTGCTGCATGGCATCGCCGCCACCGTTCAGGTTGAAATAACTGTGGTTTGTGATGTTGACCACCGTGTCTTTGGTGCAACTTGCAAAATAATCCAGCGACAGTGCGTTGCCGTTTTGCAGCGTGTAGCTGGCGGTCAGCGACAATGTGCCGGGGTAACCCTCTTCGCCGTCCATGCTTTCGCACCGCAGCGCAATGCCCCCCTCAATCACCGAAACGTCAAACAGTTTCTGGTTAAAGCCCATAAGCCCGCCGTGTAGTTGTTTGGTGCCCTCGTTGGCGGTCAGTGCAAAACGGCAGCCGTCAATTTCAATAAAGGCATCACCCAGCCGGTTGGCGTTGCGGCCAATCAGTGCGCCAAGGTAGCCATCGACATTCTGGTACCCGTGCGGGCTGTCAAACCCCAGCACAACATCCACCGCACCGGCGGGGGTAGGTACGACAACGCTTTGAAGTATTCCGCCGTAATCCAGCACGGTAACCTGCATGCCCCCATCGTCCGCAAGGGTATAGGCAGTAACTTCGCGGCCATCTGCAAGGGTGCCAAATGGGCGATTTGTCACGGTAACACTCAAAATAGGAAACCTCCTTCACGTGGGCGAAAAAGCCGGGAACAACCCCGGCTTTTTTGGCAAAAACTGCCCACAAAATCATATAAAATAAGTGTACCCGCCGGCCTGCTTGTTGTCAAATGAAATATATAAATTAAGAGCTTTAGCCAAAAAAACAAGGCGGGTTTGGGCAAAATGGCAACGGGTTCGACGCTTTTCACCTTTTTTTGCCTTGGGCAAAAAACCATCGTAAACGGCGGCTTCGATACAGCGGTAAACCACATCAAAATGGCTAGATTTCGCGAAAGCCCTTGCCGATGATTTCGGACGAGTTGACGATGGCAATAAAGGCGTGCGGGTCGATACTGCGAATGTAGTTGCGCAGCAAAACGGCCTGCCGCCGGGTGAGGGCGGTCGTGATGACCTGCTCTGCCTGGTGGCTAAACGCGCCCTCGGCCTGTGTGATGGTCGCCCCGCGGTGCAGGTCTTTTAAAATAAAAGTTTTGACCTGCTCTGCATGGGCAGAGACCACGGTGACATACTTGCGCGAGTTAATACCGTCGATGACGATATCAACAAGAAAGGTCTTCATCAAAAGACCCAGCATGGCATACAGCCCTGTGCGCGCGCCAAACAGCGGGAAAGTGGCGGCGGTGATCAAAAAGTCGGAGGCAAGCAGCGCTTTGCCGATCTCCATCGAGGTGTATTTGGACAAGATCATCGCGACGATGTCGGTGCCGCCGGTAGACGCACCAATATTAAAGGCCATGGCAGAGCCTACCGCAGGCAAAATGACGGCCCAAAGCAGCTCCAGCAGCGAGTCATTTGTCATGGGCCCGGCAAGGGGCAACAGCTTTTCAAACAGCGCCACATAGGCCGAAAGCGCCGCCGTGGCGTAGACTGTGGCGCCGCCAAAGCCCCGCCCCAAAAATAAAAACCCTAAAATCAGTAACAGCAGGTTGACCAGCGCCATGGCACCGCTGACATTCATCCAAGGGAAAATTTTGGCAAGCAGAATGGCAAGGCCGCTGGTGCCGCCAATGGCAAAATGGTTGGGTGTTTTAAACAGGCTGATGCCGGCGGCAGAAAACAGCAGTGCGACATTGAGCACCAAAAACCAGCGCAGCTTTTTTTTGTAATCCTTGCGAAAATCGGCGATATACGCTTTCATCATAGACATGACAGCACATCCCTGCAATCATAATAAGCGGCACGGTGCCGCACGCACATAAAAAAACGGCGGCAACCATGGGGTGCAACCGTTTTTTGAAAATCAGGCGCTGGGGGTCTGCGTTGCCGCAGGGGCCGCGGGCGAAACGCCGTCGATGGTCAATGTGGCCTCCTGCGTGTTAGACACCACAGCAATGTAGCTTTTACCGGGGGCCACGGCAAGCTCTTTGCCGTCGGCACCGGTCACCTTTAACGGGGCTTCGTCGCCGTCTTTGCTCCAGGTAACAGGGGTGTAGTTGCCGCCGGTAAAGTAATAGCCTTTGCCGGAAGAAAGGTCAAAATCGGTCAGCTCGGTGTCCGGCTTGTGGCCCACATTGGCATACAGCACAAACACATTTTGAAAAGCCAGCTGTGCACCGGTGCCGACATCCAGTTGCGGCGAGCCGTAAATACTTTTTTGGTACAGCCCGGTTTCAGCGTCATAGTGAAACGCCGCGTCGCCATAACCGGAAAAACGGAAAGCAATCTCTTTTGCTGCAGTTGGCAGCGTGACGGCACCCTTTGCGGCAAACTGGAACAGCGGGGTCAGCGTGCCGGTGGTGGGGATGGTGCCAACCGTAGAAATACCGCTTTGAATCAAATCGGCATTCGTGTACCAGCAATGCTCCTGCGCCTTGGTTTTATACCGTTCTTCATCAAACACGAAAGAGGTGGTGCCAAGGTACATGCCGTCGATGTCCTGATATTTATAGTAATTCAGCATTTCGTTTGCGTAGGTCGAGCCGCCGATGTGCACGAAAATCGCGTTGAGCGGTAACACAAATTGAATAAACTGGTCGCGGGCAGAGCGCACCGGCCCCACCAGCGGTACTTTGGTGTAATCTGAAAAGACGGCCATCATGCGGGTGATACCGCCCTCGGTCTCCATCTCGTAAAGTACGTCGGCAGAGCCGATGCCGGTTTGCGGCAAGGCGGCCTGTACATTATTAATCATGATGGCGACCGGGCGCTGCCCGTCCGGCAAATCGGCCGGTTTGTCCTCACCGGTCAGCAGGTTATAGTTGTAAACCGTCACCGGCTGTGGGGTGGCGGTAGGCTCGGCGGGCCCTGCGGAGGAAGGGGTACTGCTGCCGCCGCAGCCGGCAAGGGCCCCCATTGCCAGCACACAAGCGAGCAACAGAGATAGCAGACGTTTTTTCATGACATTTCTCCTGACCTTACGGCAGTCTTTACCGCCGATTGCTTTGCTTACCATTATATCGACAAACACTTGCTTTGTAAAGGTGAGCAGTAGTGCATTTAGGGGGAATAACGCAAAACGACGGGCGTTAAAACCGCCCGTCGCACTGCTATTTTCGTAGCCTGCCGCCCCAGTGCGGATATGCGCCTTTCGGTAAAAGCGGGCAGGCAAAATGTGAAATTTTATTCAGCGGCGTTTTCGGCGTTAGCTTCCTGCTGGGCGGCGTTCGGGTCAACACTCACCGAGTCGTTTGTCGCGCTGCCGTCGGCACCTTCAATTTTAAAGTTGTCGTACTCCGCCAAGCTGACAATTGCCACATAGCTGCGGCCGCGGTTGATCTTGAGGCTGTTGCCGTCCTCGTCCTGCAACATCAGCGCATACTGGGTAGCACCTTTGGTCCAGCGGATTTTTTCCGCCTTGCCGCCGTTGATGTAGTAGCCAACGCCGCCAAAGTCATAATCGACCTTTTTGTAATCCGGGTCGCCCTTATCCAACCCGGTTTTCGGGTCAATATTGCCGCCGGGGTACGGGTAGGTGGTGATTTCAGTGAACAGTACCAGCACATTGTCAAAGCTGGTGCGCTCGCCGGTATTTTCGTCCACGGTTTCTTTGATGCTGCCGCTGTGCGAGTTATACTGGCTCATCTGGTACTGGTTGCTCACCGCGTCGTAATCGAAGTAGGTGCGGTAGCTGGTAGAATGCACGATGCCGAGGCTCAGCGCGTCTTGCCCGGCCAGTGTGCGGGCGGGCTCGCGGTAATCGACAAAATCAAAAATGGGGCTGGTCAAACCGCGGCTCATGTCGATGTCATTTTTTTTGACATACTCGCTCAGCAGTTCGCCGGTGGTATAAGCGGTATGCTCGTAGGCAAACCCCTGGCTTAGCCGGGTCTTATCGCGGTAGATGATCTGGCCTGCCGCATCGCCGTCCACGTTCAAATTACCATAATCATTGTCGTCGATATACTGCTGGGTGATGCCACTGCGGCCAATGTGCACATACAGCGGCTGGAACGGCATAATCAGGCGGAAGAACTGGTCGCGGGCCGAGCGCACGGGGCCAACGTCGCCCAGCGCTTCGTAGTTTCCAAACAGGCCCATAAAACGAGTAATACCGCCTTCTACCATGATCTCATACAAAACAGCCGCATCATTGAGGCCACGCTGCGGGCGGGCCTGTGCGATATTGTTGATCATGATGGCGACCGGGCGCGTCGAAACATAGTCGGCGCCTTTGGCTTCCCCCGTCAGCGGGTTGGGGTCATAGGGTTCGGGGGTCGCGGTGGGGGCAGGTGTGGGTGCCGGGGCAGAAGAAGAAGTCCCCCCGCCACAGCCCGCAAGAGCGGTGGTAGCCATAACAAGGCAAAGCAGTAATGCAATGAGACGTTTGTTCATAGAAAAGCGCTCCTGATCCTGCCGGCAGCTTGCACCGGCATCTTGTAGTGGCGCAAGACAAAGCCGCGCGCCCGTATTTCATTATAAAACCTCCCCCCGCCTTTGTAAACCGCGGAGGAAGGTGAAATTTAAAGGTTTAGAACAAAACGGAGATTTTTGGCCGAAAACAGGCAAAAATCAATCTGCCGTATCCGCCGCGTCTGCCGCCGCTTCGGCCTGTTTTGCCGCCGCCGCGTCGGACGAGCTTTGCTGTACTTTGCCGCTGGTGGCGTCGCCGCCGGGGCCGGTGTAGGCAAAGTTGTCGTATTCGTTCAAGCTGACCACGGCGATATAGCTTTTGCCGCAGTTGATTTTGAGGCTGTTGCCCGCCTCGTCCTGCAACATCAGCGGGTATTCGGTGGGGCCTTTTGTCCAGCGGATTTTTTCGATTTTGCCGTTGCTGATGTAGTAGCCGAGGCCGCCAAAATCATAATCTACTTTTTTGTAGTCTGGGTCGCCGTGCTCGTTGCCGCCGGGGTACGGGTACTTTGAAATATCGGTAAACAGCACAATTACGTTTTCAAACGCAATGCGTTCATTGTTTGCCTCGTCTACCATCGGGGTGTAGCCCGACGATTTGGCATACAGGCTGGTGAGGTATTTGCCGCTGGCCTCATCGTAGGTAAAACCGGTGCGGTAGCTGGCCGAATGCACGATGTTGACACTGGTGGCATCGTCGCCGTTCAGCGCGCGGGGCGACTCGCTGTAATTGACAAAGTCAAAAATGGGGCTGGTCAGCGCGCGGGACATATCGATGTCGTGTTTATTGATATAGCTGCCAATTAAAGTGTCGTTGGTATAGGCGGTGGCATCGACAGGGAAGCCCTGTGCCAGACGGTTTTCGTCGCGCTCTGCCACCGTGACATTCAGGCCGTTGACATCTAGGTCGCCATAACCGCTGTCATCGATGTACTGCTGGGTGATGCCGCTGCGGCCAACGTGTACATACAGTGCCTGGAATGGGCGCACCAAGCGGAAAAACTGGTCACGGGCCGAGCGCACCGGCCCCACTTCGACCATGGTTTGATAATTGGGGAACAACGCCATGAAACGAGTGATACCACCCTCTACCATGATCTCGTACAAGACGTCTGCCTGCGAAAGCCCGCGGGCAGGGCGGCTGTCCGAGCGGTTGTTAATCATAATGGCAATGGGGCGCCCGGGGATATAATCCGGGCTTTTTGCTTCGCCGGTCAACGGATGCCCGTCAAACGGTGCCTCGGTGGGCTGCGGGGTAGCGGTGGCAACCGGCACCTCGGAGGAGGAGGGGGGCAGTGAGGAGCTGCTGTCACCGCAGCCTGCGAACAGTGAAAGGGATAACGCGAGTACAAGACACAGGGCATACAGACGTTTCATGCAAGATCTCCGTTTCCTGCGGCGCGGCCCGGCGCGGGCGGTGCCACATGTTTTCGTTTCGTTTTCTTGTTTACTATACTCATAATTGGGCATAAAGTAAAGCGGGTTGCCGGTAGAAAAGGGTACACCCCGGCAAAACCGACGCACTATGTTATGTAACGGGCTACGGGCATAGGATATTACGCAAAACGGGCAAAAAAATAACGTTATCAAAAAGTTTTTTTAAAATACAGGCCCCGGCAGCAAAAAAGCCCCGGCGCACCGGGGCTTTTTCATCTTTATGGTTTTTAAAGGGGTCACGCGGGGCAAAACGGGTTGCTTAGCCCAGCTCGGCAAGGCCGGCGTTCAGGCGGCGCAGCGCTTCGGTGCGGCCCAGCACGGCGGCAATTTCAATGCCGCCGCCGGGGGTAAACTGCATGCCGGTCAGCGCAATGCGCATCGGCCACAGCATCCAGCCGTTTTTCACCTGCATCTGGGCAATCAGCGCAAAAGAGGCTTCGTGGATTTTCTCCACGGTCCAGTCGGCTTCACCCAGCGCCTCCAGCACCGGGATCAGGGCTGAAAGCGCCTCTTTTGCGGTGTCGGCGTTCGTCTTCATTTTTTTGCTGATATACAGCTCGTTGTCGTGCGGCTGCACCGCGTCGATAAACGGCAGCTGTGCAGGGATGTCGCCCAGTACTTCGCACCGGGTCTGTAGCACATGGGCCAGCAATACCTTGTCGCAGGGGGTGTGCACGGCCTCGTCGATCCAGGGCAGGGCCATTTTGTAAAAGGCCTCCGGCGACAGGCGGCGAATATACTCCCCATTCATGAAGCGCAGCTTTTCCGGGTCAAAAATGGCGGGCGATTTGCTAATGCCGCTCTCGTCCCAAATCTCGGTCATCTCTTGCAACGAGTAAATCTCGTTCTCGTTTTTCGGGCTCCAGCCGCACAGCGCAATGTAGTTCAAAATGGCCTCGGTCAAATAGCCCTTGGCCACAAGGTCCTGATAGCTGGCGTCGCCGTTGCGTTTGGACAGCTTGTTCTGCGCGTCTTTCATCACCGGCGGGCAGTGGATGTAAATCGGTTTTTCCCAGCCAAATGCCTCGTACAGCAGGTTGTATTTGGGGGTGGACGACAGGTATTCACTGCCGCGGATGACATGGCTGATGGCCATCAAATGGTCGTCGACTACGTTGGCAAAGTTGTAGGTGGGCATGCCGTCGGTCTTGATTAAAATCTGGTCGTCCAGCTCGCTGTTTTCCACTTCAATGTGGCCATACACCACATCTTCAAAACTGGTCGTGCCCTCGCGCGGCATTTTTTGGCGGATGACATAGGGCATGCCTGCGGCGAGGCTTTGCGCAATTTGCTCGGCCGACAGGTTGCGGCAATGGCCGTCGTAGTGGGGGGGCTGGCCGCTGGCTTTTTGGATGGTGCGCATTTCGTCCAGCCGCTGTTTGTCGCAAAAGCAGTAATATGCGTGGCCGCTTTCAATCAGCTGCTTTGCATAGCCAAGGTACATGCTCATGCGCTCGCTTTGAATATAAGGGCCGTAACCGCCGTCTTTGTCGGGGCCCTCGTCCCAGAGAAGCCCGGTTTCGCGCAGCGTATTATAAATAATGTCCACCGCGCCTTCAACATACCGTTCCTGGTCGGTGTCCTCAATGCGCAGCACAAAGGTACCGCCGCAGCTTTTTGCCTTTAAATAGGCATACAGCGCTGTGCGCAGGTTGCCCACATGCATATAGCCGGTGGGGCTTGGGGCAAACCGGGTTCTCACGTTACTTTTCATAAAAAACAATTGCCTCCTGTAAGGTGGTTTACACAAAAAAGACCACAAAAAGGGTCATACATTTAAAGTTTACCCCCGCAATACCGGTTTGTCAATGCAAAAGGCCGGTTTTCTGTGTGGGGTATTGTCATACAAGTTGACCAAATGCAGTGCAGTAAAGTACGGTGTTTTCACAAAAAGAAGAGAAAAGCCCGTTTTTTGTTTGATACGCGGCCCGGCGGCATGGTATAATATTACCACAACAGCCGTGCAGGGTACGCCGGGCAGGTTTTCTGCCCCTCTGCCGGCTAGGGCAGCGCGGCCCGCACGGCGGGGCGCTGCAACAGGGCGGGCAATGGTTTGCGTGAATGCCGTCTCCCCAGGGTACAACAGGGGAGGCGGTATTTTTGCCCCCTGCGCCCTGTGGGGCAAAACAGGAAAGGATGTAACAACATGCACTTTTTTATAAAGGATCAAAAAAGCGTTTCGGCGCGAGGGAGGTGTGGCCGGTGACAAAGCGCAAGGGTCTTGCGGCGTTTGAAGTTTTTGCGATGTATTTGCTGACCGGTGCGGGCTGTATTACCATTGGCAGCAGTATGACCCACCTGATCACCCATTACGGGGCAAGTCTTGCGTCCGTGGCCGCGCTGGGCAGTGGGTTTGCACTGGGCCGGGTGGTCACCGTGTCATTTATGGGGCCGCTAGTGGAAAAGTTGGGCCCAAAGCCGGTGCAGGCACTGGGCCTTGTGCTGCTGCTTTGCTTTTTTGTGGGCCTGCCCATGACCAACAATTATTCGGTGGCACTGGTGGCAAGCGTATTGGGCGGCATTGGGTTTTCGACGCAGGACGCGTGCAGCCCGGTGATCTTAAGCGGCGCTTTCCCCACTGGGTATGCCAGTGCCATGAGCGCAGGAGAGGCCTTTTTTGGCGCGGGTTGCTTTTTGCCCCCGTTGCTGATGAGCATTCTGTTGCCGCTGGGCCTGCCGTTTTACAGTGTGTACTACCTGTTTGCGGCCCTTGCCGTTATCCTGCTTGTCGTGCTGCCGTTTGCCGAAGTGCCGGACACCAAGCAGCTGGCACAAGAGGGCGGGCACGCGGCAAACCCGCTATTCTTGCGCGCACAGATCCCCGGTTGGGCCTTGCTTGCGCTGTTTGCGGTGACCTATTGCGCGGTGCCCAACACCGTCAACCTGTACACGACCACCTTTGCCGCCAGCATTGGCATCCCGGAGGCGGTGGGCGGGTTACTGCTCACGGCTTATAATGTGGGCAGCATGGTGGGCTCTCTGGTGTTCATTGGCCTGTTAAAGCGGTTTCGGCCTCTCACAGTGCTGTGGGTCAACTCGCTGATTGCACTGGGCATGCTGCTGGCCGCCGTTTTGCTGCAATCAGTGCCGGTGTTCTTTGTCACGCTGTTCTTTGCCGGGTTCTTCCTTGGGGTGCTGTTTATGCTGATCATCACCATTGCCACCGGGCTGCGCCCGGCCCACGCCGGCATCATGGGCGGCATTGTGGGGCTGGTGTGTGGCAGCAGCGACACCGTGACCCCGCTGATCACCGGGCGGGTGGTCACCTGGTTTGGCGCCGGGGCGGCTTATTGGTATGCGCTGGCCATGATGGCAATTGCGACACTGGCCGCCATTGGGTTTCGCCGCCTGTGCTACGAGGGCAAGCGCCAGCCGGCAGCCACCGAAGCAGAGTAACAGCGCTGGTTTGTGCTGCCCTTTTGCGGGTACCACAGCGGGCCCCCTATAATAATAGTATTATAATGTGCGCGTGTGCCTTAACGCCCTGTTGTAAGCCGGGTTGACAGGCCGGCACGCAAAAAGCTATACTGTAAAAAATAGCCGCTATTGTGGCGGCTGTTTTTTGACCAATTAGTTAGTAATAGCTAACGCTGAAAACAACAATACGCTGCCCGGTGGGGCGAAAGGAGCAACGATGGAGCGACAAGATGATGAAGCACAGCTTGCCCGGCCGGGCGCAGGCGGCGGGCAGGCCGAAACCTTTTGGGATGGCAAGGCCGCAGCCTTTAACGCGGCACAACAGGCCGAAACCTCGCCTTTTGTGGGCAGGGTAACCGAGTTTTTGCACGAGCAGGGGTTGCTTTCGGGTACTTCGGTGCTGGATGTTGGAGGCGGCAGCGGCCGGTATGCGCTGGCCTTCGCAAAGCAGGCCGCAGCGGTGACAGTAACCGATATTTCGGCCCAAATGCTGGCCTTTGCAAAAACCAACGCGGAACAAGCGGGGCTGCATAACCTCACCTGCCGCAAGCTGGACTGGGCGCAGGCAGACCTTGCTGCCGAAGGCCTGTTGGGCCAGTTTGATTTGACCTTCGCCGCCATGTGCCCGGCACTGTATCAGCCTGCCGGGCTGCGCAATTTATGCGCAGCTTCACGCGGGCACAGCATGGTGGCGCAGTTTATTGCCGACACCGACACGGCAAGCGATGCTTTGCAGGCACAATTGGGCCTGCCCCGCGGGTGGGACCCGCACAACGACCGCGCCATCGTGCAAACGCTGTTTAACCTGCTGTGGCTGGACGGCAAAGAGCCGCAACTGGCCTACCTGCACGAGCAGGCGCGTGAAACGCTTACCTTGCCGCAGGCGGTGCAGCGGTACAGCCACTGGTACGGCGAGGCGGCCCGGCAACAGGGGCGCAATTTGCAGCAGTTATTACAGGCCATTGCCACAGAGGGTACAGTGCAGGCGGATACCCATACCACCCTTGCACTGCTTTGGTGGCGCAACTGACGCATAGGTAGCAGACGCGGATACCATAAAGAGCAACGCGGGCAGAAGAATTTTCTTCTGCCCGCGTTGCTCTTTATCGGCTTTTTTAAAATTGTCAATTATCTAAAAATCGGGCCGCGCCGCGCGCCGCAGTTCAATCCTCCAGCAGAAGCGGCAATGTGATCTCGTAGCGCGAATCCATCGCGTTTTTTTCTTCTGCCTGGTTGGTATAGGCGTTTACGGTGGCGGTCGCCTTGTTGATGGGTTGCAGGGTACCCGCGCCTGCCACGCAGCCGCCGGGGCAGGCCATGCCCTCCAGCAAAAAGCCGTCGTACTTGCCGGTGCGTGCAATCGTCAACATTTTGCGGCAATCAGCAAGGCCTTGCGCGCTGACCACATTCACCTCGCGCTCGGGGTCAATGCGGTGTACGGCGCCTACCACAGCGCCCGCCACGCCGCCGCTCACGGCAAAGCCGCGCCCTGCGGCCGTGCCCTCGCGCAGCGCGTGCTCTTCAGTCAAGTCGTCAAAGTTGATGCCCTTTGCGACAAACATGCCCATTACTTCTTCAAAGGTCAGCACAAAATCCACATCGCTGCGCACCGATCGGCGGCTGGCCTCCAGTTTTTTTGCGCTGCACGGGCCAATAAAAGCCACCTTGCAGTTTTTGTGTTCTTTTTTCAACAGGCGGGCGGTCAGCACCATCGGGGTCAGCGCCATTGAAATGTTGGGTGCAAGGTCCGGGTACAGCTTTTTCGCCATCACCGACCACGCCGGGCAGCAGGAGGTCGCCATAAACGGCTGCTCTGCGGGCACCTTTTTCAAAAAGTCCTCCGCTTCGTCAATGGTGCAAAGGTCGGCGCCCACGGCTACTTCGGCCACATCGGCAAAGCCGATTTTCTGCATCGCGCCTTTCAAGCGTTCAGGCGTGACCTTGGGCCCCAGTTGGCCCACAAACGATGGTGCCACCGCGGCAAACACGCGCTCGCCCGCGTTGATGGCGTGGATCAGCTGGAACAGCTGGCCCTTGTCTGAAATGGCGCCAAACGGGCAGTTGACAAGGCACATGCCGCAAGAGACACATTTGTCGTAGTCGATGTTGGCGCGGCCCAGCTCGTCGCTGCTGATGGCATCCATGCCGCAGGCCGCCGCACAGGGGCGCACCTGGCGAATGATGGCGCTGTACGGGCAGGCATCTACACACCGGCCGCATTTGATGCACTTTTCCTGGTCGATGAAGCTTTTGCCGTGCACCATGGAGATGGCCCCCTTGGGGCAAACCTCTTTGCAGGGGTGTGCAAGGCAGCCCTGGCAGCCGTTCGTGACAAAGATCAGCTTTTCGGGGCAGGAGTTACAGGCAAATTTAATGATGTTGACGAGGGGCGGGTCGTAATACTTTTCAGCAATGGCGCTTTCTTCCACCCCTTTGGTCAGCGGTGCGTGCTCGCTGACCGGGCGCAGTGGCAGGCCCATGGCAAGGCGCAGCCGCTCGCCAACAATGGCGCGCTCTAAAAAAATGCTCTCGCGGTAGGACGCCTTCTCCCCCGGCACAATTTTGTAGGGCAGCTCTTCAATGCGGGAATAATCGCCGCCCTCATAAGCCAGCCGTGCGACTTCGGTAAAGACTTTGCGGCGAATGTCGGTCACGGAGGAATAAATGCCTCTCATCATAGTGGGTCTCGTCCTTTCTGCATTGGCACTGAGACTGCAACTTAGTTAAAAAAATAACACAGTACTCTACCTGTAATCATAGCATGAACACAGCGCCGGTTGCAACTGGTCGGTTGGCTAAACTTCATGCCGATTTTGCTGAATTAATAGGAAAATCACCGGATAAGCCGCACCGGTGCGGCCTGCGGCGGTTGACAGGGGCCGCCAAATCGCCTAAACTGAGAGTGCTTTTTAGCACGCTGCGCGGTAAGAATGCGCGGTAAATCCCAGTACAAGTGAGGCAGTGCATGGACCGCAGGCAGGAGATCGAACGCAGCATCATCAAGGACTATCGGCACACCATCTGGAACCGCTTTACCGGCGGCATCAAAGAATATCATCTGCTCGAAGAGGGAGACACCGTTGGGGTGTGCATTTCGGGCGGCAAAGACAGCATGCTGCTGGCAAAATGCATGCAGGAGTTGCAGCGCCACAGCTACCTGAAATTTGAGCTGAAATTTTTGGTGATGGACCCCGGTTACAACCCGGAAAACCGCCGCCGCATTGAAGAAAACCTCGCGCTGCTGGGCATCCCGGCCACCTTTTTTACAACCGATATTTTTGACGTGGTGAACACCATCACCGAAAAGCCGTGTTACCTTTGCGCGCGCATGCGCCGGGGGTACCTCTACCAATTTGCGCAAAGCCTTGGCTGCAATAAAATTGCGCTGGGGCACCACTTTGACGACATGATCGAAACGGTGGTCATGAGCATGTTTTATTCGGCTGAAATTAAAACAATGATGCCAAAGCTGCGCAGCAAAAACTTTGAGGGCATGCAGCTGATTCGCCCGCTGTATCTTGTGCGCGAGCAGAATATTGTGGCGTGGGCGCAGACGAATGACCTGCACTTTTTGCAGTGCGCTTGCCGCCGCACCGAAAACCTTGCTCCCGGCGAAGATCACGACGGGGGCCGGCGCAGCGCCACCAAAGCACTGCTGCGCCGCCTGCGGGCCGAAAACCCGCAGATCGACATTAACATTTTTCGCAGTGTGCACGACGTCGATTTGAAAACGCTGATCGGCTATACCGACCTTGCGGGCCGCCACCACAATTTTTTGGATGCTTACGAGGGGCGGGCGCGCCTGCCGGAGTTTGCGGTGTTTGACCTCGACGGCACGCTGCTGGATTCGATGCACGTGTGGGACCCTGTGAGCGCCGCTTACCTGCGCGCGCACGGGCACACCCCGCCGCCGCAGCTGGACAGCTGGGTGCGCGGGCTGAATGTGCGCGAGGCCGTGCAGTTTTTAAACAAGACCTATGGCCTTGACGTGCCGGTGCAGCAGGGGGTGCAAGAGGTCTGCGACATGGTGGCAAAGGCCTATGCCGAAACGGTGCAGGCAAAGCCGTTTGTGCGCGAGTATTTAGAGCAGCTGCGCCGCCACGGGGTGCCGATGTGTGTGGCCACTTCATCCGAGCTGCCGGTGGTGCTGCCCGCACTGCGCCGCCTTGGGCTGGACGGATATTTTAAATTTGTATTGACGGCGGGCACGCTGGGCGCCAGCAAGCAGTCGCCGGAATTTTACCATAAAGTAGCGCAAAAGTTTGAGACAACAGCAGACCACCTGACGGTGTACGAGGATGCGCTGCACGCCATTGAAAGTGCCAAAGCGGCAGGCTGCCGTGTGATTGCACTGTACGACGAGGCCGGTGCGCAGGAGCGCAGCCGGGTAAAGGTGATCTGCGATTATTACGCCGGGGGCTTTGATGCCCTGTTGGAGGATTAAAGATGGAAACAGAAAAAGAGAGCATTTACCAAAGGCTGAACAATATTGCCACGGTGCTGATGGAGGGCGAACGCCACCCCATTGCCAACCTTGCCAACATGGCATCGCTGCTGGGCACCGAGCTGCCGGGCATCAACTGGGCCGGGTTTTATTTGATGCACGGCGGTGAGCTGGTGCTGGGGCCGTTTTGGGGCAACCCGGCCTGCCGGCGCATCCGGCTGGGGCGCGGGGTGTGTGGCACGGCGGCACAGCAGGGCAAAAACCTTGTCGTCGCCGATGTGCACCAGTTCCCCGGGCATATCGCGTGCGACGTCGCTTCGGCCGCCGAAATCGTGTTGCCGCTGTGGCAGGCGGGCAAGGTCATCGGTGTGCTGGACATCGACAGCCCCACCAAGGGCCGGTTTGATGCGCAGGACGAAGCGGGCCTTACCACCCTCGCGCGCAGTATCGAAGCCGGTTGCGACTGGGTGCCGTGCGGGTACAGCCTTACCTGAAATCAACAGAAAGACGGCCTCTCCGGTGCGGTAAGCACATGCGGGGAGGCCGTCTTTACTTATAATGAATACACTTTAAAACACCGGCAATTACATCAGGTTGCGCGGGGTGCCCGCAAGGTACAGCGACACGTTGTCAAACACCATGTTGGCGCGCACCTGCATGCTTTCGGCGGTGGCAAACGCGACGTGCGGCGTCAAAATCGTGTTTGGCGCGCCACAAAGCGGGTGGTCGTTTGCAATCGGCGGCTCGGTTTCAAACACGTCGATGCCCGCCCCGGCAAGGTGGCCCGCCAGCAGTGCGTCGGCAAGGGCGGTACTGTCCAGCACCGCGCCGCGCGCCGTGTTGATCAGCAGTGCGGTGGGTTTCATCTTTGCAATCAGCGCGGCGTTGATGATGCCGGCGGTCTTGGGGGTAGAGGGCAGGTGCAGGCTAATGATATCGGCCTTTGCCATCACGTCCTCCAGCGGCAGATAGGTAATGCCCAGCGCTTCGGCCTCGGGCCGGTGGGTGCGGCTGTATGCCACAAGGCGGCAGCCAAAGGCTTTGGCCAGCGCGGCGGTGCGCAGGCCAATGGCGCCGGTGCCCACAATACCAAAGGTTTTGCCCGCCAGCTCAAAGCCCACCAGCCCGGCCTTCGTGCCACCTGCGCGGCAGGTTTCGTTGCAGGCCGGGATGCGGCGCAGCAGCGAAAACACAAGGCCAAACACCAATTCTGCCACGCTTTCGGTTGAATACCCGGCGCAGTTTGACACCAAAATACCCCGCTCGCGGCACAGGTCCATCGGCAGGTGGTCCACGCCGGTAAAGGCGACCGAAATCAGTTTCAAATTTGGGCAGGCGGCAACCACTGCGGCGGGCAGCGGTGAGCTTGCGACCATCAAAATATCGGCGTCTTTTGCCCTTTGTGTCAACACGGCGGGGTCGGTGGCACCGTCGTTATAAGCGGTAAACTGGTGCCCCGCAGCACGCAGCGGTTCGGCCAGTGCCTGCACGGCAGTATCAGCGACGGCAAGCCCCTCCAGCAAAACAATCTTCATCACAAAACTTCCTTTCGGGCCCCGCACCTTCAGGGCGGGTGGGTTCTTTTTGTATTATACCAGAATAAGCGGCATCTGCAACCGCCCGAAATAGATTGACTTTGCTATGCAGTCAGCATAAAATGAGGTTGTAAATTTTGTGTAAAGTGTGGATGGTAGAATGAATGAGGCCTCCCAAAGCGGAAAGCCGCTTTTTTCAAGACAGGCATTGCAGCGGCTGCTTTGGCCACTGGTGGGTGAACAGTTTTTAGCGGTGACGATCGGTATGGCCGATACCGTGATGGTGGCAAGCGTGGGTGAGGCTGCAGTGTCCGCGGTGTCGCTGGTGGATTCGATCAACATTTTAATGCTCAACATCTTTGCGGCGCTGGCTACCGGCGGGGCCATCGTGGCAAGTCAGTACCTCGGCCAGCGGGATGAAAAAAACGCAAACCGCTCGGCAAAACAGTTAGTGGTGGTCGTGGCGCTGTTTGGCCTTGCGCTGGGCCTGCTTTGTGCATTATTTCGGGCACCGCTGCTGAACGGGCTGTTTGGCAGTGCGGATGCCGCGGTGCTGGGCAACGCGCAAAACTATTTCTTTTTTACAGCGCTATCTTACCCGTTCATTGCAATCTACAACTCCGGCGCGGCCATTTTTCGCTCTATGGGCAACAGCAAGGTATCGCTGAAAGCGTCGCTGATCTCGAATGTCATCAACATCACCGGCAATGCCATCTGCATTTACGGCCTTGGCTGGGGGGTGGTGGGGGCCGCGGTGCCCACACTGATCTCGCGCATTGTCGGCGCCGTGCTGATTTTATGGCTGCTGCGCAACCGTTCGCTGCGCATTTCGCTGACAAACTGGCGCGAATTTCGGCTGCGGCCCGACATGGTGCGCCGCATTTTGGGCATCGGGGTGCCGAACGGGCTCGAAAGCGGCATGTTCCAGATCGGCAAAATTTTGGTGCAGGGGCTGATTGCCTCACTGGGCACCGTGTCCATCGCGGCGAATGCCGTGTGTGGCACCCTTAGCGCGCTGCCGCAGATCCCCGCGCAGGCCATTGGCCTTGGCATGACAACCGTGGTAGGCCAGTGCGTGGGTGCGGGCGATTACAAACAGGCGCAGACCTACATTAAAAAACTCACTATTATGGCGACAATGTTCCACGGGGTGCTGTGTATGCTGTTCTTCTTTGCAACCCCGTGGATGCTGATGCCGTTTGGCCTTTCGGCACAAACGGTACAGGTGGCGACCCGTATCCAGCAGGTGTACTATCTGGTCGGCGCGTTTACCTGGGCACTCAGCTTTACCTTCCCCAACGGGCTGCGCGCGGCGGGGGATGTTAAGTTCACCATGACGGCATCGGTGCTGTCGATGTGGATCTTCCGCATCGGGTTCTCGTATTTGCTGGTGTCGGTTTTTAACCTTGGGGTGTACGGCGTGTGGTACGCGATGTACATCGACTGGGCCGTGCGCATTGTGGCATTTCAGCTGCGGTATTTCAGCGGCAAATGGAAGACGAAACGCATTATATAACCCAGCGCCATCAATACAAAAAACCGGTGTGCGGGCCTAGTGGCCTGTACACCGGTTTTTTGTTGTAATGCGGCAGGGCTTTGCCGCGTTTTTGTTATAGCACCTGAAACAAAAAGAATTTCAAATAATCCGTCTCTTCTACATTCCACAGCACCGGGTGGTCGGGGGCCTGCCCGCGCACTTCAATTTGCCGCAGTTGCACCCCGGCATCGGCCGCGGCACTGTGCAGCATTTTAATAAACAGCGGCAGCGGGGCAAAGTGGCTGCAACTGGCGGTGGCAAGGTACCCGCCCCGGGGCAGCAGCTTCATCGCGCGGTAGTTGATCTCTTTATAGCCGCGCATCGCGGCATCGACCGTGCTTCTGCTTTTGGTAAACGCGGGCGGGTCTAAAATAATAAAGTCGTACGGGCTGCCGCCGGCCCTCTCCAGCTGGGGCAGCAGGTCGAACACATTGGCGGTCTGAAACTGCATGCTGCCCTCAAGGCCGTTCAGCACCGCATTGGTGCGGGCCATCTGCACGGCCGCTTCGCTGATATCCACCGCCGTCACACTGGCAGCGCCGCCGGCAGCGGCGTTCAGCGCAAACGAGCCGGTGTGGGTAAAGCAGTCCAGCACATGGCGGCCGTGCGCCATGCGCGCCACCGCCTGCCGGTTGTATTTCTGGTCTAAAAAGTAGCCTGTTTTCTGGCCGTTTTCAAAATCGACCCGGTAGTGAATGCCGTTTTCGGTAATCTGTGTTTCGGTGGGGCCGGGGTCGGCGCCGTCGCCAAGGTCAAAAAAGCCCTTGCCCTCTGCCAGCCCCTCCCGTGCGCGCAGGGCCACATCATTGCGCTCGTACACGGCGCGGATCTGCTGGCCGTCCTCGCGCAGAATCTGCACCAGCAGCGGGAACAAGACCCCCTTGCGCTGCTCGATGCCCACCGAAAGCGTTTGGGTGACCAGCACGTCGCCAAAGCGGTCCACCGTCAGGCCGGGCAGGCTGTCTGCCTCTCCAAATATCAGCCGGCAGCAGTCGGTGTCCGGGCCCATCACCTGCTTGCGGTACTCCCACGCCCAGCGCAGCCGCCGCTGCCAAAACGCGTCATCAAATTTGTCGTTTGCGTTGCGCGACACCAGCCGCACCCGTATTTTGCTTTGCGGGCTGTAAAACCCGGTGCCAAGGTAGCGGGTTTTGTCGCTGATCACGTCTACCAAATCACCGGGTGCAGGCGTGCCCTCTAGGGCGCGCACTTCGCCCTCGTATACCCAGGGGTGACCGTTTTCAAGGGCGGCCTGCCCTTTACGGCTGATTGTTACGGTTGTAAAATTGCGCTGCTGCTTCATCTGTTCCTCCGCGGCAAAAAGTTGTGGGGCAAAAGGCCCCCAAAAAGGTGTACCTCATTATACTGCCGCGCGGCCCGGTGGTCAAATACCGGTGGTGAACCCGTGCTGCACGGTAAAAAATGGGGTATTACGCGTGCAAAAAACACAAAAATGTTTCCGTTTTGAAAGTTAAAATGTTATAATACTACTAATAGAATCACGGTGCGGGCTGTAGGTTGTGACGCAGCCCGCTACTTTGCACAAGGGAGGTCGTACGCCATGTTAGCAGATTTTGAAATGGGCAAAACCACCGACAAAGCACAGCTCAAACAGCGTATTAAGGCTTGTGAAGAAAAAATTTTGTTACAACAGCAGAAAATGCGCACTGCAAAGCTGCCGGTGCTGGTGCTGATCGAGGGTTGGGGCGCCGCCGGCAAAGGCAGTGTGCTGGGCGAGGTGATCAACACCATTGACCCCCGCTTTTTTAAGGTGTGGGCCAGTGCCGTGCCCACCGAGGAAGAGCGCCGCAAGCCGTTTTTGTGGAAGTATTTCACCAAAACCCCCGAACAGGGCAAGTTTGCTTTTTTTGACTCCGGCTGGGTGGGGCAGACGGTGCGCGAGCAGTTAGACGGCAAACTGGATGCCGCGGGCCTTGCCGCACGCATTGCCGCCATTAACACCTTTGAGCGGCAGCTTGCTGATAATGGCATGCTGCTGGTGAAGTGCTTTTTGCAGATCACCCGCCGCGAACAGGAAAAACGGCTGGACAAGCTGAAAAAAGACAAAGATACCGCCTGGCGGGTAAGCGAAGAGGACTTGCGCGAAAACCGCCGGTATGACGAGTACGCCAAGGCGTTTGATGCCGTATTGTCTGCCACCGGGCCCGCCGAGCGGCCATGGCAGATCATTGATGCCACCGAGCGTGGCGAAGCGCACCTTGCGCTGATGGAACAGCTGACCGGCGCAATCGACCGCGCGCTGGCCGCCCCCAAAGTGGCGCCGCCCGTGGTGGAAAACCGGTTCCCGCTATTGCAGATGCCCCACATTATGGACGTGCCGCTGGGGCAGAGCCTCAAACGGGATGAATATGAACAGCGGTTGCAGGCGGCGCAGCAACGCCTGCGTGAACTGCATAACCGGATGTACCGCAAGCGGGTGCCGCTGATTTTGGGCTACGAGGGCTGGGACGCCGCGGGCAAGGGCGGCAATATCCGCCGTGTTGCTGCCGCGCTGGACCCACGCGGGTTTGAGGTGCTGCCCATTGCAAGCCCAGAGCCGCACGAGCTGGCGCACCACTACCTGTGGCGGTTTTGGGAACGGCTGCCCAAAGACGGGCATGTTGCCATTTTTGACCGCACCTGGTACGGGCGTGTATTGGTAGAGCGGGTAGAGGGCTTTGCGAAGCCGGAAGAATGGCAGCGGGCTTACAACGAGATCAACGAGTTTGAGGCCCAGCTTGCAGATTGGGGCGCGGTGATCCGCAAATTCTGGCTGCAAATTGACCCGGACACCCAGCTGGAGCGTTTTCGCGAGCGGCAGATCGTGCCCGAAAAGCAATGGAAGATCACCGAAGAGGATTGGCGCAACCGCGACAAATGGCCGCAGTACGAAACGGCGGTGGACGCGATGCTGCAAAAAACCAGTACGACCTTTGCCCCATGGCGCATTATTGAATCGACCGATAAAAAATACGCGCGGGTGCGTGTGCTTGAAGAAATTATTGCCGCATTGGAGGATGTATTGTAATGGAAATTGAACGCAAGTTTGAAATCAGCGGGTTCCCAAAGGACCTGCCGCTACTGGAAGAAGCTATGATGCGGCAGGGGTATTTGTGCACTGCGCCGGCGGTGCGCATCCGCTCGACCGAGCGCGAGGGTAAAATTAGCTATATGCTGTGCATCAAGGGGGCGGGCACACTGGTGCGCGAGGAGATCGAGACCCCCATCGCCGCCGATGTGTTTTTGAACATCGAAAAAATGATTGGCCTGCCGCTGGTAAATAAAGAATACCGCGCGTATGCGCTGCCGGGCGGCGAAAAGCTGGAGGTGAGCCTGGTGGATGAGGGCGAGCCGACCGAGTTTATGTATGCTGAAGTGGAGTTTGCCAGTGAAGAAGAGGCAAAGGCTTTTGCGCCGCCTGCCTTTTTGGGGCGCGAGCTCACCGAACTGCCGGGTTCCTCCATGAGCGCTTACTGGAACCGCAAAACGGCGCTTGCCGCGGCTAAGCGTGACCCGCGCAGGGAGGAAGTTTAAATGAAGCAGCATCCGCTGGGGGCTAAGCGCTGGGCAGCGCTGTTGATTTTTGGCCTGTTTGGGCAGCTTGCCTGGACGATCGAAAATATGTATTTCAATGTGTTTGTCTACAACACCATCACCACCGACCCGGGGGTCATTGCCAACATGGTGGCGGCAAGTGCCGTCACGGCCACGTTGACCACGCTGTTGATGGGGGCGCTGTCCGACCGGCTGGGCCGTCGCAAAGCCTTTATTGTGTTGGGCTACCTTTTGTGGGGTGCCTCGGTGGCGTCGTTTGCGTTTTTGTCCACCAGCAATATGGCAAAGCTGTTCCCCGCGGCAAACGCGGTGCAGGCCACCGCGCTGATGGTGGTTATTATGGACTGCGTGATGACCTTTTTCGGCTCCAGCGCAAACGACGCGGCGTTTAATGCATGGGTGACCGATGTCACCCACGAGGACAACCGTGGCCGGGTGGAATCGGTGCTGTCGGTGTTGCCGCTAGTGGCGATGCTGATTATTTTTGGCGGCTTTTCGTGGATGACCGATGCCGGCCGGTGGGGCGATTTCTTTTTGCTGTTCGGTGCGCTGGTCACCGCGGGTGGCCTTGCGGGGCTGGTGTTTGTGCGGGACGTGCCGCACCCGGCCCACGCGCGCAGCGGGTATTTTGCCGATATTGTGTACGGGTTTCGCCCGTCGGTCGTGCGCGAAAACCCCGGCTTATACATTACATTACTGGCACTCGGGGTGTTCAGCGCGTCCACTCAGGTGTTTATGCCGTACTTAATCATTTACATTCAGCGCTACCTTGGCATGCAGGACTATGCACTGGTGCTTGCCGCGGTATTGCTGGGGGCCTCCGCCGTCAGCGTGCTGTGCGGCAGGCTGATTGACAAGGTGGGCAAATTGCATTTTGTGCTGCCCGCGGCAGTGGTAGAGGTGCTGGGCCTGCTGGGCATGCTGTTTGCCCGCGGTACCCTTGCGGTCATCGGCGCGGGGCTGGTCATGCTGTCCGGCGTGATGCTGCTTACCGCCTCGCTGAACGGGCTGGTGCGTGATTATACCCCGCCGGATAAGGCGGGCTCGTTTCAGGGCATCCGCATGTTGTTTGCCGTCATGCTGCCCATGGTGACCGGCCCGTACCTTGGTGCGGCGGTCATTCGCAATTCGGGCGCGGTGTATGTGGACCTTGGCATTACAAAGCAGGTGCCCACCCCCGCAATCTTCCTTGCCAGCGCGGTGGTGCTGTTGTTCGTGTCGCTGCCCACGCTGGCGCTTTGGCGCTACCGGCGCGCGCATGCGCCGCTAAAAGTGCTGCTCACCTCATTTGGTGAGCAGCTTGACAAAGATTTACCTTTGCCGGAATACCCGCGCCCGCAGTTTAGGCGCAGTGAAAACAGCTGGCGCTGCTTAAATGGCTGCTGGCAATACGCCATTCGCCCGCAGGGCCAGCCCATGGGCCAGCCGGAGGGCGAGATTCTAGTGCCGTTTTCGCCCGAAAGCCCGCTGTCCGGTGTTGGCCGGCAGCTAAAGCCGGGCGAGACGCTGTGGTACGAAAGACAGTTTGAAGTGACCGGTTTGCCCGGCACGGGCCGCCTGCTGTTACATTTTGGCGCGGTGGACCAGCGCTGTACCGTGCTGGTCAACGACATTGAGGTGGGCAGCCACGGCGACGGGTACCTGCCGTTTACCATCGATATCACCGCGGCGGTGCGCGAGGGGCAAAACACCCTGACGCTCGCCGTGCAGGACGACAGCCAAAGGGGCAATACCGCATACGGCAAGCAGACACTGCACCGCGGTGGTATCTGGTATACCGCGCAAAGCGGCATCTGGCAGACCGTGTGGCTTGAACGGGTGCCCGATGCCTACCTTGCATCGGTAAAAATCACGCCGCTGCCGCAACAAAACGCCGTGCGCTTTGAGCCTACCTTTGGCGGGGGGCAGCCGCAACCGGTGCGCATTGTGGTGTACAGCGCACAGGCGACGGTGGCCGAGGGCATTGCCGCCGCAGGCGAGGCGCTGGTTTTGACACTGCCCGAAGTGCATTTGTGGAGCCCCGAAGACCCGTTTTTGTATGATGTGGATTTTTTTGCCGGGCAGGACGCCGCGGCCGGGTATTTTGGCATGCGCAGCTTTGGCGTGGGCAAAGATGAAAACGGGGTGCCCCGCCTGTTACTGAACGGGGAACCCTATTTTCAAAATGGGCTGCTGGACCAGGGCTATTGGAGCGATGGCCTGTACACCGCACCCAGCGACGAAGCGATGGCGTATGATATCCGCACCGCAAAAGAACTGGGCTTTAATATGCTGCGCAAGCATATTAAAATAGAGCCCGCGCGCTGGTATTACCATTGTGACCGGTTGGGTATGCTGGTCTGGCAGGACATGGTCAGCGGCGGCGGGCCGTACAGCCCCATGGTCGTGCAGGTGTTGCCGTTCGTTGGCAAAAAATTAAAAGATGACAATTACCGGCGGTTTGGCCGCAAAGATGAAGCGGGCCGGGCCGAGGCCGACCGCATGCGCCGCGAGACGATTGAACTTTTGTACAACACGGTCAGCATTGGCCTTTGGGTGCCGTTTAACGAGGGCTGGGGCCAGTTTGACGCGTTGCGTGCCGCCGCCGAAACAAAACAGCAGGACCCGACACGCGTTGTGGACCACGCCAGCGGCTGGCACGACCAGGGCGGCGACGACCTTGCCAGTTTTCATGTGTATTACAAGCCGGTCAAATGCCACCCGGACAGTGCCGGGCGCCCGGTGGTGATTTCGGAGTTCGGCGGTTACAGCTATGGGGTGCCGGGGCACTGTGTGTCGGCCCGGCAGTTTGGGTACCGCAGGTGCGACACGGCAGGGCACTTTTTCGCCGCCTACCGCGAGCTGATCGAAAAGGAGATTTTGCCTCAGCTTGACACCATTTCAGCAGTGGTGTATACCCAGCTTTCAGATGTAGAGGATGAAGTGAACGGCCTTTTGACCTATGACCGCGCGGTGTGTAAATGCGACAAAACCGCGATGAAAACGCTGAACCGCCGCCTGCAATTTGGAGGGAAAGAATGAATACTCTGATCGCAGTGGCCGGTAAAACCGGCACGACCATGCGCTGTGCCGCCCTGCTGAGTGTGCAGCTGGGCGGGGCACAGATCATCAATTTAGAGCTAAAAACACCCGACCCTGCCGACTATGACCTGGTCATTGTGGGCAGCGCCGTGCGCATGGGCCAGTTGCACCGCAAAGTGCGCGACTTTTTGGCCCGGTACGAACAGGCTTTGCTGGCAAAGCCGTTTGCCTGCTTTGTGTGTTGCGGGTTTGGCGAGCAGGCGCAGGAATACCTGAAAACCGGGTTTGGCCCGGCCCTGCTTGCCCACGCCTGCGCGGCGGGTAGCTTTGGCGGCGAAATGCGCACCGAAGAGCTGACGGGGATGGACAAGTTTCTGGTCGGCATGGTGGCAAAATCACTGAAAGAGAAAAACAAGCCGCTGCCCACGGTGGATATGCAGGCGATTGTCCGGTTTGCCGAAACATTAAAAGCCGGGTGCGACAGTGGGGTGGATGCATAACGGCGTGTTGTACCGATGCCTCACTGTGTGTCAATCAGCCTCTTTTGATGAAAAAGCGATGCAAGGCTTGCAGATAAAGGGAGAAATGTGGTACCATCAATCCAATTAATGCGGCAGGGGAGCGGCAAGATGCAAACAATTACAAAAGCACTGACCCATGCGGGGCATTTTCACGCGGACGATGTGTTCAGCGCGGCACTGCTGCGCGAAGTTTACCCTGAAATAGAAATACAGCGTGCGTTTGAAGTGCCCGAAGGGTTTGACGGCATTGTGTTCGACATTGGCGGTGGCGAGTTTGACCACCATGGCCCGCAGCGCAAGCTGCGCGAAAACGGCGTGCCCTACGCCGCGTTTGGCCTGCTTTGGCGCCGCTACGGCGCCGAGCTGATAGGGGAAGACCAGGCAAAGTGGATGGACGAGCATTTTATTCAGCCGCTGGATAAAGACGACAACACCGGTTGCGGTGATTCGCTGGCCGATGCAATCGGCACCTTTAACCCGCTGTGGGACAGCGATGCCGATGCCGATGCCTGCTTTTGGCGGGCAGAGCAGTTTGCCGCGGCCATTTTAAGCAACCGGCTGAACGGCGCCCGCTCGATGCTGCGCGCGCGCGAGGTGGTCGGTGAAGCGCTGACGCAGATGAAAGACGGTATTGTGGTGCTGCCGCAGTTTGCCCCGTGGAAAGAGACGCTTAAGCACTCACCGGCGCGCCTTGTGGTGTACCCCTCGCAGCGCGGCGGGTACAGTGCACAGGGGGTGCCGGTGCCAGACGACCCGGCCCACCGGCTGAAATGCCGGTTTCCGCAAAGCTGGTGCGGCTTGCATGGGCACGAGCTCGAGCAGGCCGCCGGGGTACCGGGGTTGCGGTTTTGCCATGCCAGTGGCTTTTTGATCACGGCGGCTACCCTGCCCTCGGCGCTGGAGGCTTGCCGCAAGGCGGCGCAGTTACAGCAAGGGCCGGCCTAGGCAGGTAAACGTGCAGTGGCGATTAAGGAGATGATCTGTAGATTGGATGAGCAGGCGATGCAGAAAATGGAACAGGGCAAAGCGTTGCCGCTGCAATTTTCAGCTGAGGCGTTGATGCACCGCATTCCCGCCGGGCTTTATTGTTACCCGGTGACTGACGAAAGAATGGAAACTGCCTGCTTTATTTCAGACGGGATGCTGCGTATTTTGGAATGCACACGCGAACTGTTTTATGAGAAATACGGCGGCTGTGTGCGGCGGCTGATCTGGCCGTCGGACGAACAGCGGGTAGAGCCGCCCATTGCGACCGACCAAAACCGGCCGCCGCGCAGTTATTTTTGCCGTGTGCGCACCTACCCGGGGCATACCCGGTGGCTGAGCATCAACCGGCAGGTACAGCGCGATGAGGACGGCCAGTTGCGTGCATATGTGGTGGCGACTGACAGCACGGCGCAGTACGAGCAGCAGGAAAGCTTGCGCAAAGAGCGCGAGCATTACCGGCGCTGTGCCCAGCGCGATTTGCTGACCGGCATTTACAACAAGGTCACCGCCGAAAATATGGTGGGTGAAAAGCTGGCAGAAGAAGGTTGCGGCGCGCTGTACTTGATGGATATCGACAATTTTAAAACGATTAATGATACACTGGGCCATGCCTGCGGGGATGAAACACTCTCCCGTGCATCCGAGCGGCTGCGCGCAGCGCTGCGGCGCGATGACATTGTGGGCCGGGTGGGCGGCGATGAATTTTTATTTTACCTGCCCGGCATACAAACCCCCGCCAACGCGGTAAAACTGGGCGAAAAACTGCTGCGCGCGCTGACAAGGCCGCCGCTGGAGTTACAGGGGAAATTTCAGCTTTCCGTCAGCATTGGCGGTGTGCTGTGTGGAGATGATGTGCACAGCTACCACACGGCTTACCTGCGGGCGGACGAAGCGCTGTACGCTGCCAAGGCGCGGGGCAAAAACTGCATGGTATTGTGGCAGGGGGCCACTGGGGCGGCACAGGGTAAAGATGCTTTGTAAAAAACGTTGCCCCTCTTGCACTGGGCTGGTATAATAAGGGTGTAGCCAAAGGCGGCCTTTCGCCTGCGGACAATAAGGGGTAGATTAAAATAAAAAACAACGGAGGTCTTTTTTATGGCAGATCCTGTAAAAATGCACAATATTGATGTCGCAGAGTTCTCCGAAATCATTAACAGTTGCGAGGGTGACGTTTTTATGGTCACGCCCGACGGGGACCGTTTAAACCTGAAAAGCAAACTTTGTCAGCTGATCGGCTTTACCCGCCTGATTGAGGGCGGTACATTAGCGTCGGCCGAACTTGTTTGCGAAAACCCTGCCGATGAAAGCAAGCTGTTCCGCTTTAACCTTTACGGCAAGGACAGCGAGACTAAAAAATAAACAGTTTTTTGCCCGGCGGCGCTTGCTGCCGGGTTTTTTTGCGCCTTTTTGGACTTTTGATGGGAATTGTAAAAGGTTGCGTTTAAAATTGGTTTGAAGTAGAATAACGTCGTACGCCGCAAACCACGCGGCAGTTTTCCACGAAAGGATGCGCAGCCCATGCCCGCACAAGACCCAGATGCAAAATACAGACAGATGATCGAGGACCCGATCCCCCGGCTGATCTGTACTCTCGCAATCCCCACCATCATCAGCATGCTGATCACCTCTGTCTATAATATGGCCGACACCTTCTTTGTCGGCAAAATCGGCACGTCGGCCACCGGGGCGGTCGGCGTCGTGTTTTCGCTAATGGCTATTTTTCAGGCCGTCGGTTTTACTTTCGGCATCGGCAGCGGCAATTTTGTTTCGCGTTTGCTGGGTGGCAGAGATAAAGCGCAGGCCGAGCACGTGGCGGCCACCGGCTTTTACACCGCCTTTGGGGTGGGGGTACTGCTGATGGTGCTGGGCTTTATTTTTTTAGACCCGCTGATGCGGGTGCTGGGCGCCACCGATACCATTTTGCCGTATGCCCGTGATTATGCGCGCTACATTCTGCTGGGCGCGCCGTTTATCACCAGCTCGTTTGTGCTGAATAACCTGCTGCGGTTTCAGGGCAGCGCCATGTATGCCATGGTGGGCATCACCGCCGGCGGTGTTTTAAACATTCTGCTGGACCCCTTGTTTATTTTTGTATTTGACATGGGCACGGGCGGTGCCGCACTGGCTACCGTGCTTAGCCAGATTGTCAGTTTCACCATTTTGCTGGTTCAGTCCTCCCGCGGGGGCAACATTGCAATGGACCCGCGCAAGGTGCAGCCCAGCGCGCGCCTTTATGGGGAAATATTGCGTGGCGGCATGCCGTCATTTTACCGGCAGGTCATTGCCAGCATTGCTGTAATTGCGCTCAACCTGTCCGCCGGGCCCTATGGCGATGCCGCTATTGCGGCAATGTCCATCGTCTCCCGCGTGATGATGTTTGCGCTGGCCGCCTTAATCGGCTTTGGTCAGGGCTTTCAGCCGGTGTGCGGGTTTAACTACGGTGCCCGCCGGTACGACCGTGTGCTCGAGGCGTTTTGGTTTTGCGTCAAGGTGGCGGCAGTGGGCCTTGTGCTCATTGCCGTTGCGGGCGAGATTTTTGCGCCGCAGGTCATTGGCCTGTTCCGCAAGTCCGACCCGGTGGTGACCGAAATCGGCACGTTGGCGCTGCGGCTGCAATGCATCGCGTTCCCGCTGTCCGGCTGGACGATCTGCCTTAACATGCTGCAACAAAACATTGGCAAAAGCCGCGCGGCGTCTATTTTGGCCATGGGCCGGCAGGGGTTGTTCTTTTTGCCGCTTATTTTAACGCTGCCTCACTTTTTTGGGCTGCTGGGCATTCAGATGACCCAGCCTGTTTCAGATGTGTGCACTTTTATACTGGCCGTACCGATGGGCATCAGCCTGCTGCGGGAGCTGAAGGAAAAAGAGCAACTGCAAAAGGCACAGCGCGGGCAGGAATGACTGTTAAATTTTAAACAAAAGCTTTTCACGCAGCCCTTGAAGTTTCCCCCCGCGCCCATTATAATAGAGAATGTTCCGGTTTTAGCGGGAGAAAGGGCGGCCTGCCGCCCCGGCAATCAAAGACAAAGGAGTGCTACTATGACCTATTCTCATGAAGTAGAACGCATGTGCACCGTGGCCAAGGGTGTGCATCATGGTCCGGCCCCCATCCCCGAAGAGGGCGAATGGGTAAAGGCTTATGAAGTCAAAGACATTTCTGGCCTGACTCATGGTGTCGGCTGGTGTGCGCCGCAGCAGGGTGCCTGCAAGCTGACCCTCAACATCAAGAACGGTATTATCGAGGAGGCGCTGGTCGAAACACTGGGCTGCTCTGGTATGACCCATTCGGCCGCAATGGCAGGCGAAATTCTGCCGGGCAAAACCATTTTGGAAGCGCTGAACACCGACCTTGTGTGCGACGCGATTAACGTTGCCATGCGCGAGCTGTTTTTGCAGATCGTCTATGGCCGCAGCCAGACGGCGTTTTCGGAGGGCGGCCTGCCCATCGGTGCCGGCCTGGAGGACCTTGGCAAAGGCCTGCGCAGCCAGGTGGGCACCATTTTCTCCACCGGGGCAAAGGGCGTTCGCTACCTTGAGATGGCAGAGGGGTATATCCTTTCGGTCGCGCTGGACAGCGAAGACCACACCATCGGCTACAAGTTTGTGCGCCTTGGCAAGATGCTGCAAGACATCCGCCACGGCACCGACCCGAAAACCGCATACGAGAACAATGTCGGCACTTACGGTCGTTATGACGGTGCCGCAAAATACATCGATCCGCGCGAGGAATAAGAAAGGGGGTACTCACCAATGGTCACATTTGAAGGTAAAGAGAGAAGAATGGACAAGATCAATGCCTGCCTGAAAGAGTACGGTCTGGCAGATCTTGAGGCGGCACGTGATTTGTGCCTGTCGAAAAACGTTGACTGCGAAAAAATCGTGAAGGGCGTGCAGCCGATCGCGTTTGATAACGCTGTTTGGGCGTACACCCTTGGCTGCGCAGTTGCCTTGAAAAAAGGCACCAAAACCGCACCGGAAGCCGCAGAAGCTATCGGTATCGGCCTGCAGGCATTCTGCGTGCCGGGCTCGGTTGCCGAGCAGCGCGCGGTGGGCCTGGGCCACGGTAACCTTGGCGCCATGCTGCTGCGTGACGAGACCAAATGCTTCGCGTTCCTTGCAGGGCACGAAAGCTTTGCCGCCGCAGAGGGCGCTATCGGCATCGCCCGCACCGCAAACAAGGCCCGCAAGTCGCCGCTGCGTGTCATCCTGAACGGCCTTGGCAAAGACGCGGCACAGATCATCAGCCGCATCAACGGCTTTACTTATGTAAAGACCGATTACGATTTCAAAGCAGGCAAGCTGAACATCGTCGAGGAGATCAAATACTCCGACGGTGACCGCGCTGCCGTGAAATGCTATGGCGCAAACGACGTGCTGGAAGGTGTTGCGATCATGAAGCTGGAACAGGTCGACGTGTCGATCACCGGCAACTCCACCAACCCCACCCGTTTTCAGCATCTGGTTGCCGGCACCTACAAAAAGTGGGCTGGCGAAAACGGCGTGCGTTATTTCTCGGTTGCTTCGGGCGGCGGCACAGGCCGTACCCTGCACCCGGACAATGTCGCTGCGGGCCCCGCTTCGTATGGCCTGACCGACTCGATGGGCCGTATGCACGGAGACGCGCAGTTTGCGGGTTCGTCGTCGGTACCGGCGCATGTGGAAATGATGGGCCTGATCGGTATGGGCAACAACCCGATGGTTGGCGCCACCGTGGCCTGCGCAGTTGCCGTAAGCCAGGCAGAGTAACTGCTTTTTGTAGTACCCGCCGCTGGCGGGGAATAGCTAAAATAAAAACCGGCAGAGTTTAAGCTCTGCCGGTTTTTTTGTTTGGGGCTTTAGACCGCGTTTCGCGAAGCGAAAGGCAACAAACCACCCGCTAAGCGGGTGAGTAGCCAAAGCTTAAGCAAAAAGGCATCACCTTTCTGATAAAATGAAGAGTGTTCAAGCCTTCAAGAAATCAGAAGAAAGGTGATGCCTTATGGCAGAAAGTTTAGCACACAGCAAGTGGGTATGCAAGTATCATGTGGTGTTCAGCCCAAAGTATCGGAGAAAAGTAATCTACAATGAATTGAGAGCAGACATCCAACAATATATTAGAGATTTGTGCAAATGGAAAGGGGTAGAGATTGTAGAAGGGCACATGATGTCGGATCATGTGCCCCTGCTGCTGTCGATACCGCCGAAGTATTGCGTTTCAAGTTTCATGGGGTATTTAAAAGGAAAATCGGCAACAATGATATTTGAAAAGCATGCAAATTTAAAATACAAATTTGGGAACAAACACTTTTGGGCAACGGGGTATTACGTAAGTACAGTAGGGCTAAACGAAGCGACAATAGCGAAACATATCAGAGAACAAGAAAAGCAAGATATGCTGGAAGATAAGCTGACAACAAAAGAGTACGAAGACCCTTTTAAGGGTTAATACGCAATCAGTCCACTGGGCTTGAACGAAGTGAAAGCCAGCGTCTTTTAGGCGCTGGCAATTATTATGTCCTTTTAGGGCTCAGTCAAGCCACCCGTTTTACGGGTGGTATTGACTACGGTGTGTGGGCACAAGCCGCGCCCGCCCGGCGAGTTTAGCCGGGGGAAACTTTGCTTTCACCAGTTGTGCGGCGTCGGTAAGCCATGGTACCAGTAGTAGATTGCCCAGTGCACCAACCCCGCCGCGCCCACAAAAGATTCTTTGCGGGCGTTGCCCCCGCCGGTGCGGCCCTTTTCATAAAACAAGATGGCGCGGGCCCCAATAAGGCCCGCGCCATCTTGTTTTTGTTTTTACAGTGTAGTAGCCCAGATGAGCCACTCATTTTCCCCGTCTGCCATGGGTAGTTTTTATGCCTTATTGCACGGCAAAGAGGCCCGTGCGCCCAACAGTATTTTGTCAGGTGGCAGTTTCAAACAGCGGCTCGATCGTCTCTTTGATCAGTGCGATGCGGTCTTTTACTTCTGGCGCAAACAGCGACGCAATGGCGATGACCATGCCGTTTTCGGCATTCACGTAAATGGCGTTGCCGCCGTCCCCCAGCGCGGCAAAGCTTGCTTTGCCCGTCACCCACCACAGGTAGCCATAGCGCAGCTGCCCCCAGTGGCTGTGCACTGTAATGCTTTCGGCCACCCAGCTGGCGGGCACCAGCTGCTTGCCGCCCCACTGGCCGCCGTTCAGGTAAAGCTGGCCAAATTTCGCCATGTCGCGCACCGTCAAAAAAAGGCCCCAGCTTGCCGCGTTCAGCCCCTCGGGGTCTGCCACCCAGCCGGTGGTGTTTTTGTCGTTCATCACGGCAAAATGCTCCTCTTCACTGTGCAAAAAAATCGATTGCGGCACCCGGATGCCCAGCGGCTCAAACAGCATTTCATTTGCAAACTGCAAAATGGGCTGGCCGGTTGCCTGCGCCAAAATGCCGGACAACAGGTGCGAGCCCACAATGGGCGAATAGCAAAAGTCGCCGGGCTGTTTTGTGCCCCCAAGCAGGCCCAGTGCAAAATCCACCCAGTTTTCGCTGGCAAAAAAGGCCGCGTAGGGTTCCGTCTCGCACTTATAGGGCGCGGTCATCGTCAGCAGGTGGCGCAGCGTGACGGTTTGCAGCACGGTTTCACCCTGCGGTACGGGATAGCCCGGGAAAAACTCCAGCACTTTTTGGTCCACACTGTGCAGGTACCCTTTGCCAATGGCGATGCCGATGAGGGCGGAAAAGACGCTTTTCGTCACCGAATAAACGTGCAGGGCGTTGCCTGCCGTGATGTCATTAAAATACTTTTCGTATAAAATAGAGCCGTTTTTTTGTACAAGCATACCCGCAATATTGCCGTATTCGCGTTGCAACAACTCTGTCAATTCTTCTGTTGTTTTTGGGTTCAAGTTGTAGTCCTCCTTTTTTTGATGAAGGATATCCTCTAAAAAACAGCATAAATCCATTAAAAATGTTTTGCAACCCCTATTTTAAAAGAATTTTAAACTTTTTTTAAATGATCGCTTTTTGTTTGTGGCAGCGGGCAAAAGAAAAAATTAAAGTTTACAAATTGTAATAAATAACTTACCCTGCATTTTGCGGTTTAGTTCAACATCACTTGCCCTGTTATAGGCGCAGGCGATAAAAAACAAAACACCCGCACTTTTTTAAAAGTGCGGGTGTTTTGTTTTACAAGTATAGTCGGTATGTTGCGCTGCAGTGCTGCCAGTTGCAGTGTAATATAAAATGATGTTCAAAAAAGAAACGATTTTTATTTGTCTGCCTGCCGGCTGTTGCTGGCGGGCCGCTGGGGCTGATATAAAATACCGGTACAGGTCGGCGGCCAATTTTTGGCCTCTTTATCGGTGGCCTTGTTAATCATTTTGGCACTTGCTTTCAGTAATGCATCCTTCCAGTGATTCATGTTCAATGACCTCCTGATGAGTGATTTTAGCAATAACCAGCAGCAGCGCGGCTGCGGACATACCCAATAATAAAGATGCGGCAACCCCCTTGCCCCCGGGGCGTAGGGCCAGCCCAACGACCAGCAGGCTTTCAACCAGCAATACTAAATGGGTGCGGTGCCGGTTGGCACAAAGCTCCGCTTCGGTTTGTGGGGCCGCAGGGTGGTTGAGCGGGGCAAGCAGATAAACAGTACCCGCCGCTGCCAGCAAAAGCAGTAACAGCCCCGGCAGGGGCAACGCCTGCACAGTTTTTAACAAAATCGTGTTACAGGCTGCCAGCAAAGCACTGCTGGCAAGCAGGCACTGCCACCAGGCATGGGCGTGGTACCCGCCTGCCGTTTTGCGCAGCATGGTAAGGCCCAGCAAAAAAACAGCGGTGTGCCACGGGCCCCCGGTCTGCCAGCCCACCCAAAGCATGGGCCCCCAGGCAAGCAGATTAAACAGCGCTTTTTCTACCGTGTAGATATACCAGTCACGCTGGCCGCTTTGTAACAGGTTTCGGTCGATATAAAAAGATACTATCCTCTTTGAAAGGTTGCGCAGCATAGCGGCACCCCCTTGTTGAAAAAGGATAGCATCTTCTGTTTTCGTATACAATTAAAATGTTCCCAAATGGGGGTGAAATGTTCCCAAATGGGGGTAACGTGTTCCGACAGCGGGGTAAAGCGTTCCCTAATAATGGTAATACATAATATCAATAACGGCAAATATTAAAGCAGCAGGGTGAACTGAAACCACCCGTTTTCGTACGAAAACAGGTATTCGCAGTTGTAAGCGGCAAGTACATTTTTAATATTGTTGATGCCGTACCCATGGGTTAAAGTGCGTGGGTTTTCGCCAATCACCTCGTTGTCAATCACCCGCACCGGTGCTGCCGTGGTATTTTTGACCGACAGTAAAACACCGCTATCCTTGTCGCTTGTAAATTTAACGCGGATCTGCCGCTGCCCCTCCGGGGCCTGTGCACTGGCTTTGATGGCATTGTCCATCAGGTTCGACAGCACAGCCACAAGGTCCTCATCTGCAAAGGGCAGCCCGGCAAGGTCGCCCACCAAAAATTCAACCAAAACCCCCCTGTTTTTGGCAGCAAGGTATTTCTGGTTCAGCACGGCATCCACAATGGCATTGTTGCTTTTTACAACCGTACTCACTGCGGCGACCCGCTGGCTGATGCCCTCCACATAGTTTGTCAGCTTTTGCAGGTCTCCCTCTTCGGCCAGTTGCTCAATAGCCAGCATGTGGTTGTTAAAATCGTGTGTCAGCTGCCGCTGTTCTTGGTAAGCCTGCGACAGGGCCTGAATATTGTTCATTTCAGCGGCAACTTGCTGGTGCAAAATCAGGCTGTCGCGCTGCCGTGCCTTTTCGGTGTTCAGGCGCTCCATAAAAATCACAATTATAATGTTGCACAGCGCAAGGCCAAAGGTGTCGATGATGACCCAGGGTGAAGCCGTTTCGCCGCTTTGGGTATTCATCCCCAAAATCAGCAAAGTTATCACAGTGAACACGGGGAAGATCATCAGGGTTACCCACTCTGCCGCAGAGATCGAGTTTTGGCTGCGGCGGCTTTGCCGAAGTTTGCGCAGGATAAAGGTAGTTAAAAACAGCACTGTTTTGGAGACCAGCGTGAGGGCGATAAACCTGCCGACAGAAGAATAGACCTGTTCCATGGAAAGGCGAAACATGCGCATCAATGCCAGAATGACCACATAATCCAGCCCGTAATTTAAAATGTAAAAAAGGATGGCAAGGAAAAATTTTTTCAGCAGGTTACCATCGTACGCCAGCAAAGCAAACAAGCCATACACTAAAATGGAAAACCCGATTTTGAGGTAAGATACCGGTGGCACGCGGTCAACCAGCACTACGTAAAACATGGCAAACATGCCCAGCCAAGCTGCCAACAGTTTGCCGCCGGCCCACTTGCGTTTAAAAAAAGCATCGAAGAATAAAAGGGCGGACACGCATTCAACAAGAATCGTCGAAAAGCTGAGAATCTTGTCCATCAAAACCGCCCCTTCCACTTCAAAAACTTTTGCACCAGCTCTTGGTAGCCCTGTGCACTTGCCCGTAAAGACTCCCCATTATCCAGGCTGACAATGTAGTTTTTGATGCTTAAAATATGCTGCGCGTTGACAAGGTAACTTTTTTGTATGCGAAAAAAGTCTTTGCTGGCAAGCTCGTTTTCCAGCGTCTGCAATTTTTCGTAATAGCTGAAAGTACTTTGTTCGCTGTCGGCAAGGTGCAGGGTCACAATGCGTTTGCAGCTTTCAATATACAAAATATTGTCCAACAAAAACTGGTACAGCTCGGCCTCACTGGTCACATTCAACACCCGCTGGCGCTGCTGCACCTTTTGCAAAGCGGCCTCCAGGCAGTCTTTTAAGGTGGCTTCAAGGTCCTGTTTCAGCAGATAGCGAAACGCCTGCACCTCATACCCGCGCGGCGCATATTCCACAAAGGACGACACATAAATCAGCACCAGTGTGTTGTTTTTTTTGCGAATGGCCTGCGCCACCTCGATGCCGTTTTTTTCGCCCATATCCACATCTAAAAACAAGATATCATATTTTGAAAAATCACTGGCCAGCAGCTCTTGCGGGTCGGTGAAAGTAAAACACTCCACTGCGCCGGGGTCGGTTTTAAAATAGACCTGTATCAGCTTTTGCAAGCGTTCAATACAAATCAATTCGTCGTCGCAGATTGCTATTTTCATTGAAAAACTCCTTTCAAGCGTGGCAGTGCCAAAACAGCCGGCAGCCACCGCTTTTTCAATCATTTCTATTATACACGCTGTGCCCTTTTTTGAACAGCGGGCAAGGCAGACCAGCCAATTTGAGCTAAATTAGGAACAGTTATCGATTACCCCCGTTTCGGAACAATTTACCACTATTTGGGAACAATTTAGTAGAGAGAAGCTTGCAAAAGTGTTATTTTAAAAAAGAACATAAAAAGCAAATCTGATGCAAACCATAGAGTTTTTTAACGGATATGTTACCGGAAAACTTGTTTTAAAACTACTATATAAAGGAGATTCGTAATGAAAAAATGTGGTATTTTAATCATAGTTTTAGCGATGGTGCTTTTTGGTTGCAGTGCAAAGACAACACCAAACAGTACCGGAATGGTAGCCGGGCAGCCCGTGCAACTTTCAGCAACCCCAAAAATGATAATGGACTCTGACGGATTGCTTGGGCGCGCAACGGCCTATACAGAGGATGGATATTATGAAATGTTGCCGTGGGGAGACAGCACGATGAACATCACGTTTGTAGATTATGCCACGAAATCGCGTGTCTACCTGTGCAACCGGCCAGAATGTACGCACCATGACGAAAGCTGCCCCAGCTGGTTTTCGGCCGAGGATGCGGCTGGCGGCGGTGGGCTATTTACAGACGGTAACTATCTTTATTTTATGCGAATTGGTACAGGTGCCGAAGCAGGGCACCCGGAGACGATAACAGCAAGCTCGCCCAGCCAGATTTTTCGTATGGGGTTAAACGGCGAAAACCGCGAAAAAATATTAGAATTTTCTGGCGCGGATAGTATTTGGGGCGGGATTGCAGAAGATAGTGGGGTGTTTTACTTTTTAAAGAATTCTCTGGTAAAACAGGGAGATGAGTTAACACCCATAAGGCAATTAGTATCCTTTGACCCGGGCTCAAAAAAGCAAAACGTCATTGCGGACCTTGATATGAACACACATTTTTTAGGAATTGATTCTGACGGGTTTATTTTAAAAACACTTGCAGGGGATGATGACAAAACAATTCATACCGTGTTTTTACTGCGTGCGAAAACGGGCGAAATAGAACAGGTGAAGCAATGGAAAGGCATGAAAAGCATTGCGCAGGTGAATGATGGCCAGCTGTATTATCTTGATATAGCAACAGCAACGCTTACCGCGACTGACATTGACACCAAAACAGAAAAAACAGTAGCTGAAAACCTGCCCTTTCATCAAGATGACAGGATACAGCGCATTGGTATTTGGGATAACCATTTCATGTTTACCATCTACGAACATGGCAAAAGTGAAATAGAAAATATTCACTATTATTCGATTGATTTAGCCAGCGGGGTCTGCAAAGAAAGCACGTTGAATTTTACAGCATTTAATATTACACAGCCGGTTTTAATTATGGCAGAAAACAGCACGGATTTCCTTGTTTATTACAACAAAAGACCAGTCAAAGTAACAACGACGGATATGAACGGGGACCCCTATGAAATAGATGGGGAAGAAGCCGTGTATGGGCTGATATCGAAGAAGGATTATTGGAACAACCAGCCCAATTACGAAGAAATACAAAACAAAGACAATTTTACAGCAAAATAAAAAATGCGACCGTTTTGTACGCCGCGTGCCCCCCGCGCAGCTAAAAACGCTCAAGGCAAAACACAAAACCCTTTGCAGGCACTGTAGGAAGTGGAGTGGTTATTTTAAACTAAATTGGAACCGTTATTGATTAACCCCTGTTTCGGAACAAATTACCACTATTTGGGAACAATTTAGTTGTGATTATTTTGTGAAGGTGCTATCGTATGCATGAAGAAAAAAACAAAATTGATGCAAAATATAGAGCCTGTTTTATCGGACGGTTGCATATAATAGTTTATTGTTTTAAAACTGGTATTTTTTATATATTGGGCAATGTATTGAACCTGTTTGTGGTGATAAAGGTAAACTATTTGCGTTAAAAAAGTAAAAGTAAATTTAGGTATCGGTGCACAGGTACTTGAATAAAAATTTTTAAGGAGGTCTCATTTATGGTACAATCGAAAAAATTTGCCCGCAATATTGGCGCATTGCTGCTTGCGCTGGCCCTGATGTTGGTTTTGGCACTGCCTGCCCATGCGGCATGGACATTACGGCCCGATACGCTTTATTCAAATTCGCTTTATCTGAATATTTATGGCACTACTGGACCTCGGCTGAAAGCGAGAGTTTTGACACTTTACAGCACAGCAAGCCCCAATACAGATCAAAATTTTCAATTAAGGCAGGTTACGATAGAAGGTGAAACGGGGTACGTTCTGTGTGCAGCTCAGAATTATGACTACGCAATAAATCGTCGTACTTCAGATGGACGGGCATGGTTGTGGACATATAATACCGGGCTTGACTTTCATGACTCTATGATTACAACACCTGTTCCGAATCCTGATAGGCCATTTACAATGGCCTATTATCCGGGAATAGGGCTTAGCTATTCAGATACAGTGAATGGCGCTTCGGTTTGGCTTAACCGTGGGTCAAGTGCCTGGTTTATCAGCGGTACACCCACACTGCCGTTACGATAAAAAAATAATTAAATTGGTACAAGGTAAATATTTACCTTGTACCAATTTATAATTTTAAAAGCAGGTGTAACATGAAACGACTTTTAAGTGTACTGCTAGTAGGAATATTATCCTTTTGTACTGCCTGTACCCCCGCACAGGCGGGCAGCAATGTTGCGGTCGCCCCCACGGCGCAAACGGACAAAGAACTTACCGCCTGTACTGCAGTGAACGATAAAGGGTTTTATAGTGTTGAAGTATATCGGCAAGATATTGCAAATATCATGTATCTGGATTTTGCAACTGGCCAGCAGATATTTTTGTGCAACCGGCCGGAGTGTAAACATGACAATGAAAGCTGTAATTCGTACTTTTCAATTAAGGGGGAATATCTCCCGGCATTGCGACTTGCAGGCAAACACATACTGCTCATGCGCACCGGTGGTAGTGAAGAACTACCACCCCAAATTACAATAAGAGATTTAGATGGCGCTAATCGCCAAACTCTTTGTGAGTTTAAAAGCAATCAAAACATTGCGACAGAACTATATACGGATGGCGATTTTATATATTTTGGTTTGACTACAACAAATAAAGAGGATTTAACTCAAACTGAAAGTTTAGTAAAAGTATCATTGCAAACCGGGCAATTGGACACTTTGCATACTTACCCCGCAAATGAAGCACCACACATTTTTTTTGGGGCTTACCAAGGCAAACTAATCGTGGATGCAGACTTAGTGGATGCTGCAGGTAAACCGTGGCGGTCTTTTTACTGGCTGGACACCGGCAAAACAGACGGAGAGGCGCTCAGCAAAGAACAGTTTTACACTTATGCAGCGGATGAAAAGGGCGTTCTGTTTTCAGGAGAATGTATGTATGTAAATGACAAAAAAAGCAGCGTTTTAACAGAGCAAAACATGGCTACCGGCAAGCAACGAAGTTGGGACTGTTCTAACCTCACGAAAAACATGGTAGATTATGGTAACATGTCGTTTGGCCCCATATTTGACGATTATTTTTCTCTTTTAATCATAGAGAATAGCGATGATAAGCCTTTTGAGGCAAAAGAATATTTACTAAATTTAACGGATAGTAGTGTTATTCCTGAAACATTAAGATGTTCTTATAATGACCATGACCTTGAAATTATAAGTGTTTATCAAGATTCTCTCTGTGTAATTGCTGATTATAAAGATGATACGTTTCAGTATGAAGATGAGGAAGGCATACACGAGTATGAATCGGTAACGCCGGTTTACGCCATGATCGACAAAAAAGATTTTATTGCGTCGAACCCCAATTACCGCATTATCCCGGCACCCACCATCCCCACCGGGGCGGGTAAATAAAAAAGGTATAATGCAAATTACTCTTTTGAATAAAAGTGAAATGAGTTAGTACTTTTTTTAATTTTTAGATGTATGCCCCTCGTTTGGGAACACAAAACCCACATTTTGGAACAAATTGGTTGAAATGGGATTAGTTGGGTGTTACATTAAACTTATAAAAAGTTAAAATATAGTGACTCGGTTAATGACTTCAAACTTTCTCGTAAGGAGACTTTTAAATAATTAAAAATCAAAACCCGTGCACAGGTGTTTGATAGATTAAACTAACAAACAAAAGGAGTTAACCATGAAAAAGTTTATAAGTGGAACAATAATAATGTCTTTTCTCTTGATTTCTGTTTTAGCTGTTCCCGCCGCTGCGACAGCAATAACTTATATTGAGGGGAATCCTAATACACACCCCTTTGCACTTTGCCAAAACAGAACATTAAATACCGCTCAACAAGTAAGACTAAACTGTTATACAAGTTCAAAGCCAAAGGCAGGGACGAAGGTTTGTACGTACATAAATACAAACGATGCGACGCAATGGTGGGGAGTGGTATCTACTGACGGGGGTGATGTCATCGCTAATTGCGAAAATGGAACATTAGGGCTTGATATTAACCGAACACAGGCAACGCCTGAATTACATGTATGGACAATAATTGGGAATGAATCTAAAGATATGGTTCTTTCAGAGACAGGAGATGGAGGGAATTCTCCGACGGGGGGGAGCACTTTTTCTGTAGTGCCCAAGGGGATACATACCAGTCGGATGTACATTCAAATCACTTCAAGTGCTGTATCTAATTCTGGTGGCGGGTATTTCTGCCGGTGGGCAACCAGCGGGTCTAAATTTTATGACTATGATATTGGTTGGAATGAGTTTGGCAGAGTACTAAAAAAAGTATAAACAAATTTAAAAGACCATAAGGGAGGAGTATATCCTCCCTTATGGTTTTAAAAGGAGCGAAAAGAGACATGGTAAAGATGCTCAATAAAAAGTTGAGCGCCGCACTGTTTGGCATAGTGGTGCTTACTGTATTCAGCCTTACAGGCTGCACCGGTGCGCAAGGGCAAGGGATGCAGCCGACTACTACCCCAACGCCGCCGCCCACACAGCAGGGGCTGCAAGACTGGGCGGTCACCATGGCGGCACCCCCAGGGGGGCCATTCTTTGCGGGTATTGCCGGCACGCAGCAGGGCTGCTATGACATTTTGCAAAGGATGGACGGCACGGCCGATTTAATGTATTACGACTATGCCACAATGCAAAAAGTTTATCTTTCTTCCTCCCCCAATTTGGGGCACGACCCGGCCAGCACCGCGTATTTAGAGGATTATGCGGGTGGGGTAGGGGTCGTGACAGCCGGGCCGTATTTGTATGTGATGAAAAACGGTTCATACACCATAGTCAACGCAACAGGGGATGAAACGATGATCCCGTATTATCTGCGCATGAACCTAGACGGCTCGCAGCGCGAAAAGTTTGTCATCCCCCCGCAGTACGAAATCAACCCATACGGCAATATTGCCACTGATGGGAAAGACCTGTTTTTTAAGGTGGATGTGATGAACCGCGAGCTGCGCACCGAGCACACCGAGCTTGCAAAAATGGAGTTTGACGCCCAAAAGCTGACACCCTTTTATGTGGAAGAAGAGGGCGTTGGTGTTGATATTGTGGGCACCTGCAGCAAGGGGCTGATTTTAGAGCGCCGGCGGCAAAACGGCACGACAAAAGAGACCCAGCTGCTGCTTTATAACCCCGCCCTCAGCGAACCCATGCAGCTGACCGAATGGCAAAGCAAAATAACCAGTGAAGCCTATGCAAACGACCGCATCTACTATTTGCAGCAGGGCAGCGAAGCACTGTACGCGCGGGACATTTTGGCCGGCAGCGTGCAAACCGTGGCGCAAAATGTCAACTGCAATGAAGCAAAAGTAAAAAGTGCGGCTATTGTGGGGGCCGTTTACGACAACCACATTTTAATCTCGCTGGAAGACGAGCAAACAGACGAAAGCTATGTCACGGTGGATTTAGACACCGGCGCGGTGCAGCAAATGACCCTGTTTTCAGACGAAAACGGTAAGCATAAGCCGGTGCGGATTTACAGTGAATTCGCAGACGGGTTTATGGTCTACCTTGGCGAAACAGGGGTGCCTGCAACAGACCATGCGCCGGACGGTACCCCGTATGAAACAACCCTTTGGACACACCATTTTGTGCGGATATCCAAACAGGATTATTGGGCAAACCGGCCAAACTACCTTGAGTTTGACGACCTTGTGCTGAAAGACTATCTGCGAAACGGGTAGTTGCCCCCATTTCGGAACATTTGACCCGTGTCTTGGAACAAATAAGTGCCACCGCACCGCGGGGTGTGATACCGTATAGAGGGCCGGCGAAAAACGGTGTACGGCAACCGTATGGGCGCGTGCACCGGCTGCAACACAGCGCGCCCGGCAAATCCGGCAAGGAGCAAAGCGGTATGAAATTACGTTGTCTTTTGGCGGCGGTAACCTGCGCGGCATTACTTTGTGGGGCTGCGGCACCCCAGGCACCGCCCGTGCGGCAGGGGGTCTATTATAAAATAGAGGTCCGCAGCCGGGACGCGGTGCTGCTGCAAATGTGCGACAACGTGCCCCAGCGGGTGATTGCGCGCCGCCATTTTGGGCCGGGGCGGCCCGGTGAGGGGCAAGGATAACAACAGGGGGGACCACGCATGAAAGAACAGTTGGCAAGCGCCCCGCAGTTGGAGCTGCGGGGGCTGTCGAAAACCTATACCAGTAAAAAAACACAAAAAAAGGCGCTGGCCGGGGTCAGCTTTGTGCTGGGGCCGGGCCTGTACGGGTTGCTGGGGCCGAACGGCGCGGGCAAATCCACACTGATCAACATTGTCACCGGCACCCTTGCGCCCACCAAGGGCACGGTGCTGTGGCAGGGCAAAAACACCTTTCGGCTTGGGGCAAAGTTCCGCCGGGTGCTGGGCTATATGCCGCAGCAGCAAACACTGTACGACAGCTTTACCGGGCGGCGTTTTTTAAGCTATCTGTGCGCGCTGAAAGAGATCCCCGCCAAAGAGACAGAGGCCGAGGTAGAGCGTGTGGCGGGGCTGGTGCACCTGACGGGTGAACTGGGCAAACGGCTGGGGGCGTACAGCGGCGGTATGAAACAGCGTCTGCTTGCGGCGTCGGCCCTGCTGGGCGACCCGCAGTTGATTATTTTAGACGAGCCCACCGCCGGGCTGGACCCAAAAGAGCGGGTGCGCCTGCGCGAGACACTGGCGGGCCTTGCCGAGCAAAAAATTGTGTTAATGGCCACCCATGTGGTGTCGGATGTGGAAACGGTGGCAAATGAAATTTTGCTGTTGCGCCAGGGCCAACTGGTGGACAAAGCGCCGCCCGCACAGTTGATTGAAGCACATGCCCCCGGCGGCGGGCTGGAGGACGTGTATCTTTCTATTTTTGGCGGTGACGAATGATGAGACGCCTTGTTGCAGCCGAACTGCGCAAAGCATGGCACAGCCGCGCCTTTTTGGTGGTGCTGGTGGGCCTGCTTGCCGCCAACCTGTTTTTGCTGTGGGTGGGCACGGGGTCTGCCCAACAGCGCTGGGCGCCGCAGGCCTACCGCACGATGAACGGGGCGCTGGCGGGCAAAACCATGCAGCAAAAAACGGATTTTGTAGCCGAAGAGCTGCGCCGCACCAAGGCGCTGAGCATTATAGACGGGGTGCTGCGCAGTGAGGCTTATGGTGGCGGGCGCACCGACAAAACCCTGCGAGAGCAATACGCGGCCGAGTTTGCCGAGTTTTACGACACTTACAAGGCCGGGGGATTTTTGGCGTATACCGACACCCTGTCGGATGAATACCGCTTTTTGGACAAGATCAATGCCGAGTGTACCGCCGTGGGCGGCTATGACGCTTTTTTAGATTCGGTTGGCGAAAAGGCAAACCAGCTTTCGGCAATCTCCATTTTTGCAGACAGTGAGGACGGGTACGACCTTGCCAACATTGACGCGACCGCAAAGGCCTACGAGGGTATGCGCGGCACGGTGATCGACTACATGCCCCAAAAGGGTATTTATACCGCGCTTGATTTTTCTCTCACCGACGTCATCAGCGTTTGCGCCATGCTGCTGATTGCGACGGTGCTGGTGCGTGGCGAGCGGGATAACGGCCTGCTGGTACTGATCCGCACCACGCCTGCCGGCAGGCTGAAAACCGGCATTGCAAAGCTGCTGGCATTGGCCGCCAGCCTGCTGGTGGTGCTGCTTTTGCTGTACGGGGTAAACCTTGCCTATTGCGAAGTGATGTATGGGCTGGGCGATTTGTCGCGCAGCATTCAGTCGGTGCCCGCGCTGATGCGCAGCACGCTGAAACTGAATGTCGCCGGGTACCTTGGCCTGTTTTTGCTGACAAAGTGGGGCGCTGCCTTTGTGGCGGGCGTGTGGGTGATGCTGGCCATGCTGGCAGCCCGGCGGCCCTTTACCGGCTACTTTGGGGCACTGGCACTGCTGGGGGCCAATTTGCTCATCCGCAGCATTATCCCCGCCACCAGCCGGCTCAATGTGCTCAAATACGCAAACCTTGTCAGCCTGCTGCGCACCAACGAGCTGATTGGCGGGTACCGCAACCTGTACTGGTTTGGCCAGCCGGTGCCGCTGGTGCTGGTAGAGGGCGTGACAGCGGCAGTGGCATTTGCGGCGTTTGTGGCGGCCTTTTGTGTGCTGTTTGCCCGTGCGCAGTTACTGACGGTGCACCGGCTGGTGCTGCCGCAGCGCAGCAAAGCAAAATTTCACGCTACCACGGTGTTTCGCACCGAGCTGTATAAATTGCTTATCATGAACGGGGCCCTTGTGTTTTTGGTGCTGTTTGGCGCTTACGGCGTGTACACCGCACTGACGACCGAAAGCTATATCAATGCCGACGAAATTTATTACGCCTATTATATGAAGCAGGTCGAAGGGCCGATCACGCCCGCAAAAATAGAGTGGCTGAAAGAGGCAAACGAAGAGTTTCGCCCCATTTATGACCTGCAAAAGGCACTGGGCAACGGCAAACTGAGCAACGACGAGTATACGGCGCTGATGCAGCAATATTATGGCTTGCAGCAAAAAATGAACGCGTTTCAAATTGTGGCCTCGCGCATGCAGTACCTCAGCGTGCACCCGCGCGCCCAGTTTGTATACGAAAGCGGGTATGCAAAGCTGTTTGACTTGCAGGATAAAAACGACGCCAAAGACACGCTGGAGGCCGCCCTATTGTGCGCCGTGTGCTTTGCGGGCCTGTTTGCAATGGAAAAACAAACCGGCATGGCAAAGGTGGTGGGGGCAACGCCCTTGGGGCGGCAGGTAACCGTGCGCGCCAAACTGCAAGTGGCGACACTGGCAAGCGGGGCGCTCACGCTGTTTAGCGTGCTGCCGCGCTTTTGGGTGGTGCTGCGCGACTATGGCCTTGGGGCGTTTTTGGCGCCCAGTTACAGCATGACCCAGTACGACGGCATGATCGACATCCCGCTGTTTTTTATGCTGTTGCTGTTTGTGGGCGCGCGCTTTATTGCAATTCGCGCGCTGTGCGGCGGTGTGCTGGCACTCTCGCAAAAGCTGGGCAATTTGTTTAGCGCGCTGTTTGCGGGCAGCATTTTGGCGGGCTTGCCGCTGCTGCTCAGCCTGTCGGGCATGCAGGCGGCCAAGTGGGCCAGCGTGTACCCGGCATTTCACGCGGCGGCGCTGTTTGCAAGCCAAAGCGGCGCGGTGGCCGTACTGCTTTTGCTGTTTGCGCTGTGCGGGGTAATTTGGCTGTGCGATGCGTATTTATACGACAATTTTGCCATAGCACAATAAAACCAACCTAAAAAAGAGAAGCTGCGCGCAAGTGTGCGCACGGCTTCTCTTTTTTAGGCTAGACCGGTTAAAAACAGATAAGGGGGAAACTCAGCCAAGCTTTTTCGCTTCTTCGGCAATTAGAAGAGCTACTTCTTCCGCTTGTGGTTCAATACCAAAGCAATCCAAAAAGCCATGGTCACAGCCCTGATAGTGGATATTCGTGACATCCACGCCGTTTTGCAACAACAGCGCTGCAAAATAATCGCCGGATACGCGCAAAAAGTCATATTCAGCAGAAGCGATAACCGTATGCGGGAACTTTTTCAAGTTGTCATAGTATACGGCGGAGACCAAGGGGTCACGGTATCCTGTGCGCCCCTGCAAATAGTACTGTTCAAACCCACCGCTGTTTTTGATGCGGTCAATGCGGTTGATGGCGTATTCCCGGTGCTCTTCGATCACCGGATACAGGTCGTAAGACCAGGAGTACGCGGACAGCTTGTCTAAAGGGGTAGAGTCTACCGCAGGGTAAAGCAGAAACAACGAACGAATGATGTTTTCGTCGTCCAGCACCCCGCACCCCGCAGCTAAATTGCCGCCTGCACTGTCGCCGGCAACCATAATTTTGTCGCCGCTGATGCGTAGCTCTTGGGTGTGCTCGCAAACCCAGCGAATGGTCCCCCAAGCATCCGTTAGCCCGCCGGGGAAAGGGGTTTCCGGCGCAAGCCGATATTCAGGAAACACAACCAAAGCACCCGATTGCTCGGCAATCAGTTTCATTGCATTTTCATAAAGGGTGTGGTCACCTGCCGTAAACCCGCCGCCATGCAAAAAGATAATAACAGCACGGTCTTGCGCTTTGAGGTCGGCTTCGTAAAAAAAAGCGTCGATGTAATGGTCGTTTTGAATGGGGATCAGTGTTTCGTTTTGATATATTTCGCGCTGCGTTAAGTCGTAGCTTATTTTATCCGGCCGGTACCGCTGGGCCCAAAGGCTGTACTTTGGGGCAAAGGTGATTTTTTCATGCAACTTTTTCTTTTGCTTTGCAATTTCCAGCACGCGGGGGTCCATCACATGGGGCCGGGCGTCGTCGGGCACAGGCTTTATAAGGGTGGTTACACCGCTTTCCTGTTGCGTGACCTGTTTTTCCCGCAGCAAAGCAACCAGCGCAGGGTCATATTGTCTTGCCATTAAACCCTCACCTCGGCAACAACAGCCCCAACCGGCAAGGGCTCTGATGAAAGTTCTTTAAACTCGGTTTGTTTGAACGCATCGCTGTTTGTCAGTGCAACAATAACGGTATCTGCGGTTTGGTGGGCATCGAAAACAGATTTCTGGTAAGAGGCGATGCAGACACTGGGGGAGACACGGTCGCCGGGTTTTACAAAGTTTTCTAGCCCTTCGCCTTTCAGCATGACAGAGTCGATGCCGATGTGCACCAAAATCTCTTCGCCGTTGTCGCCAAAAATCACAATCGCGTGTTTGGTGTCCTGCACACTGTCGACAATACCGTTTACTGGCGAATAAATGTTGGAATCAGAGGGCTTGATGCCAAAGCAAGGGCCAAGCATGCCTTTGCGGAATGTATTATCGGTCAGGTTATCCTGCGCAATGTATTCGCCCTGTACCGGTGCGGTAAGTACGCTGTTTTGCGGTGGGGGCAAAACACGGCCTGCCGGGGCCTTTGTGGGGGCATCGCCGTTATAAATGCTGTCGTCAAACCCAAACGCATAGACCAAAATAATGGTAGCGACAATGTCAATCGCGACAGTAATGCAAGCGTGCATGAAGTTCGCTTTATCGCCCTGGGTGCCCATATAGGCCAGCAGGCTGGTCAATGAATACGCGCCAAAGGCATAGGCTTTCAAGTGCACGATGCCCGCATACAGTGCGGCAATGGTAGCGGCGATGATGTTGGCCCAGTAAGGCTTGACCATTTTCATGGAGATACCATAAGTGGTGGGCTCGCTGATGCCGCCAAACAGGCCGCTGATGGCGGCGGGGATAGACAGCTGCCGGAGATTTTTATTTTTTGTTTTCAGCGACACCGCAAGTGCAACAGCACCGGCGGAGACGGTGAAGCAAAGGAACCAGACGTTGATCAAGTCGTCATAGCCGACGGTGGCAATTTGCTGTACAGCAAAGGGAATCAGAGCAAGGTGCATGCCGCCCATTGCAATCCACGGGCCAAGGAAGGTGACGATTGCGGGTGCAAGCCCCCCGGTGCTGGCCTTAATGAAGGTAACAAAACTGCCAACAGCGCCGCTGAGGTAACCACCAAAGGGGCCGGTTGCAACAAACATGATGACACACATCACAACGGTGACAACAAACGGTACAAGAAAGTTTGAAACCGTAGTGGGGATAATTTTTTTCACCCATTTTTCAACATAAGACAAAAGCCATACGGTTAAAATAATTTGCACGAAGGTAGAGCTGTAATTGGTCAAAAACACAGGCAGGCCAAAGAAATTCATGGGGTTGCCGGCGCCTACAATGGAAACCCAGCCGGGGGAGAGCATGGCACAGGCCAAAAACAAAGAAATGATGATGTTGGTATGGAAGCGCTTTGCCGCAGAATATGCGACAAAAACAGGCAGGAAATAGAACACGACGTCGGAGATGAAGCTGAGCATCTGGTAGGTGGAGTTGTCGGCCGGGACATGGCAAAGGCCAAGGATGACCAGAATAACTTTAAGAAGACCAGCGGTAGAAAGGGCCGGTATAATGGGCTGCATGATGCCTGCGATGAATTCAAAGAAAGTGCCAAGCAGGCTGATTAATCCTTTTTTGTGGGGCTTTTTTACATTGTCGGAAACTTTTTCGTCCTCGCCGGTAATTGCCTGCACGGCGTCGCAGACATCCGTGACAACCTGCCCTAAAATGATCTGGTACTGGTCGGTGGCTTTATCCATGCCAATCACACCCGGTACTTTCAGCAGGGCCTCTTTGTTGATTTTGCCCTCCTCTTTGACGTAAACCCTTAAACGGGTTGCGCAGTGGGTGACAGAGCGAATGTTTTCCTTGCCGCCAAGGTGTTCTACAATTAGTTTTGCAGTGGATGGGATATCGAATTTTGCCATAATGAAACCTCCTTTGAATCATAAAAAATATCTTTATATGCTAAAATGGTCTACTAAAACAAGCTTCGCCGATACCAGATGTGCAAGCTATTCTAATTGAACTGCCGCCTCATTCTGTCTGGCGAACAGTACCCCCTCTCTGCTGAAGCTTGAATTTTTAGTTTGCTATATCAAATGCGTCAGGCTTGTGTTTCGATGGTCACAAGCCCCAAAGAGCGCGAAACTTCGTCAAATTCGCAAATACGAGTACCGGTTTTACAGGCGGTTACCGTACCGGCTGCAACTGCAAATTTTGCCAGTTCGGTCAGGCCGAGCCCCTGTAAAAGAGCATAGGCCGTTGCCCCTACCATAGAATCGCCTGCACCGGTTGCCCCGCACGCGGTAACATCCCATGTTTTTGCGTAAAGAATTGTTTTATGGTCTGCGATAAACGCGCCGTTTTTACCCATGGAAACCATAACAAGGGAGATCCCCGTGGCAAGCAGGTCTTTGATGACCTCAACAATTTCTTCAGGCCGTGTAAGGCTGCGCCCGGTCAGGTGCTCCAGCTCATGAAGGTTGGGCTTTACTGCATAGGGAGCCGCTTTGAGCCCAAGGCGAAACGCTTCGCCGTCCGCATCTAAAATCACCTTTTTGTGTGCCTTTTTTGCGTCCTCAATGCAGTCGTAATAAAAGCGATCCGGAATACCAGGGGGGGTGCTGCCGCTTAAAACCACAATTTCACAAGTGGGAAGCAGTTGGTTGAATTTTTGAACAAAAGAAGCAAGATCCTTCTCATCCACCGGGCACCCGTGCTCATTAATCTCTGTGATTTTTTGGTTGGATAGGTCAAACAGTTTGAGGTTGGTGCGTGTTTCACCGCTGACCTGCAAAAAATCGGTCTCAATACCAAGGTCATCCAGGTGGCGCAGCAACAAACGCCCCTGTTCCCCCGCAAGCAGGCCGGTTGCCAGTACAGGCACGCCAAAATTCTGCAACACGCGCGCTACGTTAATCCCTTTTCCACCGGGGTCTATCTGCGTGCGCGCAGCGCGGTTTAATTCGTACGGGATCAGTTCAGTCAAATAGACCGTGCGGTCTATTGAGGGGTTCAAAGTTACCGTCAAAACATCCGTATTCACCAAAAATCCTCCTGTTATCTACCCTGTATGCCGGTTGCGGCGATATATAATTTGATATTGTGGCTTTCAAGATCTTGCTTTTGCTCCGGCGTAATAATGTCGCTTGTAATGCACCCGTCAATTTGTTCCAGAGCGGCGAATTTTGCAAAGGATACGCGGCCGATTTTAGAATGGTCCGCCATGATATATGCCTGGTTTGCGGCCGCGATCATTTTGCGTTTGGTTGCTGCCTCCACTACATTTGGGGTAGTGAGGCCGCTTTTGATATCCAGCCCGTTGGTGCCCAAAAATGCTTTGTCTACCCGCAAATTATCCAAAATGCTGTCGGAAAGCGGCCCGGTAAAGGCCATCGTGTTTTTGCGCAGCGTACCTCCGGTTGCAATAATCTCAATCCCATCCATACCCGAAAGCTTTTGCATCAACGGGATGGAATTTGTCACGACCGTGAGGTTTGAAAATTTGGAAAGCTCAAGCGCAAGGCAGGAGGTCGAAGTACCGGAGTCGATTAGCAAAGAATCCCCGTTTTCAATCAGCTCGGCCGCTTTTTTGGCCATTGCCTCTTTTTCGCCCGCAAACTGGTCTTCTTTTTCATAATAACTGGGCTCAAAGTTGACAGAGCGCAGGTCAATCGCGCCGCCATGCGTCCGTTTTAACAGTTTTTTATTTTCAAGATCTGTCAGGTCGCGGCGAATGGTGGACTCTGAAACCTGTAACAGGCAGCAGAGCTCCTGAATGGAGGTGCGCGATTTACTCTGAACAAGGCGGATAATTTTTTGCTTTCTCTCTTCTTCAAACACAAGGCCCACTCCTGTCTTTTTCTGTGCGCGTTTTTGATTGAAAATGAATTTTCTTGAACGATAATAACAAATCAAAATTACCGGGTCAAGGACAATACTGGCGAAATATCAAGGATTAATTTGTAATAATTGATAAAGTTAACTGTTTTACCAAAAAATTATGACTGTTTGTGACTGATTGGAATAGACGCAATTTTAAAACAGTCAAAATAACCCCCATACACAGCTGCTTTGCTGCGCATGGGGGTGGCAGATTTAAATAAATTATGGGCAAAACTGCCAGCCGTCGTCACCGTGGTAGATCATCCGGTGGGTCATGCCGCCGTCAATGCAGATGTTTTCGCCGGTGATGAACCCGGCGTTGCCCGAGCAGAGGTACAGCACCATATTCGCGATGTCCAGCGGGGTGCCCACCCGCCCGGCAAACTGCTGCGTGGCATCCGGCCCGCCGTATACGGTGCCGGTTGTGTCCACCCAGCCGGGGGAGATGGAGTTGACCCTCACCCGCCCGGCAAGGCTGGCCGCAAGGGCGTGGGTAAGCGCGGCAATGCCGCCTTTGGCGGCGGTGTAGCTTTCGGTGAAGGGTTGGCTCATGCGGTCGCGGCTGGACGAAATATTGACGATGCTGGCCCCCGGTGCAAAGTGGCCGAGGAAAAGCAGGGTCAGATAATACGGCGCGCTGATGCCCACCCGCAGGGCGGCGTTGAATTCGTCCCACCCGCAGCGGTCAATGCCCAAAAAGGCGGGCGGTGCATTGTTGATGAGAAAATCCACCCGGCCATATTGTGCAAGCACTTTTTGTGCAAACCGGCGCAAGGTTTCTTCGTCGCCAATGTCACCTGTAAAATAGGGGTTTTCGGTGCGGTCAATCACACAGACCGCAGCCCCGGCCTTTGCAAATTCTTCGCAGATGCATTTGCCAATACCGCCGGCTCCGCCAGTGACAACGGCCACTTTGCCCTCAAACATTGCGTGCCCTCCCTTTGGCGTTTTGGGGCAGCCCCTTCAAAGGTGCGCCGCCCAGCCACATTATATTGCCCCGGCGGGCAAAAATCAAATCACATAGCTGGGATGCGCCATTCGGTAAAATGTGGTGTGGCGCACCAAAACCACATGGCAAAACAAGTTGGCAGCATCAAAAAGGTGCCATGTGGGTGCTTTTTGCGTGGCTTGCTTTACGGCAGGCCTGTGCTGGCTTATGGTTTGGTTTCAGCCCTTTTTAACAAGTAACGCGGGGCAAGGTACCGCCGCGCCGCCAGCCGCAGCGGTGCCTTGCCTTGAAAGAATACTGGTAAAAGTTGTATACTGGGGTCAAAGAGCGTATGCCACACCGGGAACCAAAGGCGGCGGTGGGGGCCGGGGCAAATTGCAGGTTCCCCCGCAGTGAAAGCCTGCGGGGGGTGATTTGCTGCAAAAGTTTGGCACCGGCAGCCGTATTTTACAGTGAGCGGGCGTGTTTGGCCGTTTTTGCTTGCTGGCCGGCACACCGGCACAGGTACGCGCTTGTTGCTGTGGCCGGGAGACAGTTTGATAGAGAAGAAGGCAGCCCCGGCAGGGTACAGCGCAAAGGCGTTGCATAGTATCATTTGGCCGTATAGCCAAATGAATTTAATACCTTCCGCATGCGGGAGTGAGAAAGGCGGTCACCATGCAGCTTTTACCACAACCACAAAGGGCCTCTGTTCAAGCCGGAAACTTTTTACTTTCTGCGACGACGCATCTGGTACTGCAAAACGCGCCGCCGGGCGCATTGCTGTACGGTGAAATGCTGGCCGAAACCATCCTTCAGGAGACCGGCTTGCAATTGCCGGTGGTCAGCGGGGTGGCCCGCGGCAGAGACATTGCGCTCTGCCTTGATGATTCCATCCATGCAAACCGGTATGTGGTCTCCATTACACCGCAGCGGGTGCGGCTGTCCGCCGGGTCGGATGAGTTGCTGTGCAATGGGGTGCAGACCCTTTGCCAGCTGGTACAGCGTCATGGTGCGTTGTTGCCCTGCCTTGGCATAGAGGATTGGCCGCAGCTTGCCGCGCGAGGCTATTATCAGGATATTTCTCGCGGGCGCATCCCCACGATGGCTTCACTGAAACGCACGGCAGACCTTTTGTGCCGGTATAAAATCAACCAGTGGCAGTTGTACATCGAGCATACTTATCTGTTTCGTGACCTGTCAGAGGTTTGGCGCGACGACACCCCGCTCACCGCGCAGCAGGTGATGGAGCTGGACCAATACTGCGCGGCGCGTCACATCGAGCTGGTGCCCTCGCTTGCCACGTTTGGGCACATGTATAAAATACTCAGCACCAAAAGCTACGAGCATTTGGCCGAGTTGCCGGGGGCAAACAATGTCCCGTTCAGCTTTACCTATGCGGCCTGGCACCACACGCTCAACGCGGCCGACGACCACTCGTTGCAATTCATTGAAGGGCTGATCAATGAATACCGCGCGCTGTTTCGCACAAATAAGTTTAACCTGTGCGCAGACGAGACCTTTGACCTTGGCAAAGGGCGTGGGCGGCCATTGGCACAACAGATTGGCGAGTATCAGTTATACCTTAAGCGGCTGGGCGATCTGTGTGATTTTGTCGTGCGGCAGGGCGGGGTGCCGATGTTCTGGGGCGACATTATGTGGTCCGAGCCGGGCAGCTGTGCGCTGTTGACCAAAGAGGCGATTTGCTTAAACTGGGGTTATCTGCCCGAGCAACGCGAGGATGAGGTGCGTTGGATTGCCGAAAGCTGTGGGCGGCAGTATGTTTGCCCCGGTGTTTGCGCGTGGAACCACTGGATACCGCTGTTTCATAACGCCTACCGTAATATTTCGGTCATGGCATCACACGGGGTAAAATATGGTGCCATTGGCCTTTTAAATACCGATTGGGGCGATTATGGCCACATCAACGACCCACGGCTGTCGGTACCCGGCATTTTGTACGGGGCGGCGCTGGGGTGGAACATTGACACGGTGCCATTTGACCAGATGAACGAAGCTATTTCGATGCTGGCCTATGGGGACCGCACTGGGAAATTTGTGGGGGCCATGGTAGCGCTGGAAAGCCACGAGGTCTTTGACTGGCAGCATGTGGTCAGCTGGATTGAAGCGACAGACGAGCCGGCGCGGCAAGCGGTGCTTGCACAGGTGCAAACGGCGCAGATCCCGGCTGCAAACAAGGCGCTTTCTGCGGGCTGCCGCAGCCTGCTGCGTGCTGCTAGCGCCTTGCCGCGTGGTGGCAAAGAGGTGGTGCCGGTATTGCTTGCCGCTGCCGAGGGTGCCATACTGTGGAACGAAATTGCCCTGCTGCTGGCCGGCCCGCTGCCACCAAAACAAGAGGGCGGTGCCGTGCAGCTTGCCAGCCGGTTGGAAAACTGGTTTTACCGGTATGCCGCCCTGTGGCGGCAGATCAGCTGCGAAAGCGGCCTTGCAAAGCTGACGCAGATTGTTGCACGCTATGCCGACCTGCTGCGCATCCAGGCAGGCTCTGCCGCACAGAGGTAGTGGGGCCTTTTACACCAGTTGCAGTTTAAAAAGTAAAACGACAAACAGGCACCGCGGCTTTGCCGCGGTGCCTGTTTGCAAAATAGCAGTATGGTATTTCAAAGTAAAAGTGACGCTGAAAGCCTCTTTGCCGCTCTGGTGGGGGTGGCGCAGCCTAGTAAAAGGGTGACAGCCATGGCCTTGTTTGCCGCCCTTAAAATGCAAAGGAAAGCAGCGGACGCCCGCCGAGATATAGAGGATATACCCCGGATGCTTACAAAAGGGCGGCAGAGGGCCCGGTTCCCCTTTTGCAGGCTGTTTTTGGGGTCAAAGGGTGCGGCAACTGCTGGTACAAAAGCGCCCGGTATTACCGCAAAATTAACTTTGCTGTGCCAGGGTGCCTAAAATGCGCAGCTTGGCATCGGCAATGCGCTGTACCTTGTACCGTACCTTTTCCATGTCAATGGTCAAAAATTCCCCGTTTTGGTAAAGCACCCGCCCGTCCACCATGTTCAGCACCACATCGGCGCTTTGCCCGGCGTACAGCAAATTGGCCAGCGGGTTGATGAGCGGCAGCATGGCGGGGCTGTCAAGACGGTACACCACAATGTCGGCCCGGTTGCCCGCCTTGATCGCCCCGCAGTCATCGCGGCCCTGCGCCAGCGCACCGGCTTTGCAGGCGGCCTCCATCAGTGCGGGGGCGGGCAAAAATTCGGCGTCATGCATCGCGCCCTTGTGCAATAGCCCGGCAAGGGTCGTTTCCTCTAACATATTCAGGTTGTTGTTGCTGGCGGCGCCGTCGGTGCCAATGGCCACCCGCACCCCCGCTTTTTGCAATGCGGCCAACGGGGCAATGCCGCTGCCCAGCTTTAAATTGCTGGACGGGCAATGCGCCACGGTGGCCCCGTGCCTTGCCAGCAGCTGCATATCCTGAGGCTCTACCCACACGCAGTGGGCGGCGGTGACCGGCTGCTCAAAGACGCCCAGTGTTTCAAACCAGCGGGCGGCTGTCATGCCGCGGCGCTGCTTTGCCTCTTCGTGCTCGCGCTGTGTTTCTGAAAGGTGCAAATGCATGCGCAGCTTCTGTGTGCCGGCAAACTCTGCCGCCTCGCGCGCCAGCAGCGCGTCACAGGTGTACTCGGCATGCAGTGCCACATCGGCCCGCAGCCGCCCGCCGGGTGCCGCCTTTGCAAATTCCAGCAGGCTAAGGGTGTCGTTGTAGGCGGGGGTATCGACAAAATGGTGTTCGCCCGGCCCGCCGGAGATGGCCCCATAGCCGAGGTTTGCCTTGATGCCGCTTTCCAGCACGGCTTCTGCGATATGGGGTATTAAAAAATACATGTCGGTAAATGACGCGGTGCCGCTGGCCAGCATTTCGGCAATGCCAAGCAGCGCGCCCCAATAGGCGTCCTCACCGCTCAGCAGCCCTTCAAACGGCAAAACCCGCTCGGCCAGCCAGCGTTGCAGCGGCAGGTTTTCGCCATAGCCGCGCAGCAGTGTCATGGGCACGTGGCAGTGCGCGTTAAAAAAGCCGGGTGCGGCCAGCTTGCCCCGCCCGTCAAACACGTCACCGTGGTAGCCCTGTGGCACCTCTTGGGTGATGGAGGTGATTTTGTCCCCCTCTACCATAATGTTGGCGTGGGGCTGTACATGGTAGTGCTCGTCAATCAGCAGAATATCGCGAAACAGCATAAGGCACCTCGTTTCTGTTGTAATAGGGATGACAAAGGGCGCACCCTTGCGGGCCCGCCCCTTTGTTTTGCCCAAAGGGGTGAATACCACTGCACTCACTTCTCTTTAAGGCCAATATCTCCTTTGCCAACCTGTTCCAGCCGGTCGGCGTCGGCAATGTGGTAGTCCCCGCGTTCGCCCTTGGTCAAAATGCCGCTGTCACACATAATGCTCAGCACGCGGATCAAATGCCGGTAGCTGGTCTCCATAATATCGGCGCACTGTGTCAGGTTGTAGCGAAACACCCCGTTTTTTTCGGCGCTTAAAATAAAGTTGGCAAGCCGTGTTTCCAGCGGGTCAAAATGCACGACGTTTTTGCGCACATGCAGTGCCAGTGTGCGTGCGGCAAAGCGCAAAAACTTGTTGTCGTTCAGCAGTGCTTCGCGGTATTTTGCCGCGGGGATCGCGATAAGATCACACTCGGTCAGGGTACGGATGTTGTTCATCGGCGCTTCGTTCCACATGGTGGCAGCCTCACCCAGCAGGCTGACATCGTTAAAATAGCATTCGCAGTGGATCTTGTTGTTTGTCGTGTAGACATAGGCCATACATTCCCCTTTGACCAGCACCCAGATATACTCGCATACCCGGCCTTCCAGCGCAAGCATTTCCCCCGCGTCATACCGCTGCAATACAGCGATGGAAGCGAGGTCGAGTGTAAAGTAAGTTTGCAGGTCGTAGGTTTCGATGTAATGGCGCAGCAGGCGCTTGTCGTCGATGTGTCGCATAATGGTTCCCTTTGGCCCTTGATTTGCCTGTTCAGCAAAGCCTGTTATGCCTGCACCCCACAGGCAGCGTAGGTTTTGATATTTAATTTTGAATTATACTGCCTTTGCCCAAATTTGTAAAGTAAAAAGCGGCGCAGTGGGAAAGATGACAAAAATAAAACTATTTTTGCCGATTATTCGGGCACAAAAAGGCCTTTTTGTAGGATTTACAAGAAACAGACCACTTGAAGGGGGTAAAACTTTGTGCAAATCTGATGTGACCTATGTCCTTTACAGTGGCGACGTAAAACCGGTATACTTTTGTAAACTCGATAAAAACAACAGTCAATAACACGAAAACAGTGATTTTGAAAGTTTTCATCCACACACGGCTTTAGGCAAAGGCGCCTGTTTCGCACCGCAGAACAGGCGCCTTTCACTAAACGCATTGCTTTATTATCTTGAAGTGATGAACTTATAAAGCGGTACAGTGCAAAATTTAAGGGGGAAACGAAATGCCAGCCATCGTTGAATTTAAAGAATACAGCATGGGGTTTCGGGACGACGACGGCAAGGTTTTTAATTTGCTGGACAAGGTGTCCTTCAATGTCGAGCCGGGCCGCGCACTGGGCATTGTGGGCGAGTCGGGCTGCGGCAAAAGCATGACCAGCCTGTCGATGATGCGCCTGCTGCCGGATGCGGCGGTGGTACAGGGCGGCGAGATTTTGTTTGAGGGCAAAAATTTGTTGCAGATGAGCGAAGACGAAATGGCCGATATTCGCGGCAACCGCATCTCCATGATCTTTCAAGAGCCGATGACGGCGCTAAACCCGGTGCTGACGATTGGGTTTCAAATTGGGGAGACCGTGCGGCTGCACCACCCTGAATTGACGGCAAAAGAGGTGCAGCAGCGGGTGATGCAGGTGCTGGAGGCTGTGGGCATTTCAAACCCCGAAACGCGGCTTTCGCAGTACCCGCACGAGTTTTCGGGCGGTATGCGCCAGCGCGTGATGATTGCGATGGCGATGATCAACGAGCCTGCGTTGCTGGTGGCAGACGAGCCCACTACCGCGCTGGACGTGACGGTGCAAGCGCAGATTTTAGACCTGATGCGCAGCCTGAAAGGCGAGGGCGGCCTTGTAGTCATTACCCATAACCTTGGGGTGGTGGCCGAGATCTGCGAGGAGGTCGTTGTGATGTATGCCGGCCGCGCAGTAGAACGTGGTACTTTAGAGGCGGTGTTCGAGCGCCCGCTGCACCCGTATACGCAGGGGCTAATGGCTTCTATCCCCACCATTCGCAGCAGCAAAGAGCCGCTGTATACCATCCCCGGTACGGTGCCCACCGTGTACGACTTTGGGCCCGGCTGCCGTTTTGCAGACCGTTGTGCCCACTGTATGGCCCGCTGCCGCAGCGAGGCACCGCCCACAAAGCAGGTGAGTGGCGACCACCTGGTGCAGTGCTGGCTGGAATTTAAGGGGGAGGAATTGGCTGATGAGTGAAGCAAAAACACCGCTGTTGCAGGTGGACCACCTGAGCAAGTTTTTTGCGGTCAAGCGCACAAAATTGTTTGAGCCGCGCCGGCAGGTGCACGCGGTAGAGGATGTGTCGTTTGCGCTGTACGAGGGTGAGACACTGGGGATCGTGGGCGAGTCGGGAAGCGGAAAATCCACCCTTGCGCGGGCCATACTGGCCCTCACGCCGGTCACTGGCGGCAGCGTGCGGTACCGCGGGGCAACGATCACCGATTTTAAAAATTGCGATGCCGGGGCGTTGCGCAGCGAAATGCAGATGATTTTTCAGGACCCGTACGCCTCGCTGAACCCCAAAATTAAAATTGGCGATGCTATTGCCGAGCCCATGCGCCGCTATGGCTATGCTAAAACAGCCAAAGAGGCCACCGCAAAAGTAAAAGAGCTGTTGCAGACGATTGGGTTGCAGCCGGAGGTGTACGACCGGTACCCGCACGAATTTTCAGGCGGGCAGCGCCAGCGCATCGGCATTGCCCGGGCGCTTGCCACCCAGCCGCGGCTGCTGTTTTGCGACGAGTCGGTTTCGGCGTTAGATGTTTCGGTGCAGGCACAAATTTTAAATTTGTTCAACGAATTAAAGGCCCAGCGCAATTTGACCTACGTGTTTATTGGGCACGACCTCGCGGTGGTGCGCTATATCAGCGACCGTATTTTGGTGATGTACCTTGGCAAGGTAATGGAGATTGCCCCGTACGACGCGCTGTTTGGGCAGGACACCCACCCCTACACGCAGGCGCTGATCTCGGCGGTGCCCGAGCCGTCGGTGCACCACCAGCAAGAGCGCATTTTGCTGACCGGCGACATCCCAAGCCCCGTGGACCCGCCCAGCGGCTGCCGGTTTTGCCAGCGCTGCTTTAAGGCCGAGGCCCGCTGTTTTAAGGAGGAGCCGGGGTTTGTAGAGGTGGGCGACGGGCACTATGTGCGCTGTCATTTTGCAAAGGGGAGGTGTGAAGGGTGAGCCGATATCTGATCCGCCGCGTATTCCGCGGCCTGCTGACCATTTTTATTTCGGTCTCGCTGACCTTTTTCATCGTGCGGGCCATGCCGTCCGACCCGGTGTCGCTGATGGTCAGCCCGCAAATGACCCCTGCCGCGCAGCAGGCGATGATTGAATCGTACGGGCTGGACCAGCCGCTGCTGGTGCAATACGGCAAGTTTTTGTTGCAGCTGTTTCAGGGCAACCTTGGCACCAGTTTCAGCAAGCATATCCCGGTGACCCAATATTTGCTGGAGCGCCTGCCCTGGACGCTAATGCTGCTGGCCGCCGTGATGGTGCTGGTGCTTGCCATCGGCATCCCGGTGGGGGTGCTGGCCGCCAGAAAGCGCGGCAAACTGACCGACCGCGTTATCAGCGTGCTGGTGACGCTGGGCATTTCGGTGTTCATCCCGTTTATCTCATTTTTGCTGCTGTATGTGTTTGCGTTCCGGCTGAAAATACTGCCTACCGGCGGGGCCTACACCCCGCCGCGCGGGGCTGGGCTGGCCTATTGGCTGGATGTCGGCAAGCATTTGATCTTGCCCGCCGTGGCGCTGACCATCACCAACCTTGCCAACGCCGTGATGTACACCCGCAACAGCATGATTGAGGTGCTGCACGAAGATTATATCCGCACTGCGTATTCAAAGGGCAACGACACAAAGCGGGTCATCCGGGTGCACGCACTCAAAAATGCCATGATCCCCACCGTCACCGTGATTGGCCTGCAAATCGGCACGATGGTGGGCGGCGCGGTCGTCACCGAAACGGTGTTTTCGTGGCCGGGCGTCGGCCGCCTGATTTACGACGCGGTGAACGCGCTGGATTACCCGGTGCTGCAAGGGGCGTTTTTGCTGCTGGCGGTGGCGGTGGTCGTGATGAACTTTTTGACTGACCTCGCGGTCGCCTGGCTCGACCCGCGTATCCGGCTGGGGGGGCAATAGAGATGAAACAGAGAAAAAGCACACTGTACTATTTCTTTCGCAACCGCAACGGCGTGCTGGGGCTGTGCGGCGTGGCGCTTATTATGGCCATTGGGCTTATCGGGCCGCTGTTTTTGGCAAAGCCGCAGGGCTATACCACCGATATTCTGGTGGCGCCGGGTGCCGCGCACTGGCTGGGCACCGACAGTTTAGGGCTGGATATTTTGGCAGAGCTGGTATGGGGCGCGCGCACCTCGCTGTATGTTTCGGTGCTGGCGCTGCTGGTGGCAGCGGCCATCGGGCTGCCGCTGGGGCTGCTGTCCGGGTATTTTAACAACTGGTTTTCAGGGCTGATCGACGGCTTCATCGATATTTTCCTCACTATCCCCATGCTGCCGCTGATGATCATTATGGCGGCCATCATGGGGGCTAATATCACGAATGTCGCGCTGATTCTGGGTATTTTTTCGTGGCCGTCGCTGGCCCGTGTCACCCGCAACAGCACGCTGAAAATACGCGAGATGCAGTATATCGAGGCGGCAAACAGCATGGGCCTGTCAAAAGCGCGTATTCTGTTTCGGCATATTTTGCTCAATGCGTCCGGCCCAGTGTTCGTCAACCTGACGCTTGTCATGGCCAGTGCGGTGCTGTCGGAGGCCAGCCTGAGCTTCCTTGGCCTTGGCGACCCCACGACCTGGAGCTGGGGCACGATGCTGAAACGCGCGTGGAGCGCCAACGCCGTCATCACCAGCCCCAACCCTTGGTGGTGGTGGCTGATGCCCAGCCTTTGCATTGTGCTGTATGTGGTTTGCTTCAACCTGTTTGGGATGGCGCTGAACGACACCCTGAACCCCAAAGGCCGCAGCTAGGCTGCGTGCAAGACAGGAGGTCTTCACTTTGTATGATTATCTGATCAAAAACGGCATTGTAGTGGACGGTACCGGCCAGCCGGGCAGTAAAGCCGATGTTGCGGTAAAGGGCGAGCGCATTGTGCGCATTGCCCCGGTGATCGACGGCGAAGCGGCCAAAACGTACGACGCGGCGGGCAAATATGTCATCCCCGGGTTGATCGACCCCCATGTGCACGAAGAGTGGGTCTGTTTTGACGACGGGCGGTACGACTTTTATTTAAAAGAGGGCGTCACGACGCTCATCAATGGCAACTGCGGGCATTCCATCGTGCCGGGGCACAAAAAAGAACAACTGGATTATTACCTTGGCAACGGCCTGATTAACCTGCGCCAATACGACCGCTACATGAAAAGCTGGCCCGACTGGCACGATTTTGAGGGCTACCGCGACGCGGTGCACGCGAGGGGCACCAACTGCAACTTTGTCACGCTGCTGGGGCACGGCAGCATACGGCAGTACGTGATGCACGGCGCGTGGCCCCGCAAGCCGGACGATGTGGAACAGGCGGCCATTGAGGCGATTATCCGCCACAATATGGAGCAGGGCATGTTTGGCATTTCGTTTGGGCTGGACTATGTACCCAGCCGCTACGCGGACATTGACGAGCTGTGCGACACCGTGCGTCTCATCAAAGCCTATGACGGTGTTTCGGCCGCCCACCTGCGCCACAAGATTGGCATTGTGGAAGCGACGCTGGAATACATGGAAGTCGGGCGGCGCACCGGGGCAAAAATTCAAATTTCGCACCTTGCCAGTGCGGTGCCCGCGGCGTTTGCCGCGGCGCAAAAGGCCATTGAGCAAGACGGCGTGCGCGCCCGCATCGACTGCATTCCGTCCAGCGTGGGCCATTGCACCGGCAAAGAGCGCATGCTGCTGTTTACAATGGCGCTGTCGGACGAGCTGTTCAGCGGCGGTATTGAAGGCGTTAAAAAAGCACTGCACACGCCGGAGGGCCGGGCGCTGATCCTGCGCGAAAACTACACCTTTGCCGGGGGCAAAGACAAGGTTTACATTGTACATTCAGACGACCCCCACCTTGAAAATCGCTCGGTGCGCGACATTGCCGCCGAGCGCGGGGTGAATGAGGACGAATGCCTGCTGGACTTGCTGGGCGACGATAAAAACTATGTGTTCTGGCTGAATGCCCCCGCGGCTGGGGTGCCGTCCAACTTTATCGACCATGTGGATTCCATTGTCGCAAACCCGTATGTTTCGGTGGGCAGCGACACGATTATGGGCGACGCCACCTACGACCCGTTTGACTGGTACGAAATTCGGCGCCGCGGCGGGTTTGCCATTTTTGCCAACATGTATTTAAAAAAGGGCGTGCCGTACGAGGAGATTGTGCGGCGCAACACTACCATGGTGGCCGAGCATTTTGGCATTGCGCACCGTGGCCGGCTGCAAGAGGGGTATTACGCCGACATTGCGGTGATCGACCTGCCGCATTACAGCTACCCCGAAATGGACCAGATGCAGTACAAAACACCACAGCTTAGCGCCACCGGGTGCGACCTTGTGCTGGTAAACGGCAAGGTGGAGCTGCAAGACGGCGAGGTATTGCCCACCTACGCCGGGCGGGTACTGCAAAAAAACGCACAGGGCTGATACAAAGGGATTGGTTTTCGCCCCAACCCGGCAACGCGTGGCCGGCACAGGGCGGTATCCATAAAGCAAAAGGCAAGTAACTACAACAGAGAAATTGGAGGGGAAGTAAATGAACTTTAAAAAAATTGCTGCACTGGCACTCGCGGCAACCATGGCACTGTCCATGGCGGCTTGCGGCTCATCATCGTCCGCAGCGGCCAGCAGCCCGGCATCGGGGGCCAGCAGCACTGCCGCGGGTACCCCGGCAAAAGGCGGCACCTTAACGGCAGGCCTTTCGGCATCGCCGGTCAGCTCGAACATCTGGGTGCAAAACGATATCAATGCCAGTATCATTATGAACCTGGTCGTACCGAACCTTGTTACCATGGATGCGAGCGGCCAAAAGTATAACTACCTGGCCGAATCCGCCACACCGAACGACGACTGCACCGAGTGGACCATTGTGCTGAAAGACCTCTTTTGGAACGACGGCACCCCGGTTACCGCAAAGGACCTTGCGTTTACCGCCACCTATGGTGTCGAGCACAAAATTGGCTTCTCCGACAGCTATTTTGGCAAGGTCACCAAGGCGGAAGTGAAGGACGACAAGACCGTTGTGTTCCGCCTGTCCGACACCGACGTCAACTTTTGGAACGGCGCGGGCTACTGGACCCCGATCATGCGCGAGAGCGAGTGGTCGCAGGTAGAAGACCCCATGAACTACACTTATAGCGGCGCCGGCTACGGCCCCTACTACATCGACGAGTGGGTGGACGGCCAGTATGTCTCGCTCAAGCGCAACGACTATTTTAAGCAGGCCAATGACGGCGAGGGCGCCTACCTTGACAGCGTTCTGTTCCGCGTGTACACCGACGAAAACTCGATGGTGCTTGCGCTGGAAAACGGCGAAATTGACGTGTGTGCCAACTACATTTCGGCAAACAGCAAAAGCCAGCTTGCCGCAAACCCTGATTTTGTGCTGACCGACATCGAGTCGCTGGGCTATGGCCAGTTGAGCTATTCGCAGAGCAACGCGCAGTTGCAGGACGGTAACGTGCGCAAGGCAATTTCGATGTGCATTGACCGTGACGCCATGGTTGCCGTGGGCATGAGTGGTGCCGCAAAGGCCATGAACACGATGATCAGCCCGGTATACGAAAAATTCAACACCTCCAACATCCAGCAGCCGGCCTATGACACCGCTGCCGCCAAAGACCTGCTGGCACAAAGCGGCTACACCGACACTGACGGTGACGGCGTGCTGGAAAGTGCCGACGGCGCAAAGCTGGAGTTCACCGTGACCTACAAATCTTCGATTCAGAACGTGGACAACGTGATGGAAATTCTGCGCACGGCAGCGGCCGAAGCGGGCATCAAGCTGAACCTTGAGCCGGTGGATGCCTCGACCTTCTCTTCAAAGGTCACGAACGGCCACACCTTTGACATCGGCTACAACGTGTGGGGCACCATTGACGATGTGGACACCACGCTGTACACCTGCTATGGCATTGGCCAGACGCTGAACTTTATGGAGTACAACAACGAAGAGATGGATAACCTGTTGATCCAGATGAAAACGACGCCGAGCCCCGACGACCGCGCAAAGCTGCTGGACCAGTGGCAGACCCTTGCAGTGGAAAACATGCCGTTTGCGATGACCTATGTGCCGGTGCAGACCTATGCCGCCAGCACCGCCAAGTTTGACGGCTTCAGCGCAGTGTACGGCAACCAGGGCTACTTAAACTGCTCGCTTGCCTGCGGCATCTACGCGAAGTAAGCACAAATAAATTGCCGGTGGTCGCAGGCGCTTTGCCTGCGGTCGCTGGTACTTTTTGGCCCAAAAACAGGAAGGGAAGTGCATTTTTGCATGGAAATCAAGCAAAAAGCCGGGTTTTTGCCGTATCGCTCGTACCAGTATCTCGAGCCCGGTAAAGACTATAAGGACATTAAATGGGTCGACTGGGACTGGGCCGGCCGCCACCTGATCGAACTGGATGCCGAGCAGGAGGCGCAGTACGAAGCGCTGCTTGCAAAACATCCGTATCTTTCGCTGCATGATCACCCCACCTTTTACCCCGAGGACATGAGCACGATGGATAAAATCTACGATGCCATGCGCCAGGGCCGCCAGTTTTGCGGGTATGAGGCGCTGAGCTATTCTAACATCGACTGCATTTTTGACAACATGATGGATGGCGTCAACATCATCTCCAGCCCCGGCGGGTGGAAGTGGATCGACGTGCTGCATGACCTTGGCATGCGGCTGTGCGACCTTGCGCACCAGGACTTTTTGATCCAGTGCAAAACGGTGGATGACATTTTTGCCGCCAAGGCTGCGGGCAAAATTGCCTGGGTGCCCTGTGTGGAGGGCGCCGCCTGCATTGAAAACGAAGTGGACCGCATCGACATCTTATACGGCCTTGGGGTGCGCCAGCTGGGCATTACCTACTCTGAAAGCAATGCGCTGGGCAACGGTTTAAAAGAGGACAACGACGGCGGGCTGACGAAGTTTGGCAAGGCCTGTGTGGAGCGCATGAACAAGGTGGGCATGCTGATCGACGTTTCTCACTGTGGCCAGCGCACCGCGTTTGAAGCGGTGCAGCACAGCACAAAACCCATTCTGGCAAGCCATGTCGGCGCCAAGGGCATTTGGAACATCAAGCGCCTTGCGGGTGACGAGCTGCTGAAAGCCATCGCCGCCAAGGGCGGGGTGATCGGCATTGAGGCGGCCCCCCACACCACGATGAGCGCCACGAACCGCACCCACGACATCGACAGCGTGATGGAGCACTTTGAGTACGTGAAGAACCTCGTTGGTATTGACCACGTTGGGTTTGGTGTGGATACCTTGTACGGCGATCATGTGGGGGTACACCACGCGTTTGCGGCGGCACTTTCTACCGGCGACACCTCAAAGGCCACACTGCCGTACGAAGAAGTCGCCTATGTGAACTACCTTGAAAACCCGACCGAGGCCTCGTGGAACATCCCGCGCTGGCTGATCCGCCACGGGTACACCGAAGAAGAAATTGCAAAAGTGATTGGCGGCAACGCGCTGCGCGTACTGCGTGAGGTTTGGGCATAACAGCCCCGGCCTGACAGTGCGCCGCCGCAGCTTTGCCGGTATGCCTGCTCCCCGCCGCTGCCCCCCGCAGCAGTGGGGAGTTTTGCACCCGGCAAAAAAACACCCAAAGGAGGGTTTGCTATGGAATTAGAACAGAAAAAGGGGTACCGGCCCTACCAGTCTTACCAGTACCTTGAGGTCGGGCGCGATTACCCGATCATCGACTGGGCCAAATGGGACTGGGCCGGCCGCCACCTGCTTGAGCTCAGCGCCGAAGAGGAGGTGCGCTACCGGGAAATCATCGCAAAATACCCGTACATTTCGGTGCACGAGCATCCGGATTTCACCCCGGCGGATTTAAGCCTTGACAGCTTTCTTGCCGCCGAGCGGCAGGGCAGGGATGCCTGTGCGTACGAGGCGCTGAGCTATTCGAACCTCGACTGCATTTTTGACAACCTGCTCGACGGCACCAATATCATTTCCAGCCCCGGCGGGTGGAAGTGGATCGACATTCTGCATGACCTTGGCATGCGGCTGTGCGACCTTGCGCACCAGGATTTTTTGGTGCAGTGCAAAACGGTGGATGATATTTTTGCCGCCAAGGCCGCGGGCAAAATTGCGTGGGTACCTTGTATTGAGGGGGCCCAGCCGATTGAAAACGAAGTGGACCGCATTGACATTTTGTATGGCCTTGGTGTGCGCCAGCTGGGTGTCACCTACTCTGAAAGCAACGCGCTGGGCAGCGGCTTAAAGGAGGACTGTGACGGCGGGCTGACGAAGTTTGGCGCGGCCTGTGTGGAGCGTATGAACAAGGTGGGCATGTTGATCGACGTGTCTCACTGCGGCCAGCGCACCGCACTGGAAGCGGTGCAGCACAGCACAAAGCCCATTCTGGCAAGCCACCTTGGTGCCAAGGGCGTGTGGAACATCAAGCGCCTTGCGGGCGACGAACTGCTGAAAGCCATCGCCGCCAAGGGCGGGGTCATCGGCATTGAGGCGGCCCCCCACACCACGATGAGCGCCACCCATAATACACATGACATCGACAGTGTGATGGAGCATTTTGAATACGTGAAAAACCTTGTCGGCATCGACCATGTCACCTTTGGGCCGGACTGTCTGTATGGCGACCATGTGGCGCTGCACCACGCGTTTGCCGGGGCGCTTTCAACCGGCGATACGTCTAAAACGGCGCTGCCGTACCAAGAGGTCGCGTATGTGAACTACCTTGAAAACACCACCGAAGCGTCTTGGAACATCCCGCGCTGGCTCGTCCGCCACGGGTATACGGAAGAAGAGATTGCAAAGGTGCTGGGCGGCAACACCATCCGCGTGCTGCGACAAGTATGGGCATAAAGCTAACAGCAGAAAGGAGCGAGATGCGATGCAAGAACCGAACCATATAACAGAATTTGGCATTACCCAAACGCCGCAAAGCGAGTTTGCCGCCCGCCTTGGCAAGGTGGATGCCGCGCTGCAAAAAGCAGGGGCAGGGGCGATGGTGTTTTTTTCAGCGGCTGCCATCACTTACCTGACGGGTTCGCCGCTGGTGGCAACCGAGCGGCCGATGGCCTTTGTTTACCAGCCCGGCGGCGCCAGCGCACTGCTGGTGCCCCGGCTGGAAGCGGAGCACGCCGCCATGCAGCTGCCGCAGTACCACATTGCGGTCTACCCCGAATACCCGGGCGAGCGCCACCCCATGCACTACCTTGCCGACCTGCTGCGCGAGCTGGGCCTTGCGGGCGCCGGGCTTGCTGCCGACAGCGACGGCTACCCCCCGGTGTATGGGTACAGCGGCCCGGCCCTCAGCGAGGTGCTGGGGCGGGATCACCTGATTTTGCTGCCGCGGCTCATCCAGCAGCTCAAGGTACACAAAAGCGAGTACGAGATCAGCCTGATCCGTGAAAGTGCGCGCTGGGCAAACTATGCCATGGCGCTGTTACAGGAGTATACCAAACCGGGCCTGCGCGAGTATGAGGTGTCGTTTCGCGCCGGGTTTGACGTGGCGGGTGTGATGCTGAAAACACTAGGCCACCGCTACCGCCCCAATTCGCTGGCCGACAGCAGTGTGCTGGTGGGCTACCGCGGGCAAATTGGCCCGCATTCGTACTACCCGCACGCCGTCACCACCAACGCCGCGTTTGCCCGCGGCGACGTGCTGGGCTGCTATGCCACCACGGATATTGGCGGGTACATCTGCGAGCTGGAGCGCAACTTTTTTATGGGGGAGCCAACTGCCGAGCAGCGCCGCTATTACTTGCTGGCGCAGGAGTTGCAAGAGGTCGCGTTTGAAGCACTGCGCCCCGGTGCGGCCTGTAGCGACGTAGACCGCGCCACCCGGCAGTTTTTTAAAGACCACCACATTGAGCAGCACTGGCGCCACCACACCGGGCACTGCCTTGGCTCCGGTATGCACGAGACCCCGGTGCTGGATATCGGCGAGGACCACCTGCTGCAACCCGGTATGTGCTTTTCGGTAGAGCCCGGCATTTACGTGCAGGGGGTCGGGGGCTTTCGGCTGTCCGACACGGTGGTCATACGGGAGCACGGCATTGAGCGCATCACCTATTTCAGCCGCGACTTGAACGACATGGTCATCGACTGCTGACCCCGCCAAAGGAGGTACCTGATGAAACTGTTATACCTTGTGCCCGGTGAAATGCCACAGCAGGAGCTGTCGCGCCGCCGCGACATCCTGCGCGGGTATGTGTTCCCCGGCACCGAGCTCGATGCGTGGGACTGCCCCGGTGGGCCGCCGTCAATTGAATCCATCACTGAGGAATACCAAAGCATCCCCGGCACCATTGCGCGTGCTGTGCAGGCGCAGCAGGCCGGGTACGACGGTATCTTGCTGGGCTGCTATGCCGACCCCGGCATTGATGCGTTGCGCGAAATGCTCACCATCCCGGTCGCCGGGCCGTTTGAGTCGTCTGCCGCCACCGCGCTGACGCTAGGGCACCGGTTTTCAATTGTCACCGCAACGCCCGAAATGACCCCCGTGCTGAAGGAGGAAGTTCGTGCAAAGGGCATTGCCGCCCACCGTCTTGCCTCGGTGCGGGCCATCGACCTTGATATTCTGGCGTTTGGCGGGCAGCCGGAGCTGTTGCAAAGCCGCGTGCTGGAAGTTTCGCGCAGCTGCATCCGGCGGGATGGTGCCGACTGTATTATTTTGGGCTGCATTTCGCTGGCCTTTTCCGGCACCGACAAGCTGGTGGCGCAGACGCTTGGGGTACCCTGCATCAACCCCATTCTCACTGCGCTTAAAATGGCCGAAGGGCAAATCGCCACCGGCATCACCCACAGCAAAAAAGCCTACCCCTTGCCGCACAAGCTGCGCAAAATGGGCGAGGACGCTTAAAAAGACAAACAAAACAGCGGCCGCAAGGCCGCTGTTTTGTTTGTTGCAGAAAAAGGGGCAAAATTTGTTATTGCGCGGTGTCGCCTTCGATTTCTTCATTGTCGCCAAAGCGGAACTGCCGTGCCAGTTCGCGCAGTACCTGCGCCTGGCCGGAGAGCTCTTCGCTTGCCGCGGCAGATTCTTCTGCGGTGGCAGAGTTGGTCTGCACAATGCTTGAAATCTGGTCAATACCCTGTGTCACCTGCATAATAGAAGTGGACTGCCCGGTGGCGGCTGAGGAGATATCGTCGATCGTCGTGGAAAGCTCGCTGGTTTTTGTCGCGGCAGTTGTCAGCGCGTCTGCGGTCTCATTTGCAATGCGGGTGCCGTTTTCCACCGCCTGCAACGAGCGCTCAATCAGCGCCGCGGTGCTGCCGGACGCCTCCGACGATTTGCTGGCAAGGCTGCGTACCTCGTCTGCCACCACGGCAAAGCCCTTGCCTGCAGTGCCGGCGCGGGCGGCTTCTACCGCGGCGTTCAGTGCCAAAATATTGGTCTGGAACGCGATGTCCTCAATCGTTTTGATGATCTTGCCGATCTCGCGAGAAGACGAGTTGATTTCAGCCATGGCCTGCAGCATCTCCTGCATGCGGCCGTTGCTGCTTTGCATCTGCGTGCCGGTGTCGGCGGCCTTTTGCCGCGCGTCACGCGCATTCGATGCCGTGCGGGACACCTGGTCTGAAATTTCGTTGATGGTTGCCGCAAGCTCTTCTACCGATGCGGCTTGTTCTGTCGCGCCCTCGCTCAGGGCCTGCGCGCCTACCGACACTTGTTCGGCCCCCACCGAAACCTGGTCGGCGGCAAGATTAATCTGCGACAGCGTGTCGCTCAGCCGTGCCCGTAATTTTTGAATCGACAGTAAAATTTGCTCAAAGTCCCCCACATAACTGCTGCGGGCGCGGCTTTCGGCGGCAAAATTTCCGTCGGCCATCTTGCCCAGCAGGTAGCCGATGTCGGTCATCATCTCGCGCAGGGTCTTCGACATATCGCCAAAGGCTGCGGCAAGTGCGCCAATCTCATCCTGCGCGTCGTATTGTATGGTGGCCGAAAGGTCACCACTGGCAATGCCCTTGGCCGCATCGACGACCTGTTTCATTGGGGCAAGCATCCGCCGCAGCACAATTGTGGTAGTGCCCAGCAGCAGCACCAGCGCAAGCACGCTGACTAAAATCAGCCACAAGGTAGACTGCACGACGGCGCGGGATACGTCTGCGGCGGTGACCACAGAAACAGCCCACCAGGTCTCATCCCCGGCGGTGATAGGGTGGTAGAAACGAAACACCTTTTCGCCGGTCGTCTGGGTGGTTTCTACGTGGAACGCCTCGCCCTTGGCAAGCAGCTCTTGCACGGCGGCGTATTCGTCCGTGTCCGGGATGAACTCACTCATGGCATGGCCAACGTTTTCGGTGTTGCGGTTGTCGTAGACCAGCAGACCGTTATTGTCGTAAATAATGGCATACATCGACGGAAAATTTTCACTGGTGGCATCAATACGGCTGAAATTGTCCATTTTGATGTCGGCGACCGCGACCCCTTTTACGGTGCTGTTATAGATGATTGGCGTAGAATAAGTGATGATCTGCATGCCGTTGTAATCGTATGGGTCGGTCACAATGGCTTTTTGGCTTTCAGCGGCCTGCTGATAATAGTTGTCGGCAGAATAAGTGGCATACTCGCCGTATGGGGTAATAGCACCGTCTGCGGTGCCTTTTTGCAGGTAGAACGCATAGCTTTCAATGTCACTTTGAAACGCATACGGGGCAAACATGACACCCACGCCCTCAATGCCGTCGTTATTCAGTGCAATGCTGCGGGCACTTTCGGTGATATAGGCCTCGGTAGTATGGTTCAGCAGGCTGAGCGTGCGGTGGTAAACAACGCTCTGGTTCAGCGCGGCCAGATTTTCGTCGGTGGGCAGTGCAGTATTGGCCGGTTCTTGCTCTGCGGTGCGGTAGGCCCGCTGCAGGTAGGTGTTGATGTCGGAGGTAACCGATTTTGCACCGTCAAAGATCTGCTGAATTTCCATGGCGTTTGTTTTTGCCTTGGTGTCCAGTTCGCCAAAAACGGACTGATTGATTGCCTGGCTGGAAAGGTACGCAGAGGTAAACACCAGACCGGTGAACACGACGACAAGCACCCCGGCAAGAATGACCGTAAGTTTGGACGAGAGCTTCATTTTGCGAAACATATTGATTCTCCTTTTTTGTTGAAATGACACCGGCCTTTTGTGACTGCGCAGTGTTTGCCACAGAAAACCGATGCCGCGAAAGGCCCCACCTAAAAGAAAAGAACAAAAAACGGTTTGTTTGGACTAATAATTCTTTATAGAGAACTATTGTTACTAAAACAGTATCGTCTGCCGAAAGAAAATAAAAAGCGAAATCTAACGCATTTTTGATAAAATGTTCGAATTTTAAAGAATTTTTGAGAAAACAAAGCAAAATCCGGGGATATGAACCATATCCTGTAAAAAAGAGGGAATTTGAAGATATTTGCTAAAATGAAGTTCCGTATAAGTTGCAAGCTTTTACAAAACTCTATGCTGTGTGCCAATGAAGGACAAAATGCAAAAACTGAAAAGTAACAGATTTTTTGCAATCAAAGAAAATGAAAAGCGTGCAAACACAGCTTTATTTTTTAGAGGGACAATTGCTTTTCTATTGCCGTCTTGCTATCATATTGCAAGATAGTATAAAATAAAAGTTCAGAATCAATGCATCATTGCCCCGGTTTAGGGCAACAGACTAAAAACCGGCAGAGGGAAAAACAGGAGAAAAGCATGAGAATTGCAATTTGTGATGACAACCCGCAGCATGTACGACAATATACTGAAAAGTTGAGCGCAATAGGGCAAAAACATGGTTTGACATCCACGATTGACCAGTATGCGAATGGGGAACAGCTTTTATTTGCACAAGAGGATGCTGCAACCCGCGCGGATATCATTTTTTTGGACATCCGCATGCCGGGCAGGGATGGTGTGGACATTGCACATGCGCTGCGCGAGATGCAACAGGATGGGGAAATCGTTTTTTTTACCCACTCCACCGAAAATATGCTGGATGCCTTTGATGTGGACGCGCTGCATTATATTGTAAAAGGGCAAACGAGCGACGAAAAAATAGAAGAGATTTTTTTGCGTGCGATACACCGGGCGGAGCAAAAACAGCAGGAGACGATTGTGCTGACCTGTGCGGGGGAAAGCCGCAGTGTGCCGGTAAACCAGATTTTATATTTCGAGAGCATTCGCCATGTGATACAGGTGCATTATGGCACTGAGATGTTTGAGTTTTATTCCACGCTGGGCAAAATTGAAGAGTTGTTATTTGGACACGGCTTTATGCGCATCCATCGCTCTTTTCTGGTTTCACTTCGTTATGCTGCCAGCCTTGCCAGTTACACGCTGACATTGTATAACGGAGAACAACTACCGGTAGCAAAGGGCAGTTACCGCCAGTTGAAAGAAAAAATGACCCCCGCCCCGGTGGCAGAGGTACTTTGAAACCAGGGGTGCAGTGTTGGAAGGGCGTGGAGCAAATGAAAAGCAAAAGAAAGCGCAGGCGCACACTACAGGTTTTATTGTTGTTGGTGGCGTTGTTGTTGGTATTGCCTGGCCAAAGGGTAAGGGCGGATGAGTTAGCCGGATGTGCGGGGCATTACCGACATATCGACTGGGAAAAGACGACCCCCCAAGTGTGTATCTGGGCCACGGATGTCACGTTGACTGCCGCCGAGGTAGCGCAGGGGCAGGCAGATGCCACCTTGCAGCAAACGGTGCTTGCTGCGGCCAACCCGGTAGTGAACTATTACCCCAACCCCAACGGGTACCAGGATGTAGGCTCGGGCCTATTCATCACGGCGGCGGACCTTAGTGCGGTCAGTGCGGTGGTGGCAGAAGGTGAGACTTCAGAGCAATATATGGTGCGGCTGATGATGGACAGCAGTAAGCCGGATGAGCGATATATTAAAATTCAGTTGACGGTACTGGCAGACCATACCTCGTGTACAGCGACTTCGCTGGAATTACAACAACCACCCACTAAAACACAATACCTTGTGGGGGAGCAATTTGACGCTACCGGCATGGTCGTAATAGCACACTATACAGATGAGACACAAAAAGAGGTAACGGCACAGCTTGCCTTGTCGCCGGCGGGGCCATTGGCACTGTGCGATACGCAGGTAGTGCTGGCCTATGGCAGCCTCAGCCTTGCTGTGCCCGTTACGGTGCGCAGTATGCCGGTGCTGGTGTCGATTGCCGTGACGACCCCACCGGCCCAACTGAATTATGTTTCGGGCACACAGTTTGACCCCGCCGGTATGGTTGTCACCGGCTATTACAGCGACGGCAGCAGCGCGCCGCTGCCGTATACCCTGCAAGGGGATTTGACGATTACCGCGCAAAGCCATACGGTTGTGATTGAGGCGGGCGGGCTGACAACGGAGTTTGCAGCCGGTGTATTGCAACCTACTTTCACCCCAACCCCCAGCCCCGTGCCAACAGCAGCGCCGGCCCCGGTATTGCCGGCAGCACCGGCCCCGACACCGGTGCCGACGCCAATACCTACCCCTACTTTGCCCCCAACCCCTACGCCAAGCCCCAGCCCCCAGCCGTCACCGACAGCGGTGCCCCCCAGCGAACCGCCGCCAAGCACCCCGCCCACGCAGGATGGGCAGCCGTTGCAGGCCCCCCCTGCTGCACAAGGCCTGCTACAGGTAAAGCCACACGAGGTATTGGTGGGGCTTTCTGCCGGCAGTGTGGTAGGGTTTTCGGTACTGCTTGCGCCGGATGTTTATGTGCTTTTGTGGTACCAAAACAAGAAAAACCAATACAGGAGGCGGTCATAATGGAATTTGAGCTGACCCTTGGTGCCGGCATTTTGCTGGCCGTAATTTTAACCACCGGCATTTTGTTAAAATTGTATACGCGCCGCCGTTTGCGTGAAATAGACGGCATCAATGGGTTGTTGGTTTATGACGCAACGCGGCAAAAGCCACCCATAGCAAAATTGTGACCGTATCAAGACCAATACGACGGCACAAGAGCAGCGCACCACTGCATATGCGGTGGTGCGCTGTTCTTCTGTTTTAAGTCCATTCGTGTAGTCAAAACGTCTGTTTGTGCATTTTAAGCCCCCAAAATAATTCATTTAATCTATAAAAGTAATTGTCAGTGAAATTTACCGCACAGTGAGCAGCGGGCAAAGAGGGAAATACCGAGAAGGCCGAAAAGCACGCGGGTGCAACTTGCAGGCAAGAGAGTGCCCACGGGGTAGCCCAGTGCCGCATCAGTGAATGGCGGCCACCTTTGCCCAACAGTAGCGCGAACCTGCTGCGGCCCGCAGTAAGGGGAGGAGAGATACCACATGAAATTTGCAGAAGAAATTAACCAATTTTATCACGACCTGTCGTTCTATGAGCTGGAGATTATCAACCGCGGTGCGGTACAACCGCATATCAACCACAATAGCCTTTTATACCTGAATTTGATTGCCTACCGTGAAGATTGTACGGCAAGTTACCTTGCCCGTATGTTGAATATTTCAAATGGGGCGGTTACACTGAAAATCAACGAATTGATTCGGCAGGGGCTGGTGCAAAGAGAACAAAGCATCAGCGACCGGCGGATGTACTATTTGCGGCTGACTGCCAAAGCCGAGCAGCGCTACCGGTTGTTTGAACAGGAGATTTCTGCGGTTGCAAGCGAAGTAGAAAAACGCTTTTCGAGTGCGGAAGTCGAGGCCTTTTGCCGTGTGACAAAAGTGTTTTCCCAGGTTTGCAGTAACGAGACCCTCAGTGCGGGCTGAATAAAAAACTAAAGATGGAAAGCATATTACCGTATAGCAGACGCTAATATAAAAAGATAACCCCCGGCCTGCTGTATGCAGCAGGCCGGGGGTTATCTTTTTTTGGGCTATTGTGCGCCGTATCTTTATTTTGCAAAAGAATCCATCGCGCTCAAAATTTCATCGACCTTTTCGTCAATCTCTGCGCTTTGCCCGCTGACAAAGGCCTCTTGTACACAGCCCTCTAAATGGGCGCGGATGATCTCTTTATTGGCTTTGCGCAAAATCGCGCTTGCCGCCATGATCTGGTTTGAAATATCAATGCAATACTGGTCTTCTTCCACCATGCGCAGCACACCGTCAATCTGCCCGCGCGCGGTTTTTAACAGGCGCGCAACTTTTTGTTTATCGGCCTTCATCTGCCCGGCCCTCAGTTGATCGACACGACGTCATAACCGGCTTCGGTCACGGCGCTTTTCAGCACATCGTCCTGTACCGGGGCAGCCAGTGAAACGGTGGCCTGCTTGTCCTGCAAGCTCACTTCGGCAGAGGAGACGCCCTCAACGGCAGACAGTGCTTTTTCGACCCGCATTTTGCAGTGGTCGCAACTCATGCCTTCAATATGAATGGTTTTGTTCATGATAGATCCTTCCTTTTCTTGTTCGTTTTGTAGGGTGGTGAGTGGGGCAACAGCGGGGGCGGCAGCGGGCAGGCCCGTGCCGGCAGCAGCGCCGGCAGCAGCGCCGGTTGCGGTAAGTTTAGGCCGAAACAGTTTCAGCCGCAGGGCGTTGGTCACGACAAAAACCGACGAGAAGCTCATGGCCGCGGCACCAAACATCGGGTTCAACTTCCAGCCCAGCACCGAGTAAAACACACCGGCTGCAAGGGGGATGCCGATGGCATTATAAAAGAACGCCCAGAACAAGTTTTGCCGAATGTTGCGTATCGTCGCACGGGAAAGCTGAATGGCGGTCACGGCATCCAGCAAATCGCTCTTCATCAGCACAACATCGGCGCTTTCAATGGCAATGTCGGTGCCGGCACCAATTGCAATGCCCACGTCGGCGCGGGCAAGTGCGGGGGCATCGTTGATGCCGTCGCCCACCATGGCCACTTTTTTGCCCGCTTGCTGCAAGGCCGCCACATGGCGTTCTTTATCCTGTGGCAGCACTTCGGCAATCACCTCGTCAATACCAAGCTGTGCGCGAATGGCCTCTGCCGTGCGCCGGTTGTCACCGGTCAGCAGAACCACATCGGTGCCAAGGGCCCGCAGCGCTTCAATGGCCGCTCGGCTAGTTGGTTTCACTACGTCCGCCACGGCAATCACGCCCAGCGGTTTGCCCTCTGCGGCAAAGAACAGCGGGGTCTTGCCGCCGTTTGCAAGGGCATCGGTGTCGGCGCCAAACGCTTTGGCACCAAGGCCTGCCTGTTGCATCATGCGCAGGTTGCCGGCAAGTACAGGTTGCCCCCCCACCGTGCCACGCACGCCCTGGCCGGGCACGGTCTCAAAATCGGTCGTCGGCTGCGCGGCAATGCCCTCGGCCCCGGCGCGGCGCAAAATAGCGGCGGCAAGCGGGTGCTCGGACGCATGTTCGATTGATGCGGCAACCTGCAACAGCGCAGTGGGCGAAACGCCGGCAGCGGGCAGCAAGTCAGTCACTTCGGGTTTGCCCTCGGTGACGGTGCCGGTCTTGTCCAGCACAATGGTGTCAATGGTGTGCAACAGTTCCAGGCTTTCAGCAGATTTGAACAGAATGCCGTTTTCAGCGCCCTTGCCGGTGCCCACCATAATTGCGGTAGGGGTGGCAAGGCCAAGTGCACACGGGCAGCTGATGACCAGCACCGCAATACCGATGGACAGTGCAAATTCAAACGGGTAGCCTAGCAGCAGCCAGACAGTGGTGGCCAACACGGCAATGGCGATGACGATGGGCACAAACACGCCGCTCACCTTGTCGGCCAGCTTGGCAATGGGGGCTTTGCCGGAGTTGGCGTCCTCCACCAGCCGGATGATCTGTGCCAGCGTGGTGTCGTCGCCCACGCGGGAGGCTTTTAACTTTAAAAAGCCGGATTGGTTGATGGAAGCGGAAAGCACCCGGTCACCGGGCCCCTTTTCTACCGGCAGGCTTTCGCCGGTGAGGGCCGATTCATCCAGTGCGGCGTTACCTTCTAAAATGGTGCCGTCCACCGGGATGCGCCCGCCGGGCCGCACAATCACCGTGTCACCAACGGCAACTTCTTCTACCGGTACTTCTACTTCGTCACCGTCGCGCTCAACGGTTGCGGTTTTGGGGGCAAGGTCCAGCAGTTTGGTGATCGCGTCACTGGTGCGCCCTTTCGAGCGGGCTTCCAGATATTTGCCCACGGTGATTAAAGTCAAAATCGTGCCCGCAGATTCAAAATACAGGTCCATGTGGTAGCGCTCTACTAGGGCCATGTCGCCGTGGCCAAGGCCGTAGCCCATCGCGTAAATGGCCACAATGCCGTAAATCACCGCGGCGGCCGAGCCTATGGCAATTAGCGAATCCATATTGGGTGCGCCGTGTGCAAGCGAGCGAAAGCCCGCCTGATAATAGCGCCGGTTTACATAGATAATAGGCAAAGTCAATAGCAACTGGGTCATGGCATAGGCGATGGCGTTGGGCATACCGGTCAAAAAGCCGGGCAGCGGCATGCCCATCATATGGCCCATCGACACCAGCAGCAGCGGGACGAGAAAAATAAACGAGATAATCAGCCGCATGCGGGTATTTGCCATCTCCTCGGCGGCTTTTGACCCTGCTGCCGCGGGCTTTGCCGCACCGCGGGCCGCCTTTGCAGTTTGTTGCGGGGTGGCACCATACCCGCCCGCTTTTACGGCGGCCGAAATTTGTCCGTCATTCAGTTTTTCAGTATCGTAATCCACCAGCATGGTGTTTTGCAGCAGGTTTACCGCCACAGAATTGACCCCCGGCAGTTTGCTCACGCTTTTTTCCACGTGGGCACTGCAGGCAGAGCAGGTCATACCGGCCACATCGAATTTTTGCTTCATATTGAAAACCTCCATATACCCCCACGGGGTGTGGGTCTATGGTTATCATACATCTTTGGTATGGGTTTGTCAAACCTAACTTAAAAAATTCACAAAGAACAGGGGAACAAAAAAGGCCGCCCCACGGGGCGGCCACAGCCAATGACGGTTATTTTGTCTTTTTGCTTTTCAGCAGCACCGAAACAATGCCACAGCCAATACCGGCGATGGGGAAAGCGACCCACGCGCGGCCCCACATTGAGGGGTAAAGCAGCCCCAGTGTAACATACACTAGTGTTGCCAGCAGCATCAGTGCGCCGCAGATGCGGCCAATCTTATCCTGCGTGGCCTGCACCTCTTCATCGGTATAATTTTCGTGGTTATAAGCTTCAATGTCATATTTATTCTGCTGAATGCCGGCCCAAATAATGCAGGCGACCCCTGCGGCAACCAGCACAAAAAACAGTGCGCCGCTTAGCGAGCTGTCCCAAAAAGCGGGCAGCGGCAGTGCTTCCAGTGTAATCAGCAGCAGTACGCCAAGAAAAATAATACCAAGGCCGGTGACGGTCAAAATAACAAAGGTCGGGTGAAACGCCTGCCGCTGGGCAGGGGTATAGCAATTTTCCACATGGGGGTGCAGCCGCACAAACTCACTTGACAGCATACCGCTGATGATCAGCACCAGCACCCCAATAATCGCAATCGAAAAAAACACAACAGGGGTCAGTGCCGGGTGCAGGTGCAGCCCGTCCATCAGGGCTGCCGCGGCAATAGATAGTATTAATAAAGTAACGCCAATCGTTGTCATGCGGGCAGAGCGGTTGCGGTAGGCATCGTACGCCTCGGCAATGTCATTGGTTGCCTCCTGTGCGCTCTTGCTCATTAAGGTATCCAGGCTGCAACCAAACAGCTCACACAAGATCAACAGTTTTTCCATTTCAGGGTAACTTTGGCCAGACTCCCATTTGGATACCGACTGACGCGATACCCCCAGTTGTTCGGCAAGCTGTTCCTGTGTCAGGTCTTTTTTTTGGCGGTAAAATTGCAGATTCTGCGCAAGGTTCATGTTCGATCATCCTTTCAGACAAAGGGGCGGCGGTAGGCTGCCCTGTTTCTATTATACTGGATGCGGCGATAATTTACAGCACCCAAGCCGCACAAACGGGTTGTTTTGCGATAGTTTTATTCTACCCTCAGCACCGCGCAACCGCTACCAACCATGTGTTGCGTTTTGGTTGTTTTGTGTCGCTTTTCGGTTGCGCACCTTGTTTTTGCTGTAAAATAGCCAGCGCTTGCAGCCATGGCCTATAATAAAGATAATAAAAAGAAGGGCGGCGGGTCAGATGAACGAAAAGCTTTTACAACTGTTGCAGGGCAGTGACAATATCGTATTTTTTGGCGGGGCCGGGGTTTCGACTGAAAGCGGCATCCCGGATTTTCGCAGTGAGGACGGGCTGTACCGGCAAAGCTATGCGTACCCGCCCGAAACGATTTTGAGCCACAGCTTTTTTTTGGCGCACCCGGATGAGTTTTATCGTTTTTACCGCGACAAAATGCTGTGCCTTTCGGCAAAGCCCAATGCGGCGCACCATACGCTTGCCAAATTAGAAGCCGAGGGCCGTTGCAAAGCAGTGATTACCCAAAACATTGACGGCCTGCACCAATTGGCAGGCAGCCACAATGTGCTGGAGTTGCACGGCAGTGTGCACCGCAACCACTGTATGCGCTGCGGCAAGGCGGTTGGGGTACAAGCGATACAGCAAAGCACCGGGGTGCCGCATTGCAGTTGTGGAGGCATCATTAAACCGGATGTGGTGCTGTACGAGGAAAGCCTCGACGATAAAGTGCTGCGCGCCGCAGTACACGCCATTGAAGGCTGTGATCTGCTTTTGGTGGGCGGCACCTCACTTGCAGTCTACCCCGCCGCAGGGCTAATCGACTATTATCGCGGCCACAAGCTGGTCGTCATCAACAAAACCCCTACCCCGGCAGATACAAGGGCAGACTGGGTGTTTCATGGCCCAATTGGGCAGTTGCTGGCGGCAGAGTAACTGTCCGCTTTAAAAAAAGAAAAACAAGAAGGCAACAAAAATCAAGCGGCTGTAAAAAGTTGGCACTCTAATTGATGGAGTGCTAATTTTTTACAGTTTATTCATTTTTCATCTGTTGTTTTTTAACAGTGCCGGGTTATACTATGGGCACAGACAGAAAAAAAGAAAGCCGTAAGGGCAAGAAGGAGGATGGTACCAATGTACAAACAACTGCTTGTCCATTGCACCTGACTTAAATTGTCTGAGACGAAAAAACAATAAAAGAAATGGGGAATTGAGTATGTTTGGTTTGATGCCTTATGAGCGCAGAGAGCGCGGTATGGTCAATTTGTTTAACGACCTTGACAAATACTTCTTTGGTGATAACCTGATGAACTCAATGCCGGCACTGAATATCAAGACCGATATTGAGGACAAAGGTGACCACTATCTGCTGAGTGCAGAGTTGCCTGGTTTTAACAAAGAGGACATCAAGCTGGGGCTTGACGGCGATGTGCTGACGATCTCGGCAGAGCACAGCGAAGAGAACGAAAAGAAAGACGACAAGGGTGCCTATGTGTGCCGCGAGCGCCATTATGGCTCTTACAGCCGCAGCTTTGATGTTTCTACCGTAAAGCAAGAGGACATTAAAGCCGCATACAAAGACGGTGTGTTGCAGTTGACGTTGCCCAAAGCACAACCGGAGCCGGAAGTGGCAGCCCGCACCATTGCGATTGAATAATGTCACAACAAAAAGAAGGCTCACGCGGTGAAAGCCCCGCGTTTTAATAAACGGCCCGCGGCGCAAAGCCGCGGGTTTTTTGGCTTTTTTAACCCCCTTTGATGGGCAAGCGTGGGGGATGTAAAAAACAAAAAAGCGAACGGCCCTGCAACGTACAGGGCCGTTCGCTTTTTTGTGGGGGTGGGTCCCCCCCAGGTAAAGAGCACTCCAAAGCATGCAATAGCCCGGGTAGGTGCCGGGGGGTGTGAGTGCCCCGGCAGAGGGCTGCTGTTGCTAGGGGTTTATGGTACAGGGGCAGGGGGTCATTCGTCCTGCAGGGCGTCGTAACCCTCTTCCCCGGTACGGACTTTAATGACATTTTCCACGTCGTAGACGAAGATCTTGCCGTCGCCAATTTTGCCGGTGTACAGTGCCTTTTTCGCGGTTTCCACCACTTTTTCTACCGGCACCTTGCTCACGACAATCTCTAGGCGGATTTTCGGCAGCAGGTTGATCTCTACGGGAACACCGCGGTAGAACTCCGAGCCACCCTTCTGCATGCCGCAGCCCAGCACATGGCTTACCGTAATGCCGGTAATGCCAATTTTGCTCAGCGCGGTTTTCAGGTCTTCAAATTTTTGCTCATTGGTAAGGATATCAATTTTTGTCATTTTAATGCCAAACAGGGTATCCGGTACTGCTTTATGTACCACAGGTACGGATTCGCCCGGGGTGGTATCGACATCTTCCACCATATCCTCGGAAGTCGTCGAAACTGTGCCAAAGCTGGAGTAGTTGGTCATAAAGTCGGCATAAGCACTTGCAAGGCCGTGTTCTTCAATATCCAGGCCGGCCAGCTCTTCCTGCGGCGAAACGCGCAGGCCGATGGTCTTTTTCAAAATGGTGAACAGCACTACCATCGTCACGATGACCCACGCGGCTACCGAAACAACGCCCAGTGTCTGCACGCCCAGCATTTTAAAACCGCCGCCGTAGAACAGGCCGCCGTCTACCGCAAACAGGCCGACCATAATTGTGCCTGCGGCGCCGCACCCCGCATGCACTGCCACTGCACCAACAGGGTCATCAATGCGCAGCTTTTTGTCCAGCAACTCCACGACGCCAACAATCAGCATACCGGCCACAAGGCCAATCAGCACGGCACCAGTCTCCGACACGGCATCGCACCCAGCGGTAATGGCCACAAGGCCGCCCAAGGCACCGTTGAGGGTCAGCGAGACATCCGGTTTTTTATACAGCACCCAGGTCAGGATCATTGCTGCGGTGGCGCCGGCCGCCGCGGCAAGGTTGGTGGTCATAAAGATATGGCCCATCGAGCTCAGCATCGCGTCGCCAGTTGCGGATAGCGTAGAGCCGGGGTTAAAGCCAAACCAGCCAAACCACAGGATGAATACGCCAAGGGCGCCCAGTGTGACGCTGTGGCCCAAAATTGCTTTGGGCTTGCCGTTTTTGTCATATTTGCCAATGCGCGGCCCAAGCATGATGGCGCCGATCAAAGCGGCAATACCGCCGACCATATGCACCGCAGTCGAGCCCGCGAAATCATGGAAGCCGATCTGGGACAGCCAGCCGCCGCCCCAGATCCAGTGGCCGGAGATGGGGTAGATCAGCGCGGTGATGACAACGCTGTAAATGCAGTAACTGATGAATTTGGTGCGCTCTGCCATAGCGCCCGAAACAATGGTCGCAGCCGTGGCGGCGAACACCGTTTGAAAGATGACAAACACCGCAGTGGGGATGGAACCACCGCCGTATTCCCCCCGAATAAAGAAATCAGGGATGCCAATAAACCCGCCAAGTGAGGTGCCCTGCATCAGCCCAAAGCCGATGACCCAGAACACGAGGGAACCAAGGGCAAAGTCCATCAGGTTTTTCATAATGATGTTGCCGGCGTTTTTTGCACGCGTAAAGCCGGTTTCTACCATCGCAAAGCCTGCCTGCATAAAAAAGACCAATGCAGAAGCGACTAGTACCCATATGGTGTCGACAGATGAAAACATGATTCCACTCTCCTTTATCAAATAGATTCTATACAAAACAACGGCGTGTACCGGGGGATACCCGATACACGCCGTTGTGTACAGATGAAATAAAATGGGGGCAGGTTTTGAGGTGAAATCGAAAAGCGCCCCTTGCTGGCAAAAGAAGCAAGCACCAGAACCAGCAACATTTTCACTCATTGTACGGGTTAAAATTGGTACTTTCAATAAGAATTGTGCCAGAAAACAGGCGAAACGCCGAAACAAAAAACCGGGCAAGATGGAAAAATGTCGAAAATCGGCACTAAAACATGCAGCAACCGGCCAAAACAGTGCTTGACAGTAGGTGTGTGCCGCATTATAATGACCATAAGTTAAAAATTAGTCAAACATCGAGGTGACAAAAAATTGCCGAAAAGTTTTACCCCCCAAGAACGCAGTTACATTGTGCAGCGGCTGCAAAAAGAGGCCGCCGCCTGCCTTGCACAATATGGGGTTCGGCACACAACGGTGGACGAACTGGTGCGGCGGGCCGGCATCCCCAAGGGTACTTTTTACTTGTTTTACCGCTCAAAAGAGCAGTTGTTGTTTGAAGTGCTGTTGCAATTGCATGAGCAACTGCAAGCGCAGATGCAAACGGCGCTTGCGTCGCTGGACCCCCCCACGGTGGGGCCAGACGAACTGGCCGACCTGTTGTTCCAATTTTTTATGCAGGCCCAGCAACAGCCCATTTTGCGCCTGATGAACAGCGATGAGGTAACTTTGCTGGCGCGCAAGTTGCCGCCGGAGGTGGTGGCAAACCATGTTCAGGATGACAGTGAATTGGTGGCGGTGCTGATGCAGCAGTTGCCCGGGGCAAGCGGCAAAGACGCGCAGGTTTTCAGCGCGGCATTGCACCAAATTTATTTTGCGACCCTGCATCAAGATGAGCTAAACGCAGATTGTTATGAGGCCGGGCTGCGGCTTTTGATACGCGGTGTCGTACTTCAGCTTTTGCAGTAACAGGCTGTGCAAAACAGGGCAGCCATTTTTTTTAGCAATATATTGACTATAAAATTAAATTTAGTCAAATAGTATGGAGGAAACAGATGATCTGTGTACAGCATTTATCGTTTGGGTATACCCCAAAGCAGAACCTGATCGAGGACATGAATTTTTCGGTCGCGCAGGGGGAGATTTTTGGTTTTCTGGGGCCTTCCGGCGCGGGCAAAACCACACTGCAAAAATTTTTGGTGGGGCTGTTGCCGCATTATGGCGGGTCGGTGCAGCTTGCCGGGCAACAGTGCGGGCGGCACAATGCTGATTTTTACGAAAAGATCGGTATCGACTTTGAGTTTTCAACCCTATATGAAAAACTGACCGCTGCTGAAAACCTGCGCTTTTTTGCGTCCCTGTACCGCAAAACGCCCCGCCCGGCGGGCGCGCTGCTGGCGGCGGTGGGGCTGCAAAACGATGCCGACAAACGGGTGAGCGATTATTCCAAGGGGATGAAAGCGCGGCTGAACTTTGCCCGCGCTCTATTGCACGACCCTGATGTGCTGTTTTTGGACGAACCGACCAGTGGGCTGGACCCGACAAACAGCAATGTGATGAAACAGCTGATTTTAGCCGAAAGGGCGGCGGGCAAAACCATTATTTTGACGACCCACAACATGCAGGATGCCGCCGAGCTGTGCGACAGGGTGGCGTTTATTGTAAACGGCAGCATCCGTGCGCTGGGTACCCCGCACGAGCTGGTGATGTCCCGCGGGGCGGCACGGGTGACCTACACTTATCTAGCCTGCGGCGCAGAGCGCACCGGCAGTTGCCCCATTACCGCACTATCGGGCGATGAATTGTTGCAAACGTTGCTGCGGCAAAACCGGCTGCTGTCGATTCACAGCAGTGAGCCGACACTGAACGACATTTTTATCGACGTGACAGGGAGGACCTTGCTGTGAGACAAAAAATGTTGATTTTGTGGGAGATGCGGCTACAAAGGAAATATGGCTTTTATGCCGTGTATGCATTGCCGAGCATGTTTTACATTTTAGTGCTGTATGTAATGCCCGCCGCATGGCGGCCAATGGCCGGCGCGGTAATGATTGTTTCGGACCCCGCGACAATGGGCCTGTTTTTTATGGGGGCGATTGTACTGCTGGAAAAAAGCCAGCGCGTATTGCCCGCCCTTGCCGTGTCGCCGGTGCGGTGCGGCGAATATTTGGTGGCAAAGCTGGTTTCGTTGGGCGGCATTAGCCTGCTGGTGGCACTGGTGCTGGCAATTGCGGCCGGAGTGCGCCCGGTATGGCCGGTGCTGGTGGGCACGGCGCTGCTGTCGGCGACTTTTACGCTGGTTGGGGTGCTAGTAGCCACAAAAACGCCCACCCTCAACAGCTTTTTGCTGGTATCGGTGCCGGTGGAGCTTATTTGTTTTGGCCCGCTGGTGTTCTACTTATTTGGTGGTGAGGGCAGTTTATGGCGCTGGTGGCCGACTAATTTAGGCTTTGCAATGCTGCGCGGCCAGCCGGGGGCGGTTTTGCCGGGGCTGTTGGGCTTGGCTCCATTACTGGCGGTGCTGTTTTGGTTGGCGGGCCGCAGTGTGGCAAAGCTTTGGGGTTCTTTAGGGGGTGGCGGCTTATGAAAGCGGTGGCTGCTGGTTTTTTGGGGCTGTTAAAAGCGGTGCGCCGCGACCATATGCTGCTGGCGGCGTGCAGTGCACCGGTACTGGCCGGGGTGGCGTTTCGGTTTGGCGTGCCCGCGCTGGAAACGCTGTTGACCCGGTGGGCGGGCACCGGTGCGGTGCTGGCCCCATGGTATGGGCTGTTTGATTTGATGCTGTGCATGCTGACACCGGTGATGTTTTGTTTTGCCGCCGCCATGGTGGTGCTGGAAGAGGTGGACAGCCATGTCGCCGCCGTACTGCTGGTCACCCCGCTGGGGCGGCGCGGGTATTTAACGTCGCGCCTGTTGCTGCCCACTTTGTTTGGCATGGCGGCGACACTGGTGCTTTACCCGCTGTTTCGCCTGCTGGTATTACCGGTTTGGCTGGGGCTGCTGCTTGCAGCCGGTGGCGCGGCGCAGGGGCTTATTATCGCTATGCTGGTGGTGTCGTTTTCTACGAATAAGTTAGAGGGCATGGCCATTGCAAAGCTGTCGTCGCTGCTACTGCTGGGGGCCTTTGCGCCCTACTTGCTGCAACAAAACAAGGTGCAATATTTGTTGGTGGGGCTGCCCTCGTTTGCCTTGGCAAAGGCGTTGCAGGGGCAAAACCCGCTTTGGGGCGTTGTGTCGCTTGCCCTGTGCGCAGTGTGGTGCGCCGGGCTGGCAAAACGGTTTGATGCAAAAATTGTATATTAAAAATAAAGTAAAAAAAGCCCGGCTGTTGGCCGAGCTTTTTGCAGTTGTCTCAAACGCTGCCGGGTGCAGCCGGTTTTGCAGCCTCTGCGGGTTTTGCGGGGCCTTGCCGCTTTTCCAGCCGGTGCAGGGTCTCTTCCAGCCGTGCCTGGTTTGCCAGCAACTGGTCAATTTTATGGTGGAGATCCTCAATAATGATTTCGCTTTTCAGGTTGGTTTTGTAATCATTCAGCGAACGCAGGCGGTCTTTTTCTTCCTGCCGGTTTTGGCTCATCATGATGACCGGGGCCTGAATAGCCGCAACGCAAGAGAGCATCAAGTTGAGCAAGATAAATGGGTAGGGGTCCACCGCCTTGCTCAGCATCACCACGTTGAGGATAATCCAACCGACCAAGCACGCTAAAAAAATCAGAATAAAAGTCCAACTGCCTGCAAATTTTGCAATGCCGTCTGCAGCGCGCGCGCCAAGCGAAAGGCGCTTTTCTTGCTCTGCACTGGTGTTTTTTGCAACCTTGCTTTGCAGCAGCAGGTGAATAATCTCCTCATCCTGCAAATCTTTTTCATTGCGGTCCGCAAAAATCAGGTTCACAAGGTCAATTTTTGCCTGTTCGGTCGTCATACACAATCCTCCCTGTAATTGGGCTGTTTGTTTTATCGTCCACCGGGCAACCCCGGTAGTGGTACAGTTTTGGGCGGGCCTACCCGCCGCAAAGGGTGGCAAAATACCGGTAGCGTTTTTGTGCGTCGGCATTGGCATTAAACCGGCGCCGCGCGTCCTCGGTCAGCCCGTCTGGGATGGCGGGGGAGGCGGGTGTGTTTTTCCAGTTTAAATAGGGGTCGACATCATAGCTTGCGTGCTTTGCCAAATCGTCCACCGGGCTGGAATAATTGAAAGTGCCCATATTCTGCGGGTCAACAGTAGTAGAAAGCTTCTGCCCGGCAAGGTTGTACACCACCTCGAAATGCCCATCGCGCGACAAAAACTTCAGGTTGTATTCTCCGTTTGGCCCAATCATATGGTATAGCGTACTGCTGATGGGCAGCAGCCGCCAGTGAAACGGCTCGTTTTCGGTGTTACAGATGGTGTTGACCATTTCATCCAGTGTGGCGGGCGCGCGGTCAAAGTTATTGCGAAAGTAATGCTCCTTTGGGGTGTTTACACCGCCCTTGGCATCTACCAGCAGGCAAACGCGTTCGGCAAGGTCAATGTAATCGTCGTCATTTAAAGCGTGCAGATCCAGTTCGCCACTTTCCACCGCATCCATCACCTCGTGCAGTGCGGTAGTCGGGTCTTTGCCACTTGCCAGCAATTCGTCGTGCAGCGTGTCGTGCCGTTGTTGCTGCGCGCGCAGCGCGCTTTCCGTCCAGCCGGGGTCGCTGAACAGCGCGGTGGTATAGCCGTTCAGCAGCATACTGCTGGTAATCAGCAGGCCCAATACCAATGCGGCAGTGCACACCAGCGCCCCTATAAACTGCAGCCCGGCGCGGGCCGGGCGCGGCAAGCGGTGCCCCAGCAAAACGCCTGTGCCTTTGGCGGCGGCAAACAGCAAGGCCAGCAGGGCGGCAAAGGCCAGCACCCCGTGCAGTGTATCCTGCGCCAGGGTCTGCGAAAAAACAAAAAACAGCGGCGACAGGTTTTGCCGTATCAACAGGTTGATCAGCGCATCTTCCAGCGGGATACCGCCGGTCAGCCAGTCGGCCAGCAAGGTCGCCAGTGTAGCGGCCAGTAGCAACAGCAATGCGCCGCCGGCAAGGCGGTACGCCAGCAACCGGGGGCTTTTTTGCCGTTTTGTTTTCATCTGCTGCGCCTCCCGCTACCCGGATGCCCCTTATTATAGCACCGGTAAACCGCAGGAAACAGGGGGGCAAACGTCTTTTCAAACTCTTTACACAAGTGGTGCTAAAGTGTGGGCAGTAAAGGGGTTCGGCAGGCAAAACGGCGCGCTGCCGGCTGAGGGTGTATGGTCAACGGCGATAAAATTGCCGCTGTGTGCGAATTTGCCCTTTCCACTTGCAGCAGTCGTTCAAATGCAGCATCGCGTGGCGGGTAGGCGGCATTAGCAGCAGGCCGGCCACATCTTTTTTTGCCCAAAAGTCAAGCAACCAGGCCGAATCGCTTTGCTGAGTCACACCACCCTCGCTGCGTATTTTTTCTAAAAGGGTGGGGTCCACCGGCTGGCGAAGGTCAGCAGCAGTCAGCTTTTGCACCATAGCGCGGGTGCGCCGCCCCACCTCATTGCGGTAATGCAGCAGTTCGGCCGTGACAAGGCTTTTGCTCAGTTGCATAATTTCATCGTCAGTCAGTGCGTTGCCCGTGTCGGTGATTGGGGCGTTCAACCGTATTTGCCATTGGTGGTCAAATAGCTGGTCGCCACGGCCAGCTAAAACCCCCATCGTCAAATCTTCAATGCGGGCAAGGTGCCACAGTGCCCAGGCAATTGTTTCGTCTTTTGCGGTGGGCATCACCGCATATTCGGGGCGCTCTAAATCACAAAATAGCGCGTCCACCTCATTGGCACTGCCACCGCCCACCGCAGAAAGGTGCACCGCTGCGTGCAGCTGTAAAAACAGCGCTTTTGCTTCTTCTAATTGTGCCTCTTTACGGATACAGCCGCCAAGCTGCGCGTGCAGTTCGCTTAGCCCCTCACCAAAATATTTCATGTGTGATGCCTCCGTTTCCGATTGCAGGGCGTATTGGTGCGCGCCCTTTTGCCACAGTGTAGCAGAAAATGGGGGAGAAGTCGACAGCATTTGTCGGCTTTCCCCCACTTTATTATAAGCTGATATTCTTACCCCCGGCAGGGTCAAAACTCTTGATAAACTGCCGGGTCCTGGTCAAAGGTACGCCCGTTTGGCTGGTTCAGCTCGTCGATTGCTGCCATATCACTGGCCGAAAGTGTAAAGTCGAAAATATCAAAATTTTCAGCTTGGTGCACCCGCGTGCTGGCCTTGGGCAGTGGCACGGCACCGTGCTGGGTGTGCCAGCGCAAAATTACCTGCGAGATGCTTTTACCGTGCGTGCGGGCAATTTCGGCAATCACTGGGTTTTGCAGCATGTCGTTGCCGCGGCCCAGCGGGCTCCAGGATTCTGTGGCAATGCCATGGGCCTCGTGCCATTCGCGTTGTGCCGCCTGGTTAAAGTAGGGGTGCAGTTCAATCTGGTTGAGGCTGGGCAGTACGCCAGTTTCCGTTTGCAGCCGCTGCAAATGCTCGGGCAAAAAATTACAAACACCAATCGAGCGCACTAGCCCGCGCTTTTTGGCTTCGATCATGGCCTGCCATGCCTCTACATAATGGTCCTCTAGCGGGTTAGGCCAATGGATTAAATAAAGGTCATAATATGAAACACCGGTGCGAAACAGCGATTCTTCAATTGTTTGCAGGGCCTTTTCGTATTCGTGGTGGCGCCCCGGTAGCTTAGAGGTCAAAACCAATTCACTGCGCGGCACGCTGGCGCGGCGCACTGCTTCGCCCACCGTGCCCTCGTTTTCGTAGTTAAAGGCAGAATCGATCAGCCGGTAACCCAGCTCAATCGCGCTTTGAATGCTTTTGGCACCAGCTTCACCTTTCAGCTTATAAGTGCCAAACCCGATGGCGGGCAATACCAGCCCGTCGCTGAGTGTTTTTGTGGGGATGGGGTTCATCTGTCGGTCACCTCTCTATCCGTTTTATGAGTATAAAAAAATAGTGCCTGTACCCCTATACTACCAGCAACAAAGTGAAAAATCAACTAAAACAGTAGGGATTAACCAGCCTGCTGCAAAACAAAAAGGCACGTGCCCAAAAGCACGTGCCAAATTGCCCGCCGCCTGCTGTAAAGTGCAGTGCCGGTGCATCATTTTTTATTGGTTGAGATATGCAAAAGCATATAAAGCGGGCACACGCGCACAATGGCGGTGGTCAGTGGCAAAAGCCCTAACAGGCCAAACCACTTAAAGTTGCCCGGCAAAAAGAAAAACAGGCTGAACAGTACAACTGCAATTACAATGCGAATAATGCGATCAAGGTCGCCAACATTTTTATGGTCCATTTTATTACCCACCCTTTCTGATAATAAAAAAGTAAAAGTACAAAACGAATAATAAAAGAAAATCTTATTTCCTGTCTTTCATTATAGACGTTTTGGCCTGGTTTTCTGTGACAAAGTCACAAAACAGGCGTCGAAAACAGTACAAAAGTGCCAAAATTACCCGGTAGATGGTCACTACAGCGGTGGCAAGCGGTAGTGGGCACATGGGCAAAGGCGGCTGCCACCCGACAAAATAAGGGGTACGAAACCGGGGTGGCAAACGCACCAATAGAGCGGCGGTGCCTAGTAAATGGTTAAAATAGCCATTTACTAAATTATAGCTGTTTGCTGCGGTATTTTCAATGAAAATGTGATAAAATAAAAATAATAATATTACCGCATCCTTTGCCCTGCGTGTTGTGCAATGGGTGCACAGGATGACGACAGGGCAACCAGAGCCAGACAAACAAAGGAGCATGTGCAATGAAAATTTTAGTTGTTACCGGCAGCCCGCGCAAAGGTGGAAACACCGAAATTATGGCACAGGCCTTTACCGAGGCCGCTATGCAAAATGGGCATACTGTCACAGTTAAAAAGCTCAGCGAGTTAAAAGTAAACCCCTGCATTGACTGCGAATATTGTTTTACGCATGATGGGGTCTGCGTGCAAAAAGACGACATGAACGACATTTTGAAAGAGTTGGAACAGGCCGATTTGTTGGTTTTGGCATCCCCTATTTATTGGTTTGATGTGTCTGCACAGACAAAATGCTTTATCGACCGCATGTATGCATTTGCCAAAAAGGGGTTTCACCTGCAAGGGGTTGCAATGTTGCTCAATTCAGGGGATGACGGTGTGTACAGCGCGGCGCAGGCGCAGATAAAAGACATTTGCGCTTACTTAAAGTGGCAGCTGAAAGGCATTGTCACGGTGCCCAATATGGCGGAGAAAGGCAGCATGCGCACCGCGCCGGGGCTGCAAAAAGTGCGAGAATTTGCGGCCAGTTTATAAGGCTGAAAAAAGCGAAGAATGTTTATAAACCGGCGCTCAAAAAGCGTGGGCAGAAAAACATAAATTTAAAGCACAGGCGGTAAACAACGCAGCGACAACCGCCCCAAAGGGTATAAAAAACAGCATAACGCTGTTTTGCGTTGATACAAAGGTTAAGCTGGTGGAAAGGCGGGTAACAGTTTGAGAATTTTGATTGATGCCGACGGTTGCCCGGTGGTGGACCTTGCGGTGGCACAGGCACAAAAGTTTCAGATTGAGTGCCTGCTGCTGTGCGATACCTCCCACGTGTTTAAAAAAGAGGGCGCGCGCACATTGACCTTTTCGAAAGGGCCGGACAGCGTGGATTTTGCACTGGTCAATTTGGCGCAGCCCGGTGATATTGTAATTACGCAGGACTATGGCCTTGCCGCGATGTGCCTTGCAAGAAACGCTGTTGTGCTTAGCCAGGATGGTATGGAGTACACGGCGGATAATATCGACGCATTGCTGTTGCAGCGCCATATGGCAAAAAAAATCCGCAATGCAGGTGGCCGGTTAAAAGGCCCGTCAAGGCGCAAGCCACAGCAAGACGAGGCATTTCGGGATAAATTGTCAAGCATGCTGGGGCAGCGCGCCGAGCAGGTGAAAGAAAAGTAGTGTATTGGGCGGGGCAGGGGTTGCCGCAACATTCTTTTTTAGGCAGAAGCAGCGCAAGTGGTAACGTTTTCTATGTGGCTGAAAATCTATTCGGTTTTCTTAACATAGTAGAGTTTACTTTTTTGATTTTAGAATAAACACAAAAACCAAGGGGTTGAAGCCTGTTTTAAAAGGGGAAAGTGGTTGGTAGCAGGATAGCAGATGGATGGCTGCACCCAGCCTTTTGTCTGGCGTGGGGGGCTGTGCAATAAAAGCAGAGGGTCAATAAGTAAAATGATGCTAACCATTACCGCAACAACGCCCGCCAGTTTTCACCGGCGGGCGTTGTTGCGTAAAGTTTAGAGGAATTTTTAAAGTCAAAGTTACAGTTAATGGGCAGGCAGCCATAAAAAATGTAGCACTAAAATAAGCCGAAGCTCTAATTTAAGCGCGGCGGGTTTACTGCAACTTCAAATAGAGAAATTACTGTGTCTCATTCGTCCATAGCGGCTTACCCCCGCAGTTTCTTTTGCTAAACGTAGGCATTTTCAAACTCCTTTTCAAATTTCAAAAAAGTTTCCACAAGCAACGGGTTGAAATGTTTATTAGCCCCTTCAACAATGGTTGCCCTTGTTTCGCCCTTTGAATAAGCCTTTTTATAAACGCGCTTCGAGCGCAGGGCGTCGTACACATCAACCAGCGCCATTATTTGGGCAGACAATGGGATCTCATCCCCACGTAAACCGTCAGGGTACCCGCTTCCATCCCACTTTTCATGGTGTGACCGTGCAATTTCAATGCCGATTTTAATAAAATAATTTCCGGGGTAATTTTGATATACTTCTTCTAAAGTAGCAGCGCCTATTATGGTGTGTTGCTTCATTTCTTCAAATTCTTCCGGCGTTAGCTTCCCGGGCTTTAAAAGAATGGCGTCTCTTATCCCTACTTTGCCAATGTCATGAAGCGGGCTTGCTTTCTGTAGGGTATCAATAAATTCTGCATTGATCCGGCTTTTGTAGTCGGGGCGCAGGCTCAGCTTTTCTGCAAGCAAACGGCAAAAAATCTGTACGCGTTTTAAATGGTTCCCGGTATCTTCGTCTCTGGCTTCTGCCAACTTAGCCAGCGCAAAAATGGTTGCCATTTGTGATTCTGAAATCTCTTTTACCTTTTCTTTCACCATCCGTTGCAGGTCATCGTTATAGGTTTCAAGTTCCTTTCGCTCGGTTGCCCGCTTGCCTTTCTCCTCGCTTTGAAAAGCCAGTTCTTTGTCCGCAATTGCTAGCTCCGCGGCGCGTTTACCTTTTTCTTTATTTTGAAAAGCCAGTTCTTTGCCCGCAATCACCAATTCTGCGGCGCGTTTACCTTTTTCTTTATTTTGAAAAGCCAGTTCTTTGTCCGCAATCACTAGCTCCGCGGCGCGTTTACCTTTTTCTTTATTTTGAAAAGCCAGTTCTTTGCCCGCAATCACCAATTCTGCGGCGCGTTTACCTTTTTCTTTATTTTGAAAAGCCAGTTCTTTGTCCGCAATCACTAGCTCCGCGGCGCGTTTATCCTTTTCCTCATTTTGAAAAGCCAGCTCTTTATTTGCAATCACCAATTCTGCGGCGCGTTTATCCTTTTCTTCATTTTGAAAAGCCAGCTCTTTATTTGCAATCGCTAGCTCCGCGGCCCGCTTTCCCTTTTCTTCATTTTGAAAAGCCAGCTCTTTATTTGCAATCACCAGTTCTGCGGCCCGTTTTTCCTTTTCCCCATTTTGAAAAGCCAGCTCTTTATTTGCAATCATCAATTCTGCGGCGCGTTTATCCTTTTCCTCATTTTGAAAAGCCAGTTCTTTGTTTGCAATCGCTAGCTCCGCTGCCCGCTTTTCCTTTTCTTCATTTTGAAAAGCCAGCTCTTTGTTCGCAATCACCAGCTCCGCGGCGCGTTTATCCTTTTCTTCACTTTGGAAAGCCAGTTCTCTATTTGCAACAATCAGTTCTGCGGCCCGTTTGTCCTTTTCTTCATTTTGAAAAGCCAGCTCTTTGTTGGCAAGGGCCAGTTCTGCCGTCCTTTTGTCCTTTTCCTTGGTCGCAGGGGGGCTCATTTTTAATTGCTCTGGCGGAGGTGCTGCAACAACGGGCTTGCATTTTTTATCGTTCATGTAAAGCCCTCCTACAATCCGTTATGGGTTTTCACCCTGTTAGTCTTTAAGGTAGCAGACCAATAATATGATATAGTTCTATTTCCCAATATATGCAAATTACAGCAAAAGTCAATACATTAGGTGAATATTTATTCGAATAGCAAGCGAAGCCATTGATTTTAAAGGGTGGTTTCTTTTGTGTTTTGGCCGCAATAAAAGCAGAAGGCTTAAAAAAAACCAGTAATACCAACGGTTTGTGGGCAACTGGCAAGCAGCATTCGCATAAAAACGATAACTATGCAGGCGGTGGTGTGAGCAAAAAAACATACTGTTTAAAAAGGCTGTCGCAACACAAAAAGCCTGTTCGCCAATAACACCGGTTGCCCGCAGCCACACATCCATGCCGGGTGTTGCAGGTACGGGCAGGGCAACAAGGCGGCAGGGCAAACGCCAGAGCATAAAAGCACCCGTACCCCCAAATTTGCGGGTGCGGGTGTTCTGTGGCGGTTTGCTATTGCTTTTTGCCCCATTTTAATACGCCCTTTCATTTTTTAAAAAGGCGGGGAAGCTTTTGGGGGTGTGCTTGCAACCTGCAAGCCGGTGGCGATTACTTTATTGCCGGGTGAAATGCTTTTATTTAATGAACTTGAATAAAATCCGCTGCACCCAGTCGGGCAAATTGTAGTAGCCCCGGTTTTTATCTAAAGCGCTAATTTTTTCCATTTCCTCTGGTGAGAGTGTAAAATCAAAAATGTCGAGGTTGCTTTTGATATGGGCCGGGTTTGTTGATTTTGGGATGGCGATATTGCCAACCTGTATATGCCACCTTAAAATTGCCTGCACAATGCTTTTGCCATGCGCGGCTGCAATTTCACGCAGCACAGGCTCGCCCAGCATTTTTTTGTCACCGTGCCCAATGGGGTACCATGCTTCCAACAGAATGCTGTTTTCTTTTAAAAATTCACGCAGCTCTTTTTGCTGAAAATACGGGTGGCACTCCACCTGGTCCACTACCGGTTTAATTTTAGCGACAGCCAAAAGCTTTTGCATGGTGCTAATTTTAAAATTGCTAACACCGATAGACCTTATTTTTCCTTCGCCTACGGCTTCTTCTAACGCTTTCCACGCCCCAATATAATCCTCAAGCTGCTGGTGCAACAGCATCAGGTCAATGTAGTCTACACCTAAGGTATCCAGCGAAGCCTGTATCGCCCGTTTTGCTTTTTCGTAGCCATAGTTATTGGGCCAAATTTTGGTCGTCAAAAAAATTTCTTCGCGTGGGATACCAGATTCTTTGATGGCTTCGCCCACGGCCTTTTCGTTTTTGTAAAATTGTGCGGTGTCAATTAAGCGGTACCCGTTGTCCAGTGCGGTTTTCACACTGGTTTTACATTCTTCATGGTCCGCAATCATAAAAACGCCACTGCCTAGTTGAGGGATGGCATAGCCGTTGTTTAGTTTAAGAATATTCATAAAAGAAAACCTCCTGTAAAGTTTTTCTAGTTGTTTTTTAAAAACCAATTAAAAGTGTGGGTTTCTACTTATGGAGTGTAAACCTAAAGTTAACTTTAGGCAAGTTCTTTTTGAAAAATATTGGCAAATGCGGCCCCCCAATTATTTCATTGTGGCAAACAAAAACCATGTGCAGGGTTGCCCCCGGCACATGGTTTTTGTTTAGGCTTGTGGTTTTTAAAAATACCCAAGCAAAGCAAGGTACAACCGGCCCCATAAAGAGTGCTTGTTGGCGCAGCAGGGCACCGGCACTAAGCAGGTAAACGGCTGGTTACCGCAGCTACAAACATTGCAACGCCTTGCTCAATGGTGTCAATCAGCGCGGCGGGGTCATCAAAATCAGGGGCAGAAGTTAAGGTGGCTTCTACCACGGCATCTTGGTTGCCGGGGTCGTGAAACAAAGTAGGGGTATCTGCAAGGATGCGCCCGACCGCAGGTTGATACTTTTTTAAAATTGCCCGGTTTTTTGCCGAAAGCCATACTTCAAAATGGCCGCTTTGGTGCAAGTAGACCACGGCAAGCTTTAGGCCCTTGTCTTTTAAGCTTTGGGTGCTTAACGAAAAATAAGACATATCCAAGTACCCGGGGTACATACTGCCGGCATCGTATTGCGGATACCTTTTGATAAAATCCGCGCGCAGCTTAGACATAAACTCCAGTATCCCCTTGTAGGCAAGCCGCAAATCTTTTTGCTGTAAACAAGCAGTATAATCAGAGACAAGTTGACTTAAAGTTTTCATAAATACCCCCTTTTTGAAAATGCAGCGTGTGAAAGCACCCTTTATAAGTTTTATTTTACCACAGTTTCAAGGTTGTGGTAGGTGCGGCTACTAGAAGCCCTTTGTAGATTGTTGGGGTTTTGTCGAAAACGCCCCGTGGTTTGGGGTAGCTACGCTTACAATTTGGCAATCAGCTCCGCCACTTCGGCGGGGGGCATTTCGCTGACATCTATTTTAAGCGTGTTTAAGCTTTGGTAAAGGGGGATACGTTTTACGCTGCGCGCTATCACATCGGGGGTGCGCAGGCCGGCATCTACATCTTTTTTCAGCCGCTTCACCAGTGCCTGCTCGCTGCAAACAAGCGAGATGGGTTTAACGCGGCAATCGCCCAGTGTTAAACGGTGCAAAAGCTCGTCGATGATGGGTTGCTCGTGCATTACCCAGCAAAAAATAACGTTGTCAAAGGCCGAGCAACGGAGAAAGTTGTTCAGCTGATAGCAGATGTTCTCCATCACCATCTGCTTTGTTTCGTCGGTCACCTGAAACGGGTGCATGTCCCAACACCAGTCGCCATCTAAAAAAACGCTGTTTGGCAGCTTCGTTTTTAAAATTTGGCAAACAGTCGTTTTGCCGGCCCCCATCGTGCCGCCAATCAGGTACAAAGTTTTCATCTATTACACGGCTTTCATTAAATTAAGATGCCCTCACAGTGGTCAACCTCGTGCTGAATAATCTGCGCCGGCCAGCCGGTAAAGGTTTTAAAGCGTGTTTGAAACTGCTCGTTTTGGTACTGCACTTTAATTGATTTCCACCGCTTTGCCTTCCGCATGCCGGCTAGCGAAAGGCAGCCCTCTTCTGCTTCGTATGGGCCGGCCCGCTTGATAATTTGTGGGTTGAACAGCACCATATAACTGCCCTCGTTGTCAAAGGCGATGATGCGCTTGCCCACGCCGATCATGTTCGCCGCCATGCCAACGCAGCCGTCTTTGTGGGCGGCTAGGGTGTCCAGCAAATCCTGTGCCACCGGCAGGTCTGCCTGCGTGGCAGGCACCGCTTTTTGGGCAAGAAATGCCTCATCCCGCATAATTTGTTGAATCATACCCGTCTCCTTTGCAGCTCGTTTTCAATAACCGTGCGGGAAAGTTCCATCGCCGTTATCGTGCCGTTAAAGCGCCGGTGCTGCACACTGCCCGGCGCGTATTTTGCCTGCGCCTTTGTACATTTGCGAACAATAGAGGCCAGCGGCTCTAGGGCGGCTGATAGCTCTTGCGCGGGATAGCCGCCTGCCCCGGTTTCGCCCAAAAGTGCCGCCGCAATGCGCAGGGCCTGAATGCGGTTTTTCAGCAGTGTGTACTGGGCGGTGCCGGGGGCAAATTTGGGCTGCACCCGCTCGCAGCGCGTGATAATTGAAGTTACCTCTTTTAAGGCGGCTGCCCGTGCTTGCTGCGGCATAAAAACACTTACCCCCCTTTTTATAGTACTTATGATTATTTTATCACCAAAAAGATGTCATGTCACTTAACCCTTGCCCAGTATAATGAGGTGTATAGGTAGTTCTATTTTGCGAATTGAAAATAATGCAGGCGAAAACAAAACCCCGCCGACATGTGCCGGCGGGGTTTTGTGAAAATTATAAAATAACAAGACATTGGCCTAAGAATATTGATACACTAAAAAATATAGTATTTGCCGAGAAAGAAATACCCACTCTGCAATTTATACCATGTTTCAAAAGCATGCATCAAATTTCCCGCAACTGCTCGGCAAGGCCGGTTGAGCTTTGCACCGTTGCCGACAGCTCTTCCATGGCGGCAGATTGCTGGCTGGTAGTGCCGAGGGTGATGTTTGCTGTTTCGGTTGTACTGGTCAGGCTTTTTTCGATGCTCTCTTTCAGGCTGTCAATCGAGATGACGGTTGTTTTTGTCGTGTCTGCAAGGCGGCGAATTTCTTCTGCAACTACGGCAAAAGCTTTGCCCTCATGGCCAAAACGCGCCGCCTCAATAGAGGCGTTTATGCCAAGAATGCGGGTTTGATCCGCAATTTTGGTGAGCGATTTTAGCACCGAGGAGATGGATTTTATGTTTTCACCAACTGTTTGAATTTCGTTTACAAGCACGCTCTGATTGCCGGTGATGGACTGCGCCGAAGCCGCCAGTTCCTCAATTGTGCTGGAAATTTGAATAAACCCGTTGGCCAGCTCAGCAGAAAGCAGCCCCGCCTTAATTCGGTTATATCCGTTTTGCGCCAATGCATTGACCACGATATAGAGCACTTCGGCGGCAGCTTCAATGGTTTTCTGCGGCACAATGTCAATTTGGTTTGCAGCCTCTATTAAGCTGTCAGAGCTGACGTTAATATCCTCTGCGACTTTTCTAATTTTGGTCTCATCCGCCGGGCTGGATAAAATCTGCCCACCCAAGATCGTGCCGACCAGTTCCCCCTCAATCAGCACCGGGGCAGAAAAATCAATTAACCCCGCGTGGCAGGTAGAAATATAGGGCCGGTTCATCGCGGCCGCCTTTTGCCCAAACTCCTTGTGGCAAGCGGCGCACCGGGCATCACCAATATCCGATTCGTGGATGTAATTTGCACAAAACGGGCGATAGTAGCTGGGCTTTGTAAATTCTTCGCCGTTTCTGCCAACCGAGACCGCCGCGCAGTTGAACCCCAGCGCAAAATTATCCAGAAAGCGCTGTAATACGGATTTGTCAATCAGATCCTGTAGTTCCAATTGAGTAACATCTACCGTAAGATCGTTCATTATGACCATTTTTCTATCCCGGCTTTCCCTTATTTGGTGTAATAGTTACAAATATCTGTGCTAAAACAACTATAGCATAGCAAATGCCGGCGGTAAAGGACCTTTTTTTACCAGTTCAAAATCGTTCTTTTCGGTTCTGGTCACGGCAAAAAACAATTCAAAACATTTCTATTAAACTTATACTTCTGTATAAGTTTAAAGCCGCGGCTTCCCCTAAGTGGGGGCAACAGGAAGGCCCGTTATGTTGTTCGTATCCATGCTACGGTAGGATTGTACGGGCAGAAGTTTCAAACAGATTTACCAGCGCTTGTGCAGTGCCCTGCCCTTTTTAAAAGAGTATGGCAATGATGCTTACAAGCTTGTCAACTTCTATAAAAACATAAAAACCGCTGAAGCCAAATGACTTCAACGGATTTTGGTCGAATTGGATAGGTGCGTCCTGATGGACCTAAACATGTGTCTGCACCTTTTTCTGCCTTATGGCACTTTCCGACGCAAATCATCTTCCTCTTTTGCCCTCACTACTTCCATCTCTACTCTCGTATTCTGGGGTTTGGTTAGGGATGGATTTTGTGTATTAAAAGAAATGCGGCGGAAATGTGACGAGGTACTTTACAACGGATTCAGCCTTCTAAGTTATCCCGAATGAACCGGTCCCTAAGCCATTCGGGACACTCGCCAAGAAGCTCCAGAAGTTTTTCTTCAAGCTCTGCTTTCTTCAGACTATGGATATAGCGGGGCAACTTCTGATACAATTCTTCCTGCTGCATCTCCGCTTCTTTTTGATAAGCCATCTGCTCATCGTAGAATTTTTTTGCCTCCTCAGGAAATACGGTAAAGTATACTGCAACGATGTGTTTGCAGATAATTCTTGTCCCGGCGGCGTGTGGACAATTACAACTGGATTTTTTGATGTGCTCCGTATTAATTAGGGTCGTATAGGGCTCTTTGTTGCTGCCTAAGACAGCCGCTTTGAATTGTACGTCGCTAAGTTGCTCCAGCCGTAAAACCCTATGCTCGGTATAATAATCGTATCCGCGCCATAGGGATGCCCCGCTGGCGGAGTTCAGTATACTCAAAAGTACCACCTCCACGGCTTTTATGTGTTTGCCTACAGAATTTACTTACTGTTTTTATTTTAGCATCCATACACAGGTAAGTCTAGAAAAAACAACAAGGCAGATTGGGGACCAACCTGCCTTGTTGTTTTCTATTTAAGGTTCCTTTGTAATGGTACGAGTGTTCATAACGACAAATTCGGGAACCCGCATAAAATAAAAGGTTTTCGGCACGAGCAAACGAATATTACTATAGATTATATGGATAATGAGAGTTACAAGGACAGCAGTATTTAAACAAATCAACTTACCAATGTTTCTCAATTCCAATCCCAACATATACTTTTTTTATTTATAGTAAAACATGTAAGTAGGTATTCTTCAATCTCTTGCGATAGTATAAAAAGTTTGTCGTAATATTGATCAAATTGCATTCCATCATAGCAACTTTCTACAAGCCCATACAATGGCTTATTGGGATCATACCTCTCTTGTAAAACAACAGGGCAATCATTCTTGTCTACCAGATCATAATGCATCATGCAGTTCCTGAAAGAAGACGAGAAAAGTTTTATATCCCCATTGAAACGCCTTGTAAGTTCAAGACTTTTTGCCCCACTCTGGTGATTTTGCTCTAAATGCTGCGAAATTTTTTTTATTCCAAGCCATGTATTATGAGCTGTAATATATACAATTCTCAAAAGCCATAGATTTTTTTCAAGTAATACTGGAACAAGTAAATTATTCACAAATCCTATTATTGATAGCATATGCAAAAGTATTAGATTGGTTTCCTTATCAAACCCTATATTAAAAAATCCATTTTTCCTATTTGTATTAAAATCAACGTAGCCATATTTGGGAACAGAATTTAAAATAGCTTTTTTGCTCATTAAATCGTTCACGCCACAATAATTCACAAGGATTTCGGCAATTTCGCTTCCTAACTTCTCGCCGACCACCATTGCATGATTTTGCGTCGAATTCTCTTTGGTTTTAGGTATATTCAAGTAAAAGTTAGCCAACTGTGTGTTAAATACAACATGCCCTTGTTGATCAAAATACACTCCAAGATTTAAGTGAATATTAAGTGATTTTAAAAAAGAAAAGGATAGCTTACTCTGAAAGATTTCATTTTGTTGGTCATCCGATTCCGATGCCATTTCCCTACCTTTTGAATATCTACCAGAAAATATTTTTAGTCCATCTCGGATATCCTTTACTTCTTTTTCAATATCGTCCCCTATATCTTCAACACGCAAAAATTCCTTAGCAGATCTACAATAAAGAGCACAAAAAGGTATTAATGATAAAGATACAGCACTATCATGTGTGTTTAACAGCAGGTCTACTAATGTCCTTCCATCTTGCACCATCATAGTTTTTGAATGAAATCTCAAAATATCATTATATGTGTTTCCATTTGTATTCAACAAACTACACCCCCGCTCAAACAAAAACAACTTGCCTAAATCATTAATTTCAGTCCGGCAAATTTTAATTCATCGTCTATTTCACATTATAACACATTGTAATCACTCATACGATTGTGCTTTTTTCGTATAAAAAAAACAGACTGATAAATCATCAGCCTGTTTTGTCGTTATGACCACTAGAGGGTCATTCTTAATGGTCCGAGTGTTCATAAGGACAAACTTAGAAACCCGCATAGAATAAAGGCTTTCGGCATCAAGCAAACGAATATTACACCGATATAATTATAATACACAAGAAGTTACTTCGTTTTCAACCTCATAGTTTTCTCCCAATTCTTTGCAAAGTTTCTCGTACGCATTTGTTGCTCGTCTGATAAAATCTTGCTTATGTTCTTCCGTCCATGGAGAAGGATTTGGAGGATAATCCCAGTCCAAATATGATTGGTATTCTTCTTCGAGTTTATTGAGCGTTTCGATAAGAGAATCGGAAATTGGTAAAGATACTGTTTCTATAGCGTAACCAAACTTGTCCTTTGATGCCGCATTTACGCCCCAGATACAAATGCCACCATGCTCAAACCAGTATTTCAATTTATATTTGGCCAACAATGTCACTTCCCATTCGAAAATAGTCGGCATTCAACTTCTTTTACCCAGCGATACTAAATAAATACTCCAAACATATTGAATTTGGGAAATGGTCATATAGTACGGAATTTTCTTACGATATCTTCTGTTGAATTTCCTAATGCACGCGCCGCGTTATATGCAACTAAATAACAATTGCCTTTATAATAATCCAAAAGTATTTCTCCGGTTTTTTCATTATGAAAATCCGGAAGCAAATAAATAATATCAATCAACTCATATTGAGTATCAGGCAATTTTTTCGCCAGTAATTTTGTTTCTCTTACAGTTATTTCAATCATTTTTTCGTCATGGCAAATAGAAAAAACAGCGTGCGCCAAGAATATCCGGATACTACCACTGCTGTTAGTAAGTAGTTCATATAGCTTAGGTAGTGCGGCAGAAGACTTAATGTGCCCTAATCCCTGAATCGGCCAAGAATCATTTAAACCAACGACTTTAATCAGTTCCCTTTCCGCAATCTTTAATTCTTCAATTGAGAGATTATCTAAAAGATCAAGCGGCACCCCTTCTTTTCGTTGCGCCCATGTGTTGGCGTTTAAGAACTCAGAGTAAAAAAGCTCTAAGTTTTTCGAAAGCTGAGCGTCCATCATATTGCATCCTTTCAAATAAACATCTCCGTATTTATTAGTATATCATACTCGTTTTTACTTTTACCACCATTCCAAAACCAAAATTTCAACAAATAGCCTGTAGTTTAAACTGTTTGATTATTTTAACGATTAGATTATAACAGACCGGGAATCATAATAAAATACGTGAAACAAAAACAGGCTGACATCGTCAGCCTGTTTTTGTCCTTATGAACACTCAAGGTTTTCTCGTAATGGTCGGAGTGAAATTATAGGACTTGGAGAAATCCAGTAATACCAATGGCTTGCAGGCAATCTGCAAGCAGTATTTACACCAAAAGCAGAGACTTGACACTTACTTGTTCTAGTTTTCGTATAAGGCAGCTATATCATGTATTCTACGCTTCATTTCCGTTCGGATATGTAACGGCTCTAAACACTCGCATTTATCCCCAAAACTGAAAAGAATATCGTAGTGGTATTCATTCTCTATGAACGGAAAACTGACAATGTAATACTCGTCTCCGTCTGGTGAAAAATCTTCATAGGGGCAATAATTAAGTACCCTGTCCATGATAGATTTATGAATACGAATTTTGATTTTTATTTGCATGGTTGCCAATATATCAGCAAATTCTAACTGCGGTTTTGGATAATCCCGTGGTGTGAAAGTTTCCGTTTCCATTTGCAAGTTCGATATGCGGGATAGTCTGAATAAACGAAAATCATTCCTTTTATAGCAGTACCCTTGAAAATACCAATGACCGCTTTTCAATACAAGCAGGTACGGCTCGACTGTTCGTGTGGTTTTATTTCCATGAAGGGCTACATATTCAAACGAAATCAGCCTGTTTTCCTGTAGAGCTGTTTTGATAATATCTAAATATGGTTGTATGTTCCTGTTACCCATCCACGGACTTAAATCTATACATATTTGATTCACTTTTAATTCAATGTCTTTTGCTCTGTCAGCAGGGATAAAACTCTTGACTTTCGCAAGGGCGTTTACCAGTTCATCACCTCGTATCATATTGGAAAGACTGGAAAGTCCCATCAAGATAGCGGAAAGATCGGCAGTTGAAAAAACCTTTCTATCAATTTTGTATTTCTGCATAATTTCAAAGCCGCCGCCCACTCCCGATGTTGAGCGAACAGGAATGCCCGCCATGTTGATAGCGTCTATGTCGCGGTAGATTGTGCGGGGTGAAACTTCAAACATATCTGCTAACTCCTGTGCGCCCATTCGCTCTTTATCAAGGAGTATCATAATAATGCTAACAAGCCTGTCTACTTTCATCTGACAGCCTCCTTTCAAAATTTCTTTTTTGATTGTTGCCATACTGTTGTCAACGATTACATGGTACTATAAAAAAGCAAACAAATCAATAAAGCAATGAAAGAGGAGTAACTTATGTTTACAATCTATGTTTACGTTCTTGATACTTTAGCCGACTGGGAACTGGGGTATGTTACTTCGGAGCTGAATTCCGGTCGATTTTTCAAAAAGGACGCGCAGCGGGTATCGCTCAAAACGGTCAGTGCTTCCAAAGAGCCGATCAGGACAATGGGTGGGCTGACAATCGCGCCCGATTGCTTGATCGATGATATGGTTGTGAGCGAAACAAGCGTGCTGATATTACCGGGCGCAACTACATGGAACGACCCGAAGCATAGCGCGATCATCGAAAAAGCAGGAAAATTTCTTTCTAAAGGCGCGACGGTGTGCGCAATCTGCGGGGCTACCGCTGCGCTTGCCAGCTTCGGGCTGTTGGATAACCGCCCGCATACCAGTAACGGGCTGGGATTTCTTGAAATGGTTGCTCCCGGTTATAAAGGGCAAAGCTTTTATGTAGACCAGCCCTCTGTGGCGGATCATAACCTGATTACGGCAGACTCCGCCGGAGCTTTGCTGTGGGCGAAACAAATCATCGGACATTTAGGTGTTTTTCAGTCAGACACACTGGAAGTCTGGTATGAATATTTCAGTACCGGGAAGCCAGACCGTTTCTTTGCCCTCATGCAAACTTTGCCGTCTAGCAATGAAAACTGATCCACCTTTTTCATAAACAGGACATAGACCATATACCCTATGCACTTTTTGTGACGTTTGAAATAGCTCCTGAATACGATGTAGACGTATATCTAAGAGTGATGGAGAAAGTCAAGCCCAAAGAGACAGTCACTCCATAGTATAAAATATTTAAAGCATAAATGCATCGCCTTAGTGAGACTATAGGCGGTGTTTTTGTATATAGAAGTCACTTCGGGCCAAGTTGACCCGAAGTCGAAAGGAGGGATAGAACATCCCCGCCGGGTCTGATTGAAAAATCAGGCCTTTTTTTCATATCTGAATAAAGGAGGCAAACGCATGACAAATGAAAAAATCAACGAAAGCAAGCGCAGAAAGAAGGATGAAAAGCGAAAGCGCAGATGGCCGTATATTCTTGTAATTCTTCTGCTGTTGCTGCTTCTCCTGCTGCTTTTGTTACGAATCTGCGGAAATCAGCATCCCTATCCCTGCCCGTGTCCGTCACCATTCAGTTCCACCCCCTCATCGTCCGCTCCGTTTCTGGATGATACCGGGAGCGCAAAACCGGGAAGCGGCAGCACCCCGTCACGGCAGGAAATTCTATCCCGGCTTCAAAAGCAGGAAGTCACCGTCACCGACAAGGTGAGTGCGCAGGCTTCCTTTTCCAGCGGGGCGAAGGGCAGCACCGGCACATGGAAAGTGGAAAACCCATCGTCCAACAGCGTCATTATGCAGTGTGAAATCATTCTGGATGGTAAAACCGTCGCAAAGTCCGCGCCGATCTATCCGGGCCAGCACATTGACGGCCTTGTTCTTTCCCAACCGGTTTCACCCGGGAGCTACAGCGTGACCGCAACAATCAAGTATTATAACAAAACAACCAAGGCGTATCTCGGCATGGCGGATTACAAAATCCATCTGTCCGTATCGTAATCAACCGCTTCTGCGGCTGAAATAAAAACATATGGGAGGTTTTCCAATGAAAAACAGGTTCAAAAGGGTTCTCGCGGGCATCGTCACTTTTGCCGTGCTCGGCGTGTCGGCGGCAGTCCCGGCGTTCGCCGCCGACACGACCGACACCGGCACGGGCAGTATCACGGGGAACGTGACGCTCAACGGCTCCATTTCGCCGCTGACCATTTCCGTTACCCATCCTGTCAATGTGGCCTATGCCATCAGTCCCGATGCCGAAACATTTACCGCGCCAGACGTTAAAGTGACTAACAACACCAAGGTTGCGGTGATTGCCACGGTGGAATCCCTGAAAGCCGCTTCGGGCGGTTCGCTGACCTTCACCGATGTCGATCCGTCCGCAAAAGCGTGGCGTTCGCTCAATCTCGCGGATTCCAAGAAGTACATCGCGCTCGGCATTTCCGCAAAAGGCAATTCCGGCTGGAACAGCGGGTACTGCACATCCACCCATTGGGCGGTCAGTGATTCGCCGTTACAGATCGGAACGCTGAATCCGAACACTTCCGGCGCGCTGTCCCTGACGGCAGACTACGGCCTAGCGTTCGATGGGGCGTACACGGCCAACCATCAGCTTGTTTTCCAGTTCCAGCTTGCCTGATTTACTGGCGGGAATTGGCCGGGAATTTCCCGGCCAATCTTTCACGCCGAAAGGAGGATTTTATTTGAGGCAATCATTCAGGCGGTTTTTTCTCGTGCCTCTGCTTGCCGCCGGGATTCTGCTGTCCGGTGCTTCACCCGCATTTGCGGCCTCCGCAACGTCGGCTTTGACGCTGACCGCGACTCCGAACCCGTCCGGGAATTATGTGGCGCTGAACTGGACGAACAGCGACAAAAGCCAGCCGTACAGCTATATGCTCTATTCCAAGTCCGCGCATGAATCGACCTTCCAGAGCATCCCCGCCAAAGACAGCGCGAAGGTTCTGAACATTTATCCAGTTGTCACGCCGACCGTTTCCTTTACAACATGGGACGGCAAGAGCTACACCTTGCCGAAGTCGGCATCCCTCAAAATGTGGATGGAAACGCCCAACGGGTACGATTCCAAGGGATACGGCAAGGGCCTTATTTCCGTAGATGCCGTTTCGATTTCCGATTTCAACGCCAACCCGGACGCTTACCTGAAAAACGCGGACGGCAGTTACAAATACGACGTGCTGTATTTCGGAGCGTGGGATTCCAACGGCAATCAGGATTTATCCGATTCTGCGGAAAGTAAAACCGATGCCTTTATCAAAACCGGGCGCGGCGTCCTTTTCGGGCACGACACGATGGTGAGCAACGACGTTATTTCCATGCCGAACTTCTTCAAACTCGCGCATTATTGCGATATTCAGACTATCCCGCATTACACCGTGCTCGGCAGCTCTCAGATCAAAGTTTTCAAAAAGGGCCTGCTCACCAATTATCCGTGGACAATCGGAGATGTGGGTACGGTTCTGAATGTTCCGATGTCTCATTCCAATCAGCTTGCCTTTGGGGATGTGTGGATGACTTATCAGCAGCCCTACACATACCCCAACAGCACCGCCGCAACTGGCTCCGGCGGGCAAGGCACCAACACCTTTTATCTGACGAGCTGGTCAAACTGCGCCATGATTCAGACCGGTCACTCCAACGGAGAAGCCACTCCGGACGAGCAGCGCGTCACGGCCAACACCCTGTTTTACCTCGCACAGATTACGACCGACACAAGCTGGAACGACCACAAGGGGCAGGATTTGGACGTGCCGGACAAACCGACGATTTCCGGCGTTACGCACAATTCCGGTCGGACGCAGTACACCGTCAATTATTCTTCCGAGGACAACGCTACTGGCTATCAATATTATGTGGAGGCTACAGGTCAGAACGATGGCGTAAAATACGATTCCCCGGTTGTTTCCACTTCTCTGAAAACCGGAATGAAAGGCTATTCCATCGTGGTGGATGATAATCCGGATACCGTCCCGGACGGGAGCATTACAACAACATCGGACAGCTTCACTTTTTCCCGCCCGTCCGGCAGCAGCTTTTACATCCATATCGCCGCCGTGGACAATGCTGGAAACATTTCGACTGTCACCCACTACCATACGGACGAACTCGTTTCCGTGACGCACCCGGTCAGTACTAGTTACGCGATTGACCCGAACAGCAACACGCCGTTCACCGCGCCGGATATTCCGATTATTAATCATTCCACTTTTCCCGTTAAAGTTTCCGTTGCGGGGCTGAAAGCGACTTCCGGCATCGGTGACGCCGCCCCTTCATCCTATTCGGACTGGAACAATCTGACGGCGGCGCAGACCGGAAGCGGAATCGCGCTCGGCGTGGGAATCAGGGAAACAGCCGGTTCAGGCTGGACGGCGGTTGACCGGGCAATGCCCGTTTACACAGGTGATCTTGCGTCGGAAGTATCGTTGGGTACGCTCGGCGCAAACGGAGCGTCGGGGAATCTGGCGCTTACCGCTAAATTCGGTTTGGCATGGGCAAACGCGAAAACTGTTTCTCATGAATTGACGCTGGATTTTACGATTGCGGATTGAACAGGTTATTTTAAAAAATACCAAAATAGGCAGAACGGGCGGAGAATTTTCTCGGCCCTTTTTTACTGCGAAAAATCAGCAAGGAGGTAAACCCGTATGGCAAAAGATGAACCCAACAAGCCGGAGAAAATGACAACCGGGCCGGTCGGCGAAATTCCCGCAGAGGAAAAAGCCGCTCCCGCTGTCCCGCCGCCGGAAGTTAGCGGTGAGGCTCCGACCCCTGAACCGACCGTCGAGGAAAAGACGGTGCTGACCCATGAGGGTGAAGAACCGCTTGAAGCGCCCACGCCGTCAAACATGGGCGGCGAACACGTTCCCGATTCCGGCGACGTTGTTGTTCCGTCCGACAAAATTAAGTCGGAAAAAAAATCTGGACACAGAGGCAGGTCGCCAAAAGCGGATAAGACCGAACAGGCCGCCGCGCCGGAAAAGACGGAAACGGGAAAAGAGGACAAGGCCCCTAAAAATGAACGTAAGTCCCGCGCGGCAAAGCAGAACCCCACCGCCGCGAAAAAGGCCCCGGTGAAGGAGGAAAACCCCGCCCCGGAGCCGGAACCGCCGCAGGAACCGAAAGAGGCTCCGCGCAAGGGTGAAACGGAACAGATTGTTTTCCTCAACCTGTCCGAGCTTCACGCTTTCAAAAATCATCCGTTCCAAGTCCGGGATGATGAAGAAATGCGCGCTATGGTGGAAAGTGTCAGGGATAAAGGCGTTACACAGCCCGCCATCGTTCGGCCCCGTGAGGACGGCGGCTTTGAAATCGTATCCGGCCACCGCCGCCAGAAGGCCAGCGAATTGGCCGGATACGCGGATATGCCCTGTATTGTCCGCAACCTGACCGACGATGAAGCGATCACGCAGATGGTGGAGGACAACATCAATCAGCGTGAAAACATTCTCCCCAGCGAACGGGCCAAGGCTTTGAAAATGCAGTTGGAAGCCATCAAGCGTCAGGGTGTGCGGGGCGACCTGTCCACTTCGGGCCAACTTGGCCCGAAGTCGGAAAACGGGCAGCGTTCCAACGCGGTTGTGGCCGAGCGCAACAAAATGACGGTCAAGCAGGTTCAGCGGTACATCAAGCTGAACGACCTTGTACCCGACCTGATGAAAATGGTGGACGAAAAGAAAATCTCGTTCACTCCCGCCGTTGAAATGTCCTTCATCAAGCCCAAAAACCAGCGGTATATCGCCGTTGCCATTGAGGGTCAGCAGTCGGCCCCGTCGCTGTCACAGGCACAGCGTATGCGGGAGCTTGACCAAAAAGGGATGCTCAACGGCGACATGATCGACGGCATTATGCTCGAAGAAAAAAAGGAGGTAGACAAAGTGATTATTTCCAGTCAGGAATTGGGCCAGTATTTCGGAAAAGAAAAGACTCCGCGCGAAATGAAGGATACCATCATCAAACTGTTGGACGAATGGAAAGGCCAGCAGAAGGATATTGCCAAACCGGAAAAACAGACCGAACAGGAGAAATAGCGTGGGGCGCTGCCCCATACCCTAATGCTCAAAGGATTTATTCCCCGTCGCCGCAATTTCCGTAGCATAGCCGGATGTTCGCCGTCAAGAGTGGCGCGGCGCGCCACCGCGAAGCGGCCTTGCTCTTGACGGTGGGCTCCGGCTATGCTTTCCTGCGGCCATGCGACGGGGATTATTCCCTTGAACCGCCCCCTTTCCATGAGTGGAAAGGGCGGGGGAAAAGGCTGACACATTCAGCGCGACAGAAACGGAGGTGCTTTCTATATGAAAAGACCATTGGCATACATCACCGCCGCATGGAACGGCGATCACGATACAGACGCGAAACAGGCTGCGCGGTATTGCCGGGCGGTATACGAGGCTGGATTTTCCCCGGTCTGCCCCCTGCTTTACCTTCCCCTGATTCTCAACGACGCCATCCCGGAGGAACACAAAAGCGGCATTGACATTGGGCGCGACCTTCTGCACCGTTCCCATGTGCTTGTCGTTTGCGGCGACGGCGTGAATGAGGATATGAAAAACGATATCGCCACGGCCGGGCGGCTGAACATTACGGCAACCACGCTGGATGGTATTTTGACAGTCAAGGGACAGGGCCGTGGGGAGGCCGAAACCAATGAGCGCGATTGAAGCCTTTGTCACCAATCTTGGGCGCTACAACGAAGGGTATCTGGACGGGGAGTTCTTAAAGCTCCCCGCCACCACAGAGGAAGTTCAGGCGCTTTTCCAGCGTATCCATGTGGACGGCGTTCGGTATGAGGAAATTTTCATCACGGACTATGAAACCGATATTCCCGGCCTGTATGACTGCCTCTCCGAATACGCCAATCTGGATGAACTAAACTATCTCGCCGCCCTTCTGGACGATCTGGACGAGGGCGACCGGGAGAAATTTGAGGCCACCCTTTCCTACGGCGATTACACGGGCAGTCTGAAAGACCTGATTAACCTTGCGCAGAATCTCGACTGCTACGAATATTATCCCGGAATCTGTGACGAGGATGATTTAGGTCGCTACATGATTGACGAGATGGGATCGCTGGAAATACCGGAATATCTCCAAAACTACATCGACTACGAGGCATACGGGCGGGATGTTTCTTTGGAGGATAGCGGCACATTTACTGAAAACGGATATATCGTGAACACCGGGGACAGTTTCATTGAGCAGTACAACGGCAGGGACGATTTGCCGGAGGAATACAAGATTTTCGCGTACCCCGCGCCGGAAAAGTCTATCCGCGATACGCTCAAACAGTATCAGCAGATGATTGATGCCGCACCGGTTCCCTCGAAAGACCGCCCCGACCCTGCCTGTGAGGAACGCTGACCACTTCGGGCCAACTTGGCCCGAAGTGTGGGAAGGAGGTAAATTTTTAATATGACGGAACAGAATACCGTGTCGCTTTTGGGAAACGAGCACGTCAAGGAACTTTTGGCGATCATGGAGGCCAATAACGCGCCTGACCGGAAAGATTTTCTCGCTGTGCTGGGTCAGGTGGGCGCTATGGAACGTCAGCTTGACGCGGCGGTCAAGGAGCTTGCCGCTATGCGGCGGGAACTGAACGAGGCACAGAAACAAAACCACCCCGTAAAAACCGCCATGCAAAAAGCGGTTATTGCTATGCAGGGACAGGTATTGGATTTGCGGGATAAGTTGGCAGAGTTAAAGCAAACCGTGATCGAGGGCTGCAAAAACGCCGTGGACGCTTTTCGGGAAAAAGGAATTTCCGCGCTGGATAACATTGCTCGCTTTTTCAAGGTGCGGCCAATTCTTGAAAGTATGCGCAACGACCTGAACGAAAACATCCGGTTCGACGAGGCGGCGATTTCCAAGATTGGAGCCGTGAGCGCCGAGTATCACGAAGCCGGGCGGCACATCAAAAATATGGCCCGTGCTGTAACGGGAAAAGAATCCATTCGGAACGCCAAATCGGTAGGTAAACTGGCAAAAGCTCTGGAAGCCCCGTTCAAAGCGGAATATTCCTGCTTTGTTTCCATGAAAAAGAGCGTGGAAACCGCCCTTTCCCGTATCACTGTGTTGGAAAAATCGGCAGAGCGCAAACCCTCTATCCGAAAAACCATAAACGCCCTTAACGAACAAATCGCGCAGGGTAAAAAGGACGCGCCCACGGCGGAGCGGCCCCGGCTCGTGGCTCACGACGGGCGTTAGGAAACTTCGGGCCAACTTGGCCCGAAGTCCCCCCGTATGCTCTTGCATATACCGCCGCCGTATAAAAGCGGCGGTTTGAAAGGAGGTTTTCGATGCACGAAGATATAGAGCGCCGGACGATTGCTGTCTCGATCAACGCAACCAAACTCACGGGCCGAACGCTCGCAAAGGCGCTGGCGGCGGTTTTGAGGAAGATCCAAAAAGGATACCGCAAGGCGCAGACCCCGCAGGGCAGGCAGAGCGTGAAAAAGCTCATGAACCACCGCGTTTCCACCAATGCTCTCCCACTGGACGGGGAAACAAAGCTGTTTGACCGCGTGGCCCGGAAATATAACGTGGACTACGCTTTCCACAAGACCGGGCCGAACAAATATCTGCTGTTTTTCAAGGCCGGGCAGGCTGACGCCATCACGGCGGCGTTCTCCGAATATACCAAGCTGGTGATGGGCCGTGGGAAAAACAGGCGTCCGTCCATTCTCCAACAGCTTAGAAGTTTTGGGAATAAGGCGCGGTCACGGCCCCGTGAGCAGGAACGGAAACGGGAGGTGGCGCATGAGGACAGATAAAATCGGGACATATGTGTTGCCGAACATCCCCTACCTGTTTATCCTGTGGTGCTGTCTGAAACTCGGCACGGCCTATCGCCTCGCGGCGGGGGGCGGTTTCGGAGAAAAGTTAATCGGCATGATAAAAACCATTGGCCCGGCGTTTCAAAAAATAGCGCCGGGCCTCGTTGCGTTCGATTGGCTGATTGGCCTTGCCGGGGCCGTTATCATCCGGCTCGTTGTGTTGTACAAAATAAAAAACGCCAAAAAGTTCAGAAAGAATGTGGAATACGGGAGCGCCCGATGGGGAACGTCGAAGGACATCAAACCGTTTATCGACCCGGTTTTCAAGAACAATGTCATTCTCACCGGGACGGAATTTCTCACGATGAACACACGTCCCAAGAATCCGGCCAACGCCCGAAACCTGAATTGCTGCATCATCGGTTCAAGCGGTTCCGGGAAAACCCGGTTTTGGCTTACTCCTCAACTGCTTCAAGCGCATTCGTCCTATGTTGTGGTTGACCCGAAGGGTGGCATACTTGGTCAGGTCGGCGCTTTTTTGAAGCGGCAGGGCTACAGAATCAAGGTGTTCAATTCCATCGACTTTTCAAAAAGTATGCACTATAACCCCCTGTCGTACATCAAGACGGAATCGGATATTTTGAAGTTCGTGAATGCCCTAATTACCAATACCAAGGGCGACGGCAAGGAGGGCGACGAGTTCTGGACGAAGGCAGAAACCCTTTTGTACTGTGCCCTTGTGGCATATATCGTCTTTGAGGGGCCGGAGGAAGAACGCAACATGAATACCCTTGTGGACATGATCAACAGCATGGAAGTGAAAGAAGATGATGATAACTTCAAGAATGCCGTGGATTACATGTTTATGGGGCTGGAAAAGCGCAATCCAAATCACTTTGCGGTCAGGCAATATAAAAAGTATAAGCTCGCCAGCGGGAAAACAGCAAAGAGTATCCTCATTTCCTGCGGCGCAAGGTTAGCGCCATTTGACATCCCGCAACTTCGGGAGATTATGAGCTATGACGAGCTGGAGCTTGACCGCATGGGCGACCGCAAGACAGCAACCTTCTTCATCATTTCCGATACGGACACTACTTACAACTTTATTGTCGCTATGGCTTTTTCGCAGATGTTCAACCTACTCTGCGAACGGGCCGACAACAAGTACGGCGGGCGCTTGCCCCATCATGTACGGGTGCTGTGGGACGAGGCCGCGAACACGGGACAGGTGCCGCAGCTCGAAAAACTGGTGGCGGTCATACGTTCCCGCGAAATCTCCCTCTGCCTGCTTTTACAGGCGCAGGCTCAATTGAAAGCCCTGTATAAAGACAACGCGGAAACCATCATGGGGAATATGGATTCGGTCATTTTCTTAGGGGGCCGGGAGCACACCACTGTCAAGGAGCTTTCGGAGGCTTTGGGGAAAGAAACAATTTCCATGTATACCGAAAGCGTCACGCGGGGGATGCAGGAAAGCCACGGACAAAATCTGCAACGGCTCGGCAAGGAGCTTATGACGATAGACGAGCTGACTACAATGGACGGGAGTAAGTGCATTTTGCAGCTTCGGGGCCTCCGTCCGTTCCTGTCCCCAAAATATGACCTGAAAGAGCACCCGAATTACAAGTATACCGCCGAGGCTAACAAGCGCAACAGTTTCGACATTTCTTCCCTGATTAACCGGCGTATGAAGGTAAAACCGGATGAAACATATACCATTTACGAGGTAGACGCACTCGGAGAGGATACCGCCACAGGCGAGGACGAGAACATTCTCAACTACGACGATGTGGACGACCCGGACGCGTTTGCATAGGATAAGACCCAGGGCCAAGTTGGCCCTGGGTTGCAACTATTTCGATTACATAAAACTGTAGATGAGTCATTTTTCCATACTGTTAAATAGCTGCCAGCATCGTAAATTTATCAAGAGATTCCTCTGCTCTCTATAGCACGTTCCTTAATAATTATTTTCTTCTCATTTTCAAACTCATGAATGCTAGCAATAAAAACCTGATTTTGGTGCAGTTCTTCACGAATTAATTTCTCAATTAATTCCGTATTATCGTCATCCAACTCTTTACCTTTTGGAGAATCTAACACCATGAATAATTCCGTTTTCATATCCTCTTCGATCACTTTCAGAAAAGCCACCTTAAAGGCAAATACCATTTTTTGCAATACCGCTCCAGACATGGATTTGAGGTCAGATGTAAAAATAAAGTCGTTTTTCAAAACCATTTTATCATCTACACCAAGTAGTTCTGCATATTTAAGAACATAATCATATACTTTCTGAATATACGGATTGCTTGCTTTGACTCGGTTCGTTATTGATGCATTTACTCGCTTTAGGTCTTCGCTAGTTTTATCAAGTAGTTGTTCTACAAGTTTTTGGTCGATATTTAATGTTGCAAGTTGTTTATCAACTATAGTATTCTCAAATTCGCTATTGAACATAGTTGTCTGCATATTTTTGCTTTCATAATCATTTAGTTTAACCTCAAAAGAAGAACGTTCACGTTTGAGCTTTTCTATATCTGTAACCAAAATGCTCCTGCGTGCTTTTAAGTATTCATAATTAGCTGTAGAGTTTATTAGAGTATCTCTATTAACAGGTATGATCACACCGTCGCTATGAACCGATAGATGCATTGAGTCTATATACTCATAAAACTGGGTTTCTTTTAGAATAACAGAATTTATTTCTTTTAAAGACCGTTTTGCATTCTCAATCTTTAGATCACAATATGCAATTTGTCCCGCTAATTCCTTTTCTATATCAGAAATAAATATTTCTCCATTGCTTTCATATACCTGTTCACTCAATTCGTGGATGTTTAGCATAGCTAAATATTTGTTTTTATCTAACTGAAGCTTGCTCTTTTCTTCCAACAAATTGTCAATATCGATATTGTTTAGTCCCGACAACAATTCTTCTATATTAAATTTTATTTTTCCAATAACTGTTCCGCGATTTAGCAGTGACCATCCTTTATCCTGATCAACATATATAAATCCAAGTAAATTTTTTAATACCTTAATGTTTTCATATTCAAAAATATACGAGAGAAAAGCTAAGTGGTCACTAGGTAGAGTATAGGATATTATATTGCCTTTTGCGTTTAAAGATAATAAATCTCCATCTCGAGATACTATGTATTGCTTTTCTTTTTCGATGAGGGTTATTTCGGTAGAAATTTTACCAAAATTAATTCCCTTCATATTTGGAATTGGATAGCCAAGGGCATAAAACATTAGACGCAAATATGTAGATTTTCCCCTAGTGTTTTTTGATGAAAAAATTAAGTTTCTTTTTGGGGAGAAAGTATCTATATTATTATCCATACCTTCTTTAAGAACAAGTTTTTCAATAATCATAACTGTATCCCCACACCTACACTGATTTTTTGCATATTTCTGTTATTGCTGATTATTCTATATAAAAAGACCTTGGTTATATACTCTTTTTCTTCGATATCCGAGATATGATTGAATTCCTCTAAAAACTGACTGTAACGATGAGTAATAAATGCTTTTTCAATTTGTGTTTTTCCGTTCCCACGAAATTCTTTTTTAAAATTTGCAAAATCTTGTAAAACTTGATTCGAAAACTCAAATCTTTCGTGGTACACACTTTCAGGACGATCCAAAATACGTCTTATTTCATTAGTAATAGCCATATCTGGCGTGAAAGAAAGGCAATCGCTGATTTCAGTTGGGTCATTTTCAATTAATAAAGCTGCTACTGGCCACGTAAAATCGGATTTTGTTATTCTTTTCGTATTACTATAATCCTTTATAGTTGAATTATGTTCAAAACTTAACTGCCAGTGTTCTAACAGCCGTTGTTTTATACTAATTGCGTCGTCTCTGTTTAACTTAATATCATTTACCAAAAAGCTAAGCACGGCATCGCTAATCTGTATATATCTATTTTGCTCATCACCATAGTAGGGACATATTGTTGAAATATACAAAGATGATTTGTTAAAGTCCTCAAATTTTTCCTTAAATGCCATTAACATATCTCTTTTTTCTTTTTTACTCTCACGTAATATCTTTTTTTCAATACATTTAACAGTCGATTTAAACGCCTGATCAATTTCTTTTTTTACCCCTGACAAACAACTTTCATAAGAAACCACAGTATTGTTGAAAGCATTATTAGCAATTTTGAATGTATCAGGGATATTAGAGATGTAGAGTAATTGATTGTTTTCTTGTGGATTTCGTGATAAAGAAATAATTGCATCTTTGAATTTTTCCTTTTTATCACTTGCTACAGTATAATCTTGTGCAGATTTAGCCTGAGCAAATACCTTGCTTCCGTTTAACAAGGTAATTTCAATGTCCTGTTGTGTAGATTCAATCTTTATATCTGTTGCTCGTTGTATGTATTTTAAGAACAAAAAAATACCTGCATTGGATTGAAAATTCCAGCCGAATGAAGATGCGGAGGCATCATTGTTAAATTCACAATATTCTTCATTGAGATAATCTGTCATAAGCTTCCTCCTTGACTGAACTCGTAAATTCCAATACCGTGAAAACTACCTAACATAAATATTAATTGATAGTCACTTGCATGAAACGCAGGTGACTATTTTTAATTATAGCTCATTTTTCAACGCTAAACAACCAGAAAGGAGATTTTAATGACTCGAGCTCCCCCTTGAAAAATCAGTTTTAAACTTCGGGCCAACTTGGCCCGAAGTCCCCCGCCGCCAGAAATGGCGGCTTTCTTGTGTCCAAAAACAAAATATGGAGGTAAACTTTATGCAATTTTTCACAAGTGCAGTAAGCACCCTGCAAACCCTTGTGGTCGCACTGGGCGCGGGCCTTGCCGTGTGGGGCGTTATCAACCTTCTGGAAGGTTACGGGTCGGATAATCCGGGCGCGAAATCGCAAGGGATTAAACAACTCATGGCGGGCGGCGGCGTCATCCTTTTGGGCACAACCCTTGTGCCGATGCTGTCCAGCCTGTTCAAGTAAGGGGAAAGCAATATGGATTTTCTCACCGACTGGATTACCAAATGGCTCAAAGGTGTTTTGATCGACGGCATTATGGGAAACCTGAACGGCCTTTTTACCAACGTGAACAATCAGGTCGGAGAGATTGCAAAGCAAGTGGGAACATCCCCGGCGGCATGGAACGCCGGGGTATTCTCCATGATAAAGCAGCTTTCCGAAACGGTTGTTCTGCCGATTGCCGGGCTTGTGCTCACTTTTGTCATGTGTTACGAGCTTATTCAAATGCTGATTGACCGGAATAACCTGCACGACATCGACACATGGATGTTCTTCAAGTGGGTGTTCAAAACATTCGTCGCCGTGCTGATTTTGTCTAACACCTTCAATATCGTTATGGCGGTGTTCGACGTAGCGCAAAGCGTCGTAAACAAATCGGCAGGGCTGATTGGGAGCAATACCGCCGTCACGTCGGATATGCTGAGCAATCTGAAAACCACCCTGCAAGGAATGGATATTGGCCCTTTGCTGGGCCTGTGGATGCAGTCCATTTTTGTAAAATTCACGATGGTTGCCCTGAATATCGTGGTTTTCGTGATCGTCTACGGGCGCATGATTGAAATCTATATGATGACGAGTTTGGCTCCCATCCCGTTCGCCACGGCGGTAAACCGGGAGCTTGGCAGCATGGGCCACAACTATTTTCGCTCCCTGCTGGCTGTGGCGTTTCAAGGCTTTCTGATGCTTGTTTGCGTCGGCATCTACGCGGTTTTGATACAGAGCATCGCCACAAGCGGCGACCCCATCGGCGCGATCTGGACAGCCGTGGGGTATACGGTGCTTCTGTGCTTCACCCTCTTTAAGACGGGAAGCCTTTCAAAATCAATTTTTGGAGCGCATTGACTTCGGGCCAAGTTGGCCCGAAGTGGGAAGGAGAAGTTTTCAATATGAGCAATGAAAAAGCGACACCCGGGCAGGCAACGGAACCGGAGGCCGCGCCCGATTTGCGGATGAAGCTGGATATTTCCGTCCGGCCCATTGAGCCAAAAGGCAATCTCGTGGGCTTTGCCAGCCTAAAAATCAACGACAGCTTTGTGATCGACGATTTAAAAATTTTGCAGAGCGACAAGGGCCTTTTCGTTGGTATGCCGAGCAAGCCGGATAAAAACAGCAAGACCGGCTACCGGGATACGGTGCGGCCCATTACCAAAGAGTTTCGCGCGGAACTGACCGAGGCCGTGACAACGGCCTATCATGAGGCGATTGAAAAGTTGCAGGCCCGCGCCGCCTCCCTCACCGGGCAGGACGGAGGCCGTCTGCCAGAAAAGCCATCTATCCAGAAACAGCTTGCCAGTGGCGAAAAACAGGCGTCAAAGGATAACGCCGCCCGGCCTGTTCCTGCAAAGGGAAAATCGAAAAGTGAAGAACGGTAATATGGTAACTTCGGGCCAAGTTGGCCAGAAGTGCCGGAAAGGAGTCTCGGATGTTTAATAACCCTGAAAATTCCCCGTGGGGAGAAGTGCAGACCTGCGACGCGCTCTGTCCCGGTGTTTTTCTCGTCAGTACCGCCAGCCACGGCGGGACGATGGTTTCCAAAGAGGTTTCGGCCATGCTCTCACCCGCCGCCCGGAAGTGCGGTTTTCAGCAAGGCGGCTATCTCTGCTTTGAGGAAGATTGTCAGGAGAGCGTTGTGCTCCGGGAGCTTTTGGACAAAAAGCTGTGGAGCATCCCCGACCGTATCCGGGACAAGGCGGCATTTGAGGAAAACATCAACAAGTCAATTCGGGAATACAACCCGGAATATTGGCGGGCGCGGCAGACCGGGCTTGAAAAGGCACCGGCCCGGCAGACGGCCCCGGCGCACAGCGCCGAACGTTGAACTTCGGGCCAATTTGGCCCGAAGTGAGAAAGGTGGCATCAAAGCTATTACAGAAAAATTTAATATTATTTACGCCGATCCCCCGTGGAGATATGAAATGAATCGCGGAAACGGCGTTGCCGAAAATCATTATCCAACTATGAGCTTAGAGGAAATATGCGCGCTTCCCGTGGCAGAGCTTGCCGCGAAGGACAGCGCGCTTTTTCTTTGGGCGACCTTTCCGCAACTACCGGAGGCTCTGCGCGTGATTTCAGCATGGGGATTTCGGTTCAAGACCGTGGCTTTTGTCTGGCTGAAACAAAACCGTAAAGCCAAAACATGGTTTTACGGCATGGGTTTCTGGACGCGAAGCAACGCGGAAATTTGTCTGTTGGCGACGCGCGGACACCCAAAACGACGGGATAAAGGCATCCATCAGTTTATCATTTCCCCGGTGGAGGCCCACAGCAAAAAGCCGGACGAAGCCCGCAACCGTATTGTACGGCTGATGGGCGATCTGCCCCGCGTGGAACTTTTCGCCCGGCAGTCCCCGCCCGGCTGGGATGTGTGGGGGAATGAAGTGGCAAATACCATCACACTTTGACTTCGGGCCAACTTGGCCCGAAGTCAAAAAGGAGGCTTTTACTCTATGGCTTATGTAAATGTACCTACCGACCTGTCGAAAATCAAAACCAAAATAGCGTTCAATCTCACGAAACGCCAGCTTATCTGTTTCGGTATCGCGGCGGTTATTGGCATCCCCACCTATCTTCTGGCCCGTACCGCTATCGGCAACACGGGGGCCATGTTTCTGATGATCGGCCTGATGCTCCCGTGCTTTCTGCTTGCCATGTATGAACGCGACGGACTTCCCTTTGAAAAGGTGCTGCGGAACATCGTCCGCGTGTCTTTTCTCTGGCCTCGGACGAGGCCGTATCGGACAGAAAATTTCTATGCGCCGTTCAGCAGTGTCGGAAAGGAGGAAAAAAATCTTGAATCAGCAAAAGCAAACAAAAAATCCGCACCCCATTCCCGTAAAAATCGGTAAGAAAAAAGGGCGCGGGCCGCAGACGGCACAGCAAACCATCCCGTATGTCGAGATGCTCCGGGACGGTATCTGTAAGGTACGAGAGGGCTTCTACACCAAAACCGTCGAGTACGAGGACATCAACTATTCGGTGGCGTCGGCGGACGATCAGGCGGCTATTTTTGACGGCTACTGCTCGTTCCTCAACTATTTTGACAGCGCCCTGCCGTTTCAGCTTTCCTTCCTCAACCACCGTTCCCGCGCTGAAAACCGATACAGCGTCAACATCCCGCCGCAGCACGACGAGTACGACGCCATCCGGGGCGAGTATGTGGAAATGCTCACGGGACAGATTGCCAAAAGCAACAACGGCATTGTCCGTTCCAAGTACATCACGTTCGGTATCGACGCGGACGGCATCGGCGCGGCTCGGCCCCGGCTGGAACGTGTGGAGGCCGACCTCATGAGCAATTTTAAAAAGCTTGGCGTCCAGTCACGACCCCTCAACGGGCGGGAACGGTTGGAAGTGCTGCATGGGCAGCTACACCCGAACAACCGGGAGCCGTTTGTTTTCTCATGGAGCGACATTCCGAAAACGGGCATGGGAACAAAGGACTTTATCGCCCCCATGTCCTTTGATTTCCAGCAGAGCCGCGCATTCCGTGTCGACGGCACGACATGGGGCGCGGCTTCGTATCTACAGATCATGGCGTCGGAATTATCCGACAAGCTCCTTGCGGAAATTCTTGAAATGGATGCCGAAATGACCGTCACCCTGCATATCCGGACGGTAGACCAGAGCAAGGCAATCAAGGCGATTAAGGGCAAAATCAGCGACATTGATAAAATGAAGGTGGAGGAACAGAAAAAAGCCGTGCGCGCCGGTTACGATATGGACATTCTGCCGCCTGACCTCGTCACCTTCAGCAAGGACGCGATGGCCCTTTTGGGAGAGTTGCAGAGCCGAAATGAAAGAATGTTCCTGCTTACCTTCCTGATTCTGAACACGGCCCCCACCCGTCCACAGTTGGAAAACGATATTTTCACCGTGGCGGGCATTGTGCAGAAATACAACTGCGCGCTCAAAAGGTTGGATTTTCAGCAAGAGGCCGGGTATATGTCCAGCCTGATTCTCGGCAACAACGGCATTGAGATCCAGCGCGGCATGACAACATCCTCAACGGCAATTTTCGTTCCCTTCATGACGCGGGAGCTTCGGATGGGAGGCCCGTCTATCTACTACGGGCAGAACGCCCTTTCGCACAACGTCATTATGGCAGACCGGAAAAAGCTCAAATCGGCCAACGGCCTCTATCTCGGCTCGACCGGCAGCGGCAAATCCTTTGCCGCCAAGCGGGAGCTTATCAACGTTTTTCTCGCCACCAAGGACAGAATTATCGTGGTTGACCCGATGGGCGAGTATGCGCCCCTTGTCCGGCGGCTCGGCGGTCAGGTGATCGACATTTCGCCGGACAGCTCCCAACACATCAATCCGATGGATATTCAAATGAGCATGGCCGACGAGGAAAGCCCGCTTTCGCTGAAAGCGGATTTTTTATTGTCCCTCTGCGAACTGATTGTCGGCGGCAGGGACGGCTTGCAGCCTATTGAAAAGACGGTGATCGACCGATGCGTCCGCCTCGTCTACCGGAATATCGCCCTTGGCATTGACACAACAAAAATGCCCGTCTTGCAAGACCTGTACGAGCTTCTTTGCCAGCAGCCGGAGCCGGAGGCGAAACGTATTGCGACGGCGTTGGAACTTTACTGCACCGGCTCCCTCAATCTGTTCAATCATACGACCAACATCAAACTGAACAACCGGATCGTCTGCGTCGTGCTGAAAGGCTTGGGGGAAAACTTGCGGAAAATCGCCATGCACATCACCAACGAGCTTGTAAAATCCGCGACCAACGCCAATTTCCAGAACGGTATATCGACCTGGTGCTATTTTGACGAGTTTCATATCCTGCTCCGGGACGCGCTGACCGCCAGCTATTTTGTGACGATCTGGAAAATGCTGCGGAAAAAGGGCTGTGTGCCGAGTGCCCTCACGCAGAACGTGAAAGACCTGATGGCAAGCCGGGAAATTGAAAATATTCTTGAAAACACCGACTTCATGGTGCTGCTTTCACAGGCGCAGGGCGACCGGCAGATATTATCAAAGCAGCTCAACATTTCACCCCATCAGCTTTCCTACATCACTCACAGCAATTCCGGAGAAGGGCTTCTGTTCTACGGGAACACCACGATTCCTTTTGTAGACCGCTTCCCGAAGGACACCGAAATTTACCGTCTGCTTACCACCCGCCCGGAGGATTTAGTCAATGAAACAAAACAGAAGTGAGGGAAATTTCTCAAAGCGGCTCCGCTTTGAGGATGAAGCGCGGGATGATGTAACTTCGGGCCAAGTTGGCCCGAAGTCAAAAAAGCGAGTTTTCGCTTCCAAAGGCCCGCCGCTCCCCAAACCGCCGGACGCTTCGCCACCTGTGGAGCATGTTTCCGCCACTTCGGGCCAACATGGCCCGAAGTACCAAAACAGCAAATACCGCCAACATAGCGAACAGGCCCGGCCCTCCGACCATCTGCGTCATGAGGAAGAACCGCCGCCCGGCGGGGACGGGGCTTCTTCGGATAAAAATGCGGCGCGGAATGACAGGCATTTTGAGGAATCCAAGTTCCGTGCCGAAAAGACCGGTGCGAAGCTGAATACCGCCCGTGAGAAAGCAGCGGCGCAGAAACCGTCCCAAAAGCCCGGCCCGGCAAAAACCGCCGCAAAGAAAGCGGCGGCCAGCGCGTGGTATTACGCCCATCAGAAAATTCATGAGGTGGAACAGGAAAATGTGGGCGTGAAGGCCGCGCACCGGACGGAGCTTGCAGGGGAAAAGGCTGTCCGGGGTGCTTCCCGTTTTGTAAAGCACCGTATTCAAACCCGTCCGGCCCGGCGTGTCGCCAAATGGGAACGGCGGGACATCCGGGCAAAATCTGATTTTGAGTACCGCAGGATGGCGCGAGAGCACCCAGAACTAAAGGATAACGCGATTTCCCGGTTCTTGCAAAAACAGCGTATCAAAAAGCAATATCAGAAACAGGCGCGGCAAGCCGCGAAGCAGGGCGTGAAAGCAGCGGAGAAAACGGCGGTCACGACGGGGAAAATCACCCGCGCCGCCGTGGGATTCGTCAAGCGGCATCCTGCGGGCTTGCTGATTGCGCTGATCGCTTTTCTTCTGATTTTAGTCTTGCAATCCTGCATGGCCTCCATGACCACCATCGGCAACGGCTTGATCGGGGCCGTAGGCGCGGGAACCTACCCATCTCCGGATTCGGACATGCTGGCGGCGGAGGCGGCGTATTCCGACATGGAAACAAAGCTGCAAAATGAGGCTGATCATTACGCACCGCTTCATCCCGGCTACGACGAGTACCATTTTAATCTCGACAAGGTTAGTCACGACCCCTATGTGCTGATCTCCATTTTGAGCGTCCTGCACGACGGGGCGTGGACGATTGACGAGGTGCAAAGCACCCTTTCCACGCTATTTGCAAAACAGTATCAGCTTACGCAGACGGTTCAGACAGAAGTCCGATACCGGACGGAAACGAGCACAGTGACCGACGCGGACGGTAGCACTTCCACCGTAACCAAGCAGGTTCCATACAACTATACTATCTGCACCGTGACCCTGCACAACGAGGATCTGTCTCATCTGCCCGTTTCGATTCTGGTGGAGGAACAGCTTTCCCGGTACGCCTTTTACATGAAAACCCACGGCAACCGGCCCGACCTGTTCCCGCAATCGCAGTACCCGAATGCTTCCACCCTCAAACAGTATACCGACTATACCATTCCCGATGCGTACATGCAGGACAAGACCTTTGCCGCCATAATGACGGAGGCGAAAAATTATCTCGGCTATCCCTATGTGTGGGGCGGTTCCAGCCCGGAAACCTCGTTCGACTGTTCTGGCTATGTGAGTTGGGTAATCAATCATAGCGGCTGGAATGTGGGGCGACTCGGAGCGCAGGGCCTTTACAACATCTGCACCCCCGTGTCCGCTTCCGGCGCGAAGCCCGGCGATTTGGTCTTCTTTGTCGGAACCTACGACACCACCGGCGTTTCCCATATCGGCATCTATGTCGGGGACGGGATGATGATCGCAGCTGGCGACCCCATCGGTTACACAAACATTAAAACAAGTTACTGGCAATCTCATTTCTACGCCTTCGGGCGTTTACCCTAAAAAAATAGATAGCGAGGTGTTGATGCTTTGTAATTCATATATTCCTCACCGAACACCTTGGGTAGATATTTTTCTTCCTCAAGGATTTGTATGTGTAACAGGCTGACTGTAACAATCAGCAAAACAAGAAGAACAGTATTGGGGATAGTAAGGGCAATTCCAATATACAGGCAATCAAAACCCACAAAGGCAGGATTTCGGCTAAGCTGATAAACGCCTTCTGTTACAATCCCCGTATGCTGATTTTCATCTATACCGGCGCGCCAACTGTCCTTCATATCGGTAATTGCCTTTATGAAAAAGACAGTTCCGAAGGAGGCAATAACGATTCCTGCTATATGTATGAATTCTGGAAAAGCGAATGGAAACAGATGGTCGTTCCAAAACACACTGGCATATTGCCCCACCCCAGACCCGTAAGTGGCGGTCATTAGGAATCTTTCAACATGAACAGTTCTTAAAGGTTTGCTGCCTTTGCCCATGCGGTTTGCATGGATTCCCTTGTTCCTAAGGCTGATCTGCTTATAAAGGAATGCCGCATAAAAGCATGTCAGGATTAAACCCGATGTAATTTGATAAAGCATACACATCACCTTTTATAGTATTTGTTGTTTATCCATTATAGCATAAATTACCTTTGTTCAAAAATAAGGAGGGCTTTATGAACGTCAAAATTGAGCGCGTCAACAAGGACATTGACAAGACCAAGGAAAAAATCAATGAATTTCAGGCCCGGATGCGGGAACTGGAAAAGCAGAAAACAGAGCTTGAAAATACGGAAATCGTGGAGGCCGTGCGCGGGATGGACATTCCGCTGAATGACCTTCCGGCTGTATTAAAGACGCTCCGTGAGCAAAACGGAGCGCCTTTCACTTCGGGCCAACTTGACCCGAAGTCCACAAAAAAAGCGGATTCTGAAAAGGAGAAAAACGAGTAATGAAGAAATTTCATAAGCTGGCGGCACTATGCGCCGCCCTTGCGCTGATGCTCTCATTTACCACCGTGGCCTATGCGGCGTCAGTAACGAGTGAATCGACAGGCTCGGAAACATCGTCAAACTCATTGGCGGCTTCCAGTTCTTCCGCTGCATCCACCGTCTTTACGCCCGCCGGAACCGGAACGGTTGTCAACACCGCCACCGACGCGGACGGCAAAGAGTTTTACACGATTACGACCCCGGACAAAAATGTGTTCTACCTTGTCATTGACCGGGAACGGGACGGCGACAATGTTTACTTCCTCAACGCCGTAACGGAAAAAGACCTGCTTGCGCTGGCTGAAAAATCCGGCAGTTCGTCGGCAAGCACCAGCACGACTACTGCAAGCGCCTCTTCCAGTTCCACGCAGACGACCACGTCACAGACGGGGACGGAAACCTCTGCAAAAGCTTCCTCCACCCCGCAGAGCAACAATATGGGGACGCTCCTGCTTGTACTGGCGGTCGTAGTGATCGGCGGCGGGGCCGGGTACTACTTCAAGATTTACCGCCCGAAGCACCAGCGGGCCGACAGTGAGGATGATTTTGATTACAGCGACGAAAACGGCCCCGACGATGCGGAGGATTCGGAACAGTCCGACGAGCTGCCCCCAAGTGAGGACGAGGACGACGAAAGCGGCGGGGATGGTGAGGTATGAACTTCACCGACAGCCCATTTGAACGGATGATGAAGGAAGTCCCTCGGCCTTGCCGGGGGACTGTCCGTAAACCGCCGAAGGGTTCGCCGTGCCAAAACTGCGGATGCTGGAATGGCTCACCCTGCGTCGACATCTGTTACCGGGAATTACTTCTTTCGCGGAGGGAGGCAACTTCGGGCCAACTTGGCCCGAAGTGAAACCTATGGAAACAGTATCCCGCGAACTGACCCGCGACGAACGCGCGGCAATCCGCAAGCTGGTGATAGGCATGTGCGCCAATTACGACCCGGAATGCGGCTGTCTGCCGCTGGGTTGCCTCTGCTACATGCTCGGCAAGTGCTGGACGGGCGCGTACTGCAAGTATTTTCAAAACGCCGTTCTGCCGCTGGATTCCGCGTTGGAAGCCGCATTGATGGGTAATGCCGGTACAGCATCCCAAAAGATTTGCCCTGTCTGCGGCGCGGCATATATCCCGATCACAAATCAGGCGTATTGTTCGGAGGCTTGCCGGTTGGTGGGACAGCGTGAGGCAGACCGCCGACGCCAGCGGCGGCACAGGCAAAATAACGGGGATAAAGTGTCACGAAGTTAGCCGGAAAAAGCCTGTGTTTATGTGGCTTCCCGGCCCCGGTTTCAGGGGGAGAGGCATAAATGCCTTATCCCCCTTGGAATCGCGGGTAATACCGTGACATTTTCCTATATGAAACGGAGGCAGAAATGAGCGATAATCCATCCACAGAGAAAGTACATGGGTACGAAATAAAAAAATCGGTTCTTTTTGAGAACGACAGAGGCTTTGCCCTTGCCGAGAATCCAAACGCCCCGCAGCCCTTTGTAACATGGCAGTTTACTGAGGAAAATGGCCGGCACGATTATTATTGGGGCCACTATACCCAAAATTCCGATGCGGCGGCAAAGGATTTTGAGGCCCGCGTCACCGACTATCAGAACAGCTACGGCGTTTCCGAAAAAGCAGCGCGCTCCGCGCCAGAGATCTATAAATACTACTCCACGCAGCGGCCCGTGGACATCGGCACGTTTCCAAAAACGGAAAATGGCCCCGCTAAAATCGTAAATTTTGATCTACGTGAGAGTGTGGAAAACGGGCGGTTTCAGGCGTGGGGCTATCTTCTGTACCACGCGCCCCTGACGGAAAAACAGATGGCCGATTACGAGCTTCGGGCCGCGCCCGATAATCCAGATCAGTTCCGGCTTACCTCGGAGCAGTTGGAGCAACAGGCACAGGTTGTCGGCAAATGGGAACAAGCAAAGCACATCCCCGATGCGAAGCGGCTGACTTGGTGGTATCCCGACTTCGGCGTGTTTGTGGAAAACGAGCTTATTTCCGACGCGGAGCTTTCCGAACGCTATGAAAAAGTTATGGAGAGCAAGGCCCGCGCCGCACAGAAAAGGGCTGAAAAGAAGCCGATTGCCGAACAGTTGAAAGAGGGTGCGGCACAGGCGGCTAAGGACAACGCCGCCCGCCCCGCGACCGTGAAAAATACGGAAAAGGACAGATGACGGAACTTCGGGCCAACTTGGCCCGAAGTGAGATGAATGTCAAAACCAATTAATAAATTAGGTGATCAATGCATTCTTATGCTCAAGTTCAACCACGCCATTCAACAACATCATCTATACTTTTTCTGGGTCTGGGAAAAGGCTTTTCGTCTGCATATCCTACCGCCATTGCGGCAAAAAGTTCTCCATCAGCTTTTAACCAATCGCACAATTCCTTATATGCGAAATATGTATCGCAAATCCATAAGCTACCCAACCCAAGTTCTGTGGCCGTAAGTGTCATGTTCTCAATAGCTGCACCTATCGACTGAGCATTACAAATTTCGTAAATACGTTCTTCGGGATTCAAGGAAGAATAAATATCCACTCCAAGCGAATTAGCAATAAAAATAATAATGGGTGCCTGTTCCATGATTTTCAAAGTATATTCCGCACTATTGAGATACTGTGCGCTTTCTGGAAGAAGTGGGCGTTCTTTTTCTCGCTCTACTCCTTTTCTCATAACTGCAAGCATATCATTCTTTGCATTGCCAGTCACTACGATGAATTTCCACGGCTGACGATTTTTTGAAGATGGCGCAAGTATCCCTGACTGCAAAATTTCCTCTATTATGTGTCTGGGTACATCTATACTTTTATATCTTCGTATGCTGCGTCTGTTTGTTATGGCTGATAACATTTTTGAACTATCCTCTCTTGTAAATAAATTTCTGCTTATTGGGATTAGGACACCACAAATCACAACCAAATTATAGCGATATATTGACGCATATTCAACTATAACTATAACGCAAAACGAAAGGAATTTCATTATGAATGACAAAGACAATTACCTGAAAAACGCGGAGCTTTCCACCGAGCAGAATTACGACATGATCGACGGCATTCTCAATGACACGGCCCTGCCGTTTCCCCCGTCAGTTACTGTGCCGGAAGAAAAACCGCTGGACAGGGTGAAGGAACCGCCCCGGCGCAAACGGAGCCGGGAACTGGAACGGTGAGCCGTTCCAAACGCAGGCGCGGCGTTCCCCTGTATGTTTGGGTCAGTCAGGACGAGTACGACGCCATCCGACAACGCATGGAAAAAGCGGGGACGCAAAACATGAGTGCGTATATCCGCAAAATGGCCTTGAACGGATATGTCCTGAATGTTGACCTCGCGCCCGTTCGGGAGCTTGTTTCCCTTCAACGCAGATGCGCCAACAATCTGAATCAGGTTGCAATTCACGCCAACACCTACGGCGTGTATCCGTCCGAAATCGCGGCTCTGCAAAAAGATTACGCGGAATTGTGGGGCCGGGTTTCCGATGTGCTCAAACAGCTTGCGGCGGTAACGGCATTATGATGGCAAGGGGGCAATCGCTTTCTTTGCCCCCTGTCCCATAACTTCGGGTCAACTTGGCCCGAAGTTATGGGACAGGCTCGGTGCGGCCTCGACAACATTGTGCGTCGCCCCTTCGGAGAATACAATTTGCTACAGGCAGATTGATTTATCAGAAAGGGATGAAAAGCATTTTAGAGGAATTCGCCTGTGGAAACATCAGCCCGGAACCGCGTTTTATCAAGCACAATTTCGAGTATGAAAAGGCCGTGAAAGCCTTGTCGAACACGGAGGATAAATTGCGGGCCGCTCTGAACGACACAGAGCAGGACTTATTGAATGCCCTGCTTGAAGCACAGGGGGGCGGTTAGCTATCTTGCCAATACGGATAAATTCATTTACGGTTACAGGTTGGGCGTCCTCATGACAATGGAAGTTTTCAACGGCAAGGAAGATTTAACCGTCGGTGGAAGGGACTTTTGAGGCCGTGAGACAAGATCGGTGTGGCCTCGACAGCATTGTTGTCCCCCTTCACAGATGGTAAAATATAGGTGTAGGAAACCATTGAAGGGGGCTGTATTCATGAAAATTCTATTCAAAATTATCGCCGTACCGTTTATGGTGGCGCTGACAATCATTGTGCCTGTTCTGACCTTTTTGTTCTGCTATGCAGCGACGTTTCCGGAAATCGTTTCGGGGATTGGGGTGCTGATCGGCGTTATCATGCTGTTCGCCGGGGAAAGGTTCGACGGTTGTGTGATTCTGGCGCTCTCGTTCCTCATTTCCCCTCTCGGAATTCCGGCCATAGCGGAATGGCTGATTGACAGGCTAAACGGTCTGAACTATCTGCTCCGGGACTACATCACAGGCTGAAAATACGGCGGCAGAACGGACGGGCAACTTCGGGCCAACTTGGCCCGAAGTTGTTTTTCGCGGAAAGGAGGGGGCGCATGGCGGCGACCTATTTCAAAACCCATCATATCAGCAAGGGTGAAACGATAGCACAGTCCATGAAAGACCGTTTTGATTATGGGCAGAACCCGGAAAAAACGCGTGGCGGCGAACTGATTGCCGCCTATCTGTGCGACCCGGAAACCGCCGACGCGGAATTTCTGTTGAGCAAGGCGCGGTACAAAGCAATCACAGGCCGGGAACAGAAAAAGGACACGGACATTTTATGCTATCAAATCCGTCAGGCTTTCGTTCCCGGTGAGATCACACCGGAGGATGCCAACCGGATAGGCTATGAAACGGCGATGCGCTGGACGAAGGGCAAACACGCTTTTTTCGTTGCCACGCATATTGACCGCCATCATATTCACAACCATATTTATTACAACTCCACGACCCTTGACTGTACCCGGAAGTTCCGAGATTTTCTCGGCTCGGCGCGGGCTGTGCGTCGGCTTTCCGACCGTATTTGTTTTGAAAACGGCCTGTCCTATATCGTCCATCCGAAGTTAAAAAGCAATGGGAAATTCAAGCACTACGGACAGTGGCGGGGTGATAACAGACCGCCGACATTTCAGGAACGGCTAAAGGCGCAGATTGACAGTTGCCTTGCCAACAAGCCGCCGGATATGGACGCTTTTTTGCGGGCTATGGCGAAGGCCGGTTACAAAGTGAAACACGGACGCGGCGGTGTTATCAGCTTCCGGGCCGAGGGGCAGGAACGGTTTACGCGGCTCCGTTCCTCCACACTTGGGAAAGGCTACGGGCAAGAGGATATTCAGGCGGTGATTGAGGGCCGGGCCGCTCCGTCTGGGAGCCGCGCCGGGACTACCCGCAAGGTCAACCTGATTATTGATATTCAATCCCGGATGAAATCCGGGAAAGGCCCCGCCTACGAGCGATGGACGAAAATATTTAATCTGAAACAGATGGCGGCGACACTCCAATATTTGCAGGAAAACGGTCTGTTGGAATATGACCAGTTGGAAAAGCGGGCGACGGAAGCCGCAGACCGTTTCACGTTCTTTCCAGTCAGATCAAGTCCATTGAGGGTGCTATGAGCGCCAATGTGGAACTAAAAGCGGCAATAGTGGATTACGCGAAAACCCGGCCTGTGTTCAACAGTTACAAGGCCGCGAAATACAGCAAAAAATATCTCGCAGAGCATGAGGGCGAAATCGTACTTTACCGGGCGGCACAGGATACATTCCGGCGCGTCCTGTCTGGGACAAAGCTCCCGAAGATGGACACGCTCAAAGCAGAGTATCAAAAGTTGGCGGCAGAGAAACGGGCCGCATACAAGGAGTACCGCGCGGTCAGAAAGGACATGCAAGAGGTTGTTACGGCGAAAAGCAACATAGACCGCTTGCTTGGGCTGACGGACGCGCAGAAAAACAAGGAAATGGAGCGGTAGCGACATGACGCAACAGCAGGCGCGCTGCGCCGACTTCGGGCCAAGTTGGCCCGAAGTCGCAGGGTTTGGGGCGGCTGGCCCCAACAAGCAATTTTATGGGTTTGACCGCAGGGAAAATCCATAAAATGTGCAAGTGTCAATACACTTGCCCTGCTTGCCTTAAGTATCAAGAATTCCGGATACAAGTGGTTATCCCGACTAAAATGTTATCCCGACTAATGCTGAAAAGCCATACCAGTAAGCAAAAGCAGCATAAAAATCGGGATAACATTTTTACAAATTGGGCGGGAGACCAACAATAAAATGCTCTGCCGACCTAAAAAAATCGGGATAACAACGTGAAATTTCCGCTTGGTCACAAAGGTGCAAGATACCGTTCAGATATAATATTTTCGGCAGGAATTTTTATCCTGACTAAAATATTAGGAGCGGTATCACTTGGAAAACAAAGTAAGCATCGAATACCTCGTAGATCAAATGATAAAAGCGCAGCTCAACCTTGGAATTGCTATGCAAACAATCTATGGAGGACATTACGTTTGCCTGACTTCCATACAAGGGTTCTTTCAGGAACGCGGAGAGGGTAACTACAGTCAGGCCATCATGGAGCAATACCTTGAAATGATTAAAGGTCGCCTGGATAACGGCGAGATCTGCCACGACTATTACATGAATATGCTCAGGGTCGCAGAACGCTTAACCGAGATCTATGAAACAGGCAGGCTGAAATGGTCTTGCCGGACAAGGCTTTCAAAATTCGTTTTGAACGACGAATATGAAAAGACCTTGGCCGGATTTTTATCTCACTACAAGCTTCATCACAATACGCGCGGGGATTTCATCTGGGTCATACGAAAATATCTGTCGTACCTTCAGCTTGAAGGTTGTGACAAAATCTCGCGGATCACCACAAACGACCTCACAAAATTCATAGTTTATTGTTCACAGCAGGTTAAGCGCGGGACACTGCATGATATTATCTGCTACACGAAACGCTTCCACAAATACCTGGACGAAGCAGGTCTGTTGAGCATCCAGTACAGAGGCATCCTTTCGGTTTCAATTATACGCGAGTCAAAAATACAACGGCCGATTACATCGGAGGAAGTCAACACCATCCTCGGCGGGATTGACACATCGACGGTCAAAGGAAAGCGCAATTACGCCATCATCCTTCTTGGAACGGTAACGGGACTGAGAGCCGTTGACATCGTAAATTTGAAGCTTCGAAACATAAATTGGCGTAAAAATGAAATTCGTGTTCTTCAACAAAAAACCGGTCGGATAGTGTTGCTTCCGCTTTTGCCTGAAGTGGGTGAAGCTATTAAGAATTACATTCTGTCTGGCAGACACGAATCTGAATCCGAGTATATTTTTCTACGACTCAGAGCGCCTTTTGAAAAGATAAACGACAGCAGATCAATCGGCAATATGTTTGATAGTTACCAGAAAGAAGTCGGCATAGAGCGGCAAGCCTTCGACGGAAAAGGCTTTCACTCGCTGCGGCGCAGACTCGGACGTGAAATGACCATTGAAGGAGTCCCAGTCACAACGGTGGCACAGGTACTCGGTCACGCCAATACGGATTCCGCAAAGCAATATATTTCTCTCGACAGTATTCATCTTCAAGAGTGTGCGCTGGACTTCGGCGGCATTGGTGAAGGCGGTCTGATATGAGTGAGATGAAAAGTTGCCTTGCGCCATACATGGAAAATTTTCTCATTTACAGAGAAGCCCTGTTTCATTCCAACAGCGCATACCGTCCAGTATTAATGAACTTCGACAGATTCTGCGCGGAACATTTTCCGAGCGAAACGGCTCTAACACAGGAGATGGTGCTTCAATGGATGCAAAAACGTCCCCGCGAACATGGCGGCGGTTTACAGGCCAGAGGTAGCCTGATTCGCAGATTTGGTATTTATCTTGACGGCATTGGCGTGCCGTCGTATATTCTGCCACCAAAATATGCAGGCGGGAATAGCTCTTTCACACCATATATATTCACAGATACGGAGCTTGCTGCGCTGTTTTCCAAGATCGACAGTATTAAGGCGACAAGTTGGCAGCCGTTCGTAAATTTAATATTACCAGTGCTTTTCAGGCTTATTTATACCTGCGGACTCCGTCCGAATGAAGGACGTGAATTAAAGCGAAAAAACGTTTTTATGGACACTGGAGAAATCCTTCTTACCGCAACTAAGCGAAGCAAGGAACGCATCGTGGTCATGTCCGAGGATATGCGCTCTCTTTGCGAGCAATATGAAGAAAAGCGCAAGTTATTTGCTAAGGATAGCGAATATTTTTTCCCTGGAAGCAATGGTTGCGCGCTTTCAAATACATGGATACATAACCAATTCCAGAAATGTTGGGCAGCGGCAAATCCAAATGTGTCTGAGGACGAACTGCCGCGTGTACGTGTGTACGATTTACGTCATCGTTATGCCTCCGCAACGCTTCAACGCTGGATTGACAATGGCACTGATTTGAACGCAAAACTGCCATATTTGAGAACGTATATGGGGCATTCCACACTTTCGCAGACTGCCTACTATATTCATATGCTGCCGGAAAATCTTCTGAAAAGTCCAGGGATTGATTGGGCATCATTTGGCGAGGTGATTCCGGAGGTGGATGTATGGTCGGAATAAAAGGCAATCCTCTGTTTGGACTGATACACGATTTTTTAGTTGTCTATCTGCCGACACAGCGAAACAGCAGCCCCAATACGATTAAAGCGTACCGAACATCCTTGGAACAGCTTCTCGATCATGTCAAAGAGCAGCGCGGCTGCGGACTCGCCGCCATAACCTTCGACGTTTTGGACTGTAATATGGTTACGAGTTACCTTAACAGTATGGAGGAAAATGGCCGGTGCGGCATTTCTACACGCAATCACAGGCTGAAGTGTATTAGGGCTTTTTACAACTATGCCGCTATGATGGATGTATCCCTGATCGTATACCGGCAGGAGCTTGCTAAAATACCGTGGAAGAAATCTCAGACACCGGAGTTCGTAGATTTTATGAGCGAGGCCGCTGTAAAAGTTCTGCTTGAGCAGCCCAATACTGGCACACTCCGAGGCTTGCGCGATCAGTTTATGATGATTTTGCTTTATGATACCGGAGCCAGAATTCAGGAACTTTTGGATTTGAAGGTGTGCGATATCCGTCTCGGGACAACACCGACGGCAAAGTTGATGGGAAAAGGTACAAAGGTCAGGACAGTGCCCATCATGCCCCAAACGGTGCTGCATTTAAAAAATTATCTCTCGGCCTTCCAGCCAGATGAAGGCCCTTATTCACAGGAATCGCTGTTCTATGTGACCAGAAACGGCGTCCGGCAAAAGATGTCCGACGACAATGTGCGCAAGCTGCTGCGCTCTTACGGTGAAGCAGCGAAAGCGGTCAGTCCGGAGATTCCCGATAATCTTCATCCGCATCTGTTTCGGCACAGCCGTGCGATGCACCTGTACCAGCATGGGATGGATTTGACTTTGATTTCGCAGTGGCTCGGCCATGCGAACCTCGAAACCACACTTATCTACGCTCACGCTGACACAGAAATGAAGCGCAAGGCGATTGAAAAGGCGACTTCCGGGAAATGCGATGTTTCTCCGCGCAAACCCACGCAGCACAATTATGGTGCCGATGAAGACGAGGTGCTGAAGCGTCTGTACGGTCTGAGATAATTCACTTTGTTATCCCGACTTTTTCCGGCCCGTCCGCTGGCTGAAGGTGGATTCACGCCCTCCAACAGAAAAATGTTATCCCGACTTTTTTAGCAAAAATCCGCTTAGTTCAACGGTTCTTTTATGCCTGTCGGGATAACATATTAGTCGGGATAACCGCTTAGCGGAAAGCTCACTTTTGCCGAATTATTCTGCCAAATCAAAGTTACTGAACTTGACAAATTCCCTTGAATAGATGATAATGAATTTATTCATTTATGCTTGGAGGGAGGAAATACAGTGCGTGATATGCAGAAAGATAAAAGTAATAACGATACCAAAAAAACAAAACGGACACGAATAGTGAAAGAACCCGAAGAACGACGACAGGAAATAATAGAAACCGCATTAGAGCTGTTTTCTGAAAAAGGGTATGCTGATACTGCAATGCAAGACATTTCTGAAAGAATGAATGTTTCGCCCGGACTTTGTTATAGATACTTCAAATCAAAAGTTGAGCTTTTTGCCGCTACTTCTGAATACTATGCACAACAGGCCGTGGAACACATTAAGTTACCTATTTCAAATAATCTATCGGCACTGGAAAAGTTTAATCTTATATTAAAGAGAATTTTTGAATACACCATTAAACATCATGACTATGAAGCAAGCTATAAAGAAGATGAAGCAATCAGAGCCAGTATGTTAGATAATGTTGCAGAAAATATGGTTGATGTTTTAATACCAATCATTGAACAAGGTGTTACTGATGGCACATTTATTTGCAACAATGTTGAATACACTACCCGGCTCTTCACATATGGAATTATTCATACAATTCATTCAACTATGCCAGCTCAAAATACAAAAGAATATTTTATTTCTTATCTGGATTTTTTGAAAGATATGTTCACTAAATCATTGGAGATAAAAAATCCTCATGAATTAGGAAACGGCTGGCAAGACTTGTACAAATAAGAGCAAGAGGGCACCTGATACGGTACGCCCTCTTATTTTTTATCCTATCATTGAATAAATTCATTTACTCTATTGACGAACCGACCTTGTAGTGCTATGATGTTATTGAATAAATTTATTCAATAGTATTTGGGACTATCACAACAACCTAAAACATTTGAAAGGACAGGGTTCTATGGCTGAAATAATTCAAGTTAATGGTTTGAAAAAAAGTTATGGAGAATTGCAAGCAGTAAAGGATATTACTTTTTCAGTTGAAAGAGGTACGCTCTTTGCATTTCTGGGACAGAACGGAGCCGGGAAAAGTACAACCATCAATATTCTTTGTACCTTGCTGAATAAAACAGCAGGCGAAGTCGTTATTAACAATCACTATTTAGGAAAAGAAAATGACGCAATTCGCAAAGACATAGGGATTGTCTTTCAGCAAAGTCTGTTAGATGAAAAACTGACTGTCAGTGAAAACATTCTTACAAGGGGGAATTTTTACGGCCTATCTCCAAAAGAGTTAGGAGATAATTATCAATTTGTATCTGACTATTTAGATATTGATGAAATTGCAAAGCAGAAATACGGCACATTGTCCGGCGGTCAACGCCGACGGGTGGATATTGCAAGAGCATTGATACACCGCCCTAATATTCTGTTCTTAGACGAACCGAGTACAGGGCTTGACCCACAAGCAAGGGTTTTTGTTTGGGACGCAATTAAAAAGCTCCAAAAAGACACCGGAATGACGGTATTCCTCACCACTCACTATATGGAAGAAGCTACGGTTGCCAGCAATATTATCATACTGCGCAAGGGTGAAATTATTGCGGAAGGCAGCGCCTATAAGCTGAAAGAGCAATATGCAAAAGATAAGCTGAGAGTTGCTTTCAAAAACTGCGAACAAGCAGATGAATTTCTGAAGAACTCCAATATTCCCTATAAAATCCGAAAAGATTTTTACACCATCTATGTGCAAAGTAGCATGGAAGCCTTAGAGCTTTTAAAGGCAATGGAGGAAAATATAGATTCATTTGAAATGATACAAGGCACAATGGATGATGTGTTCTTGAAATTGGTTGGTGACAATAAGGAGGATTATACGAAATGAAAGCACTATTGAGCTTGGTTAATCGGAACAACAAAGTTTTCAGACGTGACAGAGTGCAAATTGTTTTCGCGCTTTTGACGGTCGGAATACTGATAGCACTTTATGCTCTTTTTTTACGACAAGAGAATTTGTCACAGTTAGAGAACATTGTAGGTAGCAATATCCCCGCTATGTACTGGCTAGCTGACACTCATATGGTAGCAGGTTTACTGACAATCTGCACCGTAACGACAACGCTCACCGCCTTCGGTGTAATGGTTTGGGATAAGGAAAGGCAAAAAGACATAGATTTTCTGGCAACACCCTTATCAAGAAATAAGATACAGTTGGGCTATCTTATCAATGCCATGCTGATTGGACTTGTATTTACTGCGATTGCATTTTTTCTGTGTGAATTATTTATAAAAATGGCTGGTGGAGAATTTCTGACATTTGCGGAAACAATGAAAGTGTTCGGCTTGCTTATATTATCCTTGCTTCTTGCAAGCAGTATCAATTTGTTTATTTCCTTTTTGGTTAAAACTCAACGTGCCTTTTCAACAATAAATACGATTGTGGGAACCTTAATCGGATTTTTATTAGGGGCATATTTCCCAATGGGTGTATTCCCGCAACCTGTTCAGTTTTTAATCAAGATATTTCCATTAAGCCATATAGCAACATTGTTAAGACAGGTTATGATGGAAAGACCCATGCAATTAGTTTTCAGTAATACGACGGCTTCGATTGATACATACAAACTTCATTATGGGGTTGTTTACAGCCTGAATGGAAATATCGTTTCACCTGTATCAAGTATCATTTTTATCTTAATTTCTACTGTCGTGTTCGCATCACTTTCTATCTATATTTTCAAAAAAATCAATAAGTAGATTAAATGGGGGTGATTTAGTGGAACCGACCGAATGGCTCTTATGCCCTGTTTGCCAAAGTAAGACACGCATTAAAATACGAGAAGATACAATACTTGAGAACTTCCCTCTCTTTTGTCCGAAATGCAAAAAAGAAACAATCATCAATGTAAAAAAAATGAATATGTCAGTTATCAAAGAGCCAGACGCTAAGACGCAGAGCCGATAACATGTGAGAAAATCACTGTTATCGGCTCATTCTTTATGATAACTTTTTCAGCTATGCGATACTGACATTCTTAACAACGAATATAAAACCGTTGTTTAGTGTGTGTCGCATACATAGAAAAACGGCGGTTTTGAAGAATTTCAAGGCCGCCGTTTTCTGTGCCAATATTGTGGAAAGTGCAGTTTTCTTCGACTTAACAGTGATGGCGGCTAAAGCGGAGGAACCATATGAATTTAAAGTCGCTATTGTCTGTTATGGAGGAACCGTTGCTTTGTTGTAACGGTTTGGCTTAGCTGACGCTCCACTTCTTCAAAAATTTCAAAAAAGAGTTTCAAAAAGCACATACGGCTACTGCGTCCTTTTTTCATTCGACACCATTCGAGTAATTTCTCGGATTGGTGTTTTTTTGTACTTCGGGCCAAGTTGGCCCGAAGTACGGGCAGGCCCGCCAAAGCATAGCGACCCCGGCTGTCGTTCCCCGCCCTCTCCATTCATCAGACCGTAGATCCTGCGGAGCAATCCGCAAACTTGATGAATGGAGGAAAAATAATGGACAAGCGGGGGTGCGGACAAAATCTTGGACTAAGCAGACAGTCCTAAATTTTGCCGATACTCCAGTGGGCTCATCCCGCCAAGGGAATGCTTGATTCGCTTTTCTCGATACCAAACCATGTAGTCCTCAATGAGCTGTGTGAATTCTTCAATGGAAATATCCACCCATGAACGACCGTAGAACATCTCATTTTTCATGCGACCAAAAAATCCCTCACAAGCAGAGTTGTCTGGTGAGCATCCCTTCCTCGACATAGAGCGCCGAAGCTGTGTCTGATCCATTCGCTGAATCCAACCCGGCCAGCGGTAATGACAACCTCGATCTGTGTGGATGATGGGCTTTTCTCCGGCGCTAAGTACGATGATAGCATCCTCCAACATGCCGTTGACCAATTCTCCATTAGGAGACGCGCTAATACGCCACGAAACAGGCATTCCATCAAAGCAGTCAATCATGGGAGAAAGATAAACTTTCCCCGCAGGAATAGAAAACTCCGTGATGTCGGTAAGCCACTTTTCATTGGGGCGATTGGCATGGAATTTTCGCTGGATTACATTGGGAACTGCTGGTGTAATTTCGCCTTGATACGAGCTGTATGCTCGCTTTTTGGTGACTCGTGGATGTAAATGCTCCTCTTTCATAAGCCGACGAATCACCTTCTCGGATAGGCGAACACCGCTTTTCTTAAGTGCCAAATATATTCTGCGATACCCATAACACAAGTAATTTTCCTCGAAAATTGCTCGGATTTGTTTTTTGGCTTCGGAATACCGATCGCTTTGTTTGTTGGCTTTCTTTCGATAAAAATAGCTACTGCGAGCATAGCACAGCGCTTTGAGCAATGTTGGCAGCGGATATTTATTCTTTAAGGCGTCGATAATTGCTGCCTTCTCCCTATTCTTCAGGGTGCTCCGGTCGACGCCTGGGTCTTTTTTTAATACATCGAGAGTCTCCTTTAAAATATCGATTTCCAACTGCATAGTTGAAACTTGTTCTTTGAGTTGAGAAATTTGCTCATTGGCAGCCGGCTCCCCTTCACTGAGTGGGCCTCGTTTTCTTTCCTTTGGTGGCTCCATTAGCGCGGCACGCCCTTTCTGAATGTACTTTCTTCTCCACAGATAGATGCTGGCTTTGCTATAGCCAATCTCATCTGATACGAATTGTACATTCTCTCCAAGCTCAAAGCAACGGCGAATGGCATCTAATTTCACTCCCAGTGCAGGATGTCTTGGATGCTCTGCTGTATTGATGCCACGAAAAGTAGAATGACCGGACGGAAGATGTTTTCGGCGCGCAATCCAATTATACAGTGTTTGCCGCCTAACCGGATATCCAAGTTGTGTAATTACTTTGGTGACGGAACCGCACTTGTCATATAATCCAAGTGCGGTGCAATATTGTTCCTCTGAATACATAGCTACCTCCTGCCATGACGTAAGCAGTCCAGTTTTTTGTCCGCACCCCCAGCCAATAGTAACGATAAAATATAAGACCGCCAATGGGAGTGAAATTTGTGTTGAGGTTTCAACTCCGGTCAAGGAACTGCTGGAACAATCCACCCGGCAAATTCAATCCCAAAGGCGGCAAGACAGGCGGTATCTTGATTATACGGATTTCATAGACGGTTTGACCGACACGGCTATGAACAATTCACAGGCGGACGCCGCCGATCTCGTAATTAGGATGGAAAGTTACCGGCAGCTTTATGCGGCTGTCAGTAGGCTTTCCGAAGCACAGCGCCGGAGGCTGCTTTTGCATTTTGTGGACAACCTAACGCACCGGCAGATTGCTGAATTGGAAGGTGTTGATCGCGGCACTGTAGGCCGTTCCATTAAACGTGCCTTAATCCAACTGCAAAAGTATCTCACCGAATAACGGAATTCCCGGGCGGCCCCGTCGTTTGGCGGGGCCGTTTCCTAACCCACCGACCGAAATTGAATAAATTTCAGATATGAAAAAGTGCTCCCGCAGTTCAAAAAGCTGCGGGATATTTTTTTGCAAAATTGTTTCAAAAGGGGGCCGCAAAACGCCTTTTTCCGTCCTAATAAGTAGAGGATACTTTTTCCTCGTTTGTACTTTGAAAGCTGAATAAAAAGATACCCGGATACGAAGGGTACGTGTGCCGAGTGACAGGCCCGCCATGACCTCCATTACAAAAGGATGGAGAGAGCGACAAGGCCCATGCCGCAAGCGGGCCGGGGCTGGCTCCGCCGGATAAAGCACACAAACCTTGATACTTGCGTTCCGTCACAGCCCGAGCGTTGAAGCGGCCGTTTTAGGCCGTGAGCCGTCGCAGGCAATGAGGACGCCTCGCCATCAGAATGGGGAGAGGTGAAATTCCTATGGGGTGGACAAGTCACCGCCCGTCCGGGTTATCTGTTTGCAGTTACAGTATCAGGAGCGCCGTGCTGTGTCTTACTGTCTTGTGACGGGTCAAAACTTACGGCGCGGCTTGCTCCCTCTGTTGATGAACGGAGTTTTATTTTCTGACTTCGGGCCAACTTGGCCCGAAGTGTGGAGCAAGATTAGAGGGCAGCACCATAGCCGGTGCTGCCCTTTGGTGTTTCCCCATGGGACACGGAGGCTCGAAAAATTCACATAGTTCAGGGAAGGAGACAATATGCCGGAAGAATCAGTTACAGAGCGATATACCTATCAGGTCGATGAAATCAACTTTGTTGTGACGCCGGTATATAAAGACCGGGGTGAAACAATCGCGGCAATTCTGTTAAAGCTCATGAAAGCCGATACGGAACAGGTTTGTGCGGCTTCGACATCCTTAACACGGGCGGGCGGAAGCAGTATACTATAAATGTAAATACTGCTTGTTTGACTGCCGGAAAGGAGGCTGTCTTGAAACAGTCAAACAATAAAAAACGCGTGATAAATACCGCCGCTCTGTACTGCCGTTTAAGCCGCGACGATAATCTTGATTGCGAATCCAACAGCATTACCAATCAAAAAGCTATCCTAAAAAAAGTAGCAAATGAAAAAGGATACGAGGATATTCAGGTTTTTGTTGATGACGGGATAAGCGGAACGACCCTTGACCGTCCCGGCTTTCAGCAGATGATAAAAGCGATTGAAGCGGGCTATATCTCGGCTGTCCTTGTAAAAGACCTTTCCCGTCTCGGGCGTGATTATCTGAAAGTCGGCTACTATACCGAAGAATTTTTTCCTGCCCACGATGTACGGCTGATTGCCGTTTCGGACGGTGTGGACAGCGACGAGGGCGACAACGAATTTACCCCGTTCCGCAATATTATGAACGAGTGGTACGCAAAGGATATTTCAAAAAAGCGCCGCATCGTCAATAAGCTCAAAGGCAATTCCGGCGTTCCACTTTCGCCTCCACCCTATGGGTATAGGAAAGACCCGGACAATGTGAAACGCTGGATTGTGGACGAGGAAGCAGCCGTTGTCGTTCGCCGTATCTATCAGATGGCGCTTGACGGATATGGGCTTTCCGAAACCGCCGCCGTGCTGGCACGGGACGGCGTTCTCAATCCAACGTCCTATTGGCAAAGCATAGGAATCAATCGCGGAGGGACAAAAAACTCTGTTTCGCCCACGCAATGGGGGCATACCACCATCAGGAAAATTCTAACCTTGCAGGAGTATTGCGGTGACGTGATTAACTTCAAGACATATTCCAAGTCGTACAAGATGAAAAAGCGTATTGCCAACGACGAGGAAAACCGTGTTGCGTTTCTCAATGCCAACGAAGCCGTCATTGACCGGGAAACATGGGAGAAGGTTCAGAGCTTACGCTGTGGCACCCGCCGGAAAAAGCCGACGGTCAGCGGCGAACGGAGCATCTTTTCCGGTTTGCTGAAATGCCCCGAATGTGGTGGCAATCTCAACTATCACTTCAATCAGGGGAACCATGACATCAAATTTTTTAGCTGCTGCAACCATAACACCGGATATAGAAAATGCACATCCACCCATTACATTCGTCTGGAGTTCTTGGAACAGGTAGTATTGCAGGAAATACGCCGTCTCACACAGTTCGCCGACGAGTATGAGGATGATTTCGTGAAAGAGATCATCGGACACTCGGCGAAAACGGCGGCATGTGAACGGTCGCTGCGGCAAAAGGAGCTTGACGGCCTGCTGGCGCGGGATAAGGAACTGGACACGCTTTTTGAACGGCTGTACGAGGATAACGTATCCGGGAAGGTCAACGACGAGCGGTTTGCCAAAATGTCCAAAAAGTACGAACAGGAGCAGGGAGAGAATGCCGCCAAAGTCAAGGCGCTCAAATCGGAACTGCGGAAAACGGGCGGGCAGCTCCTGACCGCCGACAATTTCTTGGAAACCATTCGCCGGTACACCGACGCACGGGAGCTTTCACAGCGGATGGTGGCGGAGTTGATCGATCACATCGACGTATATCACGCCGAAAAGGTCGGAGCGCAGACCATTCAGCAGATTACCATTTATTATAACTGCATCGGGGCCTTTACCGTGCCGGAGCGTGGGGGTATTCCGGAAACGGATGTACGCCTAAAAACAAGAAAAGGAGTAGCATTAAGCTACTCCCAAGCAAAAGCCGGATAATAAAGCGGAGTGTCCTTAATAAGATACTCAGATCCTATAAGGACACTCCGCATGGTCCGAGTGACAGGGTTCGAACCTGCGGCCTGATGGTCCCAAACCACCCGCGCTACCAACTGCGCCACACCCGGAAATTTGTATTTTGTCTGCCGGCGCAAAACAATTTTTGCACCTGCGACGGTAACTATCAAATTATAAATCATTCTAAGGGTAAATGTCAACCTTGTACCTTGACTTCACCGCGGGGCTGCCTTACAATAAAAGAACGACTAAAGTGGGGCGCAGTGCGCGCCGACGTAGGATATGGGAGGAAACAGGACAAGATGAATAACACCGAGAAGACGATGGACAAAGTGATTGCCCTTTGCAAAAACAGGGGGTTTGTTTTTTCCGGCAGTGAGATCTATGGCGGCCTTTCCAACACGTGGGACTACGGCCCCCTGGGCGTCGAGTTTAAAAACAACGTGAAACGCGCGTGGTGGAAAAAGTTTGTGCAGGAGTCGCCGCACAATGTCGGGCTGGACTCTGCCATTTTAATGAACCCGCAGGTGTGGGTGGCCAGTGGCCACGTGGGCGGTTTTTCTGACCCGCTGATGGACTGCAAAGACTGCAAGACCCGCCACCGCGCCGACAAGCTGATCGAAGACGCGGGCGGCGACGCCAACGGCATGAGCTTTGAAGAGATGTCGGCGTATATCCGCGAGCATAATCTTGTGTGCCCCAACTGCGGCAGCGCCAACTTTACCGATATTCGCAAGTTTAACTTGATGTTTAAAACTTTTCAGGGCGTGACCGAGGACGCCAAGGCGGAAATTTACCTGCGCCCCGAAACCGCACAGGGCATTTTTGTAAACTTTGCCAACATTCAGCGCGCTACCCGCCGCAAGCTGCCGTTTGGCGTTTGCCAGGTGGGCAAGTCGTTCCGCAACGAGATCACTCCGGGCAACTTCACGTTCCGCACGCGCGAATTTGAGCAGATGGAGATGGAGTTTTTCTGCAAGCCGGATACCGACCTTGACTGGTTTTACTACTGGAAAGATTACTGCAAAAACTTTTTGGTTGGCCTTGGCATGAAAGAAGAGAACATGCGCCTGCGCGACCATGAAAAAGAGGAGCTTTCGTTCTATTCTAAGGCGACGACCGATATTGAATATCGCTTCCCGTTTGGCTGGGGCGAATTGTGGGGCATTGCAGACCGCACCGATTACGATTTGGGCCGCCACAACGAGGCTTCTGGCAAAACGCAGGATTATTTTGACCCCGAGACGAACGAGCACTATGTGCCCTATGTGGTAGAACCGTCACTGGGTGCCGACCGTGTGGCGCTGGCGTTTTTGGTGGAAGCCTACGACGAAGAGGTGGTAGATGCCGAAAAGAACGACACCCGCGTCGTGCTGCGGCTGCACCCGGCACTGGCCCCTTACAAGGTATGCGTGCTGCCGCTTTCCAAAAAACTGAACGACAAGGCGAGCGAAGTGTACGCCGGCCTGCAAAAGCACTTTATGGCGGATTATGACGATGCCGGTTCGATTGGCAAGCGGTACCGCCGTCAGGACGAGATTGGCACCCCGCTGTGCGTGACCTATGACTTTGAGTCGGAAAATGACGGCTGCGTGACGGTGCGCGACCGCGACACGATGCAGCAAGAGCGCATTGCCATCAGCGAACTTGTGGCATACATTGAACAAAAAATGGTATATTAAGCACTTGCCCGCATAAAGGTACAAAAAAAGAAGGCGACCCCAACCGGGGTCGCCTTCTTTTTGCCGAAAAGCAGGCATCAAAAAACCGCACCACACCCGGCGAAGGTGGACCGGGTGGCGGTGCGGTGGGGCAGGGAAAAACAGCGCTGACAAAACCCCGGCATGCATCAGGGAGGAGGCAGGCGAGGGAAGGAGAGTGTTAACGCTGCTTTTGCTTGCGAGAAGTAATGATGCTTTGCAGTACGATGAAGAAGCACAGCAAAGCACTGAGAGCAATGCGCACCCACCAGCTGGACAATGTGCCCTGCGTGGTGATGAGGCTGGAAATAGTGCCCTTGATCAGCACGCCAAACAGGGTGCCGATGGGGTTGCCCACGCCGCCGGAAAGCAAGGTGCCGCCGATGACAGAGGAGGAAATGGCGTCCATTTCAAGGCCCTTGGCCTGCTCTACAAACCCGGCACAGCTGTTGAGCGCGAACAAAAAGCCGCCCAGCCCAGCCAGAAAACCATCCAGCACATATGCTTCAAATTTTGTGCGCCGCACATTTAGGCCCATCATCAGCGCGCTTTGCTGGTTGCCGCCAATGGCGTACAGCTTGCGGCCAAATTTGGTATACCGCAGCAGAACAAAGGTGAATAGCACGATCAGCAGTGCCACAATGACGGTGGGGTAGATGTAGGCGGGCTGATAAATGCCTTTTTTGTTGGTGCTGCCAACGGGCAGGTAAATTTGATATTTTGCCCACGCAAGAAACGTCGCGTTTTTGATCGAGATCATGTCTGTGCTGACAATGGCCGTCATGCCGCGGCCAAAAAACAGCCCGGCCAATGACACAATAAACGGCTGAATGTCAAGATAAGCGACCAAATAGCCCTGTACGATACCAAAGGCGAGGCCAATGCCCAGCGCAAACAAAATAGCGGTAAACGCGCTGGCGCCGTTGCGCTCCATTTGATAGGCGACGACCATGCACACTAATGCGGTGACCGAGCCGACCGAAATATCAATACCGCCGGTGATCATGACCAGTGTCATGCCGCAGGAGATCACAATTAGGCCCGCATTGGAGATGAAAAGGTTCAAGAACATTTGGGGCTTGGCAAAACCCTGCCCTGAAAAAATAACCATACCGGCAGCGTACATCAGCACAAACAGGCCAATGGTGACGATTAGCAGAAAACCGGTGGCGGTAAGGCTGCGGGGGCGTTTGAGTGTTTTCATGCGTTCGTCCCCTCCTTTTGGCGTGCCAGCCGGTTAGCGGCATGGTGCAGCCGCCGGGTGGCGATCAGCTTTTGTGCACGGGGGCTTTGCAGTACCACAATGATGATGACGACAATGGCCTTGTATACCGGCAGCTGGTCGGACGACACGTTCATGGCGTACAGCGTGGTCGTGAGCGCCTGAATGGTGTAAGCGCCGATAACCGAGCCCGCGAGGCTAAATTTGCCGCCCCCTAAAATGTTGCCGCCCAGCGCAACCGCCAGAATGGCGTCCATTTCAAGGTTCAGGCCAATGTTGTTGGCATCGGCAGAATAAATGCGGGCCGATGATACAAACCCGGCAATGCCTGCCAAAATGCCGCAAATGATGTAGGTGATCCACTTGATTTTAGTGCCGTTTAGCCCCACAAGGCGCGAGGCGTTGCCGTTGATGCCAACGCTTTCAATGTACAGGCCCAGTGCCGTCTTTTTGATTACAAGGCTAACGATGAGCACCACGGCAATGGCGAAGAATACCGGCACGGGAAACAGCAAGTTCGGCAGTGCACTGCCCCACATTTTGTAGGCGTCCACCCGCACATAGGTGATCTGCCCGTTGGTGACCAGCTGGGCGATCCCGCGCCCGGCCGTGTACAAAATCAGGGTCGCGACCATGGGCTGAATGTGCATTTTGGCAACCAAAAACCCGTTAAAGGCACCGCACAAAGCAGAGGCCAGCAGGGCCGCCAGGATGGCCAAAATAAGCGGGTTGCTGAATGTGGTGACAGACACTTCGCCGCCGGACAAAACCTGACAGATCACTGCGGCAGATACCGCCATGACGGCGCCCACACTGATGTCCTGCCCACCGGAAGCGGCGGTGACCAGTGTCATGCCGATGGCGAGGATGACCAGCTCGGACGCGCGGTTGACAACGTCGATGACGTAGCCGCGCAGCATGCCGTTTTGTATCGTGATCGCAAAAAAATCGGGTGTTTTAATCAGGTTGGACAGCAACACGATGACAAGGCAGAGCAAAGGCAAAAACAGGCGATGCCCCACGATGCGCAGCCACAGAGGTTTTTTTTGCCCCGGCGGAGTGATTTTTGCTTCAGGCATGGGCCTTTTCACCTCCTGCAATGGTTTTCATGATGCGTTCCTGCGTCAAATCGTCCCCCGAAAGCTCGCCCACTTTGCGCCCGTCGCGCATGACGACCATGCGAGAGCAGGTGCGCAGCATCTCTTCAATTTCAGACGAGATGAACGCAACGCTCATGCCTTGGTCGGCAAGGCGCAGCACCAGTTTTTGAATTTCGGTCTTCGTGCCAATGTCAATGCCGCGGGTGGGTTCGTCCAAAATCAAAAAGTCGGGGTTCGTCAGCAGCCAGCGGGCAATGATGACCTTTTGCTGGTTGCCGCCGGACAGGCTTTTGATCGGCGTCTCCCGGCTGGCGGTTTTGATTTGCAGCAGGTCGATGTATTTGTCGGCAAACTCTTCCATCTCGCGGCGGCTCATTGGTTTAAACATGCCGCGTTTTGCCTGCAAAGCAAGGATGATGTTTTCGCGCACCGACAAGTCGGCAATGATGCCGTCATTCTTGCGGTCCTCTGGCAGGTAGGCAAGGCCGTGCTTCATTGCGTCCAGTGGGGTGTTGACCTTGATTTGCTTACCGCCGATCTTCAACGTGCCGGTATCGGCCTTGTCGGCCCCATACAGTGTGCGCACCAGCTCGCTGCGGCCAGAGCCCAAAAGGCCGGTCAGCCCAATCACTTCACCTTTGTGCACCTCAAGGTCATAGGGCTTTACGGTGCCGCGGTGGCCCACCCCTGTTGCTTCAATCACCGGGGTCAGCCCGGTGTCCGGGTTGCCGGTGCGGGTGCTTTTAATTTCGGCAAGGTCGTCAAAGTCCTTACCCATCATTTTGGCTACCAGTTGCAAACGGGGCAGTTCGGCGGTGTTGTATTCACCCACCAGCTCGCCGCCGCGCAGCACGGTAATGCGGTCGCTCACTTCATACACCTGCTCTAAGAAATGGGTGACAAAGATGATACCAACACCCTGTTCTTTTAGCCGGCGCATCAGGTCAAACAGCTTGGCGACCTCGTCGTCGTCCAGCGACGAAGTGGGTTCGTCCAAAATCAGCACCTGGCATTGCATGTCAACTGCACGGGCAATGGCAATCATTTGTTGCAGTGCGATCGAGCAGGTGTCCAGTTGCTGGGTGGGCTGAATGTGAATATCCAGCTTTTCAAGCAATTCGTCGGATTTGCGGTTCATCGTTTGCCAATCGATGAAACCCGCACGCCGCGGCTCGCGGCCAATGAACAGGTTTTCGGCCACCGTGAGGTTAGGGCACAGTGTAATCTCCTGGTACACGGTGCTGATGCCCAAAGTCTGTGCCTGCTGAGGCGAATGGATCGAGACTGGGTGGCCATCCAGCAGGATTTCTCCCTCGTCCATTTCGTAGACCCCGGTCAGTACCTTGATCAACGTGGATTTGCCCGCGCCGTTTTCTCCCATCAGGGCATGTATTTCGCCGTGGCGCAGGGTAAAGCTGACGTCCTGTAAGGCCCGCACGCCGGGGAAAGCCTTACAGACCCCCTGCATGGACAGGACAATTTTATTTTCCATGTTTGTCTCACCTGCTTCAATTGTAAGGGTGCAGCGCCAAACGCTGCATGCGTTGCAAAGAGAGGGCGCGGTGCGCCGGGGGCCAACCGACCCACATAAGCTGCACCGCGCCGACTTTTTGGTTATCTTGTAAAGACCAAAGGAAACGGGGGATTTACCGAAACTTAGTAGGCGCGCGCGTCAACGATAGCCTGTGTGATCGTGGTGGCGTCAAACGTTGCTTCATCTACATAAGCTAGTTTATCCGGGGTCTCACCTTTTTCGAGCTGCTGAATGATCTTCTCTACACGCGGGCCGTGCAGCGGGTTGCATTCTACGTTGAAGTTGATCTTGCCAGCCAGAGTATCAGTCAGGCCTGCATGGGTGGCGTCGAACGAAATGACGGTGATGTCGCCGTTGACACCGTAAGTTTTGCCGGCAGCCTCGATAGCATCGATAGCGCCGAAGGCTTCGTTGTCGTTCTCGCAGTAGACTACGTCGATGTCGTCATACTGTTTCAGCACGCTCTCCATGACTTCCTGCCCTTTGGCCTGCGTAAATTCGCCGGTCTGCTGGGCAATGATCTTCCAGTTGCTGTTCTTTTCTACACCAGCGGTCAAGCCATCGGTACGGCCGATCTGTGCGGACGAGCCAATGGTGCCCTGAATGTGCACGATGTTCAGCTGATCAACACCGGCAAATTTCTCTTCCATCCACGCAACGGCTTTGTCGCCCTCAGCGCGGAAGTCAGAACCGACCCAAGCAGTGAAGAGGCTGTCATCCGAAACGTCGATCATACGGTCTACGATGATGACGGGGATGCCGGCATCTTTGGCTTCTTGCAATACGGTGTCCCAACCGGTCTCGGTAACAGGGGCCAGTACGATGTAGTCGACCTCCTGCTGAATGAAGTTGCGGATGGCGGTAATCTGATTTTCTTGTTTCTGCTGTGCGTCGTCAAAAATCAGTTTGTAGCCATTGGCCTCGGTAAATGTGCTCTTCATGCTCTCAGTGTTTGCTGTGCGCCAATCGCTTTCGGCGCCAACCTGAGAGAACCCGACAACGATTAAGTCGTTGCCACCAGTGGTGGATGCGGTGGAAGCTGCAGGTGCTGCGCTGCTTGCCGCGGGGGTGCTGCTTGCTGCGCCGCCACAGGCTGCCAGGCTAATTGCCAGTGCTGCCGCGAGCAAAAGTGAAAGAACCTTTTTCATGTTGCATTTCCTCCTATTTTCTGAATCGGCGGTAAGGTACCGCCCTTTGACAGCTTTTATTATAGAAAATAGTGCGGGCAAACTCCATGAGGAATCTTTCGTACATGTTTCTAATTTTTTAAGTAATTGTATCATAGTTGTATCAAAGTTGATTTTTTTACTGGGAAAGTTGAGTTTGTTTTGGGATGCGCACCGTCACGCAGGAGCCTTTCTCGCTTTCACTGTCAAATGAAAGCCCGTACGCTTCGCCGCAATACAGCCGAATGCGCTTGTGCACATTCACAAGGCCAAGGCCGGTGTGCCGGTCCTCATACACCCCTGCGCGCAAAGCGGCCAACTGTTCTGCGGACATGCCCGCGCCGTTGTCCTGCACCGCAAGCAGAATATCGTCGCCCTCTTCGTGCGCGGTGATGGTGATGATGCCCATGCCGCGACGGTTTTTGATGCCGTGGTACAGTGCGTTTTCCACCAGCGGTTGCAACGTGAGCTTGGGCAGCGTGTAATCCAGCAGCCCTTTTGGGATGTCGATGTGGTATTGCAGAATATCGCGGTAGCGCACCTTTTGAATTTTAAGGTAGCTTTCGACCTGTTGCTTTTCGGCTGCCAGTGTGATGATGTCGCGCCCCTTACTGAGCGAGTTGCGAAAGAATACCGACAGGTTGGTGGTCATTTCGACCACTTCACGGTTTTTGCCCGCTTCGGCCAGCCAGATGATCGAATCGAAGGTGTTGTATAAAAAATGCGGGTTGATTTGCGCCTGCAACAGTTCCAGCTCGGCGCGGCGCAACGCGTTTTGGTCGTCCCGCACATGCTCCAGCAGGCTGTTTACCCGGCCAATCATCTCGTTAAAGCCTTCGTCCAGGGTCTGCATTTCAATGTTGTTGGTACGGATGGGCACCACGGTGAAGTCGCCTTCGCCCAGCCGCTCGGCCTTTTCGCAAAGCTGGCGCACCGGTTCGGTGATACTTTTGGTCAGCCGCATCGAATACCACAGCGTAAACATGACCAGCACAAAGCTGATGCCGGCAGTGACAGAAAGGGTGAGACCGACGCGCTGGCTGATGTTTTGTTGCAGGGCACTCAGCTCGCGCACCTCGTCGTAAATGTAGTCGTGCATGTAGGTCTCAATCAGGTCGGTGATGATGTAGATGTTGTGTTCCAGCTGTTCAATGCGCGAATCATAGCTTTTGGTATTTTGAATATCCACCATGCACTCCGACAGCCGGGTGCACAGCCGCAGCATGCTTTTGATACGCCATTTATTTTCTTTTTGCACGGTGGTCTCGTTGAGGCGCGAAATGATCTGCTGGGCGTAGGTCACCTCTTCAATGGGCAGATGGTCGATGTTGCTGCTGCCCACTACAAAGTAGTACATGTCAAGATCCAGCTTATCTTTGAAATCAAAGTTAAAGTCACTGGCTACCGACACATTTTGCAGGGTGACAGCATATTGCTGGTTGAATGACCCCAGCATCGAGAGGACGAACGTGATCATGAGGACAAACGGCAACACCACCCCCACCAGCAACACCCGCAGCTGGCGGTTGAGTGTGGTGCTGGCGCGCAAACGGCGCCACAGGGTGCGCGCTGCCGTAAGAGGGCTGTTCATTTTGGGCCGGCTCATCCGCTTTTCCTCCCCATACGGTAGTCGCGCGGGGAGCACCCATTTACCTTTTTAAATAAAAAGCTGAAATAGTGAGGGTCATTATAACCCACCTCCAATGCAATATCACCGCTGCTTTTGTCGGTACAGCGCAACAGGCTGCGCGCTTGTTCCATGCGCAGGGAGGTGAGGTATTCCACAAAGGTCTGGCCCATCTGCTGGCTGAATACCGTGCTGAAATGGCTGGGGCTCATGCCGGCCACCCCGGCGACGGTATTGAGGCTGATGTCGGGCTGCGCATATTGCTGTTTCAGGTAGGCCACTGTTTTTTGCAGCATGCTGGTATAACGGCTGTTCACCACCTGGTCGCGCAGCGCAAGGGCGCTGCCCAGCAAATTTTTGGTATAGCTGCGTGCGCCCTCTACCGAAGCCAGTGCGTCGTACAGGGTGTTTTCTTTTAAAATGGCAGGTGGCTCGCAGCCGAGCCGCTTTAAAAAAGCACTGACGGTGAACTGAATGTTCAGCACAAAATACTGGCGAAACATCATGGATTGTACCGATGCCTCTCCGATCGCCTCAAAGTAATCGTCTACAAAGGCGGGGACTTCCTCCGGCAAGCCGCTGGAAAGAAATTTTTCCACAATGCGCTGGTCCATCTGGGCGGCGTCCATTTCAGAGGGGTCAAAGTCCAGCAGGGCGGTGGGGTGTGTGCCCTGCGGCACACGGTGCAACCGGCCGCCATCGTTTGGCCCAAGCTGAAACAAGGCCTGCCGCGTGCGGCGGTAACACTGTGCCACTGCCGACAGCCGTGTGACCGGTTTGCCAATCACGACCGACCAGCGCACCGCCTTGCCCAGCGGCGCGCAGCGGGTCTCTACCGCGTCGGCACAGCGCTGGGTCTCCTGCTCAATAGAGCCGCCGTCGGCCCGCACCAAAAACACCAGCATGTCAATGCCCAGCCGAAACACCGCCACCTTGGGGTCGCTGACAAAGCTGTTGTATAAGGTGTCCTGTACCCCTGCGGCCTGCTCGATGCCCGCGGCGGCAGGCAGTACGTCCTCTACCAGAAACAGCACGATGTTGTACTGTTCTGCCACAAGGTCAAGGCCCAGCTTTTCTGCGCGCTCAAGCAGGTCGGGGATCGGGGCCCGCCCGCTGACCAGCGCATCGAAAAACCCCCGGCGAGAGCTGGCCAGGTACTCCTGCATCTCATCGGTGAACTGTGCAAGGTAACGCTGTTGTTCCTGCTCTTTGTCCTTTTGCTTTTTGATATCGCCTAGCACCTCAATCAGCTGGTTGCGCGAGAGTGGTTTGAGCAGATATTGGCTGACCCCGACAGAAATTGCCTCCTTGGCATACGAAAAATCGTCGTAGCCGCTGAGGATTAAAATTGTGGTCTGCGGCAGTTCTTTTTTAATGAGGCGGCTGAGCGCAAGACCATCTAAAAACGGCATTTTGATGTCGGTGATCACAATATCCGGCCGCTGCTTTTGAATCAGCGGCCAGGCAATCTCGCCGTCGGGTGCCTCACCTGCAAAGGTGAAACCGTGCTCTTCCCATGCAATCAGTTTGCGAATACCCTCGCGGATCACGACTTCATCCTCTACCAGAAACACACTGTACATCAAGACCCTCCTTTGCAAACAGAACAAAAGACAAAATTATATTTTATTATAGCATTTGGAATTGGTAAAAAATAGGGTCAAAAAGGGAATAAATGGGGCGTAAAGTTGGTGGTTTTGATACTTTTTTGTACAGATGTCCAAAAATAACTTTGGCGGGCAAAGCAATTTTTGCTTTGTCCGCCAAAGGGGCGAGTCAAGTAGTGGGCAGTGCGCAAAGAGTTTTACTTAATGGCCTTGGCCGTAGTAGGCATCTTTGCCGTGCTTGCGCAGGTAATGCTTGTCCAGCAGCTCGGGCTGCATGGGGGGCAGGCCCGGTACCAGCTGCTGTGCGTGCCACGCCATAAAGGCCAGCTCTTCCAGCACAACGGCATTGTGCACCGCGTTGCGGGGGCTGGTGCCCCAAACAAACGGGCCGTGGCTGTGTACCAGCGCGGCGGGTACAGCCATGGGGTCGGTGCCCTGCAAGGTTTCTACCAGTACGTTGCCGGTTTCGGTTTCGTAATGGCCGGGCACCCCGCCAATTTCGGCCGGGGTCATTTTGCGCGTGCAGGGGATCGGCCCGTAAAAATAATCGCCGTGGGTGGTGCCCAGCGCCGGGATCTCGCGCCCGGCCTGTGCGTAAATGGTGGCCCAACGGCTGTGGGTGTGCACAATGCCGCTCACTTCGGGGAACGCCCGGTACAGCACAAGGTGGGTCGGTGTGTCGGACGACGGGTTCAGCGCGCCCTCCACCTTTTTGCCGGTCGCCAGCTCTACGACTACCATGTCATCCGGTGTCATTTCGTCGTACTCCACACCGGACGGCTTGATGACTACCAGCCCCTGTGTGCGGTCAATGCCCGACACATTGCCCCAGGTGAATACGACCAGGTTGTGCTTGGGCAGCAGCAAGTTGGCTTCGTACACTTCACGTTTCAGTGCTTCCAGCATAGGGGCCTCCTTAGCGCAGTTTCCACGCAAGGTCGGACAGGAACAAATCATGCTCCAGCGCCTCGATGGTCGTGTCTTTGTTGATGTGCACAAACTCAATGTCCATCATGCGGGCCCAGTCGGCCATCTGCGCGGCGGTGACATCATAGGTGAGTACCGTGTGGTGGGCACCACCGGTGGTCAGCCAGGCTTCCAGCCCGGTCAGCAGGTCGGGCATGGCACGCCACATCACGCGGGCAACAGGCAGGTTGGGCATTGGCAAAATGGGTTTGACACACTCGATGTCCTGGCAGATCAGCCGCAGGCGGCCACCCATGTCGATCAGGCTCAATACAATGGCGTTGCCGGCGCGGCCCTCAAACACCAGACGGGCGGGGTCGTTTTTGCCGCCAATGCCCAGCGCGTGCACCTCAATGCGGGGTTTTGCGGCGGCGATGCTGGGGCAAACCTCCAACATGTGGGCACCCAGCGAATACTCTTTGCCCTTTTCAAGGTTGTAGGTGTAGTCCTCCATAAAAGAGGTACCGCCGGTTTTACCCTCGGACATCGCTTTCACGATGGCGGTCATGGCGGAAACCTTCCAGTCGCCCTCGCCGCCGTAGCCGTAGCCATGGGCCATCAGGTTTTGGCTGGCAAGGCCGGGCAGCTGCTCCATGCCGTACAGGTCTTCAAAGGTGTTGGTATAGGCACTGCAACCCTCGCGGTCCAGCATTTTGCGAATCGCAATTTCTTCCCGCGCCTGGTAACGCACCGCGTGCAGGTCGTCGGTGGCAAAGTCATACTGTTCGGCGTATTCGCGCATCTTTTCGCCAATTTCTTCGTCGGTTATGGCGTTCATTGTTTCGACAAGTTCGCCCACCGGCCAGGTGTTCACCTGCCAGCCTAGCTGCTTTTGCACTTCTACCTTGTCGCCCTCGGTCACGGCGACGTTGCGCATGTTGTCGCCAAACCGCATTACCCGCAGGCTGCGCGAAAAAGCGGCGCCCACGGCGGCACGCATCCAGTCGCCCAGCTTATTCTGCACGTCTTCGTCCTGCCAGTACCCGGCCACGATCTTGCGGCGCAATCGCAGCCGCGTTGCAATAAAGCCGTGCTCGCGGTCACCGTGTGCAGATTGGTTGAGGTTCATAAAGTCCATGTCGATCTCTTCGTTCGGGATGGTGCGGTTGTACTGGGTGGCAAAATGGCAATACGGCTTTTGCAGCAGTTCCAGCCCTTCGATCCACATTTTGGACGGGCTGAACGTGTGCATCCACACCACAATACCCGCGCAGTGGTTGTCGTAGTTTGCTTCGCGCACTACGTCGCTGATCTCTTGCGGGGTTTTGGCAGTCACTTTGTAAACAAGGCGGCAGGGCAGGTGGCCCGCTTTGTTCATGCTGTCGGCCATTTCGGCGGCGCGGGCCGCCACGGTTTCTAAAACTTCCGGCCCATACAGGAACTGACTGCCCACTACAAACCAGAATTCATACTCTTTCATTGCCATAATCGTTACTCCTTATTGTGTGTTGTATACTGCGTGATACCGGCGGTCAGCGAATTGCTTCTACGGCTGCCCGCTCGGCGGCAAGGCCTTTTTCATAAGCGGCAAGGTAAGCGGTAAACCCGGCCACGTCCTGCGGCAGCGGCGCGACGGTCGTCACCTGTTGCTGTGCAAACACCTGTGTTGCAAGGTAATCCTCCAGTGTTTGGCCCTCACTGCGCCGTGCGGCAAAGGCAGCCAGCAGGGCCATGCCCCACGGCCCGCCCTCGCCAGAGGTGGGCATCACCGAAACGGGGGTGTCCATCGCGGTGGCCAGCATGCGCTGGCCCGCCCCGGTGGCCTTAAAGAAGCCGCCGTGGCCCAGCAGAGAATCTACTTGCACCTGCTCGCGCTGCAACAAAATTTGCATGCCGATGCGCAGGGTCGCAAGGGCGCCGTACAGCTGTGCGCGGGCAAAGTTTGCAAAATTGAATGCGGCATCGGGGCGGCGCACCAGCAAAGGCCGGCCGGCGGCAAGGCCGGTCACGGGCTCGCCCGAAAAATAGTTGTACGACAAAATACCGCCGCAGTCCGCTTCGCCCTCCAGCGCTGCGTAAAACAGGGTATCCAACGCTTTGGGCATACTACACGGGCAGCCCAGCGCCTCGGCAAACTGCCGCAGTAGCCCGGCCCACGCGTCGATGTCCGACGAGCAGTTATTGCAGTGCACCATGGCCACCGGCCGCCCGGTGGGGGTGGTGACCATGTCGATTTCGGGGTACACGCGGGACAGCGGATTTTGCAACACGATCATCGCAAAAATAGAAGTGCCGGCCGACACATTGCCGGTGCGCTGGGTGATGCTGTTCGTCGCCACCATGCCGGTGCCCGCGTCGCCCTCCGGCGGGCAAAGGGGAATCCCGGCGCTAAGGCGCCCGGTGGGGTCCAGCAATTTTGCGCCTTCGGCAGTTAACGTACCGGCATCGTCGCCCGCAGCCAGCACCTGCGGCAGCAGGTCGCGCAACCGCAACGTGTAGCCCATGCGTGCGGCCTCGGCATCAAATTTTGTCACCATGGCGGCATCATAATCACAGGCGTTGCTGTCAATGGGGAACATGCCGGACGCTTCGCCCACGCCCAGCACCCGGCGCCCGGTCAGCCGCCAGTGCACATAGCCTGCGAGCGTGGTTAAAAACGCAAGGCGGGGCAAATGCTCTTCGCCGTTCAGCATGGCCTGATACAGGTGGGCAATGCTCCACCGCTGGGGGATATTGAACCCCAGCAGTTCCGTCAGCTTGGCTGCGGCGGGCTCGGTCATCGTGTTGCGCCAGGTGCGAAACCCAGCCAGTTGGCCGCCCGCGGAATCAAATGGCAGATAACCGTGCATCATGGCCGAAAACCCCAGCGAGGCAAGGGCTGTCAGCGGGGTGCCATACTGCTCTTCCACCCGCTGGGCCAGCATGCGGTAGCTTGCCTGAATGCCAGCCCACACATCATCAAGGTGGTAAGTCCACACTCCATTTTCATACCGGTTTTCCCAGTCGTAGATGCCGGTGGCGAGTGGCAGGTGGTCCTCGCCAATCAACACGGCTTTGATGCGGGTAGAACCCAGTTCAATGCCGAGTACCGCGCGCCCTTCGCGGATTGCTGCTGCGGCGTTTTCCTTGGTCATAACGGTCGGGCTCCTCTCAAAAACAATTTTGTAGGTACAATTTCAAAACAAACAAAAAACTTGTATGTACAACTTATACCCAAATGATACCGCACCAACGCATTGTGATACAAGGGCAAACATCACTAAAAAAGCCGCATCAGTTTTAGCATAAACAGCCAAAACTTGTGCGGCGGCGGTACGGGTTTGTGCCTTGGCAGCAGCCATGACGCATAAAAAAACCCCCATGACGGGGGCAAAATGACAAATTAACGGGTGCTTTGTGCGGCAAAAACCGCGATACAATTGCTTTTGCGGGCCTAGTCGATGCTCCAGGGCAGCACGGTGGGCTGTTGTGGGTGCCCAGCCAGAATGCCCAGCATTTTTTCGGCGGCAAGGCGGCCCAGTTGCTCTTTGGGGTTCGACAGAGAGAAAAACGGCGGGGAGGACAGCAATGCGATGGTGCTGTTGTCAAAGCTGACCAGTTCCACTTGCCCGGCAGTGCCGCTGTCCTGTAAATAACGGCTGACCTGCAAGGCTACCTCGTCGTTGTAGCACACCGCGGCGGTGCAACCAGACAGCGCCGCGCCGGTGCCGGCGGCAAGCAGGCTGTCGCGGTTTTCAGTGGTAAACCACAGCACGTGGTCATCCTCTACCGTAAGGCCAGCCTCCCGCAGGGTCTCGGCATAGCCCGCATAGCGGCGGTGGCCCTGAATATCGTCGCTTTTAAAAAAACCGGCAATACGGCGGTGCCCGCCGCGCAACAGCAGGTCGGTGGCAAGGCGCCCACCTGCGCGGTCATCCGCCACCACATACACCGGCTTTTTGAGGTCCGGGTAAAAGCCGTTGATGAACACCACGGGGATGCCCAGCGCCGCAAAGCGGTCATACAGGTCGATATTGGGGTTGGGCAGCGCGGTTTTAGTGCCCTCCACGATCAGCCCGTCCACCGGTTTTTGCAACAGCTCGGTCAAAATACGCCGCTCGTTGTCCACCCGGTTGTGGGTGGCGCTCAGCAGGGGGGTGTACCCGTTTTTCGACAGTACATCATCAATGCCGTGCAAAATGGCGGGGAAGATGTATTCGCCGATGTAGGTGGTGATGACCGCGATATTATGCGTGGCTTCGCGCCGTGGGGCGGCACTGCGCACATAGGTGCCGCTGCCCTGTACGCGGCTGGTCAGGCCTTCGTTTTCCAGCAGGGCCATCGCCTGCCGTACGGTCTGCCGGCTGTACCCGGTTGTACTTGCCAGCTCGTTTTCGCTGGGCAGCCGCTGCCCGCCGGTATAAATGCCGTTTTGAATTTCTGTGCGCAGCCGGTCGGCCAGTTGCGCATATTTATGTTCGCTCAAAAAATACCACCATCCCGCATCTGCTGTGCTTTCATTATTTTTTTAATTGTATCATACAACTTGAGTTTTGCAATGCACTTACAAAAAAATAACACAAGTGCTGCGCAAAAGCACAAACGGGCGCAGCCTGCCGGGAGTGTAAAGGCGTATGGCTGCAATCTCGGAGTGACGGATGTTGCGCCAACCTTTTGTGCCCCGGCGGCATGCAAAGCAGCAAAGGGCGGGCTGCCTAGCAGATGGATGTTATTGCAAAAAAACTACAAACTGCGGCCTGTAAAGCCCTTAAAAAGTTAAAAAACGGGCGCGGCGTGCAAAAGTATGCCTTTTTTCTGCAACAATATTAGCAGAAGTCACAATGGGCAGCGGCAGTGCGGTTTGTTATAATAACAAGAATAATATAAAAATACTGGGCAAAATGGCAAAAACATGGCGCGGCATGGTTGCAGGGGCCCGGCAGGCAGAAGGGATGAGGGGGATTTTGAAGGTTCTTTGGCAGGTGGGCATTTTGTTTGCCGTTTGTTTTTTGGCGCAGGGCGCGGTAGAACTGCTGCCGTTTGCGTTCCCGGCCAGCGTGCTGGCCATGGTGTTTGTGTTTTTGCTGCTGCTGACGGGGATTTTAAAAAAGAAGCAGATCAAAGATTTGGCCGACTGGTTTTCGCAAAACATGGCGTTTTTGTTTGTGCCGTACAGTGTCGGCATCATCCAGTATTTTGATTTGATTCGTCAAAACCTGTTTGGCATTCTATTTATCAGCGCCGTGACAATGCTGTTTACCTTTGCCATCACCGGCTGGGCGGTGAAAGGGCTGATGCGGCTGCAACGCCGGCTGGAAAGGGGGCACGAACATGGCTGAATTACTTTCGAGCCCGGTGTTCGGCATCTCTATTTCGATTGCCGCCTATGCGGTGGGCGTATGGCTGAATAAGCGGCTGAAAACGCCGCTGGCAAACCCGCTGCTGATCTCGCTTATTTTGCTAGTGTGCTTTTTTACCGTGACGGGCATCCCGCTGGAATATTATAATGAGGGTGGCGACATCATCAGCTTTTTGATTTTCCCCGCCACCGCGTCGATTGGCATGTCGATTTACGATAATTTTGATCTGCTCAAACGCAACCTGCTGCCGGTGCTGGGCGGATGCCTTGTGGGCGCGCTGAGCAGTGTGGGCAGCGTTTGGCTGTTGGCAAAGCTGTTTTGTATGGATAACGCCATCCTCGCCAGCCTGTTGCCAAAATCAGTTACAACTGCCATTGCCTTGCCCCTCAGCGAGCAGAATGGCGGCATCCCGCAGATCACGATGGTGGCGGTCGTGATTGCGGGCACGATGGGTGCCGTGCTGGGGCCCACCCTTGCAAAGCTGTTTCGCCTGGCCGACAACAAGGTTGCCACGGGGCTTGCCATTGGTTGTTCCAGCCATGCGGCGGGCACCAGCACGGCGGTGCAGATGGGCGAGGCAGAGGGCGCGATGAGCGGCCTTGCCATTGGTATCTGCGGCCTGTTTACCGTGCTGCTGTCTTTATTTTTTAAATATCTGCTTTAAGCATAGGTGGCCCGGCGGCCCCCGGCGGGGGTTGTGGGCCGCTTTTTTTTGTGTATACTAAAAGGTACGGCACTGCCGGTGCCGCTGCAAAAAACATCTGTCGGATACACGGCAGAGAATCAATCAGGTAAGAAGGCGAAAACAATGGACCAGAAGTTACTTGAACTGTACGCGCGTTTTGCCGTACAGGTGGGGGTAGGGGTACTGCCCGGCCAGACGCTGATGATCTCGGCGCCGGTAGAGGCGGCTGATTTTGCCCGCCTTTGCGCACGCGAGGCGCTGAAAGCGGGCGCGCGCGATGTGAGTGTGCGCTATAAAGATGAACAGATCGACCGTGCCCGGTACGAGCTTGCAAGTGAGGAGGCACTGTGCGATGTGCCGCCTTGGATAGAACGCAGCTATCTTGATTATGTAGAGCGGCCGGGTGGTACGTCGATCTTGCATATTTTGGGCGAGGACCCCGAGGCCTTTTTGGGGCTGGACGGCGGCAAGATCAACCGCGCGCGCCAGGCGCTGAAAAACGCACAGAAAACCTGGCGCAACATGACGATGAACGACCGCGTGGCGTGGTGCATCGTCGCGGTACCCACCGAGACTTGGGCAAAAAAGGTGTTCCCCACACTTGCGCCGGGCGAAGCGGTGGAGCAGCTTTGGCGTGCGATTTTTGACGTTTGCCGTGTCACCGGCGGCGACCCGGTCGCCGCATGGGAGCAACACATCGCGCTCACCAGTGAAAAGCGTGATATGCTCAACGCGCTGCAGCTTGCCTCCTTGCACTTTGAAACAGCGCAGGGCACCGACCTTGTGGTGGGCCTTGCCGACGGTGCCGTGTTTGAGGGGGCGGCAAGCCACACCCCGGCGGGCCAGCGGTTCATTGCCAACGTGCCCACCGAAGAGGTGTTTACCGCGCCGCACAAAGACCGGGTGGATGGGATTGTGTATGGCACAAAGCCGTATGTGTACAACGGGAATTTAATTGAGGGTTTTTGGGTGCGGTTTGAGCACGGGCGTGTGGTGGACAGCGACGCCGCAAAAAACGCGCAGTTGCTGCGCACCCTGCTGGACACCGACGAGGGCAGCCGGTCGATTGGCGAAGTGGCGCTTGTGCCTGCCACCAGCCCCATTAACCGCAGCGGCGTGCTGTTTTACAACACGCTGTTTGACGAAAACGCCGCCTGCCACATCGCCTTTGGCGACGGCTACCCCGGCACGATACAGGGCGGCAGCGATATGACGCAGCAAGAGCTGCTGGCCCATGGGGTGAACCACAGTGTCGTGCATGAGGATGTGATGATCGGCGCGGAGGATTTGCGCATCACCGGCACGACCCGCGCGGGTGAAACGGTGCCCATTTTTGAAAACGGGGTGTGGGCCTAAGCGGGGCCCCGTGCAAGGCGGCGGCAAGGTGCACGGTAAAAAACGGTAAACCCGGCTGCGGGCGCTGCAAAGCACTTGCATTTGTGAAATAAATATGGTATAGTATCGTAGTAAGAAGATGACAACCATGGAGCGTGGGCCGCGAGGCCCGCGCTTCCTGTTTGTAACGGCGGTTTTCGCGCGCGGCGCGAGGGCCGTACGCTGCGGAGGTGTACAATGGCAAAAGGCAAGGGCGGCAACACGGTCGCCATCGTCGAGGGCATCGCCCGCCCGGTAGTAGAACAGCTTGGCTACCGGTTTTGGGATGTGCGGTACGAAAAAGAGGGGCCGGACTATTTTTTGCGGGTGCTGATCGATAAAGACGGCCTGATGGATACCACCGACTGCGAAAAGGTCTCCCGCGCGCTGGACCCGCTGATCGACGAGGCGGACCCTATTGAGGGCAGCTATTACTTTGAGGTCGGCAGCCCCGGCCTTGGCCGGCGCCTTGCGCGGCCCGAGCACTTTGCCGCCATGCAGGGGCAAAAGGTGTTACTGCGCCTGTACCGCCCGGCGGAAGCTGGAGAAAAAGAACTGACCGGCACGTTACTTGACACCGATGAAACGGGCGTAAGCCTGCAAACGGCAGGCGGTGTGCGCACGGTTGCCATGGCGGAGATTGCGCTGGCAAAGCTGTGCGATGACGAAGACCTTTTTTCTTGACCCCGCGCAGAGGATAAAGACAGAATAAAGCCCGCCGTGCCGCGGGCCAGGGAGGATAACAGAAGACATGAACAGCGAATTTTTTGAGGCCCTTTCCATGTTGGAAAAGGAGCGTGGCATCAGCGAGGAGTATCTGATTGAGAAAATCAAGGCCGCAATCGTCATCGCCGTCAAAAAGAGCTACGATGTGGAGGAAAACGTCAGTGTGATGATCGAGCCGGCTACCGGCAAATTTGCGGTCGCCATCGTGAAAGATGTGGTGGAGGAGGTCGAAGACTCCCGCCTGCAGATCACGCTGGAAGAGGCGCAGACGGTGCGCAAAAGTGCGCGCCTAGGTACCCAGCTTGAAATCCCGCTGAAACCCAAAGAGTTTGGGCGCATCGCTGCACAGACGGCAAAGCATGTCATCCGGCAGGCCCTGCGTGAAGCAGAGCGCAGCCAGATGTACGCCGAAATGCAAAGCAAGGCCCACGAGATCATTTCGGCCATTGTGCTGAAAGTTGACACCGTGCGTGGTATCGTGGTGGTAGACCTTGGCAAAAACGAGGCCATTTTGCCGCACAACGAGCAGGTGCCCGGCGAAGTGCTGCGTGAGGGCGAGCGCATCAAGGTCTATGTGGTGGATGTCGCTGTTACCGAAAAGGGCCCGAAAATCATGATCAGCCGCACCCACCCGGGGCTGGTCAAGCGCATGTTTGAGATGGAAGTGCCCGAAATTTTTGACGGCACCGTCGAGATCAAAGCCATTGCGCGCGAAGCTGGCATGCGCACTAAAATGGCCGTGTACAGCAAAGACGAAAACGTGGACCCCGTGGGTGCCTGCATTGGCTCGCGCGGCGCGCGTGTTGCGAATATCGTAGAGGAGCTGGGCGGCGAAAAAATCGACATTGTGCACTACAGCGATGACCCCGTCGAGTTTATCTCGGCGGCGCTTTCCCCTGCCAGCGTTGTGAATGTTGAATTGCTGGAGGGTGAAACCAAAAGCTGCCGCGTGACGGTGCCCGACCACCAGCTTTCGCTGGCAATCGGCAACAAGGGCCAAAACGCCCGGCTGACCGCCCGGTTGACCGGCTACAACATTGATATCCGGCCCGAAAGCGGGTACTATGGAGAAGAAGAATCTGCCGAGAAGCAGGAACCTGCCACCGCAGAATAACAAAAACGGCAGACACCGGAGCGGAGGGATGCACAGATGGTGACAAAAAAAATACCGGTACGCCGGTGTGTGGGCTGCAATGAAGGCAAGCCGAAAAAAGAGCTGGTGCGCATTGTGCGCAGCGCCGAAGGCGAGATCAGCGTTGATTTGACCGGCAAAAAATCAGGCCGCGGGGCCTACCTTTGCCCCAAAGCCGCCTGCCTTGCCAAAGCGCAAAAGGCAAAGCGGCTGGAGCGAGCCTTCGACTGTGCCATCCCGGATGAGGTCTACGTCCGCCTCGCACAGGAAATTGAGGCGCGTGGGGAGAGTGCCGATGGATAAATTACTCAGCGCTCTGTCACTGTGCCGCAAGGCTGGCGCGTTGGTGATGGGGTTTGACGCCGTGGCGCAAAGCGCAAAAGACGGCAAGGCAAGGGCGGTGCTGCTTGCCGCCGACCTTGCCCCCGGCAGCCACAAAAAGGCTTTGCGCTTTTGTGAGGCCGCCGGGATGAATGCGCAAATGCTGCCGCTTACGCAGCAGCAACTGCTGGCCATTGTGCCAAAGAAGACCGGCGTGTTTGCCGTGACAGACAAGGGCCTTGCGCAGCTGGTACAACGCCAGATTGACGCGGCCGGGCCAAAGGGACAGGATGTTGCCCTTTCGCCGAATACAAACCACTGATGGAGGTACTGCTTATATGGTAATTAAATACAAAGCCGGCGAGGTCGCAAAAGATCTCGCACTGCAAAACAAGGAACTGATCGAGGTGGTAGGCTCGAAATTCGGCGAAGGCAAAAAGCATACGACCCCGCTGACCGAAGAAGAACTGAACTTCGTGTTCGAGCATTACACCAAAGAGACCGAAGTGAAAAACTTTGACGACTACCTTGCCAGCGCCCCGCAGGACAAGCCTGCCCCGGTGCCGGCAGAGCCGCTGAAAAAAGCGGACGGTACGGTGGTCGAGCTGAAGCGCACCGGTGGCAGCAATATCGACTTTAAGGCACCGAAGAAAAAGGAGACCACGCAGCCGGAAGAGCCCAAGCGTGAAGTTGTGACCGTGCGGGTGGACACCCGTGGCGGCGACGTTAACCTGGATAAGTTTAACGAAAAATACGAAACGCTTGCCGGTGCCCCCACCCGCGGTGCCACACAGGCAACAAACAACAACAAGCATGGCCGCCAGCAGATCGGCCCCGGTGGCAAGCAGAAGTTTACGGGCCGCAACAACCGCAATAACCGTAACAACCGCCGCCCGATGCAGTCGAAAAAACGCGAGACCGAAACCGAGCGTCTGCAGCGCCTGCAGCTTGAAAAAGCGCGTAAGGCACAGCTGAAAGTCATGGTGCCGGACGAGATCGGCGTAGCGGAACTGGCCCTGCGCCTCAAGCAGGCAGCACCGAAGGTTATCAAAAAGTTGATGAGCCTTGGCGTGATGGCATCCTTGTCGGACTTGGTGGACTTTGATACCGCCGCGTTGGTGGCGGACGAGTTTGGCGCAAAGGTGCAGCACGAAGTGCATGTCACCATTGAGGAGCGTTTGTTTGAGGACGCTGTCGATGCGCCGGAAGATCTGGTCGAGCGCCCGCCGGTGGTCGTGGTCATGGGCCACGTCGACCACGGCAAGACCTCTATTCTGGATGCAATCCGCAAAACCAAGGTGACCGCAGGCGAAGCCGGCGGTATCACCCAGGCCATCGGCGCGTACCAGATCGAGATGAACGGCAAAAAAATCACCTTCCTCGACACCCCGGGCCACGAGGCGTTTACCTCGATGCGTGCCCGCGGCGCCGATTTGACCGATATTGCGGTGCTTGTGGTTGCGGCCGATGACGGCATCATGCCGCAGACCATCGAGTCAATCAACCACGCCAAGGCGGCCAACACCACCATTATCGTGGCAATCAACAAAATGGATAAACCCCAGGCAAACCCCGAAGTGATTAAGGAGCAGCTTACGAAGTACGAGCTGGTGCCTGAAGAGTGGGGCGGCGATACGATCTGTGTACCGGTGTCGGCGTTGACCGGCATGGGTATTGAAGATCTGCTGGAGAGCATCACCCTGATGGCCGAAGTAAAAGAGCTGAAAGCGAACCCGAACCGCCGTGCCAAGGGCGCGGTGGTGGAGGCCCGGCTGGACAAAGGCCAGGGCCCGGTGGCGACCATTTTGGTGCAAAACGGCACCCTGCGCCGCGGCGACTGCATCATTGCAGGCACTGCTGTGGGCCGCGTGCGTGTGATGCGCAACGATGCGGGCGAGCAGATCGAAGAGGCCGGCCCGTCTACCCCGGTGGAGATCACCGGCCTGACCGAAGTGCCTGCCGCCGGCGATTTGTTTGAAGCGGTAGAGGACGAGCGCCTTGCCCGTGAGCTGGCCGACCAGCGCGCCATCCGCCAAAAAGAAGAGCAGTGGGGCAGCTACAAGAAAGTCACACTGGACAACCTGTTCAGCCAGATCGAAGAGGGTGAGCGCAAAGAGCTGCCAATCGTCGTCAAAGCCGACGTACAGGGCTCTGCCGAGGCAGTCAAGCAGTCGCTTGAGAAAATTTCGAACGACGAAGTGCGCGTGCGTGTCATCCATGCCGGTGTGGGCGCCATCTCCAAAAGTGACGTCATGCTGGCATCCGCATCCAACGCCATCATCATTGGCTTTAACGTGCGGCCGGACCCCGTTGCCAAAGCGGACGCCGTGCAGGAAGAAGTCGAAATTCGCATGTATCGCATCATTTATGACGCCATCAACGACGTCACCGACGCGATGAAGGGCATGCTGGAGCCGAAGATCCGTGAGGTCGAGCTGGGCCGCATCGAAGTGCGCAGCGTATTTAAAATTTCGACCTCCGGCACCATTGCAGGCTGCTATGTTCTGGACGGCAAGGTCACCCGCGGCAGCAAAATCCGCTTAGTGCGTGACGGTATTGTTATCACCGAAAACGAAATCGCCTCCCTGCGCCGTTTCAAAGACGACGTCAAAGAGGTTGCCAGCGGTTACGAGTGCGGCATTGGCCTTGAAAAATACAACGACATCCATGAAGGCGATATTTTTGAGTCCTTTATCATGGAAGAATATCGTGACTGATCCGCTTACCGCGGAATAAGGAGAGAGATATGGCGCAGTCCAATCATATGGGCCGTCTCGCAGAGGATATGAAGCGGGAGGTCATCGACATCATTGGCAAGATGAAAGATCCGCGTCTAGTCGGGCTGATCACGGTCACCCGGGTGGAGGTCACCTATGACCTGGACATAGCAAAGGTCTTTATCAGTGTGCTGGGCGGCGGCGACGATGCCCAGGAGCAGGCGGTAAAGGCACTAAACCATGCCGCTGGCCATGTGCGCAGTGAAATTGCAAAGCGGATGCATATCCGCAAAAGCCCCGAGTTTCGGTTTATTGAAGACGATGGTGCGGCATATGCCGCCCATATCAACAAGATCTTAGGAGATTTGCAGGATGACGGAACACATTGACCTTGAAACGGTAGCAAAACGGCTTGTGCAGGAAGATGATATTTTGCTTCTTTCGCACAAAAACCCGGATGGCGACACGCTGGGTTCGGCAGGGGCTCTTGGCGCTGCCTTGCGCGCACTGGGCAAGCGGGTCGCGGTGTTTTGCAGCGACTCCATCTCCAGCCGTTACGACTACATGGGCATTGAACTGTACGACGAAAGCTGGCAGCCAAAGTACATTGTCGCAGTAGATGTGGCAGGCACGCAGCTGTTTGGCGATGCCGCCGCAAAATATCAGCAGCATGTCGATTTGTGTATCGACCACCACCCCAGCAATTCCGGTTATGCGGGGCTGACCCTGTTGCAGGCAGATGCCGCGGCGACCTGCGAGATCATCTATTTGCTCATTTGCCACATGGGGGTCGAGGTGACCCCCACCATTGCAGATTGCCTGTACACCGGCATTTCAACCGATACCGGCTGCTTTAAATTTGCCAACACCACCCCCCGCACTCACCGCATTGCGGCAGAGCTGATGGAGCTTGGCGCGCATTTTATCCAGCTGAACGAGCTGCTGTTTGAAAGCAAAAGCCAGCGCCGCCTTGCTATTGAGCGCGTGGCGCTCTCGCACCTGGAATATTACTTTGATAACCGCTGTGCGCTGATGTATGTCACCTGGGATGATGTGCTCTCTACCGGCGCAGACAGCAACGACCTTGAGGGCATTACCAGCATCCCCCGCATGATTGAGGGGGTTTTGGTGGGCATCACCATGCGCCAGCTGGAAAGTGGCAGCTATAAGGTCAGCGTGCGCACGTCCGAGGGCATCGATGCCAGCAGAGTGTGCGAAGCACTGGGGGGCGGCGGCCATGTGCGGGCCGCGGGTTGCGAGTTTTTTGGCAACCTTGAAAACGCCAAGGCCGCCGTGTTGGAAGAAGTGGCAAAGCAGATATGAACGGCATTCTGGTGGTGGACAAACCCATCGGCTGGACAAGCTTTGATGTGATTGCCAAGCTGCGCGGCGCATTGCATACCCGCAAAATAGGGCATTCCGGCACGCTGGACCCACTGGCCACCGGGGTACTGCCGTTGTTTGTGGGCACTGCTGTCAAAGCGGTGGACCTGCCACAAAACCATAAAAAAAGTTATGAGGCCACGCTGCGCTTTGGGGTGCACACCCCCACCGGTGATCTGGAGAGCGAACCCGACGAGGTGCGCGAGTGCCATGTTGAGCGTGCCGCACTGGAAGCAGTGCTGCCGGGCTTTCTTGGCCCGTCAATGCAGCTGCCGCCCATGTATTCGGCCGTCAAGGTAAACGGCCAGCCACTGTATAAAGCGGCACGCGCGGGGCGCGAGGTAGAACGCACCCCCCGTGCAATCGAGATCGACACCATTGCGTGCATCGGCCCCGGCGAGCAGCCAAACGAGTGGCGGGTGGCGGTGAGGTGCTCTAAGGGCACCTATATCCGCGTGCTGGTAGAGGACATTGCGGCAAAGCTGGGCACCATTGCGGTGATGAGCGCGCTGCGGCGCACGGCCAGTGGAGACTTTACGCTTGCCATGGCGCACCCGCTGCAAACCATTTTGAAGGCGGCAGAGCAGGGCGAGGCCGAAGCGCTGCTGCTGGGGGTAGACGAGGTGTTTGGCCAGCTTACCCGGTTGGATGCCGACGACTTTTTGTATGACCGTCTGTTTCACGGGGCACCCACCCGCCTGCACCGGCCGGATGGTGTGTACCGCGTGTATTACGACACGGCATTTTTGGGCCTTGCCGAAGTGCAGGCCGGCTACATCCGGGTCAAAAAGCTGTTTTGCGAGCGTTAGGCGCGGTGCAAAGCGGCAAAACCACAGAAAAAGAGGGCAAGGGCTTTACCATGCAGGAATTGATCGAGAGACCAAAGCAAAAACTTGCGGTGGCGCTGGGCTACTTTGACGGTGTGCACCTTGGCCACCGCCGCGTGTTGTGTGCCGCCATTGAGGAGGCGCAGCGCTGCGGGATGCAAAGCGGGGTATTTACCTTTTTGCTGAGCGAGCGCCACCAGATCAAGGGCAAAGCGCTGCTTTCGCCCGAAGAGCGCCGCCGCCGCATTGCGGCGTTGGGGGTGGACTGGTATTATTGCCCCTGCTATGAGGATTTTTACCGGTTTTCGCCCGAAGAATACGTACAAAAGGTGCTAATCGATAAAATGAATGCCGCCTCGGTGTTCTGCGGCGACAATTTTACCTTTGGCAGCGGCAGGCAGGGCGATGTGCCAATGCTTGCCCGGCTGTGCCAGCAGCATGGCATTTCGGTGACTGTGGTGCCGATGGCCTGGCAGGGGGGCGAGCTGGTGTCGTCCACCCGCATCCGTGATTTGCTGCTTGCAGGCGACTTGCAGCAGGTCAACGAGCTGCTGGGTGCACCATATGCCATTGAGGCAGAGGTGGTGCACGGCAAGCATTTGGGCTCGCGGCTCGGGTTCCCCACCATCAACCAAAAGTACCAGCCCGGCATGCTGCTGCCCGGCAGCGGCATTTATATTGCGCGGGCACAGGTAGACGGCAAGTGGTACCCGGCGGCAACCGGGCTTGGCCCGCAGCCCACGGTGGGCGGCACGGACATCACCTGCGAAAGCTTTCTTGTGGGGTACGACGGCGATTTGTACGGCAAAGTGGTGCGGCTTGAATTTTTGCAGTACTTTGCCCCCATTTTGAAGTTTGACACACTGGATGAGCTGAAACAATATATCGCCGATGCCGCAGCGGCGGCCGAGCGGTATTTTAACGAAACCCCGCCCCCGGTGGTTGCCGTGTGCACAAAAAGCTGAAAAAACTTTACATAACAATGGCTTTGTGCTATAATAATCCACACTGGTGTGGTATGGCTATTGGCCAGCCACCCGTTACCCGGGCTCAGAGAAAGGTTCTCCGACCTTCGCTTGGCTCGCGGCACATCATATTTTTAAAGGAGAACATCATGAGAGAAAAATCAGAGATTATCGCAGAGTATCGCGTCAGCGAGACTGACACCGGGTCGCCGGAGGTACAGGTCGCACTGCTGACCGAGCGCATCAACCACTTGACCGAGCATGCCAAGGTGAACAAGAATGACCACCACAGCAAGCGTGGCCTGCTGAAAATGGTTGGCCGCCGCCGCAACTTGCTCGCATACCTGCAAAAGAAAGACGTTGAGCGTTATCGCACACTGATCGCAAGATTGGGCCTGCGTAAGTAAGAAATCAGAAAGGGCAGCCGGTTACCGGCTGTCCTTTCCCTGATTATAGAGGCATTCGGCATTTAGCGGTAAACTGGGCGTTTCACTTTGTGTAAAACGCCGAGTTTATTGCTAAAACCGGTTGCCCAAATTCGACCCGAAATTCACAAAAGCAGGAGGCAACCCCCATGGTAGAAGAATTTACTTCGCGTCTCGAAACCTTCCCGCACCATCGCGTGTTCGAGACCACGCTTGCCGGGCGCCCGTTTGTGGTGGAGACCGGTAAAATGTGCAGCTTGTCAAGCGGCAGCTGCATGGTACGGTACGGCGAAACCGCTGTGCTGTGCAACGTGACAATGAGTGAAAAGCCGCGTGAAGGCATCGACTTTTTCCCGCTCAGTGTCGATTTTGAAGAAAAGCTGTACTCCGTTGGCCGTATCCCCGGCAGCTTTATGCGCCGCGAAGGCCGCCCCGGTGAAAAGGCCATTCTGACCAGCCGTGTCGTCGACCGGCCCATCCGCCCGTTGTTCCCCAAAACAATGCGCAACGACGTGTCGGTGGTCATGACGGTCATGAGTGTCGATCAGGACTGCAGCCCTGAAATTGCCGGCATGATCGGCACATCGATCGCGCTGTCCATCTCCGACATCCCGTGGAGTGGCCCCATTGCAGGGGTGTTCATGGGCCTTGTGGACGGCCAGCTGGTCATCAACCCCACCGAAGAACAGCGCAAGGTCAGTGACCTGATGCTCACGGTGGCGGCAACCGAGCAAAAAATCGTGATGATCGAGGCGGGCGCAAACGAAGTGGACGAGGGCACGATGCTCGAAGCCATCAAAACTGCGCATGTCGAAATCAAACATATGATCGAGTTTATCAACACCATGGCGGACGAGATTGGCAAGCCCAAAAAGAACTTTGAAATCTCCGACCTTGACTTTGACCTGCTGATGCGGGTGCGCAACGGTTATTTGGACGACTTTAAGGCGGCTATGGACACCGAGGACAAAAACGTGCGCGATGCCCGCCTTGCCCCAATCCGCGAGCGCATTGCGACAGAGTTTGAGGACGAAGTTGATGCCGCCACGGTGGATCTGCTGATGTATAAGATGCAAAAATACGTCGTGCGCCGCTGGCTGTTGGATGACGGCAAGCGTGTGGATGGCCGTGGCATCAACGAAATTCGCCCGCTGGCCGCCGAGGTGGGGGTTCTGCCCCGCGTGCACGGCAGCGGCATGTTTACCCGCGGGCAGACCCAAGTGCTCACCGTGGCAACGCTGTCAAACGGGCGCGATGCGCAGATTATGGACGACATCAGCACCGAGGACGAAAAACGCTATATCCACCACTACAATTTCCCGCCGTATTCGGTGGGTGAGGCGCGTGCGCCCCGCAGCCCCGGCCGCCGCGAGATCGGCCACGGCGCACTTGCCGAGCGCGCACTGATCCCCGTGCTGCCCAGCGAGACCGAGTTCCCGTACACCATTCGTTTGGTGTCCGAGGTGTTGTCCTCCAACGGGTCTACCAGCCAGGCATCAATCTGCGGCTCTACGTTGGCACTGATGGATGCCGGTGTGCCCATCAAGGCACCGGTGGCAGGTATCTCCTGCGGGCTGATTACCGAGGGTGACCGCTGGATGACGATGCTGGACATTCAGGGCGTCGAGGATTTCCACGGCGATATGGACTTTAAGGTGGGCGGCACCAAACGCGGCATCACTGCCATTCAAATGGACATCAAAATTGATGGCCTGACCTATGATATCATTGAAGAAGCGTTTGAAAAATGCCGCAAGGCGCGCCTGTTTATTCTGGATGAGATCATGCTGAAAGCCATTGCAGAGCCGCGCGCGCAGCTTTCGCAGTACGCCCCGAAGATGGTCAGCTTTATGATCGACGTCGAAAAGATCCGTGATGTCATCGGCAAGGGCGGCAAGGTCATTCAGGACATCTGCGCCAAATGCAACTGCAAGATCGACGTGGAAGAGGACGGCCGCGTTTCCATCACGGCAGTTGACCGCGACGATCTGAACCGCGCGGTCAGCATTGTGCGCATGATTGTGGAGGACCCCGAGGTCGGTGCCATTTACAAGGGCCGCGTGACCCGGCTGATGAACTTTGGTGCATTTGTTGAAATTGCACCGGGCAAAGAGGGCCTTGTGCACATCTCGAAGCTGGACAGCAAACGGGTCGAGCGGGTAGAGGATGTAGTCGCAGTGGGCGACGAGCTGATCGTCAAGGTCGTCGAGATCGACCAGCAGGGCCGCATCAACCTTTCGCGCAAGGATGCGCTGGCCGATATGGCAAAGCGTCAGGCCGAGCGTGAGGCTGGCGAATAAAAGAAATTTCTGTAAAATTGCTGCAAAGGCAGCGGGCCACCGGCCCGCTGCCTTTTTTGTCACAGCCGCACCAGCGCCCGGTCTACGGCCCTTTATTGCCCACTGGCCGCCTACTGCGTACAAAATGGGGGGATTGTCTTTTTTACCTGTTCTGCTATAATAAGAATCAGATTCTACCACAAAATTGATCTGAATGGGAGGTTTTTGAAATGGCTGCTAAATTCTATCGCTGCAATCATTGCGGCAATCTCGTGGGGATGATCCACGCGTCCGGCGCACCGATCATCTGCTGCGGCGACCCGATGGAGGCCCTGGAACCCAACACCACCGAGGCTGCGGGCGAAAAGCACCTGCCGGTCATTCATGTGATGGGCGAGCATGTCACTGTTGAGGTTGGCGCAGTGGCACACCCCATGCTGCCCGAGCACTACATTCAGTGGATTTACCTCGAAACAAACAAGGGCGGCCAGCGGCACGAGCTGGCCCCGGGCGGCGAGCCCAAGACCGTGTTTGCCCTAGCAGAAGGCGAAAAGGCGGTTGCGGCATATGCATACTGCAACCTGCATGGCCTGTGGAAGACCGACGTCTAATTTACACTTTTCAAAACAACAGCCCGCACCGGCCGGTGTGGGCTGTTGTTTTGAAAAAAAGGCCCCGGTGTCACAGGTTGGATGCTTTGATTTCCCCAGGCAGATATGCTATAATAAAGCTTAATTCAGGCGTTTTTCAGAAAATGACAGGCCGCGCGCGGCACGGCATGGGGGAACGGTATGCGAATTGTCATCAAGGTGGGCACCTCAACGCTGGCACACGGCACAGGGCAACTTAACCTGCGCCGCATCGAGCAGCTGTGCAAGGTGATCGCGGACATCAAAAACAGCGGGGTAGAGGTCATTATGGTCTCCTCCGGTGCCATTGGCATGGGGGTGGGCAAGCTTTCGCTGCCCCAGCGACCGCAGGACGTTCCAGGCAAGCAGGCCGCCTCGGCAGTGGGCCAGTGCGAGCTGATGTACATTTACGACAAAGAGTTTGAGCAGTACCACCACGTGGTGGCACAGATGCTGTTGACCAGCTATGAAATTGAAAACATCCATTGCCGCCAAAACATTGAAAACACGTTGCAGCGGCTGATGGATTACGGGGTGCTGCCCATTGTTAACGAAAACGACACCGTGGCAACCGAAGAGCTGGGCATTGGCGAAAACGATACCCTGTCGGCCATCGTGGCAACATTGGCGCGGGCCGATCTGCTGGTCATTTTGTCGGACATTGACGGGCTGTATGACAGCGACCCGCACCAGAACCCGGACGCAAAGCTGATCCCGCGGGTCGAAGCAATCACCCCGGAGATTTTTAAACTGGCAGGGGGTGCCGGCAGCACGCTGGGCACCGGCGGCATGGAGACGAAGCTGCGCGCGGGCCTTGTTGCAAACCGCGCGGGCATCCCTATGGTCATTTTAAACGGCCAGCGGCCGGAACTGCTGTATGATTTGATGGACGGCAAACCGGTGGGGACCCGTTTTGAAGGGAGAAAACCCGAATGAGTTTAGACGCATTGTTGGCACGTGCTGCAAGCGCAAAGCGCAGCATCGCCTATGCCGATACCGCAAGTAAAAACGCGCTGTTACAGGCAATGGCGGCACAGTTGCGCGCACAAAAACAGCAAATTTTACAGGCCAACGCCGCAGACCTTGCTGCGGTACAGGGCAAAATCAGCGACGTGATGCAGGACCGCCTGCGCCTGACCGATGCCCGTATTGAGGGCATGGCGGTGGGGCTCGAAAGTGTTGCGGCCCTGCCCGACCCGGTGGGCAACGTGGCAAAGCAGCTTCACCGCCCAAACGGCCTGCTGATTGAAAAGGTCACGGTGCCGATGGGCGTTATCGCCATTATTTACGAGTCGCGCCCCAACGTGACGGCGGATGCCGCGGCCCTGTGCCTGAAAGCGGGCAGCGTGTGTGTGCTGCGCGGCGGCAAAGAGGCCATTCAAAGCAACACCGCCATTGTGGCGGCGCTGAAAGCGGGGGCAACTGCCGCCGGGTTTGACCCGGATGTGATTTGCCTGGTAGAGGACACGACCCGCGAGAGCGCAAACGAGCTGATGACCGCAGAGGGCAAGGTGGACCTGCTGATCCCACGCGGTGGGGCGGGGCTGATCCGCGCCTGTGTGGAAAACGCCACGGTGCCCTGCATCGAGACCGGCACCGGTATCTGCCATATTTATGTAGATAAGGCTGCCGACCTTGACATGGCGGTTTCGATTTTGTTCAACGCCAAAACCAGCCGGCCCAGCGTGTGCAACGCCGCTGAGGTTTGCCTCGTACACCGCGACATTGCAACCGCCTTTTTGCCGCTTGCGGCCAAAAAGCTGGCTGAAAAGCAGGTAGAACTGCGGCTGGATGAAGCGGCGGCCAAAATTATTTCAGGCAAACTTGCAAATGAACACGATTTTGACACAGAATTTTTAGATTATATCCTTGGGGTAAAAGTAGTTGACGACCTTGCCGGTGCCATTGCGCACATTGCCGCGCATTCTACGCACCATTCCGATGCCATTGTCACCGCCGACGAAGCGGCGGCACAGCAGTTTGTGCGCGAGGTCGATTCGGCGGCGGTCTATGTCAATGCTTCTACCCGGTTTACCGACGGTGGAGAGTTTGGGCAGGGCTGCGAAATGGGCATTTCTACCCAAAAGGTCGGTGCGCGCGGGCCGATGGGCCTGGAGGAGATCACCACCTACAAATACGTTGTCCGGGGCAGTGGGCAGATCCGCTGAGCCGGGCCGGTTTTAAGAGGTATCACAATGGCTTATAAAAGACAGACCAGAGAAGAAAAAGAGCGGATGCACCGCCGCCGCCGCAGGCAGCTTTTGGGCGGCGTGCTAAGTGTACTGATCGTGCTTGGTGCCTTTTCGCTTATCATGGCAGGCGTGCGGGTAACTGCGGGCCTGTTTGATGACACCGCAGAGCGGCAGCAGTACGAAAAACTGCTTGCGCCGGTAGTCATGCTGGACCCGGTGCCGTTTGACAGCCTTGAAACGGCCGACCAGAATATGTTGTTGCAGGCTGCCATCTGGGAAGCCATTTATAATGAAGACATTACCAAATATGACCGCGACGAAGGCGGTGCACTGATTTTGCCGGTGGTGGACGTGGACAAAAACGCCGCCCTGCTGATGGGCAAAAACTATGTGCTGGAGCACCACACCTTTAGTGCCAGCGGCATGGAATTTGTGTATGATGAGGACCGCAAAGGCTACATTATCCCGATCACCGGTACCACCAGCGCCTATACCCCCAAGGTGGTCAAGATCAAAAATGAAGTGCAGCAAAAAATTGTGACAGTGGGCTATGTGGCCCCGCCGACCGGTTTTTCTCTGGATGGCACCCTTTCGACCGAGCAGGGCGAGCCGGCATTTTATTACGACTATGTGTTTACCCGGCAGGACGACGGGTATTACCTTACCGCGATGAAGACGAGCGACATGAAACCGGCCAGTGAGGCACAAGCGCCACAAAGCGATACACAGGCGGCGGTTGTACCTGAAAACGACCAGCTGGCGAAAGAGTTGCAGCAGCAGGCGAATTCCACCGGCACAAGCGATAGTGCGGCGGGGGCCCCGGCAGAGACTACTGGGGACTGACAATAGAACAAAGAATAACAAAAACAGAGGGCCGTTGTCCTCTGTTTTTTTGTTGTTTAATTTTACAATTGGTAATAAATGATGCAAAAATCAACAAAATGTATTTCCGTGGGCAAAACGCGCATAGGTGGTAAAGCCCCTTACTGCAGTGGGGGGAAACCCGGCAGGGTGGCAACACTTTCCGCTTTATTTGCCGGCGGCGTAATATCGGGCAACCGCGTGAAATGGCTTTTTCAGTAAGGAGCCCAAACCGAAACATTTTTTGCAAATGGGGAACGTGCTTTGCGTAAAACAGCAAGGAAGAAAAAAAGAAAACCCGCACACTACCCCAAACTAGGGTGGTGTGCGGGTTTACAAATAGTATAAAATACGCTGAAAAAGCAAATTTGTTTAGCGCAGCCGTTTTTTCAGCGCGATAGAAAGCAAGAAAGCGCAGATGCCCTTTGCGATATCCGGCAGAATAAACGGCACGACGCACAGCAGCAGGCTTTCTGCCACCCCACGCCCGGTGGCTACGATAAACCAGCCGGTGCCCAGCGTATAGCACACCGCAAGGCCCAACAGCATCGCGCCGCCAAGTAACAGTTTGTTGCTCGTGTTTTTTATGGCCAGTGCGGTGCAAAGGGCAATGGCAATGTAACCAAAGATGTACCCGCCGGTCGGGCCAAACAGTACCGAGGGCCCGGCGCTGAACTGGGCAAATACCGGCACCCCAAAGGTGCCCAGCAGCAGGTAAACGGTCATGCTGGCAGCCGCCCACAGCGGCGACAGCAGGCAGCCGGCAAGGTAGGCACCAAACACGGCAAGGTTAAACGGCACAGGGCCAATGGGCAGCACGATCTGCGCCAGAATGGCGGTTGCCGCGCAGATGAGCGCAGAAAGGACCATATTTTTTGTTTTGGTACGGGTAGTTTCCATAAAAACCCCTCTTTTGTAGTAAAGTCAAAAATCAGCTGGCCGCAGGCTCACTTCTCCGCCCAGCAGCAGGCGGGTGGTGCCATCCGGCAAGGTCACCGGTAACCGTGCGGCATCGTCCACCGGCCCGGCAGTTGCAAGGTAAGGGGCCCCCACTGCGGGGGTCACCATCACTGCGCGCCCGGTCAGCAGGCTGGCGGCGCGGTATTCGGCCAAAAAATCGGTGTGCTGTGGCAAGCCTTGCAACAGCGGTAAAAATTCGGCGGCAATGGCGGCGGCGATGCCCGCGCGGCCCAGCGGCGGCAAAGCAGAAAAGGCAGCCCCGGCCACCCCGTCAAGGCCCGGCCCAAACCCACCCTGCGGCACGGTGAGGTTGATGCCAAAGCCCACGATCAAATAACTGATGAGCCCGCTTTCAAAATCGGTCGCGGCTTCGGTTAAAATGCCGGCAATTTTATAGGGCCCGCAAAACAGGTCGTTTACCCATTTAATTTGTACCTCTGCGCCAAGGCGTACCAGCACGCGCCGCGCCGCCACCGCGGCAGCGGCAGTGACCAACGTCGCGTTTTCTGCCGTCAGGGTAGGGGTGCACAGCAGGCTGAAATAAAGCCCGCTGTGTGGCGGCGAATAAAACGTGCGCCCGCGCCGCCCGCGGCCAGCGGTTTGGGTTTCTGCAGCCACTAAAAAGGGCCCCTTTTGCCCGTCTAGCGCAAGCTGGCGCGCCCGCTGGTTGGTGGAGGTCAGGCTGGCATGGGCCTCGGCCTGCCAGCTGGGGCCCAGTTTTACACAAAGCTCTTCGGTGGTTAGCAAATCGCCGCCCTGTTGCAACAGGTAGCCGCGCCGCGGCACCGATTGCAAATCAAAGCCCTCGGCCCGCAGGTCGTTTGCGGCTTTCCACACCGCATTGCGCGAAACCCCCAGCTTTTGCGCCAGTGCCCCGCCACTTTGCCAGCTGCCGGGCGCTTCGCGCAGCGCGCTTAGCAGTGCCTGCTTGGTGGATGTCTCTTTCATGCCTGCCCCTCCCTTTGCCGTTGTGCCGGTGGGCGCAGCCGTCGCTGCGTGCCGGGCACAGGCAGGGTGTGTTAGTTCGAACCGTACCCAGTGTAAAACAAACAGCGCCTATTGTCAACCTAAAAATAAAAGTGGTTGACAATAGGCGCTGTAAACAAAGAATCCTTTGCTGTTTGCGGTGTGGGCTTATTCCGGTATTTTAAACAGCCGGTGCGCGTTGCGGGAGGCAAGGGCAATCAGTTCTTCGGCTGTTGTACCGCGCACTTCGGCCAGTTTGGTGGCCACATGCAGAATATTGGCAGAAGTGTTGCGCTCTTTGCGCACCGGGTTCGGCGTCATATACGGCGAATCGGTCTCCAGCAAAAACAGCTCATCCGGCACGGCGGCAACGGCCTCCAGCGTATGGTGGGCGTTTTTGTAGGTGGTGGCGCCGCCAAAGCCAAAATAAAGGCCCTGCTCTGCAAGCCATTTCACATCCTGTGCGCTGCCCGAATAGCAGTGCAAAATGCCCTTGGGCCGGTACTCTTTTAAAATGGGGTAAGTGTCACCGTGTGCTTCGCGGTCGTGCATCAAAATGGGCAGGTCCAGTTCGCGGGCAAGCTCTAACTCCGCACGAAACAGCGCGATCTGCTCGTCGCGTGGGATGGGGTAAAAAAGGTCTAGTCCGCACTCGCCCACGGCAACCACCTTCGGGTCATCGTAGTAAGGGCGAATGGCCGCCATCTCGGCACGCCAGTCACCGTGAAATTTCGTGGTCGTGGTGGCGTGCATCTCTGGCAGCAGGCTTTGCGGGTGAATGCCCAGTGCCACATACATGTGCGGGTAGCGGTGGCCAAGGTCCAGCGCGGTCATGCAGCTGTCAAAGTCGATGCCGCACTCGATCACGGTGCCAACGCCGTTTTGTGGCAGCGCGGCGACCACTGCCTCGCGGTCGTCGTTAAAAGCCTTGTCATTGTAGTGGGCATGAGTGTCAAAAATAGGTGTCATTGCTTGCTCTCCTTTTTATAGTTGACTAGTGCAATGCCGGCGCACACCAGTACCAGCGCACCTAAAATGCGCGGTTGCAGCGTGTCTTCGCCCAGCAGCAGTACCGATAAGATGGTGCCGAACAGCGGGATAAGAAAATTAAATATCGCCACGCGCCCGGCGGGGTTGTATTTCAGCAGGGTTGTCCACAGCGAAAACGCGGTTGCGGACAGCAAAACCAGATAACAAAGCAGTGCGACGCCCTGCGAGGAGACGACGGCAAGCTGCCCGCCCAGCAAGGCCCCGGCGGCGGCCAGTGCCGCACCGCCCAAAAACAGGGCCCAGCCGGTGAGCAGCAGCGGGGGAATGGTCTGTGCAAACCGGCGCGACAATAGCGCGCCGCCGGCAGAGGCGAGGGCCGAGAGCAACATAAAGCCCTCACCGGTCAAATGAAAGGCAAGTGCCACGCCGCCTGCTGCCCAAAACACCCCCAAAAACCCAATCACGCTGCCTGCAAGGCCCTTTGCGGTGATTTGTTCCCCCCGCGAAAAGGCGGGGGCGGCCAGCACCACAAAAAAGGCAGAAGTGGAGGTGAGGATGCTGCCCAGTGTGCCGGTGGTGTTGGAAAGGCCGATGTAAAAGAACACATACTGCGCCACGGTTTGTACCAGCGCGGTCAGCAAAACGGGCGGGATGGCACTGCGTGCCGGCAGCAGCGGGCGCTTTGCCCGCAAGCTGCCCAACACCAGCACCAAAAGCCCGGCAAACCCAAAACGCAGCCCGGCAAACAACAGCTTTGCCGGTGCACCGGTTGCGGCGGTAACCCCAAAGGCGGCGTACCCCAGTTTCACAAACGGGAAGGCGCTGCCCCACAGCAGGGTGCAAAGCACGGCGATGGCGGGCATTGAAAAGCGGCCGGTGAAGAGGCGCCGCACGGATTGGTTTTCCACAAAAAAATCTCCTTTGGTTCAAAAAAAGTTGCCCTTAAAAGCAGGGCAACTTTTGAACGGTTTTTCCGTGCGCGTTAATGGATGCGGCTGCCGGGGGCAACGTCGTCGGCAAAGAAGAACACCGCCGCGCCGCCGTCTTCGGTATCGGCAGCGAGGATCATGCCCTCGGACAGGTATTTGCCGCTCATCATCGGGCGGGGGGCAAGGTTTGCCACAATGCCCACCTTTTTGCCAATCAAATGCTCGGGCTCGTACCATTTGGCAATGCCGGATAAGATCGTGCGCTCGCGCTCACCGTCAAACACGGTCAGCTTCAGCAGCTTGCGGCTCTCTTTCATTTTTTCGCAGGCGGTCACCTTGGCCACCCGCATTTCTACTTTGCTAAAGGTGTCATAATCCACCTCCGGCTCGTGCTCTATCGCGGTGTCACTTGCAGCGGGGGGCGCGGCGGGGGCAGTTTCTGCCGCTTTTTGCGCGGCTTCGTGTGCTGCCCTTTGGGCGGCCAGCTCTGCCAGCTCTTTTTCGGCATCAATGCGCGGGAACAGCGCTTCGCCGCCGGGCACGACACACCCTGTGGGCAAAGCACCAAAGCTGCCAAGGCTGTCAAAGCTGCGCAGTTCTGCCGGCACACCGATCTGGTCGGCAATCTTCGGCCCGGTGGTGGGCAAAAACGGAGTGATCAGCACCGCGACATAGCGCAGGGTCTCGCACAGAGTGTACAGCACGGCACCAAGGCGGTCGCGCGGGGCATCGTCTTTTGCAAGGGCCCAAGGTGCGGTTTCGTCAATATATTTGTTGGCGCGCTGCACCACTTTAAAAATTTCCATCAAGGCCTGTGGCAACAGCAGTTCATCCATGCAGGCGGTCACTTTGCCGGGCAGTGCTTCGCACAGTGCGGCAAGTTCGTCATCCAGCGCGTCGGCGCGCCGCTGTGCCGGCAGGGTACCGTCAAAGTATTTTTTCACCATGGCGGCGGTGCGCGACAGCAGGTTGCCAAGGTCGTTGGCAAGGTCGGTGTTGATGCGGCTGATCAGCGACTCGTTGGTAAACACGCCGTCGTTGCCAAATGGGATCTCGCGCAGCAAAAAGTAGCGGATGGCATCCACGCCGTACCGCCCGCACAAAATGCCGGGGTCGACGATGTTGCCTTTGGACTTGCTCATTTTGCCGCCGTCAATCAATACCCAGCCGTGGCCAAATACTTTTTTGGGCAGCGGCAGATCCAGCGCCATCAGCATCGCGGGCCAGATGATGGTGTGAAACCGCAAAATCTCTTTGCCCACCATGTGGATGTCTGCGGGCCAGTAGTGGTCATAATCATCGTAACGGGTGTTGCCGTAGCCCAGTGCGGTGATGTAGTTTGAAAGCGCGTCAATCCACACATAAATGGTGTGGCTGGGGTCAAAGCTGACGGGGATGCCCCATTTTACGCTGGTGCGCGACACGCAGGTGTCCTGCAAACCCTGACCGATGAACGCAATCATCTCGTTTTTGCGCGAGGCGGGCTGAATAAAGTCCGGGTGATCTTCATAGTATTGCAGCAGACGGTCCGAGTAGTTGCTGATGCGGAAGAAATAAGCCTCTTCCTCCGCGTCGTAGACCTCTCGCCCACAGTCGGGGCACTTGCCGTCTACCAGCTGGCTGTCGGTCCAAAAGCTCTCGCATGGTTTGCAGTAATGGCCTTTGTAAACACCCTTGTAGATGTCGCCCTTTTCATACAGCTTTTGAAAAATCTTCTGCACCGATTCGACATGGTAGTCATCGGTCGTGCGCACAAAGCGGTCATAGCTGATGTCCATCAATTTCCACAGGTCTTTGATGGTCGCTACGATCTCGTCCACATACTGTTTTGGTGTGACACCGCGGGCTTCGGCCTTATCCTGTATTTTCTGGCCGTGCTCATCGGTACCGGTCAAAAACATCACGTCATAGCCGCAAAGGCGTTTATAGCGCGCCAGCGCATCGCAGGCCACGGTGGTATAGCTGTGGCCAATGTGCAGTTTATCCGACGGGTAATAAATAGGTGTTGTAATGTAAAACGTTTTTTTCTCTTGCATGGTTGTTCCCCCTGTCTGGTTGGGCCATGCCCGGCCCGGCTTTGTTTGGTTTGCTGGTTATCGCCGCCCGCGCATTCGCTCGCGCAGGTGCAGTGCTGCTTCCACCGCCACATTCACCCCCGCGTTATAAATCACGCGAAACTCGCCGGCAGTCGTGACGATCTCACCGGTAAAGTTTTGTTTAAAGCCCAGCACATTGTACAGTGCTTCGCTGTCCTCCGGCCGGGTGGCGACCCCCTGCATGTCATAAATATGACAGCCGGTCGAAAGCGCCCATTTCATCATTTCCCATTGCAGCAGATAAGTCGCCCGCAGGCGGCGCAGCTCGTGGTCATCACTGGAGCAACCGTACACATGCGCGGTTTTGCCCGCGTAGTTCACCGCAAGGCCGCCGCAAATCGGCTCGCCCGACGGCGCGTAGCACATGTACAGCCGCGCCGCGGCGGGGAAAGCGGCCAAAAACCCGGCAAGGTACTCCTTGGGGCGGATAGAAAAGCCCTGCCGCTCGCCGGTTTCAGAGTAGACCTTGTAAAAGTCGTCGAGGCATTCGGTGCCATAGCGGCACACGACACCGTGCTTTTCAGGGTAGCGGATATAATACCGGGTCTCACGCACAAATTTTGCCAGCAGGCCGTCCTCTGTCAGCCCCTCAAGGTAGGGCAGCATGTAGTTGTGCCGCGGCTGAATGGTGTCGTGAAACGCGGCATCGGGGGTGAATTCACACCCCAGTGCGCGAAACACCGCAATATGGGCATCGTCCCCCTCTATAATGTAGGGGTCCATTTTTAAAATGTGCCCGTGGTGCTGTTTTGCCACCTGTTTGGCACCGGCCAGCAGCGCCGCCAACGTTTCGCTGTCGTCATAGCTGCACACCGGGCCGCGCGGCGCATATAACAAAGCGCCGGGGCCCATCGGCATGATCAAAATGCTCATGCTGCCGATGATCTGGCCCGCAGGGTTTCGCTGTACCACGATTTCGTGCTTCCAGTTCGGTTTTACCTTTGCCCAGGCCGGGCTTTGCATAAAGCTGCCCGACGGGTGGTGTGCGACAAAAGCCTCGGCTTCGCCGTACTGCTCCGGTTTTAAAATTTCCAACGTTTGTGTCCCCTTTGGTCTGCGCCGCAATAACCGGCGCGTAATCGGCAAAAGCACCGCCGTGGGCAAGGCTTAGCAAAACACACGGCGGCATACCTATATACTTTAACAGTATAGCACACCGCCGGTTGTTTTACCACCCGCAGCGGGGTATAATTAAAGCAGCAATGTTTCGGTTTTGGCTGAAATAATGTAAATTAAAAAGCAGGGGGCGCGCAGATTGATTACGGTCACCGATACGGTTTTTCAGTTGGATACCCGTACCACCAGTTACCTTGTGCGGGCAGAGGGAGGGCTGTTGCAACAGCTTTATTACGGCCCTAAAATCAAGGTGTGCGACACCGGCCCGTTACTCACAAAAAACGCGGTAGGTTACGGCAGTGAAGTTGTTTACCGGCCCGAAACCGCACCGCTGTCACTCGACAGCCTGCCGCTGGATTTTTCGCCGCAAAATAAGGGCGATTTTCGGCGCTCGTCTTTTGTTGCGGCGCAGCCGGCGGGCACCACCGCCGACTTTGCATACACCGGCTTTGAAATTTTAAAAGAGACCCCGGTGCTGGACGGCCTGCCCTCGCCCCATGGGGCGGACGGCACACTGGCGCTGCACCTTGCCACCGCCACCGGCTTGCAGGTGACCTTGTTTTACACGGTATACGAGCAGGCGGATGTGATTGCCCGCACCGTGCGGGTGCATAACGGTACGCAAGAGGCCGTGCGGCTGCAGCGGGCAGACAGCTTTCAGCTGGATCTGCCGGGCTGCGCTTACACGCTGTATACGCTGACCGGCGCCTGGGCGCGCGAGCGCAATGTCACGGCGCACCGCCTGGCGCCGGGGGCCGTTTGTTTTGGCAGCAGCAGCGGGGTATCGTCTAGCCGCACCAACCCGTTTTTCTTTTTAAAAGAGGATGGCGCCACCGAGTTTGCGGGCCGCGTGTATGGGTTTAACCTGGTTTATTCCGGCAGCTTTGAGGGCGCGGCAGAGGTTTCGACCCTAGGCGAAACGCGGGTGCAGGCCGGGGTGCAGAGCGACGGCTTTTGCTGGCCGCTGGCGCCGGGGCAGCAGTTTGATGCGCCGTGGGCGGTGATGACCTGTTCAGACGACGGGGCAAGCGGCATGAGCGACAACATGCACCGGTTTGTCAAACAGCATATTTTGCCGCCCGCGTTTGCCACCCGCCCGCGCCCGGTGCTGCTGAACAACTGGGAGGCCACTTATTTTGATTTTAACGAGCGCCGACTGCTAAAACTGGCGCGCGAAGCCGCGGCGCTGGGCGTTGAGCTGTTTGTGCTGGACGACGGCTGGTTTGGCGCGCGCAACAGCGACAAAGCGGGCCTTGGCGATTATGAGGTCAACGCGAAAAAGCTGCCGCAGGGGCTTGCAGGGCTTGCGCAAAAAGTCAACGCGCTGGGCATGCAGTTTGGCCTTTGGATGGAGCCGGAGATGGTCAGCGAGGATTCGGACCTTTACCGTGCCCACCCGGATTGGGCCGTCACGGTGCCAGGGGTTGCGCCCTCCCACGGGCGCCACCAGCTGGTGCTGGATTTGTGCCGGCCCGAAGTGCGCGATTACATCGTGCAGCAGGTGGTGGCGACGATACAAAGCGCGCCGATTCGCTATGTGAAATGGGATATGAACCGCCCGCTGACCGATTTGTATTCGCCCGCGCTTGATGAGCAGGGCCGGTTTTCGCACCGCTATGTGCAGGGGCTGTACGACGTGCTTGCGCGGGTGACGGCGGCCTGCCCCGACGTACTGTTTGAAAGCTGCGCGTCCGGCGGCAACCGGTTTGACCTTGGCATGCTGTGCTATATGCCGCAGATCTGGGCCAGCGACGACACCGATGCCTACGAGCGGCAGAAAATTCAAACCGGCACCAGCTACGGCTACCCGCAATGTGTGGTGGGGGCCCATGTTTCGGCAAGCCCTAACCACCAGACGGCCCGCCGCTCGCCGCTGGAGGCCCGGTTTGACGTTGCGGCCTTTGGCCTTTTGGGGTACGAGCTGGACCTTGCGGTCGCGTCCCCGGTAGAAAAAAAGATGATGGCGGCGCAGATCAGCTGGTATAAGGCGCACCGCGAGGTGTTGCAGCAGGGGCGGTTTTACCGGCTGCAAAGCCCGTTTGAAGCGGACGGCAGCCGCGGCACCGAGACCCGCGAGACCCGCTGGATGGTGGTAAGCGAGGACCGTACCGAGGCGGTAGCCGGCGAGTTTCAGGGGCTGGTGGTGCCCAACAGCGCCCGTAGGCCGCTGCGGCTTACCGGCCTTAGCCCCCAGCGTATGTATACCGTGACGGTGCGGCCCGAGCGCATTGCCATTAAAACTTTTGGCAGCCTGCTGAACCAGATCTTGCCCGTGCATGTCAATACCGATGGTTACCTGATGCACGCGGTGGGAGATTTAAAAGCACTGGACTGCGAAGCGGAGAGCTATACCGCGTGGGGCGATTTGCTGATGCGGGCGGGTATTCGCTTAAAACAGGCGTTTACCGGCACCGGTTACAACGAAAACGTGCGCCCCATGCCGGATTTTGCGGCCCGGCTATATGAAATAAAAGCAGGAAAAGCTGCGCTGCCGCAAGAAAAAGAGAGAAAAGACGAGCTACCTGTTTAAAAACTGTAAAATACGGCAAAATTGGCTTTTTTTGTTGACAAAACAGCCTAAAATAGGCTAAACTAAAGATACAGCAAAACAGCGCAGTAACATCTGCGCTTTTTTTGCGGCCCCAAACAAATTTTACAAAAAAGGAGTGTGAAACCCTCGTGGAAGGAGATCCTAACCCCCGAAGTAGCATAAATATGCCGGGCAGCCGGGCCCGCCGGCGAGTGGTTTTGCACTCGCGTCGCGCCTGACCCGCCCGGGAAAGCAGGTGACGCATGATTGATATTTACATGACCAACCCCGTCAACGGCGCATTGGCAGAGCAGGAGAAGATCCTGCCCGGCTGCTGGGTGCACCTTTGCGCGCCGACGGAAGAAGAAATTGGGCGGGTATCGTCCTGCCTGTCGATCGAGCGCGACTTTTTAGTTGCCGCACTGGACGAAGAGGAACGCAGCCGGCTGGAAGTTGAGGACGGCCACACGCTGATTTTGGTGGACACCCCGACGGTGGAGACCCAGGGCCCGAACTTTGTGTACAATACGCTGCCGTTTGGCATCATTTTAACTGCCGACAACATTGTGACGGTCTGCCTGAAAGAGGTGGCATTGCCCCGTGCCTTTACCGAGGGGCTGGTGCGTGGGCTGAACACCCGCAAAAAAAACCGCATGACGCTGCAATTTTTGTACCGCAACGCCACGTTGTTCTTATTTTACCTGCGCCAAGTGGACAAAAGCAGCACCCGGGTCGAAAACGAGCTGCACATCAGCATGAAAAACAAAGAGCTGATTCAAATGCTGGGGCTGGAAAAAAGCCTTGTGTATTTTTCCACCGCACTGAAAAGCAACGAGATCGTGCTGGAAAAAATGTTGCGGCTTGACTTTGTGAAGGACTACCCGGAGGACACCGAACTGCTGGAAGATGTCATCATTGAAAACAAGCAGGCTATTGAGATGAGCAACATCTACCGCGACATTTTAAGCGGTACGATGGATGCGTTTGCCTCGGTCATCTCGAACAACTTGAACATCGTGATGAAGCTGCTGGCGGTCATTACCATTGCGCTGACCATCCCGACCATTGTATTTGGCCTTTGGGGCATGAACGTGCCGGTGCCGTTTGCGCAAAACCCGTTTGGCTTTTTGTATATTATGGCCATCGCCCTTGCGCTGACATTGGGCGCGATTTGGGTCATGATGCGCAAAAAGTGGATTTAAAAAACAACAGTAAAAAGTGCTTTGAGAGCAGCCCCGTGGGGGCCGTTTTCAAAGCACTTTTTGTTTTTGGCTGGTAGGGCACACACAAGTAAAAGAGAAACCCTGTAAAACCCGGGGGGCATTGCAGCGCACAGTGCAAAGCAAAAGCCCTGCCTGGCCCCAAAGTACGGGGGACCTTTTACATGTAACCGCCCTTTGCCAGTGCGATGGCAAAGGGAAAATGTTTTTTAGGAAAGAAAGATAGGTTCGGTTTTTAAATCGCAGTAATACCGCCCTTCCGTCGCGGTGAACTTTAAAATGCAGTAATTGGGGTCATTGCTGCCGCGGCGGTAAAACAGGCGGTTTTTAGGGCTCCACAGGTCCCTTTTTAATTCAGGGTCCCGCAAAATTTCCATGCGGCCGGACAACATGACCGACTCGTACCGAAACAACCCTTTGCGAAAAAAGTACAGGCTGACCCTTGGCCCCTGTTGGTACTGGGCCGCAGGTAAGGCATTGGCGTTGATAGAAAAGTAAAATTCTGAAACGCCATGCCGCCCGCAGGGGCGCAATGGAGAGCGCTGGCTTGCTGGTGCAGATTGGTCCGTAGGGGCGATAAACGCCACCGGCTGGTGCCGCATAAATGTTTCAAGTTGTTGCGGTGTCAGCATTTCAAAACCCTCTCTTTCATCACAGCAAGGTTTCATGTTGGTAAAGCTGCCACGGCGGGCAGGTGTAAAACCCGCTGTGGAGAAATCGCAAAAGAAAACTTTTGGTGCGGTCAAGATATCAATCAATGCTGCCGGTATCGGCAAGGTCTAAAAACACGTCTACCCATTCGGGGTCAAACTGTTTACCGGCATTGTTGCGAATCTCTTCAATACAGCCCTCATAGGGGACCGGCTGCCGGTAAGGCCGGCAGCAACGCATGGCATCGTAGGTGTCGGCAATGGAAATAATGCGCGAACCAAGCGGAATATCATACCCGGCAAGCCCCGATGGATACCCTTTGCCGTCAAACCGTTCGTGGTGGTGCAAAATCGTGGGGGTCAGGCGTTCACCGGGGTCAAGGCTTTTTAAAATATCAACGGCAATGCGGCAGTGATTTTTGACCAGCTTGTATTCTTCGCTTGTCAGTTTGCCGCGTTTGTTGATGAGCGCATCCGGGATGCCGACTTTGCCGATGTCATGCAGCTTTGCCGCCCATTGGATATCAAGGTAAGTGTCGGTAATGCCATACTGGTGCTCGTACAGTTTTGAGGCGATGGCCGCCACCCGTTTTGAATGGCCATTGGTATATTCGTCCCGCGCTTCCAGCAAGTTGGTCAACGCCTCCATCGAGGTCATGAGCAGTTGGTGGTATTGCAGACGCATGTTTTCAAGCTCAATATCCTGCGCGCGCGCCAAAGTAGCCTGCAGCTCTGCCACCCGGCGCTTTTCGGTCACATCGCGGGTAATGATCGCTATCCCCAGCATCTTTTTCTCTGCATCATAAATACCGGTATAAGTATTTTCATATGTTTTTTGGTTTGCTTGGTCGTTTACCATGCGGTTGTATGTTTTATCTGGGTGGGCGCGCAAAAATTCAATGGCGCGCATGACCTTTTCGTGCGAGGCCGGTGCATGGCAACCCAGCAGGTTGTGCTGTAAAATGCTCTCTTTTTTTAAATTGCGAATCTGCTCGGCGGCAGGGTTGACAAACAGAATTTTGCCCTGAGCGTCGGTGACAATGACGCCTTCCAGTAGTTGTTCGAGCAGCAGGCGATACAAATCGCCAGAAAATAAATCGTCCATAAAGGGGGAACCTCCTTTAAAAGACTGTAGCAAGAAGCCATATCATACAAAAAACGGTGTCTTTGATACCTAATAAAAACAAAACCTATTTGGCACATAATACCACATCTGGCCATTTGGTACAATAGAAACGTGAGAAAACCGGAGAAAAGTTCACTTTGCGTGCAGCGGTGTGGGCTATGTTTGCGGTGTGTCCTGTTCCAGCGCAGTAGCAAAAACATCAGCGATCATAGGGTCTAATTGCCTGCCGGCGACCCGGCGCAGCTCTGCCACTGCCGCTTGTTTTGCAAGCTTTGGGCCGTGTTTGCCGTTTGTGATCTCGTCGTACACATCGGCCACCGACAAAATGCGCGAAAACAGTGGAATCTGGCCGCCCACAAGACCGCCGGGGTAACCGGTGCCATCCCAGCGCTCGTGGTGACACAGCACCTCATTTGCAAGGTACGAAAGCTCGGGAGAGGCAGTAATGATATGATACCCGGCTTCTGCATGGCGTTTCATGTCGTCGTATTCTTCGGCCGTCAAGGGGCCGTCTTTGCCCAATATCGTACCGGCCACTGAAATTTTGCCAATGTCGTGTATTTTGCCCAGCAGGGCAAGGTCGTCCAATTCAGAGGACGGCAACTCCAGCAGCCGGCCTATGCGCCGGCACAGCGAAGAGACCCGGTTGGAATGTGCTTCTTCCTCCGGGCTTTTTTCGTGCAGCACGCGCAGAATCGTCTGCACTGCGGCACTTTTCATGCTGCGGCTTTCCAGCAGCTTTGTACGGTACATGGCATCATCTGCGCGGCGCAGCACATCCACGATGTCCTCGCCTGCTTGTGTTTTGCTGGCGGTGCCCAGTGAAATGGATAGCGTAATGTTGCTGATGTAGGTAGCAGCACATTTTTCGTGGATGCGCTGCGCAATAGTCTGGGCGGTTTTTTCATCCGTGCCCGGCAGCAAAATGCCATATTCATCCCCGCCCCAGCGCGCGGCGATATCGCTTTGCCGGCAGCTTTCGCGAATGATCTGTGCCGTGGTGGTCAGTAAAAGGTCACCGGACAAATGGCCGAAAGCATCATTCGTCAGTTTCAGGCCGTTCACATCGCCAATAATGATTGAAAGAGGGTAAAGCTGCTGTTCATCAAGGCGGTGTAACTCCTCTTCAAAAAAGCGGCGGTTATACAGGCCGGTCAGTTTATCGTGGTAAGTGAGAAAACGGATTTCCTGCGCATCCCGGTTTTTTTGGGTGACATCTTTAAAAATAAAAAGATACCCCAAAACATCCTGTTCGGCAGAGCAGATGGCCGAAGCACTGATGTCAAGGTCGATGGCGGTGCCGCCCTGGCGTGGGTAGTGCAGATTTTCAGCATAGATCCCGCGCTTTTCTATTTGTGGGCTCAACGGGGTTTGCAGGGTAACGGGGTGGTTGCCGGTGCTGGACACAAAGCGATAAACCTCATTTATCGGCTGGCCCAGTGGGGCAATACCGGCCGGGGCAAGGGCCAGCGCAGGCTGGTTTGCAAAGCGGATACGCCCATCCGGGTAAGTTGCAACCACGCCGTCATGAATGGAAAGCAAGGTGGTTTCAAACCACTTCTTTTGCTGCCTCAAAGCGGCCTCTGCACGGCGGCGCAGCAGCAGTTGCAACCCACTTTTGGTAAACAGTTGCAGTTGCAGCTGGTCGTTTTCATCAAAGGGGGTAGCCTTATTGCCGACGCAAACAATTGCAAAAGGAATGTCTTGGTCACGCACTGGTAAAATCATCAAATTTTCCATACTTCCACCGGGGTCAAAGCACAGGTTTTGTTCGTGCAACTGGTGGGTGTCGTTAAAAATTTGTACTTTCTCGCTGGAGAGTATTTGCAGCAGCAAAGGGTTCTGCTGGTAGGCCTCTGGTGAGCAGTTGCAGGAACCATGAGCGGTTTTACAAGCGGAAAGCGAAAGCTTGGTGCCTGCTTCATTTGCAAAAAACACATAACCGGAAGTGCAGCGGAGCAACTTTAAGGCTTCTTCTAAAAGAACATTTAACAATTCAGGCTCACTTTTGGCCTGATAAGTGGAAATTTTTTGTAATGCTTCGTACCTCAAAATGGTGTACTGCTGCAGTAAGCTGGCTTGCTTTTGGGCGGTAATATCCCGCGCGGTGGAATAGATAATATTGTTAAGCGGTGGGGCGGACTGCCATTCAATATATTGATAGCTGCCGTCTTTACACAGGTAACGGTTGATGAAACCGCTGACCCGGCTATTGTTTTTGAGGGCCCGGGCGGCCTTGACGGTTTCCTCTTGGTCGTCCGGGTGCACAAATTCTAAAAACTGATGGCCGATTAGTTCAGTCGTTTGATGCCCCAATATCCTCTCGAAAGCAGGGTTGACCCGCAAAAAGTACCCATCAAGGTTTGTGCTGCACATCATGTCGGCGTTGATCTCAAAAAAGACATCCAGCTCATTTTGCAGCGTATCGCGGCGGGACTCGACAAAAAAACGGGTAACAGCAAGCGAAAAGAAAATCAGCACTTCAACAATGGACTGCACGATCGTATAGGGGTCTTTGATTAAAAAAAACGGGATCAAAAGCGAGACCAGCAAAATGAGCGCAGCATAAATAAGGCCGCGTTTGCGGTAAAAAACGACCGCCAAAACAACGGGGAAAATCAGCAAAATAGAGGCAATGCGGTAAGTGTTTTCGTTGCCAAACAAAAGGCAGAGCAACAGGGTGATAGCGGTGGCAAGGCCAAATATAATGTGCTTTTTCATAGGCATTCCTTTTGTTGTGGTTGCTGTTAGTTTAGCAGCCGGGTGAAATAAGTCACACAGGCCATGTTGGGGCAAAACCCTAAAACATGGACACAAAAAGAAAGAGGAAACACGCAAGGATACCAATTAAAACCATTTATATTTATTATATAGGTTTTGCCATGCTGATTCAATGAAAAATGGTTAAAAACAACAAAAAATACCAACGATAGACGAAATTCGACGGTTAAAAAAGCAAGCAGCGCAAACAGTCGCTTGACAAGGCGAGAGAAACCACTATAATAGTTTCTAAATAAACTGTTTCCAAATAAACCTTTTAAGGGAGGATGAGCACTTGCTGAACAATACGGAAATACTGCAAAATGTGCAGCAGGTCATGCAGCTGTTTGAACGCAGTGCAAGCAGCCTTGCACAAAAGCATGGCCTTTTGCCGGTAGAGATGAAGGTGCTGATATTTTTGATCAACAACCCGGGTAAAGACACCGCAACGGATATTGTGGAACTGCGCATGCTGCCCAAGGCCAATGTTTCAAAGGCGGTGGAAGGGCTGATACAAAAAAAGCTGTTGCAGCGCCGGCCGGACACTGCCGACCGGCGGCGGGTACACCTTGTGCTGACCCCTGCCGGGGCGGCGATGACCACGGATGTAAAGGCGGCGTGGGACAGCTTTACCGGTGATTTGTTTTCAGGCTTTACGCAGCGCCAGTTGGACCAATATGCCGCCCTGAATGCCCGCATCGTAAAAAACGCACACAGCGCACTGGAAAGGAAGTAGCACCCCATGCAGCAAAGCAACCAGTTTCTTGGCACCGACCCCATCCCACGCCTGCTGCGCAGGCTAGCCGTGCCCACTGTTACGGCGCAGCTCATCAATATGCTGTACAATATTGTAGACCGCATTTATATTGGCCATATGCCGGTTGACGGCGCCCTTGCCCTGACCGGGGTGGGGGTGTGTATGCCGGTCATCATGGTCGTTGCCGCCTTTGCGTCGCTCGTCGCATCCGGCGGGGCACCCCGCGCGTCTATCGCCATGGGGCGCGGCGACAACGAAGAAGCGCAAAAAATACTGGGCAACTGCTTTTTGTTTCAGGTGTTCATTTCGTTGCTGCTCAGTGCGGCGCTGTTGCTTTGGGGCAGGCCCATCTTATTGACATTTGGCGCAAGTGAAAACACCATTGCGTATGCGACCGATTACCTGAGCATCTATGCCCTTGGCACGTTGTTTGTGCAGCTGACTCTTGGCATGAATGCGTTCATCACCGCACAGGGATTCACTAAAATCAGCATGGCATCCGTGATGATCGGCGCAGTGTGCAACATTGTGCTGGACCCCATTTTTATTTACGCCTTTGGCATGGGGGTGCGCGGGGCCGCACTGGCCACCATTTTATCGCAGGCGGTCTCCTGCTGCTGGGTGTTGCTTTTTTTGACCGGCAAAAAAACGTTATTGCGGCTGCAGCGCCACAATTTGCGGCTTTCGCCGCGCATTTTGTTGCCCTGTCTTGCGCTGGGGCTGGCACCGTTTATCATGGGGGCAAGTGAAAGCGTAATTGCCGTTTGCTACAACTCTTCGCTGCTGGCGGCAGGCGGCGACATTGCGGTGGGGGCAATGACCATCCTTACCAGCGTGATGCAGTTTGCCATGCTGCCGCTACAGGGGCTGGGGCAGGGTGCACAGCCGATTGCAAGCTACAATTACGGGGCCAAAAACCCGCAGCGGGTGCGTGCGACCTTTTGGTTGCTGCTAAAAGTCAGCCTGTTGTATTCGGCACTGTTTTGGGCCTTGCTGATGTTGGCACCACAGGTGTTTGTGGGCATGTTTACAGCTGATGCGGCACTGGCTGCCTTTACCATAAGCGCCATGCGGGTGTACTTTGCGGTACTGCTGATCTTTGGGCTACAGGTCGCCTGCCAGATGACCTTTATCGCAATTGGCAGTGCAAAGGCCTCCATCATCGTGGCGGTGATGCGCAAGTTCGTTTTGTTGATCCCGCTGATCTATCTGCTGCCGCGGCTGTTTAGCGCAACCCCCACAACGGCAATTTATGCCGCAGAGCCGGTGGCCGACCTGCTGGCCGTCACCTTTACTGCGGTGCTGTTTGGCATTCAGTTTAAAAAGAGCATGAAAAAGCTGGAAAGTGAACAACAGGCACCGGCAGTACAGTGACCGGGCTGCTGGTGCGGGCCATGCGGGATGTCGGCGTGGGGCGCGGGCTGGGCTTTGCGTGTGATGCAAAATACCCCGATGGGTGCGGGCACACCGGCTTTACCGGCACCAGCCTGTGGTTGTCGCCCGCGCATGGTATTGGCATGGTATTGTTGACGAACCGTCTTGCCGTGCCGGGGCAAACCACCCCGCCAGATTTGACGGCGTGCCGCACACAGGTACACGAAGCGGTATTGCGGGCCTTTTTGGCCCGCCAAGCGAAAGGGGAGTAAAACAATGCCGGATATGCTGGTTTCTTTACTGGATTTGCCCGCCGAGCGCCCGCTGTGCGAGGCGCTATTAGCGCAGGGCATTGAGCTGGTGCGCCCCTTGCCGCCGGACAAGCACCGGGTGCTTGCGTGGCTGAGGGAAAACTCTTACGAAAGTGCGGTTTGTGAGTGTGAAGTCTGCTTTTTTCGCCAGCCGGTGTCCTGTTTTATTGCATTGCAAGGCACCGAGATTTTGGGCTATGCCTGCTATGATGCCACCGCCCCCGACTTTTTTGGCCCCACCATGGTGCTGGAGCAGCACCGCGGCAAAGGCCTTGGCAAAGCCTTATTGTTGAAAGCGCTGCACGCGATACGAGAAGAGGGGTATGCCTATGCCATCATTGGCGGGGTGGGCCCCGAGGAGTTTTACCGCCGCACAGTAAACGCCTTTGTGATACCGGGTTCAGAGCCGGGGCTTTACCGCAATTTCATCGGCGGGCGCCTTGCCGCGCAAAGACGCGAAGCCGAACAGCAGGGCAAATAACCGCAAACCAACACACAGCCCGCGCCGGTGACGGTGCGGGCTGTGTTGTAAATTTATACAACCAAGTGCATTATTTTGCATACTGATTGCATAAAAGACCCAAAAAGAGGCACAAAGTACCAGAAAGACCGGCAGTTTGCTTGACAGCAAACGGCCAAAACAGTATACTCGAAACACTAACGGAGAACAAAGGCGTTCACCCAGGGGTAGGGGGAAGAACGCCTTTTTCCATACCGTTTTAGAGGGTAATTCTTTTAAAACGAAAATGGAAAACGTTCTTCGGTTTGCACTGCCTGTGTACCAAAGGCCGGTCGGGAACCGGCCCATAAAAACAGGGCGCACCAAGGCGCCGTAAAGCTGCCTTTTATAAGGTAAAAGGGCCCACTGCCTGCAGGCGGTGGTGCCGGTAGGGCTTTGCGGGGCTGCGGTGTGCTGTGCCATGCAGCTGCGGGCGGTGCCAGCACCTACCAGAAGAGGGGTTTATAGCAAATGGAGATGGAACGAAGGGAAGGGTTTGCCCCGCAGGGTCTTTACGACCCCGCCTTTGAGCACGATGCCTGTGGTATTGGCGCAGTGGTGGACATCAAGGGCCGTAAAAGCTACAAAACGGTCGATGACGCGCTGAAGATCGTCGAAAAGCTGGAGCACCGTGCAGGCAAGGACGCCGAGGGCAAAACAGGCGATGGTGTGGGGATTTTGCTGCAAATTTCACACCGCTTTTTTGCAAAGGCGGCGGCAGAACTGTCGCTGCCGCTGGGGCAAGAGCGCGATTATGGCGTGGGGATGTTCTTCTTCCCACAGGACGCGTTGAAACGCAGCCAGGCACGCAAGATGTTCGAAGTGATCGTTGAAAAAGAGGGCATGCAATTTTTAGGCTGGCGCACAGTGCCGGTCGATTCGTCGATTCTGGGCAGCAAGGCGCTGGCCAAAATGCCGTTTATCGAGCAGGGCTTTGTTGCCCGGCCCGCAAATGTGAAAAAGGGGCTGGATTTTGACCGCAAGCTGTACATCGTGCGCCGCGTGTTTGAACAGTCGGCCGACACCACGTATGTCTGCTCGCTGTCCAGCCGCACCATTGTGTACAAGGGCATGTTTTTAGTGCACCAACTGCGCGGCTTTTACAAAGACTTGCAGGATAAAGACTACCAGTCGGCCATTGCGCTGGTGCACTCGCGCTTTTCTACCAACACCAACCCGTCGTGGGAGCGTGCGCACCCCAACCGGATGCTGCTGCACAACGGCGAGATCAACACCATTCGCGGCAACGCCGACCGCATGCTGGCGCGTGAGGAGACGATGTCCTCGCCGCTGCTGGATGCCGATGCCGACAAAATTTACCCGGTCGTGGACAACCGCGGGTCCGACTCTGCTATTTTAGACAACACGCTGGAATTTATGATGATGGCGGGCATGGAGCTGCCGCTTGCCGTGATGGTGACGATCCCGGAGCCGTGGAGCAACGACAAGGCCATTTCGCGCGCAAAGCACGACTTATACCAGTATTACGCCATTTTGATGGAGCCGTGGGACGGCCCCGCGTCGATTTTGTTTTCAGACGGCGACATGGTGGGGGCGGTGCTGGACCGCAACGGCCTGCGCCCCTCGCGCTATTATGTCACCAGTGACGGGCGGCTGATTTTGTCGTCCGAGGTGGGGGTGCTCGACATCCCGCCGGAAAAAATCATCGAAAAATCGCGCCTCAAGCCCGGCCGTATGCTGCTGGTGGATACTTTGCAGGGGCAGGTGATTGAGGACAGCGAGCTAAAAAAACGCTATGCCACCCGCCAGCCCTACGGCGAATGGCTGGACAAAAATTTGTTGCACCTCGCCGACCTGCCCATCCCCAACCAGCGGGTGGAAAGCCGCTCGCCCGAAGAGCTGGCCCGCCTGCAAAAGGCGTTTGGGTATACGTACGAGGATGTAAAAAACACCATTTTGCCGATGGCGAAAACCGGGGCCGAGCCCACGGCCGCCATGGGTATCGATATCCCGCTGGCCGTGCTGGACGATAAGGGCCAGCCACTGTTTAACTATTTTAAACAGCTGTTTGCACAGGTGACAAACCCGCCCATCGACGCCATTCGCGAGGAGGTCGTCACCGACACCACCGTGTACATTGGCGACGACGGCAACCTGTTACAGGAGAAGGCCGAAAACTGCAAGGTGTTGCAGGTGCACAACCCCATCCTTACCTCGGTCGACCTGATGAAGATCCGGTACATGAAAAAACCGGGCTTCCATGTCGAGACCGTGTCGATGCTGTACTACAAAAACACCCCCATCGAGCGGGCAATCGACCACCTGTTTGTGGTGGTGGACCGCGCTTACCGCGCCGGGGCGAACATCATTATTCTTTCCGACCGCGGGGTCGATGAAAACCACGTCGCGCTGCCCTCGCTGCTGGCAGTCTCGGCACTGGAACAATACCTTGTGCGCACCCGCAAGCGCACAGCGGTGTCCATCGTGCTCGAATCGGCCGAGCCGCGTGACGTGCACCACTTTGCAACCCTGCTGGGCTATGGCGCGCGCGCCATCAACCCCTACCTTGCGCAGGAGACGATTGCCGGGCTGATCGACGAGGGGCTATTGGACAAGGATTACCATGTCGCGCTGGATGATTACAACAATGCCATTCTGCAAGGCATTGTCAAAATTGCCTCTAAAATGGGCATTTCCACCGTGCAGTCGTACCAGTCCGCCCGCATTTTTGAGGCTGTGGGCATCTCAAAAGAGGTCATTGACGAATACTTCACCGGTACCGTTTCACGTGTGGGCGGCATTGGCCTCGACGAAATCGCCCAGCTGGTCGACCGCAACCATTCGCGTGCGTTTGACCCGCTGGGCCTTGGCACCGACCTCACACTTGACTCGATGGGCGCCCACAAGGCGCGCGCGGGGTACGAAGACCACATGTACAACCCGCAAACCATTCATCTGCTGCAAGAGGCCACTCGTCGCGGTGATTACGAGTTATTTAAACAGTACACCGCGCTGGTGGACGACGAAAACAGCCCGCACACGCTGCGCGGCCTGCTGGAAATGCAGTACAGCGACACCCCGCTGCCGCTGGAAGAAGTGGAAAGCGTGGACTCGATCGTCAAACGTTTTAAAACCGGCGCGATGAGCTACGGCTCTATTTCGCAGGAGGCGCACGAGTGCATGGCGCAGGCCATGAATATGCTGGGCGGCAAGTCAAACTCCGGCGAGGGCGGCGAGCGGCCCGAGCGCCTTGGCACCGACCGCAACTCGGCCATCAAGCAAGTGGCCAGCGGGCGTTTTGGCGTCACGTCGGAATATCTTGTGTCGGCAAACGAAATTCAAATTAAAATGGCGCAAGGTGCAAAGCCCGGTGAGGGCGGCCATTTGCCCAGTAAAAAGGTGTACCCGTGGATCGCGAAAACACGGCATTCCACCGCGGGCGTGTCGCTGATCTCGCCACCGCCGCACCACGACATTTATTCTATCGAAGACCTTGCCCAGCTGATCTACGACTTAAAAAATGCCAACCGTCAGGCGCGCATTTCGGTCAAGCTGGTGTCAGAGGCAGGGGTGGGCACCATTGCCGCCGGCGTTGCCAAAGCGGGCGCACAGGTGGTGCTGATCTCCGGCCATGACGGCGGTACCGGCGCCGCCCCCCGCACCTCCACCCACTCCGCCGGCCTGCCGTGGGAGCTGGGCCTTGCCGAAACCCACCAGACGTTGATGAAAAACGGCCTGCGCTCGCGCGTGGCGCTGGAGACCGACGGCAAGCTGATGAGCGGGCGCGACGTTGCCATTGCCTGTATGCTGGGCGCAGAGGAATTTGGCTTTGCCACCGCCCCGCTGGTGACGATGGGCTGCGTGATGATGCGGGTGTGCAACCTCGACACCTGCCCCGTGGGCGTTGCCACCCAAAACCCAGAGCTGCGCAAGCGTTTTCGCGGCAAGCCGGAATATGTGGCAAACTTTATGCGTTTTATTGCGCAAGAGCTGCGTGAGCACATGGCAAAGCTGGGTGTGCGCACGGTGGACGAGCTGGTGGGCCGCACCGACCTGTTGCAGGTGCGCCGCCACGCTGTCAATGGGCGCGCCGCAAAAATAGACCTTTCGGGCGTGCTGGCAAACCCGTGGCTTGGCACCGATGCAAAACGCCACTTTGACCCGGCGGATGTGTTTGACTTCAAGCTGCAAGACACGCTGGACCTCAGCCTGCTGGAAAAGAAGCTGCAAAAGGCACTCGAAAAAGGCGAAAAGGCGCGGGTCGAAATCCCGGTGTCGTCCACCAACCGCACGCTGGGTACCATTTTGGGCTCTGATTTGACGCGCAAATACAGCGGGGGCCTTGCCGATGACACCATTACCGTAAAGTGCAATGGCGGCGGCGGGCAGTCGTTTGGCGCGTTTATCCCGCGCGGCCTCACGCTGGAGCTGGAGGGCGACTCCAACGACTACTTTGGCAAGGGGCTTTCGGGCGGTAAGTTGATCGTCTACCCGCCCAAGGGCAGCCCGTTTGCGGCGGATGAAAACATCATCATCGGCAACGTGGCGCTGTATGGCGCAACCTCCGGTAAGGCCTTTGTGTGCGGTGTCGCGGGCGAGCGCTTTTGCGTGCGCAACTCTGGCGCCATTGCGGTGGTAGAGGGCGTGGGCGACCACGGCTGCGAGTACATGACCGGCGGGCGTGCGGTGGTTTTGGGCCGCACCGGCAAAAACTTTGCCGCCGGCATGTCGGGCGGTGTCGCCTATGTGCTGGACGAAGGGCGCGACCTTTACATGCGGCTCAACAAAGAATTTGTGTCGATGGAACAGGTCACTGAAAAGCACGATATTGCCGAGCTGAAAGATTTGATCGGCCAGCATACCGCGGCCACCGGTTCTGCCCGCGGCAAGGCCGTTTTGGCCGATTTCAGCCGCTATTTGCCGTTTTTCAAAAAAATACTGCCTTACGACTACGACCGCATGCTGCGCACCATTGCCCAGATGGAAGAAAAGGGCATGAGCCGCGAGCAGGCCGAAGTTGAGGCCTTTTATGTGAATACGAGAGGAGGGGAACGCTGATGGGCAAGCCCACCGGTTTTCTGGAGTATCAGCGCAAGGTGAATCCCAGCGAGTCACCTCTCGAGCGCATCACCCATTACAATGAATTTCACCCGCTGCTCAGCGAAGAAGAGCGCCGCACGCAGGGTGCGCGCTGCATGGAGTGCGGCGTGCCGTTCTGCCAGTCGGGCGCCGTGCTCAACGGTATGGTCTCCGGCTGCCCCATCCACAATTTGATCCCGGAATGGAACGACCTCGTTTACACCGGCAACTTTGGCCACGCATTGCAACGGCTGATGAAAACCAACAATTTCCCCGAATTCACCGGCCGCGTTTGCCCGGCGCTGTGCGAGACCGCCTGCACCTGCGGGCTGAACGGCGACCCCGTGACCATTAAAGATAACGAGCTGGGCATTATTGAAGAGGCGTGGCAAAAAGGGCTGGTACAGCCCAGCCCCCCCAAGGTGCGCACCGGCAAACGCATTGCGGTGGTGGGCAGCGGGCCCTCCGGCCTTGCCGCCGCCGACCAGTTGAACCACCGCGGGCACACCGTCACGGTGTTCGAGCGGGCCGACCGCGTGGGCGGGCTGATGATGTACGGCATCCCTAACATGAAGCTGGAAAAACAAATCGTCAGCCGCCGCACCGACCTGATGGCGGCGGAGGGGGTCGAGTTTCGCACCGGGGTCGAAATTGGCAAAGACCTTTCGGCAAAAGAGCTGCTTCGCGGCTATGACGCGGTGGTGCTGTGCTGTGGCGCCGCAAACCCGCGCGATTTAAAGGTGCCGGGGTGCGAAGGCGATGGCGTGTACTTTGCGGTGGACTTTTTAAAAGCGACCACCAAAAGCCTGCTGGACAGTAACTTAAAAGATAACGCCTTTATTTCGGCAAAGGGCAAAAACGTCGTGATTGTAGGCGGCGGCGACACCGGCAACGACTGCGTGGGCACGTCGATTCGCCACGGGTGTAAGTCGGTGGTGCAGCTGGAAATGATGCCCAAGGCCCCCGACGCCCGCACCGACACCAACACTTGGCCGGAATGGCCCAAAATCGCCAAGACCGATTACGGGCAGGAGGAGGCCATCGCCGTATTTGGCGCAGACCCCCGCCGTTACCAGACGACGATTGCCGAGCTGCTGCGCGACAAAGAGGGTGCACTGGTTGGGGTGAAAACGGTCAAGCTAGGGCCGGACCTCAAGCCGGTAGCGGGTACCGAAGAAGTGCTGGACTGCGAATTGTTGCTGATTGCCGCAGGCTTTTTGGGCCCGCAGGACGAAGTGCCCGAAGCTTTTGGCCTAAAGCGCACCCCGCGCAGCTGTGTTGAGACAGCGCCCGGCGGGTTTGCGTCCTCTGCCCCCCGCGTGTTTACCGCAGGGGATATGCACCGCGGCCAGTCTCTGGTGGTGTGGGCCATTTACGAGGGGCGTGCCGCGGCGCGCGAAGTGGATGAATTTTTAATGGGCTACACGAACCTTGAATAATTCTGTTTGAACCAAATAGTATAGGGCGCGCTTTGCCATTTGGCAAAGCGCGCCCTGTTTGGCTTTGTGGCGGCAGTGGGAAAAAACAGAAAAGATTGAATTTCCTACCAAATTGCGGTAGTATAAGAGGTAGGCGCGGCCACGCCGTGGCTGCCCGGTTTGAACGTAGTACAAAACAATCAGCAGGAGGTGCTGTTTATGTCTGAAATTTACCTTGCAGGCGGCTGTTTTTGGGGTATGGAAAAATATATTGCGTCGGTGCGCGGGGTACAGGACACCGAGGTAGGATATGCCAACGGCACCACGCAAAACCCCACTTATGAAGAGGTGTGCAGCCATACCACCGGCCATGCCGAAACGGTGAAGGTGGTGTATGACGCCGCGGTGGTGCCGCTGAGTTTTTTGCTAAACCTCTATTTTGACGCCATTGACCCGGTGTCGGTCAACCGGCAGGGCGGCGACCGCGGCCCGCAGTACCGTACCGGCATTTATTACACCGATGCCAGCGACCGCCCCGTCATTGACAAGGCGATTGCCACGCTGGCAAAAAAGTACACCCAGCCAATTGCGGTTGAAGTGCGCCCGTTGGAAAATTTTAGCCGGGCAGAGGAGTACCATCAGGAGTATCTGGACAAAAACCCCGGCGGGTACTGCCACATTGCACCCGAAAAATTTGCAAAGGCCGCCGCCGCGGTGGTAGACCCTACGGCCTACCTAAAACAAAGCGACGACACCCTGCGCGCCACATTGACCGAGCGTCAATATGAAGTGGCCCGGCACAGCGCTACCGAGCCGCCGTTTCAAAACGAGTACTACGACACCTTTCGCCCCGGCATTTATGTGGACATCACCACCGGCGAGCCGCTGTTCAGCTCTGCCGACAAGTTTGAAAGCGGGTGCGGCTGGCCCAGCTTTGCAAAGCCGCTGGACCCAAATGTGGTAAAACAGCTGCAAGACACCGCCCACGGTATGGTGCGCACCGAGGTACGCAGCCGTGTGGGCGATGCTCACCTTGGGCATGTGTTTGACGATGGCCCTGCAAAGCTTGGCGGCCTGCGTTACTGCATCAACAGCGCATCGCTGCGCTTTATCCCCAGGGATGAAATGCAGCAACAGGGCTACGGTGCCCTGCTGCCGCTGTTGGATTAGCCGCATATAAAAACAGAAAACAGAACATAAAAAAGGCTCCGTTTGCCGTACCGGCAAACGGAGCCTTTTTTACAGCGCTTTACAGCGCGCTAATCAGCAGTGCAATATTCAGTACGGTCACGACAAGCCCCACCAGCCAAAGCAGCGTTTTATCCAGCCATGAGTTCGCGTATTTGCCCATGACCTTGTGCGAAGAGGTCAGGTAGATCTGCGTGAAAATGGTAATCGGCAACTGAATGCTCAGCAACATCTGCGAGTAGATCAACCCGTCAAACGGTGACGAGATGAAAAAGATGATGACGGTAGCCACAACCATTGTAAGCAGCACACCGGTTTTGGTGTGGCTGTCATGGATGTCGTACGGCTCTGCAAATATGCCGGCAAAAATACTGCCACCCGCCATGCCCGCCGTAATGCTGGAAGAAAGCCCCGCAAACAAAAGTGCCACCGCAAACACCACCGAAGCCGCGTTGCCGAGCAACGGGCGCAGCATCTGTTCTGCCTGTGCAAGGTCGTTCACCACAATACCGTTTTCAAAAAAGGTGGCGGCGGCCAGCAAAATCATGGCGCTGTTAATGGCCCAGCCAATCACCATCGAAAGCAGGGTGTCGCCAAACTCATATTTCAGCTGTCTTTGAATCACCGCTTCATCTTTCAAGTTCCACTGCCTGCTTTGGATGATTTCAGAGTGCAAAAACAGGTTGTGCGGCATCACGACCGCGCCCAGCACGCTCATAATAATCGGCATCGACCCACTGGGAAATGCGGGCGTCACCCACCCGGCGGCGGCTTGCGGCCAGCCGATGTTGACAATCGCAATCTCGAATAAAAACGACAGCCCAATCAGCGACACAAAGCCGATGATTATTTTTTCTATTTTTTTATACGAGTTGGTAAACTGTAAAAACAGCGCAACAGCCATCACCAGCAGCGCCCCCAGTTTGATGGGCAGGTGAAACAGCATATTCAGCGCAATGGCACCGCCCAAAATCTCGGCCAGCGCCGTGGACACTGAGGCAGCGACTGCGGTGCCCAAAACAAAATAGCGCAGCCCCGGGCGCATATTTTCGGTGGTTGCTTCGGCAAGGCATTTGCCGGTGACAATACCAAGATGCGCGGCGTTGTGCTGCAACAAAATCAACATAATGGTAGAAAGGGTGACCATCCAAAGCAGGGTATAGCCGTAGGCAGAGCCAGCCGCAATGTTGGATGCCCAGTTGCCGGGGTCAATAAACCCCACGGTCACCAGCAGGCCGGGCCCAACGTATTTCAAAAAACCAAGGGCAGGGTGGTGCTTGCCCGAAAACAGTTTCATCAACATTCCCCCTTACCCACTATGATAACTTTTTCGGGTGTCGTTTGCAATCGGCACGGGGCACAAAAATGCAGTATTGCAACAAAAAAGCCCCGGCAGTCTGCCGGGGCAAAAAGTGTCGGTTATTGAAACAGGCCGCCCAGTGCGCCCAGCTTTTCGCCAAGGCCGCTGGCCGCGAGTTTTGCCTTTACGGCGGTAATTACTGGCTGCAGCTGCTCATCTGGCAAATCAAGGCCGGTCATCTGCTCCAGTGCTTTTATTGGGTTTGCCTGAAACTCTTTCAGCAGTGCCGGGTTTGCCTGCAATTTTGCCACAATTTCTTCAACTTTTGCTTTGATCTCCATGGGGTCATTCCTCCTCTACCGGGCTGCCCGGTGCGTTTTTGCGTACGCTTTCAATGCCATTCAGGCAAGAAGCCTTTTGGGCATAGCCCTCTGAAGCAAGAATATTCTCCCCATTTCTTGCCCGCAGCCTGAAGCGGTATTCTTTCGCTTTATCAAGGTAAAGTTCAAATTTCGGGTTCTTTTCCTGCTCTTGCACAGTCTGGTCTTCCAGCGCGGCAACGGGGGCGTTGGCCCGCACACTTTCAATGCCATTTTCGCAGGCGCTTTTGCTGGAATAAGTCTCGGATACCCCAATGATTTCACCATTGCCTGCTTTCAGCTGAAAGCGATAGCCGCTTGCCGATTGCTTGATTACAAATTTGCCCATAAAATGCCCCTTTCGCGGTGTGCCGGTAATCAGTACCAGCATCTCATTTTTTACCAGTCTAGCGCGAACTGATCCTATTTGTCAAGACAATATGCACAAAAAAGTTAGCTTATTTTATAAAACTAAAACAAAAATGTCAATAGACTGAAACAATATAGCCCAAACCGTAAACTGGTTTAAAAGGCAGTGGCAAAACGGCCTTGCCCCATGACGGGGTAGGCAGGCGGCTGAAAAACACGGCGGATGAATGTAAGCCACCGGTTGGCACATTTTTTAAAACCGGGCACAGGGCCTATGCGGCAACGGGGCAGCTGCGATGATTTTTTTATACAATGCGGCAAAAAAAGCAAGCAACGCCCATCCCAAAACAGCAAAAGTAGGGGATGGACATTGCTTGCAGATAAAGAATAAGGTAGTACCCCGGCGGGGCGGTTGAACCGTACTCGGGTCAGCGGATAAAGTTCGTGCGCACGCTGCCGTCGTTTTTGGGGGCGGCAATGCCCTGTGCTTTGCCTGCCTCAATGCAGTGCAGCAGCCAGGCCATATTGCGGCCAAGGTTTTGCAGCGTCATCATGCCTTCGGCATCCTGCAACACTTCTTCGGGCCGGTTGCCGTGCACCATGTTCCAGTAAGAAGAAGCGATAACCGGCATTTCGGCAATGGTGAAATACTTATTCAGCACGTCAATCGATGCGGTGGTGCCAGCGCGCCGCGCAGAGGCAATGGCCGCACCAGGCTTATGCAAAAAGGCCGTTTTGCCCGCGTAAAACGCGCGGTCCAGCACCGACAAAATGCGCCCGCTGGGGTGTGCGTAATACACCGGTGTGCCAAAAATAAAGCCGTCAGCCTGTGCGGCTTTGCGAATCAGTTCGTTGACGATATCGTCGTTGAACACGCAGGCATTTTGCAGCGTTTTGCACTTGCCGCAGGCAATGCAGTCCCGCACCGGGCCGCTGCCCAGTTGCACTGTTTCACAGGTAATCCCCTCATGTTCTAAAACAGCCGCCACCTGTTGCAACGCGGTATAAGTACAGCCTTTTTCGTGGCTGCTGCCGTTGACCAGCAATACCTTCATTTTAATACCCCCCAGTTTCAATCTGCCCGCAGGGCGGGCGCGGGCCGGTTACAAAAGCCCGCCTACCCTGCCAGTATAGCCCGCTGTGCCCGGGGCTGTCAACCACCGCCCGCAGCGGTGCCAAAAGGTGAAACGGCACAAAGTTTCAGCGTGACACGCAAATTTTCTATATCTTCTAAAAAAATGTGCCGCCAAAGCCGCGCAGGTTGCAAAATAACGGTTTTTGGCGGGTAAAAAGGCCCCGGTGGCGGGTGGTAAGACAAAAATACCCATAATATGGGTAGGATATATCGCTGTTTCGCGGCGCAGCATAAAAAATACCTTGACAACAGGCAAGGTAATATATTATAGTTAGCCTGCTTCAGGTCGCATATAGCGAGAAGAAACACAGACCAGCTTTGCCGTGGCAAAGCTTAAGGCCAGACGGACAGCCGGGTCAACTGCCGAGCGTGGGGCAACCCACATTATTGATTGCGTTAAGAGCGCAAATTTTATAAGTTGGCAACTGAATTGCCAGTTGGTTACTTCATAACCAAGTGTATTCTGATACACGCTTGTGAAACGGTCAATAAGAGTGGTAAAAGTAGTTTCTTACTATATAGACTCTGAACCAATACAAAAGAAAGCGCGCAGCGCCCGGCCCGCCGGGTACCGCAAGGCGCCGTATGCTGTTGTATTGATTTTGGCAAAAACGCAAGATGCATCACAGAATACTGTGATGCATCTTTTTTTGTATTTGGGGGGATTTTGATGGTGGACAAACTGAAACTGTACGGCTTTAACAATTTAACCAAATCGCTGAGCTTTAATATTTACGACATCTGCTATGCCAAAACGGCCAGAGAGCAGCAGGACTATATCAAGTATATCAACGAGCAGTACAACTCAGAGCGGCTCACCGATATCCTGACCCGGTTGACCGGCATGATCGGCGCGACGGTGCTGAACATCTCGCGGCAGGACTACGAGCCGCAGGGGGCCAGCGTCACCTTTTTGATTGCCGAAAAAAGCATGGTGCAAAGCCGCAGCGGTGAAACCGTCGTGGCCCATTTGGACAAAAGCCATGTCACGGTGCACACCTACCCCGAGTACCACCCCGAAACCTCGATCGCCACCTTTCGGGTGGACATCGACGTTGCCACCTGTGGTGAGATCACCCCGCTTTCCACGCTGGACTTTTTGATCAGCAGCTTTGACTCCGACATCATCACGATGGATTACCGCGTGCGCGGCTTTACCCGCGATGTCGAGGGCAAAAAGCTATTCATCGACCACCGCATCGCGTCGATACAGGATTATATCGCAGAGGACACCTTGCGCCGGTACGATTCCATCGACGTCAATATCTACCAGTCGAATATCTTTCACACCAAAATGCTCATCAAAGACATTGTGTTGCAAAACTACCTGTTCAACTCCGACGTGTACGAGCTGCCGCCGCAGGTGCGGCTGGACATCACGAATGCGCTGCGCCGCGAGATGATTGAAATTTTCAGCGGCACGAACATCTACCGGGAGGTACAGCAATGATGGACCAGACCAGAGCACCGCTGTACGAGGCGCTGGAGCGCATGAAAAGCGACCGCCTGGTGCCGTTTGATGTGCCGGGCCACAAGCGTGGGCGCGGCAACCCGGCGCTGACCGCCTTTTTGGGCGAGCAGTGCCTTGCGGTGGACGTGAACTCGATGAAGCCGCTGGACAACCTGTGTCACCCGTCCGGGGTCATCCGCGAGGCAGAGGCGCTCGCTGCCGATGCCTTTGGCGCCGCGCACGCCTTTTTTATGGTGGGCGGCACCACCTCGGCGGTGCAGGCCATGCTGCTTTCCACACTGAAAAGCGGCGATGAAATCATTCTGCCGCGCAATGTGCACCAAAGCGTCATCAACGCGCTGGTGCTGTGTGGCGCGGTGCCGGTGTATGTCAACCCCGAAACCGACCGCCGCCTTGGCATTGCGCTGGGCATGTCGATGCCGGAGGTGCAGCGCACCCTTGCCGCGCACCCGGCGGCAAAGGCCATTTTAGTCAACAACCCCACGTATTACGGCATCTGTTCCAACCTTGCCGAAATCGTGCAGCTGGCCCATGCGCACGGGCTGCGCGTGCTGGCAGACGAAGCACACGGCACCCACTTTTATTTTGGCGCGGGGCTGCCGGTTTCCGCCATGGCGGCGGGGGCGGATATGGCCGCCGTCAGCATGCACAAATCCGGCGGGTCGCTGACCCAAAGCTCGCTGTTGCTGTGCGGGCCGGCGGTCAACGAACACTATGTGCGGCAGGTCATCAACCTCACGCAGACCACCAGCGGGTCTTACCTGTTAATGTCCAGCCTTGATATCTCCCGCCGCAACCTTGCGCTGCAAGGGGTGCGGATTTTTGAAAAGGTGAAAAATTTTGCCGCCTATGCGCGCAGTGAAATCAACGCCATTGGCGACTATTACGCCTATGGCAGCGAGCTTGTCAACGGCGACAGCATTTACGATTTTGACACGACCAAGCTATCGGTGAACACGCTGGGCATCGGCCTTGCGGGTATTGAGGTGTACGACCTGCTGCGGGATGAATACAATATTCAAATTGAGTTTGGCGACCTTGGCAACATCCTCGCTTATATTTCGGTGGGGGATAAGACCAAAAATGTCGAGCGGCTCATCAGTGCGCTGGGCGAAGTGCGGCGCCTTTATAAAAAAGATAACACGGGCATGTTTGAAAGTGAGTATCTCAGCCCGGAGGTGGTGCTGTCGCCGCAGACGGCATTTTATGCGCAAAAGCGCAGCCTGCCGCTGGAAGAGAGCATCGGCGAAGTATGCACCGAATTTGTGATGTGCTACCCGCCGGGTATCCCGGTGCTGGCGCCGGGCGAGCGCATCACCCGCGATATTGTGGATTATATCAACTACGCACGCGAGAAGGGCTGCCTGCTGACCGGGCCCGAGAGCATGGATGCCAGCCGCTTAAACGTGCTGGAGAAAGGGGAAGCCGATGGATGATTTATGGTACAGCGAATACCACACAAAGGACGTGCGCTTTTCCATCCGGGTCACGCAACAGCTAGTTGCGGCCCAAAGTGACTACCAGCGCATTGCCGTATATGAGTCGCCCGAGTTTGGGCGGTTTCTCACGCTGGACGGCGTGATGATGCTGACCGAGCGCGATGAATTTATCTACCACGAAATGATGGTGCATGTGCCGATGGCGACAAACCCCGGCATCCGCCGCGTGCTGGTGATTGGCGCGGGGGACGGAGGCGTTGCCCGCGAGCTGGGCAAGTACCCCGGCATTGAGCAGGTGGACATTGTGGAGATTGACAAAGAGGTGGTCGAGACTTGCCGCCGCTTTTTGCCCGGCACTGCCTGTGGCTTTGACGATGCGCGCATGCACCTGCATTTTGAGGACGGTTTAAAATTTATCCGCCATACTGACAGCGTGTATGATTTGATTCTGGTTGATTCTACCGACCCGTCCGGCCCGGGCGAAGTGCTGTTTACCAAAGAGTTTTACGGCAACTGCCACAAGGCACTGACGGCGCAGGGCATGATGGTAAACCAGCACGAAAGCCCGTTTTACCAAGAGGACGCAAAGGCCATGCAGGACGCGCACCGCCGCATTGCAGGGGTGTTCCCCGTCAGCGAAGTGTATCAGGCACATATCCCCACCTACCCGTCGGGGCACTGGCTGTTTGGGTTTGCATCCAAGGGGCTGCACCCGGTAAACGACCAGCAGCCCGAACAGTGGAACCGCCTTGGCCTTGCCACCCGCTATTACAACACCGCGCTGCACCGCGGCGCGTTTTGCCTGCCCACCTATGTAAAGGAGGCGTTAGCACAAAGTGAATAAGAATATCGAGACGTTTCTTAGCTGCGATGCCGATTACGAGGAGGCCTCTGCCGTGCTGTTTGGCGTGCCGTTTGACGGCACCACCTCGTTTCGGCCGGGCGCCCGGTTTGGGCCGCCTGCCATCCGCAGCGAATCCTTTGGCATCGAAACCTATTCGCCCTACTGCGACCGCGACCTTGCCGATATCCGCGTATTTGACGGCGGTGATCTAGAGCTGCCGTTCGGCAACCCCGCAAGGGTATTGCAGCTCACCGAAGAATACACCGCACAGTTGCTGGCAGACGGCAAGCTGCCGGTGATGCTGGGCGGCGAGCACCTTGTGACGCTGGGTGCGGTGCGTGCGGTACATAAGGCTTACCCCGATTTGCATGTGCTGCATTTTGATGCCCACACCGACCTGCGCGCCGACTACCTTGGCGAGACACTGTCCCACGCCACCGTGATGCGGCAGGTGTGGCAACTCGTCGGCGACGGGCACCTGCACCAGTTTGGCATCCGCAGCGGCGAGCGCGACGAATTTGCGTTTGCACGCGCCCACACCGATCTGCATTCGTTTGACCTTACCGAGTTTGCCTCTGTGCTGCCGGGGCTGGCAGGGGTGCCGGTGTATGTGTCGCTGGACCTCGATGTGCTGGACCCGTCCATTTTTTGCGGCACCGGCACGCCGGAGGCCGGCGGCGTCAGCTTTACCGAGCTGCTGCGCGCCATTTTGCAGCTGCACAAGCTGCGGGTGGTGGGCTGCGACATCAACGAGCTTTCGCCCCATTATGACCAAAGCGGCACTTCGACCGCCGTGGCCTGTAAACTGACCCGCGAAATTTTATTGCAAATTGTCAAATAAAAGGAGACGAACCAGATGGGAAAATGCATGATCATTGGCTGCGGCGGTGTCGCCAGCGTTGCCATTCACAAGTGCTGCCAAAACAGCGACGTGTTTGAAGAAATTATGATCGCCAGCCGCACAAAGTCAAAGTGTGACGCGCTGAAAGAAAAATTGCAGGGCACGACCAAAACCAAAATCCACACCGCAAAGGTGAACGCCGACGATGTGGGCGAGCTGGTTGCGTTGATTCGCGAATTTGGCCCGGACGTCGTGCTGAACCTGGCACTGCCGTACCAGGACCTCACTATTATGGACGCCTGTCTTGCCACCAAGACCCACTATGTGGACACCGCCAACTACGAGCCGCTGGACACCGCGAAGTTTGAATACAAGTGGCAGTGGGCCTACCGCGAAAAGTTCCGTGAAGCGGGCATCTGCGCGCTGCTGGGCAGCGGGTTTGACCCGGGCGTCACCGGCGTGTTTGCGGCCTATGCCCAAAAGCACCAGTTCGATGAAATTCACCGGCTGGATATCCTTGACTGCAACGGCGGCGACCACGGCTACCCGTTTGCCACAAACTTCAACCCGGAGATCAACATCCGCGAGGTATCGGCAAAGGGCAGCTATTGGCAGGATGGCCACTGGGTGGAGACCGAGCCGATGGAGATCAAGCGTGAGTACGACTTTGCCGAAGTGGGCCACAAGGACATGTATCTGCTGCACCACGAAGAGCTGGAAAGCCTTGCGCTGCACCTCAACGGCATTCAGCGCATCCGCTTTTTTATGACCTTTGGCCAAAGCTACCTCACCCACCTCAAATGCCTTGAAAACGTGGGCATGACCTCCATCGAGCCCATCGAGTTTGAGGGCAAGCAGATCGTGCCGCTGCAATTTTTAAAAGCCGTTTTGCCGGACCCCGCCAGCCTTGGCCCCCGCACCGTGGGCAAAACGAACATCGGCTGCATTTTTGAGGGCGTGAAAGACGGCAAGCCAAAAACCTATTACCTTTACAATGTCTGCGACCATCAGGCTTGCTACCGTGAGGTGGGCAGCCAGGCCATCTCGTACACCACCGGCGTGCCGGCCATGATCGGCGCGATGCTGGTGATGAACGGCACGTGGAACCGCCCCGGCGTGTACAACATTGAAGAGTTTGACCCGGACCCCTTTATGGACGCACTGAACCAGTGGGGCCTGCCGTGGGTGGAGAGCTTTGCCCCCGCGCTGGTAGACTGATGGGCGGCGCAGCGGGCGGTATCCCCACGCCCTGCTATGTGGTGGAGGAAGAAAAGCTCATCCAAAACCTGCAAATTTTACAGCAGGTGGCGCAGCAGGCGGGCTGCAAAATATTGCTGGCGCAAAAGGCGTTTTCGATGTTTTCACTGTACCCGCTGATTGGTAAATATCTTGCGGGCACCACGGCCAGCGGCTTGTACGAGGCAAAGCTGGGCGCCCAGCAGATGGGCGGCGAAACGCATATTTTTGCGGCTGCCTACCGCGATGCGGAGTTTGACGAAATAGTGACCCTGTGCGATCATTTGAGCTTCAACTCGTTTGCTCAGTGGCAGCGCTACCGCGACAAGGCGCTGGCCGCGGGCAAAAGCTGCGGTATCCGCATCAACCCGCAGCATTCCACCCAGCAGCACGGCATCTACGACCCCTGCGCTTCGGGTTCCCGCCTTGGCGTTACCCGCGCGGCGTTCCGGCCCGATTTGCTGGACGGCATTGAGGGGCTGCACTTCCACACCCTGTGCGAGCAGAACGCCGACGCCTTAATTGAAACCCTTGCGGCGGTGGAAGAAAAGTTTGGCGAATTTTTGCCCCGCATGAAGTGGGTGAATTTTGGCGGCGGGCACCACATCACCCGTGCGGATTACGACCGTGAGGCGCTGGTGCGCTGTGTGCGGCGCTTTCGCGAAACCTATGGGGTGGACGTTTATTTAGAGCCGGGCGAAGCGGTGGCGCTGAACGCCGGCAGCCTGTTTGCCACGGTGCTGGATGTGGTCGAAAATGATATTCAAATCGCTATTTTAGATGCCTCTGCCGCCTGCCACATGCCCGACGTGATTGAAATGCCCTACCGCCCGCCGCTGGCAGGCGCGGGGCAGCCGGGCGAAAAGCCCTATACTTACCGCCTTGCGGGCGGCACCTGCCTTGCGGGTGATGTGATCGGCGATTATTCGTTCGACGCGCCGCTAACGGTGGGCACCCAGTTACAATTTGATGACATGGCCATTTACACCATGGTCAAAAACAACACGTTTAACGGCATGCCGCTACCCGCCATTGCCGTGCGCCGCCCCGGCGGCGAAGTGCAGCTGGTGCGCAGCTTTGGCTATGAGGATTTTAAACAGCGCCTTTCGTGATGAGCGGCAGGTAACCAACGCCCTGCGGGGCGCCCGTGGGGGAACAGGGAATGATAGCAGCAAAATTTGGCGGCAGCTCACTTGCCGACGCGGCACAGTTTAAACAGGTGCGCAGCATTGTGCACGCCGACAGCAGGCGGGCCTATATCATACCCAGCGCCCCCGGCAAGCGGTTTGACGGGGATGACAAAATCACCGACCTATTGTACCGCTGCCAAGCATTGCAAGCCGCCGGGCAGCCGTTTGATGTGCCGTTTGCGACCATCTGCGCACGATATACCGAAATTGCGGCCGCGCTGCACCTTGCAACTGACCTTGAAAGCGCACTGGGCGAAGTACAGCGCGCAATCGCGGCAGGTGCCGGGGCCGATTACTGCGCCAGCCGCGGCGAATACCTGTGCGGGCGGTTGCTGGCTGATTTTTTAGGCCTGCCGTTTGTCGACCCACAGGGCTGCATCTTTTTTGATGAAAACGGCTTGCTGCTGGCGCAGCGCACCAACGACGCCCTCGCCGAGGCACTGCAAGGCCTGCCGGGGACGGTCATCCCCGGGTTTTACGGCAGCGGGCCGGATGGCGCAGTGCGCACCTTTTCGCGCGGGGGCAGCGACATCACCGGCGCGCTGGTTGCGCGGGCGGTAAGGGCAGAGGTGTACGAAAACTGGACGGATGTTTCGGGCTTTTTAATGGCCGACCCGCGTGTGGTGCAAGACCCACAGCCCATCCGCCACATCACCTATCACGAGATGCACGAGCTCAGCCGTGCCGGTGCCACCGTGTTGCATGAGGACAGCGTGTTCCCCGTCAGCCGCGCGGGCATCCCCACCAATATCCGCAACACCAACGCGCCGCAGCACCCCGGCACCATGATCACCTGTACGGCGGTGCAGCGGGAAGATTTCGCCATCTTTGCCGGCATTGCAGGCAAGCGCGGTTTCAGCCTGTTGCTGGCAGAAAAAGACGAGCCCGGTAACTCGCCCGCACTGTTGCAACAGGTGTTTTGCGCGGTCAACAGCTGCTCGCTGCGGTTTGACTACCTGCCTACCGGCCTCAACAACATCTGCCTGTTGGCAGAGACTGCGGCGCTTGCCCCGGTGCTGGGCCGGCTGCAACAGCAAATAGACGCTATCGAGATCCCGCACCATTTTTCGGTGCAGCAACATATTGCCCTTCTGATTTTGGTGGGCTATGGCGTGCGGCATACCCGCACTTCGGTGGCGCGCATTTACGAGGCGCTACGCCGCGCCGAAATTGGGGTGCATATCCTCAACCAGGGCAGTGGCGAGCTGAGTACATGGGTGGGCGTGGGCGAAGCCGACCTAGAGAACGCTATTCGCGCCATTTATGCGGAGTTTGCGGTAGCAACTCAACCTGTACAGCAGGCGTAAACACAAATAAAAACAGGGCCGGCATGCAACTTGCATGCCGGCCCTTGGCTTTGCTGCTTATCAAAACAAAAAGCCCCCGCAGGGAACACCTGCGGGGGCACTGTGCGGGAGTAGCTAAATGGCAGATACCCCGACACAGCAAAAATATGACAAGAAAGGGTTTTGTGGAAAAGCCGGTTTTAAAAAAGGTAACTTAGGCCAGCAAGCGAGAAACGGTGCCGACCACCATGCCCCACAGCGAGAAGTCCTGGCCGCCGTAGACCAGCATCCAGTTGCCGATGGTGTGGCTGAAGAAGTACGAGCCAAAGCCAACCAGCAGTACCATCACGATGCCGTTGAGCGCGGTGCCGATGATGCAGCCGCGCACACCGCCGGTCGCGTTGCCAATGATGGCGGCGCAGCCGTTTTCAAAGAAGCAGGTGACAACCAGCGGGATGATGATGGTCGGGAACATGCCGGCAGTCAGAATGATGGTGATGGTCGAAGTGATCATGGCAACGATGAAGCCGATGATGAGAGCGTTCGGCGCAAAGTTGAAGATGACCGGGCAGTCCAGTGCGGGAATAGCACCCGGGACCACTTTTTCGGCAATGCCCTGGAAGGCGGGCACGATCTCACCGATCAGCATACGAACGCCAAGCAGCATAATGGTCATACCAACGCCGAAGTAGATCGACTTTGTGAAGATGTAGGTGAAAATGCCGGTGTTGCCGCCGGTATAGCCCCAAACATCCCCCGGGATCATACCGTTGACGCGCAGCAGAATCGCCATAACGATGTAAACCAGCGCGATCACAATGGAGCCGGTCAGCGAAACTTCACGCAAAAAGCCGAGGTTTTTCGAAATTTTAAGGTCCTCGGTCGATTTGGATTTGTCGCCGACCAGTTTGCCCAAATAGCCGGTTAGCAGCGAGAGGCAGGTGGTCGGGTGGCCGATGGTAAATTCGTCTGAGCCGGTGACTTCACGCACCAGTGGGCGCATCAGGTTCGGCGAGATGATCATGTAAGCAGCAGTAAAGACGGTTGCCACGACCAGCAGTTTGATACCGGACAGCCCGGCATCCACACCGGCGGCAATAAACACATACGGGAACCAGTACAGCATATGCCCGGTCAGAAAAACAGATTTCCATTTTGTAAACCGCGCAACCAGCAGGTTGATCAAAAACGCGATCAGCATCACGATGCCGATCTGGGTGCCGTAACCGGTCATGTCGATGTCTTTTGCATTGTTTGCCGCGGGCAGCAGGGTGCTAAATGCGGCCGAAAGCCCGTCAATTGAGCTGCCGACGATCAGCCCTGTACCAGTGGTCAACACAAAATAGCCAATAGCGGTCATCATGGTGCCGCGCACCACATCACTGAACGGCTTTTTTTGCAGCACCAGGCCAACCAGTGCAATCAGTGCAAGGAAAATAGCGCCCTGTCCAAAAATTTCGTTTACAATAAAGTTCAGCACTACCATTTCAGAATCCTCCTCCAACATCCATTTCAAAATTTGTAATTACTGCTTGTCTTGAATGAAGCTCAGCACCTTTTCAGTTACCTCAGCAGTGTTCATAAAGTTCTTCACTGCAAAAACCGGCACGCTGGCCCGGTCTTTAACGCGCTCGCTCAATTCCTCTGAAATAAAAATCGCGTCGCATTCGTTGGTCAGGCAAGTCCCCACGTCACCGCAAAATACGGTGGCGTCGACCCCATTTGCCTTTAAAATACCTTCAATCTTCATCCGCAAAAACAGCGAAGAACCACAGCCAAAGCCACACACGGTCTGAATTTTGATCTTTTCCATAAAAACTCCTTTCTTTTCTCTATTGCAAGCAGAAGGCTGCTTCACAATCTTTTTTGCCCCGCCCGCCGGCGGGGGGCCGCAAAACCCGCAATCAGGCGTTTTGCAATAAGGCCAACAGGCCATCAACACTTTTGGCCGCCGCCATGTTGTCGATCATGCCGTCTTCCATCACCGACAGGGCAACCCGCTGCAACGTGGTGCGGTGCGATTCGCGGTCTTTGCAGCAAATGCACAGCACCACCTTTACCGGGTCGTTTTCTGCATTGCCAAAAGCAACAGGGGATTTTAAGGTAATCAGCGAAATGTCGTCGCGCAGCACTGCGGCAGAGGGCGCCGCATGTGCCAGCGCAAAGCCGGGCATCAGCACCATATAGGGGCCCAGCTCTACCACCGCTTGAATCATCTCTTCAATATACTGCGCGGTAATGCTGCCCGCTTGCAGCAAAAGGTTACCGGCACCACGCACGGCATCCTGCCACGAGGGTGCGTCGACACCAATTTGAATATTTTCTTTTCGAATCAGGTCATCCATTTCTGCTCCACCTTTTCTTCGTTTACTCAAATATACCGCTTGTCATATAAAAAAGCAATAGATTATGAATTTTTTTAAATAATTAGAAAATATGATCACAAAATGTCGATAATTTTGTGGAAGATAATTTCAATCTTGCGTCTAATTCCACAAAATTGACTATAATAAATTAGTTTAAAAGAAAAATAATACCAAAAGATACGAAGTTTCTTTGGCTGGGGGCAAAAGTAGCAAGAAAAAGATTGAAAAAATATATAACATGTGGTACTATTTTTTTAAAACATAGTATTGCTGAATCGTAAACCCGCTGGACGGGCATGCCGGTTTCGTGGTTGTTGCACAGGCGTGGCCGGACCCACGGCAGAAAGGAAAGGCGCATGGCAAAAGCAGAATCAGGGTATTCGCCCAAGTACAAACAGCTGAAAGAAGACCTGCTGAACATGCTGCAAACAGACAGCAGCTTCCCGGAGGGGTGCCTGCCCTCCGAGCGTGCGATTGGTGACCAGTTTGGGGTCAGCCGCATTACGGTGCGCCGCGCAATCGCCGAATTGCAGCAGGAGGGCGTTTTATACAGTGTGCAGGGCAAAGGTGTTTTTATTCGCAGCAAAAAAATACCACAGCCTCTGGCGCAGTTGACCAGCTTTACCAGTGATATGCTACACCGGGACATGAAGCCCAGTTCGCAAATTTTAGCGATGGAGATGATCACCGCCGGGGACGCCATTGCGGCAATGCTGCAGGTAAAGCCCGACGACACGGTGACGATTCTCAAGCGGTTGCGCATTGCCGACAAAGAGCCCATGGCCATTGAGACTTGTTATATGAACAGCAGCATCGGCGCGGTGGTGCTGGAAAATTTAACAAATGACGGGTCGCTGTACGAGCTGTTCACCACCCGCCTTGGCATTGTGCTGGCAAGCGCACAGGAGTCCATTGAGGTGATCTCCTTAAAGGAATACGAGCGCGCACTGCTGAAAAGCGAAGCTTCGCCCGGGGCATTGTTCATTCGCCGTTTGACCTTTGACGACCAGAACCGCCCGGTGGAATATGTAGAGTCGAAATACCGTGCAGACCGCTACCGTTTCCAGGTAGAACTGGCCTTTCGGGAACCGGATATCAAAAATGATTGGAGCATCATGTAATGTTTGTGGAAGAGTACAGTGAAACGGTCAGTGGGGTTTTGCACAAGATTTTTTCAAATGAGGCGCAAAACATTGCAAAAGCGGGCGAGTTGGTGGCACAGTCGCTGCAAAAAAACGGCCTACTCTATGTGTTTGGCTGCGGCCATTCGCATATTTTAGAAGAAGAGCTGTTTTACCGCGCGGGTGGGCTTGCAGCAGTGAGCCCCATTTTTGAAACTTGTGCCATGCTGCACGAAGGTGCGGTGAAAAGCAGCTATGTAGAGCGCATGAGCGGCTATGCCGAACAGGTCCTCTCCCGCTACCCCATCACCGAAAACGACTGCCTGCTGATCGTGTCCAGCTCTGGTATCAACCCGTTTCCCATTGAAATGGCACAGGGGGCGTCGAGCCGCGGGGCGAAGGTCATCGGGATCTCTTCCTTTTTTTATAAAACCCAGCAAAGCCGGCAGGCACAGGGGTTGCATCTGCCGGATGTCTGTGATTTGTGCATCAACAACTATGTGCCGGTGGGGGATGCCAGCATAGAGGTGTGTTCAGACGGCACGAAGGCGGGCCCGGTTTCCACCATTGCCTCGGCAGCCATCAGCAACAGCATTGTGCTTTCGGCCTGCGAAAACCTGCGCAGCAAGGGCATTGAGCCCAAAGTGTTCAGCAGTGGCAACTGCCCCGGCGGGGACGAGCATAACCGCACGGTGATTGGCGAATACCGCGAGCGCGTGCGGTACCTGTAAGGCACCCACGCAAGGCTGCGTGCCTAAAAAACAAATAAAGGCCGCCGCACAGCAATTTTGCTGTGCGGCGGCTTGTTTGTTTTGGCGGGGCAGGCAAAAAAACAGTGCGGTGCTTTGGCGGCACCACACTGTGGCAAGGGTATTTTGGGCGGTGCGCCACAAGGCTGCCATAAATTGTGGCTGTGCGGTGAACCGGCGGGGTGCACCGGGCAGCCAGTAAAGCAGGGGGGCGGCGTAAATGCCAGAGCCATTACGCAAAGCGGCTGCAAAGCCGAAAAATTTACGCCAGACATTGGGCCGCCTGCTTACATTTCAGCGCGCAGCTCTTCTATCTTATCTTTTGCTTCGGCCAGCACTGCGGTGCCCTTTGGGGTCAGGGTGTAATATTTGCGGCGGCGCCCGTTTTCGCTTTTCGTCTCTGCCAATAGCAGGCCCGCCTTTTCTAAGTTATGAAAAATGGGGTACAGTGTGCCCGCGCTCACATGGTAGCCGTGGTGCTGCAATTCCTCCATCATCCAGCTGCCATAAATGGGCCGCTCTTTGGCATGGTGCAAAATGTGCAGCTCTATAAAAGCCAAAAGCAATTTGCGCAATACCGGTTCTTGCATTGTGTCGCCCCCCGTGATAGTATAATATCGAAAGCCGATAACGAAATTCGATAACTATACTGTACCAGATTTCACCGCAAGGTGCAAGGGAGTGGTTTTATGCCGCCGATACTGGCTGCAACTGGCCTGCATTTTTTGGATTTTCTGCGCTACCCGCCCATTGCCATTGCACAGGGGTCAATGACCTTTGTGCAGGGGCCCAGCGGCTGCGGCAAAAGCACGCTGCTGCGGCTGTTTAATGCCACCGCCACCCCGTCGGCAGGGCAGGTGCTGTTTGACGGGCAAGACATTGCGGGGCTAAACACCATTCAGCTGCGCCGTGACGTACTGCTGGTGTCGCAAGCGACTTATCTGTTTGACGACACGATCGAGGGCAATTTTTTGCGCTATTATGAGCTGCGCGAGCAAACCCCGCCCTCGCAGCAGCGCATGCGCGACTGCCTTGCGCTGTGCTGTGCGGATTTTGAGCTTAGCGCCTCGTGCAGCACACTGTCCGGCGGCGAGCGCCAGCGGGTGTTTTTGGCGATTTTTCTTTCATTTGCGCCGCGGGTGCTGTTGCTGGATGAGCCCACCAGTGCGCTGGATGAAGCGACGGCCCGGCAGCTGATGGAACAGCTAAAAGCCCACTGTGTGGCGCAGCAGATCACGGTAGTGGTGGTCAGCCACGACCGGCAGCTGGCACAGCAGTATGCCGATGCGACGATTACACTGGCAAAGGGGGCGGCGCAATGAAAGGCGTTGTGGAAATACAGCTTTGGCAATTTGGGCTGATCTACTTATTGCTGCTCATCGTGATTGGCGTGATGAAAAAATGCCATGTCAACCAAAGCCGGCTGCTGGTATGGGCCAGTGTGCGCATGTCGGTACAGCTGGTGCTGGCAGGGCTGGTGCTCACCTATATTTTTAAAAACCCGCACCCGGCGCTGACTCTGCTGTACCTTACGGCGATGATCGGCTTTGCCATCTACCGTGTGCTGTCAAAAAACAAGGGCATCAACCGGCGATTCCAGCAGGTCATTGGCCTTTCTATTGCGTTGCCGGGGCTGTTTGTGGCCGCGTTCTTCATCTACATTGTCGTGGGTGAGACGTCGTTTGACCCACAGTATGTCATCCCGATTGCGGGCATGATCATGGGCAACGCGATGAACGGTGTGACGCTGGGCATCAAGACCTTTCGCGAAACATTAGAAAGCCAGCGCCCCCGCATGGAAGCACTGCTGAACGCCGGTGCCACCCCGCGCAGCATTTTAATGCCGTTTATGAGCCAGGCGTTGGAAACGGCCCTGCTGCCCACGATGAACTCGATGCTGGGCATGGGCATCGTGTCGCTGCCCGGCATGATGACCGGCCAGATCTTGTCCGGCACGCTGCCAACGACGGCTATTTTGTACCAGATTGCCATTATGATTGCCATCTGTACGGTGGTGTGCCTTGCCACGTTTGGGTCGCTGTATTTTGGGCTGAAAACACTGTACAATAGCCGTAACCAGATCCTGTTATGAAAAGAATGGTAAAAACTACCCTTTAATGGTATACTAAGGACGATAAACGCCAAAAGGGCGTGTTATCGCGCCGTGGTACCGCTGCGGCGAAAAGAGAAACCAACCATCGACCGACAGAAAGGAAGATGCATATGAACCCCTTTGTTTACGACATCCCCACCCGCGTGTACTTTGGCGAAAACCAACTGGGCAACCTTGGGCCGGAGCTTGCGCGTTTTGGCAAGCGGGTCTTGCTTGCCTACGGCGGTGGGTCAATTAAAAAAAGCGGCCTGTACGACCGCATTGTGGCAGAGATCAAAGCGGCGGGTCTGACGTTGTTTGAGCTTTCGGGCATCGAGCCCAACCCGCGCATCGGCTCGGTAAGCGCCGGGGCCGAAATTTGTAAAAAAGAGCAGATTGACGTGCTGCTGGCTGTGGGCGGCGGCTCGGTGCTGGACTGCGCAAAATTTATTGGGGCCGCCACCTTTTACGATGGCGACGCCTGGGACATTTTAAAGGGTAAGGTGGACGTGACATGCTGCCTACCACTGGTGACGGTGCTCACCCTTGCTGCCACCGGCTCCGAGATGGATACCTCCGGCGTGATCAGCAACCTTGAGACCAAAGAAAAACTGGGCATGGGCTTTGACTGCATGCGCCCCAAGGTGTCGTTTTTAAACCCCACGAACACCTATACCGTCAGCAAATATCAAACGGCTTGCGGCACGGCGGATATGCTTTCGCACCTGTTTGAAGTTTATTTCAATTTGGACCAGGACCTGCAAATGCTGGACGGTGTGATAGAAACGCTGATGAAGACCGCGATGAAGTACGGCCCCATTGCGATGCAGCAACCGGATAATTATGAGGCGCGGGCCAATTTGATGTGGACTGGCTCTTGGGCCATCAACGGGTTTGTCAACGGCGGCAAACGGCAGGCGTGGAGCTGCCACCCGATGGAGCACGAGCTTTCGGCCTTTTATGACATTACCCACGGCCACGGGCTTGCCATTTTGACCCCGCGCTGGATGCAGTATGTGCTGGATGAGACGACCGCGCCAAAGTTTTACCAGTACGGTGTGAATGTGTTTGGGCTGGACCCTGCACTGCCCCAGCAGGTGGTGGCAGAGGACGCCATTAATAAGACGGCGCATTTTTTGTACGACACGCTGGGCCTGCCGGATACACTGGGGGCTGTCGGCATTGACAACAAAAACTTTGCGCTGATGGCGCAAAAAGCCTGCAATGGCGGGGTGCTGCACGGTTTTAAACCGCTAACGCCGCGCGATGTTGAAAACATTTACAATATGTGCCTGTAGCAGGCACATGCAAAAAGCAGGGCCGGCGGAGATGTTCCCCACCAGCCCTGCTTTTTATTGTTATCACACCACGACGACCGAATGCCCGGCCTGTTGCTTGCTTTGCTCTTTGGCGTGGGCCACGGCAACCGAAAGCTCGGCCAGCCCGGTATATTGCTGCTTGCCAATCGAAAGCACCGCGACCGACAGCGTGGCAAGGGGAAACAGCTCCGGCATGCCCTGCCTGTTTTTAGATAAAATGGACCCGCGCTCGCGGTCCTCGGGGTTGTAAAGCGGCAGAATATTTTCGCTAAACAGCCCAATCAGCGCTTCGCACTGCGCGGTGCTGATAGTGCCGCGGGTCACGACCACAAAGTCATCCCCGCCAATATGCCCGCAAAAATCGGCAAAAGTAAAGCTTTGCAGCAGCGCTTCTGCCAGCACCCGGATCATGCGGTCCCCATTGGCAAACCCATAGGCGTCGTTGTAAGCCTTAAAGTGGTCAATGTCAATGTAACACACACAAAACGGCTGCCCGGCCTGCAACGATGTAGAGATGGTGTTTTGTACCGCCCCGTTGCCCGGCAGGCCGGTCAACGGGTTCGCTTCGCTTGCCTGGCGCACCCGCATTTGAATTGCCGCGTTTAGCAGGTCGCGCACCGTTACCACCCCGGCATAGCGCCCGTTTTGGGTGACGACCACGGCGTCATACACCACCGGGGCGGCGCGGTTCATCGCAAGGGTGGCTACTTCATCCAGCGGGGCGGCACTGTCCACCGCGAGAAAATCGGTACTCATCAGCGAGCCGACGGTGCGTTTCAGGTACAGGTTGTAACCAAACTGCCCGCTGAAACGCCGGTATAGCTGTTCCCGCGTCAATACCCCGCACACGCTATTATCCTGCCCCAGCACACAAACTTCCGAGATGTTTTCGTCCCGCTGCATCTGCTCGTAAACCAAAACAGCGGCCTGCTGGGGCTGCACCGTCAACTTTGATTGGCAAATAGAGGCTACACTGGCAAATAAACTGTTTTGTAGCGGCGCAGCCAGTGGCTCGCCAGTTTGTGCGGCATTGCGTATCAACTGGCCCCCATTGTTGCAGCAGGGTAAAAAATCTTCGCATGGGCGCCCCAGCAGATACCCCTGCCCATACCCCACCCCAAGGCGCACCAGCACGTCAAGTTCCTCTGCGGTTTCAATACCCTCGGCAATCAACTGGATATGTAACTCGCGGCAAAATTGCACCATGCCGCGCACAAGGGCCTGCTTTGAAGGGCTCGCTTCAAGGCCGTGGATCAGTTCAATGTCCAGCTTTACATAGTCTGGTAAGACGGTGGTGCACACGCGGTTAAAGCCGGAATACCCCGCCCCAAAATCGTCGATGGCAATTTTGAATTGCTGGCTTTGGTAATGGTTGACCGCGGCGGTAAACGCAGTGAGGTCGGTGATGTCATTTTTTTCAGTGATCTCAAAAATAACATCATTGGTGTCCAGCCCATACTCCAGCAGCTTTTCGCGAGTAAACCCGGTACTCAGTGCGGGGTCGTAAATAATATTGGGGTCCACATTTAAAAACAGTTTTGTGCCCGCAGGTTTTTGCCGCGCGGCCTGCAACGCGCGGGTGCGGCAAAGCATTTCAAACTCCCACAGTTTTTGCAACTGTGAAGCTGCCGAAAACAGTTGCTCAATCCCAAATTCACAACTTGGCAGCGTGACCCTGCTCAGTGCTTCATACCCCAGTACGGCACCTGTTTTCAGTGAAAAAATGGGCTGGTAAAATGTGCGAATGTGCCCCCCGTACAGCACTGAAAGAAATTGGTTTTCAAGCTTCAACAAAAACACTTCCCTTCATGCGGTGTTGCAATCGTCCTTGGGCTTGGTGGGCTGTGTTTTGTTTTAAAACGCGGCCATCTTTATTCTATTAAAAAAAACGAACCATGCAATGGGGTAAATTGTATGGTTTTTGTCAAATTTGTAAATAACATCATATAACGTGAAATTGTTGTAAAATAACAATTAAATTGTGAATAAACCGCCATCGTGCGCAGACGTGCCGATAAAACAAACGCCCACGTTGCAGGGCAAATGACCTTGCGGCGCAGGCGGTTTGTAACGTAAAATTTGGCAGCTTTAGGGTTACTCAAGGCGCAGTGTCATCCAGCTTTTGTCCCCTGCAAACCCCAGCTTTTCATACACAGGGCGGCCCATGGCAGAAGCAGAAAGCATCAGTGTGGAAACTTTGCGCTTTTTGGCTTCGGCCATTAACTGGCGCAGCAAATCACCGGCAATGCCGCGCCCGCGAAAAGCGGGGCTGGTGTACACATTGGTCAAATAGCCGCGCACCCCACCGGGGTTTGTGAATGATGGGGGAAACGGGTAAAAAATAATCGCGGCGGTGGCAACCAGCGCGCCATTTTCCTCTGCGACCCATTCTATCAGTGTGTCGTTTTGCATGCCCTGCACAAAAAAGGCGTGCAACTCACGGTCCATATTGCAATTTGGCCGCTGACCTTCGTTAATCAGCTGCTGCTTGCGCAACTCGGCCAGTTGGTCAATTTCTTCGGTTCGGGCGGGGCGGTACTGCATAAAGCCTCCTTTTACCGGCTGTTTTAGCCGGTGGTAATGGTCTGTTGCAGCCAGCTGCGGTAAGCGGCAAGCTGCGTATCGGTGTGAAAATAGTGCTCGGCGCCCGGCACCACTGTCAAATGGCCGCCGTAAGTGGCGGCAAAGCGGGCAGCATCCGGTTGGGTGCACAGGGTGTCCAGCTCCCCCCGCAGTATCGCAGTGGGGCTGTGCCAGTGCTGTACCGGGTGCTCGCAAAGGTAGCAATAGTCGTGCCAGTAAAGCACGGGGCCATTTGCCAGCGGGATAATTTTTTGCTGTTGCAGTTGGGTTTTAGTGACCCCGGCCGCTGTCATCATCCCCTCAGTCAGCTGGCGCATATCCAGCACAGGGGACAGCAGCAGGCACTGCTCAAACGGCAGTTGCTGCCCGGCCAATAGCCCGCAAAAGGCCCCGGCGCTGCAACCAAACAGCGACAGCCGCGGCGTTTGCGCTTTGGCGTATTGCAGCACGGCGGCTAAATCTTCAGTACAGGCCTCGATGGTAAAAATGCTGCCGTCAGTGGTGCGCGCGCCGTGTGCCGGCAAATCAAAGCTGAGTACTTGGTACCCCAAGGGCACGGCAACGTCGGCCAGCAGGGCAATGGGGGCGTCATTTTTAGACGACCCGGCGCCGTGTGCTGCAACAAAAATGCGCCCGGTGGGCGGGCCCCACAGTAGCGCGGGGATGGTGCCGATCAAAAAAGAATGTGTGTTCATCTGTTTCCTCCGGCCCTAGCAGAAGGAAGACCTCCGCAGGGTGAATAAAGTGTATGACATGGGTGAAATCCTCCTTTCTGCAAAATAAAACCGGCCACAAAAGGCCGGTTTTTATTGTAGCATACTGCCCTGTAAAACAAAAGCGGTACCCAATGGACAATGTTTAAAACTGAACATTAAACCCCGGCTGCGCCGCCGCGGGCCTGCTGTTGGGTGCAGTACCAGTGAATCATTTTGCCGGCGATACTGTCGGTACCGGGAATGTCCGGCAGTGTGTCGGCCCGGTACCAGCCTGCACTCAAAATTTCGGCGCCGTCCACCTCGATTTCGCCGCTTTCGTAATCCGCTAAAAAAGCGGTCATCAGCGAATCGGGGAACGGCCAGGGCTGGCTGCTGAAATAGCGGATGTGCTTCACGCGAATGCCAATCTCTTCGCCAATTTCGCGCGCCACACATTGTTCCAGCGTTTCGCCGGGTTCTACAAACCCGGCAATCAGGCTGTGCAGGCCGGGGTTAAAGTTGCGGTTGTGCGCCAGCAAAATTTCGTCGCCGCGCAAAATGGCCGTGATGGTCGCCGGTGAGATACGCGGGTAAACAATGTTGCCGCAGGCGGGGCACATTTTGGCGCGCTCGTCCGGCTTATCGGCCATTTCGTGGCCGCAGCGGCCGCAAAAACGGTTGCTCTGCGCCCAGTGTAACAAATGGTGCGCCGTGCCTGCCAGCGTAAACAGCCCGGCATCACCCGTGCGCTGGGTTATGCTGCGCAGGTCGGCAGCCAGCCAGCTTGCACCCGGCGTGGGCAGGGCCGCCACGTGGTAATAATAGCAATACTCGCTGCCGTACCGGCCAAAATAAGTGCCGGGCACGCTGTGCCAGTTTTGCGGCAGTTCGCTGCAATGCGGCAGGCGCTGTACTGGGCCGTCCTGCAATAGCAACAACTTCTTTTCATAAAAAACGAGGGCAAGCCCGTCGGGTTCGCCCTGTGGGGGCAGGTAGCCCGGCGTAAATAAGTGGGCGGGGGTGGGGGTCATCACGGTTCTTCACTGCTTTCCGGTTACAGTCTGGGCCCTTTAAAAAGTGCCAATGAACACAGTATAATCTGGCGCCGGGGCAAAATCAACCAAAAGACACCTTATGTGATGCTGCAAAACAATATATGTAATAAGGACCAGCACACAAAACCCATAAAATACGATAAAATGTACCAGATTTCTATGAAAACGGCAGAAGTGCCGAATAATTTCTGTTCTTTTGTCAGCGAACATGATATAATTATAAAAAAATAATGGCTAAAATCACAGGTTATGAAAATTGCTCTTGGAGGCATGGGGGTGCCACCGAGAGCAATCTGTTTTTAGCTGCCAATTAACAATAATTGGTAAATGTGCAAACCAACAGGAGAGGGTTTTGGACGGCATGCTTCAAAGGACAATCAAAGGGGAATTTAAAAAAATTGCCCGTTATACGTTGCTGTTTTTTTTGATACTGAGCATAGGGTATCTTACCATTGCGGTCATTGTCAAAACAAACGAGAACCGAATTCAGCGAGAAAGTATTTTAAATATGCAGCGCGAGCTTGCCGACGTTGAGAGGGAGATTATCTCCAACAAAATCAACCGGCTGGTATCCGATGTGCTGTACACGGCGGATAGTTTTCAGCTTAACGGTGCCAGTGGTGAAGATTACGCCAACCTCAAACGTCAGTGGTTGGTGTTTTCTGATCGCAAAAAAATTTATGACCAGATCCGTTTTATTGACATGAACGGGGATGAGCGTGTGCGGGTAAATTACTTCGACACCGGGGCGCAAGTGGTAGAGGATGCCGAGCTGCAAAGCAAAAAAGACCGCTATTATTTTAGTGACGCCATCGAGCTGCAAAAAAACCAGGTCTGCATTTCCCCGCTGGATTTGAATGTGGAAAATGGCGCGGTGGAGCAGCCGCAAAAGCCTATGATTCGGCTTTCTACCCCCTGCTATGACAGCAACGGGCAGCAGCAGGGCATTGTGGTGCTGAATTATTCGGCGCAGGATATGTTGCAGCAGGTGAAAAATATCGCCTCTACCAGTATGGGCGCTGTGTTTATGCTAAATGCCGATGGATATTGGCTGTATGACAGTGCCGACAGCAGTACCGAATGGTCCTTCATGTATCAGGACCGCATTCAGCAAAGCTTTGCTGCAATATACCCTGAAGTATGGCAGCAGGTATTGTCCAGCAATGGCGGGGTGTGGATCTCAGAACAAGGGGTGTTTAGCTATACCAACGTGCTTACCAATCAGGCGTTTGTGCTGGAAAGTGGCGAGGGCGGCATCCATATGACAGGGGGGGACTGGTACATCGTCTCTTATATTGCGCCACAAAGCAAAACTGGCCAGCTGTTTACCGGGGGGACGGTTTCACTTGTGCTGGAAACGATGAAAGAAAACCCGTTTGTTTACCTGATGATCTTGGCAGTCTCTTTTTTATTGGCATCGTTTGTGTTTTTTAATAAACTGGAACGGGACCGCATTCGATATTTTTCTGAGTACGACGTGATGACCGGCGTATATAACCGGCGGGCGGGCTTTGCCAAGCTGGACCAGCTTTATAAGGCTGGCAGCCGGCGCGACTGTCACATCAGCATTTGCTTTATCGACATCAACGGCCTCAAAGAGGTCAACGACTTTTTGGGGCACGAGGCGGGGGACGAGCTGATTTTGACGGTGGCCGACGGGATACGGCGGCATATTCGCAAGGCGGATTTTGTCTCGCGCCTTGGCGGCGATGAATTTTTGATTGTGTTTGAAACGGCCCTGAAAGAACAGGCAGAGGCGATTTGGCAAAACATCGTGCAGTATTACGAGCGGATCAACGAACGCGAAAACCGCAAATACCTGATTAGTGTCAGCCATGGCATTGAGACGTTTCACTGTGATACCAATGAGTATATCGATTCAGTTATTAACCACGCGGACGAAAAGATGTACGACGAAAAAAGAGAGATCAAAAAAAGCTTGCAGGTCATACGCGGTCTGTCGCCCAATGCTGTGCAGCCACAGCCGTTTGCCGATTGCCTGTAAATAATAAAAATAGGGAACAAAGGGCCTTTGCCGTAAAAGCGGCAAGGGCCTTTTGTGTTAAACTGGGTACAGCAGTTTTTGGGTACGGTTGTGGCCCGGGGGCGCCAAAACAAACTGCTTTGAGGGTAAACCCGGTAAGCATGCCTGATAAACGGGCCGTTTAAACAGGCAAAAGAGCGGCAGAAAAGCACCGAATTTGTGGTGAAAAAAGGGAGGACAGCACAATGAGAAGAAGGGATGACAGCAGCTAAAAAAGTTAAAAATGGAGAAAGTTACCAAAAACAACAGCAATACTTTTGCAGTTTGCCCAAAACAAAGCGGTAAACTTACTGCAAAAAAGAGAAAAATGTGCCGGTCTTTCAACTTTGCTTGCAGACGGCGAAAGCGTGGAATATAATAATGCCATGCTTATTTCTAACTCCGAAATAACGGATTCGGCGTCCGAAATAAATCGGCACCGAAACAAGAATGATGAGTGCAGGAGGATTTGGAATGAGAAAGACAGGGCTCAAAGAGATGAAAAAGCGCAACCGCGAAATGCTGCTGCGCACGATTTTACAGCAGGGCGAACTGTCCCGCATTGAGCTTGCCCACACCACACAGCTTTCACCCAGCACCGTTTCGGCGCTGGTGGCAGAGCTGCTGGAAGAGGGGGTGCTTGCCGAAAGCGGCGAGCGCATCACAACGGCGGGGCGCAGCCGTGTGGCGCTGAACATCAGCGAAGAGTACGGCTACATTGTGGTAGCAGAGGTGGGCCGCACCGGCACGCGGGTAGAGGTATTCGACATGGCGCTTGAATGCATCCACCACAAGGTGCTGGCCGACACCTATTTGTCGGGCAACGAGCTGTTGATTGAGCTGACGAGCGCGGTGTTTGAATATTTTGATTATGCCAGCCACAGCATCAACAAGCTTGCCGGGTTTGGGCTGCTGTTTCAAGAGGATATGCAGCCCAGCGATTTCAACGTCATGTATTCCACCGGCTTTTCTTCGGCCAGCATTTCGCTGAAAGAAGCGCTCATCACGCAGTTTCGCGTGCCGGTGATTGAAGATTATTCGCAAACTTACACCATCAGCCAGGCAATAACGCCGGACAGTGCTTTGCAAAAAAGCAATACCGCACATCTTGCCATCGGTGAAAAGGTGCTGGCCAGCATTACATTGCAGGGCGCGCCGCTAAAATTAAAAGAGGGCCCATGCTCTGACATTACGCCTCTTATTTGCGGCGACATTGTGGCGCTGCCCGCAAAAGAAACCACGCAGGCGGCTGCCAGTGCCGGGGTGCCCGCGGTGATTGCAGGGCAAAGCAACTGGCTGGAGCTGCTGGCCACGCAGCTCAGCGGGGCAATCGTCTGGCTGTGCACGCTGCTGCCGCTGGATGTGGTGCTACTCTCCGGCAAGGCGGTCAAAACGACCGACCTTGCACAGAGGGTGCAGCGGCAGGTAGAGGCAAAGCTGCCGGGCAGCGCGCCGCAGGTGCAACGGCTGGAGCTGCCTAAAATGGATGTGGCGGCCCTGCTGGCAGAGCATGTGCGGCTGAACATCCTTTGCCCCAATTAACACATAACGCAAACAGTACGGGGGGATAACAAGATGAGGTACGCACAACTGTTACAGCAAAACCGGTTTTCGGTCATCACCAGCCTGCCGCGCAACGAGCTTAAGCTTGCGGAAGCTGCTTTAAAAGGCGGTGCCGAGGCCATTAAGGTGCATTGCAATGTGTACCACCGCGCAAGCGGGCAGGTGTTTGGCAGCTACGGCGAAAACCGGGGCTTTTTAAAAAGCCTGATCGCGTTGTGCGGGCCGGTGCCGGTGGGCCTGATGCCCGGCGGGCCGGACGGTTATATCACCGTACAGGAACGGCTGGAACTGGAAGAGATGGGCCTTGCCTTTTTTACGGGGTATGCGCACCAGATGCCCTGCCAGATGATGGACAGCACGCGCCTTGACAAAATGGTCGCCATTGGCCCCGGCTATACACAAAACACGCTGGATGCGGTGCGTGCCTCTGATATTGATGTGCTGGAATGCAGCATTCAGCCCGGCGAAGCCTACGGCACGCCGCTGTGCGTCGAAGACCTTTTGCGGTACAGCGACATTGCCACCAAAACGGCAAAACCCTGTGTGGTGACCACCCAGCGGGCGATCACCCCGCAGGAGGTGCACCACCTTGCAAAGGCAGGCTGCAAAGGCATCATGATCGGTGCCGTGGTGATGGGCCCGCAGCAGGACGCCGCGGCGGTGGAGCAGGCGACACGCGCGTTTTGCGCGGCAGCCAAAGAGCTGGCAGAAACCAAACGGATGTAGGCCGCATTTGCGGCTACACATAAAAAAGGGGCAAAGGCCCTGAAAAGTTAGGAGCAGGATTATGTTACAAGGTATTCTTATTCTTGTAGTCTTTTTGGTTGTTGCGGCGTTGATGATGACTAAAAAGATCCCGACACTGCTGGCGCTGCCGTTGATGGCGGTGTTGATTTGTGTCATTGCAGGGGTGCCCGCGGTGGGTGCAGACGCTGAGGGTGCGCCCATTGGCTGGCTGCAAACCGTGCTGGAGGCCGGTACCGTGCGCATGGGTAGCGCCATTATGGCGGTCATTTTTGGCGCATGGCTGGGCCAGCTGATGAACAAAACCGGCGTGACCGAAAACATCATCAAAAAAAGCGCAGAGCTGGGGGGTGACCGCCCGCTGGTCGTCACGCTGATCATGGTGGCGGCGGTCGCGGTGCTGTTCACCACGTTGAACGGCCTTGGTTCCATCATCATGGTGGGTTCCATCGTGCTGCCCATTTTGGTTTCGGTAGGGGTACCTGCCATCAGTGCGGCGTGCATCTTTTTGATGGCGTTTACCACCGGCCTCACCTTCAACATTGCCAACTGGAAAACCTTCTCGTCAATTTTCAGCCTGGATATCGAGCAGATCAAGGGCTTTGAAATTTACCTGTTTGCGGCGACCTTATTGGCAACGCTGGTGCTGGTGTTTGTTGAGTTTAAAAGAAACGGCGTCAAGTTTGCGTTTTCGGCCCCGGCCGGCAAGCAGGAGGAGCCCCGTCAGCTGAAAGGTATTACCGGTGCGCTTGCCATGCTGACACCGATCGTTCCTATCATACTGGTCGCACTGCTGAAAGTGCCGGTGGTTCCCTCGTTCATCGCGGGCATCATCTGGGTGCTGTTGTTCACCTCTAAAAGCTTCTCGAAAGCAATGAACCTGCTGGTCAAAACCTGCTACGACGGTATTACCGATGCAGGCCCCGCCATCATTCTGATGATCGGCATCGGCATCCTGTATCTCGCCGTCACGCACCCCATGGTCAAAGAGGTGCTCAACCCGTTCCTGCTGGCAGTCGTGCCCACCGGGCGTGTTGGCTACATCATTTTCTTCAGCCTGCTTGCCCCGCTGTCGCTGTACCGTGGCCCAATGAACCTGTTTGGTTTGGGCTCCGGCATTGCGGCGCTGGTCATTGGCCTTGGCAGCCTGTCGCCGCTGGCGGTCATGGGTGCTTTCCTTGCGGCAGAGCGTATTCAGGGCTGCGGTGACCCCACCAACACCCAAAACGTGTGGACGGCAAACTTTGCCGAGGTTGAGGTCAACACCATCACCAAAAAACTGCTGCCCTACCTTTGGGTTATTGCGGTGTTTGGCGTAGTGCTTAGCGCGGTACTGTATTTCTAACTTTAACAAAAGCCTGCTGTGACAGGGTGCCGTACCGGGTACAGCACCCTGTTTCACAGCCCGCCCGGGGGCAGGGCGAGTACCCGCCCCGGGGCCGGTTGTGAACGATACCCGGCAGTTAACCAGAATAGGAGATTGAAACAACATGAAAGTGCGCATTGGCATCGACGTAGGCGGCACGTTTACCGATGCCGTCGCAATCAACAACGATACTTACGAGTTGATCGGGACGGTAAAGGTACCTACGACCCATACGGCAAAGGAGGGCGTTGCAGCCGGTATTGTGGAGGTATTGCACCGTGTGATGCAAGAACACAACATTCAGCCCGACGATGTGACCTTTATTGCCCATGGCACCACACAGGCCACCAATGCACTGCTGGAGGGCGATGTTGCCAGTGTGGGTATTGTCACATTGGGCAGCGGCCTGCAAGGGGCAAAAAGCAAGTCGGATACCACGATGGGCAACATTGAGCTTGCGGCGGGCAAATTTTTGCCCAGCCAGAACAGCTATGTGGACACCGGTGCGTCAAAAGATTTGACGGCGGATATCAAGGCCGCAGTGCAAAGCCTGCTGGCGGGTGGCGCGACCAGCATTGTTGCGGCAGAGGCGTTCAGCGTGGACGACCCCGCGAATGAGACTGCCACGGTGCAGGTGTGCAGCGAATTGGGGGTGCCGGGCACCGCCACCAACGATATTTCAAAGCTGTACGGCCTTAAAATCCGTACCCGCACGGCAGTAGTCAACGCAAGCATCATGCCCAAAATGTTAGAAGCTGCCACGATGACCGAGCGCAGCATCCAGAACGCAGGCATTAAAAGCCCGCTGATGGTCATGCGGTGCGACGGCGGCGTGATGACGGTAGAAGAGGTGCGCAACCGCCCCATTTTAACTATTTTGTCCGGCCCGGCGGCAGGGGTTGCCGGTGCGCTGATGTACGAAAAGCTGACTGACGGCATCTTCTTTGAAGTGGGGGGTACCTCCACTGATATCTCCTGCGTCAAAGATGGCAAGGTCATGATCCAATATGCCGAAGTGGGCGGCCATAAAACCTACCTCAACAGTTTAGACGTGCGTACCGTGGGCATTGGCGGCGGCAGCATGGTGCAGCTGGAAAACGGCAAAGCGGTGGGTACCGGCCCGCGCAGCGCCCATATTGCCAACCTGGAATACGAAGTTTACTCCGACCCGCAGGCCATCAGTAACCCGCGCCTTGTGGCGGTGCACCCCACCCCCACCGACCCGGAGTATGCCTGCATTGAATGTGATAACGGGGTCAAGGTGGCCCTGACAATGGCGGGTGCCGCCAACATTGCCGGCTATGTGCACGAGGGTGATTACGCGTACGGCAGCAAAGAGGCAGCGGTGCGCGCATGGCAGCCGCTGGCGGCGCAGATGGGCTGCACTGTAGAGCAGGCGGCCAAAAAAGTACTGGCCTTTGCGGCAGAAAAAAACTCTAAGGTCGCAGCACAGCTGATGAAGGATTACAGCATGGACCCGCGCACCACATTATTTGTGGGCGGTGGCGGCGGTGCCGCTACCGTGGTGCCGCATTTGGCCGAGACAATGGGCCACCGGCACCGCATTGCGCAAAACGCGCCGGTCATCTCTACCATTGGCGTGGCCCTTGCGATGGTGCGCGACATGGTCGAGCGCACGGTGACGAACCCCACGGATCAGGATATCATCAGTGTACGCCGTGAGGCGGAGCTGAAAGCAATTCAAAACGGGGCGGCACCCGGCACAATAGAGGTCAGTGTTGAGGTGGATACCCAGCGCAATGTGTTGCGCGCGATTGCCGTGGGTGCTACCGAGCTGCGCAGCAAAAACAGGTTAAACGAAAGCCTGACACAGGACCAGCTGTTTGAAATTGTGGCAGAAAACCTTGGTGCGGAAAAAAAGAAGCTTGAAATCACCGCCCAAAACGGCACCATGTTCGCGGTGCAGTACGACAGGGTAGAAAAAAAGCTGCTGGGCCTTTTGCGCAAAAAAACACGCCCGCTGCGGCTGATTGATGACGAGGGCGTCATCCGGCTGCAAAAAAACAATGCGTGGGTGCGCCAGTCCACCGTGGGCGGCTGGCAAAAAGACGCGGCGTGGATGCTGGAAGAGCTGACCGAGTACAACGACGGCGGTGCCAACCTGCCCAACCTGTATGTGGTGTTGGGCAAGCGCATCATTGACCTGTCCGGGCTGACCAGTGATACCCAGATCTACAGCCTTGGCAATGTAGAACTTGCGGGCTGTGGCGCACAGGAACAGTTGATTGTTGCGGCCACAAAGCGTGTAGACGCCTGACAAAAGGAGGGATGGGAATGCCGGATTATACGTTGCCGTTCCCTGGCAAAGAGCTTGCGCAGCAAGAGCTGAGCTATGATGTCTGCTATTCCCGCATCCCGCAGGCGGACAGGGCGCGTATTGTGCAAAGCGCTTGGCAAAAGGGCGAACAGGCTGCTTGCAATGTATTTCAGCAGTGGGGCGGGGAGACCGATTTTTTTGCCATTGCCCAGCGCAGCGGCCTTGCCTGCCTGCAACTTGAAAAAGATTACATCGTGGGCAAGCAGCGCTATTTCAGCGATTATTTGTCGGGCAAAAACGAAATTAAGCTGTACCTTGGCTCCATTCGGCTATGGGCACAGCAAAACGGTCTTGCGCTGCAAACGGCGCTGAATGTCATTTTAAGCCACGAGTATTTCCACTTTTTAGAGTGTACCCAGCTGGGCCTTACCAGCAGGGAGTATCAGGTGCCGATGCTTTGCATCGGGCCGGTGAAGCTTGGCAAAACGGGGGTGCGTGCACTTTCAGAGATTGGCGCCCACGCGTTTGCGCGCACTTATTATGAACTGACGGCAGAAAAGGAGAGAGCAGATGAAAAAACTCAGCTATGATGTTGTGGTTGTTGGCGGTGGGCCCGCGGGCACCGTTGCGGCGATTGCCAGTGCAAGAGGCGGCGCAAAAACCATTTTAATTGAACAAAACGGCTACCTTGGCGGCGCGCTGACCGCCTGCGGCACCGGCCCGCAAATGACTTACCACGCGGGCGAAAAGCAGGTGATCTGCGGCATCCCGCAAGAGATGGAAGCTGAAATGGTGCGCCGCGGCTTTTCTACCGGGCATATCCCCGACGCGGTGGGCTTTTGCTCTTCCACCACGGCATTTGACCCCGAGGGCATGAAAATCGTGTGGGAGGACATGGCCCAAGAGGCCGGTGTGGTGCTGATGTACCACACGGTGTTTACCGGCTGCACGGCGGTGGACGGCAAAATCCGCAGCGCTACCGTGTACACAAAGGGTGGCTTTTACGAGCTTTCGGCCGGGGTGTTCATCGACGCTTCGGCAGATGCCGACCTTGCCACCGCCGCCGGGGTGACCAGTGTGTATGGCCGCGAGGAAGACCACCTTGCGCAGCCAATGACGATGAATTTTCACGTTTACGGGGTCGACCGCGATAAGGTGTGCGACTATGTGCTAAGCAACCTCGACGACATGGCCCGCTATACCCCGCACAACCTGCGCGAGCTGCCGCATTACGATATTTCCGGCGCGTTCAGCCGGGTGCAGGCGGCAAAGGATGCGGGTGAGTTCCACATCGACCGCGACACCGTGCTGTGTTTTGAAAAAAACACGCAGGGCGAGTATGTGGTCAACATGACCCGTATCCCAAAACACAGCGCAGTTGACCCGTTTGAGCTGACTGCGGCCGAGATCGAGGGCAGAAAACAGGTGCAGGAGGTGCTGCGCTTTTTGCGCAACTACATCCCCGGGTTCGAGCATTGTGAGCTTGCATTTTCCGGCCCGAACATCGGGATACGCGAAAGCCGCAAAATCGACGGTGTTTACAAGCTGACGGCGGAGGATTTGACCGATAACGTCATGTTCCCGGATGCCATTGCGATGGGCGGGTACCCGATTGACGTCCATTCGCCCGACGGCGGCAACACCGTGCACAAATTTTTAAAGCCCGGCAGCTGGTATTCCATCCCTTACCGCAGCATTATCACCCCCACCGTAGAAAACCTGCTTGTGGCGGGCCGCTGCATCAGCGCCACCCATGTGGCCTGCTCTTCGGTGCGGCTTACCCCGGTGGTAATGGGCATTGCACAGGCGGCGGGCACCGCGGCAGCGCAAAGCATTGCGACCGGGCAACCTGCCAATAAACTTGACACCGACCAGCTGCGCGCCCAGCTGAAAGCCGATGGTGCGTTTTTAGGCGAATACCAACCGGCTTGACACTACCATGCGTAGCACCGCATCAAAACCAACAAATAAAGGAAGCCTGAAAGAATGGACAAACAACAGTTAAAGCAGACGCAAGCGTGGGTACGCGGGCAGCTCGACAGCAGTGCGCAGTTTTGGCTTACCCATGGCATGGACAAAGAAAACGGGGGCATTTACACCTGTTTAGACCGTACCGGGCGGGTGTATTCGACCGATAAAAGTGTTTGGATGCAGGGGCGCTGTGCGTGGACGTATGCTTACCTGTGCAATAGCTACGGCGCGCGGGACGAATGGCTGGCGGCCAGTAAATCCTGCCTTGATTTTATGGAGCAGCACTGCATTAACCGCGCGGCGGGGGACCGGATGTATTTTCAGGTCACCGCAAAGGGGCAGCCGCTGCGCCAGCGCCGGTATTGCTTTTCAGAGGGGTTTTATGCCATTGCCAACGCAGAATATTATGCGGCAACCGGCGAGCAGCAATATCTTGACCGCGCACGGCGGGCCTACCACCTGATTTACGACCTCAACAACGGCAACATTGCCGACCCCACCGGCCTTGGGCCCAAGGGCATCCCGGCAACGCGCAGCGGCCGCGCCCTGGCAAACCCGATGATCTTTTTGAACATCACCAGCGTGCTGCGCCGCACCGACCCGCAACACGGGGACGAGTACGACCGCTATGCGGCAGAGTCCGCCGCGCAGATCGTGCAGTACCATGTAAAGCCGCAGCTGGGTTGCACGCTGGAAAACGTGGGGCTAAACGGCGAATTTTGGGCCGATGTGACCGACGGGCGCATTGTAAACCCGGGGCACGACATTGAGTGCAGCTGGTTTTTGATGGAGTATGCAAACTACCTGGGCGGGCAGCAGGGCAAGCAGTTGCACCAAACGGCAGAGCTTGTGTTCAACAATGCCATCAATGCCGGGTGGGACAAAGAGTACGGCGGCCTGCTGTACTTTATCGACGCGCTGGGCAACCCGCCGGAAGCGTACGAGCATGACATGAAGCTGTGGTGGCCGCACAATGAAATTTTGATCGCCTCGCTGATGGCGTACCGCGACACCAAAGACGAAAAATACCTTGACTGGTTTACTAAGACAGTCGATTACTGCAAAGCGCATTTCAGCGACCCGCAGTACGGCGAGTGGTATGGCTATTTGCGGCGTGACGGCAAGCCCACCGAGCCTTCTACCAAGGGCAGTACCTTTAAAGGCCCGTTCCATCTGCCCCGCAGCATGGTGCAGGTAGATAAAATGATCGACGAAATTCTGGCAGAAAATTAACCGGTCTCGCTTAGGCCGGCGTACAGCAAAGTAATAGAAAACGCACCGTGTAAAAAGAAATATCTTTTTACACGGTGCGTTTAGTTTAGCCCCTTTTTAGGAGGTGCTTTACCGGCAAAGCGGGCCGGGGGTTCGGGCATTGGCGTGTGTCAGGTATTTTCCAGCTTGCAAAGCTGCGCTTGTAACTGCTGTAATTCTTCGGCAGAAATGCGGCCAAATTCCAGCGCGTCGCACAGCTTCATGGGCGCGGCAAAGCTAAGCAACTGGGCCTCGCTGAGCGCGCTGCCGCCCGCCCCGGCACTGGCAAAGGCGGTATGCAGTACCGGCTGCAACAGGGCGCGCGCACTGGGGTTTTGCAGCAGATGGCCCACCGTGCAGTCTACCGATAAAAACGCCTCGTAATCATCGTTAATATGGGCGGGGCACGCCGGTGCAGTAACCCCACGGGGGCCAAAGCCGCCAAGCACGTCGCGCAGCCAGCCAATGCTATCCTGCACCCAGTTTGGGGTGCGCGCACACAAAGCGGGGGCCGGGCCTTGTATCGAGGGGGCGGCGGTAGAAAACCCGTGCGGGCCAAAGGCGTAAATATGGCTTTCAAAAGAAATGCCGTAGCGGTCCAGCGCCTGCATAAAGCGCAGCGAATTTGCAATGGGCACCACGTTGTCGGTGCGGGTGGCAAATAAAAAGCAGGGGCAAGTGTGCTGGTCCACCGCCGCAATTACATCCGGTGCGGTAACAGAGCAGCCTTTTACGTCGTCACTTAACACAGCATAGCCCAAAATGGCGGCGTTTGGCCGGCTTTTTGCCATCGTGGCGGCACAACCCGCAAGGTGCCCCCCGGCAGAAAAGCCGACAACGGCAATTTTGTCGCTGCAAATACCCCACGCATCGGCATGGCTGCGAATCAGCTGCATCGCCTCTTCATAATCCTGCAAGGGGTTTGGCCATGTGGCGTGTTGTTTTACCGAATAGCGCAGAATAAAGGCGTGGTACCCCGCCGCAAGGTAGGGCATTGCAACGGGGTCGGCCTCGCGGTCAGAGCAAAACTCGTAGCCTCCGCCCGGCAAAATCAATACGGCGGGGCGTTTTTGCACGGCCCGAAACTCGCCGCCGTTTTGCAGCAGATAACTGGTCAGGGTGACCCGCCGTGCCTCGTTTAAAACAAACACTTCGTTTTGCATAAAAACCTCCTTAAGTAAGCAAGCCGGGCCCGGCAAAGTGCCGCCCGCCTGCAAAGCAGGGGCTGTGCCGGTATGGCTTAAAATAAATGGTAAAATTTACACTTTTATTATAGCACGTATTGTGTGGTTGGCAGCAGTATAAAAATTGGCAAAAAGAAAAGAGCCTGCCTTTTACAAGGCAAGCTCTTTTAAAATGGGTTTAGGCAAGACGAACATTGGAAGCGCGCAGCTTCTTGGGGTTACGCGGGTCCTCTTCAATTTCAAAGCTGACTTTCTGGCCTTCCGGCAGGGTTTTAAACCCTTCAGCAACAATAGCGGAAAAATGCACGAACACATCGTCGCCGCCAGCATCATTCGTCAGAAAACCAAAACCCTTTGCCTCGTTAAACCATTTTACAGTACCATAATTCATCATGATACCTCCTTAGAAGTGTTATCCTACGTGCAAAAATAAAAGCCACAGCGCCGTAAGCCAAAAAATAGAAATTGACTCACAACCTGTAGCGATCAATTAGCATATTTAGAATACTTACTAAGCATACTACCGAAACTGCCTCTTGTCAACTAAAACTTTTTATTATAAGATATACTATGAGATGAAAAACAAAAAAGCCATTTAATGAAAAAGGGGGGAATACTATGCAGGTTTGGATTATTCTGGGCTTGGCATTGACGTTCCTTTTTGTTGTATATGCCTTCATAATGGCGGCGGGGCGCAGTGATGAACAGGCCGAGCGGATGTTTGAAGAGTGGCAGCGTACGCACCCGACAAACAGAAGCGAGGATGAGCCACGGCAGAAGACCGCGCCAGAGGACAAGGACGCGCCGGAGGATAAGAACTTGCCGGCTGGTCGGCAGCCGTAAATAAAGTGGCAAGTGGCTACGGCATTTTACAAAAAACAAAATAGCAGGGCCGGGGCAGTTTGCCCCGGCCCTTTGCCAGCTATAAAACAGGGACAACTTTTTTAACCGGGAAAGTATGGTAAAATTAACCATATCTGGTATAATGATGTCAGGCGACAACCTATTTAATTTAAAGGAGGAACCTGCAATGGAAGTAAAACTTGCAAAACTAAAACGTTTTAACCTTATTATGGGTGCGTTTCACCTGATTCAAGGCATTCTTATGTTGGTGCTTGCAACGAGCGTCATTCAAAAAATTGCCGAGTTTTCCCCCACCATCACGCAGAACTATCTATCGTTTGATGTGGCGACAAAAACCTTGCAACCGGCAAGCAAAGCACTGTTCCAGCTGCCGTTTGGCATTTTGGTCTCCTGCTTTTTATTTATTTCTGCCGCGGCGCACGCCATTATCTACTTCAACAGTGGCAGCTATTTTAAGTACCTGCAAAAGGGCATGAACCCATTTCGCTGGTTTGAATATGCTATCAGCTCTTCTATTATGATTGTGCTCATCAGCACACTGTTTGGCATTTACGACATTGCGTCGCTGGTGCTGATTTTTGTGGTCAATGCCTGCATGAACCTGTTTGGGCTGGTGATGGAACAGCTGAACGCCGGCACAGAAAAAGCGCGGGTCAACTGGGGGCCGTTTGTTTGGGGTGCCGTTGCGGGCCTTGCCCCGTGGGTGGCCATTCTGCTGTACATGTTCGGCACCGGCAACTTTGACATGGTGCCCTGGTTTGTGTGGGCCATTGTCATTACGTATTTTGTGACGTTTAACACCTTCCCCGTCAATATGATCTTGCAGTATAACAGGGTGGGCAAATGGCGCGATTATTTATATGGCGAGCGGGTGTACATCATCCTCAGCCTTGCGGCCAAAACCGCGCTGGCGTGGCTGGTGCTGTTTGGTGCAATGCAGCCGTAAACAACATACAGGGCAACTGAAATAATAAGGGGCGGGCATGGTAATATGCCCGCCCTTTCTATTTTTAAAAAAGTAAGTTTGTTTGAAGTGCGCTGCACCCTTGCCCCCTAGTTTGGTGCCGGGCGGCCGCGCTGTGCATCAAACACTGGGTTTTGCCTGTTCGTCTGCAAACCACCCTTTGGTGCTGCGGGCAATTTTAACGAGGATCAGCATCACCGGCACTTCGGTCAGCACGCCCACCGTGGTGGCCAGTGCTGCGGGGCTGCCCGTGCCAAACAGGGCCACGGCAACCGCCACGGCCAGCTCAAAAAAGTTCGATGCGCCAATCATCCCGGCCGGGGCCGCAATGTTGTGCGGCAGTTTCAGCAGTTTACTGGCAAGGTAGGCGATGAAAAATATCAAAAAGGTCTGCAAAATCAGAGGTACGGCAATCAGTGCGATATGCAGCGGGTTTTGCAAAATAGTGTTGCCCTGAAACGAAAACAGAATGATGAGCGTAAGGAGCAACCCCACCGTGGTGACACCCGAAAATTTGGGGATAAACCGGGTGTTGAGGTATTCTTCGCCTCGGTGTTTTAGCACCCAGGTGCGGGTCAAAATACCAGCGGTCAGTGGAATCACAACAAAAAGCACCACGGATAAAATCAGCGTTCCCCATGGGATCTGCACCCCACTTACCCCCAGCAACAAGGCTACCAGCGGGGTAAACGCCACTAAAATAATCAGGTCATTGGTGGCCACCTGCACCACGGTATAAGCGGGGTTGCCGTTGGTCAAATGGCTCCACACAAACACCATCGCGGTGCAGGGCGCAGCCCCCAGCAAAATAGCACCGGCAAGGTAGCCCTGCGCAAGATCTGCTGGGATGAGCGGTTTAAACACCACAAAAAAGAAAACCCACGCAATGCCAAACATCGTAAACGGCTTAATCAGCCAGTTGGTGACCCAGGTGACAAACAGCCCCTTGGGGTTTTTGCCCACGTTTTTAATACTTTGAAAATCGACCTTCAGCATCATGGGGTAGATCATCAGCCAGATCAAAAGTGCAATCGGCATTGATACATTGGCATAGGTAAACTGGCCTAAAAAGGCGGGCACTGCGGGCAAAAACTTGCCAATTAGCACCCCGGCCACCATGCACAGCGCCACCCATATTGTTAAATATCGCTCAAAAAACCCCATCCCGGACGTTTTACTTTTCGCCATAACTTTCACCCTTTATCTGTAAAAAATACTGCCCACGCGGGCGCAGTGCCACCGCCCCCACACGGCATTAACCCGTAGCTATAAGGCAAAACCCACAAGTCGCCAAAGCACGACACACCACCCAAACAGGCATTTAGATACATTGATAACCGTCTATAAGTGATTGTACTCAAAACATAGATGAATGTCAATATAAAAATAATATAAAAACAGTAGGTTTATAAAAAATTGTAGAAAAAGAGCTTTTTACAAGAACGTTTGACCGAATTTTTGGGCAGCTGTTTTTAAGTGCAGGCATTACTGCTATGCTAGCCCGTGTAGCTTGCCCGTGACTAAGGAGGGCCCTGACCAAAGTGCCGCCTAAGCACTTTATGGTGCAGTGAGTGGCAGAGCTTTGCATGTTTTAAGACCTTTTTAAAGGCAATTTAGATATTGGTGCAGGCTGTTTTACCCACATTGAAGTGTAGAACTTTTTGCCACTTTTTAAGACAGTTTGCGCAAAAACACTGCTGTGATAGCTGGTGTGCAAAGTGCGGTGTACCCTGGTGGCGGGCCGCCTGTAGCGCGGTTTAACAGGCCGTTTTGCCTGTTTTGCCGGTGCCGCCGTGTGGCTGCAAAGCGGCCAATACTGCCGCAGAGGGCCGCACACTGCGGCGTTGACAGCAAAAAAGGGATGGGCTATGCTGAAACCACCGATGCCGGCAGGCAAAGCCGGCGCAGCAAGGGGGCAGTGTGATGCAGGGCGAAGTAAAACCGCAAAACATGTTTAAACGGCAGCTTGAAAAGCAGGCGCTGCGGCAGGTGGTGCTGCTGGTACTGGTGGGCTGCCTGCTGTTCTGCATCCCGGTGTTCGGCATGAACTATCTGGGCCAGCGGTTCCGGCGTGAAGAGCATATGGCATACCTCACCGGCGTGGTAAGGCAGGTGTACGACAGCACCGTGGCTTACCTTGACGACAGCGACAATACTGCCCGTTTTTTGCGCTGTGCCGATGGCCTTGGCGATGGCCGGGAAGTGCAGTATTCGCTAAGCAAATACAATGTGGATAGCCCGGTTAAGGTGGACCTTGTATTAATAGGCACAAACGAGAACATCGCTTATACCAGCTACGACACGGCGCAGATGAACCTGCACCGTGAGGCGTTCAGCCGCATCGTGGCCACCAATGCCGCACAGGCTGGGCACGGGGTGTACAGCGCGGTGTACTTTTTCCCCGGTGCGGGGGCCCAGTGGGTGCTGGCAAAGCCGCTGTACCGGCAAGACGAACTACAGGGGTTTGTGCTGGCCTATTTAAACGGCAGCGATTGGGGCGCGCTGATTTCAGAATATCAGTACGACAGCATCATCACCGACCTCAACGGCAATATTATTTACAGCTCTAAAAGTGCGTTTTTGCCCCAGCGCAGCGCCAACAAGTTTAAAGCGGACACCGCGTGGCACGCCGTGCAGGTGAATGGCCTGCGCTATATGGCGGGTGGCAAGGTGCTTGCCGACCGGCGGGTGGTGGTGTATTCGTTTTTGTATACGCCCGAAAACATTCCGTTTATTTTGATTGGCGTGCTGACGATTGCCTTTTTGGGCGCGCTGTGGTTTTTGATGTTTTTGAATTTATCGCGCGAGATGGCCCGCAAGACCGCCGGCTCGGTAGAGGCGCTGGTGGGTGAGATGCGCATTATTCGCCATGGAGACAGTGGCCACCGCATCCAAATCAATACCGGAGATGAGTTTGAAGAGATCGCCGAGCAGATCAACCGCATGGTGAAAAGCGTCAACGAGCTGAACACCCGCAACACCGATTTGATCCGGCTAAATGGCATGATCGAGATGCGCAACCTGCAAACCCAAATCAACCCGCACTTTATTTACAACACGCTGGACAATATTAAATATCTGATTACGACCCAGCCCGAAACCGCGGCCCGCCTGATGGAGCGCTTTACCCATATTTTGCGGTACAGCATCAACAACACCAAGCAGGACGTGCTGTTTTCAGAGGACATTGTGTATATTGAGGATTACCTTGCCATTCAAAAAACCCGGTTTGGCGAGCGTTTTTGTTATACGATGCAACTGGCACCTGAATGCAACCGCTGCATGGTGCCAAAGTTGCTGTTGCAGCCGCTGCTGGAAAACAGCATCAAATACGGGTTTCAAAAAAAGATGACTGTTGCAGTGCAGATACGCGGCTGGTGCGAGGGCACGCATTTCTTTTTGCAGGTGCGGGACGACGGGCCGGGCCTGCCCGCAAAGCAGTTGCACGCACTGCGGCAGGCCATGGTGTCAGAGGGGGTGCGCACCGAGCACAACGGCCTGCAAAATTTGTGCCGCCGCATTTTGCTGGAGTACGGCAAAGGCTGCGGGCTGTTTATTGAAAGCGAAGAGGGGCGCTCGTTTACTGTGACGGCAAAGCTGCTTTGCACAAGGGGGGAATAGAAGTTGTTTCGGGTGTTGATCGTGGAGGATGAAGATATTTTGCGCAGGGGTATCCGCTATGCGGTGCCGTGGGAGCAGCACGGCTGTGCGGTGGTGGGCGAAGCGCAAAACGGGGTCGAGGGAAAACAGCAGATCACCGCGCTGGACCCGGACATTGTGTTGACCGACATCAACATGCCGGTGATGGACGGGCTGCAAATGATTGCCGAAACCAAATGCAAAAGCAACTATGTTGCCATTTTGCTGACCGGGTATTCCGACTTTGAATACGCCAAAGAAGCCATTCGCAACGGGGTATCGGATTATATTTTAAAGCCGCTGGACCCGCAGGAACTGGGCGAAGCGCTGGACCGCGCGGTGCTGGAATGTAAAAATATCCGCATTCTGCGCGAACAGAATGTCGGCCGGGTAGAGTGGCAAAACCTGTCGCTGCTGGACGGCCTTACCACCCAGCCGGCGGATGACCCGGTGGTGACGCAAATTTTGAATTACATCGCAGCGCACTATACCCAAAAAATTACGCTGTCGGACCTGTCGGAGACGCTGTACTACTCTGACCGGTACATCAACCAGAAATTTCAAAAGGCGCTGGGCACCACGGTGATCGAATACCTAAGCCGCTACCGCATTCAAAAAGCGCTTGCCTTGCTGCGGCAGGGGCAGCTGCCCATCACCGAGATTGGCGGCGCGTGCGGTATTGGCGAATACAAGTATTTCAGCCACGTATTTAAAAAATATGTCGGCTGCTCACCCAAAGAATATCAGCGGCAGGTGCGCCGGTAACGGGGCAAAACTGGCAAAGTGCCGAAAAACAGCGGCTAAATTTTACAAAGAAACAGGGATACCGGGCGGTTTGTTCGGTATCTTTTCTATTTGTTCCGCAATTTGGGTATTATTTTAGGGCAGTTTTTCTATAAAATGAACGCAGAGACCAAGCCATAGAAACACACAACAAGGAGGAAATTACATGAAAAAGGTCATTGCACTGGCACTGAGCGTACTGATGGCGATTGCCGCGGTAGGTTGCTCGTCCGGGTCGTCCGCAGCGTCCGGTTCTGCCGCGTCGGGTGCGGCATCGTCTGAGGCAAAGCAGGGGGGCGGTAAGCTGGTCATCTATTCCCCAAATTCCGAGGGGCTGATGGATGCCACCATCCCGCTGTTTGAAGAAAAGTACGGTGTCGATGTCGAGGTCATTCAGGCTGGCACCGGCGAGTTGATCAAGCGCATTCAGTCTGAAAAAGAAGACCCGTATGCCGACGTGATGTTTGGCGGTTCGTGGTCGCTGGCCTATGACAACGAAGACCTGTGGGAGCCGTATGTGTCCGCCAACGATGCCAATGTTATCGACGCTTACAAAAACACCTGCGGCTTCATCACCGGCAACGTGCTGGACGGCAGCTGTATTATTGTGAACACCGACCTGATTGGCGACATCGAGATCAACGGGTACGAAGATTTGCTGAACCCGGCCCTCAAGGGCAAAATTGCCACGGCAGACCCGGCAAACTCGTCCTCTGCCTTTGCACAGCTGACCAATATGCTGCTTGCAATGGGCGGCTATGAAAGCGACGATGCATGGCAGTATGTGAACGATCTATTTGCCAACATCGACGGCAAAATCAGCGAAAGCTCGTCTGGCGTGTACAAAAGTGTAGCCGACGGCGAAAATGTGGTGGGCCTGTCGTACGAGGACCCCTGCTCTCAATTGGTACGTGACGGCGCGCCGGTTAAAGTGATTTACCCGAAAGAGGGCACGGTGTATCTGCCCGCTTCGGCCACCATTGTCAAGGGTGCTAAAAACATGGACAACGCAAAACTGTTTATTGACTTCATCCTCAGCGAAGAAGTGCAGAACATCTGGGGCAGCACGCTGACCAACCGCCCGGTGATGAAAGATGCGGCCACCAGCGACTTTATGACCCCGATGAGCGAAATCAAAGTAATTCAAGAGGACATCCCCTACGTCAGCACCCATAAGCAGGAGATCGTAGACAAATACACCGGGATTTACACCGACCTGCAAAGCAAATAAAACATGCTGTCGGGCAGACTGCAAAAGGGGGACCACATGACGAATATTCGCATTCAAAACGCCGTTAAAAAATATGGCGAAACCACGGTACTACCAGGCCTGAGCGCCGAGATCAAAAGCGGCGAGCTGTTTACGCTGCTTGGGCCGTCCGGCTGCGGCAAAACCACATTGCTGCGCATGATTGCGGGGTTCAATTCCATCGAGGCGGGGGATATTTATTTCAACGACAACCGCATCAACGATATGGACCCCAGCCGCCGCAACATTGGCATGGTGTTCCAAAACTATGCTATCTTTCCTAATATGACGGTCAGCGGCAACGTTGCGTTTGGGCTGAAAAACCGCAAAATGAGCAAAGAAGAAATTGCAAAGCTCACAGCGCAGTATTTGGGGCTGATGCAGATCTCGCAGTTCGCACAGCGCATGCCCAGCCAGCTTTCAGGCGGGCAGCAGCAGAGGGTCGCGCTGGCGCGTGCACTGGTCATCTCGCCGGATGTGCTGCTGATGGACGAACCGCTGTCAAACCTTGATGCCAAACTGCGGCTGGAAATGCGCAGCGTCATCCGCCACACCCAAAAAAATGTCGGCATCACGACGGTGTATGTCACCCATGACCAGGAAGAGGCCATGGCCATCAGCGATACCATTGCGGTGATGAAAGACGGCGTGATTCAACATGTCGGCACCCCCAAGGATATCTACCAGCGGCCTAAAAATGTGTTTGTGGCAACCTTTATTGGGCGCACCAACATTGTGCCGGCCAAAGTGGAGGCGGGCGCGCTGGTGTTTGAGGGCGGGTATACCGTGCCTCTGGCCTGCCTTGCCGGGGCCGAGGGCCAGCAGGTGCAGTGCTCGATTCGCCCGGAGGAGTTTGTCATTCGCAAAGAGGGTGAGGGCATCTGTGGTACCGTGAAAGAATACACCTACCTTGGGCTGAACACGCATTATAATGTACAGACCGCCGGCGGGCAGCTGGTCGAGATCGTGGAAGAATCGTCACTGGACGAAGAGCTGAAGCCGGGGCAGGAGGTGCTGCTTGGCGTGAAAAAACACAAGATCAATGTGTTTGATCAGGAGGGCGGCCGCAACCTGGTAAGGAGCGAAGCGTATGAAGGACAATAACAAGTTTCGCCTTGATATGTGGGGCATCATTACGCTTTGCATCATTGCGGTGTATGTGCTGTTTTTAATCTACCCCATGGCACACCTGATGCGCCAATCGGTCTACGATGCAACGACCGGCCGGTTTACGCTCGAAAACTTTGCGAAATTCTTTTCAAAAAGCTATTATTTTGACACACTGCTCAACAGCTTTAAGGTGTCGGTTGCGGCAACGGTGCTGTCTATTTCCATCGGCACCCCGCTGGCCTACCTGTTTTCCATCTTTAAACTGCGCGGCAAAGCGGTGCTTAATATCCTCATCGTCGTCGCGTCGATGTCCGCCCCGTTTATCGGTGCCTATTCGTGGATCTTACTGCTGGGGCGCAGCGGCGTGATTACCGGGTTTTTCCGCATGCTGGGCGTCACGTTGCCGGATATTTACGGCTTTGGCGGCATTGTGCTTGTCATGTCGCTGCAATTGTTCCCGCTGGTGTTTTTGTATGCGCGCGGCGCGCTGAAAAACATTGACAACTCACTGCTGGAGGCAGCCCGCAATTTGGGCTGCTCGGGGTTGCGGTGCTTTTTCAAGGTGGTCGTGCCGCTGATCCTGCCCACCCTGCTGGCAGCCAGCCTGCTGGTGTTTATGCGCTCGTTTGCCGACTTTGGCACCCCGATGCTGATCGGCGAGGGGTACCGCACCTTCCCGGTCGTGCTGTATACCGAATTTATCAACGAGGTGGGTGGCAACGACGGGTTTGCCGCGGCCATCGCCATTATTGCCATTGTTATCACCACGGTCGTGTTTTTGGTGCAAAAGTATATCTCCAACAAAAAGGCCTTTGCGCTGAATGCGCTGCACCCCATTGAAGAAAAGGCACCAAAGGGTGCGGTAAAGGTGCTCACTTACCTGTTCAGCTACCTAGTGGTCGCCATTGCCATTCTGCCGCAGGTATATGTCACCTACACCTCATTCAAGCAGACATCGGGCAAAATCTTCGTCAATGGCTATTCGCTGAAAAGCTATGCCTCGGCGTTTGGCAAGCTGGGTAAAAGCATCCAAAACACGATCATTATCCCCTTGCTTGCGCTGGTTGCCATTGTGCTGATGGCTGTGTTTATTGCCTACCTTGCAGTGCGGCGCAAAAACCCGCTCACCGGCGTGGTGGATGTACTGTCGATGATCCCGTACATTGTGCCGGGCACGGTGCTTGGTATTGCGCTGCTTACCGGGTTTAACCAAAAGCCCCTGCTGCTCAGCGGCACGATGCTCATCATGGTCATTGCGCTGGTCATCCGGCGTTTGCCGTACACCATTCGCTCTTCGGTTGCCATTTTGCAGCAGATCCCCATGAGTATTGAAGAGGCGGCCGTCAGTTTGGGCGCGTCCAAGTTCAAAGTGTTCTTCCGTGTTACAGTGCCCATGATGGCGGCAGGCATTGTTTCAGGGGCCATCCTCAGCTGGGTCACCATGATCAGTGAGCTGTCCACCGCAATCATTTTGTACACCGGGCGCACCAAAACCCTGACGGTTGCGGTGTACACCGAGGTCGTGCGCGGCAACTACGGGGTGGCTGCGGCACTGTCCACCATTTTGACTGTGCTGACCGTGCTGTCGCTGCTGGCGTTTACCAAAATCAACGGCAGCAAAGAGTTTAGCCTGTAATAACACCAGCTGCATAAAACCGGCGGGGGCAACTTGCCCCCGCCGGTTTTGCTTGTTCTTTTATTGCCCTCTATATAATAAGGTAGGGGGAGGCAAAAATGTGTTTGCTGCCGCAGAGCAGTGCTGCACTGCCGTAAAAAAGTACGAAGCATAAAAAGTAAAAAAATACATTTTGTTTTTATAGCACACACAAAAGATAAAGCTTAAACTACAAAAATAACAAAAGCGGCCGAGATTTGTACGGCGTAAATTGTCTTTTTAACTGAAAAACGCCACAAAACGTGTATATTTTATCAACTTTAAATGGAAAAGAACTCCATTGTAGATGAGAGATAGTATTGACAAACCATACCACCCGCGTTATACTCTAAAACATCGAGCAAAGGCGCTCGTTTCACCGGTTCTGTGAGACGAGCGGTTTTTGTTATAAAGAGAAATCCTGAGGAAAAAAGAGAGGAGCTACAACATATGAACCTGATTAAACGTCTGGCCGTCGGCACCCTTGCCGGCGTACTTGCCGTGAGCCTGGTTGCGTGCGGTGGGACTACACCTGCTTCCAGCGCTGCAGCTTCCGGCGCTTCTAGCGCTGCAGCGACCACGGGCAGTAATATCCTGAACGTCATGGTAGAGGTGGAGGTCGCAAGCTTGGACCCGCAGCTCGCCACAGATGGTACCAGCTTTGAGGTCATTGCCGATTACACCGATGGCCTGATGCAGATGGACTCCACCGGCAAGGCGGTAGCCGCTATTGCTGAAAGCTACGATTTGAGCGACGACGGCATGACCTACACTTTCCACCTGCGCAAAGACGCAACGTGGAGCAACGGCGACCCCGTCACCGCAGACGACTTTGTGTTTGGCTGGCAGCGTGCCGCGGACCCCGCGAATGCCTCTGAGTATTCTTACATGCTCAGCGACATCGGCCAAATTAAAAATGCAGCCGAGATCATTGCCGGCGAAAAACCCGTCACCGACCTTGGTGTGACCGCCGTGGATGCAAACACCTTGAAGGTTGAGCTGAATGTGCCGGTTTCGTACTTCCTCAGCCTGATGTACTTCCCCACCTTCTACCCGATCAACCGCACCTTCTTTGAGGGCCTTGCCGCCGGTACATTTGGCACCAGCCCCGAGACCGTGCTGAGCAACGGCGCGTTTAAGCTGGACAGCTACGAGCCGGCCACCTTGGCTTTCAGCCTGGTGAAAAACCCGGATTACTATAATGCGGCAAACGTGAAGCTGGACGGCCTGAACTATCAGGTCATCAAGGATAGCCAGCAGGCTTTCTTGAGCTACCAGAACGGCGACCTTGACATTGTCAAGCTGAGCGGTGATCAGGTAGACCAGGTCACCGGCGACCCTGAGCTGAATGTTGTCGGTGCCGGTTACATGTGGTACATTACCATGAACGGCCACGACGTGCCCGCGCTGAACAACGCGAATATGCGTCTTGCCATTACAAACGCTGTGAACCGTGCTTCGATCGTGAGCGATGTTGTGAAGGATGGCTCGGTTGCCACTTACACCGCTGTGCCGCCGCAGTTTGCGACCGGCCCGGACGGCACCGATTTCAGCGCCGACCAGACCCGTTTTGCCGACGTTTGCGCGGATGACGCTGCGAAAGCCGCCGAGTACTACGCAAAGGCAAAAGAAGAGCTTGGCCAGGATACCTTTACCTTTGAACTTCTGCTGGAAGACCAGACAGAGACCCAGAACGTGGCCGCTGTGCTGAAAGAGCAGATCGAAAAAGCACTGCCCGGTGTGACACTGAACCTGAAAGTCGAGCCGAAGAAGCAGCGCGTTGAGGATATCCAGAACGGCAACTACGAAGTTTGCCTGACCCGTTGGGGCCCCGACTACGCAGACCCGATGACCTACCTGAACATGTGGGTCACCGACAACAGCAACAACTACGGCCTGTGGAGCAACTCGGAATATGACCAGATCATTGCGGACTGCACCACCGGCAAGTACATCACCGATGCCGAAGCCCGTTGGAGCGCACTGTATGATGCCGAAAAGATTGTGATGGACGAGGCTGTGATTGCCCCGCTGTACACTAAGGCAGATGCAAACATGATCAAGTCGAACATCAGCAACATCGAGTTCCACCCCGTGGCGCTGAACCGCGTGTACAAGAACGCCGTGAAAGGCTAATGGCATAAGCCTTTTGCTCTGAACCTGCCTGCGCAGCGGCTTTGATACTTCTCAAGGCCGCTGCGTTTTTTCGGGTAAAATCAAAAGAAAGAGGGAACACAGTGAAACGCTATATTTTTAAGCGGGTACTGATTTCGGTGTTTACCCTGCTGGCCATCACTTTGGTGCTGTTTACGCTGTTGCAGTTGATGCCCGGTTCGCCGTTCAACGACGAAAAGCTCAACGAAAGCCAGCGGGCAGTACTCAACGCAAAATACGGCCTTGACCAGCCGTTGGTCGTCCAGTTTGGACGGTATGTGGCAAACCTCGTCAAAGGGGATTTCGGGGTCAGCTATAATATCAGCAAAAACACCCCCATCAGTCAGCTCGTCCAGACTCGTCTGCCTGTGAGCATTAACATTGGTGGTATGGCAGTGGGCCTTGGGGCTTTGGTGGGCCTCTTGCTTGGCATTATTGCGGCGCTCAACCGGGGAACCGCAGCGGATACGATTGCGACGATTATCTCGGTATTGGGTGTGTCGGTGCCAAGCTATGTGTTTGCATTGGCACTGAGTTACGTGTTTGGGTTCCAGTTAAGCTGGCTGCCAATGCTGTACGACGCAAAATCGGCACTCGCCTCCAGCATCTTGCCCAGTATTGCGCTGAGCATGTTTACCATGGCCTCCATTGCGCGGTTTACCCGCAATGAGATGCTGGAGGTCATGAGCAGCGATTACATGTTGCTGGCAGAGAGCAAGGGCGTGCATGGCGCCCCGCTGATCGTGCGCCACGCGCTGCGCAATACCCTGATCCCCATCATCACGGTACTGGCCCCGCTGATCGTCGACTTGATGACCGGCAGCCTTGTGGTCGAAAAAATCTTTTCGATCCCCGGCGTGGGCAGCTTGCTGGTAACGGCCATTCAGTCGAACGACTACAACGTCGTCATTGCGCTGAGCTTTATTTACAGTGCCATGTACATTGGCATTATGCTGGTTGTGGATATTTTGTACGGCATTATTGACCCGCGCATCCGCCTGTCGAAAGACAGTGGGGATGCAGCCTCGGGGCGCCCCGGCTTTTTTGCCCGCTGGGCAAAGGTATGGGGTGGCAGTTCAAAACAAAAGGCGGTGAAGGTGCATGAATGAAGCAGTACAAGCTGCGGTGTTGCCGGGCAACGCCGCGTTTCTGCCGAATGATTTTGAACTGATCGGCGGGGAGCCCGAAGCCCATATTGACAACAGCTTTTCCAGCGACAGCTACTGGAAAGACGTGCGCCGCCGCTTTTTCTCGAACAAAAGCGCCGTGGTCGCGCTGATTTTGATTGCGCTGATTGCCCTTTTTGCCGCGGCGGGCCCGCACATGACCCAGTACGTCTATTCAGAGCAGACCCTCAGCCAGAAAAACTTTGCGCCGCGCGTGCCCGGCCTTGAAAAACTGGGCATTTTTAACGGCAACGAGTCGCTGCACACGACCACCGGTTCTAAAATCATCAACGGCTATCAAGATAAAGGGCTGGACGATGTGTACTACTGGTTTGGCAGTGACACGCTTGGCCGTGACATCTGGACCCGCGTGTGGGAAGGTACCCGTGTTTCGCTTGGCATCGCGGTCGTCAGTGCGGTCATCAACATGACCATCGGCATGTGCTATGGCCTTGTCAGCGGCTATTTTGGTGGCACGGTAGATAGCATCATGCAGCGCTTTGCCGAGATCAACAACGGTATCCCGCGGCTGGTCATTGTTACATTGCTATTGCTTTTGTTAAGACCGGGCTTTGCCACCATTGTATTGGCGCTCGTACTGACGGAATGGATCAGTATGAGCCGCATTGCCCGTGCCGAAATGCTCAAGCTTAAAGAGCAGGAGTTTGTGCTCGCAAGCCGCACCCTTGGCGCCAGCAACTCCACGCTGATTTTCCGTGAAGTGCTGCCCAACATCATTGGCCAAATCATCACGCAGTTGATGTTCAGCATCCCCACCGCAATTTTTACCGAGGCATTTTTAAGCTTTGTCGGTCTTGGTATCCCGGTGCCGCAGTGTAGCTTGGGTTCACTGATCAGTGATGCGTTTAACAGCTTTACCACGCACCCCTACCAGATCATTCCGCCCATTGTGGTATTGGCGCTGCTGATGCTCTGCTTCAACATGCTCGCCGACGGTCTGCGCGAGGCGTTTGACCCGAAGCTGAAAGAGATGTGAGGTGAGAGGCATGGAGCAGAAAACCAGAGAAAAAGTAATGGTGATCCGTGATTTGTCGATCACCTTTAAAACGATGGCCGGTATGGTGCACGCCATTCGCGGCGTGGACATTGATTTGTACCGCGGCGAAACACTTGCCATTGTAGGCGAGTCTGGCAGCGGCAAGTCGGTCACCATGAAAGCCGCCATGGGCATTTTGGCGAAAAACAGCACGGTGGATTCCGGCACGATTAAGTACACTTACCATCACGACGACGGCAGCCCCAAAACCGTGGATATTTTAAAGCTGAAAAAGCGCGAGCTGCGCCGCCACATCAATGGCAAGCGCATTGCCATGATCTTTCAAGACCCGATGACCAGCCTTGACCCGACGATGCAAATCGGCAAGCAGATCATTGAGGGCATGCTGTGGCACAAGCGCGCCACCAAGGCAGAGGCGTGGCAAAAGGCGGTCAAGCTGCTGGACGAGGTGGGCATCCCCGACCCCGAAAGACGCATGAAAAACTACCCGCACCAACTGTCCGGCGGTATGCGCCAGCGCGTGGTGATTGCCATTGCACTTGCTTGCGACCCGGACCTGCTGATTTGTGACGAGCCCACCACCGCGCTGGACGTGACGATTCAGGCAAAAATTCTGGAGCTGATCCAGAACATTCAAAAAGAGCGTGGGTTGAGCGTTATTTATATCACCCATGACCTTGGCGTTGTGGCCAAAGTGGCGGATTATGTAGACGTGATGTACGCGGGCAGAATTGTGGAAAAAGGCACCATTGACGAGGTGTTTTACGACCCGCGCCACCCGTATACCTGGGGCCTGCTCAGCGCTATGCCGGACCTTGACACGGCAGACGAGCGGCTTTACACGATACCGGGTTCGCCCCCGAACCTGCTTTACAACGTGAGTGGTGATGCCTTTGCGCCGCGCAACCAGTTTGCGCTGAACATCGACAAGCGCCTAGAGCCGCCGATGTTTAAGGTGAGCGATACTCACTATGCCTCTACCTGGTTGCTGGACGAGCGCGCACCGAAGGTTGAAATGCCGCCGGAGCTTGCCGCCCGCATTCAGCGCATGAAGAAAGGGGAGGTGCAGCATGCAGGCGAATGAGCCCATTTTAAAGGTCAAAGGCCTAAAGCAGTATTTCCGCACCGGCGGTGGGTTTACCGTGCGCGCGGTAGATGGGGTGGATTTTGAAATTTACCCCGGTGAGACCTATGGTCTCGTGGGCGAATCGGGCAGCGGCAAAAGCACCATCGGTCGCAGCCTGATCCGGCTGTACGACCCGACCGCGGGTAAAATTGAGTTTAGTGGTATGGACATTTCCGGTAAGATGAGCCGGGCAGATACCAGTAAATTGCGCACTGAGATGCAGATGATTTTTCAGGATCCAATGGCCTGTTTGAACCCCCGTAAAAAGGTGGGCGAGATTATTGCCCAGGGGCTCGACATCCATCATCTGTGCAAAAACCGCGCCGAACGTGCCGAACGTGTAGCCGAAATGCTGGAAAAGGTGGGCCTTGCACCGGAGCATGCCGACCGCTATCCGCACCAGTTCAGCGGTGGCCAGCGCCAGCGTGTTGGCATTGCCCGTGCGCTGATTATGGGCCCGAAGCTGGTTATTGCAGATGAATGCATCAGTGCGCTGGATGTTTCTATTCAGGCACAGGTGGTCAACCTGATGAAAGACCTGCAAGCCCAAACCGGCACGACCTATTTGTTTATCGCACACGACCTGTCGATGGTCAAGTATATTTCAAACCGCATTGGGGTGCTGCACCTTGGCCACCTGCTGGAGACCGGCACGACCGAGGAAATTTTTGAAAACCCCATTCACCCTTATACCAAAAGCCTGCTTAGTGCCATCCCCCGGCCCAACCCCCGGGTAGAAAAAACACGGGTGGCGCTGACCTATGACTACAAGGTAGAAGGGGTCGATTACAACAAGGGCGTGTCGCACCACGTGGGCGGCCACCACCATGTGCTGGCAACAGACGAAGAGTACGCGCGCTGGTCGGCACAGCCGTAAAACTGTAAAAAACGACCCTCTGTGGGCTTTGCTCACAGGGGGTCGTTTTATGCAAAAGGCGGCAGAGTTTGTGATTTTTTGGTAATTGTGTTACCATAATAAGAAGTAAACGAAAGGGGGCCATATGATGCAAAATGGTTCGGTAGGGATTATTGGCGGCGCCGATGGGCCAACGGCAATTTTCGTAACCTCTTCTTTGTCGCCACTTTTAGTGTTACTTGCCGCAGCGGCTGCGCTGCTTGTCGCAGGGGCGGTTGTATTTGCGGTGCGTCGGCACAACAAAAACAAAAAAGGCTAACGTCTTTATGTCGATTTGGCGCCCCGTTGGGGCGTTTTTTTTGTTTTTTGCGGTCGGGGCAAACAGCCCGTATGCGGTTCAGCAGGGGCTTGGTTCAATGGGCAGGCAAAGGCTTTTAGTTTTGCGTTGTGCAACCAGTTGCAGGCTGTGTGCGGCTTGCGCGCGCACGGCAGGGCTTGCCGCCTGCGAAACAAGGCTTTGTAGCAGGGTGGTGCTTTGTGCGTCGCCAAAAGCGCAAAGGCAACCGGCACACTTCCACAAAAGCAGCTCATTGCCGGGGTAGCGCTGCAGGGTACCCAGCACCGCACCCAGTGCGGTTTGGGGTGTGACCCCCGGCTGGTAAAACAGCAAAAAGCCCACGGCGTCCAGCGCCTCTGAAACCTGCACGGCAGTGCCCTGTCGCAACACGGTAAGCAGTGCCGGCAATGCGTCGGTGCCCATATGGGCAAGGCTGCGGGCAATGATATCGCGCGGCAGCGGGTAGCTTTTTTTCTGCGATGCGCGTGCGGAGGGCGTTTGATACTGGTTTTTGCCAATCCGCCCTAAGAAAGGCACCATTTGCTGTGCAGCGTCGGTGCCACCCTGCTGTAATGCACTGCACAGTGCCAGGCGTGTGTATAAACAGGGTTCGGTTTGCAACGCGGCCAGCGCGGCGGCAAAAAAAGCCGCGGTTTTGCCCACCGGTCTTGCGGCCAGCAATTTTGCGGCGGCGGTGCGGTGTGCCGGTGTGCCGGTATGCAGCAGGTTTAGCAGAGTTTCATCATCGGCAAAAGCAAGTTGTTGCAGGTCGGCATCATCCGCATACCCGCGGTTTCGCAGCTCTTGTGTGTTGCTTTTCATCAAACCCCTCCTTCACGGGGGCAAGCGCCCTGTAACAGCATACCACACCCGCGTGGCGGGGGTAATTATTTTTTCTAAAAAACAAAACAGCCTCATTGCAATACACCTGAAAACAAAGTATGCTTGCAGGGTAGGAGGTGCGTAAGAATGGCAAACGAAGCGAGTAAAGATTTTAACGCAATGCTGCACAATGCAAAGGATATGCCCAAGATCCAGCAGGTCACCGATGCTGCCAGTATTCAAAAATATGGCGGGCAGCACATGTATTTTGCGCCGCCCCTTGCCTATGACGAGGTGATGCGCCGCGTGCCGGCCGGTAAACTGGTTACTGTGGGGCAGCTGCGGGCCCGGTTTGCGCAGCAGGCAGGTGCGGATTTTACCGACCCCATCACCGCGGGCATTTTTGTGTCGATTGCCGCATGGGCCAGCGAACAGCGCGCGCAGGATAAAACCCCATGGTGGCGCACGTTAAAGGCGAATGGGGAGTTGAACCCGAAATACCCGGGCGGCACCGTGCGCCAAAAGGCCCTGTTGGAAGCCGAGGGCCACACAGTGGTCTGCCACGGCCGCACTAACCTGCGCTACTTTGTACAGGATTATAAAACGTCCTTGTGGCAATTTGAAAACAAATAGTATAAAAACATAAAAAAGTACAAAAGTGGCGTAACCGGGGAGCACCAAAAGCAGTGGCCCACCACGGTACCGGCCCCAAAGGGGCACCCGCCGGGGCGGTGGAATTAGCACGGGGCAAAAAGCAAAGCATGACCGTGTGCCGGTTAAAACACACAGGGGCCAGCCCGTTTTGATTGCCCGGCAGGTTGGGCGCACCGCAAGGGCGGCAGCAAAAACCTTGTTTGATGCGGTTTTGCCGTTTTGCCGGCGGGCGGCAGCGCGCCCCTTGGCCCCAGCAGGATGTAAACCATGTTGTAACAGCAGTACAATGTTAACGCACGCACCCGGCAGGCCTGCAAGGCATGCCGGGTGCGTGTTTTTAAGTGCCCGCAGCCGTTGACGCACGGTAAAGCTGCAACCGCTCTTAGGCGGCTGGCGGTGGGCGGCACAGCAGGTGCCCGCTTTTGCCCCATAGCGCAAAGAAAAAGACATGGAATGTACTATTTTTGAAATAGTACATTGACATACATAGTAATATGCCGTATAATGCAATCGAAGGAAGTGAGGCAGATGGCAGACGACAGAATCAGCAGCGATCTGATCCGTGGGCATATCGATACCATGCTGCTGCGCGTGCTTGCAGAGCGAGACAGCTATGGGTATGAGATCGTTAAAACAATCAGCCAAAAAAGCGGTGGCGCGTACGAGCTGAAAGAGCCGTCGCTGTATACCAGCTTAAAGCGGCTTGAAAAAGAAAGTTTAATTGAAAGCTACTGGGGCGAAGAATCGCAGGGCGGGCGCAGAAAATACTACCACCTCACCCCAAAGGGCAGCGCACAGCTGGCTGCCGCGGTACAGCAGTGGCAGCAGGCACAACAGGTCATCAACGCAATTTTAAGCTGAACACGAAAAGAGGGCTTTTAACATGGACGAGCTAAAACAATATGTCGACAAATTATTTGCCCGCGCGCCCAAAACGGCAGCCTTGCGGGATTTAAAAGAGGAGGTCTACACCAACCTCAAAGCGCACGAGCAGGACCTGCTTTCGCAGGGCCAAACCGCCGAGGACGCGCTGCGGGCAGCAAAGCAAAGCATGCCGTCACTGGAGGGGCTGATTTGGGATGCGCAGCCAATATATTACTACCCGTTTTTGGCAGAGTGTTGCCAAGTAGGATTGCTGCACGCATTGTTGCTGTGGGTACTGTTGTTGCCACTGATGCTGGTGAATACCGGTTTTGTTGCAACTCTGGCAACGTGGGGCGCGTTTTTGCTGGCGGTGGGATGCGCCGTTGCCACGCTTGTTTTGCGCGCGCAGGATGCAAAAATAGTGCGCACTATCAAGCTTGCTGCGTTGCGCCGTTTTGCGCGCACGGTGTGGCTGGTATGGGCCGTTTTTTTTGCCGTTTGCGTGCTGGCGGTCACGGCGGTTCTCTTTGGCAGCAATCTCTGGTTTGGCCGCCCTGTTGTCATTGACGGGCCGTACCAATTTGGCGTGCTGGCGGCGCGGTATTACCTGCCCATGGTCACCGCGGTGCTGCCTTGGGCAACCGGGCGGTTTGTAAAACTGGCAGCCGGGCACGAGGCAGGTGATGGGCATGCGTAAACGGTGGTACCAAATTGCCGCATTATTTGTGCTGGGTACCGTGCTGTTTTCAGTGATTCAGTTTGGGGTGTTGCCGCAGCGTGCAGCCCGGCAGCAGGCAGTTGCGGCCGCGCAAAACGATGCGTTGACACACGACATCAGCGCCGCACTGCCCTACCAAAACCTTTATTTGGGCGATGTCAGCAACACGGTGAACCTGTTTTACCATCTGCCGCTCTACCAGACAAGAACCCAGTTTAAAATCGATTCAGAGCATTTGGGCCTTACCGTGTATTATTTTGCGACGGTGGATGAGATTGGCGCCGCGACCCTGCGCCGCGATCTGGTCTACAATGCCGCCGCGGCCATGGCCCTCATCGACAATTTGCAGACGATTCGGTTTGAACTCACGGGTGCAGAGTTTGTGTTTACGCGTGAAGACCTGCAAGCAGCACTTGGCGGGCAGCCGCTGGGCGAGCTATTGCAGGGGGATACGTGGCGGCAAACTGTGCAGCAACCGCTGGCGGAGGATGCGTTTGTTGACACCTTTTACAGCGCCGACACCCCGAAATAAATTACCCGAATGCACCGGCAGGTGACAAATGAGCCACGGTGGCTGGTGCATTTTTTTGAAGTGTGGTATAATTCCCCACAAAGCGCAGCGCGGCGGTAAGGCACGCGCAGACAAAAAGGGGGCAGAAAGATGTTTGAACTGGTCAAAGTGGGCCCACAGAGTTACTATATCAACAGCCCGGCAAAAATAGGGGTGTATCAGGTAAATGAGAGCGATATTTACCTGATTGACAGCGGAAATGACAAAGACGCGGGGCGCAAAGTGCGCCAGCTGATGGAGCGCAACGGTTGGGTGCTGCGTGGTATTTTAAACACCCACTCGAACGCGGACCACATTGGCGGCAACCGGTATTTGCAGCAGCAGACTGGCTGCAAAGTGTTTGCGCCGGGTATTGAGGCGGCCTTTACCCGTGCCCCACTGCTAGAGCCCTCTTTTTTATACGGTGGCTACCCGGACAAAGCACTGCGGCATAAATTTTTAATGGCAGAGCCCAGTAATGCGCTGGACGTGACCGACCCGGATTTCCCGCAGGAGGTCGAAATCATCCCGCTACCGGGGCACTTTTTTGACATGGTGGGTTACCGCACGCCGGACGGTACGGTGTTTTTAGCCGATTGCCTCAGCTCGCAGATGACCCTGCAAAAATACGGCCTCACCTTTATTTATGACGTTGCAAGCTATCTTGCAACGCTGGACACGGTAGCGGATATGCAGGCACCGAAGTTTGTGCCCGCCCACGCCGAAGCGACGGATGACATTGCGCCGCTGGCACGCCTTAACCGCGACAAGGTGCAGCAAATTTTGCAGACTCTGTTAGAGCTTTGCAGCCAGCCGGTCGGGTTTGACGACCTGCTGCAACAGGTGTTTGACCGGTATGGGCTGACGATGAGCTTTGAGCAGTATGTGCTGATTGGCAGCACGGTGCGCTCGTACCTTTCGTACCTGCACGAGCAGGACAAGTTAACGGTGCAGTTTACTGGTAACCGCCTGTGCTGGCAAACGGTGCAGGCAGATTAGGCAGTATTAAGTAAAGGAAAAAGAGAACGCCGCCGGGGTCCCCGGCGGCGTTCTCTTTTTCCTTTACAATGGTATCACGTGCGCCCAGCGTCGGCCTAGCCGCCCACGGTGGGGGCAAAGCCGGGGAACAGCAAAAACAAAACCAGCCCCAGTGCCCCGCACAGGCTCATCACTAAAATGGGGTTCCATTTAAATTTGCGCAAAATAAAGAATGCACCGGCAAACAGGCCAATACCCACCCAGTTTGTTGCAGAAAACGCGGGGGTGGCACCACTGAACGCGACTAGCCCTAAAATAGAAAGGCCGGCAGAGGCAATCAGCGCAACGACGGCGGGCCGCAAGCTGGAAAGAACACTTTGCAGTGCCCCAAGTTCTTTGTATTTGTAATAGATGTAAGCCAGCAGCGACACAATCAGGCAAGAGGGCAAAATGCAGCCCAGTGTCGCAACCAGTGCCCCCGGCAGCCCGGCAATGCGGGTGCCCACAAAAGTAGCCGAGTTTATGGCAATGGGGCCGGGGGTCATTTCGGCAATGGTAACAAGGTCGGTAAACTCACTGAGGCTTAGCCACCCGTGCAACCCGACGACCTGGCTTTGAATCAAGGGAATAGCCGCGTAGCCGCCGCCAATGCTGAACATCCCCACCTGCAAAAAGCTAAGGAACAAGCTGAAATAAATCATAGCTTCTTCCCCCTTTGCAACACCAGTGCGCGCACCAACCCGGTCAGCGCGGCGGCAAGAATAATGTAAATGACGTTGACATTGAAAAAGAACACCGCGCAGAACGCCAATGCCATAATGGTAAGGTTTAGTACAGATTTTTCTTTGACGACCTTACCGCCCAGGCTGAACACGACATCAAGAATGACGGCGGCCACGCCCGCCTGCATCCCCTTCAGCACCATCGCGACATAAAGGTTGCTGGCAAAGGCAGTGTAGAAAAACGAGATGATGTACAAAATAGTCATCGGGGGCAGGATAGTGCCCACAATCGCCACCAGCATGCCGGCAAACCCGGCTACCCGCCAGCCCACCAAGATAGCGGCGTTGACGGCGATTGCCCCGGGGGCGGACTGCGCCAGTGCGGTGAGGTCTAAAATTTCGTCCTCGTCAATCCAGTGCAGCTCGTCGACAAACTTGCGTTTCATAAACGTAATAATGACAAAGCCGCCGCCAAACGTAAAAGTACTGATGTACAGCATACTGAAAAACAGCTTGCGCAGCAAAGCTGTCTTTGTTAACCCATGTGTTTCTTTTGGCATAGTGCGCCCCCCTTTTATAATACTTATTATACTGTTTACTTATTAATATGTAAAATGATATAATTAATATAAAATTAATATCAAAAATGGTATAAATAAAAAGACGGTGAATCGGATGACAGTACGGCATTTAAAAATTTTTGTCAAGGTATATCAGCTGCAAAGCATTACCCATGCGGCACAAGAGCTGCAAATGACCCAACCGGCGGTGACCCGTGCGGTAAAAGAGCTGGAACAATACTATGGGGTGTTATTGTTTGACCGGGTGGGCCGCGGGCTGGCGATTACCGAAGGCGGGCGGGAACTGTACGCCTATGCGCTGCATGTGGTAGAACTGTTTGACACGATGGAAAAAAGTATGCGCAACTGGGATAGCTTTGGTATCTTGCGCATTGGCAGCAGTGTCACCATCGGTACTTTTTTGTTGCCGGCTTTGGTGGAAGAATTTAAGGCGCTGCGGCCCGGCATCCGCGCACAAGTGCTGGTATCCAACGGGCGCAACCTGCAAAAAGCACTGATGGACAACGAATTGGATTTTGCACTGATTGAAGAGGATGTTGGCGAGGCAGAATTTCACACCGAGCCATTTGCCAAAGACCATTTGGTGCTGATTACCCCAACGGGGCACCCATTGCTTGCGCGCAAACAGGTATTGTTGCAAGACCTGGCAACCTATGACCTGCTTTTGCGAGAAAAGGGCAGTGCCAGCCGCAGCTTTGTGGATAATGTATTTGCAGTACATGAGCTGACCCCCCGCCCACTGTGGGAAAGTGTGAGCACCCAGGCACTTGTGCGTGCGGTACATGCGGGGATTGGCATCGCTTTGCTGCCCGAGCGCATGGTGCGCGAGGATGTGCGCACCGGCTTTGTGGCGGCCTGCCCGCTTGCCGACGAAGGGCTAGAGCGCCGGTATGACTTAGTATGGCACAAAAACAAATATTTAACTGCCGCCGCGCAGGATTTTATTGGTCTGTGTCATGCCCGCGGGGTGGGTTTTTGCTGATGGCGTAGCCGCAATATGGTGAAAACAGAGTGCGGTATGTGACAGATAGTATAGGTTAGAGAGTAAAAGTCGGGTATGGCACGCGCCATACCCGACTTTTTTGCCCGTTTATTGTGAACTCATGCAAAGAAAGCAATAGAGAATTGGTGCGTTTTACCAAACTTTACTGTATTGCATTTTACAAATTAACTTAGTAGAGTATAATAGAAGGTAACGAGTAACAAAACTATGTTTTTTGTTTGAAAGATTGGTGTTTATTGTGACAAATAATGATTTTATCAACGCAGAAAACACCCAGCAACAGCCCCCACCCCCACCGCCGGTAGATGCCACGGTAGAGGTAATTTTAGCTGACCGCGATATGCATGCTTACCTGTTACTTACTTCGCCCCAAAATGGGGGCGTTGCGCTCAGTGCGCAGCAACTGGCGGATGCGCTTGCCGCACAGGGTGTGAAAGCGGGCATTCAGCACGACGTACTGGAAAAAGCAGCAACTGCGCTAGTGTATGGGCAAAAAATTCTGATCGCAGAGGGTGTGCCGCCGCTGCATGGCAGCAACGGCAGTTATGAGCTGCAATTTGACGCCGAAAACGAGCTGAAGCCCAAAGTGCAGGCCGATGGGTCGGTGGATTTTTATGACCTTGGCCTTGTAACGAATGTGCGTGAAGGCCAGGTGCTTTGCGCTATTACGCCACCTGCCGACGGTACCGATGGCATTACCGTAACAGGGGAAGTGGCCCCGGCGAAAAAGGGCCGGCCGGTGCCAAACATGACGGGCAAAAACACAAAACTCAGCGAGGACGGCCTGCAGATCACTGCGGCAGTCAGTGGGTATGTTGATTTTGCGATGCACAAGATCAATGTCAATGACACGCTGTTCATCAAAGAGGATGTGGACAATTCTACCGGCAGCATTAAAACCCCAAGCAATGTGGTCATCGGCGGTACCGTGTCCTCCGGGTTTTCAGTCGAGTCTGAGGGCAATGTGCAAGTTGGCGCGGCAATCAGCGGTGCTAAAATTAAGGCAGGCGGCAATTTGGTCTTAAAACGCGGTAGCACCGGCTGCAAGCTTGAGTGCGAGGGCGATTTAACCACCCGTTACATTGAAAACTGCGACGTATTTGCAAAGGGAAAAATTAAATCAGATTATGTGATGAACTGTACCATCAAATGCGCCAAAAGCCTGCATGTGGGTGGGCCCATTGCTAAAATTGTGGGGGGCAGCTGCATTGCGGGCGAAGATATTGTTGCCCGCAACATTGGCTCCTCCGCGGGCATTCGCACCTACCTTGAAATAGGTACCGACCCGGAAATGATCCGCCGCCAGCAAGAGCTGGTGGAGCAGATCCCGCAGTTGGAAGCAAAGATGGCCAGCTTGCAGTCACTGCTGAAACTGTTTGAGCAGTACGAGGCTGCCGGACGCCTGACACCGGAAAAAAAGCAGGCATATCAAGATGCGTTGTACAGCTATCAGACCAGCAGCGAGCTGCTGCAAAACGGCACGCGGGAGCTGGAAGTGATTGCCGAGGAAATCAAAAAAAAGGGCTATGGCCGCATTGTGTGCAAAGGCACCATCTACCCGGGCACCTGCGTAAAGATAGGCGGTACCAGGATGCTGGTGTCGACCCCAATGACAAACCGGGCTTTGTCGTATGGTGATGACAGCATTGTGGATTCGCCGGCAGGCTAAGCAGAGCAGAAAAGCAAACGTACCGCACCTTATGGTGCGGTACGTTTGTTTTTCTGCAAAAAACTTAAATTCTTCTGCAAAAAAGGCTTGCGGTTTTTAAATAAAGTGCTATACTCTTATATAGTTAAGCGGCTAATTGTTATACACTTAACTTTAAAAAGGTGGTTGAAATGGAACAAAAACAGGAGCTCACGACACAGGCGGCAGCGCGGCTGCACAACTTGTTTGTGCTGCGCCGTATTGTCATTCAAAAGGCGACGCAGGGCAGTGACCTGCATTTTGGGCAGCTGCGGGTAGTAGAGTACATTGCGGCGCACGAGGGGTGCACACAGGCAGAGGTAGCCGAGTGTATGATGGTCACCCCGGCATCGATGGCGCTGACGACCAAGCGGCTGGAAAAGGCCGGCCTTTTGAACAAGGTGGTGGATGAACACAACCTGCGCTGCAAACGGCTTTCGGTCACCGAGCGGGGCCGCAACCTGGCAACACAGAGCCGCGGGCTGCACGACCAGTTTGATGAGCGGCTGTTTGAGGGGTTTTCTGCCGAACAAATGGCGCAAATCAACACCTATCTTAGCCGGATGATCTGCAACATCACCGGGGAGGATACACTGCAACAAGAGGGGGGGAGTATAGATATCAAACAATTGGGCGAGCGGTTTTATGCAAAAAAGGAAGAAAACCAGTGACCGCAGCCTGAAATAAGCAGGATATTGAGAGGGGAGAAAGCAGTTTGCACGCGTTATTGTCCCACATGGGGAAGTATAAAAAACAGACGATCCTCACGCCGATCATGGTGGTTGGCGAGACCGTCATTGATATTTTAATTCCATTTTTAATGTCGAAAATTTTGGATGTCGGCATTGCCAACCGCGACCTTGGCTATGTGACGCGGATTGGTATTTTAATGGTTGGCTGTGCGCTGACAGCGCTGGTATTTGGCGCTATTTCTGGACGGCTTGCCGCGGTGGCAGGCATGGGCTTTGCTAAAAACTTGCGCAGAGACCTGTTTTACCGCATTCAGGATTTTTCGTTTGCCAACCTGGACAAATTTTCTACCGCGTCTCTGGTGACGCGGCTGACGACCGACATCAACAATACCCAAATGGCCTATATGATGAGTATCCGCATGCTGGTGCGCGCGCCCATTATGTTGATTTGTGCCACGGCCATTGCCGTCAGCATCAACGCCCAGCTTTCGCTGGTGTTTTTTGTGGCGGTGCCCATTTTGGGCGTGGTGCTGTATTTTGTTGCCACCCGTGCCCACCCGCGTTTTCAAAAAATGCTGGCCTGTTACGACCGGCTGAATGCCCGGGTAGAAGAGGGCTTGATCGCTATTCGGGTGGTCAAAGCCTTTGTGCGGCACGAATATGAAGAAGAAAAATTTGAAAAAGAGGCCGACGCGCTGCGCCGCGCGCAAAAGCACGCTGAAAAGCTGATTATTTTAAACATGCCGGCGATGCAGCTGACGATGTACGCCAGCATTATTGCAATTTTGTGGTTTGGCGGCAACCGCATTGTGGCGGGCACCATGGGCACCGGCGAACTGGTAGGGTTCATCAGTTACCTCAGCCAGATTTTAATGGCGCTGATGATGATCTCGATGGTATTTGTCATGCTGGTGCTCTCTCGCGCCTCGGTGCGCCGCATCACAGAGGTGTTCAGCGAAGTGCCCGATGTGAACGACGATAAGGCGGACCCTGAAGCCGTGCCCGCAGATGGGTCGATCGAGTTTCGCGATGTGTCGTTTTCGTATGCGAAGGACAGCGAAGAAGCCACCCTTGCACATATTGATTTCTCGGTGCGCAGCGGCGAGACGATTGGCATTATTGGTGGTACCGGCAGCGCCAAAACGTCGCTGGTGCAGTTGATCCCGCGCCTGTACGACACCACCGGCGGCGAGCTGCTGGTAGGTGGGCGCCCGGTGACTGATTACTCGCTGAAAACGCTGCGCAACGCAGTGGCAATGGTGCTGCAAAAAAACGTGTTGTTTTCGGGCACCATCCGTGAAAATTTGCTTTGGGGCAACGAGGGCGCTACCCAGCAGGAACTTGAGGAGGCCTGCCGCGCGGCAGATGCACAGAGCTTTGTGGAAAGTTTCCCCGAGGGTTACGAGACCGACCTTGGTCAGGGCGGCGTCAATGTGTCCGGCGGGCAAAAGCAGCGTCTTTGCATTGCGCGCGCATTGCTGAAAAAGCCAAAGATCGTCATTTTGGACGATTCGACCAGCGCGGTGGATACGGCGACCGATAGCCGCATTCGCGAGGCGCTGCGCACCCAGCTGGTGGGCACAACGACCATTATTATTGCCCAGCGCATCACCTCGGTGATGGACGCCGACCGCATTGTGGTGCTGGACGATGGCAAGATCAGTGCGGTGGGCACCCACGACGAGCTGATGCAGACCAGCGAGATTTACCGCGAGGTCTACCAGTCGCAGCAAAAGGGGGTGGCGTAAATGCCAGGGCCATTACGCAAAGCGGCTGCAAAGCCGAAAAATTTACGCCAGACATTGGGCCGCCTGCTGCGCTATGTTGGCGCGTTTCGCCTGCAACTGGTCATTGTGGTACTGTGCATTTTGCTCAGCGCCGGTTCGGCGGTCGTCGGCACTTACTTTTTGCGGCCGCTCATCAACAATTATCTGCTGCCGCTGGTGGGCAAAAGCGCGCCCGACCTTTCCGGCTTTGTCTCGATGCTGGTACTGCTGGGGTGCATTTACCTCATTGGCGCCATCAGTACCTGGGTGTATAACCGGTTGATGCTGAATATTTCGACCGGCACCCTGTACAAGTTGCGGGTCGATTTGTATAACCACCTGCAAACATTGCCGCTGCGTTACTTTGACACCCACACCCATGGCGAGCTGATGAGCCGCTTTACCAACGATGTGGACACGCTGCGCGACATGTTTTCGCAGAGCTTTGCACAGTTGATCAACTCGGCGGTCACGGTGGTGGCGGTGTTTATTGCCATGCTGATCCTCAGCCCGCCGCTGACACTGCTGACCATTGGCATGCTGGTTATTATGCTGGTTGTGGTGCGCACCATTGCCGGGCGCAGTGGGCAGTACTTTCGCCGCCAGCAAAAGGCGCTGGGCGAAGTGAACGGCTATATTGAAGAGATGATTGACGGGCAAAAGGTCGTTAAGGTGTTTTGCCATGAGCAAACGGTAAAGGATGAATTCAACGAGCTGAACGAGAACCTGTGCGAGGCGGCAACCAGCGCCAACACGCTGGCAAATGTTTTGATGCCGGTCATGGGCAACTTGTCTTACACGCACTACGCGCTTACTGCGGTGGTGGGGGCTATCCTTACCATCAACGGTGCGGCCGACCTTGGCACCATCGCTTCGTTTTTGCAGTATACCCGCTCGTTTTCGCAGCCCATCACCCAAATTTCGCAGCAGTTTAACAATGTGCTGATTGCGCTGGCAGGCCTGGAGCGCATTTTTGAAGTGATGGACGTCACCCCGGAAAAGGACGAGGGCAAGGTGACACTGGTCAACCTGCAAAAGGAGGAAAACGGCAACTTGCAGGAGGCCGAACAGCGCACCGGCCTTTGGGGGTGGAAGCACCCGCACACAGACGGTGAGCTGGAATACCACGAGCTGCGCGGTGATGTGGTGTTTGAGCATGTCACCTTTGGGTACGAAAAAAACAAGACCGTTTTGCACGATTTATCGCTGTATGCGAAGCCGGGGCAAAAAATTGCATTCGTGGGGTCGACCGGCGCGGGCAAAACCACCATCACCAACCTCATCAACCGCTTTTACGAGGTAAACGACGGCAAAATACGCTATGACGGCGTGAATATTCAAAAAATCAAAAAAGATGATCTGCGCCGTTCGCTGGGCATGGTGTTGCAGGACACGCACCTGTTTACCGGCACCGTGCGGGATAACATCCGCTATGGCCGCCTGAACGCGACAGATGAAGAGGTGGTCAGGGCAGCCCGCATTGCCAACGCAGACGGGTTTGTCCGCCACCTGCCACAGGGGTACGACACCGTGCTCACCGGTGACGGTGCGAACTTGTCGCAGGGGCAGCGCCAGCTGCTTGCCATTGCCCGCGCGGCAGTGGCAAACCCGCCGGTGCTGATTTTGGACGAAGCGACCAGCAGCATCGACACCCGCACCGAGGCGCTGATTCAACAGGGCATGGATAGCCTGATGGAGGGGCGCACTGTATTTGTGATTGCCCACCGGCTTTCGACCGTGCGCAACGCGGATGCCATTATGGTGCTGGAACACGGCGAGATCATCGAGCGCGGCAGCCACGACGAGCTGCTTGCCCAAAAGGGCAAGTACTACCAGCTGTATACCGGTATGTTTGAATTGTCATAACCGGTACACGGGCACTGGAGCAAAATAAAGGCGGGGCAGGAGTGTAACTCCTGCCCCGCCTTTATTTCTGTTTTGCGGCCTGCCTGTTTAAGCTTCGCTGTTCAAAAAGCAAAGCGCGACGTTTGCCATCATCTGCATGCCGGGTAAAAGTGCCTGCTCGCTGGCAAAAAAACTGCCGCTGTGCAGCCCGTTGCTGCCAGTGCCACCGTCCCCTACGCCCAGCCAGCTGAACGCACCTTTTACCTTTTTCAAATAAAAGGCAAAGTCCTCGCTACCCATTGCGGGCTGCGGCGTGATCACGTTTTCTACGCCAAACACCTCTTCACAGGCGGTGCGGTACAGCTTTGCCATGTCGGGGTCGTTGACCAGGCTGTCGTAGCCAAAATGGTGCTCGTAATCGCAGGTCACTTCAAAGCCAAGCTCCAGCCCGCGCACGATCTTTTCCATGCGGCGCTTGATCTCGGCACGCAGTTCGTCGTTGTAGGCGCGCACATTGCCAATGATCTCGGCTTCGGCCGGGATAATGTTTTCAGCGGTACCGCAGTGAAAATAGCCGGTGTCGATGATGGCGGTCTCAAATGGGTCTACCGCCTGGGTGCGCAGCACCGAAATCTGGTTCATAAATTCCAGCGCGGGGTACAGTGCGCTGCGCGTTTTGTGCGGGGTAGAAAGATGCCCGCCCGTACCGTGGATTTTCAGTTTGAAAATGTCCACACCGGCCATCATCTCCCGCTCGCAGATGCCCGCCTGCCCCAGCGGCACGGTGGGGAACACATGGGTGCTAAAAATAGCATCCACATCGTCCAGCACGCCTTTTTCCACCAGCGTTTTGGCACCGCTTTTCGTTGCCCCGGCTTCTTCTGCCGGCTGAAAAATCAGTTTCACCGTGCCGGGCAATTCGTCGCGGATTTCGTGCAGCATCAATGCGGCGCCCAGCAGTACCGACGTGTGCACATCGTGCCCGCAGGCGTGCATCACACCCGGCGTCTCAGATGGGTAGGCGCAGCCGCTTTCCTCGGTGACCGGCAGTGCGTCAATGTCGGCACGCAGTGCCACGGTTTTGCCCGGCCGCCCGCCGTGAATGGTGCCAATGACGGCGGTGGCTTCAAAATCGCCGCGGCATTCAATGCCATGGCGCTGTAATACCTGCATAATGTATTGCTGGGTGCCCTGCTCGTGCCAGCTCAGCTCTGGGTGGCTGTGCAGGTAGCGGCGTGCACTGGTGGCCTCTTCTACCCAGTTTTCGGCCAGCTGTGTAAGGCGTGTCTTTTCCATAATTGCAACCCTCTCTTTATTCCATTGAAGCATAGAAGTAGTGAAGAAATTGATTCTATCTTACCGTATCCGGCTGTAAATAACAAGTAACAATACCACCATTTGCCCATATAAAGCGCAAAAAAATACCGCGGCACAAACGCGCTGCGGTACACAGAATAAAAATTGTCAGGGGCAAAGGCCTGGCAGCGGGCAATCTGCCGGGGCAAGAAACCCGCCCAGTGTGTCGCGCCCGGCTTCATAGGCACCGTGAAAATCACTGCCACCGGTGCAAAACAGCCCATACTGCGCGGCGGCCTGTGTCAGCAGCGCACGGTCGGCGGCGCTGTTGGCAGGGTGGTTCAGTTCCAGCCCGGCAAGGCCGGCCGCCACAAGGTCGGGGATCAGCTCAAAATTCTGCTGCTGGCCCGCGTGGGCCAGTACCGCATAGCCACCCGCTTCGCGAATGGCCGCCACGGCAGCGCGCGCGTCGGGGTAGTGGATACTGCGTGCGCAGGGCCCACCGTGCTCAAATGCGGTGTGAAACAGCGTGCCAAACACCGCGTCGGTCTGCCCGCTGTCTACCAGATATTGCAGCAGGTGTTGTTTATACAGGCTGCCGCCGCCCTGATAAGGCAGCACGTCCTGTGGGGCAATGGCATAGCCCATTGAGTGCAGCACTTCCACCTGCCACAGGCAGTTTGCCTGCCGCTGGCGCCGCGTTTCGGCGGCCAGCGCCTCTATGGGCTGCGGGTCGGTGTAAAGGTAGGCCAAAATATGCGCCTTTTTGCCGGTGGCGGGGTCTGCGCAGGACAGTTCGGTGCCGCACAGCACTCGCAGGCCAAGTGGGGCGGCCAGTGCCAGCGCTTCGTCGTGGTAGCCGGTGTCGTCATGCTCGGTAAACGCAATGTGGGTCAGCCCCACAGCGGCGGCCTGCTGCAACACCGATGCGCGGTGCCAACTGCCGTCCGACCGTGTGGAGTGCAGGTGTAAATCTGCTTTCATTCAATCACCTCGGCGGGCCCTGTGGCCCGGTAGTTTGCGGGCGGCGCCCGCAGGCTAATTACTTTTTAGTATAGCACACCGGGGGCACCGGCGCAAAAAAAGCGCTGCCAAAGGTGGCAGCGCAAAAATTAGTTTTAAAAGGTGGTCGTTATACGGCCTTGGCTTCTTCAGTGGGCCACTCTTCCAGCCGGGTGACAGCGGTGCGGATCAGCGCGGGGGTCACGGTGTAGGGGTAATGGCGCACATCAATGCCCGCCAGTGCCTTTGTAATCACCTTGTCCAAATCGGCCATCGTGCAATGCAGGTCGGCAAGGCAGGTGGGCAGGCCCATTTTGCGGCTGAACGCGCGGATGCGTTGCAGCTCTTCCTCCTGCTCGTCCATTGCCAGCAGCACCAGCACGCCGTACGCGACAATCTCGCCGTGCAGATGGCCGTTGTGCTCAATTTGCGGCAGCACGGTAAAGCCGTTGTACATGGCGTGGGCGGCGCCGGTGGTCAGGTCAATATTGACAAGGTTGGATACGTACCCGGTGGAGACGATGATACCCAGCACAATCTCCTCCAGCGCGTCGGTCACGCGGTCGGCATCGCAGTCTGCCAGTGCCTGTACGCCGTACTTGACCAGCGGGTCGCCGCACATGTGGCTGATGGCGGTGCCAAGGGCCTTGGGGTGGTCCAGCTCGTCACCGCGGCCCGACACCGTGCACTCGTAGTATTTTGCCATCGAGTCGCCAATGCCGGCCCACAGATATTGGCGCGGGGCGCGGGCAATGATGCCGGTGTTGATGAAAATATGCACCGGCGGCGCATCGGAAAACGAGTACTCGCGCAGCGAACCATCCGGGTGGTACAGGATGCCAAGCCCGGTACAGGAAGCACAGGTGGAGGCGATGGTGGGGAAGGTGAACAGCGGTTTGCCCGCCCGGTGGGCCAGCACTTTGGCGGTGTCGATGGCTTTGCCGCCGCCCACGGCAAAAATCATATCTGCCTGTTGTACGCCGGGCTCCGCTTCCAGCCGTTCGATATTTTCTACCGAGGCTTCGCCGCCGTTCCAGTAAGTGCCGGTCAACTGCATGGGGCTGCCCGCCACGGCAGCTTCAATCCCGGGCATGGCGGCGGCTAGTGCTCGGTTGCCACCAATCACGGCAACTCTGGTGCCGTGGGGGGCGCAGACCCCGGCAATATCGGTGTAGGCGTCCTCGCCAATCGTATAATTCGGGAACCGCTGAATTTTCATCTTGTTTGCTTCCTTTCCGGTGTGGGGTGTCAAAATCAATCTTCTGCAAATGCGGGCTGTGCGGTGGGGGCCGGTGCGGGGGCAATTTGTTGTTTTGCCTCTTTGGCGTTTTGGCCCACATATTCGGGGTGCTCTTTCAAATATTTGCGGTTTTTGTATACGCCCACGGTGAGAAACGGCACAATGATGATGGCAATGCCAAGGTAGCCACAGTAGCCATAGCCGTACTTGATGATCTTGTCCAGCCCGACCAGCGAGACACCCATCGACATCACCATGGAGAGGCAGGACACGAGGGCACGCCGCAGTGTGGGTTTTTGGATGCGGGAGAAGATTTTAGAACCCTCAAACCGCGACACAAAACCGTAGACGGTGGTCACGCCGGTGGAGACGAAGCAGAGCAACAGCGTGATGTTGTAAATCCAATAAAGCCCCGGGACGCCAAGCTGGCTGCAAATGTACCAGGAGGGCAATGTGGTCTCGCCGGCGGCGGTAAAATCGACATACCAGCCAATCAACATGATGCAGGACAACACAAGGGCAATGGCGTTCATGACAAAGGCGATGGTCATGGCGCGGGAGATATTCTTTTTATTTTGCAGCGGGCGGCCACAGGCGATCATGGTGGGGATGACGACTGACTGAAACCCGGCATAGATAAAGGCGTTGAGGATGGGCTGTACCGGGTTCATGCCCTCGGCAGAGGTGAAGTTTGCGAAAACAGTGCTGATTTCGGGCAGTTTTGCCCCAATGCCCATTGTAAAAATGATGCCGCAGCAGATCAAAATAGCCACCGACATAATGGTAGAAGCACGAGAGACGAGCTTTGCACCAAAAATCGTCATCGTCATCAGCACGACACCCACCATCAGCACAGCGGCAATATACGGCACGCCGCCGATCTTCTGCATCAGCGAGGCAGAGCCGGCAATGACCGCGCCCACCGCGCAGATGACCATAATGTTGAAGTACACTTCAAACAGCAGCTCCAGCTTGTCAAACGGGTGGTACAGCGTTTCAAACAGTTCTTTGTGGTTTTTCAGCCCGCGGGACGAAGTCATTAAAATTGCTTCACGGATGGTCAGCGAAAGCAATGCCATGGCAAGCACCGCGGCAAACGGGGCGCTCCACCCAAACCGGGCATAGTACTGGGTTGCCTGGTTGCCGGTGGCAAACCCGCCGCCCGCGTGGGAGCTGAACAGCACACTGGCAACGGCAAAGACCCCCATAAAGCCCACCCGGGCGAATGCCGGCATACTGCCGCCGCGGGCAGCGCTGTTTGTGGAATTCGACATACAAAACACACCTTTCTTTTTTAAGAAGTTGAATCCGCACAAACAGCAAGCAGAGAGTGTTTTTGGTAACGGGGAAATAAAAAATGACCCTTCGTCCCCCTAGGGCAATTGCCCTAAAGAGACGAAAGGCCATTTGGCTTTTCGCGTTACCACTCTTGTTCATTTCCGAAGAAATGCGCTCATCAGGTACGGGCAGCACGGCTGCCTTATACCCTGTCACAATAACGGTTGACTTCCGTATCCGCCTACAGTTGTTTCAGCGGAACCACTCCGAGGTCAGTTCAGAACCCCCGCCACTGCTGTTTTACACCGCCCAACAGCTCTCTGCGAATTTTGGGGAAACTTACTAGTCCTCATCAACGTGTTTGTCGATTCATTTTCTGTTTTCAATACTGTACCATTCGTTTTAGGTTCTGTCAAGGGCAATTTTGAAAAAGTGCAGCCTAAAAAGTTGTACCGGCCCCCCTGCAAGCTTATGCTTTATCAATGATGATATAAGGCTGTAACTGGTAGGGCTTTGGCGCAACATTGCGGTCGCTCCACATGTAAAACCAGCGCTCCAGCGGGTAGTAATAATAGCCGTCCTGCCACTGGTCCGAGGTGTCGTACGGGTCGGCAAAAATCAAAACATCATCGCCGATGCCGGGTGTGCCGTTGTTGTCATAGCCAATGATGTCCTGCCAGTGGCCATCCCAGTCGGCCCATTCTACCATAATGGGCTGCCCCGCTTTCAGGTTGCCCACCACCCATTTTACAAAATACGAATCCTTGGCGTCGTCTACCCAATCCTCGGTGCTCTCGTCGTTGTCGGCGGCATACAGCGATGTGGAAGAAAACGTTTTCGGCAGTTTTCCGGTGTCTGCATCACTTACCCCGTCGGCTGCGGTCAGCAGTTCGGTTTCGTCATAGTTTGCCCGGTAGCTGGTTTCTACTACTTGAAATCCGTCCAGAGTTGAAAAATAGTCGTACAACTGGCCCACATTGGTGCCGTATTCGCCCACGTTGTTGGCGCTGCCGGGCAGCGCACCCGGGGTGTCGTAGTCGGTGTGCGAGCCCATAGCCAGCGCAAGGTCGTACTCTGTGACATCAGTCTTGCCAAAATGAACCAGCACCATCAGGGCCGTTGCGTCGCCGCAGGACCATTCGTACGTTTGCTGCATCGTTTTAAACCCTTCGATCAACGTCAGTTCATCGTCAGATTTTATGTGGTAAAAATCGGGGTTGACATAATAGCGCGAGCTTGGGTTGTCACCGGCATTCGCATATGCGTCGGCACCACCGTTTTCGTCAAAGTCCTTGGCGGGGATCGTTTCCCCCTTGGGCTTTTCAGTAGCGGCAGGGGTGGTGGCGGGGGCCGCTGTGCTTTGCGCGGCAGAGGGGGCGGGGGCGGCGCAGGAGACCGACAGCAGTGCAAAGCTGATGGCCAGCAGCAGAGACAAAACTTTTTTCACACTTTTCTTTCTCCTTTACAGTGGGATACAAAAATTCAGGCAGCCCAAAACGGGCTGCCTGAATATCGGTTACCGGTAAAAAAGAAAACACAGGTTGACGGTTGTGGCAGTTGCCTGCCCTGCCCACCCCTTTTTGACTAATACAGTAAAACAAGAATTTACTGTGCAACTGACACCCAAAAGCCCCATTTTAAGAAGCACTGCCGCACACGGGGGTACGGTCTGCGGGGGGCACCCCGCAGAGGCGCGATATTGCTATCGCTACTCGGCATTTGACCTGGCTGTCCGTATGGCCTTTGGGCCACGCCAAAGCGCGGCTGGTCAGATGAAAAATAGTGATATCAGGTCGAAAGAGAATTCTTTCTTAGTATCAATCGGGCAAAAGCATATCATAAATACCCTTAAAATGCAACCGATTTTGGATGGATGACGAAAGTGGGTACTATGTGCTTTAAGCCTTGGGCAGGGTGCGGTTTATTTTTGCAAGCCCGCGCCGCAGCCAGAAAATCTCCCATGCCCAAATCAACGCGTAAATGAGAAAAAAAATGCCAAAATACACGGCGACGCTGGCAATGTTATGGCCCATCCAGTAGGCGGTGTATGCCACAAAAAAGGTGGAAAGCGAACACACGACCAAATGGGTGACGGTTTGGCGCAGCAAGCTCCAGTGGTCCACTTCCCACACCAGCGAAGCAGCACCCCAAACTGCCCCGTAAAAAAGGCACAGCACAGTTTGCAGTATAACGGCGGTCAGCTCGCTGCCGCAGGCCACTGTAAATTCGGGCACGACAGGGTAATAAGTGCCATCGGCCACACAAAGTGAAACGCCGATCGTGATCAGTACACAGATTGCGATGCCCAGGGGGGCGCCCATCAGGCCGCGCACGATAATTTTCTTTTTCATAACGACACCTCAAATCCCCAAAGTTTGTTTAATACGGGTAACATAGCGGCGGGCAACGTAGGTCTGCTGCCCGTTTGAAAGGGTGACGCAGATGGTGCCTGCGAAGCTTAAATCAAAGCTTTTTACCTGTTTTAGGTTGATGATCTCCGCGTGTGAAATGCGCACAAAATCCGGGCTGCGCAGTTTTTCTTCTGCCTCGTACAGCCGTATGCGCAGCAGATAGTTGCCCTGCGCCGTCACGGCCCAAACTTTGCCGTTTTGTGCAGTGATTCGCAGCAGTTCACTGGGATTCAGCAGCACGGCCTGTTCGCCGCAAAAACCGGCCAGCCACATGGTGCCAACCGTCAGGCGCTGAGCAAGCTCTTTCACTTCATCGGTCAGCTGCGCCGCGCGCAAAATCACTTTGGGTTCGGTGCAGCTTTCGTCCAGTTGAATTTCAATTTGCATCATATCCCCCCTATCTGCTGCCAGTATAGCATAAGGTGTTTTTTCTGTGCAGTATTTTTTAACAGGTGGTCGCCTGGCGGTGACAAGTGGCCTGTTTTTTACAAAAAAAGTCCGCCACCCGGCCGGGTGGCGGCAAAAGAGAGAGAAAGGTGAGAAAAACAAGTTATACGGCATCGCTTAGCGGTGGGGCAGTTACATCGGTTTCGGGCGTTTCTTCTTCGCAAGAGTCAGGTTGCGTTTTTGTGGTATCTGCCAGCCGGAAAGCGGCAACGCTTTTTTTCAGCTCTTCAGCCTGCATCGAAAGCTCTTCACTGGCTGCGGCAGATTCTTCAGCCGAAGCGGCGGTGTTTTGTACCACGGTCGAAATCTGTTCGACTCCCTGGTTGATCTGCTGCAAGGCGGCAGCCTGCTCGCCGGAAGCGTCTGCAATCGAGCTTACCAGCCCGGTGGTTTTTGCAATCCCGTCTACGATCTGTTGTAACGCGGCGGCTGTCTTTTTGGCAATTTTTGTGCCGTCGCCCACCTTTTGCATTGAATTTTCAATCAGCGTGGAAGTTTCACTTGCGGCCTTGGCGGACTGCCCTGCAAGGTTGCGCACCTCCTGTGCGACCACGGCAAACCCGCGGCCCTGATCACCCGCCCGCGCAGCCTCTACCGCTGCGTTGAGTGCTAGAATATTGGTCTGGAATGCAATGTCCTCAATGACTTTGATGATTTTGCCAATATTGTCGGAGGACAGGTTGATCTCATCCATCGCACGCAGCATCTGTTCCATTTGCCCGTTACCGGCCTCGGCCTGCCCCTTGATTTCTTGGGTCAAATCGCTTGTGGTGCGTGCATTTTCGGCGTTTTCGCCGGTATGGGTGGTCACTTCCAGCAGCGATGCCGTCAGTTCTTCAATGGCGCTGGCTTGCTCGGTAGCGCCCTGTGAAAGCGACCCGCTGGAATCTGACACCAGCTTGGCCCCGGCATCCACCTGCCCGGCGGTGGTGATAATGGCCCCAGCCAGCCCGGCCCAACTGGCGACCGTGTCGCGCAGCGCATTGCCAAGCATATCGTTCTCGGAGTATACTGTAATATTAACAGTTAAGTCCCCATCCGCAATGGCACGGGTCTCTTGCGCGCGGGTTTCAATTGTGCCCGACAGCTTGTCAAAAGCCCTGCCCAGTTTGCCCAGCTCGTCTTCCCGTTCCCGCAGGCGCATACTTTTTTCATCGTTCTGGTGTGAAGTAATATCCCCGACAGAAAGCGCTTCGGCATAGTCGCACAGCCGGCGAATGGGGTGGCTGATCATGCGCGAAATTCTGCCGCTGAGCAGCAGAGCAACCGTGAGGGAAAGCACGATGATCAGCGCCATGACGCCGATGATTACCAAAGAAAGCGTACGGGTCGCCGCCAACTGGTTTGCGGCAACTTCGTTTTTATAGGCGGACATGGCTTTAAAAGCCGCATCGGCGGCATCTGACTGCGTTTTAGAGCTATATAGCTGGTTATATAATTCGGTTTGCGAGTTGCCGCCCACGGCGGAGGACACATAGGAGTCGATCAGGGTTTTATAATTGGCAAACGCCGTTTTTGTGGCGTTGAAATTGGCTTCGTCGGTGCTGTCGCAAATCGTTTTGCTATAGGTGAACAGCTGCTGGCTGACTGTAGAAAACTGCGTTTCGATCAACTTTTTGTATGGTTCGGTGCTGCTGCGCCCATAGTTGATGTACAGGTCTTTGATTACGCCTTTACTGCGCGCAAAAGCAGCTTCGGCATTGGTAGAATATTGCACGCCGCGCATATACTTTTCGTACGAGGTTTGCTGTGCCTGTAGCATGATCAGCATGCCCCCAATGCCGGCCAGCCCGATCAGCACCCCCAAAAAAGTTACAGTGAGAAAACCAAACCTCAGTTTGCGCGAGATCCTCATGTTCTCTAGTCGTTTTTTCATCATTTTTCCTCCTATTGCACAAAACCGCAAATCCGCGGCTGAAAATACAAAAATGCAAACAAAAACTGTCCTCGGTCACGCATATAAAGGGGAAATGACCGGGGACAGTGTAGCGTAGCGCCGACCGCAAGGGATAAAAAAGACACTGCCGGGCGAGAGGGCATCGGATCACTGCGGCCGATGCGCAGCAAAAAAGGGGGGGCAGACTGTAAAATTGGGTACGATTGTCAGAAGTCACAGTTTTAAAACAAAAAAATAGGGCAATATGACCAATAAAAGGCGAAGTAATTGTGTTCTTTTGTACAAATTATAGAACACTTCCCATTCTTTGTCAATTACCGAAATCGTTTTTGTTGTGGTTTGTTACGAGCCATAAAAGGACTGTGATCGGCATAAGACACACTTAATCACCAGAGAGGAGAGGTTACGTAAATGGCAAGAAGGGGAGAGAACGTTTATAAACGCAAGGATGGCCGCTGGGAGGGCCGGGTACTGGGCAAAGACGGGAAATACCGTTATTTTTATGCGGCCAGTTACCGGCAGGTGAAAGAGAAGATTAAAAGTGCAAGTGAACAGCAGGTGGTACGGCAAGCCCAAAGAAACACTGGCGCGGCAGAGTTGTTCGACACTTGGGTACAGCAGGTACAGACACAGGTCAAGCCTACCACCTTTGAAAATTACGAAAGCTGTATCCGCCGTTATGTTATCCCGTTTTTTGGGCAAGCGCCCAACAAGACCATCTCGGTAAAAACAGTGATGGCGTTTGTGCAACACATTGAGGGCACTGCAAACCTTTCTGCAACGACAAAAAAGAAAATTCTAACTATTTTTAAAACGGCTCTGCGCGCCGGGCTAAAAAGCATGCCGCAACGTGCGACTATTTTAGAGGCAGTTGTGCTACCCAAAACCGAAACAAAAGAGGTGCAGGTCTTTTCAATGGCAGAGCAGCGGCAGATCGAGGCGGCGGTGTACCACACGGCAGATACTCGCGCGCTGGGCATTGTGGTGTGCTTTTATACCGGCATTCGCCTGGGTGAACTTTGTGCGCTGCGCTGGAGTGATATTGACCTTGAAGCAGGCACCATGAACATTTGCCGCACCGTTTCGCGCACGCGCTGTTTTGAGCCCGGGGGCCCAAAAACCATGTTATTGGTGGGCTCGCCCAAAAGCCGCAAATCAGCCCGCAAAATACCGCTGCCGGCCTTTTTGTTGCAGTTGATACAGCAGCACTGGAGGAGCGCGCCGGACCATTATTATGTTGTATCGGGCAAAGATGTGCCAATCGACCCCCGGTCTTATGAAAAAATCTACAAAAATGTATTGAGCATTGCCGGGGTAAAAGACCGCAAGTTTCACGCAATTCGGCATACCTTTGCAACCCGCGCATTAGAGCTTGGGGTGGACATCAAAACCATCAGTGAAATTTTAGGCCATTCAGGGGTCAGCGTCACGCTGAATATCTATGCACACTCGATGCTGGAGCAAAAAAAGAAGGCAATCGACAAGTTTAACCAGATGCATGTGATGCATATGGAGTTTGCGCCGTTTGCCAGCATGAACCCTGTGCTTGGTATGCCGAAAGAGCGCGAGGTGCGCAGAGCCCAGTAAGACGGGGCGTGCCAAATAAAAAAGAACTACCCGGCAAATGTTTGCCGGGTAGTTCTTTTGTGTAAAGTAAAGCGTAAAGCAGGCAAGACGGCCCGCGGAAAAGATTTAAACAGAGCGGAAATAGTAAAGCTTGAGTGCCCCTTTAATCAGGGAAGTGGCAAGCAGCGTACAGAGCAGCGTCACAAACACGGTCATGTTGATAAAACACGAAAACAGTGCCCCCAGCACCAAGCCGCCAACGACCAAATTCAGCCCGGCAGAGCCGATTTTCGTCATGATATATTGTTTGCGCTCGTCGTTTTCTTTGATATACATTGCTTTCAGCTTGGCATCGTCTTGTAAAGCGGCCCTGCAACGAACCATATAAACGACAATCAAAAACTCAAGGCCGATAAAAATACCGGTTGCAAACCCAATCGCAAAATCAGGGGCGTTAAAGCGCTCGTGCAAATAGTTGCCCGCGGCCAAAAACACCACAACAAGGCTGTTGTACACGATTGCCAGCCGCAGCCGCAGTTTCAGGGTATTGCGAAATTCATCCAGTTTATCCATTTCAGTACTCCTCCACATCCGAAAAATCAAAAACATCCTCGATCGACAGCCCAAAGTACCGCGCTATTTTATAGGCCAGTACCAAAGAGGCGGTGTATTTTTCACACTCAATCGATGTGATGGTTTGCCGTGTGACACCAACGGCTTCCGCCAGCTCTTCTTGTGAAATCTTTCTTTTTTTTCTAAGTTCCTGTAGTTTGGACCGCAAAATGCCACCTCCAATTTGCAATGTATGCTTTGCATTTTTAGTATAGCTTGCTTTGCACAAAATGTCAAGTGAGCTTTGCAAAAAATAAAATAGGGCAACTATAGTAGCAACAAAAAAGCCCGCACAGAATGCGGGCTTTAGATGAAAATCTGTGTTTTGTATTAAGTGGGGGCCAACTCTTCGCCGGGGGCGGTAAAATGCAGTTGCTCCCAGTTTTCGTATATGCATACGGCATCGCGTGATTTTTTAGAGTGGTACAGCGCGGCGTCAGCGTTTTGTAAAAGCTCGCGGGCGGACATCTGCGGCTTATAACGGGCAATGCCAAAGCTGGCAGTTAGCAAAATACCAGATTGGTTGAGCGCACTTTTATGCAGATCATCCTGTATTTTCTCGCAGATCAGCTTGATCTGTTCAGTTGTCTGATTTTGAAACAGCACACAAAACTCATCGCCGCCAAACCGAAACACGGCCCCCCCGGCACAGCGCTTTTTTAGTACCTTGCCAAATTCTCGCAGGCATTGGTCGCCTTTGTCGTGGCCCAGGGTATCGTTCAGCTTTTTAAAATTATCCAAGTCAATCATGATAAAAGCGTAACTGGTGCTGTCTTCGTCCTCTTCCATCCGCTGAAAAGCACTGCGCAGTGCAGTGCGGTTATAAATGCCGGTCAACTCGTCGGTCAGTAGCCGCAGTTGCATCTGATGGCGCTCGATCTCTTTTTGAATACTGGCGGATATTTTAGCGCGCTCAAACCTAATGACAATAATGCAGGCCATGTAAAAAGCAAACAGTACGCAGAGGGAAATCAAAAAGTTGGTAATTGTAAACCGGTCTGCAAGAGGGCTGGCCATTTTAGGGTCCCAGCGAACATATAAATCTGCCACGACCTTTAAGCAGATCGCCACAAAAGAAGTAATTGTGGTAAGGGTGTAATCCCCATAGACGACGGTCAACAAAATGGGGAGGGTGAAAATTAAAAACAGCGAATCAAAAATGATATGTGCAGAATAAAAAACAAAACATACGCCGACAAATAGCAGTGAGACAAAGTAGGTCTTGGTGCTTTGGCTGAGCCGCGGCAGATGGATTAATATTGTGCCGGCGAGGAGTAGAAACAAATTTGTAAAAAATGGAACTGCGATATATTTTAGGATATAGTGCTCTAAAGAGATTTCAATATACCCGGAAAGGTAAAGAGAAATCCCCAACACGCACTCCACCAGAACCCCAAAAAACACAAGCAAAGCAAAGGTGTTGTAATGCAGGCTCAGCCAGTTGGTGTCAATGCGGCGATATTCACTTTCGATTTCACTGATGATCGAAGTTTCGTTGATTTCGTTCACGGTAACCCCTCAAACAGTCAAACTATAAAGAAAATAAAATACACCTTACAAAATAATACTACCGATTCTACGGCAAGTCCAGATTTTGCTGTCGGAACGACTGAAATACGAACAAAACGACAAAATAAGACAAATTATTCGTCTCAAAATAGAACCATTGTGGGCCGGTATCCCCCCGCCTTGTGAGAAAGTCAGTCTTGCCCTTGCAGGCACGCGAACGGCAGGCTTTTTTGAAAAGTGCCGGTATGGTATACTGGGGGCGAAACGATGCAAAACAAGGGGGGGCTACGATGCAAAATTTGCTGCCAGCCAGTGGCCCGGTATTTAGCTACCACCGGCCCGGTGCTGCACTTTCGCCCTATATTGCATATTACTCTGTGCAGCACCGGTTTGGCACCCTTGCCTCGCCGCAATTTTTACCAGACCTTGGTGGCTCGCTGATTATCAGCTGGGGGCTGAATGGTGGGCAAAGTGTTGTATGGGGCCCGTTTACAGTTGTGACAACCACCGGCCCACAGGTGCTGGGGCTTTGTGCGCGCTGCTTTGTGGAGTTTCGGCCCGGTGGCCTTGCCCGGCTGCTGTATGGCGATGCAAGCGAGCTGCGTGACACCAAATTGCCACTGGAGCAGATCAATACAGGGCTTGCCCATGCGTTGCAGGAACAGCTGCAAAGGTATAACAGCGGCAGTGGGGGCGGGGTAGCAGGTTTATTGCAGGGGCTAAACTATTGCATGCTGCAACAGCTGCGCCCACAAGGGGGGGCACAGGCGCAGGCCTGGCAAATTTTAAGGTCGCTGCAAAGCTGCAATACGGGGCAAAGCGCCGCGGGGTTTGCCGGTATGGTGCATTACTCCCAGCGGCAGGTCAGCCGCCAGTTAACTGCCTTGTGCGGGGTAGCGCCCAAAGAGTATCTGCGCGTCAAGCGCGTCAAGCAGGCCGCCGAGCAACTGCGCAACACGGGCGCTGCGCTAGAGCCACTTGCCTTGCAACTGCGCTATTATGACACCGCGCATTTCGTGCGAGATTTTCAGCGTATTTTAGGGGTGTCGCCCGCCCAGTACCGGCAAAACATGTCCATTTTTTACAATGAAAAGCTCGACTGCCTTTGATACAATTGAGGTGTAGGACATAAACTGCCCTGCCGGTAACAAGAAGGGAGCGACAACTATGAAATTTTCAGGCCAGATGATCGTGGTATCCGATATGGAAAAAAGCAAACAGTTTTATGCGGAATATCTGGGGGAGAAAATCGACCTTGACCTTGGCGACTATGTGGTGTTTCAAAATTCATTTTCTATGATGACCCGCCCACAGTGGCAGGCTGTGACCAAAGAGGGTGGCCTGCCCGCCGGGGGGGCGCACGAGTTTGAGCTGTATTATGACGAGGATGAAATAGAAGCATTTACGCAAAAAATACGGGCAAGCGGTAATGTGCAGGTGTTCAACCCACTGGAGGAAGCGCCGTGGGGCCAACGCACATTTCGCTTTTTAGACCCGGATGGGTATGTGGTTGAAGTGGGCGAAACCATGCAGGCCGTAGTGCGCCGGTTTTTGCTTGGTGGCATGACACTGGAGCAGGCGGCAGAAAAAACGTCGATGCCACTGCCGTTTGTGCGCAGGGTGCAGAAAACGCTTTAAAGCAAAACAGAGAAAGGGAGATGGGCAGGATGAATTACCCTTGGCTGGATGAGTACTGCACTGCAAAGCAGGGCGCGGTGCGTGATTACAAGGTAGAATGGGATGCAGTTCGATACCTGCTGTTTGGCAAAATGTTTGCAATGCGCGGCACAGAAAAAACCGGGCGTGCCGTCATTACCCTAAAGCTACAGCCGGAAGAAGGCGAGTTTTTGCGCCAGCAGTATACCGATATTATCCCGGGGTATTATATGAATAAACAGCATTGGAATTCCGTTTATCTGGATGGTGCCGTGCCGGAGGATGTGCTGCGCGGTATGGTGGACAAATCTTATGAGTTGTTGCTGGCTTCGCTTACAAAGAAACAGCGCACACAGGTTACCGGTGAGTAACAACAAGTTTTATTGTGCAGAAAACAGTAAATACAAACACAGGCCGGCACCCCATAGTGGGGGTGCCGGCCTGTGTTTGTAAGCAGGGTCATAAAAATGTACGGGTAACGGGCGGGAAATGTACGGTGTTGGCCCCCTGTGTTACAGAGCTTTTGGCCTCAGGGCATAAGGTGCGATGGGAGGCGACCGCTGTGCCTAATAACTGGGCATGCAGGGCGGCTTTTGCCTGCACATAGGCGCCGGGGTCCGTACTGCATTGGGCAAATACCGCCTTTTTTGCTTCGCAGGCCTGCGCCACCGCTTTGGGGTGGGTGCGCAAAAAGTCGCGCAGCAACAACTCACTTTGCCCGTAAAAGCCCTCAAGAGGCAGCAAATGCAGCGAGTAACCGGCCGTTTGCAGGGCCGGGCGGTAAAACGAGTAGCGGCCCGCTTTCTCTGCCGGGCAGTGCCGGTAATCGGTATAGAAGAACAACTGTTCATACTGTGCCAGCGGCAACAGCGGGGCAAGGCCAATAAAAATGTCAATCACCGGCCTTGCCGCCATGCCGGGCACAGCCGTACTCCCGACGTGCTCCACCGTGACAGGCTGTGGCAAAAACAGCTGTCGCAGCTGGGCTGCCTCTTGTTCAAATAAAAGTAACCATAAAGGGTCATAAGCGGTAAGCTCTAATTGCATGAAAGGTATATTCCAATCAGTTAAAAATTGCCCGGTAAGCACATGGGGATGGGGCAGCGGGTAAACGGCAGTAGAATTTCGGTTTCAAAGCCGCCGGGGGCCGTGTCACTCGCTAGATAAGTCTCCCGCGGCGCCCCTGCTGGGGCAGCCCCTTGCTGGCGCACATAGTCATACAATGCGTCATAAGCGCTTTGCAGATCATTGTAACGGGCACCAGTGGTCAGGCAGGCGCACTCGCAGGCGGGCACAAATTGAAACCGCAGATGCGCGGTGTCCGCAAGGGTCTCGGTCACTTCGGCCCAAAGCTCCATATGGTAATCGTGGTCGCGGTAGGCCGGTACCTGAAACACGGTAAAAAAGTGCCCCGGCACCGCAAGGGTGGCACCGGCCTGTGCAAGGTGGTGTTCAAAATCAGTAGTAAACTGCTCAATCAGCGCATCGCTTACTTTACTTACATAGTGATGTTCGGCAGCGACCAGCAGCAAAGGTAAGTGTTTTTCAGTGATCATAGGCGCGGCTCCTTTCCAGCAAATGCTCTCTTTTGGTGTGGCACACAGGGTGCGGCGACATTAGGATGATTGATTAACGTGGCGTTTTTAGCAAAAGCTGAATTACGGGTTAAAAAAACAGCCCGGTGGCACTTAACAAAATGGCAAGCAACAACAAAGCGGCTTCGCCATGGCGAAACAACCATCGGGGCACCTTTGCCCGGTAGGCTGTGTAGGTTTCACCAAACAGGGGCAGCAGGGTGCGGCGCTCCTCCGCTGCGGCATTAACATACTGCCCTGCAACGATCAGCAGTGCCAACACCAGCCCGGCCAGCGAGCGCAGCGACAGCAAAAAGCCGCTTTGCAGTAAAACAAAGGCACTGTACATGGGGTGGCGCACTTTTGCGTAAATGCCGCTGGTCAGCAAGGTTGGGGGCGTGCCCGCTGTGCGTGTTTTGCCGGGGGTTTGCGCCCCGGCAGCACCCAGCCGTACGCCGCCCCAGCAAAAAAGCACAAACCCACAGGCAAAGTATAAAATATCTGCCAGATAAACGGGTACGGGCCCTGCCCAAAACCAAAGGGCCGTGTGTTGCCAAAGGGGCAGGTCGGGGCACAGCGTCAGCAGGTATTTTGCGCCATAATACAGTGGGGCATAGCACACGGCGGCCAGTAAAAGCGCAGCGGCCCGGTGCCAGCCCCCGTGCCGCGCAAAGGCGGATATTTCTTGCAGTTTTTGGTAATGCTGGTCAAAGTGAAGCTTTTTTTCGTAGTTTAGCATGGGGGGCCTCCTGAGTGCTGCCAAGTTGCAATTCTATTTTTTTTGTTTAGAAGGTGTCGCTGCGGTGCAAATGTCACGGTAAGAGGCAACGGTACAGCCGCGGGCTTCTACCAAAGCACGAGTGCCTGCACTGCTTTTTGGGGTTTCACCGCCTGCCGAGCAAAAAAACAGTTCTACGCTTTTGTGCGGCGGTAATAATTCCACAACAGAGTTGAATACCGGTGCGGGGTAGCCACCCCAAATAGGGCAGCCGATGTGAATGGTATCAAAGTCGGTAAGGTTTGCGCTAAGCGGTTGCAGCGGCACTGCTTTGCGGTGCATAGCGCCGTATGCCCCGCGTAAAAACGCCCCCAAAAAACTGTACGGTTTTTGAGGCAGCACTTCGCACAGGGTCGCCCCACGCTCGGCGGCAAGGGCTGCCGCTTCTTTTTGTGTGGCACCGCCAAAGGTATAGTATAAAACCAGTTCACTCATTACTACCAGCTCCTTTTTGCCTTTTAGGCACAGGCTTAAAAAAATAAGTCGGTATTGCATACAATATCATTTTACTGCAAAAAAGGTATGCTGGTCAATTCTGGAATTTCAGCGCACAGGCATGGCGGTGCAGATATTTTGTACCAAGCGTAAAAATGGCGTAAATCTCTTTTTGCAAACCAGTAAATATGATATAATCAAAACAAAGTATCAACAAAAAAGCTTTTTTGTTGGGTGCTTGCTGCTGTGGGGTGCGAAACCCTGCGGCAATTTTGAAATAAGGTTAAAGGAGGCAGTTCAATGGCTTATTGCGAAAAATGCGGTGCGCAGCTGGCAGAGGGAGCAAAATTTTGCCCGGCATGTGGGGCACCGACAGAGGCAGGCCCGGCGGCTGACAACACCCAGAATGTCGACCTTGGCGCAACTTTTCAAAACATCAATAATACCGAGGATACCACGCAAGAGTTTGACCCTGCGGATATTCAGCAAAATAAAACAATGGCAGTGCTTGCTTATCTTGGCATTTTGGTGCTGGTGCCGCTGCTTGGGGCAAAAGGATCAAAATTTGCACGTTTTCATGCAAACCAGGGCTTGGTGCTGTTGATTGTAGAAATTCTGCTGGGGCTTGTGCTGAGAATAGCCGGGGCGGTTTTGCTGGCGATTTCCTGGCGGCTTGGCTTTTTGGTCGGGCTGATGAACCTTGCCTGGATCCTGACCTTTGTGCTGATGATCCTTGGCATTGTCAATGCGGCGAATGGCCGGGCAAAACAACTGCCGTTGATCGGCAATATCACACTGCTGAAATAAGATCAGTAAAAAAGGGCTGTGCAAGTGCACGGCCCTTTTTCTGTGATTGTTTCACAGCGTACAAATGTTGTATAATGAAAAAAAGCACCACACAGGGTGCATCAAATTGTGACAAGGTGGGGCAGCATATGAAAACAGCGTTGGTATTGTCTGGCGGCGGGGCAAAGGGCGCCTATGAGGCGGGTTGCATCCGCGCGCTGCAAGAAATGGGGTACGAGTTCGACCTCGTCTGTGGCACGTCTATTGGTGCCCTCAACGGTTTGCTGGTGGCCCAAAAAGACTTTGACCGCATGTACCGCATGTGGGAGGAGCTGTCCATCGAGCAGGTGATGAAAGAACCGCTGAACCTCGATTTTTCGCTCGACTCCATCATTTCGCAAAAAAACCTGATTCCGTCGTTTTTCCGCTCGTATCTCAACGAAAACGGGGCGGATATCAGCCCGCTGATTGAACTGATCCATTCACTTTATGACCCGCAAAAACTGCGCAAAAGCGGCGTACAATACGGGCTTGTTACGGTTGCCTTCCCCGATTTGCGGCCGGTAGAGACCACCGCAAAAGAACTGACGGATGACGAGGTTGTGGAGTATGCGCTGGCATCGGCATCCTGCTTCCCTGCGTTCCCCGTGCACAAAATTGGCGAACAGGGGTTTATCGACGGTGGATATTACGACAACCTGCCCATTTCGCTTGCGCGGCGCATGGGTGCACAGCAGATGATCGTGATCGAGCTGGAAGAGACCATTACACACCCGGTGTTTGCCGGCCGGCCTAATATCAGGCTGGTGCGGCCATCGTGGGGGCTTGGCGGCTTTTTGGACTTTAACCGGGATGCGCTGGATTTTCGCACCCGGCTGGGCTACCTTGACGCGATGAAGCAGTTTGGGGAATACAGCGGCTACCGGTATGCGTTTGACCGCGCCGATATCACCGATGACAAGGTGCTGCCGTTTTACAATGCCGTGTTGGATTATGAAGAGGAAAACAGCCGTGGCAAACTGTTCACCGCCAAAGACCTGCCGCTGACCAATTATTTGTGCACGCTGGCCAAAAGGGATACCCTTGCACTTGCTGATTATTTGCTGCTTGGCGTAGAAAATGCAATGGAAATTTTTGAATTTTCAAATGTGGACGTGTATGATTTCGGGGATGTGCAGGACCAGCTGATGCAGCATTTTGAAGCGCTGTATCGGGAGCGGGAGGGCGAGTACAATAAAAAGTTGGAAGAAATTGCCCCGTCGCGTTACCTTGAACTGCTAAAAAACATCAACAGCAAAGAGGTCGTGGGCTATTTTTACAATGACATGGTGCGCGGCAGGCAGATCAATTACACCAATATTTTCATTCAGGGGTATCTACTGAAAGAGTATTTGTGCGCACTGTATTTTTATGTGCAGACAAAATAACTAGCAAAATTTATAACAGCCTCTCTGCCGCTTTACTTCACCGGCAGGGGGGCTGTTGTTTGGTAAAATGAGGGAATCGAGCGGGCGTTTTACGCAAAAATAAGCACGTTTTAAAACAATAATTTGTCACAAAACGAAAAGAAAATGCATTTTACTTTTAAAAGTTGAAATATCGTTTTCGCTGGTCTAGAATAGGTGACAAACCGAATCAGGCTTGCTAACTAGCCAACAAGGAGCTGTCAATTGATGAAGTATCTCAAAAATAAGCTGCTGGCGTATATTTCGCTGCTGCTCGTTTTTACCGTTTTGTTTTTGACTGGACTTTCGTCTTACCTTTATTACAAAAGTGCGATAGCCGAGGCAGAAAACACCTCAAATTACCTTGCTTCTGCCTATAAGCAGGGGCTGAGTGTAGTAATGGGCCAGTACCGGCAAAGCATTCAAAAAGCGGCTGCGCAAGGGTATTTGACCGATGGTACCGCTGATGACGAACAACAAAAAATGCTGGCGCAGGAGGCGCAGGAGCTGGGGTTTAATTACCTTGCCCTCGCGCAGGCAAACGGCAGCAACAGCAAGGGCGATACGCTGGCGGGCCTTGCCTTTTTTACAAAGGCGCAAAACGGGCAGGCAGCAATTTCCGACCCCGCAAAAGTGGGGCAAGACGATATTGTATACTATGCAGCTGCCCCGGTTGGCACGACCGGCAAAGTGCTGTACGGTGCGTTTTCTTACCGGGTACTCGCAGATGTGTTGGACCAGATCAAAGTAGGGGATAACGGGTATGCTTTTGTGATCAATGCAGACGGCTACACCGTACTGCACCCCAACGCCGATAATGTAATTGACCCGGTCAACTATTTTGAACTTGCAAAAAAAGATGAGAGCTACAAGCCCACAGCGGCTATTTTTGAGCGCATGGTCAAGGGGGAGACCGGCATTGGGTACAGCTATTACGGTGGGGTGCGCCGCATGGTGGGCTTTACCCCGCTGGACGGCCCGGAGGGCTGGTCGATTGCGGTGACCCGCCCGGTGACACAGGTAGAGCAAAACCTGCGTTACACGCTGGAGCTTTGTGCGGGTGTTGGTGCACTGGTGCTGGTGTTTGCCATTATTTTTACCAGCTTTTTTGCAAAACGCATCACCGACCCCATTTTAAAAGCGACCCACCGGCTGGAAAAACTGGCCCAGGGTGACTTGCACACCGAGGTGGAGCAGGTGCGTGGTAAAGATGAAAGCGCCCGGTTGATGCGCGCGACACAGCATACAGTGGAAAGCCTGCGCACGTATATGGACGATATGGCCAGCGTGCTGAACGCCGTTGCCCAAAAAGACCTCACTGCCGTCAGCACAGCCACCTATGTGGGCGATTTTGTGCTGATGCAGCAGGCGCTGGGTGAAATTGTGCAATCCTTAAGCCAAACGGTGGCAAGCATTACGCAGGCCGCGGGGCAGGTGCGTGCCGGGGCCGAGCAGGTTGCGCTGGGGGGCCAAAACCTTGCGGAAAACTCCACCGAGCAGGCGGCCACGACCGAGCGGTTGCTGAATTCATTGGAGCAGGTGGCAGGCCATATTGAAGAAAACGCCTCCCATGCGGGGTCTATGCAACAGATGGCCAAAGCGGCGCTGGCCGAAACCGAGCAGAGCAATACCGAAATGCAAAAAATGCTGGGCTCGATGCAAAGCATCAATGCCTCGTCGAAAAAAATTCAGGACATCATTCACATCATCGACGACATTTCGTTCCAGACCAATATCCTGGCACTGAATGCCGCGGTAGAGGCTGCACGCGCAGGGGAAGCGGGCAAGGGCTTTTCAGTTGTGGCCGAAGAGGTGCGTCAGCTCGCCTCTAAAAGTGCCGAGGCGGCACAAAACACAGCGCAGTTGATTGAAAACACCATTCAGTCGGTCGGCGAGGGCATGCAGAATGCAAAGCGGACCGCAAGCTCGTTTGAAACAATCGTCGAGCACACCACCAATATCAGCGGACGGGTGGACAAGGTTGCCGAAACGCTGAAAAGCCAGGCCGGTATGGTGGCCCAGCTCAGCGAGGGCATGCGCCAGATTTCAGAGGTGACGCAGGCAAACTCTGCGACAGCAGAGCAAAGTGCCGCCACCAGCGAAGAACTGCTTGGCCAGATGCAGGAGTTAGAAGAAATGGTGTCGGTGTTTAAAACAGAAGCGTAAAGAAAAACAAATAAAACAGGGCCACGGCAGAAATACCATGCCGGGGCCCTGTTTTATTTGTTGGGTTGGGGTTTAAAAGCCCATATCCTGTTTGATCTGTGCGGCGTTTTTTTGCCCGGCAAGCTGTTCCAGCAGCCAAAAGGCCACCTGCGGCGCGGTAGAGGGGCAGTAAGAGGTTGCCACGTTGCCGTCAATGACCACCGGTTCGTTGATGACAACGGCCCCTTGTGCCGCAAGCTGCTTTTGGCGGTAGGCTTGCTTTAAGTGGTAGGTGGTTGCCCTGCGGCCCCGCAAAATACCGCTTTTGCCAAGGGCCAGTGCTGCCACGCAAATACTGGCGATCGGCTTTTTGGCACTGTCAAACGCGCGTATCAGCGCTAAAAGGCGTTCATCGTAGGTTTCCTCGTAAAAACCAAATTCTTCAAACCCGCCGGGGATCGTCAGTGCGTCATAGTCTGCGGGGTCAATTTCATCCAGCAGGCAGTCCACGGTGACCGGCACCCCAAAAGTGCTGACTACCGTTTTGGTAAAGCCACAGGTCGTCAGCGGCAGCGCCAATTGGTAGTCGTTGCGTGCCCAGCCCAAAACGTCAATAAATACGCTGGCCTCCATCGTCTCAACCCCTTTTGCCAAAAAAAGCAGAGTCTTTTTCATATGCCCCCCGTTGTTGTGTGGTTTTTTGTAAATTGACGTTATTATACTGCAACTGCCATTCGCAGTGCAAGCGCAGCAAAAAGCTTGACTTTTACCGTAAACAAATTATAATGAGTATATACTCAATGAGTAGGTGATCAATTAAAATGGAAACAACAAGGCTGCAACAAAAGCAACAGACCCGGCAAAAAATTTTGGCGGCGGCGTACCGGGTGTACGCGCAAAAGGGGTTTAGCGCGCCCACAGCAGAAATTGCAAAAGAAGCCGGGGTGTCACACGGCAGCGTTTTTGCGCATTTTGCATCGCAGGCGCAGCTGGTAGATGCGCTGTTAGAGCAGTTTGGCACCCAGTTGGGTGAGGGGCTGCACGACCTTGCTGAAAACAGTACCGACCTGCAAAGCCTGCTGCGCGCGCACCTTGCACTGCTGGCCCGGCACGAGCAGTTTTACCTGCACCTCATCACTGAAAAAGGGCAATTGCCGCCGCAGGCAAAACTGACTTTGGCCAATTTGCAATCGGTGGCAGCGTACCATTTTGGCCGGGTGTTGCAGCATACAGCCGCCGCCCAAAACGGGGTGCCACCGCACATGCTGTTTAACACGTGGCTGGGCCTTGTGCACTATTATTTAATGAACAAAGAATTGTTTTCACCAGAGGGTCCGTTGCTGCCGCGGTATACGGATGAGCTGGTTCGCACATTTTTAACATTGACCCAAACGGGGGAGGAACAAAGATGAAAACCTGTATTGCCTGTGGGATGCCCATGCAAAAGCCGGCGGATTTTGCCGGTGGAGATGTGACAAAAGACTATTGCGTGTACTGCGCCCGGCCGGATGGCACCATGCAGTCCTTTGCCGAAAAGCGGGCGGGCATGATCCGCTTTTTGCAAAAAACACAAGGGGTGGAGGAAACCGCGGCGGCCGAAATTGCCGAGGCTGCGATGCGCAAGCTGCCCGCGTGGCAAGCGCACTTTACAAAGGGGGCGGCAGATGGCGACGCTGAATGACCTGCCCAACATTGGCGAGGTGCTGGCACAGCAGTTGCAGCAGGTGGGCATTGAAACACCGCAGCAACTAAAGGCAGCCGGCAGCAAGGAGGCGTTTTTGCGCCTTCGGTTGCAGGTTGATGAGACTGCCTGCCTGCACAAGCTGTATGCGCTGCAAGGCGCGGTAGAAGGGGTGCGTTACACCCAGCTCAGCGCGCAGACAAAACAGCAACTAAAGCAGTTTTTTCATGCGCTTTGCACCGGGCAGCGGCAGGTAAGCGGTTGATACTTGCCTGCACAGTAGTTTGGCTTTTTGTAAGGCACTTATTTGTCATGGGCAATCAGCTGCTGCCGGGTGCCGCAACAGGTATGCCGCTAAAAAGCAAAAAATATTGCCCTTTTGCAGGATAGAGCAAAGAAAAACCAGGGGACAGTGTGTCTCCTGGTTTTCTATTTGCAACAAATTTTATACGGTGTAAAAACGGCATAAAAAATGGGTTTTGTTATCGGTTGCGCTTTTAAAGCTGCATCTCATAAATGCGGGAACGGTGCCCCCACGGGTGGTACCCGTCGCCGATGTAGTGCAGGCCATACCGCTCATAAAACTGGGTGTGGTCGGTGCAAAGGTACAGTGCGCCAAACCCTGCGGCGCGGGCATCTTGCGCAGCGCGCTTTAGCAGCAGCCCCGCGTGCCCGTTGCCGCGGTAAGGGGGCTCTACATACAATGCGCACAACCAGGGGTATAAATCCATCCGGCTGATAAAATCGTTGGTGATCAGCCCCGCCCCGCCCGCAATCTTGCCATCGTCGGTGTAAAGCAGGTACCACTGTGGCAGAGGTGCCGGTGCATTACAGCAGTTTTTAATGCAATCCTCGTAAACCAAAAGGCTTTCCGGCGTAGCCCATTTTTCTTGAAAATAGCGAATGGCATCGTTGCAAAGCGCAGGGTCCTCGCGTACCGAAACAAGTTTCATAGAATGACCTCCTTTGGGCTAAACACATTACAGTATACACAAAAAGTGCACGGTTTGCACCTTTGGGCCAGTACCCGCCGCACTGCTGGCACTCGCTGCCGTTTGGCCGGCAGGGGCAAGCAAAACCGGTGCTTTTTGCAAAGCGATAACGCATCAATTGAACCCCTTGCCTTTTTATGCTACAGTGGGCTTAAAATAATCGCCGTGCCTTGGCGCAGCGGCAAAACGCACAAAGGCGCGCAATGCGCAAGTAAAATCAAGCGGGGGCCTTTGGCCCTGTTTATAATAATGGCAGGGCGGACGAAACGGGGGCGGGCAGATGTACGAATGGCAACAACAGATTCAAATCATCGTGGACGAAATCGACAACTCAATCAAACAATACCACGACGAAGCGCTGACCCTGCGCTTTCTTGCACGTAAGCTGGGGTATTCTGAGTTTTACGCGACCAGAAAATTTAAAGAGATCTCCGGGATGCAGTTCAGGGACTATCTGCGGCACCGCAAGCTGGCCTTTGCCTTAAAAGAGGTGCGGGACAGCGAAACCCCGCTGCTGGACATTGCGTTCAACTACGGCTTTTCCTCCCACGAGGCATTTACCCGGGCGTTTAAAGCGACGTATGGCGTTACCCCCAGCGCCTACCGAAAACAGCCAAAGCCCGTGGTGCTGCGCACCAAAATCAACCTGTTCGACCGCTACTTTTTTGGGCTAGGAGAGATTGGCATGATCGCATCTAAACAGGATATCAAAATTTATTTTGTCACGATACCCGCGCACAAATTTTTGCACATCGAAAACTATGAAAGCAATGGTTATTGGGACTTTTGGGAAAAGCAGAGCAAAGTCCCGGGGCAGGACTGCGAGACGATCTGCGGCCTGCTGGACAGTATCAAGGGCAAGCTGGACGACGACGGCGGCAGCGAAGCCAATGGCGGCAGCGGGCAACTGATGGCGTATATCAGCGACCCCAAAGGCCGGCTTTGCGACTGGGGATTTTTGCGCACAGAATGTTACGGCGTGCGGCTGCCGGCGGATTACAAGGGCGAAGTGCCGCCGCAGATGATGTTAACAGAGGTACCCGAAGCCGAGTATCTGGTGTTTGAACACGGGCCGTTTGACTATGAGCACCAAAGCGTTTCGGTGGAAGAAAAAACAGAAAAAGCTATGGCAAACTTTGATTTTGCGAACACCGGGTATTGCTACGACACGACACCGGGCAGGGTTATTTATTTTTACCACGACCCCGAACGTTTTTGGAAGTACGTGCGCCCGGTGCGCAAGGTATAGTACCATACAGCGGGCAGAAGTACCGGCAAAGGGCAAGGCAGTTCTTGCGGGCAAATACCGGCCGGTAATGCCCCAAATAAGGCTAGCGCCATCAAAACAACGAAACAGGCACCCCCCCCCCTACCGGCGGGGCCGCCTGTTTCGTTTTACCAGTTTGTTTCAAAGCGGCCCCAAACGGGTGACAGCGCCGCGGCGCAGGGGTATAATAGGCAAAAAGCTCTGGAGAAAAGGGGCGAAAGGCGGCAAACGGATGCAGGCGGAACTGGTGGAAAAATTACAAGAATTACAGCGGCAGATGCATGCTAACCCGGAACTTTCCGGCAAAGAGGGGGGTACCCGTGCCCGGCTTGCCGCTTTTTTGCGGCAAAACACCACACTGCGGGTGGTGGATACCGGCAGCGTGCTGTTTGCGGTAAACGACGAAGGCGCGGCCAAGACCATTTGCCTGCGTGCAGATATGGACGCTGTTTGCAACAGTGCAGGCAGGCCGTTCCACGGCTGCGGGCACGATGGGCACAGTACCGCCCTTGCCGGGGCGGCCTTGTATTTACAGCAACTGCGGCAAAGCGGGGCTGGTTGTGGCCAAAATGTGCTGCTATTATGGCAACCCGCAGAAGAAACGGGGGCAGGCGCCGCCGAAGCGCTAAAGGTGCTGCGCACAGAAAAAATTGACTATATTTACGGCTGCCACAACATCCCGGGGTACCCGCTGGGGCAGGTGCTGCTGCGCGAAGGGGTGTTTGCCTGCGCCTCCAAAGGCATGACAGTCCGCCTGACAGGGCGCCAAAGTCACGCTGCCTACCCGGAGCAGGGGGCTAGCCCCGGCCCGCTGATGGGTGAAGTATTGCAGCGGCTGCAAGGCTGGTGCCACCTGCCGCAGTACCAGGGGCTGGTGCTTGCGACCCTCGTGGGGCTACAGGCGGGCAGCCGAAACTTTGGCGTTTCGGCGGGGGAGGGTGAAATAAACCTCACGTTGCGCGCAGAGCGTTTGGCGGATTTACTGCTGTTGCAGCAGACGATTGAAAACACGGTAGAAACCTTGGCGCAAAAGCAGGGCATTGCGGTAGACTTTGGTTATGTGGATGAGTTCCCGGATACGGTCAATGACGCGGCGCTGACGGCCCGGTTGGCACAGGTGTTTGCCGCAGCGGGTATCCAAACTGCTACCTTAGCGCAGCCTATGCGCTGGTCGGAGGATTTTGGTTGGTACTTAAAGCAAACCCCCGGCGTTTATTTTGGGGTGGGTGCAGGGCAAAGTACCCCGGGCCTGCATACCGATGGGTATTCGTACCCGCCGGCTCTGCTGGGGCCAATGGTGGATGTCTGGTGCGCCCTGCTGGCAGCGGGGGCACCGCAGGCGCAATAGAAGAAGTGGCGCCGCGCAAAATTTGTGCGGCGCCTTTTTGCTGCCCCACCCCGATGGGCGGCAGGCTTTGCTGTTGCGCCCGGTTGGCAAATAAAAGTAAAAAGTGTTTACCCGCACGCGGCACTGCGATGGCAGGCCTAGCTGTAGTTACAGTGTGGGAGTAGCGGGTGGGGTGTTTTGCTTAGAGCAAAGAAAGGAGGCGGTTTTGCCCTAACTTTTTTGCCGTCGCAAATGTGGAAACAATTTTGGAGTGCAATTTTGCAGGGGACAGAAAAACACAATTAAAAAAGATTGTATAAAATATAATTTTACTATTGACAAATACGGCGAAAAAGGCTACAGTTTAATTGTAAATGGTTTTATACAATTTAATTTTAAAAAATCTATTTGGAGGGGTTTCAAATGAGCATCTATGATTTCAAGGTCAAAGCGATGGATGGCAGCGAAAAAAGCCTGGCAGACTATCAGGGCAAGGTACTGCTGATCGTCAATACTGCCACCGAATGCGGCTTTACCCCGCAATATGCCGGTCTGCAAGAACTGTATGCAAAATATGCCGACAAAGGGTTTGACATCCTTGATTTCCCCTGCAACCAATTTGCCGGGCAGGCACCGGGCAGCAACGAAGACATTCACACCTTTTGCACCGGCCGGTTTGGGGTTACGTTTCCCCAGTTTGACAAAATTGACGTAAACGGCGAAAACGAAGCGCCACTGTATACCTTTTTAAAATCGCAAAAGGGTGGCCTGATGGGTGGGCGCATCAAATGGAACTTTACAAAGTTCTTGGTAGACCGCAACGGCAACGTCGTTACAAGGTTTGCCCCCACCAAAGTACCGGCGGACATTGAAGCAAAAATCGCCGCCCTGCTGTAAAGTCGCTTTCTGCATAAACTGGGCGCATTTTAATTGCCTGCAATGCGCACTTGGTGTATGATAAACGGGGGTGCCGGATGAAAGAAGATATGCTTAAATTAGAAAACCAGCTTTGCTTCCCGTTGTATGCTTGCGCGCGAGAGGTCGTTAAGCAGTATAAGCCGCTTTTAGACGAAATTGGCCTGACTTATACCCAGTACATCGCCATGATGGTGCTATGGGAAAAGCGCGAGGTCAGTGTAAAGGCGCTCGGTGAAGCGCTGTACCTTGACAGCGGTACCCTGACACCCCTGCTGAAAAAAATGCAGGCGGCGGGGCTGATTACCCGCCGCAGGGACGAAACGGATGAACGCAGTGTGCTGGTTGCCCCCACTGCCGAGGGGGATGCACTGAAATTGCGTGCGCAGCAGATACCGGGCAAGATCATGCAGTGTATCCCGCTCTGCGAGCAGGACGCCAAAACCTTGTACCGGTTGCTTTATCAAGTGCTGCACAGTGTGGCAAACGATAAAATGCAATGACTTTTTTGCTGTTGAACAAAGCCCTTTACCGCAGTTGCGGCAAAGGGCTTTGTTTTATTGGGGCTTTAGACCGCGTTTCGCGAAGCGAAAGGCAACAAACCACCCGCTAAGCGGGTGAGTAGCCAAAGCTTAAGCAAAAAGGCATCACCTTTCTGATAAAATGAAGAGTGTTCAAGCCTTCAAGAAATCAGAAGAAAGGAGATGCCTTATGGCAGAAAGTTTAGCACACAGCAAGTGGGTATGCAAGTATCATGTGGTGTTCAGTCCAAAGTATCGGAGAAAAGTAATCTACAATGAATTGAGAGCAGACATCCAACAATATATTAGAGATTTGTGCAAGTGGAAAGGGGTAGAGATTGTAGAAGGGCACATGATGCCGGATCATGTGCATCTGCTGTTGTCGATACCGCCGAAGTATTGCGTTTCAAGTTTCATGGGGTATTTAAAAGGGAAATCGGCAACGATGATATTTGAAAAGCATGCAAATTTAAAATATAAATTTGGGAACAAGCACTTTTGGGCAACGGGGTATTACGTAAGTACAGTAGGGCTAAACGAAGCGACAATAGCAAAATATATCAGAGAACAAGAAAAGCAAGATATGCTGGAAGATAGGTTGACAACAAAAGAGTACGAAGACCCTTTTAAGGGTTAATACGCAATCAGTCCACTGGGCTTGAACGAAGTGAAAGCCAGCGTCTTTTAGGCGCTGGCAATTATTATGCCCTTTTAGGGCTCAGTCAAGCCACCCGTTTTACGGGTGGTATTGACTGATAGCAAAACAAACCGCTGCATAAAAATAACATTTTAAAAATAAAAAATGCACAAAAAACCAAAATTTTTAAAATTTTTCTGGTTCGATGCATAAAAGGTACAGGTTTTCTTTTGGTTTTGTAAAAAAATTTTGTTTTTTCACCTTTCATGCGGTAGTATAGTGAACAGGGGATTATTGTTTTTAAACTTCAGGGGGAATTCGTGTTGAAAAAAACAGGGGGCGCGCGGCATCTTTTACTCATCAGCAATTTGATCATTATTTCGGCAATCCTTTTAGGGTTTATCGGCATGGCGTATAAGGACACCAAGGCATATCAGGACCTCGCCGAAAAGCATCTGGAAAGCACGGTAAAGCTGGCGGATATCGATATTTCAAAGCACATTGAAAATTCAATGTCAAAGCCGGTCATGGTGTCAAAAACCATGGCAAATGACGAATTCTTAAAAAGCTGGCTGGTAAGCGAGCCGCAAGACGGCGCGGGGGAGGACGAGCGTGAACAGCTATACAGCTATTTGCGCGCCTACCAGCAAAAATACGATTATAACACGGTATTTTGTGTTTCAGCGAAAACCGGGAACTATTATTATCAGGATGGGTTTAACAAAACTATTTCGCCAGACGATGAGCATGATGTTTGGTACTATAACTTCGTATCCTCTAACAACGAGTACGACTTAGAGGTGGATACCAACCAGTCCAGCGGCGACACCATTACGGTGTTTGTGAATTTCAGGGTAGAGGGCAAAGACGGTTTGCTGGGCATTATTGGTGTGGGGTTGCAGGTGTCATTTATCGAGGACACGATCCGCGAATATGAAAATGATTACGACCTTTCAGTGTATATCATCAACGAGGACGGTGCCAAAACGTCGTTTACCGGCGATACAGACATTTTTATTGACCGGGCCGAACTTGCGCAGCGCACCGGGGTAAACGATGAGATTGAGCTGGGCCGCTCAAGCGATGCGAATATGCAGTGGTTTACCTCCGGCGCAGAGCGCAAGTGCCTGATTACAAAATACGACGACACGCTTGGCTGGTATCTTATTTTAGAAAAGCAGACCGATTCCATCAACAGTGCGTTTGGCCAGCGCCTCAAAAGCAACCTGCTATTTATGGCACTTTCACTTGCCGCCTGCATTCTGGTGACTACGCTGGTATTCCACAACTATAACCAGCGCATGGTAACGGTAGAGAACACCGACGAGCTGACGGGCCTTGCCAACCGCAGGCTGTTTGCAAAACAGTACGCCAGCTTTATGCACCGCCACCGGCAGCAGCCCAAAACCCTGTTTTTGTTTGACATTGACCATTTTAAACAGATCAATGACAGTTATGGGCATGTGTTTGGCAACGCCATTTTGGCAATGGTGGCAAGCGAGGTGCGCAGTGTGATTGCCGAAAACGGCATTGCAGCCCGTTGGGGCGGTGACGAGTTTTTTGGTGTACTGGCTTTGGCCCCGCAGCAGGCCGAAGAATTGTTTGCAACCCTGATGCAGCGCCTGAATAATGAAGAGAAAGACAGCCGCTATCACGTGACCATCAGTGTGGGCCTCGCCGCGGTCAACAGCAAGCTAAACGTAGAGCAGATCACCAAAAAAGCGGATAAGGCACTATACTGTTCAAAGCAGAATGGCCGCAACCAGATCACTCACTGCGAAACCATCTGAAAAGCAAAAGGCAAAACAGCCCCACCGGCAAAACCCGGCGGGGCTGTTTTTAGAGTGCCTTTTCCATACAATACGAATCTGGCAGGGTTGCGTAGTGGCCGTAATTTGGTATCTGGTGAAACCCAAGGCGACGGTACAGCCGTTGGGCGGGCAGCATGGTCAACCCGGTTTCCAGTATAAGGCGGGTGTAGCCCTGCTGTTTTGCAAGCTGTTCCAGGGTGGCCATCACGGCAGCGGCCACCCCTTGCCCACGGCAGAAGGGCTTTGTGAACACGCGTTTCACTTCGGCAGTGCCGGGGGCATATTCTTTTAGTGCGGCGCAGGCAACCGGGGTTTTGTCTTGCAGCGCAAGCACCACGTTTTGTATTTTTTCCAGTGTGTTGTACTGGCTGTACATTGATTGCGTTTGCTGCCCATTTTGTTTGCTCAGGTCTGCGTCCAGCTCGCTGCACAGTGCAACAAAGCTTGTGTCTGTATTGGTGGTTTTAAGTAGTTGCATGGGGCCCGCCCGCCTTTTCTTGTTTTTAAAAAATTGGCGCCAGTATAACATAAAAGGGCAATGCCGGCAACCCCCAAAAGTCATAAAGATACAAAGTGGCAAAAAATTTCAGGCCAAGGCATTGACTTAAAGCGCAGTTTAAGTTATAGAATAAAGGGGAACAGCAAAAGCGTTTGCTTTTGCACCGTGATAAGGGGAGGAATAGCAATGGAATATTTGGGACAAACGATCCCTAAGCTGGGCTTTGGGCTAATGCGGCTGCCCATGCTGGGGCAAGAGGTTGATATTGAACAGACGAAACAGATGGTGGACCGCTTTTTAGCAGCGGGTTTTACCTATTTTGATACCGCTTATGGGTACATCGGGGGCAAATCAGAGCAGGCGGCTAAAACCGCACTGGTAGACCGCTACCCCAGAGAAAAGTTTCAACTGGCAACAAAGCTGCCTGCCTGGGCGGGTGCAAAAACCGCCGAGGAGGCAAAACAGATGTTTTACACCTCGCTGGAGCGCACCGGTGCCGGGTATTTTGACTTTTACCTGATGCACAACTGCGGCGGCGAGCGAACGAAAGTATTTGATGACTTTGGCCTTTGGGATTTTGGCCGGTACTTGAAAGACAAAGGCCTCATCCGCCATTTGGGCTTTTCGTTTCACGATAATGCCAAGGCACTGGATGAACTGCTGACCCGCCACCCGGAAATGGAGTTTGTGCAGTTGCAGATCAATTATGCCGATTGGGACAGCCCGTCGGTACAGTCTGCCAAATGCCTTGAGGTGGCGAAGAAACACAATAAGCCGGTCATTATCATGGAGCCGGTCAAAGGTGGCTTGTTGGCATCGCCGCCGGATGCCGTCACCAAAATTCTGCAAGAGGCAGACCCCACCGCTTCACCGGCGTCCTGGGCACTGCGGTTTGCGGCATCGCAGCCCGGCCTTGTCACCGTGCTCAGCGGGATGTCTAACCTGCAGCAGATGGACGATAACCTTACCACCATGTCGCAGTTTAAACCCCTTGGGGCCGAGGGCGGTGCGGTCATTGACCGCGCGCGCACGGCACTTGCCGAAATCGAGGGCATCCCCTGCACCAGCTGTGAATACTGTATGAAGGGCTGCCCCAAGGGTATCGAGATCCCGGCCATCTTCAGCGCGATGAACCGGTACCTGGTTTATGATAATTTAGAAAGCGCACGCGGCAACTATAAATGGGTCACGGGTTCCGGCGCGCCGGCCAGCGCCTGCATTGCCTGCGGCCAGTGCGAGTCGGTCTGCCCCCAGCACATCGGCATTATTGGCGAACTGTCCCGCGCGGTAGAAATGCTGGAAATCTAGGTACCCGTTTTAGCGAATGCAGCAATAAAATATAAAAAATACAAAGGAGCAGCCCCCTGCGGCACCAATTGGTGCCGCAGGGGGCTGCTCCTTTGTGAAAAAGGCGATAAGCAACGGCGCAAAATGTTTAAAAATACATAAAAAGGAAAAACAAAAAGTAATGAATAAATATGCAATATGAAGCGGAGACGAAATTGAAACTAACAATACAATATAAAATAAAAACTCGAATAATCGCAAATAAATGAATTAAAAATAAGAAAAATTAGAATTTATTGAAATAAAACAAAGAACAGATGAATTTGTGAGAATAAAAGCAAGGTGACGCGGTAAAGCAAAAAAGAATAAAAAACTAAAATTTATACAAAAATATGCTTGACATTTTGGCAAGCAGCGGCATATAATAAAGCACATAATTTATAAATATACAATTATGGAGGCAAAAATATGAATAAAAATGAAATTAAGAAAGTCGTTCTGGCATATAGCGGCGGGCTGGATACCTCCATCATCATCCCGTGGCTAAAAGAAAACTACAACAACTGCGAAGTGATTGCCGTGTCGGGCAACGTGGGGCAGGCGGACGAGCTGGACGGGCTGGAAGAAAAAGCCCTGAAAACGGGTGCTGCTAAGCTGTATGTGGAGGATTTGACCGACGAATATGTCAACGACTTCATTATCCCCACCATGAAAGCGGGCGCCAAATACGAAGAATACCTACTGGGCACCAGCCACGCCCGCCCGTGCATTGCAAAGCGGCTGGTTGAAATTGCAAAGGCAGAGGGGGCCGATGCCATTGCGCACGGCTGCACCGGCAAGGGTAACGACCAGGTGCGGTTCGAGCTTGCAATTCGCCATTTTGCGCCGCACATGCCGATTATTGCACCGTGGCGTGAGTGGAGTATCAAATCCCGCGATGAAGAGATCGACTACGCCGAGGCCCATGGCATCCCGCTGAAAATCAGCCGCGAGACAAACTACTCCAAAGACAAAAACCTGTGGCACCTCAGCCATGAGGGCATGGACCTTGAGGACACCGGCAACGAGCCGCAGTACGAAAAAGAGGGCTTTTTAGAAATGAGCGTTTCGCCCATCAACGCGCCGGATGCCCCCACCTATGTGACAGTCGGGTTTGAAAAAGGGGTACCGGTGTCGCTGGACGGCAGCGCGATGAGCGCGAAAGAAATCATTTACAAGCTGAACAAACTGGGTGGCGCCAACGGCATTGGCCTTTTGGACATTGTGGAAAACCGCCTGGTGGGCATGAAATGCCGCGGCGTGTACGAGACCCCGGGCGGCGCCATTCTGTATAAGGCCCACAGCGTGCTGGAAACGCTGTGCCTTGACAAAATGACGATGCACGAAAAAGAAAAGCTGTCCATCACCTTTGGTGAACTGGTGTACAACGGCCAGTGGTTTACCCCGCTGCGCGAGGCGCTTTCGGCCTTTGTAGACAAAACGCAGGAAAGGGTGACCGGCACAGTAAAGCTGAAGCTGTACAAGGGCAACATCATCAACGCCGGCACGTGGAGCCCATATTCGCTGTATTCAGAAGAAATTGCCACCTTTGGCGAGAGCGATTACAACCAAAAGGACGCCGAGGGCTTTATCAACCTGTACGGGTTGCCCATTCAGGTACAGGCGATCATCGACGGTAAAAAATAACGGGCTGCACGGCAGCAAGGGGTGGTACGGTGACAAGGGTTTTTATTGACGGCAGTGCCGGTACCGCGGGGCTGCAAATACGCCAGCGGCTTGCCGCGCGGGCTGATTTAGAGGTTTTGGTGCTAAGCGAAAGCCAGCGCAAAAACCCCACCGCCCGCAAGCAGGCGCTGAACAGCTGTGATATTGCGTTTTTGTGCCTGCCGGACGATGCCGCACGACAAGCGGTGTCGATGGTGGAAAACCTGGCACTCTGCGTATTTGACACGTCAACGGCGCACCGCACGGCACCGGGGTGGGTATACGGGTTTCCGCAGCTTGCGCCCGGCCAGCCCGCAGCAATCGCCACGGCAAACCGCATTGCGGTGCCCGGCTGCCACGCCAGCGGGCTGATCGCCCTAGTTCGGCCGCTGGTAAAGGCGGGGCTGCTTTCAAAAAGCAGCCGCCTGAGTTGCTTTTCGCTGACAGGGTACAGCGGCGGCGGCAAAAAAATGATTGCCCAGTACGAAGCACAGGGGCAGGATACACCGCTTTGTGCCCCCCGCGTGTACGCACTGGGGCAAACGCACAAGCATCTGCCGGAGATGCAGCTGTATGCGGGCCTTGACAGTGCGCCGGTTTTTGCCCCCATCGTTGGCAATTTTTACAGCGGCATGCAGGTGATGATCCCGCTGACAAAGCAAGACCTTGCACCGGGCGCCGGCATGGAAGAGCTGCGCAGTGTGTACCGCACATGGTACACCGGCCCCATTGTGCGGTACTGTGAAGCCCCGCAGCAAGACGGCTTTTTAAGCGCCGATGCGCTGAGCGGGCGCGATGACATGCAAGTGACGGTGCAGGGCAGCGAAGAGCGCCTGCTGCTGGTTGCGCAATACGACAATTTGGGCAAAGGCGCATCGGGCGCGGCGGTTGAATGTATGAATCTTCGGCTGGGGCTGCCCGCCACAACGGGCTTAAAATTATAACTGGTAAAGGGGACTAGCATGAAACAGGTTTCGGGCGGTGTTTGCGCCGCAAAAGGGTTTTCGGCAAGCGGAGTACATTGCGGTATCCGCAAAAATAAATCAAAAAAAGACCTTGCACTCATCACCAGTGCGGTGCGTGCGGCGGCGGCAGCCGTTTACACGCAAAACCTGGTAAAGGGCGCACCACTGCTTGTCACCCGCGAAAACCTTGCCGACGGCATGGCGCAGGCCATCATCTGCAACAGCGGCAATGCCAACACTTGCAACGCGGGCGGGGTAGAGGTGGCACAGCAGATGTGCACCCTGCTGGCGCAGGAGACCGGGGTTGCCGCACAGGACATCGTGGTGGCATCGACCGGGGTCATCGGCCAGCCACTGGACCTTACCCCCATTGCAAAGGGCATCCCGCCGCTGGCAAAAGCCCTTGCAGCAGACGGCGCAAATGCCGCCAGTGAAGCAATTCAAACGACGGACACCATCCAAAAGCAGATGGCGGTCGAGTTTGAACTGGGCGACACAGTCTGCCACATTGGCGGCATGGCAAAAGGCTCCGGCATGATTCACCCCAACATGGCGACGATGCTGTGCTTTATCACCTCTGATATTGCCATTTCGCCCACGCTGTTGCAGCAGGCACTGTCGCAAGATGTGCAAAGCAGTTTTAACATGGTCAGCGTGGACGGCGATACCTCCACCAACGACATGGTGTGCATTTTGGCAAACGGGCTGGCGGGTAACGAGCCCATTACAAAAGATGGCCCGGATTACCAGCAGTTTTGTAAAGCGCTGCACACCGTAACGGTGGACCTTTGCCGCAAAATAGCAAAGGACGGCGAGGGCGCCAGCAGGCTGCTGCAATGCACCGTCACCGGCGCCGGTGACGCGCAGCAGGCCAAAACAGTTGCCAAGGCGGTCATCACCTCCAGCCTGCTAAAAGCCGCCATGTTTGGCGCAGATGCCAACTGGGGCCGTGTGCTGTGCGCCGTGGGGTACAGCGGGGCGCAGGTGGACGTGGAAAAGGTAGACGTGCTGTTTGCCTCTGCCGCCGGCAGCATTGCCGTTTGCAAGGGCGGTGCCGGGGTGCCGTTTTCAGAAAAAACTGCAAAGCATATTTTAAAGCAGGACGAAATTGACATTTTGATTTCGCTGGGCGACGGCCCCGAACAGGCGACTGCATGGGGCTGCGACTTGACTTATGATTACGTAAAAATCAACGGCGATTACAGAACCTGAGGTGAGACGATTGAGTAGCTTTTCCAACGCGCAGCGGGCTGAGGTATTGACCCAGGCCCTGCCGTATATCCAAAAATATGTCGGGCAGGTCGTTGTGGTGAAATACGGCGGCAACGTAATGCTGAGTGAAGAACTGCAATTACAGGTGATGAAAGACCTGGTGTTGCTCTCGCTGATTGGGGTGCGGGTGGTGCTGGTGCACGGCGGAGGGCCGGAAATCAGTGAGGCGATGGCCCGCATGGGCAAGCAGCCCAAATTTGTGGATGGCTTGCGGGTCACCGACCGCGAAACCGCCGAAATTGCGCAGATGGTGCTGGCAGGTAAAATCAACAAAAACCTCGTCAATTTAATTGGCTGTTGCGGGGGCCGCGCCATCGGTATTTCTGGTATCGACGGCAGGCTGATTGAAGCAAAGCCAAAAAGCGCTGCACTGGGCTTTGTGGGCAGCATTACTGCGGTGCACAGTGCCCCGGTGACCGACCTGCTGGAAAAGGGGTACATCCCGGTCGTTTCTACCGTGGGGTGCGATGATAAGGGCAATGTGTACAACATCAACGGCGACACCGCCGCCGCACACATTGCAGGGGCCATTGGGGCCGAACGTTTATTGCTGATGACCGACATCGCCGGCATTCTGCGGGACAGAGATGACCCTTCTACCCTCATCCCCGACCTGTCGCTGAAACAGGCGCTGGCGCTACAGCAAAGCGGGGTGCTCAGCGGGGGGATGATCCCCAAAGTGGATTGTTGCCGTGAGGCGATTGAGCAAGGGGTGCGCAAGGTAATTATTTTAGACGGGCGTGTGCCGCACGCGATTTTGATGGAAATTTTGACCGACGAGGGCGCCGGTACAATGATTGTGGGGGAAGAAGAACATGACTGATACGAAACAGATCGATGCCGCCTTTGTGGCAAATACCTATACACGTTTCCCGCTGGAGATCGTTGCGGGCAAGGGCTCGCTGGTGTGGGATGAAACAGGCAAGGAGTATATCGACCTTGGCAGCGGCATTGCCGTCACGTCGTTTGGCATTGCCGACGAGGGTTGGCAGCGGGCGGTGTGTGCCCAAATGGCAAAGGTACAGCACATGTCAAACCTCTACTATACCCAGCCCTGCGCCCAGCTCGCGCAGCTGCTCTGCGAAAAAACCGGCATGAAAAAGGTGTTCTTTTCAAACTCCGGTGCCGAGGCAAACGAATGTGCCATTAAGGTGGCGCGCAAATATGCCGCAGACAAAAAGGGCATACAGGATGCCGTCATTGTCACGCTGGAAAATAGCTTTCACGGGCGCACGCTGGCAACACTGGCCGCCACCGGGCAAGACCATTTTCACCACGATTTTGGCCCGTTGCCCACAGGGTTTGCCTACTTAGAGCCGGGAGATTTAGACGCGGCAAAAAGCTTTGTAGAAACGCAGCCCGTCGCGGCGTTTTTCATCGAGCTGGTGCAGGGCGAGGGCGGCGTGGTGCCGCTGGATAAAGACTTTGTGCAGGGCCTTGCAAAGCTTTGCAAAGAGCAGGATATTCTGTTGATGGTGGACGAAGTGCAAACCGGCAACGGGCGCACCGGCACGCTGTATGCGTGGCAACAGTACGGCATCGTGCCGGATGTCTGTTCTACCGCCAAGGGCCTTGCGGGCGGGTTGCCGCTGGGGGCCACGCTGCTGGGCGACAAGGTGCAAAACGTGCTGGGCGCCGGCGACCATGGCTCTACCTTTGGCGGCAACCCGGTGTGCAGTGCGGGCGCAGTGCACCTGCTGGGCCGCATTGACGACAAGCTGCTGGCCGAAGTACAAGAAAAATCCGCCGCCATTTTTGCCGCGCTGCAAGGGGCAAAGGGCGTCAAGTCGGTCAGCGGCCTTGGTTTGATGGTGGGTGTTGAAACCGAAAAGCCCGCTGCCGAGGTGGTGGCCCAGTGCATGCAGCGCGGGGTACTGGCCCTCACGGCCAAAGGCAAGGTGCGGCTGCTGCCGGCGCTGAATATCCCGGCAGAGCAGCTTGCAAAGGCAATTAGTATTCTTGCCGAAGTATGTGCAGAATAGGGGGCACAGGATGGAGCTTCATGGGAAAAGCCTGTTAAAACTGCTGGATTTTACCCCGCAGGAGATCGAAGGGCTGTTGACGCTGGCCGCGCAGCTGAAAAAAGAAAAAAAGATTGGCCTACTGCGCCAATTGCAACGGGGCAAAAACATTGCGCTGATTTTTGAAAAAACCAGTACCCGCACCCGCTGCGCGTTTGAAGTAGCGGCGCACGACCTTGGCATCGGTACCACCTACCTTGACCCTGCCGGCTCGCAGATTGGCAGCAAAGAGAGCATCCCCGACACCGCGCGGGTGCTGGGGCGCATGTTTGACGGCATCGAATACCGTGGCTTTGGGCAGGAGATCGTAGAAGAGCTTGCCGCCTATGCCGGGGTACCGGTGTGGAACGGCCTGACCAATGAATTTCACCCCACGCAGATATTGGCCGACCTGCTGACAGTGCAAGAGCATTGTGGCACTCTGGCCGGCAAAAAGCTCGTCTATTTGGGCGATGCCCGGTTTAACATGGGCAATTCTTTGATGGTGGGTTGTGCCAAAATGGGCATGCATTTTGTCGCCAGTGCCCCTGCAAATTATCTGCCCGCACAGCCGCTGATCGACACTTGTAGCGAGATTGCGAAAGAGACCGGCGCCGTGCTGGAATTTTGCGAAGACCCCATGCAGGCGGTGGCGGGGGCCGATGTGCTGTACACCGATGTGTGGGTGTCGATGGGCGAGCCGCAGGAGGTTTGGGCCGAGCGTATTGAATCGCTGACCCCCTACCGCGTCACGGCGCAGCTGCTGGAGGCAGCAAAACCGAACGCCATTTTTATGCACTGCCTGCCCGCTTTTCACGATTTAAAAACCACCACCGGCAAAAAAGTGGGCGAAGCCTTTGGCGAGACCTGCCTTGAAGTGACCGATGAGGTATTTGAGGGGCCGCAGTCGGTGGTGTTTGACGAGGCAGAAAACCGCATGCACACCATCAAGGCCGTGCTGGCGGCAACACTTTGACGAGCCGCGGGGAGAACACGATGAAAAAAAGGTATTTGGTTTTAAGCGACGGCAGCGTGTTTGAGGGCGTGGCCCTTGGCGCTGTGGGCGCTGCGGTGGGCGAACTGGTGTTTACCACCGGTATGTGCGGCTACCTTGAAACCCTCACCGACCCCAGCTATGCCGGGCAGATCGTCTTGCAAACCTTCCCGCTGATCGGCAATTACGGGGTCATCCCGCAGGATTTTGAAGGCCCCAGCGCTGTAAAGGGCTATGTGGTGCGCGAATGCTGTACCGAGCCGTCGAATTTCCGCAGTGAGGGTGCGCTTGGTGACTGGCTGGCCGCGCAGGGCATCTGTGCGATTGCCGGGGTGGATACCCGCGAGATCACCCGCAAAATACGCCAGCAGGGCGTGATGAACGCGACGATTTGCGACACCCCGCCCGCAGACCTTACCCCTGTGCGCCGCTATGCAGTGCAGGGGGTGGTGGCAAAGGTGAGCTGCAAAGCACCCGCGGTGCTGCCGCCAGAGGGTAACCTGAATTACCGCGTTGCCTTGCTGGACTATGGCGCAAAGGCCAATATTGCGCGCGCGCTGTGCGCCCGTGGTTGCGAAGTGACGGTGCTGCAACACGACACACCGGCAAAACAGATTTTAGCCGGGGGCTACGACGGCGTGATGCTGAGCAACGGCCCCGGCGACCCGGCAGAAAACACCGGCTGCATTGCCCAGTTGCGCTTACTAGTGGGCAAGCTGCCGCTGTTTGGCATCTGCCTTGGGCACCAGCTATTGGGGCTTGCCATGGGGGGCAGCACGGTCAAAATGAAATACGGCCACCGCGGCGTCAACCAGCCGGTCACCCAGGTGGGTGGGCCGCGCACCTTTATCACCAGCCAGAACCATGGGTATGCGGTGGTGGCCGAAAGCCTTGCGGGTGTGGGGCAGGTGTCGTTTGTCAATGCGAACGACGGCAGCTGTGAGGGGGTAGACTACCCCGGCAAACAGTGCTTTTCGGTGCAGTTTCACCCCGAGGCCTGCCCCGGCCCCCAAGACACCGGTTTTTTATTTGACCGCTTTTTGCAGCTGATGAAAGGGTAAACCTATGCCAAGAGATAACACCATTCAAAAAGTACTGGTCATTGGGTCGGGGCCCATCGTTATTGGGCAGGCGGCCGAGTTTGACTATGCGGGCGCACAGGCCTGCCGTGTGCTGAAAGATGCCGGGGTCAATGTGGTGCTGGCCAACTCCAACCCGGCCACCATTATGACCGACCGGCAATTGGCGGACGAAATTTATTTAGAGCCGCTGACCAAAGCGACGATTGAGCGCATTATTATAAAAGAGAAGCCGGACAGCCTGCTGGCTGGCCTTGGCGGGCAAACTGGCCTCACGCTGGCCATGCAGCTTGCAAAGGACGGCTTTTTGGTGCAGCACGGGGTGCGGCTGCTGGGCACCCCGGCCGAGGCAATCGACAAAGCAGAGGACCGCGCGCTGTTTCGCGATGCAATGCAGGCCATTGGCCAGCCGGTCATCCCCTCCGGGGTGGCCACTACCGTGCAGCAGGCGCTGGACGCCGCAAACGAAGTGGGCTGGCCGGTCATTGTGCGGCCAGCCTTTACACTGGGCGGCAGCGGCGGCGGCATTGCGGCCGATGAAGCACAGCTGCGGCGCATTGCACAAAGCGGGCTGGAGGCTTCGCCCATTGGGCAGGTGCTGGTAGAGCGCAGTGTGGCGGGGTGGAAAGAGATTGAATTTGAAGCCATGCGGGACGCGGCGGGCAATGTCATCGCCGTCTGCTCCATGGAGAACATCGACCCGGTGGGGGTGCATACCGGCGACTCCATCGTCGTCGCACCTGCGCTGACCCTCAGCGACAAAGAATACCAACTGCTGCGCACTGCGTCGCTGGACATTGTGTCATCGCTTGGCATCGTGGGCGGCTGTAACTGCCAGTTTGCGCTGGACCCGGACAGCTTTTCTTATGCCGTTATCGAGGTCAACCCCCGCGTGTCCCGCTCGTCGGCACTGGCGTCCAAGGCAACAGGGTACCCCATTGCCAAAATTACCACAAAAATTGCACTGGGCTATACGTTGGATGAGATCAAAAACGACATCACCGGCAAAACCTGCGCCTGTTTTGAGCCCACGCTCGACTATGTGGTGGTCAAGTTTCCCAAATGGCCGTTTGACAAGTTTGCCGGTGTGGGGCGGCGCCTTGGCACCCAAATGAAAGCGACGGGCGAAGTGATGGCCATTGCCCCCACATTTGAAATGGCGCTGCTCAAAGCAATCCGCGGGGCCGAAATTTCGCTGGACACGTTAAACGCGCCGCCACTGACCAAAGAGCCGCTTGCCGTGCGCCTTGCCGCGGCGGACGACCGCCGCCTGTTTACGGTATTTGAGGCACTGAAAGCGGGCTGGACGGTCGATGCGCTGTTTGAAGCAACCAAAATAGACCGCTGGTTTTTATCTAAGCTGCAAGGGCTTGCGGTGTTTGAACAGCAGCTTGCCCGGCGGCCTTTTGGGCAAGAGCTTTATTTAAAGGCAAAGCAGCTTGGCTACCCGGACGATGCCATTCGCCGTATCGCCGGGGTGCAGCGGTTGCCCGCCTTTTTGCCCAGCTATAAAATGGTGGACACCTGCGGGGCCGAGTTCGACGCAGAGACCCCGTATTTTTACTCCTGTGCGGGCGGCGCGTGCGAGGCGCGCGACTTTGGCCGCAGCGGTCGCCCGGTCGTTATGGTGCTGGGCAGCGGGCCCATCCGCATTGGGCAGGGCATCGAATTTGATTACAGTTCGGTACACTGCGTGTGGAGCCTGCGCGAGATGGGGTATGAGGTCGTCATCGTCAACAACAACCCCGAAACGGTTTCGACCGACTATGACACCGCCGACCGGCTGTACTTTGAGCCGCTGACGGCTGAAGATGTGGGCGGTATTCTGGCGGTGGAACAGCCGGTGGGGGTCGTGGTGGCGTTTGGCGGGCAAACGGCCATTAAGCTGGCAAAATACTTAGACGGGCAGGGCGTACGCATTTTGGGCACCTCTGCCGACGGCATTGACCTTGCCGAAGACCGTGCCCGGTTTGACGCGATGCTGGAGCAATTCGGCATTCGGCGGCCCAAGGGCCTTGGGGTCACCACGCTGGCAGAGGCATTGCAGGCAGCGCACACCCTGGGCTACCCGGTGTTGCTGCGCCCGTCCTATGTCATTGGCGGGCAAAACATGACCATCGCCAAAACCGATACAGATGTCACGGCGTATATGCAGATGATTTTGTCCGGCAACATCGAAAACCCGGTGTTGATCGACCAGTATATGCCCGGCACCGAGCTGGAAGTGGATGTGATCTCAGACGGCACCGAGGTGCTGATTCCCGGCGTGATGGAGCATATCGAGCGCGCGGGCGTGCACAGCGGCGATTCAATCGCGGTCTACCCGCCTTACAATTTAAACGATGTGATGCTGCAAAAGGTCTGCGCTTGCAGCGAGCAACTCGCGCTGGCACTGGGCACCCGCGGGCTGGTGAATATCCAGTACCTGATTTACCAAAACGAACTGTATGTCATTGAAGTCAACCCCCGCGCGTCGCGCACCGTGCCCTACATCAGCAAGGTGACCGGCGTGCCAATGGTCGACCTTGCCGCACAGGTGATGCTGGGGCACTCGCTCGCTTCACTGGGGTACGGCACGGGGCTGTACCCGGTGCCGCCCTACTGCGCGGTCAAGGTGCCGGTATTCTCGTTTGAAAAGCTCAGCGACGCCAACTTTATGCTGGGGCCGGAGATGAAATCGACCGGCGAAGTGCTGGGCATTGGCAAAACGATGGCCGAAGCGCTGTTTAAAGGGCTGCGGGCCGCCGGGTACCAGCTGGCGCGCAACCTGCCGCGCGGCGCGGCCGGGGTGCTCATCAGTGTCGAGACCGCCGATTATCAAGAGGTGCTCTCGCTGGCAAAGCGCTTTTACGACCTTGGCCTTGCGCTGTATGCCACCAGCGGCACCGCAGCGGCAATTGCCCAAATGGGGGTGCCCGTCACAGCGGTGGCAAACGCCAGCGAAAGCGATGAGGTCGTGCGGCTGATGGAAAGCGGCGCGCTGCGTTACCTGCTGTACACCGGTGCCGTGCAGGATGACACGATGGGCGATTTTATCGCGCTGCACCGGCGTGCCATGCAGCTCGGCATCCCTTGCCTGACCTCCCTCGACACCGCGGGTGCGTTGGCGGATATCCTTGCCAGCCGCTTTACTGAAAGCAACACCGAGCTGGTGGATATCAACCACCTGCGCACGGCCCGCCAGCGGGTGCCGTTTCTTAAAATGCAAGGCTGCGGCGACGACGCGGCGTTTATTGAAAATTTTGACGGTGCGATTACCTGCCCGGAATCGCTGTGTGTGCAGATGTGCACCGAGCACTTTGGCGTGGGCGGGTACGGCATTGTACTGCTGGAAAACTCCTCTGTGGCAGACGCCAAAATGCGCAGCTTTAACCGCGACGGCAGCGAGGGCAAAATGGCGGCAAACAACCTGCGCTGTGCGGCAAAATATTTGTACGACAGTGGCCGGGTGCCGCGCACTACCATGACAGTAGAAACCGCCAGTGGGGTAAAGCCGTTGCAACTTTACCTGCGCGATGGCCGGGTGGGCGCGGTGTGCATTGCAATGGGCGCGGCAGTGTTTGACACAGCGGCGCTGCCCGCCGCCACCAGCCTGCCGCAGCTTGTTGATAGCCCGGTAACCATCGGCGGCAGCCAATACCGCATCACCGCACTATCCGTGGGCAACCCCCATTGTGTGGTGTTTTGCGCGGGTATCGACACGCTGAATTTAGAGGAGATCGGCCCGGCGTTTGAGTACGCGCCGCTCTTCCCCGGCCGCATTAACACCGAGTTTGTGCGGGTGGTAAGCCGCACCACACTGCGCATGCGCGTGTGGGAGCGCGGCAACGGCGAGACCCAGGCCTGCGGCACCGGCGCCTGCGCGGCGGTGGCAGCCGCGGTAAAAAATGGCCTGTGTGATGCGGGGCAGGATGTGACAGTGAAGGTGCGCGGCGGTGATTTGGTGGTGAACTACACCGATGAGAATATTTTGCTGACCGGCGACGCCAAACTGGTGTATGAGGGCGTGTTTGAATTTTAAGCCCGGCACGGGAGAATATAAAAAAAGCCAGGATACCTCATTGTACGGGTACCATGGCTTTCTTTTTGTTGATTGGAAAAGCGGTTTTAACTGCACTTATGCTGCTTTTCGGCATACAGCAGGTGGTCGACAAGGACCAAAAGGTCGTCTGCTTTCATCGTACTGTCCACCGGTGCAATACTGTAACTAATATCAGTAGAGGGGTTGTACTGCGCCACGTAGGCGGCAAAATCTGCTTTCATCGCGGCCAGCTTTTGCCCCAGCAGGGCGGCATCGCCGTAATAGATGACGGCAAATTCGTCACCGCCCCAGCGGCTTACGGTATTTTGCCCGCCGCCAAGTGAACTCAGTAAAAAATGCGCCAGCTGTTGCAGCACGGCATCCCCTGCCGCATGCCCGCACAAGTCGTTTACTTTTTTAAAGTTGTCAAGGTCCAGCAGTACCAGCCAAGCGCTGCCATGCTGGCCGGTCAGCGCTTCTTCAATTGCGGTGTTGAACTTGCGCCGGTTGTACAGCCCGGTCAACACATCTAAATTGGCCATTTCGTGCAGTTTGCCGTTGACCCGCTTATACTCTTTGCCAAACCGCAAAATAATCAAAAACGAGATGGCCAGCAGCATGGGAATCTGAAACAGCCGGTCCCAAAACTGGCTGGTAGAGGGGTATACCATAACCAGCTGCGGGTAAAGGTGTTCCAGCGTGTGCAGTAGCATAAACATCAAAATCAGCCCGGTGACTAAAAAAATGCGCCGCCAGCCCTCAAACAGGTAAGTCGTGCCGATCAGTACAAGAAAAATGTACCCGATGGCATTATTGTTGCTGCCGCCAGAATCAAAAAACGCAAACGGCAGAAAAATAAAAATTAAAAAACTAAACAGCGTAAACATCCAACGACCGCGCTGCTTCCAGTTGTTCGCATAAAAAAGTGAAATGCTGCACAACAATAAAAGCAAGACCCATTTCAGGTTGATTGAAAGAGGAAACCCCACAAGCAGGTTTTCTAACATGCAGGCGACAGAAACTAATACACCGGTTAAAAGGGCTGACTTATACAGCCGAACTTGAATTTCAGACAAATCTACACAACCACCAATCTTGACCATCAGAGCAGGCAAAATGGAAACGGCGAACAGATGACGATACTTTTGTTTTAATACTTTGCATTATACCAAATCAGGGCAAAAATCTACAAGTAGCAAATAACGCAAATAAGTGGAAAACAGGGCCATAGATGGCGGTAAACAGCGGTTTGTTGAAATTGCTTTATTTTTTAGCAGGCCGCCGGGTAGCTTGACGCAAACAAAAATAAACTCTACAATAAAGGTATGCAATAAAACCGGCTGGTTTTTGCCGCGTGCAGGCCCCGGCAAAATAAACGAACCGACAGGAAAGGATGAATATCATGAGTGAATCCATGAAACTGGTGCTGTTGCGCCATGGCGAAAGTGTGTGGAATAAAGAAAACCTGTTTACAGGGTGGATGGATGTCGACCTTTCAGACACTGGCCGGCAGGAGGCCGCCGAGGCGGGCAAACTGTTGCGAAGTGCAGACGTTGAATTTGACATTTGCTATACCTCGACCCTGAAACGGGCGATTCACACCCTAAACCTTGCGCTGGAACAGATGGACCGCGACTGGCTGCCAGTCGTAAAAAGCTGGAAGCTGAATGAGCGCCATTACGGCGCATTGCAGGGGCTGAACAAAAGTGAGACCGCCGCAAAATACGGTGACGAGCAGGTAAAGATTTGGCGCCGCAGCTTTGATGTGCGCCCGCCCTTTTTGCAGCCGGGGGATGAGCGCGACCCGCACGGGCAGCCCGCTTACCGCACGGTGCCGGCAGACCAACTGCCGCTGGGCGAAAGCCTGAAAGACACCATTGCCCGCACGGTGCCCTATTTTAAAGAGGAAATTGCCCCCCGCTTGCTTGCGGGCCAGCAGGTGCTAATCGCTGCGCACGGCAACTCACTGCGCGCGCTGGTAAAAGAGTTTGACGGTTTGAGCGACGAAGAAATTGCCGGGGTCAATATCCCCACCGGGGTGCCATTGCTGTATGAGTTTGCACCCGATTTTACCGTGCTGCGCAAAGAATACCTTGGCGATGCCGCTGCCATTGCGGCCAAAATGCAAAGCGTTGCAAACCAGGGTAAGGCAAAGGCCTGATGCCGCGGGCGGCGGTTTAGAACAAACAAGGAACAGTAACAGGCAAAGTGGTGCGCTTTACCTGTTACTGTTCCTTTTGTTATAACTAAGCCCCCGGTGGGGCAAAAATCAGGTGCCGGTTGTGTTGTCGGGCGGCAGTAAAACCTTGTCGAGCTTAGCCCCAAAATACCACCCGGCTAAAATCAGGCCAATGCCTACAGCAATTACAATAGACCGCTGCACATTGCCGGGGGAATACAGCGCTGAAATCAACAGCCCGGTACCGGTGCCGCTGCAAAAATCCCGCAGCCTTTTGCGCTTTTTTAAAGTCGCTTCATAGGCCATCAGCGAAAGCAGGTTGCTTTGCGCCTGTGTGCGAAAGGCGGTATCGGCCAGCCGCTCGCCGCTTAAAAATTCGTTGATGCTGCTATCCAGTGTGCTGCATAGCAGCGGAATCAGCGACAAGTCGGGCAGATACTCCCCGTTTTCCCATCGCGAAACTGTTTTGTTGGTCACCCCAAGGGCTTGCCCCAGCTCTAGTTGCGTCATCGCTTTTTCTTTGCGCAGCGCCGCAATAAAATGCCCTATTTTTGCTTGGTCCATCTGCCATCAGCTCCTTTGCCAAAAGTGTAGCACAAACGGGCGGGTTTGTGTTCCCCACAAACCGCGAATTGGCGGGTGCGGCGGTACGAACTGCAAAAATGGGTGCAGCCCCCGGGTGCGCAGTGTCACGTTGCGGCCGCGCAACTTTATTTATTTTGGCGAGGGGCAGCCGCTGTATCAGGTGGGCATCCCCACCATCTCTCTGGTGCCGGGGCCGGGCTACCTGTGCAAAGAAACCCCAAATGGGGACATCGATAAGCTGGACCCGGTATTGATGAAGGAACAGATTGATACGTTCTTTTACCTGTTTTCAGAGATTGACAACACGCCCACTGAAAAACTGGGCAAGCCGCAAAGGCAATCTTTTGGTATTTGGTGAAAGCAAAAAGGCTGTTTGTTTTTGCCGGTGCGTGGTTAACTTGTCATGGTAAAAAAACCTAAATTAAAAAGTCATGCAAGGGCATTGCCCTTGCATGACTTTTTTGGCGTTTTTGGCGGTGGATAAAAACACAACGCGCAAATCAGTTAAGGTGCAGCAAACGATTTGCACCGCTGTGCATAAAGCACCGGTTACGTCATGCCGGTTGCAGGGTGTAAATGGTGTTCTTTTGAAACAGGCCCGCCGCAAACCCACATTTTAAGTAAAACTCCATGTTCTCGTAACTTTCGTATCGTGTCGCACGCAAAAAGTCCCGCAGCGTATAGCTCTCTTTGTAGCCATAGGGGTTGCTGATGGTGATTTCATCTGCACCAACATCCATTGCGGTGATGATGGCAAAGTGAAGGGTCCACACGCTGTTGTCGCCGTCGTGATACAGTGCGGCAAATTCAATGGGTACGGGCATGCCGTCTGCAAGGCTGTGGTAGACCATGTCCAGCAGCTTGGTGTTTTTTAAGTTTGTGTGCCGGGTCGTGAGAAACTCGGGGAATTGCCGGTTCATCTCATTTTGAAACCCATCGCCCATCGCGGTGCTTATGTTGCCGCTATTTTGGGCCAGCAGGCTGTCCTCGGTGGTGGGCAGGCCCTGCCAGCGGGCCAATAGCTCGATGCAGGCGTACCCGCACGAAATTTTTTGCCGCATAACATCGATACCCGCCACACAAACCGGGGTACGGTACGTTTCGTCGGTGTAAATTGCCCCAATGTCGTCGTTAATACGCCCATCAACGACCGCCTGTTTGACAAATAGCCCGGCGACGAGTAATGCCAGTGCAGCCAATAAAGCCAGAAAAACAAAAAGTACCCGCCGCAACAGTTTTTTCAAGTTGGTTTCCTCCCTTTCAGGTAGACACAGTTTTGCGCTTTAGGGCAAAGCGGCCCGCTTTGCAGCTTTACCGCGCAGGGCTAAGGGTAAAGCTTGCCCTCTACATACACCATCATGCGGTGGCGCAGCAGGGCATAAACCACAACCCCAAGCAACGGGCAGGCACCCGCCAGCAGGGGGCTATGGTAGTACCAGCCAAGCGCTAATACGCCGCCCAGTGCCACAAAACAAATAACAAGCAAAGCGGTGTGTTGCCGCAGCCATTTCTGCTTCCAAAATGCGGTGCGCTCACCCAGTGTAAACGGGCTTTCACGCAGTGCGCTCACAAGGTTAGCATCCGCTTTTTTGCGAAAATCAGCATCGGCCAGTTTTTCGCCGCAAAGCAGCTCGTTGATGCTGACATCAAATAAACCGCCCAGCAGTTGCAGCATTTCAACGTCCGGCAGGTAACACCCGTTCTCCCAGCGGGAGACGGTTTTGTTGGTCACCCCCAGCTTTTGCCCCAGTGCCTCCTGCGTCAGCCCTGCCTCGTGCCGCAGCACGGCAATAAAACTGCCCACTTTCAGTTGGTCCATAGTTTGGCACCCCTTTTCGTAAAACAGTATAGCAAATGGGGCGTGTACTGTCTTGCCCATAAAAAGCGAACTTACAGGTCAACAAAAAAATCCGCTAGCAAGCGGCATAAACCGGGCGCGCGTGTAAGGGGCAAAGCCGCCCTTTAAGGGCAAAAACCGGTACTTAAAAATAGCGCCCTACCTGCGCTTTATAAGCGGCGTACTGCTGCCCAAACTGTGCGGCGCACCAGCGCTCTTCTGATAAAATGATCCAGTGTGCCGATGCCTGAAACGCCACCAGGGCCACCAGCAGCAACGGCGACCTAGTCAGTAACACACAGCCCAAAAAGTAAAAGAAATACCCGACATACATCGGGTTGCGCGAAAAGCGGTATATGCCGCTATGGTGAAACCCGTTTTCGGTGGGTTTTGCAAACTCTACCACCGCAGCGGCGCACAGTGCGGCACCAACGCCCAGCATAGCGAGGCCGGGCACAAACCAGCCGCCGCCGGTTTGCACGGTCAAAAAAAATGGGCCGACAAACAGCAACAGGGTTGCAAGCTGGTAAACCCAATAGGCAACCTTCTCTGCCCCGGCAAGCGGGGCAAAAAAAGCCGCACTGGCCAGCGCCTGCCGGTTGCATAGCCCCAGCAGTAAAAAACGGATTAATAGAAACGGGAGTAATAAAAAAGCGGCGTTCATCGTGGCCCCTTTGTGCCCCTACCCACGGCGGGCGGGGCAAGTTTTAATTTTCTGTTTTAGCCCCGCACTGAAAGCAGCGCGCAGCGGGCTATTTGCGGTACAAGGTGCAAAACAGGTGTACGTGCTTTTTAAGCTGCTCAATGCAATCGTCATAAGGGTAGCCCAAGTCAAACTTGCTGAGCAAATAGTAAATGGGGCTGTAAAAGTGCAGGGCCATCGTTTCGGCATCGCATTCCACTAAATCACCCGTTTGCTGCAAAGCGGAAAAGACGGCGCTTTGAAACTGTATCGGCCCATCTAAATAGTACTGTTGAAAGCGTTCTCCCGCAAGCGGAAATTTGTGCTGCTCGGAAACCAGCAACTTGCGAAACAGCACGGCAAATTCGTTTTGGGTAAAAAACGAAAACAAGCCCTTGCCTGCTTCAAACAGCCGTTCTTCGCTGATGTTGTGGTACTGCTTCGCGGCAGGTGCAGCGGCCTCTATTGGTACCTGTAGCATGGTTGCCGCCGCGTCGTACTGCTTAGTCATTTCGGTAAAAATGGCGTTAAAAATGTCCTCTTTGCCCTTAAAATGGTTGTATAGCGAAGCACCCTGAATGCCCACCGCCGCCGCAATTTCTCGCATCGACACCCCGTCGTACCCTTTTGCGGCAAACAGCTTTAGGGCGTGGTAGATAATTTTTTCTCTTGTGGTTGCAGTTGCTTCCATGGGCGCTCCTTCCCCAGCCAGCCGTGTTGCTGCCAGTAGGCCTTTTCTGTGGGGCCGCTGCCCCAGTTTGCCTGCTGCATTTTGCGCATCATCCAAAACAACAGCTTGGTTTTTATGGTCACCCGCGGGCGGCCGCTGTGTGCGGCAGCTTTGGCAAGGCGGCCCATCTTTTTTTCAATGGCGGCCTTTTTTTTGGCCGAAACACCAGCCCAGTTCATGGCCTGCACGGCAACGCCATAGCTTTTTACCCAGGGCATGCCCCAACAGGTTAGCGCCGTCTTTACCGGTTTGATGGCCTGCTTTGCACCCGCGCCCGCCGTGGTAGAAAGCACAATGGCGCGCTTCGCAAACATGCACGCGCGGGGCTTGTGGCTGACCCAGTAAGTAAAGGTCAAGTCGATAAACGCTTTCAGCGGGGCAGAGGGTGCCATGCAGTAGTTCGGCGTGGTGACAATCAGCAGGTCGGCCTGCTCAATGGCTTGCAAAATGCGGCCCTTTTCTTCTGCATAAAGGCAGCGCGCTTCATCCTCAACACAGGCGTAGCACCCGTTGCAAAAGTGGGGCAGGTCTTTGGGTAAAAAAAATTCGGTCACCTGCGGCGTGCCGGGCAGTTTTTCAATCAGCAGCCTGCCCATGTGGTAGGTGCTGCCCTTGTGGTTTTGGCCGTTTAACATGACGACTTTCATTTATTGTGCCACCCCTCTACCAATTTCAACAAGTAAGGTTTTAAGCAAAATGATGCCACCCAGTGCAAAAAAGGCCCGCTTTCGCCAAAGTTGTTTTCGCACAAACAGGCAAAACAGCACCAGTATGGCCACTGCCGCCCCGCCCATGCAGCACAGGGTAGAAATGAAACCATCTGCCGCCAGCAGGCCGGGGGCGGCAGCGGGGTCAAACAGTGCGGTGACAGAATTTACATACCCGTCCCGCACGGCAACTAAACAGCAAAGCACCAGCCCCATGGCGGCCAGCAGCCCGGTGCGGCGCCCCCAATGTGTCATTTGCGCCTGCCTTGTGGCAGTGCTGAAAAAGTAAGCGAAAATAACAATAAGCAACAAAGTAGAAAGTATTGCGGGCAAGGTGCCAAAATAAAGAGTCATCAAAATTCCTCCACAGACAAACTAACATTCGTTAGCAACAGTATAACTAACGATTGTTAGCTTGTCAAGGGCGAGGCGAAAATTTTAACTTAAAAGCCCAGCCACTGGGCGCAACTTGCCTCGGGGCTAGGCTTTTATTGGTAAGGAGCGGTTTCATTACAGGCTGGAATTTATACGTTAGGGGCCTGCGCTCCGTGTTTTTTCTCATAATCGACATGGCCCGAAATTTCGATGCTGTCCACATATTTATCGTAGCAATGCTCCCCAGCTTTTTCAATCGAAGTATCTTTAAATAGTTGAAGCATGAAACGGTTTAGCTGGTTCCAAATGGTAATCCTCATAGAAACTTGCATAATACTGGAATACCCCGCGATTGCAATATATCCGAATTCTTTTTTGGAAAACGCAGTATTTTTTATATTGTTTCCATTTTGTTTAAAATCGTCGGTGACATCAATGTTTTCTGCACCGGAAACTTTGCCAACTGTAATAGAGTCTATTTTGCCTTTTGCGAAATCTGATTGAACGATTACTTCGATAAATGATAGAATTTGATCCCAGCCAACGGGCCAGGTTAACTCGTAATACAAGGTCGTAAAAGGTTCTTTTTTTTCAATGTTTTTCAGTTGCATAACACACGTCCTTTTTGTTTTGAACAAGAATTGTACCGATGGGAAAAACAGGTAAGTTTGTAAATAATGCATTACAGCAAATTCGTCTACTTTGCAGGGCGCAGCATTTTGGAGCAAAGAAATAAAGTACCCACGCCGTAGCCGAGTGGGGCCAAATACCAAAGGTTTTCGTTGATGAACAGAGCACCCACAAAACCGGTAAGACATAAGCCGCCGCAAAGCAGGCACAGGCCGCGCAGGCCCTTTGCTGCCCCGGTGGCCCCCGTTAAGGTACCGGCTGCCGCAACAAATGCAAGCCCCATAAAAAAGCCCCATGCCAAATAATCAACCGCCATTTCGACCGAAGGCCAATACCCTATTTGAAAATAGGTGGGCACCAAAACACCCTCGGCAAGCAGCCTCCTTGTCACAGCGATGTTTACAACATGGGCCAAACTTGTCAATACAGTGGTGCAGGCCATAAAAACGATGGTCAGGGTTTCAAATACCGGGCGGGCATGCCTACCGATTTTCAGCAGTTCAAGCAGCAACAAAAGCATGACCGGTGCTGAAATAAAGGTGACGATTTCCCACACTGTAAGTAAAAGAGGTGTTTTGAATACCAAAAAAAGAGTTACGGATAACGCGTAAATACAGATGTCGACGATACTTAAAATGACAATTTTGTTTTTCATGTTGAAATCCTTCTGGTGTAATAAAAAATTGATTGAGCCGTAAATAGTAAAACGCGACGGCCTGTGGTGTAATGGAACGGCAATACAAATTGTTTTTTAATTATACCAAATAAAGCCGCAGAATAAACCATATATGGCAAAGCAAAAGGGGAAATCAGGGAATAATTTTGCTTCTTACCATCAGGCCGGATATAATAAACTTACGGCTGCTTTAAAACCGGCAGTTTGTGCCGCATACCCAGTGGACCTAAAGCCCCTACAAAATGCGGGCAACACGGGGCGGGCCCCTATAGCCAAAGGAGTAAACGCATGAACAGTGTTTTAATTATTGATGATGACAAAGAGCTTTGTGCGCTGATGAAAAAATGCGTCGAGCAAGAGCAGCTTTCGGTGTTGACCGCCCACGGCGGCGTTGCCGGGCTGCGGCTGGCAGAAGAAAACGCGGGCAGCCTTGCGCTGATTATTTTAGATGTCATGATGCCGGATATTGACGGGTTTCAGGTGTTGCAGCATATCCGTAAAACAAGCAATGTGCCGGTGCTGATGCTCACGGCCAAAAGTGACGAGGACGACAAGGTGTCCGGCCTGCGCATGGGGGCGGATGACTACCTGACAAAACCGTTCAGCATCAACGAGCTGTTGGCCCGCGTGCATTCGCTGGTCCGCCGTTACACCACCCTGAACCCGGTGCCCGGCACGCAGGCGGAGTGTATGTTGCTGGCCGGCATGGTGATTGACAAGGCAAACCGCCTTGTTACGGTGGGTGATAATGCGGTGGAGCTTACCGGCAAAGAGTTTGATTTGCTGTTTTTCCTTGCGGCAAATAAGGGCCGGGTCTTCACGAAAAAGCAGATCTACACACAGGTTTGGGAGGAAGAGTACGCCTTTGACGACGGCAATATTATGGCGTTCATTAGCAAGCTGCGCAAAAAGGTAGAGCCGGACCCCGAGCATCCGTTTTACATTCAAACCGTGCGGGGGGTAGGGTACCGCTTTAACAAGGAGGCGTAACGGTGACCATAAACCATTCTCTGCTTTTGGCGCTGGTGCTCGCATTGCTGGTCATCGGCTACCTTGCCCGCACACTGCTGGGTGTCCGGCGGCAGCTCGGCATCATCAAAGAGGCGCTGCAAGATATAAAAGACGGCAACCTGAACCGCCGTGTGCTGGCAAGCGAAAGCAATATGACAAAACAAATCTGTTATGGCATCAACGAAATTGCCGTCAGCAGCCAAGCCCGGCTGGTGCGGCAAAAGCAGGCGGAGCAGGCGTATAAGCGGCTGATGACCAGCCTTTCGCACGACGTAAAAACCCCGCTGGCTTCGCTGGTCGGCTATTTGGAAGCGGTGGAAAATGGGCTGGTGACCGGGCCGGAAAAAGACGAGTACATCCATGTTGCGGTAGAAAAGGCGCACCGGCTGAAACAGTTTGTCGTTTCGCTGTTCGAATGGGTCAAGCTGGATGCCGGGGAGCAGGTTTACCATTTTGGGGTGTTTGATCTCAACGAAATTACCCGCAACAGTATCGCAGAATGGGTGCCCATGCTGGAAGCGGCGGGTGTAGAGTATGAAATTGAAATACCCGAAACTGAATACCCCGTGCGGCTAGACCCCAATGCGTATACCCGCGTGCTGAACAACCTGCTGCAAAACATGCTGGCCCACAGCAGTGCAAGCCATGTGCGGCTGCGCGTGACAGAGGGCGAAAAAGAGGCACAAATTGAAGTGGCCGACAACGGCAAAGGGGTTTCGCCCGATGACCTGCCGCACCTTTTTGAGCGCATGTACCAGTGCGACCATTCCCGCGCAGACGGCGGCAACGGGCTGGGCCTTTCCATCGCGAAAGAGCTGATTAGTGCCCACAATGGTACAATCAATGCGCAAAGCACCCCCGGGCAAGGGATGACCTTTACGGTTTTTTTGCCCAAAGCCCTGTGACAACACGGGGCTTTTTTGCTGCAAAAACAAGGTAAAAACAAGGTTGCGGCAAGGCTACGGCAAGGTTTGGGCGTTATACTAATGCTTGTAAACAGGTTGCCACAGGGCAGCACACTGCAAAGCAGGTGTACGGAAAGCGAGGAAATTAAAAATGAGTGATTTTTTAATTGAAACTAAACAATTGACCAAAATTTATGGGGAACAAACCGCCGTGAACGCGGTGAACCTGCATGTGAAAAAGGGCCGCATTTATGGCCTGTTGGGGCGCAACGGCGCGGGCAAGACGACCATTATGAAAATGATTTTGGGTCTTACGTCCATCACGTCGGGGCAGGTGGATGTGTTTGGCAAAAACATCAAAGGCCGGCAAAAAAGCGTGTACCCCCGCATTGGTGCCATTATTGAAACGCCGGGTTTTTACCCCAACCTGACAGGGACAGAAAACCTTGAAATTTTTGCAAAGCTGCGCGGCACCGCCGCCCCGGATGCAGTAAAAAATGCACTGACGGTGGTCGGCCTGCCGTACAAGGACAAAAAGCTGTTCAGCAAATACTCGCTGGGCATGAAACAGCGCCTTGGCATTGCCAATGCCATTTTGCACGACCCGGAGCTGCTAATTTTAGACGAACCCACCAACGGCCTTGACCCCATTGGCATTGCAGAGGTAAGGGATTTCATTAAAAAACTTAGCACCGAGCGCGGTAAGACTATTTTAATTTCCAGCCACATTCTTTCAGAAATTGCATTGCTGGCGGATGATATCGGCATCATCGACCAGGGTGTTTTGCTGGAAGAAAGCAGTATGGATGAGCTGAAACAAAAAAATGGCAGGTATATTCAGCTGCGGGTCTCCGATGTACCAAAGGCAACGCTGATTTTAGAGCAGCGGTTTGGGCTTGCGGGTTATTCGGTGCAGGACGACGAGACTTTGCGGCTGTATGACACCTCGTTGGATATGGCCGCCGTCAATAAGGCGCTTGTGCTGCAAGAGGTGTCGGTTATCAGTTCGCAGCTTTGTAACGACACGTTAGAGGATTATTTTAAAAAAATCACCGGGGGTGAGGGCATTGCTTAAACTGGTTGAGACCGAGTTTTTGAAGCTGCGCCGCAGAAAGCTGCCATGGGTCATGCTGCTGGCCGCCTTTGTCATGCCGTTTTTTGCGTTTCTTTTTTACAGTTATCTCGGCAAAAAAGGGGTCGACCCCTTGCTGTTTTACAAGATGTCGGCACTGGGGTTTACCATGTTTATCATCTTGCCTGTCATTTTGGGGGTCTTGTCCACCATACTGATGTACGACGAAAACCAGTACGACATGCTAAAGCAACTATGGATCGTGCCGGTCAGCAAACTGGGCTATTTTTTTAGTAAATTCGTTATGGTGCTGCTGTATTCGGTTTGCTTTATGCTGCTTGCTGCGGTGGGGTCCATTGTGTTCAGCGTACTGCCCGGCATTGTTGCTTTTAGCTGGGGCAGTGTAATGTATCTTCTTCAAAAATGCTTTGAAATTGGCGTTTTGTGCGCGTTTGGGGTGTTGCCCATTTTAGCGGTAGCCGCGTCACAAAAGGGGTATATCCTGCCGGTTTGTGCGACACTGGTGTATGCGTTTCTCAGCTTCTTTTTAATGTCGTTCAACATGTATTTGCACCCGCTTTCCAGCATGGCGGCCATTGTCATGCGCAACAACGATATCCCGGGCCTTGCTTTTACAGGGGCACCCAACCTGCCGCTTGCGTTTCTTTGCATGGGCGTTTGGGGTGTTGTCTCTGTATGGGTTGCAGATGTAGGGCTGAAAAGAAAGTAGGTGCCAATGATGCGAACATTACTTTGGGCCGAGTGCCAAAAGCTGCGCCGCTGCAACATGGTGTGGGTCGCTTTTTTTGCAACAGCTTTACTGGCCGCTATTGTGCTGATCGGCGGGCAGCAGGTGTATGAGGGTGCCCGGTACATCGACACACCAGGCTGGTTTTTGTCGGTGTTACAGCCATGGGCGACCATGCTGGCGTTGCCTGCGGTCATTGCCCTTTTGGGCAGTTACATGATCTGCCGCGAACAGCAGGACGACACGCTGAAAACCCTGCGGCTGATCCCCATCAACGAAGCCAAGTTGACTGTGGCCAAAATGATTCTTGCGTTTGTGATTTGTGTGTTGCTGTACCTGTTGCTTTTTGTTTTGGCATTTGCAACTGAAGCTGCGCTGCATGCCCCGGCGCTGCCGGCGGGTATGGTGCTGGGCTTTTTAAAGGCATATGTGATCGACGGGGTGGCCGTGTTTTTTGCCATTTCGCCCATCATTGCGCTGGTGTCACGCAACAAAAATGGGTACTGGCTTGCGCTGGTATTTACCGAGCTGTACTCGTTTACCGGTATGTTTACCAGTATGTCCAACACCCTCAGGGCCATTTACCCCATGACGGCAGTTTTTGGGCTTTCGGGCTATTACGGCTCCACGCCGGGCCAATTTGCATTTAGCTGCATCAGCCTGCTTGCTTGCGGTGCGCTTGCGGTAATCATACTGGCGGGGCAAAGCAAAGCAGCGGCAGACTAACCGCCGCTGCCTTTAAAATGCACCTGCCGGGGGACACACAGGGAAAGGGAAACCATGAAAAAACAATCTGTACTGGTGCTTGTGGTGTTGCTGTTTGTACTGCTGCACCTTTATACCGAATGGAAATTTGAAAACGATCCCCCAAAAGGCGTGGTCGCGCAGGTGGAAGAATGGGCAGGCGAAATTGGCGAAACTCGGTTGACCAAAGACGCAAAGCTGGCCGGGCAGCGGCAAACCGGCAGTGACGATTACACCGGTACCTACCGTGCCGAATGTGATGATAAAACCGGGCAAGAGGTACTGTTTGGTGGCGGGTCGATTCGGCGGCGGGAGTTAAAGGTATCTGGCACGCTGAAAACGCAAAGCGGCAATGCGACCGTTCAAATTAAAACCGGCAATGACACAACGCAGCTGACCCCGAACGAGAACGGCACCTTTGAAACAACGGTAAGCCTTACAACTGGCGGCAGCTATGTTGTGGTAGTGTATGACCACTTTGTGGGCGAATTAGAGGTAAGTGCTGAATATGTAAAATAAGGGATACCCTGCGAATAACAAAGTTAAAAAGAGACCGGGGCATTATGGGGGTGCTGGGCAGTGCGCCTGATGCAACAATATTAATAAATTAACAAAGCCATGGAGAAGCAAAATAGCTTCTCCATGGCTTTGTTATAAACTTTTTGCATTATGATGATTACCAAATTGAACCATGTGGGATAATTTTCATAAGGCAGATATCGTCGCCGTGTTTTATGCTTTTCAGCAATTCCACGTCAACTTCACAGCCAAACGCTTTTTCAAACAGAACCTTGCTATATCCCGTTGTGCATTGACACCAAGTCAAGGTATCTAATTTTTTTACTTCGGCAAGCATAGGGCAAGGGCAGAACTTAAACTGCAAAAAAAGCGAGTCGTCTTGATAAAACAGCCCTGCTGCTTTTGCTTTCTCTGAACTTGCAAATTCTTTTAAATTGGACGAGGATGTTACAAATTCATTGACCAATGCCAACTTTTCATCTATTCCATAACCGCACTGGCAGCCCATTCGAATTTGCTTTGTAGTCGCGGCATCAAATTCGTTTTCCAGACGATGCATAGTAGCGTTCACCCAAGTGGTGTTGCCTTCGTTTCTGGCAGCGCCATTCTCTCCATAGACGATGGTCTTTGCCGTTTCATCATTGCTTTTGTTCTTAACAGATTCAAAAATAGCTTGTTCCTGTATTTTTCTAATGTCAAACATGTTAGCCTCCTGATAAAAAAGACCTTATACTAAAATGAAATTCGCTTAACTCACTAGTTTCATTTTAGCATAAGGCCTTAGCGCTTAACTTCTGAATTCTTGCTCTATTTAATTGGTATGCATAAGTCCATAACAACAAAATCCTTTTCTTTATCGATCTTGCGATAGATATTTAACCCATAGCGTTTATCCATCTCATAACCGCTTTCAGGAAACCAAACGGCGAATATCCCTTGCAGTGTACAAAAGATGTCTTTTATTTCCCCCTCAAACCGATAGACCGCAAATTTGCCGCCTTCTAATATAATTGTATTTTCAAGTGTGCAATCTTCACCCACGGTTGCACACAAATCGCACAGGCAATGATGGGAAGTGATGGCCGGGTCATCATAAAACCGCTCTATCAGCTTGGTATCATCGTGGATATAATCTTTATAAGTATCGAAAAACACAAACCATTTTTCTTTTAGTTCATCATATTTTCCAATGGTTCGTTCGTAAAGAACTCGCATATTGGCCAGCGGTTCTATTTTAATTTTTTTATCATACAGTTCAAAACTTTCAAAAAAATCTGTCTTTTCTGGGTTAAAAGGGTTAGACACACAGTCTTTGACGGTGTCCACGCGAAAGCCTGATGGAGAAACCCCATGATGCATCTTAAAGGCCGAGCTGTAATTAGAAGCCGTATAGCCATAGTCCAATCCAATGTCGGTAATGGTCTTACCTGTCTTCAACTTAATGTCAATGGCACTTTGGTCCATTTTTAAATGCTTGATAAACGTGTATACACTTTCTCCTGTAATGAATTTGAACGACCGGCTGAAGTAATACTCAGAATAGTGGATGTGGTTTGCAACATCCCTAACCGTAAACTCATCCGCTATGTGGCTCAGCATATAATCTATACTTTGATTAATTAGCTCTTTTTTAATCATGACATCCTCCTTGTGTTATGGAAGAGTATATTGATCGTTTTTATTTTATCACATTAAATAAAAAAGTCATGTATGAGGGTTTGAACTCATACATGACTTTTTGTTGGTGCGGGCGAAGGGACTTGAACCCTTACACCGAAGTACTGGCTCCTAAGACCAGCGCGTCTGCCATTCCGCCACGCCCGCATATGGGTTAGCACCACCTTGAGACCAATCAGTAACAAGGGGGCTGAAACGCATTTTAGTGTAACAAATTGCGGGCGAAATGTCAACGGCGGCAACATACAAAACGCCCCGGCACAAGGCCGGGGCGTAGCCGCAAAACGGGGATTATTGTTTTTTGACGATCTCGCCCGCGCCGGTAAGGGTGAGTTTCGTGATCACCGGGCCAAGCAGCTCGTAAATTAACGTGCCGGACAAAATGACCGCACGGATGATGCTGGCATACTCCGGTACGACCTGCTGTGCTACAAAGGTAAGGCCAATGGCCACACCTGCCTGTGGCAGCAGCGCCGGGCCAAGGTATTTGCACACAACGTCCGGTGCCTTGGTCAGCTTGCCGCCCAGCCACGCGCCGCAAAACTTGCCCAGCGGGCGCAGCAGAATGTAGACGATACCAATGATGCCAATGGACGGTAAAATAGAAATATCAAGGTCTGCACCGCTGAACACGAAGAACAGCATAAAAATAGGGGGGGTGATGCGTTCGGTCAGCTCAAACACATCTTCGCTGTTTTTCGAAAAGTTGGCAAATGCGGCGCCCACCGACATGCAGGTCAAAAGGCCGGAAAGGTTGAGTGCGCTTGCCACCGAGCTGGTGATGAACACCACACCAATCGTCAGCGCAAGGCGGTTTGCCGTGGTTTTGAAAAAGCGCAGAAGATAGGTGTAAGCGGCACCGACCAAAAGGCCGCCGCCCACGCTAATCAGCACTTCGACCACCGGCTTGACAATGGCCGAAACCATTGAAACCGCCTCGGTGCTGGTCAGCGATTTTGCCACTGCAACCGCAAGGCCAAACGCAATCAGCGCCACGGCATCGTCCAGCGCAACTACGCTGAGCAGTGTCTCAGTTACCGGGCCTTTGGCCTTGTACTGCTTAATGACCATGATGGTGGCTGCCGGGGCAGTTGCCGCGGCAATGGCGCCCAGCACCAGTGCAAACGGCAACGGCTGGCCAATGGCAAGTAGGCCCAGCACGACAAACACCACCGCGATGATACTTTCAAAAAAGGCAATGACGATCGGCACGATGCCCACGCGCTTAAAATAGCTTAGCTTAAACTCGCCGCCGATGGAAAAGGCGATAAAGCCAAGTGCCACGTCGGAGATCAGCGTAAGTTCATCCATCACACCGCCGGGTACAAGGCCAAGGATAGCGGGCCCGACAATCAAGCCGCCAATCAGGTAACCCGTCACGTCCGGCAGGTGTATCAGCCGAATCAGTTTTGAAAAAACCGCGCCGGTAAAAAGAAAAACCGCAAGGTAAAAAAGTAAATTCAATTGCATTGTAGTTTGCCGCCTTTAAATGAATTTAGATGCGCCGCAAAGCGGGGGTTCAATATTGAGCCCCTTTCAAAAAATCGACCGGCACAGTGAACACGATACCGGTATTCGGCTTTTCAAGGCTGCCTACTACACTTTCAATAGCATCCACGGCAACAGTGACTTTTTCGTCCGGCAATACGGCCAGCACCGTTTTGTTCTCTTCACGGCCCGGGTCCAACACCGCACGCAAAGAACCCAGCAGGCTACCGTCCACGTAGTTTTCAAGTGCCATCACCATGCCGCGGCTGGACAAAATTGTCGCGCCACGGATGCCGGAACGCTCCAGCTTTTCCAAAACCGGCTCAAGACTTTCGGTCTGGTTCAAAATCAAAACCAGCAGTTTCATTTAGAAAATACCTCCCCCTGTAATTTACGAAAAACGGCCAAAAGGCTGATGTTAACAGGGTTCTGGCCAAAACACAGTATAGCACTGCGTTATTTTGCATGCAAGTAAAAAGCTTTTTTTGGTCAATTCTTACCGATTTTTTAACAACTTATACAACATTTGCACATGCTTAACTGATATAATAAATAACTAATTATGGCTTTTTTCAACGGGGCTTGGCTTGGCTGTCCTCTGTTTGGGTGCTGCCGGTAGGTTGCGGGGCCCTTGCACCGGTTGCCTTTTAGGGCAAGGCTCCGGCAGCCTTGTTTCGGTTGTGGCGATGTGCTAAAATAAGCGCAGTACCCGTGGGGCAGCGCGCCCAAACAGAAAGGGGATGCGGCCGAGTGAAAAAGAACTGTCTGCTGCTTTTGCTGCCGGCTGTGCTGCTTTTGCTGTTGTGCGGCTGCTCGGGGAAGATCGGCAACGTGGAAGAACTGCTTGAAGCCCCAAAGCTCAGCCAAAGCCAGTCGCACGTCGTCGAAGAGCTGAACCGCTACATTGGCGGCAGCGCCAAGCTGAAATACCCGCGCAAAGGTGACTTTTTATCCCCGTTCGTGTTTAAAGACCTGAACGGCGACGGGGTAGAGGAAGCCGTTGTCTTTTACGGGGATGACAACAGCGAAGCCAAAACCAAAAACGTGCGCATTGCCTTGCTGGGGCAAACCGGTAACAAGTGGTCGGTGCTGTGGGATGAAGAGGGCCTTGGCACCGAGGTGGAGTCGGTCAATTTCAGCTCGATGTACGGCGAGGGGGCACCCACGCTGATTGTGGGGTACACCAGCACGAACTTAAGCGATAAATTTATGGGTGTCTATACCTATTTAAAAGAAAAGAACACGATGCAAAAGGTGGACGAGCGCAGCTATTCAGAATATGCGCTGGCAGATTTCACCGGCACCGGCATTGACGACTTGATCGTCCTGTCCCCCGCAACACAGCCGGGGCCAATGCAGGCGTCGCTGCTGTCGGTGCAAAGCGGCCAGTTGCAGCCAATCGCCACCCTTTCACTGGATAGCCTGTTGCAAAGCTGCTTTGGCATTTACACCAGCCAGTCGGGCGGGCGGTACAGCCTGGTGGTGGACGGGTATACCTCCGGCGGCACACTGGCCAGTGAAGAACTGTATTTTGATGGCAAGGCGCAGCGCTTATTGACCCACAGCACCCGGCTGGGGGTCAGCATCCCCAACCTGTCCACCCGCGCGGTGACCAACTTGCGCAGCCGCGATATCGACGAGGACGGCGCGGTGGAAATACCGGTCGTGCTGGGCAATGTATCGGCGTTTTCTACCGAGCAGCGCATGCTGTGGCTTAGCTATTACGATTTTGCATCCATTGGCACCTTTGAAAATAACTTTGAAAAAGAAGCGGTGCTGCCGGGGCAGCGCATCCAGTCGGTGCTGCCGGTGTTGCCGCAAAGCAGCTCGGCGGGCAGTGATTTGGGCGGCAGCTCTGCGGTAGCCGGCAGCAGTTCTGCCACAACTGGCAGCAGTGCAGCCCACAGCGGCGCGGCATCGTCATCGGCGCAGCCCACCCCGGCACCCACCCCCACGGCGACCCCGGTAGAGGAAAAGCCGACCAACGAAAGAGCCTTTGGCCTTGCCGACTTGAGCTATGGCTATTACATGCAACTGCCCATCAGCTGGAAAAACCGTGTCACGGTAGAGCGCATGGGCACCCGTAACTGGTATTTGACCGATACCGCCAGCGGTGAGACCCTGCTAGTGGTGCAGATACTGGGGCCGGATGAAACACTTTCAGGCGGGGTGCGCCTTGGCACGGCAGAGGAATATACTCAGGTCGCGGCGGTGGGGCGTTACCGTATTTTTGTGCGCATCCGCGAGGACACCGGCATTGACACCGCAGATATTTTAGGCAAAGTGGCCGTGCTGAGTTAAGCGCGGCAATCACCGCGGCAAAAGCCGCGCAAAAAGAAACCAGGCGGGACAACTGTTTGGAGGGAAAAGCATGCGAAAAATTTTGGTCGTGGAAGATGAAGACGCGATCCGCGAAGTGATCGCACTAAACCTGCGCATGGCGGGGTACGAGGTCGCCGAGGCCGCCAGTGCCGAGCGTGCGCTGGGCCTTTTGGGCGAGGAGAAAGACGGGTTTGATGTCGCGCTGCTGGATGTGATGCTGCCCGGCATGAACGGGTTTTCGCTGTGCGAGACCATCCGGCGCGATTCGGCAGAGCTTGGCATTATCATCTTGTCGGCAAAAACACAGGAAAAAGACAAAATCAACGGCCTTTCCATCGGCGCGGACGACTATATTACAAAGCCGTTCAGCGTGACCGAGTTGCTGGCAAGGGTAGAGGCCCTGTGTCGCCGTGTCACGCGGCAGGCCACCGAGCAACAGGGCGAAAGCCGGCTGGTTTCCGGCCAGTTTGTGCTGGACCAAAAAAGCCGTGTGCTGTACAAGAACGGCCAGCCGATCGACTTGACACAGGTAGAGTTTCAAATTATGGAGCTGTTTTTCCAAAACCCCGGGGTCGCGCTGGTGCGCGATAAAATTTTAGAGGGTGTCTGGGGCAAAAACTATTACGGCGATGTCAAAATCGTTGACGTCAACATCCGGCGCCTGCGCATGAAAATTGAGGATGAACCCAGCAACCCGGCGCACATTGCGACGGTGTGGGGCTACGGCTACCGCTGGAAACCCTGACGCAGGCCGGCCCGCCGGCAGCAGATACGAAAGGGGGCGCGGGCATGGAGGCAAAGAAAAAACGCAAAAGCACCATTACCCGCCGCTGGGTGCGCGGCAGCCTGCTGCTTACCATTCTGGTGTTGCTGGCGGTCGAGGGCGTTTTGATTTTTTATTTTAACAGCTATTATTACTCCAGTGCCCGCGCGGCGGTGATGACACGGGTCAACACGGTGGCGGGCCAGCTTTCGGCGCTGTCCGGTGCCGAGGATTCTGAGCGCAGCGCCACACTGCGGCGCATGGCGGAGGATTTTTCGGAAAAAGACAAGTTTGAGTTCATGCTCATCAACACCGCGGGCAAGGTGGTGTCTACCTCCAGCGGTTTTGTGCCGGATTATATCGAGACATTAGACGATTTTAACAAAGCCAAAAAGAGCACGGACGGCATTGGCGAGTTTGTGGGCACTGACAGCACCGGCGAGCACATTATGGCGGTGACTTATCTGGTGCCAAAACCCGCGGGCGGCATTATGGCGGTGCGCTTTGTCACCGGCCTCTCGCGCATTGATAGCCAGATCACGATGCTGATTGCCATTTCGGCAGCGGTGATACTGGTGATTTTGCTGTTCACCATCTATTCTGGTACTTACTTTATCCGCTCCATCGTGCTACCGGTGAGCAAAGTAGAACAGGCGGCCACTAAAATTGCCGGCGGCGACTTTGGCGCCCGCATTGAAAATGTGTACGACGACGAGTTGGGCCGCCTGTGCGACACCATCAACCACATGGCGGAGGAGCTTTCAAAAACCGACCAGCTGAAAAACGAGTTTATCTCCTCGGTCTCACACGAGCTGCGCACCCCGCTTACCTCTATTAAGGGGTGGGTGGAAACGCTGACGCGGGTGGATGACCCAACGAGCGAAAACTACAGAAAAGGCGTGCGGGTGATTTTAAGCGAGACTGACCGCCTGTACCAGATGGTGGAAGAATTGCTGGATTTTTCTCGCATGCAAAACGGCGGGCTGGTGCTGGCCCCCGAACTGCTGGACCTTGGGGCAGAGGTGGATGACACGCTGCTGATGACGGGCCCGCGCGCGCAGGGCGAGGGGGTAAAGCTGAGCTTTGACGAGCCAGAGCTGCCTTGCCCGGTGTGGGCGGATAAAAACCGGCTGCGGCAGGTGTTTTTAAATCTGCTGGACAACGCGCTGAAATATTCGCCTGGCGGTGGCACCATTGCGGTAAACTTAGCCGTACAGGGTGAGTGGGCGGTAGTGGAAATTCGGGATGAGGGCCCCGGCATTGCACCGGAGGACCTTACCCACATTAAAACAAAATTTTACAAGGGGCGGGGTGCGGTGCGTGGCAGTGGCATCGGCCTTGCGGTGGTGGATGAGATCGTAGCGGCCCACGGTGGCCGTTTTGATATTGAAAGCAATTACGGCCACGGCACACTGGTGCGGGTAACCTTGCCGCTGAAAAAGGCGGCGCCGCGCCCCTTGCCGCCTGCCGGTGAAAACGGCCCTGAAAGGAAGAACGCATGAGCAAACGCAATGCAAAAGAACTGTTTAAAACTTCGATTGGCGGGCAAGCCCTGATTGAGGGCGTCATGATGCGCGGCCCCAGCCTAATGGCGGTGGCGGTGCGCGACCCTGCCGGCAAAATACAAGTTGAAACGACGCAGGTAAAACCGAACCCGGTGGCCAAAATACCACTGTTGCGCGGTGTGTTCGCTTTTATCGACTCGCTGCTCATCGGTTACCGCGCGCTGATGCGCTCGGCAGAGATCAGCATGACCGAAGAAGAAAAAGAGCAGGAAAAAAGTAAATTCGACCTGTTTTTAGAGCGGCATTTTGGTGAAAAGGCGACCAGTGTCATGATGACGGTGAGCGCGCTGCTGGGTGGAGTGCTTGCCATTGTGCTGTTTATGATCTTGCCCACCTTCCTCACCGGCCTGCTGAATGGCCTAGTACAACTTGGCTGGGCAAAGGCAATCGTAGAGGGTGTCATCAAGCTGGGGCTGTTTGTGTTGTACCTTTTTTTGATCTCACGCATGCAGGAGATCCACCGCTTGTTTCGCTATCATGGGGCCGAGCATAAAACAATCGCCACTTATGAGGCGGGCGAAGAGCTGACGGTGGACAATGTGCGAAAAAGTACACGGTTTCACCCCCGTTGCGGTACCAGCTTTTTGCTGCTGGTGCTCGTCATCAGTATTTTGGTGTTCAGCTTTGTGCCATGGCATTCTACCTTGGGCCGCGTGGGGCTGAAACTGTTGCTGTTGCCGCTGGTAATGGGGCTCAGCTATGAGGCTATTAAATTTGCCGGCCGGCACGACAACCTTGTCGCGCGCGTTATTTCGGCACCGGGCCTGTGGTTGCAGCGGCTGACCACTGCCGAGCCGGAAGATGACATGATCGAGGTAGCCATTGCCTCGGTAAAAGCGGTGCTGCCCCAGCAAGGTGAGGATGACCGTTGGTAGCCGGGCAATTTTACCGGCAGCTGCGCGCACAGTTGCGTGAGGCCGGCATTGAGAATGATGCCTTTGAAGCGGAGCTGCTCTTGCGCCATGTCACTGGCAAAGGGCATTTGCAGTACGGGGCAGACGAGCAGCTAACAGAGCCGCAAATGCAACAGCTGGCCGAATTGTGCCGCCGCCGCTGTGCCCGTTACCCGCTGCAATATCTGCTGGGCAGCTGGTCGTTTTACGGGCTGGAGCTTGCGGTGGGCGAAGGGGTGCTGATCCCCCGCCAGGACACCGAAACGGTGGTGGAAGCCGCCCTTGCACTGTTAAAAAACACCCCTGCCCCCCGTGTGCTGGACCTGTGTGCCGGTACCGGGGCAATTGGCCTGGCGCTTGCGGCCAACTTGCAGGGCGCCAAGGTGACGCTGGTAGAGCTTTCACCTGAGGCACTGGGGTACTGCCGCAAAAACGCCAAGGGCAAAGCACAGGTCATCGAAGCCGATGTGCTGGGTTTTGAAGCAAGCCAGCCCGGCGGCGGGTACGACTGCATTGTGTCCAACCCGCCTTATGTCACGCAACAGGAATATGAAGCCCTTGCGCCAGAGCTTGCGTTTGAGCCAAAACAGGCGCTGGTAGCCCCGCATGAGGGGCTGTTTTTTTACGAGTACATCACCGCCCATTACCGCCCGCTGCTGGCAGCGGGCGGCTGGTTGGTGTTTGAAATTGGTGCGCACCAGTGTGCGGCGGTGCAGGGCCTGCTGCGCCAAAACGGCTATACCGCGGTGGGCGCCGCTGCCGACCTTGCCGGGCGAGACCGCTGTGTGTGGGGCCGGGTGCCGGGTTGATGCCCACCGGCGGCGCATCTCATTTTTGGGCAGCATAATGCGAGGAAGCCCGGCGCTTTTTGCATTATACTGGGGTCAGAAAGGAGATGACGCAGGTGGAATGGCTACGCATGATGAACGCCGCGCTGGCGTACATTGAAGAAAACCTGGCCGGGGAGATCCGCACCGAGGATATTGCCCGCATCACCGGGTGCTCGGCCTACCAGTTTCAAAAAATATTTACACTGCTGGCCGGGGGCCTGCCGCTTTCAGAGTACATTCGCAACCGGCGGCTTGCCCGTGCCGCAGACGAGCTGCAAAGCGGCACCCTGTCGGTGCTGGAAGTTGGGCTGAAATACGGCTACGACTCGCCCACGGCGTTCAACCGCGCATTTCAGCGGCTGCACGGCTGCCCGCCCAGCGCGGTGCGCAGCAAAGCGGCCCTTCGCAAAGCGTATCCCCCCATCTCCTTTCACATCACAGTAAAAGGAGCGATTGAGATGGAGTACAAAATCCGCAAACAAAAGGCATTTCGCGCATTGGGCGCAAGGCTGACCACCACAGTGGAGGATGGCAAAAACCTGCGGGAGATCCCCGCATTTTGGAACGAGGTGCACCGCGACGGGCGCGTCGCCCGCCTGTGCCAGCTTTGTGCGGGCAAGCAGCCGGACCCCACACTGCCCGCGCCGCTGCTTGGTATTTGTGTCAGCCATGGCGCGGCCGACAGCAGCTTTGATTATTACATTGCGATCCCCAGCGAAAGCCCGGCAGAGCCCGGCCTTGAGGAGGTTTTGCTGCCCGAGGCGATGTATGCGGTGTTCAACTGTATGGGGGCGCTGCCGGAGGCTATTCAGGCACTGACGACCCATGTGTACAGCGAGTGGCTGCCCAGCAGCGGGTACCGGCTGGGCAGTGGCCCGGACATTGAGGTGAACCCCAAGGGAGACCCCTCATCGCCGCAGTACCAAAGCGAGCTTTGGGTGCCGGTAGAGGAAGAAGCCTAGGCAAAAAAAGGCGGTGGCAGGCCAAACTGCAAACGGGGTTTGCAGCGCCTGCTGCCGGCCTTTGGCTGCCTGCCGGCAGGCAGCCCAGACGCTTGACTTTTGAAAAAGGGCATGTTACACTATACAGGTCAGTAAAGAAGCTGCGCGCTGCGCACTCACCTTGGTACCCTTAGGGCGCCGGGTCAATAGAGCAAAACAAGGGCTGCCTATAGCCCGTGTTCGTTTGTCTGTTGAAGAGTGGGGCTGCGCGTCCCGCTCTTTTTATTTGCAATGATTAAACTGGAGGTGTTTTACAATTAGCGGTAAGAGAGAGCTTGAGTTGAACGAGCAGATTCGTGACAGAGAGATTCGTCTGATCGGCGCAGAGGGTGAGCAGTTGGGAATTATGTCCTCACGCGATGCGATGAACCTCGCGGCGGAAAAAAATCTCGACCTTGTCAAAATCGCGCCGACAGCTGCCCCACCGGTTTGCCGGATTATGGACTATGGCAAATATCGTTTTGAGCAGCAGAAAAAAGAAAAAGAAGCAAAGAAAAACCAGCGCGTTGTCGACATCAAAGAGATTCGTCTGTCTCTCAACATCGATACCAACGACTTCAACACCAAAGCGGGCCATGCCCAGCGCTTTTTGAAAGACGGTGACAAGGTCAAGGTCTCCATTCGCTTCCGTGGGCGCGAGATGGCGCACACCAACCTCGGTCTTGGGGTAATGCGGCGGTTTGCCGAACTGCTGGAAGAGTTTGCCGCGATTGAAAAACAGCCGAAGCTCGAAGGGCGCAGCATGCAAATGTATCTTGTGCCCTTGAAGGACAAGGTCCAGAACAAGGAGGAAAAGTAAAATGCCCAAGATCAAAACTCACAGCGGTGCGAAAAAGCGTTTCGCCCTCACTAAAAATGGTAAAGTTAAACGCGGTAAGGCGTTTCGCAGCCATATTCTGACCAAAAAAAGCACCAAGCGTATGCGTGGCCTGCGTAAACTCGGCTATGTTGACGAGACCAACGAGGCCAACGTCAAGAAGATGCTGCCCTACGCATAAGGCGTAGCGCACCCCTTTTCGGGCGGCCCGGCCGCTCGCTGAAAACCGTGAAATAAAGGAGAAATAGATTATGGCTCGTATTAAGGGCGCAATGATGACCCGCAAGAGAAGAAAGAAAACGCTAAAGCTCGCCAAGGGCTACTGGGGCAGCAAATCCAAACACTTTAAAATGGCCAAACAACAGGTCATGAAAAGCGGCAACTATGCATTTGCCGGCCGCAAGGCGAAAAAACGCGATTTTCGTCGTCTGTGGATCGCCCGTATCAACGCGGCCTGCCGTGCACAGGGCACTAATTATTCCAGCTTTATGAATGGCCTGAAAAAGACCGGCATCGACCTCAACCGCAAGATGCTTTCCGAGATGGCGATCAACGATCCCGCGTCTTTCGCGAAGCTGGTGGAAACTGCAAAGGCTGCAAAATAATTTGCAAACAACGCCCGCGCGCAGGGACTGCGTACGGGCGTGTGTTTATATTTGCATCCATAAAGTCACAGATATTGTGATGTAAAGGCGGGTGAGCGCTGTGGAAAACCGCATTACCAGCCGTGATAACGAACGGGTCAAGTACACCGCAAAGCTGCTTGCAAAGCCCTCATTTTGCAGGCAGCAGGGGCAGTTTGTGGCAGAGGGCGAAAAACTTTGCCTCGACGCGGCGGCGGCGGGCCTGCCGTGTGAGACACTCTACCTCACCGATGATGCCGCTGCCCGCTGGCCGGCGCTAGCCACCATTTCTGCCGAACGGGTACTGATTCACCAGACGGTTGCCGAAAAGCTCTCGGGCATGAAAAGCCCGCAGGGCGTTTTTGGCGTGTTTGGCTTGCCCTCGTTCGACGAAACGGCAATTGACCCAAACGGGCATTACCTTGCGCTGGAAGAGGTGCAGGACCCCGCCAATGTGGGCGCGGTGCTGCGCAGTGCGGCGGCATTTGGCTTTTCTGGTGTGCTGCTGACCCCCGGCTGCGCCGACCCGCTGGGGCAAAAAGCGATGCGGGCCTCGATGGGGGCCGTGTTTCGGCTGCCGGTCATTCGGGCAGAAGATTTGCCCAGCCAGCTTTCGCGCCTTGGCAAAGACGGTATGGCGACCATTGCCGCTGCGCTGTACGGCGCGGGCGACTTGATGGATTACCAGTATAACGGCGGCGGGCTGGTGCTGGTAGTGGGCAACGAGGGCAACGGCCTTTCACAGCCGGTCATCGATGCCTGCGGGGCTGTGCTGCGCATCCCGATGCGGTCCATGGAATCGCTGAATGCCGCCGTGGCAGCCTCGGTGCTGATGTGGGAGCTTTGGGGGCGGCGCAATGGATGAGCGGCTGTACTGGCTTTGGCTGGCAAAAGGGCTGGGCTTTGCCAGCCGCCATTTAAAACCATTGCTGGAGCAAGCGGGCGATGCCGAAGGGGCTTACCGCATGCGCGCACAGCTTTTGGCACAGGGCCTTGTCACCCCGGCCCAGCAAAAGCAACTGGCGGCCAGCGAGCCGCAGCAGTTTGCGCCGCAACTTGAAGCCCATTTACAGGCAGGGTATACTGTATTGTGTTACGACGCGCCGCAGTACCCTAAACTTTTGCGCGAAATTTTTGACCCGCCTGTTGTGCTGTATGCCGAGGGGCAGCCGCAATGGCTCAGCGCACCGCTGCCACTGGCAATGGTGGGCACCCGCAGGCCGTCCGCCTATGGGGTAGAGGCCGCCCGCACGTTGGGCGCGGGGCTTGCCGCAGCGGGGGCCGTGCTGGTATCCGGCCTTGCCGATGGGCTGGACAGCGAGGCCCATAAGGCGGCGGTGGCCGCCGGTACTCCAACGGTTGCAGTGCTGGGCACGGCCATCGACCGCTGCTACCCTGCGCGCAACGCCACCCTGCGCGGGCTGATTGCAAAAAACGGTGTCATCCTCAGCGAATACCCCATAGGCACCACCGGTTCGCCGAATTATTTTTTACTGCGCAATCGTATTATTGCAGGGCTGGCGTGTGGGGTGATTGTCACCGAGGCGCGCCGCCGCAGCGGTACCATGAGCACGGTGCGGTTTGCGCTGGATGGTGGCCGCGATGTATTTGCGGTGCCCGGCAGCATTTTCAGCCCGCTGAGCGAGGGCACCAACTGGCTGCTATCACAGGGGGCAAAGGCGGTGCAGACCGCCGGGGATGTATTGTGTGAATATGGGGTGCAGGTGCCGGCTGCCGTTGCGGCCACCCCGGCTGGGCAAACGCCGCCGCTTAGTGCAGATGCCGCCGCGGTGTACGCCTGCCTTACGGCACAGCCGCAACCCCTTGCCGCGCTGTGCGCGGCCTGCGGCCTTTTGCCGGGTGCCGTTATGGCGGCACTGACAGAACTGGAGCTTGCCGGCCTTTCCTGCCAGTTGGCGGGGCGGCTGTTCATCAAAAACAGCTAAGGGCAGTGGTATAATATGCGCACACGGCGCAAATCTTGAATGGTAACGAGGTGCAGTATGTCAAAACTGGTTATTGTGGAATCGCCGGCAAAGGCGAAAACCATCCGCAAATATCTGGGCGACGGGTACGAGGTCATGGCTTCTATGGGCCATATCCGAGACCTGCCAGCCAGCCAGCTGGGCATTGATGTAGAGCGGGAGTACAACCCCCAATATATCAATATCAAAGGCAAAGAAAAACTAATCAAAGAGCTGAAAAGCGCCGCAAAGCAGAGCGACAGCATCCTGCTTGCGACTGACCCGGACCGCGAGGGGGAAGCTATCAGCTGGCATCTGGCACACCTGTTGGGGCTGGATGTTGACAATACCGACCGCGTCACCTTTGGCGAGATCACAAAAAAAGGCGTGACGGAGGGCATGTCCCATCCGCGCACCATTGATTTGGACCTCGTCAACGCGCAGCAGGCCCGCCGGGTGCTCGACCGCCTTGTGGGCTATAAGCTGTCGCCGTTTTTGTGGCGCAAGGTGCGGCGCGGCCTTTCCGCCGGGCGGGTGCAGTCGGTCGCGGTGCGGCTGATCGTTGACCGGCAAAAAGAGATCGACGCGTTTAACCCGGAAGAATACTGGAACATCGACGCACAGCTTTCGGCCCCGGGCAGCAGCAAAAAATTTGCGGCGCGCCTATCTTCCACCGCGGCGGGTGAAAAGCTTGCCGTGACCGACAAAGAGCAAGCCGACCGCATTGTGGCAAATCTTGACGGCAAGTCATATACCGTCACCAAAATTACAAGCGGCAAGCGCAAAAAGGTACCCGCGCCCCCGTTTATCACCTCCACACTGCAACAGGAGGCCAGCCGCCGCTTGGGCTTTACCGCCACCCGCACCATGCGGGCCGCGCAGACACTGTATGAAGGCGTGGATATCGCCGGGGTGGGCACGGTCGGCCTGATCACTTATATGCGTACCGACAGCCTGCGCCTGTCCGATGAGGCCGTTGCGGGTGCCAAGGCGTTTATCAGTGAAAAATGGGGCGAAAAGTACATCAATAAAACGAAGCGCACCTATAAGAGCAAAAGCGCCACCGCCGCACAGGACGCGCATGAGGCCATCCGCCCGTCCAACCCGGCACTGACCCCGGACGAAGTGGAAAAAAGCATCAGCGGCGACATTGCAAAGCTGTACCGCCTGATCTGGAGCCGCTTCACTGCCAGCCAGATGTCCGACGCGCTGCATGACACGATGAATGTTGAAGTTACCGCAGGGGATTACCTGTTTAAAGCCAGCGGTTATACGGTGACGTTTGACGGCTTTACCGTGCTGTACGAAGAGGCGACCGACGAAAAAGAGAAAAAAGAGACGGCACTGCCCCTACTGAAAGAAAACGACGTGCTGAAGCTCAAAGAGCTGACCGCCGAGCAGAAATTCACCCAGCCGCCGGCGCTGTACACCGAAGCGACGCTCATCAAAGCGCTGGAAGAAAACGGTATCGGCCGCCCGTCCACCTATGCGCCGATCATCACGACCATCATCGACCGCGGCTATGTAGAGCGCGAAGCGAAAAAGCTGAAGCCCACCTTGTTGGGCCTGACAGTGAACGATTTGATGATGCGCGAGTTTTCGAACATTGTGGACGTGAAGTTTTCGGCCCAAATGGAAAAAAACCTCGATCGTGTCGAGGCCGGCAAAGCCAACTGGATCAAAACGGTGGATGACTTTTATAAAGAGTTTGACCGCACGCTGAAAAAGGCCGAAGAGGATTTGGAAGGCCAGAAGATCAAGGTACCGGACGAAGAGACCGACGAGATTTGCGAGCTGTGCGGCCGCAATATGGTCATCAAGACCGGACGCTATGGCAAATTCCTCGCCTGCCCCGGCTTCCCTGAGTGCAAAAATACTCGCCGTTTGGTGCAGGCAGCGCCCGGTGAGTGCCCGCTGTGCGGCAGCCGCATTTTGGTGCGCCGCTCGAAAAAAGGCCGGGTGTACTATGGCTGCGAAAAGAACCCCACCTGCGGGTTTATGAGCTGGGATGAACCGACCGACGAAAAGTGCCCCACTTGCGGCAAAACGCTGTTTAAACATGGCGGCAAAAGTGGCGAGCTGGTTTGCCTCGCCCCTGATTGCGGCTACCGGCGGCCGCTCAACCCATGAGCGGGCCCGCGCGCGTCGCGGTAGTCGGTGCGGGGCTGGCAGGCTGCGAGGCAGCCCTGTTGCTTGCGGATGCCGGCATTGCCGTGACGCTGTATGAACAAAAACCGGCGCATTTTTCACCCGCACACAAAAAGGCCGGGTTTGCCGAGCTGGTGTGCTCCAACTCATTGAAAGCCGACCGGCTGGATTCTGCCAGCGGTTTGCTGAAAGCTGAAATGCGCCTTTTGGGCAGCCACTTGTTAGACGCCGCCGAAACGGCGCGGGTGGCGGCGGGCGGTGCGCTGGCGGTCGACCGCGACGTGTTTAGTGATACGGTGACGGCCATGGTCGAAGCGCACCCCGGCATTACCATCTGTCGCGAAGAGGTCACCGGCCTTACCGCCCGCGGCGAAGAAATTGTGCTCATTGCCACCGGCCCGTTGACCGAAGGGGCGCTGGCGGAGGCGATTCGCGAAGCGACCGGGCAGGACAGCCTGTCGTTTTTTGACGCGGCGGCCCCCATCGTCACCGCGCAGAGCATTGATTACACCAAGGTGTTTGCGGCCTCCCGCTATGGGCGGGGCGGCAACGATTATTTAAACTGCCCGTTTGACAAGCCGGGGTACGAGGCATTTTATGCCGAGCTGTTGGGTGCCCAGCGCGCCGAGCTGCACGATGCAGACAAAGCAAATGTGTACGAGGGCTGCATGCCGGTAGAGGTGATGGCCCGCCGTGGGGCGGACACACTGCGCTATGGGCCACTGCGCCCGGTGGGGCTGACAAACCCGGCCACCGGTCACCGCCCGTGGGCCAATGTGCAACTGCGTAGTGAAGATAAACAAAACAGCTGTTACAATTTGGTGGGGTTTCAAACGAACCTCAAATTTGGCGAGCAAAAGCGCGTGTTTTCGATGATACCGGGGCTGGAGCACGCCGAATTTTTGCGGTATGGTGTGATGCACCGCAACAGCTTTTTAAACAGCCCCAAGGTATTGCGGGCAGACCTTTCGCTGCAAAGTGACTCGCAGGTGTTTTTTGCCGGGCAACTGACCGGTGTAGAGGGCTATATGGAAAGTGCGGCCTGCGGGCTATTGGCAGCGCACCAGATTTTGCGGCGCCTTGCCGGCGAAACACCGCTGGTGTTGCCACAGCAGACGATGTGTGGCGCACTGGCCCACCACCTTTCGGCGCCCAATGGGGATTTTCAGCCCATGGGCAGTAATATGGGCCTGTTGCCCCCGCTGGAACAGCCGGTGCGGGACAAGCGCTTGCGGTATGAGCAGCTGGCCCTGCGCGCGGTGGATGCATTGCGGCAGGCATTGCAACAGCAGGCGACACAAGAGAAACTTTAAAATAGTAGACAGGCAAAGATACAAAGGCACCAACAGAGTAAAAACAACAGAAAACGGGTGTAGTGCCGCTGCCCGGCGGGCGCGGCGTATCCACCGGCGGTAAGGAGGGCAAAACGATGAAAATCATTCTGGACGCAATGGGGGGCGACAACGCCCCGAAAGAAATTCTTCTGGGTGCGCAGCAGGCGGTGCGTGAGCTGGGGGTCGAAGTTGTGGCAGTGGGCGACAGTGTCAAAATTGATACCTGTGTCAAAGAGAACGACATCGACATGACCGGCATCACCGTGGTACAAGCGGGCGAAGTGATTGAGATGGAGGATGACCCCACCAAGGCAATCCGCCATAAAAAAGATTCTTCGATGGTCGTGGCACTGCGCATGCTGGCAAACGGCGAGGGCGACGCGCTGGTCAGTGCGGGTTCTACCGGCGCGCTGCTTACCGGTGCCACATTGATCGTTAAGCGGCTGAATGGCGTTAAGCGCGCGGCCATCGGCACCGTCATCCCCGGCAAAGAAAAACCGTGGTTGCTGCTGGACAGCGGCGCCAATGTAGAATGCCCTGCCGATATGCTGAACTGCTTTGCCACCATGGGCAGCGTTTATATGGAGAAAACCATGGGCCGCAAAGCCCCCAGCGTCGCGCTGGTCAACAACGGGGCCGAGGAGAGCAAGGGCACCGAAATTTATGTGGCCGCCCACCAGTTGATGAAACAAAACCCCTCGATTCAGTTTGCGGGCAACATTGAACCGCGGGATATCCCGCGCGGCGAAGTAGATGTGGTGGTCTGCGACGGGTTTACCGGCAACGTCATCTTAAAGCTGACCGAAGGGTGGGCCAAGTTTTTTTCGGGCGAGCTGAAAGCGCTGTTCAAAAAAAATGTCGGCACCATGCTGGCGGCACTGCTGGTAAAGGGCGGGGTCAAAAACTTTAAGGCAAAGCTGGATGCCGATGAATACGGCGGTGCCCCGCTGCTTGGGGTGAATGGTGTGGTCATTAAGGCCCACGGGTCATCCAACGCAAAGGCAATCAAAAATGCGGTGCGGCAGGCAAAGGCCTGCTGCGAGAACGGTATGGTGGAGGCCATCCGCGAGAATATACAGAGGTAACGAATGGAAAATCTGCAAGGGCTTGAGCAGGCGCTTGGGCACCAATTTAAAACGATCGCTTTACTGACGGCGGCAGTCACGCATTCCAGCTATGCCAACGAGCAGCGGCGCGAAGTAGAATACAATGAACGGCTTGAATTTTTGGGTGACTCGGTGCTTTCCATCGTGGTGAGCGAATACCTGTTTACCTCCCGCCGCCACCTGCCGGAGGGCGAACTGACCCGTATTCGCGCGGCGCTGGTGTGCGAGACCAGTTGTTGGGAATTTGCAAAAAAAATCGAACTTGGCAACTATTTGCGGCTGGGCCGTGGAGAAGAGCTGAGCGGCGGGCGCACCCGGCCCTCTATTTTAGCCGATGCGTTTGAAGCGGTGCTGGCGGCGCTGTACTTAGATGGTGGCATGGAGTGCGCACGCCAGTTTTTGCTGCCGCTGGTGCGGGACGAGCAGGCGGTGCCGGAGGATTACAAGACCCGCCTGCAAGAGATCATTCAGCAAAACCCCGAAGAGCGTCTGCGCTATGTGGTTGCGCAGGAGAGCGGCCCCGACCACAATAAAAGCTTTGTGGTAGAGGTGATGCTGAACTCCAACGTACTGGGGCGCGGCTGTGGGCACAGCAAAAAAATGGCCGAGCAGCAGGCGGCCAAAGAGGCGTTGCGCCTGTTTGGCGAAAACAATACTGCCGAGCCGCTGAACCTAGAATGAAACGGCACCGCACGCTGGCCTTTTTTGTGCCAAACGCAGGCTGCCCGCACCGGTGCAGCTTTTGCGACCAGTGCGAAATTTCAGGCACACAGCGTCCGCCCACGCCACACGAGGTGACGCGGCAGTGCGATGCACTGCTGCCACCGCCGGGCGCGGCAACAATGGAAATTGCCTTTTTTGGCGGCAGCTTTACTGCACTGGCACCGGCTTACCGGGCGGCATTGCTGGCCGCGGCCGCCCCCTTTGTGCGCACAAAGCGTGCGGTGGGCATTCGCATTTCTACCCGGCCGGACGCCATCAGCCCCGCTATTTTGCAAGAGCTGAAAGAGGCGGGCGTGTGCGCGGTAGAGCTTGGCGCGCAAAGCATGCAGGACGATGTGCTAAAGCAAAACCTGCGCGGGCACACGGCAGCCGCCGTGCGCACCGCGGCCGCCGCCGTGCAAAAGGCCGGGTTTTCGCTGGGGCTGCAAATGATGGTGGGCCTGCCGGGCGAGCGAAACGCGGTGGCGGCGGCAGTTGCAAACGCCGAACAGCTTTGTGCCCTTAGGCCAGACACGCTGCGCATTTACCCGGTGCTGGTGCTGCGTGGCACGCTGCTTGCCCGCTGGGCAGCACAGGGGCAGTATACGCCGCTGACGCTTGAGCAGGCGGTAGAAGCCACCGCGCCGGTCATCGACCTTGCCGAGCGGCAGGGGATCCGGGTCATCCGTGTGGGCTTGCAGGACGATGAAAGCCTGCGGGCCGCACTGGTGGCGGGGCCTTATCACCCGGCATTTCGCCAGCTGTGCGAAGCAAGGCTGTACCGGCAGGCCATCGCGGCAGCGCTGCAAGGCAGTGCGCCCGGCCCGGTAAAGGTGGCGGTGGCAGCAGGGCAGCGCAGTACGGCGGCTGGGCAAAAAAACGCAAACCTTGCATGGTTTGCGGCAAAGGGCTATCCGCTGGCGGTCTGCGAAGCGCCGGGGCTTACCGGGCGGCAGGTCGTGTTACAGGCGGTACTTAACGGCAGCGGGCGCGCTTTTGTTTGCACCCGCAGGCCAAAACCGATACAATAGGTAGAAAGAGTAAGAAAGCATGGCAAATCACCCGGAAAGCGAAGTGAAAGCGTGTTTTTAAAGGCACTCGAAATTCAGGGCTTCAAGTCCTTCCCTGACCGGACCAAAATTACATTTGAAGGTGGCATCACCGCCGTGGTGGGCCCCAACGGCAGCGGCAAAAGCAATATTTCCGACGCCATTCGGTGGGTGCTGGGCGAAACATCGTCCAAGCAGTTGCGCGGCGCCGGCAAAATGGAGGACGTCATTTTTGGCGGTACTCAGCTGCGCAGTGCCATGGGCTTTGCGGCGGTTTCGCTGTATATCGACAACAGCAGCCACCGGCTGGACATCGAAAAAGACGAAGTGGTGGTGACCCGCAAATACTACCGCAGCGGCGAGAGCGAATACGGCATCAACGGCCAAAACGTGCGCCTGAAAGACGTGTACGAGCTGTTTTTGGATACCGGTATTGGCCGCGACGGCTATTCGATCATCGGGCAGGGGCGCATTGCCGAAATCGTCGGTGCAAAGTCCGGCGAGCGGCGTGAGATATTTGAAGAGGCATCGGGCATTGCGCGGTACCGCTATCGCAAAAAAGAGGCCGAGCGCCGGCTGGAAGCCGCCGAAGAAAACCTGGTGCGGCTGCGCGATATTCTGGACGAGCTGACCGCCCGTGTGGGCCCGCTGGAAAAAGAGAGTGCCAAGGCAAAGAAATTTTTAGAGTTTTCTGAGCAGAAAAAAGCGCTGGAAGTGACGCTGTGGGCCGACACCCTGCGCAAAGCGCGGGACAGTGTGCGCCAGGCGCAGCGCAACCGTGAGGCCGCACAGGCGGATTATGACCGCGCCAACGCACAGCTTGAGGCGGTGGACCGGGAGACCGAGGGCATCCGGGGCGAAATTGAACAGCTGATTATGGAGATCGAGCGCCGCAACACATCGATTCGCGCAATCACCGAGGAGATTTCAGGCTCGGATGCCGCTATTGCGGTGCTGAACAACGACATCACGCACAGCCGTGCGTCGATTGAACAACTACAGGCAGAAATTGCGGCAGCGGGGGAGGGCGATGCGGCGGCAGAGGCCGAAATTCGCACGCACGAAGCGGCCATTGCCGCGGCAAACGGGCAAATTGCGTTGCACGATGCCCGCATCACCGAGCTGCAAACCCTGCTGGAACAGCTTTCGGCCAAGGCCCAGCAAAGCGGCGCGCGGCGCGGCACCCTGACCGAGCGTCTTGCGCTGCTGACCGGGCGCGTCACCGATTTAAAGGTAACCGCCGCCGGGGCACACAGTGCCGCCGAAAGTGCGGCGGCCCGCCTTGCCTCATTGCAACCCGAGCGCCAGCAGACGGCACAGCAGGTAGAGCGGTTGCAGAAAGAGCAAACTGAAAACGAAAGTTATGTCGCACAGTGTACCGCCACCGTGACAAAGCTGAACAATATTAAAGAGGGCCTTTCACTGAAAATGGCGGCCCGCACAAAGGCGCTGGATGCCGCGACGGAAGAAGCCCGCCGCGCCCAAAGCCAGTGTGAGGCGGCGGCAGAGCGGCAGCGCATTTTGCAAGACCTTGAAAAGAGCATGGAAGGCTACAGCCAAAGTGTGCGCTATGTGGTCAAGGCAGCAGAAAACCACCGGCTGCGCGGCATTTTGGGGCCGGTGTCGTCGATCCTCACCGTACAGGCCGGGTACGAGCTTGCCATTGAAACCGCGCTGGGTTTTGCCGCGCAAAACATTGTGGTGCAGGACGAAACGGCGGCAAAAGCAGCCATTGAACTGCTGAAACGCGAGCGCGCGGGCCGCGCGACCTTTTTGCCGCTGGATACGGTGCGCCCCTCGCAGTTTGAAAAAGGCCAGTTGCCCGCAGGTGCAATGCTGGCAAGCAATTTGGTTTCAGCCGAGCCCCGCTACGATGTTGTCATCTCAAACCTGCTTGGCCGCATTTTAGTGGTCAACAACATCGACGAAGCGTCGCAGGCCGCCCGTGTGCTGGGCTACCGATACCGTGTTGTCACGGTGGATGGCCAAGTCGTCAATGCCGGCGGCTCGTTTACCGGCGGTTCTGCCGCCCGATCTGCCGGGCTGTTCACCCGCCGCACTGAAATTGAAGAGTTGGGCCGCAAAATTGCGGTGCTGACCAAAGAGCGGCAGGCAAAGTTGCAGGCAATGGACGCCGCAAAGGCCGAGGCCGTGCGCCTTTCGGCAGAGGTGACGGCCACCGAAAGCGAAGCAGTTACCGCTGCGGGTGATGCGATCCGTGCCGAGGCAGAGCAAAACCGCATTCGCGCCGCGCTGGCCCAGCAAACCGACGCGCTGCACCAGTTGCAGCAGGAGGAAGCCCGCTTGCAGGCGGCCATCGACACCGCCCACGAAACGGCGGCGCAAAGCCGCGCGCAAAGCGAGCAGCTTGCGGCGGAAAGCACCGCGCTGGAAGGGGAGCTTACCGCCCTTGCAGATGGTGACGATGATTTTCTTGCCACCCGCTCGCGCATGTCGGACGAGATGTCCGAGTGCAAGCTTGCCCGTTTGGGGCTGGAAAAAGACGTGCAAAGTGCCACGGCAGCCATCGGCCTGTTACGGGGCCGCAGCGGCGAGGCGGCAAAGCGCATTGCCACCCTGCGCGAGTCGATTGCCCAGCTCCGCGAAGCCATCAGTGCAAACGAGCAAAAAATACAGGGCATCGAGCAAAACCGCACCGATGCCGCCGGGCGCATTGCCGCAGAGGAAGCGGCAATTCAGCGCGCGACCGAGCTGCGGCTTGAAAAAGAGGGGTCGATCACCCGGCAAAGCGCGCGGGTGCGCGAACTGTCCGACCAGCGTGAAGAGCTCTCGCGCGAGATCACGCGCCTTGACGAGCGCCGCGTTGCCTTGGAGACCGAATACGATGCCACAACTGCAAAGCTGTGGGAGGAATATGAACTGACCCTTTCTGATGCGGCGGAGTTGTGTGTGCCGTTTGAATCGGTGACCGACCTGCGCCGCCAGGTGGGCGAAGTGCGCAACAAAATCCGCGCGCTGGGCAATGTCAATGTCGGCGCGATCGAAGAATATGCCGAAGTGCGCGAGCGGTACGAATTCTTGCGTGCACAGGTGGCCGATGTGGAAAAGAGCAAAGCGGAGTTAAACGGCATGATCAATGCACTTTCCGGCGAGATGGAAACGCTGTTTACAAAGAGCTTTGAGCAGATCAACGCGCATTTTGCACGCATTTTTGCCGAGCTGTTTGGCGGCGGCACCGCGCGGCTGTCGCTGACCGACGAAAGCAATGTGCTGGAAAGCGGTATCGACATCGCTGTGTCGCCGCCGGGCAAGATCATCAAAAACCTCACGTCGCTTTCCGGTGGCGAGCAGGCGCTGGTGGCAATCGCCATCTACTTTGCCATCCTGGCCGTCAACCCCGCGCCGTTTTGTATTTTGGACGAGATCGAAGCGGCACTGGACGATGTCAACGTGGTGCGGTATGCAAGTTACCTGCGCCGCATTACCAGCCACACGCAATTTATTGTGATCACGCACCGCCGTGGCACGATGGAAGAAGCCGATGTTTTGTATGGCGTGACCATGCAGGAGGACGGCGTTTCCAAAATGCTGCGGCTGGATGTAAACGAGGTCGATATTAAATTGATTTCGTAACCGCACAAAAGAAAACCAAAGGCATTTTACCCGACAGGAGGCAGCAACTTGGGCTTTTTTGAAAAATTGGGGCAGGGGCTTTCCCGTACCCGCGATGCCATTTTTGGCACAATGGGGGACGAGCTGGCGCAGGCCGAGCGCATTACCGACGACACTTACGACGAGCTGGTGGAACAACTGGTACTCGCCGACACCGGGCTGGACGTTGCCGAAGACCTTGTGGCAAAGCTGAAAGAGCGCGTCAAGGCAGAGCACTTAAAAACCGGCAGCGAGGCGCTGGGTGCGCTGAAAGCCATTTTGGTGGACACCCTTTCTGCCGAGGGGCCGTTTGAGCCGCAGGGCAAACCGGCCGTCATATTGGTGATTGGGGTGAACGGCGTGGGCAAAACCACGTCGATTGGCAAACTGGCAAACCTGTACCGCGCGCAGGGCAAAAAAGTGCTGCTGGCGGCGGGGGATACCTTCCGCGCGGCGGCGGCAGAGCAGCTTGGCGTTTGGGCCGAGCGCGCGGGCGTGCCGCTGGTGCGGCACGAAGAGGGCTCTGACCCCGCGGCAGTTATTTTTGACGCCGTGTCGTCGGCCATTGCCCGCGAGTACGACCTTGTCATCTGTGATACGGCGGGCCGGCTGCACAACAAAAAAAGCCTGATGGACGAGCTGTCTAAAATATCGCGCGTCGCGGTGAAAGCCGGGGCACAGGGCGATGTGGAAACCCTGCTGGTGCTGGATGGCACCACCGGGCAAAACGCCGTCAATCAGGCTGCACAGTTCATCGATGCCGCCAGTGCCACCGGCATTGTGCTGACAAAGCTGGACGGCACGGCCAAGGGCGGTGCGGTGATCTCGGTCAAAGCAAAGCTGGGGTTGCCGGTGCGGTTTGTCGGCGTGGGGGAAGCCATTGACGATTTAATGCCGTTTGACGCTGAAAGCTTTGTCAATGCGCTGTTTTTGCAATAGGGCTAACAGCACAATACACACAGGGAAGGGCAGTTATGATTTTTGCAGTTGCAAGCAACAACGCCGGTAAGCTGGCGGAAATACGCCGCATTTTAACGGTGCAGGGGCATGAGGTGAAAAGCCAGCGCGAGCTGGGGTACACCTTTGAAGTGGACGAGACCGGTACGACCTTTGAGGACAACGCATTGCTGAAAGCGGCGGCGCTGTGCGAAAAAACCGGCCTGCCGACCATCGCGGATGATTCCGGCCTTTGTGTGGATGCCCTTGGCGGCGCACCGGGGGTGTACTCGGCGCGGTACTGCGGGCACCACGGGGATGACGAAGCCAATAATGACAAGCTATTGCTGGCGCTGCAAAGTGTGCCCCGCGCACAGCGCGGCGCAAAGTTTGTCAGCGCGGTTTGCTTAGCGCTGCCGGGCGGGGTCAGCCTAACCACCTTTGGCGAGTGCCCCGGCTGGGTGGGCTTTGAGCGGCGAGGCACGAATGGTTTTGGCTACGACCCCATTTTTTATGTGGGCGAAAAAAGCTACGCCCAGCTGACCGATACCGAAAAAGACGACATTTCGCACCGCGGCAAGGCATTGGCGCTGTTTGCGCAGGCCCTGCCCGGTTTTTTGGCCGACCCACAGCAATATGGGCCCGGCCCGTGCCGGGTGCTGCTGCGCCCGGGCTGCGCGGCTGAAGTTTTGCCGCTTTGAGCATCGTTTTATCACCAGCTGGCCTGTAAATCAGCGCCGTGCGGTGGTACCAACCAACAGAAAAGATGAGGGAACACTATGCTGACAAGCAAACAACGCGCTATTTTGCGCGCACAGGCCAACGGCCTTGAGGTCGTTTTTCAGGTCGGGAAAGAGGAGATCGGCCCGGCGCTGGTCAAAACGACGGCAGATTGCCTTGCCGCGCGCGAGCTGATCAAGATGAAGGTGCTGGACAACAGCCCGCTGACGGCACGCGAAGCGGCGCAGCAACTGGCAGAGCAGACCGGTGCCGACGTGGTGCAGGTGATTGGCTCGCGCTTTGTGCTGTACTTGCAAAAGAAAAAGGATTCGCGCTACGCGCAACTGCTGGTAAAATAAAGGGGGCGGCATTGGCCGTGGTGAGGCATAGAGTGAAAGGGGGCGCCGCCAGTTGAAAATTTTACTGTTTGGCGGCACCTTTGACCCGCCGCATATGGGGCATATGGCGCTGTTGCGCTCGGCACTGGGCAAAGTACAGCCCGACCTTGCGCTGGTGGTGCCGGCTGGCCTGCCGCCGCACAAGCACGCGGCGGCAACGGATGGTGCGCTGCGGTTTGCGATGTGCAGTGCGTTTTTACAGGTAGACCCCAGGGTCAAACGGCTGCGGTTTGAAATTGACCGCCCCGGCAAAAGCTATACATTTGATACTGTGCAGTACCTGCGGCGGCGTTGGCCGGGCTGCGAAGTGTTTTTGGCGCTGGGCAGCGACATGCTGTTGTCGTTTACCACCTGGTACGAAAGCAGCAAGCTGCTGGCGCAGGTGACGCTGGTGGCACAAAGCCGCAGTGAGGCCGAAACGGCCCAAATGCAGCCCGCGGTAGAGCGGCTGCGCGCCGCCGGTGGCACGGTGCTGTTTTTGCACCAGCCGGTGGTAGAAGTGTCGTCCACCGAGATCCGCGAGCTTTGTGCCACAGGGCACGATATCACCCCCTTTGTACCACCGCCGGCGCTGCGCGTCATTCGCCGGCACCGGCTTTATACCACACCACAGGGGGGCACAACATGATCACAGTACAGGAATGCCGCAGCCTTGCACAGCAGCGGCTGAGCGAGCGCCGCTACCAGCACACCTTAAATGTAAGCGACCTTGCGGTGCGGCTTGCAAGGTTTTACGGGGCAGATGAAACCAAGGCTGAAATTGCGGGTTTGTTGCACGATATTTGTAAGGAGCGCCCGCGCGCCGAGTTGTTGCAGATGCTGCGCGATAATGCTATAATGACACAAAACGCCGCCGCAAAGCCGCAGGGCGTGTGGCATGCGGCGGCGGCAATGGTCTATGCGGCACAGCAGCTTGGCGTAGATGATGATGATATTTTGAATGCGATACGCTGGCACACCTCGGCGCGTGCCGGTATGTCTTTACTGGAAAAAATCATTTATCTTGCCGATATGTGCAGTGCCGAGCGGGAGTACCCGGAGGCAGAAAAATTGCGTGCGCTGCTTTGGCAGGGGCTGGATGAGGCGCTGATGGAGGCGCTGAGGGACAGCTTGCATTGGTTGAAAGAAAAGAACTGTGTGATCGATGAAGATTCCGAAAAAGCACTCTTATTTTTAGAACAACAACACCATCTGGTTTGATGGTGGATGCGGAAAGGCGATTTCATGGCAAAACAACCTAGAAACCCGTATTATCACCCGGAGGAACAGGGCCGCCAGCAGCCTGCGCGGCGGCAGTCCCCGTATCAAAACGGGCGGCCGGGCGCAAACCCCACGGGCCAGCGGGCGGCGCTGGCAGCCCGCAAAAAAGCGGCGGCCAAGCGGCGGCGCAAACGACAAATGGCCATTTTGGGTATTGTGCTGGCTGCGTGTGCCGTGCTGGTATTTGCAGTTTATCACATCCTCAACGGGCTGGTCACCGGCGGGGGTGCGGCGCTGCCGGCCGGCCTTGCCACCGAGGATGCGCTGAAAGGCGATGTGGTCAATATTCTGTGCGCCGGCATCGACTATGATGAAGACCGCGAGTATCCCAATGGCATGGGCTTTACCGACGTGATTTTATATGTCAGCTTTGATATGAAGGCAAATAAAATATCGATGCTGCAAATCCCGCGGGATACCTATATCGGTGACACCGCGTCGACCGGCGGCACCGGCAAAATTAATGCCGTGGCACTGCACGGCGACACCAACCCGCCCATTGCGGCACTTGCCAGCGTAGTCAACGACCAGCTAAAACTGCCGGTGGATTACTATGTCACCATCGACATGGATGCTTTTAAAGCGGTCATCGACGCAATCGGCGGCATTGAGGTCACGGTGCCGTTTGATATCACCGACGACCACGGCAACACGCTACAGGCCGGCACCCAGCGTATCGACGGCGCCACGGCCGAGTTTATGGTGCGCCAGCGCCACAATTATTCCAATGCGGACATTGGCCGCCTTGAAATGCAGCGCTATATGTATTCGGCACTGCTCAAGACGTTTAAAAGCTTCCCGCTGTCCGACATTGTCAAGGTATTGCCCGCCTATATCCAGTACGTCAAAACCGATATCGACCTTGCCAAAATGGCATCCCTTGCAAGCAAGGTCATTAAAGTACCCAGCGAAAATATTGGCATGTTTAAGCTGCCGGGCGAAGCCTGCACTGTAAATGCCCAAAGCGTGTTTACCCTGCACCTTAATGCGACCGCCGAGCTGCTGAATACCTATTTTCGCCCCTATGCAGACCCGGTGCCCGCCTCTGCGCTTGGGGTAATCGAGCTGCAAAACACCACGGGCGATTTGGACCTCACGGCTGGCCAGTCGATGAACAGCATCGACGACGGTACGGCCCAGTGGGGCAAGACCAATGTCGAAACACAACCTCAGGGCGATTCTTCGTCGGCACCCGCTGCGTAAGGCGCCTGTAACAGCCAAAATAGAAAGGCAGGAATGCAATTGACATCCCTAGAGCTTGCAACCGCCGTCGCAAAAGCGATGGATTCTAAAAAAGGCACCGACATCCGTGTGCTGAAAGTAGAGGACCTCACGATCCTCACCGATTATTTTGTCATTGGTACCGGCAACAGCTCCACCCAGGTCAGAGCACTGGCCGATGAGGTGGAATACCAGCTTTCCGAGGCGGGCGTTTCGGTGCTGCGGCGTGAAGGCACCGAAAGCCGCAACTGGATTTTGCTGGATTACGGTGTTGTCATCGTGCATATTTTTTACCCCGACACTCGTAATTTTTACGACCTTGAACACCTGTGGGCCGATGCTACCCCGGTGGAAATTGAACTTTAAGCACCTTACCGCCCGGCTATGCCGGGCGTTTTAAAAGGAACCGGCCCTGCGCCCGTTGCCGGTGAATAGTGGGAGGAATGAGTTGTGAAGTACGATTTTAAAGCCATTGAACAGAAATGGCAAAAGCGTTGGGACGACGAGCATACCTTTGCGGCAAAGCAGGATTTTAGCCTGCCTAAATTTTACGCGCTGGTAGAATTTCCGTATCCGTCGGGCCAGGGGCTGCATGTCGGCCACCCCCGCAGCTATACCGCACTGGATATCGTCGCCCGCAAAAAGCGGCTGGATGGCTATAATGTGCTGTACCCGATGGGCTGGGATGCGTTTGGCCTGCCCACTGAAAACTTCGCAATGAAAAACCATATTCACCCGGAAGTAGTCACGAAAAACAACGTGGCCCGGTTTAAGGCACAGCTGAAAAGCCTTGGCCTTTCGTTTGACTGGGACCGCGAGATCAACACGACCGACCCGGAGTATTACAAGTGGACACAGTGGATCTTTTTGCAGCTGTTCAAACACGACCTCGCCTATAAAAAAGAGATGAGCGTCAACTGGTGCACCGGCTGCAAGGTGGTGCTGGCGAACGAAGAGGTCGTCAACGGCGTGTGCGAGCGCTGCGGCAGCCCGGTGGTACACAAGGTCAAAAGCCAGTGGATGCTGCGCATCACGGCGTATGCCGACCGCCTGATCGACGACCTTGACACGGTGGATTTCATTGAACGCGTCAAAACCCAGCAGATCAACTGGATCGGCCGCAGCCACGGTGCCGAGGTGACCTTTGGCACAACCGAGGGCGACGAGATGATCGTCTACACCACCCGCCCCGACACGCTGTTTGGCGTGACCTATATGGTCATTGCGCCCGAGCACGAGTTTGTGGATAAATGGGCGGGCAAGATCAAAAACATCGACGAAGTGCGTGCCTACCGTGATGCCGCTGCGCGCAAAAGCGAGTTTGAGCGCACCGAGCTGGCAAAAGACAAAACCGGTGTCAAGCTGGACGGTGTTTGGGGTATCAACCCGGTAAACGGCCAGCAGATCCCCATTTTTGTCTCAGATTACGTGTTGGCCACCTATGGCACCGGCGCCATTATGGCAGTGCCGGGCCACGACCAGCGCGACTACGATTTTGCCAAAAAGTTTGACCTGCCCATCATCGAGGTGGTCGCGGGCGGCGATATTTCAAAAGAGGCCTTTACCGATTGTGCCACCGGTATGATGGTCAACAGCGGATTTTTGACCGGTAAAACGGTGGATGAAGCAAAAGTCGCCATCACCGACTGGCTGGTGAAAGAGGGCAAGGGCGTTAAAAAGGTCAACTATAAGCTGCGTGACTGGGTGTTCAGCCGCCAGCGCTACTGGGGCGAGCCCATCCCCATGGTCTATTGCGAAAAATGCGGTTGGCAGCCCTTGCCCGAAAGTGAACTGCCGCTGCGTCTGCCGGAGGTCGCGCACTACGAGCCGACCGAAGAGGGCGAAAGCCCGCTGGCACACCTGACCGACTGGGTGCGCACCACCTGCCCGTGCTGCGGGGGCGAGGCAAAGCGCGAAACTGATACCATGCCCCAGTGGGCGGGCTCCAGCTGGTATTTCCTGCGCTATTGCGATCCGCACAACGACAACGCCATCGCCAGCCCCGAAGCGTTGAAATACTGGTCGCCGGTGGATTGGTACAACGGCGGTATGGAGCACACCACTCTGCATCTGCTGTATTCGCGTTTCTGGCACAAATTCTTGTATGATATCGGCGCGGTACCCACGCCAGAGCCCTATGCCAAGCGCACCAGCCACGGCATGATCCTGGGCGAAAACGGCGAAAAAATGTCCAAAAGCCGCGGCAATGTGGTCAACCCGGATGACATTGTGCGCGCTTATGGCGCCGACACCATGCGCCTGTACGAGATGTTCATCGGTGATTTTGAGAAGGCCGCGCCGTGGTCGTCGGCCAGCATCAAGGGCTGCAAACGCTTTTTAGAGCGCACGTTTGACCTCTCGCAAAAAATATTGCCGGGGGACGGCTGCCGCCCCGTGCTGGAAAGCTCGCTGCACAAGGCCATTAAAAAAGTGGGCGATGACATTGTACAGCTGAAGATGAACACCGCTATTGCCACGCTGATGAGCCTGATCAACGAAATTGACGACGCGGGCGGCGTGACGAAAGACGAGTTCCGTATTTTCTTGCTGCTGCTCAACCCGTTTGCGCCGCACATCACCGAAGAGCTTTGGCAGATGGCCGGCTTTGAAGGGCAGATTGCCCACGCCGCGTGGCCGGTGTACGACGAGGCCAAATGTCACGATGCCGAGGTGGAAATTGCGGTGCAGATTTGTGGCAAAGTGCGCGGGCGTGTGGTGATTGCGGCCGACCTTGACGGCGCCGGCGCTATTGCGGCGGCAAAACAGGCGGCAGGCATCCCCGAGCAGCTGGCAAATAAGACGGTGGTAAAAGAAATTTATGTACCCGGTAAACTGGTCAATATTGTTGCAAAATAAAGCACCCAAGGCCTTGTACCGGCGGCATACCACACAGCCGGTGCAAGTTTGCAGTTGACATAAAGGTAAAAAATAGAGTATAATTCTAATGTTGATTATCTAATGGGTGTAAAGTAAATAACCCTTGGGTGTCATACTCCTACCTCAAGTGTTAAGGGAGGGACAAAGATGTCGGAAATCCGAGTGAAGGACAATGAATCACTGGACAGTGCACTGCGCCGTTTCAAGCGTTCCTGCGCGCGTTCGGGGGTTCTTGCTGAAGTACGCAAACGCGAGTGCTACGAAAAGCCTTCCGTGAAACGCAAGAAAAAGTCCGAAGCCGCCCGCAAGCGCAAGTTCAAATAAGTTGCGGTCAGCTATGGCCCCTTGCGTATGCGGCAGGGGTTTGGAATCACGGGCGTTTGCCCGTTATGGTTTGCCATAAAACGCTCAGAGGGGTGGTACCAATACAACCGTATTGGGCCGCCCTTTTTGGCGCTTTGGGGCAGGTTGCCCCGCGCCACACCGGTTGAAAGGAAGTGCTGCGTTGAGCCTGTTTGTCCCCGATTATATTTTTAAAAGCATCGATTGTATCGACCCGCAGTTTTTGCGCGCGCACGGTATCCGCGCACTGGTGCTGGATGTGGATAACACGCTGACAGCCCACGGCAGCCAGCACCTTGCGCCGCATGTTGAACACTGGCTGCAAGAAATGCGGCAGGCTGGGGTGGAAATGCGCATTTGCTCGAACAACTTTGAAAAACGGGTGCGCCCCTTTGCAGAAAAAACTGGCCTGCCGTTTGTGTCGTTTAGCCTAAAACCGGCTTCGCGTGGGCTGCGGCTGGCACGGCGGGCGTTTGGGCTGCAAAAAAACGAAATAGCACTGGTGGGCGACCAGATTTTTACCGACGTGCTGGCGGCAAAGCTGTACGGCATCCCGGTATTGATGGTGCAGCCCCTTGCGCCGGACATCAAATGGAATATCCGGCTGAAACGACACTTAGAAAAGCCGTTTCTTGCAACCTATTACAAAAAGGGCGGCAAGCTGTATGAGTGACGCGCAGCAGCTGCTATTCGGCACGGCGGGTGTGGCCGATGATTTTCGGCCGCTGGGTTACCGCAGCACCGAAGGTGTACCGGAATATCTTTCGGTGCATTATGGCCTGGATGCGTTTGAATACCAGTGTGGGCGCGGGGTGCGGCTGACGGCAGAAAACGGCGAAAAAATTCGCCGGCGGGGCGAAGAGTACGGTATTCGGTTTTCGCTGCATGCGCCGTATTACATCTCCATGTCCAGCATGGATGAAGAAAAGCGCCTTGGCAGCATCCGCTACCTACTGCAAAGCGCCGCCGCCGTGCGCTCGCTGGGCGGCAACCGGGTCATTTTCCACGCGGGGTCTTGCGGCAAGCAAAGCAGGCAAGACGCCCTTTGTAAGGCAAAGGATACATTACAGCGCGCCCGTGCGGCGCTGGACGAAGCGGGCTTTGGCGATATTTTGCTGTGCCCGGAGACGATGGGCAAGGTCAACCAACTCGGTACGCTGGGCGAAGTGCTGGCACTGTGCAAGTTGGATGCGCGCAACCTGCCCTGCATCGACTTTGGCCACTTAAACGCCCGCACACAGGGCAGCCTTGCGGCAAAGGCGGATTTTGCCGCGGTGCTGGATGAGCTGGCTGATGCCCTGCCGGATGAGCGTGCGCGGGCATTTCATGTGCACTTTTCAAAAATAGAATATACGCAGGGCGGAGAAAAGCGGCATCTCACCTTTGAAGATACCACCTATGGCCCCGAGTTTGAACCATTTTTAGAGCTTTGCTGTGCGCGTGCGCTGGCCCCGGTGGTCATCTGCGAATCGGCGGGCACTCAGGCACCGGACGCACGCACCATGAAGCAATATTATCAAAAGCTTTGCCAACAGGCGGGCGAAAAAAGAGGGAAATGAAATGAGTGAAACTAGGTGCCAGAGGCTGGCACGGCAAATGCCGCAGGGGTTTGAGGCCGCACTGATCACCACAGAATCAAACCGTTTTTATTTTTTGGACCTGGACACCTGGGACGCTGGTACATTGCTGATCTTCCCCGATGAAAGTGTGTTTTTCATCGACCCGCGCTACCTTGAAATTGCCCAGCAGACGGTAAAAACCGCCCGCGTGGAAGAAGAGACTAACGCGCTGCAACAGGTGGCACAGCTGCTGCGTGCGCGCGGGGCACAGCGCCTATATGTAGAGGACGAGGTGACAGTAGGCTATGCTGCCCGCCTGCGCGCGGCGCTGACAGGCATTGAAGTGGATGTCGGCGATACCTTAACGATGGCCGTGCGGCAGATGCGGCAGTTGAAAGATGCAGAGGAAGTCGACCGCATGCGCCGCGCGCAGAAGATCACGGACGACTGTTTTACCTACATCTGCGGCAAGGTGCGCCCCGGCGCGCGGGAGATTGACCTTGCGCTGGAGATGGAGACCTTTATGCGCAGCCACGGCGCCAGCGGTCTTGCTTTCGCCACTATTTTTGTGAGCGGTAAAAAAACCAGCCTGCCGCACGGCGAGCCGGGTGAAAAGCGCATTGAGGACGGCGACTTTGTGACGATGGATTTTGGCGCAAAGTGGGGCGGCTATTGTACCGATATGACACGTACCGTCGCTGTGGGCAGCGTGAGCGACGAGATGGAGCATGTGTACAACACCGTGCTCGAAGCGCAAAAAACCTGCTGTGCCATGATCCACGCCGGGATGAAAGGCATTGAGGTGGATGCCATCGCCCGCAACATCATTGCCGATGCCGGTTACGCGGGCCGGTTTGGGCACGGGCTGGGGCATTCGGTCGGCATTGACATCCATGAGGACCCGCGCTGTTCGCCGCGTGACGCAAGCGTGTTGCAGCCCGGCATGCTGATGACCATCGAGCCGGGTATTTACCTGCCGGGCAAGTTTGGCGTGCGCATTGAGGACACCGTTTTGCTGACCGAAACGGGCTGTGAAATTTTGGGCAAATCAGATAAGAACCTGATTTTGCTGTGACGCGCAGGGTAAGCTGTGCGGGCACTGTGCGTGAAAAAACGCAAAAACCGGTGTGTTGCGGGGCTTTGCCACTTGCAAAGCGCGTGATTTTAGGCTAAAATTAACAAGTAAAAGTGTGGCCTGCGCGGCCGCGCAGGCACTACTTTGAATATGGAGGATGTAGTTATGATTTCTGCTGGCGATTTTCGCAATGGCGTAACATTTGAAGAGGACGGCAACGTTCTGCAGGTCGTGGAGTTTCAGCATGTCAAGCCGGGCAAGGGCGCGGCGTTTGTGCGCACCAAGACCCGCAATGTCATCACCGGCGCCGTGGTCGAAAAATCCTATAACCCGTCTTTAAAATTCCCCTCTGCGGTGATCGAGCGCCGTGAGATGCAGTATCTGTACGAGGATGGCGGCTTGTTCTACTTTATGGATACCGAGACTTACGAGCAGACCCCGCTGAACGAGAACGAGTTGAGTGATGCGTTCAAGTTTGTGAAAGAGAACGAAATGGTTAAAGTGCTGTCCTACAAGGGCAAGGTATTCGGCGTAGAAGCCCCGAACTTTGTGGTGCTTGAAATCGTGGAGACCGAGCCTGGCATGAAGGGGAACACCGCAACCAACACTTTAAAACCCGCAAAGCTGGAGACTGGTGCCGAAATTCGTGTGCCGCTGTTCATTAACGAGGGCGAAAAGATCCGCATTGATACCCGCACTGGCGAGTATATGGAGCGTGCCAACTAGGCACATGTGTTACACTGGCCGTCGCCCCACACTGGGGCAGGGCATAAACGACCTGCAGGGCCATGTGGCCGCTGCGGCCCAAAAGGAGGGCGAACCAAATGACTCTGACTGAAAAATCCGCTTATATCAAAGGCCTGATGGACGGGCTGGACCTTGACGCCGACAAAAAAGAAGTAAAGGTAATCAAGGCGCTGGTAGACCTTGTGGAGGACCTGACACTGACCGTGACTGACCTCGACGAGGATGTTGACCAGGTTTACGACGAACTGGACGCCATTGACGAGGACATTACCGACCTCGAAGATGTTGTTTACGGCGATGAGGACGACGATGATGGCTGCGACTGCCACGATGGTGAGGATGAGATGTACGAAATCACCTGCCCGGCTTGCGGTGAAACCGTATGTGTCGATGAAGACCTGCTGTTGTCGGAAGACCTTGCCTGCCCGGCCTGCGGCGAAAAATTTGAAGTCGATTTTGACGACGTTGACGATGTGGTGCATTTTAACGGCAAACCGGTCGACGACGGCGACGACAGTGACGAAGAGTAATTTCTTTTCTCTTAGTGGGAAATGATAACTTGATACAAGGCCCCGTGTAAAAGCGGGGCCTTGTATCTTTTTTGCCATTACGCAGCTGTGCAAGGCCGCAACTGCATTAAACCAAAGCCAAAGCCAAAACGCGGGGGGCAATGCGGGGGAGTACCTGCCATCGAGTGAGGGGGCATCACGGCAAATAAAACAGCAAAAAGTTTTGTGCTTTGCTGTTTTTTATGGCATAATAGCAGGCATAGGCGGGCGAAAACCAGAGAGAGAGTAAAGGGTGGGCAACGATGCAAAATGAAGCGCAGTTTCGCGGGGCGATGCAGGGCAAAACAGTGCTATTGACCGGTGCGGGCGGCGGCATTGGGGTTGAAGCGGCCCGCGCGTTTGCCGCCATGGGGGCGCGTGTGGTTTTAGCCGAGGTGCAGCGGCAAAAGGGGTTGCAGGCGCAGCAAAAGCTCTGCGGCGAATTTGGCGCGCAGGCGGCTGTGTTTTACGAGGTGGACCTAGCCGAAGAAGCGCAGGTGCGCGCGCTGGCAGGGTGGATGTTGGGGCAGTACGGTGTGCCGGATGTCGTTTTCAACAATGCCACCATTACTAAAATGGGTGCCGTGGACGAGGTGGAAGCCGCGTTTTGGGACCACAGCTATGCAGTCAACCTAAAAGCGCCGTTATTGCTGGCACAGCTTTTTTTGCCGCAGATGAAAGCGCGCGGCAGCGGGGTGCTGGTGTTTGTCTCATCGTCCGGTGCGTCGCCCTACATGGGCGCTTACGAGGTGTTTAAGACCGCACAGGTAGAGCTGAGCAACACGCTGGCAATGGAGCTGGAGGGCACCGGAGTATTGACCTATACCGTGGGCCCGGGGCTGGTAAAGACGCAAACCGCCATGAGCACCATTGAGATAGTCGCCAAAAACATGGGCATGACGACCGACGAATTTTACCGCATGAACAGCCAGCACATTTTAGATGCTGAGCAGGCCGGCTGGGGGTTTGCGCTTTCTGCCGCATTTGCGCCGCGCTACCACGGGCAGGAGATCGGCTGTATTCAGGTGCTGATGGATTGCGGTGCGCTGGCACCGGAGCCACAAACAGCGCAGGTGGTGCAGGGGGATAGCAAAGAGCAACAGCGCCTGCTTGCGCGGGTACAGGCCACACTGGAAGAGCAGTATGCGGGCTGGCAAAAAATGAATGTGTTTGAGCGCCAGTGGGTGCTGCGCGATTTTAAAAAAATGATGGCCCTATCCGCCGAGCAGGCGGTGCAGCAGTTACACCAGATCAGTGGCCGGCTTGCGGCAGGCGAAGGGATGGGCTTAGCGGATCGGCAATTTTTAGAAAAGCTGCAAGCGTATTGGCAGCACCAGCTGGCGCTGCTAAAAGGGTACGAAAAGGACAAGCAGAAGCTGGAGCAGAACACACAAATCATCACCGGCTGGGCGGGCGATATTGCGGCACTTTTATGCCAGGGGCAAACGACCTGATGATGCACCGGCGTTTGCGGGCAGCCCCTTGCTTTGCGCGCTGATAAAAGTTGCATGCTTTGTTATTGGCGCTGATGGTATTTGTGGTGATTGCTTTTAAAAACCCGGGGTGCCACAGCGCAAATGACAACATACCGGCCGGTGATGTCACAACAGCATCGAAAATGGGAATTTTACCCATACAAAGACATTTTATTGACGTGCCGGGGGGCCTCGGGGTATAATAATAACGTCACAATGGGGTGGCAAGGCGAAACGTCGCTTTGCCGCTCCATTTTCCTCTGACGCCCCGGGCCGCATGGTTGCGGCCGCCTGCGGGAAGGGTGGCGGCGCCAGGGGCTAAATCAAAGCAGAGGGAGTAACGTGAACATGAAAGTATTGGCATATGGTTATCGGTTTGATGAAGAGCAGGGCTTTGAGCGATTTACCAAGGAGATTGGCGTCGAGGTGGAATACCTGCGGGGAAACCTGAACGACGACAATCTCGAAAAAGCGCGGGGGTACGAGGCGATTGCGGTTACCGCAATGGCAAAACTTGACCGCGAAAACCTGCGCCGTTTATCTGAAATCGGGGTCAAATACATTGCCAGCCGCAGCATCGGCTTTAACAATGTTGACCTTGCTGCCTGCAAAGAATTTGGTATTAAATTTTCCAACGCGCCGTACAGCCCCCACAGTGTGGCAGACTATGCGGCAATGCTGATTTTGATGCTGCTGCGCCGTTACAAGGTAATCGAGCGCCGCGCCGCCGCGCAGGACTATGACTTCCGCGGCATTCAGGGCCGCGAGCTGCACAACCTCACGGTCGGCATTGTGGGCACCGGGCGCATTGGCCGCACCGTGATGGAGGACCTCAGCGGCTTTGGCCCCAAATTCATCGCTTACGACCTGTACCCCAATGACGCGCTGCGCGATAAGGTGGAGTATGTCGAGTTGGACGAGCTGTTTGCACGTGCCGACGTCATCACACTGCACGCGCCGCTGCAAGAGTCCAGCTACCATATGGTCAATGCCGAAAGCATTGCCAAAATGAAAGATGGCGTTGTCATCATTAACACCGCCCGCGGCGAACTGGTGGACAACGCAGCCCTGATCGACGGGCTGGAAAGCGGCAAGATCGGTGCTGCCGGGCTGGATGTCATTGAAGGCGAGTATTCGTACACCTTTGCGGACCACCGCAACGACATCATTGTCTGCCGTGAACGCGCGGTGCTGGAGGCGATGCAGAACGTCATCCTTACCGGGCATTTTGCCTTTTATACCGATCAGGCAATCGATGACCAAATTCGCATCGTGCTTGAGTCGCTGAAAGAGTTTGTGGAAAAAGGTACGTCTGCAAATCAGATCGTTTAAAAAACAACAGTACACAGCCTCCCGGCTTTGCCGGGGGGCTGTGTTAATTTTCAGAGGGAAAATAGACAGGGGCACCTTAGGTTTCACACTCGTTTTTCACGAGTAGTTGACAAATTTCACAAAGATGGTCGGCATAATAAAAGCAGAATACAGCCATCTTTCAGCAACCCCCCGGAGATGGCTTTTCAGAAAGGGATGGTTGGATGAAAAAGTTATTTTCTGCACTGCTGGCAGCCGCGCTGCTTTTTGTGTTTACCAGTTGCGGAGCATCAGGGGTGTCCAACACAGCGGCAGATTACAGCAATTCTACACAAACCGGCGAAGTGACTGCTATGGACGGCACAAAGGTGACATTGCAGCTTGGCGAGCTGACTGAAAACGAAGTGCCGGAGGCGCCGGCAGGGGATACCGGCGCTGCCGCGCCGGCGCAAGGCAGTGACAGCAGTACTAGCAGCCAGAGTGAGACGCAAACCCCGGCAGAAAGCACAGGGGAAACGGCGCCACAGGCCCCGAGTGGCACCCCGCCCAGTGGCGAGGCCCCCGGCGGTACCCCGCCGGAAGGTGCGGCCCCAGGTGGCAGCACCAAATTCACAGCGGGCGATACAACCGCGACCTTTGACTTTGCGGATGCGACCATTACCAGTGAAGTGGACAGCACCGCCTCTGCGGTGGCAGACATTGCGGTGGGCGATGTGCTGGTGCTGACCATTGGGCAAAACAACGCGGTGACAGCAGTGACCATTAAAAATTTAAACAGTGCTGCCAATACTGCGGGCAGTGGGTTTGGCGGTTCGGGTGAGGTGACACAGGGCACGGCGGCAACGACCATCCGTGAAGATGGCAGCTATACGGGCGAAAACATACACCTCAACGGGAGACGACGAAAACGCACTGCGCATAGACGGCGCCACAGTGACACTGGATGGCGTTACTGTCGATAAGTCGGACGGCGCGTCGTCCAATACCGAAGACGGCGATTTTTATGGCCAAAACGCCGCATTGCTTGCAACCAATGGTGCCAATGTAACGCTTAGCAACGCGACAATCACCTCTTCGGTAGCAAATGGCAATGGGGTGTTCAGTTACGGCACCGGTACGGTGGTGACGGTCGCTGATTCCACCATCAACACCACGGGCAATAATTCCGGTGGTATTCAAACTACCGGCGGCGGCACTACTTACGCAAACAACCTCACGGTGACCACTGCGGGCAATTCTGCTGCGGCCATCCGCTCTGACCGGGATGGCGGTACCGTGGTGGTAGACGGCGGCAGCTATGCCACTGCGGGCACCGGTTCACCCGCCATCTACTCCACCGCAGACATTGCGGTCAAAAACGCCACATTGACCGCGACGAATTCAGAGGCGGTCGTTGTGGAAGGCAAAAACTCGGTGACACTTGAAAACAGTGACCTCACCGGCAACATGACCGGTACCTATCAGGGGGATGGCAGCGAAAACCTGCACAACATCATGCTGTACCAGTCGATGTCCGGTGATGCCAGCGAGGGCACTTCGTCCTTTCAAATGACGGGCGGCAGTATTATTGCAAACAGCGGGGATATGTTCTACGTCACCAACACCGACGCGGTGATTTCGCTGAGTGACGTCGCCCTGACGCTGGCCAATAACAACCTGCTCACTGTGGCGGGTAACTCTTCCAGCAGGGGCTGGGGCACTGCTGGCGCGAATGGCGCACAGGTGGCCTTTACCGCGGCGGATATGACCCTGGCGGGGGATATCACGGTAGACACTATTTCAACATTGCAATTTAAGCTGGCAAGCGGGGCCGTTTTCAACGGGTCGCTGAACATTGTGGAAAACGAAGCGGGCGGCACGGCAGTTAGCGATAACGCAGTTGTGACGGTTGATGCGGGTGCCACATGGAACCTGACTGGCAACTGCACGGTGACCACACTGACGAACAACGGCACCATTAATTTCAACGGCTACACCATTACGCTGGCAGACGGCACAGTGGTGAGTAAATAACGGCAGAATAACAAAGGCCTTGCGCAAACTGCGCAAGGCCTTTGTGTTGTATCAGGGTAAGCCAATACCGCATAAAACCGGCGTTGGCTGTTAAAATTGGCCGTAGATAAACGGGGTGGAATCAAACACGCCAAACAGCAAAATGCATAGCAGCAGCACGTAATAGCCCGCCCAGCGCAGCAAGGGCGGCACCTTGCCAAAGCTTTCCGGCAGCGGGCGACGGCGCTGTGCGGCTTCCAGCAAAAACATGCCTGCAATACACGCCAGCAGCGCAATGCCGTTGTTGGCGTTAAAGCCAATGTCATTCAGCGCTTTCATGCACGCGGTGGCATCAAACATTGTCGTACCAAAGGCCACCGGCACGCGGGATAAAAACAGCAGGGCATTTTGCAGGCTGTCAGAGCGGAAAAACACCCACGCAAAGCTGACGATGAAAAAGGTGTAAAGCCGCTGAAAAAATCCGTGTATCAGCGGTATTTTGGCCAGCCGCAACTTGTTTGTAACCCAGCTGCGGGGGGTGCGGGTCAACCTGGAAAGCAGGTTGTACAGCCCGTGCAGCGCGCCCCACACGACAAAGGTCAGCCCCGCGCCGTGCCACAGGCCGCTGACGAAGAACACCAAAAAGATATTGAGGCAGGTGCGGGCCAAATTACACCGGCTGCCGCCGAGGGGGATATACACATAGTCGCGCAGCCAGTGCGAGAGCGAAATATGCCAGCGGTCCCAAAATTCGCCGATCGACCGCGCGCCATAAGGGCGGTGAAAGTTTGCGGGAAGTTGGAACCCAAGGCAGCGCGCCGCGCCGATGGCAATGTTGGAATAGCCCGAAAAATCGGCATACAGCTGCACCGCGTACAGCAGTGCGGAGAACACCAGTTGAAACCCGTTGTACTTGCCGGGGTCGCTGAAAGCAAATTTTAAAATAGCCGCAGCATTTTCGCTGATGACCATTTTTTTAAAAAAGCCCCACAGCATTTCGCGCAGCCCCTCGCGCACGCCGTCGTAGTTAAACCGGTGCGCGTGGTTCATCTGGTGCAACAGGTTGTCGGTGCGTGCAATTGGGCCGGATACCACCTGCGGGAAAAAGGACAAAAACAGCGCACATTTGATGGGGTTTTTCTCCGCCGGGCTGTTCTGCCGGTACACGTCGGTCAAATAGCCCACGGCAATCAGCGTGTAAAAACTCAGGCCCACCATCCACACGGTTTCAAATGCCGGTTGCAAGGTAAGCCGCAGTGAAAACCAGCTATTGAGCAGTGATAAGAAAAACCCGGTGTATTTGACATAGCACAGCACGCCAATGTGGGCCACAATGCCAGTCATCAGCAATAGCACGCGCAGCGACTTGCGCTGCAAATGGTCAATACCTAGTGCGGTAAGGTAGGTGACAAGGGTCAAACCCGCCAGCACCGCCAAAGCCTCTGGGTGGGCTTTGCCACCGCTGGTGGTGGCAAAGTAGTAAAAGAAGTAGCTGCACAAAAGCAGCCAGCCGTTTTGTACGCGCTTTGGTATGGCGTAATACAGCAAAAGGCAAAGCGGGAAAAACAACAAAAAGGCAAGTGAGGTAAAGCTCATGCCTTTTTGCAGTTGCGCCCAAAACCAGCCCCCAATCGCCGTGGCGGTGGGGGCTGGTGTAAAAATTTCCTGCCTTAAAAAAAGCCACAATTCATCCGCATAACGAACTGCTGTTTGCATCATTCCAAAACCTCAGGTCTTTCATTTGTTTCAAAGCGGTTAGCATACCGTTTTGTCCTGCGGGTCATCGTCCCTTTTTTGGGTATCGGCAAGCTGGGTCTCCAGCTCGCGGATACGGCGCTCTAGCAGTGCGGCGTTTTGCGTCAGCGCTTTGATTTTTACGGCAAACCCACTGACGACCGCCGAAAGCGACAGCAAAATCAGCATGACAAAGGCCAGTATGACCAGAAAAACAAAGTTGACCGGGTTGAGCACCTTTAAAATATCGCCCATCACCAAAACAATATACGGGAACAGCGCGAACAACAGCAGCACCGCACCGCTGAGCAACCAGATGATGGCGTATTGCACGCCAAGGCGCTGCTTTTTCAGCAGATAAAAAATAATGCCAAGGTAAAGCAGCACCCCCACGATCAGCGCGATGCGAAAGTTTAGTTCCATTTCCATGATCCAATCACCCCAAAGTAAAATTTGGTACGGCACCGGTCACCGCAGCCGGTCACGTTTTGAAAAACTGAGACGGTAAACGATGAGTGCAAGGCAAACCTTGACCATATAATAAATCGATTTAAATGAGTGGATGCTGGACGTACCGCCCATGCGCTCGGCCATGACCACCGGTACTTCGCCCACGCGGTACCCGGCAGAAAGCGCCGCGACAATTGCCTCCGGCTCTGGGTAGTCCTGTGCGTAATGCCGGGCAAAAAATTCGGTCATTTCGCGGTTGCAGGCGCGAAACCCGCTGGTCGTGTCTTTGACGTGCTTGCCGGTGAGCAGGCGGATGAAAAAGCTGATGATGTTAATGCCAAACCGCCGCAGGGCGCTGGTTTGAAACCCCTCTTTTGTGATAAAACGGCTGCCGATGGCCATGTCCAGTTCGCCTTGCTCAATCGGCTTTAGCAGTTCGGCAAGATAGGAGGGGTCGTGCTGGCCGTCGCCGTCTATCTGCACGGTGATGTCATAACCGCGCTCTACCGCAAACAGGTACCCGCTTTGAACCCCGCCGCCAATGCCAAGGTTGACCGGCAAAGAAATGTAGTTGTACCCGTTTTCCTCGCAGATTTCGCGGCTGCGGTCGGTAGAGCAGTCGTTGACAATCAGATAATCGACTGCCGGGCAGGCGGCTTTCAGCCGCGTGACGACCTGCACGAGATTTTCTTCCTCGTTATAGCAGGGAATGATGACGAGTGTTTTCAAGGGCGGATGGCACCTCCGTTTTTGTTGAACAATAAGGGGTGGCAGCACACACGCTGCCGTTACAGGGGTTTGTCGTCTTGCCCCAGTAAAAACCCGGCCAGTTGCCGCAGCAATTGGCCCCGGTTAAACTTTGCATTGTTGTACGCGCGCCCGCGCTGGCCCATTTCGTTGCGCTCGGCGTGGGGCATGTGGGTCAGCAAAAGCAGGTTTGCGGTCAGCGCGTCAATGTCGCCGGCGGGGCTGGCAAAGCCGCAGCGGGCTTCTTCGATCACCCGCGCGCCCTCGCCGTCCATCGAGGCCAGCACCGGGCGCCCCGCGGCGCAATAACTGGTGATTTTAGCAGGGATGGTCAGGCCGATATCCTCGCTTTTGGCAAGGCAGGCAACCAGCGCGTCGGCCATCGTGTGGTAGCGGGGGATGTCCTGCATCGGGTGCGGGCCCTCCCAGCTGAAATAATCGCCAACGCCCTCGCGCTCAATGCGCGCCAGCAGCGCTTCGCGGCTCATGCCGTCGCCCACCAGCACAAAGCGGATGCCCTCTTCGCCCGCGGCTTTCAGCCGCAGCGCCACATCGACTAAATTATCCAGCGCCTGCGCGGGGGAAAAATTGCCCGCGAACACCACGTTAAACTTGCCTGCAAAACGCCGGCGCAGTGCTTCGTCCTCTACATCCTGTAAATAAAGCTCTTCGCAATACTGCGGGATGACCGCCACCGCGTATTCGCCCTTGCCGGTGCGCTCGCGCAGCCGCTGCCCCAGCGCGGGGGACATGGCGATCAGCCGGTCGGCCGTTTTGTAGTGCCACAGCGACACCCCGGCGGCAATGCGCCGCAGCAGCTTGTTTTGCACGTCTAAAATAGAATACAGGTTTTCGGGCCACAAATCCAGCACGTAGATGCTGGTAGGCACCCGGTGCAGCTTGCCGTACACCAGCGCGGGGAACGCCATCAACACCGGGCTGGTCTCGTAGCAAAACACCGCGTCATACCGGCGCCCCGCCAGCCGCAGAAGGTCAAACACCGCAAAAAACGGGAACGAGATATAATTGAGAAAAATGCGCAGGTTGGTATTGCCGCGGCGAGGCACCTCCCACGCACGGAAAATTTCGACCCCGTTTTGCCGCTGGCGCCGCTTTTTAAAAAAACCGTACCCCGGCAGCAGTTCGCCCTTGGGGTAATTTGGCAGCCCGCATAGCACGTCAACCTCGTACCCCAGCGCGGCAAGCCCCTCGCACACATCGGTGCTGCGAAAGGTTTCGGGCCAGTAGTGCTGGCTGACGACCAAAATTCGCTTTGCCAACAAGGCACCCCCGATCGGAAAATATTGCCCCGGCAGGGGCGATGGTCAGTGTTTCAGCCAAACGGTCTCATTGACGATTTTTGTGTAGCTTTCAATCAGCTTGACCACTTTCACCGACACATTGGTGTCGGCGTAGTCCGCTGCCATCACGGCAGGCTCGCCCGCGTCGCGCATCGCGACCGCCAGCAACATGGCCTGTTCCACATCGTCGCCCTTGATGCCGCCAATCACCACGCTGCCTTTGTCCAGTACCTCCGGCCGCTCGGTAGACGTGCGGATCAGCACGCCCGCAAAGCCCAGCATTGCGCTTTCCTCCGACAAGGTACCGGAGTCCGACAGCACGCAGTAGGCGTTCTTTTGCAGCTTGTTGTAGTCTAAAAAGCCAAAGGGCTGTAATTCGCGCACCAGCGGGTGAAACTTGAACTGCCGCGCCTCAATAAACTTTTTGCTGCGCGGGTGGCACGAGTAGATCACCGGCATGCCGGTGTTTTCGGCAATGCGGTTCACCGCGTTCATCAGCGACAAAAAGTGCTCTTCGTTGTCGATATTCTCTTCGCGGTGGGCCGAAAGCAGAATATACCCGTTCGGCGTGAGGGATAGCTCCTCCAGCACCTTGCTCTGCTCAATGGCTTCAGCATGGGCTGCCAGCACTTCGCGCATCGGGCTGCCGGTGACAAAAATCGTTTTGCCGTCAATGCCCTCTGCCAGCAGGTAGCGGCGCGAGTGCTCGGTGTAAGGCATGTTGATATCGCTGATATGGTCCACGATTTTGCGGTTGATCATCTCCGAGACGTTCCAGTCCCAGCAGCGGTTGCCGGCTTCCATGTGGAAAATGGGAATTTTGAGCCGTTTTGCGCTGATGGCAGACAGCGCCGAGTTGGTGTCGCCCAGCAGCAAAACGGCGTCCGGACGCTCTTTTACCAGCACCTCGTAGCTTTTGGCAATAATGCCGCCCATCGTCTCGCCAAGGTCTTTGCCCACACAGTCAAGGTAATAGTCCGGCTGGCGCAGGCCAAGGTCCTCAAAAAAAATACCGTTCAGCCGGTAGTCGTAATTTTGCCCGGTGTGCACCAGCAGGTGGTCAAAATAGCGGTCGCAGCATTTGATGACCTCCGACAGCCGAATGATCTCCGGCCGGGTGCCCACAATGGTCATAAGCTTTAATTTACGCATGAAACGCCTCCAGTTTTGGCATCATTCCTGCACCGGTAAAAACCAGGTGTCGGGGTGTTCGGGGTCAAAGCACTCATTTGCCCACATCACAGTCACAAGGTCGGTATCGCCCTCGTTTTCAATGTTGTGGGTGTAGCCGGTGGGGATGTCTACGACCTCCAGTTTGTCGCCGGTGACGTGGTAGCTGAAAATCTCGTCACTGTCCGGCCGCCGAAAGCGGATGATACCGCGGCCCTGCACGACCAAAAACTTTTCGTTTTTCGAATCGTGCCAGTGGTTGCCCTTGACAATGCCGGGCTTGCTGATGTTAATGCTGACCTGCCCGCGCTCGGGGGTGCGCAAAAACTCGGTAAAGCTGCCGCGCGCATCGGTGTGCATGGCAAGCGGGTACGAAAAGCCATGGGCTGGCTCTAAGTACGAAAGGTAGGCGCTGTACAGCTTTTTGGTCAGCGCGTCACCCTGATGCGGCACAGTTAGCGTGGTGCGGCTGTCACGGAAGCCGCGCAGCGTAGTTGCCAGCTCGCCCAGTGTGATTTCGTAAACCGGGTGAACGGCAAAATAGCCGGGGTTTTGCGTGTCGGGCACCGTGTGCCCCTCCATCGCGCCAATCAGGCAATCGATGACGTCGTCGATATACACGAGCGGCAGTGAAAAGCTTTCATCGCGAATCGAAACCGGCAAATCGTTTGCTATGTTGTGGCAAAAGGTGGCCACAACGCTGTTGTAGCCCGGGCGGCACCACTTGCCAAACACGCCGGGCATGCGGGTGAGGTGTACCGGCGCGCCGGTGTCTTTGCCGTAGGCAAGCAGTGCGTTTTCGGCCAGCGCTTTGCTTTTGCCGTAGTCGTTGTCACTCGCCGCCTGCGTGCTGCTGGTCATCAGCACCGGGCACTGCCCGCCAGCAGCGGCCAAAAGGCGGCACAGCTGGGCTGTCAGGTCGCTATTGCCGTCGTAAAACTCTTTGGGGTCTTTGGGGCGGTTGACACCGGCGAGGTGAAATACAAACCGGGCACTGCCGCACCACGTTTCCAGCTCGCTTTGGGTGCTGTCGCGGTCGTACGCAAACACGCGGGTATACCCCCGGTTTTGCAGCGCAAACAGCAGGTTGCGCCCCACAAAGCCCGCCGCGCCCGTTACAAGAATGGCTGCGTCTTTTTCCATGCGGGGGTCACTCCTTTGCAAGTTCTTCTTTAATGTAGTCAAGCTCCATTAGCTTGTCTACCACACCCTGCACGTCCAGCCGCTGGGTGTTGTGGCTGGTGTAGGCATCGAGGCTGTCCTGCGGCAGCGTGCCCTCTACAAAGTATTTGTCATAGTTTAAGTCGCGCGTGTCGGCAGATACTTTAAAGTACCCGCCAAGGTCCACGGCGTGCATGCGCTCTTCACTGGTCAGCAGTGTTTCGTACAATTTTTCGCCGTGCCGGTCACCGATCACCCGCACACCGGTGTTGCCAAACAGCTGCTGCACTGCCTCGGCCAACACGCCAATGGTGGAAGCCGGGCTTTTTTGCACAAACAGATCGCCCGGGTCGGCGTGCTCAAATGCAAACACCACAAGTTTGACCGCTTCGTCAAGGCTCATTAAAAACCGGGTCATGCCGGGGTTTGTCACGGTGATGGGCTTGCCCGCGCGGATCTGGTCGATGAACAGCGGGATTACGCTGCCGCGGCTGGCCATCACGTTGCCGTAACGGGTGCAGCAGATGGTTGTTTTTTCTGCTTTCACAGTGCGCGCCCGCGCGCCAATGACCTTTTCCATCATGGCTTTTGAAATGCCCATTGCGTTGATGGGGTACGCAGCTTTATCGGTAGAAAGGCAAACCACTTTTTTGACACCGGCCTCAATGGCCTCTGCCAGCAGGTTGTCGGTGCCCACAATGTTGGTGCGCACCGCCTCCATGGGGAAAAACTCGCAGCTTGGTACCTGTTTCAGCGCCGCGGCGTGAAAAATAAAGTCCACTCCGCCAATAGCCGAATGGATGCTGTCGCGGTTGCGCACATCCCCAATGTAAAATTTTAGTTTATTGGAAAGCTCTGGGTAGCGCAGCTGGTATTCGTGGCGCATATCGTCCTGCTTCTTTTCATCCCGCGAAAAGATGCGAATTTCACCAATTTCGGTGGAAAGAAAATGTTTGAGCACCGTGTTGCCAAAGCTGCCGGTGCCCCCGGTGATCAGCAAGGTTTTACCGCCAAAGATACTGTTCATAAAAGATGGTTCCCCTTCCGCGTTTTAGGCGCCACGCGGTGCCCAAAGCGTACATATTCATTTTATTTTTTTACAAGGATGCAATCAAGCAATAACCTTGTTCAGTATAGCATAAGTGCCCGGTCATTTAAAGTTTTTCTTAGGCCCTTATCAGCCCCATTTGCATAATTTGGGAGGGTTAGACACAGAAAAGCGCCAAAAAGGGCAAAATGGGGCGCATTTACGCAGAATGATGAAAAAAAGAACTCTGTGGGCCCGCTTGGGCGGCAGAGCGCGGCACACCGTACCCGCAGCGCACCGCGCATTGCTTGACGCGGCAGACCTGCATTTGGTAACATTTTAATATTATAGGTACATTTTACAGGCGGCGTTTTTTTGCCGGCTAAAAAGAAAGAGGTTAAGAAATACAATATGGACGTTTGGCCCAGTATACTGCTCATTTTCGCGCTGATTGGCGTGAACGCTTATTTTGCAATGAGCGAAATGGCGATCGTGTCGATCAACAACCCTAAAATTCGCAAACTGGCGGAGGCGGGGGATGGGGCCGCAAAGCGGCTGGTGACCATCACTGAATCCCCATCCGACTTTTTGGCAACGATTCAAATCGGCGTTACGCTGTCGGGCTTTTTAAACTCGGCGGTCGCCGCGGATAATTTTGCCGACCCGGTGACAAAGCTGCTGGTTTTTTTGCCGTTGCCCGCGGGTGTGCTGCGCAGCATCGTGCTGGTGGTCATTACGATTGTCATTTCGTATTTTACGCTGATTTTAGGTGAACTGGTGCCTAAGCGCATTGCGCTAAAAGACCCCGATGCCACCGCGCTGAAAGTGGTGGGCGTTGTTTGGGGCGTTTACCGCGTGTGCCGCCCGTTCGTCAAGTTTTTGGCCTTTTCCACCAATTTGGTGCTGCGGCTGTTTGGCATTGGCGCTTCCAGCGACGAAGAGCCGGTGGATGAAGAGGATATTTTGATGATGGTGGAAGCGGGGGAGGACTCCGGCGCCATTGAGCCGCACGAGCGGGTCATGATCCAGAATATCTTTGAATTTGACGACCTGCATGTCAGTGAGGTCATGACCCACCGCACCGAGATCGTGGGCATTGAGCACGGCGCGTCATTGGCAGAGCTGTTGCAGATGCAAAAAGAAGAGCGCTTTTCTCGCCTGCCGGTGTACGAGGGCAGCCTTGATAACATTGTGGGTATCGTGTATGTCAAAGACATCATCCCCGATTTGCTGCAAACCGGCGAAGTGGCCAAAACCGTGAATGATTTGATGCGCCCGGTGCTATATGTGCCCGAAACCATGCGGTGCAGCGTGCTGTTGCACCAGTTTAAAGAGAGCCGCCAGCGCATGGCGGTGGTGGTGGATGAGTACGGCGGCACCGAGGGTATTGTGACGATGGAGGACCTGCTGGAGTCGATTGTCGGTGAGATGGACGACGAGCATGACGACGAGGAAGAAAACGGCATTGTGCAGCTTTCGCCCACCAGTTGGATGCTGGATGGCGAATTGGAAGTAGAAGAAGTGGAACGCGTTTTGGGCAATGATTTTTTTGACAACGATGATTCCGACACGCTCAACGGGTTTATTACGAACATGCTTGGGCGCATCCCGGCGCAGGGCGAAGTGATCCCGCTGAAAACAAAGGGATGGGTGTGCACCATTTTGGCGGCAAATCAGCGCTGCATTGAGCGGCTGAAGATAGAAAAATTTGCGCCCGAGACGGGCGCCGCGCCAGCCGAGGATAAAGAGTAATCGCATAGCGAGAGGAGAACAAACAAGATGAAAGCGGCAGAACGTCTGCTGCGGTATGTGACCGTGGCGACCGACAGTACCGAGGGCAGCACCAGCGCCCCCACCAGCGAGAGGCAGTGGGACCTTGCGCGGCTGTTACAAGAAGAAATGGTGCAACTGGGCATCCAGAATGTGCGGCTGCAAGACGGCTGTTATGTCTATGGGGAATTGCCTGCCACACCGGGCCTTGAAGAAGTGGAAACTTTGGGCTTGCTTGCCCATATGGATACTGCGCCCGCGTTTTGCGGCATTGGCGTCAAGCCGCAGGTAATTGAGCAGTACGACGGCGGCCCGGTAAAACTCGCCGGCAGTGGGGCGGTACTTTCGCCCGCAAATTTCCCCGAGCTTTCGGCGATGGCGGGCAAAACGCTGATCACGACCGACGGCACCACGCTGCTGGGGGCGGATGACAAGGCCGGCATTGCCGAGATCATGACACTGGCAGAAGAGTTGCTTACACAGAACATCCCGCACGGCAAGATCTGCGTGGCATTTACCCCCGATGAAGAGGTGGGCCGCGGGGCCCACGGGTTTGACATTGAGGGCTTTGGGGCCAAGATCGCTTATACGGTGGACGGTGGCCCGGCGGGGGAACTGGAGTACGAGACCTTTAACGCGGCAGCGGCCGAAGTGACGATACACGGTGTTTCGGTACACCCCGGCACGGCAAAGGGCGTGATGAAAAACGCACTGCTGCTTGGCATGGAGTTTACGTCGCTGCTGCCCGCCGAGACCCCGGCCAACACCGAGGGGTATGAGGGCTTTTATCACCTTGACCGCATGAGCGGCAACGTGGCGCAGGCCGAGCTGTTTTACATTGTGCGCGACCACGACAGCGCGGTATTTGAAACGCGCAAGCGCATGGTGCAGCGCGCCGCAGCATGGATGAATGAAAAATACGGCGAGGGCACGGTGACACTGCACCTGTCGGACACGTATTACAATATGGCCGAAAAAATACGCCCCTGCTTTTACCTGGTCGAGCGCGCCCGGCGCGCCGTTGAAGCCGTGGGGCTGGTGCCGGTGGTGCAGCCGGTGCGCGGCGGCACCGACGGGTCGATACTGTCTTACCGCGGCCTGCCCTGCCCCAACCTTGGCACCGGCGGGTATGCGTTTCACGGCCCGTCAGAGCATATCACCGCAGAGGACATGGACATCTGCGTTGCCATTTTGCAGCAACTGGTGGCAGAGTTTGCCCACCCCGCAGATTAACAAAACATAAAAACGCAGGGCCGCACCCACGGGTGCGGCCCTGTTTTGTATAAAAATAGTTTTATTTTGGAAGAAATAAGTGAAAACCCAAAGGCTGAAAAACCGCATTTTTTAGGCGCGGGCACTTTTAGGGGCTTGCCGACGCCCCCTGTAAAATAGGGGGCGTCGCCTATTCCATTGACAGCTTTGACAGCTTTTTCTTCCACGGGCCGCGCGCAAAACGGATGATAAACACCACGCCGCGCAGGCATTCGTCTGCCGCCATGGCCCACCAGATGCCCACAAGGCCATACCCCAGCTCAATGCCCAGCAGCCAGGCCCCCAGCACCGAAATGCCCCACATGCTGACAATGCCAAGGCTGACAGGAAAGTTGACATCCCCCACCGCCACAAGGCAGCGCACCATGACAATGTTGATACTGCGGCCAATTTCCAGCACAAATTCAACTAACAGTATTTGCTTGCCCAGCGCAATGATCTCCGGGTCGCTGGTAAACAGGCCAAACAGTGGGCCCCCAAAGACGATCAGCCCCCCGGTGACCAGCAGGGAAACAGCCATGGAGAGTACCGTGGTAGACCATACCCGCCGCGGGATGGCGTGGTGATTGCCTGCCCCCACAAGATAACTGACCACAATTTGGGTTGCCTGTGCAATGGCAATCGAGTAAATAAACGCAAGGTTTGCGAACATGCTGGCATAAACCTTGGTGGCAATGACGGCGGTGCCCAGCATGTTGACGAATTTAAAAATCGTAATTTGCGACAGGTTGTACGACAGGTCTTCACCACCCAGCGGCAGCGCAATATTCAGCAGCCGCCGTAACAAGTCGGTGGGGAAGGGCCGCAGGTCTGACACATGGGGGCGCAGGCCGGTGCGCGCGCGGAACAGCAGGTACACCAGTACCAGCCCAATCACTTTTGAAAGGTCGGTCGAAATGGCGGCCCCCACTACGCCCATGCGGGGGAAGCCGAAATACCCGTTGATCAGCACCGCGTTGCCGGCAATGTTGATAAGGTTCATGATGGCCGAGACCCCCATGACCTCTTTTACCATGCCATAGCTGCGCAGAATAGAGGCAAAGTTGAAGTAAAGCCCCTGCACAATCATGGCCGCCCCGACGATCATTGTGTATGTCTGGGCCTGGCCCAGCACGTCACTTGGCACCGAGAGCAGCGCAAAAATGGGCCGATTGGCACCCACCAGAATCCCAGTCGCAATCAGCCCATTGACCAGCATGACCAGTGTGGAAAGGGCGCACAACTGGGTGATGCGCTTGGTGTCGTTTGCCCCGATGCGCTGTGACAGTACCACCGTGGTGGCGCTGGCCATCACCGACAGCAGAATAATCACAATGTTCATCAGCTGGTTGCCGTTGCCGATGGCGGCGACGGCGCTTTGCGAGTAGCGGCTGACCATCATCTGGTCCACATTGCCGACCAGCAGTTGCAATAAAAGTTCAACAAAAATAGGCACCGAAAGGCGGAAAACGTCTCTTGTGCGGTATTCCTTTTTTGTCAAAGGTGTCATAAGGTTCCTCCATGGCAGGTGCCCAAATAGTAATTACAAGGCACAGTATACGATAAATTTGAAAAGTTTACCAGATGCTGGAATATTTTATTTTGTCACCTGACGGGCAAAAAAGCTGCGGCCCCGCCATAACGGCGGGGCCGCAGCGATGTAGTTTGTTTGCAGGGGCCCGCCGCTTAAATTGCCAGCAGGCGGGTGGCAATGCTAAAGTAAATAATCAGCGACAGAGCATCTACAATGGTGGTGATCAGCGGGGCCGCCATAATGGCGGGGTCTGCGTGAAACGCCTTTGCAATCAGCGGCAATACACCGCCAATAGTCTTGGCAATCACCACGGTAAAAAACATCGTCAGTGCGACCGTCAGTGCCACTACCTCGTGCCCCGGGTAGGTGAGCAATAACCGCACATAGTTGACGGCACTCAGTACCACGCCCACCAGCACCGCCACCCGCACCTCTTTCCACAGCACGGCAAAAAAGTCGTGCATTGTGATCTCGTGTACCGCAATACCACGGATCACCAGTGTGCTGGACTGGCTGCCGGCGTTGCCGCCGGTGTCGGTGAGCATGGGGATAAAGGTGACAAGAATGGGCATGGCCGCAAATGCGGCTTCGTACCGGCCCAAAATACCGCCGGTCAGCATGCCGGAGATCATTAGCACCAGCAGCCAGACAATACGGTTTTTTGCAAGGTTGAGCACGCCGGTTTTCAGGTAGGGCTTTTCAGACGGGATCATAGCGCCCATGCGTTCAAAGTCCTCGGTAGCCTCTTCTTCCATGACGTCCATTGCGTCGTCTACGGTGATGATACCAACGAGACGCTCCTCATGGTCTACAACGGGCAGGCTGAGAAAATCGTATTTGTTGAACAGTTGTGCCGCTTCTTCCTGGTCCTCCTGCGTGCCGATCGAAATCACGCCGGTGTCCATCAGGTCTGCCACCAGCATGTCATCGGGAGAAAGCAGCAGGTCTTTTACCGTCACAACGCCCTCTAGGCGGCGGGCGGCGTCGATGACATAGCAGGTGTAAATCGTCTCGCGGTCCTCACCGGTGCGGCGCAGGTGCTCAATGGCCTGCCCCACCGTCATCGAGGCGCGCAGGTCGGTAAATTCGGCGGTCATAATGCTGCCTGCCGAATTTTCGGGGTAGTTCAAAAATTGGTTGATCAAAGCGCGGGTTTTGGGGGTGGCGTTTTTCAGCACGCGCTTTACAATGTTGGCAGGCAGCTCTTCCAGCATATCCACCATATCGTCTACATACAAATCATCCACGATCACGGCCAGCTCGGCATCGGTGATCGAGCCGATGACTACCTGCTGCAAATCACTGTCGAGGTTGGAAAACACCTCGCTGGCGGTCTCTTTGGGCAGCATGCGAAAGGTCAAAATAGCTTGTTCCGGTGTCAGCTCGCCCAAAAACTGGGCAATGTCCACCTCGTTCATTGTTGCAAGGCTGTCGCGCAGTGCTTTCATCTGGTGGGCTTCCAGCAGCGCGCGCAGTGTTTCAAAATTCAGCTGTTCCATGGGGGTTCCTCCTGTTTGTTTTTTTGGCAGGAAGATACAGGCGCAGTGCCACAGGGGGCACAAAAAAACGCAAAAGCCGGCGGCTTTTGCGTTTACCCTTATTTATTACAGCATAGCACAGCAAACGTCTGCGCTATGCACCCCGCAAGGCAAGGGCAAACACAGCGGCAGCAGTGATGTGCGGCCGGTATAAAGAAGGGAAGCTGCAAAAGCCTGTACTTCGACCAACTGTGTCCACTTGTTTGCCCTCCTTTCAAATTAAGGCGATGGCCTTTCGGCCTTACCAAGTTTACCCCACCGCGGCGTATTTTGCAACCCTTTAGGCGAAGAAAAACTGGAAACTGACCGGGACGTTACAGCGCAAAGCCGGTCTCTTGCAAAAAGCGTGCGTTATAGGCCTGTTGCAAGGTTGCAAGCAGGGCCGGGGCACGCCCGCCCACCGGCTTGCCGTCAATTTCGTCTGCGGCGCAGCAAAGCGCGCCGCTGCTGGTGACGATCACCTCGTCGGCCTGCATCATCGCTGCCACCGTAAAGGCTTCTTCTGCCACGGGGATGCCGTTTTGCCTTGCAATCCCCAGCAGGTGCCCGCGGGTGATGCCGGGTAAAATCAGGTTGCAAAGCGGCATCGTGCGCAGTGTGCCGTTTTGCAAAATCATCAAATTGCTGTGCGCGCATTCGGTCACCGTGTCGCCGCGGTGAAACACCGTTTCATCACACCCGGCCTCGGCCGCTTTTTGCGCGGCCATCACGTTGGGCAGCAGGTTGAGCGTTTTGATGTTGCAGTGCAGGTAACGGGTGTCCTCGGTGGTAATCAGGCGCAGCCGCTTGGTGTGCGGTGTCATGCTGAACGGGCTGACGGTGCAAAGAAGGTTTGCGGGCACGCTGCTGGGCGGGAAGGCGTGGCTGCGCGGTGCGCTGCCGCGCGTTGTTTGCCAGTAAAGGATTTGGCAGGGGCCCTCTACCTGCCGGCACAGGCTAAGAAGCAGTTCTTCGAGCTCGGCTTTGCTCATCGAAAACGGGATGCGCAGCGCCGAAAAACTCGCCCAAAAGCGGTCGATGTGCTCTTTTAGCGCAAACGGTACCCCGTTTGCGACGGCGGTGGCGTCGTAAACGCCGTCGCCAAAAAAAGTGCTGCGGTCACACATCGGGATCATCATCTCTTCAACCGGCGCTGTCTTGCCGTTGTACCATGCAAGGTCTTTCATTTTACCTGCTCCTTTACCATGTGTTTTTGGGTGGGGCTGCAAACATTATTGTATAGCAGTATAACACCGCTTGTGGTGCAGTGCCAGCCCTAAAAAGCAAAAATTAAATTGTGGTGGCGTTCAATAGCGGTTGTGGCACAAACCGGCGTTTTTTGTACTGCACCTCACCGCTGCACTGCGCAATCACGCGGTTGAGGCTGCGCACTGGGGCGCCCACTTCTTCGCACAGCTGCGCTTTGGTCAGCTTTGCAAGGTCGCCCGCCTCCTGGTGGCGGCGAATGGCCAAAAGGTAACGCTGGCGAATGGTTAAAAGCGACAGGCGCATGCGTTCGTCCGAGCCTTCGACCACCTTTTCACACAGGCGGCGCAGCACCAGCTGCGTAAACGAAAAATCTTGTTTCAGCCAGCGCAGTACTTCGTCCCGGTGCACCAGCGTGACGCGGCAGTCGGTGCGTGCGCGCACCAGCGTGGGCAGCTTGCGGTCGCTTAGCAGTTCCAGCTCGCCAAAAAAATCCACCGGGTGGTAGGCGTAAATTGCCAAAATCTCGCCATTCTCCGTTTGGTAATACACCGTCGCTTCGCCGCTTGTCAGCAGGTAGAGAAACTGGTTTTCGGCGCAGGGGTCCAGCATCACTTCGCCCCGGCGGTAACTTTTTTCAGTAAAGCGAATGCCGAGGGGGATTTGCAAAGCCTGCTGCATACAAATTGCTCCTTTTGGGTCATATGACCTGTTTTTTTGAGTATAGCACGGGTACCATAACAGCAGCAACATTTTTTGCCGCAGGCATTGCCGCGGCAGACAAAAAAAGGAGAGTGCAAAAAATGAGAAAATGGATTATTGACACCGACACCGGCAGCGACGATGCCGTGGCGCTGCTGCTGGCCTTGGGCTGCGGCGAAGTGGAGGTGCTGGGCATTACAACAGTTGCCGGTAATGTGCCGCGGGACAAAGCAACCCGCAACGCGCTGATGACAGTGCAGGTGGCGGGGGCAAAGCTACCGGTGTACCCCGGCGCGGCAAAACCGCTGTTCCGCAACCTTGTCACCGCCGTCAATGTGCATGGGCAGGACGGTATGGGCGACCTTGGGCTGATTCACCCGGAACAAAAGCCGCAGCGGCGCCATGCGGTGGATTATATTTTGGATACCGTGCGCGCGGCCCCCGGCGAAATAGAGCTGGTGACAATTGGCCCGGTGACCAACATTGCGCTGGCCATTTTAAAAGAGCCGGAGACCATGCGGCAGGTCAAGCACATCTGGTCGATGGCAGGCGCCGGGTTTGGCGTGGGCAACACGACCCCGGTGGCGGAGTTTAACGTGTATGTGGATGCCGAAAGCTTTGCCGTGTTGCTGGGGGCAGGCATCCCGCTGACGATGATTGGCACCGATGTGTGCTTTGGGCAGGCCGCGTGGGACGAAGCGGACATGGCGCTGCTGGAAGGCGGCGGCGAAGCGGCGCGCTATGCCGTGCAGTGTAACCGCACACTGTGCGAGTTTAACCTGCGCCGCTGCGGGCAAAAAATTGTCGACCTGCCCGACGCGGTGGCCATGGCGGTTGCCCTGTGGCCGGACATTACGCTGGATGCCCCCGCCTGCACCTGTTATTGCTGCACGAAGGAAGAACCCGCCTATGGGCAGGTAATCGTGGATGACCACAGCCACCTGCTGGCCATTGAAAGCCCTGATGCGCCGGCCAATGCGGCGGTAGTGCGCAAAATAGAGGAAGTGGAGTATAAAAACAGGCTGAACAAGGTGCTGCTGGCGATGTGCTGAAGCACAACACACCCCACAAAAAGCCAAAAAGATGCTGGGCAAAGCGCCGTAATCATGCTATGATAAAGGCAAATTAAAACCCCGCTGCGCAAAGCGGCGCGGGGGTAAAAGGTGGGTTTATTGGCATGGAGGAAGAGCGCCCGGTAGTGGCAGCGGCACCGCAGGGGCAGGCGACACAGCGCCTGACAAAACGCGAAAAAGGGTGGCTGGCAGCCTGCCTTGTGGCGGTGCTGTGCGGTGTTTTGGGTACCGGCATCATCACTGTACGCAGTGGGGCAAACCCGCTTGGCCTGCCCCTGCTTGCGGTGTTGGTATTTATTTACCTGTATTTGCCCGGGCGGCTGCTGGCAAAGCTGCTGCCGCGCGAAGTACAAAACGCCCCTTACCGCACGTTGTTGCACCTTGCGCTGGGCAGCGGGGCACTGGTGGTGCTGTATGCGGTGGGTGCCCGCCTTGGGGTAAAGCTGTTGCTTACCGCGTTGCCCCCCGCAGCGGTGCTGGTGTGGGGCATAATACTTTGGCGTACCGGCCGTTTGCACAAATTGCACCGCCCGGCGCTGGGGCAGTTGGCAAAGCACCAATATGCGCTGGGGTATGCCGCGCTTTGGGGGCTGTTCAGCCTGCTGTTTGCGCTCGTCATCAGCCTTGCCAACGCGCACCCCGCCAGTGTTGCCAGCGGCGAAGTGCTGCCCACGCAGGATTTGCTGTGGAACATCGGCAACGCAAAGTCGTTTGTGCTGGGCTTCCCCCCGCAGGACATTCGCTTTTTGGGGGTGCGGCTGACCTACCATTATCTCACCGAGCTGCTGTGGGGCATTTTTTCGCTGATCAGTGGGTTAAACGCCTATGACATCATTGCCTTTTACGCGGGGCCGCTGGCCATTGCCGCGCTGTTATTGGCCCTGCGCACCCTTGGCCGCTTTTTTTACGAGGGCAGCGAGCGCAAAACAGCACTGTTTGTCTTTTTATTGTTTTTTGGCGGCAGTGTCGCCACGGTTGCAAACTTTGGCAACGGCGGGTACGATGCTTTTGGCAACACCAACTTTTTGCACCTTGTCACCAATATCAATTCGCAGGCCACAGTGTTGGTATTTTTGTGCTGCTTTTTAGTGCTGTTTGGCACGATGGCCAAAGCAAAATTTGATGTGCCGCTGCGCACGTTGCTTGTGACTATCTGCGTGTTTGTGCTGGTCTGCTTTTCAAAAGGGCCGGCAGCCGCCATTGTCACCATCAGCTTTGCCATTGTGATGCTGTTGGTGCTGGTGTTTCAAAAGCCGCATATCGGCAAGGCACTGCTGCTGAGTGCCGGGGTGCTGGGCGTTTTTGCGCTGGTGTATACCGCGGTCTATTCGTCCGGCGCGTCGAATAGTATGGTGTTTGGCCTGAAAACCATTCAGGACAGTGCGGCTTTCCGTTTGCTGGAGCACCTTTCAGACGCGCTGCATCTAAGCTATTTCGGCCTGCTGCTCATCGGCATTGTGCAATACTTTTTTATGCAGCCGCTGCAACTGGTATTATACTTTGGCACCCTTGCAAAAGATGTGCGGCGGGTGTTTTGGCTGCCACCGGTGCGCCTTTTGGCGCATGGTGCGGTGGTGGGCGGTATTGCGGCATATTATTTATTTTGGCACCAAAGCTCCAGCCAGGCATATTTTGCTTTGATCTCCATTTTCTTTTTAAATTTACTTGCGGTGGATGCGCTGCCCACTTTTCAAAAACATGTGGTGACACGCTGGGCCGTGCGTGTGCTGGGTGCGGTGGGCTGCCTGACCACGGTGGTGCTGATTATTTCAATTGGCATGAAAGCGGTGGCCATCAATGCGCAGTATGCGGCCCCGGCCACGCAGCCTGCAGGGTGGGCCGCCACACTGGCAGACGAGCAGGCGATGCAGTGGCTGCGTGAAAATACCGCGCAGGGCAGTGTATTTGCCACAAACCGCACCGACTCGGCCCCCGGCAAAGGTGATGGCATTTCAAATTTGTACACCGCATACAGTGGCAGGCAGGCGTTTATGGAGGGCTACACCTATGCCCTGACCAACATGGGCATTTCGCAGCAACTGCTTGCGCAGCGGACGCAGGCGAACGCCGCGCTGTTCAGCGCAAGTACTGACCCACAGCAGGTGGTACAGCTTTGCACGCAAAATGGCATTGCTTACCTGGTATTCGATGCTGATTACCCGGGGGATACCACCCAGCTTGCCTCCCTGCGGCAGGTGTACCAGGCGGGCACCGTTACCATTTATGCCGTGTAAAAGCGGCCCGGTAAAGTAGAAAACAAAAGAAAACAGGCCCCGCGCTACTGCGCGGGGCCTGTTTTTATAAAAACGGTACCTGATTTTAATTACCGCTGTGTTTCTTTTTGGCGCAGCTTTTTTTCAAGCAGTTCGGGGCTGGCGGCATAGGTAAGCGCCGTGCGCTCGGTGATAATGCCGTTGCGGTACAATTCTAAAATGTTCGCGTCCATTGCCACCATCTCCTCACTTGCAGAGGAGGCAATCACCGTGTCAATCTGATGAATTTTGTTTTCGCGAATCATGTTGCGAATAGCCGGGTTGACGGTCATGATCTCGAACGCGGGAATTAAATTGCCATCCACCGTGGGCAGCAGTTGCTGGCTGACCACCGCTTGCAACACCATGGCAAGCTGTACGGCAATCTGGTGCTGCTGGTTGGGCGGAAACACATCCAGAATGCGGTCGATGGTGTTGGCCGCACCCACTGTGTGCAGGCTGGAAAAAATCAAATGCCCGGTTTCGGCGGCCGTCATGGCCACGGCAATCGTCTCGTGGTCGCGCATTTCGCCCAGCAAAATCACGTCCGGGCTTTGGCGCAGCGCGCCGCGCAGTGCGGCAAGGTAGTTTTCGGTGTCACTGCCGGTCTCCCGCTGGCTGACGATGCTTTTTTTGTGGCTGTGCAGGTATTCCAGCGGGTCTTCCAGTGTGATGATATGGTCGGCCCTAGCGCAGTTGATGCGGTCGATCATACAGGCAAGCGTCGTTGATTTGCCGCTGCCCGCAGAGCCGGTGACCAGCACCATGCCACGCGTGCGGTCTGCAAGGCGCAGCACCTGTTCGGGGATATGAAGCTTTGCGGGGTCTGGCAGCTCAAACGTGATGACCCGCACCACCGCCGCAAGGCTGGAACGCTGTTTATAAGCACTGACACGAAAGCGCGAAATGCCCTTTACGGTCAAAGAAAAGTCGTCGTCTCCGGTTTCCAGTAGCTTTTCAATTGGTCTGTCTCCGGCAAGTTTGTAAATCTGCCGCACAAAGTCCTCGGTGTCGGGTGGTAAAAGGCGGGTCTCATCCACATTGGTGAGCACCCCGTTGATCTTGTAGACCAGTGGCCGCCCGGCGACGATGAAAATATCGGATACCCCGCGAGAGACAGCCTCTTTTAATCGTATTGTAATATCCATGAAAACTCCTTTCAGGCAGGGTGCTGTTAAGGTTTGCCGGGCAGTGCGCCCACGGCAGAACTGCCGCTGCCGTAGACCGGCAGGCCGTCCTGCGGCTGCCATTCGCCAGTGCTTTCGGTCTGCCAGCGTGTAATGCGATAAAACCCGTCACCGGCAGCCTCCGGCCAAAGCACCTGCAAGCTGGCGGTGATGCGCTGGGTATCGCTGATTGGTACGGTATAGTCAAGATATACCGTGTCATTTTCGGTGCGGGTGGTGCCGTAAGAAGCCAGTGCCGCACTGGCGGCTTCAAGGTAGGCGGCTTTGCCGTCTGTTTGCGTGTAGCATTGCTGCAAGGCGGTGTCGGCCTGTGCCAGGGTGGCTTCTGCCCGGTTAGATGCCGCGGTGTAGGTGAGGGTGTGCTGTGCCGCTTTTTGTGAAAGGTTTTGGTCGGCGCGTGCACTTGCCAGCGAAAGTGCAGCAAAGGTGACAAGGCACAGCAGCACAAAAATCACCAAAACAGACGATACGCCGACGCCAAGCCCGGCGCTGCCGGACGCTTTTTGTTTTTGTGCGGCCATGGGGGTTCCCTCCTTTTCATGCAACGCTTATTATTCTGCTGTCAGCGGCGTGTGGCAGCGCACCGGCAGCGTCAGCAGCGGGGCAGTTTCCCCCAGCTTGGTAACGACAATATTGGTGGTTTCTTCTGCCTGCGCGGGTAAAAGCTGTAACGTGTAAGCGGCGTCTGCCGCGGCGCAAGGCTGCCAATCGGCATTATAGTACAGCGTGTCGGCAGTGCCCTCGCTGCCAAGCACGCCAAGGGCCGCGGCAGCGTCACCCTGCTTTGCTTGCAAGCAGGCGGCAGCGCTTTGGGCGCTGGTAAGGGCGTGGTTCAGTTCTTGCGTGCTCACCGACAGCAGATGCGCCTTGACAAATAGCTGCACACAGACCGCGCTGGCAAGCGCAAAAAACAAAATAGAAAAAATCAGTTCCATTAAAAACAGGGCCGAACGAGAGCTTTTCTGTTTCATGGGTTCACGCTCCCCTCTACCGGGCCGCTGCGCAGGGCCAGCAGCACCTGCTGTACCTCCCCGTCGGTCGTGGTGACAGTTGCCTGTAATAGCCCGCTGCCCAAATCTTCAAAGGCCAGCGCTTTGGCAGTTGCCACCGTTTGCCCGGCGGCAAGCTGCGGGGTTGCATCGGCCGGCAGCAGCAGCTCGCGCACGGCGCCGTCATAGCTGTAAATATAAGTGTGGTAACTGCCCCCGGCTTGCGCCTCAGTGAGGATCAGGGCCTCGGTACCCTCAACTTCACCCAGCGAAACGGTGCCTGCCACATCGCTTTGGTGCAGCTTTTCGGCAAGGTAAGACAGTGCACTGCGGGTACTGAAATTCTGCTGCATATTGTGTGCGGTGGTGGTATACACGTTGGCACCGATCACCACGACCGCCAGCGCACTGGCACAAAATACACAGAACAATGCCAGCGTAAACAGAATGTCAATGGCAGAACGCCTTGCTTCGCGCATGGCGGCACCTCCTTTGCAGTAAAATCAGCGGTAAAAAATCAGCGTGTAGTCACGGTGATTGAGGGCATCAGGTTGCTGGCAAACACTTCGTAATCAACTAAGTAACGGCTGTCGTCCACCTGTATGCCGTAGTGGTCTTCCAGGTAAGAAAGGCTTGCGGGGTAACTGCCCTCGGTCGCATAGCAATGTACCGCACTGCGGCGAATTGCATCCTCCAGCCCCTGCCGGGCGGCCTCCTTTGCGGTGTGGTCCACCGACGCAAGGCCGGGCAAAAAAAGCAGTAGCACGGCTGCAAATGCCGCAATGGGCAGCAGCAGTTCACGCAGCGGCGAAAGGTCGCGCTGTTCTTTGGTAAAGCGGTTACGGCTCATGCAAGCACCCCCTTTGTGCGTGTGGTGTTATCTGCGATCAGCTTAGCCAATCGAGGACATAATGCCCATCAACGGCAGCATGACCGACAGCAGGATAAACCCAATTAAAATAGAAAAAACAGCGACCAGCGTCGGCTCAATCATCGATACAGTGCGCGACACCGCGGCGTCGGCTTCTTCCTGGTAATGTTCGGCCAGCTGACGCATCACGGCATCGGCGTTGCCGGTGCGAAACCCAATGGTCAGCATGCGGGCATACACCCCGCGAAACAGCCCGGCGGCAACCAGCGCGTCGCCAAAGTTTTGCCCCTCTTCCATCAGTTTGCGGCAGTGGTCTATTTTTTTCTGCGCGGTGGCGTCCTGCACAAGGCGGCGCACCATCGTAAGGCTTTTGTCGGTGTCAAGGCCGCTGGCCAGCATCAGCGACATGCCGCTGGCAAACCGTGCGCTGGCAATGGTGGCGGCCAGCTTGCGGCTGCCCAGCACCCGCCCGGCAGAGAGTTTGCCCCAAACAGCGCGGCCCTTTTTGGTATAGGCACACCAAAGGCCAAACAGTGCTGCCACCACCACGGCGGCCAGCAGCACGGCGGAATAGCGCGAAAACGCCTGCCCGATTTGCAAAATGGAAAGTGAAATGCCGCCCGGCTGCGCGCCCAGCTGCAAAAACACCTCGTTGAACACCGGCAGCACCCGGGCCAGCAGGACACCCAGCACCACCACCATCATTGCAATCATCACCAGCGGGTAACGCACCGCACTGCGAATAGCGCCTTGCAGCGTTTCCTCCCGGTCATAATAGGCGGCCAGCGCCTCCATTACTTCATCTAAGCGGCCCGACTCTTCACCAATCGCAGCCATATCCAGCAGATACTGGGGGAATGCCCCGGTGGCCGCAAGGCCCGCGCTCAGCGGTTCGCCCAGCTCACAGCGGGCCAGCGCCTCACTGAGAATTGTGCGCCCGTCGGCATCATCGCTGTCCTGAATCATCATCGAAAGCCCTTCGGCCGCCGAAATGCCAGAGTGCAGCAGCAGCGCGCTCTGGGTACAAAAGGCGGCCAGCTCCCGGTTTGAAAGGGGCCGTACCTTCGCGTTGTTTGCCATCCTGTTCCCTCCTGTGCAACTATAAATTTGCCAAGTCGCAGTCAATACACCAGCAGTGTGTTGTAATTACTGTCTTTTTCGATATACTCCATAATCCAGTCTTCCTGATTGCCGTTGTCGGCAAAGGTCGGGTCCATGCGTTTCCACTCGGTGCCGTCGAACTGGATAATCCCGTTTACCCAACCGCTTTCGGCAAGGTAAACACTGACCCATGCGTGGTAAATATCGCCCGACCAGCCGATGTCCAGCCGTGTGGGGATGCGCTGGCTGCGCAGCATAGTGGCCATCAGCGAAGCATAGTCAAAGCAGATGCCGGTGCCGCTGGCCATGATATCATCGACATTTGGCAGGTAGCCGCTTTTTACGTTATCGGCTTTATCGTAGTCGTAAGCCAGGTGCTCCATCACAAAATCATACACCCGCTCTACGACTTCAAGGTCGCTTTGTGCGCCCTCGGCAAGCTCTGCGCCTTTTTGCACCGCCACCGAATCTGCGGTGTAATCCACATATTCGTTGGGGCGCAAAAAGGCGGTGAATTCGTCGGTCACTGCGGCATCAAAGCTGACACTGTAGGCCTGCGTGTAGCTGGTGTCGTAGACATTTTCGTACACGCCAAGCGTATAGCTGCCACTGCCGGCCGCAAGCGGAAAAGCCTGCCACGTGTTGTTCATATCAAAACGGTACTGGCGCCCGTCCGGGCCGTCCAGCACCAGCTTGACCTTTTGGTTGCTGCCCTCGTACCGGGCCATAAAATACCCGTCGGCGGTGTTGCTGGCGTCAATCGTCACGGCGCTGTTGCCGTAAGTTACGCTGCCGGGGGCGGTGTTTTCAAGCACAACGGGGGTGTTATCCCGTACCGGTGTGGGCACCGGGGTCGGTGCGGGGGTAGGGGCCAGGGTGGCTTGCGGTGCCACTGCGGACGGCGGCGCCGTAGAAGAAAAACTGGTTGTGCCGCCCGGGTTGCTGTTGCCACAGGCGGCCAGAGAAATGCTAAAAAAAATGAGACAAAGGCTCAAAGCGGCGCTGCGCCGCAAGCAATCCCGCACAAACGCCACCTCCCTTTGCGGGTATTTTATTTTGGTAAAGCACCATGCGGTCAAAACAGTTGGATTGACAGGATGACGTTGTGTCATTATCAGTTTAGCGCAAAATTTTAATTTGGCAAGAAAAAACAACTCAAACAGGATATAATATCAACAAATGAATAAAAATCAACTGGCGTACAATACGGGCTAACCGCTGGAGGAACTGTCTTTCGGCAGTTCTTCTACCGCAATCAGTTTGCCACGCACACACATGCGGTCGGCGCTGGTGTCCATGGGGTGGCAACTAGTCAGGGTGACGGCGCTGTAATCGGCGCAGTAGATCATGCTCCAGTCGTTTGGCGGCACCACAATGGTTTCCACATACGCATAAGTAAAGCGGTATCCGTTGTAGTCAAGGTAAATTTTGTCGCCCTCTTCAAACTTGTCAATGTTGTAAAACTCTGCCCCGTAAACGCCGCGGTGGCCCGCAATGCAGACATTGGGGTTGCCGTAACTCGGCAGTGCACTGTAACGGTACAGGCCGGGGCCGTATTTCAGTACGCTTTGGGCGGTGCCGCTGCGCACCTCCCCCTCGTAGGCAAGGCGTGGTACCCGCAGCGTCATGTCCCCATTTTGGTAGGCCTTACGCTCATTGGACAAAAAGAAACGGTCGGTGGGGTAGGTGTAGCGCGGGTAGTTGTCCCCGGCAAGGGGGTCGGCCTGCGAGGTGTCCAGTTGTGAGACATCCGCCTCAGAAATATCCATATCCGTGAGATTTGAAAGGTTTTGCCAGTAGGTGAACTCGCGGTACCATTTGGGCACCCAATTGACCACAACGTAATATAAAACAAGAGCGGCACCCGTGCAGAGCAAGATGGCGGAAAGCACGCCGCGCGCTGTGACTTTTTTGTGGCGGTAATGTTTTGGTTTGTGACGAGCATGTTTTAGCGCCATGGGTGCCCCCTTTTTTAAAAGTGGATGAGGATAGCAGGGCAAAGGCCGCCCCTACCGGTTAATGCCGGGCACAGCAAACGCGCCGGCACAGCACAAAAAGTTGCAGACGGCAGAAAGGCGGCCGGAGTTCGGCAGAGAAAGAAAAAAGTTTTTTTCTTTTCATTTTAAAGCATCTTTGTTATACTGTAAATGCTTTTACTGAATTCTTTTGGGGTGCCCGGCGACGAAAAGCGGGCAAAGTGTGTGTGAAATGGGGAAGAGTTATGCAGCCTCTACGTATTCACATTAAGATGTTGGGTGAATTTCAAGTTGTGGTCAATGACACGGTGATTGGCGACAGCACGCGCTCCAACCAAATTTGGAACCTGCTGCAATACCTCGTCGCGTTTCGCCACAAGGTCATCACGCAGGAAGAACTGATTGACGCGATGTGGGAGGACGGTACCGGAGACCCGGTGGGCGCCTTAAAAAACAGGGTATACCGCATCCGTAATTTGTTTGAAAAAACCGGGGTGCCGGGTGCGCGCGAAGTGATTTTGTTTTCGGCCGGCTCGTACAGCTGGAACAACAGCCTGCCGTGCGAGGTAGACACCGAACAGTTTGCAGGGGTGTGCGAAAAGGCGGCGCAGCCAGGCCTTACCCAAAACGAGCAGATCGCATTGTACCGGCAGGCGGCAGACCTGTATGGCGGAGATTTTTTGCCGGCGGCGAATTTTATGGCATGGGTGGTGCCACTTAGCCGGCATTACCACAGCCTTTATTTTAAAATTGTTGCACAGCTTTTGGATTTATACGAAAAGCAGCACAAATATGATGAGATGTACGAGGTGGCCCACCGCGCGGTCAGTATTGACCGCTTTGAGGAAACGCCGCACAAGTATATTTTGATCAGCCTGATGGGGCAGGGGCGCCAACAGCAGGCACTGGCGCATTATAATTATATCAGCGAGTTGTTTTACCGCGAAATGGGGGTTGGCCTGTCCGACAACCTGCGCGACTTATACCAGCAAATTTCACGTACCGTGCAGACCGGCTGTACTGATCTTGATGTGCTGCGGGGACAGATGAAAGAGGAACCGGCCGAGATCACCGGGGCGTTTTATTGTGAGTATGAAGTGTTTAAAAGCCTGTACCGCATCGAAGCGCGTGCTGCCGGGCGCAGAGGGTCCTCGATTTACCTTGCCTTGCTTGGGGTCGCAAATGTGAAACATCAGTGCGAGCTGCCGAAAGATCTTTTAGAGCGCGCAATGGAGGCCTTGCACCGTTGCATTACCGGCAGCCTGCGCCGCGGGGATGTGTTTTCACGTTGCAGCGCAAGCCAGTATGTGCTGATGCTGACACCCATCACGTATGAGGACGGCCAACTGGTGCTGATGCGCATTGAACGCAATTTTAAAAAACTATATCATTCACGCAAAGTGGAACTTGTCAATAATCTGCAGCCGCTGATCCCAATCAACGATTGGTAAGCGCAAAAGCATAGATACCATGAAAACGGTTTAAAAGTCATAAAAGTGGCTTTTAAACCGTTTTTTAATCTAATAATTGTTACATTTTTCAGGTGAGTCGCAATAACTGAAAAAAAAGAAGAAAAAATTTCCGAAAAACCGAAAACGGTGACTGTATGGTGACTGAAACGTGATTTAATAAATGTGTATAAATAGTGATAAAAGGCGAAGCTGCATCCTTTGGCCCGCCGCAGAGCAACCAGAAAGGCGGTGCAACAGAAATGGCCATGGCCGAACACAAAAGCATTTTGATCCCAAATGGGGCGACTCGCATTTTAGTCTGCATGGATACCCCTCGCAACATGGAGTTGTGTGGGCACTGGTATAACCCATTTCTGCCGTCTCCGGTTCACTTTCAAAGTGTGTTACAGCTGCTTTGCGGGATGGAAGAGTTTTACAATCGGCTCGCATTCCCGCAGGAGGCGTGCTGCTGCCGCAGCTTTCACCATGAAGTACCACAGCCGGTAAGGCAAAAAAGAGATAGAGAGGTGAGGCGCTATATGAGCGACGAGTTGTTGAAAGAAAAACGTGGCGAAAAGGCAACTTTTGTAGTTCAGGTACAGTTTCGGCAAAATGCAAGCTGGCAGGGCACCGTTACCTGGGCCGAACAAAACGAAACAAGGCATTTTCGCAGCACGTTAGAGTTAATTAAACTGATGGATGAAATTTTGGATAAAAACACAGAGCAGCCGGCAGAACAAGTTGTGCTGTAAACGCAATATCACACACAGTGGTGTGGGGTGCAAACCTCTGGCAAATAAAGGAGGACAATGGGGATGAATACAAAGAAACGCTTTTTAAGTGCTTTCCTGACGCTGGTCATGCTGCTTTCCATCGTGCCAAATGGCTTTTTAAGCACATTTGCGACGACGATGGACACTAAATCTGGTGACACAAATCTCAGCGCTCCGGTTGGCACGCAGTACGTGACCTTTGGTAAGCTGACTTATGACGCGGAATATGTTTCTGGCGGCGGCAGCGGCAAGAACTATTCTCTTGGTATCACCCTGTACGTGGATGGTGTCAAACAAAACGTCAACAATATAGGGGAAAGTTTCTACCTGTTTTACGCCAGAAACAACAACCCCGGTAATATTCGCCTCGGGTTTACTCTGCAAGATAACAGTAAATATAAGTTCGATAAATTTTTATATAATGGCAACAGGGTGGATGTCAACCAAGTTGGTACGGCTTTTGTTGCGAGGAGCATGACGGCAATCGAAGCAGGCGGGGGGCAAACTGCCGGTACGGCAGAAGTTTACCTGACCACTGGTACGGGCGGCGGGTCCGACGCTCCGGTCAACACCATTTCGTCGGTGTACCTGCCGGGCAACCTGTACGACTATGGTACTTATTCCAACGGCACGTGGGCGACCAATGATACCAGCGCGCTGAACACGGGGCTTAATGGAACAAATGGCTCCGCTATTGTGTTTGGGTCATTCAATCCAAGCTGGGCCCATGTGATGAACTATTATGACGGCGGTGCAAATGTGCCTTATTGGGGGATTGTCAACACGGATCTCTCGCAGGGGTTGTTCCGCGTTGGTGCGCCGGATTTGTTTGGCACATCGCCAACCTCTTATAAAAAAGTGTGGTCCAATGTTTCCATCCCCTTCTTTTATGATGATACGACCAATAAATACAGCTATGATTCCAGTGCCAATGGGGTGGAATTCAATACCTCTACAAACCGGCTGGAAATGCTTGCAAATTCAGAAAACGGTTTTTGGCCGTTTGGTACCAGAGGGCAAAATTATTACTTTGGCATGAGCCTCAATGTGCAGTTTGCGATGCCGAAGGACGGCTTGATTAACGGCACTACCCCGATGACATTTGAGTTTTCAGGGGACGATGACCTTTGGGTCTATGTCGACAACAAATTGACGCTGGACATCGGCGGTATTCACGGTGCCAACGGCGGTATGGTTGACTTTGCAAATGGGCTGGTCTACTACCAGCACGCCCCTTATAATGCATCGGCGCACCCAGGCTGGGCCAATGTCATCTCGCAAAAGCCCCGCGCGGGCTACGGGTATGCGGTCAGTTTTGCGGCGCTTGGGCTTTCGATGGAAGATTATTCGATGCACACGATGAACATTTATTATATGGAGCGCGGTGCAAACGAAAGCAACAACAAAATGACCTTTAACCTGTTGACCTTTACCGGCAACCCCAACCTGTTCAAACAGGTCACCGGGTTAAATGATGCCATTGTGGATGAAGATACCGAATATCAATTTAAAGTGCTGGTCAACGGCGCAGTGGCGCCGGGGCTGGAATATAAGGTTGGTGCAGAGGGTTACACGACGGATGCCAATGGGATGCTGTCGCTGAAAGCGGGCGAGACGGCTTCTTTCAATGTGGCGGCAGGCAACAGCGTCGAAATGCAGGAAGTGAATGCCGACCTTTTTAACACAAGCAATCAGGTGCAGGACCTCATCACACAGCAGGTGCTAAAACCGCAGACGGATGGCAAGGAGAGCGGCGCGTACCAAACCGGCGACCCAAACCAAAGCCGTTTGCTTTACACCTTTACCAATACGGCAGACACCGGTACGCTGAAGATTGAAAAGGCAGTACAGGGTGATTTGTTGCAGGCAGAGGATACCTTTACCTTTAAGGTATGGCTGACCAACGAGGATTACGGCAAAAACAATGTGCTGTATACTGGCGATGTATATTTGAATGATGCCGATACCTCCACGCAACTGGGCGCGGATGGTGTGATCACGCTGAAAAAGGGTGATACGGCATCAATCAAGGGCCTGCCGGTGGGCACCGAGTACAAGGTACAAGAGCTTGCGGCCGATGGCTACGATTTAAATGAAGTTACTGCGGCAACAGATGCGCAGCAGGATGCTACCGACCCCACCATCGTGACCGGTAGTGTGACACAAAAAGATGCGGTTTATACGAACCTGTTTGAAAACAAAATTCACACCGAAACGGTGACCATCAACAAAACCGATCGGCAGGGCAACCCGGTGCGTGGGGCAAGCTTTACCGTGACGGATGGTACTGGTGCGGCGGTCGTGCTGACCCCGGTTTCAGCAAGTGGCAGCGCGGCGACAGGGTATGCTTCGTATACTTTTGAAGCAAAAAACAATACCAGCTATACCGTGCGCGAAAGTGTGGCACCGGTGGGGTACAAGGCAATTACCGGCAGCTATGTCGTGCAGGTGGGGCCGGATGGTACCATAGTGCAAACTGGCGCTGTCAGCGGGTTTGTGCTGAATCCAAGCAACAAAACCATTACAGTGACCGATATCGAAAAAACAATGGAAGCCGACACGGTTCGCATTGAAAAGTACGACAACTATGGCAATGCGCTTGCCGGGGCAAAGTTCACCGTGTCCGGCGGGGACATCAGTGGTGAAAAAGAGCTGACAGCCCGTGCCCCCCGTGACGGCGAGACCACTTTGTGGACCCAGTTCGTCGATGCGGTCACCGGGTTATTTGGTGCGGATTCTGGCACGAAATATGTTTACGATCTCAGCGGCGCTGTTTCAGCGCTGACTTTTGGACAGATTTACCGTGTGACTGAGACCGCCCCTGACGGATATACCGGCGTGGGTTCGTTCTACATCACACTCAAAGATAATGGCGGCAGCCTTGAAGTAGTGGAATGCAATGAAAACGGTCTCCCCGTGACCGGCAGCAAAATCATCATCACTACGGTGACGGAAAATGAGACCATCATCAAGGTGCCCAACAGCCTGCAACAGACCAATGATGTTGCGGTGTCGGCCAGCAAAGTATGGGTGGACGGCAATGCGGCTGGTATCACCCGGCCCACCGCAGTAACCATGGTATTGCACCGTGCAAACAGCACAGGGCGCGACACCTCTTTTGAAAAAACACTGCCTGCCAATGCGGCAAACAACTGGCAGGTAACGTTTGAAAATCTGGATAGATATGACCTTGCAACGGGCGAGAGTTGGGCCTATACCGTCGATGAGCAGTCGGTGCCGAATGGCTATACCAAAGCAGTCACCGGCAGTGCGGCGGCAGGGTTTGTCATCACCAATACCCGCAGCGATATCGGCGACAAAGCAACAATCAGCGCGGCAAAGCAGTGGGCGGGGGACGATGGCTATACTGCACTGCGCCCTGCTTCTATTCAGCTTGCGCTGTACCGTGACGGGCAGCAAAACGATGCGGCAAACGCACTGGGTACCGTGACGCTTACCTCAGCCGAGGGCTGGGCGGCAAAGAACTTTACCCCGGTGGCAAAGTATGACGCAGACGGCGCCCCCATCACTTACGTAGTAAAAGAAACACTGCCTGCGGGTAGCGGCTATGCGGTCACCGGCGGTGCGGTTACGATTACCGGCAACACTGGCAGTGCGCTGCTTACCAATACACTGGGTGGTAAAACGGTGACGGTGCGCGGCGAAAAAACCTGGCAGGACTCCAATGACCAGTACAATACCCGCCCGGCCAGCATCACGGTAAATCTGCTGGCAAACGGGGCGCAGGTGGCAAGCAAAACAGTCACTGGGCCGGACTGGGGCTACCAGTGGGCAAACCTGCCGTCGGCAGATTTTGCGGGCAACCCCATTACTTATGCGGTGCAGGAAACCGCGGTGACGGGTTATAGCGCAAGCTACAGCGGGAACAACATCACCAACACCCTTACAACAGACCAAAGTGTGACGGCAGTCAAAAACTGGGCAGATGATGGCAACCTTTATGGCACACGCCCCAACAGCATTACGTTACAGCTTTATGCGGATGGTGTGAAGGTAGATGGCCAGACGCTGACCTTAACGGCCTCCAGCACAGTGGTTGGCAATGAAAACCAGTGGGCTGGCAAATTTGAAAACTTGCCGCAGAAAAACAGCGACGGCACGAATATCGTCTACACCGTAAAAGAAGCTGCGACCCCGCTGGGCTATACCAAGGCCGAAAATGGGCTTGCGGTAACCAATACGCTGACCAAAGACAAAACAATCACAGTAGAAAAAGTGTGGAACGATGGTAACGGTACGTCCGCGGCCCGCCCACAGTCTATCAGCTATACGCTGTATGCCGACGGCAAAGCGGTCGCGGCGGTTCAAAGCACTGCTGCAAACGGCTGGGGTACTACCTTTACTGGCCTGCCGCAGAAGAACGCACTGGGCGCAGATATCAACTATACCGTAACTGAAACACAGGTGACGGGTTATGCGGCACCGGTCTATACACCTGCGGCCGGCGCTAGCGCGGGGGGCACCATTACGGTGACCAACACGGTAAACCAGCAGACGATTTCGCAGACGGTGCAAAAAGCATGGCAGGGTGAAAACGGGTACGAAGCCCTTAGCCGCCCGGCACAGGTGACCGTAGAGTTGCTGGCCGACGGCCAAAGCTTCAGCCCGGCCAAAACGGCAGTGCTCAACAGCCAAAACAACTGGAAGCACGAGTTTACCGGCCTTGCAAAATATAACAGCGCAGGGGCGCAGATCGTGTATACCGCAGTGGAAACCAGTGCAACACCTGCGGGTTACACCAAGGCGGAAAATGGTCTGACCGTCACTAACACCCTCAGCACGACCATCGATATTCAGGCAAGCAAGACTTGGGTGGACGGTAACAACCAACAGGGCCTGCGCCCAAGTGAGCTGACGATACAGTTAAAGGCAGATAATCTGCTGGTGGCAACCAAAGCGCTGACTGCGGAGAATGGTTGGGCAGCCAGCTTTAACGGCCTGCCCAAATACAACGCAAACGGTGCGGAGATCGCCTACGCGGTCACCGAGACAGAAGTGCCGAATGGCTACATTTCCACCACGGCAGTGGGCACAAAGGCAAACGGCTACACGCTGGTCAATACCATTGCCCCGAACAACGAGGTTAAGGTAGAAGGACAAAAGGTGTGGAGTGGCGACAGCGCGCTTTCTGCCGTGATTCGCCCGCAGACCGTTACATTAGAGCTGCTGGCAGATGGCACAGCCCTTAGCCCGGCACGCACCACCACCGCAACCGCCGCCGGCAACTGGCAGTACAGCTTTACCGGTCTTGCAAAATACAATACTTCCGGCGCAATCATCCAATATACCGTGCGCGAAGTGCAGGGTGCATGGACAGCCAACTACACCACCCAAAACGGCACGGCACAAAATGGTTATACGGTGACCAACACCTATAATGGCGGCACAAAAGAACAGCAACTCACCAAGGCCTGGGTGGACGGCAATAATGTCGATAATACCCGCCCGGCCGGCGTGACCTTTACACTGCATGCCAAGGTGGACGGCACCGAGCTGTGGCACAAAGATTATACGTTTGGTGTCACTGGCACTGCTTCAAGCTGGGGCTATACCACAGAAAAACTGCCCACCAAGACAGCAGAAGGCAAAACCATTATTTATACTGCCACTGAGAGTGCGGTGCCCACAGGGTATACCAAGGTCAGTGAGCAGGGCCTTACCGTAACGAACCAGTTGCAAGATGGCAACACCAGTTTGACGGTGGAAAAGGTGTGGAGCGGCGATAACGCCGTGAAAGACCTGACCCGCCCGGCAAGCATTCAGGTGCAACTGAAAAAGAATAATGTCAATGAAGGCAGCCCTGTTAACCTGACAAGCGGGCCCGATGGCAGCTGGCAGTATACCTATACCGGCTTGCCAATGTACACCGATGGAGTGAAAAACACTTATACGGTGGCAGAGGTTGCTGGTAACTGGCAGCAGAACTACACAACCAGCCAGCAAACTGCCGATACCAAAGTCACGATTACGAATACCTATACCGGCGACGAAAGTATCACGCTGACCAAAGTGTGGGTAGACAATAATAACGCTTATACCACCCGCCCGACAACGCTGAACCTTACGCTGAATGGGACAGTCAATGGTGTGACGACGCAGCTTGGCAGCTATACGCTGAACAGTGGCATGGTGACAACGGATGGTAACAGCTGGAAGGGCAGTGTCAACAGCCTGCCCGCAAAGGCAGCAGATGGCAGTGCCATCACCTGGACGGCGACCGAACCCAATGTGCCCGCGGGTTACACAAAAGCCAGCGAGCAAGGCCTTACGGTGACGAACCAGCTGACAGAGGGCAGTACCAGCCTGATGGTAGAAAAGGTGTGGAGCGGTGATGACACCGTGAAAGACCTGACCCGCCCGACCAGCATTACGGTACAGCTGAAACAAAATGGCAACAACTTTGGTGATGCGGCAACCTTGACCGCAGATAATAACTGGCAGCACGAGTTCACAGGGCTGCCGGCTTATACCGGTGGCGTCCAAAACAGTTACACGGTAGAGGAAACCGCGGGCAGCTGGCAGCAGAACTACACCAGCAGCCAGCAGACAAACGGCACGGCGGTGACGATCACCAACACATACAATGGTGGCAGTGATTTGACACTGACCAAGAACTGGGTGGACAATAACAATGCCGACAGCACACGCCCGGATGCGGTGACGCTGACGCTGAGTGCAATGGTGGATGCGACCGCGGTGTGGAGTAAAGACTACACCGTGACTGGCACAACCAGTACGAACAGTTGGCAAAAAGTTGCGACCGGCCTGCCGTCAACCACGGCGGACGGCAAAGCCATTACCTGGGCGGCAACCGAGACCAATGTGCCTGCGGGCTATACTAAGACCAGTGAACAGGGCCTTGCAGTGACCAACCAGTTGCTGGATGGCGGCACCAGCCTGACGGTGGAAAAGGTGTGGAGCGGTGACGATGCCGTGAAAGACCTGACCCGCCCGGCAAGCATTCAGGTGCAACTGAAAAAGAACAATGTTAACGTGGGTGGCCCCGTAACGTTGACACCGGATGCACAAGGCAAGTGGAGCCACGTCTTTGATAACCTTTCTGTTTACGAAAATGGCGTGCGCAATACCTACACGGTAGAAGAAGTCGCCGGTGACTGGCAGCAGAACTATACGAGCAGCCAGCAGTCGGCAAATGGTGAAAACGGCGCAACCGTAACCATTACCAACACTTACAGCGGTGGCAGCGATTTGACACTGACCAAGAACTGGGTGGATAGCAGCAATGCCGACAATACCCGGCCAAGTGAAGTTACCCTGACGTTGAACGCGACAGTTGCCAATGACACCGTGTGGAGCAAAGATTATACCGTGACAGGGCAGGCAACCACGAACAGCTGGCAGAAGATCGTCAGCGGTATGCCCAGCCAGACGGCAAACGGCAGCGCCATTACCTGGACAGCGACTGAGCCCAGCGTGCCCACAGGGTATACCAAGACCAGTGAGCAGGGCCTTGCGGTGACGAACCAGTTGCAGGATGGCACGACCAGCCTGACTGTGCAAAAGGTGTGGACCGGTGATGACACCGTGAAAAACCTGACCCGTCCCGCGAGCGTTGAGGTACAGCTGAAACAGAATGGCAATAACCTCGGCGCACCGGTGGCCCTTACCGCAGACGGCAGCTGGCAGTATGAGTTTACAGCGCTTCCAAGCTATACAAACGGCGTTAAGAATGTGTACACGGTACAAGAGGTGGCTGGTAGCTGGCAACAGAACTATACCACCAGCCAGCAGACAGCGGGCACCACAGTAACCATCACCAATACTTATAGCGGCGGCAGTGACCTGACGTTGACCAAAGTATGGGTAGATGACAATGATGCCACCGGTGGCCGCCCAGCCAGCCTGACCCTGACCCTGAACTATACTGTGGGTGATACGACGGCGCGGCAGGCAGATTATACGCTGGACACCAGCTCGGTGACAGCGGACGGCAGCTGGCAAAAGGTTGTCAGCGGCATGCCTAGCCAAACCGCAGCAGGTAGTGCCATTACCTGGAGCGTGAGTGAAGAGGATGCCAATGTGCCGCAGGGTTACACAAAAACGCAGCAGACCGGGCTTACAGTTACCAATACAATACAGCAGTACCCGGTTGTGGTGAAATACCACGTATTTGATGAAACAGGCGCAGAAAAAACCTTTACCACCCCGCTGCAAGATGTCAGCCTTGGTACAGTCAGCTATAACACTACGCTCAGCAGCCTTGAAACTGCTGCGCAAGCCCGCAAAGACGAGTACTATGGCCTCGCGGGCAAGGTGGATGTGGACCAGTATCAACGCGGTGTCGTGCGCGCAGTGACCGGCAATGTGAGCACCGACCCGGCGCTCAATGTCATCCATGTGGATTACATGCCGCTTAGCATTGCGACAAAGTATACCGTGACCTACAGCAACGGGCTTGAGGGCAACGATGCCGCAACCTACTCGGGCGGCAGCCGGGAGGCAGGCGCAAATTACACCGTGCTGGGCAACAGCGTGACCGGCTTTACCAACGGCAACAAGACTTTCGCCGGTTGGCAGCAGGTGACACAGTACCCGGTGGGCGCAAGCGTGGGTAGCGCACAGCAACAGCCAGAGGGCAATGTGATTTATCAGGCAGTATGGCAGGGCGCTACTTATGACATCACTTACCACGCGAATTACAGAGACCCCGCTTTGCCAGATGCAGCAGATGTGCTGGACAACAATGGCGGTAGCGGTTATCAGGAGTCTGCTTCCTTTACCACCTACACGGTAGGCGATGGCAAAAACATTACTACCTTTGTAAAACCGGGTTATCATTTTGTTGGTTGGGCATTGCAGCCGGATGGCGGCGTTGCCTATGCCCCGGGCTTTGAAGGCAGTATGTCGGCGGCTAATTTGGAGTTGTACGCCGTGTGGCAGCCGAATATCACCATCCCGGACCGCATTTCGGTTAGCGCAGAACACAACTACTATCTTGACGGCACTACGGGTGAAGGGCAGAACAGCTACAGCATCACCCCGGACAGCGCCGACTTGATTCTTGGCAACGAGATTCATTATGTGTTTGGCGCAAATACGTACGGTAAAAAGGACGCTACAATCACTGTGATTAAAACAGCATTGCCGGTAGGCATTGACTTGCCGACAGAGCCGGTGGTTACTTGGACCGACGAGATGGAGCAGCAATATCAAGATGGCGTGTTGAAGGATTACCAGGATGCCAAACAGGCACTGGCTACTGCAAAGAGCGCAGTGGATGCGATGACCAAGCAGCAGGCGGATGCCGAAAAGGCAAAACAGACGCTGGCCAGTGCACAAAATGCGGTTACGGCCGCACAGGCGGGCTATAATGATGCGGTGGCACTTGCCGCAGCGGCGGGCGATACAGCAGCAAACCTGAACACGGCCCTTACCGCAAAACAGGCAGAGCTGGATACTTTGAATGCCGACCCGCGCAGCGCAGAGGACGACCCGGATCATGCGGCATGGCAGGCAGAAGTAGATGCTGCAAACGCGGCAATCGCAGACCTGCAGGGCAAGTTGCAACTGCTGGCCAACGTGGATACCGCAGCCGCAGCACTGGCTGCTGCACAGCAAACGCTCAATGCACTGCTGGCACCGTATGCGGCAGGCGCAGACCTTACGGATGCTGCTGCACTGGCAGCAGCGGTGGCGGCATATCAGGATGCGCAGGATGCACTGATTGCCGACGCACAGGCAAAACTGCCGGATTTGACGGCTGCTGAGCAGACGGCTGAAACACAGCTGGCCACTGCAAAGACGGCATTCGACCCAGTGGACGCTGACCGTACGGCAAAAATTGCGGCGGACCAAGCGGCAAAGACCCAATATGAAGATGAGCTGAAAGCGTATCAAGATGCCCTGACGGAAGGGTCAAGCACGACAGAGATGGCGTGGGATGGTACGTTGGTGCTGGAGAACGGATACGACTATAAACTGGTTTACAACTATAACCGCACGACGCCAGTGCCGACCCCGACGCCGACGCCGACGCCAGTGCCTACTCCGACGCCTACCCCCACACCGGTTCCGCCTACTCCGCCGACCCCGCAGCCAACCCCGGTTATTACACCTCCGCCGCCTCCCACAGGCCCGGTCGTGATACCGGAGGATGAGGTGCCATTAGGCGCATTGCCGACAAAGAGCCGGAACAGGAAAGGCGTTTACAAGATTTTGGATGACACAGTGCCACTTGGCGCATTGCCCGAAACGAGTGGTTCTGGTGGCTTGCTTGAAGGCGGGTTTGGTGCAGTACTGATGGTTTTGGGTGCTGCGTTGCGCCTGCTTGGGCGGCGCAAAAAGCGGGATGACCAGGAATAAAGCGGGTCGCCCGGATGTTACCTTACCAATAGCCTCAGCCACATCCTAAAGTGTTAAAAAAAGCGGCGAGCCCCCTTTGGTTCGCCGCTTTTTTTGTCAAACAGATAGCGATTTATGGCGAAAACTGCCGCATGGCGAAACCCATGAAAACGAGCAGCAACTGGAATGGAGGAACAAATGGAAAATTTAGAAAAAGAAAACATGGATCTGCCTGTGGCGGACCGTGCTGCTTGTGTGACAACATTACAGCGACTTCTGGATAGTTCTGCTGCAAAACAGGCAGGTGTTTTTAAAATTGGCCTTGCGGATTTTAAAGAATTCAACGATATTTTTGGCCGGTACTATGGGGACTTGCTACTTGAAAAAATCAGCGTCTACCTTTCCAGTTTTCCCTCGGCGCAGCTTTCTCGGCCGGGTGGGGTAGAGTTTTTATTGATTTTGCCAAACAGTGGCTATACCCGTACCGCAGAAATTGCGGATGAGATCTGCACACGGTTCAACGAAACCTGGCATATCGGCAATATGGATTTTATTTGTGCCATGTACGTGGGGTTTGTGCTGCCCCCACAGGAGGCGCACAGTGGCGAAGAACTGCTGGACATGTTGGACAACGCAGGGCAGGAAGCTTATCGCACCGGCCAAAATACTGCGATTCCCTATACAGAAGCATTGCATGCCAGTATTTTGCGCACCAAAGCAATTGCGACAAAGCTGAAAAATGCACTCACCAGCCCGGATGACCCTGACTTAGAGGTCTGCTTTCGGCCGACAGTGCTATATGATGCGCACCGCTATACCCGTGCTGAAAGTTATGTAAGGCTGTTCAGCGATGTGTATGGGCTGGTGGGGGAGGCCTCACTGATCCCGATTGCCGAGCAAAGTGGGCTTTCCACCGCGCTGAACCTATACGCTATTCGCCATACCTGCGCGCTGATTCGAGACCTGCTGGATGCCGGGCGCTCATTTGAGACCATTGCGGTGCCGGTTTCGGCCGTACAGTTTTTACAGCCGAAATTCGACGAGCAGCTGCGGGCAATTATTGAGGAATATGGCATCCCGGCCGATAAACTGGCGCTGGAGCTGACCGAAAGCACGTTGGTAAACAGCTTTATGCAGATTACCTATATGATGGGGCAAGTGGCTGACCTTGGTGTGGAACTTGTGCTCAGCGATTTTGGCACCGGGTATTCCGGCATCAACAACATCCTTACCCTGCCGGTCGATGTGCTGAAACTGGACCGCCTGTTTGTGCTGCAGATGGAAAACGACGAGCGCTGCGGCATCGTGATCGAAGGGCTGATCTTGATTGCCCACAAGCTTGGCATGAAAGTAATTGCAGAAGGGGTAGAGACCGATCATCAGCGCGAAATGCTGGCGGGCTGGGGCTGTGATTACCAGCAGGGGTTCTATTACAGCGCCACCGTTACGGCAGATGAGCTGCACCCTATGCTGACACTTCCGCCAGAAGAATAAACCGGATATCATGACTGCATAAAAAAACAGCCTACCCTCTTTTTAAAAGCGGTAGGCTGTTTTTTACATGCTACTATGGAGCGCTGGTGGTCTAAAAATCAGGAGAAGCTGTGTTAAAAATGCCCACGGCGTGTGAGCTCCTGCCACATTTCGCGCCCTTCGAACACCAACAGGGCGCACAGTGACACGAGGCCAATACAAACGCAGATCACCGAGGGGATCAGGGTGTCGTTCAAAAGGCCGGTGAAATAAAAAACAATTGGTAAAATACTAAACAGAATATCAATGATGAGGTAGAAAAGGTAGTCAGAGATCCGCATGCGCAAAATACGCGGCAGAATCATCAGCGTGACCATGGCACAGCTACAAGAAATGGGGATAGCGTAATCGATGGCCCAGCCATTATTGGTGGTAAAATGGTCCCACAGCAGTGCCAAAACAGAGCAAAGCACCACCAGCCATAAAATTGCTTTGGGGATATTGTGCCGTTTGCGCAATGCAAAACCAAGCAACAGCCACACGCTGGCAAGGCCCGCAGCAACATACCCCGCCCACCACACAGGGCCCGGCAGCATAAAGTTGATTGCAAGGCAGATGAGCGCCGCTGCGCTTGAACAGAAAATACCGATTTTAAAAAACAGGCGTTTGCGCTTCGCCTGCCCCAAAACGGGGAAAACATCTTCCTTTGCACAGGGTTCCCCGGCCAGTTCGCCCTGGCAAAGCGGGCAGCGCTGGTGGCTGCCGGTAACTGAAATTTTGCAATGGGTACACTGTTGCATCAGTCCGCCTCCTCAAATTCTGCAAGGTTGGTGGTAATGGTGGCGTCAATACCCATGCCGGTAAGTGTGCGGAAAAAATGACGCTGCACATCAGGGGATACAAGCGGTGTGGTAAAGGTGATGACAAAGGTATCGCCAAAGGTTGCCATACAGGTTTGCAACCGGCGTGTGACAAAAAGGATGTCAAACAATTGGATATAGGGCCGCAAGGGCGGCGGCATATCTATTTTGCCAATATTTGAAAACGACGCAGTAATCTCGCGGTCGCTGAGGTAGTTGAACAGCCGCAGGACTGGTATTTTAAGGAACAGTGGGATGACCCGCAACAACATCATATGTTCCAGCTTTGCCAGCCGGTTCATGCGTCGCGCCAGTTTTTCGACTGTCAATTCGTTTTTCAATGCGGCTGAAACCGTTGCAATGATATCGGCAAGGTCCCCGTTGCCCTTTGAAAAGTCGTACTCCACGTTGACAACGTTAAAAAAATTACGCGCAGTAGCAGAGGGAAAGTAATTGCGCAGGTTCACCGGTACCGTAATCACGACCGGCCGTTTTTCTTCCCGCAGTGACATTTGGCTGTGGATAGCGGAAATCAGCACCGAAACCAAAAACACCGTCAAGGTAACCCCATATTCGTGGGCTTTATTCAGCAGCGCACGCGCCGACATCTGCCCTTCAATAATCGAAAGACGGTAGTCCGGCAGGTGTGCGCCATGCAGGTGGTAGGCGGTGGGGTTTGTCTCTGGTGGGGCACTGTCTTTAGCAGAATAATATTTGGCAAAACTGTCATCCATTTTTTGGGTCGCAGAGGCGTCATAATCAAGCGCCGGAGGCAGACCGTCAAAATCGGTACCGTGGGCAAGCGTGAGATAATGCGCAACCAGAACCCGCAAAAAGTGCAGTGCACCAGTCCCGTCCGACAGTGCATGGTAAACCTCTAAATTGATACGCTGCCGGTACCACGTCACCCGAAACAATGCGTCACGGCTATCACCGCTGTACAACATGCTACAGGGTGGCTCAGTCTCCGGTTCTACCTTTGGCACAAAATCGTACTCTTCAAGGTAATACCAAAAAATTCCTTTTTTCAGCCGAGAACGGTAAAATGGAAACTGCCGCAGCGTTTCATCCAGTGCCTGCTGCAATAGTTCTGGTTGTACCTCTTCAGTCAGCCCACAGGCAAAACGCAACACTTTCGAATCTTTTGCACTGCTGGTGGGCGGGAAGATCTTGGCCGCATTGTCAAGTGTGCTCCATTGAAAAAAACGTTGCTTTTTCAAGCCTCGCAACCTCCTGCTAAAAAGTCATTGATCAGTTCATAGCTGCGCTTTACTTGTGCAAAGCGGGGCGGCAGCATAAAATAGCCGTGCAAAGCGTCTTTTATGCGCACAATGCGCACCGCGTTACCGGCCTCCTGCAACCGGCGACCATAGGCCTCGCCCTCATCCCGCAACGGGCAATATTCTGCCGAAAGAACCAGTGTTTTGGGCTGATGCGACAAATCTTTTGCGAGCAGCGGTGCAAAATACGGGTTTTGAAAATCCTCCGGCACTGATGCATAAAGCTGCATATAGTCGCTGACTCGGCGCGAAGTCAACAGGTAATCGGTGCCGTTGCTGCGCACCGACGCAAACGGGGAGGTTTCGGTGTGGTCGTTATAGGTTGCAGGGTAGATCAAAATTTGCCGGCAGGGTAAAAATTCGCCCCGGTCACGTGCCAGCAGTGAAACCGCCGCGGCAAGGTTGCCACCGGCACTGTCGCCAATTAAAGCAATTTCATCGGCGCAGGTGCCCAGTAAGGCGTCATCCAAAAACACCTCTTTTGCCACGGCATAGCAATCCTCCAGCCCGGCAGGAAACGGGTGCTCGGGCGCCAGTCGATAATCAACCGAAACCACAATGCGCCCCGTCTGGTTTGCCATTGCGTGGCAAGTGCGATCGTAGCTGTCAATATTGCCGCTTACCCAGCCACCGCCGTGAAAGAACAATAGAATTTTAGGCACCGGCAATGTGTTTTGCGGGGCAAAAATACGCACCGGTACCTCATGGTCATCGCAGGTGACCGCATGGTCCCAAGCTTTGTAAAACAAAGGGTTTGCAGGGGGGTGGGACATGTTTTCAGCCACTCTTACCAACTTGTAGTTCTTTTTAATATCAATGTCCGGGTAGGACAGCGCTTTCAGCGTGGCACGCATCGCTTTATTGATGGCCATACGGCACCCTTTCTGCCCACATGGCGGGCACGATATTCATTTTATTTACTTAAATTAGTATACCACAGCAGCACAAAAAATGCACAAAGAAAGGCAGGTGGCAAAAACGTAAAAGGTCAATGCAAAAACACATGGGGTACAGAAAGAAAAGCAAAGGTATTGCACAAAAAACGACCCAAAGACACAAAAAACTACAAAAGTGTTGCTTTAGCGAGTAGAAGCGATAAAATTTTGTTGCCTTTTACGATTGAAACAACCGGTAAAGTTTGTTACAATTACCCCAAGAGTTTTGAACTGGGAAGGGGGACGCCGCAATTTTGCGGCGTCCTTTTGTGCAAAACCTGGTCTTGCGGGCAGTTTTGGCTGTGCCGCGGCAAAAAAGGGAGGATAGTCAGAATGAAAAAGATCGTCAAATGCGGCGGCCTGTTTACTGGTGCCGACGAGTCGGTACAAAAAGATATGGCCGTTGTGATCGAAGAGGGCAAAATTACTGCGGTTTTGCCAGCGGCGCAGGTGGATGCCGCAAATGCAGAAGTGGTGGACCTGTCGGACAAGTTTGTGATGCCCGGGCTAATCGATGCGCATCTGCACACTAATTTTTCGGGCCAGACCAGCATTCTGCACGCACTGGTTGACGGCAATGAGGGTGAGTTTACGATTACCAGCATCAAAAATGCGCAGGCAGACCTGATGGCTGGTTTTACCTCCATTCGTGACGAGGGTGCTTTTGGATATACCGATGTTGCACTTCGCAATGCGATCAACAAGGGGCTAATCGCAGGCCCACGCATGATGGTTTCGGGCGAGGCACTCACCGGCACCGGCGGCCATGCAGATTCGCATATGGCACCTTATGTAGGGGGCACTAATTCACTGGGCCGGGTCATCAACAGTGCCGCCGAAGCGCGCAAAGCAGTGCGCCGGAATTTTAAATTTGGTGCAGACCAGATTAAAATAATGGCGACCGGTGGCGTGATGAGCTTTGGGGATGACCCCAAATGCGCAGAGTTAACGTATGAAGAAATGCGTGCCGCCATTGAAATTGCCGAATCGCATGGGCGCATTTCCTCCGCCCATGCCCATGGCAGCGACGGCATTAAAATTGCCGTCAAGGCCGGCATCACGTCAATCGAACACGGCATGCTGATGGATGACGAGTGTGTGGAGCTGATGGCAAGCCACGGCACCTACCTCATCCCCACCATCATTGCCGCAAAGGCCATTGTGGACAACGGCTCTAAGGCCGGCATGCCGGCCTGGATGGTAGAAAAGGCGAAGCTTGTGCTTTCTGGCCACAAAGAGAACCTGCGCAAATGCCGTGAGGCGGGTGTTAAGGTGGGCTTTGGCACCGATGCCGGTACCAGCTTCAACTTCCACGGCAAACAGACCGTTGAGTTTGGCCTGATGGTCGAGTTTGGCTTTACGCCGGCACAAGCCCTGCTTGCGGCTACCAAAACCAACGCCACCATGATGCGCTGGGCAGAGGAGGTCGGCACCGTAGAGGCGGGCAAATATGCTGATTTGGTCGCGTTTGACGAGAGCCCGCTGGACAATATTGACGTAATGAACGAGGTCTCATTTGTAATGAAGGGTGGCAAGGTCTGCAAAAAAGACGGCGTACCCTGTGTTACGCTGCAATAAGGGGGTAGAACAACATGAAACAGGTTTTAAAATGTGGGCATCTGTTTGACACCAAAACAAAGGCTTTTGTTTCGGGCCAGAATGTCTATGTAGAAGATCAAAAAATCGTGGAAGTCTCGGCCGGTGAGTGCAAGCCGGGCTGGGAGGTCGTGGACCTCTCCGGCAAGTATGTGCTGCCGGGCCTCATCGACACGCATGTGCACTGCAATATTTCCGGCGGCCCGACCGATATGGGCTGGTTTGGGCACTTGTCGGTACCGGATTTCACCATCATTAGCCTGACCAATGTACAGGCAGACCTGATGGCCGGTTTTACCACGCTGCGTGATGAGGGCGCCATCGCTTTTACCGATGTCGCAGTGAAAAACGCCATCAACAAGGGCGAAACTTGGGGCCCGCGCATGTTTGTTTCCGGCAGGGCACTCACTGCCACCGGCGGCCATGCCGACACGCATTTTGCCCCGTATGTAGACGTAAACGACCAGATGGGCATTGTGTGCGATTCACCGGATGAATGCCGCGCGGCCGCACGGTATGTGATGAAATACGGCGCCGACCAGATCAAGATCATGTCGACCGGCGGCGTGATGAGCCAGGGCGACGATGTGGGTGCGCCGGAGTTTACGCTGGAAGAATTGAAAGCGATTATTGACCTTGCCAACAGCCGCGGGCGCATCACTTCGGCCCACGCGCATGCGGGTGACGGCATGAAGCTTGCGGTCAAGGCGGGCATTACCTCGATCGAACACGGCGCCCTTGCCGACCAGGAAGCCCACGACATGATGCTGGCGGCAGGCACCTGGCTGGTGCCGACACTCTGCCCCGGTGCCAATATCCTCAAATATGGCACGGCTGCCGGTATCCCCGACTGGATGGTAGAAAAAGACAAGCAGGTAGTCTACACCCATGCCGGTAACACGAAGCGCGCGTTTGAGATGGGTATCCCCCTGGCATTTGGTACCGACTGCGGTACTCCGTTCACCAAACACGGCGAGCAGGCAAACGAGTTTAAGCTGCTGGTAGAGGCAGGTATCCCCGCCGCAGATGCGATTTTGATGGCCACAGCCAACGCCGCGAAAATGATGCGCATGGATGACAAGGTCGGCAGTGTAAAAGAAGGCCTTTTTGCCGACATCGTAGCGGTAGATGCTGACCCTATTGCGGATATTGCCGAAATGATGAAGGTCACCTTTGTGATGAAAGACGGCAAGGTTTATAAAAGATAGGGTACAGGACAAGAGAAGATTTGATAAAGGGCAATCCCCCTGTTTGACATCAGGCAGGGGGATTGCCCTTTATTATGGGGCGGGCAGTAAAAAAGGTGAAATATTAAAATATAGCATAGTATACATAATTTCCAAAGGAAACTATGATTAATGCAAATTATTACTAAGTTCAAGAAAATATGGGAAAAACAGGTTTGCTTTTCCCATAAGTTACCGATATATATATACGGGTAACAAAATACTAAAAAGAGACAATAAAAAGTTTTTTTCGTGCTTTTGCTACATATTTTTGTACAAACATGACAAAATATGTTGTATTTTGGAAAAAAGCAATAATCCGGGGGAATCAAATTGGAACAAGAATATGAAATGATCGATCTCCGCGAGGTTTTTTCGTTGGTGAAAAAAAATCTCGCGGTTATTTTCATGTCCGTTGCCGTTTTTGCGTTGGCAGGGTTACTGGTAACAACACTGCTCATCCGACCAAAATATGAGGCGACTGCAACCATGATCGTCAACTCTCGCGAGGATCAACAAGCGCAAACCGCTGTTACCAATGACCAAATTAACTCGGCGCGTCAGTTAGTGAATACCTATGCGGTTATTTTAAAAAGCGATACGGTTTTGGATAAAACCATTGCTGATTTAAAACTGGATATGGACTATGAACAATTGGTGACGAAAGTGTCAATTGAAGCAGTGGATTCGACACAGGTCATGAAAATATCAGTTCAAGACCAGGACCCTAAAACTGCGGAAAAGATTGTATCGAGCATTGTGAAGCAGGCTCCCGAAATTATTATTAAGACGGTTAAAGCCGGCAGTGTTGAAATTATTTCTCAGCCTAAAGCAGGTACAAAACCGGTTTCACCTCGTAAAATGGTGAATACAGCACTTGCGGGCTTGATTGGCGGGGTGCTTTCTGTAGGGGTCGTATTTTTACGCAGCGCAATGAATAATAAATTTGTCAGCGATAAAGACATTACCAAGCACTTGGGATTAACGGTTCTTGGGGTCATTCCAGAAGTTACAATCAAGGAATAAGAAAGGGGATACAACAATGTTTAAAATAGAAAAAAAGAATCCGCACGCGCCCCGAAAGTTCCTGCTTATGACAAAATCGGCACCGTTTCAGTACCAAGAAGCGTTTAAAAGTTTGCGGACAAACTTGAAATTTATTGCTCTGGGTAAAGAGTGCAAAAAGCTTATTATTACAAGTGCAATCCCAGGTGAAGGCAAAAGCAGTGTTGCAATCAATCTTGCCATTTCACTGGCACAAGCGGGCAGCAAGGTGCTTCTGATGGATTGTGATTTGCGCAAGCCTATTGTGCATAAATACCTTAAAATCAGCCGTAATGGCTGTAGTGGCTTGACTAGTGTGCTTTCTGGCAATTCTCTTGATGAGTCCATTGTCAACATTTCGGACCTGAAGCTGCATGTGATGATTGCGGATGCCATCCCACCTAACCCGGCGGAGCTGCTTGGCAGTGCACGTATGAAAAATGTGATTGAAGAAATGGGGCACCATTATGATTTTATCATTTTTGATACGCCCCCGGTTTCGGTAGTTACCGACGCAGCAGTGCTTAGCCAGTACGCTGATGGTGTAATCTTAGTAGTGCGGCAGAATTTTGCCACTTTTGAACAGGTGGAGCTTGCCAAAAAAAATCTTGATCAGGTGAATGCCGTGCTTCTTGGCGCAGTAATGAATAATTATGATGCCAAAAGTGCAGACAAAGAGAGCGGTTATTATTACAGCTACAATTATGATTATTCTGCCGCTGATGCCAATTGAGGACATGCACATGACGGATCTTCACAGCCATATTTTACCCGGCATTGACGATGGTGCAAAAGATGAGGTCGTTTCGGCTGCTTTGTTGCAAGCACAACTTAGTTCCGGGGTTACTCAAATTGCCTGCACACCACATTTTTATTCTGAACGTCAGTCGATTGAGGAGTTTTGCGAAAAAAGAGATGCTGCAAAGCGGCGGTTGTTTACCTGTTGTGCAACGGAACTGGAAGAGATAACAATCAAAGTAGGGGCAGAGGTGCTTTTTTCGCCTAGCTTGCTGGATCTCGATTTGGCTCCACTTTGCATGGAAAACACGAACACGATGCTAATAGAGTTGCCCACAAGTTATTATCCACTTTGGACTAGTGACATCTTGTATCGTCTTGGGGGGCTTGGGGTCGTGCCGCTTGTTGCACATGTTGAACGGTATCCCTATGTAATGGAAAATCCTAATTTACTGTTAGATTGGATCTCAGCCGGCGCCTATATTCAGGTGAATGCCACCAGCCTGGTACAGCATAAGAAGCACAGAGAATTAATTTTAAAGATGATTCGGCACCGGTTGGTGCATGTGATCGCAACGGATACACACTCACCTACAAAGCGCCCACCACTTATGGAAAAGGCGATGGCCTTGATAGAAAAAAACTGCGGTAAGCAGATTTCTATGGAAATGCTTAACGCTGCTGACGCACTGTTTGAAGGCGAAATTCCGGATTTGGCTGAAGCTACGGCGATGAAGCAGCTGTTTGGCCATATTTTTTGAAGAGAAACAGGGGCATAATTTTGAACAAACAACAAAAGAAACGACGGCGCTGGCCTTATGTAACCGCGGGGGTTGTCGCTGCTAGTTTACTAGCATTTTTTTTACTCTGGATGTTTTATAACTCAAAGTTGGGGCTTATTCAATACAACAACGGTAGTCACAGTATTGATGCCAGTGTTAGCATTCCTGTAGAGGAAAACGATGAAAGCTTGCCGGATATGGGGCAAGCCCCAAAAGACGCGGAACAAAAAAGCCAGTTGCCGACGGGAGACCCGTTCTATGATAAAGATGTTGTAAATATTTTGCTGCTTGGTACGGACGAGCGCACAGAGCAATTTAGCGATAACGCGCGGGCAGACAGCATCATGATCCTCAGCCTCAACACGAAAAAGCACACGATCAAGATTGTAAGCATTGAAAGAGGGATTGGTGTGCCGGTGCCGGGGCGTAATGACGATTTGATTACACATACTTTTCGCTATGGTGGGGCAGCGTTGACTTTGAAAACGGTGCGGGAATGCTTTAACGTTGATGTGGAGCGCTATGTGCGGGTGAATTTTTCTGTATTTCAAAAGGCAATTGATGCTATTGGCGGGGTCGATATTACATTAACTCAGGCTGAAGCAGCTTATTTGATGGATGCAAAAGGCCTGTTGTCTTTGAATAGCAATACTATTCATGATGTGGTTGCGGGCCAAAATCATCTGGACGGTAGCACGGCCCTAGCTTATTCCAGAATCAGGGAAATTGACAGTGATTGGACTCGCATTAAAAGACAACGAAATACAATACAAGCTGCTATTAATGAGGTGAAAAATGAAGATATTTTTACCTTAAATAAACTTGTTGACATTGTTTTACCTATGATTGAGACCAACTTAACCAAAGAGGAAATTACTTCTCTGCTGTTTGAATTACCTGGTTTCATTAGTGCCGGTGCCAACATGGAACAGATGACAATCCCTACCTACGAGACTTGCTGGAATAGTGTGGGGGTGGACGGAAGAAAGATGATCGGTGTCGATTTTGCAGCGAATGCTCAGATTTTAAAGGGATTTTTTTATTGATAAATATAGAAGCGGGTACTGCTTATAAACATGCAGTACCCATTGCTTATAAAATCGGACATATTGTGGATAGTGTGTTTGAAATTGGTAAGTTCCTTGTAACAGAGTGGTAGGTTAGTAAGGTAATTACTACAATTGCCGCCGTGACGAAGGATTATGGCTCGGTGAGCATGACAAAAGAGGTTTTTTGTACGGCAGATTTCGATTAATAAACAAAATTATTCTGCCTGGAGTTTAGAAGGTAAACCTTCTACCGTAAGTTGTCTTGAATAAAAATAAACAGGCAGTTGCTATTTGGGAACTAAATGAAGAGAGGGGGAAGCTTATGGGTAAGAAGATGCATGTTGCTTCGCAAGACAGAGCCATTACGACAATAGCCAGTTTAATTATGATCGTGTTTGTGGTCGCATCTTTTTTGACTGTATGGTTACTGTACTACAACCGCTTCGCTTTTCGTACCTATCATTTTATTGGTTGCGTGGCAACAATTATTGTCTATCTTGTCGTCTATCTTGTAGCAGCTAATACCTATCGGGCTTTCAAGATAGCGTCTTTTCCAATTGGGGAAACTGCTTTTTCGCAGTGCTTGGCAATTGGCTTGGCGGATTTGGTTTGCTATGTTGAATGTTGCTTAATTTATAGAAACTATGTTAATATCCTGCCCGGTATTTTTACAGTGGCAATCCAGTTTGTTTTTGCATTTGTTTGGGCGACACTTACAAAGCAATATTTTCTTTCACACGTTCAACCGCAAAAATGTATTCTCATTTACGAACGGAAGAATGAGGATAAGGTTTTAATGCAAAAATTCATAGGCAAAATCAAAACGCGTTACGGACATTTGTTTGATATTGTAGAAAACGTCCGGGTAGAAGAAATGGGAGAAATCAGTGCAACTTTAAAAGAATATCCCGTGGTTTTTCTATATGAAGTTGGATTTGAAACTAGAAGTCGCATTATGGAGTATTGCATCAACACCGGATGCAAAGCATATTTGACACCAGACATTGAGGATGTGATTTCTCAGGGTTATAGTGTGAAAAATTTAATTGATACACCGCTTTATGCTTATGAAAATAATGATCAGAGACGTGTTTTTTATGCGACGTTCAAGCGCTTTTTTGATATTTTGATTTGTTTAACGATGTTGGTTCCAGGAATTCCAATTATGCTTGTAACAGCGGTTGCAATTAAATTAGAGGATGGTGGAGATATATTCTTTCTTCAGCGCCGTGTTGGGTTGCATGGCAAGCAATTTAACATATTAAAATTTCGCAGCATGATTATGGACGCAGAAAAAGACGGAAAACCTCGGCCATGTATTGCGGGAGACGGCCGTATAACTAAAGTTGGCAAAATCATACGAGCGACAAGAATTGATGAGCTTCCTCAAATTTTTAATGTATTATCCGGCAAAATGAGCATAGTAGGCCCAAGACCAGAGAGAGTAGAACATGTTGAGATTTTCACAAAGGAAATCCCGGAATTCAGCTATCGATTGCGAGTGAAAGCTGGGCTGACAGGTTATGCGCAGATTTATGGAAAGTATAATACCAGCGCCCGCGACAAGTTGCTACTGGATTTACTGTATATTGAGCAGCGAGGTTTTTTGTTGGACGCAAAAATTATCTTTCTTACAGTGAAAACCATGTTTACACCTGAGGCGACTGAAGGATTTGATGAGGAAAAAAGTAAATTAATTAACCAGAAGAGTAGCGGGCAACGAGAGGCGGTAGATGTCTCAGGAAAGGCTTAAAACTATGGTTCATGTTTTTATTGTGGGAAGTAAGGGTATTCCTGCACAGTATGGCGGCTTTGAGACCTTTGTAGAAGAATTAACTGCGGGGAAAAAGTCCAAAGAGATTATGTATCATGTTTCGTGCATGAATAATGACGAAAAGCATTTTGAGCATAACAACGCAGATTGTTTCAATGTTAGGGTGCCGTTCCCAGGGGCTTTTGGAAGAATATTTCATGTCGGACTGGTTTTGCAGAAAGTGGAGCAATGGGCTAAGGAACATCCGCGGGAAAAAGTTATCGTTTATATTTTAGGATGCAGAATTGGGCCACTATTGATTCCGCATTCAAGAAAGCTCCGTTCTTTAAGCGTAAAAATTTTTTGTAATCCGGATGGTCTTGAATGGAAGCGCAGTAAATGGAGTGCACTGGCAAAGGTGTTTTTGCACTACTGTGAAAAGTGCCTTGTGGAAAATAGTGATTTGGCAATCTGCGATTCTGTAAACATTGAAAAGTATATCAGAAAAACATATAGTACGCGTGTTAAAGATATAACCTGTATTGCCTATGGTGCATATTTGGAACGCTCTACCTACGATGAGAAAAAACTTCAGGAATGGTATAGCAAATTTGGTTTGGCAAAGGGGAATTACTATCTTATTGTTGGCCGTTTTGTTCCGGAAAATAATTACGAAACGATGATTACCGAGTTTATGCGTAGTAAGACAAAACGTGATCTGGTTATCATTACCAATGTAGAAAAGAACAAGTTTTATATGAAACTGGCAAGAAGAAGTGGATTTGAGAAGGATGTACGCATTAAATTTGTGGGGACTGTGTATGACCAGCAACTTTTAAAGAAAATTCGCGAGGAAGCATATGGCTACATCCATGGACACGAAGTTGGTGGAACAAATCCAAGCCTACTCGAAGCTTTGGCAAGCACAAAAGTAAATTTGTTGTTGGATGTTGGATTTAATCAAGAAGTTGGGCAAAAGGGTGCATTATATTGGAATAAAGAAACGGGCAACTTGGCTGGTTTAGTGGAACAATGTGATTCTTATACTGATGAGATTTGCGAAAAACTGGATTTTGCAAGTAGACAGCGTATTATTCATGACTATAGTTGGGAAAAGATATGTCAAGAATATGAGAGGTGCTTTAACTGATGAATATTAGCAAAGTGTGGAAAATATTTCATTTAATGTGCTGTAAAGGAGGTCTAAGCCGAGCAGCGTATATACGAAAACACAATCTGTTTGGAAGCATGGGAGAAAAATGCTATTTTCATCCCTATTGGATGCCATCGGACCCAAAACGAATTTACATTGGGGACAATGTTTGGGTAGCCGCTAATGTTGTTTTTATTAATCATGATGTAGCAGGTGGTATGCTTGTGCAAAAAAATGGAGAAACTTACAACCAATTATTTGAAGATATACATATAGGCAACAATGTGTTGGTGGGAGCGAACGTTATTATTCTTCCTGGAGTATGGATAGAAGATAATTGTGTAATAGGGGCAGGCAGTGTTGTTTCAAAAGATGTAAAAAAGGGCACAGTGGTTGCGGGCAACCCGATAAGGGTGATAGGAACGTTTGAAGAGTTTGAGGAAAAAAGAAAGCATTATAAGCAAGAGTAAATTTGAATGACATGAAAATACTACACATTGCGATTGGAAATCCAGCCCAATATACTGGAGGGCTTTAAATATTGTCAATGCCCTGTGTGGCATTTAATATTCGAGTAAGAACAATTCAAGAGTGAGTAGAAAAGGCGGTTACCTCTTTTTACTGGACAATGTTTAATTGTTTATGTTGTATTTGGAAAAACTACGTGTCAACGCTGACTTAAATACTGTATTAGAATGGTTCAATCAAGAGGGAACCAAGGAATACGATGTATAAAATGTACAAGGATTGATGAAATAAGGGGATTCATCAATCTTAAAATTTTTTTCATGTGAGTAGGGAGTGAGAATGGATGAGAATTTTGCACGCTACTCTAACAAACCCAGATAAACATCGCGGGGGATTGAATGTTTATTGTAGAGATCTTGTTGCAGCACAGAGGACGGCAGGGCACGAAGTTATTCTGCTGTATCCGGGAGAGAGTACGCTTAAGGGAAAAGAGAGAATAGTTCCGGACGGAAAATCGTGCTACAGAATACAGAATGCGCTTCCAGTGCCAATTACATTTGGAATTGACGAACCAAAAAGATATATGCTTGAGTTACCTGCACACGAGAACATATATGAGCGCTGGCTAAAAAAGATTGCTCCGAATGTGATCCATGTGCATAGTTTTATGGGGATTCACAAAGAATTTTTTATCGCAGCCAAAGAGTTGGCGATACCGACTGTGTTTACAATTCACGACTATTACCCAATTTGTTTTAAGTGTAACCTCGTGGATTCCGATGGAAATAATTGTGAGGGACGGAGTTCGGAGCAATGTGCAAAATGTAATGCAGGAGCGGGATTAACAGCCTATAAGCAGATAATTATGAGCAGCCGTTTATATGAAAGATTCAAGGCTAGTCGTTTTTTGTCAATAACAAAGCGGTTTATTTGTAAAGATATTGCATACAAATCAGGACAGAGGGCGGGGCTTGAAGAAAGGTCAGTAAAACATGAAATATTAAATTTCTCGGATAAAATTTCCGAATTCACGGCATTGGGCGAGTATTACGATGATATTATGCAATTAATCACGATGGTTCATTGTAATAGTCCTATGACAAAAGAATATTATAAGAGGTTTTATCCAGATGCAGCATATAAAATCATACCAATAACACATGATGGACTAGCACGAAAACGCCAAAAAAGGAATATATGTGGAACTGTGCATTTTGCATATTTTGGTGGTGATAGTGTTTATAAGGGATACTATATGCTTTTGAACGCCTTACAGAAACTTGATAGCATAGGTATGCACAACTGGTCAATAGATATGTATGGAGGCCAGTATAATTACGTTCAGATGGACAAAAGAATCCAATACAAGGGGTTTTACAGAAAAGAAGAAATTGATAAAATATATACTGACATAGATGTTCTTGTTGTTCCAAGCCAGTGTCCTGAAACATTTGGATTTGTTGTTTTGGAAGGTCTTTCTTATGGAAAACCAGTGGTATGTTCGGATTTAGTAGGGAGTAGGTATTTGGTAGAAAAGGTTGATAAAAATTTAGTTTTTCAACATTCAAGTTCAAATGCACTAGCGGAAACAATGTTGCGTTGCTGTAATGTAACTATTTATAGAGCAATGCAAGATAATTTAAATAGGGTGGAATTACCTGTAGATATGGAAAATCATTTATGCCAACTGGAAAGGTTATACACGGAATTAATCAATATGTAGTGTTGGACATAATGAGAACAGTCGATATACAAAAAGTTTTCAAGGCTTATATTTAACAAAAAAGACGTGGCAGAACCAATAAGCAAAGGGAAAACATGGGGGGACAGTATGAAACATGTATTATTCATTTGCGGTTCAATGGAATCGCCTAATGGAATATGTGTAAAAGCCATTGTTGATGAGATTTCCAATAGGGACATAAAAGTGGATTTTATTTGTTCAAGTGGTCAACATTTGGAGAATCAAAGAAATATAGAATTTCATCAAGTTAAGTCTAATTATTTTGAAAGTTTGTTAAACGATAAGAAGAAGATAAGTCTTTTGACCTACAACATCCGACTGAACTTAAGTAGAATCCGTGCATTGATTCTTGCCCCAGTGTGGCCTTTTTTTGGACCTTTGTATTATTTAAATCTGGTAAGGGTTGCAAAAAAACTACTTACTGAAAGAAGTTATGATGCAGTAGTAGGTGTTTATAATAATTATGAGTGCCTGTTAGCTGCAAAATATGTAAAAAAACGGCAATTAAAAACTAAATTTATTGCATATTTTTTAGATTCCTTGTCTGGCGGCATGGTTCCCCGGTATCTTACTGAAAAAATGGTTTACACAAAGGGGTTAAAAGCAGAAAGGCGCGTACTTAATTATGCGGATAAAGTAATTATTATGCGGTCGCATGAAAACCATTGTATAAAAGCATGGCAAAATACAAAATGGATTGATAAAGTGACGGTTTTAGATATACCGCTTTATCAACCAATTGATAGAAAACTTAGAAATAAAATGAGCACAAGGAACATTGATATACTATATATGGGCGCGCTTCAACAGAATTTAAAAAACCCTAGATATTTCCTTGAAGTAATTAGTAATGGGGATTTTAGTAATTTAAAAGTATCTTTCGTCGGGCCAAGTGATTGCAAAAAAATGATAAATGAGTATCAAAAATCTTCTAAAGCAAGAATTGTTCAACTAGACTCCGTGCCGCATGATGTGGCTTTGAATATGGAACTTAATGCAGATGTTTTGCTGAATATTGGCAGTATGAATACAAGACAAATACCATGTAAAATATTTGAATATATGTCAACGGGAAACCCTGTTGTGAGTATAGCGACAAGTGACAACGAACCAAGTATCCAGTATTTGAAGGATTATTCATTAGCCATCATATTGTATGAGGGCGTTGATCCAAAAGAAAATGCGAAAAAGCTAGTTGAATTTTTGAATGTGTACAAAAACATTAGCTCCGACAGGAAAAACAGAACGAGTAAATTGTATATATGTACACCGGGCGCATTTGTAGATGCACTGTACGATAGTATGTAAAACAGGATAATAACTTAAAGTACAAAGTTGTGAGGTTGATACAATGGGACGAGTTAAGAGAAAAAAACAATTTCGTCTAGCGCAGTATCTCGGGGTTTTCATGCTGATATTAACAAGTGGCGCAGCGGTTAGAAATATTGCTGGTGAAGTTGTGTGTGGAATATTTGTTGTAACTAGCTTTGTAGTTTTTATCAGATATAAATCTAATTGGTGGTGTGTCAAGACTTCAAATCTTTTGGTCTTCTGCATTTTGTTTATAAGTTTTGTTTTTAATTACTTAATTCACATTCAGTATTCTCCTTCGATAGGGGCTTATATAGCATTTATTCTGTCTATAGTAGGTACTTTTTTTTTGGCAGAAGGACTCAGCTTTAAGGACTTCCAGAGTTTATATGTGAACACCATGACGGCTTTATCCACGGCATCTTTACTGTTATATAGCTTAGCTTATGTATTACCTTTGTCTTCATACGTTTATATTTCACCTGCTTCAAGTACGGCGAGATTATTCTTTCTACACAACTTTTATGCTTTTGACAAAGGTCGCAATTGTGGAATTTTTAATGAACCTGGGTTGTATGCTGTTTTTTTATGTATTGCGATACTATTTGTACTACAGGATGAGTACAGAAATTCAAGGCAGAAGGGAATATTGTTGCTTCTCTTCTCAATTTCAGTTATTACTACGGTCTCAACAACGGGGTATATTGTACTTGCAATAGAAATGGTTCCAATTTTTAAGAAGATAATGGATTCACAAAAAAATATCAAGCTGAAGGTTCTGGTTTCGCTTCTTGTTGTCCCTATAGTGATATTTTTATTTCTTAAACTGTATTATTCGGATGCTTTTTATACCAAAGTAGTTTTGGGTAAAGGCTCCTTTGGAACGCGTATAAATGATTTGATGAATTCCTTTGTAATACTTAGAAAATATTTCAATTTAGGAACGGGTATAAATACGACGGTAATGATAAACGAATATAATTACTATGGTCACGTTAATAATTCGGTTGGTCTACTAGTGACAATGATATATATGGGGGCTTGGTATGGTCTGTTTTACATGATAACCGCTTCTGTACGAACTTTTCGACAAATGAAAAATCCAGTTTTAATTTTAGTTATCATGTTTGTTTTTTCACTAAGTCAATCAATTCTGCAATACCCAATTTGTTTTATGTTCTTGTTCTATTTCAAAAGTGTAAATGGTGAGAAGAGCAGAATAACAAGTAAGGGACTCACTTGAGCGGACTGCTATTCAATAAATTTGTAATCTTTTCCCCCTTTTCCAGCTGGACGGGTTTATTTAATGAAGAGAGACAATATGAGCTTTCTGCGTGTCAAAAAGGCTAAGTTAAAAGGGGAAGAAAATGAAGAATAATATCAATAAACCGGTTAAGGCATCAATTGCTTATATAATTGCAAGTGCACTTCAACAGGGAATTGGTTTTATTACGGTACCGATTTTTACACGATTACTTAGTACATCCGACTATGGCATTATCAATATTTTTAATGCGTGGTATGGAATTTTGCAGATCATTGTTACATTAGCGCCTTGGGGAGGAATGTTTAACAATGGCATGATCGAGTTCAAAGATGACAGGAATGGCTTTACTTCTTCTTTAATGCAGCTAAGCGTTACGAATTCAATTATATGCGGAGGAGTGTTTCTGCTATTTGCAGGGCCGGTATCTGCGATCATGGGACTTAGTGAATGTTTGTTGTACATAATGGCAATGCGTTTTGCTTCAGATGCAGTCATGAACCTGTGGCTAGCCCAACAGCGTTATGAATACAATTATGTGAAAGTATTAATTGTGTCAGTGCTCACAGCGGTATTAAATCCAATTCTTGCTTTATTTGCTATTTTTATTGTTCCAGGCAATAAAGGAAATCTTAAAATTATTTTTAGTTCAATTCCCGTACTTATTGCAGCAATAATTATTTTTTATTTATATAAAAAGCAAGACAAACACATTGTGAATGTGGCTTACTGGAAATATGCAGTTTACCTTAATGTGCCGTTGGTTCCTCATTTTTTATCGGGAGCGCTCTTGTCACAGTCGGATCGTATCATGATTGCGCATTTCTGCGGCGAGTCATATGTTGGCATTTACGGTGTTGCATATTCGTTGGCTTCTATATTGAGTGTCATATTGATAGCGATCAACGGAGCGCTCGTTCCGTTTGTTTATCGTTGTTTGGAAAGCAAAGAGTATAAATCAATCAAAAAGCTGATTGATCTGATCCTTGCAGTCGTCACATTGGCCTGCACGGGGATTATGCTTCTAGCCCCGGAGGCAATTCACATTCTGGCCCCGGAATCTTATTATGAGGCTGTGTACGTTATCCCACCTGTAGCGGCAGGTGTCTTTTTTACCTTTCTGTATGGTATCTTCGTAAATGTGGAATACTTTTATAAGCAGAACAAAAAAGTGATGTACGCAACCATAGTTGCAGCAGCGCTGAATATTGCGCTCAATGCAATCTTCATTCCTCATTTTGGGTTTATTGCGGCTGGATATACCACACTTGCTGGATATCTTGCGCTGTCCATCCTGCACTATATCTTTGCAAAGAAGATTCTGTCACCACTGCCATACAATATGTTGGCTATTCTTACCAGCAGTGCTTTTATTATGGTAATGATGGTTGTGGCAGCGTTGTTGTATACTACGGTTTTTCTTCGTTATGCTATCATCGCACTACTTGTTGTGCTGTGGCTGGTGATTGTTTGGAAATCACATCTGTATAAAATGCTGTTTGAGAAGTAAACGCATGAATGGTAAAATAATATAGCGGTCGGTTACACTGTTGTTTTGTGAGGGAAATGATTGATGTGTATGGAGTATGATGAAATAGCGCAACAGCTTGAGCAGGCTGTTGCAGATGATTTTATAGGCTTTGAAATTGGCAGAGCAATGGCTTATCCGCTGATTAACTACAGGAAAAGCAAAAAACTTGCGCTGGCTGTTCTGCTACGCCCGATTCGATATGGAGGATATACTGCTGAGGGGACTGGGAAAATTGCTTTTTTCTGGGGTGGCGATTATTCAAACCGTGCCGATCACTGGGATAAGTTTGAACAATGTGAAAAACTCTTAGGGGAACCAGTGCTGATAAAGGAAAGGCCTTCGGCACGACTTGCTACTGTACATGCACTATGCATATGGCGTGTGATTCGTTGGTGGGTGAAGATGCGTACAGTGAAAGTTTCCGCAATAGAAAAGTGGTATCTTGCGGCAATGCTCTATCAGATTTATTGCGAACTGTTGGATTTGGACAAGATGCGGCTAAAAGTGCAAATCAATCTATTGGTTGCCTTTTGTGATGCACAAAAAAGTGATACCATTGCAGTGCAATATTTCAAAAAAACTGGCATCAAAACCGCGACGTTGGAACATGGATATTACGATCCTAATTTTATTTTGGAGAGGTTGGCATATAGAAACTCGCTGAGCGACTATTTTCTGTGCTTTGGGCCTGTTTCAAAAAAGCATGGTGTGGAGCAAGGCCTGCCGGAAGGTAAGATGATACCCGTAGGAATGCTTGAAAATATCAAAAATCAAGAGGTTCGAACAGAAATCGGGTCTACGGGCACATTTGGCGTGGCTCTCACCTGTGGTACATACGAGGAAGAAAATCCGCTGATGCTCAGAATAGCAAATAAACTCGCTAAACGATATGGCCTTACATATATTGTGCGCCCGCATCCACATTTAAAAGAGGAAGTCTATGTTGGTCTGATTGATTCGAGTGTTGGTTCAGTTGCACCGAATGGGCAGAGTATGGTGGACTTTGAAAGTAGTATTGATTTCTGTTTGCTCGGAAATTCGGCTGTATTTATTTCGATGTTATACAAGATGATTCCAGTGTATCGCTGTGTGGCAGATTATCACATCGATAAGTTTTACAATGTGCCTTGGTGTAAGTGTGTTAGTCTTGAAAGTGCAATGAAATTGTATGAAAATATGAAAAACAAACCGGAAGAATTTCTTAAGAGATTAGAAGATGCAAAACGCATTTTTTTCGCAGATGGAAATGTTGCAGAAAACTACAGACAATTCATAAAAAAATTTGAATAGAATAATGGAGATGGTATAAGGTGAAAACAGTGGCTTTTTTTCCTATTAAATTAAATAATGAGCGTACACCAGGCAAAAATATTAAGAAATTTTCTGATGGAACACCCTTGATGAACTTTGTGCAAAAGTCGCTCGTAGAACTAAAGAAACAAGGGATTATAGATGAGATATATTGTTTCTGCAGCCGAGATGATGTTAAGCCATATTTGATAGAGGGTGTTAATTTCCTTCGTAGGTCCGAGGAACTTGACCATAAGGAAACAAAGGGTACTGAAATTTATGATGCCTTTGTTAAAGCGGTAGATGCAGATGTATATGTTCTTGCACACGCAACTTCTCCATTTGTCACATCGGAACACATTGGTATGTGTGTGAAGCGGGTTCAGACAGGAGACTTCGACTCGGCGTTCTGCGCTAAAAAAATTCAGAATTTCTTATGGGAAAACAATGTGCCCATGAATTTCGAGTTAGACAATCCGCCAAGAACACAGGATATGAAACCTATCTATATGGAACTATCTACTCCGTATGTTTTCACAAAAAAAACGTGGGAAGAATATCATGCTAGAAGTGGCAAAAAGCCCTACATTTGTGAAGTAAGCGAGATTGAAGCAATAGATATTGATTATCCTGAGGATTTTGAACTTGCAAATGTTGCGTATACTTACCTGTTGAATTGTTAAAGAGGAGGCTGTTGTCGTAATGGAACCACATATTAGGTTGCTGGATTGTACGTTAAGAGACGGTGGGCACATCAACCAAAGTGAATTTGGTGAAGATGTAATTAAGAATACAATAGAAAAGTTGGTGGCATCTGGTGTAGATATTATTGAGGTTGGATTTCTGTGGGATCAAGCTTATGACACGGATACTGCACGATATTACACAATCTCTGATGTAAAAAGAGTGCTGCCAAAAGATTTGGGAAAATCAAAAATTTCTTTAATGGCTGATTATATAGACCTTGAACATCTTGAACCATATGATGGTACAGTTGAATTCATACGTCTTTCATTCAAAAGATGGCGATTGGATTGGGGATTAAATACGGCCCGAATTCTTATGAAAAAAGGCTATAAGGTGTTTATAAACCCAGTAAATAACAATGTCTATTCAGATGAAGAGTATATAGAAGTGCTGAAAAAGGTTAACAAGCTTCATCCTTATGGGTTTTCTATTGTGGATACTTTTGGAGTTATGCGCGTGGGTGACTTTGCACATCGCTACTATTTGGTTGAGAATAACCTTTTATCTGACATTACTATTGGAGCGCATTTGCATGAAAACCTAGGGTTAGCATATAGTTTAGCACAGCATTTCATTAAAATTGCAAAACCCACAAGAAAGATTGTTGTTGATGGTTCTCTCCTTGGAATGGGACGAGAACCGGGCAATCTTTGTATCGAGCAGATTATGGATTATATGAATGACCAGTTTGGTACTCATTACTCCACGGAACCGGTATATGATGCGATAGATGATTACATTGCACCCATCAAGGCTATTAAGCCATGGGGATATGACATTCCCTATGCTTTATCTGCAAAGTATTACCTACACCGCACATATGCAGAGTACTTGATGAAAAAAAACCGACTTAAAACAAAGGATATCCAGAGAATTCTTTCGCAGATTGATTCAAGCGAAGCTGAAACTTTTAACGAGGAATACATTGAGAAACTCTATAGTGCCTATATGAGCGTGGAGTATGATGATTCATTGGATAAATGCAAATTACAAAAAAAACTGGCACAGTTTAAAGACTTTGTTGTGGTTGCACCGGGAAGCAGTATTGCCTCAAATGTAGAAAAGATTAGAAATAGATGCACTGAAGAAACCTGTGTTATTGCAGTGAATTCCAATCCAGAGTCTCTTGGTATAATGGCGAATTTTATCTTTTTGACAAATATGAAAAGGTATGATGCTGTAAAAAACAGAAGTATTGATATAGAACTTGTAATTACGTCAAATCTAATTAGAGACATTACCAAGCAAGACTATACGATTTCATTCAATGATGCCGTCAGATTTAAAGATGATTATTGCGATGATAGTACATTGATGCTGTTAAATCTTTTGAGTAAAATGGGTGTAAAAGCTGTGATACTTGCAGGATTTGATGGCATTGTTAATGGCGCGATGAATTACTACGATAAGACCTTTGATCAACACAAAGATAAAAAAACACAAAGCGAAAAGGTACAGAGAATTTTGGATGGTTCCTTCGAAAATCTTAGTCGAGAATTTCTAACCGTTTCTCAGTACAGGTAAGACCAAATGATTAAATACTTAGTTATGGATGTGGATGGTACATTAACAGATGGTAAAATTTACATGAGTAGTGAGGGAGAAGCGTGTAAAGCGTTTAACATCAAGGATGGTTGTGGGATACATGACATTCTTATTCCTGCAAAAATATTACCTGTAATCATTACGGGCCGCACGTCAAACATTGTGAAAAAACGTTGTGTCGAGCTTGGAATAAAAGAAGTTCATCAAGGGGTTACAAATAAGGTTGAGGTGCTGAAGTCTATTTTGAACGCTTCTGGAAGATGCCTTGAAAATGTAGCGTATATAGGCGATGATATCAATGATTTACAATGCATGAATGCTGTTAAAAGAGCAGGTGGTGTTGTTGGCTGCCCGAGCGACGCGACCTATTCTGTATGTCAAATTGCCGATTATGTGTGCAGTAAAAAAGGCGGCAGTGGCGCAGTACGTGAATTCATCGAATGGCTGATTGATAGGAATCGGTAATAGTTGTGCTGGAACGATGAATGTTCAATACACTAGGTGCGGTATCAATAAGGTAGCCGCGTTAAGTACAAAAAACAACCTTAAATAGGTTGAATGTAGAGCAACAATAGTACTTTTAATTCCGGTTTTTCAATAAGCTCTTGCATTTTTTATTGTTTTATGGTTTAATAGCACAAACAAAAGATAGAGGCGCGGCAATCATGAGTAGCGGGGCAACAAAACTGTTTCACAAACAGGCCACCGCAAAAGGGAAAGCCGCCGAAGGCCAGCAGGTGAAAGCTGGGCCTGGGCGTACAGAGAACATCTGTGCGACTGTCGCGTAAGCGGTGAGCTATCCAAAAGACCACAAAATGCTGCGGGGCATTCAAGTGCACCGTCCATGCAAACAACGTGTAATCTTTTAAGGTGGCTGCGCCGTGCAGCCATCTTTTTTGTTATATCAACAGGGAGGTAAGCTTGCATGGAAAAGCACACAATTTTTGAAGGGGTCGCAACAGCCCTCATCACCCCGCTCAACGAAGAACAGGTCAATTACGACGAGTTTGGCCGGTTGATTGACTGGCAGATTGCAGAGGGGGTCAACGCCCTTGTCATCTGCGGCACGACGGGCGAAAGTTCCACACTTTCTACCGAAGAGCACGAGCAGGTAATCGCCTATGCGGTGCAAAAGACGGCGGGCCGCGTACCGGTAATTGCCGGCACGGGCTCAAACAGCACGCGTGAGGCAATTGGGCTGACGAGATCCGCCTGCGAAGCAGGTGCCGATGCCGTTTTGTGCGTGACCCCGTACTACAATAAAACCACCCAGCGCGGCCTTGTAAAGATGTACGAAGCCATTGCAGATGCCTCTACAAAGCCGGTCATTCTGTACAACGTGCCCTCACGCACCGGTGTCAACATTGAGCCCGAGACCTACTTAGCGCTTTCGCACCACCCGCAGATTAATGCCATCAAAGAGGCCAACAGTGACATTGCGAAAATTGTCAAGACCATGTCGCTGGTAGAGGGCAGCCTTGATTTGTATTCCGGCAACGATGACCAAATTTATCCGCTGCTGGCAATGGGGGGCAAGGGCGTTATTTCGGTGCTGTCCAACGTGGTGCCCCGCAAAACCGCAGAGCTGTGCCGCCGCTTTTTTGCCGGTGACCTTGCCGGTAGCCGCCGGTTGCAGTACGAGCTGCTGCCGCTGGTGGGCGCCCTGTTTTCAGAGGTCAACCCGATTCCGGTCAAGGCGGGCATGGCAAAGATGGGCTTTTGCGAAAATTACCTGCGCCTGCCGCTGGTGCCGATGGATGAGCAAAAGGCAGAGGTGCTGTACGGCTTAATGCGCCAGCAGGGCTGCTTTGAGGGGGTGCAGGCGTGAAGATCATATTACATGGTGCCGCGGGGCACATGGGTAAAGTAGCGACAGGCGTTCTGCAAAGCGGTTATGCCGGCGCACAGCTGGTTGCCGCGGTGGACACCCACGCACCGGCGGGGGAGGGCATCTTGCAGTCGCTGGGCGAATATACAGGGCCCGCCGACTGCCTGATCGATTTTTCGCACCACAGCACGGCAGGGGCCATTTGCGACTACGCGGTCGCGCGCGGGCTGCCCTGTGTGATTGCCACAACAGGCCATACGCAGCAAGAGCTGGCGCTATTGCAGCAGGCTTCGAAAAGCATCCCGGTATTCTTGTCGGCCAATATGTCGATTGGCATTGCGGTGCTGGCTGAATTTGCAAAACAGGCGGCAGCTATGTTGCCGGACGCTGACATTGAAATTGTGGAAACACACCATAACCGCAAGCTGGACGCCCCCAGTGGCACGGCCCTGTTATTGGCCGACGCGGTAAAAGAGGCGCGCGGCGACGTGCCGCTGGTCTGCGGGCGCAGCGGCCAGCAAAAACGCACGCCGGGCGAAATTGGCATCCACTCGCTGCGCATGGGTAACATTGTGGGTACCCATGAAGTGCATTTGTGCACCGACACCCAGACCATCACCCTGCGGCACGAAGCACATGACCGCGCACTGTTTGCAGAGGGTGCTGTGCGGGCCGCGGCGTTTCTTGTGGGAAAACCCGCAGGGCTGTACAACATGCAGGATCTATTTCAAAAAACAAGTATCTGAGGGAGCAGCATGAGCAAAAAGGTAGCAAAATTTGGGGGCACTTCGCTGGCGGATGCAGCGGCATTTAAGCAGGTGGCGGCTATTGTTGCGGCGGACCCCGCACGGCGGTATATTGTGGCTTCGGCGCCCGGCAAGCGGTTTGATGGGGACGAAAAGGTGACCGACCTTTTGTACCGTTGTTATGACCTTGCCGTGGATGGGCAGGACCCGGCCCCGGTTTTTGCACAGATTTCTCACCGGTACGAAGAGATTGCCGCAGGCCTTGGCATTGCGTTCCCACTGGCAGAGGACTTGCAAACGATCGTACAAAATACGAAAGCGGCCCCGCAGCGCGATTACCTTGCAAGCCGCGGCGAATATTTAAATTCAAAGTTGCTTGCCACCTATTTAGGGTTTCGCTTTTTAGACCCCGCAGAGGGCATCTTTTTCGATGAAACGGGTAATTTAGACGAGGCCAAAACTTATGAGGCGCTGCCGGCGCTGCTGGGGGATGGGCCGGTGGTCGTGGCTGGCTTTTACGGGTGTGGGGCCGATGGGCAGATTTGCACCTTTAGCCGCGGCGGCTCGGACGTGACCGGTGCCATTGTGGCCCGCGCGGTGCAGGCGGATTTATATGAAAACTGGACGGACGTTTCCGGCATGCTGATGGCCGACCCGCGCTGCGTCAAAGACCCCGAGACCATCGGGATTATTTCGTACACTGAGCTGCGAGAGCTGACGTATATGGGCGCCACGGTGCTGCACGATGAGGCAGTGTTCCCGGTGCGTACGGCGGGCATCCCCATCAATATCCGCAACACCGGCCGCCCGGCCGATACCGGCACGCTGATCGTTGCGCAGGTGCCGGAGGATTGCCCCCCTTACATGATTACCGGGGTGGCGGGCCGCAAGGGCTTCGCGTCCATCACGGTAGAAAAAGACCGCATGAACGCTGAACTTGGCTTTGGCCGCAAGGTGCTTGCGGTGCTGGAAGAGCGGGGTATTTCGTTTGAGCATCTGCCCACCGGCATCGACACCCTGTCGGTGTTGCTGGCGCAAAAGGATATCGACGACAAAAAAGACGAACTGGTTTCCAGCTTGATGCGGACGGTCAACCCGGACAGCGTGTCGATTGAAAGCGGCATTGCGCTGGTGGCGGTCGTGGGCCGTGGCATGGTGCGGGAGGTCGGCGTTGCGGGCCGCATGCTGACGGCAGTGGCTGCGGCAGGGGTCAACCTTAAAATGATCGACCAGGGCTCCAGTGAGCTGAATATTATTATAGGAGTAGCGCAGGCGGATTACGAAAAGGCCATCAATGCGATCTACCACGAGTTTGTCAAAGAATAGCGAAAAGGCAGGGATGAGAAATGATTTGTGAAAACCTTGGCGTGAATGCCGCAGGGCACCTGACGTTTGGCGGGCAGGACACGCTGGCGCTTGCCGCACAGTATGGCACACCGCTGTACCTGATGGATGAGGACCGCATTCGGGCAAACTGCCGGTGCTACCGCACGGCAATGCAGGCCGAGTTTGGGCCGGATGCTTTGCCGCTTTACGCCAGTAAGGCCGCCAGCTTTAAGGCCATTTACAAAATTGCCGCCGAAGAGGGGATAGGGGTCGATGTGGTTTCGCAGGGCGAAATTTACACCGCGCTGAAAGCCGGCTTCCCGCTGGAGAATGCCTATTTTCACTCGAACAATAAAACCGATGAGGATGTTGCGTTTGCGATGGAGCACGGTGTCGGCTATTTTGTGGTCGATTGCACCGAAGAACTGGATGCCATTGAAGCCCTTGCCGCAAAACGTGGCACGCGCCAAAAGGTACTGCTGCGGCTGACCCCGGGCATCGACCCCCACACCTATGAGGCGGTGGCCACCGGCAAGGTGGATTCGAAGTTCGGCTCTGCCATTGAAACCGGGCAGGCGGCCGAAATTACGGCGCACTGCCTGTCGCTGCCCCATGTGGAGCTGACCGGCATTCACTGCCACCTTGGCTCGCAGCTGTTTGATGCCGAAACCTACAAGCGCAGCGCCAAGATCATGATGACCTTTTTGGCACAGATGAAACAGCAGCATGGGTACGAGGCCCGGCAACTGGACCTTGGCGGCGGCTTTGGGGTGCGGTACACAGATGAAGACCCCGTGCTGGATGTGCAGGCGACGATTGGCGAGCTTGCCGGGGTTATCCGTGCCCTTGCGGCAGAGCTTGGCATCACCATGCCGGCCATTCGCATGGAGCCGGGCCGCAGCATTGTGGCCGACGCGGGCATGACGCTGTACACCGCGGGGTCAGTCAAGCGCATCACGGGCTACAAAAACTATGTGTCAATCGACGGCGGTATGACGGACAACCCCCGTTTTGCGCTGTATGGGTCGCGCTATACGCTGTATAACGCGGGCAAAATGAACGAGCCGCAGGCGCTGGTGGCCGACGTTGTGGGCCGCTGCTGTGAAAGCGGTGACATCATTCAAAAAAAAGTGCCGCTGCCGGCAACGGTGCGCGGCGATACCATTGCGGTTTTGACAACAGGGGCGTACAATTATTCTATGGCGTCCAACTACAACCGCATTGGGCGGCCACCCATCGTGCTGCTTTCACAGGGCACCAGCAAGGTGGCTGTGAGGCGCGAGTCGTTGGATGACCTGATTGCTAACGACATCTGAAAGAGGGGTATTTTACAATGCAGCAAAAAATTCGAACCGGCATAATTGGCGCGACGGGGATGGTGGGGCAGCGCTTTTTAACACTGCTCGCCGAGCACCCTTATTTTGAAGTGACGGCACTGATGGGCTCTTCGCGCTCGGCGGGCAAACGCTATGCCGAAGCGGTGCAGGGCCGCTGGAAAATTGACGTGCCAATGCCGGAGAAGTTTGCAGATATGGTGGTGCGGGATGCCGCCGATGTTGCCGGCAACGCAAAGCTGGTGGATATGGTGTTTTGCGCGGTCAACATGAAAAAAGACGAGATTTTGGCGATGGAAGAAGCTTACGCCAAAGCAGAACTGCCGGTCATCTCGAACAACTCTGCCAACCGCAGCACCCCGGATGTGCCGATGGTCATCCCGGAAATTAACCCGGAGCACCTTTCGGTGATTTTAGAGCAGAAAAAACGCCTTGGCACAAAGCGCGGGTTCATCGCGGTCAAGCCGAACTGCTCCATTCAGTCGTATGTGCCTATGCTGACGCCGCTGCTGCAATACGAGCCGACCGAAGTGGTGGTTTCCACCTATCAGGCCATTTCCGGCTCGGGCAAAACCTTTAAAGAATGGGGCGAGATGATTGGCAACATCATCCCGCTGATCCCCGGGGAGGAAGAAAAAAGTGAAAAAGAGCCGCTGCGCATCTGGGGCAAGCTGGAGGGCGACAAAATTGTGCCCGCAACACTGCCCAAAATTACGACGCAGTGCATCCGCGTGCCGGTGGTAGACGGCCACACGGCGGCGGTGTTTGTCAAATTTAAAAACAAGCCCAGCAAAGAGCAGATCCTTGCCGCGTGGCGCGACTTTAAGGGTATTCCGCAGGTGCTTGGCCTGCCCAGCGCCCCGGCGCAGTTTGTGACTTATATGGAAGAGCCTGACCGCCCGCAAGTATTGCTGGACCGTGATATCTATGGCGGTATGGGTGTCACAGCCGGTCGCCTACGCGAGGACAGCATTTTTGATTACAAGTTTGTGGGCCTGTCGCATAATACGCTGCGTGGGGCCGCCGGCGGCGGGGTGTTGATCGCCGAGTTGCTGTATAAGCTGGGGTACTTGGATTTGCCTGAGGAGGGCTGACATGAAAATTGCGTTTACCAAGATGCACGGCATTGGCAACGATTATATCTATGTCAACTGCATGGATGGAGAATGGGACAACTACAAAGAGCTTGCGATCGCCATGTCCCCGCGCCGTTTTTCGGTTGGGTCAGACGGGCTGATTGCCATTTGCCCCTCGGCGGTGGCGGACGCGAAAATGCGCATGTTCAATCTGGACGGCAGCGAGGGCAAAATGTGCGGCAACGGTATTCGGTGTGTGGGCAAATACCTGTATGACAATAAGCTGGTCGATAAAACCACGATTACGGTGGAAACGTTGAGCGGCATTAAAACACTGAAGCTGTTTGCCCAAAAAGGCAAGGTGCAAACTGTGTCGGTCGACATGGGCACCGCCGAGCTTGCCCCGCGCAAGATCCCCATTTTGGCAGATGGTGAACGCTTTGTAAACGAGCCTTATGCGGTGGGGGACAAGGAGTACCACCTGACCTGTGTGTCGATGGGCAACCCCCATGCGGTGGTGTTTGTAGACGACACCGAAAGCCTGCCGTTGCAAAATATCGGCCCGCAGTTTGAGTATGCGCCGCTGTTCCCCGAGCAGGTGAACACCGAATTTATTAAAGTACTGGGGCCGCAGCTGTTGCAAATGCGCGTGTGGGAGCGCGGCAGCGGCGAGACCTATGCCTGTGGTACCGGCGCCTGTGCCGCTGCGGTGGCGGCAATTTTGAATGGGTATTGTGCGTTTGACACGCCAATCACGGTAAAGCTGGTGGGGGGCGATTTGACTATTCAGTGCAGCCCCGATTTTAAGGTGACCATGACCGGCAGCGCCACGAAGGCTTATGAAGGAGTTTATGAAGATGAAGATTCAGCTGAATGACAACTACTGCAATTTAAAAGAGAGCTATTTGTTTTCTGAAATTGCGAAGCGGGTTTCGGCCTATGCGGCCGACCACCCAAACAACAAAATCATCCGGCTGGGCATTGGCGATGTGACGCTGCCGCTGACACCGACCGTCATCACCGCAATGGAAAAGGCCGTGGGCGAAATGGCCGTGCAGGAGACGTTTCGCGGGTACCCGCCTGAATCCGGGTTTGACTTTACCCGCAAAGCGGTGGCAGAATACTACGCGCGCCGCGGCACCAGTGTGCGCACCAGCGAAGTTTTTATTTCAGACGGCGCAAAGTCGGACTGTGGCAACCTCACCGATATTTTGGGCGATAACCCCGTACTCATCCCCGACCCGGTGTACCCGGTGTACCTCGACAGTAATATTATGTGCGGGCGCAAGGTGACGTTTTTGCCTAGCGGGGTTGAAAATGGCTTTTTGCCGATGCCAAACGGTCTTTCAGGTGAAGGCACTGTGATTTACCTGTGCTCGCCCAACAACCCCACCGGCGCGGTGTACGACAAGGGGCAGCTTGCGGTGTGGGTAGAGTTTGCCCGGCGCACCGGCTCGCTGATTTTGTTTGATGCGGCGTACGAGGCCTTTATTGTGGGCGATTACCCGCACAGCATTTTTGAAATTGAGGGCGCGCGCGAATGCGCCATTGAAATTTGCAGCTTTTCTAAAACTGCCGGGTTTACCGGCACCCGCTGCTCGTGGACGGTCGTGCCCGAAGAGCTGAAAGCGGGCGGGGTTTCGCTGCGCAACATGTGGGAGCGGCGGCAGGCAACAAAGTTTAACGGTGTGCCGTACATTGTGCAGCGCGCTGCCGAAGCGGCCTTGACCGAGCAGGGCATTGCTGAATGCCGAGGCCTGATCGCTTATTATATGGAAAACGCAAAGCTGATTGCCGGGCTGTTGCAGCGCAAGGGCATCTTTTTCACTGGCGGGCAGTCGTCACCCTACTTGTGGCTGCGTTGCCCCGGCGGCATGGACTCATGGACATTTTTTGACTACCTGCTGCAAAAGGCCGAGGTGGTTGGCACGCCGGGCAGCGGCTTTGGCAGCTGTGGCGAAGGGTTTTTCCGTCTGACGGCGTTTGGCTCGCACGAGGGCACGGCAGAGGCCGCCGCGCGGCTGGAAAAGCTGCTGTAACAAACGGGCGTAAACAAACAGAATAAGTAAAACGCAACCCCCTGTATGCCGCTTTGGCATACAGGGGGTTGCGTTTTTGTATCAGCCTTACCGGGTGGGCTGGTCGGGTTCAAAGGGTAAAAATATTTCGGCAATATATGCGCGCTCGCAGTCGGGGATAAAAACGCCAAACACTTCGCCCACCAGTGCCATCTGCTGTTCCAGCACGGCAAACAGCCGCTGATGCTCGGCTAAAAACTGTTTCAGTTGCGGGTATTTCAGGCTGTCGCCGCGCAAAATGCGCTCCAGCATATGCGAGCAATGAAACACAAATTTTACCGCGATCTCATCCGAATAAGCAAGGCCCAACTCCTGCAAAATATGGTCCAGCGCACCCAGCAGCGTTTGGGCCGCCTTGCGCGGGTTGAGAAAGGTGAGAGAAGTGGAGAGAATTTCGTCGATGATACGGTTTAAAAAAGCTGAACCGCCGCAGGTGGGCGCGGCCTCCGCCTCGGTGGGCACCGGCAGGTCACGCTGCGGCTCCATACTGGTCAGCGCTGTCAGTGAAAAACCACCCCGCAAGGCCTTTTCTGCTACCGAAAGCATCCCTTTCAAACTAAGCCCTGCAATGGTTTTTGCCCGCACCCCGGTTGCATGGTGAATGGTCTGGTGCAGGCTGGTCAGCGGCTCCATATCGGCAAAAATAACGACCCCGGCCCCCTCGTCCGCCGAGCGCGCCAGCGCACTTGCCTGGGTGAGAAAATCCGCAAGGTTTGTTTTACCGTCGTAGCTGAGCCCGGTGGCCTCGTGTGCGCCCAGTGCTTCGTTTAAATAGGCGGCAATGCCGGTAGCAACCCCGTGCCCATGGCAAAACACCAATACCCGTACCGGCACACTGGTCACCCATTTTTCTGCAAGGTATAAATACATGGCAACAAACCCAAGCTCTTCTGCCGGCAGGTCGGTTTGCATGGTATGCAACAGTGCGTCGTGCAGCTGCAAAGCTACTGCGTACTGTTCGGGAAAAGCGCGTTTTACGTCCTGCCCGGGCAAACAGGCAGGTGGCTCGTGCCGCTGTGCACGCAGCACGGCATTGTATAAATGCAGTGCAATGCCCCAAAACAGGCCCTCGTTTTTGGTGGTAGGGCGGTACTGTGCGTGTGTTTGCAATACGTCGCGCAGCGTGTCGCATAAAAGTGGCGGCAGGTGGGCGGCAGCTTCGGGCGGGGCACCCTCCCGCAGGCGGGTCACGCAGCGCTGTAAATAATTATCTACGTCAATTAATTCTAGCGGGTGGTCGCCGGCGGGGGGAATAAGGGCTTCTTGCTGTACTGCGGCGGGCACCGGCAGCGTAACCGGCCTGCCGGGGGCAAAGGTGACGGTGGTGCCGCCAAACGCCCCCAGCAGTGCCTCCAGTTTGGGTGAACCGGCATTGCCGTTTAGCCGCCCCAGCAAATCATGGGGCAGGTGGCGGCAATCCACTTCCATTGCGTTATCACCCCTTTGTTGGGCAGAATACTCTAAAAATGCACGGGAACATAAAATTTTTACCCGGCTTTTCATTTCACCAATTTGCCCCGTGTACCGTGTTTGCACAAGGCAGCTCAGCACATCTTTTGAAACCCGCAACGTCAGCTGTGTTTCGCTAGCCTCATTTCCCAAAAACAACAGTAAGTGTTGCAAAACTTCGCCGGGGCCGCGGTCGTCCAGTGCGGGCAGCGCGATATGCACGGGGATGCTGCGCGCCAGCCGCTCAATTTCCGGCGCCTGCATCGTACAGGACGAAGCGGCAATCACCATGATGTTGGCACTGTGTGCGGCAAAGGTCTCACCGACACGGCTATAGCTGTTCTTTTCCAGTAGGGTCGTTAAAAGCTCCAACACTTTAGGGGGCAGCCGTTGTACCTCATCAAGGTATAAAATGCCCCCGGCGGCCTGTTCTACCAGCCCCTTGCGGCTTTTTTCCACCCCAGGTGCCGCACCACGCACACAGCCAAATAACTGGGTGGCCGCTAGCGTAGCGCTGCTGCAGTCCTGACAATGAAACACAAAAAAGTGCTGATCCTGCGCAAATATCTTTTTTTGTACCGCATAGTCATACATCAGCCGGGCAAGGCGAGACTTGCCCACCCCGGTTTGGCCGGTAATTAAGGTGTGCAACCCGCGCGGCGGGTAAGAGACAGCGGCTTTTGCCTGTTCTACACAAGCTTTCAGGCTGCCGGTCGCCCCAATACAGCTTTCCAGCCCGGTTGGTGCGGCAGGCATTGGCGGGGCAGCTTGCAGCCCGCGCGCCAGCAGGGGGTCTGTTTTCAGTAGGCTCGAGGGGAAAAACTGCCCCGGCCATTGCTTTTCCAACGCACCACGGTGGTAAAAACGGGTAGGCTTGCCTTGCCGCTTTATCAGTTGCCCCTGCCGGTGCAATGCATTCAATTCTTTTGAAACATTTGCCCTGTCGTACCCAAGTTCTTCTGCAATTTGCTGTGCGCTGATACCAAGGCAACTTTCCCCCTGTGCTTGCAGCAGTGTGGCAGTTTGCCGGCGCAGAAAACCGAGTATCTGCTCTTTGCGGCTGGCCTTTTCCAAACCCAAAGTTTCCCCCTTTTATTGTTCGACAATGTGTATCAAAAAACTGTTAAATCTACAATAGCACATTTTGTAAAAAACGACAACAAAACAATTATTGCGACAAAAAAACTGGTCAAAAAATAAAACGAGAAGAAAATTTTACGTTTTTGTGTGTCGTTTTGAGGCAATCCGTGTCAAAACGAAGGCACAATTGCAGCAGCACAGCAGGATGTGTGTGTTATTGTGCGCTCAAAGTAAAAAAAAGTAGATAATCTATTTAAAAGCAACCAATAAAACTTGCAATAAAATGTGCGTTACGCCAAAAAAGAGCATGAAAGTGAATGACACACATTGCAATGCGTTTAGTTTGACCGGTGTGTTTGACACCCAAAGAGCCCCCGTGCAACAATGGCCACAGCGGGGAATTCCCCAGAAAGAAGGATGAAGCATGTACCGAGCATTGTTATTGGGGCACGGGGAATTTGCGGTTGAATTACTGCGCAGTGTCGAAATGATCTTGGGTAAACAGCCCGTGGGTGAGGTGGGTGCCTTGCCGCTGCCACAGGGTAAAGACCTTGCACTGTACCAAACAGAGATTGAAACCTTTGTAAAAGCGGGCAGCACGGCAAACGGATGTTTGATTTTTACCGATGTTGCCGGTGGCAGCCCGTTTATTACCGCGGCGAAGGTGTACCGCGCGCTGCACGAAACCGTACCACTGGAGATCATTACCGGCATGAACCTGCCGATGTTGATTGAAACACTGACAGCCCGCACAGAGGCGGACCTTGCACAAGGGTGCAAAATAGCACACAAAGAGGGCAAAGACGGTATTCAGGTGTTTTCACAGCGGTTGAGCATCGTTACACCAACACGCTAAAACCAAATGGGCAGGAGGAGAACAGATGAAAATTGTGATGAGCCGGGTAGACGAAAGGCTGGTGCACGGGCAGGTAATTGCCTCGTGGACTAAAATATTAGCGGTCAAATACATCATGGTCATTGATGACCAGTTGGCACAGGACAGTTTTATGAGTACCGTACTTTCCATGGCGGCACCGTCCGGGGTAAAGGTAGAGCTGATGGATGTGCCGACAGCGGTAAAAAAATTGCAGGCAGAGCCTGCCGACAGCGGCCTAAACACGATGCTGCTGTTTAAAACACCCAAATACGCACTGGAAATTTTAAAGCAAGGTATTGCCCTAAAAGAACTGAACGTGGGCAATATGGGCGCAGGGCCGGGGCGCAAAGCCCTCAGCCGCAATGTATATGCCTCCCCGGAGGAAATAGAAATTTTTCAGCAACTGCTGGCAGCAGGGGTAGATGTCTACCTGCAAATGGTCCAGCAGGAGAGCAGGGCCAGTATTGAGACGAAGCTTTGACCCATTTTAAGTTTGGCAATCGGGGCGATGGCCGGCAAACCGTTTGACGGCACGGCCCCATGGTGAAATAAAAGGAGTTGATATCATGCAAGTTTTACATGCACTGATCATCGCGTTGCTGACATGGTTGGTTGCGACGGCCTGCCCCATGTGGCTGCGATGGTCCATGTACTTTGGGGCGCCGCTGGTTTCCGGCCTGATCAATGGCCTGCTGCTGGGCGATTTAAGCTACGGCTTACAGTGCGGCGCAACGGTAATGATGGCCTACATTGGGCTGGTTGCGATTGGCGGGTCGCTGCCATCGGACCTTTCTCTTGCGGGCTACCTTGGGGTCTACATGACCATGGCAGCGCACGCAGACCCTTCGGTCGGTATCACAATTGCGGTGCCGCTGGGCTTTTTGGGTATCTTGTGCTCCAACGCCAAAATGGCGCTGAACCCCATTTGGGTACACCGCGCCGACCGTTATGCGGCAGAGGGCAATGACCGCGGTGTCATTGCAATGAACCTGTTTGCTTCGCAAATCGTACCGTTTATCACCTATTTTATCCCGGCATTCTTGTGTGTGCTGTTTGGTGCGCCGTTCCTTGAAATGCTGCTGGGGGTTGTGCCACAGCAGGTCATCAGTATTTTGAAACTGATCGGCGCCATGGTGCCTGCGCTTGGCCTTGCCATGTTGATGAACATGATGAATAAGCGCTCAACAATACCGTTCTTTTTAATCGGCTTTGTGCTGGCGGCCTATCTCAAACTCGATATCATTGCACTGGCAATTATGGGTGTGGCATACGGTATTTTGCACCTGCTGTATACAAGAAAGAGAGGGGAAGGAAATGTCTGAACCGACAACTGCGGTAGAAACCAGGGTCACTCTGGACAAAAAGACACTGCGTAAATCCTGGTGGAACTGGACCTGCTGGGGCCAGATTTGCTATAACTTTGAACGCATGATGGGGCAGGGCTTCTGCCATTCAATGATCCCTATTTTTAAAAAATTGTACCCGAACGACAAAGAAAAACGTGCACAGGGCATGACGCGCCATTTGACCTATTACAACACCGAAAACACTTGGGGCTGCCTGATCCCCGGTATTGTTGCGGCAATGGAAGAAGAAAAGGCCAATGGTGTGGATGTGGAAGATGAGGCCATCAGTAACATTAAAACTGCATTGATGGGCCCCATTGCCGGTGTGGGCGACGCGGTGACACAGGGCATTGTAAAGGTACTGCTGCTCACGATCGGCATTGACCTTGCGATGAAGGGCAATGCCCTTGGCCCCATTTTTTATGTACTTGGTTTTTCGGCTTATGCGCTGTTGGTGGGCTATACCTGCTATATGACAGGGTATAAACTGGGCAAAAACGCCGTAGTCAAAATTTTGAGCGGTGGCCTGATCCAGGAAATCACCGAGGGCTTTGGCGCCATGGGCATGATGGTACTGGGCGGCCTTGTCGCGACGAAAATCGGCGTTTCAACCCCGCTGTCATTTGCACTGGGCGAAAAAGTGACCGAAGTGCAGGCCCTACTCGACCAGATCATGCCGGCATTGCTGCCGCTGGCGCTGTTTTTTGGTGTGTACGCACTGCTGCGCAAGGGCATCACCCCGATGAAAGTGATGCTGCTGATCTTCATTGCCGGCTCTGTATTTTCGCTGCTTGGCATTTTGGCTTAACATCTGCGCCACATAACCGGCAACAGGCTTTACAAATGAAACGGAGGAACCCTTATGATACTGCTGCAAGAGCATGAACAAACATTCCACACGGCAAAGCCGCTGATTGGCTGCCTGCATATGGCCGCATTGCCCGGCAGTTATTACGCTGACCCCACAATGACTTATCGTGACCATATTCGCCGGTTGAAAGAGGACGCAAAGGTGCTGATGGACACAGGGTTTGACGCCTGTGTCTTTGCAAACGAGGGCGACCGCCCTTATCTGTCAAAGGTAGGGCCGGAGACAGTGGCATCTTATGTGCGCATTGCGACCGAGGTTGCCGAGACCCTTACGATCCCGTATGGCTGCGGCGTGTTGATTGACCCCTTTGCCACCCTTGCCGTGGCAAAAGCCATTGATGCAAAATTTGTGCGCACCTATGTTACCGGTACCTACAACGGTCTATTTGGCTGGCAGGAGTTTGTACCCGGTGAGGTTTTTCGCTACCAGCGGCAAATCGAAGCGCAGCAGGTCAAGGTGTACACTTATTTCGAGCCGCATGCCGGCACCGGCATGGACACCCGGCCGGTAGAAGCACAGATCGACGCGGGGCTAATGAACCTGCCAATTGCAGGTGTGTTGATGGGTGGCCCACGTGCCGGCCTGCCGCCGGAGGCCTCGGTGCTTGGCAGGGTAAAGGCGCGTTTCCCGCAAGCACCGCTGATTTTGGGCAGCGGTGGCCGGGTGGATAATATCGCCCAGTTGCTACAGTTTGCCGACGGTGTCATTATTGGCACCAGCATTAAAAAGGACGGCATTTTGTGGAACCAGGTCGACCCGCAGCGCGCCGAGGCCTTTGTAAAAGCTGCACGTGGTTAAACCCGGCACCGGTGCCGCCCGCACAGGGAAACACTGCCGTTAAAAGTAAAACAAAAACAAACAGGGGGCACGCCGGCAGGCGTGCCCCCTGTTTGCTTGGGAGAAAACGGTTGGTGCTTTTATTTTTGGGAGGAGAACGTGAAAAAGGGGAAAGATGAAAAAGTGAGAGAGTATGAAAATCAGCCGGCTAACAGGGCGTCGTAATTTGCGGCAACGGCAGCCCAGTCAACGACATTGAAAAAAGCTTTAATATAATCGGCACGCAAGTTTTTGTAGTGCAGGTAGTATGCGTGCTCCCAAACGTCAATGCCCAAAATGGGGGTCAGGCCACCGCCTTCCATCAGCGGGTTATCCTGGTTCGGGGAGGAGGAGAGAACCAGTTTACCGCTTTTGTCGGCGGAAAGCCAGCCCCAGCCAGAGCCAAATTGTCCGGCTGCAAGGGCACTGAGTTTTTCTTTCAAGGCAGTAAAGTCGCCAAAATCGCGGTCAATGGCTTTGGCCAGCGCACCGGACGGCTGACCGCCACCCGTGGGGCTCATGGTGCCAAAATAGAGGTTGTGGTTGTAAAACCCGCCGCCATTGTTGCGAATTGTTTTGCGCAGCCCTTCGTCCGCAATACTGTTTAAATTTGAAAGCAGCGAAACGATGTCCCGGCCTGCAACACCGGCCTTTTCGGCCGCGTCGTTCAAATTTTTGGTATATGCGGCATGATGCTTGGTGTAATGGGTCTCCATTGTCAAGGCATCAATATTGGGCTCCAGTGCATCAAAAGCATAAGGCAGTTTTATTTGTGAATACATAAAGCAGTTCCTCCATTCGTTATTGAGAAAATATCTATAAAAGGTAAGATTGATTTGTTTTTGTTAGCCGTTGCTAACCTGTGATTAAAGTATACCATAATAGTATATTATGTCAAGGGGTTCCCGCAAAAAAGTTGTACTTTTTCAAAATAATTCTTTTAAGCCTGTAAAAAGTGACTTTGCATAAAATGCAATGCCAAGGCCGACTATTTAAAATAGTCGGTCGCAAAAGGGGTGGAGTCTCTAGGCTGCCGCCCCTTGCCCGCCGCTGCAAAAGCCGTAATGGGTGGCAACGGCCCATTGCCCGGGCAAGCTAAAGCGGGGATACCACCCGTTACTAGTGGGCTGATTTAATAGGTATATAAAAAGTACTGCCCGGCAGAGGGCACTGCTATACTGGGCAGCGCTTTTTGTAAGGTACTACTACAACACTAAAACCCCTTTGAACGGCCGATGATAAACGGCAGATAAAAAGCAAAATTAAAGAAATAGTTGAATTACCTACAAAAATAGTATATTATATAAGCGGGCCGCAGCTGGCAACTCCCTTTGCCCGTCGCACAAGCAGTAAAACAGGTCATCCGGCCCCGGTGCGGCGTGACAAATGGGCGAACCACCGCAGAAAGGTGATGTTATGAAAACACAATGGGAAGGTTTTTCTGCCGGAAACTGGACAGAAGAAATCGACCTGCGCGATTTTATTCAGCGCAACTACGCCCCGTATGAGGGTGGCGACGACTTTTTGGCCGGGCCAACCGAGCGCACGACAGCCCTTTGGGGCAAGGTGCGCGTACTAATGGACGAAGAGACACGAAAAGGTATTTTGGACGCAGAGACCAAAACGCCCTCCAGCATGTTGTCGCACCCTGCGGGGTATGTGGATGAACAACTGGAACAGGTCGTCGGTTTGCAGACCGACCGCCCGCTGAAGCGCGGCATTATGCCGTACGGCGGGTTGCGTGTTGTTAAAAAAGCGCTGGAGGCCCACGGCTATACGCTGGACGCCGCGACGATGGACATTTTTTTGCATTACCGCAAGACGCACAACGACGGCGTGTTTGACGCGTACTCCGACGCGATGCGCAAGGCGCGGCACACGGGCATCATCACCGGCCTGCCGGACGCTTATGGCCGTGGGCGCATCATCGGCGATTACCGCCGCGTGGCGCTGTACGGCACCGATGCACTGGTTGAAGAAAAAAAGCAGCAGCTGAAAAAGCTGGATTTGCCCAGCTATTCTTCTGACGTAATTTTGCACCGTGAGGAAGTCAGCGAGGAAATCCGCGCGCTGGGCCGCCTTGCCGAAATGGCAAAGCTGTACGGGCTGGATATCACGCAGCCCGCCGCCAATGCCAAAGAGGCATTTCAGTGGGTGTACTTCGGCTTTTTGGCGGCGACCAAAGAGCAGGACGGCGCGGCCATGAGCCTTGGCCGGGTGTCGACCTTTTTGGATATTTATGTCGAGCGTGACCTGCAAAACGGTACCTTAACCGAGCAGCAGGCGCAAGAGCTGATGGACCATTTTGTGATGAAGCTGCGCATGATTCGCTTTTTGCGCACGCCAGACTACGACCAGCTGTTCTCCGGCGACCCGACCTGGGTGACCGAAGCGATTGGCGGCGTGGGCGAGGACGGGCGGCCGCTGGTGACAAAAAGCAGCTACCGCGTGCTGCACACGCTGTACAACCTTGGCCCCGCGCCAGAGCCCAACCTCACCGTGCTTTGGAGCGAGCGGCTGCCCCGCAGCTTTAAAGAGTTCTGTGCCAAGGTTTCCATCGACACCTCGTCGATCCAGTACGAAAACGACGATTTAATGCGCCCGTACTGGGGCGATGACTACGCCATCGCCTGCTGTGTTTCGGCAATGCGGGTGGGCAAGCAGATGCAGTTTTTCGGCGCGCGTGCCAACCTTGCCAAGGCCCTGCTGTACGCCATCAACGGCGGGCGGGACGAAAAGACCGGCGAGCAGATTGCCCCGGAGTTTGCCCCCGTTACATCAGAATATCTTGACTATGACGAGGTTTCGCGCAAGTTTGACCAAATGCTGGACTGGTTGGCCAACTTGTATGTGAACACCCTCAATGTCATTCACTATATGCACGACAAGTATAATTTTGAAACGCTGCAAATGTCGCTGCACGACGAGACCATTTTGCGCACGCAGGCCTGCGGCATTGCCGGGCTTTCGGTGGTGGCAGATTCGCTGTCGGCTATCCGGTATGCAAAGGTCAAGGTGCTGCGCGATGAGACCGGCCTTGCGGTGGATTACGAAATTGAGGGCGAATACCCGGCCTTTGGCAACAATGATGACCGGGTAGACCGCATTGCAAGCGATGTTGTCACCACCTTTATGAATAAGATTCGCAAGCAGCACACTTACCGCGGTGCGATGCCCACATTGTCGGTGCTGACCATCACGTCCAACGTGGTGTACGGCAAAAAGACCGGCAGCACGCCGGACGGCCGCAAGGCGGGCGAACCGTTTGCGCCGGGCGCAAACCCGATGCACGGGCGCGACACCAAGGGCGCCATTGCGTCGCTGGCCTCGGTGGCAAAGCTGCCTTATGGGGATTCGCAGGACGGTATTTCGTACACCTTCTCCATCATCCCTCGCGCGCTGGGGCGCACCCAGCCAGAGCGCGTCAACAACCTGGTGGGCCTGATGGACGGCTATTTTGCCGACAGCGGCCACCATATCAATATCAACGTGTTTGACAAAGAGACTTTGTTGGACGCAATGGACCACCCGGAGCAATACCCGCAGCTGACGATACGGGTATCCGGGTACGCGGTCAACTTTATCAAGCTGACGCGCGAGCAGCAACTGGACGTGATTCACCGCACGTTCCACGAAAAATTTTAACAGCGCGTTTGCTGCCGGGCGGCACAAGGAGGCAAAACAAAAGATGGAAGGCTATCTGCACTCGGTAGAGACCTGCGGCACGGTGGACGGCCCCGGCATACGGTATGTGGTGTTTATGCAGGGCTGCCCGCTGCGCTGCCAATACTGCCATAACCCGGATACCTGGGCACCGCACACCGGCAAGCCCACCACGGTGGAAGAATTGATGGCGGACATTGTGAAATACCGCTCTTACATGAAAGCGTCGGGCGGCGGGGTGACGGTCAGCGGCGGTGAGCCGCTGTTGCAGCCAAAGTTTGTCGCGGCCCTGTTTGAAGCCTGCCACAAAGCGGGCATCCACACCGCGCTTGATACGTCCGGCCACTGCCCGCTGTCGCTGGCAGCGCCGGTGCTACAGCACACCGACCTTGTACTGCTGGACTTTAAGGCGTTTCGGCCGGAGACCTTTCGCAAGGTGACCGGCACCGGCATTGACCAGACAGTCGAGATGGCAAAGTACTTAAACGAGCATAAGATCCCGAGGTGGATCCGTGTGGTGCAGGTGCCGGGGCTGACCGACGATGCGGCAGAGCTGGGTGAAATGGCGGAGTTTTTGGCGGGGTTTTCGAACATTGAGCGGGTGGAGATCAGCCCGTTTCACAAGATGGGCGAATACAAATGGCAGGCACTTGACTTGCCGTATACCCTGACCGATACGCCCCCCGCCACACGCGGGGAGGTAGAGCGCACAAAAGAGCTGTTTCGCCGCGCCGGGCATTTTGTGCCCTAGCCACCAGTTGACAGCAAACCACGCAGGCGGTACAATAACAGTAATCTAAATCCGGAAGGTGTTTGTTTGACGTCGGTTTTGTAAGGGAAATACAGCTGCATACTACAGTGACAACGCGGTAAGGCAATGGCCTGCCCCTTGTTTGCTGTACGCTGTTTGCCCTGCAAGGCCGCAAAACACCGCTGGTACCAGCAGGGTGTGGCGCAGCCATACCCTGCTTTTTTGCAGCTTGTATTTCTCCACCCTGTATTTTTAAACAAAACAAAACAGGAGAGAAAACCATGAAATTAGAATTAAGAAGCGAGACACCAAACGATTACCGCGCAGTAGAAGAACTATTGCGTGATGCCTTTTGGGACGTTTATGCCCCCGGCTGTACCGAGCATTTTGTTGCGCACCGCCTGCGCGCCAGTGCCAATTTTGTGCCGCAGCTTGATTTTGTGGCCCTGCAGGCGGGGCGCATCATCGGCAGTATTTTATATTCCCGCGCGCAGGTTACCGGGCCGCAAGGCAGCGATGAAATTTTGACCTTTGGCCCGCTGGGTGTGCTGCCTGCGTTTCAGGGGCAGGGGGTGGGCAGCGCGCTCATCCGCCACACGCTGCCGCTGGCGGCGGCGCTGCACTACCGCGCGGTGATTATTTACGGCAACCCGGCTTATTACGGGCGGTTTGGCTTTTGCAATGCCGCGCAGTTTGGCATCACCACTGCCGATGGCGCAAATTTTGACGCCTTTATGGCGTTAGAGCTTACCCCCGGCGCGCTGGAGGGTATCCGCGGCCGCTTTTTAGAGGACGCGGCGTTTGAGCCGGACGAAACAGCGTTTTTGCAGTATGACATGGCGTTCCCCCCAAGGGAAAAGCATGTCACCGACACGCAACTGCGGTAATAGTTTAACGAAAGAACGACCGGGGAAGAATTCAACTTCCCCGGTCGTTTTGCTTCTGGGCTTTAGACCGCATTTCGCGAAGCGAAAGGCAACAAACCACCCGCTAAGCGGGTGAGTAGCCAAAGCTTAAGCAAAAAGGCATCACCTTTCTGATAAAATGAAGAGTGTTCAAGCCTTTAAAAAATCAGAAGAAAGGTGATGCCTTATGGCAGAAAGTTTAGCACACAGGCACACAGCAAGTGGGTATGCAAGTATCATGTGGTGTTCAGCCCAAAGTACCGGAGAAAAGCAATCTACAATGAATTGAGAGCAGACATCCAACAATATATTAGAGATTTGTGCAAGTGGAAAGGGATAGAGATTGTAGAAGGGCACATGATGCCGGATCATGTGCATCTGCTGTTGTCGATACCGCCGAAGTATTGCGTTTCAAGTTTCATGGGGTATTTAAAAGGGAAATCGGCAACGATGATATTTGAAAAGCATGCAAATTTAAAATATAAATTTGGGAACAAGCACTTTTGGGCAACGGGGTATTACGTAAGTACAGTGGGGCTAAACGAAGCGACAATAGCAAAATATATCAGAGAACAAGAAAAGCAAGATATGCTGGAAGATAGGCTGACAACAAAAGAGTACGAAGACCCTTTTAAGGGTTAATACGCAATCAGTCCACTGGGCTTGAACGAAGTGAAAGCCAGCGTCTTTTAGGCGCTGGCAATTATTATGCCCTTTTAGGGCTCAGTCAAGCCACCCGTTTTACGGGTGGTATTGACTGTGTTAAGGTGTAGGCACTGCCGCATACCGCATGCGGTATTGCAGTGGGGTCAGGCCGGTAGCCTTGCGAAAAACGGCAATAAAATGGCTGTCGGATGAAAACGCAAGGCAGTTACAGATTTGGCTGTGCGAATACCGGGTATACACCAGCAGTTCTTTTGCTTCCTGCACCCTTTTTTGTGTCAGGTAATGGCTAAAGCTTTGCCCTGTTTGCTGTGCAAACCGGCGCGAGAGGTATTTGGGCGAAAGGCCCACCTGCGCCGACAGTGTTTGCAGTGTAATTTTTTTGTGCAGGTTTGCCGTGATGTAATCCATACACTGTTCAATGGGGTCGGTGTGCGGGTGGTGCTTTGCCTGTTTCGCCTGTGCCACCCCGGCGGTAAAGTCGGCGGCCATTTCTTCGTTCAACGCTTCCAGCTCTTGCTCGGTGGCACAGCGTTCCATGCGGCGAATGTATAAGTCGCTCATCGTGAACGCGGTTTCCTCTTCCAGCCCGCCCTCAATGGAGTACCGGGTAATCAGGGTCACGTTGGCGATGCTGCCGTAAAACAGCCCGCGCAGCGGGTTTTGCGACATTTTGCCGTACTTGATGCGCGGCTGTGCCCGGTAGGTGGCCTCCAGCTTTGCTACATCCCCCGCCCGCACACAGTTTAAAACGGCAAGTTCTTCGCGGTAGGGGGTGTGCTCGCGGTATTCTTCACGGCTTTCAAACAGCTCTTGTATCAGCACCGGGCGCAGGGCCTGCCCCAGCGGCAGCGGCTTGCAGCGCAGCAATTCGTCGGTTTCCGGTGCTGCTTTGCGCAGTACCAGCAAAAACAGCCGCAGGTACGACAGCAGAGTGGGCAGCGTGACGACCGGCAGTGCCTCGGCCCACTCGCCGGCTTCGCCCGCAGTGCCTGAGGCCAAAAAAGAAAGTGCGCCCACCGCAGTGCCGGGCAGCAGCATGGGCCCACACACAAACCGTGCACTGCGCCCGCGGCGGGTAAAGTCGAACACGCAAAACAGTTCGCCACCCTGGTACACCAGCGCCAGCGGCTGCTGGTACTGCCCGGCGGCGACCTTGTTGACATACTGGTAAAAGGCATCTGCCGGGCGGGGAGGGGCCTTGGTAAAGTAGCGGTATTGCAGTGCGCCGCCACTGCCGTACACCCAAAGTGGGATACGGCTGTTTTGGTGCAGCTCGCGCAGCATGGCATCTTCATATGCAGTCAACAGCAAAAAATCACCGGCTTTTTTTACAAAAAATATTTAATTTCTGTATTTATACTACCGTGAATGACGAAAAAACGCAATAAAATAGTAGAAATTATGCTATAAAAGTAGAAAATGTGATAGTTTGCCCGCGTTACCAATGCTATAGTTACGGTAGAGCCGTTTTGCCAAGGGGCAAACGGCAACCGTACAACGAATATTTTAAAGGGGGAATCGTCATGCAAACCGAACGCCTGAAGGTGCGTGAAAAAATCGCTTATGGCGTGGGGGACTTGGGCAACAATGTGGCATATGGTGCGCTGGGGTTTTATTTTGTGTTTTTCCTCACCGATGTCGCCGGGCTTTCTCCGTTTTGGGCGGGCAACATTTTTATGATCGTGCGTATGTGGAACGCGGTACTGGATATGGTGGTGGGCGGCCTTTCAGACCACACCAAAACGCGCCATGGCCGCCGCAGGCCCTACCTGCTTTATGGCGCGCTGCCGCTGGGGGTGGCTTTTGCACTGTTGTGGCAGGTGTTTTTTGTGGGCGAAGTGTCAATGATCGTCTTTTACATCTTTGCCGGGGTGCTGTTCAGCACCATGTTTTCGCTGGTCGCCATCCCGTATAATGCACTGCTGCCAGAGCTTTCGCAGGATTATAACGAGCGCACCAGTATTTCCGGCTTTAAAATGGCGTTTTCGTTTGTGGGCTCGCTGTTATCGGCCATGGGGGTCACGCTGATCGTTGATACCATTTACCCTGGTAAGGTACTGTACCGGCAAAGCTACCCGGTGATGGGGTGGCTGCTGGGCGCGGTGGTGACGGTGTGCATTCTGCTGTGCTTTACGGGCACCAAAGAGCGGGTACAGCCCACGCTGCAAAAGCCGGAGCCGATGCTGAAAAGCCTGCGCTCACTGCTGCGGCTAAAAGAGTACCGGCTGGTGCTGGGGGTCTTTATTTTTAACATGGTCGGGTTTGACATCATTATGGCGCTGTACATCTATTTTATGAAGTACGCGCTGAAAATATCCGACGATGTCAGCTATTTGTTTATGATGATCCCGCTGGTGCTGGCGGTGATTGCCACCCCGCTGTGGGTGTGGGTCAGCGACAAGCTGGGCAAAAAGAAAGCCTATATCATCTCGGCAATTTACTTTGTGATACCGTTGCTCATCTGCCTGTTTTTGCCCGCGGGTAACATCCCGCTCATCATTGGCATTATCGCGCTCATCGGCGTGGGCATTTCTGCCTCTCAGACCTTGACCTTTTCGATTTTGCCGGACGTGGTAGAGGTGGACGAGCTGAAAAACGGGGTGCGCCGCGAGGGCACGATTTACGGCACGACGATGTTTTTGTATAAGCTTGCTTCGGCGGTGCTGGTGGCGCTGACCACGACAATGCTGGGCGTTTTTGGCTACCTTGAAAGCGCGGGCGGCGAGGTGGTCACCCAGCCCGCTTCGGCCATCTTGGGCATCCGGCTATTGATCGGCATTGTGCCGGCGCTGTGCTTTGTGCTGTCGGCAGTGTTTGTGAAAAACCTGCCGCTCAGCAAGCAGGAGTTTGATGCCATTCGCGCGTCGCTGCCCGGCAACAGACAGGGGTGAACAAGATGCAACAGACAATAAAGCAACAGGCCGCCGCCTTGGTGGCGCAGATGACGATGGAGGAAAAAGCCGCGCTGTGTTCGGGGCAGGATTGCTGGAACCTCAAAGCAATTGAGCGGCTGGGCCTTGCGCCGGTCGCGATGATGGACGGCCCGCACGGCTTGCGCAAGCAAATTGGCAGCACCGACAACCTTGGCATTGGCGAAAGCGTACCGGCGGTGTGTTTCCCCACGGCAAGCGCGCTGGCGTGCAGTTTTGACCCTGACCTTGCGCAGCAGGTGGGGCAGGCCATCGGTGAAGAATGCGTGCAAGAGGACGTGGCCGTGGTGCTGGGCCCCGGTGCCAACATGAAACGCAGCCCGCTGTGCGGGCGCAATTTTGAATATTTCAGCGAAGACCCGCTGCTGTCCGGCCTGCTTGCCGCGGGGATGATCCGTGGCGTCCAAAGCACCGGCACCGGGGCATCGCTGAAACATTTTGCGGTCAATAACCAAGAAAAACGGCGCATGACGGTCAACGCCGTCATAGACGAGCGCACGCTGCACGAAACTTATTTAAAAGCATTTGAAATTGCGGTAAAGCAGGGCAAACCCGACACGGTGATGTGTGCCTACAACCGGTTAAACGGCGTGTATTGCAGCGAAAATGAAACGCTGCTTACCGACATTTTACGCCGCCGCTGGGGGTTTGGCGGGCTGGTCGTGTCCGACTGGGGTGCCGTGCATGACCGCGCTGCCGGGGTGGCCGCCGGGCTGGACCTTGAAATGCCCGGTAACCACGGGTACAACGACGCCAAAGTGCTGGCCGCAGCGCAAAACGGCAGCCTGCCTTTGCAGGCATTAGACGATGCCGCGCAGCGGGTAACGGAACTGATTTTAAAGGGGATGCAAAGCCGTGCGGCAAAGCGGCCGTGTGATTTAACTGCGCACCACCAGCTTGCGGTGAGCGCGGCAGAGCAATCCGCCGTGCTGCTAAAAAACGATGAAGGGTTGCTGCCTGCGACCCCGGCGCGCAGGGCGGCGGTCATCGGTGCGTTTGCCAAAACGCCGCGCTACCAGGCGGCGGGCAGCTCAAAGGTCAACCCGTTTCGCGTTGAAACCGCCTGGGATGTTTTTGTAGAACAGGGTGCCGCAGTGACCTATGCCCCGGGGTATGCGCTGCGGCAAAACGTGCCGCAAACAGAAGAAGATGCACTGCTGCGTGAAGCCTGTGCGGCAGCGCAGGGCAAAGAGATCGTGTATTTGTTTGTGGGTCTGCCGGATGGGTATGAAACCGAAGGGGTAGACCGCAAAACGATGGCGCTGCCCCCGCAGCAAAACCGGCTGGTAGAGCAGGTTTGCAGTGTAAACCCCAATGTGGTGGTGGTGCTGGTGGGCGGCGCACCGGTGGAACTGCCGTGGGCAGCGCTGCCCAAAGCCATTTTGCTGTGTTACCTTGGTGGTGAGGGTGCGGGCCGTGCGGTGGTGAACCTGCTGTTTGGGCACAGTGTGCCCTGCGGCAAGCTGGCCGAAACATGGCCGTTGCAGCTGGCGGATACCCCGGCAAATTGCACGTTCCCCGGCGGGCGGCGCACGGTGGAGTACCGCGAGAGCATTTATGTGGGCTACCGCTATTACGAAAAAGCGCAAAAACCGGTGCGCTTTGCGTTTGGCCACGGGCTGTCTTACACGCAGTTTGCCTACGGCGATTTGCGGCTGGGGCAAAGCAGCTGCCAAGTGGGGGACACGCTGGCAATTTCGTTTACTATCACCAACACCGGCAGCGTGCGCGCCAAAGAGGCGGCACTGGTGTTTGCTGCGCACGAAAGCAAAACGGTGTTTTTGCCGCCCAAACAGCTGCGGGCGTTTACCAAAGTAGAGCTTGCCCCCGGCGAGTGCAAACGCGTTGAATTGCAGCTGGACACCGCCGAGCTAGGGTATTACAATACCCTGTTGCACGACTGGTATGTGCCGGGCGGCAGTTATACCGTTTTGGTGGGCCCGTCCTCTGCAAACTGCCCGCTTGCCGCCGCCGTGCAGCTAAATAGCCCGGCGCAGCCAGAGCCCGATCTGCGCGCCGCGGCACCGGTGTATTACGACCTGCCCAAAGGGCCGTTTGTCGTGCCCGACCAGCAGTTTGCCGCGCTGTATGGCGCGCCGCTGCCGGTGCACGATGCGCCGGCCCAGCGCCCGTATACGCCCGAAAACACGCTGGAAGATGTTGCCCACACATTTATTGGGCGGCTGCTCATCCGCTATGGGGACAGCACGATGAGTAAGGCGGTGCAGGCAGAGGAAGAGCAGGCGGAGATGATGGCCGCGACCGTGCGCGAAATGCCGCTGTTTGCGATGGTATCGTCTGAAGAATTGACACAGGGGCAGATGGAGGGCATTTTGGCGCTGCTGAACGGCCACCCGCTGCGCGCAATAAAAAAGCTGTTGTAGTTTTATTGTCTATTGTTAGAAACAAAAAAAGCCCACCGGGCGCCTTTTGTGGCAGCCCGGCGGGCTTTTTGCACTGTGTTTTTGTAATACCCGTACTTTTAAACCTGCGCAACCAGCATTGCAGTGAAAGCAGATACGCCCCGGCGGCAGGGGTGCACTTAGGCCTTAATGCTGGCCAGCAACGCGTCAAACGCCGTGCGCACCACTTCACCGGTGGCAATGCCGTATTTTGCGGGCAGGGTTTTTGTCTGGTGCGAAAGGCTGTTCACAATGCCCCACGCGGCATAGATCACCGAGACCGCCGTTTTTTTAGGCTCCAACCCCGGCTTCAGCGAACCGTCGTCAAAATGCGCGGTCAACAGCCGTACCGTGTCGCCGGTGCGAAACTCCCCCACCGGGAAATAGCGGTCGTACAGCGGGGTGCCGCCCTCAATGGTGGCGGTCTGGTAATCGGCAAACATCAGGTCGATAAACGTGTACTGCTGCGGGTGCGCGACGTAATCCTGATATAACAGGTCAAGGTAAGCGGCAAAGCGGCTATACGCGGTGCCGTCTGTTTTTTTGAACTGGTTTTCAATTTTTTGTGACAGCTCTACGGCGTTGCGGTGCAAAATCGTCCAGATGATCTCCTCTTTATTCGTGAAATAGCGGTAAAAGGTAGAGCGCATAATGCCGCAACCCCGCGCAATGTCCGTCAGACTGACCTTGTCCACCCCGTTTTCAACAAACAGTTGTTCTGCGGTGGAAAGAATCAGCGTAAGCTGTTTTTCCCCGTGCCGCTGATATTTAAATGTATTGGTTTCCAGCTCCATAACGCCCCCCCAGTTTTTGCCCCAAAGTGGTAAATGCTTTTATGTTTTTCATCTTAGCAGATTTTACAAGAAAAACAAAGGGGGTACTGCGGCCATAGAAAATAATACACAAGCATCAAAATAATACACTATATATTATTTTTACATATGCTTTACCCAGATGCAATAGTTTGCCCCGCCCGGTGAATGCTATGATAAAAACGCCGGCAAAATAAGGCGGCAAATAAACAGGGCCCCCTGCGGCCCGGCAAAAGGGGCCTTATGAAATATCGGTGTGTCTGGTTTGACTTGGGGTTAACGCTGGTACAGCGGCCGGTGGCGGCAAGCTACCAGCAGGTATTGGCAGCGTTTGGCGCTGCAAGGGGGCAACAGCAAATCGAGCGCGCATTTTACCTTGCAGACAAAACATTTATGCGCGAGTACCCGCATGTGCTGGGTGGCGACGGGGCGGCCTATTTTGCCTGGTACTTGGGGCTGGTAAACTATCACCTTGGCCTGCAACTGGATTTAGAGCGCTGCTGCACCCTGTTTCGCGCCGCCCGCGCACAAAGCGATACCCCATGGCAGGCTGTACCGGGCGCAAAGGAACTGCTGGCAGCACTGCACCGCGCCGGGGTGGGCACGGGCCTTTTGAGCAACTGGGACGACAGTTGCCGCACCGTATTGCGGCATACCGGGCTTGCCGAGCTGCTGGACACCGTGACGATCTCGTGCGAAGTGGGGGCCGAAAAACCCGATGCCGCCATTTTTCATGCGGCTTTGCAGCAGACGGGGTATGACGCCAGTCAGGTGCTGTTTGTGGGCGACAATTACTATGACGACGTGGTGGGTGCGCAGAATGTCGGCATCGACTGCATGCTGCTGGCCCCCTACGGCAGGCTTGGGATGGAGGAGATCCATCACCCTTACACTGTGCCGCGGCTTGCGGACATCGCGGGCACCTTAGGGCTAATGGGGGAGAGTACAACGTGAGACTGACAGTAATCGGTTGCTGGGGCGCGTACCCGCCTGCGGGCGGCGCCACGGCGGGGTATCTGGTGCAACACGCAGGCACCAATATTCTGCTGGACTGTGGCAGCGGTGTGCTGGCCGCAATACAGCACCAACTGCCGCTGTGGCAGTTGGATGCCGTTATCATCAGCCACTACCACACCGACCACGATGCCGACCTTGGCTGCCTGCAATACGCGGCGATGATTGACCAGCAGCTTGGCAGGCGGGCAAAGCCTTTACTTGCGTGGGGGCCGGGCGAAGTGCAAAAGCTGGGTTACGGGGCATACTGCACCGGGCAAAGTTATTTGGGGCTGCCGCGTTTTACAGTGGGTGATTTACAAATAGAAACGCTGCACAACCCGCACGAAATTGAAAGCCGTGCGCTGCGCGTCACCGCGCCGGGCGGGAAAACGCTCGTGTATTCGGGCGATACCGCTTGGCACGCGCCGCTTGCGGCGTTTGCGCACGGGGCCGATTGCTTTTTGTGTGAGGCTTCGTTTTACGCAGGCGGCCCGCCGTTTACTGCACAGCACCTCACTGCGGCGCAGGCGGGCGACCTTGCCCAAAGGGCGGGGGCAAAAATGCTGGTGCTCACCCATCTGCCCCATTTTGGGCAGCACTGGCAACTTGCCGCGCAGGCGGCGGCAGTGTACAGCGGCAGGGTGCTGCTTGCACAGCAGGGCTTAACGTTTTCATTTGGCGGCACAGATGGGCAAACTGTAGAAAACACCGCAGGGGTTAAACTCCCCGGGCGTTTTAAATAAATAAGTTGACCTTTCGTTTTTCACCAAACAGCAAAGTAAAAGGAGCATGAATATGATTCGACTGAAAAAACTTGCAGTGGTTCTGCTGGCGGCAGTGTTGACACTTTCGGGCTGTGCAGGCGCGGGTGCCTCTGCCGGTACTTCGGCCAGTGCCGCGCCCGCTGCGGCCACGGCCACACCGGCACAGCCGACCAGCATCAAAATTGCGCTGGGGTCCGAGCCGGACAACCTTGACCCGATGCTTTCGGCCGCGACGGACACTTCTTCGGTGATGATGAACGTATTTGAAGGGTTGCTGGGCTTTAACACCAAGGGGGAGTTTATCCCGGCAATCGCAGAAAGCTACACTATTTCCGAGGATGAACTGACCTATACCTTTACCATCAAGCAGGGTATCCAGTTCCACGACGGCAAAAGCTGCACCGCACAGGATGTCAAATACACCTACGACAAGCTGGCCGGGCTGGACGGCGGCACAGCGCTCAACACGACCCTTAGCAACGAGCTTGAAAAGGTGGAGTGCCCGGACGATTACACCGCGGTGCTGACCTTAAAAAACAAGGACGCGGGCTTTTTGAGCAAGGCGACCATCTCGATCGTTGAAAAAGATTACGAGCAGAACAGCACTCAGCCCATCGGCACCGGCCCGTACAAATTTGCAGAGTATGTCAAAGGCCAAAAGCTGGTGCTGGAAAAGAACGACGCTTACAACACCATCGCCGACCGCAAGCCCACCATCGACCGCGTGGAGTTTGAAATCATGACCGACGAAAACGCAAAGCTGATGGCGCTGAAATCCGGCGACCTTGACATTGCGGGTGTCAGCTCGACCAATGTGCCGGCGCTGAAAGATGAATTTACCATTGTGCAGGGCCCGCAGAACATGGTGCAGGTGTTTGCGCTGAACAACAAAGTGAAGCCGCTAGACGATGTGCGGGTGCGCCAGGCAATTTGCTACGCCATCGACAAAGACGAGATCATCAATGTGGTGTCGGGTGGCAACGGCGCTAAAGTAGAATCCTTCCTCAGCCCCAGCATGGCGACCTATTACAACGACAAGCTTAACGCCTATACCCTGAACCTCGATAAAGCCAAAGAGCTGCTGACCGACGCGGGCTATGCAAACGGGTTTGACCTCACCATCAAAGTACCGTCAAACTACCAGACCCACATCGACACCGCACAGGTCATCAAAGACGAGCTTGCCAAAATCGGCATCAATGTCAATATTAAGCTGGTGGAGTGGGCACAGTGGCTGGATGGCGTGTACACGAACCGCGACTATGAAGCGACCATCATCGGCCACAGCGGCAAGCTGGACCCGCAGGACTTTTTAAACCGCTTTTCGTCCACCTATGCCAAAAACTACTTCAACTTTTCGGATGCTGATTATGACGCGCTGATCGAAAAAGCGGCTTCCACCGCCGACCAGTCTGCCCGTGCCGATTACTACAAACAGTGCCAGCAACTGCTTGTGGACAAAGCGGCCTCGGTGTTCATTCAGGACCCGTACATCAACTTTGCAGTCGCAAAGCGGGTGGAAGGGCTGAAAATCTACCCGGTCACCTTCTTTAACCTGTGTGACCTGACGGTGGTGGCATAACCTGCTATGAAAACCGCGTTTTTTGTACTGAAAAAGCTGGGTGCCGCACTGGCAACACTGTTCTTGATCTCGGTGCTGACCTTTTGCGTGTTTCAAATTTTGCCCGGCAACCCCGCGCACATCATTTTAGGGGTGGATGCCGACCCGCTACAGGTAGAAGCCCTGTCAAAAGAAATGGGGCTAAACCTGCCGCTGCAACAGCGATATGTCAACTGGGTGGTGGGGCTGTTCAGCGGGGACCTTGGCAATTCGCTGCGCTACCAAACACCGGTGGCACAGCTGATCGCCGACAGCCTGCCGGTGACGGTATCTTTGACAGCCATGGCCCTGCTGATCACTGTCGTGTTGGTGGTGCCGCTGTCGATCTACCTTGCCAAAAATAACAACCGCGCGCTGCCCACGGCAATCTCTGCGCTGTTGCAACTGGGGGTGGCGGTGCCGTCGTTCTGGCTGTCCATTTTGCTGGTGCTCGTTTTTGCAGTGACGCTGCGGTGGCTGCCGTCCGGTGACTTTGTGCCCTTTACCACCAGCATTGCCGGGGCTTTGCGCTCGCTGGTGCTGCCGGCGGTGGCGATTTCCGTCGGCACGACGGCAGTGGTGATACGGTATTTAAAAAATACGCTGCTGGACCAGATGGGCATGGATTATGTGCGCACTGCGCGCAGCAAGGGGCTTGCCCAAAACGAGGTGCTGTACCGGCATGTGCTAAAAAACGCGCTGCTGCCCACGGTGACCATCCTTGGCATGATCGTGGTGGAAGTGCTGGGGGGCAGTATCATTGTTGAAAACGTTTTTAACCTGCCGGGCATTGGCCGGCTGATCATCACCGGCGTGGGCAACCGCGATTTCCCGCTGGTGCAGGGGCTGGTGTTCTACCTTGCCTTTACCGTAGTGGTCATCAACTTTTTAGTAGAACTGCTCTATTCGGCCATCGACCCGCGCATCCGTGTGCGGTAGGCACTGGCCAGGAAAGGGGACGCGCAGAGCGCCAATGAAAAACAAAAGTGGCAAAAGTAAAAACCTTGCGGCGGGGGCCGTACTGCTGGGCATTCTGCTGCTGGTACTGCTCGTCAGCTTTGTGTACCTGCCCTATGACCCCAACGTCATGGACACCGGGGCAATTTTTCAGCCCCCCAGTGCGGCACACCTGCTGGGCACCGACAATTTTGGCCGTGACATTTTAAGCCGGGTGATGAAGGGCTCGCAGGCCGCGTTTTTGGTGGGGGCATTCTCGGTGGGCATTGGGCTTACCGTGGGGCTGCTGCTGGGGGCGGTGGCCGGGTATGCGGGCGGCGCGGTGGACGAAGTGATCATGCGCATCATCGACGCGCAGATGGCGTTCCCCGGGGTGATCTTGGCGCTCGTGTTCATCACCGTGTTTGGCACCGGCACCCTAAACACCGCTATTGCGCTGGGCATTACTTCTATCCCGCGGTTTTGCCGTGTGACCCGCGCGGGCTTTTTGCAGCTCAAAACAATGGATTATGTCAAAGCCGCGCGCTCCCGCGGGGCGGGCCCGGTGCGGCTGATGGCGCTGCATATTTTGCCCAACATGGTTTCCCCCCTGCTCGTCACCATGTCGCTGGGGTTTGCCAGTGCCATTTTGTCGGAGGCCGGGCTGAGTTATCTTGGCCTTGGGGTGCAGCCGCCCAGCCCCAGCTGGGGCATGATGCTGTATGAAGCGCAGGCCTATCTGCTGACCTACCCGTGGTATGCGGTGATCCCCGGTTGTATGATTACCCTGATGGTGCTGGGGTTCAACCTGCTGGGCGATGGGCTGCGTGATTTGACCGACGCGAAAACCAGATAAGGGGGGAGAGGACAATGGAACCATTATTACAGCTTTGCGGGCTGGGGGTCGACATCTGCACCAAAGGCGGGTGTTACCCCGCGCTCAGCGAAGTAGAATTTGAGCTTGGCCGGGGTGAAATCGTGGGCCTTGTGGGCGAATCCGGTTGCGGCAAAAGCCTCACCTCCCTTGCCATTGCGGGGCTTTTGCCCGCCGCCGCTCATGTCAGCAGTGGGCAGATCACCTTTGGGGGGCAAGCCCTCACCACACTGGCAGAACCACAGCTGTGCCAACTGCGCGGCAAAGAAATTTCAATGGTGTTTCAAGAGCCGATGACAGCCCTAAACCCGCTATTGCCGGTGGGGGTACAGATTGCCGAAGCGGTGCTGCAACACGGGCAAAAAGATAAAACAAAGGCCCGCCGGCAGGCGCTGGACATGATGCAGCAGGTGGGGCTTTCGCGCCCGCAAGAGCTGTACTGGGAGTACCCGCACCAGCTTTCCGGCGGCATGAAACAGCGTATTGTCATTGCGATGGCGCTCATCAACCACCCCGCGTTGCTGATTGCCGACGAGCCCACCACCGCGCTGGATGTGACGATACAGCACCAGATTTTACTGCTGCTGCAATCGCTCAACCGTGCGCTTTCCACCACGGTACTGCTGGTCTCGCACGACCTTGGCGTTGTGCGCGAAATTTGCGGGCGGGTCGTGGTGATGTACGCGGGGTTTGTGGTAGAGCAGGGCACGACCTCACAAATTTTGTACGACCCGCAACACCCTTATACCCGCCGGTTGCTGGATTCACTGCCCTCACCGCAAAAAAAAGGCCAGCCGCTGTACACCATCCCCGGGGTGGTGGCGGCGCTGGACCACCGCAAAGCCGGGTGCTGCCCGTTTTGCGACCGCTGTGACGAGGCGGACGCACAGTGCCGCACTGCGCTGCCGCCGCTGGTGGCGCAGGGCAGCAGAACCGTGCGCTGTTTCCACGCACAAGGTGCACAGGCGAAGGGGGCGGCGGTATGAGCGAGCAGGCATTGGCGCAGCTGTGTGGTATCACGAAAGAATACCGTGTGCGCGACCACCATAACCCGTTTCGCAAGCAGTCACTGCGGGCGGTCAACGACCTCACCCTTGCCGTGCAGCCCGGCGAGATACTGGGCCTTGTGGGCGAATCGGGCTGCGGCAAGTCCACCGCGGGGCAGTTGCTTGCGGGGCTTTTGCAGCCCACCGCAGGGCAGCTGTGTTACCGTGGGCAGCCGGCGAATGGGCTGAACAGGGCCCAAAAACAGGCGATGCGGCGCGAAATTCAAATCATCTTGCAAGACCCGTATGCCTCGTTGAACCCCAGCCGCAAAATAGGCTGGCTGCTGGAAGAGCCGCTGAAAATCAACACCGCACTGCCGGCAGCCCAGCGCCGCGCGCGGGTGGGGCAGATGATGCAGACGGTGGGGCTGGACGAGAGTTATTTGGGCGCCTACCCGCACGAGCTTTCAGGCGGGCAGCGCCAGCGGGTCAATATTGCGGCGGCACTGATGTTACAGCCCACACTGCTGGTGGCGGATGAAGCGGTATCGGCGCTGGATGTTTCCATCCAGTCGCAGATCCTCAACCTGCTGTTGCAGCTAAAAAAAGCGAACCATTTGACCTACCTGTTTATTTCGCACGATTTGAACGTGGTGGAATATATGAGTGACCACATTGGCGTGATGTATCTGGGCCAACTGGTGGAATACGGCGATGTAGAGACCGTATACCGGCACGCATTGCACCCGTATACGCAGGCATTGCTTTCGGCAGTGCCCACCGTAAACGAAACACCGCAGCAGCATATTGTGCTGCAAGGCGAAGTGCCAAGCCTATTATGCCCGCCCATCGGGTGCGCGTTTTGTACCCGGTGCAATAAGGCAAAGCCCATTTGTATGCAAACACCGGCCCCGCTGGTACAAGTAACGCCGGGCCACAGCGTGCGCTGCCATTTTGCAGCGCAGTGAGGAGCATATGAGAATTGGCGTAATTTCAGACCTGCACGTCGATATCAACAAGGCATACCCGGTGGCAGAGCTGCTGGCACAGCAGGCGCAGCAACAACAGCTTGACGCACTGCTGTTAGCGGGGGATATTTCAAACCATGTCAGCACAACACTGGCCTTTTTAGACCGCATGAGTGCCCTTTGCACCGTGCCGTGCTGGTTTGTGCCCGGCAACCACGATTTATGGCAGCAGGGCGATGAGTACCCCGACACCACCGCATTGTACCGGCTGTATGCCCAGCACCCGGCCTGCTTAGCGGGCCGCAATGTGCCGCTGGGCGGTGATTGGGTGGTGGTGGGCGAGACCGGCTGGTATGACTATTCGTTTGGCAGCGCGGCGTATACCGCGCAGCAGTTTGCCCGCCGCGAGCTGGGTGGGCGCACCTGGCAGGACAGCCTGTTTACAAGCTGGGGCCAGCCGGATGCGCAGGTGCACGAAGCCATGTTGCAAAGCCTTACGGCAAAATTAAAGCAGACGGAGAGCAAAAAGCAAATTGTCGTCACCCACATGGCGACAGCACCGCAATTCACTGTGCCAACAGAGCGCGAAAACTGGGCGTATTTCAATGCCTTTTTAGGCAGCAGTGCCTATGGGCAACTGTACCGGCAGGCGGGGGTGCGCATCAGCATCATGGGGCATGTGCATTACCGAAAACAGGTAACAGAGGGAAAGACCACTTATCTGTGCAGCTGCCTCAATTATTTCAGTGAATGGCAAAGCCGAGACCCCGCAAAAGAGGTGGCCGAAGCGCTGGCTATCCTTGAACTGGACTGACGCAAAGAAGTGTAATAAAAAACAACAGGGCCGCAAAGCAGTTGCTTTGTGGCCCTGTTGTTCAAGTGCGTTATCGGTACAATGAAAAATTAGCCGTTTGCTGCTGCGCTGGTACCAGCGATGCGGCCAAAGACCACAACGTCAGCCAGTGCGTTGCCGCCCAAGCGGTTGCCAGCATGGATGCCGCCGACAACTTCGCCCGCTGCGTACAGGCCTTTAATCACGTTGCCGTCGGTATCCAGCACCTCGGCATTGGTGTTGATCTGCACGCCGCCCATGGTGTGGTGAATCGACGGGGTGCGGATGGTGGCATAGAACGGGCCCACATCGATGGCAGCGCCGATGTTGACTTTATTAAAGTCGGTGTCAACACCGGTTTTTGTGAAGCCGTTGTACTTTTCAATCTCGGCTACAAAGGTAGCGGGGTCGCAGCCCATCTGGGTCGCAAGATCTTCCAGAGTATCCGCCTTCAACACGCTGCCCTCTTCGATCAGGGTGTCGATGTCGTTGCCCCAGCCGTTTTTAGCGCCCGGCTGCGGGTCGCCAGCAGACTCCTGGTCACAGATGATGTAGAAGATGCCGTCGGTCTGCTCCAGTGCTGCCTTGGACAGTACGTCGCGGCTTTCGTACTCAGAGACAAAACGTTTGCCCTCTTTGTTGACAAAAACCTGGTCCTCAGCACTGCCCCACAGGCCGCCACCCAGCGAACCGGTGACAGGCTGCGAGCTGGGCATCAGCTGAATGTAGCCCATGCCAACGAGGTTTGCATTGACAGCCTTCGCCATCACAATGCCGTCGCCGGTGAGCAGCGCCGAGTTGGTGGTGGGCATGTCCTCGGTCAAAATGCCCCAGTAGTTGTCATACTCCATTGCCATTTTGGGGTTGGCGCCGTAGCCGCCGGTGGTCAAAATAACGCCCTTGGTGGCGGTCAGGGTGACGGGGGTACCGTCGGTCTGGGTGGCTTTTACGCCAACCACTTTGCCGTCTTCAACAATCAGGCTTTCACCAGCGGTGTTCAGCATGATCTCGACGTTGTTTGCTTCGCAGCCTTTCATCAACGGGTCAATCATGCCATGGCCAACCGATGCGGTCAGCGAGTGGGTGCGGGGCCACAATGCGCCCAGCACGGTGCCAATGTTGTCCGAAATTTCAACGTTCTCATCCAGGCTGGCCACCCACTCAAGCGCAGACAGCGAGTTCGAGGTCAGTGTGTGAACGAGGTCGTAATCGCCATAAATGGTGGTGCCGTCGATCCCGGTGCGCTTGCCGCCCATATAGGTCTGGTAGGTGTGCAGCTCAACGGTGTCAAACAGCATTTTTTTGTCGCCGGCAAGGTATTCTTTGATCTGCGATTGCAGAGTTTTCAGGGTATCCTGATACTCGGCATCAGCGGTAGCCGGGTCAACAGCCAAAATTCTTTCCAGCTCGGTAATCTGTGAGTCCTCAATTGCCACGTTGCCCTGGCGCTCGGGGTCAACCGCGTTGTAGGCACCGCCTGCACGCAGGGTGTTGCCACCCACGGCAGCGCCTTTTTCAATCACGATAACCGAAGAACCGGCGCTGCTTGCGCTGACGGCAGCCGAAAGGCCTGCGCCGCCCGCACCGATGACGACCACGTCAACGGTCTTTTCAATCGGGTCACCGGCAGTTTTTGCAACTTTTTCTTTTGTTTTCAGTGCTTCAGCGTCACCGCCAGCCTGCTCGACACACTGTGCAACGGCCTCAAGTACGGCCTTGCTGCTGACAGTGGCGCCGCTCACGGCGTCCACGTTCAGGGTCTGGCCATCCACGATCAGGCCGGGGAAAGTCTCAAGTACCGGGGTCGCGATGCCCGCGGTTTCCACATTGTCACCAATAGTGACCGAAACAATGCTGGTCGCATCAAATTCAGTACTTACGGTAAGATCGCCGTTGTGGCCCTTTACCGTGGCGGAATAGGTACCCGCCTTGTAGGTAGCCCCTGCGGTGCTGCCGCTGGCAGACTGCGAACCGCAGGCGACCAGTGAGAACAGCAATACCAGGGATAAAGCTGCTGACAAAAGTTTCTTTTTCATGCTTTCCTCCTCTTTCTTATAATAAACTGTTTGAACCATGGCCCAAAATAGTTTATTATTATATTGTTATAGTCGCATATCGTTAGTTAATTGTCAAACAAATCACAGTTTGGCCAGCACAACCAAAAATTGAGGAATTGTATGGAATTTAAACAGCTTTACTATTTTGTAGAAACATGTAAGAGAATGAATTTTGCAATCACGGCCGAGGCACTTTATGTAACACCGCAAGCCCTGAGTAAATCAATTAAGACGCTGGAAAACAACCTGGGGGAAAAACTTTTTTACCTGAATAAAAATGCATTAATTTTAACGGAATTCGGTGAATTTTTTTTACCCAAGGCGCAAAATTTGCTTGCAGAGTACTATGCAATGCGCAACGAGGTGGCAAGCCTGAGCAATAATTACAAGGGGCTGATCCGCGTGGGCATTGTGCCATCGGCAAGAAACCTGATCAACGCAGATTTTTTGCAGGTGTTTATGGAAAAATTCCCGGAAACGACAATCGATTTTACCCAGATGTCGGACGAATCTTTAAAACAGGGGGTTTTGGCGCACTCGCTGGACCTTGGTATTGGGGTTTACCCCACCACCGACCAAACGCTTGAAACAGTGACCTTGTGCAAAAGCGGCATCAGCCTGATCATGAACATCAAAAACCCGCTGTGCCAAAAAGAAACGATCCGGGTCGCGGACCTGGATGGGCAGGAGATCATTGTGCACTCCGACCTGTATATGGTCGAAAAGGCATTGTTGGAACAGGCCCAAAAAGAGGGCCTTAATTTGAGGGTACGCCTCAAATCCTCCGAGCTCAGCCTCACACGGCCCTCAATGCATTACTTTAATTGTGTTGCCATCAGCCCCACGCTGTATACAACGAATTACTGCTTTTCAAAAGAGGCGGTGTACCGCAACTTTGCAAAAGAAGAAAAGTTGGAATGGGGGCTGCAACTGCTGATGACCAAAAACAAAGCACAGTACACTAAAGTGCAGCTGTTTGTAGAAAGCCTGCTGGGCGATATTGAGCAGCGCAAACACAGGGAAGACATTTTTGCTTTTTAGCATGCCGCTTTACGGCAAACCCGCGCAAAAGGGGCCGGTTGGCGCGCACCGCTGCACTGGGTCTGCCGCGGGTATGTGTGGCAAAAAAGCCGCAGCGGCGGTGTGCAACAATAGCGGCAACAAAAAGGCTTTGCCTTTTTGTTGTGTTATGAAACAGCGCCTTGGTATGGTTTTAGCGTTGCCGTGTAGCCTTAAAACTGTTGGGTTTGGCCCGGCCGGCCAGTCGGTTGCCCGCTGAGTTTTCAGCGGTTGGCGCTGCGCGGTTCGCCGCCAAAGTGCGGTCACCGCTTGGTCACCCAGCCATCATTGATCAAAACAGTACAAACTAAAGGTACAGTAAAGCAAGTAAGGCACGGGGCCATGGCCCCGTGCCTTACTTGCTTTACTGTACCGGCAGGTGTTTTTAGCGTAGTTGTAAGCAAAAATTCCCCGCTAGGTTGCATTTTTTCAGGTTTTGGCCCGAAAGGCAGGTCAACCGCCCACTTTCACACAACCGGTCAAACTGGCTGCGCGACAAGCCCAGCTTTTGCCGTATTGCCGCCGCAGCTTTGTACTCGGCGGGCCATGGGGCGGCTAGCTCAATGCAAACCGGGGTTTCGCCGGCTGCATCCGGCCCCAAAAGCGTAAGCTCGGGCACGCCGGGCGCAGCGCCGTTGTGCTTTAGCAGTGCCGCGTCGGTTGCATACCGCATCGCAAGCGTGGGGTCGTTAGAGTGAAACCTGTGCAGCAGGTCTTTGGGCAGGCCAGCAGGGTTTACACGCGAAAGTATCGTGCAGTTCCATGTCGTATCACAGTGCTGGCATTTAAAAATCAGCCAGACATCCAGCGCTTTTTGCTGGGCGTTTACCCGGAACAGCCCGCTGGAGGCAAAGGTGGTTTTAACACCGCAGTGCTTGCAATAGCGCAAGGCGGTGGGCGCGGCGGTATACGCTACCGTCCATTTTATTTGTTTCAATAGTAAGAATCCTTTCTGTCTGCAATGCCGCAATCAGAAAGGTGTTGAAAGGCGGTTTAAAGGTAAAAATGGTTTTCATACAGCTTCCTCCTGTAAAGTAAAAAAGGCCGCGCCAAGGTACAGATACCATGGCACGGCTTTTGGTTCTGGGCTTTAGACCGCATTTCGCGAAGCGAAAGGCAACAAACCACCCGCTAAGCGGGTGAGTAGCCAAAGCTTAAGCAAAAAGGCATCACCTTTCTGATAAAATGAAGAGTGTTCAAGCCTTTAAAAAATCAGAAGAAAGGTGATGCCTTATGGCAGAAAGTTTAGCACACAGGCACACAGCAAGTGGGTATGCAAGTATCATGTGGTGTTCAGCCCAAAGTACCGGAGAAAAGCAATCTACAATGAATTGAGAGCAGACATCCAACAATATATTAGAGATTTGTGCAAGTGGAAAGGGATAGAGATTGTAGAAGGGCACATGATGCCGGATCATGTGCATCTGCTGTTGTCGATACCGCCGAAGTATTGCGTTTCAAGTTTCATGGGGTATTTAAAAGGGAAATCGGCAACGATGATATTTGAAAAGCATGCAAATTTAAAATATAAATTTGGGAACAAGCACTTTTGGGCAACGGGGTATTACGTAAGTACAGTGGGGCTAAACGAAGCGACAATAGCAAAATATATCAGAGAACAAGAAAAGCAAGATATGCTGGAAGATAGGCTGACAACAAAAGAGTACGAAGACCCTTTTAAGGGTTAATACGCAATCAGTCCACTGGGCTTGAACGAAGTGAAAGCCAGCGTCTTTTAGGCGCTGGCAATTATTATGCCCTTTTAGGGCTCAGTCAAGCCACCCGTTTTACGGGTGGTATTGACTTGTTGAATATACGGCCCAAACGGCTTAGAATCCAAACCCCAAAATACGGCGATATCCGTGAATCTCAAAAATGTGTAACACAAACAGGCCGCGCGGTGCGCGGCTGCGGTGGTCAGCAATTTTGTTGATTAACGGTTCGTCGACATTGGGTCTCTCCTATCGGGTTGGATTCTGTATTACAGTATAAGGCGGTGTAAGGGCAACGTCAACGGGGTTTTACGGGGAAGCATGAGTTTTATACGCGAAAGATTAGACTGCTTTTTTCTGCATATAGTCAGCATGGGCCGCGATGGCTTTTTGCAGAAGTTTGGCGTTATTGCTTTCTGTGACTGAAATGGTGTAGCTCAGTGCGTGGTGGCCGATATTGGCTTTGTGCGAAATATAGCGAAAACCATCGTCAAAACAAGTGTCGTGCGATATTTTTTGTGCCCGTACGAGTTGATGACTTTTCGCTGCAAGTCGACCGGTTTTGCATCCTGCCGCAGGGCTAACGTGTCCTTACCGACACAATAGCGAATAAACAAAGAAACTGACAAAACCGCACACCAGTAAAACAGGAAGATACTGCAAGGCTATTTTGTAAACAGATATTTTAAAAGCTATCTATTTGGATACAAATGGTATATAATATTAATATAATTAAGGTTTGTATTAATTGTAGAGTCTGGAAGATCTCGAGGTGTTAGTGTCGGTTCTGGGGTATTCATTAAGAATCCACGCAAAAAGACATAAAACAACGACAGCATAGAAGAAAGGACTTTATAATGTTATATGAAATTACAGATCAATTCTCAAATGATATGATATCAGATGAAGAAGGCCCCCATATTTCTCTGTATCAACCTACCCACAGGCATTTTCCGAAAAACAAGCAAGACCTCATAGTGTTTAAAAACTTAATACGAGAGATTGAAAGCTCATTGAAGCAGAACAATAAACCTACTTTCATTGATTCAATCATGGAACCATTTTATAAACTCGAAGAGGACAGCGAATTTTGGAATAATACTTTAGATGGGATTGCTATTTTGGCGCACCAAAACAAGTGTGTTATATATAATCTTCACTGTCCGGTAAAAGAATTTGCTGTAGTCAGTAATAGCTTTCATATCAAGCCTCTTATTAAAGCGTTCCAGTCCATAGAAAGGTATCAGCTATTGGGGTTAAGCCACAATAGTTTTTCCCTTTATCAAGGTAATAGGTATGGTTTTTCAGAAATTGAAATAGATTCTGATGTTCCAAGGACTTTGGGGGCCGTATTGGGGAAACAAAAGACCAATCCTCTTCTATCCCAGGGGTCTTTCGGGGGCACAGGAAGACCCGCGGTATATCGTGGCCAGGGAGACAAAAAAGATGAGGATGATAAGGATACCGAAAAGTATTTTAGATATGTAGACAACTATGTGTCCGTAAATTACTCTAAAGTATCAAAATTACCACTGATTTTGGTTTCGTTAAAGGAGTATCATACGCAATTCAAAAAATTGAGCAATAACCCATATTTAATTGAAGAGGGCGTAGATTGTTCTTATGATTCGCTTGAACCGGAGCAGTTACAGAGCAAGGTTTTGGAAGTTATTAAATCGCTAAATCAGAAAAAGACAGAGATGATTATAGAAGCTTATAAAAAGGCAGAGGCGGAATCAATGGGATCATCTGATTTGCAACAAGTTGCCAAAGCCGCGTATGAAGGCCGGGTTGAAACAGTCTTGCTTGAGGAGAATCGGATCATATCCGGTAACATAGACTGCAATACCGGAAAAATAAAATCGGGAGATATAAACGATCCCGCTATTGGCGATATTTTGGATGGTTTAGCTGAATTAGTACTTAAAAAAAGTGGTACCGTAATACTAGTTTCAAAGGATGAAATGCCTAGCCCCACAGGTGTTGCTGCTATATATAGATACAATTAAGCGCCTTTCGTTCAGGCGGGGCAATGCAGGATATATAAAAGCCGGCTTAATCGCATTACCGAGTGACGGACAGACAGAAAATCGTAAAAGATTTAAATCCTTGCAGGTTAAAGGCTTTTTAGTCGTTGATACAATAAAACCCGGCTCATAATGAGCCGGGTTTTATTGTATCAACGACTGTTGACGATTTTGTGTTTTATTACCGAAATCGATATCTTTGGATTTTTGCAGTGGATTCGAACTATCTCTTACATATTTACATATCCGCTTGATCGTGTTTCTAACAATGAACGGAGCCAGAGATGGCAAGTTTGATTATCAAACTCATTGCTGATTTTACGCATATGTGTTGTCAGGACGCGTCTGCAGATATCCAGCTACCGTACCAGATTCTCGCCGCTTATCCCCTCAAAAGCGTTACAAGATCTTAATGAGCGGAAAAGAAGTAAGCAGAATACCCTAAAATGATAAACATGTTATTTTTGCTATTCTCAATTCAAATTAAATCTGATTTATGAAGCAATTGCTGCACCATTACCGCTACTTCTGCGCGGGTCACATAGGCCTTGGGAGAAATCGTCGTCACGCTCGTTCCTGTTACGATTCCTGACTTGAGGCACGCCGCCACGCTTTCCTTTGCGTAGCTTGATACGCTTGCTCCGTCAATGTACGTCGACAGAAGCGCACTTACTTCGCTGTCAGTCAAGCTTACGCTCAGTCCGGTTATTTTCATCGCTCGCGCAATTATTGCCATTGCTTGCTCACGCGTTATCGTATCATTTGGGCCAAAGGAAGTGCTGTCATAACCGGTTATTAGTGAGTATGCGGTGGCTGTATCTACATAACCGTTGAACCAATCGCTCAGAGTTACGTCACCGAAGCCACTCTCCGTTGATCCTTGCGCAATGCCCATTGCACTTACAACGACTGCCGCAAACTCTGCGCGGGTAATGCTTCTGTCAGGCTCATAGGTACTGCTTCCTACGCCGGTTACTATCAGCCTTGAACCCATGTCGTTGATTGCGTCCTCCGCCCAATGTGAGGAAACGTCCGCGAATTCGACAGGATTGTATATCACCGCGTAGGTGCTGTTAGTTAGGCTGTTGATGACCGCGTAATACTTGCCGGCAACAATGGTAATCCTTGTCGGCACGTGCCGAACAGTCCCGTCGCTGTTAAGCACTATGCCAGTTGTTATCCTGCCGGGGTCAATGCCATCGGGAATTTCGACCGTTCTCTCGACGTAGCCGTTGAATCGGCTTACATCGACCGTATTGTCACCGCTTGTGCAGGTAATTGTGAACTCAACAGGCTTTACAACGAGCTGGTAATTGCCCTTGTTCGCTGTGTCCAGAGCTACTTTCACCGTGTCTGCGGAAGGCTCTGCTATCGTTACGCTAACCTTGATATCCTTAAGCTCGACCTGTAAGCCAAGCTGCAGCGATACCGCGTCGATGTTTATCTCAGACGCGGGCAGTGTGTAAGTCACCGTTCCGGTCTTGATTTCGAGAGTAGCTTGCTTTTGCTCCATGTTTTTGACTGTCTGTCCGTTCAGTTCGCCAGTAACAAAATCTGAGCCCGTACTCGGTAATGTAACTGTCGGCTTCTCGCCGCTTTTCTCAAGCAGCTTGTCTAGCTTTGTGTCATCGACTTTTATCGTCGTCGTTGTCTGTCCGCCACTTGTTGCGGTGCTTGACGTTCCAGCATCCTGCTTCTGCCCGTTGACTTCAACTACTTTTGAAGGTGTTGGTGAGGTGCCGCCGCTGTCCGAGGACGTGAAGGTAGTAATCGTGATGCTGTAGTTGTCGCTGGCAAGCACTGTGCCGGTGGCTTTCACTCTGACAAGGTAGGTAGTGCCACCGGTGATATCCGAAATCGTGCTTCCTCCTGCATTCCATGCGCTGCCACCGTTAGTACTATACTCCATGGCGGAAGTAACTCCTGCAATTGTGCCTTTGCCGCCTATGCTGGACGGTTGAGTAATGGTAAACGCCCCTGCAAGCGGCGTTGTCGCTTTGGTGGGAACAGCAAGGTCCTGTGCGACGCTGTCTGTTGTTGTGGTGTTGTTGCCCTTTTTTACAATGCTGATGCTTGTCCCCAGCCAGCCGCTTTCTATGGCCAGATTCCCGCTGCCGTCGGCAGTTCTGGCTGCTGCGTTTACTGTATACAAAGCGCTTGCGGTAAGGCCCGTTAACTGCTCGTTTGCGAAGTCAATAGAGGCGTTCGGCGTGGTTTCCTGAGTCCCCGCAAAGGCAGTAATCATCACTGTTGCATTTGTTCCCGCAAAGCTACTGCCGCCCGCCTTAACCCGTACGTGGTATGTTCCTGCCGCAAGTCCGCTGACGGAGGTGGCAGAGAGGGTAACGGAGGTCCAGCTTGTTCCGTCGGTGCCGTATTCCATGGTATCATTCACATCGCTGATGCCACCGGTGTCCCCGATGGTCGTTGGGTTAAGCGCAGAAGCGGAAGGTGCTGCCGGTCTTGAAGGAACAGCAAGGTACTGTGCCGCGCTGTCTGCTTTTGTGCTGTCGGTAGCTTTCTTTACAATATTTATGGTCGTACCCAGCCAACCGCTTTCGATTACCCATTCCCCGTTGGCATTAGCAGTTTTGGGTGCATTGTTTACCGTATAGGTGTCGCTTTGGGTAAGCCACAGTAACTTCTCATTTACGTAGTCAATAGTAGCAGCCGGCGTTGTCTCCGGTATTGTAACAGCAAAGACATTGCCATCAGCTTCCGCTACATCTGCCGCATAATTATCTGAGTTGTATGCCGCTGTCGCAATACCGACGGGCAGATAGAAAGTCAGCATGCCGCCAGTCGTTGTTTTAGCGTCGGTCAAGCCATAATTCAAAGCCCCTCCACCGAGTGTCAGCCCGCTTATCACCGTTTCGGTAGCAATGGGAAGCGTCAGCGTGGTTCTGTAGACGGGAACTGTGCCGTTTGTCCGCATATTAGTAGAATAGTTTTTCACCTCACCGCGTACGCTGCCGCCTTTGATTGTGATACTCTTTGTACCGGTGCCGGTATTATCGAATCCACCTGTGACATAACCCTTGACCGTGCCCCCGGTGATGGCAATATTGGTGCTGCCTTTGATTATTTCGTAATTTGTACCGGAGCCAATTACGTCGTAAACAGTTCCACCGGAGATGGCGATATTGGTGTTGCCGTTAACATCGTTCGACCAACTTCCGCCTACGATATCTTCCAAGACCGCGCCACCTGAGATGGCAATGTTGGTGTTGCCTGTAATTCCGCCAGATTCACAGCCACCGACAATCCGTTTGACATTGCCGCCGAGCATTGTAATTTGGGTGTCGCCGGTGAGTGCCGCGAATTGTGTCCCCCCGTAGATGTTACACCCGCTCAAGTCGTTTCCGGCGTTCGTGCCGTCTGTCAGCCCTGCACTGAATATGGGCTCTCCGCTGTCTATAACACCATCGCGGTCTGTGTCTATGTAAATAACCGTATTCGTCGATGTGGGTGAGCCCGCCGCAAGAATGAGCGCATTTCCGTTGGCGTAGATATAGTTTCCATTCTTCGTCACGAAGATATGTGTGACAACCAAATCGTCAACTGCATTTGCAGGCATGGCAAAGGTAAATGAAAATGTATCTGACTGTGTTTCTTCTGCTGTTACCGTTCTGGTAACAGTTGCCGGAGGTGTAATTGTCCCTGCTTTTGTACTGGTTAAACCTACAATATGCGTTCCGGCCGCCGCTGCCGTGCCTGACAGGGTAATGGTTACCGTTGCGGTTGCCCCTGCTACATATGGAGAAGACCCAAAGGTTGCCGTCGCTGTCACACCATTTGCTACCACTGCATTTGTCGATGCACTGACTGCGCAAGATATGGGCGCATATGCCGCACCGAAAACGGGGTAGCCATCACCTGTCTCCCAAGTCAGATAGCCGAGACTGCCCTCCGTGGTTACCCATGCGTTGAGGGCGGTTAGGAGGTCTGTCGTTCCCATGGCGCTGCTTGAAAGCGCCCATGTAGTGCCGCTGCCAGTGAATGAATCGCAGTTAGTACCGCTACCGCTTCCAATGCCGCCGGTCGCTGAGCTGTCTAGCCAGTAGCAGTTGCTCACCGTACTGGTGTTATTACCCGTCACGCCGCCAACCTCGGTTCCGCCGATGACCGAGCCGGTGCTGTAGCAGTTGCTCATCGTGGCATCGTCGAAATTAGCACCTGCCACGCCGCCAACCTCGGTTCCGCCGATGACCGTGCCGGTGTTGTAGCAGTTGCGCATCGTGGCATTGTCGATATTAGCGCCTGCCACGCCGCCAACCTTGGTATCGCCGCTGACTAAACCGGTGTTATAGCAGTTGTAACTCGTGCTAGTGCCATCATTACTACCCACCACGCCGCCGGTTCTCACTCCGGTTCCGCCAACTGCGCCGGTATTGTAACAATTCCTTATGGTGCAGTCAGCTGCCGTTCCCACCACGCCGCCGACATAACTGCCACCGCTGACACCGTTGATTGTGCCGGAATTGTAACAATTTGTTATGGTAGACAAATTAGCATTTCCCACTACGCCGCCGATATACTGCGAACTGCTGCTGACCGTGCCGGTATTGTAGCAATTGCTCACTGTGCCTTTGTTGACGAATCCCACTACGCCGCCTACGTTGTTATATGTCCCGTGAATGTAAGAATTTATCACGCCAACGTTTTTTACCGTACCGAATAAAGCGCCGAACAGTCCGATATTTTGAGCCGAACTGTTGATATAGATACCACTGACAGTATGGCCAGCGCCGTCAAATGTTCCTTCAAACGTTCCGATGGGTGTCCACGCTTTTGCGGTCGTGCTGGTTGCGTCGACTATGACATCATTGAGAACGATGTTGGCGGTGAGCTTATAATAAACAGTCGAAGCACTATATGCTTCATTACCACTCTTTATTAGAAAAGACAGATTCGCCAATTCCTGTGGGGTGTCAATTTCGTATGGGTCACCAACTGTGCCGCTGCCGCTTGAAAACGGCGTTCCTGGTACGCTTGAAGGATAGTCCCATGTGTCCACCGCGCTCGCCGTGACACTTATGGCAGGCATAAGGCTCAGCACCATGCACAGTGTCAAAACTATACTTAGAATTTTCTTTTTCATAATCGTTTTCCCCCAAAAAGTTTAGCTTCCTTTTCTTCACTTCGTTCCTTGTATTTGCAGAGTCCCTCTTCTGTCGGAGTGTCTGAGTTAATTCCAAATTCGCCGTATTTGCAATGCCAGCAGTCATGTCCGTTAAAGAGCGTATTGAGCCTTAGCTCAAAATGCTCGCAACGGTCTATGGATGCGACAGACAAGGGCAAGCGGCGCAGTGTTATCTCTTCTGAATGGTCAGTGCTCTGTAACATTGAACTTCATCCCCCTCGCAGGTATATTACGACAGTTATAATCTACCATCTTTTTGGGGGCGTTTCCGTCCGCGACGTAAATCGCGCTATTTTTGCGTAAAACGCACTTTAAATACAAAATACGCCCGAACCTTAAAGGCTCGGGCGTATATATAGCATAGTGTTACGTCTCTATTCGTCCAGCAGATAAGCCTGTAAGGAGAATACGCTATCCGCTTTGGAAAATTCAGCCATTCCGTGATATTTTTCAGCGATGTATTTGATGCTTCTCGTTCCAGTACCGCCTCCAGGTTTAGTGCTGACAGGAAGGCCATCAGCAAATTCCACTTCACCGCAGGGGTTTTTGACAGAGAGCAACACCCTATTATCCGAATAATCTGCCGTAAAAGCAACGAACGCAGCTTCTGCTTCCGCGCTTATACAGCCCTCAACGGCGTTCTCAAAGGCGTTGGCAAACAAGGAAGCTAACTCAACCTCATCAATCTTCAAAAGCTTCTCGGGAACATTTGCCTTTATTTCAACTATGATTCCAACATTTTCGGCCCGTTCCGAAAGGGCTGACAGGATACAGTTAACGGAGCTGTTGCTGCAGTAGTTCTTAATCGAGTACTGCTCGATAAGGTCGGTAAACTGCCTTAGATATTCGACGGCTTCTTCATAGTTGCCCCCTGTTATCTGCCCTATCGCGACCAGACAGTTATGGCGCAGATCGTGACGCGTCCTTCGGACCGCCTCCGCAGCGCTTTTTTGCAGCTCAATCTGACGCTCCAGAGCGTCAACCTTCAGTCGGACAGTCGCGTCTGTCTGTTCCTTCCCATACCGCAGAACAACATTATGCAAAACGACATAGATGCAACAATAAACCGCCACCATAAGGATATACGCTGCGGCAATCTGAACATAGGCATAGGCGGGACGGCGGTAGTACATATCGGGATAAATATTTAAAAGCACGTTGAGAATCAAGAACACTCCCGCAACAACATTGACAATATTCCATTCGCTTTGGACAATGTCCACCATGCGGCGGAAAGGCTTCCGCACATATCTGTATTCAATAAAAATCGCAGCCGCGAAGAGGACGGCGCGGTAAAGCAAATATCTGCCGTCACCGCTCTCCTCAGGCGCAAAAAACGCCAGCGAGCCACTGAGAAATGAAATCATCATATAAACGCTCAACCCAGAAAAAAGGTTGAACAGCCGAACTTTCCATCTGTCGGTTGTGGTGTAGATTAGTCCGAACAGCATGACAAGAATTAGAATCGGAAGCGAGATTCGCTCCGCAATATATTGATTCGTATATGCAAACGCAAGGGTCAGTAATCCGCAGATAATAATACTGACAATGCCAAATATAAGAGAGCGGGTCTTGAAATCCTTATGGTGCTTGGCCAAGGCAAGGAGCAATCCGAAAACGCCGATCGCAGTTTCAAAGGAGCGGATGAACATATACAGGTTTGACATTAATTGCCTACCTCCTTAAACAGCGCGCGCATATGGGCTTTTTTCAGCTCGGCAAATGCCCCGCGCGGAACAGGGAGATGCCTGCCGCCGTTCATCACCATCTCTTTTGCGGATAACTGCCGGATTTGCTTGAGGTTTACAATATAGGCCGCGCCGACACGATAGAAGTCGTAATCAGTTTCGGACAGCATTTCATGCAGCTCGTTAATAGTCATCCGAAGCTCGACAGGCGCTTCCGCAGCGCTGTAAACAAACTGACTGTGATTGATTGCCTCCACATATAAGAGAGTTTTTAGCTTGAGCATATAAACACTGCTGCGGCTTTTGACGCTCAGATGCTGCTCGGAGCTTTTTTCGGTCATTCGGACGGCCTTATCCATCGCTTCGCTGAAATCCGAGGCGGAATAAGGCTTTAAAAGATAGTGGACGGCATTCACGGAAAAGGCTTCAACCGCATATTCGCGGGATGTGGTCAGAAATATGATCCGACTGCCGTTCCCGTCCTTCCGTAGTTGCTGTGCCGCTTCGATTCCGAGGATTCCAGGCATACATATATCCAAAAGCAATATATCAAAGTTAACCTTTTTCTCCATCTGATAAAGCAGCTCCATTGCAGAGGTAAACACAGAAATATCAGCGTTCAGTTCGGGATGCGAGGACAGATATGACTGTATGTTCCGGTTTGCAGTTTCTATTTCCTGCGGCTCATCGTCGCAGATAGCAATCTCCAGCATAATTTCACCTCCGCTATTACTGCTTTCCTGTTTTCATAGATTGACGTTTGCCCAAGGCAACGTTTCGGCTGATGCTCTCGCTCTCCGATTGCGCCATACGTCCAAAGATGGTGAGAACAAATTCGCTGTCCTCTTCCATCGTATTTATACTTTCTTTTTCGAAATAAATGCGACTCCTAAATTTTTCAGTTCTCTGGCGATACTGATGCAATCCAGTGTATTACGAGCAAAGCGGCTGACTGACTTTGTCAGGATCAGGTCAATTTTTCCCTGCTTACATTTCCGGAGCATCTTCTGAAATTCAGGACGCTTCTTCGCCGACGTACCGCTGATGCCTTCATAGGCATAAATGCCAGCCATAATCCATTCCCGATTTTCCATGATTTTTGCCGTATAGTATTCCTTTTGAGCCTCATAGCTGGTTAACTGCTCCACGTCGTCGGTAGAAACGCGGCAACGCGCAGCTGCCTTTCAGTCCAGTCGGATTCATTCGGACGTGGCTCCGGCTCCAGAACGATTACTTCTTTTTTCACAAGAGGTCATCCCCCTCCTCTGAGAGCAGGAAGGTTTCCACCATCATCAGGCGATACCGTGGTGACAGCCACATCATAAACTCACAAGCGATAGCCGGACAGGCAAAAGTACCACCGTTCCTTCCTTGCTTGGAAGTCATACCAACCGCCTTTGTCTGCTCAATCCACAGCTTGGGTGTCAGAGTAAATCCGTTTTCTTTTGTTTTTTCCACGAGCGCCCCATAAGCATGTTTGTCAAACTCTGAATTATGCTTGCTCTCCCATTGCATGAGGAATTCCAGCGTGCTGCGATCCCGCAGCCAGCTTTGTACAACATATCCTGGTGAAAGTTCGCTGAACCTTCCTGCAATAGCGGACAGACTGATGTATTGCTCCATGGTGGCGCCCAACCTTTAACATTCTTTGACTTTTATTGTAACAAATATATCCTCATAAAGAAAGTTATTCTTGTAAATTTAGACACTCCTATATCCTCGGGATTGCTTTGGAACTATAGTGTGTAGATTTCCTCTTTAGGGTATCTGAGGAGGTTTCTATATTGGTACGCCTTGCTTTCTCGACCTGAACGGCTTTGTACACTTCTGCATCCACAATAAAGTGAACATACTTGGGATTAGAGAGCATCTTGTCGATAGCGGCTCGCCCCCATACTTCGTTTCCGGTAGGGGAAGAGATCCCTCTTTGTTGAAGGAGCTTGGAAATGCCGCCCAAGCTGTAGCACTTCAGATAACTGTCGTAGATAAAGCAAACAACTTCTGCTTCCTCCTGATTTACATAGCCAAGACCTCTGACTGTTAATGTGTACCCATAAAAGCGTTTCATGGCAATTCCTCCATTTTATAAAAAAGATTATTTAAGTGAGTTCATGACAAACAAATAGGCGGTAATCCGGGATCAAAAAATGATCCTCCGATTACCGCCTCTAAAACATAAGAATATATAATGTTTTTCTCGTGAGAGAGTTATATCGACTTGTTAATATCCACAATATTACGCCAAATTTTTGAACGTTACGGTTAAAATACAGCTTAAATATGAGAAAAACCACTTATAACAATAATTACAAGTGGTTTTGTCTACTATGTGTTCTATTACCGAAATCGATATCTTTTTATTTGAAGTTATAAAAACAGTGTATTCGAACTCTCACTAGCCTAACATATACTGTTTTGTTTAAATGCGCAAATAGAAGAGCTCATGACCATATAACATAAATATATCGATAGGTATTCGGATATTCTGCGTCTAATGATTTACAACAATTTGATCTCTTCATCGGAAAACCAGCCATTTAAAAGTGCTGTATTTTTAACGGCATCTACATTATCGGTATAAGCAATAACCGCTAAACTTTTTTGAGCTCTCGTACAGGCGACATAGAAAAGCCGCGTCGTCCGCATGATGCTTGTATCTTTACCTTCCCGTTCATTTTTGATGTCTGTATCGGTTTTAGCTTTCGCGCCAAAAAGTTTTTCATAACTGAACAGAAAACCTTTTGCTTCCGCATCATCCATGATAACCATAACTCGTGGAAACTCCAATCCTTTGATGCCCTGATGTGTAGCGAATCGAGTATTACCGGTAACATATGCCGAATATCGTTCAAGTTCATCAAAATGCACAGTAAGCGCTTTCCTTAAAGCGGCTACTTTTTGATCCTCGTCTTCTATCGAATCTGCCAGAATATCGTCCACACGACTATTGAGCTTAAAAAGATTGGTTTTCTCGATCGACTTTAGTACATCAAGGCAAGTGGGATTAGAACCATCTCTCCAAAGAGAAAGCAAATCCTCAACTGCGTCTTCGGCAACTTGCAACAGCTCGGTTTGGTTGCCGGTTCTGTCACGAAAAGTTTTTTTGTCCAAGAGTGGTGAATGTTGCCGCACAATTCTTGTGACCTCAAAATCATTTTTATTTTGATACGCTTTAATAAGCGGCGAGATAATATTTGAAAGAACAGACAACTCGGATATCGACCCATCACGTAAAGACGTATCGAAAAACCCAGATTCATTAAGTGGAGCATAAAGATTATAGAAACCAAACCTACTGGCTGCCATGTGATGCTCGAGTATCAGGCTTTTATACTTGGATGCTTCGAGCCAGTCGTTGTCTTCAGTTTTCTTGGCCATAATTTCGGCAACTTGACGTTCAACTGATTCTTTATCGGAAGCAGATTCCGCCACAAATAGGAGCACAGTACCCGTCTCGGCATCGGAACGCGCCCGTTGACGCTGTCCATCAATTGAGCCTCGGATCGTATTGGCTAACTCCACTATTCGAGTAGCGCTGCGGTGATTCATGACTTTTTCTGGTTTTTCCCACTCATTAGGGATGCATTTTGCTAAATTATCTTTGCCATCCATATATATTCTTTGCATCGTGTCGCCAAACATGCCAATAATAAAATTTGTTTTGTATTTCTCATAGACTGTAAACAAAGCATCAACAAGTTCTTTCTTTGTATCTTGGCTTTCATCAATTAACAAAATGGGATATTTGCCCACCAATATTTTCTGCATGGTTTCTTCTGTAGCTATAAACTCTGACCCCATTTTTACGACTTCACTGTGACTTAGAGAGTCGTAGCCGACATTGTCGCCATTAGGATTGTATGAAAATCGTTTTACCGTTTCTATCTTAGCAAGGCGTGTGGTCTTTCGTTTGATTTCTTCGGTTCTTTTGGCAGCAGCATCACCACCACGTCCCTTAACCTGTTTTTCGTTTAGTTCGGAAATTTCCTTTTTGACGGATTCAATAATCCATTCTTTAATATCTGGTTGATAGTTTTTAATAAGCTCCCATAAAAAGCTGTGAATGGTAGAAACCACAAAGATGGGCTTATATTGGAGTCTTCTGGATATTTCGTCACAAGCGGCATTTGTGTAGGTTATGACTGCAACCTGTTTTGCATGTGTGCATAGTTTCTCGCCCATTTCTTTATCCAAAAACGAGAGTGCATTAATTAAACTTCTGGTTTTGCCAGAGCCAGCTCCGGCAAACATGAAGAAGCTTTTGGGGCTGACATTAGAAAAGCACTGTCGGATTTCTTCATCAACATGGTCATCTATGTGATTGTCCGTTAATTGTACTTTAGTATTCATTTCTTTTATCATCGCGCTATTCCTCCGGATGCATTAGGGTTTGCAGCCACGCCAATCCCTCGGCAATGTAGGACGGGATAGTAATGTCGTTCGGGTCAACGGAATAAATTATATCCAAGGCAAACTCCGCCTTTTGATCGGATTTGCCGTTTCTCAGCATATCGTATATATCTACATGAAGTTCATCGAATGACTTCGAGGCATTGATTGCGTCATGCACTTTTTTAACGAAACTCCCTGCATCGGTTGTCTCGATATTTTTGAACAACTCGTAATTTGTGTAAACTAAGCAGTCCTCGAACGTGCTTGATAATGCTTCGGTCGGCGTTCCGCCAAAAGAAACTGTTACTGGAGTCTGGTAGGCAATCCGGATGGAATATTTGTAAGTGATTTCGTTCGAAAATACTTTTTGTTCTACTGAAAGATCAAGAAGCCTGTCCAAATCCTTTTCTTTAATCAGCCAATCGGTAATAGCATAATTGCCGCTGATTAACCCTTTGTTCCGCTCAGGTCGAGCCGACTTATGGTGGCCGTCCTGTCCAACGGAATCCAAATCTGAAATAACAAGCGTTGGCAAGCATAGTTTTTCAATTAGAGGGCTTAGGCGATGCGAATGTCGACCATTAATACTGAGTATAGAGATATACCTTTGGCTAAGCTCAGGATATTTATCGCGGATAAAGTGAGGCAGCAACATGTTCTCAGCAGAACCCTCTACCAATATCGCCGCATCCGCGAAGAACAAGTCGCAATGGGTTGTTTGCAAGTATCGCGTTACGAATTTATCCGTATTATCCTCTTTGCCGAAAACATCAGAAAGATTAATAACTTTTGCTGTCGCAATGCCACACTCGGCACATTCCGGAAGACGCTTAAAGTAACGTAAATCCGCGAAATCAGTTTCACGAGCTATGTGGCTGGAATGCGTACTAATAACAAGTTGCGTTTCAAAACCTGGATTTTCCACAAGAAATTTATGCTTGCGCAGTATGGAGTAGGCTTTCCGGATAAATACCTGCTGCACCTGCATATGTAGATGGGCTTCTGGTTCTTCTACTAAAACCAAATGTAGCGGCTCAATTGTGTCATCAGCGGTTTCCTTCGCTTGTCTGGCTTTTCCTTCTCTCATCCAGCCATCCCGAAAACTCATTAGGTCAAAAACCATTGAGATAAGATTTTGATAACCCAAACCATTATATTTTTCTGGTAGCTTCATAGCATCATCGCTTTTGCTGAGCGCATACTGTACGGCAGACTCATGTTTCAGAGTTTCACTTGTATTAACCTTAGTCGCAATAGTGATTTTGGGATCGGTTACTCCTGGATACCCTAAACCTTGCAGTTCCTGAATTGCCGGTTCAAATTTCTCGGCTAGATTTTTATCGAAGACGCCTCTCGCTTCCTCTGTAACTTTCAGAATCTCTAAGTCCTTAGGAGTGGGGAGCTTCTCTGGATCAAGGTGCTTATCATAATAACTGCGCATCTGACTGGACAATTGTTTTCCGGAATTTCCACTGCCGTCGGAAGAATCCGGATCTGAAAAGCCACGCTGAGCATCAATCATATCTATTTTTATAATCCCTTTCAACGGATTATCTGTAAAACACTCCATTCCAAAAGGGGTAGCCTGAGGTGGTTCCAGTTCTGATTTTCCAGGATCTAGAACATACGATTTAATAGAAAAGTGTGTAGCCAGTTTTTTTTCAAGAAAATCGCACAAATTCTTTGGGTGTAAATTAATTGAAGAGATACCTGCTTCAGCTCCGGCAGTTTCGGTAGCACGAGCCGCAAAATATGCTTCTCGATATTCCGAAAACAGCTTTGCAATGTCTTTGGGCTGAAAGGTCAAGCGAATCCCAAGTTTTCCTCCGCGCCACTTCAATGATGGAATAATGCTGGCAATATAGTGAATTTCACTGTGTCCGACCTCTATCCAGACATCCATCGTTGGCAAAATCGACTCCCATTTCGCCAAGTCTTCCGGCATTGAGCATTCCTTAACGCCCCACTCGTTACCAATCGTATTGATAACTGCGCGATTAGATATAGTGAAGTCATTGAATACAAAGCTTCGTCCTGCCAGGAATTTACCGAGCGCATCCATAGCGGATGTCTTGCCGCTGTTGTTAGCGCCAACAAACAGCGTCGTCTCCATACTAAAATCTATACGGCACTGCCGCAGCTTGCGGAAATTTTGGATATATATAGACGTGATTCTCATATAAGCTCCTCCACAGCGCCCTGTATAATATTTGCTTCGTAACTGTATCATAGTATACAATTTCACAATTTGAAATATGGAACAAAAATGAGGTGAATGGCGTTTCTCTCACCGTTGTGATAAAGGGTGGGTTTCTGTTTTATTTAGTCGTATCGATCCCCATAGCACTCACAGACGTAGAATTGTCTACTAAAATTTTATGCAAATAATCAGTTACACGCAGCTCCAACTGCTCTGCAGTATATTGGCACGGTTGTAAACGGGTTGCCCATGCACGACCGGGATGTAAGCAATCCCACTGCGGCATCATGCCATTATATCGCCCCTTACCGGGATCGTGGTTCCCAAACCCATCAAGCACTCGATTCCAGACTGGTTGAAATCGCTCTATAAGCAATGATTCGGTAAGTGGAATCCAAATATCGTCTACAACGAGAAAACGGCAGAAAAAGTGGTTAATATCCAAATTGTTAGCAGCAGATATAGATTCCCCATGCTCTGTTAACCTTTTTTGAAGCGCTTGTCCGTGATTAACTTCCAAGCCTAATCCGCCTTTTCGTGCACCGGCCGGAACAGCCTTTCCTACATAGATCGGGCACCGGAATTGATTGTCCCGATTTACGGCTGCAAGATCTCCGTAAGCAGAGAAAGGGCCTGTGTAATATAAAGCATATACACCCGCACCTATAAAAGGTTCGGGTGGTATGGGGTACACATCTGTTGCGAGTAACGCTTCGGCTGCGCTTTCTCCGAGGTGTTTTTTGTCGAGTGGGTTAAACGGCTTTATAACCGGAATGTCGTTGCTTGTCATATTCATTCAACCTTTCAAGTTGGTGGAAAACAGAGTTGCCGATGATGTTGGCTAACTGCACAGGTACTGCGTTTCCGATCTGACGCATACTTTCCGTCCAAGAACCGCAGAAAATATAATCATCAGGAAAGGTCTGCAATCTTGCACTTTCCCTAACTGTATAGTATCTGAGGGTTCCGTCATCCAACACGATCATGTTCTCGCCCCCCGGAACACCATGTGCCCCAGCCTTTAAGGTTTTTGAGGGCTCATCCATCACACTTCCGGAGTGTCCTGGGTATGGCCTGGCGCCTGCTCTGAATTCATGATTTTCGAATCCACTGTATCCTTGGGCCTTTCGGGGATCGGGTAAACCGACAAAAGCATCACGCGCTGTTTTCCACCGATTGGGAAGGTCGCTGCGATCCGTAGCCTTGCGAATTCTTAGGTGCTCCGTTTCAGAAATTGTTGGCCGTTTTGCCTTTGCTATTTTGTGTTCTTCCCAATACTCACCGCTGATCCACTTGGAGTAGCGTAAAGCATCCTGAGAATGCGTGGGATTCGGAAATGACCAGTTGGCGTTCAGATCGTTTCTGAAGCCTACTATAATCACACGTTGTCTGGTCTGCGGTATCCCGTAGTCGGCTGCGTTAACCAGCCTGAAAACTACGTTATAAGATAATCCGTGGTTACCAACCGATGTATGGTATTCCTCCAAAATTTTCAAGTGTTCGAGCCAGGTCATTCCTTCCTTGATTGTCACTTCAGGATGAGACAATTGCAAGAGAATGTAATTGAAGTATGTACTGAATGATTTTCTCAGCAATCCCTTTACGTTTTCAAAAATAAACGCTTGAGGTCGTAGCTCTCGTACAGCACGTACGGCTTCAGGGAACATATCTCTTTTATCGTTATACGCCTGATGTTTACCACCTAAAGAAAATGGCTGGCAAGGAGGACCACCGGCCACTAATTTGATATTGTCACCATATTCGTCATAGTGAACCAATCTTACATCGGTTTGGATGACATTCCAGTGCTGGACAAGGGGAAAGCCCCTTCCAATGTTAGCCTTGATATTATCGCATGAATCCTTATCCCATTCTAGCAATGCCCGATGGTCAAAACCCGATTGCTGTAAACCTAATGCAAGACCACCAGTTCCGCTAAACAATTCGATTGAGTTATACAACGTGAACACCTTCACTTTCTGAGTATCTGCATATTAACGAATAATCTATAAATTTTCTTCAGTCTCCATGATATCTGAAATATCGCATTTCAGGGCGGTGCAGATCTTCAAGAGCACATCGGTGGTAACATTTTCGTTTTTCCCCAACTTTGCCATCGATCCAGGGCTTATGCCAGATAACTCCCGCAGATCCTTCTTTTTCATATTTCTATCGATAAGAAGCTTCCACAGCTTCTTATAGCTGATAGTCATTCTTTCACCCCGCAAATCTGTTTTCCATATTATATCACTATAAAGAGGTAAATTTCAATTTATATATTCATGGATGTGAATTATAAATTCACATTATAGCTCTTGATATCCTCTGCTCAGAGTCTCAGTGCCCTTTATGTTTCGCAGCGAATATCAAGCTTTTTTTCCTTCACAAGTCATAGGTTTTGGCCAGCAGAGCACCAGCCATAAAATTAGCACCTACAGTCCAGATTGATGACAGTATTGATTTAGTGTAGGTATCCATAATCCTTTTTATTTTAGCTTTCATAGGCATCTCCTCCTTGTTTTTCGCACCTGATTTTCTTAAGGTACCATATAGCAACCCGATGGCGATGTGAACCGTGAACCCTAAAACTACAACTGAAACTGATATATTGCTCTGCGACCCTTGCTCTGCAAGCCAAAACCTATCATTTAATTTTAAATTTACCCCCGTTTTCTTTAGAATAATAATACCATTTATTTTGTCGTATGAACATATTTTGTTTAAGAAAATACCGCGCTCTATAATCGTTTGAAATCAAGCCACCCTGTTAATCTTCTTCACCCTCGGCTGTATGCTCTGCTCATACACCAAGCCGTTTTTGAAAATCACCAGGAGCTTGTCGGTGCCGATTACCTTGATGGTGTCGATGAGCTGGCGGACGAGGCTGTCGTTGTACTCTATGTTTTCCTCCGGCTCGGCCTCCAGTGTATGGGTCATTTCAGCGAGCTTGAGATCGACGCTCTTTTCGTCGGCACATGCTTCACGGTATTGTTTCAGACTCTCATGGAGCCCCTTGATTTCGTTGGACATGGCTTTCAGTCGATCCACGTTGTCACTCACGGTGCCGCTGTCGGTGCTTTCGGCGACTAGCTCCATTGTCGCGGTTTTGAGTTCTTCAATGCGGCTTTCCATCTCAGCGACATCCATAAAACCACTTTTTTCCTCCCGCAGCGTCCGCTCCACATGTGACATAAAATACGGAATCATCTCATGACGGCTCTTGCGGGTAGCGACGATGGCCTCCACAATGGCGTCGTGAAGACTGTCTTCATCCAGCGTCGCGGCATCCTTACAATACTTGACTCCATAATCGAGGCGGTTGCCGCAGCGCCACACGACCTGCTTTTCGCCGTTCCGTTTTGTCCAGATCACCCGTCGGTAGGGGGTGAGGCAGTCGCCGCAGATCAGGATCTCGCTCAGCGCGTACAAGCTGCTGTATTTGCCCTGTTCGGTTATGGCGTTTTTCGCGGTTTTACGCTTGCTGCTTCGTCGGGTGCGCTCCTGCTGGACGCGCTCGTAAACCTCGCGGCTGACGATGGGGTCATGGTTATTCTTAATATAAACCTTGGGCAGCTCGCCGTTGTTCTTTTTTACCTTCTTACTGATCGGGTCTGTGACGTAGGTTTTTTGCAGAATGACGTCCCCGCAGTAGCGTTCGTTTTCAAGGATACCGCGCAGAGTTGCCGCGCTCCAGTCACCCTTTTTCGACGGGGAAGGTACCCGATCCGCATTGAGCGCTTCGGCGATGGCACCGACGCTGGCCCCGGCAAGATAGCTCTGATAGGCGCGCTTTACAATTTCCGCTTCCTCGGAGATGATTTCCGGCTGATCGTCCGCGCCTTTTTTGTAAGCGTAGATTTTTTCGTAGGCGAAGAACACCTTGCCCTCTTTCATTGCCATGCGCTTTCCCATTTTAACGTTGCCGGAAAGGGAATTCAGTTCCTCCTGCGCGAGGCTTGCCAGGATGGTAAGTATGACCTCGCTGTTTTCCTCCAGCGTGTTTATGCTCTCTTTCTCAAACAGGACACCAATGCCCATGGCCTTAAGCTTGCGAACGTAACCGATGCTGTCCAGCGTATTTCTGGCAAAGCGGCTAATGGATTTCGTGATGATCATGTCTATCTTGCCCTGCTTGCAGTGGCGTATCATCCGCATGAAATCCGGCCGCTTTTCGGCTGAGGCACCGCTCAGACCCTCGTCGGCGTAGGTGCCGGCCAGCGTCCATTCGGGGGTACGCAGGATCAAGTCGGTGTAATACGTTTTCTGCGCGTAAAAGCTGGTAAGCTGTTCCTCAAAATCGGTAGACACGCGGCTGTAGGATGCCATGCGCAGCTGCCGGTTTTTTCGTTCTTTCAGCTGAGTGCTTTCCAGCGCGGGGATGATGGTGATTTCCCGGTCAGGTCTGAGCATATCGAATATCTCCTTCCTTATGGCTTTTCCCGTCTTTCAGGACGAGGGTAAGCTCCCCGCAGGGGCCTACCGTGATATGCTGCGTGATTTTACATATCAGCTGCGCGTCAAGCTCCCGCTGCAGCTCCGCGTTTTTCAGCAGACTGAGGATGCGCTCCTTGATGCCGTCAGCGTCTGGCGGCTCCTGCTTCATCATCAGCTCCAGCTCATTTTGCAGTTTGGAGATAAGGAAGGAGAGCCGCTCCGAGCCGCTTGTGCTGCCAGCGATTAATGCCGGTGAAGAAATCAGCCGGTTCAGCTGTGCTTTTACATTTTCCAGCAGGGTAGCGTCCGTGACGCTTATTCCGATGTGATGAGGGTCCGCCGGGCAGAACCAGCGTTCTTCGCCCTTGGATTTCAGCCGCCGCTTGACGGGTTCTCCGCAAGCCGCGCAAACGAAGAGCCCTTTCAATTGCTTGATTTTCGGCGGCTCTGTGAGCGTATATTGCTTTTGCGCCCTGAACGCGGCCTCACTCTCCTCCGGCTCTACGATAGCGGGATATTTCTTTGTGCCGAGGTAATTTGTATTTTGTAGGATTCGCGCGATCATGTTCTTATTCCAGACCGGTTTGTCTGGCATATATGGGATGCCGGCAGTGGTCAACTCGGCGGAGATTGCCTTGTAGGAGGCACCCTCGGCATAGCGTCTGTAAATACCTCGGACTGTACCGGCTTCCTCGGGCTGAGAGGTAATCACGCCGTTTGCGATCCGGTAACCGAAGGGGAGATACCTGTTCTGTGCCATTTCGTCACATCCTTTCCGACAGTGTCAGACCGTTAACTAGGATGAATTCGAGGCTGACACTGTCCTTTGCGATGATTTTTTCTACCAGCTCCCCGAAGAGGTTTGCGTCCATTTCCGTGAGACGGTCTGGTCCGGCGTCCAGCGCTTCCAGCAAATTCTCAGTTTTTTCAAACGTATCGTCCGAGTCGAGTTCTTCCAGCAGCTTTGCTCTGGTGATCTTGAGAGCCTTTATTTTTCGTGCCAGCTCATCGGTTTGGGATATAAAAAGAGCAGAATCAAGGATGCCGTCGGACAGGAGTCCGTTCATCACATGATTCTGCTCGGAAAGCTGGGCAATTTGTCTGTTCAAGGTATTGATTTCGGGATGGCTTCGGGCTTTCAGCTCCTGCAATCGTTCAAGCTGTGCCCGCATAGGGAGCAGGATACTGTCGCGGTTGCTTTTTAGCCGGTTATACAGCCTGATAAACGCGCCGTATACGGCTTCCTCGGTGATCCGCTCCGAATCACATTGGGTTCGATCCCGGTCATGCTGTCGGCAGACCCAATAGGTCGTGCTCCTGGTTGTTTTTCTGCGGTAGGCGGTGCCGCAAACGCCGCATCTGATTTTTCGACTGAGGAGATATTCGTTATAGGGAGCGATGTTTACCAGTGCCCCGCGTTCGTCCAGCAGGATATTGGCAAGTCCAAACTGGATGCGATCAACGATAGGCTCGTGGCTGTTTTTAACGTAGTATTGCGGAAGCTCGCCGCTGTTGTGGCATTGCTTATAAGGAATGATGTCTTCGTTGTAATGCTTTTGCAGAAGCATATCTCCTATGTAGCGCTCATTTTGCAGAATCAGTAGCACAGCTTGGTGCCGCCACCTGAGACCGCCGTCTTTACGAGGAATACCGTCCTGCGTGAGTCCCTTCGCGATCTCCGCCGTTCCGCGTCCCATGAGGTATTCTGAAAAAATCCGGCGCACCACCTCGGCCTCCGGCTCGTAGATTTCAGGCAGATTGTTCGTCAGCCGGTATCCGTAAGGGACGTGGGAGGACACATAAGCGCCGCGCTCCATCCGCATTCGGTTGCCCTTTTTCGCGTTTTTGGAAATACTCTCGGATTCGTTCTGAGCGAACATGGCGTATAGAGTCAGCAGATTTTCGCTGGTGAGGCTTTGGGTGTCGATGCCCTCTTTCTCGAAATAGACCGATACGCCGAGGGATTTCAGCTCCCGGATCACCCGGATTGTATCCATAGTGTTTCGAGCGAAGCGGCTGGTCGACTTGGTAATGATGCGGTCGATTTTGCCCTTGCGGCAGTCGGCCAGCATCCGGTTAAAATCCTCACGCTTTTCGGTGGAAACCCCTGTCAGTCCTTCGTCGGCATAGACCTCGACAAGTTCCCAGCTTTCGTTTTCCTCAATCAGCTTGGTGTAATATCGAACCTGTGCCGAGAAGGAGTTGAGCTGATCGGTCGAATCGCTGCTGACACGGGCATATCCCGCCAACCGCGGCTTGACCTGTGCCTGTAGAGTGGCGGCCTTGATATGGATTATCTCGCGGTTTCGCGGATCTAACGCGCTTGTGCCTGCAATAGCTTGCGATTTCACAGTTTTCCTCCTCCTTTCGTCAGCTCAACACAATACCATAATGAGAGTTCGAAAGCTATACCAATACCCACTAAAGATATATCTGTGAGAGTTCATTTTCCGAAGCGATGCGCTGAAGGGTAATTTCAGCCTGGTTTTTGGTGAGTAAGCCCTTTCTGACCAGCAGACCTGCCATCTCCAGAAGAAGTGAAAAGTCATTTTTATTCAGTTTTTCAAACATAACAATCATATTCGACCTCCTTTGATTTTTTCTTAATGTCACAAAAACAGGGACCGCCGCGCAAACACCGCGTTTTGAGGTGTTTTGGGCAGGGCGATCCCTGTGGCTTCTGACATTAAATTTTTTTCTGTGCTTTATTCGACACTACTTCCCAAGCACAACGGGCAACGAACTGAACTGCGGTTAGCTTCACCGCATCATGGGAATCTCACCCCCGCCAGGATCTCTGCCGGCCGCCCTCATTGCTTGATCCCCCTGTCAAGGGGGGCTGTGACTGGACGGAAGTATCATTGTAGGCTGACGGGATTATTGCAAAACAGCTTGCCATCGGCTGTTTTCCGGACGGATGGGTACCGCTTTGCACCTTGTTTGGCCGTCTTTTATAAAAGAAGGAATGAACAAATATCTGTGACTTCGCGTTTCTCCCGTTCTTTTACAGGTGGTCTTGGCGCATCCTCCGTGGTCGCTTTCCCTCATCGGGTCCGTCAGCTAACGTATTCAGGTCATCGGATATGAAATTTTCAAAGAGCAATCGGGAGCTTAGAAAAACCCCCTCACTTTTTACTGGGAAAAAATGAGGGGGTTGAGAACCAAAAATTTTATTTTATTTCAATAATTCTTTTAAGCTTATCCAAAATTTTGTGTCGGCGCTTGTTGACACCCTTCTGTGAAATCCCGAGAATTGCCGCATACTGACGCTCCTTCATTTCCTGATAATAAAGGGCGTCTATCAGGGCCATCTCATTTGCGGTGAGTTGCTTAAGCGCCTGCCGAAGTTTAGCGATCATTATGCGGGTTATTGCACTCTGCTCAACATCGGTATAAATGTCGCGTATGAGTTCAACGCCGTTCGTCTCATCAGTGTCCAGTGAATCACAGGACGTTTCACCGTGTTTTTTAGCCTGCTTATGCAGGTATTTGCGCCGTTCTTTTTCCTGAAGCTCCTTTTGGTAGTTCTCAAATGGCACCTCCATTAAATATCCGTCATACGGCAGAAAATACCTGTCTGCATATTGAGAAGTACGTTTCTTTTGTGAATAAATCTCCGAATAAAGAATTTCCCTATAGACACCGTTTTCAAGGATAAAGCACATCTTGATATTAGCCATAAGGCTTGTCCTCCGTTTCATGAAATTTTGATGGTGAGTCAAAATGTCAGAAGCGGAGGAGAGCGGCAGTGAGGGATTACCTCACTTATGTAAACAGGGGCGGCAATCTCAAATATATAAAATGTAATAATGTGGGTTATTAAGGGGAACCTTGTCGAATATAAAAAAACAGCAGTATGCCCATAACGGCACACTGCTGTTTGAAACTTATATTCGGATGCTATGGGGAGGTATGTACGGAGATTGTAGTCTTTATTTCAGCCTCCAGGAATGCTTTGGGTTAGTGTTCATACAAAGCCTTTCCGCCAAGGGGCGGCGATAGCCCTGTGTCCAGATACCCAAATAATCCGTCAAAAGCCGAAAATAGAACAGCCTGTCCAATACAGTTGGGCAGGCTGTTCCGCGGTTTTTGGCAGCCAGGCTATCATAGCGTTTGCAAAACGCCTTAGACCCTATGGCTTTGCGTCCCCACCTTTAAATGGGTTTGCCCTTGACTTTATTATTTTTCCTCAGACATATAATTGAGAATTATCGTTTCGCAACTCGGTTGTAAAGAGCGGCCAGGTAGTGAATATCATCTTCTCAATCCCGCAAATTTGTGCAGCTATTGAACGACGGCCCACGGATTTATGCTTGTCCGAATTTACATCGACAGTTTATTTTTAGCCTAAATACATAAAAATAACTGCTGTATATCCAAAAGTATACAGCAGTTCAGTCTGTCGAAAAAGGTCCAGCGAAAGCTGGGCTTTTTCATTTAAAAGCGGTAAAATAGGTATGGGTGATGAGGAATGTTACAGCGAGGGAAATTAGATCGCGGCGTGTTGGAAATAGTGGATACGGAAATCCTGGTACCGCAGAATCATCTGCTGCGGAAAATAGACGCAGCAGTAAACTGGGAACGGCTGTATGAGATGGTCGAGCCGCTGTACAGCGAGGACAACGGCCGGCCGAGCATAGACCCGGTTGTACTGGTGAAGATTGTGCTGATCCAGCACCTGTATGGCCTGCCCTCTCTGCGCAGAACAGCGGATGAGGTTTATTTAAACACTGCCTATCGCTGGTTTATAGGCTATACGCTTCAGGAGGAAACTCCGCATTTTTCCACAGTGAGCTACAATTTTCGTCACCGCTTCACAGAGGAAACAGTCAGTCAAATCTTTGCGTGGATTCTGGAGGAAACCGCGAACGCGGGCTATCTTTCACCCCAAGCAGTATTCATCGACGGAACCCACATCAAAGCCAGCGCCAACACAAAGAAACAGGTAAAGGCAGTCATTGCGGTGGCATCCAAACGCTATGCACAGGAACTGATAGCGGAGGTGGATGCCGATCGGGAAGCGCACGGCAAGGCTCCGTTTGACGACGAGGAGCCTCCGAAATCCGGCAGAAAGAAGCGGGACAACACCTCTAGAAAAAAGCTGGCCCGCCGAAAAAAGGAAAAGAAAACCTGCACGGTGACAAAGAGTGTAACAGACCCGGACTGCGGCCTGTTCGTGAAGGGAGAGCACAAGCGGCAGTTCGCCTATGAGGCCCACACCGCCTGCGACAAGAACGGCTTCATTCTGGAAACCGTGGTCACGGCGGGCAACGTCCATGACAGCGTGGCTTTTGACGATGTATATGACAAGGTGACCGCATCCTTTCCCGAAATTGAGACGGTCGTTGCCGATGCCGCTTACAAGACGCCCCATATCTGCAAGAAGGTTTTTGAGGATTCTCGCGTACTATCCACAGCCTACAAGCGACCTATGACCATGAAAGGCGGCCATGAGTGGTGGAAGTATGTTTATGACGAATACTATGACTGCATCCTCTGCCCGGAATACCAGCCCCTGCGCTATGCCACGACGAACAGGCAGGGATATCGGGAATACAAAAGCGATCCCAAAATCTGTGCCGGTTGCCCTACCCGACAGCTGTGCACGCACGCCAAAGATTGTATCAAGACGGTGCAGCGGCACATTTGGAAGGATTACGAGGAGCTGGCGGACGATGCCCGTTACACACCGGAATACCGGGAGCTGTATGCGCGTCGCAAAGAAACCATAGAACGGGTCTTTGCCGACGCTAAGGAAAAACACGCTATGCGTTATACACAATATCGCGGCCTCACTCAGGTAACAAGCTGGGTGAAGCTTAAGTTTGCTGCCATGAATCTCAAAAAACTGGCTAAATGGAAATGGAGAACCTGTTTTTCTTACGCCGCATTCGCTATTTTGGGCTTGAAACTCACCGAGAACCCGGTTTATGCTCCTGCGTAAACCGGGTTCTTCGACAAGCTGAACTGCTGTATATCCAAAAGTATACAGCAGTTATTTTATATTGTCATACCTCACCATGTGGTATTTTTTGTTACATTAATCATAGTTCAATATCCGCGAGTTCAAGTTTGGAGTGAATATCAAGCTTACTGTAAACTGTTCGCAATACTGTCCTTACGGTGGCCTCAGAGATAAGCAGCCTTTCCGATATTTCCTGTGCCGTAAGCCGTTCTCTGGCCAGAATTGCTATTTCCCGCTCCCTTGGTGTCAGAGGCGAGCTTTCTTTCAATACTGCCCGCATAATTTTCTGGCGGCCATCCTCCTGCCTTTCACAGAGAGCAATAAGTTCATTTAACTGCTTCCGGTCATATTTTACGGAAGAAACACCTTTCAGCAGCGGAAGCATGGCACCCATTTGTTCCGCGAACGGCAGATATGCTTTATCCGGGAGAGCATAATCAAGGGCCCTATGCAAGTGTTCCGTGGCGGTATCACCTTGCCCGACTCGGTTGTGGGCGATTGCGAGGTGGATGTGATGCTGCAGTCTTGGCATAAGATAAATGCAGTCACGTTCCTTATCCGCATTGTGCGCCAGAGCGCCGCACAACTCAGGATATCTCTTTTCCAAAAGCAGTTTTTTTGCGTAGAGCTGTTTCGCCGTGCTTGAGATCGACGCAGGATAAAGGACGGCTTCAATGCTTTTCGGATCGCAAAACCACTGCGCTATCATATCCTGTTTATCCAGTATCAGTCCCAGCATGGTTAAGCATAGCTCTGCCGTGCGCAGAACAATAATTTTCGAATCACTTCCGGTGTGTGCTTTTATTGCTGTCAGGGCGGCCTGGAACATATTTTTATCTCCGCGCAAAATCCCAATTCGGGCACGAATCAGCTCGGCATATAAAAGCACGGATGTTTGATTATGTTCTTCTGCGGCGGTCAATGCCCTGTAGAATAAGACTTCTGCCTCTTTGTCGTTTCCACGCATGAGCATCACCTCGGCGTGAAAGACGCTGCTTGCCCCATAAATATATCCGTCTGTGATTTTATGAAATGCGTGGCAAAATTGATGCATGTTCTCTATGGACAGTTCCAACGTACCAGGTTCGGTCCATAGCTGGTTTAACAGGCTGCAAGCATAGGGCCATGGCATGTCGGGGGTAATCATAACGGAAGGCCTTTGCAGAATGCGCCAAGCCGTTTCACAGCCCTTCTTCTTTTTGTCCAGATTATCAAAGGAGCAGACTGCTTTATGGAGCTCATACTCACCGCAGAGAATACGCAGCTCGGCTTGACTCAGCGCGCCGCGTTCCTGCAGGACAGCTTCAAGAAGCCCGCGGATTTTCGCAAGCGCCTGATACCTCTCTTGAAGAAACAGGTGATACGCATATAAAAGGAGTGTATACGGGTGTGTTTTCAAAAGCTCATCCGGACAGTTCTCCACAATGATTTCCAGAAAACCCTGCCAATATTTTTCCTTTTGAGAGATCATATAATCGCCGTTGACATGGAGGGACAGAAGGGCTTGATAGTCATTTTCACGATAATAGATCACTGCGGCCGGGCAGAAATCTTCAACCGCGGCAAAATATGCTCCAGCACGCCGCATAATCTGACTCTGAAAATTTAGGCTATAGTGATTGTAAAAACGATTTCGGAGAAATTTCTGCAGGATGCTGTGAATGAAATAGCTTTGCGAATCGGGATTATATCGAACAAAGGCGCAGTCCAGCAACAGTTTTTCGATGTTCTGCGGCAGGGCATCCATCCCGATCATCATCGCGGCCTGACCGGGAGTAAAGCTGTCCAAAACCGAAACGGATACCAGAAATTCTTTTTCCTCCTGGGTCAGACGATTCCAGAAAGCGGCTTCCACCAATGCCTCCATACCTCTTGTATAATTCAGTGAGCCTTCTTCCCGATAATTTAAAATCTGCAGTCGGATGGCGGCAACCCAGCCCTCCGTATTCGCATAGATATTCTCCAACTCGTCCCCCGAAAGCCTGATTCCCTCCATCCGAAATAGGGCGTCGGTTCCTGCCTTGTCAAAGAAGAAACCAGGCGCCTCAATTTTTTGAATGCGGGCATCATGGGCCAAGGTATAAAAATCCTCGGGATACTGTTGGGCAATTACAATGAAATGAAGACGCGAAAAATTCATAACAGCTACTAAGCTTTTAAGTTCACTTATAATTCTATGCGCGATCAGATGATAATTATCGATCACCAGATAGGTGTCCGCCGGGCATATAATTTCTCCTTCTGACAGCGCAATATTTGCCGACGCACCGGCCATCGGCATCCGCAGGTCTTTCAGCTTAGCGGCCATCTCTGGAGCCGCATTTTTGAACAAATCGCAGAGGGCCGCCCAGCAAGCCGGCGCCGATTCTCCTAAACAGGTATACCAATACTGACGGGCGGTTGCAGGAAGATTGCTATTCAAATACTCCCGCACTGCGGTCGTCTTTCCAAAGCCGGAAGGGGCCTCAATGATCGTGACGGGATACTCCCGCATCCTTGAAAGCCGCATCATAAGGTCATGCGAAAAGTAATATTTTTCTCCCTGTTCAAAAAAATTTCCCATAGATTTACCTCGCTGTTGGGCAAACGCGTCTATGAAGAGTTAACCCAATCCCGTCATTTAGCTACATTGATAGGAAACATCTATCACCTTCCTAATAGAAACACTGCTTCTCTCGTATCTGATGCAATCTTGGGTATACAGATATTCGTATTGATGTGGGATGAAATAAATCAAGCCATCTGCTATAATTGCTGCTTTTCGGAATTTACTAAAATCAAATCTTCTGCTATCGCTGATGAATGTCCTTCCGCAGTGTTGTCTTGAGGCCCTCCAGCATATCTCTCAAAATTCGTATTTCGTAGTCGTCGCAATCCTTCAGAATATCTTCAATATCTTTTTCAAACTGTACCCTGGCCTTTATGACGTTTTCACAGAGCAGATCGTCGACGGTGACAGATAAAGCGTTTGCTATTTTCACAATTGAAGACAGACTGACTTTTGTCGACCCGTTTTCAATATTGCTTAAATGCGTCGGCGATAAATTAATGGTTTCCGCAAGGATTTCCTGCGTTAGATCAGCTTTAATTCGGGCAATTTTGATGCGTTTGCCTATCGCCTTGTAGTCCATCTCCATAATTTCCCTCCGTATAATACAAATTTCCACAATAGTATTGTATATACGGCAGGAATTTATTATAATAAGCTATATCCGTATTCTATTGCTACAGTTTAGATTTTTGAATTTTTTAGAGGAACTTGGGATGACCCGGTGTGTTCCATTCACAAGGAGGCAGTAAATTTGAAGCAAAGTAAAATAGAAGCAGCGGAAAAAGCAATTGAACAGATTGCTTTTGAGCATGGTGTTACGGTATATGAAATTAGAAAGCAAATTGACATCGCCATGATAAACGGCCTTGTCAGTGATGATCCCAAAATCAAGGTGTTCTGGCAAAACGTCCCCCGAGTTGGTGAGTATCCGACTCCCGAGGAATTGATAGTTTACCTTTCCAATATGGTAAAAAAGAAAAACTGTGGGAGAAGCGGCGTGAGGTGCTTTCGCGGCCTGCCACCCTACATAAAATGACCAGTGAGTGTGCGGATTAAAGCCTCAATACATACATCAAATAATATTGATGTATGTATTGACATCTCCGCATCATTGATTTATAATCACTATATCAAATTATTTTGATATATACAACAAATAAGTTTGATAAATTTATCAAACTTATTTGTTGTATATTACCTTCTCAAAAATCAGAGAGACGAAAATCTCCAAGCAGCAAAGCAGTTTGGAGATAAGTATTACCTAACGAACTTAGAATAGGGGGATTATGCAATGTCAAAAAACTGGTATCCGGTAATAAACTATGAGGTCTGTGTCGAATGTGGAACATGTGTCAGTGAATGCTCAAAAGATGTACTTAGACTTAAAGGTACACATCCCGTCGTAATGAAGCCTGAGAATTGCGCTGCTGGATGTCACGAATGCGGTGATATATGCCCTTCAACTGCAATCGAATATGTTGGCGAAGCGCCAATTGAGGGTTGCAGTTGTTCAGGGTGCTGTAATGGTTAATGGAGGGATTTTATGAATTGGATAGTAGACAGCTTAAGCTACATAGTCACCGCGTTTGTTAGACTGATTTTAGGGTTGTTCAATATTAATGATTCGTTCTTAGACTCGCAGCGCTATATTGGAGCTGTTGACTTTTTCTTTACGGATGCGATTGTAATATTTCTGATGATTATTGCAATAACTTTCGTCGTATCAATCATAAGGAGTTTTTTTCCTCCGGAAAGAACGAGAAAGCTTTTAGGCGAGCAAGGGACAGCCAGAGGATTTTTTGGTAATGTAGCCGCCGCTCTTCTAGGTGTTGTTACTCCTTTTTGCTCCTGTTCCGCGGTTCCCGTCTTTATAGGATTTATAGAAGCAGGGATACCTCTGGGAGTAACATTTTCGTTCTTAATTTCTTCACCCATGGTAAACGAGGTAGCTATTGCATTGTTATGGGGGTTGTTCGGTTGGAAGATAGCCCTGCTGTATATCGTAACCGGCTTGACTGTAGCGATTATTTCAGGAGTCATTATCGGCAAGCTTAAAATGGAAAAATACCTGGCGGAAGATATCTATAACATGAAATTAGGTTCTGTTGATATGGTTAAGCCTACATGGAAACAAAGAATTTCGGATGCATGGAAGGCCGATTTAAGTACACTTAAAAGTATATGGATACATATCATCATCGGTTTGATCTTTGGCGCTGTCTTACATGGCTGGACGCCGGGAGACTGGTTTGCTCAAGCTGTAGGGAGTGGCAATCCCTTTGCCGTTCCGATTGCAGTACTTATTGGTATACCCCTCTATTCCAATGCGGCAGGTGTGCTTCCTATAGTAAGTGAACTCACTAAGCTGGGAGTCCAAATGGGCACGGCACTGTCATTTATGATGGCGGTAACAGCTTTAAGCCTTCCCTCAATAATTATTCTGCGCAGGGTCTTAAAACCGAGAATGCTTGCAGTGTTTATTGGAATAATGGCAGTTACAATTATTTTAGTCGGCTATTTATTCAATTTCGTTCTTGCATAGTAGCTGTTGCTCGCCTTTCAAATATATTATTTAACTTTTTAGGAGGTAGTTATGGATAAACAAAAAAAACAAAATCAAATGCTTATTGTTTTAGGATTGATGGCCTTTTTGGCAAATGGGGATAATTATGCTGCGTCCACACTTTTAATTGACATTTCCAAAGACCTAAGTATTAGCTACGAGACGGCGGCCTTATCCGTTACGGCATATATGTTTGCGTTTGGCGCATTTACATTAATATTCGGACCCTTGTCAGACCGATACGGCAAAGTAAAGATTATCAATATAGCAGCATTTGGAACTTCGATTTTCAGTATTCTTGGCGGGTTTGCTTTCAACTTGCCTTCACTAGTGTTTTTCAGAGCTGTGAACGGCGCGTTCGGGGCGGGTATTTTCCCTGTCATGATGGCTATAGTCGGTCAAAGCTTTGATAACGAACATCGCCATCAGGCACTTGCGAAAGTTTTGGGCCTCGGGTTCCTTGGAGCTGCTATGGCAACTGCTATCGGCGGAGTGCTGGCCTACTTTGGCTCGTGGCGGCTGGTTTATATCTTCTATGGTATTGGCGAGCTGATTTTATCTCTGCTTATGCTGAAGATACTGGAGAGAGATAAACCCATGGTTGAAAAGCTGAATTTTATCACAGCCTATAAAGCGCCGCTCACAAATCCCAAGTTCATGCGTATTGCGTTAACCCTTCTCTTCGTAGGATTCAGCGTATTTGGCTCATTCGCTTATTCAGGCAAGCTTGTGCAGGAGATAACAGGATACTCGATTTTATCTGTTGGATTGATTTTGTCTCTTTACGGGATTGGAACCGTAATCGGCGGTCGCATAGCACCAAAGTTTAAGATGAAAGCGGGCACAACAATTTTCTTTATTGTTGCCGGTATCATAGGATTTTTAGCGACATTCACATTGTTCATTAGTAAAAATGTCATTCTGCTTTCCTTGGGATTGTTCTTTTTCGGAGTTGCTTTCGTATTTTTGCAATCCACACTTGTAGCAACAGCTCAGGATAAGTTGCCTCAAGCAAGGGGGACGGCAATGTCTCTTACATCATTTAACATGTTTGTCGGCGGTGCCGTTGGAACAAGAGTGAACGCAAACATAATTGGTGCGTATGGCACATCAAAAATCTATCTCATCGCAGCGGTCTTATTACTCGCGGTAGGTTTGATCTCGACTGTATTTGCCAAAAATACTGTGATTTCAAATACACAATAAATTAGAAAGGATTGATTTTAAAATGAATATCAAAATCTCAGTATCTTGTCATTCCGGCTATAGTCTGTACAAAGCAGCAAAGGAGGTGTTTAAAAATGCCTGAGATTGATTTTATTAAACCCGGAACCCCTGAGGCAGACAGCTTTCCTGCCGTAGGGCCATACATATGAAGCTGACTTCGGGGGAGACATTCTTGTCCAGTTCGAATATCACACTGTGAATTCGATGACTATTTATGGACTGAAGGGCGAGCACAAGGGATTTACCGAAACTGTTGAAATAAGCGTAATGCCCATTCGGTTAGGTGTATTTATGGTTGGCTGGCAGGAAAAGAACCAAACAACTGTAACCCATATTGAGGATTTCGAAAATGGTATGGTTTATTCCAACATTACCTTACCGGGGAACAAATCACTCCGCTTACAGGGACCTTTTAAACAGGTGAAATAGCCGTGCAAATTTTTATAGCTATGAAAGGATTGATAATAAATGAATATCAAAATCTTGGTATCTTGCTGTTCTGACTCTGGTCTTATAGCGAAAACTGATGAAGTAATTAAAGAAATGGGCATAGATGCGACAGTTGAAACGGTCAAAGATATGAAGACGATAATGGCATACGGCGTTATGAAGGCACCGGCCATTGTTGTAAATGAGAAAGTAAAGTCTATGGGAAGAGTCCCAAGTAAAGATGAAATAAAAAAATATATACAGGATGAAATGGGTGTGTGAACTAGATCCGGGAGGTCGGCAGAGAATTTCTCTTCCGCCTCCCATTTTAGTATTGACGGAAATGGGTATTGTCCATATAATTAAAGCATCAAATATATTTGATTTATTGTCAGTTTCACTAGTTCCAAAGGAGGTGTCAAATTTGGACAATCTATTTCTCAACCACGCCAAAAACTTCAAAGCCTTGTCTGACGACCTTAGATTGAATATCCTTTTCTACCTTTATCAAAATAATGAAAAATGTGTGTGTAGCTTATCCGAATATTTTGGAACAGCGCAATCTGCTCTTTCATATCATTTGAAGATATTGACTGATAATGAATTATTAATAAAACGACAGGATGCTGTTTGGAATTTTTACTCTATAAATAAAAAACATTTCATGTTTTCTGTATTAGAGCAAATGTTCGAAAGTATGGCGCAACAGCAATTACCGAATGATGAATCTTCAAAAAAAGCAGAGTGAAAACAGGTTTGTCATTAGAATAAACGCAATAATATGTTTTAATAATTAGCCGATCATGATGTGTAATTCACCTTGATTGGCTTTTTTATTTTCAGATCATATTGACAAATTTCTATATGGTGCATATAATTGATATAGAAAACCATCTATATCATAGAATGATATCAATGAGAGGATTGAGATAAATGGGGAAAAACTATAAAGATACTGTACAAATTCTGAAAGCGCTGGCGGATGAAACGCGTCTTGAAATTATAAATATGCTATCCAGTGGGGAGATGTGCGCCTGTAAAATACTTGAGAATTTCAACATCACACAGCCGACGCTGTCCTACCATATGAAAATTTTGACAGAGTGCGGTCTGGTCACTGGCAATCGAGATGGTGCGTGGATGCGGTATTCGTTAAAGAAGGAAGCCTTTGAAGCTTTAGGCGTTTTGCTAAAAGACTTTTGTAAGAGTACAAATCTAGATAAAAGCATTAATTGATGTAAATAATGCAAAGGAGTTATTTTTATGTTTATCTTCGACTTTTTGAATGACCAATTGCTGAAAATGCAATGGCTTTCCAACCTTATAAAGCTGCTTGTTGAAAATGTGTTTGGCTTGGATGTAAATGCTCGCTTAGGTGGAAGCATTCACTTCTTTATCTATGATGTCATTAAGATATTTATTTTATTATCCGTTTTGATTTTCGCGATTTCATATATTCAGAGCTTTTTCCCACCAGAACGCACAAGAAAGATACTTGGAAAGTACCACGGTTTCGGAGCAAATCTTTTTGGAGCCCTGCTTGGAACGATTACTCCCTTTTGTTCCTGTTCATCTATACCGATTTTTATCGGTTTTACCAATGCGGGATTACCAATTGGCGTTACATTCTCGTTCCTGATTTCCTCACCGCTTGTGGATTTGGCTTCGGTCTTACTGCTTGCGAGCATTTTTAACTGGAAAATAGCGATAGCATATGTCATTGTCGGCTTACTACTTGCTGTGATCGGAGGAAGTATTATAAGCAAATCGAAGCTCGAAAAGTATGTTGAACCATTTGTGTTCAGCAACAAGATGGTTGAAACGGAACAGTCTGAGTTAACAAGGCGTGATCGAATTGAATTTTCCAGAGATCAGGTTCTGGAAATTATCAAAAAAGTATGGCTCTATATTCTGATCGGTGTCGGAATCGGAGCGGCTATCCACAATTGGATTCCTGAAGATGTTATATCCGCAGTTCTCGGGCAGGATAAATGGTATAGCGTGTTGCTTGCAACGATTGTCGGTGTTCCAATGTATGCCGACATTTTTGGAACGCTGCCTATTGCGGAAGCCCTTGTTCTGAAGGGCGTTGGAATTGGTACCGCTCTTTCCTTCATGATGGCGGTGACTGCACTTTCCCTTCCGTCCATGATATTATTGAAAAAGGTTGTGAAAATGAAGCTTTTGCTAATTTTCGCAGGCATTGTTACGGTAGGTATTCTTATTATCGGATATGCCTTTAATGCGTTTGGATATTTGTTGATGTAACCACATATGCCATTTTCATTGGGGGCATTCTCGCAGCAATATTTATAGCACGCTTTGAAATGAGGAAAAAGTAAAAAATAATATAATGAAGGAAACAGAGGCGAGAAGTAATGTCTGATCATGATCATGAACACAATCATACAGAGGCTGGACATACACATGATGTATCAAGTTTATCCGGTAAGAAAATATTCTGGGTAACGTTGCTGAATGCAACAATCACTATTGCTGAGATTGTAGGAGGAATGCTTTCAGGAAGTTTAGCGTTGTTGTCCGATGCTATCCATAACTTAAGCGACACAGTCGCAATAGCGCTGTCCTACGTTGCTAACAGGATTGCTCAAAAACCTAAGGATTCCAAAAAAACATATGGATATAAGAGAGCGGAAATTTTAGCTGCTTTTATAAATTCTACTGTTCTCTTGGCTATCTCATTTGTGCTGATATTTGAGGCATTTAAAAGATTAAAATCTCCTGAAAGCATTAATGGCACACTAATGATTACTGTAGCGCTTATTGGACTTGTTGCAAATTTCGTTTCAGTTTATCTTCTGGAGAAAGACTCGCATGAAAACTTGAATATAAAGTCAAGCTATCTTCACCTTATAAGTGATACTGTTTCATCTGTAGGTGTATTGGCAGGGGGTATTGCAATAAAGATATGGAGTATTGTTTGGATTGATCCCCTCATTACAGTACTCATATCCCTCTATATTTTGAAAGAAACTTGGCGCGTTATCAAAAAAACCGTAGATATTTTGATGCAATCATCGGCAACGCTTGATTATGAAGCAATAAAAAATGACATCGAAAAAATTGATAAAGTAAAAAATATCCATCATGTTCATTCCTGGATGAGCAATGAAAAAACGATATATTTTGAGGCGCATATAGATATGGAGGATATACAGTTATCCGAGGCGGAAAAGGTTTATGATAAAATCGAACATTTCTTAAAAGAGCATCATGGTATCAGTCATGTTACGTTGCAAGCAGAAGTTGATAAATGTTGCGACAAAAATATTTTTAAAGTTTAAAAAACAATGTAAAACTGAGTTTAATACGATTTTTAAATGGGAGGTATAGATTTGGATACGTATATTTTGTATGGAGTAACCGTACTATTTTTAGCATTTTCTTTTATTAAGGATAAAAAGAAAACAAAGATGTCTCTCAAAAAGGCATGGAAAGCGTTTGAAAATATTCTGCCGGAATTCCTGGTTGTCATTTTGCTTGTCGGCGTATTGCTTGCCGTACTCAATACCGAAGTCATTTCAAAAATTATCGGTTCGGGTTCCGGATGGCTTGGTGTGATGCTTGCTTCCGTAGTTGGCGCAATCACGCTGATACCGGGTTTTGTCGCTTTCCCGATGGCCGCGATGCTGCTGCAAGGTGGCGCAGGGTACATGCAGATCGGTGCGTTCGTTTCCACATTGATGATGGTAGGCGTTGTGACGATGCCGGTTGAAATAAAGTATTTTGGCAAAAGGCTGACAATTTTAAGAAATATACTAGCATTCCTCTTTTCCTTTGTTGTTGCCTATGTTATTGGATTGGTGGTGGGTTAATAATGAAAGCTTTACTAAAAAGATACCGCGCGTTTATCGTCACGGCTGTGGCGATTGGCATACTTACACTCATAAATAATCAGATCGGATTTAAAGCCATAAGTATATCAGCATATTCATTTAAAGAAATGCTTCTTGTAATACCGCCTGTGTTTATCCTTCTTGGCCTTATGGATGTCTGGGTGCCGCGTGAAACAATGATAAAATTCATGGGCGAGGGCTCGGGTGTTAAGGGCATAATCCTCTCAATACTGCTGGGTTCTGCAGCGGCAGGCCCACTATACGGAGCCTTCCCGGTAGCTGCGGTGTTTATGAAAAAGGGCGTAAAGTTCAGCAATATTCTTATTTTTATTGGTGCGTGGTCAACGACGAAAATACCAATGTTCCTGTTTGAAATGGCGTCGCTTGGCGCAAAGTTTGCATTCACAAGGTTATTGGTGGATATCCCCGGAATCATTATCATAGCCTATATTTTATCGAAACTTATATCAAAACAAGAGATTCAGAAAATTTACGAAAGCGCTGAAAATATCAGTAAATAGTTAATAAAAGATGAGGTAAAAAGCCATGGAAAATAGTAAAAGCAAAAATAGAGATGCTGAGAAATTGGAAACCGCAAACAATTTGAACTGTGGATTAGATGGAGATAAGGTGGAAATTGAAAAGCCAAAAGATAATTGGTACCTGCCATATATGGATAAAAAGACAAAAGGCATGGAAGTCGAGGAAAAGAAAAGTCCGGTTGCTGTGTTTTACTGTGCTGGAGCCTCAAATGTTGGTCAATCAACCATGCTTTCATCGGTAAAGGCTGCAAATGAGGTCGGTTATGATAAAGCCGCGCTTTTGTGTCTTGCAAGCATTTCCGCCGGTCTTGCCAACATTACCAATGCCGCAAAGAGCGCCAAAGGGATTGTCGCGGTTGATGGGTGTCCTATGAGCTGTTCAAAAAAGACCCTTGAAAAAGCAGGGTTTATTCTCGATCAACATATTATTGTCTCAAAGGATTTAAGTATTTCAAAGAACTTTGACTTAAACTCTTCAACCGATCTGGAAACAATCAAAGAAGCCGTGGTGGAGAAAATCTATAAAGTATACGATAAATAGCTACCATTTCTAAGATGTCTTGTAAAGGACTGTCTTATAAACAGTTCGGTACAACGTATAGTTTTAAAATTTAATTTTTTTGACATCATATTGACAAAACTAGATATGACGCATATGCTATACATATCAATAAATTTTGATGTGAGGTGATGGAATGGAAGCCAAATATCATGATCAGGTAATCGTGTTTAAGGCTTTTGGCGACGAGAAGCGTTTACACATACTGGAGCTTCTTCGAGACGGAGAAAAATGCGCGTGCAAATTATTAGAAAATCTCGATATTGGTCAGTCCTCACTTTCCTACCATATGAAGATACTTGTCGAATCGGGCATTGTGGAAAGTCAGCAGGAGGGCAAGTGGACGCACTACAAGATCAGCGATAAAGGCAGCGCCGAGTCGATGGAACTGCTTAAGACCATAACCACGCCAAATATGACTGCTGAAAATTGCAGCTGCTGCAAGGTATAAGAGGCCATTATGAGGATGGCGTTTACGGGCATAATAAATCAAAAAAGAAGGTGTTCTTGTGGACTTAACAAAGGAAATATCCGTAGATATCGGCATTCTTGGCGGAGGGCCTGCCGGGTATGTTGCGGCAATCAGGGCTTCACAGCTTGGCGCCAAGGTGGCTCTGATTGAAGAAAAGGAATTAGGTGGCGTATGTCTTAATGTTGGATGTATCCCGACAAAAGCTCTGCTCAAAACGGCGGAAACAGCTTCAGCGATCCGAGGGTCAAAGGAATTCGGCATAGAAAGCCGTATGGAAAGTATCAACTGGAATGTTACAGTTGACCGGAAAAACCGTGTGGTCAAAACTCTTAACACTGGTGTCGGACAACTGCTTAATGCAAGAGGCGTTACCGTGTTGAAAGGCAGAGGCACGGTTTTATCTGATAAAAAATTGTCTGTTGAAACCACCGATGGAGTCGTTCATGTCAACTGTGACAAAATGATTTTGACCACAGGCGCGGCTCCGATGATCCCCAACATAAAAGGAATTGATCTTGACGGCGTAATCACAAGCAGCGAAGCGTTGAGTATGGATGTTTTGCCGGAAAGCATAGTTATTATCGGCGCAGGAGTTATCGGGCTTGAGTTTGCCAATATGCTGAGTTCTGTGGGAGTAAAAATATCGGTTATCGAACTGATGGACAGGATACTGCCCGGCGAGGACAGTGAAGTCGCGTCAGAACTGTTGAAAATCATGAAGCGCCAGGGCATAACCTTCAAGCTTTCCGCATCGGTAACAGAAATACAAAAAACGGACGATGGGCTTGCGGTGTCCTATACCATGGGTGAAAAGGCATCTGTCCAGACCTGTGTTAAGGTTCTTGTTGCGGTGGGCAGAAAATTGAATTCAGAGGCGTTTCAGAATTTGCCCCTGCAAATAGAAAAAGGTGCGGTAATTGTCAACGGGAACATGGAAACAAATATAAAAGGAGTTTATGCAGCCGGGGACATTACAGGCGGTAAATTGCTTGCCCATCTTGCCTTCATGGAAGGAAAGGTGGCCGCTGAAAACGCCATGGGAATTCCGGCCAAGGTGAATTATAACGCCGTTCCCGCATGTGTTTATACAAATCCCGAAGCGGCTTCGGTTGGAATGACGGAAGACGAGGCGAAGCGCGCAGGCATTTCGGTAAAGATCGGCAGGTTCAACTTCAGAAACAATGGCCGCGCTCTGACCTTAGGCGAGCGAGAAGGTTTTGTCAAAATAATTGCCGATCAGGACAACACCATTATCGGCGGACAAATTTTGGGCGGTCATGCCTCCGAAATGGTATCGGAGCTTACCCTTGCCGTTACTCTGAAAGTAAAAGCAGAAGTTCTTGCCGATATGATCCACCCGCATCCCGCGCTGAATGAAGCGATTTGGGAGGCCTGCGGAGATCTGCTGGGCAGAGCCATTCATAAGTAAAGCTTACATGTGTTTTTTCGATTAGCCAGCAGGCAAAATCTTTATAATTTGTTAACATTATATGCTTGACTAACAAAATAAAAGGTCTTAATATATTTATATACGCATATACATATATAAATATATTAAGGAGGCTTAGTCCAATGCAGTACTACACTTAACATTGTTATATTTCCTCTTGACAGTGAGGATCGGGATGATTAAATCCAATTTGGAAGATAAAGGTGCAGATGATGACAAGTTTAATTGATTTTTTTAAGACACTGTCTGATGAAACACGGCTGAGAATTTTGGTTTTGCTGTTTACCAAGGAGCTCTGTGTCTGCGAACTATGTGAGATTCTGAATGAGTCTCAGCCGAAGGTGTCAAGGCATCTGGCAAAGCTGAGAGACATTGGGCTTGTGGAAGACGAAAGAAAAGGACAATGGATTTTCTATCATCTAAGCACGCGGAACGAATTGGTAACACAAATCATTCAAAAGGTAGTCGAGAGCCGGACTATGTATCAGATCCTTTTGGAGGATGAGAAAAGGCTTGAAAAAAAGCTTTCGGAAAAACGAATGTGTGACAGACTGGTATAATTTTTGAAAGGAGATTGTTGATATGAACAATTCTTATGAATTATCAAAAAAGTTAAAAGATATCCTGAATCTTGACCGGGAGCCTGTAGGTGTTAAATTCCTTAGTGAAAGTGAAATGCAGGGTCTTAAAGACAAATACGATGGTGAAACAAAAACAAGATATTGCCAGGCTCTTATGAGAGCTGGAAATGGTGAAAAAATAGTAATCACAAAAGAAAATATATCCTGTCCTGCTTCTGCCGCAGCCTTCGGACTGAAGCCGCTACCTGAAATGCTGCAAAATGGACAAATGCTGTTGAACATGGGACTTTTCGATAATCTCGAAGCTGGGAAAAAGGCAATGGAAGGCATGACAAGGCTTGAGCAAGGAAAATATCATGCCGTATTATTAAGCCCTCTCAGTAGCATTGAGATAGATCCGGATGTGGTGGTTATAGAATCGAAACCTGAACACTTAATGTGGACTGCGCTTGCTTACATATCGAAAACCGGGGAAAGGCTTGCATTTAGCTCAGCCATTTTTCAAGCAACCTGCGTTGATTCTACTGTAATACCGTTTGTAAAGGATACAATTAATTCAACTCTTGGATGCTATGGGTGCAGAGAATCAACAAATATTGAAGATTCGGAATGCTTAATAGGTGTGTCCTATAATAAACTCGATGAATTGGTTGAAAATTTAGAGAGATTGTCGGCTGGCGCAATGGTAAGAGCAAGATCCAAAGCGGCTTTTAGCTCTTTTAGCGGATGCGGCCAATAATTGTTTTAGGAATGATGGCGTAAACCACTACTTGTTAGATATTGCTAAGTCCTTTATTAAAAGGCACATCCTACTAAATAGTAGCTAATATATTTGTATTAAATTCAACAAATAAATTTAGGAGGCATTACTATGGATTTTAATGAATTGATGGAAAACATCAAAAAAGAAAACGGAGAGATTCCCAAGCCTATCGAGTTTCTCGCACAGCTCGATGAAAGTATTGTCGTTAACCAAATGAGCGACAAAAGCTTCACCTTCTCAAAGGAAGCGATACCGCAGAAATACAAAATGTTGATTGCCTTATCGGCAGTTCTTGCCCTCGATTCGCCACTTTGTATTTTAAATTATGCAAAGCATGCAAAAATGTGTGGAGCAACTATCGAAGAAATTATGGAGACTTTCGCAATCGCAAAGTTCGCCAAGGCAGGGACTACTCTTTCAAGCGCCCTTCCTGCACTTGAGTGGCTTGCAAATAACAAATAATACAATGCTCTCTTGATAAGGTCGTATGACTATAGAAGCGGCGACCAAAGCAGCATAGTAATAAACCCCCACCTCACAGCGTCGGCGCATGATGCTTTGAAGCCTGCGCCGGCGCTACCGGAGATATATTTTTTGATTTGATTGATATCTTTTTTTATATAGAGAATGTCTAATATAAAAACACAAAAAAGTGAGCCGGACGGAATACTTATGCCGAGTATGTGCCATGTTCAAGGCAATGGCGGTTGAAACGCTAATTAAGATCCTTGAGATGCTTTCCTGCTACCCAGTCCTATCATATGAAGGTATTGACAGAAAGCGGGCGTTTTCCCGGCGTCCGTAACGGAGTATGGTGGATGCCGTACACTTTGAATGCCGAGCGGCTTTCACAGATCAAGGTGTTTTGGGAACAATTTTCCGGTGACCGCCCCAACTGTATTTTCAAGCACAAAGAAATTGTCGGCTGATTAAGCGCATCGCACGGAGATGCGTTTTAATCCGGACATGACATGGGAAATTTTCAATGTCTAAGAAAATCATCTTTTTAACGCTGGAGGTTGGCATGGATCATAAAGACAGAAAAAAGCAAAACACTATTTGGGAGTATATATTGATTGGAATTCTTGCGCTACTGCTTATATACAAAATGTTCTTTGGCGGCTGCGGTTGCTCTACGCCGGATAATAGCGGAGTCCCCGACGACCTTGCCCCGACAACTGTAACCCAGACAAATTGAGATGCCAGCCTACTTTATACGACGGATGGAAATCAAAAAGTAAATCTTGCGCAGAACGATGCGGTCAGCCTAACGCTTTTTGCCTTTGATAAAGACGAAGAGATCAGCTCCCATGAGTCCAATGGCGATGCAATGGTGATCGCGTTGGATGGTGAAGGCGAAATAACCATTGACGGTAAAAAACACATCTTGAAAAAAGGCGAAACAATTGGGATGCCTGCCCAAAAGCCTCATGCGGTTTATGCGAAAGAACAGTTCAAAATGTTTCTTGTTGTCGTATTTCCACAATAGGTACTTATATAACCATAATAATAGGAGGAATTTGACATGGAAGAAAAAGAACGTTACGGTTTTATTATGTGCGTATGCACGGGAAAGTGTCCAGGTTTTAAAGCAATGGATATTTGGGATTTCATTAACCAGGTCAGGGTCGAACTGCCTGTGGAATATGGCTTTATCCATCCGCAGCTTTGCGAGGAGGACGGCGATCGGTTCCTCGCCGATTTCTTAAAAGCACACAGAAAGGTGATCATCGGGGCCTGCGCGCCGAATATGCAGAAAAAGATGTTCAAGCAGGCCTTTAAGGATGCCGGGCTTGATGTGGAAAAGGATTGCGTTATGCTCGACATTCGGGATATGACCAATGAGAAAGCCTTTGAGGTGGTTCAAAACGCGCTCAAAGAATTAGGTTTTGAAGGGGATGAGGAATAATGAGCGAATCTACATTTATGGGTGTCGAGAGAGAAAAGATCGATTGGAGCCCGAGGATCGATTACGATAAATGCAACTACTGCATGGAATGCGTCAAATTCTGCCCGCATAATGTTTTTGAGGTTGACGAAAACGCAGAAAAGAAGCTTATTGTGAAAAACCCGAACAATTGCGTTGTGTTCTGCCGCGCTTGCGGCAAGACCTGCGGACCGGATGCCATTGAGTTTCCCAACAAAAATGAAACTACAGCTCACATAAAGGCAATCAGAAAGGAAGCGGATGGCAATGAGTAACTCCTATGCTGTACTTCCCTGCAATGGTTTGGATAAATGTGCCGGCTGTGTTTCCAAAGAGATAGCGGTAATACTTTCGGAAAACTCCGAAAGCGAGATTATATGTCCCGTCTTATACCGTGTCGCGGACGCGAGGTACAACAAAATCGCGCAGGAGAAACCGCTCCTTGTCATCGACGGCTGTGCCACACGCTGCGCGAGCAAGCTTGCCGCTGAAAAGAACCTAAAGGTAGCACAGAAGATCAATGTAACAGAAGAAGCAAAAAGCAGAAATGTTGAGCTAAGCAGCTCATTAAAGCTTGGGGATAACGAATTGCAGCTTGCCCGCGCGGTGGCCGAAGACCTGTTGAAAGAATCAAAGCAGGCGGAAGATGTAAATAATGGAGTTGTATTTCCGGAGCACTTCGACTATGAAATATATAAAAAGGATAAGTTCATATTCAGAGTGCCGAAGGAAGGCTTCTATTTCAATGAAAACGACTGCTGGGCATATATCTCAGGGAATATCGCAAGAGTAGGCGTGACGGATTTTGTGCAGCAAAGCCTGTCCGACATTATGTTCTTCACGCCTCCGGCGGTCGGAAGCGATGTCGAGCAGTTTGGCGAGCTTGGAACCGTCGAATCCGGTAAGGCAGTTTTTGAAGTGGTATCCCCGGTATCAGGGAAAATCATTGCTATAAATGAAGAGATAGCTATTGCGCCAGAACTTATCAATAAGAATCCTTATGAAAAAGGCTGGATTGCTGATATCGAATTAAGCGATTTTGAGAGCGACAAAGAATTGCTTCTTGAATTTGAAGGATATTTCAAAATATTAAAGCGAAAGGTTGATGAATTTCATGTCCGAAAAGATTAAAGTGATTCCATGCAGCGGCATGGGTAAGGTTTACGGCCTAGTTGGAAGAGAGAGTGCATTGAAAGTTGTGAAAGAGCTCTGCCCTGACCAAGCAGACACTGTATGCCTCGCCTATATTGTGACAGGCGATGATGAAGCGAATGAACTGATTAAGGGTAAAAAATGTATCACGCTTGATGGTTGTCCGGCGATGTGCTCCGCAAAGAGTGTTGAGCTTGCAGGTGGGGATATACTGGAAAAACTAAAGGTGCTCGACACATTTAAAAAGCACAAAGGTGCTAAACCAGGCACTGCTACTGAGCTTACCGAAGAAGGCTGGACCATTGCCGATGAAATCGCTGATGAAATTGCAGCAAAAGTTAATGCTTTAAGCAAGGAGGACTAAAAAATGGCTGAGAATGAATTGACAGTCGGCATCGTATCGTGCAGCGGAGAAGATTGCTTTGGAGGAACAATATCGAGGCTTGCTACAAGAAAAGTGCTTGAGGAAAGAGCAGATGGGGCTGTGACGATCTGCTTACCCCTTTATCTCGCGGGTGGCGAAGAAGAAAGAAGCTTTGCGGAAGAATACCCTACCATTGCTGTTGATGGATGTTCTAAATGCTGCGCCAAAAGAGCCACCGAAAAATACAGCGGAAAAGTAAATGCTGCCATTGATTTAAGTGAAATTATCGGTAGAGAAACGGCGGAGTCTGGTGCTTTGTCAACCAGGGAACTGAATGATGATCACAAAATCATGATTGATAAGGTAGCAGATGAAATCAGAGCAATAATTGAAGAAATAATCAAAACAGACTCAGACAATAGACCTGAAGGTAAAAAGTCAGACGGTGGTTGCGGTTGCGGTAGCGGCTGTGGCTGCAAATAATAATAAACAGAGGGTTTCCAATGTTTTATATAAATAATGAAAGCCATAGTCCATATTACAATCTGGCGCTTGAAGAATACCTGCTGAAGAATTTTAAACAGGAGCTTTTTGTCCTGTGGCAGAATGCACCCAGTGTTATAGTGGGGAGAAACCAAAACACCATTTCGGAAATCAATACTGACTATATAAAGGAACACAACATTCCGGTAGTCAGGAGGCTTACCGGCGGCGGAGCGGTATTCCACGACCTTGGAAACCTCAATTACACGTTTATTGTTAACGACAGCGACGGCAGCGACTTTGATTTTCAAAAACACACCGCGCCGATTATAGAAACCCTTCGGAAGCTCTCTGTAGATGCGAGGCTTTCCGGACGAAACGATCTCACAATAGACGGCAAAAAGTTTTCGGGCAACGCGCAGTGCAGATACAGGAGCCGGCTTCTGCATCACGGGACGCTGCTTTTCAACTCCAACATTTCAGACATTTCCTCCGCACTGAAGGTTGACGCTTCAAAATTTGAAGGAAAGGGAATCAAATCCGTTGAAAGCCGCGTAACGAATATATCAGAACATCTTCAAAATCCGCTTACGCTGCCGGCATTTAGGCAATTGATTACATCGCAGATAAATGACGCTCACAAGGAGTTTGAATTTTATGACCTTACCGAACAAGATGTAACCAGAGTACAAAAGCTTGAAAAAGAGAGATATGCGACTTGGGAATGGAATTATGGAAGTTCCCCGGAGTACAATTTTTCAAACCGCAAAAAATTTGCGGCAGGCAGCATTCATGCATTTTTAAGTGTAAATAGTGGAATCATATGCGGTGTTAAGCTATACGGGGACTTCTTCGGCGAATATGATGTCAGCGAAATTGAAGACGCCCTCAACGGCGTCAAACATAAAGAAAGCGATGTAAGTCAATGCCTGTCGGCGTTTGATATTAATCGTTATTTTTCAGGAATCAGTAAAGATGAATTCATAAGCGTTTTATTTTGAAAAATTTGATAACCTGTATTCAATCGGAGAAAATAAAAAGGAATAATTCAAAGGAGGCTGTCATCTATGAGTGATGAAAAAAATGTTCCGTGCGAAGTAACCCCCAAAAAAGTAATCGGTCTTCTTCCCTGCTCGGGAGCATGCAACGTTGGAATGCTTACGACAAAATGCGTTACACAAATGGCACAGAAGCATGACAACGTCAACTTTGTATGCGCCCTCGGGTTGCCGCTTGGTATTCCGGGTATTGTTAATAACGCCAAAAAGTCCGAATATTATATCGCCCTGAACGGGTGCGAGGTCGCATGCGCCAGCAAGGCCCTCAAATCCGTTCAGATTGAACCGGATCAAGAAATTATAGTAACGAAAGACCTCGGTATTCAAAAAAACAAAAACTATTCGGATGATAACGGGCTGGACGCCTTATTAACCAAAGTTGAATCGTTTATGAATGATATCATGTAATAGAGAGCATTCCCCGATCATCAACAAGTCGGTATTTTTATAAAAGCCGGCTTGCTGATGTGTATTAATTTGTTTTTTATCAATTAAAACTGTAAAGGATGATCAGCTATGTCAAAAAACTGGTACCCAATTATTAATTATGACAACTGCATCGAATGCGGCTCGTGTGTAAAAAAATGTAATAACGGCGTATATGACAAAAAACAAGCGCCTAAACCGGTCGTTATTAATCCAATGGGGTGCGTTCAGGGATGTCATGGCTGCGGCAATCTCTGTCCTGCGGAAGCAATTACATATTATGGCGATAAAGGCAAAAAAACATCAGGGCGCGGATGCTCCTGTTAACAATGGAGGATAAAACAAATGAAAAATGAAAATATTAAGTCGAAGAGAAATCTTGCTATTAAAATAATTATTCCAGTTTTATTAGTGTGTGTCGTGGCTGTGATTTGGATAACAAAAAACTCACAAAAAAGCACCGATTCCGTAAGCAGCGACAATGCTGATTTTGCATTGCTTGTTACAGAGGAAATAGACCTTGAGCAGCTCAAATCGTACGGACTACCCATTATAATAGACTTTGGCGCTGACTCTTGCATTCCCTGCAAGGAGATGGCTCCGGTATTAGAGGAACTGAATGAAGAACTTCAAGGGAAAGCAATTGTCAGATTCGTTGATGTTTGGAAATATCAAGAGCTAGCACAAAACTATCCGATCAGCGTAATTCCTACACAAATATTAATAGATTCAGAGGGTAATCCGTATACTCCGGAAGATGCTAATGCGATACCATTGAATATGTATTCTTCTAATGACACAAATGAACATGTCTTTACTACTCATGAAGGTGGTATAACAAAAGAGGAACTTTTGAGCATTTTAAAGGAAATGGGGTTGAAGGAATGATAACCCAGTGGCTTGAAACCTTGTCAACACTTATATCTGAAAACTTTTGGCTTGCACCGTTGCTGGCTTTGCTGGCAGGCATTTTGACTTCCGTTACCCCCTGTGCGTTGACAAGCGTTCCTCTTGTAATAGGATATGTAGGCGGCACAGGAAACAACGACCCTAAAAAAGCGTTTAGATTGTCTCTTACCTTCGCGCTTGGCATGGCGGCCACATTTACAGCGCTCGGCACAGTCGCCTCATTGCTCGGAAATCTTATAGGAACATCAAGCAAATGGTGGTACCTTGCTTTAGGTGTCTTGATGTTATTGATGGCGCTCCAAACATGGGAGATTTATAACTTTATCCCGTCCACATATCTCACAAGCAAAAGTACAAAAAAGGGATACATAGGAGCGTTTGTTGCCGGGATATTAGGGGGGGTATTCTCCTCTCCTTGTGCAACTCCTGTCCTTGTTGTTTTGCTTGGTATTGTTGCAAGAAGTGGTAATGTAGCATGGGGTGTTTTGCTCCTGCTGCTTTACTCAATTGGTCATAGCTTTTTGGTGTTGGTGGCAGGAACCTCTATTGGGTTTGTGAAAAAGGTAACTTCCAGTGGGAAATACGGCGTATTCAGTCAGGTGTTAAAATATGTGATGGGCGGAGCCATCCTGCTGATTGCTCTTTACATGTTTTATTTGGGATTTTAAAGTATTAGAATCGGGATAAAAAATAGGAAACAATAAAATTTATTGAATGGCATTACAATGAGGGATAAAAAATTGTTGAAAATGATTAACGTTGATGTCGCTGTTAATAGCGACATCGGCAAAAAACAAATATTGAATGATATTAATTTGACGCTGGATAAGAACAAAATTTATGTGATGACCGGGCCCAATGGCGGAGGCAAATCAACCATAGCAAAAGCGATTATGGGGATAATTCCTCTCAACAGTGGGCAAATACTACTCGATGATATAGATATTACTCAAAAAGGAATTACAGAAAGAGCAAGGCTTGGCATCGGATATGCTTTTCAGACACCTGCCCGTTTTAAGGGCATTAAGGTAAAAGATATTTTAAAGCTGGCATCAGGAGATAATAAAACAGACCAATGTCAATTGCTCTATGACGTTGGCCTATGTTCGCAGGATTATCTTGACCGTGAAATCAATTCAACCTTTTCCGGTGGCGAGTTAAAACGAATTGAAATCGCCAGCATTCTTGCCCGGAAGCTAAAAGTGGCTGTTTTTGATGAACCGGAGGCTGGAATTGATTTGTGGAGCTTTCAAAGGCTTACAGAAACCTTTGAAAAAATTCATCGAGAATATGATACGACTATCGTTATTATTTCACACCAGGAGAGAATTTTAAGGCTGGCGGATGAAGTAATACTGGTTGCCGATGGTTCTATCAGCGGAATAACCAGTTATAAAAACATTCTGGATGGAATATCTCAGCCAGAATCAGAATGCGAATGCAGAAACAACTGTATTAAAGTAGGTGTGGCCAATGCTGAATGTGATAGATAAAAAGCTTTTAGAGCAAGTAGCCGATTTACATGGTGTGCCCCATGGCGCGTATAATATTCGGAAAAATGGTGAGGGGATCAGCCGGCATACCACAGCCAATATTAATATTGTGACTAAACAGGACAAGCCGGGTATAGATGTAATAATAAAGCCCGGTACAAAGGGAGAAAGCGTCCACATTCCCGTGATTCTTTCCCAGGAAGGAATGAACGATTTAGTTTATAATACTTTTGAGGTGGGAGAAAATTCCGATGTGGTAATAGTGGCAGGTTGTGGAATTCACAATCCGGGCAGTGAAAAAGCACAGCACGATGGCATACATGAATTTTTTGTGCGCAAAGGCGCTCATATGAAATATATAGAAAAACACTATGGCGAAGGCAACGGAACCGGCGAAAGGATTTTAAACCCTAAAACCATTATTGAAGTAGAAGAAAATGGAGTAGCCGAACTTGAAATGATCCAAATCAAGGGTGTGGATAAGACGGTGAGAGATACGGAGGTAGTCCTCCATGATAATGCGCATTTGATTGTAACCGAAAAATTGCTTACCTATTTGGATCAAAATGCAGAATTCAATATTACTGTGAAACTTATAGGAGAAGATTCAAGTGCTCAAATCATTTCCCGTTCTGTGGCCCGGGATAATTCCAGACAGATCTTTCACTTAAACCTGCGGGGCCATGCAAAATGTCGAGGGCATATCCAATGTGATTCTATTATTATGGACAATGCCCAGGTATCGTCTATTCCTGAGATTACAGCCTTTCATTCTGACGCTCAGCTTATCCATGAGGCAGCGATTGGCAAGATTGCATCCGATCAACTTACTAAGCTGATGACCTTGGGGCTTACGGAAAAAGAAGCAGAGGATACTGTTTTAGAAGGCTTTTTAGGATAAATCATATAAGAAGCTTAACAAGAATATTAGTATTAAGGAGGAAGTTTGTTATGATAATCAAAGTTTTAGGTCCCGGTTGTAAAAACTGTGTTGCACTTACGGAAAACACGAAGGTTGCTTTGTCCGAACTCGGTATGGAGGCTGAAATTGTTAAAGTAACGGATTTTGCACAAATAGCGCAGTATGGCATCATGTCAACGCCGGGGCTAGTCGTTGACGAAAAAGTTGTTTCATTTGGTAAAGTGCTTAAATCAAAGGAGATTGTCAAAATACTTGAAAAAGTGGCCAAGTAAGCTTTGCAGCATTGTATAAGGTCTTTGTATTGCGAGATGAATGATGGACAATATTTTAGTAAGCGAAAATGTTGAGAGCATCTGGAAACAGTTTAGTAAACCTCTTTTGGCTTTTATTAAAAAACGAGTCAGTAATGAACAGGACGCGGAGGATATTCTTCAAAATGTGTTTTATAAAATCCATAACAACATCAACAGCTTAAGGGATTCTGAAAAGATTCACGCGTGGGTCTATTCAATAGCCAGAAACGCCATTACGGATTTTTATAGAACACAATCACTCGAAAAGAATAATTCTGAATTGTCCGAGGATATCCCTGATGAGAGTGAAGAATTGGACATACCAACCGCAAATGAAGACATGGCACAGTGCTTAAAAGTAATGATCAAGTACCTGCCGGAAAAATACAAAGAGGCCATTATTCTAACGGAATTCCAAAATCTCACCCAAAAAGAACTGAGCGAGAGATTGGGATTATCGGTTCCCGGGGCTAAATCCCGTGTTCAGAGAGCCAGATTCAAATTAAAAGAAATGCTTCTAAACTGCTGCCATCTTGAATTTGACCATCAGGGCAATGTAATTGATTATGAAAATAAGGACAACGGATGTAAATTTTGCTGAATAAAAGCAAAATGTGCATCCTTTTTCTTCTAGCTCCGTCTTTATATTTGCCAATCAAAAAAATCGCTAAATATAAAAAGGAGTTGTTTTAAGTGAATCTAAGTATTAAAAACGCTGCATGTTGTTCCTGCGGTGATGGCTGCTGTGATACGACAAAAAATGTTGAAATGGATAGAAAAAATATAATTATTGATTTTTTGTATCTTGATGTAACAGTTTGTACACGATGCAAAGGGACAGATACAAGTCTTGAAGAGTCTCTATCAGAAGTATCGAAGGTTCTTGAAGCGGCGGGTGTTGATGTAACAGTTAACAAGATCAACGTGAATAGAGAAGAACTTGCAATACAACATAAGTTTATTAGTTCCCCTACTATCCGCATAAACGGTCGTGATATTCAAATGGAAGTCAAAGAAAGCTTGTGCGAGTCTTGCGGTGATTTGTGTGGCGATGATGTTGACTGCCGGGTTTGGGTTTACCAAGGGAAGGAATATACGATTCCTCCGAAGGCGATGATTATTGAAGCAATACTGAAAGAAATATATGGAGGGGACGTCCAAGAACAAAGGAAAACTGAATACTCCATACCTCTTAACTTGGAAAAATTCTATAATTCTAAGAAAAATATATAAACGCATCTTCCTTAAAGATGGACTACGATCAAAATTTTGCATCCTTTTGCTGCAATTCCCGTCTTTATATATGAATACTAATATGGAGGCTTGTAAATGAAAACATTAAAAATCGAGTGGAAACACCTTGATGTAAAAGGAGATACCTGCGATCGCTGCTATGACACAGGTGAAAACCTTACGCAGGAAGTAAAAAGATTAAACAGAGCTTTGCAGCCACAGGATATTACAGTGGAGTTAATTGAGACAAAACTGGACGATACTCAAATCCCGGAGTCCAATGTTATACTTTTCAATGGAGTACCCTTTGAAGATATCCTGGATATTGAGATATCCCAAAATTACTGTGATTCCTGTACGGCTTTGCTGGGAACAGAGACTTACTGCAGAACCGTGACGTTTGAAAGCAATGAATATGAGGATGTTCCTGCGAAAGCGATACGTCATGCCGCATATAAGGTTTTAGGCTTAAAGGAAGAGAAACCAAAGCAGGCTGAGAATTCAGCCTGCGGCTGTGGTGGCGGTAACTGCTGTTAACACCGATGTCAATAGCCACCTTTTTAACCCAATAAAACAATTTCAGAAATACATGCAAAACGGTTGACATCATCAACCGTTTTTGCATATAATATAGTTGATGACGTCAACCAATTTAAGGAGAATGCTAAAATGAACCCATACATACCGGAAATTTATGATTCACTACAGGAAATAGCATGGCATTTTGGTAGTCACGGGATAAACGGCGAATGCTGCGGAGATCTTTCCTTTGTCGAATACATGGCATTAAAAAGGATATATGAAAAGAGTGAACTGTCAGTTCAGGATATCGGGAACGCTTTGAATTTTACCAAAAGCGGGGCCACCAGAATTATAGATCGTCTTGAAGACAAAGAGTATGCTGCTCGTGAACATTCACCAACCGACGGGCGGGTCTGCTGCATAGCCATCACTGATAAGGGAAAAGAAGCGATAAAAGAAATCTCACAGAAGTATACAAAATATCTTGAAGATGCATTAAAAGAGGTGGATACCCAAAAGATCAATGAAATTAAAGATATTTTGGAAATTTTATTGAAAGCAGTGCGATAGAGAGAAGCGGTTTAGTAATTATAATATTTATATAGGAGGGAATGCTCTTGAACTCATTAGTAGACACTATCAAATACTTTATTTTTATAACTGCGGAGCTTACGGTACTCTTTCTCGGAATCAGCACAATCGTTGCGTTCATACTTATGCATCTACCGCAGGAGAAAATTAAAAACTGGATGTCCGGCAAAGGCATATTGGGTAATTTTATGGGTGCCTTGATCGGTGCTTTGACACCTTTCTGTGCATGTTCTACGATCCCTTTAACCCTCGGTTTTCTGGAAGCCGGAATTCCTTTTGGCGCTATCATGTCCTTTGTAATCTCATCCCCGCTTCTAAATCCCATCATATTGACCATGCTTGTGGCATTAATGGGATCGAAGGCGTGTATAGCCTACTTTATCATTGTATTTTGCGGCGCGATTCTTTTTGGAATCATTCTTGAAAAAACGGGAGGTGCAAAGCTTGTCAAAAATGTCCGTATAAAAGGCGGCGGGCATGCGGAAGAAAAAGAAACACCGAAGGCTTTTTTTAGCAAATTGAAAATATCATTTCTTAAAGCTTGGGGGGATTTTAGAGCGGTTTTAGTCTTCCTTTTGATCGGCGTTGGCATAGGAGCGGTTATCTATGGCTACCTTCCCCAGGAATTTGTCCTGAAGTTTGCCGGTCCTGGGAATCCTTTTGCCATTCCGATTGCGGCGGTGATAGGCATTCCTCTTTATATCCGTGCGGAAACGGCGATACCAATCGGAGTCGCACTTATGCAAAAAGGAATGAGCATCGGCGCAGTAGTCGCCCTGATCATTGGCGGTGCCGGTATGGCGATCCCAGAGATGAGCATGCTGGCAAGCATATTTAAAAAGAAACTGGTGGCAGCAATTGTGGGAGTGATTTTTGCTACAGCTGTTATTGGCGGATATGTTTTTAATGTGATTTTATAAGTACACATAATTGAAGGGAGAAAATGATTATAAAAAATGATAATGAAAAAAAGGGATTGTTCGCGCGTTTAAACGAGAATAAGAAGACCAAAAAAAGTTCTTGCTGCTGTAATGTTGAAATTGAGGAGATACCAGAAGAGGAAAACGATTATAAAAGTGAAAAAAACCTCCCCAAAATAAAGGTAAGTCCTGCTGCGGATAATTAGTGATTAATTTTGGATGGCCCGAATTCTTAATAAATGGCTTAACTTAGTGTAATATATGAATCCATATAAAATGCTATTGCAGAATAGCTTTTTATATGATATTGTATATGAGTAAATGCTCATACGCGAATCTTTCAAGACCGGTGTAACAAATGGCTTTTTTAAGGCATACTATATGAGCGTATGAGTATATAGAGATATGACGGGGGGTGAAAATATTGGTTGACATATTTAAAGCACTAGCAGAGGAAAGCAGACTCCGTATACTGGCTCTCCTCACACAAGATGAAATGTGCGTATGCGAAATTGAGGAGTGTCTAAATATGACACAGTCAAATGTTTCACGACATTTAACATCGCTTAAACAGTGTGGAATACTTGACAGCTACAAAAAAGCACAATGGGCATACTACAAGGTAAGTGAGAAATTTAAAGAAGAGCACCAAAATTTGTGGCTTTATCTTGAGCAGAAATTAAAAGAATTGCCAGACTATCAAATGGATATTGAGGAATGTCAGAATTGCAAACGCAAAGACCTGTGCAACTGTAAAACCATATAAATAATGACCTATATAGGCATTTAAGGAGTGATTGCAATGAGCAATAAAAAGTCAACAGGAATCGGATTTTTCCAAAAATACTTAACGATTTGGGTCGCACTTTGTATGGCTGCAGGTGTGCTCATCGGTAAGTTTTCACCAGTAGTTCCTACTTTTCTGGGCAAGTTTGAATACGCAAAGGTATCCATACCCGTGGCAATATTGATCTGGGTAATGATTTACCCGATGATGATGAAAGTAGACTTCCAAAGCATTAAAGATGTTGGCAAAAACCCAAAGGGTTTATTTGTAACGTGGATTACGAACTGGCTGATTAAACCATTTACCATGTATGCCATAGCATCGTTTTTCCTTTATTTCGTATTTAGGAACTTTATCACTCCTGATCTTGCAAAAGAGTATCTTGCAGGCGCAATACTATTGGGTGCTGCACCATGTACCGCAATGGTATTTGTTTGGAGTCATCTGACCAAGGGTAACCCGGCTTACACAGTCGTACAGGTGGCAACCAACGACTTAATTATTCTCATCGCCTTTGTACCGATTGTTAAATTCCTCTTGGGGGTCAGCAATGTCAGCGTTCCGTGGGACACCCTAATTCTATCTGTCATTCTTTTTGTTGTGGTTCCCCTTGGTGGTGGTATTCTCACAAGGTTGCTCGTAACAAAAAAGAAAGGCATAGAATATTTCGAAAATCAATTCTTACCAAAATTTGACAACGCCACTACCGTTGGTTTGTTGCTCACACTGATTCTGTTATTTTCGTTCCAAGGCGACATTATCATCAATAACCCATTGCACATCATTTTGATTGCTGTGCCGCTGATCATTCAGACCTTCCTTATTTTCTTTATTGCATACTTGGCCAGCAGATGGCTTAAATTGCCTCACAATGTTGCAGCTCCAGCCGGAATGATTGGCGCGTCAAACTTCTTCGAGCTATCTGTTGCAGTTGCAATCGCACTCTTCGGAACGACCTCCCCGGCTGCGCTTGCCACAGTTGTCGGCGTTCTGACAGAAGTTCCCGTTATGTTAATTCTTGTCAAAATCGCAAACAACACTAAACATTGGTTTCCCCAACAAAATATTGAATCACACAATTAAAAGGAGATGTTTTATATGAAAAAAATGGCTATATATGAGCCTGCTATGTGTTGCTCAACAGGACTTTGCGGAGTAGGGGTTGATCCTGAACTTCTCAGAATTTCAACAGTTCTGAATTCATTGAAGAAAAATGATATTGAAGTTGAACGTTTCAATCTCACGAATGCACCAATGAAATTTATTGCCAATAAAGCGGTAAATCAACTAGTCAATGAAAAAGGTGTCGATGCGTTGCCGGCTACTGTTTTAGATGGGAAAATTATTATTACGAGCAGATATCCCACCAATGAAGAGATCGTGAAGCTTCTAAATGTCCCAATGAGCTTTCTTGGCGAGCAGCCAAAGACCATTAAAGTAACACCCAAAAAGTCGAGCGGCTGTGGTTGTTCCGGTGGCAAGTGCTGATAATAAAAAAAGAAGGTAATTTTATGGAAATTTTTAACCCGCAAACAATTAGCCTTACAAAATATCTATTCTATACAGGCAAGGGTGGCGTAGGAAAAACCTCAGCCGCCTGTGCCACCGCTGTTACGCTTGCTGACAGCGGGAAAAAGGTTCTTCTCGTCAGCACCGACCCTGCATCGAATTTACAGGATGTATTTAATACCGATCTTAATAATAAAGGTGTGGCAATCAAGGAGGTACCAAATCTTATTGTTGCCAACCTTGATCCTACACAAGCTGCAGCTGAATATCGCGAGAGCGTAATCGCTCCCTATCGTGGTAAGCTACCCGATGCAGTGCTAAAAAACATGGAGGAACAGCTTTCGGGTTCTTGCACAGTTGAAATCGCTGCATTCAATGAGTTTTCAAAGTTTATCACCGACGAAAAGGTACAGGAAGATTATGACCATGTCATATTTGATACAGCGCCGACAGGCCATACCCTAAGAATGTTGCAGTTGCCTTCCGCATGGAGCAATTTTATCAGTGAAAACACTCACGGTGCTTCCTGCTTAGGACAGCTTTCGGGATTGGAAAGTAAGAAGGCAGTATATAAAAAAGCAGTTGAAACCTTGGCTGATGGCAAACTTACAACACTCGTTCTTGTTTCCAGACCGGAAGAAACTCCGCTAAAAGAAGCTCAAAGAGCGTCAGAGGAACTCGCAGACATCGGAGTAAATAATCAGGTAATGGTTATCAATGGTGTGCTGACCTCTTATGATGACAGTGTTTCAGAAAGTCTTTATAACAAGCAGCAAAAAGCACTTGCAGAAATGCCTCAAGGCTTGCAAAAGCTTACCACCTATACGGTTCCGTTCAGAGCCTATAACATAACAGGGGTGGAAAATATAAGAGCCTTGCTTACCAAGGATCATTACACTGTTAGCAATGAAAAAATAAACGCCAAGACAATTCCACAACTCAAGGATGTCATTGAAGACCTATATAAAAGCAACAAAAAAGTCATCTTTACTATGGGCAAGGGCGGCGTTGGAAAAACCACTATTGCGGCAGCAATAGCTTTAGGCCTTTCAAAGAAAGGCAAGAAGGTACACCTAACCACTACCGATCCGGCTGAACATCTGAAATTTGTAATAAAAGAAAACAGTGGCATTACCATGAGCCATATTGATGAGCAGGCCGAACTCAAAAAATATCAGGATGCAGTGTTATCCAAGGCGAGAGAAACCATGTCCGAAGAGGATATTGCCTATGTTGAGGAGGATTTACGATCCCCCTGTACACAGGAAATTGCAGTATTCCGTGCTTTTGCTGAAATTGTGGAAAAAGCTGAAGATCAGATCGTTGTGATTGACACCGCACCAACCGGGCACACGCTCTTGCTGCTTGAATCCACCCAAAGCTATAATCAGGAAATAAAGCGTTCGCAGGGGGATATACCCGAGTCGGCGAAAAAGCTGTTACCAAGACTTCGAAACGCGGGTGAAACAGAAGTTATTATTGTAACACTTGCGGAAGCTACACCCGTATATGAAGCAATGCGCCTTGAAGAAGATTTGAAACGTGCAAAAATTGCAACAAAATGGTGGGTAATAAATTCCTCACTGTACCATACAGGTACAACCAATCAAATGCTGTCTGCTAAGGCAAGCAACGAAATTGAGTGGATAAACAAGGTAGATGCACATGCCAATGGTAAGTTTGCCGTCATCGCCTGGAGCCCTGATGAAATCAAGGGTGATAAGCTGAATGAGTTGTTAAAATAGAATCTATTAAACGATTAATAATTTTAAAGGAGAATATATATTATGAAAATTACTGAAGAGGCTAAGTCAATGCTCACAGAGACACTCGTTTCAAATGAATGCGATTGCCTAAAAGCAGCACTACAGCAGTCGTGTTGCGGCACATCATTAGTGTTTAATTTGGCAAAATTGAAAGAAGGTGAAAAACCTATTTTAATTAATGGTATTAATGTGATGATGGATGACAAAGCAAAGCTAAGGGCAGATACAGTAACAATTGCCGTGGAAAACGGGGAGTTAATCATTCAGGATGATGCTCCTTCGTGTTCTTGTTAATTATAGCTTAAATTGTTCGGCTAATTCTCCTTGAGACATAAAACGGAAATATTCTTAAGGGAAATTAGCCGTAACTTGTTATGCTGCTAGCGGCCGATTTAACTACACTTAAAAGTATTTGCAGCAGAGAGAATAACATAAAGACCATATGTTCAGTGTGCAAAAAGAAAGACTATCCTCACAATTGTTAGCATTATCGTTTGCTCATAAAATCAGGGGGTACACTATGACACATATTGCACAAGTTAAAAACTTTGCTGGACAATGGTGTTGGGATGACGTGAGCGTTCACCGCCAGCCCGCCGGTGAAAACGACTGCGATGACTGCCACCTCTGCTTAACAAATAGCCGCGTGATATAACTGTGGCGGCGGAAAAACTATTCGGGTGTCCGCCCCGGCGATACGGTACTCAATAGAGATTTCTTAGGTATCACAGCGATGATCTATGTGGTGCCTCTTCTATTCTTTTTTATTGGATATTTTCTCGGACTATCCATTTCCCATAGTGAGGGGCTGTTCATATTGATGTCTGCTGCCTGTTTTGTAGCCGGCTTTTTGCCTGCTCGCAGGCTGGATCGACAAATTAAGAAAAAACGCTCAATGAATTTTCGAATTAAAGAGATTATTAAGTCTGGTTCAAACGCATATTACGGTGGTTCTGGCTGTTGTGGAAAAGGTGAAAGGAGAATATTTATGGCTCTAAATGCTGAAACAAAAGAGTTGGTTGCAGTTGGTGCAGCTGTTGCGGGAAACTGTATTCCCTGCCTTCAATGGCATTATAACAAATGCATGGAATTAGGCATTCCGATTGAAGATGTGAAAGATGCTATTGAAATGGCAAGAACAGTCAAAGGTGTACCAATAAAAAAGATTGATGAAATGGCAGAAAAGCTTTTAAACCGATTAGAATAAAACAAACAGCAGTAAATAATTTGCTTCCACTTCATATAAACAGAAATGAGGATATGCCAAAATGGAAAAAGTAGCTTTTATCTGTGTCCACAACTCCTGCCGTTCTCAGATCGCCGAGGCATTAAGTAAGCACCTCGCGAGTGAAGTATTTGAAAGCTATTCAGCGGGAACTGAAACAAAGCCACAAATTAATCAGGATGCGGTCCGGCTCATGAAGCAATTGTATAACATTGATATGGAAAGGAGTCAGCGCTCCAAACTACTCGCCGAAATTCCTCCAGTTGATATTGTTGTAACTATGGGTTGTAACGTTACATGCCCATTTCTTCCTTGTAGGTATAGGGAGGATTGGGGCCTTGAAGATCCGACTGGGAAATCGGATGAAGAATTTACAAAAGTTATTAACTTGATAGAATACAAAGTTCTTGAATTAAAGGACCGGATCAAAAACAAGGCATTATAAATATATTTAGGAGACCGAAAAGTGGAGAATGATAAGGGTTCAGAAAATAGTGTTAATATAGAATTCACAGGCTGGAAGAAAAAGACTGCTGTTTTTTTAATCAGCCAGGGTATCTCGCTTTTCGGTTCCTCCATGGTGAACTTCGCCATTGTCTGGTATGTTACTTTAACAACATCATCAGGAATAATGATGACAATTATAATTCTAACGAGTTTTTTACCTCAGATTGTAATCTCACTTTTCGCTGGAGTTTGGGCTGACCGATATAATAGAAAATACGTAATTATTGCGTCGGATGCGTTGACAGCACTCTCCACATTAGTCCTGGCAATTTTGTTCATTTCCGGTTATAGGAAGATTTGGCTTGTGTTTGCTGCATCGGCCATTCGCTCAATAGGTGCTGGTATACAGTCTCCAGCTGTCAGCGCTATATTACCGCAGCTTGTACCTACGCAAAAGCTTATGAGAGTCAATGGAATAAACGGTAGCATACGTTCTTTCGTTACGCTTCTGTCACCAGCTGCGGGTGGCTGGCTGTTGGCTGTTTATTCAGTAGAAATTGCCTTTTTTGTAGATGTGATAACTGCCGCTGCCGCTATTTTGATCTTATTTTTTCTCCCGATCTCTGCCCACAAGAAGAAAGGTATCAATAAATATACCAGTATCCTTGATGATCTATGGCAGGGCATCTCCTATGTTAAAGGCAATATCCTGATTCGGAATTTACTATTCTATTATGCCGTCTTTTTCTTTTTGATTTCGCCTGCTGCGTTTTTAACTCCGCTACTCATTACGAGAACTTATGGTGAGGAGGTATGGCGGCTTACCGCAAACGAAATTTTGTACAGCGGTGGCTCCATACTTGGTGGATTTTTAATGGCTGCCTGGGGCGGGTTTAATAACCGTATGCTTACCATTGCATTAGCTTGTGCCGCCTATGGTGTTTCCGCAGTGCTTTTGGGTATTAGCACGAACTTTATTTTTTATTTGTCTGTGATGTTTTTTACAGGGATTTTCTCACCGGTTTTTTATGCGGCTGAAACGGTGTTGATTCAGGAAACCGTCGACAATGATATTCAAGGGCGCGTGTTCAGCATTATTGATATTATCATATTAGCAGTCATGCCTATCGGGATGCTTATATTCGGGCCGGTTGCCGATCTCATAAAAGTCGAATACATTATGATTGCAACAGGAATATTTATGATACTTCTCGGATGGATGATTTTTACACATAAAGAGAAACAAACTAAGTTTAGATGACAACTTGTTCCGTCAATGTTATTTCTGAAAAGTGACCTATATTGTCCTTGGATCGGGGTACACATCAATATTGCTATATTTTCAGTGAATGATTACTGATTGAAAGTAATACGGACCCATGTTTTTCTTTCTTAGGTCAAGAAATATCTTCTCTGTTTCCAAACTGCGCCCTATATCGCAAATGCTCCTGCTCCAGCCGCTTCCACTCAACATCAGCCGCTTCAAACTCCGCGAGGGCGGCTATCATCTGCGGGGAATCGTATGGCTCCTTCTTTTCAACCAGCCGGCGCAGCTTATCTCTGCATCCTTCCACTTTTTTGCCCAATGTATAGAGCTTGCCAGCTTGCTTTATGAGCGTTGCTTTTTCTTTTGTGGTCATATGTGTAGTTCCTCCCTTATTTGTTAATATGTAGTGCATTAGCATATATAAACATAATCTATTTCACTACTTTTAGCAAGGGGAAAACCCACAAATACTGACACGATAAAAAATAGAAGAGCCTCGGATGAGGTTCTTCTATTTTTGCCTATTTTGCCGCGCTTTTCGTCTCATACATCGCCTCGATCATGCGCTCCACCATTTTGATCTGCTCCGGCACTAAATTCCGGCATTTCTCGGCGATCCCCGTCAGAGAATTCAGCTCGTTCCATTCCACACTGTCCTGTACGAAATAATCGAGAGAGCGATGAAGGGTGTTCCCGAGCTTGATCAACGTTGAGATGCTTGGCTGATACTTGCCGGCCTCGATCTGCCTGATGTATACGGCTCCCACATCACATTCCTGGGCCAGACGTTCCGAGGTGTAGCCGGATTCCTTGCGCGCGGCGGCAAGCCGTATGCCTAATGCTTTGCGATCCACTGAACCACCTCCTTTTGTAGATAATACGATACATAAATAGCTACTATGATTTTACTTTCTTTATTTGTTTTGCGATAGCAGACAATAGAATACATAATTATATGCTATATCACTCTAATAGTTTGTTCTTTTCCTGTGATAAAATTCCTTAGAGTGGGAGATTCCTTGGGGGTTCACCATGAACGCACCCTGGGTTCAGCATAAGGGTATAATGGTTCCCAGGCGTAAGTATATATTATTTCCGGCCATTACTCATCTTTCAAAATCAGCCGGTTTGAGGTGTGGCTTCCGTTTTCCCGGTACCGCGCTTCCTTTTCGATGAGCCCGAATCGGACAAGGTCGTGCAGAGCGCGCTTGACAGTGCTTCGGGATAGCTGCAGGTCGGCGGCTATGGTGTTCACCGCAGGCCAGCAGTCCGTTCCCTTGCCGGCACGATCCTTGAGGTACATAAAGACCGCCCTTGCCCGGTGCGGCAACTCAGCGGGCGGGGCGGTGTAAATCGCTTTGAAATAGCTCATGAAAACGCCTCCTTTACGTTTTGAGATCGGTACGATGGTAGCCAGCATGTTCCTGTGGCCCGGCAGCGGGTGTATGCAGAGTGCCTGTGCCATCCTTGCTTCCCGTAGGCTTCTCTGCAGGTGGATTTTCTGTTACCCGCTTTTCCGCAGGCCGTTTTTCCGCAGGGACTTTCTCGGTGCCGTCCTCCGCGGCATGGCAGGCGAAATGCTGACGGACGATGTTTTCTTCCAGCGTCTGCTTGTCGGCGTAGGTCACCTCACGCTGCGACTTTTCCTCCATGGTATAGGGCTTTCCGAAGGTTATGCCCCAATCGAGAAACAGCCGGAGCCGGGTTCTGATCGGGTGTGTGCCGGTTTTCATCACGACGAAGCTCCCCTTGGAAAGCGACTTTAATTCGTCGGACGTCATTAGGGGCCGCTCCATCATCTGCAGGGACTGGCTGGGGTCGTTTTTGCCCCGGCTGACGCTGCCGCTCATGACGGTGCGGCTACCCAACGCCTTGGAGAGCACCTCAGCGGTCTGGCTGTTGGGGGCGAAGCCTCCGAAGATGGTGTCTTGGCAGTTATCCACGATGATCTCCGCGCCCTCCTTGCCGTAGTTTTTTTCAAGCTGGCTGAGGCTCTGGATAATCGGTATCATGGTGAGGCGGCGCGATCTTGAGGCTGAAAATATCAGCTCCAGCGACTGGATGGCCGGGAGCGTCCCCAGCTCGTCGCAAAAGAACATTACGCGGTTTTTCAGCTTGCCGCCGTTCTCATCCGCCACGGCGAGGATTTCCCGGTAGAGCTGCTGGATCATAAGACTCACCATAAAATATTTCGTCAGGTCTTCTTCCGGCAGGATGATAAACAGTGCGGACTTTTCATTGCAGAATTTCTCCGCATCGATGGCTGTGTCAAAGCAGAGTATCTGCTCCATTTCGCTGTCTAAGAATGAATTGAGCCGGGAGAGTATGGTGGAGAGCACGGACGCCATAGCCTGCTCCGCGGAGTTGAGGGCGGCACCCGCGAACCAGCGGGCCTTGTGATTGGGCGGCAGCTTATCCATGAGGAGCTGGAACTGGCTTTTCCCGCCCCGTCCCGGCGCCATCAGATCCTGAACCAGCTTGAACACGCTGATGATGTGGCGGCTGTCCACCATTTTGCCGTCAACCTCCGTGGGCGGCAGGTATTCGGCCACCAACAAGATTACCGCCGTGAGCAAACCCTCGGCCGCGTCATAGAAAAACTGGTTTTGTCCAAAGCTTTCGTCATTGGCGTTGATGAGGGTCTTAGCGATAATCTTGGCGTATTTCTCCGCTTTGGCCTTTGCCGCGAGATTATGGTTATCGGCGCAATATTTGTCCATGTAGGTGTTGACCAGATGCAGAAGATTGTTGCCGTCCGACCGGGTGGGGTTGCGCAGATCGATCACGGCCACATGGTAGCCGTAGTGATCGTGGGCGATGGCGCCATAATTACGAAAAAGATCGCCCTTCGTATCGGTGGTCAGGAAGCTCATCCCGGAGGCACAGGCGTATTCGAGGTTGGGATATAAAAAGAAAGCCGTTTTACCGACACCGGAGGCACCGATCATCAGGCAGTGGATATCATCCGTATCCACCAGCGCGGTGAGCTCGTTTTTTTTGCCGCTGCAACCCAGGATGATGCCTTGGTCCGCTGTGGCGGGACAGCTCTCACCCTTGCGCCAAAGCGCCGGCCGGAATAGGATGTGCTTGTATGTCTTCTTAATTTCTCTCTTGTTGGCGAAGCGGGCGGTTCCGTGCTGTCCGTCGCCCACGGTGCGGGACTTGATGCCGTTTAAGGTGTAGTAATGTGCCAGTAGGGATAACCCGCCAATTACGGCAAACATAATCGCACCTGCGGCAATGAGAATATAAACTTGCTCATTCATGGACAGGCTCCTTTCGTTTTTGATTTCTTTATGATAAAATCAAACTAAAAGATAATATCGTGGAGGCTGAAATGGACAGGGAGTTTTTGGAAAGCGAATTGGATTATCATTTGTTTCTGTATGAACAGCTTTCAAAGCAAATAGCAGCAATACAAAAGATTGTGCGTGAGCATAGCATCAATAGCTTTGAGGCGCTTTTGGGAAACGAGCCGGTTCGGGATTTGCTGCTGCTGAAATTTATTCTTTTGCAGCGCACCATGAAAAAAGCCGGCTCGTATATGTTAGAAAACCGTTACAAAATGAACCTCAAATCCTTCTCCTGGCTGGAGGCGGAATACTTCGACCAGAACTGCGTGCTGCATTATGATTGCGTTTGGTCGCTGCTACAGGATATAAAGCCTCTGAAACGACAGATTGAACGCATCAAAAAATATGACGATGACCGTCACACAGATCACGGCGAGGATGTGCGATGCAGCTTCTGCGGCAAGAGCCAGCAGGAGGTGGAGCGCATGATTGCCGGACCGCACGAGGCGATTTGCAATGAATGTGTGAAGCTGTGTTCCGAAATTCTGGAGGAAGTGTCCACAGAGGAAAACGAAAAAGACTGACGAGGTTTTTTATGGGAAACAGTAATCGTATTTGCATCAACTGCGGCAGAAAAATGAAGCAGCAGTTGATTGGTCTGCAGCATTGCAATTGCGGGATGAGCTGGAAAAAGGACATCGACTTTTTTCAGCGCACCCCGGACATGGTGTTTGCCCTGCAGCGTGTGACCGTTGGAAAAAAGGTAAAGCTGCTTCCGGTGATTCGTAAGAAACAAAGTACATGCAATCCCGTTGATGACGAGTAAGGCAGGGACAACCATCGTGGATGTCCCTGCCTGTTTTTTAATTCATTTTCATGGTCAGGCCCTGCTTCAGCTCCTGCTTCTGGACATGCTGCTCCAGCAGGATCGCCGCTTTGAGGCAGTGGGCCCCGACTCTTTCATACTGCTCCGCAAGCCTTTGCTTGTCCGAGGCGGTCAATATCTGATTGAAACCGCGCAGGGACATGATATCCGTCTCCAGCAAGTCCAGCCGTGTTTTGAGCTGTCCCCGGTTTTCATAGGTCTTGAAGCCGTCCCAAAGCCGGGTCTGCACAGCGGCAAGCTCCAATCCGTGATTCATCTGCCGGTATTCTCTCGCGGCGGCGGTCATGGATCGGCTGAGCAGCTCCAGCAGACAGTCCTCCGCCTGTGAGAAACGTCCCCAATGCAGGTGGTCGCGTACTCTGACCAAAAGCGCAGATAGTTCGTTCGCGGAGCAGTCGGCCCTCGCGTCCGGCGTTATCTGCGCAAGTTCGGCACAGAATGTGTCCCGCAGAAGATGCTGGGGATGTTCCTCGGCAGGGAGGGCCGGCAGACCGTACTGAGCATGGATATCCTCGTTCCAGTCCTTGTACTCCGACAGCTCTCTTTCGCATTGGATACCCTTTTCCGAGAGCAGATCGAAGTATTTTTCCGACACCTCGATGCCCGCTTCGTCATGATCCAGGCAAAGCACGACGCGGTCGAGGTTCGGGTGTAGCTCCAGCATTTTCAGCATGGCATGCTCGGAAACACCGCAGAGGGACACATAGCTGTGCTTCTGCCAGTCTTGAGGGTGCAGGGTGATATACGACAGCAGGTCGATGGGCGCCTCGAACACATAGAGGCGGTTGTCGGTTCCGTCATAGTGAAAGCTATAGACAGGGTCGCAGCCGTCCACATTTCCGCGAAACGCCCTGCCCTCGGTGTAGAGGCCGCGCTTGTGGGCGTGCCTCGGGACGCCATTCTCGTCCAGCCCCACAAAAACGGCATTGTGGTATTCCTTTGTCTTATCTCTGGATTTTTCACAGCTCTCGTAGATGAGCTTCCTGCTTGCAAAGAAGTTGACCACGTCGCGGCTTAAAAGACGCGTTTTTACCAAATAGGCGTAAACGCGGCGCATATCTGGACTTGCGTCCGGCAAGGCGAACGGCTTCCTCGGTTCCGGTTTCTCATGGCCGGCTGAGTCGTAAACCTGGCCCTGTTCGCCGCCCAGCAGCTTGGTTACCGCCTCTGGATAGGTCAGATCATAAAACTGCCGCACGAAGTCGATGGCATAGCCGCCTCGCTCGGCGGAGTGATCATACCATTGGTTTCCGCGGACGGTAATGCTGTGATCGGAGGCAAGCCGCTTGTCTCGGCCGCTGGGTATCAGCTTCTCACCCTGCCGATGCAAGAAATCCGCAAGATCCACGTTGTTGGCCCGGTATTTTTGCTCATCGGTAAAATGGACGTAGACGCCCATGAAAACACCTCCTGTTCAAATGTAAAAGCGCCGGCCTCTACGATGAGAAGCCGGCGCTTCAGTAATGCGTCATTGTTTGTGTTATTTCGGTTTCGTGATCGCCTCTGGCGTGACCCGTGGCACTTTTCTTTTGCTCCAGCTTGAGCCGTCGTTTGCGGTCGATCCGCAGTCCGGGCGGTCGGAGGGGCGGCGTTCGGTCAGAGAAAATGCGGCTCAGGTGATGCAGGAGCCTTGTGGCGGACAGGGAAACAGAGGGGTCTTTAAACTGATCCATATGGTCAAGGAAAAACTGAGCATAGACATTTCCCTGAGCCGCCGATATCGTAAACCACCGGGTGGCGGTTTCCTTGTCCCGCGGCACCGCCTTGCCCATCAGACACAGTTTGCCGAGGGTGTACTGTGCGTACTGATTTCCCTGCTCAGCGGCGGCGTTCAGATATCGCAGCGCTTCTTCGATGTCCTTGGGCACATCCTCTCCGGCAAGATACAGCTTGCCCAGCCGGTATTGCGCGAATTGGTTTTCCTGACTTGCTGCCCGCTTCAGAAAATCCAGCGCCATTCCGATATCCTTTGGCACGTCCTCTCCCTTGAAGTAGAGGACGCCGAGGGCATACTCCGCGTACTGATTTTTCTTGTCCGCCGCGAAGTTCAGCCAGTGAAGCGCCGCCTCCACATCCTTCAGGATGCCCTCGCTGCCTAGATAGAGCTTACCAAGCCGGTACGCGGCGTACTCGTTATCCTGCGCCGCCGCTATTTTGTAGAGACGCACCGCTTCAGCAGTGTTCTGCGGAACATGCCGTCCCTCCTGGTACAGCTTGCCGAGAAAATACGCGGCGTAGGGGTTTTCCGCCTCCACCGCCTGCTGGAGATACCAAAGGGATTTGTCTATGTCCTCTTGGCTGGGCTTTACCTCGGACAGAATTAGCTTGGCAAGCAGGAAGCAGGCAAAGAGATTCCCCACGCCCGCTGCCTGTTCCAAATAGTTTTTCGCCCGAGCGACATCCTTTTCCGTGCCGATCCCGTTTGCCAGCATCCAGCCGAGTCGGTACTGGAGCTTATCGTCGTGGCTCTGCTTTTCCAAATCGGTAAAGCCGAGAAAGGCTTCCTCGAAGCGCCGGTTGGATTCGGCGTTGTTTTTTTTGCAGCCGACGCCGTCCCGTAGCATTTTGCCGAGCTCGAAGCTGGCATATGGGAAGTGCTGATCTGCCGCTCGGGTATACTGATTAAAGGCGGTTTCGCGGTTTTGCTCCACGCCATTGCCGTGATAATACAGACCGCCCATGGAATACTGCGCGTATTTATATTTCTCGTCTGCCGACAGGCTCAGCCAGTCTGCCGCCTGATCATAGTCCTGCTCCGTTCCGAGCCCCGCAGCATACATTTTGCCGATGCGGTACTCGGTATATTTCCAGGGCTTTTGATCCTCCGCAGCCTGAAATCCGCCGAGGGCCTCTGCGTACCACCGCTTAGCTTCCTCGGCGTCGGCTTCGTTGCCGAGACCGTCCGCGCACATGCGCCCGAGGTCGTACATGGCGAGGGGGTTGCCGTTTTCCGCTTCGGAGAGGAACAGGGCGCGGGCCTCGTCAAAATCCCGAGGGATGCCATTGTTCTCATCGCCGTACAGATACTGCTTTGCCTGCTTATATTCATCCGTCCACCAATCGAGATATGGGGATTTGCCGCGGCCACGGGATGAATCGGAGTCTCGGGCACCGCGCTTTTTCGGGGATTCCGGGATAGGCTCATTACGTTCCGAGTCGGCATCGTCCCGCAGCTGTGGGGCGTCGGCGCCATCCTCGGGTTCCGCTTCAGGCGGCGCGGGATCGTCCGGTTCCGGCTCCTGAGGTATCGCGTCGACGGAGGGCGGTTCCTCGAAGGTTATGGTTCGATTGCCGATATTCACGGCCTCCTGAATGACCATATTCCGAATCGGCTTGAAGTCCGGGCATTGGGAGAGCGGCGGCGGGTCGGAGGGCTTTTCTGTGTAGACGCCTTCTATTTTGCCCCTGGTTTCCCACCACAGGCGGTAGGCTTCCGATACCCGGCTGTCTTTCGCCAGCTCGTCCACAATCTGGTCCACCACGTTTTTCAGCTCAGACCGGAGGTAGCCGTATTGCTTTTTCCCGGGGCTGTTCTGCAGACGCTCCGAAAGGCTCGTCATGAGCTGCTCCATCCGGTCGATCTGCAGAACGCCGTTTTTTATTTTTTGGATAAGCTCCTGCATGGCCTGTGCCGCGTGTGCCTTGAGATCATCCCGGAGCTGGCATTTTTCTGCGTACAGCGGGAGAAGCTCCTGTCGGAAAATTTCCTGTGCCAGTGAGGATTTCATTTTGCGGATGCCCTGGCGGGTTAGATATCCCTCAGAGGGGTCGGTGCTGTAGCAGATCATATGGACGTGGGGATGGTGCGATTCATTATGATATGCGGCATACCATTTCAGATGGTCGGAATGGATTTTCAGGTTCTCGGCGAACTCCAGCGCCTGAGAGGAGATCAGAGCTTTCCATGCGCGGGCGTTATCATAACCCAGCCGGGCAGCGTCCTCCCGCCGCAGAGATATGATGGGCGTCCATACGTTTCCGGTGTGAGAGGATACTTCCTCCGCGACATGGGCCAGGGCGAGTGGCTCGTCCCCGCCGTTGAACAGTCCGTGACTGTCAAATTTCTCGACGCGGGGCCGGTTGGCGATGTAGTCCAGGTATTTTTCCCGGTCGCCGATTGTGTGCATATTCTGCTCCAGCGCGATGGTGATAAACTCGGAGGCGTTCTCCCGATTGGGCTGAGCGAGATAGTCCTCATACTCGAACAGCTCCTGACTGTCAGGGAATTCCCGAAGGATTTCATTGACAAGGGTCTGCTGCTTTTTGGTGGTGTGCCAGAGCTCCCGGCCATTTTTGATCTTCTCCACGCCCTCGCGGGTGGCGATGTACTTGATGAGATAGCTAAGGTGGGCGGCAGTTTTTGTGCTGCCGCCCTTGAGAAATCCGTTTTTGACAATAATGTGCGCCATTATTCTTCATCTTTATCCGGTCTGCTCTGAAACTCCACCGCATCGTCCAGCTTGATCTTGCCCTTGGTCCGTTTCACGTCATCCACACAGCGGCCGCGGAGCCGGTGCAGCTCGTCATCGGTGATATCCAGCGTGGTCGCCAAAAGGTGCATCATCATGCTGATCTCCACCGTGAGCCGGAAAAGGTTACTTGCCAGGCGGTTCTCCGAGACCTGCAGGGTTCCCTTGATCGCGTTCAGCAGGTTTTTTGACAGGTAGGTCGTACTGGACTGGCTGTTCAGGAAGCCAATGTAGAAATCGACCGCCTGAGTCACAAACTCCGAGTGGTTTTTCATGTTGTTGGTCTGCATAAGAGACTCCATGTTTTCGATCATCTCGGGATGAAGCCAGGCCACGACTCTCTTTTTATGCTCATTGCTATTGTCCTTCATATCGTGATTCCTCCTTAAAATTGTGAGACAGCATCTGCCACAGCACCTCAAAAATGTTTCTCCGGCTTGACTTTTTGTGGTTCGCAGCACCTGCGATAGCCAAAACCGCCATTTACAGCACCTTGCAGCCTGCGGATAAAGCTGGGGCAAAGCCGTGCAATCTCCGTAAAAAACGGCCGGCACTGCCGGCCGTTGTGACCGCGAGGGGCGGGTTACCGCACCTCGCTTTCTCCTGCTCTGTTTTCGACCGGGATTCCGTACTGTCTGCATGTCGGATTTGTCTGGATTGAATGTTTTTCGCAAGCTTAACATAAAGCCCCGACACGGCGTTTCATGGGGTGTGGGGGTACGGATGCCACCCCGTCCCGCAAAGTGGCACACAGGGGCAGACAGGACGGCACGGTATGTCTTATCTCCGACGCACGGGAAAGCCACCCACAGCCTTTACCAAACCTCTGCGGTCAGAGGGTGACCGCCCTCTGTGATGCTTCCTGGCCAGTCCTGCTTTTTTCATTCTGTTTTTTAGGCGGTTCGGAGACGACGGGAGCATCCTCATCGCCCCCGTCGATGTATTCCCGCACGCTTGCCGGAACATATTTTTCATAGAGCTTCTGGAGCTGATCCTGAAGCTCACGCTCCAAATCAGCGTTTTTTTTACCCATATAGCGTTTCAGGGCGCGGAGCTTTTCGGCGTCCACGCCGATGGTGACGGTATCCTGTTTCATTTTTGGGTTCCTCCATTTCATATTTTTATTGACATATGAGCCGCAAGGCAGAAAAGAAAAGGCGGCGGTTCCTCTGAAAAAATCAATCTTCAATATAACTGATGTACGGAATCTCCAACCACGCTGTCCAGTTGCGATTCGCAAGCTTGGTTCGGACCACGCCGTATTTGGTGCCCATGGCCTCAACTACCTCTCCGTTACCGACATAGACGCCGATATGTCCCGACTTCCACACGGCGAGGCCAGGCGTGTCGGGCATTGTATCCATAGAGCCTTTGACGGTGGCGGCGTTGTACATGCCGTCCGCGCCGATGTCCGGCATACCGTTGGTTCCGTACTTAATAGTTTTGGTGTCGGGATTGAACCAGCCGTAGCCTTTGATGAGCCCGACGCAGTCCGTCGTCCTGCCGCCCAGCCAGTTGTCGCGAATGAAATCCTCATGGTTACCCACGCCGTCCGGGTACTGATTCAATTTGTATGAAAAGAGCGCGTCTGTCAGGACGTCACCGAAGGTACCCCACACATATCCCCAGCCGGAATCAAAGGCGTTTTCTGCATAGGTCACAAGATCCAGATTGTTTTTCATCTCCGGATGCAGCAGGGTCAGCCCGTCCAGCGCGACGCCGCTCCCGCCGCCACGCTCGATTTCTCCGGTATAGGAACCGGCGCCTCCGTAAACGATGCGCTCGTAAATTTTTCCGGCGTTGGCCTTTACGGCGTCTGTGGTCGGGTGACCGGCCGCCGCAAGGTTCGCGTATGCCGTCGCCAGATCAGCGGGAGCTGCGACCGTTTCTCCCTCGGCGTTTTCCTTGTATGATACAAAGCAATCCACAAAAGCGCGGGCCTCTTCTCCCGAGAGGGACAGGTTTTTGTTGCCGAAATACAGAGAATAAAATATAGACTTGATCCGGACACTGTCCAAGGCGCCACTGTCCAGCCCGGCTTGCGCATCGGTAATCGCTTGATCCAGAACGGCAAAGCATCCGCTCATATCGTTGATGTGTGCCGTGTACTCGGCGGGGACGGAGGAAGAAAAAGCGCCGCCATTGAAGCTCAAATCAATGGCGGCGTTGTTATGGTCCGCGGAGCCGGAGAGCAGTCCGCATATGAGAACGATAATTAAAATGAGGGGCGACAGGACGGCGGCGGCGATCCACCCGATGGTTTTTCGGAGGCGATCATCCGACAGGGCGGCGATTGCCGCTTTGACCGCAAGCCCAATTGTTGCGGGATCAGCCATTGGTATCCACCTTCTTCATATTATCTTCCGCCTGCCTTTCCGAACAGCTTCTCCTTGTATGACGGGGCGTGAACCGCCAGATTGTACCGCTCGTTGCCGCATTTATACAGGCAAACGCCGCGCTGGGGGAAGCGGATCAGGTTGTATTCCGATTCTTCAAGCTGCAGGGAGTCGATATAAAACTGCTTGTCGATATTGCCAGCATTGAAGAGAAACGAGTGGGTGGGGATGGAAAACAGAGGCTTGGTCATCTCGCGGATGCCCTCGATATTGAAGTCCTCAAGGTTCTGCGACGCCAGGATCACAGACGATTCTTTCTTGCGCACGCGCTTCATAAAATTGCGGATGTACTCTATCGCCGTTAGGTTTGTAAGGAATAAATAAAGCTCGTCGATGGAGGCGGCGGTGTTGCCCTCGGTCAGAAGCTTGTCGGACATGAAGGACAACACGTTGAACAGCAAGGCATTCTTTACATTTTTACTGGCTTGGAGAAGCCCCTTGACGCCGAAGACGATGAAACGGTCGGAGTTCACGTTGGTGCGGCCGTTGAAGAATTTGCTCTCCGCACCCTGACACATGGAGTGGAGCCCCAGCAGAATCTCCTGTAAGAGCTCGGCGCTATAAAGCTGATACTTTGCGGTATCGTAACCCTTGTACTCGTCCTCGATCAGAGCGTACAGGTCGGATAGAATGGGATACGCATCGGCGGTCAGCCTGCTGAAATTTGTTTGGTCGCTGATGCCCCATTTTTCATAAAGCTTTCCCAGGATGATTTCGATCACGTCGATGTGGCGGTCAGAAAAATCCTTGTAGCACCTGAAAAAGTCCTTGAGGAACGAGATGTGCTGGCTGAGCTTCGTGCGCTGACGGAAGGTCTGCGGTGCGTCTTCATCGCTGGGGATGCCGCCCTCGTCCCAGGTTTTGGGTTCCAACGGATTGATCATATACTGTCCGTTCATGAGATCGACGAAGTAGCCGCCGAGGTTTTCCGCAAGTTCTACATACTCGTGCTCAGGGTCGAGGCAGATCACGTTCTTGCCGGATTCGAGGATGTTACAGAGGATCAGCTTGAGTAAATAACTCTTGCCCTGGCCGCTGTTTCCGAGAATCAGGATATTGGCGTTGGTCTTGTCTTCGTCGCGCTGGTCAAAGTCTGCGATGATATTGCTTCCAAATTTGTCCCGCCCGAGGTAGAAGCCGCAGGCGTCAGTTTTTCCGCTGTATCCAAAGGGGTAAAGATTTGCCACCGAGCTGGCCGGAAGAACGCGCTCGAACTGGCTGCCGAACACGTTGTAGCCCGCCGGGCCCACCGCGAGAAACCCCTCCCGTTGGCGGAGCAGCAGACGGTCCACGTTGAGCTTGCTTCTTACCAGCTCGGTCAGCACGTCGGTCTGGAGGAGCTTCAGTTCATCCGGATTGTGGGCGGTCAGCTCAATGTAAACGGCGCAGTGCAGGAGCGGTTCACGGTTCCGGTGCATGGAGGAAACCAGCGTCACCACATCCTGTAGGTTGCTTTCCGCAGTGATAGTTTGCTGGAGGTCATTGGTACTGCTCCGGCTCATGCGGTTTTTATTCGCCGCGTTATGAATGATCTTCTTTTCTTCATTCGCCGTCACCTGCCGGGTGTAGATGCGCAGGGTCACGCCGTCCTTTTCCCCCAGGTGCCGAAGGATCGCCTGCTCCGAGGTACTGGTGGGATACTCGCGCAGCGCCCATGCGCACCGGTAGGTATTGCCGCAAATGAAATGATCGGTGCAAAACTTAATCACCCCCGGCGCGATCATGTCGAGGAAATCCTTTGTTTTAGCATCCTCCGCTGCTTCTTTTTTTCTGATTTTATTCACCGAGAATCACCCACCTTTCTCCGTCGTAGTTCTCATATTTTTCGGTTGTGACGTTCTGCTCATAGTAAACGCCAAGGAGTTTTTTGATGTCCGCTTCATCTGTCCGGCGCGTGGTGAAGCCCTGATCCTTCAGGCTTTTCTCGATGCGGGAGAGATAAGGGAGAATATCGGATTCCTTTTCATCCCGAAGACGGATGATGATGAAAAATTCTCGAGCGGTCGCCATCTGAACCTGCATCCGGTCCAGGTTTGCCGTGTCCTGCAGCAGAAGCTTACGGATGATGGGGCTCTGTTCTGCGTCGATCCTTCGGCGCAGGAAGCTTTTGTTGTCCTCGAAATTCTCACGTGAGTTCAGACAGAGCATTTCGATCTCCGCGATGCCCTTGAGGACATTCATGAGCGCATAGATCCGCGCCGCGACACTGGTATCGGACAAAACGCTAATATTGGTCGGCTTGATGATAAAAAACACCAGGCTGCCACGACCAGTCACCAGGCTGTAATCAGTGATGCCCGTGATGCCCATGAGCTGGCGGGTGGACAGCCTTTCTTTCGCCGCCTTTTTTTCTTTTCTGTTCATATCACGCCCTCCAATCATAGGTTTGCTGACGCCCAATAAAAAAGAAAAAGGCGCAGCGGATAAAGTCGAGGATGCTGGTATCTTCAAAGCGAATGGATAAAAATGCGTAGAGCGCTGTGAGGACGATGGGGGGCAAGAATCGGAGCTGTGCCAGCGCGAACACAGAGATTAAAAGGCCGACCCCAATGATGCCGATGTCCCGCAGTTCCCACAGCCACAGGGTGGCCTTGGCCTTCAGATTGTCGGGGTATAGATACATTCTTTTTTCCTCCTACCATTGGATGTGCTGCGAAAAGCCGCAGCGGTTGCAGTACAGGTCACTTGTTTTCCTCGTTGATTTTACGTAAAAAATATGCGATGCCCCGGAGGATAAAGTCGACACAGGGGATCGCCACGCTGTTGCCCAGCGCCTTGTATCGAGCGCTGTCCGACGCTCCGGGGATGACCGTCCAGCCGTCCGGGTAGCCCTGGAGCCTTTCGCATTCCATAGGCGTCAGCCTTCGGATCAGCTTGCGGCGCACCACAATGCATTTGTCCTCGGACACATACTGGTTGTTGACGCCCTTATGGTCGCTGTAACCGATGGTCCCGACCGTTTCCTGATAAGACTGGCAGACGAGGTCGGTGGCGTCCTTATGCTGTCGGGCGCTTTGGGTGGCAACCACATCATTCTCCGAAAACTCGTCACTTCGCTGGCGGCTGAATACGGCATGTCTGTCGCAACAGGTCAGACTATAGGCTATACCCGTCTGGCAGCCGAGGCCGTTGCCGCCGTTTTCCGGCTCCCGGTCAATGGTATTCCCGGCGATGCAGATCGCTTCTTCCGGCTGTGATATTAATGGCGCGTTATTTCCACCATTACCAAGGCGGGCCGAAATCGTGGGTGCTACCTTGTGGGGACCGGTGTACCGGCTGTCGATGCCGTAGTTTTCGAACAGCACAGGCTGGTTGTTGCCGGAGGTTCCCGCCGCCGAGGTAATTGTGGGGCAGACATTCTCTCCGATCTCCGCGCCGCCCTGTTGAGTCGCCATGACCAGCGGCGGGTGTCCGTCCATCTGCGCCCGGAGGGTGGCGACGATATCCTCGGTGATATCCATGCGGCTGCCGCCCTGATCGTTGAGACAGAGAATGGCCGGCACCATATTGGTGCCGCTTTCAGATGCCTTCAGCGTGGGCGAGAGATCCTCGCTGTAGCCGATGCCGCCTGCCGCGGGTCCGGCGCCGGCGCAAAAACCCGCCGCAAAAAGAAGACCGCCCGGATTCCGTCCGCCTCCGCCGTCCGCTCCGGCAAGTGTCGGTGCTACGCCTTCCGGTAGAAATATCCGGCTCTGCTGAGTATCCCATCCGTTCAGGCAGTTCGTTTCCGCCACAAAGGTCTGCTGCTTCATGCCCGGCTGCGCGCCCAAAGCTCCGGCAACGTCTTGCAGATCCCGCACCTCGTCCCGCTGGTTGGCAGCAAAGGCGATGGCTGATTTTTCTTCTGTTTTCACGTATCCGTGCCCGCCTCCATCGCCGCCATAGAGAGTTGGCCATATTCCATTCTCCTCAAAAACGCGGCGGCTCTGTACATCCCACGAGGTCAGGCAAGCCCCGCCTGAAGCATCAGCGCCTCCTTGAGCTGGGGCGGCAGCTCCTTGCCTCGGGCCTCTGCCCGACGCAGAATTCCCAAACAGGCCGTCCTGCTCAAATAATATTTTTGGGGCACACGGTCCTGCAAAATCCGCGACAAGGAAGATTCGACGGCGACGCTGGGCGACACCCCAGAATTGAGCGTCCAACACTCGCCAAGCCAGGCTGAATTCATTTCCCAATATGATTGCCCCAGCAGATTGCCATGTCCCGTCGTCAGGTCGAAACACATGACTGGCGCTGTCCTTAATTCGGACGATTTCTTCGAGGACCGCCCTGAAATCCTCTGAATCGGAGGAGCTGAAAGCTCCGGGCACGTTTTCCCAAACGAGGAATCGAGGTCGAACAAGGTGAGCTGGTATACCTCGCTGTTCATCGGCTTTTCTCATCTCCTTTGCAATTCTGACCTGCTCCATAAAAAGGCCGGAGCGTTCGCCCGCGAGGCCGGCGCGCTGTCCGGCGATAGAAAGGTCCTGGCACGGCGAGCCCCCGCAGAGGACATCCACAGGCGGTAGTTTCGCGCCGTCCAGCTTTGTAATATCCCCGACGTGGACCATGCCGGGGAATCGGATTTTTGTAACTTCGATGGGAAAGGCTTCGATTTCACTCGCCCATATCGGCGTAACGCCGTTATGGACAGCCGCCAGTGGGAAGCCTCCGATTCCATCGAAGAGGCTCCCCAGCGTCAGCATCAGACTATCCTCATGGACGGAGCGGGAGCCTCGGCCGCGGTGAGCTGCATTAGCTCGCCGATAATAAACACACCGTTTTGTTCTCTAACTCTGCGCATAGGGATGCCGAGCCTGTTTGCTTCATCGATTTCAAGATGCATCCCCAATGAGATTCTGCTGCCATAGCACCACAGCTCGTCACATCTTGAAATCACGGCAAGTCCCATGTCAAGGCCGGCTTGCCGTTCCAGCGGATCGGCGTCGTTGAGGAGCTGTGGATAGCGCAAATGGGGCGCAAAAAAAGCGTGCCCCTGTTCCATCACATGGCGGCACGCTCGCTTAGCAAACGCGATATTCCTTTCTACGTCCCCCTCATAGGGGGACGCTACATATATGAGCTTCATAGGCTTTTTCCTTTCTCTGCTATTTCGCCACCGCCTGTACAACGGTTTGGGTGGTGTTGACGGCGGCTTGAGCGGTATAGACTGCGGACATAAGATTTGCTTTGGTTGAGGTATCCAGCCCGAACGCCCCGGCGATCCTCGGCACCTCGCCGGCGGACAGCATCAGCCCAAGTCCCAGCAACGCGTGATCTTTAACCACCATCAGGCCGGCCGTGAGGATGGTCGCCTGTAAAAACGTCGTGAGACATAGGCCGATGATTTGTTTACACCACTGGATGAAACCGTCGATATAGCCGCGGGGAACAGAGAACATGTACAGGCTTCCCACGGAAATTTGAATCAGTAGGATGCCTCCACGCTTGAGGTTTGAGAAAAACACCTTGATCACCGCGTACCCCATGAGGATGACGATAAATAGGATCATGATCGGACTTGTAATGGCAGAAAGACCTCCAAATGCGCCAGAGCTCATGGCACCGCTGATGTCCGATGTGCTTCCAAGCCCGGACAGGACGCTGTTGGCCATATCTCCGAAGCTCTGTCCATAGCCGGTGATACCCGCCGTGAGGCTGCTCTGTAAACTGACCGACAGTTTGAACAGCTCCACCGGAGCGACGGTAAAAAGCGATACCGCCATAAAGCCCTTGATGGCGTTCAGGGCGGCGTCCTTGATGCTGCCGCGGCCGTTCTGATATTCGATTCCGGTTTCAAAGGCCGATACCACAAGGCCCGTACCATACAGCGCCCAAGCCAGATAAGAAAAGAACAGGACGATGGACTGCACCCAGCTCATGTCGAAAAGCTCGATGCCCATGCTGCCCATTTGCGAAAAAAAGTTACCGAGAAAGCCCACGATCTGACCGTACAGCCAGTTGATTAACTGGTCCATGACTTTATCGAGTGCAAAATCCCATATAAAAATGTGAGGTCACCTCCTTTGATGCTGTAAATTTTATGAGAAATAAAAAAACACACCGCAATTGATTCTTACGGTGTACCTGGGAATGGGTTTGTTATTGATTTTTTAGTTCGCTGATTTTATCCGGGTTCAGATAGTGTGTAGCGTAGGCTCTCTCAATTTCCTCCACTCCGCTTTTAGAAAAACGGAGTTTTCTTGCCTGGGGAAGCTGTTTCTGCCCCCACTGCTTATAGAATGTCCATGACCCCTTGAGATTGTTTTTTGCCGCGTAGCTTCCGATTCCCCTCATTATATATGAGAGCTTCGACAGGTTTGCTTTGCAGACATGTTCCAGATAGTCCACCTTTCCAAACCGCCACCGCTCATAGTCCTCTTTCGAGAGAATGCCCAAGTCCATGAGCACCTGCACCGGCGCCGCGATGCCGGTTTTCTGGAGCTGCTGGTACATGGAATTATGCACCTTTTGAGTGATTTCGCTGTTATTCATCGCAACGCCTCCCGCGAATAGTTTACTATAAATCCAAGCTAACCGCTAGCGGATATCCAACAATTCTGATCTCACATACCGAGAATCGTCCAGCACATCCTTGCATAAAGCTGATGAATATCACCTCTTTCCGTGCTATACTGAATATAAAAATGTGTTTGCTCCTTGGAGATGGGTATGGTTTACGCTATTTTAATTTTTACAAGCTTTATCGCTGCTTTCGTTTCAGGTGCTGCTGGCTTCGGCGGCGCTCTCTTGTTATTGCCAGTGGTGACTGCCTGTGTCGGTGCGGAGGTAGCCGTGCCTGTGCTGACGATTGCTCAACTTATTGGAAATCTTTCACGCATGGCGTATGGCGTAAAGCAGATCAACTGGAAATCGGTTGGGCTGTTTTGTGTAACGGCACTTCCGTTGGCCGCGCTGGGTGCGTTTGGCTTCTCTGTGCTACCGAAAGATATTGTTACCCGCTGCATTGGCGGGGTGCTGATTATTCTTGTACTGTTCAAGACGATAAAGAAAATTGAGATTAAGAACGGTAAAAAAGTCATGCTTGTTGGCGGTGGGGTCACAGGTTTGTTATCCGGTCTTGCCGGGAGCGGCGGACCTATCGGAGCAGCGGCATTTATGACCCTTGGGTTGCCACCTATAGCATATATCGCCAGCGAAGCCGCAACCGCCACAGCGATGCATATACTCAAAACTGTAATCTACAGTAAGCTGGTCGGTATTGACACAGCGGCGCTACTCATAGGCCTTGCAATGGGAGCAGCTATGGTGGCTGGAACCTTTGCGGCAAATCGAATCATCAAGAAGATGGAAAAAGCAAAATTTCAGACATATGTCGCTGTTTTACTCTGCGTGGTTGGTATATATATGCTGATATCTGGAGGATAGCGGATGAACCTAAAGGAACGGGCCAAAAAACTCAAAATAGATATTCCGGCAGTGTTTATTGCCATGAAGAAGAGAGAAACACCAATTAGGGCAAAGCTAATTGCCGGGCTGACAGTTGCATATGCCCTCTCGCCCATCGATCTGATTCCAGATTTTATTCCTGTACTGGGCTACATAGATGATATTATCTTGTTACCAGCACTGGTGGCACTCACCATACGAATGATACCATCAGATGTTTTTGACGTATGCCGACAGGAAGCAGAAGGACTTTGGATAGGCGGGAACCCAAAGAAATGGTATTACGCCTTACCTATTGTGTCGGTGTGGCTGTTGATCTTCTGTTTGATTGTTAAGGCAATATGGTTTTAAGTTGATTCAGTCGGACAAGTTGAGAATACTTGTCCGACTGAATTGCTACATCCCAAGTATCTGCCAGATATATAACGGCGCCGTCAATGTGAACACCAAACAAGCAAATAAAATTGCCGGCGCGCTCCATTCAAATTGACCGTGCTTGCGAAAATCAAAATATGCAGTGCCCAATTTTGCGAAGAAAAACACCGCGAGGATCAAATCTATTGCCGGGAAAACGACCTTGTTGACAACGGTCTTGATCTGATCCGATGCGTCGTTCCAGGTTCCTTCAATCGCTCCCGCCACATCACCGCTGCCAGCCGCAAACGCCGTTATACTACAAAGAAAAACTACGACCAGAACGATACATAGAAGCAGCGATATTTTCTTGAACTTTGTCATAAAGACCACCTTTCTTAAGTAGGACAAGGCCGCAGGAGATTCCCGCGGCCTTGTCCCTCTGATATATTTTTTCGTTACGGCTTGAGTGGCGCCACATGCCAGTCCTGCCAAAGGTTCCCGCGGATCGTCAACGAGTCGGTGAGATTCACCGACAGCATTCCGGCCGGCGTCCACGCGTCGATGAGCCAGGTGTTGACGGTATAGGCTCCGTCAGGCATCCAGATCGGGGTGAAATGTGTCCGGTTCTTATATGTCGAGTATTGGTTTTTCTGGAATTCAAAACGCCCCGAGCCCATCCGGTCCAGGAGCCGCCAATAGGTTTCATAATAAAACTCTGGAAAATAACTAACGGCGTTCTGCGGCTGTGTGACCGCCGAACTCTGACTGGAGCTGACGCTTCCTGTCACTGCCTGAATGATGCCGTAGCCCGATTTCATCACACGCCCGGTGGCTGTGGGGTTCTTGCTGTCGCATGAAATGCTCATGGAGGAGGTCAGGCTGGCAGTGTAACGGTCGAGGTCGAACTCCCACCAGCCCTCGTCAACCCAGTAGCCGCTGTTCTCCCCGGTGGAGTGACACACCCAATTTGCATGCCACCACGGCCGCCAAACAGTCCAGCTTGACGAGATTTCCTCCGGACTACTTGGTACGGAACCAGGCGAAAAGTTGTCATTGCGGTCGTCGGCCACCGGGTTCGGCGGCGGGTTCTGATCCAGGTCTACGATTTTTACGTTGATGGTGGCTTTGGAATCGTTGCCGGGACCGGACACTGTAACTGAAATCACCATATCCTGCTCAGTATCAGGCGTTGTCCATTTCACCCACACCAGTTGACTGTCCCCGTCCGGGTAATAGACGTTGCTTACATTATATATTATGCCGCCGATATCGAAGCTGACGTGGGTTGGAGTGTCTGGATCAGACTGTCCGCCGCCGACAGTAACTGCCGTGATGACCTGAGTGTTAACCCGGTATTCATAGTCATAGGTGGTTACGACCGGTGCTTCGGGTTTATCGGTAAAGCGGACGATACCGAGTCCAAGAGAAGAAATGATGTCGGAATCGGACGCGGCAGTCGTTTTGCTGCCGCTCCACGCGGGATAGCCAAGATCGGATACCTCCAGAAACATGGCGAGGGGGAGGTTCTTATGAGTCAGCGATTTCATCCAACTCCTGAGCAGTCCGTTGGTCTGCTGGTCATAGAGTGCCGCTTCGGTGGCGGTGGTGGCGATCTTGACTCCCTGAAATGTAAAGTAGGCAATGGGTTCAAGCAGTATTTTGTAATCGCCACCGATGAGGATATCGTAATCCATGCCGGTAACCTCGGCTATTCTCTTTACCACATATTCGGAACAGAAGTATTTTTTTATTGCGTCAATATTTGTTGTTTCATTAGTGCTGATGATCCGGGGCATGGTTTGTCCTGGATTTTTAAAGATATATCCTCCTTGTGCTGGTTGCAGCGAAGCGCCGCTATTATATTGTAGTTTACTTGTTTTTCCGAAGTGATAAATATTTGATGGCGGCGTTGTATTTGTAAAGTCCACAGGTGTAGTAACTACCGCATGGTCACTTGCCCTCACTACAGTCACACGCACCCCCTCATTGCCGGGATTCCAGTAATTTGAGCTTGTACCGCTGCCCATCCCGCCCCCGCCGCCGTCGATATTTCCGCTTCCACCGGTATCTGCCAGCGCAAACATCGGGCAAATAATGCAAAGAACGATCAGCAGCGATATTGCTCGTATAAACATTTTTTTCAAATGATCCTCCTTCCCAAAATAAAAAAAGCACGGTATCTTTCAACCGTGCTTGAGAGCCATTCTGATTTAGTCCATATTGCCTACTTGCTTATTGATGTCACCCTCGCCATCAACTGTTTCTCCTTGATTTTCTCCTAAATTTGGCACGTTATCGAATCCCGGCAGCCCTCTTCCACTTTGAGAGGAGCCTCCGGTATTGGTGCTCGACTTAGGCGATGTAGTGGCCGTTTCGCCGTTCGGCTTTTGAGAGGGATCGGCGAGCTGTTCCTCGCTCGGCTCCGGCGGCTTGCTCACATCTCCCTGAATCGTTTGTTCAGTGCCGGAGGCGTCGGCTCCGTTATCCGTGCTGACAGGCTGGGAGGTATACGGTGTGGTAAGCACAACCTCTTTCTTTTTTTCTGCATCGGTATTCACCGTCACCTCGGCAGGCTGGGAGCTCTGAGGCGGGAACGGCTGCTCAACAGATTTTTCGGGGATAAAGCGGCTGCCGATCAACACAGCCAGCACGGCGCATACCGCGATGCTTCCGGCAACGATCAGCTGCTTTTTCATTTTATTGTTCATGCTTTTCATTGGTGCATCCTCCTTGTTTATCTGATAGCCTTCTTTAAGCCACACCCTACCACAAGAGTCCTCGGAAGTCTATCAACATTATAAAATACTTTTTATGACAAGTCAAAACTTGGGAGTGTATCCCGCGGTGGTTTTGACTTTAACCTGCATGGGCGGCAGGAGCTTACCTGCGAAGGACACGGGAACCTCCAGCAAGATCGTGCTGTCGGCCTCAAAACGGGCCGACGCTTGGTCGCCTGCTGCAAGGGGCGCGTTTCGAATGTCTACAGACAAATTCCAAATCCGAAACTCCAACTCGCCTTCAGCAGTGCTTTTTTCATGATAATCACCGCTGCCGGTCAGACCGAGGATTCTGTCAATGCGGTCATAGATATCGCCGTAGTCCAGCGATTCCTCAAAATCCTCGGCAATCGGCTGATAGGCGCCAGAATATCCTTCGCGGACGCCGTGGTACACATCGTCATAGTTATCGTTGACGGTAGAAATGACGGCGGACTGCATCGAGTCCCGCACACCCTGGGCGATAATCATAAGCCGGAAATACTCCGATACGCCGCAGAAAATAAGGGCCAGAGCGAGGGTGACGGCGACGATCAACGGGAACGAAGTGCCACGTTTATCTTTAAGGATGTTCTTTATTTTTTGCATATCATCACCTACTTCCAATAAACTTCTGATTTTCCCGACGCATAGGCCCGAAGCGTGATCGGAAACGAGCCGAAGCCGGCAAAGAGACCGATGTCGGTCTGATAGGTGACCGTCACCGTGACCTCCTGATTTAGCTGGGTATTGCCGGTTTTCGACCATGTTACGGTAGGCTCCAGTCCGGTTCGTTCCCGCAGAAGCTGTTCCTGAACAGACGTTTCGGTGCCCACGCGCCCAGCGATTTCCGCCTCCCGGATCAGCTCCGTGGCGAAGGTATCAACCTGCTGTTTGGCGATATACACCGGGAAGACGCGCACAGCGAAAGCAATGACCAGCATGGCACATAGTACCAGAACCGCCACGTCAATGTAGCCCTCGCCGCACTTGCTCTTGAGAATACGAATCAGCATATGGTCACCCCCTGTTCCGGGGAGAGCGGCTGGGATTCCTGGTCAAGGGCATAGTCTCGCTCCGCCTCACCCTTATCCATCAGGATCCAGAGCGCGTGATTCATTTCATCGCTGAAATCAACCGATTGCTCCAATGTCCACTGATCCCTCACAACCTCCAGCGGATTTTCAAAGCGCAGGAGGTATTCCATATATTCCTCCGGATACCCGCTGCCGTATAGCTCGTTATATACGAAACGTACGGCTGTGATTTCACCACTTTTCCCAATGAGGGCGCTCTTTGAAAGCCGGTCCAGTTTCCTGAGATAATCGTTCCAGTTGCGGTCAAGCTTTTCCCGCAACGCTTCCATGATCTGTTCCCGCTGCATTTTTGCACCTCCTAAAACATCCCGCCAAGGGATGTAATTATTTCATAAACGATGATCGCCATATAGGTCAGCAGGAAGCACAGGAGCATGAGAAAGGAAAACACCCGGATTTTTGGGGGGATCTTCATGGCTTGGGCTTTGAGCCGTTGAAGCTCCAACTGCTTCATGTCGTGGCTGAGCATCTGAAAATACATCCCGCCGTCGTCACCCCGCAGGACGCCGATGAGCCCTCTCGTGATATCCGAGAGCATGGGCGAATTGAACCTTGCCTCGAAGCGAGTCAGCGCCGCCTCATAGCTGGACGAGCGCATGTCGGCCGTGAGAATGTCCAGCTCAGAGGCGAAATCCTCTCCGGCGTTTTTCTTGAAATTCTCCAAAATAGACAGAACGTCCCGGCTGGCCTTCAGCTCCTGTGTAACGGTTGCCACAAACCGCGGCAGCTCCTGTTCGATCTTGCTTCGCTTTGCCGAAAGCGCCTCGTCCGCCTTTCGGATTTCCTTGAAATAGACGGGGACGGCGAGGAACAGAACGATGGGCGCCAGCAGCGGCAGTATGATCAGGCAGGGAATCACGCCAAGCGCCACTGTCGCCGCTTTGACGATAGCCGAGGCTGTGAAAAGCTCCGGCGTCATGTTTAGCCCCGCCGCCGACAGCACATTTTTCATGCGGCTCCTCTTGTACTCATCCATGCGGATGTACCGGGAGAGCCGGACAGCGGCGCTTTGTTGCAGCGCGTCCGTGGTTTTGGGCTTCGTTCTGGCCCGCTTGACCGCCGTCAGCATTGCCTTTTGTGCGGCGAGGCTGGGGAGCCGAAGAATATCCGCGGCGATGAAAAAGAACCCTGCCGCGAGGAGGACTCCGAACAAAAAAATCGCTGTTGTCATCACTTACCTCCTATACTCAATCGGCTGGGTGAGCTTGATCACAAAGGCCGTGGATATGAAAATCACGGCGGCGCAGACTGTCAGAACAAGCTGTCCCGGCGCGGAATGCATCAGCGTGTGATACCAGTCCCGATTTAAGAAATATAGGAGCGGGATGTTGCCGATGACAAGAAGCTGCATGATGATGAATTCCTTGCGGGGTTCAAACACCATGTTGTCCAGCTCACCATTGACCACGCGCATGTCACTGAGCTTGGTAACAATGGGCGTCAGCGTGGTCTTCAGGCTGCGGTCATGCTGACACGCGATAAGCGCGTCGCACCATTCGCGGAATACCGCGTTGTCGATCTGAGCCTTCAGATCATAAAGCGCCGCCTCCACATTGGGATTGACCAGCTTGACCTTAGCCGAAAAGCCTTTGAACACCGGCAGCACTGGGGGATTGAGATAGGCGAGGTTTTCCTCTGCGGCGGTGAGGATATCCTCGTTTCGCAGATACGCCGTGGTGATAATGGACAGCGCTGTTTCAAGCTCGGCGGCGATGTCCTTTTTGAAATGCGTCTGCGTCAGCTTCACATACCAGAACGGCAGGAGCATCAGCCCCGCGGCCATCACAGGAACTAAAAAAAGGTTCCCCATCACGATGGCGACGGAGGCCCCCGCCGCAAAGAGTGCCAGAGATACGGCGCAGAGCATGGGGAAGTTCTTTTCCCGTCCGGTCGCTTTCAGGATAGCCTGTGCCTCGGCGAGTTCACGGCGCAAATAGGATTGCTTCTTCCGGTGGGTGGTTTCGTTGATTTCATCGCGGAGGGACTTTGACTTATTTGTGAGCCGGGCGAACACTGCGCCGGTAAACGTCATGGGAGAAAGATTGAGCAAAATAAAAGAGCCTGCGATCATTCCGATGCAGGCGATCAGAAGCAGTGTTGTCATGAGCCTCTCACCTCACTTTTCTTGAGCTTATTAATGAGCGCCTGGGGCATTCCGTTTTCCAGAAGCCGTCTTGAGAGGCTGTCCGAAATGGTGTTCACCTGCGTGTGGCACCCCTCAATGATGAATTTTCCGTCCTCCATGTGGTTTTCGGTGATCACGTACTGGAAGAGAGGATGAAAACATCGTGTTCCGTCCGGCAGGATCTCGCACTCCTGGATTTCCATCAGACGGCGCTGCTTGTTTTCTAATTGCTTGCAGAATACAACGATGGGATACGCCTCGGTGACGTAGTCCATGAGGGTCTGATCCGTCATGTCCACCGCGCGCTTGCAAAGGGATACCATTCTGCGGTAGGTGGCCTCGCAGGAATTGGAGTGGATGGTCGTCAAAACAGCCACGCCAGTTCGGGCGGCCTCCTGCGCCGCGTTTGCTTCCGCACCGCGCATTTCGCCGACCACGACAATGTCGGGGTTAAAGCGGAGCGCCATGTCCAGCAGGCTGATCTGATCCACCCGCTGACGGTCGTTGTCGCTGTCGCGGGTCAGGGTGTGAATGACCGAGTTGATCACCTTACCGTCCTTTTCCCGCACCAACGCCAGCTCACGGGAGCCGTTCTCTATCGTATAAATACGCTTATTGCTGGGGACGGTGGTCAGAATCCAGCCGGCCACGGTGGTTTTTCCGGAGCTGGTTGCCCCAGCCACACAGACCGAAATGCCGTAGCGGACGCAGAGGGATAAAAAGTCCAGCATCGGCTCTGTCGCCGTGCCGCCCCTGATGAAATCCTCCTTTTTCATACTCTGCGGATTGACAATACGGATGGAGGCAGACACGCCCACATCCTCGTCCACGATGGGACTTTTCAGCACGGCAATACGGATGTTTTTGGAGAGATGCCCGAGGACGATGGGACTGGCATTGTCCAGCACCATGCCGCTAACGTGGAGCATCCTACGGATGACGTTGACGGCGTGCTCGGGGCTGTCGAAGCGTTCCTCCAGCTTGACCGTCCTGCCATCCGAATACTGCACCTCGATGTCCCGCCAGGAATTGACGTCGATTTCCTCGATCCCTGTGCCGAAAATGTATTTGGTTAGGAAGCCGAACTCCGCCATCTCGGTGTAGAGAGCGTCGACGAGCCTGTCACCGCTCATCCCGCCGACCGCGATACGACGGTCCTGGATGTACTTGGTGATGTAGCGCTTCATCTGTGCCTTTGCGTCCGCGATGTCTCCGGTGATGAGGGTGCTGTAATGGGCGGAGATATATGCCTGCACGTCGGTCAGCACCGAGGAAAAGTCCTTGCCTTCGCTCTCGGGTGTAAAAAATAGATTCTCCGATTTCATACGCCGTACACCTCCTTACAGATTTTTTCGATCTCCCTGCGGAACGGTCGGCTGTCCTTGAGGGACAGATCCTCCAGAAGGTTTCCGGCAAGGTACTGTTCCTCCAGCTCCTGCGAATGCGGCAGCGTAAAAGCGGCCGAGCCGAGGGCCACCCCGATCTGCTCTCCGGCCTGCAGGGGCTTCAGGTTGGATGCCACCCTGTACTGTTTGTCCGCGTCCCACTTGCTGTCGCGGAGCAGCGGGAGTTGGCTGGACAGGTAGCTTATGGACTTGAGATCGGCGTTTGCAAGGCGCAGTACGCTGTCGGCCTCCATAATCGCCACCGCGGAGAGGATATCATTGGCGATGTAGCTGCCGCAATCCACTACCACGAAGGGGGCGATCCCGCGCAGACCGTCCAGCAGCTCTTTGGCCTGCGTTTCTGTGTATGGCGGATAGGTGTATTCGTTTTCACCTTTTTTCAAGCCGAGGAGCGTGAGATGGCTGTGCTTTTTCAGCGTTACCAGATTGTACTTGATGAGCGGCTCAGACACATGGGCGGCGGCGAGGATACTGCCCAGCGAATGCTCTCCCTCCAACTCGGAGGGCGGGCAGACGCAGGGTAGCATGGGCGCGGTCATATCGCAGAGTACCAGCACCGTATTGCGCTTCTGATCAGCCAGATATTTCGCCAGCTTGACTGCCGCAGTGGTTTTTCCGCTGCCGGGTGAGCCCCATACCGCCAGTATGCCGCCTCCAGGTTCCGGCTCTCTCGTCGTGCTTTCCTCGACGGTACGGCGGGCGAAAATACTGCTTTTCTTAAAGTTCAGCATCAGTTCACCCCATCCGTGCCAGACGCTGCTTGCCCGGAAGCATCCGCGCCCTCCGTTTCCTGTGAATCGGCGGGATAGAGCGCGGCTAGTGTCTTATCCTGGGCCTCGGTGAATTTGGCGGCGTTTTCAGTGCTGCCTCGATAAATGAGAGATAAATGGATATTGCCGTCAGCCTCCAGCGAGGCCAACACCTTGCTCTGCTCCGGGGTTACCAGCAGGGTCACGGTGGAAGGCAGCTCCTTGTCGTCGGCTCCCGACGAAGTTGTCCCGTTTCCACTTTGGCTGTCGGTATTGGCGTCGTAGCCCGAGGCGGTGGTCACGCTGATCACCTCCACATACTTCAGTTCTGCTGGGATCACGGTCGCGCCCTGCTGTTTGTAATCTGGAGCGATGACGGACACGATATCGCCGCTTTGGAGCTTACCGGACAGGCCGTCCGCGAAGCTCTTGATGGTCACCGACATGGCCTGCTTGCTGCCGTCAAGGCTGTACAGATAGGCGTTCTCTGCGGCGGGCGTGTCACTGAGCTTCGTGGTGAGGATGTAATCGCCAACTGAGAGATCGGCCTTGGCGTATTTACCGACGACGGAATCGGTCTTGCGGAGTACGTTGTCGGGCAGGCCATAACCGCCCACTTCTATGGGCTGGACCATATCTCCGGTGATCTTATCGCCGGCCTTGATTTCCTTGGTGACATGGATAATTTCTGTTTTCGCGTTAACCGCCTTGTTAAACAATGGCGTCACGCCGAAGCAGATGATGAGCGAAAGCATAATGCAGAGAACGCCCACAATCGTGCGGTTTTTGAATATACTCATAGAGTCAGACCTCCAAAATTCATAAAGTATGCGGCCATAAAGCCGAGGGATAAAAAGGGCGCCAGCGGCAAAAGCGTTTCCTTTGCCGCCAGCGCATCAATGTACTTCAGTTTTCGGATACCTTTGATAATGATCAGATGGTACAGCAGCGCCGCCGACAGCCCAAGAATCAGCCCTACCATTCCCAGCGGAAGTCCAAGGACGAAGCCCGAGGCGGCGGCGAGCTTGATATCCCCCCCGCCCATGCCGCCCTCCTTCAGCAGAGCGGCAATGAGAAGTGGCAGGCCCAGCAGGACGCCCGTCGACTTAACCGGAGTAAACGTCAGCAAGCCGGTGCAGAAAATGAGGGCGTTCAGTGTGTCGGGGATAATCCTTTTTTGCATATCCCAGACCGAAGCCACCAAAAGCAGAGCACAAAAAAGCGTCGCCTGCGCGACGCCCTCAGCCTGCATAGTTGAACATTTCCTTGATTTTTTGCGTCAGTGTCGGCAAAATCGTTTGGCCGAAGAGAGCGTACAGCCCTGCCAGCAGCAGAGCCCCGATGACCACAGCCATCAGGATTTTCACGGCGGTATCCACATAGCCCTCCGCGCGCTTGTTTGTAATGGCGTTGCGGACGGTGTCTTTTGCTCTGCGGGCCTTGCTGCTGAGTCTGTTAAACAGATTTTTCATGATGAAATTCCTCCTGATATATTTAATCAAAATAATAGGTCACCGAGTAAGTGATGTTGGATTTGTTATACATGCATTGATGATTGGTATAGTAATAAAACTCCAGCTTGCTGTACACGCCGGCCGTCAGTGTCCGGCTAAAGGTGATGCCGTTCGTGGTCGTTTGATAGTCAAGCTGATCCCACTGGCCGGTGAGCACATTGTAGCCGCGGACACGCCCGTAATCACTGCCGGAATGACCGTCCACAGGAGGCACGGTAAAGGTGTAATTGGTAATTGTGGCGCCCTCCAGTCCATTTTCCAGGATCACGGACTCGGGACCGGTCAAAGTCATGCCGCCGCCGTTCGTCGAGTCAGACACAAAAAACACAATGGCCGCCCAAGGGGACTCAGTACCTGACGTGTCGACCGCTTTCACCTTGACGATGTTCTTACCTAACGGATAGGTCTGCGTCTCGGCGTTTCGTCCTTCCCACACGAAAGTGATGGGATCGCCATCCGGGTCGGTGCTGGCGGCGGTGATGGTTACGGCCGTTCCCGGCGCTACGCTGTTGCCGTTGGGTGTCCTGCTGATGACGGGGGTTGTGGGCGCGGAGTTAACGACCTTGAAGGTATTCTCCAGCCATTCCGAGTACATGCCGGTGGTGTCCCTTGCGCGGACACGGATTGTGTGGGTTCCCGCTGCATAGTAGCTATCTGCGGTTGTATCCGCCCACTCCAGCGTGGTCGCATCGCCCTCAGCGTCAAAGGAGGTCGCGGATATATTCACAAGGAACAATCCATCTTTGACAGTTCTCGTGGGCGTCGCCGTCACAGTTACGGTGGGCGCAGAGCTTGCTATGGTGAAGGTCTGGAGAGCCCATCCTGAATGCGTTCCGGCAGCGTCGATTGCCCGAACCTTCACGGTGTTCGTTCCGGGTGTATAGTAGTCATCCGCGGTCCGGCCGTCCCACTCCAGGGTGGTCGAATCGCCGTCCGCGTCGGTTGCGACGGCACTGATGTTTACAAGGAACTTTCCGTCCTTTACTGTTCGTGTCTGTGTCGCCGTCAGAATGACGGTCGGGCTGGCGTTTGTCACGGTAACGGTCGCTTCCGTCCATTCCGAACAGGCGCCCGCGGCATCTCTGGCGCGAACCTTGATCGTATGCGAACCAACTGAATAATAGCTGTCGGCGGTCATGCCGTCCCATTCGAGGGTTGTTGGATCGCCGTCCGCATCAGTCGCGACGGCGCTGACGTTTACAAGGAACATGCCAGCCTTGACTGTTCTGGTCGGTGCGGCTGTCAGGGCGACGGTCGGACTGGTATTTGTTACAGTGAAGGTTTTTTCCGTCCATTCGGAGTATTCACCTGCGGCATCGTGCGCGCGGACTTTAATCGTGTGCGCACTGACAGAATAATAGCCGTCCGGCTCCATGCCCTCATATTCCAAGGCCACAGCGTCCCCGTCAGGATCAATTGCGATGGCTGAGATGTGCACCAGGAATTTGCCGTCCTTGACTGTCCTGGTCTGCTCGGCAGTTACCGTGGGCGCGTTCGGCGCGGTGTTTGTGACGGTGATGCTGTCGGAATGAGAGGTTACACGGCCGGCGCTGTCGGTGATGGCGGCGGTCATGGTAAAGGTTCCAGTATCATGGATGGAGATTGTGCCACCATCAGCGCCCAGCGTACCGGCATACTGCGCCGGTTCGCCGTCTTTTAGGAGTGCCCATACCACAACGTTGGTGCCGAAATTCCGTACATCTCTTGCGCCAACCGTGAATTCCGTTCCATAATGGACAGCCTGCGGTATGGTAAAGGCGTATTGTATGACCGGCAGAATGCGGATGCTCTCGCTGTTGGTGTAGCTGCGTCCCAAATAATCGGTCAGGGACGCGGTCAGGACGTATTCGCCCTCCGAGAGAAAGGTGAGCTTTCCGCCTTGGGCATTCAGACTTCCCGAGGTGGCTTCGGTGAGAGGAACACTCTTGCCGTCGCGGGTTACCGACCACTCGACCGGCAGGACGTTGTTGTTGCCGTGGGTACGCAGGTCGAGGACGGTGTCGGTGTAGGCCAGATTGGGTAGATCAAAGCCGATGGTCAGCACAGGAAGCACCTCGCACTTTCCTCCAGCCTCGAACAAAAAGACGCGGCCGGTTTCATCGGTGACTCTTGCCACCAGCTCGTAAACTCCGACGCGCTTGAAGTGGATGGTTCCGCCCCCATTATTAAGGCTGCCGTCCACATAGGTGGACCAGTCCTGAAATCCGTAGGTGTTGTCGACAAGCCATTCCACCGTGAGACCGTTCAGCTCCGTCGTGTCGGTATTGACCGTGATCACGCTGTCGGTGTGGGTGTATTCCGGCAGACTGCAGCTGACGATGGGAACGGGATAAACCGTGAAACCCTGCTCGTAGCTGTAGGTCCGGCCGCCGCCGTCGGTAAACTCGACTTTGAGGACATAGGAGCCCTTTATATAAAAACGCAGCGTGCCGCCGCTATTGCTCAGTGAACCCTCGGCGTCGCTTGCGAGAGAGACCTCCTTGCCGTCACGGGTCAGAGACCACTTGGCGGTGTGGCTGCCGATCTCGCCGAATACGGCTTCCACGGCGACTGTTTTATCCGTGTGGAAGATTTCGGGCAGATAAAAGCCCGCCGAGCCCACGGGATAGACTGTAATGTCCGCGGTATCCGAGAATACCCGATCGGTGAAATCGGTAATTGAAGCGGTTAGAGTATACACGCCCTTATCCTTGAAGCGGATGTTTCCGCTGTCTGGATTGCCCTCAATGAAATCCGATATTTCCACGGCCTCACCGTTTCGGGTCAGCGTATAGATTATCACGAGTCCCTCGGCGTTCTTTGCTTCCGTATTTGCACTGACTGCCGTATCGGTATGGGTGATCGCGGGCAGAGATAACTTCATCTCGGCCACCGGGTAAACAGTGACGTAAGCGCTGGCCGTGACGGTTTTGCCCAGCTCGTCGGTGATGCTTGCCGTCAGGGTATAATCGCCTTCTGACAGGAAGTGTACAGTACCGCCCGAGGCGGTCAGCTCACCGCTTATGGCTTCGGACAGGTCGACAGCTTCGCCGTCCCTGCTGACCGACCATACCACCGGGTTATTCCCGAGGTTCCCGGTCGCAAGATCAACGACTACAGCGGTGTCGGTATGAGCGGTTTCGGGCAGCGTCAGAGCGGCGGTCACCACGGGATAAACGGCAATGGTCTGCTCATAGGTTACCGCCAAGCCACGGCTGTTTTCGGCAGTTGCGATCAGGGTGAGCTTTCCCGTTTGTGTCGGCTTCACCGTGCCGCCGCTTGCGGAAAGCGTTCCGTTAAACAACTCGGATAGGTCGGCGGGCAGGCCATTCTTTTGGGCCGACCACGTTACGCCGCTGACATAGGCGCTTGTGGGAACGATGTTGATTTCGTCCCCGGCATAGGCGCTCTCCGGCAGTGTGAAGCTGAACTGCGGTGCTGGTATATATGAAGAGCCTCCGCTGGATTCCTGCCGAATTTTCTCCAGCGCGTCATCCCGCCTGACCAGCAGAGCAAAGGCTTCGGCGCGGGTGCTCTTGTTATCGGGCCGGATCGTGTTGTCGGGAAAGCCGGTCACAAGGCCGTAATAATTGGCATAGTAGACGTAGCCCTTATCGGAAGCGGCAAGCGTACTGTCGTCCGCGAAGACGGTGCTTCCGGTGTAGCGTTCCGCTGCGCTGCCCTTATTGACCGCGCGAACCATCATTCTGATGATCTCGAGCCTTGTAATCGGTTCGTTCGGCTTAAAGACGCCGCCATAATCGGCGGGGTCTATGATGCCGGCGTCCGCAAGGGCTTCAATGTTCGTCTCTGACCAGCATCCTTCAATATCGGCAAAGGCCGGCGTTTTCTTCTCAGCCCCCGCCGTATTAATTTCCATGTACCGGACGAGCAGAGCCGCGAATTCTCCCCGCGTGATAATGCAGTCCGGCCTGACTGTTCCGTCGGGAAAGCCGGCGATGACGCCCTTATCCGCGAGGGTGTTGATGATATCCTCCGCCCAATGCCCTGCGCTGTCCGGGAAGGTCTTGCCTGCGGCGTAGGCGTTTCCTATAAACAGGGACAGCACAAGGCATACAGAGAGGAGGAGGCTGAGTGATCTTTTTATTTTCTCTTTCATAGACTTTTTCTCCTACATCCCGCCCATGGCGGGCTGGCCCTGTTCCTGCGCGGGAGTCGAGGCTTCCTGATGCCGCGCCGCCGTCTGTCCCTGTGCCAGCGTCTGCTGATACGCGGAAATCACGGCGTTGTCAAACTCGGCCTTGGCCTCCTTGGTACAAGGGAAGCAGATGTCCTTATACTCGCCGTTGCCCGCCTTGTAGCTGGGCATGGACACAAATATCCCCTTGGTGCCGTCCATCACCTTCACGCCGCGAACGGCGAAATCCCCATAGATATTTACCGACGCGGTGGCCCGCAGGGTGCCCTCCGGGTGGATGGAGTGGATTTTTACCTCGTACTTGGGGTTGGTCTCTTTCACATTTTTTGACATAGTTTTGCTCTCCTTTCATATTTTTCAGGGTGAAAAAAGACAGCCTCAGCCGTCTCACATGCCCATATTCATTGTTTGAAGCTGTTCCCGCGGCTCAAAGCCGATGCGTTGAAAAGCGGAACGGTCCACATAGTAGAATTCGTTGCCGTCCGCGTCATACAGCTCGATCACGTCGGACATCGATAAAAGATGGCCGGAGAAGCCGGAAGGCTGCCGGGCACTGAACCGCTCGTAGATGCACTCCGGATCATTAGTATCCATCTGCCCCTCGTAAGCGATCCGGTAATCCTCCGGGCACGGCTCGCCGAACTGCCGGAGCATATCCGCGTAGCCGATGAATTTCATCCGCACGTCGACCTGGGGGTCAAGCTGCCAGACGCGGACATTCTTCAGCGGAGCGACGTATTCGGCACCGCCCGGCCGCTCTCCCGCGAGGAGCCGTTCCATTACGCCGTCTGTCCACACAGCGGCCAGCCCCCGGCCTTGCAGCCAGGCGGTCAGCTCGCCGCATTGAAAGATGCGGTCGACCACGGCCTTGTTTTTTTCTGTGTATCCGGCAGGGTTTCCATAGTAGGAAATCAAGCCGCTTTCGAGCGTCATGCCCGGCATGCTCTCACCTCCGTCACTTCATTTCCATGCCTCCCATGCCGGAGCCACCCTGTTTCTGTTCCTGCAGCTCGGACAGCCTTTCCTGTGCCCAATCGGGCAGGAGCGATTCTTTGAGAACGCCGACGAAATCCGTGCGGTTCCAACGGGTTTTCTCTCCGTCAGCGAGACAGGTGGCGAACACCGCCCTGCCGGAAGAGTCAGGGCCACAGCCGAAACCTCCGGTCGCCAACCAAAGCTGATCCTGCGGACTCCAACAGCTTTCCTTTAAGGTACGCGGCGAGAGCACCACTACCTTTCCCTCGTAGTCCAGATCTCCGGAATCCGGTTCGCAGTGGGTGTGGTCGAACAACCCCAGCGCCTGATACGCGCGGCGGTATTGGTTCACGAAGCCATCCAGCACGGCGGGATGGCTGTCCGCCACAAAGTCCAGATTGTAGTTTTGATCCATGGCGCTGTCCTTGTCGGGCGGAATATAGGTGCGCTTCGCCCATTCCTTGTTCTCGCGGGAAAAGCGCCCGTCCCAATCCTTCTGCTGGACGGTGTTTGCCAGTACCCAGCTCACGCGTTTGTAGCCGTATGCTGCAAGGACGCTCTCGGCGCATTCGACCTTCAGGCGCATCCCGTCAAAGTCCCGGCGTATGGCGCCCTCTATGGCATTTTTGCAGGCGATATTTTCCTTGCGGCTGTCCCGCCACAGGTCGATCTGTTTCAGACGCTTGGCTTCCTCTCGAGAATAGGGGTAAAGATAAGAAAACTCATTTTCCATAGACGATTTCCTCCAGCATGATCAGCTCGTCAAGCTCCGCAAGGCAGATACCACTCTGCGCCAGCACCGAGAGGATGCCGGGTGGAACGTCGGAGATGTCGTACTGATTTTCCGCTTCCGCGACCGTGATCTCGCCACTGTCCCTGTCTGCGTAAGCTTCAAACTTGGCGCTGCCGGAGATCCCGGCCTCCGCCAGAAGATAATCGGGGATATGGATATTCTGGCTGTCATCCAAAAGGTCCCGGCAGAGGGAGCAGTTTGTCACCCATTCGACAGGGCCGTTTTTACCACAGCCATCGTGGGAGCCGTCATCCTCGTCGCCGCAGTTGTTGCACACGCCACAGACTTTGGCAAGCGCTGCGGTCAGATCGGAGGCCATTTCGCTGAGCATGCCAATCACATGCACAATCTCTATCGCTGTCATTTGCTCCTTGAGAATGACGAGGGTATCCTCGGCTGCGTGAAGCGCCAGTTTATCCTCTCTGGTAAAGCCGCACAGCTCGCAGGCGCGCTCGGGAAGCATTATTTCGGGATATGTGTCGTTTTTCATATGGTTTTCGTCCTCCTTAAAAATTTTCGCTGCCCGGCAGCTCGAAAAGATTCATTTGCGTGGGCTCGGCACGGCTCCGCTCCCACATGTCGTAATTGGCGATGAGGATTTCGGGGAATTGGGCGCCGTTTTCATACCGCTGCTTGATGTTGTTGATCCTGGTAAAGGCTTCGATCTGAATGCCCGGCGCATCGTACAGCTCCCTAATAAATTCGCAGTCGTTGTAGGACAGCAGGAATTTCCCGTCTATTTTGAGCAGGGCGTCCCGAAGCCGGATGTGGTCCTTTTTTTGGAAACCGTCCTCGCCCACGTTTTTGTAGTAGCTCTCGGTTTCAAAGTAAGGCGGATCACAGTAAAAAAAGCTGACAGGACGGTCGTACTGCCTGATCAGCTGGACGCAGTCCTTGTTTTCGATCACCACCCTTGCAAGGCGCCGGTGGGCCTGTTCGATGAGTGGGAAGTTGGAGCGAATATCGTGGGGTTGGCTGCCGTAACTGGTCAGCCCCGAGGCGTAGCTGTAGCGGATGAGCTGATAAAACCACGCCGCCCGCTGTACATCGCTTGCGGGGCTGTCGTGGGCGAGGGTGTTTTTGACCAAATCAAAATCCTCGCGGGAATTGAGAACAAACCGCAGGGCTTCCATCAGTTCTCGCGGCTTTTCCCGGACGCAGCGGTACAGGTTTGTTAGCAGACTGTTGAAATCGTTGTAGACCTCAAAATCGTTGCCGGGCGGCTTGTGAAACAGCACCCAGCCGCCACCTCCGAATACCTCAATGTATCGCTCGTAATATAGAGGGAATAGGGCGACGATCACCTCGCGCAAAGATTTTTTGCCGCCGATCCAGGACATAAAGCTGTTCAGAAGACGTCGCCTCCTTCCAGCGGCAGGCGTGTCTGCCCGTCGTCCGCAAAAAGAGTCCGTGCCTTGATGAGGCCGCGACGGGCTATGGCGATCTTTTGTATGCGGCTGCTCAGCTGACGGATGGTTCGGTTCAGCTCCTGCTCGTTCTCGGCGTAAAAATAGCCGTAATCGGAGCTGCAGATGGGTATGCCCGCCTCCCGCAATCGGTTGACGATATCGCGCAGCGCTCTGCCGCTGATGCCGAACGCGGCTGCAAGCTCACGGCTGGATATCGCCCGGCACTCGCCCGTGTGGAGACGCTTGAGCGCCTCGGCAATTTTCCTGTCCGTCATAGGACACCTCCTTTTCCGGGGCGTTTTCCCGAAAAAGGACACAAAAAAAGCAGGGCCGCCGTCATTTTGGGAAAACGGCCCCGCTTTTACTTAAAAAATATGCACGGATTTTCGTCCGTGCTATCGGATTACGCCAAGCGCGCGGAGCAGTTCCACGCAGTCTCTGGCGCCCTGAATGTAGAGATACTTTTGAAACGCGCTGTCCACCTCCCCCGTCGCGGACAGGTATTGCTGCACCAAGACTTTCGCCTCCTCCGTGATCCCGTCGCTGCGCTCCACCTGTATGCTCAGCTCCGCGGTGTCCTTCACCAGCGCGTCCGCAACCGGATCGGCTTCGCGCATTGCGGTAAAGGCGAGCTGTGCCCGTTCTGCGAAGCCCTGCTCCAGAAGCTCCCTGGTCTTTTCATCCATTTGCTCACCTCCTTCAAGCACAATACAATGCCACACTCCGACGGGAATAGCTATACCCAATACCGACAAATCACATCGTCAGCTCCGGTCCAGTCAGTGGCGGACTGCTGAAGTCATAGACGAATTCCAGATCGTTTCTAGCGATGTACCCGTGAGCACAGGGCCGGAGCCCGAACCGCTCGATTTCCGCCTTGCAGTAGGCGGCGGAATCAAAATACATTCCTGCCGCACTGTCGGGTTTGATGATATTGTTCCTTTGTGCCAACTCCTTCCCGAACCGCTGCCAATGCCGCTCTGTTGGCATGAAATCATAACAGCCGAGGTTTTGTGAGATATCCAGCGCGTGAACCAGCCGCGTGCAGCCCTCCAACTCCATCGCCGACCGGAAGCGTTCCTCGAAGCAGAACATCCCCTGACCTTGTTCCTCCAGCACATAGCCGAGGTTATTGCCGTCCTCAATGACCTGCCGGAGGGAATCGTACTGGTCAGAAAGGTTCGTTATATTGTCGAGGCAGCACCGCGCTTCCAATAAGACCGCCTGCTCCCAATCCGTCACGCCAAGCTCCCGCAGGGTGACTTCAAGTTCGTCCGGCTCGTTTGTGTTTGCCTCATAGTCGGGAAGCTTCATCCACAGACCGTTCGGGTGACTGTCGGAAGCAAGCCTGAGCCTCAGGACGGCGTTACCGCCCGTCAGTCGTGCAAGGTCTACCTGCCGAAGCGGAAAAACCTGCTCCACAAAGCCGCCCGAGGAAAAAGCACCGTTGTGCTGTTCCCGGAACTCGCGTCCCCACTGCGCCAGCTTGAGGAAGGGTATCAGATCGGGAGAGGCCTTCTCACGGTATTCGGCGGCATACTTGCCGAGGGCTTCGTCGTCCGTCGCGCCGTAACACAGGGCAAAGCTGTCGAGCTGATCGGTTAGGCAGATAAGGTCGGCAGAATTCTCAATAGAATGGAGTTGCGAAGCACCCTCCAGCAGGTAACCCTCTCTGACCGACAGCGTTTCCATGCGTTCGGCAAGAAATAGCATTTCCTCAATGGAGCCGGGAAGTTCCCTCCACGGATAGGGGTATGGGTTGTCTTTCATTTTCATCATTTCATTTTCCGACTCGGATGCGCAAGGCTCTGCGCCGTCGCTCCGGTAAACCTCTTGAAGCTCGACGTTTTGCACCACGTAACCATGGGGCGTGAACACGCCGCCCTCGCCCTCGCGCATTTCCTTGCCGATTTTGCCGTAGTCCAGCCACGCAAAAACGCTTTCAGGAAGCTGCTCCAGTTCGGGAACAAAGCCGTTGTCGGCATAGAATTTTCCGAGCGTTTCGTCGTCGCGGGCTTCATAAGCGATCTGGCAGTCCGCTGTGCTGCGGGTCATGTTGATGAGACGGTCAACGGGGATGGGCGCGTAATTGGTCTTTAGGGTGTCCATCATCACCATGCCTTCGAAGCAGTCCAGCTCCCATTCGCTGAGTGCCGACAACCTTTGGGCCAGATGGTTCAGCTCATACAGGTTAACGCTGGGGCTTATAAACTGCGGCAGATAGTCCAGTTCGCAGCTGAGAATTTCCGAGGAATAGATGACGCGGTCGTCGGTCACACGGGCCCGATCCAGCGCGTCCAGAATTTCGTAAGGCGTGGCGGGCAGGGTGAGGCTCGCGGCTGTGTTGGCGCCAAACGAACCGGGTCGGCTGATTTCAAGCTCAAACAACTTATTCAAATTTTATTCCTCCCATCTGCTGGCTTTGCTCCAACTCGTCCCGCGTCATGATGCTCCAGCTTTTATCGCTGCTCCAGAGGTGGACATAGATCTCACCGTCCGGCGTTTTGATAGGGCGCTGTTCCAGCCCTTCTCCTACGCCATCAGATGCCTGCCCGGAGATGTTTTCCTTGAGCAGCTCCAGCTCGTCCGCCGTCAGTTCGCCCCGAACGCGGCATTCGGCCACGCCCATCAGCCTGCCGTGAACACGCTCCGCGGTGAACGCATAGGACTGCACCTTCTGGTTCACGATGTCGTCTTCGCTGTAATATTCCATGAGACCGCGTTCGGTTTTCTCCGGTTTGTGCTCTCTCAGAATGGCGGCGAGGATATTGTCCGCATATCCAAGGACGCTTCGGTCATCGAGCTCAATCGGCTCGTCTTTAAGGTCGCCCCATCTGTTCCGCTCATAAGTAGTGACGGTGAGCGGCATGTACAGCTTGAGGGTCTGGAGCGGTTGCGGAATGACGGAGAACCGATCCTCGCCGGGGATGAGCGCGAGGGTGCGGCCGTTATTCCAAGTCATCTGGAGCTGGCACTGATCGTCGACAAAGTCGAGGGTGCCCTCCGTGCCGGGCGGCACAGGGGAATAGGGATCTTTCATTTCGATCAGCCGGATTCGGGTGCCGGGCAGAAACTGCTCCCGCATGAATTCCACCCATTTCGGATGCTGGTTCATTTACATTCCTCCCATCGTCATATTCATACATTCTGTTTCGATTCCCGCCATGACTTCCTCGATGGAGACAAAGCCGTGATAGCTGACATAGCCGGTCGGCACGAACATACCGTCTTCCTGTGCGGTCCGTTCCTCACCGTATTTTTTGAAATCGTAATAGCGGTCAAGCTCGCCATCATACTCATAATGGCTTGACTCCGTGATCATATGACGCCCATAGTCCTCAAGGCTGTGCACATCGGGAACAAAATCAAAAAGGTCAAGCTGGCTTAATAGTTTCCGTGCCTGGGTAAGATCGGCTGGGGATGCCATTTGAAGTGCCGCTTCCGCTTTCTGACGACAGCCGCAATCCAGTTCCTGAAAGCGTGCGCACAGACTGTTTAGCTCGTAGAGATTTTCTTCCGTGCCCATCAGGTCAATCAGCGTGGCAGGCAGTTCGCTGTCAATATATTGCAGCCGCATACCCTCATTCTGGATTCCCGCGCGCAGCAGGGCGCGTTCAATCTGACAGTCCTCCGCCGGCAGGTACAGCCATGCGATGTCCCTGGTATCTTCCGGGAGGCTTCGGTCTGTGACCGCCACGGTCAGCAAAGTGTCGCCGTTATACCGGTAATCAGGGAAATACAGTCCATCATAGTAAAGCTCCAGCTCCATGCCATTTTCATAGACCACACCGTAAGGCGTGACGGTTCCTTCCTCATTCAACAGAAGGGAAAGGGCAGTCTTGCGGAAGTCTACTGATTTGAGATCATCCTCTGTCAGTCCCCCGTGAAGGTTCATATAATGTTTCCGGCCGGTAGCAGTCAGATCAGTAAAATCCTGAATGATAGTGACGCCCTGGCAGCAAAAGGTCAGGTTGATGAGATCTGTCATATTGGAAAAATCCCGGTTGACGACCACGCCTTGGAATTGGGCGAGCTCGTATTTGTCGAAGCTCTCCAGCCGTTTGGCGAGATAGTCCAGCTCATCCACGTTGATTTCTGTTTCTTCCAAGCGTTTGAGAATGGGGTAATCACCGCCAAGCTCTGAGACAAAGCAATCCCGCACGGCGATACTTCCGATGCCGATTGACTGGAGGTTTTCGTAAATTGCTGCATAATCCCCAATGGGGAAGCAGACCAGTATGGGAGGCATATCCGGCTGGTTGCGGTTGGATAGTAACGTTTGTATCATGTTTTCACCGTCTTTCTTCTGCTTTCAAATTTCTCAAGGTGGGTTTTCAAGCAGTCGCTCTCGGCGGTGTAGCACTGAAAGCCGTGGGAGGGATAGGGGCATTGGCCGCAACTTGAAAATGGACGACGTAAAGATTCAGGCGGCTCGGGTCTGCCGACTGTTACGAGGCTTTCCGAGTCGTAATAGGCAATATTTCTATTTCTGCGATATCGTACTAACATAGCTTTTTCCTTTCCTGAAAACAAAAAAAGCCGGAGAATAGAGGCGTATCCCGCACTCTGCTTCTCCGGCCTAAGCTGCCTACATATTGATTTCTTGCGTCATGCCTTTTATTTGCTCGGACTTGTCCTGAATATCCGGGACAGCGTACTCAATTTGCGATGCTGTTTTCTCAATCAGTTTTTCCTGCTCATATGTCAGCTCGTGTTCGGAATTCAGCATGTTCTGTAAGCCTCGGTACATTTCCGTGAGCTGCTGATCTGTAAACAATCGGTCTCGCGGAACTAGTCCGGCGCGTTCGGCGAAGTCTTCCTTAGCAGCAGTGTAGTCGTCAATGTAGTAGTGGCCCTGTCCCAAGCCGGTGCCGTCGTAGTCGCGCTGCCATGTGACAAATTTATATCCGCAGCCTTTTTCGGCTTCCCTCCCGGCCAGGACGATGCCGTTATACTCGGCAAGCAATCGGAGATCCTCATCCAAATCCCTTGCCTTGAGGAGAGGTGCCTTTTCTATCGCCGTCATATATTCTCTGACCATTTCGGCAACTGGCGCTGTCTTATGGTAGAGTTCATCGGCTTCCAGAGTCCTCAGATCTCCAGGTGCAACGTACATTTGGCTTTTCGCACTGACATGGCAAGCGGGTTGACCGTCAAGCAGGATGGTGAGATTGTCCTCTCGCTGGAGCGCAGATGGGATTCCTTGTTGAGTGAAAATGCGGGCGAGTTCATTAAAGTATTTTCTGTCCATATAACTGACCTCCTGTAAAAATAAAAATGCCGGGGTCTTATTTCTAAAACCTCGGCTGAAAAGCGAACAACTTATTTATTTAAATTTAGGGACGCTCGTGCGCATTTAGGTGAGATTGCAGGTCCATTATAGGTGGATTTCCCGCCGGATAGGGAGTTGTGTGAGTTCGAATACACGGACAGGGCCGAAATCAACGAAAGACATCACCAAAAATGCAATTATTTTTGACGGGCAAAATCGGGCAAAAAAAGTCCCAAAAAGCTTGATGTCCTGCGGTTTTCACCGCAGGACATCTTTTTTGGGAATAAATTATGGCGGAGAAGGAGGGATTCGAACCCTCGCGCCGGTTTCCCGGCCTACGCCCTTAGCAGGGGCGCCTCTTCGGCCAGCTTGAGTACTTCTCCATGCTGTGTCAAAGTGAACTTGACTATTCTATTGTAACACACCGGGTGCAGAAAATCATTGGCGGAAAGGGTGGGATTCGAACCCACGGACTCTTACGAGTCGCCGGTTTTCAAGACCGGTTCCTTCAACCGCTCGGACACCTTTCCACAAATCGGCGCTTAGTTATAGTAGCACATCTGCCCGGCGGGTGTCAAGATGTTTTGCCCGTTTTGCGTAAAATAGTGGGCTACCCTTGCGCAAACTGCGGCAGGTGCTTTTATATTACAATAACAGGGCAAAGTAGCACACCTTACCATAAAACACAGCGGGTGCACGGTAAATAGCGGGCAGGGCCGCTTACCCCTTTAAAGCTGTTATAAAAGGGTATGATAGTAAAATGCATACGGTGCCGCACGGTGGCAAAAGGTTGTAAAGGCCATGCCAAAACTGCCGCCCGCGTGGTGCAAGCCAAAGGGCAACGGGCACAAAGGCCGCTTGTTTTTGTGCAAGAATGGTGAAACTGCACAAAATGAAAAACCGTAACAAGAAAAATCCGTCAAACCGACGATTTGAATAAATATGCATTGACAAAGCATAAATATACAACTATACTGTTAGCACAGACAACAAATACAAAACAGTTTGTGAACGATACGGAGGAAATAGTATGAAAAAGTTTTTGGCGTTTAGCCTTGCAGCGCTTATGGCGCTTTCCCTCGTCGCTTGTGGCGGCAGCTCTTCTTCGGCCGCACCGGCCAGCAGCACCCCGGCAGCTTCGTCTGCGGCCTCGTCTGCGGCTTCTTCCAGCGAGGCAGTCCCTGCCGGCAAGCTGGACGAGCACACCGTTGAGGCCATCAAGGCCAAAGGCGTGCTGACCATTGCCACCGAAAGCCAGTATGCACCGTTTGCATTTAAAGACCTGGACGGCAACATTATCGGCCTTGAGCCCAAGCTGATGCAGGCCCTGGCCGACGATCTTGGCGTAAAGCTGGAGATTATGGACATCGAGTTTACCGCGGTCATCCCGGCAGTGCAGTCTGGTGCGGCCGACATTGCAATGGCGGGCCTGACCCCCACCGCAGAGCGTAAAGAAAGCGTTGACATGAGCGATTTCTACAACAACGGCGGCCAGGCAATGCTGGTAAAAGCCACCGATATTGACAAGTACACCGACGCAGCCAGCCTGAAAGACTTGCCGATTGCCGCCCAGAAGGGTGCTTTGCAGCAGACCTTGGCAGAGAGCCAGTTCGCGGATTCTAAGCTGACCCTGCTGCCCAAAGTGCCGCAGGCAGTGCAAGAGCTGAAAGCCGGTAACGTGGTTGCGGTGTTGGTGGATGCCATCTCCGCCGAGCAGTATGTCAAGCAGAACCCCGACCTTGCGGTTGCAAAGGTAGAAGTTGTCATTGACCCCACCGAGGCTGGTTCGTCTGCCGCAGTGATGAAGGGCAACACCGACCTGATGGATTACTTGAACGCTGAGATCAAGAAGTACAAAGACAGTGGCGACCTTGACAAGTGGTTCGTGGAAGCGAAAGCACAGGCGGAAGAAATGGGCCTTGACTAATTTGCCAAAAACATTGTAATATCAGAACGCAGGGGAAGTCCATGCTACGCTTCCCCTGCGTTTTTGAGCCTAAAAAAACCGGCACTGCCGGGCAGGAGGAATCGTTTTGAGTGGCTTTTTCTCGTTTACGAGGTTAATTCAAGTCTTTGAAAGATACCACAAGTTTTTCTTTGACGGCCTGAAAACCACCTTGTACATCTCGTTTTTTGCCGTGCTGATGGGTACGCTGCTGGGGTTGCTGTTTGCCTTTGGCAAAATGAGCCGCCTGAGAGTTGTAAAAGGCATTTGCAGCCTGTACATCGATATCGTGCGTGCCACCCCGTTGCTGGTGCAGGTGATGATCATCTATTACGGTACGCTTAGCTTGGGGTGGAAATTGCAGCCCACAGAGCTGAATGCGTTTTTCTGGGGCATGATTGCCGTGGGCATGAACTCCGGCGCGTATATGTCCGAGGTGATCCGCGGTGGCATCGGCGCGGTGGATGCCGGCCAGATGGAGGCCGCACGCAGCATTGGTATGAGTAAGGGCAAGGCGATGCGGTATGTTGTTTTGCCGCAGGCAGTGCGCAACATCCTGCCCGCCGTGGCCAACGAGTTTGTCACAGTCATCAAAGAGACCAGCGTGCTGGGCATGTGCGGTATTCACGAGATCATGTTCCGCAGTGGAGATGTGGCAAGCATTGGGTACGTTTATGTGGAAACGTATGTCATTGCGGCCTGCATGTACTTTATTCTGGTGTTCCCGGTTTCCAAACTGGTTGCCATGCTGGAGAGGAGGATGAACAAGAGTGTCACAAGGTAAAACTTTGATTGAGATCAAAAACCTCGAAAAGCAATTCGGCAAGTTGCAGGTGCTAAAAGGCATCAGCATTGATGTGCACCAGGGGGATGTGCTGGCGGTTATTGGGCCGTCCGGCAGTGGTAAGTCGACTTTCATCCGCTGCATCAACCAACTGGAGACCCCGACGGCGGGGCAGGTGATTTTTGAAGGGATGGATTTGACCGGCAAAAAGGTAGACCTGGACAAAATGCGCCAGAAGATTGGTATGGTGTTCCAAAACTTTAACCTGTTCAATAATATGACCGTGATTGACAATATCACCGCCGGCCCCATTAAAGTGCTGGGTGTCTCGAAAGAAGAAGCTGAAAACCAGGCAATGGAGTTGCTTGTCCGTGTTGGCCTTTCTGATAAAGCGAAAGAATACCCCATTAAGCTTTCTGGCGGCCAAAAACAGCGTGTGGCCATTGTGCGTTGCCTTGCCATGAAACCGGATATTATGCTGTTTGACGAGCCCACCAGCGCACTGGACCCGGAAATGGTGCGCGAAGTGCTGGACGTGATACGCGATTTGGCACACGAGGGTATGACGATGATCGTAGTGACCCACGAAATGGGCTTTGCGCGCGAAGCGGCAAACCGCGTGGTGTTTATGGATGACGGTGTGATTATGGAAGAAAACGAGCCGCAGGCGTTTTTTGCGAACCCCAAAAACCCACGCCTCAAAGACTTCCTCAGCAAAGTGTTGTAACCGCATAATTTAATAAAATAATAAAAAACCTGCGCCGGGCTTTTGCCCTGCGCCGGTTTTTTATTGGGGAAATAGAATTAAAACGACAGAAAACAAAGGCCACCCAAGCCTGCAAATTAAGAATTCTTAAAAAAAACGAAAAAAGTGAAAAGAATGGCACTGCTGAGTAGTTTCTATGGTAAAGGTAGAAATACAGTGCAGAGAAGGCGAATGGATTGCAGAATCGGCAAGAACCGCCGCGCAGCCCCTACCGGGAGGCTGGGCAGCGCACGGTCTACCGCGCGCCTGCCCCCCCGCAGCAGGTGCGGCGCAGGCGGCGCAGAAAGAAAAAACGGCACCCCGGCAGGGTGTTGCTGGGTTTGGTATTGTGTGTGGGCGTGGGGGTGTTTTTTATGGGCGGCGCCTGGCGTGGGCTAGTGCCCAAGGTGCCGGGGCATTATACCATTGCGCTGGACGCCGGGCACGGTGGTGCGGACCTTGGCGCCACCGGCTTGTTGAATGAAGTTGATTTGACAGAGGCCACCGTGCGCGCGCTGGAAGAAATGCTTGCGGCTGACGCCCATTACACCCCGGTGCTGTGCCGCCCTTATGGCGAGGGCATGGGCATTAACGAGCGGGCAACCGCCGCGCGCCATGCGCGGGCGGACCTGCTGCTTTCGGTGCACGGTAATGCAGAAGAGACGGGCACCGCCAGTGGGTTTGAATGTTACCCGTTACCGCCGGGGCGCCAAAACCATGACGAAAGCCTGAAATTTGCCCGTTTACTGGGCCAGCAAATGAGCGCCGCCGGCAGTACGCTGCGCGGGGAGAATGGTGTGCGGTATGCTTACTATGTAGAGACTGCCGACGGCAGCTATGAGAAAAAGATTCTGGACCCCTCAGCGGACAGCGAAGACACAGCCGATAGCAGCTTTGGCGTGCTGGAAGGGGCAGGCTGCCCTGCGGTGCTTGCCGAGCAGTGCTTTATCACAAGCGAGCAGGATGTAGCTGCGTTTGGCACTGCGCAGGGTTGCCGGGTGGTGGCGGCCCGCTATTACCTTGCCATTTGTGACTATTTTGACACCCAACCGGTCTATGACGGGCAGGGCAATGCGCTGGCGCAAAATGAACAAAATTAGTGTGGGTGGTGTAAAATAAAGCCCATGTACGTATAAAAACAGGTTGCGGGCGGCCCCATGCAATAAAACACTACTCATTGTGTGAACTTTCGTGTATAATAAAACTATGTCACAAAACGATGGATTGCCTGTGCGCGGGCGAGGAAACGCCGGCAAAAAGAGAGGGGCGTGCCATGGCTTTTATTGAAATTGACCCAAAACAGATCCCCGAAAATGCGTTTCAACTGATTGGCACCGACTGGATGTTGATCACTGCGGGTGACCGCCAAAAATGCAATACCATGACAGCGTCCTGGGGCGGTGTCGGGGTGCTGTGGAACAAACCGGTCTCGTTTATTTTTGTGCGCCCGCAGCGCTACACGCGCGAATTTATTGAGCGAGAGGACAGCTATTCGCTGTGCTTTTTTGCGGATGGGTTTCGCAAACAGCTATCCTACCTTGGTACCGTGAGCGGGCGGGATGAAGATAAAATACAAATGGCGGGCCTGACAACGGCATTTGCAGGCGAGGTGCCCTATTTTGAAGAGGCACAGCTTGTGCTGATCTGCAAAAAGCAGTACCGGCAAAACCTTGCGCAGCAGGGCTTTGTTGACCCTGCGGTTGACGAAAAAAACTACCCAGAGCAAGATTATCACCGCCTCTATGTGGGAGAGATCATCAAGGTGCTGCACAAGGGCTAACGCGCGCTGCACCACGGGGGCCGGCCCGGCCGGCAGTAAGGGGGACAGTATGGTTCTTGCAGTAGATATTGGGAATTCCAACATTGTGCTTGGCGGCTACGAGAACGGCAGCCTTGTGTTTTCGACCCGGTTTGCGACCGACCGCAAGCTGGAGGCCGACCAGTTTGCGGTGGAAATCCGCGGGCTGCTGCATTTATATGAAGTGGATAAAAGCCTTGTGACCGACGTGGTGATCTCGTCTGTAGTGCCGGGTATTACTTCGCTGCTTGCGGGGGCGCTGCGGCGCATTGTGCCGGTAAATATGCTGTTTTTAAAAAACGATACCGCCAGCGGCGTTAAAATTGAGATCGACAACCCGGCAGAGCTGGGGGCGGATATCCTTGCCAGTGCGATTTCAGCAAAAAACCGGTATGAAATGCCCTGTGTCATTATTGACATGGGTACCGCCACCACCATGACGGCGATGGACAGAGATGGCACTATTCAGGGTGTGGCCATTATGCCGGGGGTCTATATCGCGCAGGATGCACTGAAAATGCACACCAGCCAGCTGCACGGCATTTCGCTGGAGGCCCCGGCCAAAGCGATTGGCCGCAACACGGCCGACAGTATGAAAAGCGGTGCGGTGTTTGGCAACGCGGCCATGCTGGACGGTATGATCGACCGGTTTGCGGAAGAATTGGGCGAAATCAAAACTATCGTCGCCACCGGCGGCGCGGCACGCAAGGTTGTGGCCTGCTGTAAGCATAACGTGCGCTATGAGCCAGACCTTTTGCTGGATGGGCTATACCAGTACTACCTGCGCAGCAGACAAAAGTAGCTGTTGTGCGGGCGATAATAAAACAAAAAGGGCCGGGCAAGCCGGCCACAAGAAAGGATTTTTACCTATGGTCGTAATTACAATGCAAGACGGTGGGCAGATCAAATTAGAACTGGACGCCGCAGCGGCACCCAAAACTGTGGAAAACTTTTTAAAACTGGTGGGCGAGGGCTTTTATGACGGGCTGGGCTTTCACCGCATTATCCCCGGGTTTATGATTCAGGGCGGCTGCCCGCTGGGCACCGGCACTGGTGGCCCTGGCTATGGTATTGTGGGCGAGTTTGCAGCCAATGGCCACAAAAACCCCATCAAACATACCCGCGGGGTTATTTCGATGGCGCGCAGCCAAAGCCCCAACTCGGCTGGCAGCCAGTTTTTCATCATGCACGACGACGCACCGCACCTTGATGGCAGCTATGCGGCCTTTGGCCACGTGGTCGAGGGCATGGACGTGGTAGACCGCATTGCCGAAACCCCGACCGAGCGGGGCGACAAGCCCCAAAAACCGCAGATCATGGAAAGTGTAAAGGTCGTGGAGTAAACGTGAAAAAACTGTTTGCCTTTTTTTGGGACAGAAGCCTGCTGCTTTTTGTGCTGATCGGTGCGGGCAATACCATCATCACGATGGTGGGCAGCCAGCTGCTGTTTTCGTCCCTTGGGTACTGGGGCTCTACTGCGCTGATGTTTGCGCTCACCAGTATTGCCAGTTTTATTTTGAACCGCAAATATTCGTTTCAAAGCAAAGCCCCGCTATTGCAAAGTGCCGTGCGGTTTTCGATTATTATTGTCGTGTGCTACCTGCTTAGCTTTAGCATTTCCAGATTTTTGGTCCCGTGGTTTGTACAGAATTATGTGCAGGCCCTTGCCAAAGAGACCGTTAGCCGTATCGCCATGATCGTGGCCCAGGTGCTGTTTACCGCGATGAATTATTTGGGCCAGCGGCTATGGGCGTTTAAAGAATAAAAATTGTAAATGGGTTTTTATAAGTAAAAACACTGCCGGTGCATTGCGCGGGCAGTGTTTTTTTTGAAGAGAAACACAGGGCACAGTCGTTTCATTTCTAAAGAAAAAAGAAAAAATACAATATTGTATTGACAAACAATATTATACGCAATATAATATACACAACGATATAGCATAGAGGTGAACAATATGGCCTTCAATACCGGGCCGTCCTTGCTAGACGCCATCGTGCTTTCGGCGGCGGCACGGGAGGGTACGTACGGGTACAAGATCACGCAGGACGTGCGCAGTGTGATGGAAGTTTCAGAATCAACACTTTACCCTGTGTTGCGGCGTTTACAAAAAGACGGATGCCTTCAAACGTATGATCAGGAATTTGGCGGGCGCAACCGCCGGTACTACAAAATCACCCCAGCAGGGCGGCAAAGGCTGGATGAGAGCCTTTCTGAGTGGGAAGATTATAAGAAAAAAATTGACATTGTGTTTTATGGAGGAATTGAAACATGACTAAGCGGGAGTTTTTAGAGGCGCTGAACGACGAGTTGCTCCCTTTGTCGGAGGATGAACGCAGCGCCGCCATTAAGTATTACAGCGACTACATCGATGATGCAGGAGAAGAAAACCTTGCCGCTGTTTTAGAAGAGCTGGGCAGCCCTTCGCAGGTGGCGGCAAGCATTAAAGCGGACGCGGAAATTGGCCGCAACGTGCCGCCGCAGACCAAGCAGGCACCCCAGCAGGCGGCGCCGCAGCCAAAACGCAATGGGATGTCGGCATGGGGCCTGGTTCTGCTGATTGTGCTTTCTCCGGTGTGGATCCCGCTGCTCGCAGCGGTGGGCGGCATTATTTTAGGCCTGTTTGGTACTTTTATTGGCATGCTGGTTGCCGGTGTGGTCATGGTACTGGTTGCCATTGCGATGATTATCATCGGCATCATCACGATGCTGGAAACCCCCATGGTTGGCCTTTTGCTAATCGGGGTCAGCATGTTGATTGCAGGGATTGGCGTATTAATGGTACTCGTTTCAGTGTTTTTGTGTGCAACGGTGATTCCCGCAATGGTGCGTGGGGTGGTGCGTGTTTTCCGCCGGCCTGCTAGCCAAAGCGGTACGGCTTGAACGTGACAGGGAGGAAGAAAGATGAAATCTTTTTATAAAGCAATGGCGATTTTCGCTATCTGCATGCTGGCGCTGGGCGCACTGTTTGTGGGTGTTGCTTTTGCCGGCGGGGTTGAAAGTAGTGCAAGAGACGGGGTGATCCGCGTGGGCAATCACATCACGATCCCCATAGGCTGGACCACTGGGTGGCACTGGACGTGGGACGATGACAGCGACCATTGGGATGATGAGAGCGATTCTTACAATGGTCAAAAGGTAATCGTTGCACCCGATGCGGCCAGCACATCGCAAGCACAGAGTGGGGAGGATAGTAACGTGAATAGCGTGACAAAAATTCGGCTAAACCTTGGCGCAGGCAGTTACAAAGTAATGCGTGGCGACAGCTTTAAAGTGGAGATTACCGGCATCAGCGAAGACCGCATTCGCGCAGACCTGACCGAAGATTTTTGGGATGTTGAAGTGCCAAATGGAGATTTGCATATGCATGAATGGAACGGCGTGCACGGCACGGTTACCATCCCTGAGGACTGTGACCCTGAAAAGGTGGAGATCAGTATTGGGGCCGGGGAACTTACCGTGAATGGGATTTCAGCCAGCAAATCAGCAATATTGAACGTTGGGGCCGGGTCAATGACGCTGAACGATTGCGCGATGAACAATGTATCGATGGATTGTGGGATGGGCAGGATGGAGTATAACGGCACCCTGACAGGCGAAGGCTCGATTGAATGTGGCATGGGTTCGGTTGCCGTGCGCACGGCCGGTGACCCTGAAGAGTTTGGCGCCGATGTGAATTGTGGGCTGGGTACGGTGCGCTTTGGTGATAACCGTTGGTCGGGCATCACCGAGGGTGTTTATCATAAAGATGCCGCAAACTTTTTCAAGCTGGATTGTGGTATTGGGTCAATTGAGTTCTTGATGGAAGGGGAATAATCAATGGAAAACAAAAGATTATATAAAGATCGTCAAAACCAGATGCTCTGTGGTGTCTGCGCGGGTGTAGCGGAATATTTTAACATTGATGTAACATTGGTGCGTTTGTTGTTTGTGGCATTGGGTTTAGCCGGTGGTAGTGGTGTTTTGTTTTACATCATTGCTGCGGTGGTAATGCCCGACAAACCGATGTGAGGATAGAAAGGGGTTTATTTTTATGAGAAACAGAATTGGCAGCGTTTTATGGGGTCTTGCCTTTGTAGTTGCAGGCGTAGGGTTTGCAGGCAATGCATTTGGCATCTGGGATTTTCACCTGTTCTTTAGTGGTTGGTGGACACTGTTCATCATTGTGCCGGGCCTGATCAGCATGGTGCAAAACGGCCCGAATACCGGCAATGTCATTGTGGTGCTGATCGGTATTGTGCTGTTGCTTTCCGCACAGGATGTGCTGGACCGGGCGTTGATTGGCAAGATGTTCCTGCCCGCCATTTTGGTGCTGATCGGCATTTCCATCCTGCTGGGTGGCCGTCGTCACATCACCACCCACAGCACAGTGGGTGGCGGCAGCAGTGGGCAAACCGTGTCGCAACAGTCGGGCGTGCCCAGTTATACGGGTGTGTTCAGTGGCAGCGACGTGCGTTGGCCGGCAGAGCCCTTTAACGGCGCTAACCTGACTGCGGTGTTCGGCGGTGTCAAGCTGGATTTGCGGGATGCGGTGTTCGGCGGTGATGTGGTCGTAAACTCCACTGCAATTTTTGGCGGCGTTGACATTCTGGTGCCCCCCCATGTGCGAGTGCAGGTTGCCGGTGTGCCGGTGTTTGGCGGTATTGACAACCATGCCAGCGGGGTTACCGCAGGCAACCCGACCATTTACCTGAACAGCAGCTGCGTATTTGGCGGCATTGACATTAAATAAACGGCAAAATAAAAGCAGGGGGCACAGGCCTCCTGTTTTTTTGTGTGATACCGGGTACTAAAACGTGATTGCGGGGGGAGACGCAGCGATGGAATGCCCCTCTGCCTATAGGGCATAATGCTGCCGGCTCTCACCGAAAAGACAAACGAAGAGGCCGGGCCCTATAAAACAGTGCGTTAGCATGGGCCCTTGTGCGGGTTGCTGTGTTTTATAGCCGTAAAAAAGTGAAAGCTGTCAACAAACGCCCCTCTTTACCGGGTTCCCGGTAAAGAGGGGCGTTTGTTTGTTGCATTGCAAAAGATGGTTTATTATTTGGCAAGGGGCAAAATAGAAACGGTTTCATTTTCGCCCGCAAGGTCGGTAGAATAGTTAAACACCAACGTTTTACCGTCGGGTGAAAGCGCCGGGCAACGGATACTGCCACCTTTTAACGTGTATTCTTCGGTTAACACCGGCCGCCCCTCAGTATCGGTGGATAACAGGCAAAGCTGAGAGAGATGGTTGCCGCTGTCGCCAATCGACCGCTTGACGAGGGGCAGCTTGCCCAAAATCGCCCCAAGGTTGCTTTTACCATCGGCAAATGCCAATGTGCCCTGTTCCCCCTCAAACTGCAAGGGCAGTTTGTTGGCAAGCCGGTCGCCGTAATACAAAACAGCACCGCCGGTTTCCACATTTGCGGCCGCCATCAAATCATTACCCAGCCAAAACAGCTGTGGGGCAGTTGCCGGTGCCGGCAGCTCGGTGGCGTGGTGGCTGGGCAGGTCGACCAATACCACCTTTTGCGCGGTTTTGTTTTCACCCATCACCACAAAGGCAAGGGTCATGCTGTCGGGCGAAACGGCAAACGAAGTGGGGGTGCTTTGGCCGGTAAAGCTGTAAAGCGAAAACAGGCCGTTGCCGGTATCCCACTGCAAGGCACCATCTTGCTCAAAAAACAGATTACCGGTAGGCAGGTCGCAATATGCACGTTGCGGGTCGTTTTGTTCGTGTGATATTACAGTGATTAAATTGGGGGTGGCGGCGGAGAAATCAAATGCATAGCGGTTGCCGCCCTGCAAGGTCAGCTGCGCGCGCCCATCCTCTAATTTTGCGGCCACAATGGCACGGGTGCCGGTGGTGTCAAACTCGTACAGCGGCGCAAACTCGCCGGTGCCAAGGTCCCAGGTAAACCAGCCGGTGGTCAGCGGCAGGCCACTTTGCCCGGTGACATAACTGTCATTTTCCCGCGTGGTTTCCACCACCAATTGCTGCGGCGAAAGCCAGGTGTACCCGGTAACCGTATCCATACCACTGATTTTTAGCAATGTGCCCACGGGCAGCTTGCCGTTGCCGACCGAGACAATGGAGCTTGGTATTTGAGTGGGTGCGGCAGGTACGCTGGACGACACTGCCGAAGAACTGCTTTGTGGCAAAGCAGTTCCATTGCAAGCCACCAAAAGGCAAGCGGCAATAAAAACAAGAACGGCAAGACCCGTTTTTTTCATGAAATCGCACCTTTTCTTTTGCACGTGCAGCGGGCAGACGGCCCTGCCGACGCAGAGGATGAGGGTGGGTAGGCCGGGCCCGGCAGATAGAAGCCTGTTACATTTAATAGCATACCTTTTTTTTGTGTTGCAGGCAAGATGCAACAGTTAATAATAAATAGGGCGTGTGCCCGCAATGCTGGCTTGCAGCGTGTCGCTGATGCAACGCAGCGCCCCGCCAAAATCTCGGTTTTCCAGCTTTGCACACAGCGTATTCGTGTTTTCGTACAGCGCTTCAATACCATACAATGCACAAAAACGCAGCCAAAGGGTGCGCGTCAGCGATTTAAAGGTCATAAAAATTAACGGCATCAACGCGTTGCCCGAAAACAGGGCCAGCAGATGCTGAAACAAAAACGCGTGTTGCACTGCCTCTTCTGCGGTTTCGGCTCTGCCAATGGCTTCTGCCTCGCTGCGCAGCTGGCGCAACTCTTCTTCGGTGATACGCTGTGCGCAAAGCTGCACGGCGAAGGTATCCAGTGCGCTGCGCAATTCCAGTACCGAGCGAACTTCCTCCCGCCGCAGCATGCCGCCGTTGTAGTTTACGATTGAAAGAAAGGTTTCAATCGTGCCCTCACTGCGGTAGTCTGCGACAAAGGTGCCTACCCGCGGGCGAATCAACAAAAAGCCCTTGCCCGCAAGCTCAGCAATGCCGGCGTTCACCACGGCGCGGCTGACCTGCATCGAAATAGCAAGCTCGCGTTCGGGCGGCAGCCGGGTACCTACTGGTAATTCGCCGGATAAAATCATGGTTTCAAGCTGCTGCACAAACAGCTCTTTGAGGGTCGGGGCACTGAGTTTTGAAAATTCCATAAGCAACGCTACTTTCTGCTATGTTAAATTTGACTGTGGTATGACCAATGACCACGCTTGGTATTCTACCGCTTCTTTGGACAAAAAGCAAGGGCTTGTTCTATACAAAATACTGATTTTAAGCCAAAAAGGCAAGAATGCTTTGACAGTATAAAACAGAAAGTGTTAAAATTTAGACAAAGATTTTGCTGTTGGTATGTCCACAGGTCAGGCCGGCCTTGCACGGTGAGCAGGGGCGGCTTCTTTATGCGGGGTGGCCTGCCATGCAGCAAAATCACAAAAACGACAGAGATGGGACAGGGGTGCCCTATGTCTGCCCATTTAAATTTGGGAGGAATTACAATGTTTACCTTTAATTATGCCGCGGGTGCAACCCTCGGCTCGGCACTGCTGGTTTGGCTGGGCGTGTTTGCCGCTTTGTTTTTGTTTAACGAGGTTGCGCGGCGCTCGAAAGTGATGGGCTTTGTCTGCTTTATTGTTTTGCCCACTGTGCTTTCCGTGTTGTGGTTTACCGTGCTCAACAAAAGCACTTATACCGACTGGTTCCATCTCGCCAAGGTTTACTCTTCCACCGCGGGCTGCATCGGCTTTTGGTGCATCCGGCACCTAAAGGGTACCCGGGCTGACGGCAGCACCTGGCGCCTTGCGGACAATAAGCTGGCGCTGTGCTTCCCGCCGCTAATTTTGGCCATCAATATTTTAGAGGCCTGTGCCCGTGACATCGAAGTGGGCTTTACTTATGCCACCATAGCGCAGGACCGCACGGCGGACACCGCGGTGATGCTGATGGGCGGCCCGTGGAACTACATGAACGCCATTGCCGGTATTTTAAACATCATCACCATCACCGGCTGGTTTGGCATCTGTATTCGCAAGGCAACGAAAAAAGACGGCAGCCGCGATATGCTGTGGCCTGATATGCTGTGGTTCTGGATCATTGCGTACGACATCTGGAACTTCGCCTACACCTACAACTGCCTGCCCCACCATGCGTGGTACTGCGGTATTGTCTTGCTGCTGGCCCCCACCATCTGCGCGTTCACTGTGGGCAAGGGTGCCTGGCTGCAACACCGTGCGCAAACGCTGGCCCTGTGGTGCATGTTTGCACAGACTTTCCCTTTGTTCCAGGATGAAGGGCGCTTCCGCGTAGATTCCACCTACAACCCCACCATTTACTTTGTTGTCAGCTTTTTGGCGCTTGCGGTCAACATTGCGGTTTTAGTCTACATGATTTACAAAGCACGCAAAACAAAGCGCAACCCGTACCGCGGCGAGCTTTATACCGACCTTGCGGCCTACCGCAGCGTTAAGGCACTGGCAGAATAATTTACAGCAAAAGGAGAGACCCGTATGGACGAATTTCGTATTTTAGAGATCAAAGAGAGCGTGTTTGAGGACAATGACCGCGCCGCCGACGGTATGCGGGAGGACCTGCGGGCCAAGGGCGTGTTTTTGCTGAACCTGATGTCCTCGCCGGGCTCTGGCAAAACCACAACGCTGCGCGGCACCATCGACCGGCTGAAAGACGAGCTGCGCATTGGCGTGATGGAGGCGGACATCGACTCGGATGTGGATGCCCGCGCCATTCAGCAGACAGGGGTAAAAGTCATCCAGCTGCACACCGGTGGCATGTGCCACTTGGATGCCGGCATGACCCAGCAGGGCCTAACCGGCCTTGGCACCGATGATTTAGACCTTGCCATTTTAGAAAACGTGGGCAACCTTGTTTGCCCGGCCGAGTTTGACACCGGGGCATCAAAGAATGCGATGATCCTGTCGGTGCCGGAGGGTGATGACAAACCGCTGAAGTACCCGCTGATGTTTACCATCTGCGATGTGGTACTGGTGAATAAAATTGACGTGTTGCCCTATTTTGAATTTGACCTTGACGCGGTGCGTGCGCGGGTGGCAAAGCTAAACCCCGCGGCAAAGGTAATTCCCATTTCGGCGCGCACCGGCGAAGGGATGGACGAATGGGCGCAGTGGCTGCGCGACGCTGTACACAGCTGGAAACAGGGCGGCTGAACCACGACGCCGTGCCCTGTACAGAGAACCGACAAAAAGGAGAGCGAACCGAACATGGCTGAAAAAACGATGCAAACTACACCGCAGACCGCAGAGGCACGCCGTACAGGCAAACCCAAAATTCTCGCGCTCGCAAACCACATTGGGCGCAAAAAGCCCGGCTCTAAGGGGGCCTATGACTATGAAGCGCCGGAGTATTTGATCCTTGAGCCGGTCGTGACCGACGAAATGGCCGACGTGTGCATGACAATGGCCATCCGTGAAAAGGTCACCGCAGAGGACGTGGCCCCGCGCTGCGGCAAAACAATAGAGCAGTGCCACGAATTGCTGTTGGGCCTTGCGGATATTGGCGTGTGTTTTGTCAATACCATCAACGGCAAAGATACCTTTTGGTACGACACTTGGGTGCCCGGCATCATGGAGATGATGACGAACCACCCCACGAACCCCGTCAAATACCCGCAGATCGCCGAGGCGTTTGAAGCGTATGGCCGCACCCGCGGGGCGGGCACCGCCGGTATGACACCGGTGGGCGTCGGGTTGATGCGCGTCATCCCCATCGAGCAGGCAATCGACGGCGAAAGCCGCCGTGCGTCGTACGAAGAGCTGTCAAAGCACATTGAAGAGCACGACATCTTTTCAGTGTCGAACTGTTCTTGCCGCACCGTGCGCGAGATCATGGGTGAGGGCTGCGGGCATTTAAAAGAGGATATGTGCATCCAGATGGGCCATGCGGCGGAATACTATATCCGCACCGGCCGCGGCCGCAAGGTGGAAAAGGACGAAGTATACGAAATTCTGCGCCGCGCAGAAGAAAACGGCCTGATGCATGAGATCCCGAACCTCGATGGAAACGGCACTACCCACGCCATTTGCAATTGCTGCGGCTGTGGTTGCCTTTCGATGCGCACGGCGGAGATGTTCCTCAACGCCGATATGGTGCGCTCTAACTATGTTTCGCAAATCGATCGGGATAAGTGCGTTGCCTGTGGGCAGTGTGTCGAAAATTGCCCGGTGAATGCGGTGCAGCTGGGCCAAAAGCTTTGTTCCACCACCCCCATCGCCGAAAAAATCATCCGGGTGGATACCCCGCGCGACACCGAGTGGACAAGCGACCACTGGAACCCGGAGTATCGCACTAACCGCAAAAACGTGGTGGATACCGGCACGGCACCCTGCAAAACCGAATGCCCGGCGCATATCGCCATTCAGGGGTATATCAAGCTGGCGGCGCTAGGCAATTACACCGAAGCGTTGGAGCTGATCAAAAAAGAAAACCCGTTCCCCGCCGTGTGCGGGCGCATCTGCAACCGGCGGTGCGAATCGGCCTGTACCCGTGGTGACATCGACGAGCCCATTGCGATTGACGAGATCAAAAAATTTATCGCCGACCAGGACCTCAACGAAAGCCGCCGTTTTGTTCCGCAAAAGCGGCACGACTACGGCAAGCCCGTCGCGGTGGTGGGCGCCGGCCCCGCAGGGCTATCCTGCGCGTATTTCCTTGCCATCGACGGCTACAAGGTCACTGTGTTTGAAAAGCAGCAGACCCCCGGCGGCATGCTGATGCTCGGCATCCCGGCGTTCCGGCTGGAAAAGGATGTTGTGCGCGCCGAGATTGAGGTGCTGCGTGAGCTTGGGGTCGAGTTTCGCACCGGGGTAGAGGTGGGCAAGGATATCACCATTGCCCAGCTGCGCGAGCAGGGCTTTACCGCGTTTTATATTGCTGTGGGCGCACAGGCAGGCCGCCGCCTTGGGGTAGAGGGTGAGGACGCCGAGGGTGTGCTTTCCGGCATCGACTTTGTGCGCCGGGTAAACCTTGGCGAAAAGCTGCAACTGCCCGGCAAGGTGCTGGTCATTGGCGGCGGCAACGTTGCCATCGACGTGGCGCGCACGGCAACCCGTGTGGGGGCCGACGGGGTGGAGATGTACTGCCTTGAAAGCGCGCAGGAAATGCCCGCTTCACCCGATGAGGTGGAGGAGGCAAAAGAAGAGAATATTGCCATCCAAAACGGCTGGGGCCCGGTGCGGGTTGTCACCGAAAATGGCCGCGTCACCGGGGTGGAGTTCCGCCGCTGCGTGTCGGTGTTCAATGCCGAGCACCGCTTTGCGCCGGTGTTCGATGATGCTGACCGCAAAATCGTCAAGGCAGACTGGGTACTGCTGTCGATCGGCCAGTCGATCGACTGGGGCACCCTGTTGCAGGGCACCGCGGTGGAGTGCAACCCGAACGGTACGGTGAAAGCCGACCCGTTTACCTACCAGACGGCAGAAGAAGATATTTTTGTGGGCGGCGACGCCTACACCGGCCCCAAATTTGCCATTGATGCCATCGCTGCGGGCAAGCAGGGTGCTATTTCGATCCACCGTTTTGTGCAGCCCGGCCAAAGCTTGGTGCTGGGCCGTGACCGCCGCGCCTACAAAGCGCTGAACAAAGCGGCGCTGGAGCTGGACAGCTATGACAGCATGCCCCGCCAGCAGCCCCACCACGAGGCAAAGCCCGGCAACTTTGCCGACGAGCGCGCCACCTTTACCGAAGAGCAGCTGAAAAAAGAGACCGAGCGTTGCCTTGGCTGCGGGGCTGCGGTAGTGGATGAGTTTTTGTGTGTCGGCTGTGGCCAATGCACGACCAAATGCAAATTTGACGCCATTACGCTGGTGCGCCGGTATGACGGCGAGGGTGTTTCGTTGATGGACATGAAAAAGGTCGTGGTACCGAACGTGCTCAAACGCAAGGTGAAGATCCAGCTGAAAAACGTGCGCAGGGCGTTCCAGAAAAAGGAGGCCCCCCATGCATGAACTGGGCATTATTGCCGAAGTGGTGCGCCGGGTAGAAACCATTGCAAAACAGCAGCAGATCACGAAAGTTCAAACACTGGTGCTGCAAATTGGTGAGCTGTCCTCTGTAATCCCCTATTATGTAGAGCAGTGCTACCCGGCTGCCGTGTATGGCACAATGCTGGAGGAAACCGAACTGCAAATTGAAGTGCTGCCCGGCAATGGCCGCTGTGCCGATTGCGGCTGTGTGTTTAACGTATTGCACAACAAAAATACCTGCCCGCAGTGCGGCAGCACCGCATGGGAACTGCTGGGTGGCAGAGAATTTATGATCAAAGAGATCGTGGCATGTTAGGCGGGTGGCACCGGTGAACAAGGCGGAAATTCAGGCCTATTTTGACCAGCAGGCGCCGCAGTGGGACGCCCGCATGGTGCGCTGCACAGAAAAGATCAATGCCATTTTGGCGGCGGCCGCCGTGGGCCCCGGTGCCCGCGTGCTGGACGTTGCCTGCGGTACCGGTGTGCTGTTTGAAGATTATCTTGCCCATGGGGTGGCCGAAGTGGTGGGGGTGGACCTTTCGCCCGAAATGGTGCGCATTGCGCGGCGCAAATACCCGCAGTCTCATGTATCGGTGCTGTGTGCCGATGTAGAGGAAATCAGCTTTGCCCAGCCGTTTGACTGTGTGGTGGTGTACAACGCCTTCCCGCATTTTCCCCACCCTGCACAGCTAGTAGCCCATTTGGCAGGGCTGCTTGCCCCCGGCGGCAGCCTTTGCATTGCACACGGCATGAGCAGGCAGGCCCTGCTGCGCCACCACGAGGGACGCCCCAGCAGTGTGTCGCAGCCGCTGCCGGATTTGGAGCAGGTGAGTGCCCTGTTACAGCCGTATTTCAGGGTGACCACCGCGGTGAGCGACGAAGAAAAATTCATCGCCGCCGGGGTGCGGCTGCCGCGGTAGCGCTGGCGAACAGCGGGCCATACTGCGCTACTTTATCGCGTACGCCGCTCTTTCTACCGGCAGAGTGCCGGGCATAGCAACGCTGTGCCTGGGGCTTTGCCGGTTTTTTGCATTGTCTTGCCGTCAGCAGGGGGCGGGGCCGAGTGAGCTGTAAAACAATGAAAAGAGCGGTAATTGAAAAATAGTGGTAATTGAAAAATAGTGGGAGACTATGGTAAGCCCAGATGCAACGGCGGGCACAGGTAGTTTGTGTAAGTTTTGTGTTTGCCGGTGGCAGAAAGCACGGGGTGTCCCTTGCAGCACGGGCAAAGGGGCTGTCAAGTGGCCATTTTGGCCGGGTTTATCCCAAAAACAGGGAATTAGTGCATAAACATTCGCTGGAGCAACTTGTCATCTTTTTGCAATCTGTTCAGAAGTCTTTCAAACTTTTGTCACGATTAGCCTCTATAATCAAAAATGTCATAAGGAACCGAAAACCTCCTTTTGAAGCAAATAAAACAAAACGTCGGGACGCTGGCGTAGAAAGCGAAGAAACGGCAGAACATGCCGGGTTTTCGCAGTAAACATGCGATTATTTAAAATTTCTGTCGTCCCTTACGGGGCAGGACGCTCTCTGTAAGATGCGACAGACAACCAACTATCCGCCAATGGCGGTTCATCATAAATGTGTAAGTGCCGTTTGCCTGATGCCACGACTAATTACAAAATAATTACAAAAGTTAACAATTTCGTAACAATTTCTTGTAACCGTTTTGATACAATATAGTCGTAGCAAGTGACAATAACTTTTCTCCTTTTCCTCTTTTTTCTTTATGGGCCGCCGGGTGTTCCGGCGGCTCCTTTTTTTATTGGTACTGCCGGTGGTACCCACAGTTGCACGCCGTAGGGCGATATGATAGCATAAAGAAAACAAAAAAGGGGGGCGCGTATGACACCCGAAAAGATAAAGCGCATCAATGAGCTGGCAAAAAAAGCGCGCGAGCGGGGCTTGACGCAGCAAGAAAAAGCCGAGCAGGCGGCACTGCGGCAAGAGTATGTGCAGGCGATGAAAGCAAGCTTAAAGGCACAGCTGGACAAAATGGAAGTCATCGACGAGTACGGCAACCATACCAAAGTAGTGCCCAAGCCGGACAAACCGGGAAAACCGTCCTGATAGTAATGCGGTTTGTGTGGCACCATGTTTCAAAATTGCGCATTTCATGTAGAAAAAAGGCGTTTTCTGCACAAATGGCAAAAAGCCCTTCCGGTGGAGGGGCTTTTTTTGTAGGAAGTTTCATTGACACACAGCTTTGGCGGCTAGTATCATTTAGAACAAAGCGGGTCACCCGTGGTGGGTGATAGATAAAGGAGCGAACAGGTGTGGAGCAGAAATTTGTAGCGAAACGGTACCAGAATGCACAGTCTTCGATGTTGGCGGACCTTGGCCCCATGGCGGCACAAAAGAAGGATCTGATCAATTTCAGTATTGGTGACCCGGACCTGAAAACCGATGACCGCATTATTGAGGCGGCATTTCAAGATGCGAAGGCGGGGCATACCCATTATACCGACCCGCGTGGGTACCGGCAGTTGCGGGATGCGATTCGCACCTTTTATCAAGATGAGTTTGGGTTTGCAGTGGCAGACGAAGAAGTTACGGTGACCACCAGTGCCTGCCAAGGAATGTGGGCGGTGATGGAAGCAGTGCTGAACCCGGGCGATGAGGTGATTGTGCCGGAGCCGTATTTCAGCCCTTATAAAGACCAGATCGAAATTGCGGGTGGCGTGCTGGTGCCCCTGCCCACGCGGGAAGAAGAAAACTTTGAAGTCAATGTGCACCGCATTGAAGAGCTGATTACCCCCAAAACCCGGGCAATTTTATTTAATACCCCCAATAACCCAACCGGCAGTTGCTTTGGCCGCGAGGCGTTGCAGGTGATTGCCGATGTGGCCACGCGGCATGACTTGCTGGTGATCGCAGACGATATTTACACGATTTTCAGCTATGGCGGGCCGTTTATCCCCATCAACACCCTGCCCGGCATGCAACAGCGCACGGTCACGGTGCGCTCGTTCAGCAAAGACTACTGCATGACCGGCTGGCGCATTGGGTATATCATCGCCCCGGCCGCGATTATCCACGCCATTCAGCTGGCGGGCGAGTGCAATGTGTACTCGGCCCCCAGTGTGTCGCAGCGCGCGGCCATTGCGGCGCTGGGGCTGCGCAAAGAGGTACAGCCCGGCATCGTGGCAGAGTTTCGCCGCCGTACCGAGGTGGCTTGTACTGTTATCGAGCCCATTTCATATCTTTCGGTACTGCCCCCGCAGGGCAGCATTTACCTGTTTGTCAATATCAAACGCACCGGCCTGACCAGCTATGAATTTGCAAAGCAGTTGTTGCTGCGTTACCACATTTTAGTTGTGCCGGGCAATGCGTTTGGTTCAAGCGGAGAAGGTTATGTGCGGCTGGCACTGACGCTGGGCGAGGAACAGATTCGCGCGGCGTTTGCGCGGCTGCCCAAGGACGCGTTTTAACGCGTGGGAGGGGCATATGAAACACGAAAAAATAGGCATCATTGGGGCGGGCCATGTAGGCAGCCATGTGGCGAGCGCATTGTTGCTGCTTGGCGTTTGCGACGAGATCGTTTTATTGGACATCGACCGTGAAAAGGCACTGGCACAGGCGATGGACCTTGCCGACACAGCGGTTTGCCTGCCGCGGCGCACTGCGGTTACAGCGGGCTGCTATGCCGACCTTGCAGACGCCGACCTTGTGGTGTTTTGCGCGTTTTCGGGCACGTTGGAAGCAGACCGGTTGGCCGAGCTGCAAAACACAGCCAGTATTGCGCGGCAGGTGGGTACCGACCTTGTGCGCTGTGGGTTTGGCGGGCTGATCGTCTCAATCACAAACCCGTGTGACATCATTGCGCAGTTGTTGCAGGCAGTCACGGGCCTCACGGTCATCGGCACTGGCACTGCGCTGGATTCGGCGCGGCTGCGCCAGCGCATTGCGCAGCAGGCGGGGGTTGCTGCCTGCTCGGTAGATGCATTTGTGATTGGAGAGCACGGGGACAGCCAGGTGCCGGTACTTTCGTCCGCCACCATTGGCGGGCGCCCGGTGGGGGAGTTTTGCACCGATGCTGCGCTTGCACAGGCGGCGCTGGACACCGTTTCAGGCGGATGGGATATTGCCAGCCGCAAGGGCAGCACCGAATTTGGTATAGGGGCAGTAGCGGTGACCATTTGCCGTGCTGTTTTGCGCGACGAACGGCGGGTATACCCATGCAGTGCCCTATTGCAGGGCGAAGAGGGGCAGCAGGGGGTGTTTGTCAGTCTGCCGCGGGTATTGGGGGCCGAAGGGGCTTTGCGCACCGTGATGCCAGAGCTCAACTGCACCGAGGCCCAAAGCTTTGCGCGCAGTTGCGCCATTTTGCGTGAGGGTTGCGGCCGTGTAGGCCTGACGGCAGAATGACACCAACATCTAAAATTGAAGTGCGGCCCTTGCGCAAAACAGACGATTTCGCCGCGGTGAGCGATATTTATGCCGCCAGCTGGCGCGCGGCCTACCGCGGGCTGGTGCCGGATGCGTACCTTACTACGTTGACCGGTGCACGCTGGTTGCCCAAATTGCAAGACCTTGCCCAAAGCGGGCAGCAGGCGCTGCTGGCCTGCTGTGAGGGGCAGCCGATTGGTATTTGCACCTTTTGTGCCGCAAGGGACGAGGGCAGGTCTGGCTGGGGTGAAGTGGTTTCTCTGTATCTGCTGCCCGGCTATTGGGGCAAAGGGGCGGGGGCAAAGCTGTTAGGGGCAGCCGTGGCCGAGCTGCACCGGCAAGGCTATGCCAACCTCTATTTGTGGGTGTTGCAGGGCAATACCCGTGCAGAACAGTTTTACCGCCGCAACGGGTTTTTACCCTGTGGCGATATGCTGCCGCTGCAACTTGCGGGCAGTGAATTGATTGAATGCCGCTGGCAGCTGGCGGCAAGTGAACAAGTATAGTGCGTAATAAAAAGCGGGCACACTTTTTGGTGTGCCCGCTTTGTGCTTTTGTGTTTTTGTTTGTGCGGTGGCGCTAAAAAACCAGCCGGTCACTGTGGCAGGGGTTGTTCTTCCTGCGGGGGCAGGCCAAACATCTGGCGGCAAAGCCGGCGCCCCGTGGCGGTTTGAAACATCCGCTCGCAGGTTTCGGTAATCGTCTGCCTGTTGCATCCATTTTCATATAGGTTGACCAAAAAATCCGCTTCTACAAGAATACGGTAATCGGCACCGTCAATATCGGTGTAAGTGTGATGGTGTGCCACAAGGTAACTTACCCGCTGTACCAGCGTTTCTTCAAAACCCAACCGGCGCAGCATCGCTTCGGCTGCCGGCGGCCCATATTGCTCTTGCAATTTGCCGTTGCATTTGCCTAACTTTTGCATGCAAATTTTAATGCCAATGTCGTGCACCAATGCGGTGGCCAAAAGGGTTTTTAAGGTCTCTGCGGGCAGCCCCTCAGCTTCACCAATCAATTTTGCAAAGGCATGTACCTTTAAAAAGTGTTGGATCAGCTCGGGTTCGCCCTCATCAAAACGAATCATTTCACAGGTGAGCTCGGTCAGGCTTGCCATGGGTCGGTCATCCTCTTTTCGCTACATGGTCATTTGTTTTTGATCATCAGGTTGCGCCCGCCGGAATCCAATAGCTCGTACCGCGTTTCAAACCGGCCGGTGCCATCAATCAACTTGTGCAGGCGCGAATAGCCGTAGTTGCGGCTGTCAAAATCGGCATACATACGCCCCAGCATAATGCCCACCTGCGAAAGCAGCATCCAGCCATCCTCATCGCAGTCATGGTCAATAATGCCGGCAATCGTTGTAACAATCTGCGAAAGCGGCACAATGCCGGTTTCCAGCTCTTCTTCCTCCACCGTTTCAACAGGCTCAACAGGGGGCTCCGGCTTTGCAGGCTCCTTTGCGGTCTTAGCCTTCTGTGCAGCCTGGGGTTGTTGCGGCTGCTTTTGGGGTTCTTTTTCCCGGTCGGCCTTTTGCTCTGCCGTTTTGCGCTCATTCTGCTTTCGTCCGTTTACGGCCTCCGCCTCTGTTTTGGTGCCCAGCAACACTTCAAGGTATTTAAACGCGTCGCAGGCCGCCTTAAACGCGACCGGCGTTTTGGTCTCTCCCATACCAATGACAAACATCCGGCTTTCCCGCAGGCGCGAAGCCAGTTTCGTAAAATCACTGTCGGACGAAATCAGGCAAAAACCGTCCACATTATGGGCGTACAAAATGTCCATCGCGTCAATAATCATAGCGCTGTCGGATGCATTTTTGCCCTGCGTATAGCTGAATTGCTGAATGGGGGTGAGGTTATGCTCCAGCAGCACCTTCTTCCATGCTGCCATGTCGGTGCTGGTCCAGTCGCCATAAATACGTTTATACGCCGGGGTGCCGTAGACCGCTACTTCATCCACGATGGCTTTGATGTATTTTGGTGACACATTTTCTGCGTCGATCAGCAGTGCGATGATATTGCCGGTATCCTGCACAGGCCAACCCTCCCTTTTGGGGTATTTTTTTCTTATTGTACCACAAAGTGGGGTGCCGCAAGTAGAAAACGGTAAAAAATGTTGAAATCGCGGCATTCATGTGCTATAATTCCGGGTATCAACAATGGCGTTGGCTTAGGGAGAAGTGTACCCTTTTGGTCATTGCCCTTGTTTTTTTTGTGCCTGCAAAGCGCCCGAAAGCCTTTGCTATCCTAGGAGGTAATTTTCATGATACCATATCCCGCACATGTTGAGATCGACCTTTCAAAATTCGCACCCGATATCCCGGAAGACCAGCTTGACGTAAAATATGGGCTGCCGGGTGACGTGCAGTTTTGCAAAAAGTGCGTCATGAGCAATCAGAAGCCCAACTCCTGCTACGAGTTTGAGCACACGATCGACAGCATCAAAAAAAGCATGCATATCGGCGCGGACGGCGTTTGCGATGCCTGCGTTGCCTGCGAGAACAAAGAGGTCAGGATCAACTGGGACGAGCGCGAAGAGCAGCTGCGTGAGCTGTGCGACCGTTACCGCAAAAACGACGGCAGCTACGACTGCCTGGTGCCCGGCAGTGGCGGCAAAGACAGCTTTTACGCCGCGCACTTGCTGAAGTACAAGTACGGCATGCACCCGCTGACCGTCACATGGGCCCCCCACATTTATACCACGTGGGGCTGGGATAACTTTCAGGCGTGGATTCACGCCGGGTTTGACAACTACCTGTGCACCCCGAACGGCCGCACCCACCGGCTGCTCACCCGCCTTGCGACCGAAAACCTGTTCCACCCGTTTCAGGCGTTTATTTTGGGCCAGAAGCAGCTGGCACCCCAAATGGCGGCAAGGTTCGGTATCCCATTGGTGTTTTATGGCGAAAATGAGGCCGAGTTTGGCAACCCGCTGGCCGACAACGAGTCGGCAATGCGCGACGAGCGCTTCTTTGCCACCAATGACAAAGACCACATCTACCTTGGCGGCGTGTCGCTGCAGCAGTTAGAGGAAGACTTTAAAGTCGACCCGTCCGATCTGTCGATTTACCTGCCCAGCGAAACCAGTGATATTGAGAAAAACCACATTCAGGTGCATTACCTTGGCTATTATGTCAAGTGGCATCCGCAAGGCGCTTACTACTATTCGGTAGAGCACGGCGGCTTTAAGCCCAGCCCCGAGCGCACGGTGGGTACGTATTCCAAATATAACTCCATCGACGACAAGATCGATGACTTTTTCTACTACACTACCTATATTAAATATGGTATTGGCCGTGCAACCTACGATGCCGCACAGGAGATCCGCAACGGCGAGATCACCCGTGAAGAGGGCGTTGCGCTGGTGAAAAAGTTTGACGGTGAGTTCCCCGAGCGGTTTGCCGACGAGATATTTAAGTATCTGTCGATCGACGAGAAAAACTTCCCCGAAGCGCGCGGCTGCTTTGAGCACCCGGATATGGACCGCGACTACTTTGAGGAGCTGACCAACCGCTTCCGTTCGCCGCACCTGTGGGTCTATCAGGGCGGCCAGTGGAAACTGCGTCACACCGTGTTCGACTGAAAAAAAGGAGGGCAGCACCGTGAATAAAACGAGACTGATTGCGCGGCTTGAAGTCAAAAACAACTATCTGGTCAAAGGCATCCAGCTTGAAGGTCTGCGTAAGCTCGGTGACCCGCACACCTTTGCCAAAGAATATTATGAGGCAGGCATCGACGAAATTTTGTACCTTGACATCGTTGCCAGCCTGTACAACCGCAACAATCTTTCCGACATTGTGCGCCGCACCACCGACGATGTGTTTATCCCCATGACGGTCGGCGGCGGGCTGCGCAGCGTGCAGGACGTGCAGAAAATTTTGCAGCAGGGGGCCGACAAGGTGGCCATCAACACCGCCGCCATCAAAGACCCGCAGATTATCACCCAGGTGGCGGAAGCCTACGGCAGCCAGTGCATGGTATTGTCTATTCAGGCAAAGCGCCGCCAGAACGGTAACGGCTGGGAGGCTTATTACGATAATGGGCGCGAGCATTCGGGCCTTGATGTCGTAGAATGGGCCAAACGCGGGGTAGAACTCGGCGCCGGTGAAATTCTGCTGATGAGCGTCGACTGCGAGGGCCTTGGCCGCGGCATGGACCGCGAGCTGATCGAACAGGTGTCGTCGGTCGTCAACGTGCCGGTCATCGCGGCCGGCGGCGTCGGCAGTGTGGACGACGTGGTAAACGCGGTGAGCGACGGCGCGTCGGCGGTGTCGCTGTCCAGCCTGCTGCACTATAAAAAAATCGGTGTGGCCGAGCTGAAACAGCAGCTTGCCGCCCGTGGCGTGGAGGTGCGGTTATGAAGCGCATTACGATCATTGACCACGGCCTTTCGAACCTGCTTAGCGTGCAGCGCGCGTTTGAACATTTTGGTGCCGAGGTGGAGATCACCAGCGGCCCCGCTGCCATTGAGCAGGCCGAAACGCTGGTGTTGCCGGGTGTGGGCGCCTTTCGTGACGGCATGGCAAACCTGCGCAAGTACGGTTTGATTGAGTCCATTCGCCACAAGGTCGCCGAGGGCGTGCCGATGCTGGGTATCTGCCTTGGGATGCAGATGCTGTTTGACGAGAGCGAAGAGTTTGGCCGCTGGGAGGGGCTTGGCCTCATCCCCGGCCGCGTGGTAAAAATCCCGCCGGAGGATTTGAACGGCCGCCCACAGAGGGTGCCGCAGGTGGGCTGGAACAGCCTGTTCCCGGTCAAGGGCAAAAAGGATTTTGAGGGCAGCATTTTGTGCAGTGTGGCACCGGGCAAAGAAGTGTATTTTGTCCACAGCTACGAGGTGAAACCCGTTAACCCCGCCGACCGTTTGGCAGAGGCCAGTTTTGGTGGGCGCAGCATCTGTGCCGCTGCACAGCACGGCAACGTGGTGGGGTGCCAGTTCCACCCCGAAAAAAGCGGCCGGGTGGGGCTTTCTATCATCCAGCAGTTTTTATTGCAAACCGAATAAAAACCGTGCAAAAGCGGGTTGCGTTTTGGGCCGTTTGCGTCTATAATTGTTTCTTAATACAGTTCGGCGGGCAGCCCCGCCGAAAGAAAGAGGCATGCGGTGACAAACCTACTCATCCGCCTTTTGCTTGGCAGGCAGCAAACGCCCGCAAACAATGCGGCGCGTACGCGGGCCGGCGCCCTTGCAGGGGTCGTCGGCCTTTTGTGTAACCTTTTGTTATGCGCTTCCAAATTTGCGGCGGGCCTTTTGTCGGGCAGTGTGTCCATTATGGCGGACGCCGTAAACAACTTATCCGATGCGGCAAGCAGCATTATCACATTGGTGGGTTTTAAGCTCGGTGGCAAACCCGCCGACCGCGAGCACCCGTTTGGGCATGCCCGTATGGAGTATCTGGCCGGGCTTTCCGTCGCGTTGCTGATTATGGCAATCGGGGTGGAACTTGCGCGCACCAGCTTTGAAAAGATTCTGCACCCGTCCCCGGTAACCTTCAGCTTGCTTGCCATCGGCATTTTGGCGGCATCAATTCTGGTCAAACTCTGGATGTCGCGCTTTTATAAGCTGATGGCAAAGCAGATCGATTCCACTACGCTGGTAGCTGCGGGCATGGATAGCCGCAATGATGTGCTGACAACTGCGGCCGTGCTGGTGGCAGCCGTGCTGGCCAAGCTGACCGGGCTGGAACTGGATGGTTGGATGGGCCTTGCGGTGGCGCTGTTTATTTTGTGGGGCGGTGTTGGCATTGTCAAAGACACCATCAACCCGCTGCTGGGCGAAGCGCCGGACCCCGAGCTGGTCGACCAGCTGGATGCGAAAATTTTAAGCTACGACGGCGTGCTGGGCCTGCATGATTTAATGGTGCATGACTATGGCCCTACCCGCCGGTTTGCCAGTGTACACGTTGAAATGAACGCGAAAGACAATGTAATACACTGCCACGACATTGTGGATAATATTGAGCGCGCGGTGCTGGAGGAGGATGGCATTCATCTGGTTATCCACATGGACCCCATCAGCAACGACGACAGCGAGATCGTGCGCTGCCGCACTATTGCAGCCAATGTGGCGCGTGGTGTGGATGAGCGGTTGACGATTCACGATTTTCGCATGGTACAGGGCGATGACCACACCAATTTGATTTTTGATGTGGTGGTACCAGCCGGGTTTGAGTTGCCGCAGGCTAAACTGAAAAAACTCATTGCTGATGAACTGCGCCGGCAGAATAACAATTTTTTTGCGGTGGTCACGGTGGATTACAGCTATGCAAGCGGGATGACGCAGCCCGAAAAAACCGAATAAGACCCCCCCCACTTGCGGCAAATAAGTGCAGGCGGGCCGGGTTTTAGATAGAATTTTGCAATGATAGAGAGGGGCAAGGTAATAATGGGTTATTCTTATTCCAACCGTACACTGGGGCTGCGGCCATCGGCAATCCGCGAGATCATTAAAAACATGTCCGACCCGACCATGATTTCGTTTGCGGGCGGCAACCCCGCCGTGGACTGTTTTCCGATCGACGCCATTCGCATGTATTCTGAAAAAGTGCTGAATGAAAAGCCAATCGCTGCACTACAGTATTCCACAACCGAGGGCTTTGCAACACTGCGGGAATCAGTGCTTGCATTTGCAAACCGGTATGGCAAAATCAGTGCAGACAGCGACGACGTGGTGATTGCCAGTGGCAGCCAGCAGGCCATGAACCTGATTGCGCGCGTGTTTTGCAACGAGGGCGACGTGGTGCTTGCAGAGGACCCCAGCTTTGTGGGTGCACTGAATGCGTTTCGCGGGTATAGCGCTACCACCGTCGGTGTGCCGATGCAGCAGGACGGCGTTGACCTTGAAAAGCTGGAGGCCGCGTTTGCCGCCAGCCCGAAGCCAAAATTTTTCTATGTCATCCCAAACTTTCAAAACCCCACCGGCCTTGTGACCAGCCTGGAAAAGCGCAAAGCGATTTATGACCTTGCCGAGCGGTACGACGTGTTGATTGTCGAGGATAACCCCTATGGCGAGCTGCGGTTCCGCGGCGAGTACATCCCGCCAATCAAAAGTTTTGACAAAAAAGGCCTTGTGCTGTACTGCGGCAGTTTTTCTAAAATTCTTGCCCCCGGTATGCGCCTTGCCTACATCATTGCCAACCGCGAGATCATTGAAAAAATCGTGACCGCAAAGCAGTGCGACGACATCCACACGAACCTTTGGAGCCAGCTTGTCTGTGACGAGTGGCTGCGCAATGCCGACACCGAAAAGCACATCGAGTTTATCCGTAGCGTGTACGAGCGCAAATGTGATTTAATGCTGGCGGAGATGGACCGCTGCTTCAACAAAAAAATCACCTATACACGCCCGTCGGGCGGGATGTTCCTTTGGGCGACTCTGCCGGACGGTGTAGATATGATGGCCTTTGTCAAAGAGGCGCAGCGCCGCAAGGTGGCGGTTGTTCCCGGTAATGCATTTTTATGCGACCAGGACGGCATGACCCAGTGCTTCCGTTTGAACTACTCTACCCCCAGTGAAGAAGACATCATAAAGGGGATTGGCATTTTGGGCGAACTGACCGATGAGTTTTGCGGTGCCTGAATGAAAATTATTTAAACTAAGTCATAAAACAGACCCAATAGCCGGGTATAAAACGGCAAATGGGTCTGTTTTTTCATGTCATAGGAAATAAAATACTTTGCAAAAAGTATCAGAATATGGTATATTTTTCATTGTAAATATTGGAATTATGACTTTATTGGAATTGTGGCTTGACTTTCGAGAAATCTATATTATACTACATAATAGTACACGTTACTGATAAGGAGTTTGTGATGGAAAAGCGTAATACCGTGCAAAGGCAATTGGTTTTGCAGGCGGTGCAGGAATTGAAATCTCACCCGACCGCAGATGAAGTGTACCGTCAGGTGGTGGTTAGCCACCCCAGCATCAGCAAGGCGACGGTGTATCGTAACCTGAATTCTTTGGCGGAAGATGGCGTAGTGGGGCGTGTTGCAATGCCCAATGCGGCCGACCGGTTTGACTTTGTGCCGCAGCAGCATTACCACATCAAATGTGTTAACTGCGGCAGGGTAATTGACGCGCCGGGTGGGTATCATGCCGAGCTGGACACACAAGCACAGCAGGACACTGACTTTCAAATTCTGCGTCATGATTTGGTGTTTGAAGGCCTGTGCCCCGATTGTCAGAAGCGTGTAAATTAAATTATGCGCTGGCTGTTTTGCACAGCCGCATAATATAATAATGAAGACATGGAGGTTAGGTACTATGGCTGAACTGAAAGGGTCTAAAACAGAGGCAAACCTGCTCACCGCATTTGCGGGGGAGAGCCAGGCACGCAACAAGTATACGTTCTATTCTTCGCAGGCCAAAAAAGAAGGTTATCAGGTGATTTCGGACATCTTTGCCGAAACGGCTGGCAATGAAAAAGAACATGCAGAGTTGTGGTTTAAAGCCTTGCACGGTGGCAAAATCCCCGACACGATGACCAACCTCGCCGACGCGGCTGCGGGCGAGCACTACGAGTGGACCGACATGTATGCAGGGTTTGCCAAAACGGCAAAAGAAGAGGGCTTTGAGCGCCTTGCATGGCAGTTTGATGCCGTTGCAAAGATTGAAAAGACGCACGAAGAGCGGTACAACGACCTTGCAAAGCTGCTGAAAGAAGACCAGTTGTTTGCCCGCGAAGAAGAGAAGGTGTGGATCTGCACCAACTGCGGCCATATCCATGTGGGCAAAAACGCCCCCAAGGTGTGCCCGGTATGCGACCACCCGCAAAGCTATTTTGTGCTGCGCGTAAAGCCTTATTAAATAATTTGTTGGTTGCGCCCTGCCGCCCGGCAGGGCTTTTTTGTTGCTACAGGGAAGTGCCTTGTGCATTTTACAGCTTGTACACAAAAAACAGTTGGCTTTTTGTGGGCACGGTGCTATAATAAAGCTAAGCTTAGAGAAGAGAGTCAAAGCGAAAACCCTGCAAAGGGCTTTTTTGCTTTGGCTTTTTTTGTTGCCCAAAACCGGGCAGAGGCAGGCCGTTGGAGCCTTGCCTGCGGCGGTGTGGTGCAAAAACAGGGAGGGAACGGTGCAAGCATGGTAGATGTGACGATTATTGGCTGCGGGGTAGTGGGTGCAGCGGTAGCTTACGAGCTGGCCCATTATGATTTAAGCACGCTGGTGCTGGAAAAAGAAAATGATATTTCTACCGGTACGACCAAGGCGAACAGCGCAATCATTCACGCCGGGTACGACCCAGAGCCCGACACGCTGATGGCCCGCTTTAATGTGGAGGGCAACCGGCTGGTGAAAGAGCTGTGCAAAAAACTGGACGTGCCTTGCAAAGAGATCGGCAGCTTGGTACTTGCCTTTACCGAAGAGGAGACCAAAACGGTGCAGGCGCTGTACGAGCGCGGCCTCAGCAACGGCGTTCCCGACATGCAGGTGCTCGACGGGCAGCAGGTGCTTGCCATAGAACCCAACCTCTCAAAAGAAGTGAAAGGCGCCTTGCTGGCCCCCACCGCCGCGGTGCTGTACCCGTGGGAGCTTTGCCTTGCGCTGGCTGAAACTGCGGTAAAAAATGGGGTGCAACTGCGGCTGAACAGCCCGGTGACCGCCATTGAAAAAATAGCGGGCGGGTTTCGCGTTACGGCGGGCGGGCAAACGGTGGAAACACGCGCCATTGTCAACGCCGCAGGGGTAGATGCCGAGCAGATCAACGATATGGTAGCGGCACACGCCTTTACGACCCACCCCAGCCGGGGCGAATATTACCTGATGGACAAAAGCCAGGGTGCCATTGTGGAGCGGGTGATTTTCCAGTGTCCCAACCCGGACGGCAAGGGCGTGCTGGTCGCCCCCACAGTACAGGGCAACCTGATCGTGGGGCCAAACGCCGAGCCGGTGGCAAATGGCGAGGACGTGGCTGTCACCGCACAGGCGCTGGACTTTGTGCGCGCCAAAGCGGCCAAAAGCGTGCCGGACATCAGCTACCGCGACGCCATTCGCAATTTTGCCGGAGTGCGTGCGGTCACCGACCAGCCGGACTTTATTGTGGGTGAAAGCAAAGATGCGCCGGGCCTCATCAATTTGGCGGGCATCAAATCCCCCGGGCTCACCAGTGCCCCGGCAATCGCAAAAGAGGCGGTGCGCCTGTTGCAAAACGCAGGGCTGACTCTGGAGCAAAAGCCGATGTTTGACGACACCCGCCACCGGGTGCGGTTTCGCGAGATGTCCTCAAAAGAGCGTGACGAGCTCGTCAGCCGCAACCCTGCGTACGGCAGGGTGATCTGCCGCTGTGAAACCGTGACGGAGGGGGAAATTTTGGATGCGCTGCACTCGCCAATTCCCCCCGTTTCGGTAGACGGGGTCAAACGGCGCTGCAACCCCGGCATGGGGCGCTGCCAGGGCGGCTTTTGCGGGCCGCGCGTGCTTGAAATTTTAGCGCGTGAGCGCGGGGTAGACCCGCAGACCATCTGCCAAGACAAAGAGGGCAGCGAGATCCTTGTAGGCCGCACAAAGCAGGAAGGGGGTGCACAGGCATGAGTGAATACCATGAGCTGGTTGTCATTGGCGGGGGCCCGGCAGGGCTTGCAGCCGCCTGTGAGGCGTGGGAAAAAGGCGTAAAAGATATTTTAATCGTCGAGCGCGACAAAGAGCTGGGCGGTATCTTGAACCAGTGCATCCACAACGGTTTTGGGCTGACCTATTTTAAAGAAGAACTCACCGGCCCGGAGTATGCGGCCCGGTTCATCAAAATGTTGTTTGATACCGGGGTCGAGGTGCGCACCGACACGATGGTACTCACCGTCACCCAGAACCGTGAAATACACCTTGTCAATAATTTTGACGGGTACCATGTGGTAAAAGCAGGGGCTATTCTGCTGGCCATGGGTTGCCGCGAGCGCACCCGTGGGGCCATCGGTATCCCGGGCGACAGGCCCGCCGGTGTGTTGACGGCAGGTGCTGCACAGCGGTATATGAACATTGAGGGCTATATGGTGGGCCGCCGGGTGATTATTTTGGGCTCCGGCGACATTGGGCTTATTATGGCGCGCCGTATGACGCTGGAGGGCGCAAAGGTGCTGGCCTGTGTTGAGCTGATGCCCTACTCCAATGGGCTGAACCGCAATATTGTGCAGTGCCTCAACGACTTTGATATTCCACTGTATCTCTCGCACACCATCACTGAAATTACCGGCAAACACGGCAGGGTGACCGGCGTGACGGTCACGGAGGTCGGGCCGGACCGCAAGCCGGTGCCGGGCACCGAAATGCAGTTTGACTGTGACACCGTGTTGCTTTCGGTGGGCCTGATCCCCGAAAACGAGTTGTCGCTGAACGCCGGCATTGAACTGGACAAGCGCACCAACGGGCCGGTGGTGTACGAAAATATGGAAACGTCGATCCCCGGCGTGTTTGCCGCGGGCAATGTGGTGCATGTGCATGACCTTGTGGATTTCGTTACCCGCGAAAGCCAGCGCGCAGGGGCGGCTGCCGCTGCCTATCTTGCGGGCGGCAGCACACAGGGCACCGCGGATATTGTGATGGAAAACGGTGACCTTGTGGGGTACACGGTGCCGCAAAAAATACGCATTGCCAATGTGGAAAAGGCAGTGCCGGTGTTCTTTCGGGTAAAAAAAGTGATGAAGGCCGGCACCGTGCGGGTACTGGATGGCGAAAAGCAAATTGCCGCATTTCGGCGCAGCCATATGGCGCCCGGCGAAATGGAACAGATTCAGTTGCCGTTGCAGCTGTTGCAGGGCACTGGCGGCAAGTTGACGGTATTGGTAGAGGAGGCGAGCGAAGCATGACAAAACGCAGCATGATCTGCATTACCTGCCCGCGCGGGTGCCATCTTGAGGTGGACGAAGAGACGCTGGAGGTGCGCGGCAACGCCTGTGAAAAAGGCGAGCAGTATGGCCGCAGCGAAGTGAGCAACCCGGTGCGGGTGCTCACCTCCACCGTGCGCATCAACGGTGCGTTTGGTACCCGGCTGCCGGTAAAAACGTCCAAAGCCATCCCCAAGCCGTTGCTGTTCGACGCGATGCGTGAAGTCAACCGGGTGGTGGCGACCTCCCCCGTGCACATTGGTGACGTGCTGGTGCCCAATTTGCTGGGCACCGGCACCGACCTTGTGGCGACGAAAGACATGTAAAGCAGCAGAAGGGGCCGATATCAAAGAGACACCGGGGCGAGAACCAGTTTCCGCCCCGGTGTCTCTTTTTTTTTTGCAGCAGGTAAGCCTGTTGTTTTTCGATGATCTGCCCGGCTATATTGTTATTGCCGGCTATATAAAAACTACGGTAGACCATTTTCACTTATATGTGGTGTCGATTTTTGTAATAACAGCGGATGTGTGGCAAAGGTGATACTGTAAAAGGAAAAGCAAACTCTCGAAACTGTAAAAAAATGTAAAATAATCACAAAGGTTCTATGCCACAAACCTGTTTTTTTGTGTTATACTGTGATTAGTTTTGAAATATGCAATAAAAGTAGCCGGTTGGGCACATGGAGGGCAGATATGACGGATTACCGGTTGGACCGGTTATTGGCACAGGCGGCGCAAATGACGCGCACACAGGCGCGGCAGGCGATTTTTTTAGGGCGGGTGACGGTAGATGGTCAGCCGTGCAACCGGCCGGAACAAAAGGTATCGCAAGAGGCGGCTTTGACGTTGGACGGCGGCCCGCTGTGCTGGCAGCAGTATGTTTACCTGATGCTGCACAAACCGCAGGGTGTGGTTAGTGCAGCCCGCGACGCGCGGGATGTGACGGTGGCCGATTTAGTGAGGGCCGAATATCCGCGGCGCACCTTGTTCCCCGCTGGGCGGCTGGACAAAGACTCGACCGGTTTTGTGCTGCTGACCGATGACGGTGCGCTGGCGCACGCTCTGCTTGCCCCGCGCCGCCATGTGGATAAGACTTATTTTGTAAAGATCGACACCCCGGTCACCGAGGCGATGGAACAGGGGTTTACACAGGGGGTCGCACTGGCAGATGGTACCCGGATGATGCCTGCGGAGCTGCACCCGGATGCACAGGACCCCTTTGCCGCCACCGTGGTACTGCACCAGGGGGTATACCACCAGATCAAGCGCATGTTTGGCGTGTTTGACGCAGGGGTGACGGCGCTGCACCGTGTGGCGATTGGCGGGGTGATGCTGGATGCAGCCCTTGCACCGGGCGCCAGCCGCCCCCTGACACAAAGTGAACTTGCGCTGCTGCAAAAGGCAGTGCAGAAATAAAACAAAAGGTCGTGCACCGTTGTACGCGGACAGTAGAGGTCTGGGGGGATTTCTACTGAAATTATGTGAATTTAATCATGTTGCACAGGAAAAAGCCGGACAATTTGTCGAATCCTATTGCAAAAGACGAAAGCATTGTGTAAAATAGAGATTGTGGTTCAACGCAAATTGGTGAAATTCACAAGCGGCAGCACTGCCGGAGGAAAGGGAATCGATCATTATGGCGAACAGAGTGTTTCAGGGGGTTATCTACCAAATGAAGGACGCGGTGGACCGTGTCCTTGGTGTTGTCGATGAGACAGGCACCATCATTTCCTGCAGCGAGCTGACCAGAATCGGCGAAGTGCGGGACAGCATCGCCACCGACAGACTGTCGACCGGGGATGTATTTGTGCGCGATGGGTACACCTATCATATGTTCAGCTCGAACAAGCGTAACGACTACGCCGTATTTGTAGAGGGTACCGATGATTTGGCAAGCCGTTATGCGTCGTTGATTACCGTGGCCCTGCAAAACATCAAACAGTATCACGACGAAAAGTTTGACAAAGCCAATTTCATCAAAAACGTCGTACTGGACAACATCCTGCCGGGCGATATTTACGCCAAGGCGCGCGAATTGCATTTTTCCACCGATGTTTCGCGTGTGGTACTGTTGATTCGCGTGACCAGCGGCAACGATATTTCGGCGTACGATGTTGTCAGTGGCCTGTTTCCCGACAAACAGAAAGATTTTGTATTCAACATCAGTGAAAATGACACCGTGCTGGTCAAAGAGATCAAGCGTGGCATCGACCGTGAGGATATCATCAAGCTGGCGGCCAGCATTGTGGATACCTTGAACGGTGAGCATTATATCAAAAGTGTGGTCGGCATCGGCACGCCGATTGGCAACGTGAAAGACCTTGCCACCAGCTTTAAAGAGGGCCAGATCGCGCTGGAGGTCAGCAAGGTATTCGACACCGAGCAAACGGTCGTCAGCTACGATAATCTCGGCATTGCCCGCCTGATCTACCAGTTGCCCACCACTCTTTGTGAGATGTTCCTCAAAGAGGTGTTCAAACAGGGCAGCATCGATTCACTGGATTCCGAGACCCTGTTCACCATTCAGCGCTTTTTTGAAAACAACCTCAACGTGTCGGAAACCAGCCGCGGTTTGTTTGTGCACCGCAACACTCTGGTCTACCGGCTTGAGAAAATCAAAAAGCTCACCGGCCTTGACCTGCGTGAGTTTGATGACGCTATTGTGTTTAAAGTGGCATTAATGGTTAAAAAATATTTAAATTCTAACCCTGCAAAATATTGACCACCCGTGTTTGCCGGGGCGGGGGCGGCGCAATGCGCCGCATGCAGGCATCCAAGGGGTCCCGCAGAGCATTTGCTTTGCGGGGCTGCGTTTTAACAACCTGTGAACTGCGGCAAAGGAGCTTTCGCATCCATGATAGAATTTAAAGGCGTAAAAAAAGAATACCCCGGGGGCAACGTGGCATTGGATGATTTCAATCTGCGTATTGACCGCGGGGAATTTGTGTTTGTACTGGGCCATTCGGGTGCAGGCAAAAGCACTTTTTTAAAACTGATCTTGCACGAAGAAAATGCGACAGAGGGTAAAATTGTGGTCAACGGTTACGACTTTACCTCCATCAAAAACCGTCAGATCCCTTATATGCGCCGTTCGCTTGGGGTGGTGTTTCAGGATTTCAGGCTCATCCCCACCATGACGGCGTATGAAAACGTAGCATTTGCCATGCGGGTGACCAATGTGCCCGAACGGCGCATCCGCAGCCGCGTGCCGTATGTGCTGAACCTTGTCGGCTTGCAGGACCGCGCGCGCAGCTACCCGGCTGAACTGTCGGGCGGTGAGCAGCAGCGCATTGCGCTGGCGCGCGCACTGGTGCACTCGCCGCCCATCATTATTGCGGACGAGCCCACCGGCAACATCGACCCAGAGCTTTCGGTGGAGATTATGGAGTTGCTGTGCGCCATCAGCAAGGTGGGCACCACGGTCGTGGTCGTCACCCACGAGCAAGAGCTTGCGGCGCAGTTCCACCAGCGCACGGTCTATATCGATAAGGGGCGGGTCATTTCAGACACCTGCCCGGTGCCCTCGCGGCCGACTTTTCTGGCGCGTGGTACAGGGGAGGCATCGCGATGAGTATTTCCGGGTTTCGATACCTGACAAAGCAGGGCATGGGTAACATTGCACGCAATAAGCTGATGAGCTTTGCGTCGATTGGTGTGCTGACCGCCTGTCTTGTGATCACAGGCATTGCGGCATTGATGTCGCTGAACGTGGGCAAGTTTGTGGATTATCTTGGTGCACAAAACAAGGTGATTGTGTATTTAAAACTGGATGCCGATGATACCACCATTGAATCGGCAAAGCAGGCCATTGGCGGGGTGTCCAACATCCTCAGTTCAACTTATGTATCCAAAGAGGATGCGCTGAACGAGACGAAAAGTTGGATTTCGGGCTATGATGGCGGCGCATATGCGAATGTGCTGGATGGATATGAGGGCGAAAACAACCCCCTGTACGCCAGCTTTCGGGTAACCGTGGATGACCTGAGCAAAATCAAGGACACGGTGGAGGAGCTTTCAAAGCTGCCGGGGGTCGATTTTGTGGATGCGCCCAGTGACCTTGCCGGTACGCTGGTTTCGCTGAAACGCGCGGTGAACATTGGCGGTTGGGGCCTTGTGGCAGTGCTGGCAGCGGTTTCGTTGGTCGTCATTCACAACACCATCCGCATCACGGTGTTTGCCCGCCGCAAAGAGATCAATATCATGAAATTTGTCGGGGCAACAAATGGGTTCATCCGCCTGCCGTTTTTGGTAGAGGGCACGGCGATCGGCCTGATTTCAGCGGTGCTGGCGTTTGGTGTGGTGTCCGGTGCCTATATCGGCATTTTAGAGGCAGTTGCCCACGCCGGTACCGGGTGGTTATCCAGCTTGTATTTCACGATTGTCGACTACAACTCGGTTTGGTCGTTGCTGCTGGTCGTGTTTTTGGCCAGCGGGGCACTGATCGGCGGGGTTGGCAGCGCGGCCAGCATTCGCCGCCATCTCAAGGTATAGGAGGCGAGAGCAATGAAAAAAAAGACCCTTCGTATTTTGTGTGCGGTTTTGGCAGGCCTGATGCTGTTGACACTGACGCTGCCGTATATGCTGAGCCTCTGGGTGATGTGAACGGCATAGCAAAAAAGAAAAATGGGGATACACCCTTACAGACGAAGTAAGAAAGCCGGATACCCGCGGTGGCGGGGATAGACAGCCAACTGAAGGCCTAAGGGGGCGAATAGGTGAAAAAGCGGACGTTGCGTACAATCTGCGGTGCGGCAGGGGCCCTGCTGCTTGTATTGCTACTGGTACCTTACCTTGTGGGTGCCACGGCGGTAGATGATGTGCAGGCACTGCAAAAACAGCTGGAAGAAGTACGCCAAAAGGGCAAAGATCTAGAGAAGGAAGAACAAAACCAGAAGGCATATAAATCAAACCTTGAAAGCCAGGTCACCATTATTCAGCAGCAAATTGCGGCACTGTCCCAGTCGATTGAGGATACCAAGGTAGCGCTGGCACAAAAGCAGGCCGAACTGGACCAAAAGCGGCGCGATATTGCGGATACCGAAGACCTGTTTGAACAGCGGTTGCGGGCGATGCAGGTGAACCACACGTCCGGCGCACTTTCCACTATTCTGGCGGTAAACACCTTTGACGAGCTGCTCACGGCCAGTACCACACTGTCACGCATCTCAATCGCCGACACCGATTTGCTGAAAAAGCTGGCGCAAGAGCGGCAGGAGATGGAACAGCAGGAAACGGCCATCAACGCCGAACTAGAGCAACTGCAAGCCGACATTGATGCACAGAACACTAAAAAAGCCGAACTTGCCGGCAGCTTGCAAAAGGTAGATGCCAACCTGACGGATTTAGAGGCGCAACAAAAAGCAAACGAACAGGATGAGACGCGCCTGCTACAGGAGTATGTCGCAGCACGTGCAGCGGCAGAGGCAGAGCTGAACCGGCCGTCCGACAATACCGAATTTGTGGGTGGCAGTTACGGCTGGCCGGTGCCGGGATATTCCAACATCTCTTCGGGGTATGGGTGGCGCACCTTGTACGGCAAGGCGGATTTTCACACCGGCATTGACATTTCTGGCGGGGGCCGGGTGATTTACGGTGCCGGGGTGGTGGCTAGCCTTTCCGGCACGGTGCAAAGCACAGTGTACGGCTCACGCGGGTACGGGTATTACATTATTGTAGACCACGGCGGCAACAACAAAACACTGTACGGCCACCTGAGTGCCATTTATGTTACACCGGGGCAGGCGGTCATTCAGGGCGACACCATTGGCGCTGTGGGCAGCACCGGCAATTCCACCGGGCCGCATTTGCATTTTGAAATTCGGCAAAACGGGCAAAAGGTCGACCCCGCACCGCTGTTGGGGCGGTAAACCAATTCATAAAACAAACACATTCCGGCACTATAATGTACACCGGTCTGTGATTTCGCCCGGCCGGTACCGCCGCAGGGCAGACGAATGCGAGAGGTTTGAATATGAAGAAAAAAATATCAGTCAGCCTTGCGATTGCGATTGCAATCATTGCCATGACCGTCACGTTTTCAGTGACCATGATTTTGGCGATGCAGATGTTTGATAAAACAGTCAGCGACGTCAATGAAAAACAGGTAATGTACAACAAGCTTGCCGAACTGGACAAGACGACCCGAGACAATTATTACGGCACCATCAACGATCAAACGCTGTATGATACGCTTTCTACCGGTTATATTGCGGGGCTTGGTGATAAGTTCAGCAAGTATTACACGGCAAAGCAGGTCAACGAGATCAACGATACGGCCAGTGGTAAGCTGATGGGCATCGGTGCCGACATGGTGAAAGACGCAAGTGGCTATTTACGCATTGTCAAAATTTATACCGGCAGCCCGGCGGAGAGCGTGGGGTTGACCAAGGATACGATTGTGACAAAACTGGATGACACCGACCTGAAAGCCATGACACTGGATACTGTTAAGACCATGCTGAAAGGCGAAAGCGGCACAGTGCTCCACATTACCTACCTTGTTAACAACGAAGAGCAGACGGTGGACCTGCAGCGCAGTGTGTACGAAACCCCGTCGGTCGAATTTGAATTGAACAATTCAGTCGGCTATATCAAAATTACGACCTTTACCACTGACACTGCGGCAAAACTGGATTATGCAATCAACTCACTGAAAAGCCAGGGGGCCGTGGCGCTGGTGTTCGATGTGCGTAACAACACCGGTGGCACCTTGTCGGCGGCGGCAGAATGCATTGACCTGCTGTGCCCGGCCGGTACCATTGTATCGGGCGTGTATAAAAATGACGAGACCAAGGTGCTGTATACCAGCAATGAAAGTGAAGTAGACCTGCCGATGGTGGTGCTGACCAACGGCAATACGGCATTTGGCGCAGAGCTGTTTGCCACCTCGATACGCGATTTTGGCAAGGGCAAAATCGTTGGCACAAAAACCGCCGGGCGCGGCACGGTGCAAAAGATGTACGCGATGAGTGACGGCAGTGCGGTGGATTTGACCGTTGCCGTAATGGTACCGGGCAAAAGTGAAAGCTTTGACGGCGTGGGCGTCACACCGGATTATGAAAAGGCGCTTACGGTAGAAGAAGAGCAGGCGTTTTATGACTTTACCGTTACCAGCGACCCGCAGATCGTGCGTGCGAGTGAGGTTGCAGAAAGCCTTGCCAAAGGCAATAGCGGCAATGGGCCGGTGCAACCTGCGGCAACAGATTCTTCGGCCCCGACGGCCAGTTCTTCTTCTCAGCCCGCAGGCGAAAGCTCGTTACCGGCGGCAGATTCTTCTTCTGCACCAGCAAGCAGCACCCCACAAAGCTCTTCAGCGGCGCAGGATTAATGAAAAAAACTACCCCATTCCGCGCAGGAATGGGGTATTGTTGTAGTTTGAAGGAGGACAGCTTTAAGGGGATACACAAAGAATGATAGTGTCTAGAAATGAATAATCATACAAGATTTACTGTCACTAAAACTGTATTCATGAGAAAAACGGAGCATTTTTTTATAATCTTGAATACCAATCTGTATATCTATACTAAGTGCTGAAAAGAAGAAAATCTTGCCGGATTTGGTCGAACTGGTTGTTTGACCCCGTTTGTCCGGTTTTGGTAAAATGCATGAAGTGAGGTCAACCCATGGCTGTGCCCGCATACTGTGCGCGGGGTACGGCCCAGCAGAAATTCAAAATGATTCGCGCCCGTTGTACTTTAAAATGCCGCCGCACCCAATGGCGGCGTTTTTGACGGGTGGCATTGCAGCAAATGCCCCTTTGGGTTTGCAGCGAAAAAAGGAGTGAATGCATGACCAAGCTCATAGAGCACCTGCGACGTCGCATTGTGGCTATACCTGCCCGTGCGTACGCCGTAGCTTTTTCAGGGCTTGCCCTTTTTGGCACACTGTTCATGTTATATCTTTCACTGAACATTGTGCTGGTCACCGATTCTGCCGGCAGCCGCCAAATGCTGTTTACCACAGCACAGGACCCGACAGAGATTATGGAGGTGTCCGGCATTGTTGCCGGTGAACACGACGATGTGTTTTACACCGAATATAACGGCAACATGGCAAGTCTCAATATCCAGCGCGCTTATCCCGTCACGGTCGAGGCGGATGGCGCATCTTCTACGATCCATCTGACAGAGGGTACCGTACAACAGGCACTCTCGCAGGCAGGCATCACACTGGGAGAACATGATTACACCGAGCCTTCGCTCAATACCTCACTAGAGGAAGGCAGCACAGTATTAGTTCACCGGGTCGAATACCGCGATAATGTGGTAGAGACTGTGATCGAGCCGAATGTAGAATATCGTGAAACCAGCTTGCTTTACAAGCGTAAATATACGACTTATGTAGAGCAAGAGGGTGAAGGTGGTTTGCGCCAAACCACTACCCGTGAACGCGTGGTAGATGGTGTGGTAGAATCCGCAGAGATCGTAAAGGTAGAAGATGTTGTGCCCGCAAGGGACACCATCATCATGCGCTACGGCGCAGGGGCTGCTATTTCATCATTGGCTGCCCCCGCGGGTATCACGGTGGAAAACGGTGTGCCCAGCAGTTACAGCAGGGTGCTGACCGGCCGCGCGACCGCGTATTCGGCCAGTAGGGGGCGTGGTGCCTCCGGCCTTGGGCTGTATGAGGGCACCGTTGCGGTTGACCCGAATGTGATCCCGTATGGCAGCTTGCTGTATATTGTTTCGACCGACGGCAAGTTTGTTTATGGGTTTGCCATTGCGACCGATACCGGGTCGGCAATGGTGGAGGGACACGCTTTAGTGGACCTGTTTTACAGCTCGTATGACGAGTCCGTCATGTCGGCAGTGCAAAGTGTAAATGTGTACATTTTGTAAGTTGACACAAAGAAAGCCCGGCGCTTTAGCGCCGGGCTTTTTGCTATTCTATTCGTTATTCTTCGGCTGCATGGGTCAGGTCAATCACAGGGCCAAACGGGCTGATGACCACCCCACTGACCGTGGGGGAGAGATAAAAATAGTTTGTTTGAAACGCAAGTGGGGTCACAGCGGCATCGGACAATAGCAGCGTTTCAGCCGAGCGCAAGGCATCGGCCTGCGCATTTGCACTGGTGGCAGCCAGTGCCGTATTGACAAAGCTGTCAAACTGCGGGTTTGCATATTGTGGCAGGTTGCCGCTTTCGCCAGACAAGAACTGCGCAAACAGCAAAGACGTGTCGCTGGCCGTCATTGTGACCGGCAGCAAAGCAATGTCAAAGTCACCTTTTGCCACCAGCGCGCGAATTTCATCTTCCGGCAGAGCTTCTACCGAAAAGAACGCCGAAAGGGTGCGCTGCCAGCGCTGGTTGACCGTTGCGTAGACCGTGTCCCACGGGGCGGTGTCCGGCATCAGCACTTTCAGGCCGGATAAGCGGTCAATCCCAAGCTCTGATAACCCCAAGCGGTACAGCGCATAGCTTTGAGCTTCTGCCTGCTGCGGCAGCACATTGCCTGCGGCTGTGCGGTAAGCGCTGCCGTTGAGCAGGGTTGCACCGCCGGGGGCAAGGCCGGTGGCGGCGTGCAGGTAGTGGTAGTCAGCAAGGTCCTGCGTGCTGAGCTGTGCCGTGCAGCTCAGCGCCTGCCGCACCGACAGGTTGGATAGCTCAGAGCCCGCACAGTTGTATACCAGCATCCAAGTGGTGGTCTCAAACTCCAGCGAGGGGTAACCGGCTTCATCCAGCGCGCTGTCGCCGCCAGTGATCAGGGCCCCGTCCTGCAAGCTTTGGGTCAGCCGTTCGGCAGAAGTCTTTTCCCCGTCTTCGGGGATCAGCCGCACGCGGTTGATCTGCTTACTGGTTGCAGAGTCTGGCCTCACTAAGGTCAGGCCATTTGCCTGCGACCAGGCGGTGGCCTTAAACGGGCCGTTGGTAAGGATATTTTTTAGTGACAGGCCATAGGCACCGGCAGTGGATTCAAAAAAAGCCTCGTTGCAGGGCATCGCACCGGGCAGTGCCAGTTTGGCGGCCAGCCCGTCGTCCGGGGTGGAAAGTGTAATTTCGAGTACATTGTCCGACACTGCGCGCACCCCAAGGGTAGAGGGGTCTGCCTGCCCGGCCAGCACGGCGTCAGCCCCGCTGATTGATAAAAAACTGTGGGCGTAAGGGGAACCGGTGGCAGGGTTTAAGGTGCGTTGCAGCGCAAACACATAATCGGCAGCGGTAACCGGCTGGGTAAGCTCGGCCCCATCTGTAAATGCATTGTCGGTGTTTAAAGTAAAAGTGTAGACTAAGCCGTCATTGCTGACATCGGTCGTGACCGCCATGTCGGGCTGCGGAATGCCGTCGGCATCCAGCCGGTAAAGGCCGGAAAAAATATTTTTGACCGCAGTTCGTTCTGCGGGGGTCGCGGCAAGTTGAGGGTCCAGGGTTGTAATGGTATCACTGATATAATACACAAAATTGACGGCGTCCCCGCCGCAGCCTGCAAGCAGGCTGACAGAAAGCAGAAAAGCAAGCAGCAACGCGGTAACACGTTTCATCGGGTAACAGTCCTTTCCTGTGCATGTTACAACAGGTGGCCCATAAAACAGGGACGCCCCCACATAAAAGCCCGCACAGGGCGGTTTTTAAGTGGATATAAAAACAATACGAAGCACTGGTCTTTATGGTAACAAAAAAATTAGTAAAAAACAATGATAATTGCCTAAAATGCTTTAGAAAACTGAAAAACAGACGAAAAAAGCGGCCACAACGGCCGCTTTGAAAAAACAGGATGGTTTTGTAGCAACAGGGCAACAGATTACAGGTCGTATAACAAATCGCTGTAACCGGGCATTGGCCATGCACTGTCGGCAACCAAATCTTCCAGCGCGTCGCAGGCAGTGCGCAGGGCAGCCATTTCGTGGGTGCGAATGGCATACCAGGCATCGGCCTCCTGCTGGGCACTTTTTACCTTGAGGGTTTTAACTGCGCGGGCCAGTTTATCCCGCGCGGTAGATGCACGGTCAATCGCCTCGGCAAGGCGTTTGGTCAGTTGTACGCTTGCGCGGCTAATAACACCCTCTTGCCCGGCGTAATAACTGCTTTGTGCAATGCTGCCCATAAAGGTAATGCAGGCGGGCAGTACATTGCGGCTGGTCATTTCCAGCATGGTAAGGGCTTCAATGTGGGTGGTTTTGCTGTAACGCTCCAGCAAAATTTCACACCGGCTTTGGCATTCACCGGGGGTAAAAATTTTGGTGCGGGTAAACAGCTCGATATTTTGCGGGTCAATAAACGCACCTGCTGCCGCTGCCATGTGGTCAATGTTCGGCAGCCCGCGTTTTATGGCTTCGGCGGCCCATTCGGCTGAATAGTTGTTGCCGTTAAAGATGATGCGGCCATGCTCTTCCCAGCAGCGGCGCACCAAGTTTGCCACTTCGGCCCCACGGTTGTCCGATGCCTCTAACGCATCGGCATAGCTGCACAGCGTGTCGGCAACAATGCCACCCACCACGGCGTTTACAAGGCCAATGCTTTGGCTGGAGCCCACCATGCGAAATTCAAACTTGTTGCCGGTGAAAGCAAACGGAGAGGTGCGGTTGCGGTCGGAATCGTCCAGCGTCACCAGCGGCAGGCTTTTCACGCCGGTCAATAGTTGCTTGCGCTCCTCTGCCGGCAGGGTGTGGCTGGTCGCTACCGATTCCAGCACGCGGGTCAGCGGCTCACCCAAGAAAACCGATACGATAGCGGGGGGCGCTTCGTTGCCGCCAAGGCGTTCATCGTTGCCGGGGCAACTGGCCGCAAGGCGCAACAGGTCGGCATGGCGGTCCACTGCTTCCAGTACCGCACACAAAAACAGCAAAAAGCGGGGATTGGCGGCCGGGTTTTTGCCCGGCTTCAGCAGGTTTTCACCCCGGTCGGTAGAAAGCGACCAGTTGTTGTGTTTGCCGCTGCCGTTGACCCCGGCAAAGGGCTTTTCATGCAGCAGGCAGGCAAACCCATGCCGCAGGGCCACCTTGCGCATCAGCTCCATCATAATCTGGTTGTGGTCGCAGGCAATGTTGGCGCTGGCAAACACGCTGGCAAGCTCGTACTGGCCGGGGGCAACCTCGTTGTGCTCGGTCTTTGCCGGCACGCCAAGGCGCCACAGCTCTTCATCCAGTTCGCGCATAAATGCCCGCACCCGCTCGCAGATGCTGCCGTAATAGTGGTCCTCCAGCTCTTGCCCTTTGGGCGGGCGGGCCCCCATCAGCGTATGGCCGCACACTTTTAAGTCCAGCCGGCGGTCAAACAGGGCTTTATCCACCAAAAAATATTCTTGCTCGGCCCCCACGGTGGGCCGCACCGAAACAGTGGTCGTGTCGCCCAGCCGCCGCAGTACGCGCAGCGCCTGTTTGTTGAGTGCCTGCATGCTGCGCAGCACCGGGGTCTTTTGGTCCAGCGCTTCGCCGGTGTAGGCACAAAACGCAGTGGGGATGTACAGTGTGGTGCCCAGCACAAACGCGGGGGAGGTGGGGTCCCACGTGGTGTAGCCGCGCGCTTCAAAGGTGGCACGCAACCCGCCGGAGGGGAAGCTGGAAGCATCAGGCTCACCTTTTGAAAGCATCTTGCCGGAAAAGCTCAATAGTGGCTGGCCAAACTCCACCCCGTCAATAAAGGCATCGTGTTTGCCGCTGTTAGTGCCGGTCATGGGCGAAAACCAATGCACATAGTGGGTTGCGCCCAGCTCCATGGCCCAGTTTTTCATCACCTCGGCCACCACGTCGGCAACAGCGGGGTCCCACTCGCGCCCGTCGTCCCGTATGGCGCGCAGGCACTCGTACACATCCTCCGGCAGCCTAGCGCGCATAATGCGGTCGTCAAATAAGTGGCTGCCAAACAGTTCTTTCATGTTGAAATTAGCCAAATCCAGTCCCTCCTGACCGTGGACAAAAAGCAGAAACAAGGTACAAAAAACGGCTTTATTTGCCCGGTATATTATTCCAAAATCGTCGTGTCCTATTGTACCATGGGGGATGGGGGAGCGACAAGGGGGGAATGGTCGAATTTGCGGGGAAATCTCTACGGAATAAAGAATGAGAAAACACCCCCGCCGCGCACGGGCTTGATTGAAAACCGCATTCATATTATAATAGTACCGGCCCCAACACCGCGGTCTGTGCGGCCTGCCGGTAGCTGGGGCTATTGTTATGGTATTACGGCCGCCGGTGCAGCGTTGTGGCGCCGGCCGGCACCACATAGAAAAGGAGTCCTGAGGGATGAAAACCAAGGCACAGTGTTTTTTGGAGGGGCTGCGCGGTAAACGTGTTGCCTTTATTGGCGCGGGGGTGTCGCACCGCGAATTGCTGGTGCAGTTTGCACAAAGCGGTGCGGTGGTGACCCTGTGCGACAAAAAAAACACGGTGGGCGAATTTGGTGAACTGGGCGACACGCTGGCAAAGGCCGGTGTGCAGTTTTCGCTGGGCGAGCGGTATTTAGACGGCCTTGGGGGGCAGCAACTGATTTTGCGCACGCCGGGCTTTGAATATTTTACGCCGGCCTTACAGGCTGCAAAGGCGGCCGGGGCACAGGTCACCAGTGAGATGGAGCTGTTTTTTGAGCTTTGCCCCTGCAAAATTTACGCAGTTACGGGGTCGGATGGCAAGACCACCAGCACGACGCTGATTGCCGAAATGCTGAAAGCGGCGGGAAAAACGGTACACCTTGGCGGCAATATTGGCCGCGCACTGCTGCCGGTGGTCGAACAGATCAAACCGGAGGATGTGGCGGTGGTCGAGCTGTCCAGCTTTCAGCTGATCTCGATGCACACTTCGCCCGACGTGGCGCTGGTCACTAACGTGACGCCGAACCACCTGGACCACCACAAAGACATGCAGGAATATATCAATGCAAAGCGCAACATTCTTTTATACCAAAAGCCCGGCAGCAAAGCGGTGCTGGGGTACGAAAACGCCGTTACGCGCGGGATGGAACAAGATGTGGTGGGCAAACGCTACTGGTTTACCCGCAAGTCAAAAGTTGATTGTGGTGCCTACCTAGAGGATAACGGCGATCTGTGCATGATAGAGGATGGCGTGTTGACCCGCGTTGTCAACCAAAGCGAAGTGCGCCTGCGCGGGCTGCACAACATTGAAAACCTGCTGGGCGCTATGGCGGCCGTGGCGGGCGATGTGCCGTTTGAGCAGATGGCGGCCGTGGCCCGCACCTTTGCAGGGGTAGAACACCGCATTGAACCGGTGCGCACCTTAAACGGCGTGCAGTGGTTCAATGACTCCATTGCCACCAGCCCCACCCGCACCATTGCCGGGCTGCGCAGCTTTGAGCAGAAGATCATCATCATTGCCGGCGGGTACGACAAGCATATCCCGTACGAGCCGCTGGCACCGGAACTGATTGCCCATGTAAAAGTACTTGTTTTAATGGGGGCCACCGGGCCTATTATAGAAAAGGCGGTGCGGGCCTGCCCCGGCTTTGCCGAAAGCGGCCTTGTGATACAGCATGCCGCCGACATGGCACAGGCGGTACAACTGGCACAGCGCGCGGCACAGGCGGGCGATGTGGTGTCGCTGTCGCCGGCCTCCGCCAGCTTTGACAGCTACCCCAACTTTGAAGTGCGCGGCAACGAGTTTAAGGCGCTGGTCAACGCGCTGTGATCGCCCGTGTTTCTGCGGCTAACCGCGCGCAGTTTATTGCCCTGTGCAGGCAGGGCGGGCTATTGGGCGGGCGCATTGCCGCCGCCTTTACCTGCCACGAGCAACACCCGCAGGTCGCGGGGTTTTACTGCGTGCAAGGTACCGCCGCCCTGCTGGTGCAGGGCGGCGGTGCGCTGCTTTGCGGTACGGTGATTGACACAGAAGAGCTGGGTGCTTTTTTGCACTTTGCAGGGGCAACCAGTTTAACTGCGGTTTCAGTTTGCCCGCCGGGCTGGCAGGCAGTGCCGCGCACGGTGATGCAGGCGCCTGCCGGGTTATCTGTGCCACCGCACCCGCTGCCCGCTGGCATGGTGGTTGAAAACGCGCCCTCGCTGTGGCAGCTGCGTGCAAGCGGGCTGCTTGCCGGGGCAGACCCGGACGGCTGGTATGCCGACACCTGCGCGCTGGTAGCAAAAGGCCTTGCACAGGTAATTGTGGCAAAGCAGGGCGCGCAGTATGTTGCAACGGCGGGGCTGTATAGCCTTGCGGGGCAAAACGCCTATCTTTCGGGCGTTGCAACCGCCGCCGAACTGCGCGGGCAGGGCCTTGCCAGTGTACTGGTGTGCCACCTTGTGGCCATTTGCCCGCTGCCTGCCGTGCAATTGGTATGTGAGGGCGCGCTGTGCGGCTTTTACAGCCGCCTTGGTTTTTTGCCGGTGGGCAGCGTGCTGTTTGTACGGGGATAAATTGAAAAAAAGTGCGGGCCGCTGGTGTTGCCGCCCGTTTGACACAAAGGAGCTATTTTATGTTGGAAGAATTTTTTGACCTGTCACCGGAACTGCTGGCAATCGACCAGCAGGCAATGGAACAGTGCGCACCGCAGTTTGCAAAAATAGAACAAATCAAGGAATACAACCAGCTGAAAATGCTCAAAGCATTTACCAGCTGCGGGGTATCTGCCAGCCATTTGACCGGCACGACCGGTTATGGCTTTGACGACCGCGGCCGTGATTTGCTGGACCGCGTGTTTGCCGCAGTGGTGGGCGCACAGGATGCGCTGTGCCGCCCGCACTTTTTATCCGGTACCCATGCGTTGACCGTTGCGCTGTTTGGTGTGCTGCGGGCAGGGGATACGCTGTTTGCGGCCACCGGCAGGCCGTACGACACACTGGGCGGGGTAATTGGGCTGGACGGCAGCCATTACGGCAGCCTGAAAGAGTTTGGGGTGGGCTATGCCGAAGCGGCATTGCAACCGGATGGCACGCCGGACCTTGTGGCCATTGGGCAGGGGTGCCGCACCGCCAAGGTGTGCTATGTGCAGCGCAGCAGGGGGTATGCCAGCCGCCCGGCGCTGTCACTAAAGGTCATAGAGCAGATCGCCGCCGCGGCGCACCGCGCCAACCCCGCGGTGATTGTGATGGTGGACAACTGCTATGGCGAGTTCACCCAAACTGCAGAGCCCACGTCGGTGGGGGCTGATTTAATTGTCGGCAGCCTGATTAAAAATGCGGGCGGCGGTATTGCCCCGACCGGCGGGTACATTGCGGGCCGGGGCGATTTGGTAGAGCTGTGCGGCCACCGGCTGACGGCACCCGGCACCGGGCGCGAGATGGGCTGTACGCTGGACGTGCTGCGCGACATCTATCTGGGCCTGTATTACGCGCCCGGCGTGGTGGCCGAAGCGCTGAAAACCAGCATTTACGCCAGTTGCTTTTTTAGCCGGCTGGGCTACGAGACCTCCCCGGCATTTGATGCCGAGCGCAACGACATCATCACCAGCATTGAGACCGGCAGCGCCGAGGGCCTTGTGGCTGTGTGTCAGGGCATTCAGGCAGGCAGCCCGGTGGACAGCTTTGTCACGCCGGAGCCGTATGCCATGCCGGGCTATGATGCAGAGGTGATTATGGCGGCGGGTGCCTTTACCATGGGCAGCAGCATTGAGCTTTCGTGCGACGGGCCAATGCGTGCGCCCTACACCGCCTATTTGCAGGGCGGGCTGAACTTTACGGCCAGCCGCGCGGGGTTGTTGCTTGCCGCCCAAAAGCTGAAAAACAGCTGATACTCTGCGTGGCCCCGGCGGGGCACTTTGCGCTGCTGTATAAGTAGGATTTTACTAATGAATATAAAATGAATGTAAAAACCGCCCGGCACAGGCTTCCCTGTGCCGGGCGGTTTCGTTACTGTTTCGGGTGGCAGATGTCAGAGCCGGCGCAGCCGCTACAGCCACAGCTGCAACCACTCTCGCCGCGCTTTTTTTTGCGCACCTGCTGCACGATAATGGCAACAAAAATGGCAAGAATCAAAAGACCAATCAAAATCGTCGGAAGATTCATACAAACACCTCCATGGGTCGGGCGGGTTATTTGGCGTCAATTGAAAGGCCGCTGCCGCGCTTATAATCCGCGTTGTATTTGTTGGGGCGCACCAGCAGGTAGACCAGCAAGGCCACCAGAGCAAGGGCAACCACGGTGCCAATGCCAAACGCCGCTTCGCCGGTAAAAAGGCCGCCCAGTTGGAATACAATCAGCGAAGTACTGTAAGCAAAAACCGTCACATAGCCAATTGCGGCAAACGTCCATTTTGCATTGTTCATTTCGCGTTTAATGGCACCCATTGCGGCAAAGCAGGGGGCGCAAAGCAGGTTGAACAACATAAAGCTATATGCGGTCAGGCTTGTGTAATCGGCTGCAATGTTGCGCCAGATCTCATCGCCGTTATCGCTAAGTTCGCCACCAAAGTGGTACAGCACACCAAAGGTCGAAACCACGTTTTCCTTTGCAATCAGGCCGGTAAACGTGGCAACGGCCGCCTTCCAGTTGCCAAAGCCCAGCGGGGCAAAAATGGGGGCAACCAAGGCGCCAATCGAGGCGAGCAGGCTGGAGTTGTTATCCTCCACCATGCCAAACGCGCCGCCCTCAAACCCAAAGGCCTGCAAGAACCACAGAATGATGGAAGAAGCAAGAATGACGGTGCCGGCGCGCTTGATAAAGCTCCAGCCGCGCTCCCATGTGGCACGCAGTACGTTCGTGGCACTGGGGGTATGGTAGGCGGGCAGCTCCATGACAAACGGTGCGGGTTCGCCCGCAAAGGCGCGCATCTTTTTCAGCATCACACCACTGATGATGATGGCGGCAACACCGATAAAGTAGGCACTGGTGGCAATCAGCCCGCTGCCGCCAAATAAGGCGCCCGCAAACAGGCCGATGATCGGCATTTTTGCACCGCAGGGGATAAAGCAGGTCGTCATGATGGTCATTTTACGGTCGCGGTCATTTTCAATGGTACGGCTTGCCATAATGCCCGGCACGCCGCAGCCGGAACCGACCAGCATCGGGATGAAGCTTTTACCGGAAAGGCCGAACTTGCGGAAGATGCGGTCCATAATAAACGCAATGCGCGCCATATAGCCAACATCCTCCAGCAGCGACAGCATTAAGAACAACACCAGCATCTGCGGCACAAAGCCCAGCACGGCACCCACACCGCCCACAATGCCGTCGATGACAAGGCCGCTCATCCACGGGGCAATGTTCCATGCGGTAAACAGGCTAACGAGGCCATTCTTTACCCAATCGCCAAACAGCACATCGTTGGTCCAGTCGGTCATCCAACTGCCAATAGTACCGATTGAGATATAGTATACCACAAACATCACAAGTGCAAAAATGGGCAGCGCCAAAACGCGGTTTGTCACAATGCGGTCGATTTTGTCAGAGGTGGTCATGCTGTGCTTGGCCGCCTTCTTTTTGACACAGCGGTCCACCACCTTGCTGATGTAGGCGTAGCGCTGGTTGGTGATGATGCTTTCGGCATCGTCATCCAGCTCTTTTTCGCAGTCGGCAATGTGCGCTTCAAGGTGCTGCACCAGCGCTTTGTCCAGCGCCAGTTCCTGCAACACCTTTTCGTCTCGCTCAAACAGCTTAATGGCATACCAGCGCAGGTTTTGGGCGTTTACGCGGTCGGTAATCGACTCTTCAATATGCGCGATGGCGTGCTCCACACTGCCGGTAAATACGTGCGGGGCTTCGCCCAATTTGGCGTTGGCGGCAAGCTCGATTGCCTTTTCAGCCGCGGCAACACTGCCCTCGCCTTTGAGGGCACTGGTTTCCAGCACGGTACAGCCCAGCTCGCCTGCCAATTTTTCAAGGTCGATCTTGTCGCCGTTTTTGCGCACGATGTCGATCATGTTGACGGCGATGACTACCGGGATGCCCAGTTCAATAAGCTGCGTGGTAAGGTATAAGTTGCGCTCAATGTTGGTGCCATCGACAATATTGATGATGGCGTTTGGTTTTTCTTTGACAAGGTAGCCGCGCGCGACGACCTCCTCCAGCGTATAGGGGCTCAGCGAATAGATGCCTGGCAGATCCTGAATGATCACGTCTTTGTGGCCCTTCAGGCGGCCCTCTTTTTTCTCAACGGTCACCCCCGGCCAGTTGCCAACATATTGGCTGGACCCTGTCAGGTCGTTAAACATGGTAGTCTTGCCGCAGTTGGGGTTGCCGGCAAGTGCGATTGTGATGCTCATCGTACTCCTCCTTCAGCATTCGGTATGGCATATGGTTAGAACAAACTAACTGCATATCCAAAGAAAAGACGCCCCGGGGCGCCCGTCATTCCACTTCAATCATTTCAGCATCTGCTTTGCGCACGCTCAACTCATAGCCGCGCAGGTTCAGCTCCATCGGGTCGCCCAGCGGGGCCACCTTGCGCACATGCAGTTCCACCCCGCGGGTAATCCCCATGTCCATAATCCGCCGTTTTACGGGCCCTTCGCCGTGCAGCCGTTTTACGACGGCTGTGGTGCCCACCTCCACGTCTTTCAATGTTTTCATTGTGTCTCCTCCTCCTTTTAGACTAGTACGCGGTTCGCCAACGTTTTGTCTAAAGCGATACGGCTTTCCTTCACCTGTAAAATCAGGTTGCCCGCCATTTCGCTCACCACGGTCACCGCAGCATCCACTACAAACCCCAGTTCTGCCAAGTGCTGGCGCACTTCATCCTTACCGGTGATCTTGCGTATCGTCACCGTTTCACCGGGTTTTGCCATTGACAATGGCATCAAGACCTCGCCTCCCCTCAGGGTGCCCATCCGGTGGGCACACAGTTAAGTTAGAATACACTAACTATCGCAACGGCTATAGTTTAATATAACTAACTGGTTTTGTCAATAGTAGGCGCTGTTGTTTTTTGCAAAGGACAAAAACTTGCGAAACCGGCAGGATTGTGATACTCTTAACACGTACGCTTAACATAAAGGGGGGTACTGCCTTGCAGATTCATGAATCCGCTGAAGATTATTTAGAGGCAATTTTAATGCTGAAGGAGCGCAAGGGGGCGGTGCGCTCGATCGATATTGCAAACGAGCTGGAATACACAAAGCCCAGTGTCAGTGTGGCAATGAAAAAGCTGCGTGAAAACGGGTATGTATTAATGGATGACGAGGGCCTGTTGACCCTGACACCAGAGGGTGAAAAAATCGCTGCCCATGTATACAGCCGGCACAAGCTGCTGACAGAGTTTTTTGTGCGCCTTGGCGTAAGTGAGGCCACGGCGGCAGCCGATGCCTGCAAAGTAGAGCACGATTTGAGCGAAGAAACCTTTGAAAAGCTGCTGGAACACGCGCGGCAAAAAACGGGGTTTTAAAGTAAGCGCGGGCCACCTTAACTGGTGCCGCCTGCCAAAACCGCACCTTTGGGGCGGCGGGGTGACAGCCTTTGTGCTGCTGCCCCGCCGCCCTTTGCAATACGCGTTCAGTTGCAAAATTGAATGTCCAAAATGGCAAAGACACAAAGGGTGGGTTTGTGTTATGATAATAAAAAACAAACTGGTAGGGGGTGGGCACACTGGATTATTGCTATGGGCAGACCGAACTTGCGTATTTGTGCGCAAAGGACAAAAAGCTGGGAGAGGCCATTGCCCGCATTGGGCCGCTAAAGCGCAGCGTAGGCAGTGACCTGTTTGCGTCGGTCGTCAATAATGTTGTAGGCCAGCAGATTACGGCCGCCGCACAAAACACCATTTGGGCACGGCTTTGTGCAAAAGCCGGGGCCATTACCCCGCAAAGTCTTTGCGCCTTAACGCGAAACGAAGTGCAGGCCGCTGGGGTAAGCTATAAAAAAGCGGATTTCATCAAAGCATTTGCAGAGAAGGTACAAAGTGGGCAGTTTGATTTAAATGCCCTGTGGGATTTGCCGGACGAAGATGTCATTCAGCGGCTTTGCACCTTAGATGGCATTGGCGTGTGGACGGCGGAGATGTTGCTGATCTTTTCGATGCAGCGGCCCAATGTGGTCAGCTTTGGAGACCTTGCCATCCGCCGTGGGATGCGTATGTTATACCGGCACCGCAGCTTAACCAAACAGCAATTTGCGCGCTACGCAAGACGGTATGCGCCGTATGGCACGGTGGCCAGCTTTTATTTGTGGGCAGTCAGTGCCGGGGCGTTGCCGGAGTTGACCGACCCCGCACCCAAAGCAAAGTTCAAAGCCAAAAGAAAGGTGATACACTATGACGACACAGCAAAAGTGGCAGGCGGTGCAGCGCTGTGACGCGACATATGACGGCAGCTTTTTTTATGCGGTCAAAACGACCGGTATTTTTTGCAGGCCGTCTTGTAAATCTAAAACACCGAAACAAGAAAACCTGTTGTTTTTTGATACACCGCAACAAGCGGTAGCCGCAGGGTTTCGCCCCTGCAAACGCTGCCGCAGCGACCTTGCGGTGTTTCGGCCCGACCATGTGCTTGCCGCACAGGCTAAAGCGGTGCTAAATGATTATTTTGCACACCCACGGCAACTTGCCACCACCCTTGCGCAGCTTGGGGTATCGCGCCACAGGCTGAACCAGCTATTGCAAGCCGAGTATAGCCTTGCCCCGGCACAGTATGTGGCGGCGCTGCGGCTGAAAGAGGCGAAACGCCGGCTGCAAGCCACAAATGACAGCATTACCGAGGTTGCCGCAGCGGTGGGGTTTGAGCAAACCGCGTCATTTTGCCGCTTTTTTAAAGCGCAGACCGGCCAGACACCGGGCAGTTATAGAAAGGAACGAAAGGCATGAAACAGGCGTATTACGAGTTTGAATTTGGCACACTGCGCATCACCACGGAGGGCGACTTTGTCACCCGGCTGGACTGCGTGAGTGGCCCTCAGGCCCCCGGCCAGCGCAGCGCGGTAAGTGACGCCGCATTTTGCGAGCTACAGCAATACCTTGCCGGCACAAGGCGGCAGTTTACCTTTGCGCACAAGGCGCAGGGCACTGAGTTTCAAAAAAAAGTGTGGCAGGCCCTGACCGAGATCCCTTACGGGCAGACGCGCACTTATGGGCAAATTGCCGCGGCCATCGGCAACCCTAAGGCCAGCCGGGCCGTGGGCATGGCAAACAACAAAAACCCGTTGATGATCGTGGTGCCCTGCCACCGGGTGATTGGGGCGGGGGGCAGCCTTGTGGGCTATGCGGGCGGCCTTACCATGAAACGCCGCCTGTTGCAGATAGAAGGCTGCGAAGTGAATGGTTAAAGCAGACGATAAAAACAACCGCCGTGCCTTGTATAGGCACGGCGGTTCAGCTTGTCGAAGAACCCGGTTTACGCAGGAGCATAAACCGGGTTCTCGGTGAGTTTCAAGCCCAAAATAGCGAATGCGGCGTAAGAAAAACAGGTTCTCCATTTCCATTTAGCCAGTTTTTTGAGATTCATGGCAGCAAACTTAAGCTTCACCCAGTTTGTTACCTGAGCGAGGCCGCGATATTGTGTATAACGCATAGCGTGTTTTTCCTTAGCGTCGGCAAAGACCCGTTCTATGGTTTCTTTGCGACGCGCATACAGCTCCTGGTATTCCGGTGTGTAACGGGCATCGTCCGCCAGCTCCTCGTAATCCTTCCAAATGTGCCGCTGCACCGTCTTGACACAATCCTTGGCGTGCGTGCACAGCTGTCGGGTAGGGCAACCGGCGCAGATTTTGGGATCGCTTTTGTATTCCCGATATCCCTGCCTGTTCGTCGTGGCATAGCGCAGGGGCTGGTATTCCGGGCAGAGGATGCAGTCATAGTATTCGTCATAAACATACTTCCACCACTCATGGCCGCCTTTCATGGTCATAGGTCGCTTGTAGGCTGTGGATAGTACGCGAGAATCCTCAAAAACCTTCTTGCAGATATGGGGCGTCTTGTAAGCGGCATCGGCAACGACCGTCTCAATTTCGGGAAAGGATGCGGTCACCTTGTCATATACATCGTCAAAAGCCACGCTGTCATGGACGTTGCCCGCCGTGACCACGGTTTCCAGAATGAAGCCGTTCTTGTCGCAGGCGGTGTGGGCCTCATAGGCGAACTGCCGCTTGTGCTCTCCCTTCACGAACAGGCCGCAGTCCGGGTCTGTTACACTCTTTGTCACCGTGCAGGTTTTCTTTTCCTTTTTTCGGCGGGCCAGCTTTTTTCTAGAGGTGTTGTCCCGCTTCTTTCTGCCGGATTTCGGAGGCTCCTCGTCGTCAAACGGAGCCTTGCCGTGCGCTTCCCGATCGGCATCCACCTCCGCTATCAGTTCCTGTGCATAGCGTTTGGATGCCACCGCAATGACTGCCTTTACCTGTTTCTTTGTGTTGGCGCTGGCTTTGATGTGGGTTCCGTCGATGAATACTGCTTGGGGTGAAAGATAGCCCGCGTTCGCGGTTTCCTCCAGAATCCACGCAAAGATTTGACTGACTGTTTCCTCTGTGAAGCGGTGACGAAAATTGTAGCTCACTGTGGAAAAATGCGGAGTTTCCTCCTGAAGCGTATAGCCTATAAACCAGCGATAGGCAGTGTTTAAATAAACCTCATCCGCTGTTCTGCGCAGAGAGGGCAGGCCATACAGGTGCTGGATCAGCACAATCTTCACCAGTACAACCGGGTCTATGCTCGGCCGGCCGTTGTCCTCGCTGTACAGCGGCTCGACCATCTCATACAGCCGTTCCCAGTTTACTGCTGCGTCTATTTTCCGCAGCAAATGATTCTGCGGCACCAAGCTTTCCGTATCCACTATTTCCAACACGCCACGATCTAATTTCCCTCGCTGTAACATTCCTCATCACCCATACCTATTTTACCGCTTTTAAATGAAAAAGCCCAGCTTTCGCTGGACCTTTTTCGACAGACTGAACCGCCGTGCCTTGTATAGGCACGGCGGTTGTTTGCGTTTATCAGGGAACGGGTGGGGCAGCGGGTGCCGGCAGACGGCGGGTAAAGTACCGCAGCGACAACAAGCCCACCGGTAAAAAGTAAGCGCACCAAAATTCCAGCAAAGCGGTGCCCACCCAGTTTGCCCCCGCCATAGAAGTTGAAAAGATGCCCAGCGCGGGCAGTATGAAACAGGGCAGTGCAAACGCACCGTGGGCAAGCAGTAGCCAGCGCAAAACGGTTTCTTCTCGCCGGGTGGGCGCAAGGGCCAGCCCTGCAAAAAAAGTGCTCAGCGCCATCAGGCCGTAGCCCAAAAGATCCAGCGAAAAAAACATGCCAAACTGCTGAAAATCCAGCAGGGCAGCAGCCTGCGTACCCAGTGGTGTGGTGGCTACTACGCTAAGCTGTACAAAGTATACGATGGTGTTGCACAGTGCATACATACCGCCAAATACCAGCGCACAAGTTGCGGCAATAGTATGGCCCGCAGGTGCAGTGCGGGCAAAGCCGGCCAGCATTAGCACCAGCCCCCAAGCAATGAGTATACTGAAAAAGTACGAAAAACCCACCGGCAAAAACAGCATGGCGGCGGCAAAGCCCAGCACGCTGGCAAGGTTCAGTGCCGCACCGGCAAGCGAAATGTTTCTGTCCATCATGTCCCCCTAATCATGGTGGCGACAAGGCTGTCGATCCAGCCGTCGCGCACGGGTTTATGGCTTAAATCCAAACCGGTCGTTTGCAATAGTAATGCGCGCCGCAAAAAGGCCGTTTGTAATACCGATGTCAGTGCAAAGGCAGTGGCAAGCTGCTCACTGTCGGGCTTGCCGCCAGCCAGCACGGTAGCAAACCCCCGCACGGTACCGGCCGTATTGTCGGCCCTGCCCGGCGTTTGCAGGTCGCCCAAAATGGAAATGCGCGAAATCTGCGGGTGGGCAAACAAAAAGTCGGCTACCTGTTTTGCGGTGGCGCTCAGGGCCACCGCGCGGGTAGACCCCGGTGGCAGTGTGGGCTGAAAGTTCGTCACCACCCCGCGGATGATCTGCTGTACGCAGGCTTCTACCAGCTCGTCTTTTGACGCGAAATAGTGGTTAATCAGCCCCACGCTGACCCCGGCCTGCTGGGCAATGGCTCGCATCGTGATCTGCGAAAGGTCGCCCTCACCGCGCTGGATCAGGTCGGTGGCGGCAGCTTGGATGCGCTGCTTCGTTTGCAGAGATTTTTCCGTGAGCAGGTCCCCCCCTTTGCAAAGAAAAACAAAATTGAACAATGTTTAATTTTGACTGCATGTACTATACCACGCACAGGGCGGGCTGTCAAGCAGGGGGCAAAAAAAGACCCGCCGCAATTCTGCGGCGGGTAAAAGCGGAGTGTTTTTATAAAAAGGTCAGACCCATTGTACAATATCGGCCAGTGGTTGGCGCGTTTTTTCATGTGCCGGTTGCTGGGCGCGGTAACCAAAGCTGACCATGACCGAAATGCCGAAATGCGTAGGGTCCATCAACCCTTCGTCTGCCAGCAACTGGTCAACGGCGTTTTGGTCAAACCCCTCAATCGGGCAAGAGTCCACCCCCAGCAGTGCGGCGGTGGTCATCATGTTTGCCAGCATGAGATAGGTTTGTTTGCTTGCCCAGTCAAACAGGGCACGGTCGTCAGTTAACAGGCGAAAATCATTTTCTAAAAAGTTATGGTATACAGCGCGGCGTTTTTCAAGCATGTCATCGGGCAGGTGGTGAATGTCGCGCATCAGGTGGGTGATGTACGGCGCATCGGCCAATGTATCAACTTTTTTGCGGGCAAGCAGCAGTACCAAATGGCTGGCCCCGTCAATGCTGTTGCGCGCGCCCCAAGCAACAGGGTACAGCTTTTGTTTGATCCCTTCGTCACGTAGCACGATCAAACGCCACGGCTCAAACCCAAAAGAGCTGGGTGAAAGGCGGGCGGCCTCTAAAATTGTATCAAAATCGTCTTGCGACACGGCCTGCTGCGGGTCGTATTTTTTGCAGGCGTGGCGAAAACGAAACGCATCGAGAATTTGTTTTGTGGTGTCGTTCATAGTAAAATCTCCCTTTTGGAACTTTTCTTTATCATACCACAATACTATGTTTTGTAAAGACAGGCAAACGCGAATGAAACAAAAAAGCATCGCGACTGCGATGCTTTTTTATTGGTACAATACTTAATTTGTGGCCTTTGATACAGGTTTTTCAGCATCGCTTAGCTGGCGTTCCAGCATAATGGCTGCGAAATCCAGAGCGTTGTACAACCCATTTTTATCGCTTTGCTTAATGATGCGGTTTTTGGGTGACAAGCTGGTATCGGTAGACAGCAGTGTCAGATGCACACGGTCGGCGACTTCCTGGTCGTTTTCCGTTTTCGTGCTGAGAATCTGCATAAATACAACATACGGGTCTGCCATGTTACCGTAGTAGATTTCATTTTTGCACCGCACCAGTGCGCGGCCCTTATAGGTCAAAGGCGGAGTATATGCCATGTTTCAATCCCTCCGTAAAATTAGAATCTATATTTACAAAATAGTATACCATAAATTGAGTGGTAATACAACGCCCGCGCCACACCGCTGTTACTTTGCGGGGTACGGGCGGGCGCTTTTTCAAATTGTGCACTTCCTTTTAAAGAGTCTTACACAACTACAAGTTACACTTTTTTTATACCAAACCTGTAACCCGTGCGCTGCACGGGCAAATACAGGGTGGATGAAAGGAGATGAAATAAAAGCCTATGAAGTACAAAATAAAACTTACAGCATTGGCAGTAGCTGCGGCCGTGTTACTGGCGGGCTGCTCGGCAACCTCATCCAGCAGTAAGGCACAAACCAGCAGCGCACAAAGTAGCGCTGCCTCGCCCTCTGTGGCGCAGGCAAACGAAACGGGTACGCTTACTGGCAAAGTGACCGCCGTGGAGGATGGCAGCATTACGTTAGAAACCGGCACCATGCAGCTGCAAACCCCAGGTGAGGACAAAGGCGATAACGGCAGCGGCGCGCCGCTGGGTGAAAGTGGTGACGACAGCCGCATGGCCCCGCCGCAGGGCAATGGGCAGCAGGCACCGTCCGGCAGCGAAGGGCAGGCACCGGAGGCCCCAAGCGGCAGCGCCCCCTCACGGGATGGCGACAGCGATAAAGGCCCCGGCGGCAATGGCGGTATGGGCGGCTTCACCAGTGATGGCGGCACGCTGGCCATTACGGCAAGTGATGGCCTGACCATAACGAAAAACGGCGAGAGCGCCGCGTTCAGTGATATTGTGGCGGGCGACCTGTTGCAATTGACCGGCATCGGCGAGGGCAGCAATTTTGTGACAACCGGCATTGAAATTTTGTCCATCGGCGGCGAGGGCCAGCAGGGCGGCCCCGGCGGGCAGGGCGGTGTGGATTCTGTCGCGGGCAGCACGACCTCATCTTCGCAGCAGTGAGCCAGCAAAAAAGAACCGGCAGGTGCCGGTTCTTTTTTTAGTTTTTGGCAAATGGCTTTTTTGTGGGGTTTAGCCCAGCAGGGCCATGGTGTGTGCGGTAAAAAACTCCATGCCCTTTTTCAGCACTGATTCGTCCACATCAAATGTGGGGTTGTGGTGGTTGCCGGAGGTGCCGGGGCGGGTAGAGTGCACACCGAGATTGAGGTAAAAGCCGGGGAACGCGGCCAAAAATTCGGCAAAGTTATCGGATGCTGCGGCGGGGTCGTTGCCGTCAATCAGCGTAAGGCCAACCTGCTGGGCTGTCGCGCGGCCCAGCTTAGTGGCTTCGGGGTCATTGATCAGCGGGTAGCTTGCCGCGGTGGCACCGGTGACCGAAACACTGCACCCATGCGAAGCACAGACCAGCTCGGACGTTTCACGAATCAACTCCATCAGGCGTTTGCCGTCGCCCGGCTTGTAATAGCGAATGGTACCCTCGATATGCCCGGTTTCGGGGATGATGTTGAACCGATCACCCGAACGGATACAGCAGGGGCTGACGACACAGGTATCAAACATGCTGTGGTGGTTGACCGGCAGCGTAATCAAACGGCTGTAAACATCCACCACCGCTTTGATGGGGTCGACCGCAAGGTCGGGGCGCGAGCCGTGGCCGCCGACGCCCTTGATGTCAATGTAGAAAATTTCTGCGCCCGAAAGGCGTGCGCCGGGCACCAGCTCTGCGGTACCGGGCTCTAACTGGCCGGCGACATGCATGCCAAACGCAGTGCTGACACCGCCCTTGGCCTTTAAGTATTCTACAATTTCACTGGCACCTTGGCCGGCCTCCTCTGCGGCTTGAAAGCAAAGGTAAACGCTGCCGAAAAGCGTATCTTTTAATTGCAAAAGGGCTTTTGCAGTGCCCAGCAATACTGCTGCGTGGGCATCGTGCCCGCAGGCGTGCATGCAGCCGGGTATCTGCGATTGAAACGGCACGTCGGTTTCTTCGGTTAAGGGCAGCGCGTCAAAATCAGCGCGAATGGCAACTGCCTTGCCGGGTTTTGCAAATTGCAAATGCCCCACTACGTTGCGCTGGCCGACAATTTCATACGGGATGCCCATCGCTTTCAATTCAGAAGCAATACGCGCGCTGGTCCATTCCTCCTGCAAGCTCAGCTCTGGGTGCATATGAAATTCACGGCGCAAACTGATGACATACGGCTCATACTGCTCTGACAATTCCCTTGCGGTCATACAACATTCTCCCCTTCGTAATACCCCAAAATTTTAACTCTTATTATAAGAACGCACAGCGGCAAATGTCAAATGGTTTAGCTGTATTTTTATAAAAATAAGAAATTAGTGACAAAAACAAACAGGCCTCTGTGCACGGATGGGCGCACAAAGGCCTGTAATAATGATGTTGGTTACTCGCCGAGAAAATTTTTCAGCAAAGCGGCCAGCAGGTCGTCCCGGTCGACCTTGCGAATTTTATTGCGGGCCCCGCCGTAAGTGGTAATATACGTGGGGTCTTCAGACAAAATGTAACCAACGAGCTGGTTGATAGGGTTATAACCCTTTTCTTTCAGTGCGTCATATACCTCTGTCAAAATTTGCTTGATCTCGCCGTCCTTGTCTTCATAGATCGAAAAGACCGTGGTAGGCTCACTCATATGCGGCCCCTCCTTTACTCCTGCCTTTATTATACCGAAAAAGAGGGGAGGTTTCAAGGGGGTGTTTGCCACCACATTGCCCAAATAGAAGCACGAAAACCGGACAAAGCGCTGGATATGGCAGTAAAACCGAAAATTAACTGCGCAGCGTTACATTAATTTCCGCCAACGCTTTCAGCACTTTTTGCACGGCACGGTCGGCTTCTTCATCGGTCAGGGTGCGCTCGCCGGTGCGCAGTACCAGGTTATAAGCAAGGCTTTTTTTGCCCTCGCCCACCGTGTCGCCGCGATAAATATCAAACAGCGACAGGCTTTCCAGCAGCTTGCCGGCGCCGCGCTCAATGCGCTGTGCAATTTCGGCGGCGGGGGTGTCTTCGCTTGCCACCAGCGCAAGGTCGCGGGTGATGGCAGGGTGCTTGGGCAGCGGCTGGTATTGTGCGGTGGCACCGCGGTTTGCATACAGGGCGTCAAAATCAATATCGGCCACACACACGCGCGGCTTAATGCCGTAGTTCGCCAGCACTGCGGGGTGTATTTCGCCAATGGTGGCAAGCTTCACATCGCCCAGCATCAAATCAGCCGCGCGGCCGGGGTGGTAGGCCGTGCCGGTGTTGTTACGCACCGCGCACACACCGCTGATGCGGGCGGTGGCCAGCAGTTCTTCCACCATGCCTTTCAGGCGCAGATAATCGTACTGCGGGCCGTACATCGCAATAATCAGCTTTTCTTTTTCCTGCGGCAGCTTTTCGGGGTCGTCGCCCGGCAGGTACTCGGTCGCGTTTTCAAAAATGGCCGCCTGCGCTGCGCGTGCGTTGTAGTTACGGGCAATCACCTCCAGCAGGCTGGGCACCGCAGTCGTGCGCATTAAGCTGGTGTCCTCACCCAGCGGGTTGGAGATCACCACGGCATGGCGCAGTGGGTCATTTGCGGGCAGGTTGATATTATCCAATGATTTTTTGCCGTAAAAGCTGTAAGTTTCGCACTCATACAGGCCATAGCCCACCAGCGCGGTGATCATTTTTTTGCGGAAGATCTGCAACTCGCTGGGGCGCGCCGTGGCAATGCCGCGCATGATGGTGCTGGGCACCTTGTTGTAGCCCACATAGCGGCAAACCTCTTCGGCAATGTCGCAATCGCGCGCAACGTCGTACCGGTCGGGCGGCACGACAACGGTGTATTCGCCGCCAAGGCTGCCCGCGGGCTCAATGCCAAAGCCCAGCGGGCGCAGGATGTCGGCCATCGCTTCGGCACAAAGCTCGGTGCCCAGCAGCCGGTTGACAGCGTGGGCACGCAGCGGGATGCGCCGCTCGGTGCGGGGCTGCGGGTAAATGTCGATAATGCCGCCCACCACGTCGCCGGCGTCTAGCTGGGCAACCAGCTCTAATGCGCGGTACAGTGCGGGCAGGCAGTTTTCAGGGTTGAGGCCCTTTTCAAATCGGCCCGAAGACTCGGTGCGCAGGCCCAGTTTTTTTGAAGTGGTGCGCACGGACGGCCCGTCAAAGCAGGCGGCTTCAAACACCACGGTTTTGGTGCTGTCGTAAGTGCCGGAAAATTCGCCGCCCATCACGCCGGCCACCGCCATCGGGGCTTTTTCGTCCGCAATCACCATCATGTCGGTCGCAAGCTGGCGCTGCACACCGTCCAGTGTCATAATGCTCTCGCCCTCGCGGGCCATGCGCACTTCAATTTTGCTGCCGTTGACATAGGCGTAGTCAAACGCGTGCATCGGGTGGCCATATTCCAGCATGACATAGTTTGTAATATCAACAATGTTGTTGATGGGGCGCACACCGCAAAGGCGCAGACGCTCACGCATCCAGCGGGGGCTGGGGGCAACGCGCACGTTGGTCACCATGCCGGCGGCATAGCGGCTGCACACCGGGGCGCTTACGGTGACCGAAAGCTTTTCGGCAATGCTGCCCGTGCCCGCGGGCAGTACGGGGGTGTGCTCGTGGTAGGGTACGCCGTAGGTCGCGGCGGTCTCGCGCGCAAGCCCGCGGATTGACAGGCAGTCGGGGCGGTTCGGGGTGATCTCAAACTCAACAGTCACGTCGTCCAGGCCCAGCGCCTTTACCGCGTCGGTGCCCACTGGCACCTCTTCATCCAGCACCATAATGCCGTCTTCGATTGCATTTGGGAAATCGTGCACCGTCAGCCCCAGCTCGCCAAGGCTGCACAGCATGCCGTTCGATTCGACCCCGCGCAGCTTGCCGCGGCGAATTTTCACGCCGCCGGGCAGGGTGCTGTTATCCAGAGCGGCAGGGCACAGGTCGCCCACTTTTAAGTTTTGTGCGCCGGTTACGATGATGATAGGTGCAGCGGCCCCCACATCAACGGTGCAGACCCACAGGTGGTCGGAGTCGGGGTGATTTTCCAGTTTTAAAATCTTGCCAATCACCACATTGCTGATCTCGTCGGCTTCGCAGCTGTAGCCCTCTACCTTGCTGCCGCTCATCGTCATTTTTTCTGCATATTCATGGGGCGTCGTGCTAAAATCGGCATAATCGCGCACCCAGTTTAAAGGTAATTTCATTAATTTCGTCCTCCCTTTCTAGCACGCGGCTTAAAACTGCTTCAAAAAGCGCAGGTCATTTTCATAGAACAGGCGCATGTCGTCAATGCCGTACCGCATCATCGTAATGCGCTCAAGCCCCATGCCAAAGGCAAAACCGGAGTAGACCTCCGGGTCAATGTTGCAGTTTTCAAGCACCTTGGGGTGCACCATGCCGCAGCCAAGAATTTCAATCCAGCCTTCGCCTTTGCACAGGCTGCAACCGGTGCCGCCACACTTAAAGCAGCTCATATCCATTTCAGCAGACGGCTCGGTATAGGGGAAGTGATGAGGCCGAAAACGCACCCGCGTCTCTTCGCCGTACAGCTTTTTGATAAAGGCTTCCAGCGTGCCCTTTAAATCAGTAAAGGTGATGCCTTTGTCCACCACAAGCCCCTCGATCTGGTGGAACAGCGGCGAGTGGGTGGCGTCCACCTCATCACTGCGGTACACGCGGCCGGGGCAGATGATGCGGATGGGGGGCTTTTGTGCCTCCATCGTGCGCACCTGCATCGGGCTGGTCTGGGTGCGCAGCAGGATATTTTCGGTAATATAAAAAGTATCCTGCGTGTCGCGCGCGGGGTGGCTGCGCGGCATGTTGAGCATCTCAAAGTTGTAGTGGTCGTATTCGATCTCCGGCCCGGCCTTCACTTCAAAGCCCATGCCAAGGAAAATGTCTTTCAGTTCGTCCAGCACCTGCTGAAACGGGTGCCGCTTGCCCTGCGCGGGCCGGTTGCCCGGCAGCGTGACATCAATGCTCTCCGACGCAAGGCGGGCGGCCAGCAGGCGGTTTGCCAGCTCGGCCGAGCGTGCGCGTAGTTCAGCGTCGATCTCGGCGCGCACCTCGTTGGCAAGTGCGCCCATTTTGGGGCGGTCATCCGCCGAAAGTGCGCCCATCTGCTTTAAGATGGCGGTCACTTCGCCTTTTTTGCCCAGAAACCGTACCCGCAACTCTTCCAGTGCGGCTTCGCTGTCTGCATTGGCAAGCAGGTCACGCGCGCCGGTACGGATCTTTTCCAGTGCTTCTTTCATGTTTGTATTCACCTCAGAAAATTTTGTTGTGGGGCGAGGCAATAAAAAAAGCCCCGCCACCTGCGTGAAAAACGCAAGGGGCGAAGCTGTTACTCCGCGGTACCACCCAGCTTCCCGGCGGCAAGGCCGCACAGGCACTTTACTGCCCGGTAACGGGGGCAAAACGTCCCGGCCTACGGTGGGCAAGGTGCCAAGCGTTGCCGGTGTAAACGCACCGGGTTTGCCTGCCACGCCGCCCCAAAGGTTCAGCCCGGCCTCTCCCGGGGGAACTTCGCCGGCCGGCCCAGTACACCGCTTTCAGCTTGCGCGGCGCTCTCTGCAAAAGGGTAGGGCAGGGTACTTTCCCCGTTCATCGAGTTGTTCTGCTGCAATGATAGCATTTGCGATACAATTTTGCAAGAGCTTTGCACAAAAGCTGCCCCGCATGGTATACTTGGGGCAGAAAATTGTTGAAAAAGGGGCGTGTCTATGATCCAGCTTGGTTTTGATGCCACACAGGTAAAACGCATCGAGCGCAGCTTGCAAAACCCCCGTTTTGTGCAGCGTGTGTTTTCGCAGCAGGAATGGGCGCTCATCTCTGCCCGCCCCCACCCGGCCCAAACGGCGGCGGCGCATTTTGCCGCCAAAGAGGCGCTTTCTAAAGCGCTTGGGTGCGGGCTGTTTGGGTTTGCACTGGCCGAAGCGGCGGTGCTGCGTCGTGCAGGGGGCGCCCCTTATTTTGCGCTGTCCGGGGCATTGGCAAAGACGTTGCAAACCAGGGGGCTTGCCGCCGAGGTTTCGCTGTCGCACGAGGGCGGGTTTGCATTTGCCTGCGTGCTGTTGCAGCCGGCGCAAAACGGTGCCGCTGCAAAGACCAAAGTATAAGACAGGTGGTGTTTGGTAATGCGTACATTGGGTAAAGTGCTGCTTTGGGTGTTGATGGTCGTTTTTTTTGCGGCTCTAGTTGTGGGTGGCGCAGTGGGCTATTTTTATTATACCGCGACGCCTAGCGACACCAATACCGCCGCGCTGAGCATTTTGGCAAAGGACGCAGGGGAGGCGCAGCAGAACATTGACCTTGCCCCTGCGGGTTGGGAGTTGCATACCCCAGTGCTGGGCGGTGTATTTTGGCGTACCTTTGGGCAGGATGCCCCCGCCGAGGGGCAGCAGTACGACTGGGGGCAGGCCGAAGCCGCGCCACTGGCCTACCCGCTGTCGGCTAAAACGGTGCAAATCGACATCAGCAACGCCGGTGGCAGCGTGTTTTCAGGCGCGCCGGATGCGTACGGTTCGTTTACCTACCCCGCCAGCGGGCGCTATTTTTACCGTGTTTCGGTAGAGATGCCGGCAGCAGCCGATGGCGAGCGCCCCAAAGAATACGGCACGCTGGAATACCGTTTTACCTTAAAAGTTGCCGTGACGGTGAATGCCTTTTTGTCAGACGACAGGGTAAAGCAGGGCGATGTGATCGCCGTGCGGGTAGAAAACAACCTGGACGGGCTGCAGCCCACCGGCAGCAGTGCGCTGGGGCCGGTGAACTTTATCGCGTCCGGCGGCGGGTATGTTGCGTTTGTGCCGGTGGCCTATAACCGCGAAACGGGTGATTATACCATAGAAGTGCAGTGCGGGGAGACGAAATTCAGCCTGCCGGTGAGTGTGGAGTATAAGCCCTACACCAAAAAGCAATTTGCCTCAGCAGAGGAATTGCCGGACGCCATGCCGGAGACTGCGGCGGGCACCAAACAGTACCGGGACGCCATTTGGCCGCTGTACGATACCCAGCGCCCCACCCAGTTGTGGCAGGGCATTTTTCAAAAGCCGGTAGATGGCCTCATCCGGTACGAATACGGCATGGGCAGCCTGCTGCCGGGGGCCACGGTGTCGCAGCGCCACAGCGGTATTGATTACGCCGCAACGGCAAATGACACCCCGGTGGTTGCCCCGGCCGGTGGCGAAATTGTGTTTGCCGGCAATCTGGCACTCACCGGCAATACGGTCGTCATCGAGCATGGCGGCGGGGTAAAAAGCTATTTGTTCTTTTTATCCAGCATTGCAGTCAGCGGCGGGCAAACGGTGGAAAAAGGTGCGCAGGTCGGCACGCTGAACACCGACAAGCCATTGCACTATGAAATCCGCATTGGCAGCCAAAGCGTTGACCCCGCCCCCATTCTTGCGGGCAGCAGCGCGTTGTACCGTTAAAAATAAAAAAGTGAATTTAGTTTTTGGGAGGCAAAGGCATGAAAAAGATTGGGTTTATCGGCGTGGGTGTGATGGGCGGCCCCATGGTATTGAATTTGATGAAGGCGGGCTTTGAGGTAACGGTGTACTCGCGCACCCGCGCAAAATGCGAAACCGTGTTGCAGGCGGGTGCCGCTTGGGCAGGCAGCCCTGCGCAGTGTGCACAGGGGCAGGATGTGGTCATCACGATGGTGGGCTACCCCACCGATGTGCGCCAGGTGTATTTTGGCGAGGGCGGTATTTTTGAAAGTGTAAAGCCGGGTATGTTGCTGATCGACATGACGACCACCAGCCCGCGCCTTTCGCAGGAGATTGCGGAGCGCGCCGAAGAAGCGGGCGCGCTTGCGCTGGATGCCCCGGTATCCGGTGGCGATGTGGGTGCACAAAACGGCACGCTGGCCATTATGGTGGGCGGCGACAAAGCGGCGTTTGAACAGGCAAAGCCGCTGTTTGAGGCCGTGGGCAAAAACATTGTGTACGAGGGCCCTGCCGGGGCCGGGCAACACACGAAAATGGCAAACCAGATCGCCATTGCCGGTGCGGTGAGCGGTGTTTGTGAGGCCATTGCCTATGGCCGTGCCGAGGGGCTGGATTTGCAGACCATGCTGCAAACCATCAGTGCCGGTGCCGCAGGCAGCTGGCAGATGGCAAACAATGGGCCGCGCATGCTGGCCGGCGATTTTGCCCCCGGCTTTTACATTAAGCACTACATTAAAGATATGAAGATTGCCCAAACCGAAGCGGATGCCGCCGGGGTAGAGCTTGGTATTTTGTCCGATGTACTGATGATGTACGAAGAGCTGGCCGAAGAGGGCCTTGGCGACCTTGGCACCCAGGCTTTGCTGAAGTATTACGAGCCCGACGACGTGGAATGACCCCCGCCGGTTTTAAGGTTTGCAGCCTAAACAGTAAAAAAGCAGCGCACTTTGCCGTGGGGAGCCCCCGGCAGAGCGCGCTGCTTTTTTAAACAACGCCGTATTGCAAAAAGAAGAATGCAGGTGAAAATGGTAAAATATACCGCTACAAAACGGAAACAAACTTGAACAGTGTACGGTTTGTTGTTAAAATAAAAGAAACGAATTTATTTGATGAAATGACGGATAACCCTGTCTTTAAAGGGCACGCGTAAAAAGTTGAATGCGTAAAAAGTTGAATGCAGAGAAAGAGGGGAGTGCATGGGGTAATTGAATAAGATTTTAAAAGTACACAGGGCAAGGCGCCGCGGCGCCTTGCCCTGTGTTGTTTATTTAATTATTGAATTTGCGGCCCGTCAGGCGTTGGGGGCCACCATGCGCTCGGCCGCCTTGTAAATATCGCCGCAGCCCAGTGTGATTACAAGGTCACCGGCAACCGCATTTTTTGCAATATAATCCACAATGCCGTCAAAATCGGCAAACCACACGCTGCCGGGTATCAGCGCCGCAAGGTCTGCGGTGTAAATGTGGTAGTCGTCGTTCGTTTCGCGGCTGCCCATAATTTCGCTCATCACCACATGGTCGGCAATTTGCAGCACCCGCGCAAAGTCGTGCAGCAACAGCTTGGTGCGCGAATAGGTGAACGGCTGAAACACCGCAATCACCCGGGCAAAGCCCATTTGCTTTGCCGCCGAAAGGGTGGCCTGCAACTCGGTGGGGTGGTGGGCGTAATCGTCCGCCACTGTGGCGCCGGATGCGGTATGCCCCAAAATTTCAAACCGGCGGCCAGTACCGCTAAAGGCGGCCAGCCCTGCCGTAATCTGCTGTGCCGTGCAGCCTGCAAGAAAAGCGGCGGCAAACGCGGCCAGCGAGTTGAGCACATTGTGACGCCCCGGCACGGCCAGCGCCACATCCGCCAGTTTTTCTGTGCCGTGCCAAACCTCATACCCGTAGAAAGCGGGCCGCAGCATGCGCACATTGGCGGCACGCCAGTCACAGTGCGCCCCCTCGCCAAAGGTGACGACCTCGCGGTCAAGCCCGCGCAGGGTTTCCATTGTATTTTTATCATCGCCGTTTGCAATCACGCGGCGGTAGGTCAGCCCCGCAAATTTGCGAAAGCTGGATTTTAGGTTGTCCATCGTTTTAAAAAAGTCTAAATGGTCGGCATCGATGTTCAAAATAATACTGGTGTCGGGCGCCAGATGCAAAAAGGTATTCGAAAATTCGCAGCTTTCCACCACGATGTTTTCGCCGGTGCCCGCTTTGCCATACCCGCCAATTAGCGGCAGCTTGCCGCCAATTACCGCGGCGGGGTCTTTGCCTGCCATTTCAAGTATCTGGGTAATCATGCCGGTCGTGGTGGTTTTGCCGTGGGTACCTGCCACGCAAATTGATTTTGCATACAGCCGTTGCACATAGCCCAGCATCACACTGCGCTCTACGCAGGGGATGCCCAATTGTTCGGCACGGGCAATTTCCGGGTTGCCGGGCAAAATAGCCGCAGTGTACACCAGCAAATCGGCGCCGTCTACATTTTTGGCCGCATGGGGAATCTGCACGTCAATGCCCATGGCGCGTTCGTAATCTATAATATGGCCCTCGTTGACATCGCTGCCGGTAATCGTATAGCCAGCCGCCGCAAGGATTTGTACCAGCGGGTACATGCCGCTGCCCCCGATGCCCACAAAGTGCAGCCGCTTTTTGCCTTTCAGCAGTTCGGTGTCAAAGTTATCCACAGTTGTCTCCCCGTTTCTATGCGCATTTGCCGGGCTGCCCCCGGCAGCCTTTATTATAGTATGCCCTGCGCTAAAAAGAAACACCTTTGCGCAAATTTTGGTATTTGGTATAATGAGTAAAAAAGGGGGCGCTGTGCAATGGAGAAAGAACGCGAGCAGCAGTTGCTGGGTTTGCTGCGCTGTGCGGCGGCGGGGATGCCCACTGCCCGGCAAGAGCTGCAACAGTATACCGGGGGCCCCATTGAGGCAGTGCCCGCACACGAAGTGCGCGACACTCTGCAAAAGGTGCTGCTGGGCCGAGACCCCGAGGCAGTACTGTTGCTTGCCGGCACTGGGGCCCTTCGCAATTTTGGGCTTGCCGGCGTGCGCTGGCCTTTGCCGCTTTCGCGCCTGCCGGCACAAATGCTGCTTCGCTGGTGGGGCCTTTTGCTTGCCTGTGGGGCGCGCAGTGCACCGGTGGTGCAGGCGTTTGGGTTTTCAGCCGGGTTTGGCAGCGACCTTGCGCGGCTGAACCGGCTGTATTTTGCGCCTCTGCCTAGTACATTGGCACAGTTAAAACTGCAACTGCGCGAGCCGCTGCCGCAGGATGCAGGCGAAGTGTTTGCGGCCTTTGCCGCGCTGGATGAACGCTTTGCCCCACGCCTTGCCTTGTATGAAGCCCTGCGCAAAAGCGGCGAAGTGTACACGCTGGAAATGCTGGCTATTCGCCCGGCATCCCTGCTGGCACTGGGCGTGCCCCAGCGCAAGGTGGCACCGCTGCGCGAATTGCTGCTGGATGCCGTGCTGCGGGCCCCGCAGCTAAACCACTACGACAGCCTTGCGGCACTGGCAATGCAGCTTGCCCCGTTTGTTGGGGGTAGCAAGTGAAAAAAAGCAGACCGATTGACACTACTTATGTGGGCGTGTTGGATGGGGTGCGTGCCTTGGGCGTGCTGGCAGTGGTGTGGTTTCACTTTTGGCAGCAAACATGGCTGCACCCGGTCGTCAAATTACCGTTCACCAGCTGGCAGGCGGGCCTTGAATGGCTGCCCCGCAGTGGCTATATTATGGTAGATTTATTGCTGGTACTCAGCGGGTTTTGCCTGTTTTTGCCCATTGCCCGCCAAATGGCGCGGGGCGAGATGAATGCGGGGCAGTTTGACGTGCGCGCATTTTACCGCCGCCGGGCAGTGCGTATTTTGCCCAGTTACTATTTTTGTATTTTGCTTATTTTGTTTGCAGTGGTGTTGCCCACTTGGCCGTACACAAATGCAGCGGAATTTTGGCGCGACCTGCTTGCAAACTTTACCATGACCCAGACTTTTTTTGCTGAGACGTTCTTTTTTACCAAATTTAATGTGGTGCTGTGGACTGTTTGCATTGAAGTGCAGTTTTATCTGCTGTTCCCGCTGCTTGCCCGTGCGTTTGCCCGGCGGCCGGTGGCCTCGGCCGCCCTAATGACCGGCATCTCGGCGCTGGGGGCCGCTTTGCTGCTGGCTGGCGTGGGGGACCTGCGCTTTTGGCTCAACCAGCTGCCGCTGCTGCTATGCAATTATGCGGCGGGTATGCTGGGGGCGGTAGTGTTGGTGCGCCTTGCCGCGGTGGGGCACAAACCGCTCGCCGTTTGGGGCTTTTCGGCCCTTGCCGTCGGTTGCATCTTGGGCATTTTGCGCCTCGCGCGGCTGCAAGCCGCGGCACGGCAGTTACAAAGCAGCCAGTTGCTGCTGCGTTTCCCGCTCAGCATTTTGTTCGGCTGCCTGCTGGTGGCGCTGCCGCTGGCGGGTAAGCCGCTGCGGGCTGTTTTTGACAACCGGCTCATGCGCTTTTTGGCTGGCATTTCGTTCAATTTATACATCTGGCATCAATACCTTGCGGTGTTGCTGAAGAAGCTGCATTTCCCCCCGTGGAGCGGCGAAGTGCCGCCCAACCAGACCGGGGATTTGCAATGGCAGCACCGGTACGCGCTGCTGATTTGGGCCGCGGCGTTTGCGGCGGCGCTGTTTGGCACCTATGTTGTCGAACGCCCGTTTGCGCGCCTGCTGCGCACCAGAGCGCAAAGCCCGGCCCAGCCGTGATGCCCGCCATTCAGGCGGCACTTGCGCGAAACTTGCGGCAAATGGTATAATTAATTATTCTATTGCCGTGTTTTTGGCGGCAGGCTGAAAAATAAATTGACCGGTACCGGGGCACAGGCTGTGGCCCGGCCGTTCTTGTGTAAAGGGGGCGCCCACACGTGAAACAAGTGGTCGTCATAGGCGGCGGCGCGGCAGGTATGCTGGCCGCGGGCGTCATGGTGCGGCGCGGGCTCAGCGTAACGGTAGTGGAGCACGCGGGCCGCACCTGTAAAAAAATACTGGTCACCGGCAAGGGCCGCTGTAACGTCACGAATAACAGCGACGGCGAAACGGTGCAAAAAAATGTACTGTCCAACCCCAAGTTTTTGTATTCGGCGTTGCGGGCGTTTACCCCGGCGGATACGATGGCGCTGTTTGAGGGCCTTGGGGTGCCGCTGAAAACCGAGCGCGGGCAGCGGGTGTTCCCGGTAAGCGACCGCGCGGCGGACATTGCCGATGCGCTGGCTAAGTACGCGCAGGGTTGCCACGTTGTCAGCGGCAGCGCAAAACAAATTTTGACCGGCAAAGACGGCGAGGTAAACGGTGTGCTGCTGGATGACGGGCGGCAGCTTGCGGCGGACGCCGTACTGCTTGCCACCGGCGGGTGCTCGTACCCCGGCACCGGCTCTACCGGCGACGGGTACCGCATGGCAAAGCAGCTTGGGCACACCATTGTGCCGCCCACGGCAAGCCTGGTTGCGCTGACGGTGCCCGGCAAAGCGCTGGAGGAATGCCGCGCCATGATGGGGCTTTCTCTGCGCAATGTGCGGTTGACCCTGTTGCAGGGTAGCAAGCAACTGTTCAGCGAACAGGGTGAAATGCTGTTTACGCATTTTGGCATTTCGGGGCCGCTGGTGCTTTCATCCAGTGCATTTTTGCACGATACAAAGGCAAAACCTGCCCGTGTGGTGATTGACTTAAAGCCGGCGCTGGACGAAAAAACGCTGTACCAGCGTATCACGCGTGATTTTGAAGAGTTTGCCAATAAAGACGCTGCCAACAGCCTTGGCAAACTGCTGCCGGCAAAAATGGTGCCAATACTGCTGGCCCGCTGGGGGGTCGCGCACGACAAAAAAGTGCACCAGATCTCCCGCGATGAAAAGCAAAAACTGGTGGCGTTGCTGAAAGGCTTTGAATTGCCGATTGCGGGCAAAGATGCCATCGAGCGCGCCGTGGTGACGGCAGGCGGCATTTCGGTGCGGCAGGTCGACCCCAAGACGATGGCGTCCAAACTGGTGCCGGGGCTGTACTTTGCAGGCGAAGTGCTGGACGTGGATGCCTATACCGGCGGGTTTAATCTGCAAATTGCCTTTTCGACCGGGTATGTCGCGGGTACCCATATTCTTGATGATGGAACGGGGGAACAACAATGATCCGGATCGCCATCGACGGCCCGTCCGGCGCAGGCAAAAGCTCGCTTGCAAAGCGGCTGGCCAAAGAGCTGGGCTATGTTTATGTGGATACCGGCGCGCTGTACCGCGCCATCGCGTTTGCGCTGCTTTCTGCCGGCGTTGACACGGGGGATGAGGTAGCCGTGCTGGGCAGCCTGCCGGCGATACACCCGGCACTGCAATATCTGGATGGTGTGCAGCACGTGCTGGTGAACGGGCAGGATGTTTCGGGCAAAATCCGCACCGAAGAGGTGAGCATGGCGGCAAGCCGTGTGTCTGCCTATCCCGGTGTGCGCAATTTTTTGACCGAGACCCAGCGCGCGATTGCCCGTGAAAATAATGTATTGATGGACGGGCGGGATATTGGCACCGTTATTTTACCGGATGCGCAAATTAAGATATTTTTGACGGCCAGCGCAGAAGAGCGGGCCCGCCGCCGCACGCAGGAGCTGCAGCAAAAAGGGCAGAGCGCCGTATACGAAGAGGTGCTGGCCGACATTCGCAAGCGCGACTACAACGACAGCCACCGCGCGGCAGCACCGTTGCGGCAGGCACCGGACGCCGTATTAGTGGATACGACCGGTTGCGAATTTGACGAAGCCTATGAAAAACTGTACACACTCATCAAGGGGAGGCTGCCACAATGATTTACTGGATCGCCGTACTCATTGCATGGGTCGTGTTTCATATCCCTTACCGCATCCGCACCATCGGGCGCGAAAATCTGCCCAAAGACCGCGGGTATGTGCTGTGCCCCAACCACCTGTCGGCCATCGACCCGGTGTTTGTGGTGCTGGCCCGTTTTTGGGGCAAAAAAATGTGGGTCATGGCAAAGGAAGAACTGTTCCGCAACCCCATCATCGCGTGGATTTTTCGCCATGTGGGGGTGTTCCCCGTGGCGCGCGGGCGGGGCGACCGCTCGGTGCTGGACAGCGCGATCGAATCGGTGCGAGGCGGAAGAGGAATGCTGATCTTCCCCGAGGGGACCCGCAACAAAGAGGGCACGGGGCTGCTGCCGCTAAAAAGCGGTGCGTTTGTTGTGGCGGCCGCCGCCAATGCGGATATCGTGCCGTGCCGCATCATCTACAAGGGTGGGCATCAGCATTTGTTTTGCACGGTGACCGTGATTTTTGGCCAGCCGATCCCCATTGAGAGCTTGGGCCTTGGTGGGGAACACCCAGCCAGCAAACTGCGCGAGGCCAAAAAGGTGCTGGCGGGCCGGCTGGAAGAAATATACGAGCAAAACCGGCGCTACGAATAAGGAGTTTCTATGGAAATCATACTGGCGAAAACCGCGGGCTTCTGCTTTGGCGTTGACCGCGCAGTGCGCATGACCGAACAGCTTGCCGCAAGCAAAAACAAAGTGGCGACACTGGGCCCGCTGATCCACAACCCGCAGTGCGTGGCGGCGCTGGAGGCACAGGGGGTCGTCACTGCAAACAGCCCCGCCGATGTGCCGCCGGGGTATGAGGTGGTGATCCGCAGCCACGGTGTTGGCGAGGATGTGTATGCCGAGCTGGCGCAGCGGGGTTTGAGCGTACAGGATGCCACCTGCCCGTTTGTGACCAAGATACACCGCATTGCGCAAAAGGCGGGGCAAGAGGGCGCACTGCTGCTGATTGCGGGGGACAAAAACCACCCGGAAGTACAGGGAATTGTGGGCCACGCGCACGGCGAAGTGTTTGTTTTTGCGGGTCTTGTGGAGCTTGAAGCCTTTTCCACACCGGAAAATTGCACAAAACAGGTGTTCGTGGTGGCACAAACAACTTTCGAAGTTACAAAATGGTTAGAAAGCACAAAGTTTATAAAAAAAGTATATACAAGTCCGCAGATTTTTGATACAATATGTAATGCAACGTGGGCGAGGCAGCAGGAGGCGGAGGAGCTCGCGCGCCGGTGCGATCTTGTGGTCGTCATCGGTGGGCGGCACTCCTCCAATACCCAGAAGCTGGCCGCCGTCGCTGGCAGGCATTGCAGGGTGCTCGCGGTTGAGACCGCGGCGGAGCTCACCGCAGGTGATTTTGCCCGGGTAACGCGTGTTGGCGTAACAGCGGGGGCCTCAACGCCATCGTCTGTAATTGAGGAGGTACTTAACAAGATGAGCGAGGTAGTACAAAACGAAGAGATGAGCTTTGAGGAGATGATTGATCAATCCTTGAAGCCGGTCTTCAACGGCAAGGTCGTAACCGGTATCGTCACCGGCGTCTCTCCGAGCGAAATCACTGTGGATATCGGCACAAAGCAGACCGGTTTTGTGTCCGCTTCCGAATGGTCGGAAGACCCCACAGTTAAGCTGGAGGATGCGGTGAAGAAGGGTGACGAGCTGGAACTCGTTGTCATCAAGGTTAATGACCAGGAAGGCACCGTCGCCCTCTCCAAAAAGCGCTTCGAAGCCAAAGCCGGCCGGGCCGAGGTTGAAAAAGCACTTGAGGACGGCACTGTTCTCGACGCGACGGTCGCCGAGGCGGTCAAGGGTGGCCTTGTGGCATATGTCAAAGGTGTCAAAGTCTTTATTCCCGCATCGCAGGCTTCTCTGCGCCGCGGCGAAGACCTGAGTGGTCTGGTCAAACAACCCGCCCGCATCAAGATCATTGAGTGCAGCGGTCGCCGTGTAATCGGTTCGATCCGTGCAGTCCTTTCTGAAGAGCAGGAAGGCAAGAAAGAGGAGTTCTGGGCGCAGGCCGAAGAGGGCAAACACTACAACGGTGTCGTCAAAAACCTCACCGATTACGGCGCGTTTGTCGACATTGGTGGCGTGGATGGTCTGGTGCATATCTCCGAGCTTTCGTGGGATCGCATCAAGCACCCGAGCGAAGTGGTAAAAGTCGGCGAGGAAGTTGACGTTTACATCAAGAGCCTTGACCGTGAAAACGGCAAAGTTTCGCTGGGTTACAAAAAGACCGAGGATAACCCATGGGAGCGCCTGCGCAACGATTACCCGGTAGGCAGTGTGTTTACCGCACCGGTGGTTTCCATCACCAAGTTCGGCGCATTCGTGCGTGTACTGCCCGGCATTGACGGCCTGGTACACATCAGCGAGATCTCGAACGAGCGTGTGGAAAAAGTCAGCGACGTGCTGAAAGTGGGCGATGAGGTCACTGTAAAGCTGATCGAAGCTGATTTTGAAAAGCACCGTGTTGGCCTGTCGATGAAGGCAGCTTTGGAAGAAAACGCTGCTGAAGAGACCGACGCCGAGTAAGTTTTAACAGAATAACACGCGGCCCTGCAATAAAATGCAGGGCCGCTTTTTTGACTTAGAATCATTAGCCCAGTGGCGGCTTTGCGTGGTGTATGCAGGTTATAGCGCCAAAGCAGGCAACCGGGCAAACGCCCAGCACAGACGTGGGGGGGGGCGCTGTTGCCCATACAATAAAAAAAGAGCTGCCCTGCACCGGGCGGCTCTTTTTCTTTTTTTGTTGCGACCAACCCGTAAGCCGGGTTCTGTATTAAACGACGATCTATCTTGTCCCCGCGTCGCCGCGGGGCTCACGCCACCTCTTGAAAGCACGCGGGGCACGTATCGCTTTCGTATCGGGTGTTGCTTCTGGTAGGGTTTACATAGCCGGTACGTCGCCGCACCGCTGGTGAGCTCTTGCCTCGCCTTTCCATCCTTACCGCCCTGAGGGCGGCGGTCTATTTCTGTTGCACTGTCCCTAGGGTCGCCCCCGGCTGCCGTTAGCAGTTACCATTCCCCTGTGAAGCCCGGACTTTCCTCACAAAAGGGCAAAACCCTTTTGCGCCGTCGTATGAGTTGCTCGCAAAAAAAATCAATCACTCAACGGGTTACCGGCGGCATCGGTGGAAATTTTGCCGGTCAAGATCAAAATTCCCTCCACAAAGCCCCAAATCGAGCTGGGCACACCGCAGCAGAGCACAAACAGAATGACCTGCCAAATGCCCTTTTCGTTGTAGCCAAGGTAAAAATTGTGCACGCCCAGACCGCCAAGGAAAATGCCAAGCAGCCCTGCGGCAACACGGTTTTTGCTGACAGTTGCCGTTGGCGCGGCGGGCCGCGCCCCTTGGCGGTTGGTCAGCGGAGAACCGCAATTTGTACAATAAATTGCAAGCTCATCCGTAGGGTGGCCGCAGCGCGGACAAAAATTGTACCCGTTGCCGGAAGGTACCCCGCAACTGGTACAGACGTTATTCCCCTCGCCGATCTCACGGCCGCAATTTCGACAAAACATGGCTTCAACGCCCCCTGTAAATCAATTCCGTTACAGCATGCGATACCAACAGGTTACCGCGCATTTCAGTATAGCATAAAGCAATGCGGCGGGCAACAAAGGTGACAGTTTTTATCAAAAAAATTGTAAAAAGTACTGTTTTGGCGGTTGTAATCAAAAACAAATGCTTTTATAATAAGTACATTCGTGCGCTGTCCATGTATAGTTATAAAAACTACCTTTGCCGGGGGTTGGCCTTGGCAACTATTTTTTAGCACAACTTGTACCAAAAATACCGGTACAAAATGAAAACAGCGTGCATAACGGTTTGGGAGGGGAAAGCAATGTTTGAAAACGCATATCTTGGGAAAGTATATGCACAGGTCGCTGCCCGCAATGAGGGGCAGCCGGAATTTTTACAGGCGGTCACCGAGGTGTTGGAATCGCTGCAAGCGGTGGTGGATGAACGCCCGGAACTGGAGCAGTGGGCCGTTTTAGAGCGCATGTGTGAGCCGGAGAGGATGATCCAATTTCGCGTTGCCTGGGTGGACGATGCAGGCCGTGTACAGGTGAACCGGGGCTACCGCTGCCAGTTTAACTCTGCCATCGGGCCTTATAAAGGCGGGCTGCGGCTGCACCCCAGTGTCAACGCGTCGGTCATCAAGTTTTTGGGCTTTGAACAGACGTTTAAAAACAGCCTGACCGGCCTGCCGATGGGCGGTGGCAAAGGCGGCAGCGATTTTGACCCCAAGGGCAAAAGTGACGGTGAGGTAATGCGGTTTTGCCAAAGCTTCATGACCGAACTGTACCGCCATATCGGCCAGTTTACCGATGTGCCCGCCGGGGATATCGGTGTGGGCGCAAGGGAGATCGGGTACCTGTTTGGGCAGTATAAACGGCTGACCGGCGAATACAGCGGCGTGCTGACCGGCAAGGGCCTTGCCTATGGCGGCAGCCTGGTGCGCACACAGGCCACCGGGTACGGCCTGTGCTATTTGGTGCAGGAAATGTTGAAAACCATCAAGAGCGAGAGCTTTGAGGGTAAAGTGACCGTGATCTCCGGCAGTGGCAATGTGGCTATTTATGCCTGCGAAAAAGCGCAGGCAATGGGTGCAAAAGTGGTCGCAATGAGTGATTCTGCCGGCTATATTTACGACAAAAACGGCATTCAGCTTGAGGTCGTCAAACAAATCAAAGAGGCCCGCCGTGGGCGCATTTGCGAATATCTTGATGCGGTACCGGGGGCCCAGTACCACGAGGGCTTTGCGGGCATTTGGCAGGTCCCGTGCGATATCGCGCTGCCTTGCGCCACCCAAAACGAAATTGACGAAGCCGCCGCGCACGCGCTGATCGCAAACGGGGTGCTGGCGGTGGGTGAGGGTGCCAACATGCCCAGCACGCTGCAGGCCACACATGCGTTTTTGAACGCCGGCGTGTTGTTTGCCCCGGCAAAGGCGGCAAATGCGGGCGGCGTAGCCACCAGCGGGTTGGAGATGAGCCAAAACAGCCTGCGCCTTTCGTGGACCTTTGACGAGGTGGATGAAAAGCTACAAGAGATCATGACCGGCATTTTCCACAACGCATATGGCGCAAGCCGGGCTTGTGGCTGCGAAGGTAACCTTGTGGTGGGGGCAAATGTGGCCGGTTTTGTCAAAGTGGCGGATGCCATGCTGGCACAGGGCGTCGCCTACTAAAAATATCTGTTGCGACAAGTTCTTGTTATAGGGGTGGCACAGCTGTTTTAAATCTGGTATAATTAAACCCGCGTACCGCAGGCAAAAAGCTTGCGTGGTGCGCGGGTTTTTGTATATCTTACGGCAAAGGGGGGTGCCCATGCAGCTCAATTACACGGTGTCTTTGGCTGACGAGGGTGCCCGGTTGTCTGATTTTTTGCGCCGCCGGGGGCTTACCTCAGGCCTGATTCGCGGCATTAAATATCAGGATGGTGGCATGATGGCGGACGGCCGCCCCATCCACACCAACGAGCGGGTGCAGGCAGGGCAAAAAATTTGCATCACCTTGCCGCCCGAGCCCCCCACCAGTGTGCCGCCCGAGCCGGTGCCGCTAAATATTGTTTACGAAGATGAGTTTGCCGTAGTGCTGGATAAACCCGCCGGGTTACTGGTGCACCCATCGGCCCCCGGCAGTAATGGCACACTGGCAAACGGCTGGTGTGCGCTGATGGCGCAGCGCGGTACCCTATGCCCGTTTCGGCCGGTCAACCGCATCGATCGCAATACGTCCGGGCTGGTACTGGCGGCAAAAAACAGCTTTGCCGCGGCCTACCTTGCCCGGCGGGTCGATAAGGCCTACTGGGCGGTTGCCGAGGGCATTTTGCCAATCGGCAAAGGGCAGATCGACTTGCCAATCGACCGGCAGGAGGGCAGCATCATCTGCCGCACGGCAGGCGATACGGGGCGCGTAAGCCTTACGGTATACGAGGCCCTTGCAACGGCGGGCGGGCACACGCTGTTGCGTGTGATACCGGTTACCGGGCGCACCCACCAGATACGGGTGCACTTTGCCGCGCTGGGGCACCCTCTTGCCGGGGATGACTTGTATGGCGGCAGCCGTGTACTAATCGGCCGGCAAGCGCTACACGCCGGCAAGATGCGGTTTGCCACCCCGCTAAAGGAAAAACCGGTTGAAGTTTGCGCCGATTTGCCTGCGGACTTTTGTGAACTGCTTGCAGCCACAGGGCTACCGCGCCCAAGAATGGCATAAAAAACACAGCGCGGTGGCAAGACCGTGAAAAAGCTGTGAAAAAAGTTACAAAAAGATTGCAGAACCCCTGTTTTTCGATATAATGAAATTATTATTGTATTTTTGTACCCTAAAATATTGAACAGGGCGGCGCTTAGACCATGGAGTGAGGTGAAACGGGCTGAACCAGACAGAGTATCATGTGCGCGCAAGGCAGAGCACGAGAAAATACACCCGTGGCCGCTGGGGCCGGCTGCGCAGACATACGTTTCAACTGAGAGCATTTTTAGGCCGATTGTTTTACCAGATAGGGGCCACTGCGGAATACGATGCGGTGTTGTTTGGCCGTACGGCAAAGCATGTAGCAAGGTTAATCGGCCTGTTTATTGCAACGCTTACTGCGCCGCTTTTTCGGCAACTGGCCTATGCGCTGCAAACGGCGTGGGCCGATTTAACGGCACCACTGCGTCAGGTGCACAGCGGGATGCGGCATATCCGCGAGATGGTTGCGGAAGAAAAGCAGCATGGCCCAGGCCATACCGCAACGCTGACATGGCGGTACTTCCGCAGTGGGGTGCGCGAGTACGGTCACCTTGCCAAAAACTTGTTGTATTACCTGCTGCCGCTGGGGGCGGGCGCTGTGTTTGTGTTTACGGTGACACAGGTCTTGCAAAACCCATTTGCCTTGCGGATAGAATACAAAGGGCAACTGGTGGGGTATGTCGCACAGGAAGAAGTGTACGAGGAAGCAGCCCGCGCACTGCAAAACCAGCTCGTCTATACCGGGCAGGACCAAGAGTGGGAGATTACCCCCAGCTTTACGGTGGCGGCGGCCCACCCGGATGAACTTTCTGACAGCCAGACCCTGGTCAACTCGATTTTGCGCAGTTCCGGTGCGGAGATTACCGAGGCAATTGGGCTGTATGTGGGCAACACGTTCTATGGTGCAACGACTGATGAGGACAGCTTAAAGCAGGCCATCGAAGCCATTAAGGCGCCGTACTATACCCAGTACCCTGGTGCAGAAATTTCGTTTGTTGAAGATGTAAAACTGAAAAAAGGCGTTTATTTGACCGAGAGCCTTGTGGATTACAGCAAGCTGGAAGAATTGTTGACCAGCCAGGTGCAGGGCCAGCGCAGTTACACCATTCAGTCTGGTGATACCCCGTGGAAGATCGCGGGTGAAAACGACATTACACTGGACGATTTGTATGCGCTGAACCCGGTGCTGGATAACGGCAACAACATGCCAATTGGGGAACAACTGGTCATCGGCCAGGCGGTACCGTTTTTGCAGGTTAAAGCGATTGTCACCAGTGTGGAGCGTGAGACAATCCCGTTTGAGACCGAGACCGATTATGACACCAGCCTTGGGTTTGGCCAGCAGCGTGTGGTGCGCGAGGGCGTAGAAGGCCAGAAAGACGTCACTTATCAATCGGTCTATGTGGGCGGGCAGCTTGCCAGCAAGACCTCGGTGGGCGACCCGGTGATTATCAGCCAGCCGGTTTCGGCACAGGTGAAGCAAGGCGTTTATATGACGAGCGATGGCGTTGTCATCAAGCCGGGCAATGGGATATTGATGTTCCCAATCGGTGCGGGCTACAAGGGCATGAGCCGCGGCTACAGCGGCCCGCTGCTGCCAGCTCATAACGGGCTGGACCTTACAGGCCGTGTGGGTACTAACATCTATGCCGCACAAAGCGGGCGTGTAATTTATGCCGGCCAGACGCGGGGGGGGTATGGTATTCATGTCATTATCGACCACGGCGGTGGGCTGCAAACGCTGTACGGCCATTGCAGCGGGCTTGCGGTGTCGTATGGTGAAGTGGTCAAACAGGGCCAGCTGATTGCCTACCTTGGCTCAACAGGCTGGTCTACCGGGCCGCACTGCCACTTTGAGGTGCGGGTCAACGGGGTTGCGCGTGACCCGATGAATTATCTTGGGTAACCAATAAATGGGAAATAAAACCATGAAAGTTTTGCGAAAACCTTGCCTCGCTTTTTAAAATGAGTATAATAAAATAAGTTACAAGCAGCAGCGGGCCGGTGACGGCCCGCGCTGTTGTTCTATAATGCGGGCCCTGCCGGTACCCTTTGTTTTCGCTTTTTGCAAAAGTTGGCGCGGGGTGCACCGGTGGTTGAGGCTGTGGCATATGGGCAGCAAGCGGCGTAATTGCCGGCCCACCAATGCAAAAAAGCGGTGCCCTGCAGCGGTGCTGTGAAAACAGGAGGTGCGGAACATGATACAGGCGGCAGACCATAAGTACACATCGGCTACCGCTCGTCCGTTCAAAAACCGCTTTACCATCTGGGCGTGGCAGACCAAAGGGCTGCTGGGACAATTGTTTTATAAATTAGGTGAAGCAGCCGAATATGACCTTGTCCGGTTTGCACGCATTTTAAAAACGGTGGGCTTTTTATTTGCCGCATTGCTGGGGCGGCCGCTGGCCAGCCTTGGGCATGGCATTTTGCTGGGGCTGCATACGGTGTGGGAGGACCTTACCGCACCGTTTCGGCGGCTGCGCAGGGGCGCTGTAAATATGCGCACGCTGGTGGCCGATGAAAAGCAAAATGGCTTTTGGCATGCATTGCGGCTGGGGCTGCGCTATTTTGGCAGCGGGGTGCGGCGGTATGCTTACCTTGGGCGCAATTTGTTGTATTACTTGTTGCCTCTGGCCGCAGGTGCGGTATTTGTGTTTACCGTAAGCACTACATTGCAAAAAAACTTTGCGCTTGCAGTAAAGTATGATGGCCGGTTGGTGGGGTATGTCACACAGGAGGCCACTTATGAGGAAGCCTCCCGCATGGTGCAGGGCCAGATTGTCTACACCGGCGACGAGCAAAAGTGGCAGTTGACCCCCAGCTTTACGATTGCCACCGCGTCAACCGGCGAAGTGAGCGACACCCAAACGCTGGCAAACGCGATTTTGGAAAATTCCGGTGCGGAGATCACGCAGGCAGTTGGGCTTTATGTGGACGATGTGTTTTACGGTGCCACCACACAGGGCGACCAATTGGCGGCGGCGATTAATGCAATTAAAGCCCCCTATGAGGCGGAAAACCCGGACGGTCAGGTGGAATTTGTGCAAAAGGTGGAGCAGCGCAGCGGTATTTATTTGACCCAGAGCGTGGTGGATTATGCCAAACTGGAAAAACTGCTGAGCCAGGAAGTAGAGGGCCAACGCACCTACACGATTGCTTCGGGCGACACTCCGTGGAAAATTGCCGGTGAAAACAACATTACGCTCGATGAGCTGTATTCCCTGAACCCGATACTGGAAAATGGCAATAACATGCCGGTAGGCGAACCACTTGTCATCGGGCAGTCGGTGTCTTTCTTGCAGGTTAAGGTGGTCAAAACACAGACAGAACAGCAGGCCATCGCTTATAAAACAGTAAAGACCAATGACAACTCGCTGGCCTTTGGCAAGACCAAGGTGACCCAACAAGGCGTCAACGGGGTACAGCAGGTCACTTACCAGTACACCTATGTGGACGGCAAACTGGTCGAGAGGACGGCGGTGGGCGATGTGACGGTACTCTCTGAGCCGGTGGAAGAGCACGTTTCTGTCGGTACCTATGTATCGTCCAGCGGCGTGAACTTTGTGCCCAGCGGCGGTGGATCGATGGCCTTCCCAATTGGCCCCGGCTTTAGTTACATGAGCCGCGGCTTTACCGGGGTCAGCGCGCATAACGGGCTGGACCTGTGCGGTGGGTACGGTACACCGATCTATGCCGCGCAAAGCGGTGTTGTCACCTACGCCAGTGCGACCAGTGGTGGTTATGGCAGGCATGTCATTATTGATCACGGCGGCGGAATGCAAACGCTGTATGGCCACTGTAGCAGCCTTGCTGTCAGCGCGGGGCAGGTTGTCAGCCAGGGCCAGTTGATTGCCTATATGGGCAGCACCGGCAATTCAACCGGCAACCACTGCCACTTTGAGGTCATTATCAACGGGACCCGTGTGAACCCCGCGCCGTACATTGGTATGGGCTAAGTTTTCAAATAAAGGCGCAGGCCGCAAAACCAACACGGTTTTGCGGCCTGCTTTTTGCTGGGGCGGCGCTGCTGGGGCTCGCTGGGGCAAAATTAGTTCTCATGAAATTGTTACTTTTCATTGTCTGGCAAAGATGGTATAATAAAACAGGTTTTAGAACAACAGCGGCAAAACAGCCGGAAAACAGAGAGATTACTTGCCTGAAAAAAGGGGAGTTTAGGATATTGAAGAAATTTGTGGTGAATGGTGGTCATCCATTGCTGGGTGAAGTCACCGTCAGCGGCGCCAAAAATGCAGCGGTTGCCATTTTGCCGGCAACTATTTTGGCTGCGGGAAAATGTGTGATTGAAAACTTGCCGAACATCAGCGATGTGGCGACCTCGGTGGAAATTCTGCACGAGATGGGTGCCACCATCCGCATGATCGACAAATCGACGTTGGAGATCGATACCTCTCGCATTGTGGCGACCGACGTACCGGCCGAAATGAGCCGCCAAATGCGTGCGTCCTATTATTTTTTAGGGTCATTGCTGGGCCGTTTTGGCGCGGGGTGCGTTTCCATGCCGGGTGGCTGCAACCTTGGCACCCGCCCCATCGACCAGCACTTAAAAGCGTTCAGTGCGCTGGGGGCAAGCTATAACGTAGAGTATGGCATGATTCGCGTCAATGCGGATAGCCTGAAAGCGGAACACATTTTCTTTGATACCGTTTCGGTAGGGGCAACCATCAACGCCATGCTGGCTGCGGTGCGGGCCGACGGGCTGACCGTGCTGGAAAACGTCGCCAAAGAGCCGCATATTGTGGATGTGGCAAACTTTTTGAACACAATGGGTGCCGATGTGCGTGGCGCCGGTACCGACGTGATTAAAATTCGCGGCGTACAGGAGATGCACGGCTGCACGTATTCCATCATCCCGGACCAGATCGAAGCGGGCAGTTACATGGTGGCCGCCACCATCACCCGCGGCAATGTGCTGATTCGCAACATCATCCCGAAGCACCTTGAGCCGATTACCGCAAAGCTGGAAAAGGCGGGTGCCACGATCGAAGAATACGACGATTCTATTCGGGTGTTCTGCATGGGGGACATTGAGCCGCTGAACATCAAAACAATGCCGCACCCCGGGTTCCCCACCGACATGCAGCCGCTGATGGCGGTGCTGTTGAGCGTGGCCAAGGGCACCTCGATCATCACCGAGGGCATTTGGGAGAACCGGTTTCGGTATGTGGATGAACTGGTGCGCATGGGCGCAAATATTCAGGTTGACAGCCGCGTGGCGGTGATTGAGGGTGTGCCGGAGTTGCAGCCTGCCCCGGTACGTGCGACCGACCTGCGTGCGGGCGCGGCGCTGGTGGTTGCGGCGCTGGCGGCAAACGGCACGTCAGAGATTGAAGAGATCAGCCATATTGAGCGCGGTTATGAAGACCTAGTGGGTAAACTGCGTGGGCTGGGTGCCGATATCAAAAAAATTGAGATCCCCGAAGAGCGGCTGCGGCAGGCATTATAATACTGCGGCTGCGGGGCAAAACAGCCATGACAGCCGGCCAGGCCTGCGGCATATCCGCAAGCGGGCCGGTTTTTGTATCGTTGTACTGCAATAACAAGCAAAAAAGGGGCGCCGCTATGGCAATTTTTCTTTCACTGTATTCCGGGTCATCCGGCAACTGTGCGCTGGTGGGCGAACAGGGGCGGTACCTGTGTGTGGATATGGGTAAAAACTGCAAAACCACCCTTGCTGCGCTGGCACAGGCAGATGTTGACCCGCAGCAGCTTGCGGGCATTTTGGTGACGCACGAACATACCGACCACACCAAAGGGCTTGAGGTGTTTTTGAAGCGCTACCACCTGCCGGTATATGGTTCTGCCGGCACGCTGGATTACCTTGCGCTGCACGGCATGGTGCCGGCCGGTGCTGATTTGCGTGCACTGCGCGAGGGCGAAGAAGAGATAGAGGGCTTTGGTGTGCGCTCGTTTCACACCAGCCACGATGCCGCCGATTGCCGCGGGTTTCGCATTGCGCTGCCCTCCGGCTGCGTTGCGGCCATGGCGACCGACCTTGGCATCGTGACCGACGAGGTGCTGGGCGGGCTGCTGGGGGCCGACCTTGCGATACTGGAGGCAAACTACGACCCGGTGCGGCTGCGCACCGGCCCTTACCCCTATTATTTAAAGGCACGTATTGCCTCACAGCAGGGGCATTTGTGCAACGAGGAAACGGGCGGTGCGCTGGTGCAACTGTTGGCAGAGGGGTGCGAGCGGTTTGCACTGTGCCACCTGAGCCAGGAAAACAACACCCCTCAGCTTGCGATGCAGGCGGTGACGCAGGCATTTATTGCTGCCGGCTCTATGCCCGGGCAAGACGGCCTGTTGCAGGTGCTTTCGCGCGGCAGCGTCACCCCCGCCATTCACTTTTAAGGGGGCAACTATGCAGCGCGTGACATTGATCTGTGTGGGTAAACTGGGGCAGGCCTTTTTGCAGCAGGGCTGTGATGAGTATACGAAACGGCTGTCTGCACTTTGCAAGCTGCAGGTGGTCGAACTGCCGGAGGAGACGATCCACGAAAAAACGGCCAGCGACAAGGTAATCGAAAAAGCGCTGGAAAAAGAGGGCGCGCGCATCCTTGCCGCACTGCCCAAAGGGGCGGCGCTGGTGGCACTTTGCATTGAGGGCAAACTGCTCAGCAGCGAAGACCTTGCCGCGTTTTTTGCCGACAGCGCCGTGGCGGGCGAAGGAGAGATTGCGTTTGTCATCGGCTCGTCGCACGGCCTTGCAAAAGAAGTAAAGCAGCGTGCGGCCCTGCAACTTTCGATGAGCCGCATGACTTTCCCGCATCAGCTGGCAAGGCTGTTGCTGTTGGAGCAGATCTACCGTGCGCTGTCAATCAACGCGGGGTCAAAATACCACAAATAACGGCGCGCTGGCGCGGGGGTGACAGGATGACAGGACACACACGTTACAGCCCGGTGGCAAACTATCGGCATAACCGCAAAATCAACCTGTGGCAAGCAGGTAAACGGGAAACAAGTGGCCTTGTGCTGCCGTTTGATGAACAGGGCTTTGTGCTGGACCAGCGGCTGCTTGGCGTTTACCGCATGGGCCGTGGGGCAGATACCGCCGCCTGTGGCTGCGGCTGGGTGGCGTGCTATAATGCACTGCGTCTGTTGGGCCGGCCGTTGCCGCCGGCATCGGTCATCAAGGCGATGGAGCACGATTTTGTTTTTGGCGGGCGCATGGGCACCCGCACAGCGGCTATCCCACTGTTTTTTATGCAGCGCGGCTTTCGGGTCGAAGCACATGCCACATTGGCGGCCGCACAGCGTGCGGCGGTGGGGGCAACCGCAAATATTGTTTATTACATTCGCGGGCGGCACCCCAGTGCCCATTTTGTTGCATTTACCGGCAAAGTGGGGGAAGCTGCCGACGGGCAGCCCCTTTACCGCTTTTATAATTCGCTGTCGGTGCCGGTGCTGCCCTGCCGTACCCCGGCAGGCGAAACAGGCAACTGCTTTTGTGCAGGGGGCAACGCGGGGGATCTGCGTACCCTGCCGGATTTACTTGCGCCGGAATACCCTTTATTTAAGCTGGTATTCAGCATTTACCCGCAGTGAATGTGATTTAAGCAGCGCGCGATAAACCATGATAAAAAATAACAGCGACACGGGGTATTGGCTTTTGTTTGCCGTACCCGGTGTCGCTGTTTTGTTATTATTGAAAATATCGTGAAGTGGTTAATTGCTGTGCCAGTATTTGCGGTCTAAATTGCGGTACTGAATCGCTTCGCTCACATGGGCACTGTCAATCTGCTCGGCGCCGTCAAGGTCTGCAATCGTGCGGCTGACCTTTAACACCCGGTCGTAGGCACGGGCTGAAAGCCCCATTTTTTCAAATGCCAGCCGCAACAGCCGGTCGGCTGCCGGGGTGGGGGTGCAGTACCGGCGCAGCAGTTTTGGGGTCAATTGCGCGTTGCAACTGATACCGTGCGCCGCATAGCGCTGTTGCTGGCGCTGGCGGGCCGCAGTTACTCTTGCCAAAATGGCACTGCTGGCTTCGCCTGCCGCCGTGCCCGCAAGGGCGTCATAGTCCACCGGCGGCACTTCTACATGCAGGTCAATACGGTCCAGCAGAGGGCCCGAAATACGCTGTAAATACCGCTCAATGGCAAACGGAGTACAAGTACACGCGCGGGTCGGGTGCCCAAAATAGCCGCAGGGGCAAGGGTTCATTGCCGCCACCAGCATCAACCGGCTAGGGAAGGTGGAGCTTGCCGCCACCCGGCTGATGGTCACTTTGCCGTCCTCAATGGGCTGGCGCAAAACTTCCAGCGCGTCACGCCGAAACTCCGGCAGTTCATCTAAAAACAGCACCCCGTTATGCGCAAGGCTCACTTCACCCGGGCGCGGGATGGTGCCACCGCCCGCAAGGCCCATGGTAGAGACCGAATGGTGCGGGCTGCGAAACGGGCGCTCGTGCAGCAGCCCGGTGCCGCGCGGCAGCTGCCCGGCAATGGAATAAATTTCGGTAATCTCAATGGCTTCCTCCCGCGTCAGCGGCGGTAAAATAGAGGGCAGGCGCTTTGCCAGCATTGATTTGCCGGTGCCCGGCGGGCCAATTAACAGTGCGTTGTGGTGGCCGGCCGCGGCAATTTCCAACGCACGGCGCGCCTCCGGCTGGCCTCGCACATCGGCGAAATCCGGCCCGGCAGGGGCAAACAGGGCAGTAAAAGGCTGGGGCTGTGTTGTATCCAATTCATGTTCGCCCCGCAAATGGGCGGCAAGCTGGGCGACGGAGGACACACCGTAAACGGCAATATCTTCTACCACGGCGGCCTCGGCGGCGTTGTCGGCCGGTACAAACAGCGCCTTAATCCCATTTGCCCGTGCCGCCAGCGCCATGGGCAGCACCCCGTTGATGCTGCGTACCCCACCGTCCAGTGAAAGCTCGCCCAAAAACGCGCAGTCCGCTGCCGGGGTAGGCAGTTGGCCCGCTGCCGCAAGGATGGAAAGCAGTACCGGCAAATCGTAAATGGGGCCCGTCTTTTTAATGTCCGCCGGGGCCAAGTTGACCGTGATCCGGCTGACCGGGTAGGTGAACCCGGTGTTTTTCAGCGCACTGCGCACCCGGTCTTTTGCCTCTTTGACCGCGTTGTCCGGCAGGCCCACCAGTTCAAAAGTGGGCAACCCGCCCGAAAGGTCGGCCTCAACAGTTACGACAAAGCCGTCCAGCGCAAAGCACCCAAGGCTTGTGATTTTTGCATACAATAGTGTGGCCCCCTTGTACCGGTATAAAATGGTTTAACCCTATGATACCGGGCCAGGTGCCGGAATGCAAGCCCGTTTTACTTACGAAGCGGCCAGCAGCAATGCTGTAAAGGGGCTGGGTTTTTCTGCTTTTTTTAAAGTTTAATTCAAAATTCTGTAAAAAAAGCACAATCAAATGCCATTTCGGTCAACATTTCTTAACGTAACTGAAACTTTACTCTTTTAGTCGAAAGGATTATAATAATAAGGTCAGAGAAGGGCACAGGCCCGCCACGGGCAGCCCCCACGCGCCGCAGAAATGGCGCAAAATAGAAAGCAGGCAGGTGCATAACATGGTGATGGAAGAATATAGCCGCTGGCTCAAACGTGCAACGGAAGGTGAAGACCTGATTCCTGAACTGCGCTCGATTGAGGGAAAAGAAGAAGAGATTCGCGACCGGTTTGCGGTCAGTTTGGAGTTTGGCACCGCGGGGTTGCGCGGCGTGATTGGCGCGGGCACCAACCGCATGAACATCTACACCGTTCGCCAGACAACGCAGGGCCTTGCAGCGTATTTGAAAAAGCAAAAAAAACACGCGCGGGTAGCCATTTCGTACGACAGCCGCAACAAAAGTAAACTGTTTGCCCGCACGGCGGCCGAAGTACTGGCTGCCAACGGCCTTAAGGCGTACATTTACAAAACACTGATGCCCACCCCAATGCTGTCGTATGCGGTGCGCAAACTAAAATGCGATGCCGGTATTATGATCACGGCCAGCCACAACCCTGCAAAATATAACGGGTATAAGGCGTACGGGCCAGACGGCTGCCAGATGACCAATGAGGCCGCCGACGCCGTATATGCTGAAATTGGCCGTACCGATTTGTTTAGCGATGTGCGCACGATGGAGTTTGACAAGGGCATACAAGAGGGGATTATTGAATACATCTCCAGTGAGGTGATCGAACGGTATTACACCCGTGTGCGCGAAATGAGCGTGCGCCCCGGCGTGTGCCGCGGCACTGGTTTGAAGCTGGTGTACACCCCGCTGAACGGCACGGGTAACCTGCCGGTACGCCGCATTTTGGCGGATATCGGGGTAGATGATATTACGGTGGTGCCCGAGCAGGAACAACCGGACGGCAACTTCACCACCTGCCCGTACCCCAACCCCGAAATTCGCGAAGCGCTGCAACTTGGCCTTGACCTTGCCAAAAAGACAGGGGCCGACCTGTTGCTTGCCACCGACCCGGATGCCGACCGCGTGGGCATTGCCGTAAAGGACGGTGCCGACTACCTGCTTTTGACCGGCAACGAAGTGGGCGTGCTGTTGCTGGATTATATCTGCAAGGGCCGCATTCAGGCGGGCACCATGCCCAAAGACCCCGTGTATGTGCGCAGCATTGTCACCACTTCGCTGGCAGATAAAGTGGCCGAAAGCTATGGCGTTTCCACCGTAAAGGTGCTCACCGGGTTTAAATACATCGGCGAGACGATTTTACGCCTCGAAGAAAAGGGCGAGCAGGACCGCTTTTTGTTTGGGTTTGAAGAGAGCTACGGTTACCTTGCGGGCAGCTATGTGCGCGACAAAGACGCCGTGGTGGCCAGTATGCTGATTTGCGAAATGGCATCGTATTATGTGGCAAACGGCTCATCGCTGAAAGCCGAGCTGGGGCGTATTTATAAAACGTTTGGCACTTATCTGCACAAGGTGGATTCGTTTGAGTTCGACGGCCTTGCCGGTATGGACAAGATGAAACAGATTATGGAAAACCTGCGCACCGAAGCGCCCACGGAAATTGCCGGGTACAAGGTAGCGGTTGCGGAGGATTACGAGACCCGCGCCAGCATGGATATGGCAACTGGCGAAAAAACCCCCATTGAATTGCCGCGCGCCAATGTGCTGATCTACCACTTGCAGGGCGGTGTCAGCGTGATTGTGCGCCCGTCCGGCACCGAGCCGAAGATTAAAGTGTATTATTCCGTGCCGGCAAAAACCCGCCAAGAGGCTGAGCAGCAGCAAAAACTGCTGGCAGACGCGGCGCGTGGTCTGCTTGGGTTTGCAAAGTAACTGGGCTATCTATTCTCAATAAAAGGTATTGCATTTTGCAGCGTGTGTGATAAACTACTATAGCAATCGTGTATTCCGGTGTCCTGAAAAAACCCGGCAAGTCAGGTTGTGATGCTGCGTATGCCAAATCACATGCGCTAATAATCAGAACCAGAGTGAGGTGAACGAAGATGAAGGAAGGTATCCATCCGAAGTATGAGGACGCCGTCATCACCTGCGCCTGCGGCGAGGTGATCCACACCCGTTCCACGAAAAAGGATATCCGCGTCGAGGTGTGCTCCAAATGCCACCCCTTCTATACCGGCAAGCAGAAGCTGGTGGATTCCGGCGGACGTGTTGATCGCTTTAAAAAGCGTTTCGGCATCGAGGGCTAATTTTAATCAAGCAAAAACGACCTTGCCGTGTTTTATCGGCAAGGTTATTTTTTACGGTCTGAAAGCGGGGGGCGGCAATGCAAAGCTACACCACGATACAGGGCCGCGCAACGGCGCGGCTGGTAGAGAAAAAAAGTGAGTTCATCGCGTCGGCATCGTTTGCTGACCGCGAAGAGAGTGCGCTGCAATTTTTGCAGCAGGTGCGCGCAGAGCACCGCACCGCGAACCACAATGTGTATGCGTATTTGCTGCGGGAGGGCGCGCGCACCCGCTATTCCGACGATGGTGAGCCGCAAAAGACTGCCGGGCTGCCGGTGCTGGAGGTCGTGCGCCATTCCGGCCTTGTGGATTTGATCGTGGTGGTCACCCGCTACTTTGGCGGCACCCTTTTGGGCACCGGTGGGCTGGTACGTGCCTATACCGGCGCGGCCCAAGCGGCGCTTGCCGCGGCAACGCAGGTGACGGTGCAGCCCTGTGTGGATTTGCACGTCAGCTTGCCCTACCCGCTGTACGAGCAAGCTTTGCGCCTGGCCGAAAACGCCGGGGCCGCAGTGGCCGATACCGTGTTTGCCGCCGAGGTGACGCTGCACCTCACGCTGCTGGATGGGGCGCAGGCCGCCTTGCTGGAAGAACTGCGCCAGCTTTGCCGTGGCGCGCTTTGCGCACAGTGCACAGACCCCTATTATGCACCGTTTGAAACAAAAAAGTAAAAAAACACAAAAAACAAAAAGGGTTTTTGGTAGGTACGTCGTATATTATATATGAAGCCATTTTTATCTGCGCGTTTTGTGCCACCAGCGGAGGTGAACAGTTTTGACCGTACGCGAGCGGACCGAAGAAATTGAACGATTGACCTTTTCGCCCACTGCGCGCCTTGCCGAAAACAGTGAAGGGCGCGAGCGGGAAGAAGAACCCTGCCCGTTGCGCACCTGCTTTCAGCGGGACCGCGACAGGGTCATCCATTGCAAAAGCTTTCGCCGGCTTAAGCAAAAAACTCAGGTGTTTTTGGCACCGGAAGGTGACCATTACCGCACCCGGCTGACCCACACGCTGGAAGTGGCACAAATTGCGCGCACCCTTGCCCGCAGTATGCGGCTGAACGAGGATTTGACCGAGGCCATTGCACTGGCACATGATTTGGGGCATACCCCGTTCGGCCATGCGGGCGAGCGGGCGCTTGCCCAGCTTTGCCCCGGTGGCTTTGCCCATTATGTGCAAAGCGTGCGGGTGGTGCGCCGGCTGGAAAAGTTCCCCGCCGGGCTGAACCTTTCATTGGAAGTGCTGGACGGCATCGCCTGCCATACCAAAGGGCAGGAGGCCGCTACCAAAGAGGGGCGGTTAGTGCGCTATGCCGACCGCATTGCCTACATCAACCACGATATCGAGGATGCCATGTCGGCCGGGGTGCTGACACAGCAAGACTTGCCGGTGCGCGCGGTGGAAGTGCTGGGCCCCACCAAAAGCAGCCGTATCACCACGCTCATCCTGTCACTGGTCGAAAACAGCCCCGGCGAAGAGTTGCACATGACACCACAGGTTGAAGAACAATATCAGGCACTGCATGATTTTATGTATGCAACGGTGTATGTGGATAGACGTGCCAAAAAGGAAGAGCAAAAGGTCGGCAAGGTCATCACCGAGCTGTATGCGTATTACAAAAAACGGCCCGAAAAAATGCCGCAGCAGTTTCAGCAGATTGCGGCGGAAGAGGGCATTGACCGCGCAGTGACTGATTACATCTCGGGTATGAGCGACGAATTTGCCATTCGCACATTTCAGCAGTTGTTTGTGCCGCGCGGCTGGGCAATGGAGTATTGACTGTTTGCCGCCGCAATGCGGGGAAAGGGGGTGTGGCCGATGTCGATTTCACCGGATTATATACAAGAGCTTTCTCAGCGCACCGACATCACTGAGCTGATTGGCAGTTATGTGCAGCTGCGGCGGCGCGGGCGCACCTACACCGGCTTGTGCCCGTTTCACAGCGAAAAAACGCCGTCCTTTGTCGTTTACCCCGAAACCACCAGCTTTTATTGTTTTGGCTGTGGGGCGGGCGGCGACGCGATTACCTTTATCAAGCGGCTGAACAACCTCGACTATGTTGAGGCGGTGCGCTTTTTGGCTTCGCGTGCCGGCATGCCAATGCCGGATGAGCAGGACGATGCCGGTAACAGCAAGCGCCGCATTTTGGCGATGAACAAGGATGTGGCTCGTTTCTATTTTGATTGCCTGAACGCCGACATAGGGCGCGAGGCCCGGCGTTACCTGCGCGGGCGTGCGCTGACCGACAGCACAATACGCCGGTTTGGGCTGGGGTATTCGCCGCCGGGGTATTACGATACCAGTAACCACTTGAAAAAGCTGGGCTACACCGAAGAAGAAATGCTGTTGGGTGGTGTCATCAAGCGGGGGCAGCGCGGCGGTACCTACGACTTTTTTCACGACAGAGTGATGTTCCCCATTATTGACCTGCGCGGCAATGTGATTGCGTTTGGCGGCAGGCGCATGGGGGACGAGGGCGGCCCGAAATATTTAAATAGCGGTGACACGCCGGTGTTTAAAAAAAGCCGCAACATGTTTGCACTCAATGTTGCCAAAAAGTCGAAAAGCCGCCGGTATATCCTGTGCGAGGGGTATATGGATGCCATTGCGCTGCATCAGGGCGGGTTTGACACTGCAGTTGCCCCGCTGGGTACGGCATTCACCACCGAGCAGGCGCGTCTGATTTCAAACTATGCCGATGAACTGGTGCTGTCTTACGACAGTGACGAGGCGGGGCAAAAGGCAACGCGACGCGCAATCGGCATGCTGGCTACTGAGCCGGTGAAAGTTTCTATTTTAACGGTGCAAGGCGCAAAAGACCCGGACGAATTTTTAAAAAAATACGGGCCGGACCGGTTTCAGATGTTGCTGGACGGTTGCAGTAATGCGATTGAGTACGAGCTTTCGCGCGCAAAGGCAAAGTACGATGTGACAAAACCCGATGGCCGCGTGGGGTACCTCAAGGATGCGGTGGAAATTTTGTCCGGCCGTATGAGTGCCACCGAGCGCGAAGTGTACATTGGCCGGGTGGCCGAAGAGACGGATGTAGACAAAAAGGCCGTGCAGATACAAGTTGGCTCTAAAGTGCGCAACAAAAGCCGAGAGGCAAACCGTGAGTGGGAAAAAGAACTGCTTAAAGAGGGGCTGATGGGCGCGGTACAGGTGCCCTTTACACTGGGTGGCCAAAAGGCGCAGGGCGTGGCGCTGGCAGAATTGCAACTTGTCACGGCGCTGGTACGCCAGCCGGGCTTTTTGCCCATGGCCATGCAGCGCCTCACCCCAGAGCGTTTTTTGCTGCCCGAGACAAAAGAAATTTTTACCCTGCTGCTGGCAAAACAGCAACAGGGGGTCTATGTGGAAATGGCGCAGCTTTCGGGCGAACTGTCGCAAAGCGCATTCGATATGCTCAATCGTCTATTGGCAAAGCGGTATGATTATGCCTTTACCGAGGATGATTTGCAATTTTACATCGACCGCATCGAAGAGGGCGTGCCGCTGGGCAGCCGCGCCGCCGAGATGAGTGATCAGGACATCGAAGGTTATTTACAACAGTTAAAGAACAAAAGAAAATAAATACAGAAAAAGGGGACTGGAACGCATGGCAGATAAAAAAGCAGTAATCCGAGAACTGATTGAAAACGGCAAAAAACATGGCAAGCTGACCACAAAAGAGATCAGCGACGCAATGGAGGAAATCGGGTTTGACGTTGATCAGGTGGATAAGCTGTATGAAACGCTGGACGCCCACAATATTGAAGTGGTCGACGAGCCGGACCCCGATATTGAAGAATTTAAACTGACCGAGGAGAACACCGATCAGTTTGAGGGTGCGCTTGCCGCTGAAGGCGTTTCGATTGATGACCCCGTAAAAGTTTACCTGAAAGAGATTGGCCGTGTGCCACTGCTGACACCAGAAGAAGAGGTGCGGCTTGCAGAGCGCATTTTAGAGGGTGACGAGCGCGCAAAGCAGCGCCTTGCGGAAGCCAACTTGCGCCTTGTGGTTTCGATTGCAAAGCGGTATGTCGGGCGCGGCATGCAGTTTTTGGATTTGATTCAAGAGGGTAACCTTGGCCTCATCAAAGCCGTTGAAAAGTTTGACCATACGAAGGGCTTTAAGTTTTCAACCTATGCCACCTGGTGGATCCGCCAGGCCATCACCCGTGCCATTGCCGACCAGGCCCGCACCATCCGCATCCCGGTGCATATGGTAGAGACCATCAACAAGGTGAAAAAGGTATCCAGCCAGCTGTTGCACCGCAATGGCCACGAGCCCACCCCGGAGGAGATCAGCGAAGAGCTGGACATGCCGGTGGAAAAAGTGCGCGAGATCATGCGCGTTGCGCAGGAGCCGGTCAGCCTTGAAACCCCGATCGGCGAAGAGGAGGACAGCCACCTTGGCGACTTTATCCCCGACGAGGACGCCCCGGTGCCGGCAGAGGCTGCAAGCCACACACTGCTGAAAGAGCAGCTTTCGGGTGTGCTGAAAACCCTGACCCCGCGCGAAGAAAAGGTGCTGCGCCTGCGGTTTGGGCTGGAGGATGGCCGCCCCCGCACACTGGAAGAAGTGGGCAAGGAGTTTAACGTTACCCGCGAGCGCATCCGCCAGATTGAGGCCAAGGCACTGCGCAAGCTGCGTCACCCCAGCCGCTCAAAAAAGCTGAAGGATTTCCTCGATTAATTGGGGTAATCTTTCATGCAAACCGCGAAAAACAGCGCGATAGCTTGACTTTTTTTGCATTTGCTGGTATACTCAACCCGCACCAAAACAGTATACTTTTTAATGTAATAGCAATAGAAGGGGGAGCTCGCGTTGCATCTCACATTAGAGACGGACTATGCGATGCGGATCGTTTTTTGTCTCGCAAAAAACCAAAGGCGTATGGATGCTGCCAGCATCAGCGAGGAGATGCATGTAACGCTGCGCTTTTCGCTGAAGATTCTAGGCAAGCTTGCGGGTGCAGGCATTGTCAACAGTTACAAGGGCATTAAGGGCGGGTACGAACTTGCCCACCCGGCCGAGGAAATCACGTTGCGGCAGGTAGTGGAAGCCATTGAGGGCCGCAGCTATGCCATCAGCCGCTGTATTGTGCCCGATGGCGAGTGCAGCCGCGACCGCTGGGGCTGCTGCGCGTTTCAAAAGGTCTGGCGCGACATCAGCAATGAAGTGAATGCCCATATGGACCGCGTGGATTTTGCCCAGCTGGTGCAAGACGACGAAGCACTGCGGCAGGGCAAAAAACAGGAAGAATAAAAGCAACGACGAAAGAAGACAGACGGCAAACCCGGCTGCCTTCTTTTTTACACCGGGCAGACAGCTCAGTTGTCTGTTTGTTCGACACCAGTCGCAAAAACCGTCAAACAGACGAAAAAACAGCATAAAGTTTGGCATGTAAAATAAGCATTGACAGATTGACAAAATTCAGTTATAATAATTGACTGTATCAAAATGGATTCGTTTGCCCTAATTGTAGAAATTTTGCGTGGTTATTTGTGCAAATTATACAAGTTTCGACTGGGCGGCCGATTTCTGTTTCCGGCACTGCAATGCTGTAATACAGATGAATAGGAGTGGTCGCAACTTATGGTGAAGGTCAAGCCGATACAGCTTGGAAAGACCGAACGGATGACTTTTTCACAGATTGATGAAGTCGTCGAGATGCCTAACCTCATCGAGGTGCAAAAAAATTCGTACAAATGGTTCCTTGAGAGGGGTCTCAAAGAGGTTTTTCGGGATATTTCCACAATAGAGGATTATACCGGCAATCTCGTACTCGAGTTCATCGATTACCGCCTGGATGAAGAACCAAAGTACTCGGTTAAAGAATGCAAAGAGCGCGATGTCACCTATGCCGCGCCGATGCGTGTGCGTGCCCGTTTGTTGAACAAAGAGACCGGTGAGGTTAAAGAGCAGGAAATCTTTATGGGCGATTTCCCGCTGATGACCGATTCCGGTACTTTTATCATCAACGGTGCCGAGCGCGTTATCGTTTCTCAGCTTGTGCGTTCCCCGGGTGTCTACTTTAATTTCAGTTATGACAAGACTGGTAAAAAGTTGTACACCGCCACCATGAACCCGAACCGTGGTGCATGGCTGGAGTACGAGACCGATTCGAACGACATTTTTTATGTGCACATCGATAAAAACCGCAAAATCCCGGTGACGACGTTCCTGCGTGCACTGGGCCTTGGCACCGACGCACAGATCCGTGAATTTTTTGGGGACGATGACCGTATTGAAGCCTCGCTGACCAAAGACGTAACCCAAAGCGAGGAAGAGGGCTTGCTGGAGACCTACCGCAAGCTGCGCCCGGGCGAGCCCCCCACAGTGGAGAGTGCCCAAAGCCACCTAAACAGTTTGTTTTTTGATGACCGCCGGTATGACCTGTCCCGGTTTGGCCGTTACAAAATCAATAAGAAGCTCGCCATTGCCGGCCGCCTGAAAGGGTTTGCGCCGATGCGTGACGTGATTGACCCGCTGACCGGCGAATTGCTGGCGGCCAAGGGCGAAGTGATTCGCTTTGAGACCGCACAGGCAATCGAGAAGGCCGGCATTTCTGTCGTTTACCTTGACATTGAGGGCCGCGAGATCAAAGTGATCTCGAACGGCATGGTAAACGCAAACGACTTTTTCAGTTTTGATGCGAATAAAGAGTGTGGGCTGGACGAAAAGGTCAGCTTTGCTGAGGTACGCCGCATTCTGGAAGAGACCGGCGATGTGGAAGAGCAGAAAGCACTGATCGAAAAGAACCGTGATCTGCTGATCCCGCGGCATGTCACCGTTGACGATATCTTCTCGTCGATCAATTACCTGAACAACCTCGGCAACGGCGTCGGCGATATCGACGATATCGACCACCTTGGTAACCGCCGTATCCGCAGCGTGGGCGAACTGTTGCAAAATGCATTCCGCACCGGCTTTGCCCGCATGGAGCGTGTCATCCGCGAGCGCATGACGCTGCAAGCACAGGATATGGAGAGCATCACACCGCAGGCGCTGATCAATATCCGCCCGGTCGTTGCGGCAATCAAAGAGTTCTTCGGTTCTTCGCCTCTGTCACAGTTTATGGACCAGACGAACCCGCTGGCAGAGTTGACCCACAAGCGCCGCCTGTCGGCCCTTGGCCCCGGCGGCTTGTCGCGTGACCGCGCCGGGTTTGAGGTGCGTGACGTTCATTATACCCATTATGGCCGCATGTGCCCCATTGAAACGCCGGAAGGCCCGAACATCGGTTTGATCTCGTACCTTGCGACCTTTGCGCGCATCAATGAGTACGGCTTTATTGAAGCGCCGTTCCGCCGCATTGACCAGGAAAACAAGCACATCACCGACGAAGTGATTTATATGACCGCCGATGTTGAGGATGACTTTGTTGTGGCGCAGGCCAACGAGCCGCTGGACGAAAACGGCTGGTTCATCAATGACCGTGTGAATGCCCGTTGGCAGGAAGAAATCTTGTCGGTCGAGCGCGAAAAGGCCCAGTACATGGACGTTTCGCCGAAGATGGTCGTTTCGGTCGCAACTTCGATGATCCCGTTCCTTGAAAACGATGACGCCAACCGCGCATTGATGGGCTCCAACATGCAGCGGCAGGCAGTGCCTTTGCTCGTCACCCAGCAGCCCATCGTGGCAACCGGTATGGAATACCGCGCCGCGTGTGACTCCGGTGTGTGTGTGCTGGCAAAGCACGATGGTGTTGTAGAGCACATCGATGCAAGCAAGATCGTTTTGCGCACCGACAAAAACACCACCGAGCGCTACGACATCATTAAATTTATGCGTTCCAACCAGGGCACCTGTGTCAACCAGCGCCCCATCGTTGTCAAGGGTGAAAAGGTCAAAGCCGGTCAGGTACTGGCAGACGGCCCGGCAACCAAAAACGGTGAGGTCAGCCTCGGCAAAAACGTGCTGATTGGCTTTATGACCTGGGAAGGTTATAACTACGAGGATGCGGTTCTCATCAACGAGAAAATCGTGCGTGAGGACGTGTTTACCTCCATTCATATTGAGGAGTACGAGCTGGAGGCCCGCGAGACCAAGCTGGGCCCCGAGGAGATCACCCGCGATATCCCGAACGTCGGCGACGACGCGCTGAAAGACCTTGACGAGCGCGGTATCATCCGCATTGGTGCCGAAGTGGGTGCCGGCGATATTCTGGTTGGTAAGGTAACGCCGAAGGGCGAGACCGAGCTGACGGCGGAAGAGCGGCTGTTGCGCGCGATTTTTGGTGAAAAGGCGCGTGAAGTGCGTGATACCTCGCTGCGTGTGCCGCATGGTGAATACGGCATCATTGTAGATGTGAAGGTGTTTACCCCGGAGAACTCCGACGAGCTGAACCCCGGTGTGCGCGAGGTCGTGCGCTGCTATATCGCCCAAAAGCGCAAAATCAGCGTTGGCGATAAGATGGCAGGCCGCCACGGCAACAAGGGTGTTGTTTCCCGCATTCTGCCGCAGGAGGATATGCCGTTCCTGCCGGACGGTACCCCGCTGGACATTTGCCTCAACCCGCTGGGTGTTCCGTCCCGTATGAACATCGGGCAGGTGCTTGAGGTGCATTTGGGTATGGCGGCAAAAGCTTTGGGCTGGAAGGTCGCCACCCCGGTATTTGACGGCGCGCACGAAGGCGATATCCGCGAGTTGTTCAAAGAGGCTGGCCTGCGCGAAGATGGCAAGACCTTTGTTTACGATGGCCGCACAGGTGAGCGGTTTGATAACCCTGTCACCGTGGGCTATATGTACTTCCTGAAATTGCATCACTTGGTCGATGATAAGATCCACGCCCGTTCCACCGGCCCGTACAGCCTGGTTACCCAGCAGCCCTTGGGCGGTAAAGCCCAGTTCGGCGGCCAGCGCTTTGGTGAGATGGAAGTTTGGGCCCTAGAGGCATACGGCGCGGCTTACACCTTGCAGGAGATCCTGACGGTGAAGTCGGATGACGTTGTCGGCCGTGTGAAGACCTACGAAGCCATTGTGAAGGGCGAAAACGTGCCGCGTCCTGGTATCCCGGAATCGTTCCGTGTATTGATCAAGGAGTTGCAGTCGCTTAGCCTGGATGTGCGTGTACTTGATGCGGACAAAAACGAGATCGATCTCAAGCAGGACTACGACGATGATGCGGGCTTTGATGCAGCTGCATTACCGGGCGGCGATGATGTTTTGCTGGAGAGCGAGCTGGACAACTACACCATCGGCGATGTGGAAGACGGCGACAGTGCCGGGGACGACAGTGAAGAGAGCGAGGATCCCGTGGGGCTGTTTGACGATGACGAGCTGTTCGCGGACCTCGGAGAAGCCGAACCGGAAGAAGAAAAGTAAATTGAGAACGGGCCGGGAGGCAATGGCGACACTGCCCGCCCCGCGGCCGTCCGGTAATTTGTAGTAAAGGAAGGGTTCGCTCAATGGAGTTTAATGTCTTTGATTCGATCAAAATCGGCCTGGCGTCTCCCGACCAGATCCGCGCATGGAGCTACGGTGAGGTCAAAAAGCCGGAAACCATAAACTACCGCACCTTGAAACCAGAGCGCGACGGTCTGTTTTGCGAACGCATTTTTGGACCGACGAAGGATTGGGAATGCCATTGCGGCAAATATAAACGTATTCGCTATAAGGGCAAAATCTGCGACCGCTGCGGTGTTGAGGTAACTCGCTCGAAAGTGCGCCGCGAGCGCATGGGCCACATCGAGCTGGCTGCCCCCGTCAGCCATATCTGGTATTTTAAGGGCATCCCGTCCCGCATTGGTCTGATGTTGGACATCAGCCCGCGCCTGCTGGAAAAGGTGCTGTATTTCGCCAGCTATATTGTGACCGACCCGGGGTACACCCCGCTGGAAGAGCGCCAGTTGCTGAGTGAAAAAGAATACCGCGATATGCGTGAGCGCTATGAAGATGAGTTCAAGGCTGCTATGGGTGCCGAGGCCATCAAAGAGCTTTTGGCGCGCATCGACCTTGACAAGCTGTCGGAAGATTTGCACAGTGACTTGGAAAGCGCTTCGGGCCAAAAACGGGTGCGCATCCTGAAACGGCTGGAGGTCGTGGAGGCGTTCCGCCTTTCCGGCAACCGCCCGGAGTGGATGATCATAGACGCGGTTCCAGTCATACCGCCCGATATCCGCCCCATGGTACAACTGGACGGTGGCCGCTTTGCCACCAGTGACTTGAACGATTTGTACCGCCGCGTCATCAACCGCAACAACCGCCTAAAGCGTCTGTTGGAGCTTGGTGCCCCGGATATCATTGTGCGCAATGAAAAGCGCATGCTGCAAGAGGCCGTAGATGCCCTGATCGACAACGGCCGCCGTGGCCGCCCGGTCACCGGCCCCAACAACCGCCCGCTGAAGAGCTTGTCCGACATGCTCAAAGGCAAACAGGGCCGTTTCCGCCAGAATCTGCTGGGCAAACGTGTTGACTATTCCGGCCGTTCGGTTATCGTTGTCGGCCCTGAGCTGAAAATGTACCAGTGTGGTCTGCCCAAAGAGATGGCGCTGGAGCTGTTTAAGCCGTTTGTTATGAAAGACCTTGTTGAAAACGGGGTCGCCAACAATATTAAATCGGCCCGCAAGATGGTCGAGCGCGTCCACCCGCAAGTGTGGGATTCGCTGGAAACCGTTATCAAGGGCCACCCGGTGCTGCTGAACCGCGCACCGACGTTGCACCGCCTTGGCATTCAGGCATTTGAGCCGGTGCTGGTCGAGGGCCGCGCTATCAAGCTGCACCCGCTGGTTTGTACTGCGTTTAACGCCGATTTTGACGGCGACCAGATGGCGGTGCATCTGCCGCTTTCGGCAGAGGCTCAAAAAGAAGCCCGCACGCTGATGCTCGCTTCGCGCAACCTGCTCAAACCGTCCGATGGGCGGCCGGTGGCAGTGCCGACGCAGGATATGGTGCTGGGTTCGTACTACCTGACCATGGTCAACGATGGTGATAAGGGCGAAGGTAAAATTTTCCGCGACGAGGACGAGGCCATGATGGCTTATCTTGACGGGGATATCACACTGCAAGCCAAGATCAAGGTGCGCCGCAAGCTGGAAATCAATGGGGAAGACCGCACGAAGATCATTGACACGACCATTGGCCGCTTGATTTTCAACAACCCCATCCCGCAGGATTTGGGTTATGTTGATCGCAGCAAAGAAGAAAACCTGTTTGACCTTGAGGTCGATTTCCTTGTGACTAAAAAGTCGCTGGGCGAGATTATCGACCGCTGCATCCACATTCACGGCACTGACCGCACGGCCATGGTGCTGGATGCCATTAAGTCACAGGGTTACAAATATTCGACTAAGAGCGCTATCACCGTTTCGGTTTCCGATGCGGTCATTCCGCCGAAAAAGGCCGAGTTGCTTGCTGCGGCAGAAGAAAAGATCACCAAAATTCACAGGCAGTATGACCGCGGCCTGATTTCAGATGACGAGCGCTACAATAGCATCATCGGTGTCTGGAACAAAACGACCGACGAAGTGTCGGCTGCTGTTACCGAAAACCTGTCGGACCGCAACCCCATCTTTATGATGGCGGATTCCGGCGCACGTGGTTCTATGAACCAGATTCGCCAACTGGCGGGCATGCGTGGCCTGATCGCGAACACCGCAGGTAAGACCATCGAGATCCCCATTAAGGCAAACTACCGTGAAGGCCTGAACATTTTGGAGTACTTCATCTCCAGCCGTGGCGCGCGTAAAGGCCTCGCCGATACCGCACTGCGTACCGCTGACTCGGGTTACTTGACCCGCCGTCTGGTGGACGTTTCGCAGGATGTGATTGTGCGCGAAGAAGACTGTGGTACGACCGATGGTATTTGGGCAGAGGATATCCGTGTAGGCAACGAATTGTACGAGCCGCTTACGGAGCGCCTGCATGGGCGTTACCCGGTGCGGGATATTCTGGACCCGGTGACCGGCGAACTGCTGGTTTCGAAAGACAAAATGATGGACGACGACGACGCGAAACGCGTTGTGGACGCAGGCATCAAAAAAGTGGAACTGCGCAGCGTACTCGGCTGCCGCGCCAAACATGGCTGCTGCGCCAAATGCTACGGTGCAAACCTTGCCAATGGCCGCCCGGTGGTCATCGGCGAAGCGGTGGGCATCATTTCCGCACAGTCCATCGGTGAGCCCGGTACACAGCTGACCATGCGTACTTTCCATACGGGTGGTATTGCAAACGCCGAGGATATCACACAGGGCTTGCCGCGTGTTGAAGAGCTGTTTGAAGCCCGTCGGCCCAAGCAGCTGGCCATTATGAGTGAGATCTCCGGTATCGCGCACCTTGACGACACCAAGAAAAACCGCCATGTGGTGGTTTCGGGTGTGGATGAAAACGGTGCCCCGATCGAAAAGAGCTACATGATCCCGTTTGGCCAGCGCATCCGCATTGCGGAGGGCGACAACCTGGAACTGGGCGACATGATTACCGAGGGCAACGCTTACCCGCAGGATATTCTGGCAATTAAGGGCTCTTCGGCAACCGAGAATTACATCATCCAGCAGGTACAGATGACCTACCGTATGCAGGGCGTGGATATCAACGACAAGCATATTGAAGTTATTGTGCGCCAGATGATGCGCAAGGCCCGCGTGGACGATGCGGGTTCCACCCCGCTGATTGGCGGCGCACTGGCCGACCGTCAGGAGATTGAAACACAAAACAACGCGGTGCGTACCCGCATTGCCGGTGGCGAGACCGACCTGAAAGAGGCTCAGTTCACCCCGGTGTTGCTTGGTATCACCAAAGCATCTCTGGCAACCGACTCGTTCCTGTCGGCGGCGTCTTTCCAGGAGACCACCCGCGTGTTGACCGAAGCTGCCATCAAGGGCAAGGTCGACCCGCTGCTTGGCCTGAAAGAGAACGTCATCATTGGTAAACTGATCCCCGCGGGCACTGGCCTTGGCGTGGACGAAGCAGTTGCCTTTGAAGCGAGCGAATCGGCACCGGAAGTTGGCTAAAGCCCCACCGGTTTGCTGACAGCAGAAAAGGTTTTTACAAGGGGCGCAGCCAAAGGGCTGCGCCCCTTGTTGCCCCTTTTAAAAGTACCTGTTTGCCTCTTTAGTACCCCTGCAAAAAGGTGGGGGGTTGCGCAAACATACAAAAAATGGTAAAATGCAAAAGCCGCAATCTACACTGTAGTGGTAGTCTTTGTAAAAAAAGGTTAAAATCGCCTCAAACTGCCACAGCCCGGCTTTGGTTGCTGTTGACATAGCAGAAAGAACAGTGTAAAATATAAACGTTGCGCCAATGGCGTATTTTGTGCTGCCAATGCGCATATTACGGTTGTTCGGCGGCTTGCCGCCACAACATAAAGGGCTTTGCCCAAAAAAATTTCAGAAAGGAGGAAAAACATGCCTACCTTTAACCAGCTCGTCCGCAAAGGTCGCGAGGTCATTACCAAAAAGTCCACTGCCCCTGCGTTGCTGTACGGTTACAACTCTCAGAAAAAAGAGTATACAAACCAAAACTCCCCGCAAAAGCGTGGTGTCTGCACTGCGGTGCGTACCATGACCCCGAAAAAGCCGAACTCCGCACTTCGTAAAGTTGCCCGTGTCAAACTCACGAATGGTATTGAGGTCACTTCTTACATTCCCGGTATCGGCCATAACCTGCAAGAGCACAGTGTTGTGCTCATCCGTGGCGGCCGTGTAAAGGACTTGCCCGGCGTGCGTTATCACATCATCCGCGGTACTCTTGATACCCAGGGTGTTGCAAACCGCAACCAGTCTCGTTCCAAATACGGTGCTAAGCGGCCCAAGGCCGGTGCTGCGAAGAAGTAGTCTTTCGTTGTCTGATAGTCGCCTGAAAGAGGCGTTTCTTATATAAAGGAGCAACTCTTTTTGGACACTGTCGGAAGCAGACGCTTTCGAGTACCGATGATATCATTATGTGAAGGAGGGAAGAAAGATGCCCAGAAGAGGTAATATTACAAAGCGCGACGTGCTTGCAGATCCAATTTACAGCTCTAAAATGGTCACCCGTCTTGTGAACAGCATTATGTATGACGGCAAGAAGGGTGTCGCCCAGAAGATCGTTTACGGCGCATTTGACATCGTCAAAGAGAAAACCGGCAACGATCCGCTGGAAATGTTTGAAAAAGCACTTGAGAATATCATGCCGCAACTTGAGGTTAAGGCCCGCCGTGTCGGCGGTTCTACCTACCAGGTTCCGATGGAAGTCCGCCCCGAGCGCCGCAAGACGCTTGGCCTGCGTTGGCTGACAACGTATTCTCGCGCCCGCAACGAGCGCACCATGCGCGAGCGGCTGGCCGGCGAGATCATGGATGCCGTCAACGGCACCGGTGCCGCAGTTAAAAAGCGTGAGGACACGCACAAAATGGCAGATGCCAACAAGGCTTTTGCACATTACAGATATTAATCTGCGTCTGGGGGGAGCCGTGTTCAGTTTTCCCTTTCAGCACAGAACACATTTCATCTGGGATCAACACGGCGTTCCCATTAAGTTTTAGGAGGTAAGTATGCCAAGAGACGTTTCTCTGGAAATGACCAGAAACATCGGCATAATGGCGCACATTGACGCGGGTAAGACCACGACCACAGAGCGTATTCTGTTTTATACCGGCATCAACCACAAAATCGGTGAGGTGCACGATGGCGCCGCGACGATGGACTGGATGGCGCAGGAGCAGGAGCGTGGCATCACGATCACTTCGGCTGCCACCACCTGCTATTGGAGCCATACCGAACTGCTGGACGACCCCAAAAAGGCACTCGCCAATCGCCATCGTATCAACATCATCGACACCCCGGGCCACGTGGATTTCACGGTCGAGGTTGAGCGCTCATTGCGCGTTCTCGACGGTTCGGTCACTGTCATGTGCGCGAAGGGCGGCGTTGAGCCACAGTCCGAAACCGTATGGCATCAGGCGGACAAGTACCACGTGCCCCGCATGGTTTATGTCAACAAAATGGACATCATGGGTGCAAACTTCTACCACGTTCTTGATATGATCAAGGACCGGTTGAAGGCCAACGCAGTTCCCATTCAGCTGCCAATCGGTGCTGAAGAGGATTTCCGCGGCATTATCGACCTGATCGATATGAAGGCCGATGTGTATTATGATGATCTGGGCAAAGACATCCGCGTGGAAGAGATTCCCGAGGAGTTGAAAGAAAAAGCCCAGCAGTACCACGATGCTTTGCTTGAGGCTGTTGCCGAAAACGACGAAGCCCTGATGGAGAAGTATCTGGAGGGTGTTGAACTCACCAAAGAAGAAGTGAAAGCAGCACTGCGCAGAGAGACCCTCTCGAACACCATCGTGCCGGTCGTCTGCGGTACTTCCTATAAAAACAAGGGCGTACAGAAACTGCTGGATGCTATCGTCGATTACATGCCCGCCCCGACTGATGTTGCCGCCATCAAGGGTGTCAACCCTGACACCGAAGAAGAGGAAAGCCGCCCATCGACCGACGAAGCGCCGTTTTCGGCACTTGCGTTTAAGATCGCGACTGACCCGTTTGTTGGTAAGCTGTGCTTCTTCCGCGTGTATTCTGGCGTGGTTAAGGCCGGCACTACGGTGTACAACTCGGTGAAGGACAACAACGAGCGCATGGGCCGTATTCTGCAAATGCACGCAAACCATCGTCAAGACATTGATGTGTGCTATGCAGGCGATATCGCCGCTGCGGTTGGTCTGAAAAACACCACCACCGGCGATACCCTGTGCGACGAAAAAGCACCGATCATCTTGGAGAGCATGGACTTCCCCGAACCGGTTATCCGTGTGGCTATCGAGCCCAAGACGAAGGCCAGCCAGGAAAAAATGGGGATTGCACTGTCGAAACTGGCAGAAGAAGACCCGACGTTCCGCACCTATACCGATGAAGAGACCGGGCAAACCATCATTGCCGGTATGGGCGAATTGCACCTCGAGATCATTGTTGACCGCTTGCTGCGCGAGTTTAAGGTAGAAGCCAACGTGGGCAAACCCCAGGTTGCTTACCGTGAAACCGTGCGCCGCCTGGTCTCGCAGGACACCAAGTATGCGCGTCAGTCCGGTGGTAAAGGCCAGTACGGTCATGTTAAGATCAAAGTCGAGCCGAATGAATCCGGCAAGGGTTATGAGTTCATCAACGCAGTTGTTGGTGGCACGATCCCGAAGGAATACATCGGCCCGATCGATCAGGGTATTCAGGGCGCCATGCAGGCAGGTGTGCTTGCCGGTTACCCTGTGGTTGACGTAAAAGTCACCCTGTTTGACGGTTCTTATCACGAGGTCGACTCCTCTGAAATGGCATTTAAGATCGCCGGTTCGATGGCGTTCAAAGAGGCCATGCGCAAGGCTGACCCGGTTATTCTGGAGCCCATCATGAAAGTTTCGGTCATTGTGCCGGACGATTACATGGGCGATGTCATTGGCGACCTTAACGCGCGCCGTGGCCAGATCCAGGGTACCGAGAGCCGCAGCGGCGCACAGCAGATCGATGCATTCGTGCCGCTGTCCAACATGTTTGGTTATGCAACCGACCTGCGCAGTAAAACGCAGGGTCGCGGACAGTACTCCATGGAGCCCAGCCACTATGTTGAGGTGCCCAAGAGCATTGCCGAAACCATCATGGCCGGCCGTGCCAAAAAAGAGGGCTAAAAGCTTTCTTTTCGCAGTTGGTTTTACTTGATTTTTGAGGCCTTAATTGTTAAAATAAGGCCAAGTTATCATTTTCTGCATTTAAGGAGGATATTACAATGGGTAAGGCAAAATTTGACCGTACTAAGCCGCATGTTAACATCGGCACCATTGGTCACGTTGACCACGGCAAGACCACTCTGACCGCTGCTATCACCAAGGTTCTCGCCATGAAGGGTGGGGCTGAGTTTGTTGACTACAGCAACATCGATAAGGCTCCGGAAGAGCGCGAGCGCGGTATCACCATCAACACCTCTCATGTTGAGTACCAGACCGAGAGCCGTCACTATGCTCACGTTGACTGCCCGGGCCATGCTGACTACGTAAAGAACATGATTACCGGCGCTGCGCAGATGGATGGCGCGATTCTGGTTGTTTCGGCCGCTGACGGCCCGATGCCCCAGACCCGCGAGCACATTCTGCTTTCCCGTCAGGTTGGCGTGCCCTATATCGTTGTCTTCATGAACAAAGTCGACCAAGTCGACGACCCCGAGCTGCTTGAGCTCGTGGAAATGGAGATTCGTGACCTGCTGAGCAGCTACGATTTCCCCGGCGACGATACCCCCATCATCAAGGGTTCGGCACTGAAGGCTCTCGAGAGCACTTCGACCGACCCGGATGCCCCTGAGTACAAGTGCATCATCGAGCTGATGGAAGCTGTTGACAGCTACATTCCGACCCCGGACCGTGCTGCTGACCAGCCCTTCCTGATGCCGGTCGAGGATGTGTTCACCATCACTGGCCGTGGCACCGTTGCTACCGGCCGTGTGGAGCGTGGCACCGTTAAGGTTGGCGAGGAAATCGAAATCGTTGGCCTGCAGGAAGAGAAACGCAAAACCACCGTTACCGGCCTTGAGATGTTCCGCAAATTGCTGGACTTCGCTCAGGCTGGCGATAACGTGGGCGCTCTGCTGCGCGGCATTCAGCGCAACGAGATCGAGCGTGGCCAGGTTCTGTCCAAGCCGGGCAGCATCCACCCGCACACGAAGTTTGAAGGCCAGGTTTACATCCTGAAGAAGGATGAAGGCGGCCGTCACACCCCGTTCTTCAACAACTATCGCCCGCAGTTCTACTTCCGCACCACCGACGTTACCGGCGTTATCACTCTGCCGGAGGGCGTTGAGATGTGTATGCCTGGCGACAGCGTTACCATCGGTGTTGAGCTGATCACCCCGATTGCTATCGAGCCGGGCCTCCGCTTCGCTATCCGCGAGGGCGGCCGCACTGTTGGTTCGGGCGTTGTTTCGAAGATCGACGCATAAGAAACCTTAAAAAGAAGCCTGCTTTGCAGGCTTCTTTTTTTTGCAAGGCGGTGCAAAACCCTGTAAAAACTAGGGGGGCGATTACATTGGCAGGGCTGTTACAACAGCCTTTGTAACAATGGGGAAAGAAATTTCATCAGCTATAGGGTTTGCAATAATTCTTCTATGGCTTTGTGGCAAAAAACAGTAAGACCAAAAGGTGAACAAGCAGCATGCGCTTTTCAGACTGAGAAATGTTTTAATAGGAGTTTTTTACCCGAAGTTAAAACAGGCACCCGGCCTTTAAAAAGCCTGAAAAGCGTAAAAATAAAGTGTTAGCGAAAATAAAAAAACGCTTGACATACGGGGAAGAGATTGTTATAATTGCATCAGTTAGATAAAACTAACTAACATTTTCTTGCAAACACTTCATTTAATTACTACTTCCTCCCTTGTCTTATCTTGAATTAGGCCATGGTTCAAGATGTACCGCCGTACCGGAACCCCGGTGCGGCGGTTTTACTATGCAGCAGTGCGCCCCATAGCGGCAGAGGGTAGAACAGGGGCGGACGACATGGCAAGAGGGTTTTAAAAACTGACATACAGGGATACCACCAGATACTTAAGTTTAGCCACCGGGCAGAACACCGCCAAGGCAGGCGGGGGGTGAGCGGGCAGGCGTGCCTACAATAAAGCGCAGCTGATGGGCGGCGATACGGGATGCGCGGGCGCATACCTAGTATGGCTGAGTAAAAAACTAATATTTAGACGGTTTACTACGTTGAGTAATTTGCAAAAAGCTCGCTTGTAACCGGCGCTATCGAAATCAACCATTGTCACGGTGGCCGGTTTAGCCCGCGCGGGTTGATTAACCAGTGACAGGCTGCCCGGCAGCCCTTTGCAGTTTGATACGGGTGGTTATAATGGCTTACCCGTGCTTGGGCCATGAACAGCAACAGCTTTTTACAGCAGTGACTGTGTGGTCGGGCCAACCTGTACCGCTCTTATTTGCTTTGGCAGGGGAGCAAATATAATCGTTGCCGCTGTTGGCTCAACAGGCCCGTATCGGGGCAAGGGGTAGGTACATGTGTAAAAAAGTAAAAGCTGGGTGCCTCAGCCGCGAAGGAAACCCTGCCATGCGAGATTGTAAAAGCGCTTACGAAAGCTTGACACCTTGGGGCCCGCCGGGGTAAACTAAAGCGGTAAGGGGGCACTGCTATGCTGCATTATTTTAACCGTGAGGAACTGTACTGTGGCACGTCGTCACAAAAGTTTGATGTAATTTGCGCAGCGCTGGACGAAAAAAAGATGGAATACACCATCAAAATTGTGAATAGCTCGTTTGGGTTTTCCGGTGGTCGCACACGTTCTTCGACTAATTTGTCCGGTGGTCGGCTGTTTTATATTTATGTGCCCAAAAAACAAATAGAAGAAGCGGCTTTTATCATGAACCGTGCGTTGCGGCAGATGTAAGTTATAAAGATTAAAAAAGCGTGGTCGATTGTAAAATGAAGTTGGACAGTTGAACAGAAAAATCCATAGTGATTTTCCTGCATGGTAGAATGGAGTTCACACACACTCATCTGCCAAAGGAGGGCAATCACTATGGACTGCCAAGATTATACCACAATACAACTAGAGCGCAAACGAGGACAGCATTTGCAAAGAGAAGACAGAGGTGCGATTCAACGCCTGAAGCGGCTTGGCTACTCAAACCGAGCCATCGCAAAAGAGATTGGCTGCGCCCCGACCACCATTGGTAACGAGCTGCGTCGCGGCACCCCACCCCGGCAGAGCAACAAGGGCAGAACCCCCGGATATTCTGCAAAGCGTGGTCACGCAGTTTACAGCGCAAATAGAACACGCAGCCACAAGCCTCACAAACTGAATTGCTCCGGATCTTTTGCAGCTTGGGTCGTGAAGCAGGTACGGGAATATCACTGGTCTCTTGATGCCTGTGCCGGCTACGCAGGGCTTCACAGGTTGTTCCAAGAGAGTGAGTTGGTCTGTACCAGAACCCTCTACAACGAACTGTGGGCTGGACGATTGACTCTGACCCTCTTTGAAATGCCCGAAATCCTGAAACGAAAGAGGCACAAGAGGAAGACCCGCCAAAACAAGCGCATTCTTGGCAACAGCATTGAACTGCGGCCAGAAATTGCGGCTAAGCGTGCGGAAGAAGGACACTGGGAGGGCGACACAGTAATTGGCTTGCGTTCTGGGCGAGAATCCGTTATTCTCACGCTCATTGAGAAGAAGACCGAGAACTATCTGGCTATCCGCATCCCGGGCAAAACCAGCGGTGATGTTATGGCGGCGATGAAGGTTCTCCGTGATGAATACGGTGATCGCTTTGGTCAGGTTTTCAAGACGATTACTGTAGACAACGGCTCTGAGTTTGCGGAATTCGCACAGGTTGCGCAATGGGGCGCTGAAGTATACTTCGCACACCCCTACTCTTCATGGGAGCGGCCACAGAACGAACGGCACAATGGTCTGTTACGGCAGTATGTTCCCAAAGGTGTCTCCATTGACAGGTTCTCACTCGAAGAAATCCTTATCTTCGCCGATGAAATGAATGGACGGCCTCGCCGCAAGCTCGGCTACCGCACGCCAGAGGAACTATTCGAGGCGTTTTTGGATAAAGTTTACGCCGCCTAAGAACCCGCGTCCACTCTACCGTGGGTGTCCAACTTGCTCTTGCAATTTGCGATTAAAAAAGCGTACAGGAAAAATTCCTGTACGCTTTTTGTTAGGCCTTTTTTAATTTCGCCATTGGCTACGCCATTCTTCACGCTGTTTGCGGTACTTAAAATTGTCTCGCATGCGCCGCCAGACACTGGGGCCGAAAAACAGCAAAAAGTTGATCAGTGAGGCAATAATGACAGCACGGGTAGACCAGCTGCCGAACAATAGCTGAAATGCAAACAGCACAGCATCAAACAGCGCAAGCCATTTTACTTTAATGGGAATCAAAAAGAACAGCAGCACCTGCATGTCGGGGAAAATCGCCGCAAACGCAAAAAACAGCGAAAGGTTTAAATAGCTGTTAGTAGCGCCGCCCGAAATAAAACCGGCAATCAGGGTGCCGATGATGCCGACCAGGTAATAGACATTGAACCGAAAACTGCCCCATTGGTTTTCAAGGCTGGTGCCGATAAAATAATAAAAATACAATGAGATAGCAACAAAAATAATGCTGGTTTCAGGGGGAAGAAATAAAAAAGTGAATACCCGCCATACTTGACCATGCAGAACCAAAGCAGGGTCAAAATAAAGGTAATATAACAGGTTGACCTGTGGGAACAGCAGGTTGCAGCAAAACACCAGTGTCATACCAATCACAATGACGCGCATCAGGTTGGGGATTGCAACCCTGCCGAATTTACGTTCCAGTTTGTCGAGCCAGTTCATCAGCGTACCTCTTTTCCATAGCAATACCAAAAACGTGGCATGTACTTACTATTTTAACAAAACCACAACGGAAAGCAAGTAAAACGCCAATGAATATTTTGTAAATAAACAAAAAACCAACAGGCAACACCCAAACGAGTGCTGCCTGTTGGTTTGTCGGTCGATAGCGCAAAGTCTATTAATTGAGCAGCGCCTTGGCTACATGCTCCAGTTCAGACTTGTTTTCACTTACCAGACGAACCGGCTTTGTATAATCAAGGCGCATCAGGCCAAGGATGCTTTTTGCATCCGCAATCGCGCCGGCCTCATCATGTACGCCGATGTCGTCGGTGCAATGACTTGCCACCTGAACGATCTTTTTGACCTGTGAGAGGTTCTTGACGTTGATTTGCTTTACCATAATGCATCTACCTTTCTACTAGTTCCATACAGCGAGCTTTTCTCAACTGCACCGTTATTATAACACATAAAATGCGGTTTGTCTTGTGCAAACTGCATAAAACCAAGTAAAGTACAGGGAATTCTGCCTATTGTATAAAATATACAAATATAAACATTCAGGCTTGTATGAAAACACAACAAAAACCACCACCCGATCAGTAGGGTGGCGGTTTTTTAAAAAGGCAATGACGCAAAGTAGCTTGTTTTATGGGGCGTCTTTACTGCTTTTGTGGCGGTTAATTTTCCCAGGGGTCTTTTTCCGGTTTCATATAGGTTTCTTCGGCAGAAGAGTACGGGGCCGCTACCGCGGTTGGTGTGGGCGCAGTGGCCGCTGTGGTGTTTTGTGCTGCTGCAGAACCAGTGTAATATGGCTGCATCGTGGCAGCCACGTTTTGCAGTGTGTTTACTTCGCTATGGCCGGTTTGGGTGATCAGGCGCCAGCTAATCCAGATGCCCAGCAGCAAAAAGAGAAATTCCATTCCCATGCTTTCTACGATATCAGAGAAAGTATAAAGTTGAAAATAAAACGCAACGCTAGCAAAAATACTGGGGTAAATCCCATATGCATCAACCAGGGCAAAATAGAAGATCAACTGTTCCAGTGCAAACAACTGCACAAATGATACCACAATGGTAACGACTGTTACTAGGCGGTTCATTTTGCCGTGCGCCAACTTGTAGCCGAAGTAAGCTCCAAGGGGGATTAATGCAAACAGCAACGCAAAAACACGGTTGCCAAACCAGATGCTGAGAAATGACGGGATAGCCCCCAAAAAGGAGCCGGCCAACGCGCCCAATATCCCCGTGAGATAACTGCCGTTTTCAATTTTATGTTGGGCAGTTTCAACACCGGCAGACAGCACAGGCTCAACACAACTTTGGTGTGCAGGGCGGTAAAAGCCCTTCCAGTTTAACAAAATATCGCAGTTTTGCCCGCCACATACGGGGCATTGCGATACGCTGCTCAGCCCGTTGCTGCGCAGCAGCTCAACGGTTGCAAACAAAACTGCATCAAGGTCCGCCTCTGTTGCCCGTGCCTTGGGAAAAGAAAGCGCCACGCCGTCTTTAGGGGGCTCACTGACCAAAACCCGAAAGGGGCGCACCGCATGGCGCAACTCTTTCATCAGCGCTTTGCCGGGTTTGTCGTCAAGTAAAAGAAAAACGGTGAACCCTCGTGCAGCTGCCGTGCCGCTGGCAGTTTGCCGGTTGTAACTCAACCGATAGGGAAACGTGTCGTAAATACCAAATGCATCGTCTTGTACCTGGTGTAACTGCCGCGCGCGCGCAAATTCAGAAAACTCATTGAAATTCATGTTTGATCCCTCACCAATCACCTGAAATTCTTCCATAATATTACATGATTATTTTATTATAGTCTATATAAGAAGTCACGGCAAGGCTGATTATTCAGAAAACAAAGAAATACGTGAAACATTTTCGGACAAACCATCAATAGGTGCCTGTGCTTTATATTTTGGTACAAAATGGCTAAAACGAGTATGTACCGTAGGGGTCAAAGGCCTTCCTTAAAATGTTTTGATTGCCGCAAAGCCTAGTCAGTTACCCCGGGGGTCTTTTTCTGCAAACGCTGTTGTGGCAACATTTGCAGGCCTGGCATCAGTGGGCTTTATGGGTGCAGGCGCCGGGGCCTGTACACCTGTGTGGGTATTGGCATGGTAAGGCAGTACAGTAGAAAGGGTATTGTCCAATGCCTCTATATGTGGCGCACCGCTCTTTGATAACATAAAATTGCTGATGAGGACACCGACGGCCAGAAAAAGGAATATAGCCCAAGTTTCACCCAGTAGAGCAAAAAAATTCCCAGATTGAAACGACCGCGCGATGGTGCTGAAAATGCCGGGATAGAGATGGTAGTAGTTTACGATGAAATGATAATATTGAGTTTCAATTATTACAAAAAGTTGCAGTAGTGAAAATAAAGCAAAAAAAAACGATGCTAACGCGATTTAGCCGGCCGCGCGCGATTTTATAGCCCTGATACGAGGCAATTGGGATCAATGCTACCAGCCACCCAGATACAGAACCAGCAGCCCAAACTAAAAGAAGAGAAGGCAGTACACCAACAAAGGAACCTACCAAAGCCCCCCAAAAACCAGTGACATAGTTACCGGTTAAGCTGTTTTCTTCGATTGCGCTTCTTTGGCTTTCTACCGTATGTTCCAAACAAGCCCGGTGAACAGGCAGGTAAGAGTAGCCCCATGTTGCGGTAGCATCACAGTCTCCTGTATGGCAAAATGGGCAAGCAGTGGGGGGGGACCAGTTGTTGCTCTGTAAAAAAGTCAAGCATCTGGTCCAGTGCAGAGCAAAAAACATCCGGTTGGGTGTTTTCTTTAAACCAAATCTGCAACTCTCGCCCATGTACCAAGTAGATTTTCCAAGCAAGGTGCTTTGCGCGCTTTTTGATCTGTTTCAGCAAAGGCTTGCCGATATTGCTTGAAAAACAGAGCAGTACCCGAATACCAATAGGGCGGTCATTGTGCGTTTTTAGCCCTCTGCCCATACAGGCAAGCATGATCGGCCATCCCCGGTAAACACCAAAAGCAGAGTCTCTTGAAACTTGAAGTTGCCGGCTCTGTGCCAACCGGTAAAAATCTTCCAGATACATGTCACACACTCCCATAAATTTGAATCAGTTTAAAAACAATACAGCAACTCAACCATTATATCCCATATGATGGGCTGCAATAAGCGTTGCTGGCCAATAAGGAGAGCAAAAATGTGAAAAAATACATGTTTCATGACTTGACATTCTATACCAAAAATGTTACGTTTGATAAATAAATAAACAAAAAAGGAGAACGTGATGAGGAAAAATATAAAACGGGGAAAAAAACTGCTCGCTGTTGCGGCGGCGCTGGTATTGGCGTTTACTTTGGCGGGTTGTGACAAGTTGCCGGGGGTTGGGGGTGCCGGTTTGACACCGGTAGAGGATGCCTCCACCACTTCGGATGGACGTGAGACTGGCGGTTATGCGGTAGCAGATATGGGAGAAGAGATGCGGTGTCACTTCTTTGGGTTTACTGTGAATTCGGCATATCGCACGGCATCTTACGAAGAGGCTACCCCGGCGGAGGGTAACTCGTTTGTTGTGCTGGAGTTGACGATTAACAACCCTTACGATGAAGAATTGTCCATGTATGACAGCGATTTTGTGCTATTTTACAATGATGATACCGATGACTATAGTGTCACCGCTGACTATATTGCCGACAGCCAGTTGCCTGCCGAGTACCAGATCGAAAAAGACGGTAGCCGCACGGGTGACCTTGTATTTGAAGTGCCGACAGAAAGTGCAAACTTCTCTTTGCTCTACCAAGAAATTTATGAGGACGATGTTTGGGGCAATGGGTATTATGTTTCTTTTTCCCTGTAAATAGCATAGCTTAAAGCAGTGCCGGGCCAGGTTGCCGGTACTGCTTTTTGGCTTTTTGGGGCACAAAATAGGGCGAATGCGCAAAATCACTAAAACAGGCAGTGTATTTTGTACACGTGGTTTGCTGGGCAGCAGTTGAGCTTTCGTCGCCCGTGTGTTATAGTAAAAAACAGAATAAAAAAGCTTTTAGAGACAGGAGTCAAAGCGAAAAAACACCCCAGCAGGGGCTGTTTGCTTTGGCCTTTTTTATTTCCCGCCGTGGGGGAAAAAACAGGGGAGGCAAGAGATGAAAAAGTATATCATTTCTCTCGATCAGGGCACAACCAGCTCGCGCGCCATTATTTTTGACCACGAGCAGAATATTGTGGAAATTGCGCAAAAGGAATTTCAGCAAATTTACCCCAAGCCGGGGTATGTCGAGCATGACCCGATGGAAATTTATGCGTCTCAGTATGGCGTGTTGATTGAGGTGCTTGCCAAAAGTGGTATTTCCCCGCAAGAAATTGCGGCCATCGGCATCACAAACCAGCGCGAAACCACGATTGTATGGGACAAAAAAACGGGCCGCCCGGTATACAACGCCATTGTGTGGCAATGCCGGCGCACTGCTGACATTTGCGAGCAGATGAAACGCGACGGGATGGAAAAGCATGTGCGTGACACAACAGGGCTGATTGTGGACGCGTATTTTTCCGGCACGAAAATCAAATGGATTCTGGACCATGTAGAGGGCGCCCGCGCCCGTGCCGAGGCGGGCGAACTGCTGTTTGGCACCGTGGACAGCTGGTTGATTTGGAAGTTGACCGGCGGAGTGCACGTAACTGACTACACCAATGCCTCCCGCACCATGCTGTATGACATCCACAAGCTGCAATGGGATAAAACGATGTGCGATTATTTGGGCGTGCCCCTTGCCATGCTGCCCCGTGTGACCAACAGCAGCGAAATTTACGGCAATGTCAATATTCAGGGGGTCGACATCCCGATTGCTGGGGTTGCTGGGGACCAGCAGGCTGCATTGTTTGGGCAAGCCTGTTTTGACAAGGGTGATGCCAAAAACACCTACGGGACCGGTTGCTTTTTGCTAATGAACACCGGCGACGAGGTATGCCATAGCCAAAACGGGCTGCTTTCCACCATTGCTATTGGTCTTGGTGGAAAAGTGACCTATGCGTTGGAGGGCAGTGTGTTTGTGGGGGGTGCAGTGGTACAGTGGCTGCGGGATGAGATGCATTTTATTGACGAGGCCCGCGATTGCGAGTATTTTGCAACCAAGGTAAAAGACAACGGCGGTGTTTTTTTGGTGCCTGCGTTTACCGGGCTTGGCGCGCCACACTGGGACATGTACGCCCGCGGCGCAATAGTGGGCATTACCCGTGGCACGACCCGGTCGCACATCATTCGCGCTGCGGTGGAATCTACCGCTTACCAGTCAAAAGACCTGCTGGATGCCATGCAGACCGATACGGGCATCCTGCTGAAAGAGCTGCGGGTAGATGGCGGCGCCAGCCGGGATAACTTTTTAATGCAGTTTCAGGCCGACATTATGGACCTGCCGTTGCGCAGGCCGATGATTCGGGAGACGACCGCGCTGGGTGCTGCCTACCTTGCGGGCCTTGCCACCGGTTTTTGGAAAGACCTTGACGAAATTCGCACCCATTGGACACTCGACAAAATGTATCAGCCCAATATGGAATTAGCACAACGGCAAGAGTTGATGCGCCACTGGCACAAAGCGGTTGGGCGCGCGCTCAACTGGGCGGACCACGAAGAATAACACACATAGGGCCAAAACAAAGAACCTCTTATTGCTGTAAACGGCAATAAGAGGTTCTTTGTGCTTACATACTGGCAGGCGGCTTCTCCCCAAAAGGCAGAAGCTACAAACAGCAAACAGGGTGCCTTTGCCGGTTTAGCTGGCGCACGAACAACAAGCAAAAGATGATAAAACCAAGTTAGGCGATGGGGAGACGAAATGGGCCGGCATACGGTCAGGCTGTAGTACCAGCTGCGTTGCCCGCCCTGCGTCGCAACTGATGGTAAACAACAACTTGATAAAGCACAATAACAACCCAGCCGGCCGCAGTTGCTGCGGCCACAGCGGGTAGCCCCCAAGACCCAATCAACAAATACGAAAAAGTGCAACGCACGGCCATTTGCAGCAGCGTGCCCCCAATGGGGACCAAAACCTTGCCAATGCCGCGAAAATAGCCAAGAAACATGTTGCCGGTAAAGCACAGCAAATAAAACAGGGCAATCAGCTTTAGGTAACCGCTGCCATTATGTAGTGCCTCTGCATCGCCGGGGCCTAAAAAAAATTGCATGCCGGGCACTGCCGTTAAAAACAAAAGCGCCGAAAACAATAACCCAAGGCCCCATTGCAGCAACAGGCCTTGCCGCAAGCCGTCGTGTACCCGTTGGCGGTTACCGGCCCCGTAATTTTGCGAAACGAACAGAGACAACGCCTGCCCGCCGCTGTCACCAAACGAGTTGGCAAACCCCTCAATGCGCCCCACCGCGGTGTAGGCGGCAATACCCGGTGTGCCAAGGGTGTTGACGGCCCCCTGCACCAGCAGCTTTCCAATGTACAGGCTTGCCTGATGAATGGCAAACGAAATACCAAATTTTAAGGTTTGCTTGACTAAGGCGGGGTAAATGCCAATGTCGGTACGGCGGCAGCATAAAAAACCGTATTGTTTAAAAAAATAAACCGCACAGCAAACGGCACATACTGCTTGTGCCAACACCGTGGCAAGGGCTGCCCCGGCAATGCCAAGGGTAAAGTAGACAACAAAAAGCCAGTCTAGCAGCACGTTCAGCGCGACGCAAAGCAGTAAAAAAAACAAGGCTGCCCGCGTGTTGCCCAAGGCCCGCAGAATGCCGGAAAACAGGTTGTAAAAATAGCAGGCAAACAGCCCCGCCAAGATAATTGTTAAATAGGTAGTCACCGGTGCGATCAGGCTGGGGGGTGTTTGGGTGAGCCGCAGCAAAGTGGGCAACGCGAAAAGTGACAATGCCCCCAGCAACGCGGTGACAATGCAGCCGACACTGAGGGAAACAAACACCTCTCGGCGAAAGGCATCCTGGTTGCCGGCCCCGTAAAACCGTGCAAAAAGCATGGCAAGGCCCGCACAAAACCCGTTTAATGCAAACAAAAATAAATTCATCACACTGCCAGCCACCCCCACAGCGGCAAAGGCGGTTACGCCCAAAAACCGCCCAACAATCAACACATCGGCTGTGTTGTATAACTGTTGCAGCAGGGTACCGGCCAGCAGTGGCAGGGCCAGAGAAACCAGTGCCTTTTTGATATTACCGGACAATAGTGTTGTGTGTTTGATAACGCTCACCTCGCTGTTTAGTATAAAAAACAGCGCGCGTTTTGACAAATGCTTATTTAGCTATTAATATATAAATAAAGCATTATATTAATGGAGGCGCACCATGACCCGGTTGGAAGCAGAAGCCTTTTTGGCGATTATACAGTATGGCAGCATTACGGCCGCCGCTGAAAAATTATATGTCACGCAACCGGCCCTTAGCCGCCGTGTGCGCGCGATGGAGCAAGAGCTGGGGTACGACCTGCTGGTGCGAGGTAAGGGCATCCGGTCCGTTTGCCTTACGCCACAGGGCCAACAGTTTGTACCGGTTGCAGAGCGTTTTTGCAAGCTGTACCGGCAGGCAGAGGCCATTGCAAAAGATAACCAGAAGCCGCTGCTGAACCTCGCTTCGGTCGGCAGCGTCAGCACCTGCCTGTTACCCCCAGTGCTGCATCATTTTCTCGCCTTAAAAAAATACAATCTTTGCTTCCATAATTATCTCTCATTTGAAGCCTATCGCCGCATCGAAAACGGCATGGCAGACCTTGCGCTGATCTCTAACCACCGGTACGCAAAGGACGTGATTACCATGCCCGCTTTTCGAGAGCCGTTTGTGCTGCTGTGCGGGGCAGGCTGCAAAACAAGCAAGACCCCTGACCCCACGCAGCTCAACCCGGCGAATGAGGTGAGGCTACCGTGGAGCCCAGAATATGATATTTGGCACGAGCGATGGTTTGATGCGGCGATAGAACCCAACGTCACGCTGGACCATATACCGCTACTGGAGGATTTTTTAGCCGGAGAAAACTGGGCGGTCGTGCCGTTGACGGTGGCGCGGCGGATGAAGAGACCGGAAATTTGCAGTTATCCACTGCGGCAGGGCCCGGAGGACCGCATTATTTATTATCTGGTACCACAACGCCCCAAGGAGGGGCCAATCCATGATTTTTTAAAGCTGCTGCATCAAGAGCTCTTACTGTTTGACGGGGTGGAATCCTTTTTGGCAAAAGGGTTGGCGCAATAGCGGCCCATATCAAAAAAGGGCAAAGCGGGTGGCGTTACATCAAGATGGGTTTGCCGCCTTGCCTCCGATGCGCAAAACGACAGCCGGCCCCTATCAAGGGCCGGCTGTTAATTTTGCAATATTACAAAGTGTGCGGTTGCAAAGTAGTGCTTAAGCATGGCAGGGCCTGCGGCGGGGTTTTAAAAACGACCGGTACCGGCAACCAAACACCTCTGCAATGCTGCACGCCTTGTCTACCATGGTCACAATCCACCCCAGGCGATGTGCGGGGGGTGAAATGGTCAACGGCCACATATGGCAAAGAATCGTGTTTTGTTCCAGCGGTGTGATATTAAAGTATTCCACGGCATTTTGGGCGGCAATGCGCGGGTGATAAAACCCGTGCAGCCGTGGGTGGCCGGGCTCATGCCAGTCATACAAAAAGAAATCGTGTAACAGCGCGGCACGCACCAGCTCGCGTTCTTGCCCATGCAGCCCAAACCGTTTATAGACCAAAAAGCTAAACCAAGCCACTGCAACGCAGTGTGCAAGGCAGGTGGTGTCGCCGTGCTGAGTATAAGCGGACATCTGCTGTACCACAGGGGCCTGCAACAAGGTGCCGGCCAAAGTGCGAAATTCGCGTATTTCTATCGTGGTAGGGTGCAAAAAAATCAAGGTCAAAGCTCCTTTTGCCGGGGGTGCCCGGTTTTATCATTTGTTTCATAATAAAACGAAAAAGAGACCCCAAAAACTTCAAGCGGCAATTTTGCTCAAAGTGGTTTTTCGTCGTCGACCGTTTCGTCGGCTTCGCTATCGATAGTGCTTTCTTCGTCCTTAAGGTCTTCGTCCGGTTCTTGCAGTGTGGGGGTGGTGTCGTCTTCCTCCTGCTGAAAGTTCTGCATTTGCGACATCATTTCTTCTTCGGGGTGATCTTTTTTGTGTTTCCACGTTTTATACGACTGGATTGCCCGTAAGGTACCGAGCACGAGCAGGGCGAGGCTGATCGCAGCGAGGATATAATGTTCAATCCGCCACGGTGCGGCACCGTAATCGACCAGAGACTTGATTTCGGTGAATGCGAAATAGTAGCAGGCTAGAATGACAATAACGTCCATTTTTGTTCCCCTTTACTTTGCAGGATGACACCCCCCGGCCCAACCGGGCAGCGGTAGAGTGCAGGCAATGCCTAGCGTCATTATAGAAGATTTTGCCGCGTCGTGCAATAAAAAAGAAAAAACACACCTAAAATCAACCACAAAATTTACGAAATACTGGCAAAAATCAAAAACTCACACAAAACACACCCATTTTGTTTCAAAATGTCGTATAATAAAACTACGTAACTTTTAGGTACTGCGCTTTTTTGCCGCAGTAAATTTTATTTTGAGGAGTTATATTATGAAATTTGCCCGCAAGACCTTTGCGATATTGATGACAGGTGCATTGACAGTCGGCCTGATGGCTGGTTGTGATAAACTGCCGGGGGATGCAGCATCTTCTGGCAGTTCCTCTGCGGCATCGTCGTCGGCCAGCACCACCAGCTTTGATTACAGTGCCCCATTTGATGAAAACGGGCTGTGGAAGGGCGTTACCGCGCTGGACTATGTAACGTTGCCTACCTATAAGGGGATTGAGGTGCCCAGCAGTGTGTATACGATCAGTGATGATGATGTGGACACACAGGTGAAGAGCATTTTGTCCGGGTATTCTACCACCAACCAGATACTGGACCGTACCGTGGCAGATGGAGATACCATCAACATTGATTATGTGGGCAAAATTGACGGTACAGAGTTTGATGGTGGCAATACACAGGGCAAAGGTACTGATGTGACCATTGGCACGACCAGTTATATTGATGATTTTATTGACCAGCTGATTGGCCATACCCCAGGGGAAACCTTTGATGTCAATGTGACTTTCCCCGATTCCTACCCCAGTAATACCGCTTTGCAAGGCAAAGATGCGGTGTTTAGCGTGACAATCAATTATATTGCAGAGAAGGTAACGCCGGAGCTGACCGACGATTTTGTGGCGACGAACCTGACGAGCACTTACGGCTGGACGACGGTGGACGAAATGCGCGAGGGTATCCGCAAGCAGCAAAGTGAGACGGCAATACAGACCTATCTGTGGAAACAGATTAGCGATGGCAGCAAAGTAAGTGATATGCCGCAGTCTGTAGCTGATTTCCCCAAAGAAGCCGAAAGAGCAGTGATAGAAGCATCTGCAGCACAATATGGTGTGGATGCTGCGACGCTACTTGCAAGTAATGGGATTACAGGCAGCGTTGATGACTGGCTTGCAGGGAAAAAAGATGCGTTTGAACTTCAGGCAAAGGCCGCATTGATTGACCAAGCAATCGCAGAGGATGCGGGGCTTAGTGTTTCAGAAGACGATATTAGGAGCTTTTTTAAAACAAATATCGGTTCAGAGGATTATAGCGATGCCCAAAGCACCTATGGAATTGGGTTCATTAAAAATACTGTTTTGTCCCAAAAAGTGCTTGACTATGTCAGGGATAACGCAGTGCTGAAATAACCCAAAGCATGCAAAAAGAGGGCCTTCGTGGCCCTCTTTTTTCTATCTCTGCCATGCCAAAGCTGGGGTATGTGTTTGCGGTTGCAGCAAGACGTGAAAAAATAGCGGCAGATGTCTTGCTTTTCTTTGGCGCATCCGCTATAATAATAAAGCTGCAAACAACACGCCGGTGTGATGGAATTGGCAGACGTGCGGGACTCAAAATCCCGTGGTAGCGATACCGTGTCGGTTCGACCCCGACCACCGGCACCAAAGCTCACAAACCTTGATATATCAATGGTTTGCGGGCTTTTTCTTTTTTCGCGCACCTGCCGTACCAAAAGCGCTTTTTGCGCCCTTTTGTTCAATCATTTCCTAATTTTCGGATTACCTCCTGCACCTGTGTCGAGCAAAAGCCGATAATCGCATTTGCCGATGCGATTTTTGAGTTGAAATCCAAGTGCGCGTAGATGTTTGAAGTTGTGGAAATGTCACTTGTGCCTAGGCCACTCTTGAATTTCTTTTAAGCTTACCAATGGTGCGCAGTTGCTCTAAAAGGGCGCAGAGGGAAACCCTAAGCGGCATTCTGTGCCGAGGGAATAGTGGGTAGGTAAGTTTTGCTTTTGTGCCTATCTTGCCTGTGACAGGTGCCACAAGGGCAATGGTGTATTGATTTATTTTGCCCTCGCGTCTTTTAGGATGGTTGGGTTCCATTATTTCAACCTCTGTTAAATTGGAACATGTAAAAACCGGATTTAGTGGAGGGTTGTGGCAACCAATGCAAAAGGCAGATATGTATCGTAAAAATCGATAAAAAGTAAAAAAGCCCAATGCACCTATCCTTGTACGAAAGGTGCATTGGGCTTTTGCATTGGTTGATATTTGAAATTTAGCGTAAAAGAACCTATAAAACACATTGCCATTGAGATAGGGAGTAATAGAAACAGGAGTAAAGTTTTTTATTGTCAATTTACATTAAAAAGATAGAGACACGGAAGTGTCTGCTATCTTCCACTTGCTAAAACGTACTGACAACTAACAGAGGGGTGCAGCAACAGAGTGCAATTTGTAATTAGCTGGGGTTTTTGTTAGCGGTAAATACATTGCTCTGTGTTGTACAAATATACAAAGCCGTTTGTTTGATGGTATATTATTGAACCCCAACGGCTTCTGTTTTCAATTTTTTTAAACAATCATTCCAGTTTGCATATTTTTCATCTCCGCGATGATCCGGTAAAACGCCTTTGTTTGACAGATACTCTGCCAAATAATGCGTTACCTTTGCTGCTCCGGTATAATTCAAATGATCTCCACTATCGCGGGTATCCTGACTCCAATCAATGTTTACGATATCGTTCATTAGGTTTAAATCGATATATTCGCAGCCCAATTCAGCCGCAAGCGATTCAATTCCGTTATGTGATTCATAATCCCAGTTTACAGAGCTTGGCACGCTGAGAAGAATCAGTTCTGCCCCGTTTTCATCACAAAAGTCTTTGATTTTTTGTATGTATTTTCTGTTGGTTTTTGCGATTTTTGATGAAGCATCCGTAGGTGTCATGTATTCAGTTTTGCGGGTGGGGGCTACTTGATTGGTATAAAAATATCCCTTGTAATCCTCCGTCCAGCTGTATTTAATCCCGCTATCAAGTTCCTTTAGATTATATGACTTCCAACGGTCATGATATTGAAATATTGGAAAGTGGCGTGCAATTTCAGCCAACGCCACAGTACCCGGTGAGATTTTACGATAAATTGCAAGGGTTTCCATGATTACAATTTTAGGTTTTTGTGCTTGAAACGCCCTGTGCAGCAGGGTGTTGCTGTAAACCAACTGTTGGCTTGCTGTACCGCAAACATAGGCTGTATAGCCTTTTTCTTCCCAAAGCTGTAGTGGTGATATGGAGAAATACGATTCGCTGTCACCAAGAACCAGAATGTCGATAGAGTTTTTCTTTTCTCCAAGAATTCCATTTGCTCTGGTTTCCTCCATCCCCGCGGCTACCGTGTTATCTCGGGGAACAGACAAGTAAGAAGCAATATCCAGCAGAAGCACAAGCCCGGCAATAAATACGACAGGTCCCATTATTTTCTTAATTTTCATGGTTAATCGCCTTTCAAAAGCTTGCGTAAATCGGATCAACGGCAATGTAACCAGCCCCGTATGCACCGAATATAACAATTGTCATAATCAAAATGTAATAAACAGCATAACGCAGCACCACAGGCTTTGTACTGATGCGCTCACGAATCAAAACACCCTTTTCCTGCTGCAGCCCGATGATAAAGATGATGATCAAAACAATGGCTACAATGATGTAGTCATAGAGGTCTGCGCCTAAAGAAAAGAAAGTTTTTTCCGTAATAGTGCTGAATGTAAAGTTTGTAATAATTTTTCGAAACATTTCAAGGCCGGCACGAAGACCGTTGGCACGGAAGAACATTTCGCCGATGCAGACCAAAACAGTTGTCCGGGTAATTTGAAGCCCACGATAAAGAGGGGACGTTCGCGAAATATGCAGCTTTCCCGTGATTTTTAATATGAACGGCTCTATAATGTTTCCGCCCAGAATCAAGGCGAAGTGGTACATTCCAAAAAAAATAAAACTCCAGCCTGCTCCATGCCATAGTCCGTTGCACAGCCATACACAAAACAGCGCGACTGCGCTGGCAGGCAGAGCCCCAAAATGATGCCCAAGCCGTTTCCTCGCTTTGGATGCAAGCTGCTTCATAGGCTTTGACAGGGAGATTGGATAGAAGATGTAATCCTTGAACCATGCACCAAGCGTGATATGCCACCGTTTCCAAAACTCGGATATTGTTTTGGAGAAGAAGGGGCGTTGGAAATTCTCCGTCAAAGAAACGCCGAAGATTTGCCCTGTGCCAAGGGCAACATCCATTGTGCCAGAAAAGTCCATGTAAAGCTGTATGGTATAGCAAACTGCGGCAACTGCAATTACAAAGCCATCATAATCTTGATAGTCATTAAACACCTTACTGATTAGCAAATTTAACCGATCAGCAACGACCATTTTTTTTAAAACACCAAATAAAACACGTTGAAGACCAAAGGTAAGGTTGCGATATTCCAGCGGTGGTGCGTTCCATAGCTGTTCTGCGGTTTCGCCGTACCGGCAGATCGGCCCTTCCATGATTTGCGGGAAGAAGCTCATATAAAGCGCCAGTCGAAAGAGATTGCGGTCGGCTTGTGCTTTTTGCTTATAGACATCTAAAATATAGGATACCGCCTGCATGGTATAAAAAGAAATGCCGATGGGCAGCGCAAAGGACGGCACTGTTAGCACCGTAGATAGCTTAAGAAGTTCAAAACCGGTATTCAGATTGGTCACAAAGAAAGTAGAGTATTTCAGGACAACCAGAATACCGATATGTAAAATGACGGCAAATGCAACGACCCACCTCTGCTGCCGCTGGTGTAGTGCTTTGATGCTTTTTCGGTCTTCCTTTAAGGCGTGTTCTAAGGCATCGGCACACCGGTGCTGAAGGTCTGTTAGCCAGAGGCCGAAATGATGGATAGAGAGCGTGGACAACAGAAGATAGATCAGCAGCTTTCCGCTAACGGCCCAGAAAAAGGCGTAGCTTGACAGCAAAAGAACAACCCGACGCAGCTTTTGCGGAAGAAAGGCATAAGCCGCAATGGTGACAGGAAGAAAAATTGCCATAAAATGCACGGAAAAATAGGATGTAATCGAAAGCATATCAGCCTTCCTCAATCAGCCGCGTCACCATTGCCCAGAGCGCTTGTGCGGAATTAAAGTTATCCGGAGTAACTTCGACCGTCGGGATTGTGATATCGAATTCTTCCTCCAGCTCTCCAACCAATGCAATGATGGAGAGCGAATCCAGATGATGCCCGTCAATCAAATCTTTACAGTTTTCGTAGTCGATTTCCGGCTCAATGTTTTTCAAAATTTCAATCAGTTGTTTCATAATTGTTACCTCAGTTCATTATTTGGTGTATTTAGCCCTTCGATTGGAAGATGCTCCCGTACGCAAATGGGCTCGCAGCCGTTTTCCACCAATATGACCGCCGGTAGGTCTCGGCTTAAAAACAAGGCGATTCCTTCCGCCGCACAGTAGGCACCGGCGTTTTCAAACATAAGCACATCCCCGATTTCGGGGCAATGCATGGGAAACTGCTTTACCAAAATATCATTGATGGTGCAAAGGGAACCACAAATATTCCAAGGCTCTGCCTTTGCGTCTGGATGGGGTGCGAGTTCATGGACAAAGGGGAGTTTCATCGCCATCGACTGTCCGTAATAGACAAGCTGGTGCATACCGCCATCCACAATGGCGTAGTTTTGGCCTTTATTGGTCTTTTTGTCAACAACACTGGTCAGGTAGGTGCCACAGCTTGCGGCAATACTGCGGCCAAGTTCTAATGTCAGTTTTGTCTTGAACTGCATCCCGGTCAGCAGTTCCGAGAATCCTTTCAAAAAAGTGTCCTCGTCAAAGTCGTCACCGATAAAGTAAGAAACGGGAAATCCGGGGCCAAACTCCAATTCAGAAGCGGAAAAGCCGTAAGCCTCCTGCAACTCAAGGAGGAAGCCGTCCAGATAATCAAGCTCCCGCTTTATCCGCTTCAAGGATGTCTTTTGCGTGCCGGAGAAATACTGGATGCCTCTGAAGTCAAGGAGTGGGTCGTGCTGATGCTCTTTAATGATGCAAGCCAATTCGGTTTCAGACAATCCAAACTGGTTTCCGCTGGTTAAGCGAAGCAGAATGGAAATGCGCTCTTTCCCTTGATGCGCTGCGTCACTCAATGTTTGAAACTGATGCATGGACTCCACGGTATAAATTTCACCAGTTGAACCTTGGGCAATCAGCTCCCGGATCAGACTGGGTGTCTTGTACACACCGGAAACCACGAATTTATTCGTGGGAATACCCATGCGGCAGCAAATTCGCAATTCTCCCGGCGAACAGATTTCCAGTCGATCTACCTGCTCACTTACCGTTTGTAAAATAAAGGTGTTGGCTTTCACGGCATAGCACAGCCCAATTCCATCAGGCAGGCGGCTGCGCAGAAAACGGATACGCTCTGCCAAAACAGAAAGGTCATAAGCGTATAGCGGAGTTGTCTGTTTTTTTAATAGTTCTTTCCCTTTGAGATTGTTCATGCTCTACTCCTTTCTATTAAGTAGTTGCTTGCGGTCGATTTTTCCGTTTTTATTCAGCGGAAAGCAATCAATTTTGTAAAGGGTGCGCGGCACCATGTAAACAGGCAAAAACTCGGCAAGCTGCCTTCGCAAGTCAGGTTGCTCTGGAATGCCGGTATAGAAGCCGCAGAGTCGTTCTTTTTCTGTGTCAAACACGCAGCAGCATCGGTCAATGCCGGGGAGATTCGCAATCGCCCGTTCAATCTCCTCCAGTTCAATGCGATGCCCCATGTATTTGATCTGAAAGTCCTTTCTGCCGCAGAACATCAATTCTCCGTTGTCAAGTAGCTTTCCAAGGTCGCCCGTTTTATAAATTCGTTCAGGGTAGCATTCATTCAGCGGGTTTTGGACAAAGACCGCGTCGGTCTGCTGAGGGTTTCGGAAGTATCCCAGCGCCAGTGCCGTTCCCCGCACACAGATTTCACCGATAATGCCAGGCGTTGTCACTTCACGAGCATCAGCATTCAGTAGGAATACCTGTTCATTGGGGAAGGCACACCCGATGGGAATTCCACGGGAATAATCACCGTCTCTGTCGATAATGTGATAGGTGCAGTTGCAGGTAATCTCGGTAGGCCCGTAGAGGTTGACAAACTGTGCATCGGGCAAACGCGCCATCCATGCGCGCAGATGCTTTTCCGGCATGACTTCGCCGCTGAAAAGGATTTTACGGATGGAAGCGGGAATGCGGTAGTCCAGTCCGTGAAATACGCTAATCAGGCACAGCGCCGAGACGGCCCAGATCATAACGGTAATATGTTTCTCGTAGATCCAGTCCAAGAGTTCTTTTGGGCGGGAAAAGAAAGACTTGGGGATGATGGCCAGTGTGCCGCCTACTTTTGCCGCCGTGTAGATGTCCTTGACGGAAACGTCAAAATCGAAGGGTGCCTGATTACCAAAGATATCTGTGGGGGCAAACTGAAAGGTATCTGTGAAAACATCAATAAAGTCGATGACAGAGCGGTGACTCACCACAACACCTTTCGGAACGCCGGTGGAGCCGGAGGTGAAGTTGGCATAGAGCGGGTCGGTGTCGATCATTTGATCGCGCACACGACACAGGCGGCACAGATCGATGGTTTCTTTCTCTAGGTCGTTCAACATCAGGATTGCGTTGGTTGGAAAAAGCTCTGCTGCTAGATTTCCGTGCGAAGTGTCGGTTATCACATATTCCGCTTGGAGCACTTCCTGAATCTGTGTAAGACGAAATACTGGCAGTTCTGGGTTGAGCAGCACATAATAGCCCCCGGCATAGACAATTCCCCAAAAGGCAGAGAGCGCAGGAATGCCCTTTTCCATCAGGACGGCAACTGGTTGCCGGATGTGAATCCGCTTTGATAGAGCAGTTCCAACTGATTGGCAACTGCGTTCCAGATGCCAATAAGAGCAGGCGGAAGTTTCGTCAATAACAGCAATTTTCTTTGGCCCGTGAGAAGAACTGTTCTCTAAATATTCCAATACATTTTTCATGACGTTTCCTCACATTCAAGTGACTTATGATCGAAGAAGTTTCTATCACTCCTCCATTACGCCTTTATTATCCCCAAAAAATCTTAATACCTGTCGGATAAATTTCTTAACAAGTTTTATTTTTAAGCACAGTCAAGTATTTACAGTCAGCTCCAATAGTTAAGCTGGATGCCCTTCTGATAGATGCCTACTGCTTTAGCGTAATACCCATACGAATTAAAATGCGTCCAGTCGGAGCGCAGTTGTACAGAAATCGCGCCATGTTCCGCCGCTTCCAGATCTGCAGCTGTCGGTTCGAAACCGGTAAGGTACAGCCCGTTTTCAATTAAGAAGACCCGCATATTGACAAAGTGGTCTCCAAATTCTTTGCGCAGAGCTGTGTCCCAAAAAGTGTCCGCTGTTCCCACAGCTTCATCTTCCAGCTCCATTGCTCTTTGTGCAACGGCATCATCCGTAGAGTTTCCCGGGTCATCTGTATCGCCGATAATAATGTATTTGTCACACCCGGCGTACTTGATCATTGCTTGATACTGAGCAATCAAGGTTGCATAATCTCCATTCCATCCCCCGTTGCTGCCGATTTCCAAAATTAAAATATCTCCCTTATGGTCTTTGGCTTGCGCCATAATATCGTAATTAATTGTTTCATAGCAGCTCAGGTCATCCGTGGGAACAATCCCACCCTGCATAATTGCTATTTCTTCTGATGTGGCGCTCGGCACACCAAAATTATAAGTTGTGATGCCGGTCAACTGCTCCAAAATTTCCGGATAGGAAAGATAGCTTGCATCAAACACTCCATCGGCCGTAGCAATTTCTGCTACAGATGCACCGAAGCCCTCAGTCATGCTGTCCCCCCAGCAAACAATTTCCTTGCCCGTTGAATACGGCGGTGTGGAATCCTTTTCCATACAGGAGGGTAATAAAAACAGCACAATTGCTAGGAGCGCACTTAGGCAAAGGGCTTTTTTGTGTTTGCTTTGCATCTCTTCACACCTCATTTGTTGAAAGTAAAAAGACCATATAGGAGAACGGTCAAAAAGCCCTACATTTACCGCCCGAGTCATTTTTTTAGTAAGCATCTCGGCTATCGGTAATAGCTGTCCCTTTTTGATAAAGAATATATTGGCCGCCGAAATTACTGCGCCTATTAAGGGCAGTATTTTAATGGCTTTACAATTTTTAGATTTTTTCGGTAATGCTTTCCTTTTCGCACCCCCCCTTTTTCCCTTTGTCAGCACGCAGAAACCACAACTCGATTTTAAAACTGACCGCTGTCTGTTCCACATGGCAAGTGCCGTTCATTTTGTTCATCATGGAATTGATGTTGGTCAAGCCGATATTCGTTCCATCTTGCTTTGCAGAATCGGTCGTTACCATGTTTTGAAAGGAGAGGCCGATATATTTTTCATTGAGAAGCAACTCAATGCGAACAGGCATGGATAAATCAGCGTATTTTTCAATATTAGATGTGAGGTTGTCGAGCAATCTTTTTATAAATGGCTCATATACAAAAATTTGCTCATCAACCCAATCCAGTACAAAATCAAACCGGTAGCCTTTTTGCGACAGATATCCGATCATTTCTGAGAGAGAATCGCGAAAAGCTTCTTTTAGGCTAAGTGCGCTAAGTTCCGTCATAGCGTTTTCCATTGGCATCATTGAATATTGAAAAATATTATCTGAAAGCTGCTTAATCTGCCCGGCCTTCTCATCTATACGAGTCAGGTATTCCTTTAGTTGAGCTTCGCTTTGATATTTGCCGCTACGCAGAATTTCTGTATAGAGCATCAGCTTGGTTAACGGGGTTCGAAGATCATGTGACATTCCGGTAATCAGGGATTGGTTTGCCTGAAAAGATGCCGCCTCTGTATTGCGCTGTTCTAAAAATGCCTTTCGCATAGAATCCAGCCCTTGCGCAAGCATTCCGAGTTCGTCCTTGCCGCAGACGGTAATCGAATGATCTAAATCTCCACCCTCCAGAGCCAGAATTTCCGAACTCAGAACACATATATAAGAAGCGACCTTGCGGACACCCCGCAAAAAAACCGTCAGGAACACGACGGCGCAAATGGCAACCTCAGCAATGGTTGCCCATGTCTGAAAAAGGTAGATTTCATCACTATATATAAGAAGTTCTGCATCTCCATCGGCAAAGTGAACCGTATAGTAGGAATACCAATCATAATAAGTAACGTCAATATCTTTGCTGTACAGCTCATCCGACTCGGAGTATTTTGAATTAAACATGAGTTTATTGTTGCGGTACACTTCCATTAAAACCAGCGGCTGATTATTACACCAGTTGAGCAATGCGTCCCCGTCAGTCAATGCAACATTGTTCTTTTTCACATAACTTTGAAACGCATTCACACGATTCTCTGTCCGCTTGGCTTGAAAGTCTGTTTTTTCCAGCAGTTCACCTATTACAATGTTTCCTCCGTAGTGTAGAAATCCCATCATCAGAAAACTGCATAACGCAGCAATGAGCAGCAGGCGAATGAACCGTAAACCCATTCCAGAATAATTACGCATCGGTTCCGCCTTTCTGGAAACGATACCCCTTGCCCCATACCGTCTGTATGTATTTCGGTTCCTGCGAATCATCTTCTATTTTGACCCGTAGCTTTCGAATATGAACCATGACAGTGCCATTGGAGATATAAAAATACGGCTCATTCCAGATGGTCTCGTAGATGTTTTGTGTGGAGAAAATCCGCCCAGGGCTTTTCATCAGCAGAAATAAGATTTGATATTCAATCTCTGTCAAACTGATTTCTTTTCCTTTCACCCAGACTTCGTTGTGATCTCTGGCAATTCGCACATTACCCAATTCAAGATAATTGCCCTCACATGGCTGCACGGGTGACTCTTTACCCCGGTAGACGCAGTAGCGGCGCAGAAGTGCCTTAACTCGGGCAATCAGTTCCGCATACGAAAACGGCTTTGGCAGGTAGTCATCGCCGCCGGCGGTAAGCCCGATGAGCTTGTCAGATTCCTGCGCTCTTGCTGTCAGGAAAAGGACAGGCACAGTGGATGTCTTGCGAATCTCCTCGCACACGCGCAGACCACTCATTCCGGGCATCATGACATCAAGAATGACAAGATCAACACAATCGGTCAGCATATCCAGACCTTGCTGCCCGTTTTTCGCTTCCAGAATGGTATAGTTTTCTCCGCTGAGAAGAATTCGGATTCCTTCACGAATTTCGGCTTCGTCTTCTACGATTAAAATAGTCTGTGAGCTCATTAGTGTGTACTCCTTTCAAATCTGTTCAAAAAACGCCCCCGGTGCAATCTGCACAGGGGGCGTTTCAGGGAAGGAGGAAAAGTGAAAAAGAGTATCTTAATCCGGCCTCTGTCTGACTTGCTCTCACTGGCAGGAATGGCACTTGACACTTGCTTACTGTTCCGAGCCGATAGAGCCTCTATAATCTGCAACGAGAAACGAGCGTTTTTATTTGCTTTTGGTGCTGCTCGATGCAGGAGCCTTGGTCGCGGGGGTTTTGGTGTCTTTAACCTTAGTGTCTTTGCTGGAGGTATCTTTCTTGGTGGTATCCTTGCTGGAAGCGTCCTTGCTGGAAGCGTCCTTACTGGAAGCATCCTTGCTGGAAGCGTCCTTCTTGGAAGTATCCTTGCTGGAGGTATCCTTCTTTGAAGTGTCCTTCTTGGTGGTATCCTTCTTGGCGGTATCCTTACTAGTGGTATCCTTCTGCTGGCTCTGGGCCGGTGTATCCTTAGCGTCGGTACCTTTCTTATTTGTGCTGCAGCCTGTCAAGGCGGATAGCGACAGAACCAGTGCCAAGGCGACAATTGCCATTCTTTTCCCGTTGCCTCTTACTTTTTTAAAATTGTTTTCTTTCATAATTAAAATGTTCCTTTCGATAATATGTTTCGAATGCGTGATTGCCTTCGATAAATCTATCTTATCAGGAACTTCTTACAATTTTAGCGCTATAGTTCTTAACGTTTCTAAAGAAAAGCGCAAATGTTTTTGGACAGTATCAATTGGTATTGGTACGGCAGACTGTTCTGCATAGGTGACAGATCATATGAATGTAGAATACAGATACAGCACCATGGCCCGAACTCCAATATGCAGCCGCGGCCAATGTGATAGCAGCTACCACACCAGGTGTTTTCTCTGGTATAATCTGTTTTACAAATCCGCCCCAGGGCACCTTGCAACCAGATAAGCGATAATTGGGACAAGACGAACCCCGATATCATTGCAGAGAAAACCGCCATTTGCTCCCAACAATCCAGTGCCCCACCAAATTTTAAAAACTTGGAATGATTAGGGAAACGCCCGCATGGTTTGACTGGCCGTCAGCATTAGCGGCACAAAGGGGCCAAACGAACCAATATCGCTAGGTACGGCTTCTGCCGACCCAAAGCGGCCTTGAAAACAGCCGATTGTGGGGAATATTAAAATAGAGTTTGAGTCGTTTTTACGCTGTTTCATTTGCATCTCTGGTGAGTTTTAATCTTGATATGCTTTGTGCGTTTTTACATTATAGAAGCATATTCTAACGCCAGTGCTTACAAATATCTTAAGTATTCTTAACGAACCATAATCAGGGCGTATCTTCGTTGTCTGCACGACCGGTTGGTGATAAAATGAAAGCAAAACCATAGAACGGAGGCGTAACGGTATGAAAAACGCCACAAAAATATTAATTGTAGATGATGATAGTGAAATTCGTGAAATCGTGCGCATTCTGCTGCAAAGCGAAGGCTTTACCATACTAGAAGCAGCTGACGGTGCAACAGCGCTGTCAACCTTCTCCGATGATGTGGATCTTGTGATTTTGGATATTATGATGTCTGGCATGTCCGGTTATCAAGTATGTTTGAAAATGAGAGAACAGAGCAATGTTCCTATCTTATTTCTCACCGCAAAAAACAAAGACTCCGACTTAACATTGGGGTTCTCCTCTGGCGGCGATGATTATCTTGCAAAGCCGTTTTCGTATGCGGAATTACTTGCTAGAGTCAAAGGCCTTCTGCGCCGCCATCAAATCTATAAAGGCAAGAGCTTGATTGATGACGAAACCCCACTGGAATGGCGTGGTATCGTGCTGTTTCAGGACCGAAATGAAGCGCAAAAAGACGGAAACGAACTGAACCTAACCGATAAAGAGTATCAGATTCTAAAATTAATGCTATCTTATAGAGGGCGGCTTTTCTCTGCACAAAATTTGTACGAAAGTGTTTGGGAAGAACCGTTTTTCTACTCTTCCAGCAATACGGTGATGGTTCATATTCGCAGGCTGAGAGAAAAAATTGAAGAAAACCCCCAGGAACCGACACTGCTGAAAACAGTTTGGGGAAAGGGGTATCGCATTGAATAGCAGTAAATACAAATCCCGATTGGGGCTTAAATTTACATCAGTTGCTGCACTCGCATTAATCATCTCGTTCTCTGTGTTTTTGCTTCTGTATGAAGGCGTTACTTGCTGGTTTCTGTATGGTTCCGAGTTCGACTCCTATTGGACACAAGAAGGAGCCGACGCTGTGGCGAGCTTCCAAAATTATGTGACAGACAATGAAATGACAGTTGATGAAGCAATACGGGATGTGAAATGGGAAAAAACATACCGAACAGCATATTTATATTTGGACGGTAGCCCAACCGCCGATAGCTCGGAAGAAGGCGAAGGTGCTCGCGCAGGCATTCCGGTGGCCTGTTCTGATGGTGTCATATATGCCTATCCGTATTCATCAGTCTCTCACTATGACAGCCTTGGAATGGTGATTTCTCTTAGCATCGCCGCCATCTGCTTTTTTCTTATCCTGATCCCCTATGTTTATCGAATTATTCACCGCATTACACACCTAAGCCAAGAGATGGAAATACTGACAGGCGGCGATCTCAGTTATCAAATTGACTCTCCTGGAGAGGACGAATTGGCAGAACTTGGCCGTAGCATTGAAGCAATGCGGCTTTCGGTGATTGAACAGATGACGCGCGAAAACGAGGCGGTTCTAGCGAACAGCCGGTTGATTACCTCGTTGTCACACGATCTGCGTACGCCGTTGACCAAACTGACAGGATATCTTGAGATTCTACGGTATAAAAAGTATCAGGACGCAGCAGAAGAAGGACGCTATTTAAATAGTGCGATTGAAAAAGCCGAGCAACTGAAAAAATTTTCCGACGAAATGTTCCATCACTTTCAGGTCAACTCCAGTCAAAAGTCACAAATAAATGATGAAACTGTTTCGGGGACACTATTGCTTTCACAGCTTCTTTCTGAGATGTGCTTTGATTTGCAGTCGGCAGGCTTTCAAGTAAACCTCCCGGTCATTGACGATGAGTTCAATCTTTCCATTTCCGTATTTGATATGAGACGGATATTCGACAATCTGTTTTCGAACATAAAAAAATATGCCGATCCTCGGAAATTTGTCGTGATTGCGGTCAACAGGCATGCAGAGGAGATTGGTATTGTCATTTCAAATTATATCGGAGAACGAGCAGATGTCGTCAGTAACGGGATTGGGTTGCCCACAATCAAAAAGCTTGTAGAAGAACACGGCGGGAGGTTTAATATCGTAAAGGATGACGAAAAATTTGGTGTGCGCATTTTTATGCCAATTGCAAGCGGTAAAAAAATAGCCGATAAATGAGTAAAAATTCTCTTGAAAGATTAACAGAACCGGAGCTTTCCGCATTTCGAAGCCGCCTTCAGACCGCCTTTTTTGCGGCGGTCATCGAAAAGCACGGTTCTATCGGAGATGAACCAGTTTCTTTGGATAAAGATGTCAATGATAATTTTTACAGTAAGGGGGCAAAGGATGGTTTTTTCGTATTTGAGAAGGTGATGAAACAATAAGTCGCAAACCAAGGCATCCCCAACGTAAAAGATATTTCAAGGGCACACCCTTGATCGACATCAGAGCTGACAGAACATCCCACCAACGGATGACGCACCTAAGATGGCTACCAACCAGACTGGGTACGAATAGCTTTACGTTTTACCCTTGTGTGGCGCTGACCGCCTAGTTGTCGCCCATACCAAGCGCACAACAAAAAACGAGTACATGAACAGCAAGGTTTGTGTGCTCGTTTTTTGTTAAGCAGGGCCTTTGCTTTTTGTGTTGTGGTAAAGTTTAGCTTTTGTTATAATCGTTTTGAAATTGTCATTTTTATTGCCGCGAATTTAAAAACTGATTTACCATAAAGTGGGCTTTATAGGCCTTGTAATGCCGTTTTCTCTGTTTGCGATAGCTAAGAATGTAGTATTATGCCCATAAAAGTAATTACAGGGTTGAACCAGATGAAACTAGACAGGAGCGCTTATCGTGAAAACATATAGAATTTATCAGGTGGATGCCTTTACAAAAACAAAATTCCACGGTAACCCGGCGGGTGTCGTGCCAAACGCGGATGGTCTGACAGAAGAGCAAATGCAAAGAATTGCAAGAGAACTGAATAATTCTGAAACAGCGTTTATCTTTTCCGCAACTTCGCCAGGTTATGATGTTGAGGTGCGTTTTTTTACACCAACGACCGAGGTGCCCCTGTGTGGCCACGCAACCATTGCGGCACACTATGTAAGGGCGATAGAGGGGTGTGCAGTCGCGGGCAGGGTAGTGCAAAAAACAAAGGCGGGTTTGCTGCCCGTAGATATTGTACCGCAGCCGCAGGGCTATTCTATTGTTATGACCCAAGGCACGCCTAACATAGGCGAACCATTTGCGCCGCTGCTGGTGCAAAAAATTGCTGCGGCGCTGGGCATTAAGCCGGGGGATATTCGGCCGGATTGCCCTGTTGCCATTGCTTCTGCCGGGCATTCTAAAATCATGGTGGGCATCGGGTCCAATGAACAGTTACACCGTTTAAAACCCAACTTGGACGCGCTGGCCGCAATCAGCGCGGAAGTGGGGTGTAACGGGTATTATGTGTTTACCTTAAACCCGGGCGAAGAAGTATTGGTGCACGGGCGCATGTTTGCGCCGGCAATCGGTATTGCAGAGGACCCGGTTACCGGTAACGCCAACGGGCCACTGGGCGCGTACCTTGTGCAGTATGGCGTTTGCCGGCAGCTGGAAACAGAAAATGAACTTTCTTTTTCTATTTTGCAGGGCGAAGCAATCCGGCGCGACGGCGGCATGCGCGTACATGTTACAATAGAAAACGGGGTGCCGGTTCTTGTGCAAATTACAGGGCAGGCGGTCGTGGCGTTTCAAACTGAAATAGAGCTGTAAAAAAAGAAGCCGCCCCCAATCGGCGATTATTCCGGTTATACCAGTAAGCCCTTACAAGATTTTATCTACGAAAGCAACAAAGGCAACAGCATCTATTTTTTGCCGGGCGTACAGCCGGCCGTGAGCAAATTAAATGGGCCTCAATAACTCTGTTAGGAAACCCAAAACGATAAACCAAAGCGGAAAAGCGGGGCAGACAGTGCCGCTAATAATAGAAGGGGCAGAACAATGGAACAATATTTAAAAGAGACCACCATGCTGGATTATTCCTCGGCAACGGTGCAAGCGCTCGTAAAAAATCGGTATTGGGCCAACTTGCCGCCCTTTGAGCGCATTTTGCAAATTTACAATTTTGTACGGGATGAAATTTTGTTTGGATATAATACCTGCGACACAGTACCCGCTTCACAGGTACTGGCACAGGGGTACGGGCAGTGCAACACAAAGGGTACCCTGCTGATGGCACTGCTGCGGGCGGTGGGTATCCCCTGCCGTGTGCATGGCTTTACCATTGATAAGGTGTTGCAAAAAGGCGCAATGACGGGCTTTGTGTACCAAAATGCGCCGGCGGATATTTTCCACAGCTGGGTAGAGGTGTATTACGAAAATACCTGGTATGAACTGGAAGGGTTTATTATTGACCGACAATACTTAACGGCCTTACAGGCTAAAAACAGCAGTTGTGACGGCCCGTTTTGTGGGTACGGGGTGGCGGTAAAATCGCTGCAACACCCCGTAATCGATTGGGATGGCAATAATACCTATATTCAAAGTGAGGGTATCAACCGGGATTTTGGTGTGTATGATTGCCCGGACGAATTGTTAAACGCACATGGGCAGACACTGGGGCCGGTAAAAGAATTTTTGTATCGCCACCTGGGACGCCACTTAATGAACCGGAATGTAAAAAAACTGCGCGGGGTAACATAAGTATTGTATACTGCCGCACTGTAAGGTGGCCTGCGCTAAAGCCGGCGTGCAAGGGTGCTGTGCGGGCAGCGGCAAACCGGTCTGTGGCATCTGTTATGCGGCATGTGGTAGAATAGAATAAAAGAAACTACCGGAGGTAGAAGACAATATGACAGCATTGATTCTTTATTTCAGCGGTACCGGCAATACAAAATATGTGGCAAGCCTGTTTTCACAGGCACTATCGGCAAAGGGAGTATCGGTGCAGATGCGCTCGATAGAGGAGCCACAGCCCATAGAGCCGGGGTACGACTTCTTAGTGGTGGGGTGCCCCAAATACTATGAATACCCGGCGATGTTTTTATTGCAGTATCTGCGCAAAGCGCTACCTGCCGCACAACAGCAGACCCCAACACTTGCCTTTTGTACACAGGCCAGTGCTGTAAAAACTGATTTTACAGGCCTTGCAAAAATATTGCAGCAAAAAAACCACGAGTTACAGGTTACCCAGTTTTTTACCATAGCAAATGATTTGATGTTTTTTGGCGGGTTTGCGCCTACGCCTGCGCAAGAAGCCCAAACCAACCGCGAAAAAGCCGCGCAGGCCGTACCCGGTTTGGTGGAAACATTTTTGGCGGGGCAGCGGCAAACAGAAAAGATCGCACCTTTTCTGCGCCCGGTTTACCATGCGGTGGCGGCAGGGTGTACCGCAACAATGCCCTTGTTTGCAATGAAATATGCAGCGTCAGATGCCTGCATTGGCTGTGGCCTTTGTGCGAAAAGTTGCCCCAAAAGCAATATTCAGATGGTAGAAAAACGCCCGGAGTTTGGTAAAAATTGCATCTTTTGCACACGGTGTATCAACCTGTGCCCGGCGCACGCTATTTTGTATGGTGGCAAGCAGTACCCGCAATATGTTTGCCGTGGATAGGCCTGCACAAATTTGAAATTCATTCAAAAACAGCCACCCCAAACGGGGTGGCTATGCCTGATAGGCAAAATCCGCAGGGGTCCAATTTTGCAGTACCTGTATCATATCCAGTGCAATCGCTTTGGCACCGGGCAGGCTGTGTTCGCGGTAGTTACCGCATTCGGCACTTTTGGTTGCACCGGGGATCGGCCCCTCAAAATCGCGGATAAAGACCAGCGTTTCGCGAAAAAGGTCCAGCGCCTGTTGCTTATTCATGCTGTCACGCGTGATAAAGTAAAACCCGGTGCGGCAGCCCATGGGCCCCACATAAATAATGGCATCTGAAAACGGGCTGTTGCGCACATAAGTGGCAAACAGATGCTCAAACGTGTGAATGGCCGCGTTTTCAAGGTAGGGGCCGACATTGGGCACCACCATGCGAATATCATAGGTCACGATGTCGCCGTCGATGCGGGAGGTATACATCCCTTTTTGCAGCACATCGTGGTTGACGCTAAAGCTTGCGATACGTTCCATTTTATAAAACCTCCCGCTGCCGCCTTTGCGGCAAAATGAGTAGTGGAAATTGCTTTCAAGCGTAACACAAACGGTAGTGGCTGTCAATCTTATGGTGCGTTGCAACACAGGGGGCCGGTGCGCTATAATAAAAGGTACAAAACACAGAAAAAGGGGAAAACTATGGGCCTTGAACAACTGACACAGCACGTTTATTACCTGCCGCACGACGAGGCGACCGACCGCCCGGTGCTGGGGTATGTGCGGGGGCAGCGCTATGCCGTTGCCATTGATGCCGGCAATTCAAAAAAACATGTTTTAAAGTTTTATGATGCCTTGGCAGAGGCAGGCTTTGCGCTGCCGTCGCTTACCGCAATCACCCACTGGCATTGGGACCACACGTTTGGGATGCATGCAGTAGAGGGTAAAACGGTGCTGTGCTGCAAAACCCAGCAAAAACTGTGCGAGGTGGCGCAGTGGGCCTGGGGGGAAGAAGCCATAGCGCAACGCCTGCAAAGCGGGCAGGAGATCGAGTTTTGCGACACGAATATCCGGCTGGAGTACCCGGACCGCACAGAAGTTAAGGTGGTGCCGGGCGATGTGGTGTTTGAAGAGCGGTTGACACTGGAACTGGGCGGTGTGCAGTGCGTGTTACTAGAGGCCCCAAGCCCACACACACAAGACTGTATGCTGGTGTTGGTGCCGCAGGATAAAGTATTGTTTGTTGCCGATGCGGACTGCGAAGATTTTTACCACGGCGCTGTGTGGCAGCCTGCCCGGCTTTCGGCGTATCTTACTGCAATACGCGGGCTGGACTTTGAGTATTATGTGCTGGGCCACGCGCCTTATGAGCGCAAAGCGGATGCAGTAGCCCGGCTGGGAAACCAGCTTGCCGAGTTGCAGGCAGATGCAGAAAAAGCAGAATAAAAAACTAAGGTAAGGGTGATAAGCGTGCAGGCAAAAGCGGCGGACTGGTACCGCCACGGGTGGACATTGGATATTAAAAATCAAACATGGACACAGCAGACAGAGCAGCAGGTCGATTTTTTGGTGCGCACGCTGAATTTGCGCGGGGACGAAAGAATACTGGACCTTGCCTGTGGCTACGGGCGGCATGCCCTGTCGTTTGCGCGGCGCGGGTTTTCCGTCACCGGGGTGGATTTAACACCGGCTTATATTGAGGATGCAAAAAAGACAGCGGCAGAACAAGGCCTTGCCGCCACCTTTCTTTGTGCCGATTTACGGGATGTTAATTTTTATGAGCAATTCGATGTGGTGTTGAACCTTGCGGATGGTGCAATCGGTTACCTTGAAACGGAGGAAGAAAACCTCAAAATTTTTGATGTCATCAGCCGTGCGCTGCGCCCCGGTGGCAAGCATTTTATGGATGTTTGCAATGCCGAACACGCCGAACTGTTTTTCCCCAAGCGCTGGTGGGAGGCGGGGCCCAACTCGCTGGCATTTGCCCAGTTTGAATGGGACAGCACGGCGCGGCGGATGTTGTTTGGCGGTTGTGAACTACAATTTGGCCAGCCGGTCGCAGCACCGGATATCCCGTTTGGTGACCCGACACGTCTGTACTCGGCGGCAGAGCTGCGGCAAATTTTAGCACAGCGCGGCCTGCGGATTGTCGATACGTTTTCAGATTACGACGGCCACCCCGCCAGTGAAAAACAAATGCAACTGATGGTCTATTCTATAAAAAACGGGGCGGACGCCCTGTAAAAACAAAAACCCGCTTTGGCAAGTCGCCAAAGCGGGCTTTATAGGTGCAATCAGGCTTTCTCTTGTTCGCCAAAATCCAGCATTAAAACCGAGGTGTCTATTTGTTCTTTTTTAAGAATGTCCTGCAACCCTTCGGCAATTTCGTCCCGCGAAAAATCACAGTCGGTCAATTCGTTGTCGGTCATCGTGTTCAGCCGCTGGTAAAAATCAAGCGCCAGCGTTAAATAGGCGCCGTCACCGGCTTTGTAACGCTCAAACAAATAGTCCTCGGCGTCGCAAATTTCGTTTTGTGATAGTAATTCTACCAACCGGCGGTAAACAAGGTCGGTTTCAGAGAGGTTATTTTCGTCAATTACTTCATACTCTATTTTATCCCGGTGGAAAAACAGCCGCGCCACAAACTCGACCATCTGGCCAACTTGGCGCATCATCCAGTCTTTTTCAAAATACATTGTTATCCCTCGCAAACTAAGCCGCACAGCGTGCAGCGCTTTGCCTTACATTATACACCGTGCGGGGCCGGTTGCAAACAAAAAGCACAAAGGCACCCTTGCCGGGTGCCTTTGTGCTTTTGCAGCAGCGGGGGGGCTTAACCCTCCGCGGGCAGGGGTTCCGCCGCGGCGGGTGCGGGGGCTTTGTTGTCGCGGGCGGCAAACAGGTTTGCCACAATGGGCCCGACGATCTGGTGGATCACCGTCGCCAGCACACAGGGCAGAATGGCAAGCGTACCGGGGAAGGCCGAGTTTGCCAGTGTGCACGAAAGGCCGCTGTTTTGCAGCCCGACCTCCAGCGACAGGGCACGGGTCTTTTCTTCGTTAAAGTGAAACGCCTTTGCAATGCCGTACCCGGCCAGCAGGCCCAGCGCATGGTGCACTAAAACCGCCAGCGCGGTAATGCCCACAATGGCAAGCCCGTTTTGGGTAAAACTGCTTTGGTTTGGGCCAACGCACATGCCGACCACCAGCAAGATGCAGATGGTGGAAGTGAGCACGAGAATCTTTTTAAACGGCTCAATTTTTTTGCCAACAAAGGCATGGATGGCAAGTCCCAAAAAGATGGGCAGTAGCACGACCATGACGATGGAGAAGAACATGCTCCAGAAGTTGACCTCGATCCACTGGCCGGCAAGGGCCAGCGTCAGGGTGGGGGTCAGCGCCGGGGCAAGCAGCGTGGTGCACATCGTGATGGTGACCGAAAGCGGCACGTCGCCGTGTGCGAGAAAAGTCATCACGTTGGACGCGGTGCCCCCCGGCACGCAGCCCAGCAGCACAAGGCCCACGGCAATCTGCGCGCAGACCTCCGGCCCGCCGATGCCGGTGAAGCTGAGCAGCTTTGCCACCAGCCAGCCAAACCCGGCCATGCAGATGTACTGGCTGAAAATGCCGATCAGCACGTCACGCGGGCGGCGCAAAATCAGCGCAAAGTCCTCGGCGCGCAGCGTCATGCCCATGCCGAACATGATGACACCCAGCAGCAGGTTGACAAAGCTCATTTTAGGGAAGTACGTACTCAGCACCGGGGCCCACGCAAAGTTGATGCTGACACTGCCCGCAAGGCCTACCCAAAAGGTGGGCACCAGCAGGGCGAACACAGCGGTGAGGATGGCGAGCAGCGCCAGGTTTTTGTTCAGCAGGTCGGCAACACGGTTGATTGTTTTCATGGCGGATTCTCCATTTCTGTTGTGTGTTCAGGCTTCGGCGGCAAGCAGGGCACGGCCGGCGGCGTCGGCATCGCGCATGGCCTGCATAAAGGCCTCTTTGGTGACAGGGCGGGGCGCTTTGGTCCATTCCAGCACGGTGGCGGCTTTGTCGGCCACTGTTTGCAGGTCAGCCTCAGTCATGCCGATCTCGGCCAGCGTGACGGGCAGCTTGATAGAGCGGTTAAAGCGCAAAATGCGCTCGCGCTGTTCCAGCTGGCCATCCCAGGTCAGCAGGGTCAGCACGCCAAACGAGACAATTTCGCCGTGCAGGTGCTTGCCGCCGGAGGCGGGCAGCATCGTGGCACCGTAGTAAACGCAGTGGGCAAGGCTGCTGTTGTAGTAGTATTTGGTGGGGTCTGTGGTCAGGTTTGACACAAGGCCGGTGGAGATCACAATGGCAAGGGCAACCTGCTCTAGCTCGGTGCCGGGGGTGTTTTCGCGGCACTGCTGCATGGCGGTGGCTCCATAGTTCAGCAGCGGCTCGGTGCAGGTGTGGGCCAGCATGGTGCCAAGCAGGGTGGTGTGAAACAGGTCTTTGCCGCGGCTGGCAAGCTCGACTTCGCACTCTTTTGAAAGCGCGTCGCCGATGCCGGCCCACAGCAAACTTTCGGGGGCTTCGGCAATGATGCGGGTGTTGATGAAGGTGTGCTCGGGGCAGCGGGTAGGGTAAAAGTAGTCGCAAAAAGTGTCGTTTGCATTGTAAAATACGCCGATGGCGGTGCAGGCGGCGCAGTTGGAGGCGATGGTGGGGAAGGTGAGCAGCGGCTTGTCAAGGTGCTGGGCCACGGCTTTGCAGGTGTCGATGGCGCGCCCGCCGCCCACGGCAAAGATCATGTCGGCCTGCTGCACCTCTGGCAGCTGTTCCAGCGCGCCGGCGTGCTCGTACGTCGAGTTGCCGCCGTACCAAATGGGCTGCGACAGGGTGAATTCGCTGCCGGCAAGGGCGGCTTTCAGCGGCTCATACGCCTTGCTGAGGGCGGTTTTGCCGCCAATGACGGCGGCGGTTTTGCCAAAACGGCGGGCGGTGGCAAAGACATCCTGGTAGCAATCGGGGCCGACGCTCCAGGCGGGCAGGCAGCTGGTGTAACTCATACAAATGATCCTCCTGTTTTGTGCGGGACAAAACAAAAACAGCTTCGTCCCAAAGAATGTTTCTTTGAGACGAAGCTGCTGAATTACAACTCCGCGGTACCACTCAAATTGCGCGGCGGTGAGGCCGCACCACTTACAGGCTCCAACAAGCCCATGGCATTAACGCTGCCTGCACGTGCGCGTTTACTTACTTTCGTGTTCAACTGCCAGCTCGGAAGGGACCACCCTGACAACACCCGGCTACCTGACTCTCATCTGCGCAGGCTCTCTGTAAAACGGTCGTTGTCGGTTTTCTTCGTCATCACCTTTATTGCTACTTAACATAGCAAAAACAAATACCGCTTGTCAAGCAATTTTTTTTAAAAAGCAGGGGTTGGCATTAAGTTTCGCTTTTTTGGGGGTGGCCGAATCGCCGGCAAAACGGTTAATAAATGCCTGCAAGGGTAAACGGGCCGTCGCCTTTTAAGTAACAGTCAAAAAAGCGCAAAACAATGTGGTTTAGTTTGCTCAGGCAATCATATTCGTTGATGGTCGCCTTGCGCCCACCATCCAGCGCATTTGCAAGCATCGGCGACACCAGTGCAAGGTCGGTCAGGCTGAGGTGCTGTGCACCGCGAAATACCACTTCAAACGAGGCGGGGGCAGTGGCAGAGACCAGCCGGTTTTCAAAGTATTCGTCGTCATTTGCCAAAATGCCGTTTTCGTAAAGATAATCAGAATACACATTCAGCAACGGTGCGGGGTAGGGTGTGGGGTTGACGGTATAGTGCCCATTTTCGACACCGGTCAACTCGCAAAACATCGGGGCATCCAAGTTTACCACCGCAGAAATGTCACTGCGCACCCGCGGCACGCCCATGGCGGTGGCACCGCCAAGCGAATGCCCAATCACCCCAATTTTACTGTGGTCTACAAGGTCATACAGCCCGCCGGTGGAGGCCAGCACGCTGTCAAGCACCAGTTGCATGTCGGCCACTCGGATGCTCATCCATTTTTGAAACAGCGCCAGATTAGCGGCGGGGTCATCGCCTAATTTGCCGTATTCGGCCATATAATCGCCGTTCAGCACAGTCAATTTACCGCTTTCACTCACCGTAAAGGCGGATTGGGAAGGGTGGCCCACAGAACACACAACATAGCCGTGGCTTGCAAGCTCGGTAAACATGGAATTATTGCTGTCCTGCACACCGCAAAACCCGTGCGAAAAAACGATCAGCGGGTAGGTGCCGGTGCCATTTTTGGGGTACCAGAACTCGGCGTTCACCGTGCGGGGCGTGCCATCGGTGTAATAAGGGTCCGGCCGGTTTGGGTCGGTGTAGCTGTAATTTGCATTCGCAACCGCGTAGTTGCCTGTTACCGGCAACGGCTGGTACTGTGGGAATACAATGGCGGGGAAGGTAAACGCCACCAGCAATACAGCAAGGCCCGCAGCGTGCAGCAGTGCCCTACCGGTGTGAAACGGTTTTTGCGGCCGGTGCAACAGCCATTTGACAAGGCTGATGATGCACAGCACACAGAGAAACACAAACAGCGCTACCCAGCGGATACCCCACTGTAATACCCCGCTCGCCAGCAGAACACCCAGCAGCCCCAATGCGGCAAACCGCACGATGAGCCGCAAGGGCAACAGCGGGGATTGCTTGTGGATTGAAAGCCCGGCCAGCACCACAATGGCCGCGATACCAAAGGCTAAGGCAAGAGAACCAAACATAAAAAAGACCTCCGTTTTTGTTACTGCTGTCAGCATAAAACGGGCTGGGCGGCAAGTCAATCAAACGGAGGGTAAGTTGCGTTTTGGCGGTATAAGCTGCATTATTTGCGGTTTTGCAGGGCGCGCAGCCCGGCATTGATCTGCTTTGCTTCCCGGCTTTCCAGCAAAAAGGCACAAAGGGTCACGGCGACGTAAACCGCCAATACCATCAGCGCAAAAACCAAAAAGCTGCTGGCAGAACTGATGTTGCCGTTCAGCCAGCCGACCAGCAATAAAATGAATTCCAGCAACAACACGTGCAGCACCTTGCGCAGTATCGTCTGGCGCAACGTGAGCTCTTTTTTAGAGTACAGTACCACCGAGGGTAAGGTGCCCAACAACCCGGCAAACAGCGGTGACCAAAACGCCGTAAAGCCAAAGGTCAGGCCCGGCATCAACACCGGGCCCACAACGGCAGAGGCCACGTTGACAAAGGTCGTGATGATAAAAAACTGCATCAGGCATTCTTTTAAAAAAGTGCGCGGGTTCATCATATCCCCCCAGACAAAAGTTCTTTCAGCGCAGGTACATACTGGCGCGAGATGATAACCTCTTCGCCATTAAACAGCCGTGCGCTGAACCGGCCGTTTAAAATAGGGGAAACACTGTCGATTTTCATCAGGTTGACCACCATGGATTTACCACAGCGAAAAAACTGTTCGCCCTGATAGAGAGTTTCAAACTCATACAGCTTGCTTTTTAGCTCAAACACTTGGCCGGCGGTGTAGGCAAACACGCAGCCTTCCACCGCCTCCACATAAAAGATGTCCTGTAGCGGCAATTGGGCCATGCGCTCGTTTTGGTAGCCGGCCAGTGTGGTGCCACTGCTACGGATAAAACGCAAAATGCTCTTGATTTGGTCGGTTACTTCATAACACTGTATCACGACTTGCTGCGGCTGGCTGCGGCCGACCTGTTGTACAATGACGTCCACACCATCCCCCCTTCCACTGCAAATAAAAGGCGACGGCAAACTGCCGCCGCCTTTTATTATGCCGCGCCGCAATGGTTTTGTCCAGCCTGTATGGGTAAGTCAGGGCTGTTCAAACCCGGCACAAAACTGCTGCAAGGCGGCAAACTGCTGTTCGGTAATGGTAATTTTACCCCGTATCACACAGCATAGCCCCTTGTCTTTTAGCTCATCAAGGTAACGGTAAAGGCTGCGCAGGTGAATATGCAGTATTTCAGCCAGCATGCGGCGGCACAGCGGCAGCGCATAAGGCTTTTTCGCATCTTTGCAGGCCTGATACAGGTAAAGCGCCAGTGTCTGCTGGGGGCGATTGAGGGTGTAATATTCTACATTGTCCATGTTGCGCACCGCCAAAAACGCAAGGTTGCGTATGATCACGCGGGCGGCGGGGGTGCTGTTTTGCAATACCGAGCGAAACAGCGCGGCAGGTACCTCCAGCACCAGTACATCGGTGTTGGCCTGTATCGATGCGGCAAACATCAGCCGATCTTCCACCACTTCAATCAGCCCAAACATCTGGGGCGCGGCAAGGCTGTCCTGCACACTGGCGGCCCCGGCGGCGCTGTAACAGATCACCCTTGCGCTGCCCCGCAGTAGCACAAATACACTGTACACAGCAAACCCACTGTGTATAAACGTTTTGCCGCCTGCCAGCCGGTGTTGCCTGCAACCAAGGGCCAATAACGGCGCAATAGCGCTTTGCAAAGCGGTATCATTGCGTGCCGTACTGCCCGCCCCAAACGCAAGCTCAAGCAGGCTGCCCAAAGCTTCGGTGTAATCTTTGTTCATCTTGCACCCTGTCTTTCACAAAAAAAGTGACAATTGTCATTTTTAAAAACGTACCACAATATTAATATAAAAACGTCGAATACAAATATTATTTTGTATATTATGTCAAATCCTGTAAAAGGGAAAGGCATTTTTCCGGCTCCGGGGCAAATAGCCCAACCACGGGCACCGTTCGCGAAAGCCCGCATTCTTGCAGTAGTTTGGTTAGTTCGCTGATCAAAACGCCCTGCCCGCGCCCAAGGCGGCAGGTAGCAAGGGTGTTTGCAAGGTCGGCGCGGCCCTCAAAGCTGCCATACCAGTCGCCGTAGCAGGTGTAGTCCACCCCACAGCTTGGGCTGCCGTCAATGCCCACAATGCCTAAAATGCGAAAACGCTCGCTGTTGGCACGGTATTCGCACAGTTGCTGCAAAATGGGTTGCAGCCCCGCACGGCAGTGGGCGCGGAAAAACGGGTTGTCAAACTGGTTGCTGACATGCCCCCAGCGCCGCGCGCCATACAATGTAAACTCCGGGCAAGGCAGTTGGATGAGTTGCACGCCTTTTTGCACGGCTTCGGTCAAAAATCGCACACGCAGGGCTTCTTCGGCAGCCATGTCCTGCGGGGTGAACATCACCACTTTGGACGCGGTGTTCAGTACACAATGTGAGACCAATAAAATATTTTGCATGGTAAAACACTCCCTTTTTAAATAGATATTCCGGCCGCACCCCGTGAGGGGTGGCCGAATAAAATACGGGAAAGCCGCCACTGGCGGAAAAGATAACACAGCAAAATGGAGGAAAGCGAAAATGGAAAAGTTAGGTGTCCTTTTTTTGATGGGGCCGACCGATTGCAATGACCCCCACATTCCCGCCTATGGGCAGGAATTTTTGAACAGCCTCAGCAAAGAGCTGGGGCGCGAGGTGGCCTGCGTGCCGCAGGAAGATTGGAAAAAAGAGCAACTGCCCATTTTCTTCATCGCTTCGGGCGGTGCCGAGCCGGGGTTTAAAAAAGCATTCCGCGACGTAAAGCCGCCCTATGTGCTATTGACGGTGCCCGCTTACAACTCGCTGGCCGCCGCAATGGAAATCATGGGCTTTTTGGAGGGCGAGGGCGAAAAGGGCGAGATTTTGCACGGCGACCTTGCCGACATTGCGCACCGTATTCGTGTGTTGGAGCGTGTTGCCGCCGCCAAAAGCAGAATGGAGGGCATGCGCCTTGGTGCCATTGGCAAGCCGTCGGGCCTGATTTCCAGCGAAGCAAACGCGGAAAAGCTGCAACAGGCAAGCGGGATGCAGATCGTCGACTTGGAATTGCAAGAGCTGATCGAAGAGTACCACAAGGGCGGCTATGAAGAGAATGATTACACGCGGGCGCTGAAAGCCCAGCACTATGATGACGGCGAAGTAGAAGCGGCGCTGAATGTATATGGGGCCGTAGAGCGCATGGTGGTGCGGCACAACTTACAGGCCGTCACGGTGCGTTGCTTTGACCTGCTGGGGCTCATCCACACCACCGGCTGCCTTGCCCTTGCCATTTTAAACGCCAAGGGCATCCCGGCAGCGTGCGAAGGGGATACCAAAAGCCTCATCAGCATGGTCGTCAGCTTTTTGCTGACAGGGCAGCCGTCCTTTATGGCAAACCCCAGTTGCATGGACCCTGAAAAAGGTGAAATTATTTTTGCGCACTGCACCTTGCCACTGAACATGCCGGACCGCTATACCCTTACCACTCATTTTGAGTCGGGCATCGGTGTTGCTGTTTCGGGCGATGTACCCGCAGGGCCGGTGACCGTGTTCAAATGCAACGATGCGATGACCCGCTTTTACGCGGGTGACGCACAGCTGATGGAAAGCCTGCACCGCGGCGATTTATGCCGCACCCAAATGCGGCTTGCGCTCAAAGACGGCACCGACTACTTCGCCCACCGGCCCATCAGCAACCACCACATGATCGTGCGCGGCGCGTGGGCCGAGGTGTTTGAAGAATTTTTTGCCCCGCTGCAAAACAGCGCGCGGCAGTAAGCTTTACCGGCGCATTAAGCGCCAAGGGTAGAGAAAATATAGTTTTTATATTCCTGCACGTGCAGTTTGCTGCATATTTTGGCATTGGGCTGTTTGCCGCTGAAGTGGTAGATATCCACCAAAACGCCGCCATAGCCTGGGCCGGGGCAGGTGTCTACCTCGCAGTAATAGTCATCACACTGTGCAATACAGGCGGGGTGCAGTGCCGCTGCCATGGCGGCGGGGTCTGCCATATCAAGGCAGGGCCGGCCAAAGCGCTGTTCGTTCAGCAGCATCAGCTGGCGGTTGCAGTCTACTGCAAATTTGCCAAGCGGGCCGCTGTCGCGCAGCCGGTTGATTTCATCTTCGTTCAGCATGGCATCGTCAATACAGGCGTCCCAGCCCACATAGGTCAGCGGCACACCAAACTCGGTCACGATTTTCGCGGCCTCGGCATCCTGCCAGATATTAAACTCCGCCACCGGGCTGACATTGCCAAAGCCAAGCCCCGCGGTGCCCATGGCCACAATGCGTTTTACTTTGCGCATCGTATCGGGGGCAAGGCGCATTGCAACGGCAATGTTGGTCAGGGTGCCAAGGGTCACAATTTCAATGCTGCCCGCCTCGTGCTCGTTTAGCGTTTCCAGCATTTTCAGCACACCGTTGCCCGGTGCAATCTGCAACCGCCTTGGCGCATACCCAAGGTCCCCCATGCCGTCGTTGCCGTGCGTTTCGTGCGCAAAAACAAGCTCGCGCAGCAGCATGTCGCGGCAGCCCTCATAAACCGGGGGTTCGTAAGTGCCTGCATATTCAATGGTCGTCAGGGTGTTCAGCGCCGCCTGGTGGCAGTCTACATTGCCGGAAACGGTGGTAAAAAACAGAATTTCTACCCCCGGGTCGTGCAGTGCCATGGCAATCGCCATCGCGTCATCAGAGCCGCAGTCGGTGTCAATAATCAGTTGTTGTTTTTTCATAGTGGAACCTCCTCATAAATGTGTAACATTTAAAGATATCATAAATCACAAAAAATGTCCACAATTAAAGAAATTTACATGACGAAAAAACAACAATAAATATGTGCAGATAGCACAAAACAAGTGAAAATAACCCGAAACAACATGAAACAAACTTGTGCAACATGAGTTCTATTTAGTAGTTTACCCGTGCAAGTGTACAAAATATAAACCAAAATATTCCTTTTAGTTGAAAATTATTAGGCGTAATGATACAATGCGTTCAACCGCTGGGAAACCGGTACCCGGCAGAAGATATTCAACAAGGCACAATTATAAGGAGGTTTATCATGGAAAAGAAAAAGTATTCGATCAAAGAGGATTTTTCAATGCTGGCGATTCTCATCATCCCCATTGCGGTAGCGGTGAACTTTGTGGGCGGCCAAATGGCGTCGCTGCTCAAATTGCCGATGTACCTTGACACCATCGGCACCATCTTTGCCGGTATGCTGTGCGGCCCGTGGGTCGGCGCAGTCGCCGGCGGGTTGACCAACATCGTTACCGGTATTGCAAACCCCGTCAACTTTGCGTTTATCCCGGTCAATGTTATCGCCGGCCTTGTCACCGGTTTTCTGGCACGCGGCAATATGTTCAGTAATTGGTGGAAGTGGCTCATTTCTATGGTTATCATGGCAATCACCTCCATCGCTTCGGCAGCGCCCATTGTAGTACTGGTATACGGCGGTGTTACCGGTAGCGGTACGTCCATCATCACAGCAACGGCCATGGCGGCGGGCGCCAATATCTGGGCGGCTGTCATTGGCACTGAGGGCGTGTTTACCGTACTGGACCGCATCATCTCATTTGCAATCAGCATTCTGGTCATCCGTGTCATCCCGGACCGCACACTGGTCAAATACGGCTGCGGCGCCAACTATATCAAGAAAAAGCCTGCAACAGTGAAAAGTGATAAAAAATAAGCGAAACTGCTGAAAAGGTGAGCGCCGTCTCCCGCAAAAGGTGTTGGGAGACGGCATTTTCAGTCGCGGAAAAGAGGTAAAACCGAATGACGTGGAGAGAAAAGCTGCGCCTGCACAAAAGCAACCCGCTTGCGGCGCTGTATCCGTCATCCAAACTGCTGGTGGTGTTGTTGTATTCGTTTTGTACGATGCTGATCGGCACGATCAAAGTGGGGCCTGGGCAGTACCCGCTGTGGTTGATGCCGTGGTTTTTGGTGGTGCCGGTGCTCTGTGCGGCAAGCGGTATCTTCAAGCGCTTTTGCCATGCGTTTACTAAGGTGCTGGCCATTGTTGTGATTATTTTCATCGTGCAGTCGCTGCTCATCCCAGACAAAATGGTCGTCTGGCAACTTGGCTTTTTAAAGGTCTACCATTCCGGCCTGCAAAGTGCCATCTACCTGTCGTTTTGCATTTTGAATATTGCGGGTATTTTTGTGTGGATGTTTCAAACGACAGAGTATAAAGAGATGTCCCGTGCGCTGGAGGACTCCGGCATGGACTATAAAGCGGCCTATGTCTTTATCTCCACACTGCAAATGATCAATATTTTGGGCAAAAACAGCCGTACCATCATGAACGCGCAGCGTGCGCGAGGGGTAGAGACCCAAGGCAATATGCTGGTGCGTGCCAAGGCGTTTTTTCCGTCGCTGGTGCCGCTGATTTTAGGTGCCATCACCAACAGCGAAGAACGTGTGTTGACACTGGAATCCAAAGGGTTTGACGTCAAATGCAAAAAAACGCATTTGTTTGAGCTGGAGCGCACCGGTAAAGAGCCGGTGGTAAATGTGATTTCTATCATTATTACACTGGCAGTGGTCGTTTGGAGGGTTGCGTTATGGGTGCTGTGATTGAACTGAAAAATGTGACCTACTCTTACCCGCTGACCGATACCCCGGCGCTGAAAGATTTTAGTTGCACCATTGAAGAGGGCAAGTTTTACGGGGTCATTGGGTCAAACGGGGCAGGTAAAACAACGCTTTGCTCGCTGATACGTGGCTTTGCGCCCGACTTTTTTAAGGGCGAGCTTTCGGGTGATGTGCTGGTGTACGGCAAGCCGACCAGTGAGTATGCCCCCGGCGAATTGTCGCTGAAAATCGGGTATGTATTTCAAAATCCGTTTAACCAGATCAGCGGCGTGAAGGATACCCTGTTTGAAGAGGTGGCCTTTGGCCTTGAAAACTTTGGTGTGCCGGTGGATGAAATTGAAGAGCGGGTCACCCGTGTGATGGAACTGACGAACATCACCGACCTTGCGGAGAAAAACCCGTTCGAATTATCCGGCGGGCAGCAGCAGCGCGTCGCGCTCGCGTCCATCATTGTGCTTGAGCCGGATATCCTTGTCATCGACGAGCCGACCAGCCAGCTGGACCCGGAGGGCACCGAGAGTGTGTTTAAAATCATCAAGGCGATGAAAGAACAAAAAAAGACGATTATTCTGGTGGAGCACAAAATTGACCTGATTGCAGAATATGCCGACGAAGTGCTGGTGCTGCATGAGGGTGAGCTAATCCGCAGCGGCGCTAAACAGCAGGTGCTAACCGACATGTCCCTGCTGGAAAAGGGTGTACAACTGCCGCAGATGGCCATTTTGGGCAACCGGCTGATCCAACAGGGCCTGCCACTGAGCTATGTGCCAATCACCGAAGCGCAGGGCGCAGAGGTGATTGGGCAGGCAATGCAAAAAGGGAGGGTGTAAGCATGGCCTATATTGAAATGCGGGATGTCAGCTTTGCCTACCCGGGTGGTTTTTTGGCGGTCGATCATATTGACATTGCCATCGAGCAAGGTGAAAACGTGGCGATTGTGGGGCAAAACGGTGCGGGCAAAACCACAACGGTAAAAATGCTCAACGGGCTACAGCGCCCCACCGGCGGTGATGTGCTGATCGGCGAAATGAACACCAAGCAATACACCACGGCGCAGGTATCCCGCGTTGTGGGGTATGTGTTTCAAAACCCGGATGACCAGATTTTTCATTCAACCGTGTACGACGAAGTGGCCTTTGGCCCCAAAAACCAAAAGCTGCCGCCCGAACAGTTTGAGGCGCAGGTCGAAAAAGCGCTTCTCATGACGGGTATGGACCAGTTTCGCGACGAAAACCCGTTCAATCTGCCGCTTTCAGTGCGCAAATTTGTGACGATTGCGGCCATCATTGCCATGGATACCAGCGTGCTGATTTTTGATGAGCCGACCGCCGGGCAAGACCTTGAGGGCAACCGGCGGCTGGGCGAAATTTTGCGGCAGCTGCACGAAGAGGGCAAAACGGTCATCACCATCTCGCACGACATGGATTTTGTGGTGGAAAATTTTGCCCGCATCATTGTGATGGCCAACAAAAAGGTGGTGACCACCGGCAGCCCAGAGGAAATCTTCTGGAACTTTGACGCGCTGGAAACGGCGATGCTCAAGCAGCCCTATGTCAGCCGTTTGTGCCGCACGCTGGGGTTTGAGGGAATCATTCACATGGACGACGCAGTACAGGCAATCTGCGCCGGGTGCAAAAAATGACCAGGACAAAAACGCTGGCCGCGTTTGAAGTGTATGCCCTGTACCTGTTGACCGGGGCGGCGTGCATTACCATTGGCAGCAGCATGACACAGCTGATCGAGCACTACGGCGTTTCGCTTGCTGCGGTTGCCACATTGGGCAGTGCCTTTGCGCTGGGCCGCGTGGTAACGGTATCGCTGATGGGTGTGCTGGTAGAAAAGCTGGGCCCAAAGCCGGTGCTGGCACTGGGCATCGGCCTGTTGCTGGTGTTCTTTTTAGGGTTGCCGGCAACCAAAAGCTACCCGTTGGCACTGGCTTTTAGTGCACTGGGCGGGGTGGGCTTTGGCACACAGGATGCCACCGGCCCGGTGGTGGTCAGCGGCATTTTTACAACCGGTTACGCCAGCGCCATGAGCGCCGGGCAAGCCTGCTTTGGCGCAGGGTGTTTTTTGCCGCCGCTGTGTATGAGCATCGTGCTGTCGCTGGGGCTGCCGTTTCAGTATACCTACCTGGTGTTTGCGGTGCTGGCAGTGCTAATGCTGGCATTGCTGCCGTTTGCGGGCATGCCTAAAACGCAACAGCTGGCAGAAAGCGGCGGCCACGCCGCCAACCCGTTATATCTCACGGCAAGGGTGCCGGGGTGGGTGTTGCTTGGGGTGTTTGCCGTCTCTTACTGCGCCGTTGTCAATACCATCAACCTGTACACCACCACTTTTGCCGAAAGTCTTGCCATCCCGGGGGCCCTCGCGGTGTCAATGCTGACGGTGTATAATGTGGGCAGCATGCTGGGCTCGCTGTTATTTATTGTGTTGCTGCGCCGGCTAAAACCGCTGAATGTGCTTTGGGTCAATGTGGCAGCAGCATTGGTGTTGATGCTGGGGGCGGTGCTGTTGCAGTCGATACCGGTGTTTTTTGCGGCACTGTTTTTGACCGGTTTCTTCATCGGTGTGCTGTTCAGCGTCATGATCACACTGGCAACCGGGTTAGAGCCCCGGCATGCCGGCTTTGTGGCGGGCATTGTGGGTATGGTGTGCGGTGGGTCCGACACGTTCACCCCGCTCATCACCGGCCGGCTTGTCACGGCGCTGGGGCCGGGCTCTGCCTATTGGTACGCGATTGCCATGCTGGCAATCGCGCTGCTCTCGGCGGCCGGGTTTCGTGCGCTGTGCCGCACCGGCAACAAAACACCGGGTTAACGGGGTATGCAAACTAGCAGGATAACTGCAATTTAAAAAAGGGAGAGATTAACATGAGATTGCAGAGCAAAGAAGTGACAAATGACAAAGGGCAGCAGTATCATATTTGCTGCAAAAAAGGGGACGTGGGCCGGTATGTATTGCTGCCGGGCGACCCGTTTCGCACAGATTTAATTGCGCAGTATTTTGACGACCCTGTGCTGGTGGCCCACAACCGCGAGCACAAAACCTGGACAGGTACCCTGAACGGGGTAAAGGTTTCAGTCACCAGTACCGGCATGGGCGGCCCCAGTGCTGCAATTGCAATGGAAGAGCTGATCCACTGCGGGGCGGATACCTTTATCCGCATCGGCACCTGTGGCCGCGTGTGCGAAGAAAGCTACGACGAAACGCTGGAGGGCGTTGTGATCACCGGTGCAGTGCGCGACGAGGGCACCGGGCTGCACTATGCGCCCATAGAGTACCCCGCCATTGCCGACCGCACCATTGTGGCGGCCCTGTCTGACGCGGCAAAAAAGCTGGGCCGCAATTACGCCGAAGGGGTGGCCCAAAGCAAAGATTCGTTTTACGGCCAGCACGACCCCGACAGCATGCCGGTTGCAGACCGCTTGCACGAGCGCTGGCAGGCGTGGGAGCGCCTTGGCGTGATGGCAAGCGAAATGGAAACCGGGGCGCTATTTATTGTGGCGGCCACCCGCGGGGTACGGTGTGGCGCGGTGATGGCTTATAACTCAATGAAAGACGGCACGATGCAGGTGACCTGCGAAGCGCTGCGCAGCCTGATTGCCGCAGACGCACAAGAGTGACCTTGCCGTGGAATGAATGCAAGCCAAAAGGGGGGCGGCAAAATGACGTTTTATGAAGAATATTTGATGCCCATGATCCGCAAGACCTGTGATGAAATTGAACAAACACCGCAGATGCAGGAAATTTTGCACGGCACTATGTCGCTTGAAAAATTTCGGTTTCAAATCCGGCACAACTACCAGTATCTGTTGGAGTATACCCGCTGCTGGGCAGTTGGGTTTTCAAAATGCCGCGGGTTTGACGAAATGTACGACTGGTACCAGATTTTATCCTCTACGATGGAGGGTACGGTGCTGCACAACCGCGATTTTTGGGCGCAGCAACTGGGCGTCAGCCTCGATGAGCTGGAAGCGACCATTATGGCCGAGGGCAAGCGGTCGTACACCTCGCACCAGCTTGCCCGCGCCATGGAGGGTGGCCTGCCGGAATGTATGATGGCGCTGTTTCCGTGTAATATTTTGTATCGCTTTTTTGGCGACGATTTGTTGCCACAGTGTACGCTGCCCAAAGAGAATTTGTACTACCAGTGGCTCGAGTTTTACACCCTGCCGGCCTACCGCGCAAAGTGCGACAACGAAATTCGCATGGTGAATGCGCTGTGCGACAAGATGGCGCCGCGTGACCGCGCAAGGCTGCTTGAAATTTTTGCAGAAAGCTGCAACTACGAATTTTTGCAGTGGCGCGACATGTATTACCAGATGGAAACATGGCCCTTGCCAGAGCTGTTTTCGCCGAAGTTTACCACAATACCAAAGTAAAAAGGCGGCACAGTTTTAGGTGTAACGCTAAATTTAAAAAGAACAAATTGAATTTTAAAGCCCGGCAGGCGCACGCGATAGCATGCATCTGCCGGGCTTTTTGTGCTGCTGCCTTTATATGGCACAGGCGGTGCCCGCGGCGGAAATTGGGGCGTAGCCAGCCAGCCCGCGGCACCCCAAAGCGTTGGTTGTAGCACAAGGCAATAGCCGTGCAAACGCTATGCCGGCGGGCGGTTTTATGCCAGCAACCCAGCGCAAATGCTAGGGGCTTTGTTGACATTGCAATGCCAACGAGTTAGAATAAAGACCATAGTTTTCAGGGGAGCTTGTTTTAGCAGGCTGAGAGGAAGTTATCGAACTTCGACCCTTTAACCTGATGTGGGTAATGCCACCGTAGGGAGTAAGGAACACTTGCTTGAACACGGAGAATACCCATGAAGGGGTATTCTCTTTTTTTATGCCCCAAACCAAGAAAGAAGGTAGAGAATGGAAGAAAAAAAGACGTCGACAGCCTTTAGCGGGCTACTCTGGTTTGGCGCGGCGGTATCCATTGCTGAAATTTTAAGCGGTACGCTGCTTGCGCCACTGGGGTTTGCAAAAGGGGTGGCTGCTATTCTGCTGGGCCACATAATTGGCTGCGCATTGCTATTTTTGGCAGGGCTGATTGGGGGCAAAACCGAAAAAAGCGCCATGGAGACGGTAAAACTGTCTTTTGGTCAAAAGGGGTCGCTTTTATTTTCGTGCTTAAACGTGCTGCAACTGATTGGGTGGACAGCGATCATGATTTACAGCGGGGCCGCCGCCGCAAATGCCGTTGTATCCGTTGGCACGGGCTGGGTGTGGGCTGCTGTGATTGGCCTGCTGATTTTAATTTGGCTTTTGGTGGGGGTCAGGCACCTTGGCAAACTCAATGTCATCATCATGGCGGCGTTGTTTGTGTTGACTGTTTTGCTTAGCGTGATGGTGTTTCGCCCAAGTGGCAGTACCGCATTTGGTGGGGCCATGAGCTTTGGCGCGGGGGTAGAGTTATCAGTCGCAATGCCGCTGTCTTGGCTGCCGCTGATCTCTGACTACACGCGCACGGCAAAAAAGCCCCGCGCGGCGGCAGGCGTGGGCGCACTTGCCTACTTTTTTACCAGCAGTTGGATGTATACCATCGGTATGGCGGCGGCCCTTTTTACCGGCAAAAGCGATATCGCCGAAATTATGCTGCAAGCGGGCCTTGGCACTGCGGGGTTGTTGATTATTTTGCTTTCCACTGTCACCACTACGTTTTTAGATTCCTATTCGGCCGGGGTCAGTGCGCAGAGTATTTCAGCAAAGCTGAAAGAAAAGCCGGTCGCGATCCTTGTGTGTGCGGTCGGTACGTTGCTGGCAATTACCACACCAATCACACAATTCGAATCGTTTTTGTACTTTATTGGGTCGGTATTTGCGCCGATGGTTGCCATCCAGATCGTGGATTATTTTATTCTCAAAAAAGACAGTTCTGCAAGTAAGTTTAACTGGGGCAACCTTGCCCTTTGGCTGATGGGGTTTGTGCTGTACCGGGTGTTTTTGTATCTCGATACCCCCATTGGCAACACAGTGCCGGTGATGCTGATTACCGGGCTGCTTTGCTTTGCAGCCAACAAATTGTTAAGGAGGCCATAAAATGTGGAAAGAATTACTTGAAAACGTGCGGGCAAGGGCCCCGCTGGTACACAACATTACAAACTATGTCACGGTGAACGACTGTGCCAATATCCTGCTGGCCTCGGGGGCATCCCCCATTATGGCGGATGATGAGCAGGAGGTGCAGGAGATCACGTCGATTTGCGGCGGGCTAAATATCAACATCGGTACGCTGAACAGCCGCACGATCCCGTCAATGTTTGCCGCGGGCAAACAGGCAAATGCCCTGGGGCACCCCGTTGTGCTGGACCCGGTAGGGGTAGGGGCCTCCCAGCTGCGCACACAAACAGCGCAGGCCCTGCTAAGTAAAGTGAAATTTACCGTAATTCGGGGCAACAGTTCAGAAATCAAAACGCTTGCGCTGGGTGCCGGTACCACCCATGGGGTCGATGCCGATATTGCCGACACCGTGACAAAAGACACACTGCCCGGTGCCGTTGCATTTGCAAAAGAGTTTGCACAAAAAAACGGTGCCGCCGTCGCAATTACCGGTGCAATTGATATTGTGGCCGATGCAAACCGTGCTTATTGTATCTACAATGGGCACCCCATGATGAGCAGGGTCACCGGCACCGGCTGCCAGCTTTCTGCCCTGATGACAGCCTACGTGACGGCAAACCCCAACACCCCCTTGCAGGCCGCGGCTGCCGCAGTTTGCGCAATGGGGCTTTGCGGAGAGGTGGCGTTTGCCCGCATGTCGGCAGCTGACGGCAATGCCTCTTACCGCACTTATATTATTGACGCCATCTGCAACCTGACAGGGGATGCGTTAGAGGCAGGTGCAAAGTATGAAGTGCGATAAAAAGACGATGCTGCTTTATGCCGTCACCGACCGCATGTGGGTAGGCCGGCAGACACTGGCGCAGCAGGTTGCCGATGCCCTGCAAGGCGGCGTGACCTGCGTGCAATTGCGAGAAAAAGAACTGGATGACGCCGCGTTTTTGCAAGAAGCACTGGAACTAAAAGCCCTTTGCCAAAGTTATAAAGTGCCTTTTATCGTGAACGATAATGTTGCCGTGGCGGCTGCCTGCCATGCAGATGGCATCCATGTGGGGCAACACGACATGCAGGCGCAAAATGTGCGTGCGCGCGTGGGCGAGGGCATGCTGCTGGGGGTTTCGGTGCAGACGGTAGCGCAGGCTGTCGAAGCCCAAAAAAACGGTGCGGATTATCTGGGGGTGGGGGCGGTGTTCCCGACGGCCACCAAAGCAGATGCCGACGCAGTGCCGTATGAGACGCTGAAAGCCATTTGTGAGGCGGTGGAAATCCCCGTCGTCGCAATTGGGGGCATTAACAAGGATAATCTATTGCAACTGTCCGGCAGCGGGGTAGATGGGGTTGCGCTGGTCTCTGCAATTTTTGGCAGCAAAGAGATTAAGCAGACCTGCCGGCAACTTCGCACATTGTCACAAAAGGTGGTGAGCGGGTGAAACTGCAAGGCGCGATTTTTGATTTAGACGGTACGTTGCTGGATTCAATGTTTATCTGGTCGACCATTGGCGAAGAATATTTGCGCAGCCGTGGGGTGGCCCCGAGAGGGAATTTAAACGAGATTTTTAAAAATATGAGCTTGCAACAGGCAGCGCAGTATTACCAAACGGAATATGACTTGCCGGGCAGTACACAAGAGATCATGGATGGTGTCAACCGCATGATCTGGCATTATTACGAACAGCAGGTGCAGCCCAAAGCGGGGGTTGTTGCCGTGCTACAACTACTTAAACAGCACCACGTTAAAATGTGTGTTGCCACCGCAACCGATGAGCCGCTTGCAAAAATTGCATTGCAGCGCACCGGGCTATTGCCCTATTTTAAAAAGATTTTAACTTGTGGCGACATTGGCCACGGCAAAGACGAGCCGGATATCTACCAAGCGGCCCAGCGCTGCCTGCAAACACCGCAAAGTGGTACTTGGGTGTTTGAGGATGCCTTGCATGCCGCGCAAACGGCCAAAAATGCAGGGTACCCTGTTGTCGGCGTGTATGACCCGGCAGAGAAGAACGCGGCTGTACTACGGGGTATCGCAGATTATTATATCCACTCGTTTGAAGAAATGGAGGCGCTTTTACATGAAAAAGGTGTTGACGATTGCGGGCTCTGATTGCAGTGGCGGGGCCGGCATTCAGGCAGACATTAAAACCATCACGGTACATAAAATGTATGCAATGAGTGCCATTACAGCCCTGACAGCGCAAAACACTACCGGGGTGGTTGACATTATGGAGGCCTCCCCAAAGTTTGTGGGGGAGCAGCTTGATTGCATTTTTGGCGACATTCCGCCCGATGCGGTCAAAATCGGCATGGTATCCGGTAGTGCCATTATTGAGGTGATTGCCGAAAAGCTAAAGCAATACCACGCAAAAAACATTGTCATCGACCCGGTGATGGTCTCTACCAGCGGCAGCAAGCTGATTTCGGACGAAGCAATTGAAACACTTGTGGCAAAGCTGTTACCGCTGGGTACCGTGCTGACCCCCAATATCCCCGAAACAGAGGTGCTTTGCGGGTTTACAATTAAAACAGAAAGCGATATGGTGCGGGCAGCACAGCTTTTGTCAGGGCGTTTTGACGGCGCCATTTTAGTAAAAGGTGGGCACCTTGTCAGTGATGCCACCGACCTGCTGTATGAAGCGGGGGCGGCGCACTGGTATGCGGCCGAGCGGGTGAACAACCCCAACACGCATGGTACCGGGTGTACGTTGTCCTCTGCCATTGCCTGCAACCTTGCGGCGGGCAAACCACTGGGTGAAAGCATACAAAACGCAAAAGACTACCTGACAGGGGCGCTGAAAGCTATGCTGGACCTTGGCAAGGGGCCCGGCCCGATGGACCACATGTATAGGCTGTGACCCTGCGCAAAACGAAGCAAAAACTGAAAAAGGTGAGTGAAACGCTCACCTTACTTAAGGCAAAAAACATAAAAAGAGCAGCACCTGTTTTTCGTTTACTGCGAAAAACAGGTGCTGCTCTTTTTCAATTTGGCTCCCCCTGTTGGGCTCGAACCAACGACCCTGCGGTTAACAGCCGCATGCTCTACCAGCTGAGCTAAGGAGGAATATGTCGTGAAAGGTACTTTGTTACTATATCACTTTTATAGGTGGATTGCAAGCCCCTTTTTTGTGCGAAATAAAAATTTTTTTACCACCCGGCAACACGGAAAGAATGTTCCACAATAGGGTCGATTTCGTGCTGTTCAAACTGTGCCACCTCTGCCCAGGCAGGGCCCTGCTTTACCGCCTCGGCAAATGCCCCGACAGCACTTTCATTGCCCTGCACTTCCATTTCAACGTCACCATCGTCCCGGTTGCGCACCCAGCCGGTTAGGCCAAGGCGGTTTGCCGTGTGGTAGGCAAAGTAACGAAACCCCACCCCCTGTACCGTACCGCCAACACGCAGATACACACGCAACACGACCGCCTCCTTTTTTTGGGGCCTAAATTTTATTTAGTATATCACGGCAGGGGCTATCCGTAAATGGGGTAAAAAGGCAGGATAAAAAGACGCTTTTTTTAAGAAATTGTTAATTCCGCTGCGAACGCTTGATTTTGTGGTTCAAAAGGGATATGATAATATCATGCTGGCACTCAACTAATAAGAGTGCTAATTATTTTGAACAGATTATTTAAATAAAGGATGCGGTTAGGAATGGCAAAAAAACAGTTTAAGGCAGAGTCCAAACGGCTGCTCGAGTTGATGATCAACTCGATTTACACCAACCGGGAAATTTTTTTAAGAGAACTGATTTCGAATGCAAGTGACGCCACCGACAAGCGTTATTACAACGCGCTGCAACAGGGCGGTAGTGGCCTGAACAGGGACGAGCTGTTTATAGAGCTTGCTGCCGACAAAGAGGCGCGCACCATGACACTAAGTGACCACGGCTGTGGCATGACCAAAGAAGAGCTTGAGCAAAACCTTGGCACTATTGCCAAAAGTGGTTCGCTGGATTTTAAGAAGAACAACGAGACAGCCGAGGATATCGACATCATCGGCCAGTTTGGTGTGGGCTTTTATGCCGCGTTTATGGTGGCAAAGCATGTGGAGGTCATCAGCCGCAGTATGGACACCGATGAGGTGTGGAGCTGGAAATCGGACGGGTCGGACGGTTACACGGTGGAAAAAGCAGAGCGCGCAGAATGCGGCACGACAATTATTTTGACGATGAAAGACAACACCGAGCAGGATAATTATGATGAGTTTTTAGAGGAGTATACCCTGCGCAACCTGGTGAAAAAGTATTCCGACTATATCCGCTACCCTATCCGCATGCCAGCGACCAAATCCCGCATGGTAGAGGGCAGCGACAAAGATGCCGACGGCAAAGAGAAAACCCCGGAGTATGAAAGTTATACCGAGGTCGAAACGCTGAACAGCATGGTGCCCATTTGGAAAAAGCGCAAGGGCGAAGTGACCGAGGAAGAATACTTTCAGTTTTATAAGGACAAGTTCTACGATTTTGAAAATCCGTTGCGGGTCATTACCTCCTCGACCGAGGGCCTTGCCACCTATAACGCCTTGCTGTTTATCCCGGCACATGCCCCGTATGACTACTACAGCCGCGACTTTGAAAAGGGTTTGCAGCTATACTCCAGCGGCGTGTTGATTATGGAAAAATGCGCTGACCTGCTGCCGGATTATTTCAGCTTTGTGCGCGGTGTTGTTGACAGCCAGGACCTTTCGCTGAACATCAGCCGTGAGATGTTACAGCAGGACCGCCAGCTAAAGCGTATTGAGGGCAGCCTTGAGAAAAAAATCAAGTCAGAACTGGAGCACATGCTGAAAAACGAGCGTGAAAAGTACGAGACGTTTTTCAAAGAGTTTGGCCGCCAGTTGAAATACGGTATTTACACCAGCTACGGTAGCAGTAAAGAGTTGCTTGCCGACCTGCTGCTGTACACAACGTCGGCAGAAAAAAAGTTTGCCACACTGGCCGAGTACCGCACCCGTATGAAAGAGGACCAGAAGTATATCTATTATGCGGCGGGCGAAAGCGCGGCGAAGCTTGAAATGATGCCCCAAAATGAGCGCCTGCGCGAGATGGGTTACGAAATTTTGTACCTCACCGATGATGTGGACGAGTTTACACTGAAAATGATGCGCGAGTACGACGACAAAGAGTTCCGCTCGACCTCCGACGATGATTTGGGCATTGAAAACGAGACAGAAAAAGAGGAGATTAAGCAGCAGGCAGAGGATAACAAAGAACTGCTGGACTTCTTGAAAGAGGCGCTGGACGGTAAGGTGTCTGCCGTGGTTTTGTCCGGCAGGTTGAAAACCTACCCGGTCTGCTTGACTGCCAAGGGGCAGATCAGCCTTGAGATGGAAAAGGTGCTGAACTCGATGCCGACGCCGGAGCAGCAAAAGGTAAAAGCGGAGCGCGTGCTGGAAATTAACGCGCAGCACCCGGTATTTACCGCGTTGCAGCAAAAATACGCAGTTGATAAAGAGGCTGCAAAGCAGTATGCCATGATTTTGTACACACAGGCATTGCTGATTGAGGGTTTGCCGGTGGAGGACCCCATTGCCTACACGAATGCGGTTTGCAACCTGATGGCACCGGGGCAGGCATAACACATGTTGCGGGCCATATAGGCCTTTTAAAAGAGGAGGCATAACACCAAAATAAAAGGCCATGGGGCGGCTTGCCCCGTGGCCTTTGCTGACGATTGCAAGCGGCCACAGGGCCATTTGTCTGCAAATTTTGCGGTATCAAAACTTGAGGTATGGTATAATAAAGGTGGCCGGCAGTTTTAACACGGCCAAAACACAGGCAAGACAGAAGGTGAAACAGTATGGCACAAGAAAATGGACATGGCTGGAAAAGGGAAGATGGTAAAAACCCCTATGAGGTGGTTTATGTCAACTCGCATCTGTTGCGCAACGCAATTACCACGTTGCGGCGCGAGCAAGAGGATTTGCAGGAGATTGCGGCACACGCGGAGGATGGGTCGGTAATGGCCCAATATGAGCTGGGGCTGCGCTATTTTGAGGGCAGCCGGGGTGCGCGGCAGGATGACGGGCTTGCGGCATACTGGTTTGGCAAGGCATCGGCACAGGGGCTGCCGGAGGCCCGCTTGCGTATGGGCTATTGCTATGAATACGGCATAGGGGTAGAAAAAGACCTGCAAAAAGCCGTGGCATTTTACCAAGAGGTTTCAGACGAAGGGGTTGCCCAAGGGCAGTGCGCTTTGGGGTTTTGCTACGAAAATGGCATTGGGGTAGAACCCAGTGCCGAGCGTGCGTTTGAACTGTATCTGCAAGCGGCAGAGCAGGGGGACGCGCCGGCCCAGTGCAACCTTGGCTATTTTTACAATAACGGCATTGGCACCGAAACGGATGCCGAGGTGGCGATACAGTGGCTCGCTGCTTCTGCCCGGCAGCGCTACCCGCGCGCCCAGCTTATCTTAGGTGAAATGTATGAGATGGGTGACGGGTTGCCGAAAGACCTGCAAAAAGCATTGCGGCTGTACCAGCTTGCCGCAAAGGCGGGGTATTCCCCGGCACAATATAAGCTGGGGCTGATGTATTATCATGGGGTGGGTATTACAAAAAATGAAGTGCTTGCGGTGGAATGGTTTGAGAAGGCGGCACAGCAGGAGTTTCCAGAGGCGCAGTTCTTTTTAGGCTATTGCTATGAAAATGGGTATGGCGTGACGCAGGATGCCGCACAGGCCATCGGTTTTTACCGGCTTGCCGCCGAGCAAGAATACCCTGTTGCACAGTATGTGCTAGGGTACTGCTGTGAAAAAGGATACCTTACCGAACGCGATTTACAGCAGGCCTTTACGCTGTACCAGCGCGCGGCGCAGCAGGGCAACATCGAAGCGGAATACCGTATGGGCTTGTTTTATTACCATGGCATGCTGGTGGATGAAGACGACGAAAAGGCGACAGCTTTGTTTTTAAATGCCGCAAACGCCGGGTTTGCCCCTGCCCAGCATGTGTTGGGCAACTGCTACCAGTATGGCTTTGGCGTGCCGAAAGATGAGCAGCAGGCGGTGCAATGGTACCAGCGTGCTGTGGACCAGAATGACGAAAATGCACAGTATACGATGGCTGCCTTATATCAGGCAGGCAACCTTGTAACGCAAGATTTGCCTTTGGCGGCGATGCTGTACCAAAAATCAGCGGCCCGCGGGGTGGCCGCGGCACAATATAAAGTAGGTATCTTGTATCATCAGGGCGAAGTGCTGAAAAAAGACGATGAAAAAGCTGTAGAGTGGTTTACCCGCGCCGCCGAGCAGGGATATGCCGAAGCAGAATACATGCTGGGGGAGTGCAACCGGCTTGCCTGGGGTATGCCAAAGGACAACACCAAAGCGGCAGCATGGTATGCCAAAGCGGCTGAAAAAGGCCTTGCAAAAGCGCAGTGTTTGCTAGGAGCGTGTTGTTCAAACGGCTGGGGTGTGCCCCAAGATGACGTTAAAGCGGCTAAGCTATACCAATTTGCTGCCGAACAGGGGTACGCACTTGCCCAGTATGAGCTGAGGCGCTGTTATGTTGGCGGGCTTGGTGTAGAAAAAAACAGTTCACTTGCAGTAGAGTACTGCCGGCGTGCGGCGCAGCAGGGATATGCGCTTGCGCAACACCAAATGGGAAACTTTTACCATGACGGCCTTGGGGTGCCGCAGGATGAAAAAGAGGCAGTGCGCTATTATGAGCTGGCTGCGGCACAAGGGCTGAAAGAGGCCCAGTATGAGCTGGCGCGACGTTTGGAGCAAGGCCTTGGGGCCCTACAGGATATCCCCCGTGCACTTGAGCTTTACCAGCTGTCAGCAAAGCAGCAAACCCCTGCCGCACAGTACCGGCTGGGCACCATCTACTTGAACGGGGAATACGGGCAAAAGGATGTTGCGCAGGGTGCCGATTTGGTCAAAGCTGCTGCGGAAAAAGGAAGTGCAAAAGCACAATACGCGTTGGCACTGCTGTACCGCGACGGGGTCGGTGTGCAAAAAAACATGCATGAAGCAGGGGGATGGCTTGCAAGGGCTGCAAAGCAGGGGGATGCCGCGGCCCAGTATTTAGTTGCCTTTTACCTTGAAAAAAGCACCGGCACACCCTACCGGCAGTACACGCTTAACTGGTATTTGCGCGCAGCGCAGGGGGGCAATGCCGATGCCCAATACCGGCTGGGCCAATATTATAGCGCGGGGCCCGCGCGAAACCCCCAAAAAGCGAGTGAATTTTTGCAGGCGGCCGCCCAGCAGGGCCACGTTGCGGCAACCAGCCAACTATCAGATGTTTACCTGCGTGGGCTTGGGGTAGAAAAAGATTATGAAAAGGCCATTGAGCTTTGCCGGCGCGTTGCAGAACAAAATGTTGAAGCTAAAACAAGGCTGGGGCTTTGTTATCTTTTTGGTTGGGGCACAAAGGCGGACACTGCCTTGGCGCAAAGCCATTTATTACAAGCGGCGCAGGCGGGTGAAAAAGTCGCGATGTATTACACTAGCCGGATCTACCTCAAGGGCTGGGGTGGAAAAAAGGACCCAATTGCCGCGCTGGACTGGCTGAAAAAAGCTGCGGCGCAGGGGTTGAAAGAGGCCCAGTATGACCTGGCACTTGCTTATGCCGCTGGTGAAGTAGAGCCTGAGGCTAAACAAAAAACGGTTGACTTACTGCTGGCGGCTGCAAACAGCGGCAAAAAAGAGGCAATACTGTCGCTGGCGCAGTGGTACGAAACCGGGTATCAGGCCGAACAAAACCTGGTACAGGCCGTGCTTTGGTACGAAAAGGCTGCCCGGCAGGGCAGTGAAGTGGCGCAGCAGGCGCTAAAGCGGCTTGGTGCCACCTTGCAGACAAAAAAGCAACCCACGTTTTGGCAAAAGTTGTTTGGCAATCAAAGCAAAAGCTAGTGTTGATTTGCCGTGACAAATAGGGCAACCCGGAGGAGAACGACTGCAGAGTATTCATAGAATGCAGATGGGAGTTGACCGGGAAAGCGCAGAATGCTACAATCAAAGTAACATCAAAAGAAAAGAGGCGGGAATGACGTGGACCTGATGGAAGAGCTTAAGCAGGTAACAGGATGTCGATATTTGTCGGACCTGCGCTACATTGTGATTGATCAGGAGCAGGAAAAGCGCGTACGGCAATGCCTGGAAGCTGACTTTAATGAGGAGCAACTGGCAAATACACTGGTTTACCTTGGCGGTGAGCTGCCACTGGGCAGCACGATACAAGAAGTGAAAGAGCAGATCGTCGCGTGCCTGAAAAGCGAATGCTGATGTTTGACAAATAAGAAGGCCCCCAAGACGCCGCTGTTGGTGCCTTGGGGGTTTTTGCTTTTTTTGACGTTGTTTGCAGTTGCCCTTGTTCGGTACGGGATGCGCAGAATAGAATATAAAAAAAGAAAAAACCGGCGAGAGCCGGTTTTTTCAGTGAAGCCAAAAGTAAAATGTGTGCAGTATTGCCGCTGCTTAACCGGCAAAAGCCTCTGCGGCATTCGCGCCCGCCAGACGGCCGGAAGTCAGTACCCAGCCCTGTGCAGCGCCGCCGTAAGTGACGTACGGTACCTGGTTCGAGAACAGAACGCCCATCGAATCCTGCCCAACGGCAAACAGGTTATCAATCACGGTGCCGTCAGTTTTGAGTACGCGGCAGCTGTCGTCGATATTCAGGCCGCCGCAGGTGCCGTAATAGTAACCGGCGCCCAGCACTGCATAATACGGGCCGTCTGCCAGCGAGGACATCATGGCAACATCCTTGCCCATCGGGTCGGTTGCTGCGCCATTGACGTAGCTGGTGTACTCGGTGGCGGCAGTTTTCAGGTTCTCTGCCGGTACCCCCAGTTTTTCAGCCAGTTCATCCAGCGTGTCCGCTTTCACAACAACACCGTACTTTTCGCCCACAGTCAAAATGTCATCCAGGTCTGCAATCGGGGTATTGGCCTCAATTTTACCACCCTGGTTCAGGAACATCGGGGCTGCCGGTGCCAGCATGCCGCTGGTTTTAAAGCTGTCCATCTGTGCGCCGCTGTAAATGGCGTAGTAGGTGTCGCCGCCCTTCCAGTTGTCAAATGCAATGTTGCCGGCTTCGCTCATAAAGCGGGTGCCGTCGGTGCCCACAATCATGGACTCCGGGGTCAACACCATGGCGGTCAACACGGCCTTCTGGTCCGGGGTCAGCTCGTCGGTCTTAATCAGAGTTTTGGTCTGCGCAATATGCACCATGGCGGGCATATCGATGTTGTAAGTGTCGGCACCGGCCGAAAGGGCCATCTGCACACCGCTGCCGTCCTCGGTCAACATGGCTTTGGTGTTAAAGGTGCCGCCCAGATATTTTTCAGTCATTTCGCTGTTGCCAATGAAACCGCCGGTGGCCAGAATGACCGAATCACCGTAGATCTCATAGGTGGTGCCATCGTAGCCCACAGCTTTGACGCCCTTGATAGCGCCGTCTTCCATAATCAGGTCGGTCGCGGTCAATTCCAGCATATAATCGTTCTTTTCGTTCATGGCCTTGGCTTTTTCCAGTGCGTTCACATACATTGCGGTTTTGTCACCGGTGTAAGTTGCCCACACCTTCCATTGTTTCGGGTGGAAGAATGCCTTAATTTCGCCAAACTGGAAATTGTAGTCGTTGATCAGCCAGTCCATCGTCTTGCCGGACTCGTACACAAATTCGCGCACAAGGTCCTCTTTTGCGTCGCCACGGCAGTAATCCAGCCAGTCGGCAATCAAATCTTCTTCATTCAAAAACTTTTCGCCGTTGTTTTCGGCGTCCATTTTTGTCTGGGGGTTGATGGCCATCGGGCCGGAGGTGTTGGTGGAGTTGCCGCCCACTTTGCCGGCAGTCTCAAGGCCAAACACCGTAGCGCCGTTTTGGGCTGCGCTGATGTAAGAAGCCATGCCAGAGCCGCCAAGGCCGACGACAATCACGTCGTAGCCGTCCAGCTTAACGGTATCGGTTTTCTTTTCAACCGGGGCATACCACTGGGTCGAATCACCGCCGCTTGCATCGATGGCCTGTGCCACAGCGTCTTTAATGGCGTTGGAAGAAACGGTTGCGCCTGAAATGCTGTCGACCCCCAGCGTCTGGTTTTCAATGATGCGGGGAATCAAACGGTCGGTGACCGTTTGCAGAATTTCAGCAGTCTCGCCGTTTTCACCAACGGTGATCGCGTCGATTTTGTTGTCTTTCAGCGTAACTTCTACCTGCATCGGCTGCACTTCGCTGTGGCCGATTGCGCTGTAAGTTGCGCTGGAATCGCTCACCGGTGTTTTTTCGGCGGTGGTGTTGCCGGTTGCCTGTGCAAAAACATCGCCCAGCACCGTGCGCACAGCGGTGGAAGTAACAGTCGCACCGGCAACCGCGTCAATGGCGCTGGTGTCAACGTCGGCTGCGGCCTGGCCCTTTAAGCCCTCAAATTCTTTGTTGAATGTTTCAATTGCGGCGCCGCCGACCTCTTTGGTCTCTTTGTCGCCGGCAACGGTCAGTGCTTCCACCTTGCCGTCCGCCACCTGCAGGGTAGCGGTTACGTCGCCGCCAAAGCCTGCCGCAGTTGCGGTGTAGCTTTCTGCCTTGGCACTGCTGCCACCGCAGCCTGCCATGCTGAGGGCCATTGCGCAGCAAAGAACAACAGCAGTCAGCTTATGCATTTTATGCATTTCTCAGTTCCTCCTTTAGGGTTTGTCGCCAGCACTGCCCATGCAGTTGTGACGACTTTGTGTAAATGACAACTTTTATTATAGTTGTTAAACAGTTATCAATCAAACAACCCGTTTTCTAAAATCGTCAAATAAAAGTTGACAACTTGTGCGGGATGTGGTTGACTATAGTTTAATTGTATTGAAACGGCAGCAGCGGCTGCGAAAGAGGAAACAAAATGGAAATACGGCAAATGATCTATTTGGTGGAAATATGCAACGGGCCAAGCCTTTCGGCGGCGGCTGAAAGGTTGTACCTTACGCCGCAGGCATTGAGCAAAGCGATACGCGCGCTGGAAGAAGAGCTGAAATCACCCCTTTTTTTTCGTGAAAAAGGGCGCCTTTTATTGACTCCGTTTGGCCGCAGAGTATTGCGTGAGGTAAAACCTTTTGTTGACGATTATAACGACCTGTGTGAACAGTTAGGCCGCCTTAGTATGCAGGAGCGCGGGCGGTTGAGTATTGTGTTTGCACACGGTGTGCCCAATGCCTTGCCGGTAAACCCGGTGGAAGAGCTGGCCCAGCGCTACCCGGAGGTCACTTTTGATCTGATGGAATTGCCGGACCTTTTGGCAGAGCAAAACCTGCTGAACGAAGAGAGTGACATTGGCTTTTTGGTGGGGCCGCCGCAACCGCAGCAGGAATTTTGGTACCAGACGCTCAAACGCTGCCGCCTGTGTGCGGTGGTCAATAAAGATCACCCGCTCGCCTCACACAAAAGCCTTTGCATCGAGGACCTTGCCGGGCAGCCCATCATTACTAAAAACACCCTGTTTCGCGCGTATCACCTGGTGGACGACCTTGCAAAGCAGCGCGGCATTGCATTGCAGTATGCCCTGCGCTCCCCCGATGAGATTTTGTGGATCAGCATGCTGGAAAAAAACAAAGGGGTCGGGATCGGGGTCTCGTTTTTGTCGCAAGAACTTCGACAGGCAAATAAACTGCTGGTTTATATCCCGTTTGAAGAGCCACAGCTGACATGGGAGATTTGTGTTGCCACAAAAAAAGGCCACTACCTTTCCGCCGCGGGCAAGGCAGTGCTGGACTATGCGCTGACATTGGCGGAATAAAAGACAGCACCCTTGGCGGGTGCTGTCTTTTATATAAAATTAAAGCAGGGGTATTTCTGCCGCATGGCAGGCGGCAAGCGTTTGCGCGTCCCAAAGGGAAACCTGTACTTCGCCCACATGTGCTTTGCCCAGTAGCAACATACAAAGCCGCGACTGGCCTATGCCGCCGCCGATGGTGAGTGGCAGCTTGCCCTGCAACAGGGCCCGGTGGAAAGGAAGGGTACTGCGCTGCGTACAGCCTGCCGTAGCAAGCTGGCTTGCAAGAGAAGTGGCATCGACACGGATGCCCATAGACGAAATTTCCAGCGCACAGTCCAGCAGGGGGTCATAAAAAAGCAAATCGCCGTTCAGCGCCCAGTCGTCATAGTCCGGCGCGCGGCCGTCGTGCGGCTGGCCCGAGCGCAGTGCACCGCCAATTTGCTCAATAAACACGGTTTTGTAAAGGCGTGCCGCCGCGTCCTCGCGCTGTTTTGGGGTCAAATCAGGGTAACTATCCTCCAACTGTTGGCTGGTGATAAAGGTAACAGAGGGGCACAGCAGGGTTTGCAACGCGGGGAAATACCCGCGCAGATCCTCTAAAGTGCCGCAAATAGCACCGACGATCTGCTGCACTTCATGCTCCAGAAATGCGGTGGTGCGCTGCGGGCGGTCGATTACCTTTTCCCAGTCCCACTGGTCCACATAGATCGAGTGCAGATTGTCCAGTTCTTCGTCACGGCGAATGGCGTTCATATCGGTCACAAGCCCATTGCCCACATGAAAATCATATTTTGCAAGGGCGTAGCGTTTCCATTTGGCAAGCGAATGCACCACTTCACCCTCGCCGCCGGTGGCGGGTATCGCAAAGCCAACGGGGCGCTCGGTGCCGTTCAGGTTGTCATTTAAACCAGAAGCGGGGTCTACAAACAGCGGCGCGGTGACACGCTTTAAGTGTAGTGCGTCACAAAGCCGGGCAAGAAACAGCTGTTTGATCAGCCCAATTGCCCGCTGGGTTTCGTAAAGGGAAAGTACCGGCCGGTAACCGTCCGGGGTCACGGTGTGGCTCAATGCAAACTCTCCTTCCCCGCACGGTCATCTTCCAGCACCAGCAGCACATCCAGTAGGGTTGCGCCCTGTGCATACAAAATGGGCAAAAGGTCCTCGGTCGGGTCGGTCAAATCGGGGATCATCATTGGCTTTGTGCCTGCGGCATGGGCGGCTTTCAGCCCGTTGGGCGAATCCTCCAGCACAAGGCAGTCTGCCGGTGCGCACTTTAGCAGTTCGCAAGCCTTTATAAAAATATCCGGTGCGGGTTTATAGCGCTTGAACATGTTGCCGTAAACACGCACGTCAAACGCATCAAAAATGTCCAGTGTTTTCATGTAGCGGGTCGCGGTCTGCTCACTGGTCGAGGTGGCAAGGGCCAGCTTGTAGCCCAGTTCTCTCAGCTGGCGCAGCACGGTAAAAACCCCCACTTTGGGGTGTAGGCCCTCTTCTAAAATGGCCTCTGTCATCAGTTCTTTGGCGCGCAATGCCAGTGCATCAAAATCAGCAGTGTAACCTTTTAAATGATGGTCAAAGGCTTTTTTGCTCTCTTCGTGCCCGGTACCGCGACAGTCGGTAATGATTTCGGGGATAAACGGTAGGCTCGCTTCGCCAAGGGCGCGGCGCCAGCAACTCAGCGACAGGCGCTCGGTATCGATCAAGAGACCGTCCATATCAAAAATTACAGCTTGTATCATGAACAGAGAATATCCTCCCTTTGCCTTGATTTGCGTAGAAAATGGGGCCCACGCAAGACAAACTACATTATACCTTAGTTCTTTGCCAGTGGCAAACTAAGAAATGGTTACAGCAGAATAAAATGTGTAATTTTGTGCTCTGCCTTTCCCTCTTGTACAAAATGTGTTACAATTAATAAAATTAGAATGGGTGTTTTGGGGCTTTTGGCCCCAATGGCAACAACCTGCCAAGCCCAAAGCAAAACTCTGGTAAAGGTTGGGGAGCGATTGCATAATTGGTTTAAAAAAATAGGGCTGCTTTGTATGGGGGCGGCATTGATATTGTCCAGCGTGCCAACTGTCTATGCGGCCGAAAACGCTTCGCCGCCGGCGCTGTCTGCCGGGGCGGCCTGTTTGATGGACGCGCAGACAGGGCAGGTGTTGTTTGAAAAAGAGATGGACAAGCAGTGCTACCCGGCATCGATCACCAAGATCATGACCATTTTGCTGGGTGTTGAAAACGGCAACTGGAGTGACACCGTTACCATGACAGATGCTTCGGTATTCAGTGTGCCGCGCAACACCAGCCATCTTGCGTTGACTGCGGGGAACAGCTGACATTGGAACAGGCGCTGATGGGGGCGATGCTGCCCTCGGCAAACGACGCGGCAAACGGTGTGGCAGAGACCATTGGCGGGACGATTGAAAACTTTGTGGATATGATGAATGCCCGCGCGGCAGCCCTTGGGGCGACGAACACGCATTTTGTCAACGCAAACGGCTTGGATGACGATGCCCATGTGACGACGGCGCACGATATGGCCCTGATTACCAAAGCGGCATTACAAAACCCGGATTTTGTACGGGTGTTTTCAACAGCGGAATATACAATACCCGCTACGAATAAGCAGGCAGAGGCACGCAATATTGGTGCCAGCAACAAAATGATGTTTGATTTTACGAAATACTATTACCCCGGCATCATTGGCGGCAAAAGCGGCTACACCGAAAAAGCGGGTCATACGCTGGTCAGTGCGGCCGAAAAAAACGGTCGCAAGCTGATTAGTGTAGTCATGGCAGAGCCAGGTAACGCGGCAATGTATGTGGACAGCGTCGCCCTGCTTGATTACGGGTTTAACGCGTTTACGCAGGTTTCTTACCCCGTGCAGGACATTGCCGCAGACATCAAGGCGAATGATGCAACGCTGGTGACCACCGACCCGGTGACGCTGCTGCTCGCAAACGGAATGCAAGAGAGTAGTTTGCAAAAAACGTACTCAATTGAATCCAGCAGCCAATACGGCATGCAGGTACAGGTGAACTTGGCCCTGCCGGATGCGGCAGGGGTGCAGTATGCCACGGTGGCGACAGCCTATTTGCAATATGCACTGCCGCTTGGCGGCGATACCGTGCAACTGCCTTCCACAGTGCCGCTATGGCAAACTGTGCTGCAATGGGCCGGCATCGTGCTGGGGTGTGCTGCCGCGCTATTTGTATTGTTATTGCTTGCTGTGCGTTTGCGTTATGACCTGCGCAGGTTGCGGCGCAAACGGCGGCGGGCCAAGGCGCTGGCAGGCGCTGCGGGCAGGGTAAAGGTGCAGCCCGGCGGGCAAGTGGGGCAGCCACAAAAAAGAAAATCGGTATGACAAAATAAAGCAATCTTTTAAATAAATACAAAAAAGGCTGCCGGTTGGCAGCCTTTTTTGTATGGGCTCTGCTATGGTTTTGCGGGGCTAATGGGTGGTGAAATACGCCATCATATCGTTGATCATCGTGCTATATACCTGCTTGTCGGCGCGCAGCAGCACATCCACGTTGGGCTGTTTGCCGCTCACGTGGTATAAATCCACCACCGTCTGCCCAAACGAAAGGGTGCTGCGGGTCTCGCAAGTGGTGTAGCAAGGCTCGTAAACAGCGATTTCCGGCGCAATAAAGCAGGCCATGGTCACAAGGTCGTGGATAGTCGAGCCCGGCAGCCCCCAGCCGGTGTTGCGCTCGTGTATAAAGTGCGCGATGTGCGAGGTGACTGGCGCCACGCGTGAGGGCTGGTCGAACAGGCGGAACATTTCTTCGCCCCTCAGCATGCAGCTGTCGTTGCCGTCCAGCCCGCACATTGCAATGGGGATGCCGGAGCGGAACACGATGTCGCAGGCATGCGGGTCGATGAAAATATTAAATTCGGCGTATACATTGGTGTTGCCCTGGTGGGCGGTGCCGCCCATACAGGTAATTTTTTTAATCAGTTGCCGCAACTCGGGGTAGCGCAAAAGTGCAATGGCGACATTGGTCAGGGGGCCCAGCGTGACAAGCTCCAGCGCGCCGTTTGCGCGTTTTGCCTCTTGGTACAGCACGTCCCACGCATAGTCGGGGTCAAAATCACGGGCAGAAGGGGGGAGCTGATAACCGCCCAGCCCCCCATTGCCATGAATTTCACCCGCGTCGCGCGGGGGGGCAATCAGCGGTTGTGTCGCACCGCGGCCCACACGGCAGTCAAGGCCCAGCAAATCGCGCAGGCGCAGGGCGTTTTGTGACGTGCTGCCATAGCCAACGTTGCCGGCCACCGGGTTGATGGCACGGATATCGAGAGAGGGGGTGCTGGCGGCAAGCATCAGTGCCAGCGTATCATCTACCCCGGGGTCACAATCAATTACAACAGGGCGTTTTGTCATCATTCGTCCCCTCCTTTACGAAAATTGTGCCGCCGAAGCCAGCAGCAGGTGAATGAATTTTTCGCGGTCCAGCTCCATCACGACCTCGGTGTTAAACGGGTGCAGGCGGCCGCGGCCACGAAAATCGGTGGCGGTGCAACCAAGGGTCTGTTCCCCGGCTAGGTCTACCTCCACATAGGCGGGGCTGGTTTTCATCAGCTCAGGGTGGGTCAGCACCATCACCGCCACGGCATCGTGCACGGCACAGCCGTTAACGGCATCGCCATAGGCCTGTTTATAGAAGTTATAATAATGCCCGAACGCATCGGCGCAAAAGGTGCCCGCCGCGTTGCCAAGGCCCGCAAAGGCATCAATGTCCTGCTGCGTTGCAATGGCCTGCATCGTGACATCCAGCCCGCACATCACCATGGGTACCCCAGCCTGAAACACCATGTGCGCTGCCTCAGGGTCCACCCAGATATTAAACTCGGCCACGGGGGACGCGTTGCCGCGAAACGCCCCGCCGCCCATAATCACAATGCGCTCAATCTTTGCCTTTAAATGGGGGTAGGCTTTCAGCAATATGGCAATGTTGGTCAGCGGTGCCACCGCAACAATTGTGACCGGCTTTGCACTGCTTTCAACCCAGCGGTGCAGGCAGGTCACGGCGTCGTCGGCCTCCGGCTGTTTTGTGGGCAGGGGCAAGGTGGCAGCCCCAAGGCCGCTTTCGCCGTGTACGCTGGCGGCGGTGTGCAGTTGCCGCACCAGTGGCCCGGCAGCACCTGCTGCCACCGGGATGTCGGCGCGCCCCAGCAGCTCCAGCACGGCTAGCGTGTTGCGGGTGGTTTTTTCCAGCGTTTGGTTGCCGCCCACCGTTGTAATGCCCAGCAGCTCCAGCTTGTCGCTTGCCAGCGCGTGCAAAATGGCAATGGCGTCATCTACGCCGGTGTCTACGTCCATGATCACAGGGATCTTCTCCATAAAATTCTCCTTACTTTGCAATTTTGCGCGCCGCACAAAGGTGAGGCGTTTCTTTTTCTTGCATCTTAGCATGCGGTGCGGTAAAATACTATGAGAAATCTCACCTTTATGGGCGAAAAGAGGGAGGGGTGGCATGAAACGTCAAATACCGCCGGGCGAGCTGATGAAGAAAAGTGGGTTTGCAGATTATTTTTCGTTTGATGTTACCCCATATACCAGCGTTACGGTTTTTGAAGTGGGAGAGGATATTCTGCGTGAGGGGCAAAAGGTAACACGGCTGTATTACCTTGCCAAGGGCAGTGCAAAGCTATTTATGACCCACAAAAACGGCAGGGTGACCCTGATCAATTTTTACGAAGCCCCCTGCTTTTTGGGCGAGATGGAACTGCTGGACCCGGAGAGCCCCTCCAGAGGAGTGCGCGCCCACACCCGCTGTGAGTGCCTGGTGCTGGACCTTGCCCGTTGCGGCGAACGGGTGCGCAGCGACGGCCTATTTTTGCGCGCGCTGTGTTTATACCTTGGGCGCAAGGCATTTGTGGGCACCCGCACCTATGCGCAGCGGCAGGCTTACCCGCTGGAAAACCGCCTGGCAGCGTATATTTTAATGACCGCAAGGGACGGCGTGTATGCCGAAAAGCACACCGAGGCATCAGAATACCTAGGCATCACCTACCGCCATTTGCTGTATGTGATGGCGAAGTTTTGCAAGCAGGGTGTTTTGCGGCGGCTGCCCCGCGGGTATGCGATAGAAGATGAACAACAGCTGATGGTGTTGCAGGACGAAATGCAGGCATAGGCGGCCAACAGGGGGGAACCATGGAGTTAAAGATTACAAAAGCGACAAAGCAAGACCTTGCAGCAGTTGTGCAGTTATATGAGGTGTTGCTGGAGCATTTAGAGGCCGGCATCAACTACCCCGGCTGGAAAAAGGACATTTACCCGACACAGGAAGAGGCGGAGACGGCATTAAAAAAAGATCAGCTTTACGTTGCAAAAAGCGGTGATGTGCTGGCCGGCACCATTGTGCTGAACCATTTTCAAGAGGATGCCTACCAAACGATGCATTGGGGTTGTGAGGCACCGCCCGATAAGGTACTGGTACTGCACACCTTTGCGGTGCACCCCGGCTTTGCGGGCGAGGGTGTGGGCACGGCGCTGATGCAGTTTGCCGAGGCAAAGGCCATCGCCGACGGGCTGCAAACGATACGGCTGGACGTTTACGAGGGCAACAAGCCGGCCATTCGGTTATACGAAAAGCAGAATTTTTGCCATGTGGGCACCGCTGATATGGGGTACGGCATGTACGGGCTGCATGAATATCGGCTATACGAAAAAATACTGTAACAACAAAACAGGGGGCAACCGCCCCCCCTGTTTTTTGTTCTGTAATAGATGCTTTGTGTCTAGGCGCCCACCCTGCAGGCAATCAGTGTGGCATGGGGTGCAGCGGCGGTTTTTTACTGCGCCACCCCGCCAGCCAAACCAGCAACCCCACCGGCAACAGCAGGCCGGGCAAGCTGCTGGGCAAAACCTGTACCAGCAGGCGGCCAAGAATAAAAATGCTGCCGCCAGCAGAGGCGGCAATGGTCAGCACGACTGCGGCAAAGCTGCAAAAAACAGTGGCGACTGCCACGGCAGCAGCTGCCCCAAACGGCGATTTTTGCAACACAAACAAGCTGCACAGCAGGTAAAGGGCAATAGTGGGCACTGTGGCAAAAAATATAATCAATGCGTATAGGGGCGTTGCAGCACCGGCAGCGAACAACGCAAACACCGAGCTGCTTTGCTGTACGATGAAAATAAGCCCCGCAAAGCCAAATGCACCTGCCAACACCGCCCGCGGCAGTTTTGCCGAAACCAATAAAACGACGGCCAACGCAAGCACCGTAAGCTGATAAAGTACCCTCCACATGGTGTTTGGGGCAGATAAAAAACGAAACGCCTCCGGTAGCTGCCACGGCCTAGCGGCACACAATACTAAAATTGCGGCCACCCATGTGGGCCAGTCGTACTTTTTGGGTGAAGCCAAAGAAATGCCTTCTTTCGTCTTTTTATGTTGTTTGGTTGCAATAGAATTATCATAAAACAAAAAAGGCGGCACCGCAACTGCGGTGCCGCCTCAGTCTGTCGAAAAAGGTCCAGCGAAAGCTGGGCTTTTTCATTTAAAAGCGGTAAAATAGGTATGGGTGATGAGGAATGTTACAGCGAGGGAAATTAGATCGCGGCGTGTTGGAAATAGTGGATACGGAAATCCTGGTACCGCAGAATCATCTGCTGCGGAAAATAGACGCAGCAGTAAACTGGGAACGGCTGTATGAGATGGTCGAGCCGCTGTACAGCGAGGACAACGGCCGGCCGAGCATAGACCCGGTTGTACTGGTGAAGATTGTGCTGATCCAGCACCTGTATGGCCTGCCCTCTCTGCGCAGAACAGCGGATGAGGTTTATTTAAACACTGCCTATCGCTGGTTTATAGGCTATACGCTTCAGGAGGAAACTCCGCATTTTTCCACAGTGAGCTACAATTTTCGTCACCGCTTCACAGAGGAAACAGTCAGTCAAATCTTTGCGTGGATTCTGGAGGAAACCGCGAACGCGGGCTATCTTTCACCCCAAGCAGTATTCATCGACGGAACCCACATCAAAGCCAGCGCCAACACAAAGAAACAGGTAAAGGCAGTCATTGCGGTGGCATCCAAACGCTATGCACAGGAACTGATAGCGGAGGTGGATGCCGATCGGGAAGCGCACGGCAAGGCTCCGTTTGACGACGAGGAGCCTCCGAAATCCGGCAGAAAGAAGCGGGACAACACCTCTAGAAAAAAGCTGGCCCGCCGAAAAAAGGAAAAGAAAACCTGCACGGTGACAAAGAGTGTAACAGACCCGGACTGCGGCCTGTTCGTGAAGGGAGAGCACAAGCGGCAGTTCGCCTATGAGGCCCACACCGCCTGCGACAAGAACGGCTTCATTCTGGAAACCGTGGTCACGGCGGGCAACGTCCATGACAGCGTGGCTTTTGACGATGTATATGACAAGGTGACCGCATCCTTTCCCGAAATTGAGACGGTCGTTGCCGATGCCGCTTACAAGACGCCCCATATCTGCAAGAAGGTTTTTGAGGATTCTCGCGTACTATCCACAGCCTACAAGCGACCTATGACCATGAAAGGCGGCCATGAGTGGTGGAAGTATGTTTATGACGAATACTATGACTGCATCCTCTGCCCGGAATACCAGCCCCTGCGCTATGCCACGACGAACAGGCAGGGATATCGGGAATACAAAAGCGATCCCAAAATCTGTGCCGGTTGCCCTACCCGACAGCTGTGCACGCACGCCAAAGATTGTATCAAGACGGTGCAGCGGCACATTTGGAAGGATTACGAGGAGCTGGCGGACGATGCCCGTTACACACCGGAATACCGGGAGCTGTATGCGCGTCGCAAAGAAACCATAGAACGGGTCTTTGCCGACGCTAAGGAAAAACACGCTATGCGTTATACACAATATCGCGGCCTCACTCAGGTAACAAGCTGGGTGAAGCTTAAGTTTGCTGCCATGAATCTCAAAAAACTGGCTAAATGGAAATGGAGAACCTGTTTTTCTTACGCCGCATTCGCTATTTTGGGCTTGAAACTCACCGAGAACCCGGTTTATGCTCCTGCGTAAACCGGGTTCTTCGACAAGCTGAGGCGGCACCGCAACTGCGGTGCCGCCTTTTAGTTAATTTATTATTCTACCGGGGTAAACCCTTTGTCCTTCAAAATAACGTCGTGGTAACCGCCCTCTACAATGCTGGTCGAAGAAACCAGTGTCAGCTTTGCTTTTTGCTGCAATTCAGGGATGGTCATAGCACCGCAGTTGCACATGGTGTGCTTTACCTTTGCCAGTGTTTGCGCCACGTTGTCCTTTAAGCTGCCGGCATAGGGTACATAGCTGTCAACGCCCTCTTCAAACGACAACTTGGCACCGCCGCCAAGGTCATACCGCTGCCAGTTGCGCGCGCGGTTCGAGCCTTCGCCCCAGTACTCTTTGACATAACTGCCGTTGATGTTCAGCTTGTTGGTGGGGCTTTCGTCAAAGCGGGAGAAATAGCGCCCCAGCATGATGAAGTCGGCACCCATAGAAAGTGCCAGTGTGATATGGTAATCGTGCACGATGCCGCCGTCGCTGCAAACCGGCACATAAACGCCGGTGCGCTCAAAGTATTCGTCGCGCGCTTTGCACACTTCAATCAATGAGGTGGCCTGGCCGCGGCCAATGCCCTTTTGCTCGCGGGTGATGCAGATCGACCCGCCGCCAATGCCAACCTTTACAAAGTCGGCACCGGCCTCTGCCAAAAACAAAAAGCCTTCGCGGTCCACCACGTTACCGGCGCCCACCTTTACGGTGCTGCCGTATTTGCCGCGTACCCATTCCATTGTTTTCTTCTGCCACTCTGAAAACCCTTCAGACGAGTCGATGCAAAGCACATCGGCCCCGGCTTCAATCAGCGCGGGCACGCGCTCGGCGTAGTCGCGGGTGTTGATGCCCGCGCCGACAATGTAACGTTTGTGGGCGTCCAGCAGTTCATCTGGGTTTGCCTTGTGGTCTGAATAGTCTTTGCGGAACACAAAATATTTCAAGGTGCCGTTTTTGTCAACGATGGGCAGGCTGTTCAGCTTGTTGTCCCAAATGATGTCGTTGGCTTCTTTCAGCGTAGTGTCTTCGTTTGCAGTGATCAGCTTTTCAATCGGGGTCATAAAGGAGGATACTTTTTCGTCTTCAGACATGCGGCTGACACGGTAGTCGCGGCTTGCGACAATGCCCACCAGGCGCCCGGCAGCGGTACCGTCCTCGGTGACGGCGACCGTGGAATGACCGGTTTTTTCTTTCAGGGCAAGGATGTCGGCAAGGGTCGCGTCCGGCTGGATGTTAGAATCGCTGATGACAAAACCCGCCTTGTAGCTTTTTACATTGGCCACCATAGCCGTTTCGCTTTCGATACTCTGGCTGCCATAAATAAAGGAGATACCGCCTTCTTTTGCAAGTGCAATGGCCATCGTATCGTTGGACACCGACTGCATGATTGCCGAAACGAGCGGGATATTCATGGTGAGGGGGCATTCTTCTTCACCCTTGCGGTATTTCACCACAGCGGTCTTTAAATTGACCTCCGCGGGGACGCATTCACACGAAGAATACCCCGGTATAATTAAGTACTCGCCAAAAGTGTGGCTCGGTTCGTCGTAAATAAAAGCCATATCTTATACTCCTTTTCTATGCTGCTCACTTTTCGTTAATTGGATTATCCATTATAATATGCCCTTTTTGACCCGCTTGTCAAGGATAAGTTGTGCGCGAGTGTAAAACAGCCGGGAAATGCAAAACAATGTTGCCCGCAAAACAAAACACTGGTATAATAAGAAAGGAATAACGAAAGGAGTCGTTGAAAATGAAAGCCAAGATTTTCAGTATTGTGGGCCTGATTATGGGCTGCATCGCGGTTTCTATTTCGGTGACCGGCCTGGTGTTCAGTGCGATTGGCCTTGCAAAATCCCGCAAGGTGAAAACACCGCGCAGCTTTTAAGCACAGCGTCAGTTTGCAGGCGGCCTAACATGGTACAGTAAAGCGGCACATTGCCTTTGGTTTGGGCAGTGTGCCACTTTTTTGCAAATAGCATTCTAGTTGTAAATACGCCCTGCTGGCTATAGCCCGCAGGGCGTACGCGTTGTTTAAAACTCGGGCTTGCTGCCTGCCGGCATGGGGCAGCGGTAAGGGCCGGGGCAGGTGGCCTGCCACTCTGCGCGCGCGGCCTGCAACAGCGCGGGGTCCGCCGCGGCGCGCACCGCGGTGAGCGCCATTACTTTGGCGGCGGCAAGCATGCCCTTATCGCCAATGCTGCTGTTCGACTGCGCGGTCATCTGCCACGTATGCCCGCCGGTGCCCAGCGCCATAGTGGCCATCGTGCACTGGGCGGTGGGTGCGCAGTAACTCACATCACCCACATCGGTGCTGCCGGGGGATGGGCGGCGCGGGTTGTAGCACAGTGGCAGCGGCTCTTCATGCAGCACCTTGCCGTCAAAATAACTGTATGGCAGCTCGTTGTCGGCACAGTCCGACTCCAAATTATCCTTGCGCTCCTCGGTGCCAACGGTGCCGGCAAACTGGGCGGCCAGTGCGCGGTCGGCATCGGTAAAGGCGGGGGCGCCCAGCTCTGCCATGCACTGCGCCATCAAGGTGCTGAGCGTTTTGTTTGGCACATAGTCTGAAAAACCGTCAATCACATGGTATTCCATTTCGGTTTCAGTCATGGTGGCGGCCCCGGCAGCGACCTTGTTTACCCGCTCAAACAGCTGAAACATCTGGTCGACCTTGGGCGCGCGGATATAATAATGCAGGCTGGCACTTGCCTGAACCACATTGGGGGCAGTGCCGCCCACATCGCGAAAGGCGTAGTGCAGCCGGCAGTCGGGCAGCATGTGCTCGCGCAAAAACTGGCAGCCGATGTTCATCAGCTCAGCCGCATCCAGTGCGCTGCGCCCGGCCTGCGGGGCGGCAGCTGCGTGGGCGGTCTGGCCTTTAAATGAATACAGCACTCCCATCACGGCAAGGCTGCCCACGCCTTTGGTCTCATTAATAGCGCCGGGGTGCCAGGTCAAAGCGGCATCCACGTCGTCAAACAGCCCGGCCCGTGCCATGTAGACCTTACCCCCGCCGTCCTCCTCTGCCGGGCAGCCATAATAGCGCACCGTCATGGCGGTACCGGTTTGGTCAATGTAGGCTTTCAGTGCTGCAGCGGCGGCAAAGCTGCCCGCGCCCAGCAGGCTGTGGCCGCAGCCGTGCCCCGGCGCACCGGGTGTCACCGGCTCTGGGCGGGGGCAGGCGGCCTTTTGTGACAGGCTGGACAGCGCGTCATACTCGCCCAGCAGCGCAATGACCGGCTCGCCGCTGCCATAAGTGGCAATAAAGGCGGTTCGCACGCCGGCCACACCGTATTTTACCGTAAATCCTTCGGCCTGCAGTGCATCGGCAATGGCCCGTGCGCTTTTATCTTCACGGAAATTCAGCTCCGCATAATCCCATATTTTTTGGTTCAGCTCAATTGCTGCTGCACTTTTTTGTTCCACCAGTTGGCTGATCTGTTCAAGCTCTGTCATGCTGCATCCCTCTTTTCAAAGCTCAGTATAGTACAAAGCGAGGGTGCCGGTCAATAAAAACGAATAAAAATTCATACGTTATTCATGATATACATATTAAAAAGCACATGAATTGTATCGCCAGCGGCGGCATGCTATAATACTATTGATAAAAAACAAGCGCAAAGCGGCGGGGCGGCCGCAGGGCCTGGCAGGTAGAGGGTGCCGGGCAAAGGGGGTAACATGAAACAAGTTTCCGTTATGATCAAACCAGCCTCCGGGCTGTGTAACTATCGCTGTAAGTACTGCTTTTACGCAGATGTTGCATCACTGCGCGAAGTAAAAAGTTATGGTATCATGACGGCAGAAACCACGCAGGCCGTGCTGCAAAACCTGTTTTGCGATTTGAGCGACGGCGACACCCTTGCGGTTGCGTTTCAGGGTGGGGAGCCAACCCTTGCGGGCCTAGGGTATTTTACCGAGTTTGTGCGGCTGGCAAAGCAGTCGCGCCCGGGGGTGCGGGTGTCGTACGCGTTGCAGACCAATGGGTCGCAGCTGGATGAAGAGTGGTGCCGGTTTTTAAAGCAGCATCGCTTTTTGGTGGGGCTTTCTTTAGACGGTTATGCCGAAGCGCACAACCGTTACCGGGTGGATGAAAACGGCGCCGGTACCTATGCGCAGGTGTTGAGAGCAAAAAAGCTGATGGAGGATGCAGGCGTCGAGTATAACGTCCTGTGCACCCTGACAAACGAGCTTGCGCGGCACCCACAAAAGATATGGAACACATTATTGCAACTAAAAATAAAGTATGTGCAGTTTACTCCCTGCCTTGGCAGGCTGGAAGAGGGGCAGGACGAATGGGCACTGACGCCGCAGCGGTTTGCAAGCTTTTATCAAAGCGTTTTTGCGCTGTGGAAAGCCGAAGTGGAAAAAGGCAACTATATCAGCGTAAAGCTGTTTGACGATATTGTCAATTTGCTGGTGCGCCGCGAGGTGACCGCCTGCGGGTTGCATGGCGATTGCCAGCTGCAATATATTGTAGAGGCGGACGGTGGTGTGTACCCCTGCGACTTTTATGTGTTGGACCGCTATTATGGCGGCAACCTTGCCCGCCAGCCACTGCACGAGATTGCAGAACAGCTACAAAACACGAATTTTTTGCAAAGCAGGGCTGAACTGCCTGCACCCTGCGCCCAGTGCCGCTACCTTGCGCTGTGCCATGGCGGCTGCAGGCGCCTGCAACGGGCCATGTATGTGGATGACAACGGGTATTGTGGCTACCGGCAACTGCTGGATACCATTGGGCAGCCGCTGTGTACTATTGGCAGCAGGCTGCTTGCCGGTAACCGCTAAAAGGATACCGGTAGCGCGGCAGAATTAACAGAAGATGCGATCGCAAAAGGGCAAGCCCTTTTGCGGTTATTTTTTTGCCCATTGCGCACGAGCTACACAAAAAAGCAGGGACACTAAAACTTTAAAAATGAAATAAACTGTACAAAAATAAAAAACATGAAAACGAAAAGTTTCATAAATACTGATTTGAAATATAGGTGAAACACCACTGAAAAAATTAAAATACTGGGCAGAAGAAAAGAAAATAAAGCAAAAAACTTTTGAAAAAAAGCAAATTACATCCCCTACAGAGCCTTTGAAAATAGGAAATTTCAAAAACAACGCATTTTTTTTGATTTTATGCGCTATGTTGTCAAAAATGAAATTTTGTGAAAGCACGAATCCTTTAAATTACGGGATTAAAGTTTGTCCAAATTGTGAATTGCAAATAAATTTCATTTTTGTTAAGCTGATATTGCAATTAATTGCTTTGCAAGCAACGCGGATATGCAAAGTAACATACCGGCGATGCCGGCCACAAAATATGAAAATCAAAAAAAGGAGTGTAGTTGTTATGAGCGAATCCATCTCCGGCAAGATTCTTGAATATCTGGGTGGCCCGGATAATATCACCGCACTGGAAAACTGTATGACCCGCCTGCGTGTGGTCGTAAAGGATGCCAGCAAAGTCAACCGCGAAGAGCTGTCTAAGTTAAAAAGCGTTTTAAAAGTGCTTGGCTCGCCCGAAGAGCCACAAATCGTTTTGGGCCCGGGTGTTGCAGACGAAGTTTGCGGCGAAATTAAAACCATGGGCGTGCATGTGACCGAAAATACCGGTGCACTGATGCAAAAGAAAAACGCCACCGGTGTGTTTGAATTTTTCGCCAAAGTGTTTGCACCGCTGGTGCCCATCTTCGCAGGCTCCGGCTTGCTGTTCGGCTTTAAGCAGATTTTTGTATTGATCTTCAACCTCACCGGTTCGCAGTTCTTCAACCCCGCGGCCGTTGCAGACGGCGGGTCGATGTTTATGGCGGCCTTTGCGGTATTGTGCGGCACGTTCTTTACTTACCTCAACATCGCGGTTGCCATGTCGGCCTGTAAGGTCATGGGCGGCAACCCGTACCTTGGCCTCGTTGCCGGTGGCATCGTCATCAACCTCGGCGGCCTTGCCGGTGCGTCGATGGGCTTTTTGGGCCTCACCTTTACCAATGGCCGTGGTGGCACCCTGTCTGCACTGGCAGCAGGTGCTTTGATTGCCGTTGTAGAGCGCTGGATTAAAAAACGCACCCCGGATGCACTGAAAGTACACCTGCCCAGCCTTGGCGCCATTGTGGTCGTTGGCCTGTTGACCATGTTTGTGTTGCAGCCGGTGCTTGGCTTTGTAATGGACATCATCACCACCGCACTGCTGTGGCTGTTCAATACGGCGGGCCCCATCGGCGGCGCTGTGATTGCCTTCGCGTTCCTGCCGCTGGTCATGACCGGCATGCACCATGGGCTCATCCCGGTGCATACAACCCTGATTCAAACCCTTGGCTACACCCCGCTGTACGCCTTTAACTCAATGGCGGGCGGCGGCCAGGTTGGCGCTGCCATTGCGCTGCTTGTCAAGTACCGCAAAAACAAGGGGCTTGGCCGCGCGGTCAAAGGCGGGCTGCCCGCAGGTATTTTGGGCATTGGCGAACCGCTGATCTTCGGTGTGTCGCTGCCGCTGGGCCGTGTGTTCTTCACGGCATGCGCCGGTGCCGCCGTGGGCGGTATGTTCCTTGGGTTCTTTAAGCAGGGGGCCATCACCATTAACGTGTCAGGCATTTTGGGCACGCTGGTCAACATCAACCCGGTGGTTTACCTGATCGGCTACCTGATTTCGATTCTCTGCGGCTTCCTGTTCACCTATGCTGTTGGCGCAAAGCAGCAAAACCTCAACAACTTCGAGGAAGAAAATTAAGGTCTGTGCGGCTAAAGTTTGTCTAGCAGGGCCGCCCCCTCCCATTCAGGGGCGGGGCGGCCTTTTTTTATTTGCCCTGGAAAGGAAATTGATGAAGTATGAGTTTTATGTTTAAGCCCCTTGCCTACGATGACCCCCATGCGGTGAACCACCCGCACCTTGCCCAAAGCGCGATTGACGATTTGACCTTTGGCACCGTGGCAGCAGCGGCCCGGCTTGCAAAAGAGCTGGCGGCACGCAGCAAAACCGGCGGTGTTGTGGTTGCCGTTGACGGGTACGCGTCGGCCCAGTTTGACGATTTGTGCGGTGCGCTGGCCCAAAACCTGCGCCAGCGGGGCGTTGACGTGGTGCGCCATACGATGGACGAAGTGTATAAGCCGGTGGCGCAACTGGACGAAATGCTGCGGGAATCGCTGCCGCTGAACTATGACGAAGACCCCGTGCTGCTGTTTGGGCGGCTGTTTGAGGGCAGCTTTGCCGACTTTTTTGACGCGCAAAAGCTGGCGGCGCTGCAAGGCAAGCTTGCTGTGGTACCTGCGGGCACCGTGGTTTTGCTCAGCGGGTTTGGCAGCACTTCGGCCCCGCTGCAAAACGTGGTACAGGTGTGCATTTACCTTGATGTGACACCCAAAACCGCGGCAATCCGCGCAAGGGAGGGGCGGCTTATTAACGTGGGCGACCAGACACCGCGCCCATTTAAAGAGCTGATGCGCCGCAACTATTATGTTGATTTTGAAATTATTTTGAAAAACCGCAAAGCCCTGCTGAACAGCGACCGGCTTGCTTATTATATTGCCGCAGACCATGACGCAGATTTTATTTTAATGACCGGCAAGACTATGGCCGACATTTTGGGCACACTGGTGCAGTACCCGTTTCGCACAAAGCCGGTGTACCTTGAGGGCATCTGGGGCGGCGAATTCATCCGCAAGGCGCGCCGCCTGCCCATGGAATATAAAAATATTGCCTGGGTGTTTGACATGATTCCGATGGAGGTCAGTGTCGTGGTGGACGCCGCGGGCAAACTGGTAGAATTCCCGTTTTTCACATTCATCCAAAAATGTGCGTCCCAAATGATGGGGGCGCAGTGCGTCAAGTCGTTCAAGGGGTATTTCCCCATTCGGTTCAACTACGACGACACCTACCATTCAGACGGAAATATGTCGGTGCAGGTACACCCAGAGCACAGCCTTTGCACCCGTATGTATGGCGAAAAGGGCAGCCAGGACGAAGCCTATTATGTCATTGCAACCGCCCACGGGGCCAAAACATTTGTGGGTTTCCGCGCAGGGCAGGACCCGAAAGAATTCATCGGGCTCATCAAGCAGTCGGAACAGGATGGCAAAGAGGTAGACTATATGAAATATGTCAACCATCTCGATTCTGCCCCCGGCCGGCAAATCATGCTGCCCGGCGGTACCATCCACGCTTCGGGCCGCGGCCAGCTGATTTTAGAGCTGGGCTCGCTGACCATCGGCTCGTACACTTATAAAATGTACGACTATAACCGGGTGGACACCGACGGCAACCGGCGGCCCATCCACAGCGCAATGGGCGAAAAGGCGCTGCACACCGAGCGCGATACCGGCTGGGTGCGCGAGAACATTGCATTTGACCCCATCCCGGACGGGCAGGGCGAGGGCTGGCAGCAGTTTATTCTGGGCAAGACCGACCTGATGTATTACATGACCAAAAATGTATTCATGGAGACCCACGCCAAAGCCGAGTTTTCAAACAACGGGCAGTTTACCGTGCTGACGCTGGTGGATGGTGAAAGCGTGCGGGTATATTCAAAATCAAACCCGGATTTTTACTATGACCAACAATTTTTGGACATCGTGGTCGTGCCCGCGTCGATCACCGATTATGTGATTGAAAACACCGGTTACCAGCCCTGCGTGGTGCATAAGACCATGCTGAAAGAGGGCTATGAAGCGCAGTTTGGCATTGAGGGGGAAGAAGAATGAACGACTGGATCAGAGAGCCCAAGGCCGTGCAGCAGTTTACGGGGGATTGCACACTGTCCGGGCAAAATGTCGTGTGGCGCGAAAAGAAATACAGCGAGCTGGGCGGCGTATACAAATACGAAGAAGCCCTGAAAGAGTTTGACCCGGAGGGCATTGCCTACCGGGTGGCAAACCAGAATTTTCACCGCAAGGATTTTGTGATGGGCAACCTGCAATGGGGCATTACTTACATCAACCCGTTTACCGTAAACGGCGAGTGCGCCATGACCCACGGGCATTTCCATATCGACCCCAACTGTGACGAGTACTATTACGGCCTTGCCGGTACCGGCTACCTGCTGTTTTGGGATGGCGCGGACGATTTTTACGCCGAACAGGTCTACCCCGGCTCGCTGCATTACATCAGCGGCCACTACGCGCACCGCATCATCAACAGCGGCGACGAAGTGCTTGCCGTGGCGGCTTGCAGTTTGCCCGCCACCAAGCAGGACCACGCAATTATTGAGGTAAAGCCTTTCCCGTACCGCTGCTTTAAACGAGACGGCGAAATTGTGTGGGAGAAGGAGGGGGAATGATGGAACCCATTTTCCCAAAGCCCAACTACCTGCCCAGCATTTGGGGCGGCACCCGCCTTGCGGCGCTGCGCGGGGTAAGCGCGCAGCCGGGTAAGCCCATTGGCATTGCCCGCGAGGTTTGCGCCTACCCCGGTGCCGAAAACGTGGTGGAAAGCGGCACTTATGCGGGGCAGAGCCTGCGGCAGCTGATTGACGAACACCACGAGGAGTTGATGGGCGACGACCCCGAAACACAGCTCATCCGGCTGGCCTATATGGACCCGGTAGAGGACCTGTCCATTCAGGTGCACCCCGGCGAAGCGTATGCGGTGAACAACGAGCATGACCGCGAAAAGTCGGAGTCGTGGTACATTTTAGAGGCAAAGCCCGGTGCTTATGTGGTGGCTGGCACCACAACGCAGGATGTCGAGTTGCTGCGCAAAGCGGCGCAGGAGGACCAAATTGACCGTTATGTGCGCAAAGTGCCGGTACAGCAGGGCGATTTTGTGCTGATCCCCTGCGGCATGCTGCACGCCTGCGGCAAGGACATGCTTGCCATTGAGGTGGGCAGCTTTGGCGGCATCACCTACCGCATCTGCGATTATGGGCGCGGCAGGCCGCTGCATCTGGCAAAAAGCTTTGATGTGCTGGACCCTGCGCTAGAGCCCGAGTTGCACCATTTTGCACCGGGCACAAGGCCGGCGGGCGGGGCCAGTGTGCGCAGTGCGATACGCCACCCGCTGTTTGCCGCCGACATTGTGGATATTGCCGATGAGTGGCAGCAGCAAAAGGGCAATACGTACCAGGTGCTGACAGCGGTGGAGGGTGACGCGGTGCTGGTCGCAGACGGCAAGCAGTACCCGCTGCCGTATACCCGCACCGTGATACTGCCCGCCAGCGTGCGCGCGTTCAGTGTGCGCGGCAACTGCCGTATTTTGTGCAGCTGGCACCCGCTGCCGGTAGACGGCCGCGGGTAAACCATCCTAAAAAAGGGGGCGCAGAATGAAACAGTACACCTTTGGCGTTGCGGTCTTCCCCGATGGCAGCGAAGCGGACGAAGCGCGCATTGATGCCTATCTTGGGCAGGCACACGCCCTTGGCTGCGGGGAAGTGTTCAGCTCGCTGCACATCCCAGAGCTGGGCTTTGCAAAAAGCCTTGCGGTGCTGGGCCGCATTGCCGGGTTTGCACATGCGCGGGGCATGCAGGTTTCGCTGGATGTATCCGGCGCGGTGGCAACTGCACTACTGGACGATGAACCCCGGCGGCTTGCACTGCGCGCCCTTGCACCCGACTGGGTGCGTATGGATTTTGGCTTTGATGCGCAGGAGATGCTGCGGCTGGTGGGGCAGCTGGGCTTGCCGGGGCTGATGCTCAATGCCTCGGTGTTGACCCGGCAGCAGGTAGAGCATCAGGTGAAGCTGCTGCGCGCGCAGTACCCAAATTTGCGGCTGCGGGGGCACCACAACTATTACCCGCTGCCCGAAAGCGGGCTTTCTTTGGGCTTTTTGTTGCGTCGCACGCGCCAGTATGCGGCTTTTGGCATCCCGGTGACGGCCTGTGTGGCAGCCCACCACGCGCCCCGTCTGCCGCTTGCTTGCGGCCTGCCCACGGTGGAAGCATACCGCACCCTGCACCCGGGCGAAGCGGCGCTTCGGCTGGTTGCTACCGGGGTGATTGACGATGTGCTGATTGGTGACCCGTTTGCAAGCGAAGACGAGCTGGCCGGGGTGGCCCTTGCCTGCCGCGGCGGGGTGCCGGTGCTGCGGGTGCAGCCAGATGACGGGGTACCGGCGCAGGAGCAGCAGATTGCTTTTGCCGGCCCGCACCATGCCCGGCCGGATGAAGCGGCGTGGGCCGTGCGCTCGCAGACTTCGCGCGAAATGGCAGCACCTGGGCAGCCGGTGCCCGTGCGCCCTGCCGGGCCGCGCCTGCGCGGGGATGTGATGGTGTGCAACCGCAACGCGCTGCGCTATTCCGGCGAGTTGCAGGTGCTGCGTGCCAGCCGGCCCGCAACACCGCTGCAAAACCGTGTGGGCAGGGTAATTGAGGCGGATTTATGGAAGCTGGGGCTGCTTTGCCCCGGAAAAGATTTTAGGTTAAAGCCGGTGACAGGGGAGCAGACGGATGATACGACAATTTGAAACAGCCGACCTTGCCGCGGTGACCATCCTTTGGAATGAAACGCTGACGGCAGACAAGCTGACGGAGGATAAGCTGCGCACACAGCTGCTTTGCGACGATAATTTTGACCCGGCACTGTTTTTGCTGCACGAAGCAGCGGGTAGCCTGCTGGGCTTTGCCGTGGGCATTGTGCGCCGGGTACCTTATTACGAACGCGGGTTGCAGCAGGGTACCGGCTGGCTGCTGGCATTTGGCACCGTACCCGGCGCACAAAGGGCAGGGGTAGCAGACGGGTTGCTGGCAGAGCTGGAAAACCGCCTTGCCCTGCGCGGTGTCACACAGTTGGTGGTGGGGCTCTACAGCCCCGGCTACTTTATGCCGGGGGTCGATACCGCGCAGTATGCCGCGGCAGAACATTTGCTGCGCCGCCGCGGCTACCAGTTTGGCGCGCAGCACACAGCCATGGCACGCACGCTGTTCAGTTATACAGTGCCCGAAGAAGTGCAAAAAAAAAGAACGCATGCCGAGGCGCTGGGTTACCGCTTTTTGCGGTGCCCCGGCAGCCGGGCAGGCGAACTGATTGCGTTTTTAAAACAGTGGTTTACCGCCGGCTGGGTACACAATGCCGAGCAGTTGTCACAGCAGGGCTCTTTGTGCCGGCAGACATGGCTTTGCATCGACCCCGCAGGGCAGATCGCCGGGTTTGCCGGGCGCGGCATGGGCGGGCAGGCCTGCCGGTTTGGCCCGTTTGGGGTGCGGCCAGATTGCCGCAACCTTTCGCTGGGCAGCATTTTGCTTTGCGAGATGCTGTACGATATGTCCTGCGAGGGGTTGTACCTTGCGTATTTTATGACGACCGACGCACCGGGGGCACGGCTGTATACCCGCCACGGGTTTGCGGCGTACCGCAGCTTTGCCGAATGCGGCAGGCAGTTGCCGCTTAGCGGTGAAACGGGCGCTCATCATCCGGCGGGCGCATGATGCTGCGGTACTCTTTCAAAATATCGCTGGGGTCAATGCCCATAATCTGGGCAATGTTCAAAAACAAAATATCAATTAAAAACAGCTGGGCATAGCGGGGAAACAGCGAGGTGATGCGGGTGACCTGTTCGACATTGGGCACCGAGATCACATAATCTGCCATCTTGCGCAGCGGTGAATTGCCTTGGCGCACCATCGCCACCACAGGGCAGCCGTTTTTGCGCACATTGCGCGCGGCACGCAAAATATCCTCGGTCATGCCGCTGTACGAAATGGCAATCGCAAGGTCGCGGCTGGTGGCGCTGTTGGCCACCTGTACCCCAAAGTCAGAATCCTGGTGGAAATTGCAGCGTTTGCGCAGCTTGACCAGCTTTTCTTCTAAGTTGTGCGCAATGATGGATGAGGCGCCGATGCCAAACAGGTAAATCGTGTCGGCGTCATAGATTAGCTGTGCCAGCTCTTGAATCGACTTCATGTTATTCAGCTGCAACGCCTGCCTGCACACGTCGTTCATGCCCATCAGGTAGTTTTTTACAAGGTCCTCGGTGTTGGTAAACCAGCCCATCACGCGGCGAAAATCATCCACCGCCAGTTCGTCCGCCGCAGGGGCAAGGTCAAAGCGCATCGCTTTAAAATTGTCGTAGCCCAGCTTATGGCAAAAGCGTGTGATAGACGAAGCCGAGGTGCTGATTTCCTGCGCAATTTCGTGAATGCTCAACTTTAAGGCGTGTTCGGTATTATCCAGCAAGTACTGCGCGATGACCTTTTCCGACTTGGTGAAAGAAGGCGCGTAGACTTCAATTTTGTCTTTACAGCTCAACAGAATCACCTCTTTTTTATTATACCCGACAACACGGGCAAAAAAAAGCCCGTGCACAGCAATACAGGTGAAGAAGGGAGAGAAAAATGCAGCAGCTTGAACAGCAAATTGCACAGCTTACCACAGAGGCCAGCAACCCGGCGACGGAACAGCTTGACCTGCTGCCGACCCTTGACATGGTGCGCCTGATCAACGACCAAAACCGCACTATCACCGACGCAGTAGACGTTGCGGCACCGGCCATTGCCAGCGCGATTGATTTGATCGTGCAGCAGATGCAGCTCGGCGGGCGGCTATTTTACGTCGGCGCGGGCACCAGCGGGCGGCTTGGCATTTTAGATGCTTCTGAATGCCCGCCCACTTTTTCGGTGCCATTTGATAGGGTGATCGGCCTGATTGCCGGTGGCGATGCCGCAATTCGCAAAGCGGTAGAAAACGCTGAAGATGACCCGCAGCTTGCGCAGGCCCAACTTGCGGCGTATGATATTACCCAAAGCGACGTGGTGTGTGCCATTGCCGCCAGTGGGCGCACCCCTTATTGCATTGGTGCGTTGCAGGCGGCCCGGCGCTGGGGCGCCGCCACCCTGTGCGTCACCAACAACCAAAACAGCGAGTTGGCAAAGTACAGTGACATCGCCATTGAGGTGGTGGTTGGGCCGGAGGCGCTCAGCGGTTCGACCCGCCTGAAAGCGGGCACGGCGCAAAAAACCGTATTAAACCTGCTGTCCACCGGTGCCATGGTGCGCATGGGCAAGGTGTACCGCAACTATATGGTGGATTTAACTGCAAGTAATGAAAAGCTGGTACAACGCAGCCGCCACATGTTACAGCAAATTGTACCACAGACAACAAGCGAGGAGGCGGCAGCGGCGCTGCAACAGGCGCACGGCAGCGTAAAGCTTGCAGCGGTCATGCTGGCTAAAGGGGTCAACAGCGCAAAGGCCGCAAAACTGCTTCAAAAAAACGGCGGCTTTTTGCGGCCAATATTGGAAGGGGAAGAAAAAGACGATGCTGGAATTAAAAGCACCGATGAGCGGGAATAGCATCCCAATGGCACAGGTGCCAGACGAGACATTTGCCACCGACGTAATGGGCAAAGGGGTGGCGGTTGACCCGGTAGACGGCCTTGTGGTAGCCCCGTGCGACGGGGTGATCACCGCGATTGCCACCACCATGCACGCGGTTTGCCTTGCCGCCGCAGGGGATGTGGAAATTTTGCTGCACATCGGCATTGACACGGTAGACCTTGCGGGCAAAGGGTTTACCTGCTATGTGCAAAAGGGGCAACAGGTTAAACAGGGCGAAAAGCTGATGAAGCTCGACCTTAAGCGCTGCCGCAAGGCAAACTTGTCTCCCATTTCGCCCATGGTCGTCATTGACCCTGAAAATTACGAGTTAGAGTATACCTGCGGCGGCTGCATCGCAGGCAAAACAACTTTGATTGTGGTGCGGTAAACCCATGCAAACACCTTGTTTTGATGCGATATTCACTGATTTGGACGGTACCCTGCTGAACAGCAGTCAAAAAGTCAGCGGGCAGGATACCGAGACGGTAAAAAAATTGCAAATGGCAGGGGTGCCCGTTTATTTTGCAACCGGGCGGCACCCTGCTTTTTGCAGCCGGTATGCGCGGCAACTGCAAATGCCACTGGCAGTGGCCTGCAATGGCGCGCTGGTTTGGGATGTTGATGCCCAGCAGCCATTGCAGGCATTTGCTTTTACAACCGGGCAGTTGCGGCGGTTGTATGGCTTTTGCGCACAGCGCAGCCTCATTTATTCTGTGCAAACAGACAAAATGCCCTATTTTAGCAAGCAGGACCCGCGGGTGGATTTGGCGCGGCACACGTTTCGCATGAGTACAAAAGACGAGCCCTTTACCGGGTTTGGCCTGCGGGAAGAGCTGAAAGACCCGACGGCGCTAACAGTTGCAAAGCTGGCGTTGCAAGGTTTGCACGAGGCGGATTTTGTTGACCTGCAAAGCCAGTTTGCAGATTGTGCGCTTTCGCTTTACACCAAAATCGGTGTGGCAGAGATTGGCCCCGGCGGCACAAGCAAGTGGCACGGCATTCTTTGGCTTGCAAAAAGGCAGGGCATTTTACCCGGCCGGGTGCTGGTGTTGGGTGACAGCGCAAACGATATGCCGATGCTGCGGCAGGCGCGTTACACAGCGGTGCCGGCCAGCGCCGCCAAAGAGGTATTACAATATGCGACGTTTGTTTGTGCGGGCCATGATGATAGCCCGTTGACCAGTGCGGTTCGCCATTTTTGCCCGGCATTGCTGGGGCAGAGGTAAAACGATGGAATATTTTAGTGAAGCATTGCAAACCCCCGTTTTGGCGCAGTGTGATGTGGCGGTAGCGGGCGGTGGCATTGCGGGCATTGCCGCAGCACTTTCTGCCGCGCGCCTTGGGGCAGATGTGGTGTTGGTTGAGCGCGAGTACCTGCTGGGCGGCCTTGCCACCTTGGGGCTGATTGCAATTTATCTGCCGCTGTGCGACGGACGCGGCAGGCAGGTGAGCAGGGGCATTTGTGACGAGCTGTTTTGGCTGTCTATTTGCCATGGCCCGGCGGGGCGGGTACCGGACAAGTGGCTTCGCCCGCATTCTGTCGCGGCGCGCAGCAAGCAGCGTATGAAAGTGCAGTACGACCCACAGCTATTCGCCCTTTCGGCAGAAAAACTGCTGCGAGAAGCAGGGGTGCGCATTTTATACGGCAGCACGGTGTGCGCGGCCCCGCAAAGCGGGGGCAATGTAAATGCCTTGATCCTGGAAAACAGTGCGGGCCGCACTGCGCTACGGGTAAATGCGGTGGTAGATGCCACCGGGGACGCGACGATCTGCCACCTTGCGGGGGAACAAATGGCACGCTGCACACAGAAAAACCGGTTGACAGCGTGGTATTACAGCCTGCTTGGCGGGCAAAACCGCCTGCATATTTTGGGCGAAAGCGACGAACACGCTGCGCTGCATGAGCCCGCAGCCGCACAGCTTGGCGGCGAGATTTTTGACGGGCTGGACCCATGGCAGCTCAGTGCTGCGCTTGGCCGCGCACATGAGGTGCAGCGCCGTGCGTTTTTAGCTGAAGGCGGCGTGACGGATGCCCATGCACTGACGACCTTGCCCACACTGCCGCAGCTGCGCATGACGCGCCGCCTTGTGGGGGCAAGCCAGCCGGGGCAAAGCATTGCCAATACATTGCAAAGTGACAGTGTGGGCCTTGTGGCGGATTGGCGCAAACCCGGCACCGTGTATGAGCTGCCGCTTGGCAGCCTGCAAGGGGTGACAAACCGCAACCTTTGGGCTGCCGGGCGCTGCATCGGCGTGCAGGATGACCTGTGGGATGTCACGCGGGTGATCCCCGCTGCTGCGGTAACGGGGGAAGCCGCGGGCATTGCCGCGGCGGCGGGCGAAGCGGCGGTACAGCCCACCCTGCGCGGGCGCGGGGTGCCGCTGCATATCGGTGAAATTATGGGTGAACCATCCTTGGAATAATGGTGGATATAACAAAGGGCTGGGGCCGGCAGTAGATACTGCCGGCCCCAGCCCTTTGTTGGTAGTAATAGAGAAATAGAGTAGTAAAACGAGAGTGAGAATGCCCCGTAAGGGGGGGCAATGTGCTTATTTGCGAGAGCCGATCAAATCGACCCAGCTCGCCAGCGCCTCGGCAAAGCTCTTCAAAAAGCCTTTGGTATCTTCACTAGTGATCGTACCGTTTTCATCCACAAACGACATCACGTTGCCGATGTATGCTTCCGGCTGTTGCAGGGTCAGCACATTCAAAAACACAAGCGACTGGCGCAGGTGATGGTTTGCGCCAAAGCCTGCAATGCCACCGGGCGAAACACTGGCCACGGCACCGGGCTTACCGTCCCATACGCTTTGGCCATACGGGCGGGAGCCGACATCCAACGCGTTTTTCAGCACGGCAGGTACCGAGCGGTTGTATTCCGGGGTGACAAACAGCACGCCATCCAGCGGGCGGGCTTCATCGCGCAGGCGCTGCCATGATACGGGCGGGGTCCCTGCATCGTCAAGGTCCGGGTTGTACAGCGGCAAATCGCCAATTTCAATGATGCGGCCTTCATAGCCGGTGGGCAGGAAAGAGGCAATGGCCTCTGCGATTGTTTTATTGTACGAGCCTTTGCGCAGGCTGCCTACGAAAATACCAATTGTTTTGCTCATGAGTTTTCACCTTTCTGTTCTATGAAAAATAATGTTGTTTTTTATTTATACGAAGTCTGTTTAGTCCGACACGGTAAAGCGTGCATTAAAAACAGACGGGGTTTCAATTTCGTTCAAAACGGCCTTTGCCATGGTACCGCTGGTGGTGTGCGACTGGCCGTCTTTCGCGGTAAGCAGGTGGTCTTTGCCAAGTACCGGGGCGGTGGCTTCGCCGGCATGAAAATCTGCCGAGGGGGAAACGCCAACCCAGTTGACATTGTCAATCATCTGCAAAAACGCAAGCTGTTTTGCCTGGTTTTCGGGGATGGACACCCATGCCGCCGCACCGGGCAGGTTGCGAATGGTTTCAACAAACGGTTTGTTGTGCTCGTCCAGCAGGCTGCCGGCGCCCAGAATAAAGAAGAGCCGCGGGCGGGTGGTTTCGCGCAGCGCTGCAACCAGCTTTGCGCTTAGGTCAATGTGTAAGTATGCTTTTTCGGGCGGTGCGCTAAACGCGCTGACGACAACGTCAAAAGCGGCCAAATCTTCTTTGGTCAGCGTGAACGCATCTTTTTGCAGCACGTTTGCATCCTTGCCCAATAGTTCAGCCGCGCGTTCGGCATGGCGTACAATACCAGTCACTTCGTGGCCACGTGCCATGGCTTCTTTATAAATTGCACTGCCGGCCATGCCGGTGGCACCAATTACAGCAATTTTCATTGGTCTATCTCACTTTCATTAAAAGAGTGTCACAAGCTCCGACAGGTGTACCGCCCCAAGCTCGTGCTCCAAGTTGGTTTGCATTTTTTGATAGGTCGTGGTTAAAACTTGTTCTATTTTTGCCCCCACGGGGCAGGCGAGATTGGTGTCGGTATGAATATCAAACAGCCGTTGCTCACTTTCCACCGCACGGAAAACCTCTAATAAAGAAATTTTGCCCGCGGGCTTTGCAAGGCTGGTGACCCCCATACCGGTTTGGGTTTTAATCAGCCCCCCGCGCTTTAGCTTCACAAGTAAGCGGCGTACCAGCGCGGGGTTGGTATGGATGCTGCCGGCGATCCAATCGGAGGTAATCGGCCCATCCGGGTGCAATGCAACCAAACATAGGATATGGATACTGACCGAAAGCTTACTGGAATACATTTATTTTATCCCTCCGTTTGTAACCATTATAGTTACAAACAAAAAGAATGTCAACCCCTTTTTTAAAAAAGTTAGAAACAGCTAACTTATAAAATGAAAAACAGGGCCGTGCAGGCCCTGTGCAAATAGAGGTATTTCGCGTAAAATAAAACGTTATTGCTGTCCAGGGGCACCGGCAAGGTCCTTAGTAAGCTGCGCAGACAATAAACTGCAAAACACATTGCAGGAAGTAGTGGATTCAATGCTGATAGGGTAGTGCAGTGAAGCCCAGATGGGCAGCACCACAACATCATCCACCATTTTACTTACCGGGTGTTTGGGCGAATGGGTGACAAGCAACGTAGAGGGGCGGTGTCCCTGCGAAAGCCCTGCCGCCATATCCAAAAACTCTTTATGGGTCGGGTTTTGTGATGAAAACAAAATAACAAGATCGCTGTTTTTCATAATATGTAAGGTTTCTACTTCAAGCCCCGGCTCAATAAAATAGCTGGGCTGGCACAGCTGTACCAGCAGGCTGACCAGCAGTTGCGCGGGGATGCTGCTGCGCGCGGTGCCGGTGACATAAATATGGTCGGCCTCAATAACTTTGCTCGACAACCGGCGCAAGGTTTCGTCCCCCACCATATGCCCTGTGCTGCGCACCAAATCACAAATATAATCGGTCATTTGCCAATCGCTTTTTTCATCCGGGGGTGCGGCACTGTCCCTAAAAGAGTGTGCGGCGAGCGACAGCGCAAGGGACATACGAAAATCGCTGAAACTGTTAAAACCAATCTTTTGGCAAAACCGGCTAATCGCACTTTGTGCAATGCCATACCGCGCCGCAATCGCAACGGTGGTATTTTGGGAGATCACATCGGGCTCTGAGCGAAAAATTTCGTAAATCTCACGCTCGCGTGGGGTAAAATCAGCTTTACACAACTCCATTTGGTCAAATATATTCATGTTGTAGACCCTCGCTCGTGAATGATTCATCCCAAAAACGGGCTAAAACAAAGATTTTTCCGTTTCATTGGAATACTTATATTATACAGTGACAGGGTGCAAAACACAAATAAATTTACAAATAAATGACACTGATTAGATAAAATGCACAAGTAATCCTGAAAATGTTTATTGAATATTTAATCCAAAAAAATATTGAATGGATAATCCAATCATGCTATGATGAAAGCACATCAAAACCACTGGCAGATTGGCAGGATGTTTTTGAGAGGCTTTGACGAAAGGCAAGTGTAGAGATTGGTTAAATTCACGCAAGAGCAGGTCAGCCCCAGCACACGGCGTATCCGTGGGGCGGGGGACGTATGTATGTATTTGGTAGAAGGCGCCGAAAGGGCGGCGCTCATTGATACCGGCTACGGAATAGGGGATTTGAAAGGATACATCAAAACGTTGACGGAAAAACCCCTGATTGTATTGATCACCCACGGTCATCTGGACCACGTAGCGGGTGCCGGTCAGTTTGAACAAGTCTACATGAGCCACGTGGATATTGCACTTGCCAAAGAGCACAGTTTGGTAGAAAAGAGAAAAGAGGCAATACAGCACAGTGCCCCGCAGTTGTTTGCGAAGTTGGCAGACGAAGATTTTATTCCCCCGTTTACCGGCGAGTTTTTGCCATTACAGGACGGGCAGATGTTTGATCTGGGCGGCGTTACACTGAAACTGCTGGCACTGCGCGGGCATACCAGCGGCATACTGGCTGTGCTGAATGTGCAGGACCGCACCATCATGTTGGGGGATGCGTGCGGGGTAGGGGTGCTTTTGTGCCTCCCAGAATCGACAAATATCGAGGATTATCGAGCAAATTTGCTAAATATGAGGCAATATGAGCCGCTTTACGATCAAGTGTTGCGCGAGCACGGCGCCTTTGAATCGCCTTGTTCTGTGCTGGAAGACTGCATTGAAGCTTGTGACAAGATACTGGCGGGCACCGATGATGCGGTGCGCACCGAGATGATGGGCCTTGTTGCTTACCGTGCGTTTGCAGTGGATGCAAAGGGCAGGCGCCTGGACGGCAAAGAGGGCAATGTGCTGTACACGCCAAAAAAAATCCACGCGGCCGGTGTGGCTCAATCAGCTAATGAAACGAAGTAAATAACCCGCTGCAAGAAACGGGGTTAAAAAACGGAGGAATCAAGAATGGCGAACGGGATCATTCATGTGCGTGTTGACGATCGTATGTTGCACGGGATCGTAGCGACGGACTGGGTGCCAAAATCGGGCGCGACAAGGGCGATGGTAGTAGACACCGCCGCACCGACCAACGATATTGTGCGCGCCTCTTTAAAGATGGCCTGCCCGGCGGGGGTTTCACTTTCCGTATTGGACCCCGCCAAGGCGGCGGCAAACATCCAAAACGGCAACTATGCCGCGCAAAAGGTGTTTGTCATTTGCAGATATGTCAAGTGGGCACATGAGCTTTTTAAAGCGGGGGTGTCTTTTGAACAGGTGAACCTTGGCAATGTGACACAGAATAAGGGGGATTTGACGGTACTGGACAAAACAGTGCGCGTTTCCCTAGAAGAAAAGGAGATGCTGCGAGAGATGCGGGACGCGGGGATTAAAATTACCGCGCGTTTTCGGCCGGACGACGCAGAGACTGACGTTGGCCGGATGTTGGATTGAAAAATTTGACAGAAAAAAGGAGAGAAAATCATGTTTACTCCACTGCAAATCATTTTGATGACCTTGCTTGTGGCATTTTTGACATGGCAGAAGTATAACTTGCAAATCATTGCTTATGCAGCTGTCGTGTTTGTGGGCCTTGCATCCGGCCTCATTATGGGGGATGTCAAAACAGGCCTGCTGATTGGCGGCGAAATGTGCCTGATGAGCCTTGGTATCGGCGGTTACGGCGGGTCTTCGGTGCCGGATTACAATATGGGTGCCGCTGCGGGTACCGTGTTTGCCATTGCGATGGGCCAAACAGGCACTACGGCGCTGGCAACTGCGGTTGCCATTGGTGTGCCCGTTGCCGCATTGGGCGTTCAGATGGATGTCATCGGCAAAATGACCGGTTCGTTCTTTATCCATAAGGCAATGGCCTGCTCGGACAAACAGGACTGGAAGGGTATGGGCCGCTGGGTGTGGCTGTCTCAGGTACCGTTCACGCTGTTGTGTGCGCTGCCCATCCTGCTGCTGATGACGGTCGGCTCCACCTATGTGGAATTGATGGTCAACAATTTCCCCGTATGGCTGTCTGCTGGCCTTAACGTTGCCAGCGGCATGTTGCCGGCGCTTGGCTTTGCCATTCTGCTGAAGTACCTGCCCATGAAGAAATACGGCTATTTTCTGCTGTTCGGTTTTGTACTGGCGGCCTATCTCAACCTGAGCATCCTTGCGGTTGCTCTGCTTGGTACCGTTTTCTGTGTGTTCATTTTCCAACTGAAAGAGGAAAATGCCAAACTTGCACTGGCTGCAACTGCTGGAGGTGACAACGAAGATGAGTGAGAAGAATTCGGTATTGACGAAAAAAGACCTGACCAGAACACTCACCCGTTATGTCATGGGGCGTCAGGTATGCTTCAATTATGAGACGATGCAGTCCGGCGGCTGGGTATGGGCAATGCACCCCGCCATGAAAAAAATCTATGGCGACGATGATAAGTTGCTGAGCGAAAAGTATAAATCTTATTTCAAATTTTTCAACACACACCCCTGGTTTGGCAACCTGATCATGATGGCCTGCCTTGCAGTGGAATCCACCCGCGACGAGCACGCCACCGAAACGGCGGTTGATATTCGCACCGGCCTGATGGGCCCACTTGCCGGCCTTGGTGATGCAATCATCTGGATTTTGCTGCCCACCGTTATGGGCGCAATCGCCGGCTATCAGGCCATGCAGGGCAGCATTTTTGGCTGGGTGTTGGCAGAAGCCGTTGGCGTTGCAATGTGGCTGGTTTTCTGGCGCCTTGCTTACACGGTATACGATCAGGGCCTTTCGTTCATCACTTCAAAAAGCTCTTCGCTGAAAAACCTGACCGATGTCTGCTCTATTCTGGGCTTGATAGTGGTCGGCGCGATGGTGGCCTCCACCGTACATGTCAACATCTCGCTTTCGTGGACAGTCGGCGAGTTGACCCAAAGCCTTGGCGATCTGCTGAATATGATCTTGCCGGCATTTGGCAATGTTTTGTTCACAGCACTGATCTATTGGGGCCTTGGCATCAAAAAGATGAGCTCCGGCAAGATGGTCTGGATCGTAATGGTCGTTGCCATTCTTCTGGGCGCGTTCGGCATTTGCTCGTAATTCAGGTAAAAACCCGCAAAAGGTCGCCGTGTTTGTAACGACGGCCTTTTGTTTTGTTAGAAAGGCAAAGTATGACAATGACAAAAGTAAGTACAGCCCGCGCCCCCATTACGCCGCGCGGCAGCTTTTTCCCCTGCTACCTGATGGGCCACGCAATCCGCACCCAGCAGGCGACGGGTATTATGGACGAACTTTGGGCAACAGCACTGGCACTGGAGGCGGATGGTGGCAGGGTGCTGTGGGTAACGGTAGAGCTGATTGGGCTGGACCGGGAGGTCACCGACCGCATCCGGGCCCGCGCAGCGCAGCAATACCAATTGCCCGCCGAAGCGGTGAACATCTCTTACGTGCACACCCATTCGGCGCCGGAATATCAGGACCATTCCATCTTTGCGCAGGCGGGCCAGGGCGCAGTGCCCGGCTATATGGGCTATGTGGAGCAGCAGGTCAATGCGGCAATCGACGCCTGCTTTGCCGGTGAGTGGGTGCCGGTGACAGTGGTTGCAAAGCAACTTGAAATAAAGGGGTGCTACGGCAACCGCAACGGGCTGCAAAAACCGGAGGACAAGACGTTTGTTGCCCTGAAATTTTGTGCGCAAGACGGCAGTGTGGTGGCGGGGGCCTGCAGTTTTGCCTGCCATTCCACCGTGCTTGGCCCGCAAAACCTGCAAGTCAGCAGTGACCTTGCCGGGTACGTGGCACGTGCGTTTTTGCAGCAGTGGGGGGTATACCCCATTGTGATGGTGGGGGCCGCCGGGGATATGAGTAACCGGCTGTACCGGCAGGGCAACGATAAAGCCGAGCTTGAGCGTGTGGGGCAAGAAATGATGAGCCAGGTGTTTGCCTCCCCCGCGCCAGAAATAGAGTTGCAACTGCACCGCCCGGTAATTGAAACTTATCGGTATCAGCAGACTTTTGCGCCAGACGCGGCCAAAAAGCAGCAGCAGTATGATATAATAAAAGAAAAAATTGAGCATGCCGCGAATTTTGACGAAAAAAAGGTTTATTCTTCTGCGCTGCGCATGGCAGAATTGCGGCTGACACAGCGGGGCCCCTATGAACTTGACCTTGAATGCCGGTATGTAGATTTTGGCGACCTGCGACTCTTTATAATACCGGCAGAGCTGTTCTCGCGCTTTGGCCTGCGCATCAAACAGGCGCTGGGTGCAAAATGCCCGGTCTGCTGGTGTTACAGCAATTACAGTGTTGGGTATCTTGGCAATATTGAGGATTACGGCAACAGCTTTGAAACATCGGCGTCCGATATCACACCGGGCACGACGGAGCATATTGTAGAGCAGGTCGAACAATTTTTGGCGCAGCGCCGCTAAGTGAGAAAGGAACCTTTACGCAGATGAAAATTTTACTGGTCAGCCACGGCAAATTTGCCGAAGGGCTTCGCGATACCATGGTCGATTTTTTTGGTGCAACTAACATTTATGCCGCCTGTGTCACACAGGAGAACGGCACCGACGGGCTGCGCAGTGCAGTGGAAGAATACCTTGCCGGTTGGGGGGAGGAAGAGCAGGTCATCATCTGTTCTGACATGATGGGCGGCAGTGCCAACCAGACGGTCTACCCCTATATGGCAAGGCCCAACACCTACCTTGTGGCGGGTATGAACTTGCCGCTGGTGATGCAGCTGCACCTGGAACCGGACGGGGTCAGTGCAGAGTTTCTGCGCGAGATCATTGAAATTTCTCAGTCGGGTATTGTGCTGGTCAATGACAAGGATTTCAGCGCGGTCGGCGAGGACGATGAATAAGTAAACAGGGAGAGATGCACAGTATGGCGGCTTCGGCGACAAGTCAAATCAAACTGATCGCGCTGGACCTTGACGGCAGCAGTTTAAACGAAAAAAGCAAGGTTTCTCCGCGCACCAAGCGGGCGATTGCCGAAGCGATACGGCAGGGATATCTGGTAGTGCCGGCAACCGGGCGCAGCTTTTACCGCCTGCGCGAGGATGTCATTGGGGTCGATGGCATTCGGTATGTCATTTCGGCGGGCGGCGGCCAGCTGGTGGACGGCGAATGCAATGAGGTTTTGCTGCAAAGCATCATCCCGCGTGCCGACGCCGCCCGGCTTGCCGAAGACCTGCTGCGCCAATGCACGAATATTTACCTGCACCGGGCCGACGGTAAAAGCTCGCCTTGGATGGGCTGCCGCAGCATTGAGGAATACGAACAGTGGTTTTTGCAGCCGGGCTGGCCGGGCAAAAAACAAATTGTGACCAGCAGTATTGGCACGCAGATTTTGCAGATGGATACCGAGGTATTGCAACTTGGTGCCTATTTTTACGGGTTTGACGGGTTTTGTGCGTTTGATGAGTTGCTTGCGCAGCATTACCCGCAACTGTGTTGGTTTCAGGTCGCTGCCAATGCGGTAGAGTTTAGCCCCAAAGGGGTCAGTAAGGCCGCCGCACTGCGCCATTTATGTGCGCACCTTGGCATTGAACTGGGGCAGGTTTGCGCGGTGGGCGACAACGGCAACGATGTGGAAATGCTGCGCATCGCCGGGTTGGGTGCTGCCATGGGGAACGCAATCGATGCCGCAAAGCAGGCGGCGGATCTGGTGATAGGGCGCAATGACGAGGACGGCGTTGCACAGTTTTTAGAAACCCATTTTTTAAATGAGTGAAATGAGGTGCGCGATGAGACAGGACATGGCACAGCTTGCCAAAGCAGATAGCCTGCTGGTTTGGGGCAGCCTTGGCAAACGGCTGGGGAAGCTATCCGAGCTGATTGAAACAAACGAGACGGTAAAGCTGTTGATGGCCGGCCAATTGGATGTGTTTCACAAAAACATCCCCGTGCCCGAGCGCCTGAATGCCGTGATGGCCGTGACCGACAAAGGCATCTGCCTGTATGCGCAGATGTGGAAAAATGAGATCACCTTTATGAAGCCATGGGGCCAGTTGGAAAAGCTCAGCACCCAAACCGGCATTTTGGCGGGCCTTACCATCAATTTGGCGGACCAGGGAGAAGGCTATGTCTTTCGCGAGACTTACCGTGGCAAGGTGACCCAAAGCCACAAACTGCGGCTGGAGCAGCTGAAGAAGATTTATTATTATAAGGATGAGGAATGAGCATGCAAAGCTTTCAGGACAGAGTGTCCGGCTTTTACGCCCAGTTTGCAAAGCAGGAGGTAGAGCTGCGCGCGCAGATGGACCGTGGCGACTTACAGCAGGCGACGGCCGAGTTGCAGCAACTACTGGCCCCGGTACTGGGTGATCTGCCGTTTCAACTCTATAAAAAAGAGGGCGCGCAATATCTGCTGGAATGCAATACCCTGCTGGATTCCAGCAAAAAAATCCTGTGTTATTATTTCTGCGACGAATTGCCGCAGCGTTTTCGCGCACACTGGCAATTTTATTATTATCACCCGGCCCTTTGCGGCAGCCTGACACTGGGGGGCCGCACGTTTTTGCCGGCGGATTTTGAACTGGTGCCAACGGTGCAGCAAAAAACGCACCGCATCGACCTTAAAGTGCTGCGTACCGCCGTATTTGACGGCATGTCGGACGAAGACGCGTTTGCGGTATTGTATATGATGCTGACCGACCATTTGGGCGAAATTGCGGCAGAAGCGTATATCGGCCAGCTTTCCTTTCAAAAGCCGCAGTCGGCGTTTTCTAAAAAGCCGCAGACCATTACCCTGCAAAAGCTGCGCTCGTTTTTAAACCGCACCATCCAGTCAGAAGGGTGGGTGGAAATTTCGGATATTCAGCTGATCGCAGACAGCTTTTATTTAAAAAACAAGCAAAAAGGGCTGCGGCAAGACATGACTTCGGGCCTGTCGTACAGTCTTGATTTGCTGAATGAGGAAGAACTGCCCGCAGACCAGCGCGAAAAAACGCAGTACGTCAAAAGCTGTGGCGTGCGGTATGTCAGCATGGTGCTGCCCTGCGCGGGCAAGCCACAGCCAGCCTGCAAAAAAGAAAAAGAGGCCTTTGAAAAAAAGCTTTCCGACATTTTTGCAAAGGGCCATAGCGGGGCCATTGTCACGTCTGCCTTTGGCAATACCAACAGCTATCTGGACTTTTTTGTCTATGATGAAGCTGCTTACCAAAAGGTAGCAAACTTTACGGCCGCAGCCAGCCCGCCGGTTGCGCTAGTCGACCTTACGGCAGAGCAGGCGGCGCAAGAAAACTAAAAAGCTGACGCTGTAACCACAGGCGGCGCAAAGCAGTAGCAAAACAAAAGCAAAAAACAATACCGGCAGCCATACAGGCGTTTTGCCCATCGTGCGGCAGAACACCCTGTATGGCTGCTTTTTGGTAAAACGGGCGCGTGCAAATTGTACGTATGATAAGTAGCAGGTGCGCTTTGTTGTGGCTTACTGCTGTGGCGTGTTTGGCCGAGTAGTAAGTCGGGTGAAACAAAAACGTCTGCTTATTATTTACAAAATAATATATATTTGTCACAGGATAATAGAAATGAAAATAATTACCAAAATGAAAATCAGGCGGCATATTCCTATATTATGCGTATAGTAAAACGGAAATATTGAAATAAAGTGGTGCAAAAACAACTAATTTTAAACAGAAAAGAAAAAGTGCACAAAAATATGCAAACAAAATTTGAAGTTATTACCAGTGGAAAATTTGAAAGAGATATGATACAATGACGCCAATATACAAAATATTGTAAATTAAAACAAAGGTGGTGCGGTCGCCAATGCTGGAAAGTAAATTGATGCAAAAGGTGGGGCTTGTCACGACAAAGCTTGCAGGTAAATTTTTTGCACTGGAACAAGACAGCCGTATCCCCACCATTGGCGAGCTTGCGCATGAGTGCGAGACCTCGAATGGTACGGTGCAGACTGCGCTTTCTATTTTGCAGGAGGAAAAGGCAATCGAGTTGCTCTCCCGCGGGCAGCTTGGCACCACCATCACCAAAATCGACCGCATTAAACTGCTGGAGATTGCCGGGTTTAAAACGATGGTCGGGGTTATGCCGCTGCCGTATTCTAAAAAATACGAGGGGCTTGCAACCGGGCTTTGCGCCGCACTGGAAAACAGCGGTCTCAATGCGACACTGGCGTTTATGCGTGGGTCGGACAACCGGCTGCGGGCGTTGCAGGAGAACCGGTATGATTATGCAGTCCTCTCGCAGTTGACCGCACAGTATTACATTGCCCGGGGCGAAAATATTGAAATTGTACATAACCTTGGCAAGTTTTCTTATGTCAGCCGCCACGTGCTGTTGTTGCGCGAAAACGACCCCTGCTATACGGCAGACAGCTTTGATGGGTACAAAATTGGGATTGACCGCACCTCAATTGACCAGAAAACCATGACCGACGATTTTTTTGAAGATAAAAAGGTGGATTATGTGCCGCTGATCTACAGCCAGATCATTCCCTTTTTGCAGCAGGGCAAAATTGACGCGGCAATTTGGAACCTCGACGACATTGATTTAGAGCGCAATCACCTGTGCTACCGCGAGCTGGATAACCGGCGGCTGAATATCATTGATACCGAAGCGGCAATCGTGTGCATGAAGGACAACGAAATTGCCCATAACATCCTGCAAAAAATGCTCAGCCCCGAACAGGTGTTGCAATACCAAAAAGAAGTACTGGAAGGCACTTTGATGCCGCGTTATTAAGTACAAGGAAGGTTGCCCAATGGAGTTAAAAGAGCGAATGGATCTGTTGCGAGACGCCGGGGTGCTGTCGCAGAAGAATTATGAGAGTGTAGAAAAAGTGATTGCCTATTTTAAAGAGCAGCATGGCATTGAGCTGACAGAAGAGAACGCGGCGTCATTTATCACCCACCTGTGCATGGCACTGGAGCGGCTGGATAAGGGCGAAGAAGTAAAACCCCTTGACAGAGCCGTTTTTGAAGAAGTACAGCAAGAAGAAAGTTACGAACAAGCGGCGGCCTGCTGCCGTGACATGAACCAAATTTTACCACAGCTGCCCGAAGTTGAGGTGGAATATATCTGCACCCATGTGGGTGTAATGTTGGCGGCTCTTTCAAAAGAATAACGGAGGTGGATGATGAAAAGAATCGTAGTTGGCGGACAAATTGACAAAAAGCGCATTGCCTCAATGGTTGAAACGATCGCCGGCGATCAGGTTACAGTAGAAATCAAAGGCGATATCGAAGCGGCAATGGCGGTAAAAACCGGCGCGGCGGACCTGTACCTAGGTGCTTGCAACACGGGGGGAGGAGGAGCGCTGGCAATGGCGATTGCCATTTTAGGCCTGTCTTCCTGCAGTACGATCTCAATGCCCGGCAACATCAAAAGCGAGCAAGAGATCAAAGCAGAAGTAGAAGCAGGCAAAAAGGCGTTTGGGTTTACGGCGCAGGATATTGATGTGGTGGTTCCGGTTCTTCTGAAATACGCTTTGTAAGAACTTTGGTTCAATAAAGGAGGATATGTACTTATGCTGCAATACATTGTAATTGCACTGCTGGGGGCCCTTGCGGCGGTCCTAGCAAACACCGGCGTTGCGGTTTTTAACGACGGTTTTCGCCCCATTGTCTCGGAATATCGTGAAGGCCAGATCGACCGTAAGGTTTTGGCTGTCACCTCGTTCGCCCTTAGCTTTGGTCTTGTGGTCGGGTTTGGTATCCCGGTGTCGCTGGCAGCGACAGTCATTTTAATCCACAGCGTCGCGCTGGGCACCGATATCATCGGTTCGTTCTGCCCGGAAGGCAAAGTGGGCATGGCCATTTCTGCTGTCATCGGTGCTGTTTATGGCGTTGGCATCGTGTATGGCCTGCAATTCGTTGTCGACCTGTTCTCTAAACTGCCAATCAACTTCCTTGACTCGCTGAGCCAGGTAGGTACTCCCATCACGATTGCATTTGCCATTTTCCCTGCGGTTGCGGTTGGGCTGGAATACGGCTTCAAAAAGGCAACCCTTACCGGCGTAGTCAGCTTGCTGGTGTACCAGTTGACTGTCCGTTTTGGCACCTTCCCGATGGGCGGTTCCAAAATTACGCTGAATGCTTCCGGTATGGCGCTGCTGGCCGGCATGATCTTCCTCATTGTGTTTGCAGTGCGTGATAAATCAGATGCCAGCAACACGAACGAACAACTTGTTACCGTGTTCAGCGAAAAGGTCAAGCGCATTCAGAAAAACGTTCCGATCCTTGCTGTTATGGGCGGCCTTGTTGCAATGGCAACCAGCCTTTCACTCGTTATTGGTGACCCCATCAGCCAGAACCTCGTTTCAGAAGGTGACATGATGAGCGCTGCAATGGCGGCACTGGCAAGGGCCATCGGCTTTATTCCGCTGATCGCCACCACTGCCATCACCACCGGCGTTTACAGCCCGGTCGGCATGACCTTTGTGTTCGTCATTGGCCTGCTGGTGCATAACCCCGTAATCGCGTTTATTCTGGGTGCGGTGGTCATCACGCTGGAAGTATTGCTGCTTTCGTCGATTGCAAAGTTTTTGGATAAGTTCCCCGGCGTGCGCAAGTGCGGCGACAATATCCGCACCGCAATGGGCCGCGTGCTCAACATCTCGCTGCTTCTCGGCGGTATGATGGCTGCACAGGCAATTGCCCCGGGCATCGGTATTTTTGTAATCGTTGCATTGTATGTCCTCAACAAGTTCTCGAAAAAGCCGATCGTTGAAATGGCCATCGGCCCCGTGGGTGCCATCTCGGTTGGTATTCTGGTCAATATCCTGTACCTGCTGGGCTTGTATACGGTTGCGAAATGACGTAGCAAATCTGGTGTGAAGTGCACCGGAACCATAGTGAAGACCTCCATTGTCAGGGTTTATAACATTGACAATGGAGGTTTCCCTATCTGGATGCGGTAATTTGTACCGGGTAGGCGGTACGAAAAGCGAAAAAAGGAGACTGCTATGGCAAGTAAGGCAAATGCAGAACAGATTATTACCTATGCAAAAAAAACCTTTGTAGCGCTGAAAAACCCCTGCCATTCGGTGGAAAAGGTGTTTCCGGAGGCGCTGGATGCCTTTGCAGAGGAAGCGGCAGAAAATGTACGCTTTGTCGGTGCTAAAAACCGTGTGGAGGTGCCACGCAGTTTGCTGCAAAAACTGCGGCGGGCGGGGTACCGGCTGCACACGCTGGATGCGGCAAGCGCCGGGGGGCGCGCGGTGGACCTGCAACTGATGAACCCCATCAGCGGCAAGCCCATGACCGGCTCTTCTAGCGGTACCGCCATCAACGTAAGGCTTGGCATCAACGACCTTGGCATTGGCACAGACGGTGGCGGCTCGGTACTTGCACCTGCCATGAGCGTGAATTTGTATGGGTTGATCAGCGGGTTGATCGAGCCGGAATACCTTGCGCAGTTTTCAAAAAAATCCACCGATGGAATTGGCTTTTCGCCTTCGCTTGGGCTTATGACCCGCAGCTATGACGAGCTGCTGCGCGCGGTCAACGCAGTGCTGAAGCTGCCGCAGCCGGCAGGGCCTACCTGCGTGGTGGTGCCGGCTGTTGGCGCTGAAGAAATTGCACATCATCTGCCAAAAGATGCCGTGGTAAAGCAAGTGGCTTACCCCGATATTTTTAAAGCAAGGCAACCGCTGCTTGACTTTTTGCGGCAGCAGTTGGATGATTGTGATGTGTTGCTTTCCTATGAGGGCCCGGTAGATTACGAGGGCTTTGGCGACACCGTACTGGGCCATTTGGGCCAGCGCACGGCCATTGACCAGCAGCGTGCAAAAAAAGGGCTGCTGCGGGTGGCGAACATGGTCAACGCCACGGCGCTTGTTGTGCCGACAGCAGAGTTTGCCAGCGGCTATTTGCTGTTGTGTGAATCTACCCCGCAAAAAGTCAGCAAGCTGCTGCAGCTGGCAGCCGGCTTTGCTAGCCAAGAGGACGCGCTTCTTGCAGAATATTTTACAAGGTTTACAGCCTATTTCCCCCGCGAGTATGGTATGGGTGAATAGGCAAAGCAAATACAAGAACAGCAGCAAAGCAATTATAAGATAAAACCTATCTCGAAACAGGAAATTTATCTCATGGCTATGCAGATAGGGGGAGCAAAATGCAACAGGAACTACCGTTTATTTATGCGCACGAACACACAACGGTCGATTTGTCTGGGGTCAAGAAAGACCTTGACTGTCGCCTGGATGAGACAGAAAAAACCATTAGGGAATTTACCGGCCTGCGCGAACGCGGTGTGGGCATGATCGTCGATGTCACAAACCGCGGCATGGGCCGCGATGTCAATACCGTCTGCCGTGTAGCGCAGCAGACCGGCATGACGATTCTGCATTCGACCGGTTATTACAAAGAGCCGTTTTTGCCGGCAGAGGTGTATGACCACACCGAGGAGCAACTGGCACAGATGATGGTGGGCGAATTGACCACCGGCATTGAAGATACCGGGGTAAAGGCTTCGGTCATCGGGGAAATCGGCACCAGCAAAGAGCGGATCGAACCGGCGGAAGAAAAGATTTTTCGCGCGTCCTGCCGTGCGCAGCTGCAAACCGGGGTGCCAATCGTCACCCACACCACCCTTGGCCTGCTGGGCCTTGAGCAGGTGGCGCTGTTTCAGCAGATGGGGGTCGATCTCAGCCGCGTGGTGCTAAGCCATATTGACCTGAGCGGCGATGTGGAATACATGAAACGGCTGCTGGACAAAGGCGTCAATATTGCGTTTGACACCGTTGGCAAAAACAACTACCAGCCGGACGAGCAGCGTGCCAGCTGGCTGGTGGCGCTGTGTGAAGCAGGGTATGCCGAGCAAATCGTTATGTCAATGGATATCACACGCAAATCGCATTTCAAAGAAAACGGCGGCCTTGGGTATGCCTATTTGTTGGATACTTTTGTACCAATGCTGCGCCGTGCGGGCATTCGGGATGCTGCGCTGCACCAGCTGCTTTGCGAAACGCCCGCCCGCATTTACAAAGCAAAGGAGGCAACTGTATGACGACCTTTCCACTGCCCGCTATTTCAGTAGAACAGGCAAAAAAGCTGCAATTTCATATTGTGGATACGATCATGCATCATTTTGACGGGGATGAAATCTTATCTACCGGTGACCTTGGTGTGCACAAAGGGCTAAACCGGCCGGTGACCACCAGCCGCGCAGAAAAAGTGATTGCCGAGCTGTTCGGCGTGCCGGACGCAACGCTGCTGCGCGGTGCGGGCACCGGGGCACTGCGCTGGGGTCTGCATGCCATCTTCCAGCATGGCGGCGCGCTGCTTATCCACACTTCGCCGGTGTACCCCACAACACAGGTGTCACTGGACATGATGAAAATCCCGGTGGTGCGGGCAGATTTTAACGACCCACACCAGCTTGAAGCCGTGATTGCACAGCACCCGGAAGTGACCGGCGCACTGGTGCAGCTTACCCGGCAAAAGCCGGACGACAGATACGATTATGCCGACGTGATTGCCCGCATTAAAAAGGCCAACCCCGCTATCCGCGTGCTGACCGACGACAACTACGCCGTGATGAAGGTAGAAAACATTGGTGTGCAGTGCGGGGCGGACCTATCCAGCTTTTCGTGCTTCAAGCTACTTGGCCCCGAGGGGGTCGGCGCATTGGTGGGCGATGCCCGCCTGGTGCAGTTTGTGCGCGAGTGCAATTACTCCGGCGGTAGCCAGGTACAGGGGCATGAGGCGATGGAGACCCTGCGCGGGTTTGTGTATGCCCCGGTGGCACTTGCCATACAGGCAGAGGTCAACGACGAGCTGGTACGGCGGCTGAACGGTGGAGAGATTGCGGGGGTCAAACAGGCGTTTCTTGCCAATGCGCAGTCTAAAGTACTGCTGGTTGAATTTGAGCACGATATTGCAGAAGAAGTGCTGGCGTACACTACCAGGCACGGCGCGGCGGCAAACCCCGTTGGCTGCGAATCCAAATATGAAATTGTGCCAATGATGTATCGCATTTCCGGCACATTTCGCAAGCAGGACCCCACGCTGGAAAAACGCATGATCCGCATCAACCCGATGCGCGGCGGCCCAGATACGGTAATTCGTATTTTAAAGCAGGCACTAAAAGAGATAAACAACAGCGAAAGGTGATTGGCCTAGGCATGTTTTTGAAAAAAACAATTGAACAGAATAATGCGTTGGTTGCTGCGGCGATCGACTTGCATCAGCGCGGACAAATTTTGCCGGACACCTATGTGCTGGATTTGGACACGCTGCTCGCAAATGCGGCTGCCATGCAACAAGAAGCAGCCAAAAACGGGGTACATCTTTATTTTATGCTCAAACAACTGGGGCGCAACCCGGTGGTTGCGGCAAAGCTGATGCAGCTGGGGTACGACGGCGCGGTGGCGGTCGATTTTAAAGAGGCGCTGGCCATGGTGGATGCCGGTATCCCACTGGGCAATGTGGGGCATTTGGTGCAAACGCCAAGGGCGGCGCTGCGCAAAATACTTGCCGCAAAACCGCAGGTCGTCACTGTGTTTTCGGTAGAAAAAGCGCAGGAGATCAGTGCCATGTGCGGCCAGCTTGGCACCGAACAAAAGTTGATGCTGCGGGTGATTGGCCAGCAGGATATGCAGTACTCCGGCCAGTGCGGCGGGTTTTGTCTTGCACAGTTGCCCGCGGTGGCAAACGCCATAGCGGCGTTGCCCCATGTGCGCATTGCGGGGCTGACATCCTTCCCCTGCTTTTTGTACGACGAAGCGCGCGGCAAAATTTGCCCCACCCCTAATGTTGCAACGCTGCAGCAGGCAAAAGCCGTGCTGGAGGGGCTGGGGGTAACGATAGAACAAATGAATATGCCCAGCGCCACCTGCTGTGCCAGCATCCCGCTGATCAAAGCGGCAGGCGGAACACATGGCGAGCCGGGCCATGGCCTGCTGGGTACCACGCCGCTGCACGCGGCGGCAACCTGCACAGAAAAACCGGCAATGGTTTATGTAAGCGAAATTTCACATAATTTTGGCCCGCGTGCCTATTGTTACGGCGGTGGGCACTACCGGCGCTCGCATGTGCGCGAAGCACTTGTGGGCCCGCTTGCCGGCGGGCGGCTGTTGCAGGTGACCCCACCCAGCGACGAGAGCATCGACTATTACTTTGCACTCAGCGAAAACGCCCCGGTGTCGCAACCGGTTGTTATGGCGTACCGCACGCAGGTGTTTGTCACGCGCAGCACGGTGGCGCTGGTGGCGGGCATCCCTGCGGGCAAGCCGGTACTGCTGGGCCAATATACCGCGCTGGGGCAGCCGCTGGGCTAACCACAGGCAAAAAGAAAGGGACAACGCATTGAAAAGATTCATGGTGATCGTACTGGACGGTTTTGGGGTTGGGCAAATGGCAGATGTGCCAGAGGTGCGCCCGCAGGATACCGGGGCCAACACCTGGCTGCACATTTTGCAGAACACCCCGGGTTTGCGGCTGCCGACACTTGAAAAACTTGGCCTGATGAACATTGTGAACACCGAGACAGCGCAGATGAAGCGCTGCCTTAGTGCGACCTATGGTAAGGCAACACTAACTCACGACGGGGCCGATACTTTTTTTGGCCATCAGGAAATTGTGGGCACACGGCCGCAAAAGCCGTTTGGCGAGCCGATCAAAAATAAAATCGACCTGATTGCAAAGACCTTAAAAGACAGCGGTTATGACGTGCGGTACCACAGCGGGCAAAAAGAAAAGCTGCTGGTGGTGCAAAACGCACTGACCATCGCAGACAATGTGGAATGTGACCCCGGGCAGGCGTTTAATGTCACGGCAGCGCTGGATGTGATTGATTTTGAAGAGGTGCTGAAAATTGGCCGGCTGGTGCGGTCGGTTTCTGTGGTGCCGCGCGTCATTACTTTTGGCGGGCGCGGTATCACGATAGAAAATATTCTGGCGGCGGCAGAAGAGCACGAGGGCGGGTACATCGGTGTCAATGCCCCAAAGTCCGGCGTGTATAACAACGACTACCACTGTGTGCATTTGGGCTATGGGGTAGACCCCGAAGTGCAGGTACCCACTATTTTGGGCCGTGCCGGGGTACCGGTGTTTTTACTGGGCAAGGCTGCGGATGTGATCCAAAACCCGTTTGGCACCAGTATTTCTATCGTCGAGACCTCCGCGGTGTTGCACCGTATGCTAAAAGTGATGCAGCAAATGCCGACCGGGTTTATCTGCTGCAATGTGCAGGAGACCGACCTTTCGGGCCATCAGGAAAGTGTGCCCAAATACGCGGGCATTCTGTCGACAGCGGACCCGCTGATTGGGCAGATCATCGCGCAGATGGACGGCGACGATATTTTGGTGGTGATGGCAGACCACGGCAACGACCCCACCATTGGGCACCCGCACCACACGCGAGAATATGTGCCGCTGATGATCTGCGGCCCCAACGTGAAGCCGGGTACTGTGGGCCTGCGCAGCACCCTGTCGGACACGGGTGCCACTGCGGCGGATTATTTTAATGTCACCCCGCCGCAAAACGGCACCAGCTTTTTGCCCGAGCTTTTGGGGTAAAGCAAATAAAGAGTAATGAAGTTTGCCGCACGTTTTTGCGCACAATAAGGTTTGCCAATGAAAGCACAGGGGCCGGGCCGCAAGAAAGCGGCCCGGCCCCTGTTTGATGTTGCCCTATTATAATAAGGTATCCGCCAAAAGAAAACAGGCATACAATACCGGTTGGTGCAACAGGTAAATCAGCAAAGAATGACGGCCCAAAAACTCCAGCCATGGCACTCGGCGGGTGAGGTGCTTTTGCAGCCCGTGCCGCCAGACAATGCGATTGCCAAAGTACCCGCACAAAAACAAAAAAAACCACGGCAACAGCGAAAAATAATCAGTGGAAAAGAAATCGGGGTCGGTAAACCCTAAAAAAGAGGCAACATAGCCATGGTATAATGCCTGTGGCAGCTGCAACAGGGGCAAAAGGCTGGTGCCTAATATCCCGTCGTTCACATTACGCAGCAGCATAAAAAGCACAAAAGCACCCGCAAGGCCTGCATAGGGGTGAATTTTGCGCAGCAAAGGCTCCAGCGGGATCAGCAGCAAGGTGGCAGCCCCCAAAAAGGTCAGTATACCAAACAGCACACGGCTTTGTGGCATAAACAGCAGGGTGGAAACCGAAACCAGAACCCCGGCCCCAAGCACCAATAGCCCATGACGCAAAGGGCGGCGCCCCAGCGGCCAGCAAAAACCAGAAAGCAGAATAAATACCCAGCAAATACTTTGTTGCCACAAAAAGCCGGCGATGCCCCAAAACCAGGGCCAGCCTACACCAAAAACAAATACAAGGTCCCACACAGCGTGGTAAGCCACCATGCTCAGCAAGGTGGCCCCGCGCAAAAGGTCTAAAAAAGGGTAGCGTCGGCGCGTCGCGGGCAGGGCGCCCGTGGGTCCTGCGGCAAATGTCGGCATCAACTTCCCCCCCCCTAACGGGTGATAGATTGAAAAGCATGCAACCGGGCAGTATAGAGAAACCCCGATTTGCCTCTTTTATAAAAACAAACTTTATGGTAAATTTTAACACAGTAAAACCCAAAAAGCTATACGAATTATACCGCAACGGGCGTTATAAAAGAAAGCTTTACATTCTGCAAGCGGTATCATTTGCATCGCAAGGGGCACAGAGGGGAACCCTGTAAATGTAACCCGCTTGTCATCTGGGTAAAATACGGTTATAATTTGAGCAAAGACTCTACCTTTTAAGGGGATGATCGTTTGCCACAGTACCGTGACCCGGTGCACGGGTTTATTGAGCTTACAGACGAAGAGCAAAGGATCGTCGATTCCGCACCGTTTCAGCGCCTGCGGTTCATCCGCCAGCTTGCCACTACCTACCTTGTATACCACGGGGCAGAGCACACCCGGTTTGGGCATTCCATTGGCGTGCTGCATCTGGTCACCCGCGCATTTGACACGGTAATGGTCAAACACCCGCTGTTGTTTTCGGCACAGCAAAGTGAAAACGAGGCCCTTACCGCATGGTACCGGCAAATGCTGCGGTTGCTTGCGCTGACGCATGACCTTGGCCACGCGCCGTTTTCGCACGCGTCAGAGCAGCTGTTTCAAGGTGGGCGCACGCACGAGGATTATTCGTACGATATTTTGCAAAAAACCGAGATACGCACTATTTTAAACGATATCAGCGACCAATTTACCGCACAGTATGGCCTGGTGTACGAAATTACGCCAACCCTGCTTTGGGCGCTGTATGGCAAAGTGCCATTGCCACAGGCGGCTGCCGCGCACAAGGCGGACTTTGAATTTTTGCGCGGGTTTATGGATGGTGAAATGGACTGTGACAAGATGGATTACCTGCTGCGGGATTCTCACTTTTGCGGGGTCAGTTACGGGGTGTACGACCTGGAGCGCTTTTTGACGACGATTACAGTGTACCGCCGCCCGGGCGGTGCCGCGCCGCTGCTCGCCATCAGCCGCGGTGGGCTGCAAGCGTTTGAAGAATTTGTGCTGGCACGCTATTTTATGTTTATTCAGGTCTATTTTCATAAAACACGCCGCTACCTTGACCACCTGCTGTCACAGTGCCTTGCCGAGGTGTTGCCGGGCGGCCAGTACCCGGTGGATATTGAAGATTACCTTGCGCTGGACGATATCGAAATTTTGCACCGTATCAAGCTTTCTAATGCTGCCCCCTGTGTGGCTTACCGGCACCGGCAGATTATGACCTGCGTGCGCGAAACACCGGTACACGCTGTGCCAAAAGAGCGTGCGGTGTTTGACGAAATCTGCCGCGTTTTGCAGCAAGAGCTGCCCGCAGATGCCATTTATATTGACGAAGCGGATAAAGCGGCCCATCGCCTGCAACCGCTGCGCCCTTACGAAACAGGCGATGACAAGGTCGTTTACATTATCGACCGCCGCACGGGCACCGCCCGCAGTATCATGCAGGATTCTTTAATTTTAGAGGGGATTGCAAAACCCATCAGCGTACACCGGCTATATGTGCGCAAAGAATATCTTGCTTGTGCCACCGCACGGATTGACCGGGTATGTGCCGAGACCCAAAGTGGCAATGCGCCCGGGGCACAAGGAAAGTAGCAGGAACAATAAAATATACCAGATTTGTAGAATATTTTGCCTTAAGCATTGCAACTGCGCGCCGCGTTTGGTAAACTCTTAGGTAACAACTAAAACTGGGTACCTTTACCAGTTTTAAAAGTTGAATATTTACCCGCCCTGCTATGGCAGAGCAAAAAAGGAGGGCTGTATCATGCTTACAGTTGTTTATGACAGTAAAACCGGCCTTGGCAAAAAATTTGCAAAAAAGCTGCCTTACCCGCGGCAAAAGGTGAAAAAAGAGCTTGAGGGCCCCTGCTTGCTCGTCACCCGGAACGAGGGGCAGGGCAAGATACCCAAAAAGACAAAAAAATTTTTAAAAAAGCACAGCACACAGGTGCAAGGGGTCGTGGTGAACGGCAACCGAAAATACGGCAAGTATTTTTGTGGCAGCGGCGACCGAATCAATAAAAAGTACGGGTTGCCCATCCTGCGCAAAATGGAAGGTGAGGGCGATGCCGAAGATGTAAAGGCCGTGCTTGCCGCCGTGCGCGACCTTGGGTTTGAGGCCCCGGCCGAATAATCGTGTGGCACCAGTATGCAGTAGCACAAAGAATCATTTAAAAGAGAGTTTTGCGTATCGCAAAACTCTCTTTTTTGTTGACGTGGCAGCGCGTAACAGCGTAAAATAGTGGTAAATAATGGATTTCAAATTTAAGGGGGAGCTGTCGTGTTTTGTTCTGTTTGCGGTGCAGAATTAAAGGTGGGTATTTGCCCGGGTTGTGGGCATTGCATCAGTGATGACCCGCTTTACCCACGCGCGGTAGAATTGGTACTTACGCAACAGCAGGTGTCCAACGCTTTTCTGCGCCGTGCGTTCGACATCGGGCGGGCACGGGCAGAAAAAATAATCCAGTCTATGGAGCAGGCGGGGGTGGTATCTGCGGCGAAGATTGGCAAAAAGCGGCGCGTGTTGCTTGCAAAAACTGCGTTGCAACCGGCACAAACACTGGGGCAGCGTGGCACGGATGCCGTCGCATTACAGATACTGAACTGGGTGTTCTCTATATTTTGCCTGTTAAGCGCCCTAGTGACGCTTGGTAAAATCAGCAGTCTTCTGTTTTTGCTGTTGGGGTTGTGCTCTTTGCCGGTAAAGCCGGTGCAGGGGTGGTTTTCCGGCGTGCTACAGCGGGTGCATTTGTCGCAATTTTTTGGCACAGCGCGCCGTGCAAAGCTGGTTTTGTTTGCCGGCTTGTTTTTTGTAGCCACCATTTTTACGGCGGTGCAGCAAAGTACAACCAGCCAAACGGGGCTTGGGCTGGCGGTGGCATCTTCGTCTGTTGCCGCAGTGGTGCAGCAGGCAAATGCAGGCGCGGCGCTCGCCGCGGCATCACAAAGTGCCGCTGGCAGCACGGCGCAAAGCGGCTCGGTTAATACCCCGCAAAGCAGTTCCGCAGCGGCGGCCCAAAGCGAGGCACCTGCCTCAACAGTGGCCCCGGCGGCAACAGCGCAACCGGCACCCTCGTCTCAGCAAAGCAAACCTGCGGCACAGCAGCCTGCCCCGGCGGCACAGGCCCCGGTGGTGGATGAAGACGTGCCACCGCAAAATGACAGCATGCAGTATATTGGCAACCTCAATACGCACAAGTTTCACCGGCCAAGCTGTTCTACACTGCCCAAAGAGTCGAACCGCATTTATTTTGACACCAGAGAAGACGCAATTGCGGCCGGGTACGTCCCCTGTAAAAAATGCAACCCGTAAAAACCAACAGACAGGAGTAAAAGTATGGAAAATTCTTATTTTGATGGTGGCCTGCTGCAATTGATCGGCTGGCGGCTCATCGGTACATTGATTACGGTCGTGACACTGGGCATCTGCTACCCGTGGGCCCTTTGCATGGTGTACGGGTGGGAGACGAAGCACACCGTCATCAACGGGCACCGGCTGGTGTTTGACGGCAGTGCCGTGGGGCTGTTTGGCAGTTGGGTCAAATGGCTGTTGCTGTGCGTTATCACGGTGGGCATTTACAGCTTGTGGCTGGGCATCGCACTGAAAAAGTGGAAAACAAAGCACACGCATTTTGCAAATTAACCGGGGCAGCGGCAACACCAAAGCGGCGAGGCAAAACAGCCTCGCCGCTTTTTTTAGTGCCCTGAAAGGGGGGCAGGCAAAACAAAGCAACAGAGTTTCGCGTCGTAATCGGTGAAAACCCTTACTGGCCAGAGAAAAAGCGGTTCACCAGATGCCCAGCAGGTGCTGCATCAACAGGCTGACACAAGCAATGCTGACCCAGCAGCACAGGCCTACCAAAATGGGCTTTGTGCCGCTTTTGACCAGTTTGATGATATTGGTGTTGAGACCAATGGCCGCCATTGCCATGACGATTAAAAATTTACTGAGTGTTTTAAAGGGCGTAAATACACTGCCCGGCACACCCGCCGCGGTACAGACCGTAGTAATTACTGAAGCCAGCACGAAGAAAAGGATGAAATAAGGGAAGACCTTTTTCAAATTAAAATGTGAGTTGCCGCCCGCCTCTTTTCTGCTGCGGTAAAACGCCAACACCAAAGTGATGGGGATGATAGAAAGGGTACGGGTCATTTTTACAATAGTGGCAACCTCCAGCGCGTTAGAGCCATGCAGTGCGTCCCATGCGGCTGCCGCCGCGGTGACCGAGGACGTATCGTTGATGGCGGTACCGGCAAAAAGGCCAAACCCGTAATTTGAAAGCCCCAGCATACCCCCCAAGGTGGGGAAAACGATAGCGGCGATTACGTTAAACAAAAAAATGACTGAAATTGATTGTGCAATTTCCGCGTCGTCGGCATCAATCACCGGCGCTGTCGCCGCAATGGCAGAACCACCGCACACAGAAGAACCCACGCCAATGAGAACCGAAATTTTTGTTGGGATTTTCATGACTTTGTAAAGGGCAAACGCAACAAGCAGCGAAGTGCTGATGGTAGACAAAATAATGGGCAGCGATTGCAGCCCGGTAGAAGCGATAACGGAAAGGTTCATCCCAAACCCCAAAAGAATCACCGCATATTGCAGTATCTTTTTTGAGGTGTAAGAGATGCCGGGGCCAAATTTTGTTTTGTCTTTTATCAAAACGGCGGCCACCATGCCGATCAAAATTGAAAATACAGGGCTGCCAATTACGGGCAGCCACTGCCCCAAATACCATGCCGGGGCCGCAATTAGCAGGCACAGCACCATGCCGCGCCAAGTTGTTTTAAACCATTTCATAAAAAATCACATCCTTCAGCGCACCATCATACCATTGATATTGATAAAGTAAAAATGATATATTATGATAGAACGATAAGAAAAAATGATAGATAGTTTGGTGATGGTGCAATGCAGGATTACAGAATGGAAACTTTTTTGACGGCGTGCAGGCTGATGAATTACACCAGCACCGCGCAGGCTTTGCATATTACGCAGCCGGCGGTGTCGCAGCACATTCACTTTTTAGAAGAAAACTACCATGTGAAATTGTTTTACTATGAGGGTAAAAAGCTGTACCTTACCAAGGCCGGCATTCGCCTGCGGGATACCGCAACTACAATGAAGCACGACGAGATCATTTTAAAAGAGCAGCTTGAAACATTGGGCTGCAAAAAGCTGGTGTTTGGCGCAACTCGCACCATTGGCGACTTTGTGATGCCGGGTATCTTACACCGGTGTGTTGCCAACGACCCCACGATAGAAGTGCAGATGTTGGTAGAAAATACGGGCGATTTGCTGAAAAAGGTCAACCTTGGCGAACTGGATTTTGCGGTGATTGAGGGGTATTTCCGCAAGGCGGAATACGATTACAAGGTATGCTCCCAGCAGCATTATGCCGCCGTGTGTAGCGCGGCGCACACGTTTGCCCGGCAGCCCCGTGTGGTAAGCGACTTGTTCAATGAGCGCATTATTTTAAGGGAAAAGGGATCCGGTACGCGGGCAATTTTTGAGCGGTATTTAGAGGAACGCAACTGCTCGATACAAGATTTTTCGTACAGGATAGAAGTTGGCAGCATCAACGCAATCAAATCGCTGGTTGCGGGGGATTGTGGAATCAGCTTTCTTTATGAGGCGGCGGTGGAAAGAGAACTTGAAAATAAAAGCTTGCAAAAAATTGTTTTGCAGGATTTTGATTTGTATAAAAACTTCACCATGGTTTGGAGAAAAAACAGCGTGTTTCGCGAGCGGTATCTAGGAATATTTGAGGAACTTTTCCAAAAATAAGATCAGCCGGTGTTTGGGGCGGTTTGGGCAAAATAAAATTGCGATGATGGAAAGCAAACAATGGGCGGGCGGCGGGTTGTGAAAAACACGGCAGATGCAGTACAATACAAAAAAGCCGCGCTGCGGCAACGGGGGGTTAATATGCAGTATTTTGACAGAGAACAGGTAGAGGCACTTTTGCCCATGCAGGATTGCATTGCGCTGATGCGGCAGACGTTACTTGACTACACGCAAAAAAATGCAGTGCAGGTGTTGCGCACCGCCATGAAAGTGGAAGAAGGCAAAATTTTGGGTGTTATGCCGGCAGCCTATTTGCCGCTTGGGGTGGCGGGTACGAAGGTCATCACCGTGTTCCCCGGCAATTTTAAGCGCGGGTTGCCCTCGCACCAAGGGGTCGTTGTGCTGTTTGACACCGAAACCGGGGCACTGCGTGCAGTGGTAGACGGCGAAGCGGTCACCGGGGTGCGCACGGCGGCGGTCAGCGCGGTGGCAACCGACCTGCTTGCCCGCAAGGATGCCAAAGTGCTTGCCATATTGGGGGCGGGGCAGCAGGCACGCCGCCATTTACAGGCAATTAGCATGGTGCGCCCCATCCGTGAGGTGCGTGTGTGGGACATTGATCAGGCGGCAGCGGCACGGTATGCGGCCGAAATGCAGCAGTGCTATGGCATACCGGTGCAAGATTGCAGTGCAGACGTGCACAGTGCGCTAAAGGGGGCCGATATTATTTGTACCGTTACAGCGGCAAAGCAACCGGTGCTGTTTGGGGCCGATGTTGCGCCCGGCACGCACATCAACGCCGTGGGTGCCTGTGCTGCGGCAGACCGCGAGCTGGATACCGCACTGGTGCAAAAAGCCCGGCTGTTTTGTGATAGCGTACAGTCGGCAAACGCCGAAGCGGGGGATTATTTGATTCCGCTACAACAGGGGGCCATTGCGCCGGGGCACCTTTTGGGCGAGCTTGGTGCGGTATTAAGCGGCACGCTGGCAGGGCGGGTTGCCGATACCGATGTTACCATATTTGAGGCTTTGGGCCTTGCGGTAGAAGACCTTGCGGCGGCAAACGCTGTGGCGCAGCGCGCGGCAAGGCAGGCATAGCACACTGCGCGCATGGTATGTTTATACGAAAAGCAAGTAAACTAAAGCAAAAAACAGCCAAAGCGGCCCCGAATTTCGGGGCCGCTTTGTTTTAGGTATTGAGATTATTTGGTAAATGGGATATATTGAAGTGGTTGGTGAAATGTAACGTAAAAGACGCTGGAAGTTTGATGAAAAAATAAAAAGTGCCATAGCGACTTTGCAATAAAAAGGTGATAGGGGATTATGCAATGGGGATTCTGTTCAGTGCGCTGTGCATGGTGGGAATAGGGTTTGCCTTATATCATACCGTAAAAAGAACAGTATGTGCGGGACCGCTGACAACAGAAGAAGTAATACCATATTACTGGGGCAAAACGATTGTTTTTTGTACAGGGTTGCGCGTGCTGTTTTTGGCCGCGGCCTTTTTGGCATCCCGGATATTTTTTGAAAATGTGACTGTGTGGTCGATTTTTGAGCACTGGGACGCCAGCCACTATATGCGTATTGCAACGGAAGGGTATGGCCAATATCAGGAAAGTGGGCATTACCTTACACTTGTATTTTTGCCGCTTTATTCGTGGGCATGCAAGCCGTTTTTATTGCTGTTTAGCAATGTACAAGCGGTTTTTGTCATCGTCTCCAACTTGTTTTTTATAGCAGGTGCAACTTTTTACCACGCCACTGTTTCAAAAAAGTGTGGTGCAGCATGTGCGGACACCATGCTACTGCTTTTAATGCTTTCGCCGTTTTCGTTTTTCTTTGGTGCCATGATGCCAGAAAGTACATTTTTGTTTTGCTGGGCTGCGGCACTTTACTTTGCGCGCAAAAAATGGTGGGCGCTGGCCTGCCTTTTTGGCGCGCTTGGCGCGCTGACAAGGTTACTTGGCGTTTTAATTGTAGTGATGATCTTTATTGAAATGCTGCAAAACGACAAGCCGCTTTTCGCAGGCGGCAAAAAACAGATGGTAAGAAAGTTTTTAAAATACGGTTTACTTGGTATTGTACCCCTTGGTACGGTGGTTTACCTGTTAGTGAATTTTATGGTGGCAGGCGATGCATTTGCGTTTTTATATTACGAGAAACTGAACTGGTTTCAAAAATTCACGCCAATATGGGAAAGCCTATATAGAGTGTTTCAAAATGTGGTTGGGCAGCCGGAGCTACTTTACACCGTTTGGCTGCCGGAGTTGGTTGCAATTGTGGTGGTAATTGCCTTGCTTGTGATATTTGCACGCAGTTACGCGCTTTCTGAGCTGTGGTATGTGCTGATTTATGCGGTAATGACCTACTCAACGTCATGGCTGCTTAGCGGGGCAAGGTATCTGCTGGTGTGTTTCCCTGCGTTTACGATGGCTGCCCTTTTGCTGCAACGGCATCAAAAAGCAAAAACTCTTGTACTTGTTGGCTGCGGCTTTTTGCAGATGATTTATTTTGTGGGGTATTTGCAGGGCAAACCAATTATGTAAACAAATAAAAGAACAACCCGCAAGCATTGCTTGCGGGTTGTTCTTTTGGAGCTGTTAACCAGATTCGAACTGGTGACCTCTTCCTTACCAAGGAAGTGCTCTGCCGACTGAGCTATAACAGCATTGGCGACCCGGATGAGACTCGAACTCACGACCTCTAGCGTGACAGGCTAGCGTTCTAACCGACTGAACTACCGGGCCACATGGCAGGGGCAGAAGGATTTGAACCCTCGGCACGCGGTTTTGGAGACCGCTGCTCTACCAACTGAGCTATACCCCTCTATTTCGGGCTTGCCCCCTTGCGAGAGGGCGCTTTAATATAATAACGAAAAACAGGGTGAAAGTCAACCCTTTTGTCACAAAAAAATTCAGGTTGTCTGTATGCCCTGTGACGGGTTCTGTTTGCGCTGTGCCGGCGGCTGCAAACCGCCCCTAAAAAGGCGTGGCGGCCTGTGCAACTGGTCCCGCGGTAAGTGCGCAAAATGACGCTAGCCTAGCACACACACCGGGGCGCTGGCGGTACGCGCCGTGTAAAACAGGGCACTGCGGCAACGCTACTGCAAGGCCACTGCAAAACAGCAAATCAGCCCGCGCAGCAACCGCCCTCACACGCGTGCGGGTCTGCCAGCTTGCCCACAATGGGCAGCGGGTCCACGCCTTGCCGCAGGTAATAATCTGAAATGGCAGCCTTGACCGCTTGCTCTGCCAGCACGCTGCAATGAATTTTTACCGGGGGCAGGCCATCCAGCGCTTCAATGACAGCCCTGTTCGACAGTTGCAGCGCTTCGTCAATCGGTTTGCCTTTGATCATTTCGGTCGCAATGCTGGAGGTGGCAATCGCTGCGCCGCAGCCAAAGGTTTTAAAACGCACCTCTTTAATCACACCGTTTTCTATTTTAAGATACATTTTCATAATGTCGCCGCAGGTGGGGTTACCCACTTCGCCAACGCCGTTGGCATCGGCAAGCTCGCCAACGTTGCGCGGGTTTGAAAAATGGTCCATCACTTTTGCACTGTATTGCACGGGAGTGTTCCTCCTTGTAAATGGGTACAGGTACTTGTAAAGATGAAGGGTAAAACAGGCAGTCAACGCAGCAGCGAAGGCTTTTTGCCGGTGACAATATCGTCCCACACGGGGCTCATGGCGCGCAGGCGCGGCACAATGTCCAGCAGTGCCTCGCAGGCGGCTTGTGCTTCCTGCACTGTGCTCTCTGCACCAAAGCTCAGCCGCAGGCTGCCGTGTGCAATTTCATGTGGCAGGCCGGTGGCAAGCAGCACATGGCTGGGGTCTAAGCTGCCCGAAGCACAGGCAGAACCGGTAGAGGCGCAGATGCCGCGCATGTCCAACAGCATCAGCATGCCCTCGCCCTCAATGCCCTCAAACGAAAGGTTGACGTTGTTTGGCAGGCGCAGGGTAGGGTGGCCGTTCAGCGCCACATGTGGCAGGCTGGTGGTCAGCGTGTGAATGACATCATCGCGCAGGGCAGTAAGCTTTTTTGTCTTTTCGGCAAGCTGCGCAGTGGAAAGCTCAATCGCGGCACCAAGGCCCACAATGCCCGCAACGTTTTCAGTGCCCGCGCGGCGGCCACTTTCCTGAGCGCCGCCGTCGATGAGGCTTTGCAGCGGGGTGCCTTTTTTCAAGTACAGTGCGCCCACCCCTTTAGGGCCGTTAAATTTGTGGGCCGAAAGGCTAAGCGCGCCAATGTTCTGGGCATAAACGTCAATAGGCACCGCCCCCACGGCCTGCACGGCGTCGGTGTGAAACAGCACCCCGGCGTTTTGGCATACTGCGCCAATTTCGGCAATCGGCTGAATGGTGCCAATTTCGTTGTTGGCGTACATAATGGTGACAAGTGCAGTGTCGGGCCGCAGCGCGTTTTGCACCTGCTGTGCCGTCACAAGGCCGGTGCGGTCTACCGGCAGGTAGGTGACATCGAACCCCTCTTTTTCCAGTGCGGCCATGCTGTGCAGTACGGCATGGTGCTCAATAGCGGTGGTGATGAAGTGGCGTTTGCCTTCGGCGGCAAGCCGGTGCGCGGTGCTTTTGATGACCCAGTTGTCACTCTCTGACCCGCAGGACGTAAAGAAGATTTCCTGTGAGGTGCAGCCCAGCGCGGTGGCGACCTGTGCGCGGGCGTGCTCGACGGCTTGTTTTGCCTGTTGGCCTGGGCCGTAGTTGCTGGATGGGTTGCCGTAGCGGTTGCAAAAATACGGCAGCATGGCACTGAGCACCTCGGCAGAAACCGGGGTGGTTGCGGCGTGGTCAAGGTAAATGATCTGGTTTGTGGAATCCAACTGTTTCACCCTTACTTGTTGATTTTTGTGGTATCGGGGCTAAACCCCGCATTTTAATATATAGGACGCAGCTGGGAATTGCAAGAAAAACATAGCAAAAAACTATGAAAACAAATTTACTTGCGCCAAAGTGGCCTTGCCCCAAAATGCCAATTTCAGCGCTTTTGCCGTGAGGCATAAGGCCGGCTTTACGGTGATAACCTGTAATGGCAACACGCTTTTTGCGTGGTAAGGCCGCGGCAAAAAAAGGCTGGGGGCGTAGGGCAAAGTACAATAAACAGCATTGCCGGGGCAACAAAAAAAGAGGGGCCTTGCCCCCCATGTTTTTATTGCCACTATAGCGGCGATAATTAGCTTTTATTGCTTGTATTTCATGCTTTCAGCTACGGCCAACGCGTCGCAACGCTCGTTTTCCGGGTGGCCGGCATGGCCCTTAATCCAGTTAAAGCGCAGTGTATGCGGTTCGGTTACGCGCAGTAGTTCGTCCCACAAATCGGGGTTCAGTGCCGGTTTTTTATCTGCTTTGCGCCAGCCATTGCGCTTCCAGTTTTTGGCCCAGCCCTTTGCAAGCCCGTCAATCACGTATTTTGAGTCGCTGCAAAGCGTGACTTCGCAGGGCTCTTTCAGCAGGGCGAAAGCGCGAATGACCGCCGTCAGCTCCATGCGGTTGTTGGTGGTGTCGGCTTCGCCGCCGCTGATGGCGCGCTCCTGCGTGCCGTAGCGCAAAATGGCGCCCCAGCCGCCGGGGCCGGGGTTGCCGCTGCACGCCCCGTCGGAAAAAATCGTTACCTGTTTCATGAAAACCTCACTGTTGCCATTACTGCACCGTACCCAAAACGCGGCGCAGCAAGCGGATGTAAATCTTACCTGTTTTATTATACCGGCTGGCGCGGCAAGAAACAATATGGGGGGTATCGGTGCATCCCGTCAAAATGACCAGAGCCCCCGACACAAAAGCAAAATAAAGTAGAAAAAATAGAAAAGTTACAATTCTGTAAAAAATAGTTGTCAAAAGTCTATTAAAAAACTGTTCATCGTGTTATAATTACATCAACTAGTTTGTGCTAAATTCACAAACGCAAACGAGATTTGGATGAATGCACGGGATTTACGTGCTTTTTGATATGCTGTGGCTCGGTATGAGTGCGGCAAAAGAAAACATCATAAAAACGCGAGCAGGGACAAACGGGCCGAAGTGCGCCGTTTTTTGGCCAGAAGAGTGTTGCTTCTGGTCTTGTTTCCTGTTCAGAAAAAACGGAGGAAACAACATGGAAGAGACCACAGGCAAGAAGCCTGCTGCCGAAAACACGGCAGAGGGCGGCAAAGCGGAGGGCACGTCGCGCAGGCGGCATTATTCGCGCAGGCCGCGCAATAATGCTGCGAAAGCCGCGCCGCAAACCGGTGCTGCACCCCAAAAGCAGGCGCCGCAGAAGCAGGCACCGCAAAAGCAGGCCGCCAAACCGGCTGCGCAAAAAGAGACGGCAGAAAATAATGCGGCACAACAAAAGCAGCCGCAAAAACAGCAACAAAAGGGCCCGCGCAACGGGCAGCGTAGTGGGCGCATGGGCAAACTTGCCTCGCCCGCTGCCGCCGCTGCCGCCGCTGCTGCTGCGGCCAAAGCCACTGCCCCTGCAAAGCGGCAGGGCAACCACCCCAAAAGCAACAATGGTAAAAGTATGCCCATTTTGCACATCATGCCGCTGGGCGGCCTTGGTGAAGTAGGCAAAAACATGACGTTGTACGAATGCCGGGGCGATATGTTCCTTGTCGACTGTGGGTCGATGTTCCCCGACAGCGAAATGTTTGGGGTCGACCTCGTCATCCCGGATTTCAGTTATGTGCTTGCGAATAAAGACCGCATCCGAGGGCTACTGATCACCCATGGCCATGAAGACCACATTGGCGCGCTGCCGTACTTTTTAAAGCAGCTGAATGTGCCCATTTATGCTACCCGTCTTACTTGCGGGCTGATCCGCAACAAACTCAACGAGCATGGCCTCACGGCGTCTACCAAACTGGTGGAAATTCTGCCGGGGCAGGAAATTTCGCTGGGCTGCATGAAGGCAAAGGGCATCCGCGTCAACCACTCCATCCCCGATGCGGTGGCTTACGCCATTGAAACGCCGGCGGGTACCGTGATTCAAACCGGTGACTTTAAAATTGATTTTACGCCGGTCACCGATGAACGCATTGACCTTGCGACGTTTGCCGAGTATGGCGAGCGCGGGGTATTGGCGCTGCTGTCCGACTCTACCAACTCCGAGCGGCCGGGTTTCTCCCGCTCTGAAAAATCGGTCGGGCACAGCTTTATGGGCCTGTTTGCGCAGGCAGAGGGCAAGCGTATCATCATTGCGACCTTTGCTTCTAACCTGCAGCGCATCCAGCAGATCATCGATATGGCGGTCAAATACAACCGCAAGGTGGCCATTTCGGGCCGCAGTATGATCAACAACACCACAATGGCGTTTGAGCTGGGGTATTTGAAAGCCCCTGAAAATATTATTGTCGATATAGAATCCATCCACCGCTTTAAGCCCGAAGAGCTGGTGATCGTGACCACCGGCAGCCAGGGCGAGCCAATGAGTGCGCTTTCGCGCATGTCGGGCGGTAGCCACCGCAATGTGCGGGTGGGCGAGGGTGATTTCATCATCATTTCGGCAACCCCCATCCCCGGCAACGAAAAAATGGTGACAAAGGTCGTCAACAGCCTGTTGCGGCTGGGTGCCGACGTGATTTATGAAAGCATGTATGATGTGCATACCTCCGGCCATGCCTATCAGGAGGAGCAGAAGCTGTTGCTCAGCCTCGTAAAGCCGAAGTTCTTTATCCCGGTGCACGGCGAGTACAAGCATCTCAAAAAGCATGCCGCCACGGCAGAGGGCCTTGGCATCTCGCAAAAAAATATTGTCATTGCGGATATTGGTGATGTGATTGCGCTGACTGCGGACAAGATCAGCATTGTGGACACCGTGCCCGCCGGCCGTGTGCTGGTGGATGGCCTTGGCGTGGGTGATGTGGGCAGCGTGGTATTGCGCGACCGCCGCCACCTGTCGCAGGACGGCCTGATCATTGCTGTATGCACTATCGACGCGGGCACCGGCAAATTGATGTCCGGGCCGGAAATTGTCTCGCGCGGGTTTGTGTATATGAAAGAGGCCGAGGGCCTGATTGCCGAGGCGAAAGAAGTGACCCGCAAGGTGGTAGAACATGCCCAGTTGCGGGGTGGCCGCCGCAACCTGGAAGAGCTGCGCGGTACGGTGCGTGACCAGCTTTCCACCTTGCTTTACCGCAACACAAAACGCAGCCCCATGATCTTGCCAATCATTCAGGAAGTCTAACCCAAACCAGCCCGGCGACCAAACTTTTTGGCCGCCGGGCTGGAAATTATCAGGAAAAAAAAGTATAATGGCCGTAAGTACTACTTCGTTTGCGTGGCGGGCAGGTGCCTGTTCACAGTTTAAACCCAGGCGAGGGGTGGCTTGCGGCCGCTTTTTTTCAGCGGCCCGGCCCGGGCCCCGGCACCATGGCCGTTTTGCGCCAACTGCCGCGTGGGCCGCCTGCGAGATGTGGGGGAGAAATGAAAAAAAAGCTGATTACGGTTGATGTTGTAATTATTCTGCTTGCGGTAGTTTGCGTAGGCCTTACCATTGCGCTGGGGTTTGTAAACCCCACCCTGTTTTTTATTGCGGCAGCGGTGCTTTCTGCGGTTACTATTTTGGTGCTCATCAACATTCAGCGCATGCGGCGGGTGATTGCCCGGCTACTGCATGGTGCGGGGTATCAGGACAGTATGACCCAGCATTCGCTGGCATCCTTACCGCTGCCGGTGCTGATTTTGTCCGGCAAAAACATTGTGTGGTACAATGACGCCTTTGCCGCAGGGGTGTTGACCGACCGCGAATATTACCTGCAAAGTGTGTATAAGGCATTACCGGGGTTTGATACTGAAAAGATATCGCGGCCCGAGGGGCAATGCGTGGAGGCCGAGGGCCGCCTGTTTACGGTGTATGGCAGTGGGGTCAACCACGGCGACGGGCTGTTCGTTGCGTATTTTGTCAACGACACGATCATCAAAACGGAAGCACTGGAATACCGTGCTACCCGCCCGGTAGTGCTGCACATTGTGGTGGATACTTACGATGAGGTGCTCAAAGAACTGAAAGACAGTGAAAAGGCGACGCTCACCAGCCAGATTGACAAGGTGTTTGAAAGCTTTATTGACAGTACAACGGGCTTTATGAAGCGCGTCAACTCCTCGCATTACATCGCGGTGATGGAAGAGCGACACCTTGTCGAGATGGTGGCCGGTAAATTTGCCATTTTGGACCGCATGCGTGAAATTGGCAACGAAAACGGCATTGTTACGCTGTCGATTGGCGTGGGCCGTGGCGGTGCCACCTTTGCCGAGTGCGAAAAAATGGCGCAGGCCGCGCTGGATATGGCGCTGGGCCGCGGCGGCGACCAGGTTGCGATTCGCCTGCCGGACGGCGGGTTTGAATTTTACGGTGGCGTTTCGCGCAGCGTGGAAAAGCGCACCAAGGTCAAAAGCCGCATTGTGGCAAGTGCCCTCAGCGACATCATCCGGCAAAGCGACAGCGTGATTATTATGGGCCACCGCATGAGCGATTATGACGCGATTGGCGCCGCCATCGGGGTGTTGCGCATCTGCAAAATCCTTGAAAAACCGGCGGTCATTGCGGTGGACGAGCGGCATACGCTGGCGAACCGGCTGATCGACCGTTTCCGAGATAATGGGTTTGGCTACGATTTTATTTCGCCGCCCGATGCGCTAGAAGGCCTTAGCAAGCGCACGCTGGTGGTCATCGTGGACACGCATGTGTCGCAGCTTTTGGAATCGCCCGAAATTTACCGCACGGCCAAAAATGTAGTCGTCATTGACCATCACCGTAAAATGGTGGGGCATATCGATGACGCGGTGATTTTTTACCACGAGCCATATGCGTCCTCTACCTGTGAATTAGTGGCAGAGCTGCTGCAATATGTGGGCGAGCACGAAGACCGGCCCACCGCGCTGGAAAGTGAAGCGCTGCTGGCGGGCATTATGCTGGATACGCGCGATTTTGTCATCAACGCGGGGGTGCGCACCTTTGAGGCGGCGGCTTACCTGCGGCGCATGGGTGCACAGACGCAAAATGTCAAACGGCTGTTTATGGGCAGCCTTGACAACTACACCAGCAAAGCACGGCTGGTTAGTGAGGCGGTGCTTTATAAGGGCTGCGCCATTGTGGTGTCGGGCGAAATGCCGCCGGACGACGTGATCGTGCCGCAAGCGGCAAACGATTTGCTTTCGATCGATGGGGTGCAGGCGAGCTTTGTGGCAGTCAACATGGGTGACTACATCAGCATTTCAGCCCGCAGCCTGGGGGAAGTGAACGTACAGATCATCATGGAGCAGCTTGGCGGCGGTGGTCATTTGACGATGGCCGGTGCACAGTTGCAGGATGTCAGCCTTGCTACCGCGAAAGACCAGTTGTTTGCGGCAATCGACCAATACCGCAAAAAAAAGAAAGTCGACGGCGAATAAATGCCGGTACAGCAGATTGAAGGGGAGAGTACAGCATGAAAGTAGTATTGAAAAAAGATGTTAAAGGCAGCGGTAAAAAAGACCAGCTGGTTGAGGTTTCCGACGGGTATGCCCGCAATTTTCTGATCCCCCGCGGCCTTGCGGTCGTGGCGGACGGTGCGGCCATCAATGAGGTGAAAACCAAAGAAAACGCAAAACAGCACCATGCCGCTGTCGAGCTGGAAAACGCGCAGCAGACAGCAAAAAAGATTGACGGTACGACGGTGACCATTAAGGCCAAAGCGGGCCAGGGTGGCCGGCTGTTTGGCGCTGTGACGGCAAAGGACATTGCCGAAGCCATTGGCAAAATAACGGGCGAAACGGTGGACAAGCGCAAAATTGTGCTGGACGCCGATATCAAAAATTATGGCCGCTATGAAATAGAGGTTAAAGTACATCCCGGCGTGGTGGCAAAGCTGGCTGTTGTTGTAGAGGAATAAGCAGCAAATGCGCGGCCTTGGCCGTGCCGGACACACTATAGAAAAGGGAGCCGCTTGTGCAATGGACAACCTGAGCTTGACATTTGAAAACATGGGCGTCCGGCTGCCGTACAGCATGGATGCGGAGCAGGCCGTGCTGGGCGCTGCGTTGCTGCAAGGTGACTGCATCCCCACACTGGTGGAAAAGCTGCGCCCCGAGCACTTTTTTGCGCGGCAAAACGGTGAGATTTTTGCCGAGCTGGTGCGGCTATTTACCGGTGGCGCGGCAATCGACTTTGTCACAGTGCTGAACGCGGTCGTCAGTGCGGGTACCTTTGTCACCGGTGATGAGGCAAAGGTGTATCTCACCGGTCTCGCCGAAACCGTGCCCTCAATTTCTAATGTAGAGTACTACGCAAATATTGTTTACGAAAAATATCTGGTGCGCCAGCTGATGGGGGCCGCAAAGGATATTTTAGAGCAGACGGCAGAAGAGCCGGATGCCGATATTTTACTGGAAAGTGCAGAGCAGAAGATTTATGAAATCCGCTCCGGGCGCGACCAAAGCGCCATGCAGCCAATTTCCAGCACGATTATCGACACGTATAACACCCTGCAAAAAATTTCCGGCCCGGACAGAGAAAAATACCTTGGCATCCCCACCGGGTTTACTTACCTTGACAAAATGCTCACCGGCCTTGGGCGCAGCGACCTGATTATTCTGGCCGCCCGCCCCGGCATGGGCAAAACCAGTTTTGCGCTGAATATCGCGGTAAACGTGGCCAAAAAGCAAAAGACACCGGTCGCCATTTTCTCGCTGGAAATGACAAAGGACCAGTTGACCAGCCGTATTTTGTCCAGCGAGGCCGCCATTGACAGCCAAAAGCTGCGCACCGGCACGCTGGCAGGGCAGGACTGGGTAGACCTTGCACAGGCAAGCGACATTTTGGCGCAGTCCCCTATTTTTATGGACGATACGTCCGCCATCACGGTGCCGGAGATCAAAGCAAAGGTGCGCCGTTTGAACCAGGACCCCGCAAAACCGGACGTGGGGCTGGTAGTCATCGACTATTTGCAGCTGATGAACTCCGGCAAGCGCACCGATTCACGTGTGCAGGAGATCAGTGACATTACCCGTAACCTGAAAATTATGGCGAAAGAGCTGAATGTGCCGATTATCTGCCTTTCACAGCTTTCGCGTAATACCGAGCGCAGTTCAAACCGCGACCATCGGCCCATGCTGTCTGACCTGCGTGATTCCGGCTCCATCGAACAGGATGCCGACAGCGTGTTGTTTTTGTACCGTGAAGCTTATTATGATACAGAGGGCCAAAGCGACACGACGACCGCAGAATGTATTATAGCCAAAAACCGCCACGGCGAAGTCGGCACTGTCAGCCTTGGGTGGGACGGTGCGCATACACGCTTTATGAATGTGGAATACAGCCATCATGACGCATACTGAAGAATTACTGGATATTGCGGGGCGCTTTTTTGCACAAAGCAGCGCGCCCAAAAGCGGGGACATTGTGTTTTGCGCGCTTTCAGGCGGGCCAGACTCGGTGGCCCTGTTGCATGTTTTACGCCATTTTGCCCCGCTGCGCGGGTTTACACTGCGCGCGCTGCATTTAAACCATGGGCTGCGCGGTGCCGAGGCGCAGCGTGACGAGCAGTTTGTCGCACAGCTTTGTGCCGGCTGCGGCGTGCCGCTTGCTGTTGCCCATGCCAATATGGGCCAGCGCCCGCTGCCGCAGGGCGAAAGCGAAGAGACCGCCGCCCGCCGGCTGCGGTATGAATTTTTTGAGCGGGAGGCGGCAGCACAAACGGGCACCGCGCCGGTGTTTGTGGCAACGGCCCACACGGCAAGCGACAATGCCGAAACACTGCTGTTTCGGCTTGCGCGCGGCACCTCCCTTGCCGGGGCAGGGGGCATCCCGCCAAGGCGCGGGCGCTACCTACGCCCTTTGCTTGGGGCAACGCGTGCGCAAATTTTGGCCTATTGTGCGGAAAACCAATTCGATTTTGTGACCGACAGTACCAATAACGAGCCGTTTTGCAGCCGTAATTTGTTGCGATTGCAGGTATTGCCGGTTTTACAGCAGATCAACCCCGCCGCCACTGAAAACCTTGCCGCCTTTGCCGCCGATGCGCGCGAAGATGCCGCGTTTTTGCAGCAGCTGGCAGAGGAGCTGTTGCAAAAAAGCGCCAACGGGGCAGGCTGGGGTGCGGTGCAGCTGGCCGCGGCGCCCCTACCGGTGCTACGCGCGGCACTGGCATTGCTGCTGAAACAGCGGCAGGTGTCTTCGCGCGAGAAGGTGGGCCGGTGTTTACAGGTCGTACGGGGAGAAGTGGCAACTGCCCAGCTTTCCGGCAGCGTAACGGCCCGGCGCAGCGGCGGTATTTTTTACTTTGAACAGGCTGCCGGCGGGCCCTTAAAGACAAAAGAATGGCAGTTGCCGCTGCGGCAGGGGCGCTTTGCGGTGCCCACTGGCGGAAGCGTGGCCGTTTTGATAAAAGACTATGAAAAAATCGTAAACATTTGCGGTGGTACAAAAAAACAGTTAAAAAACGCCGCGGAATATGGTATGATAAATGAAATCCCCGTTTTTCGCACACGAAGAGCACGGGACACGTTTCGCCCTGAGGGGCGGGGGGTGACCAAAACACTAAAAAAACTGCTGGCCGAGGACGGTGTGCCTGTGGCACAGCGCGACCGCCTGCTTTTGCTGGCGGTGGGGGGCAGGGTGCTTTGGCTTGAGGGGTATGGCTTTTGTGAGGGGCTTGCCGCGCAGCCGGGGTGCGAAAGGGTATTGCAGATCGACAGAAAACCGGAGGAATGATGACGATGATGCAGGACGATGTAAAAAAAGTATTGCTTAGCGAAGAAGAGTTGCATGCCAAGGTGGCAGAGATGGGCGCACTGGTGACGCAGGATTACGAAGGTAAAAATCTTCTTTTGGTAACGGTGCTCAAGGGTGCCGTGATTTTTCTTGCCGATTTGATGCGAGAGATCAAACAGCCCGCGGAAATTGACTTCATGGTCGTTTCTTCTTATGGGTCTGGTGTCAAAAGCAGCGGCGTTGTAAAAATTGTCAAAGACCTTGACATCAACCTTGAGGGCAAAGATATTTTGATCGTGGAGGATATTCTTGACAGCGGCATGACGCTGGACTACATTAAGAATATATTGCAGGACCGCAACCCTGCTTCCATTCGCATCTGCACCCTGCTGGACAAACCGGCCCGCCGCAAGGTGGACCTGCAAGCAGATTATGTCGGCTTTACGATCCCGGATGAGTTCGTCATTGGTTACGGCCTTGACTATGACGAAAAATACCGCAACCTGCCTTATATCGGCGTGTTGAAGCCGGAGGTCTATTCGGTTTAAGCGGCCCGCACCAAGGCTAGTTTACTGCTGCTGTTACAGGCGGCATATGGAGTGAAACGATTTTGAGCAAAAGACCAAACAGAAGTACGGCAAGCCTTGTGATTCTGTTGTTGCTTGCTGCAGTGCTGATGTTCCTAATTTTTCGTGTCCCTGATTCGTCGGTGGATATGAAATACTCTCAGGTCCTCAGCTATTTTAAAGACGAGAAGGTCAAAAGCTTTACGTTTGACCTGAACGACGGCACACTGACCCTGACGATGTCGGCGGCAGATGCAAAAGCTGCGCTGGCAGAGACCCAAAAGCTCAACAGCAACAGCACTACCAACTCAATTTTAGGTAGCCTGAGTGTGCTGGAGCCGACGGCCACTGCTGCGCCGGACAGCAATTCCGGCACGCAGGCGCAGAATCAGGACCAGCAGCTGACGTACAAGGTGCCGGATGCCAACCTGTTTATCAATCAGGTGCTGCCTTATGTGGACGAATACAATGCCGCGCACCCGGATGCCCCGATGTTGTATGACATTTTGCCACAGCAAAATTACTCCGCATGGCTCTCCATGATCCCCACGCTGCTGAGCATGGTGCTGATCGGCGCATTGTTCTGGTTTATGATGCGGCAGTCCGGTGGCGGCGGCGGTGTGATGAACGTCGGTAAGGTAAAAGCCAAAGACCAGAATGCAGAGGGCCGCCATTCTACTTTTGCCGATGTGGCAGGTGCAGATGAAGAAAAAGCCGAGTTGCAGGAGGTCGTTGAGTTTTTAAAAAACCCTGCAAAATTTAGCGTTTTGGGCGCGCGCATCCCCCGCGGTGTTTTGCTGGTAGGCCCTCCGGGCACTGGTAAAACCCTCATTGCCCGTGCCTGCGCCGGTGAGGCAGGGGTGCCGTTCTATTCGCTTTCCGGTTCTGATTTTGTTGAAATGTATGTTGGTGTTGGTGCTTCGCGTGTGCGCGATTTGTTTGACAAAGCAAAGAAAAGCGCACCGTGCATCATCTTTATCGATGAAATCGACGCAGTGGGCCGTCAGCGCGGTGCAGGCCTTGGCGGCGGCCACGACGAACGCGAGCAGACGTTGAACCAGTTGCTGGTCGAGATGGATGGCTTTACCGCAAATGACGGCGTGATTGTAATCGCCGCCACCAACCGTGCGGATATCCTGGATCACGCGCTGCTGCGCCCGGGCCGGTTTGACCGGCAGATCTATGTGGGCAAGCCCGACGTGCGCGGCCGTGAGGCAATTTTGCGGGTACACACCCGCAACAAGCCAATGGCACCGGATATCAACCTTGCCACCATTGCAAAATCGACACCGGGCTTTACCGGTGCCGACCTTGAGAATCTGGTCAACGAAGCGGCCCTGCTGGCTGCGCGCCGCAACAAAAAGGCAATCACCCAGTCAGAGGTGGAAGAGGCAAGCATTAAGGTGGTTGCCGGGCCCGAGAAAAAGAGCCGCATGATCACGGATAAAGAGCGCAGGCTGACCGCGTTTCACGAGGGCGGTCACGCAGTGGCTACCTATTATGCCAAAACCGGCGACCCAGTGCACAAGATTACCATTGTGCCGCGCGGTGCCGCTGGCGGCTTTACCATGAGCCTGCCGGAAGAGGATACAAACTACACGACCAAAAGCCAGATGGAAGATGAGATCGTAATCCTTTTGGGTGGCCGTGTGGCTGAAAAACTGGTGCTGGACGATATTTCTACCGGTGCTTCCAGCGATTTGGAGCGCGCGACGACCATTGCCCGCGCAATGGTCACCCGGTATGGGTTTTCTGACCGGTTGGGGCCGGTGGTCTATGGCAGCGACCCCACCGAGACGTTCCTTGGCCGCGACTTTTCACAGGGGCGCGGGTATTCCGAGACAGTTGCGTCTGAAATTGATTCAGAAATGCGCCAGTTGATTGATGATGCCTATGACCAGTGCGCGACTATTTTGAACGAGCATATGGAACAGCTGGAACGCGTCGCGGCGGCGCTATTGGAGCGGGAGACCATTTCGGGCAAAGAGTTCAAGACCTTGATGGACGGCGGTACATTGCCTCCGCTGGTGTTGGATGCCGAAAAGCCGGACGCAAAAGCAGCACCGAAGCCGGGCACAGAAACGGCAGAACAGCCCGTGCAGGCTGCCGCACCGGTACCCCCGGTACAAGCACCGCCACAAGAGGAGCCGCAAGCACACACGGATACACAGGTATAAAACGACATTAGCTATATGGGCCGGGGCCATCGGTGCCCCGGCCTGTTTTTTTGTCACTGTGACACTGCGTGCAAAAAATCACGTGTAAAACTAAAATGGAAAAATATGACGTGGGAATCACGTGCTTTCTTGACAAAGCTGTAAAAAAGAGTGTTTAATAGAATGTAGTCACACCCGTTGTTGTACAAATGCACTGCGGGTGTGGATTTGCGAAGAAAGCCATCTTTTTGGGAGGGCAAGCATGCCAAAAAAACAACAGGTCTACGACAACGACAGTATTTCCAGCCTCAAAGGGGCCGAGAGGGTGCGTCGCCGCCCCGGGGTCATTTTTGGTTCGGACGGGCTGGAGGGCTGCGAGCATGCGGTGTTTGAAATTCTTTCAAACGCCATAGACGAAGCGCGCGGCGGCTTTGGCGACCGTGTTTCGGTGACGGTGTTTGCCGACGGGTCGATCGAAGTGGAAGACTTTGGCCGCGGGATCCCGGTCGATTATAATACAAAAGAAGGGCGCTATAACTGGGAGCTGCTGTTTTGCGAAATGTACGCGGGCGGCAAATACGATGCCGACGCGGGCGGTTATGAGTACTCGCTGGGCCTCAACGGGCTTGGCCTTTGTGCCACGCAGTATGCCTCGCGCTGGATGAAAGCGGATATCTGGCGGGATGGGCTGCATTATCACCTTGAATTTGAAAAAGGCGAAAATGTGGGCGGTCTGCAAAAAGAACCCACAAAGACAAAACGCACTGGCACAGTGATCCGCTGGTTGCCTGACCGCGAGGTATTCACCGACATCCACGTCCCGCTGGATTATTTTAAAGACAGCATGAAACGGCAAGCGGTCGTCAATGCCGGTGTGCTGTTTTTGCTGCACGACCAGCGCACCCCCGGTGGGCAGACGACCGAATTTGTTTACGAAAACGGCATCAGCGATTACGTGGCCGAAATTGTGGGCGAAGACGCATTGACGCAAACCGTGTTTCGCACGGCGGAGGCGTTTTGCCGCGACCGTGAAGACCGTCCGGAATACCGGGTACGCATGAATGCTGCCTTTTGCTTTTCCAACAAAAAGCAATTATTGGAATATTACCACAACTCTAGCTGGCTGGAGCATGGCGGCAGCCCGGAACGCGCGGTAAAAACAGCGTTTGTCAACCAGGTGGATGCCTTTTTAAAGACAAAAAACATGTACAAAAAGGGCGAGACCAAAATCACCTTTGCCGATGTACAAGACTGCCTTGTGTATGTGTCCAGCAGCTTTTCTACCGTGACCAGCTACGAAAACCAGACGAAAAAGGCCATTACCAACCGCGGCATTGCGCAGGTGATGACCGAATTTTTAAAGCACACGCTGGAAGTTTATTTTATTGAAAACCCCGACGATGCACAAAGAATCTGTGCACAGGTGCTTGTCAACAAACAAAGCCGCGAGCATGCCGAAAAAACACGGCTTTCAATCAAAAAGACGTTGGGCTCGCAGATCGACATTGCAAACCGGGTCGATAAGTTTGTAGATTGCCGCACACGCGACATTACCCGCCGCGAACTGTATATCGTGGAGGGTGATTCGGCTATGGGCGCCGTTAAAACCAGCCGCGACAGTGAATTTCAGGCAGTTATGCCCATCCGCGGCAAAATACTCAACTGCTTAAAATCAGATTACAGCCGTATTTTTAAAAGCGATATTATCACCGACCTCATTAAGGTGCTGGGCTGTGGGGTAGAGCTGCACGGCAAGGCTAAAAATGATTTTGCGACCTTCAGCATGGATAATCTGCGCTGGAGCAAGGTCATTATCTGTACCGATGCGGACGTGGACGGGTATCAGATCCGCACGCTGGTGTTGACCATGCTGTACCGGCTGGTGCCCACCCTGATTGAGGAGGGTTACGTGTATATCGCGGAATCCCCGTTGTATGAAATTGAAAGCCGCGGCAAGACCTACTTTGCATATACCGAGCAGGAAAAGACCGATATTATGGCCCGCATCGGCAAAGACAAATATACCATTCAGCGGTCAAAGGGCCTTGGCGAAAACGAAGCGAATATGATGTGGCTTACGACGATGAACCCCGAAACGCGGCGGCTCATTAAAGTGATACCGGAGGGCGCGCAGCGCACTGCCGAGGTGTTTGACCTGCTGCTGGGTGACAACCTTGCCGGGCGCAAAGAGTATATTGCAAACCACGGCTATGAATATCTGGATGATTTGGATGTTTCCTGATTCTGGGGCCGCACAGGCCGCAGAGAATAAACCAAAATGGTAAGAGGGGAAAGCATGGCAAAAAAACAGCCAAAAAAAATATTGCAGCGCCCACAGCTGGGCGACAGTGTTGAAATTCTGGACGCGGGCAGTGTGCTGGAAAGCCGCATCACCGAAACGCTGGAAAGCAACTATATGCCCTATGCGATGAGCGTCATTGTCTCCCGTGCGCTGCCGGAGATCGACGGCTTTAAGCCGGCCCACCGCAAGTTGCTGTACACCATGTACCAGATGGGCCTGCTAAAAGGCAATCGCACAAAATCGGCCAACATTGTGGGCAGCACAATGCACCTGAACCCGCATGGCGACGGGCCCATTTATGATACGCTGGTGCGGCTGTCGCGCGGCAATGAAAGCCTGCTGCTGCCGTACGTGTCCAGCAAAGGCAACTTTGGCAAGGCGTATTCGCGCGACATGGCCTATGCCGCTTCGCGTTATACGGAGGCCAAGCTGGAAGATGTCTGCCGCGAACTGTTTGCCGAAATCGACAAGGACACGGTGGATTTTGTAGACAACTATGACGCGACGACCAAAGAGCCCACCCTGCTGCCGGTGACCTTCCCCAGCATTCTGGCCAACAATACACTGGGTATCGCGGTGGGCATGGCGTCAAATATTTGTTCGTTCAACCTGCGCGAACTTTGCGCCACCACGGTTGCGCTGTTGCAGGATAAAAACCATGATATCCTCACCACCTTGCAAGCGCCGGATTTTGTGGGTGGCGGCGAAATCCTGTACAACGAAAATGAGATGCGTTCAGTTTGCGAAACCGGGCGCGGCAGTATTCGTGTGCGTGCCAAATACGAGTATTTTAAAGAAGGCAATGTCATTGAGATCCGCGAAATCCCGCCCACGACGACGGTGGAAGCCATCATGGACAAAATTGCCGATCTGGTCAAGGCCGGTAAGATACGCGAAATCAGTGATATACGGGATGAGACTGACCTTGGCGGCCTGAAGCTGACGATGGACCTCAAGCGCGGGCAGGACCCTGAAAAGCTGATGGCGCGTCTGTTCCGTATGACTCCACTCGAGGACAGCTTTTCATGTAACTTTAATGTGCTGATCACCGGGCAACCCCGCGTGATGGGGGTGCGCGAAATTTTGGCCGAGTGGAGCGCGTTTCGCACCGACTGTGTGCGCCGGCGTACCTGGTACGACATGGAGGGTAAAAAGAAACGTCTGCACCTGCTGCGCGGCTTGCAGGCCATGCTGCTGGATATCGATAAGGCAATTCGGGTGGTGCGCGAAACACAGGAAGAAGCCGAAGTGGTGCCCAACCTGATGATAGAGTTTGGCATTGACCAAACGCAGGGCGAATATGTCGCTGAAATTAAACTGCGCCACTTGAACCGCGAATACATTTTAAAGCGCACCGAAGAAATTGCAGGGCTGGAAAAGGAAATCACCGAGCTGCAAAGTATTCTGGACAGCCCGGCTAAGATCAAAAAAATTATCATTGCCGAGCTGGAAGATGTTGCTAAAAAATACGGGCAGGACCGCCGCAGCGAAATTTTGTACGATGCGCCGCAAGTACAGGTAGAAGATCTGGAGCAGGAAATGCCGGATTACCCGGTGACGATCTTTTATACCGAAGAGGGGTATTTCAAAAAAATCACCCCCGCTTCACTGCGCATGAGCAGTGAGCAGCGCCTGAAAGACGGGGATGCGGTGCGGTATGAGATTGAAACCAAAAACAATGCGTGGCTGCTGGTATTTACAAACCATGCGCAGGTGTACAAGTGCCGCATTGGCGACTTTGCAGATACCAAGGCCAGCGTGATGGGCGAATTTTTACCCGCCAAGCTGGAAATGGATGAGGGCGAGATGCCCATTTATGTCACAGTGACGACAGATTACAGCGGCAGCATGCTGTTCTTCTTTCAAAATGGCAAGGCGGCAAAGGTGCCCATTGCCAGTTATGAAACCAAGCAGAACCGCAAGAAACTGCTCAATGCTTACAGTGATAAAGTAGAACTGGCTGCAATTCGCGAGTTGCCCGAGGAGATCGAAATTGCCATTAAAACAACCAATGGCCGCCTGTTGCTGGTGCATACCTCGCTGATTGCTGAAAAGGTGACTCGTAATTCGATTGGGGTTTCGGTTATCAGCCTAAAAAAGAACGCCCGCATTGAAAGCGTGCGCACGGCCGCAGAGCTGGAACTGGCAAACGACCACCGTTACCGCGTGCGTACCTTGCCGGCGGCGGGGGCGCTATTGCGCAGTGAGGATGTGGCGGAACAGATTTCGTTATAGCATGCACGGGGGGACGGCGTGCAAGGGGGAAAAAACAGATGCATTGCACAAAGTGCGGCGCAGAAAATGGGCCAAGGGAGCTTTATTGCTGGCAGTGTGGCAACCCATTGCCGACAGAATTTTTGTCTGAAAGCCAGCAGTTAATCGTGCAGAAAAACACCAACTATTACGGCAAGTGTTTTTCTGCTCTGCGCAGGGGCAAAAAAATCAGTTGGAACTGGGCGGCGTTTTTGGGGTTCGGGCTTTGGGCCGCTTACCGCAAAATGTGGGCGTTTTCATTGCTTTGGCTGGTAGCGCTGCAAGGGCTGTTTTTCTTTCAGGTTTTATGGCTGGCCCCGGTGTTGATGTTACTGGGGGGCCTATTTGGCAATACGCTGTATTACCGCAAAGTGCGCTGCGCTGTGCGGGACATTGCCGCGCAGCCGCCAAAAGCGCGGCAGGCACAGCTTGCCCGGCGCGGTGGCGTCAGCGTGGGCGCTGCCGTATCGGTTGGGGTATTGCTTTTGTTGCTTTGCTGGTGGTGGGCCTTCTTTTTCAGCGGTATGCCCGCACTTGTAGCGGTGCGGGGGTAGCAGGCTGGCTGTTTGCAAATGCAGTAATACAGGTTTTCAAATTTACATTGCGTTTACACGCGGTATACTTGCTTTTGCAAAAAAACTGTGTTATAGTTATTTTGTTGTATTTTAGGGAGGTTCACAAATGAGCGGAATTGAAATTCTCGGCGGCATCCTGCTGATGCTTGTCAGCCTGGTTATTATTTTTCTGGTACTGGCACAGCAGCCCAGTGGCAATGGTTTGTCCGGCGCAATCGGCGGCGGCGAAATGATGACTTCTGAGGCTCGTACGCGCACCACAGATGCAGTCTTGGCAAAGTATACCAAAATTGCAGCAGTTGTTTTTTTTGTGGTGACCGTGGGTGTGAGCTTGTTGAGCGTGTTTGTAAAATAGTAGCCGAAAAAGCCCGCCGAGCTTCGGCGGGCTTTTTTTATAAATAGAATCGGGTTGGGCAATGGGCCTGTCCGGCGCCGTTTTTGTGTGGCTTCACCACACAAAGGCCGGGTGCAAAATTGGAAGAATGGTGCAATCAAGTATTTCCGGCTTGCAGGCCGGAACCCATAAGGGAGAAAAGGAAACGCAATATGTCGTTAAAGAGCAAACTCTTAGAAGAACTGGAGAAAAAGCCGCAGCGCGTTAAGGAACTGCGTGAAAAATTTGAGGATGAAAAAAAGCTTCGTGTCACACTTGGCTTTCTGGTAAAAGACGGCCTTGTAAAAGAGGACAATGGGCTGTACACTTTGCGGCGCGGCAAAAGTGCGCCCAAAGTGACCGGCGATGAAGTAAAATGCAAAATAGTCAAGCTTGCAAAAAGCTTTGGGTTTGCTGCCCCGGTACAGACGGAAGAGCAGCTTGCCGCAGGCGGAGAAAAGCCGGCAGACTTTTTTATCCCAGGCCGTTTTTTGCACGGTGCAATGCCGGGTGACATTGTGTTAGTTGCCCGCATGCAGAGTGGCCGCGATGGTGGCCGCGATGGTGGCCGCGGCTCAGATGAGGGTCAGGTCGTGCAGGTGCTGGAAGAGAACAACCAGCTGGTTGGTACCGTAGACCGTGTGGAGGGCCGTCTGGTCGTGTTGCCGGACCGTTGCCCTGCGGTGCCGCTGCTGATCAAAAAAAGTGCCGATGGTGGCGCTGAAGTGGGCGAAAAGGTCGCGGTTGAAATTTTAGAGCGCGGCGGCGGCCACCGGGATCACCGGGTGGGCATTGCCCGTTGCTTTGGTTCGGCTGAGAGTGCAAAATCCTGCACAAAGTCAATTCTGTACTCCAATGGCATTGTAAAGTCGTTTCCCGGTAAGGTCAAGGGCGAGGCCAAGCAGTTTGAAGAGGCTGAAGTCAAAGAGGCCGATATCAAGGGCCGCCGCGACCTGCGCGACTGGGTGATTTTCACGATCGATGGTTCCGATACCAAAGACATTGATGATGCTATTTCACTGGTCCGCACCGAAACCGGGTATGAATTGGGCGTACATATTGCGGACGTCAGCCATTATGTCACCCTTGGCAGTGCCCTTGACAGTGAAGCGTACGAGCGTGCCACCTCGGTGTACGTGCCGGGCGGTGTGGTACCCATGCTGCCGCGCCAGCTGTCGAACGGCATCTGTTCGCTGAACGAAGGGGTAGACCGCCTGTGCTTCTCCTGCCTGATGCAACTGGATGCCTCCGGCAAAGTGGTCGATTACGGCTTTTACAAGGCAGTCATGCGCAGCCGGGTAAAGGGTGTTTATAGCGAGATCAACGAAATTTACGCCGATACAGCCAGTAATGAAATCCGTGTAAAATACGCCGATTGCATTGACACGCTGGGCCTGATGCGCGAATTGTACGACAAGCTGGCGGCGCGCCGTGCGGCCAGGGGCTGCATGGAGATCGAGACCGGCGAAGCCAAGATCATTCTGGACGAAGAGGGCAAAGCCATCGACATCAAAAAGGTGCAGCGCGGCATTGCCGAGCAGATGATCGAAGAGTTCATGCTGCTGGCCAATACCAGTGCGGCAAAGCTGGGCACCAAACTAAAGGTGCCATTCCTTTACCGTGTGCATGACCTGCCGGAGCATGACCGCGTGGAGCGTCTGCACGATGCATTGACTGCGATGGGCCTTGATGCCAAATTTGCGGGCGAGACCCCCACGCAGCTTGAGCTGTCAAAGTTGCTGAATGATGCGCGCGGTACCACGCTGGAGCGCGCGGTGCACATCAACGTGTTGCGCAGTATGGCAAAGGCAAAATACCTCAGCGAGCCCAAAGGCCACTTTGGCCTTGCTCTGGCGGATTATACCCACTTTACTTCGCCTATTCGACGTTACCCCGACTTGTTGATTCACCGCATTTTGTCGCAGGCCTTAGCCGGGACCCCCGAAAAGGAGCTGACCGCGCGGTATGGCGATTTTGTGGTGGAAGCAGCAGGCCATACCAGTGAGCGCGAAGTGCTGGCTATGACCAGCGAGCGCGATGCCGATGACTGCTATAAAGCAGAATACATGGCGGATAAAGTGGGGCAGGAGTTTGAGGGCACCATTTCCTCTGTCACAAATTTCGGTATTTATATTGAGCTGGACAATACGGTGGAAGGCTTAGTACATGTCAGCCGCCTGTCAACGAACCAAATGACACTTGCAAATGGCATGTCGTTGGTGGACAGCCTGACCGGTAAAAGCTACCGCATTGGCGACTCGGTAAAGGTAAAACTGATTGGTGTTTCAATTTCGGCTGGCAATGTAGACTTTGAACTAGTGTAAACTGCGACCTTACTTTGTTGCAGTGTAAAAATAAAAAAGAAAAGCAGCTCACCTTGTGTTATGGCAACCGCCAACCAGGGTGGGTTGTTTTTTATATCGGCTGGTCTATAAATAAAAAAGTTTAGTAAATAAAAATAAAAAACTTTGAGAACGGGTCACAAAGATTGACGGTAAACTGTAGAAAGCGTATGATATAAGACAGACAAAAAACTGCGAATTTTGGCAAAATATCAAGTTTTGTGACGAATCTAAGGGGATCGACCAACTGACGTTTGATTGGTGTTTTAAAATAAAATCAAAAACAGTGTATAAACCGCGTTACAGAGTTTAAAAACAAAAAAACACAGGTGTTTTTCTTATAAAAGCAAAAAACATGCCGATTTTTGCAGATTCTTGCCCAAAACATGTGAAAAATCGTATAAAATAGTTTTAAAACAGTTGCAATGGATGGTAAAATATGGTAACCTAATGCCAATATCAGGCACTGAACAATAGAATTAGATTTTTTGGAGGGGTTAAGAATGGAAGCCAGGGCAAAAGTAGTAATGACCGACTCAAAAGATGCGCAGACCCGCCTGTGTGCCGATGCACTGGAACGTGCCGGTGTGCAGGTAACCCTGAGCGAAAAAAACGGTACGCGTGTATTGCAGACGATTCTGGATGAACAGCCGGACGCTTGTCTGCTGGATGCCTTTATGCCCGGGCTGGACGCCATCAGTGTCAAAGAACATTACGAAGCGGGGCGCACCGGGCGCAAGCCGGTGGTGTTTTTTGCAATGGGCAGTGCTGAAAACGACATTTTACAAACCGAACTGATGCAGGCGGGCATGGCATATTATTTTTTAAAGCCGTTTGATGTGGGGGCTATGGCGCGTATGATCAGCCGCACGGCGGGCGGCTATACGCCCAAGGCGGCCATGCAGCAGGACGATGAGGTGACGGTGACCGAAATTTTGCATCAGATTGGGGTGCCGGCGCACATTAAGGGGTACCAGTTTTTGCGCTGTGCTATTTTGATGAATATCGAAGATCCTTCGCTGATTAATTCGGTGACGAAACGCCTGTACCCCGAAATTGCAAAGCGCAATACAACGACAGCCAGCCGGGTCGAACGTGCAATTCGCCACGCGATTGAAGTGGCGTGGGACCGTGGTGATGTGGAAACCCTCAACCGCTATTTTGGCTACACCATCCACAACCTGCGCGGCAAACCCACGAACTCAGAGTTCATTGCGATGATTTCAGACCGCATGCGGCTGGATAAGAAAAACCACCGCACGGCATAATGGGCGCAAGGTTGCTGCGCGCAGTTGCAAAATTCAACAAATAAAAGTGGGCCGTTAAAAATAGCGGCCCACTTTTGTTTGCTGAATTTTTAAGTGGTGAATAAAAGTATGGTTGGTAAAAGCTGGGCAGCTTGATGGACTTGCTGTCATCTCTATTGCCCAAGGGCTGTACGGGTTTGCCTTTGTGTAAAGGGTAATTTACCGGCAACCGCAGCACAAAGCACAAATGCAGTAAAGTTGCGCGGCGAATGGCAAACAAAGTATCGCCCTTAAAGCCCTTCGCTGCCAAGTATACCCGGTACACGCTGCAAAAAGTACTCGCGCAACAGCTGCATATAGCGCGGCGTTTCCTCTGTCAGCGGGCCGTGTGCCGAATGCTCAAACCAAACAAGGTCTTTATCCGGGGCTTCAACCTGCCGGTAGTAATCTTCCACCAGCTCGCTTGGGGTATTGTTGTCCAGCCGGCCCTGAAAAATATAATACGGTATGGCAAACTTGGTGCACTGGTGCGGAAAATCGCACTGTGCGACACTGGGCCACATGTAAGTCAGGCAGCGCCGGTAGCCCAGCACCAGCCCCAGTTTGTCGGTAAGCGAAAACTCACGGCTTTGCAGCAGGGGTTTTGCGGTGTCGCTCCAGTAGGTGCCCTGTTTTACCGCGTGGCCGCCATATTGCTTCATGATACGCCGCTGGGCCATCAGCCCCTTAAAAATTTCACGGTAACACCCGTTTTGCGGCGGGCCTATTTTTGCAAGGGTGCGCAGTGCCCGCTCATCATTTGCCTGCGTTGCCTTTTGCAATGCAAATTCATAGCTGAGCTGTTCGTTCTGCACGCCGTTGACGACCTGCCCGCTGCCAAGGTATGCGGCAATGTGTTGCGGGTGGCGATAGCACAAGTAGGTGCCCAGCTCGGTGCCCCAGCTGCCACCCCACAAAAACAGCTTTTGTTTGCCCAGCAGCTTGCAAAGGTATTCCACCAGTTCGGCGGCGTCGGCCACCAGTTGGTCAAGGTGCAACGTCTCTTTTTTGACACCCCAGTACGAGCCGCCGGTACCGCGCTGGTCCCAGGCGACCAGAGTGAAGGCATCGCAAAGGCCCGCTAGGCGGTTGACGACGGTATCGCGGTTACTGACACCCGGGCCACCATGCAAAAAAAGCACCACGGGGTTTTGCCGCCGGCAGCCCAAAATATGAATTTTTTGGGGCACCCCACCCAGCATGACCTTTTGAATTTCATTTAGTTCAAAATCCACAACAAGCCCTCCCACTGGCGGTATAACGCCACCTTTTCCCATTGTAGCCGTAAAGTTGCCGGCTCGCAAGAGCGGGTACAACATTTAAACAAAAAAGACATTGGTAAGGCCGGTCAAACTTTTTGACCGGCAACGGTAGATTTCTTCGGCCGATTTTACTATAATTAACTTATATAATTGTGCAATTTATTCTGTAAAGAAAATGAGCTGATGAAAATGAAAAAAAGCACGGCACTGATCGCAGGGGGCATCACGCTGGCGGGTACACTGCTGTTTGGCGGGGTATTTGCGGCAACGGGCAGTTTTACGGTGCCGGTTTTACTGGGGCTGCTTTTGGGCTTTGCAGCAGCGCTGTTGTGCCTGTTTTTATTTTACAAGTCTGCCAATGCTGCACCGGGCAACAAAAACGCCAGTATGATGCTGTTCTTTTTGCGCTGGGGCGTTGCGTTTGCAGTGGTGGCAGTTTCGGTATTTGTGCCCGCCATTGACAGTGTGGCGGCTATTTTGCCGCTGGCACTGCCGGTACTTGCGGCAGCCATTTTAATGGCGGCAGGCAAATAGAAAGGAACGTTATGTACAACCATAAAAAAGTGACCGCCATTATCGTGGCGGCGGGTAACTCTAGCCGCATGGGCTTTGATAAGCTGTTTTATGAAATTGACGGTACCCCGGTACTGGCCCACACGCTGGCAGCATTTGAAACTCACCCGCTGGTGGATGCCATCGTGTTGGTGACCGGCGAAACCGAGCGGCATGCCGCGGCATTGGCGGGGCCATTTGGCAAGGTGGGGGCTGTGGTGCGCGGTGGCGACACCCGCGTGGCCTCGGTGCGCGCCGGGGTAGCGGCGGCCGGCCGCGAAGGGCTGCTTGCGATTCACGATGGCGCGCGCCCGTTCGTCAGCGAGCAGGTGATTACCCGTGCCATTGAGGCGGCCGACCATTGGGGCGGTGCCGCCCCTGCCGTGCCCGTAAAAGACACCGTAAAACAGGTGACCCAAAGCGGCACGGTAGCGTGCACCCTGCCACGGGCCGAGTTGCGGGCGGTGCAAACGCCGCAGGTGTTTGACGCGTTGCTGTATGCAGAGGCGCTTAGCGCTTTTGCGGATGACGAGACAGTCACTGATGACTGTGGCATATTTGAGGCTGCCGGGCGCAAAGTGCTGCTGGTAGAAGGAGACTATGCCAATATCAAAATTACCACAAGGGAGGATTTAGGCCCTTATGAGACGAAGGAGGTGCCCCGGATGCGCATTGGGCATGGATACGACGTACACCGGCTGGTGCCGGATAGAGAGCTGATTTTAGGCGGGGTAAAGGTGCCGTTTGAAAAGGGGCTTGCCGGGCATTCGGACGCCGATGTGCTGACCCACGCGGTGATGGATGCCTTGCTGGGCGCTGCGGCGCTGGGTGACATTGGGCGGCATTTCCCCGATACCGACCCCGCTTACGAGGGCGCAGACAGCATTCAGCTGCTACAAACCGTGATGCGCCTGCTGGAGCAGGAGGGCTGGGAAGTCGAAAATGTAGACGCGACAATTTTGTGCCAGGCCCCAAGGCTTGCGCTACATATCCCCGCCATGCGCAAAACACTGGCGGGGGCAATGGGCCTGCCGCAGGGTGCGGTTTCGGTGAAAGCGACGACCGAAGAGGGCCTTGGGTTCACCGGCGCAGGCGAGGGCATTGCGGTGCATGCGGTGTGCCTGCTGCGCGAGCAACGCTAAGCGGGTTTGCCGCACCGTTTTGATTGTGGTGCAAGCGGTGTTGTGGTATACTATTTTAGATAAAGCTAAATTTGCGAAGTGGCGGCGGGCTGCGCTGCAACGCGTTTAAAACGGGAGGCTGTACTATGGATTTGCAGGAATCCTTCACGACCTTTATGGGTTCCATGGGCACCAGTTTCTGGGCCTTGATGGAGGGGATCGGCAATGTCCTGAGAGATATCAAACCGGCTGACCTGCTGGATATAGCAGTGGTGGCCTTTTTGACTTACGAGCTGATCATGCTGGTACGGCATACCCGTGCGGCCCAGCTGGTAAAGGGCATTTTAATTTTATTCGTCGCATCCTTTTTGTCCGACCTTTGGGGCATGCGCGCACTCAACTATATTCTGCAAAAAATACTGCAATTCGGTGTACTGGCACTGGTCATCGTGTTTCAGCCCGAAATTCGTCGTGCGCTGGAGCAGGTGGGCCGCACCGATATATTTGCTATTTCTATTTTTAAGGGCAAAACCCCGGACGAGCAGACGCGCGAACACTGGAAAACCGCCATTGCTGCGGTTTGCGATGCCGCAGAGCAGATGAGTGATTCGCGCACCGGCGCGCTGATTGTGTTTGAGCGGCTGTCGAATTTGAGTGAGATCATCAAAACAGGCACGGTGCTCAACGCCGACATCAATGTAGAAGCAATCGGCACGATTTTTTACGAGGGTACCCCATTGCACGACGGCGCCGTGATTGTGCGGGATGCCCGTATTAAAGCTGCGGGCTGTGTGCTGCCGCTTTCGGCAAACCTCGACATCAGCAAGGATATGGGTACCCGCCACCGCGCTGCCCTTGGCATGAGCGAAAACTCCGATGCCGTGTGTGTGGTGGTGTCGGAGGAAACCGGCATTATTTCGCTTGCCAAAAATGGTGTGTTGATTCGCCGGCTAGACCGGCAAAACCTGTATAACCTGCTGCGGCTGGAGCTGATTCCCGACCCGCCGGAGGAAACTGGTGGACGTGGGCGCCGCCTGCTTGCAAAACTGCGCGGCAATAAAAAGCAAAAGGGGGTGTCGGGCGATGGGCGAAAAGAAGAATGAAACAGTGAAAAAAAAGCGTAGCCTGCGCGGCTTGTTTGAAAATAATCAGTTCAACGTGGTGATTTCCATTGCCATTGCCGTCATTGCGTGGCTGATTATTTCGCTGTACATCAAACCACAAACGACCAACACCATCACAGACATCCCGGTAAAGCTGGATTACAATGCCTCTGCCTACCAGAGTATGGGCCTTGATATTGTATCAGAGGCTACTACCACCCCATCGGTCAGTGTGAAGGTAACTGGCCCGCGCTCGGTGGTGGGTGGCCTGACCAAAGATGACATTACCGTGTACCCCAAGATGACCAATGTCACCGAGGCGGGCCAGTACGAGCTGGAGCTTGTGGCGATTAAAAATGATTCGGCGGCCGATTTTACGATCGACACCACTTCAATTCGCCCCACTAAAGTGACGGTGCGCTTCGACACATTGATCTCGAAAAAATTTGTGGTAGAGACCGACACCAGTACGGTGCACCCTGCGGATGGCTATATTTTAAGCAAGGCCTATGCCACCCCCGGTGAGGTGACGCTGACCGGGCCGGAAAAAGAAATTCAGTCGGTCGGCAAACTGGTAGCCAAAGTGGAACTGCCGGACGATTTGACCAGTACCCAAATCACCACCGCGGTGCTGCTGTTTTATGACAAAGATGGCAACCCGCTGACCAGTAAGCTGATCACCGCGGACGCCGAGACGGTGGAAGTGACCATCCCCATTTTGCAAAAAAGGACATTGCCGTTCACGATTGGGTACACCAATGTGCCGGAGGGCTTTGATGTCAGCCTTTTAAAACCCAGCTTTTCGGCGCAGTCGGTTAACCTTGCCGGCCCGGGCGATGCGATACAAAACAAGACCGAGGTCTCGCTGGGCTATATTGACCTGCAAAAAGAGTTTGCACTTGGGTTTTCAAAATCGTTCCCGGTGGTGCTGGATACCGGGTATGAAAACCTTGACAACCTGATGCAGGTGACAGTCAGCTTCGACACCAGCGCGTTCAGCCAAAAAACCGTGACGGTCAGCGACATCCGGGTCATCAACGAGCAACAAAACCGCACGGTCAGTGTGGATACCAAACGCATTTATGATGTGACCATCATCGGGCTTACCGACGATGTGAACGCCCTTACCGCCAAAAGCGTGATTGCAGAAATCGACGCAGGTGATTTGACACTGGGTGAGGGCCAGCAGACGGTGCCCGTCACCATTAAAATCCCCGGCAGCACAACCGTGTTTGCAGTGGGCGATTACACGGCGCTGATCGACATCAGCGAGAGCAATTAACAAAAGGTTAAACCAAAGGCGAGGAGGTAGCGGCATGCTGCAAGTTTCCGGCCTGACGCTGCCACTGTCCTCTACCGGTGAAACAGCGCTTGTGGCTGCTTGTAAAAAACTGGGCCTGCAACAACAGCAGGTGGCCGATTGGGGGGTGACCCGGCTTTCGGTGGACGCCCGCCACGGCAAACCCCAGTTTGTGTGGGGCATTGGGCTAACCCTTGCCCCCGGGCTTGACGAGGGGCGGTACCTGCAAAAAGGCGCGGTGCTAAAAACACCACAGCCCCTTATTATTGTGCCGGGGCTGCAAAAACCCTCTGCGCGGCCGGTCGTTTGCGGCCTTGGCCCGGCAGGGCTGTTTGCAGCACTGCTGCTTGCAAAGCACGGTGCGCGCCCGCTGGTATTAGAGCGCGGCCCGTCGATTGAAAAACGAGCTGCCGCGGTTGACCGCTTTTTTGCGGGCGGGGAACTAGATGAAAACGCCAACATTCAGTTTGGCGAGGGCGGTGCCGGCACTTTTTCAGATGGCAAACTGACCACCCGCATTGGCGACCCGCTTTGCGATTATGTGCGCGAAACCCTGCTGCGGCACGGTGCCCCGCGCGAAATTGCATGGCGCGCAAAGCCGCACATCGGCACCGACCAGCTGCGCGGGGTCATTACCTCGATGCGCACAGAGATACAGGCCCTTGGCGGGGAAGTGCTGTTTGATACCCGCCTTACGGGGCTCATTACCAATGACGGGCGGCTGACCGGCGTGCAAACGACCGCGGGCCAGTTTGAAACAGAGACGTTAATCCTCGCAGTGGGGCATTCGGCACGAGACGTTTTTGCCATGTTGCCTACTGCCGGGGTGCCGCTGGTGGCAAAACCATTTTCCGTCGGGTTTCGCGCCGAGCACCTGCAAACCGAGATCGACCGCGCACTGTACCACGGCGCGGCGGGGCACCCGGCCCTGCCGCCGGGCGAGTACCAACTTTCGACCCATCTCGGCGGGCGCGGGGTGTATACTTTTTGCATGTGCCCCGGTGGGCAGGTGGTCGCGGCCGCCAGCGAGGCGGGCGGCCTTTGCACGAACGGCATGAGCTACCACGCGCGTGACGGTGCCAACGCCAACGCCGCGGTGGTGGTAGGGGTCAGCAGTGCCGACTTTGGCGGCGATGCCGCGCAGGCACTGGCGTTTCAGCGGGCGCTGGAACAAAAGGCCTATGCCGCGGTGGGTGGTTATACTGCCCCCGCGCAGGACCTTGGCTCGTTTTTGGCGGCAAAGCCCGGCCTTACCCTTGGGCGTGTACAGCCGACCTACCCGCGCGGGGTGGCTGCGGCGGACCTTGGCGCATTGCTGCCACCGCAGCTTGCCGGTGCCCTGCGCACCGGGTTTGCGGCATTTGGCCGCAAGTTGTCGGGGTACGATGCAAACGACACCGTTTTGACCGGCCTTGAAACCCGTACCAGCAGCCCGGTGCGTATCCCACGGCAGCAAAATTGCGAAGCAGAGGCGCTGGCCGGGCTTTACCCCTGTGGGGAGGGTGCCGGGTATGCAGGTGGCATCGTCAGTGCCGCAGTGGACGGCTTGCGGGTCGCGGCCAGCATTTTAGGCCGTTATGCGTACGAATAAAAACAACTAATAAAAATTGAATTGTTTCACTAAAAAAGGAAGCGTGATGTATGGTTTACCATCCCTGGCAGTGCAGCGAACCCAAAGAAGAAGAGATCAAAGCCCTTTCCGGCGCCCTTGGCCTGCCGGAACTGGTTTGCTCTGTGCTGCTGGGCCGCGGGTTTGACACGCCGCAAAAGGCAACTGCCTTTTTGCAGCCTGAAGGTGGCATCTCAAGCCCGTCGCTGATGCTTGGGATGGACGCTGCTGCCCAGCGCATTCGCGCCGCAATTGACAATGGCGAAAAAGTAGCGGTGTTTGGTGATTATGACGTGGATGGTGTTTGTGCCACCGCGTTGATGTACAGCTACCTTGAAAGTGCGGGGGCGCAGGTGTATTATAAATTGCCCAACCGCACCGAGGACGGGTACGGCCTTTCAAAAGCAGCGATTGATTTAATCGCGTCGCGTGGTATCACGCTGATCATCACGGTGGATAACGGCATTTCTGCTTTAGAGGAGATTGCCCATGCCGCCTCCCTTGGGGTAGATGTTGTGGTGACCGATCACCACCGGCCCCCGGCCGAGTTGCCGCCTGCCATTGCCATCGTCAACCCCCAACTACCCGGGGATGAAAGCCCCTGTAAACAACTGTCCGGTGTGGGCGTTGCATTTAAAGTAATTTGCGCGGTAGAACAAACAACACCGGAGGAACTGCTGGACTGGTACGGCGACCTGGTCGCGATTGGCACGGTTGCCGACATTATGTCGCTGACCGGCGAAAACCGCGTGATGGTGCGCCATGGGGTAGAGCTGTTGCAACAGGCCCCGCGCCCCGGCCTTGCCGCATTATTGCAAGTCGCGGGGGTAGAGCCCGAGCAGGTAACAGCCGAGCGCATCAGCTTTACGCTGGCCCCCCGGCTGAATGCCGCGGGCAGAATGGATGATGCCACCGCTTCGCTGCGCCTGCTGCTGACCGAGGACGAAGAAGAGGCCCAGCAGCTTGCACAAGAGCTGAATAACTATAATTTAGAGCGGCAGAAAACCGAGCACGATATTGTAGACCAGATTGCCGAGCGCATCCGTGCGGATGCCGAGCTGTCCCGCCGCAGAGTCATTGTGGTGTGGGGCGAAGGGTATCATCAGGGGGTCATTGGCATTGTGGCCAGCCGCCTGGTAGAGCGCTTTGGCCGCCCGGCAATCGTGTTTTCCATCGATGGCGGTGAGGCAAAGGGGTCTGGGCGCAGTGTGCCGGGCTTTTCGCTTTACGAGGCGGTCGCCGCTTGCAGTGATAAGCTGTTGCGGTTTGGCGGGCACGACCTTGCTGCGGGCATGTCGGTTGCCACCGACCGGCTGCAAGAGTTTGCGCAGGCCATCAACGAGTATGCCATGGCTCACTCCCCGGTGCTGGCAGCGCCGCCGCTGGTGGCGGATACCGCGGTGCAGCTTGGCAGCCTGACGACTGACGGTGTAGAAGCACTGTCTGCGCTGGCACCGTTTGGCAGCGGCAACCCGTCGCCCTTGTTTTTGTTAAAAAATGCGGTGGTCGATGCGGTGTACCCGGTATCAGAGGGGCGGCACTGCCGCCTGCGGTTGCGCCAGGGCAGCGGGGTAATCTATGCAATTCTGTTTGGGGTTTCCCCGTCGGCGTTGGTGTACAAGGTGGGCGATGCCGTGGATGCCATGCTGTCACTTTCGGTCTATGTGGGGCAAAACGGGCCCATGGTTTCAGCCCGCGCGAAAGAGCTGCGCCCTGCCAAGATCGGCAATGAGTATATTCGCTATACCGAGCTTTACCGCTCGTTTGCGGGCGGCAGCGCCCTTGGCGACGAAGACCGCCACACGTTGCTGCCCAGCCGGCAGGAGATTGCCACGGTGTTTCGCTATGTGCGTGCCGAAGGCCTGCTAGCCGGGGATTTGCGCCCCTTCTTTTTGCAGCAGGCACCGCTGAATGCCGGCAAGGTATTGGTGGCACTGCGGGTGCTGGCTGAGCTGGGGCTGATTGAAAAAAAGAATGAAAACGGTGCCGAGCGCTATGTTGAGCGGCCCGTAAGCGAAAAGAAAGACCTGTCGGCATCTGCCGTACTGGCCTCGCTTACGCGGTAGCGGGCAAAGCGGCGTGCGGGCGCCGCAATACAACAGCGCCGACGCTTTTGGGCTTTGGCAAGAGGGAATGAGGGAACAGGGGAATGGAAGAACTGATGAGTTACGAGCAGCTCAAGGTTTTGTTAAAAGAATCTGGCCGCAATTATAACGAAGAGCTGATTGAGCGCGCTTATCAGACGGCAGCACGGGCCCACGAAGGTGTTTGTCGCCGCAGTGGCGAGCCGTATATCACCCACCCGCTCAGCGTGGCGGCGTTGCTGATCGACCTTGGCCTTGATTCTGAAAGTATTGCGGCGGCATTGCTGCACGATGTGGTAGAGGATACCGAAACCACCTATGCAGAGATCAAAGCGGAGTTTGGCGAAGAGGTTGCCAACTTGGTTGATGGTGTGACTAAGCTGGGCAAGATCACCTTTTCGACGATGGAAGAGCAGCAGGCGGAAAACCTGCGCAAAATGCTGCTTGCCATGAGCCAGGACATCCGCGTGATGCTGATCAAGCTGTGTGACCGCTTGCACAACATGCGCACGATGGAGGCCATGCCGGAACAAAAGCGCCGTGATAAGGCCCTTGAAACGATGGAGGTGTATGCCCCCATTGCGCACCGCCTTGGCATGAACAATGTGCAGGAAGAGCTGGAAGACCGCAGCCTGCAATACCTTGACCCGGTAGGCTACCGTGATATTGTGGCCATGCTGGACGAGCACGGCGGGGCGGGGGAGTTTGTAGAAGAGATCTCCAACCAGATCCAACAGCGGCTGGAACAAAACAACGTGCCGAATGCGCACCTGTCCAGCCGGGTAAAATCCATCTACGGCATTTACCGCAAGATGTTTATTCAAAACAAAGAGTTTGAAGAAATTTACGATGTCTATGCGCTGCGCATTATTGTGGATACGGTGGCAGAATGCTATAACGCGCTGGGGGTCATTCACGACATGTACCACCCGCTGCCCAACCGGTTTAAAGATTATATTGCAACGCCAAAGCCCAACGGCTATCAGTCGTTGCACACCACCGTGCTGGGGCACGAGGGCATCCCGTTTGAAGTGCAGATTCGCACTTGGGATATGCACCACACCGCCGAATACGGTGTTGCCGCGCACTGGAAGTACAAGGCCGGCATTCAGGGGCAGGACAAGCTGGAAGAGCGCCTTGCTTGGGTGCGCCAACTGCTGGAAAGCCAGCGCGATTCTGAGGACGCGGTCGATTTGCTGCGCAACATCAAGTCGGAGCTGCTGCCCGAAGAAGTATTTGTATTTACCCCGAAAGGCGATGTCATCAACCTGCCCGCAGGGGCAACGGTGATTGACTTTGCCTACGCCATTCACACTGCGGTCGGCAACCGCATGACCGGGGCGAAGGTCAACGGGCGCATCGTGCCCATTGACCACAAAGTGGTCACCGGCGAGGTGATCGAGGTCATTACCGGCGCAAAGGATAAAGGCCCCAGCCGCGACTGGCTGTCGATCGTGACGACCAGCGAAGCAAAAAGCAAAATTCGCAACTGGTTTAAAAAAGAGCGGCGCGAAGAAAATATCAGTGAAGGCAAAACCATGCTGGAAAAAGAGATGCGCCGCAACCTGATCACGCTGCCGGAGGACAAGTACGACACCTTTATGGATGAAATTGCCCACCGCCAGCGCATGAACACCGCCGAGGAAATGTATGCGGCTCTGGGGTATGGCGGGCTTGCCATGAGCCGCCTGCTGCCGAAAATCAAAGACGAATACACGAAACTGGTGCGCGCTACCGACCCCATTGAAATTTTTGAAATGCCCATCAAAAAGCAAAAAAGCAGTGAGGGCGTTATTGTAGAGGGCATCGACAACTGCCTGATCAAATTTGCAAAGTGCTGCAACCCGCTGCCGGGTGACGAGATCGTGGGTTTTATCACCCGCGGGTACGGGGTGTCGATTCACAAAAAAGACTGCCCCAACGCACTGGTGGGCCGCAGCCTAGATGAATCCAGCCCGCGCTGGGTGAATGCCTATTGGGCCGACGGCGTGCGCGAGAGCTTTAAGTCCAGCCTCGAGATCATTGCGGTCGACCGGCCTGCCCTAATTGCCGATATCAGCGCCATGCTGACAAACCTGAAAGTGCCCATCTACTCGTTTACCGCGCGGCAGAACAGCGATGGCCGCAGCAGTATTCTGGTGACGCTGGGCATCAACAACATCGACCATTTGGGCTCGGTGATAGCCAAGCTGAAAAAGGTAAAAGACGTCGTGTCGGTCATCCGCACCTGACGAAAAAAACAAAGCAAAGGGGAACCGCAGTTTGAAAGCAGTGGTACAGCGGGTCAAAAGTGCCCGCGTGACAATAAACGGCGCCGAACAACGTTCCATTGGCAAGGGCCTTTTGATCTTGCTGGGGGTCGCGGCGACCGACGAGCTGGGCGATGCCCGCCTGCTGGCCCGAAAATGTGCCGAGCTACGCATTTTTGAAGACGAAGCAGGCAAACTGAACCTTTCGGCCCCAGAGCTGGGGTATGAGGCGATGGTCGTGAGCAACTTTACGCTGCAAGCGGACACCAAAAAAGGGCGCCGGCCCAGCTTTTTAAGGGCGGCAAAGCCGCCGCTTTCTATTGAGGCATACCAGTTGTTTGTCGACAGCATAGGCCGGCACGGGCTGCGCCGTGTTGTCACCGGCGAGTTTGGTGCCGAAATGCAGATCGAACTCACCAACGACGGCCCCATCACTTTGGTGCTGGACACCGAAGAATGGAAAAAGCCAACCGAATAAATTAAAAACGGCGCCCCGGCAGTTGCCACGGCGCGGATAAAGGAGGTTCGACACCATGAAATTTTACCATTTAAACGCCCCCGGCCCACTGTATACCAACACGTTTTTGATCATCAGTGAGGCAGGGCACGGTGTGATTATTGATGCCTGTGCCGACGCAAAAAAATATCTTACCCTGCTGCAAGAAAACAGTGCCTCACTTGTGGCCATTTTGCAGACCCACGGCCATTTTGACCATGTGGGCGCGATTGAACCGCTAAAAAAGGCCACCGGTGCGCGGGTATATATGAATGCCGCCGACCAAAAGCAGTTTGGCATTAAGGCGGACGAAGATTTAACCGACGGGCAAATCGTCACGGTGGATGAGCTGACTTTTACCGTCATCACCACGCCGGGGCATACGCCGGGCAGTGTGTGCATTCGCATGGGGGACGAACTGTTTACCGGCGACACCCTGTTTGCGGGTGACATTGGCCGCACCGACCTTGCGGGCGGCAGCTATGCCGAAATTCAGCGCTCGCTGCGCAAATTGCTCTCCCGCGTGGAGGGCGACCCCCGTGTGCTGCCCGGCCACGAGGAGTTTTCCACGTTTTTGCAGGAAAAAGAACATAACCGCTATTTGAAATGAGTCAGGGTAAGGAGAAACGCCAGTGTCAATGCTCCTGTCGGTCAGCGGGTTGCCATCGGTCTATGAGATCGAACACATCACCCGTATGTTTTACCGGGATTTATTAGTTGAAACCGGGTTGCAGCGGCCCCGTGTGGGGCAGGTGCTACAGCCGCCTACCCGCTATAAGGGCGCGGTGCTGTGCGATGGGCTGGTGGTGCTGCGTGTTTCAGCAACCCGCCTGTGCGCTGCCCTGCGCACCGCGCAGGGTACCACGGTGGTGGTGCAGCCAAAACCGGCAGAAAGCGAGCAGGAGCTTGCCGCCTGCAAATTGTTGTACCGCCTGCTGTGCGATGCCACCGGCACCCGCCCGCCATGGGGCGTGTTGACCGGGGTGCGGCCGGTGAGGCTGGTGCACGAGCTTTGGCAAAAAGGGCAAAGTGATGAGCAGGTGACCCGCTTTTTTTGCGACACCTGCCTTGCTCTGCCGCAAAAGGCCCAGCTTGCGCTTGCAACCGCGCATGAGCAGCAGCCCATCATTGCACAGTTGGCACCTTACAGTTGCAGCCTTTATATCGGCATCCCGTTTTGCCCGTCACGGTGCAGCTATTGTTCGTTTGTCTCCCGCACCATCGGCAAAGAACAGGCACTCGTGCAGCCGTATATCGATAAATTGTGCATTGAAGTGCGCGAAACAGTAGCTCTCATCCGGGCGCTGGGGTTACAGCTTTGTACGGTGTATATCGGCGGTGGTACGCCAACGGCTATTTCTGCCGCGCAGTTGCGCCAGCTCATGGGTACTGTGCGCGACTGTGTAAACCTTGCCTCGCTGCAAGAGTACACGGTAGAGGCCGGCCGCCCGGATTGTACCGACGAAGAAAAGTTAGTGGTGCTCAAAGAATACGGGGCCACCCGCATTTCCATCAACCCGCAGACTTTCAGCGACGAAGTGTTGCAGGCAATTGGGCGCAAACACACTGCGCAGGATATTTTGGATTGCTACGCAACGGCCCGCAGGGTTGGGCACAACAACATCAATATGGACCTGATTGCAGGCCTGCCCAAAGATACGGTGGCGGGGTTTGAGAGCAGTTTACAGCAGACCATTGCCCTTGGGCCTGAAAACATCACGGTGCACACGCTGACGCTCAAACGCGCGTCGAACCTTGTGATTGACGGCGCGGCAAATGAGTATGAGGACGTTGCGCAGATGGTGGGCAAAAACACATTGCTGTTGCAAAACAATTACCGGCCCTATTATCTGTACCGGCAAAAGGGCACACTGCAAAACCTTGAAAACACCGGCTTTACGAAACCTGGCTTTGCAGGGCTGTATAACATTTATATTATGGAAGAGCTGCACACTATTTTTTCCGCCGGTGCGGGGGGGTCCACCAAGCTCAAGCAGCCCGGTGGCAATCGCATCGAGCGCATCTTTAACTACAAATACCCGGCCGAGTACATTGCCGGTTTTAATACGATACTCGAACGCAAAAAGAGGATAGGTGATTTTTATGGCCGCAATCTGGATCCCGAAACGACTCGTTGAAATAGGCCTCGTCAACACGGCGGCTGAAAACCCTCAGCTTTTTATCGACCATTGCGAAATTGAATACGAAAGCCGCGTACAGGCCGCCGCGCGCGAGGTACTGTTGCAAAAGCGCAGCATTGTCATGCTTACCGGGCCGTCGGCATCTGGTAAGACCACCACCGCGCACAAGCTGGCACAGGCCATTGAAAAGCAGGGGTTCTACTCCTGCGTGGTGTCACTGGACAACTTTTTTAAAAATCTGGATGACTACCCCCGCCTTGCGGACGGCAACAAAGATTACGAAAATATCGACGCGCTGGATGTGCCGCAGATCAAAAAATGCCTTTTAGAGCTGCTGCAAACCGGGCATACGCTGATCCCGGAGTTTGACTTTATTGCCGAGCGACGCAAACCGGAGTGGACCCCGCTGGACCTTGCCGGCGGGGTGGTGGTAATTGAGGGCATCCACGCCATCAACCCGGCGCTGACCGAAGGGTTAGAGCGTGACAAGGTGTACAAAATTTATGCCGGTCTGCGTGAGGAATACTCACACCGTGGGCAGCGTGTGCTGGCGACAAGAGATGTGCGCCTTGCGCGGCGCATGGTGCGTGACCACAAATTTCGTGGCCACAGCCCGGAAAAAACACTGTCGATGTGGGGCAATGTGTGTGTGGGCGAAGACCGGTTTATCAAGATATTCAAGCCGGAGGCCGACCTGCTGCTGGATACCTCGTTCAGCTATGAGATTTGCTGCCTTGCACCGTTGGTAACGCCGCTCACCCGCGAGCTGCCGGAGGACAGCCATTATGCCGAGCGCCTGTACGAGTTGGCCGGTACTTTTTCTCAATGCAGGCCATTGGACGCCTCTCTTGTGCCCGAAACCTCCATGCTGCGTGAATTTTTAGGCTGAAATAATGCGCAGCGGTTGCATTCTGCGTCTGCGCACATTATAATGTTAAGTATTGAGGATGCAGGTACAAAGCGGGTTTGCAGGTAGTGCGAACCGTTTGCCCTGCTGGCGGAAAGAAGGGCTTTAAATGTCAAACAAAACATTGGACCAATTTACGGACGCCATGCGTGATGCTGCCAATAAAGCGGCGGATGTGGCCAGCAACCTTGCCATGAAAGGCAAAGAGAAAATTGACCGTATGAGCCTTGAGAACGAGCTTGCAAAAGCACAGCGGCAACTTGGCGCGCTGGTTTACTCTCTCAAAAAGTCTGGGGAGGAGAACCCGGAGCTGGTCGACCACTATATCGATGTAATTGCCGGAGTGGAGGCAAAGCTGAACGAGAACGAGGCGACGCAGGCAGAAAAGTACTGTGTTTCGGTTTGCCCGCAGTGTGGCACGGAGGTCGCAGACGATGCCGGGTTTTGCTCTCACTGTGGGGCTAAATTATCCTGACGGCAAACTGCGTGCGTGGTATGTTGAAAAAAGCAAAAAACAACCCAAAAGCAAAAGTGGGCTTGCCGGTAGCGGCACGACCGCCCAAAATGGTGATAAACTTGGCGTTTAGTATTGAAAAATCCCCTCTTTTGCTGTAAGATTAATCATACGCAAATATGCAGGGAGGGGCTTGCCAAGTGGATTTTTCACCAAAAGACACCTACAATGCTGAAGACCTTGCCCAAATCGTGCATATCTTGCGCTCACCCGGTGGTTGCCCATGGGACCGAGAACAAACGCATGCTTCGATCCGTATGAACTTTATTGAAGAAGCATATGAAGCGGTCGAGGCGATTGATGCGGGCAGTGCCGATATGCTGGCAGAAGAACTGGGTGACGTGTTACTGCAAGTAGCACTGCACGCCGAAATGGAAGCGGAGCTTGGTACCTTTGATTTTGACGATGTCTGTGACGGCATCTGCAAAAAATTGATTTACCGTCACCCGCATGTGTTTGGCGATGTACACGCAGAAACACCCCAGCAGGTACTGAAAAACTGGGATGAGCTGAAAAAGAAAGAAAAGCACCAAAAAACAGCGACAAGTAACCTTGAAGCTGTGCCGGTAACTTTGCCCGGTGCTATGCGGCTTGCAAAGCTGCAAAAGCGGGCAGCCGGGTATGGCCTTGGCTGGGCCGGTACTGCACAGGCCGCAGCGGCGGCAGCGGGCGCTGCAAAGTGCCTTGCAATGGCAGGCAAAGGTACCGCCGAGGCACAGCAGGCTGCGCAGGCGCTTTTATTTGCCGCAATTGGTGCGGCACGCCTTGCCGGTGTGGATGCCGAGCTGGCCCTTACCCGTGCAAGCGAGCAACTTACCACCGCAGTCGGCAATGCCGAACAGGCGGCGGGTGACGGTGGGCTTGCCGCACTTTCCCCCCAGCAAAAACAACAGCTGTGGGAGGAAACTATCATGGTCCCTTTCAGGGAGAAAACGACCCCTTAATTCTATATTTTTTGTGGAGGTATTTTTATTATGACAAAAGCAGATTTAGTTGCTAAGGTTGCTACGGATGCAAACCTGACCAAGAAGGACGCCGAGAAGGCGGTTACCGCAGTTCTGGAATCCATCACCGGTGCACTGGTAGAAGGTGACAAGGTCGCGTTGGTTGGCTTTGGCACATTTGAGACCCGCAAGCGCCCGGCACGCAAGGGCCGCAATCCCCGCACCAAAGAGGAGATCACGATTCCTGCAACCGTTGCACCCGCATTCAAAGCCGGCAAGGCTCTGAAAGACGCTGTCGCGAAATAAGATAAGCTTCAGGGGCAGGTGTCGGTGACACCTGCCTTAGCTTATACGTTCTGGTATGCCGGCAAAGGTAATATCACTTTTGGGGGAAAGCGGTATTGCGCACAAACTTTACCGGCACATCTTCACAAAAATGAGGGGCCTTTTAAGGCAATGCTCTGCTGCAAGCGCGGCAGAGCATTTTTGTTGCCCTGATGCGGGGCAAACCATGGCTTTGTGGCAGCGCGCAAAGGCAGACAGCTCCCTTGCATCACCGCCCATGATTTGCGGCAAAGGCTGGGCGGGCGGCTGGGGCGTAAAACGGCTTTTTGCCTGCAAACAGGGTTTGACGTGGTGCGACAAAGCTGATATAATCAGCAGTAACAAGCAAAATGCGCGGGCGCCGCAGGGCGCCCATACCGGGTAAAGTAGCGGCCAAACGGGCTGGCAGAGAGGGCGTGTGGTGCCAAAGGCATCGCTGTAAGCACGCCCCGGCACCGCGGCTGTAAAGTGCCCCCGGCAGCATGGGCAGTGAACCGGCAATTTTGCCGCAGTAGCAGCCTGCGGCAGCCCCCGTTACCATGGGCAGGGCAAACAGTGTTTTAGTGCAGCGGCAACCGTTTGGTACCGTTTTTGGCAATAAAACGGCTGGCAGCCAAAAGTAACAAACCGAAGTGGAACCGCGGTTTTGTATCGCCTTCGCCATGCCCTGTGGGGCAGGTGGGGGCGTTTTTTGTACCCGGTCTTCGGCAGCTTTGAAAGGGAATGAGAAAAATGGGACAGCACATGAAAATTTTCAACACAATGTCAAGGCAGAAAGAGGAGTTCCTCCCGCAGAAAGAGGGCGAATACCGCATTTATGTCTGTGGCCCGACGGTATATAATTTTATCCACGTGGGCAATGCGCGCCCGGTATGTGTGTTTGACACGCTGCGCCGTTACCTTGAATACCGTGGCAACCGCGTGCTGTATGTGTCAAACATCACCGACATTGATGACAAGATCATCAAAAAGGCAAACGAAGAGCAAACGACCTATGATGTGATTGCCCACCGCTATGAAGAGGAATACTTCACCGACTGCCGCGGGCTGAACGTCAAGCCCGCCACGGCGTACCCGCGTGCCACAGAGCATATTGATGAGATTTTGTCCATCATTGGCGACCTTGTAAAAAAAGGGTTTGCCTACGCCACAGAAAATGGGGACGTATATTTCCGCACCCGCAAAGACCCGCATTACGGCAAGCTGTCTCACCAGCCGCTCGAAGATCTGGAAAGTGGCGCGCGCATTGCCGTGGGGGATATCAAAGAGGACCCCTTGGATTTTGCTGTGTGGAAAGGCTCAAAGCCGGGCGAGCCCGCTTGGCCGTCGCCCTACGGCATGGGGCGCCCGGGTTGGCATATTGAATGCTCGGCCATGGCGCGCCGCCACCTTGGCAACACCATTGACCTGCACTGCGGCGGGGTGGATCTTGTTTTCCCGCACCACGAAAACGAAATTGCGCAGTCTGAATGCGCAAACGGTTGCACCTTTGCCCGCTACTGGATGCATAACGGATTTTTGAATGTGGATAACCACAAGATGAGTAAAAGCCTCAACAACTTTTTTACCGTGCGCGATGTGGCGCAGCAGGTGGGGTACGAGCCGATCCGGTTCTTTTTAATCAGCGGCCATTACCGCACCCCGCTCAATTACACCAAAGAGGTGATTGAAAGCTGCAAGGCCAGCCTGGAACGGCTATATACCTGCCGTAACAACCTTGATTTTGCGCTGCAAAACGCCACCGGCAACAGCGAAGAGCTGGCAGAGCGCACCCGTGCGGCAAAAGAAAAATTTGTCGCGGCGATGGATGATGACCTGAACACAGCAGATGCACTGGCTGCTATTTTTGATTTTGTACGCGACATCAACACGCTGTCCGGCGAAGCTTCACCAGCTGCGCTGCAAGGGGCCGCCAATGCGCTTGACGCACTGACAGGGGTGCTGGGCCTGCTGTACAACCGCAACACGGATGATATCCCCGCAGAGGTGCACAAGCTGGCAGAGGAGCGCACAGCGGCCCGCAAAGCAAAGGACTGGGCGCGTGCAGATGCCCTGCGCGACGAACTGGCCGGGCTGGGGTATGTGGTAGAGGACACCGCAAGCGGCCCGAAAATCGTCAAAAAATAAGTAAAGCAAGGACAAAATATGAGAATTGATAAATACCTCAAGGTTTCGCGTCTGATCAAGCGCCGTACGGTGGCCAATGAAGTGGCGGATGCCGGGCGCATCACCGTCAACGGCCGGTCGGTCAAGGCAAGCTACGCTGTAAAAGAGGGGGACATCATTGAAGTGCTGTTTGGCCAAAAGCCGGTGCGTATCAAGGTAACCTCGGTAGATGCGCCACTTGGCAAGGATGTTGCGCGCGAAATGTATGTGATTTTAGACGGAGAAACAGAATAATTCAGGCAGATCAGCAGCAGAGTGTCATGGTTTATGGCACCCTGTCGCTGCAAAACGAAAGCGGCATAAGAGTGGTTATGGCGGCAAGTTTTTGTGCTTTTGCGGCAAAAGTATGCCAAATCACAGAAAACTAATGGGAAACACTTGCAACAACAGGGCAAATTGTTGTATAATTTCAATTAACAATAGGGGTTTATACCTTGTTGCAAAATCCATGCAAAGGGGGCGTTTTCATGGCAAAGGCGAAAAAGGCCGCAAGGTTCAACCTATCCGGCTTGCTGCTGCGTGTGGGGGCGGCTTCTTTGATCGTCTACCTCGCCGTCACGCTGATCATCAGCCAGGTCGACATTATGGTCAAACGGGAGCAGCTTTCTACGCTGAACACCGAACTGACCCGGCAAACCGACCAGAACACAGAGTTGGAGCGGTTGATTTCCTCTGGTGGCGAGCAGGCGTATATGGAACGAATCGCGCGGGACCGGTTGGGCTATGCGGCCCCCGGTGAACGTATTTTCATCGACATGTCCGGCGAATGACGGGCGTCAAAGAAAGAGAAGGGGTAATTTTAGTTCATGGCAGTAGAGGTTGGGAGCATTTTAGAAGGCAAGGTCACAGGGGTCAAGAAGTTCGGCGCGTTTGTGCGTCTGCCGGACGGTAAGACCGGTATGGTACATATTTCGGAGGTGTCAAACGAGTTCATCCCCGAACTAGATACCGTTTTAAGCGAAGGCCAGGAGGTCAAGGTCAAAGTGCTCTCCATTTCACCGGAGGGCAAAATTGCACTTTCCATGAAACGAACAGAGCCGAAACCAAAGCCTACCCGTGCGGATGCCGGTAAGGTCTGGCAGCCGCGCAAGCACGAGGCCCTGCAGGGCGAGCAGACCTTTGAGGACATGATGGCAAAGTTCAAAACGCAGAGTGAAGAAAAGATCTCTGACTTAAAGCGTGTCACAGAAGCACGCCGCGGTGGCGGGTATTCGCGCAGAAAATAACCAAATTTGACCGGGGGCAATGCCTCCGGCTTTCTTTGTGGGCAGCAGGGTAACGTGTGCGGCTTCACAGTTCTTTGTCAGAATGCTTATAAAATATACTTTTCTGGAAAAATGTTTTGTGATATAATCATAACAGAGACTCGATAAGAGTTCTCAATAGCTCTCTGCTAGGAGGTAATGTTATGAAAATCACCACGACAGGCAGAAAGGTTAGTCTGAAACCGGCATTTATTGAACGTGCGGACAAGCGCATGGCAAAGCTGGACAAGTTCTTTTCAGAAGAAGCCATTGCGCAGGTAACCGTAACAGTAGAAAAAGACTGGCAGACGGTTGAATTGACGGTGCGCGACGGGGGCTTTGTAGCCCGGGCGGAAAAGAGCGCTGATAACATGGAAGACGCGCTGGATTCCGCTGTTGAAATTTTGACAAAGCAGATCGTAAAAAACCGCAAACGCCTTGAGACAAGGCTGCATAAAGCCGCTTTTGAAGATTATGGCAGTGCGCCGGGCGAAGAAGAACCCTTTGCGGTAGTGCGCGAAAAGCACTTTTATGTCAAGCCGGCCAGCGTAGATGAAGCTATTTTGCAGATGAACTTGATTGGACATTCGTTCTTCTTGTTCCGCAATGCGGACACCGATGAGATCAACGTGGTTTATCACCGCAAAAATGGCAGCTATGGGTTGCTGATTCCAAAAGAATAAACAAAAGTAAGAGGGGGCGGAGGCGTTCCGCCCTCTTTTTTTGCCCGGCAGACTGGCCGGTACAGGACAGGCGCGGGTGCGCCGAAAGGATAAAAGCATGAAGTATGAATTTGTTGCCCCTTGCTATTTTGGCACCGAGCGCAGCGCGGCGTTTGATTTTAAGCGCCTTGGGGCAGAAAATATTACGGTGACGGACGGACGTGTGGCCTTTACGGGCGACGAGCAGGTGCTGGCCAGTGCCAACATTGAGAGCCGCTGTGCCGAGCGCATTTTAATGTTGCTGAAACGCGCGAAAGTAACGACCTTTGACGAGCTGTTTGACAACGTGTTTTCTATTGCATGGGAGCAGCTTTTGCCCCAAAACGCGGAATTTCCGGTCAAAGGTGCGTCGCTTTCCTCCACCCTTTCCAGTGTGCCGGCCTGCCAGAGCATTGTAAAAAAAGCAATTGTGGAACGCCTGAAAAAGGGCCACAAAGCGTCGGTGTTGCCAGAGGACGGCGAGCTTTACAAAATTCGCTTTTCCATCCGCAAGGATTTGTTGGAGGTGTTTTTGGACACCAGCGGCGATGGCCTGCACAAACGCGGCTATCGCGCGCAGTCTACCGAAGCGCCAATCAAAGAGACCCTGGCTGCGACCATCGTAGACCTTGCGCGGGTGCGGGGCGACAGCCTAGTACAAGACCCGTTTTGCGGCAGTGGTACAATTATCATTGAAGCGGCACAAAAGTCAATGAAGATGGCCCCAGGCCTGCGCCGGCGTTTTTTGGCAGAGCATTATGCTTTTGTGCCGCAGGAGGTATGGAAGGTTGGGCGCGAAAAAGCGCTTGCCGAAGTGGACCGTACCTGTACATTTGAAGGGATCGGTTTTGACGTTGACCCCCATGCGGTCGAGCTTGCGAATAAAAACGCCAGGCTTGCCGGTGTGGCTGATCATTGCCGCTTTTTTGTGGCGGATGTCGGAAAATTCGCCCCCGCGCCGCGCAGCTTGGTGCTGACAAACCCCCCTTATGGGGAACGGCTGGGCGATGTGGAGGAAGCAACGCGGCTGGAAAAATTGCTGGGCGCGCGCCTTGCTGAAAACCCGGTCAAAGGGGCTTATATCATTACGGCTAACGCGGGGTTTGAGCAGAATTTTGGCAGAACGGCCGCGCGGCGGCGCAAGCTGTATAACGGCATGATCCCCTGCCAGCTGTACATGTATTTCTAAGTAAGCATAAACCGCCCGCCGCGCTGCCAGCCCGGCGGGCGTGCTTTGCCCTTGCCGGGTAAAAAGCGGTATGCTATACTGCAAGGGCGTAATTTTTAAATACCCGGTGCACCCCGGTGCGCGGCAAAGGAGAGACGGCCAGATGGTCGAAGTGAGAAAAGCAATTCTGCATGTTTTGGACGCCGGCAGCGGTATCAGCTCGTTTTCACAAAAACAGCTGGACCTTGCCGATGATGCAGTATTTGGGTATGTGACAAAACAGATTGAAAAGGCAGCAGAAAACGCAGGCCTGCACAGCGGCGAACTGATTGGGGTAGAGAATGAGTTTCGCGTTAAGCTGGGCCAGTACGAGCGTGAATTACTCAGCTTTGAGCGCTTTGCAGATTGGATTGGGCAGGAAGTGTGGCAGGTGTTTACCACGTCGGATCACGGGGACAGTGCTGACCTGTTGATTGCCGAATACGTGGACAATGGGCGCCGGATGCTGGCAATTTTAAAATGCACCCTGCGCACCGGGTATGCGCATACGGTAGAGCCGGGCGAGGATGGCACACCGGTATGCCGCATTGTGCGGCGTAACGACGCGCTGCCTGCCCCCACCCAAAAGGCGGAGGAAATTGCCCTTGTAGAAGTTGCCGGTGGGCAGGTGTATTTTTTAGAAAAACCTCGGATGATTGACGGGCAGGACAGCCCGCTGTTCACTAAAAATCTGCTTCGGTGCACGTCTCAGGCCTCGGCGGGTGAAACGGTGCAGATCATCCGCACCATTGCCGAAACAGTGGCCCAGACGTATGGAGAGGACCCCACCGCCGCGGTGGCGCGCGCGAAAAGTACCATTGCCGAGCGGGTAGAACATGACGAAACCCTTGCCCCATTTGACCTTGGCGGCGAAGTGTTTGCCGGGCGTGAAGAAATGGAAGAGGAGTTTCGCCGGCAGGTCAGTGCGGCAGGGGTGCCCCAGCAGGTTGCGGTGCCAAAAAAACTGGCGGCGCGCACGGCGCGCAATCAAAGGATCAAAACCGATACCGGTATTGAGATCACTTTTCCGCTGGATTATGCCGAAAATACCGATTATCTGGAATTTGTGCGGCATGACGACGGCCGCATTTCAATTGAAATTAAAAATGTGGGCAGCATTGAGAACAAAGGGTGATGTACCGATGCCCGGCTGTCGTTGCTTCCCCAATAAAGAAAAAGCGCCGCTTGTAGTGGCGCTTTTTTGCTTCAGGGCTTTAGACCGCGTTTCGCGAAGCGAAAGGCAACAAACCACCCGCTAAGCGGGTGAGTAGCCAAAGCTTAAGCAAAAAGGCATCACCTTTCTGATAAAATGAAGAGTGTTCAAGCCTTCAAGAAATCAGAAGAAAGGTGATGCCTTATGGCAGAAAGTTTAGCACACAGCAGTGGGTATGCAAGTATCATGTGGTGTTCAGCCCAAAGTATCGAAGAAAAGTAATCTACAATGAATTGAGAGCAGACATCCAACAATATATTAGAGATTTGTGCAAGTGGAAAGGGGTAGACATTGTAGAAGGGCATATGATGCCGGATCATGTGCACCTGCTGCTGTCGATACCGCCGAAGTATTGCGTTTCAAGTTTCATGGGGTATTTAAAAGGAAAATCGGCAACAATGATATTTGAAAAGCATGCAAATTTAAAATACAAATTTGGGAACAAACACTTTTGGGCAACGGGGTATTACGTAAGTACAGTAGGGCTAAACGAAGCGACAATAGCAAAATATATCAGAGAACAAGAAAAGCAAGATATGCTGGAAGATAAGCTGACAACAAAAGAGTACGAAGACCCTTTTAAGGGTTAATACGCAATCAGTCCACTGGGCTTGAACGAAGTGAAAGCCAGCGTCTTTTAGGCGCTGGCAATTATTATGCTCTTTTAGGGCTCAGTCAAGCCACCCGTTTTACGGGTGGTATTGACTGTAACGGAGGAAGTACCTTATAAAAAACGGTTTTGGGTGGCATCGTAGGCATAACCAATGCCGTCAAGGCTACGGGTGATACCCTCTTCTTTCACACACAGTGCGTGGCAAAGCTCTTTCAGGCTGGGGTAGGCGTCGCGCAGCTGGGTGTTGACATAGCTTAGCAGAATCACAGGGTCCCTGGGCAGCTGCATACAATGCTCCTCATTGTAGTATTTTGCGAATAATATCGTACAGCATCGGTTTCATCTGGTCCATCGGGGCCGGGCGATGCTCGATAATAGAAGAATAGCAGGTAGAACCGCACATTTCCAAAATAACATAAATCAGCCTGAAAATCTCTTCTTGCGTATACCGCTGTGCAAGCGGGCTGCTGGCAAGGTCTTGTGTGATCTGCCGCCAAAGAGGGTCATCCGCTCGCTCGTAAATCTGTTGGGCAACCATAGGCCAAGAAAAATTGCGCTCAATCAGCCGCAGCGGCAGCCGGTTATGGCTGAAGTATTCCACAATGCCATCTACCAGCAAAATGAAATCCTCGGTAAAATCTCCGGTGCGCTTTGTCTGCACTTCGGCATAGGACTCAATTAGTACCCGGTAACTAATTTTGTAAATTAGCTCCTGCAATACATCGCCTTTGTCTTTGAAGTACAAATAGAAAGTGCCTTTTGCCACCTGTGCGTGCTGGACAATCTCGTCAACCGAGGTTTTAGCAACCCCTTTTTGTGTAAAAAGGGAATAGGCGGCGTCCAGCAGGTTTTGTTTCTTAGCCTGTTTTTTTTGTTCCAACCGTCCACTCATCGGCCTCGCTCCTTACTGCTATTGGCCTGCGCCGGCCAAGCCGGGCACACTTTACAGCCTATACTATCCTCGTGAACAGTATAGGACAAATGTTTCCAAATAACAAGAATGGAAACTGCGATTTGTGAGAAAGCACTAAAATAGTCGAAATTCAACTAATGACTATCGGTCATTTAACTAATTGACTGATAGTCACTTTGAGCCTATACTGTTCATGCTGACTGTTAGTCAGTAATATCCCAAGGGGAGATGAAACGATGGAACGATTTGCACGGTTTATTGTGCGGCAGCGCAAGATGGTTTTGATCATTGCGGTGCTGTTGCTTATCCCGGCAATTCTGGGTGCGGTTGGCACTTATATCAACTATGATATTTTAACCTACTTGCCGCCTGAGCTGGAATCCATGGTAGGGGAACGGTACCTTGAAAATGATTTTAAAATCGCCTCTACTGCAATGATCACAACGGAACACATGACACAGGCGGACCGCGAAAAACTGCGCACCGAAATTGCGGCAGTAAGCGGGGTACGCAAAGTCACCGATGTGAGCGAGCTTGCCGGGGTGGCGACCCCAAAGCAGCTGCTGCCGGGTGATTTGCAAAAGTTTTTTTATGGGCAAAACGACGCGCAGATGATGATCGTCACCTTTGACGAGCCGGGCGCGAGCGCCGGTACCATGGGGGCTATTTCGCAAATTAAAGGGCTGCTTGCAAAAAACTGCTTTATTGGTGGGGCATCGGCTATTTTGCAGGACACCAAAGCACTGGTGGACAAAGAGATGCCCATGTATGTGCTGGTGGCCGCCGGGTGCTCGATGCTGGTGCTGTTTTTAAGCCTCAGCGAGACACTTGGCCCGGTGATTTTTATGCTGGGGATTGCGTTTCCAATCCTGTACAATTTTGGTACCAACATCTTTTTGGGCCAAATATCCTATGTCACCGAGGCGCTTGCCACTGTGCTGCAACTGGGCGTGACGATGGACTATTCCATCTTTTTACTGCACCGGTTTGAAGAGGAGCGCACCCACATGTCGGATGAGGACGCGATGGTACATGCCATTCGCAACACGTTCTCTTCTATCAGCGGCAGCTCACTCACAACAGTCGCCGGCTTTTTGGCGCTGTGCTTTATGCGGCTAAGTATTGGGCGGGATATCGGCATTGTCATGGCAAAAGGCGTCTTTTTGGGCGTATTGAGTACCGTTACAATTCTGCCCGCGCTGATTTTGGTGTTCCGCCGCAATATGGAAAAACACACCCACCGCGTGTTGATCCCCAAGCTCACCCGCACGGCAGGGTTTGTGACCCGGCATTATGGGGTGTTGCTGGCAGCATTTGCGGTTCTGGTCATTCCCTTTGCCGTCGCACAGTCTAAAACGTCGGTGTACTATACTTTGTCGGACAGCATGCCACAAGACATGGTGAGTATGGTGGGCACCAACCGGTTGAAAAAAGATTTTAATATGACGACCACCCACTTTATTATGGTGGATGAAAGCCTGAGCAGCGACCAGATAAAGCAGTTGGGCGACGAGCTGGGGCAGGTGGATGGCATCACGCAGGTGCTCAGCTACCAAAAATTTGTCGGTGCAGGGATCCCAGAGAAGCTCATCCCGGCAGATTTAGAAGAGACGTTCCACACCGGTGGCCACCGGTTGCTGCTTGCAAACTCCACCTATGCCAGCGGCACCGACCAAATGGGCACGCAGCTGCATGAGATGCAAAAAATCGTCAAGCAGTTTGACCCCAGTGGGGTAATTAGTGGCGAAGGGGCCATGACGAAGGACCTGATCGAAGTAGCGGATGTGGATTTCCGCAACGTCAATATTGCGTCGGTGTTCTTTGTATTTGCCATTATTGCGGTGGTGTTCCGCTCTGCTTCTATCCCGGTGCTGCTGGTAACCGTGATTGAAAGCGCCATCATGATCAACCTTGGTATCCCGTATTTCAGTGGCACTTCGCTGCCGTTTATCGCCAGCATTGTGATTGGCACCATTCAGCTTGGTGCAACGGTGGATTACGCGATTCTTACAACTTCCCGTTTTCAGGAGGAGCTGCGTCGTGGGCACAATACCAAAGAAGCGGTGCGCATTGCGGTAGAGCAGTGCAGCCAAAGCATCTTGACCAGCGGCCTGACCTTTTTTGCCGCGACGGCCAGCGTGGCCTTTATTTCGCGCATGCAACTACTCAGCAACATCTGTTTGTTGATTAGCCGCGGTGCGCTGATCAGCATGGCGGTCATTTTGCTGGTGTTGCCGGGGCTGCTTATTTTAACAGCACCCATTATCCGCAAAACGACCTGGCATTGGATCACACCCAAAAAGGAGAGTGCAACAATATGAAACGCTTGTTAAAAGTTACGGCCTGCGCTGTGGGCCTTGCAGTGGCCTGCAGTTGTACCGCCCCGGTATGGGCTGCACAGGCGGTACAGGTAGCAAAGGACGAAAATGTATTTGTGTTTTTAAACCCGGATGGCAGCATCAGTGAACAGGTCGTCAGCGACTGGCTGCACAGCGAAAATGGGTTTAACGGGGTAAAGGACACCAGTACCCTTGGCGATATTACCGTGTTGAAAGGCGATGCCACCTTGCAACAGGACGGTGAAAACCTGGTATGGGATACCCCGGCGACTGATATTTATTACCAGGGCAACACGACAAAAACACCGCCGATCACAGCGGCGATCACCTACCAGTTAGATGGCAAAGAACTGCCGGCCGCCGCGCTTGACGACCAAAGCGGGCACCTTGTCATCAACATTAAATTGACTAACCATGAAACACAGCAGCAAACGTTTGGCGGCAAAGAGCGCACCGTGTGCACCCCGTTTGCGACACTGGTCACTGCGGATTTGCCCGCGGATGTGTTTTATAATGTAAAAGCCGAACACGGCACTGTGCAAACAGATTCGGCCAACCAACTGGTTTGCTTTTTAACAATGCCCGGTATGCGTGACAGCCTGCGTGGCCTGTTGACCAGCGACCTTACCAAGCTGAATGATATGCTGTTGGACGAAGTGACGATAGAAGCGGATGTAAAACAGTTTGCGATGCCCACTATTTTGCTGGCGGCCGCAACCAGTGTGGATGAGCTTTCCGACCTGCCCGATGTGTCCGGGGTTTCGGATAAATTGGACGAGCTGTCGGATGGCACGAAAACCCTCAAGGAGGGGGCAACCCTGCTGGATGGTAAAATGGCAGAGCTGCAAAGCGGCTACAATACCTTTGATGCAGGGGTAGACAGTGCGCTTGCCGGCGCACAGCAGGTAAAAAGCGGCGCTGACCAACTGCTGGCCGGCACACAGGCACTGAATGCGGGCGCTGCCAGCCTGCAAGCGGGCAGCAGTAAACTGGCGGGCAGCTTAAACGAACAGTTGGTACCACAACTGGTGGGCGCAGCTGCCTTACAGCAAACCCTGCAAACCGATATGGCATCGCTGAATACCAAACTGGCAGCCCTGCAAACAGGGTCTGTCACGCTGCCGGACAGTGCCGTGCAGCAGGTAAGTGCCGCGGTGACCCCGGTGGTAAGCAGTGCTTTTGGCACCGTGGCCGGGGTTGCGGCAAACAGCGCCTCACAGGCAACCGCAACCCAAATCATCACAGCGCTTGCTGCCCAGTCGCAGCAACTGCAAACACAAATAGACACCTATACGCAGCAGGCGGCAGATGCCACAACGGCGGGGCAGGCCGATGCCGCAGCAGCAGCCACCGCAGCGGCACAACAGGCGGGGGTTGCCAAAGCAACACTGGACAGTGCCATTGCGTCGATTCAAACCAGTATGCAAAGTGCTGATTCTGCGGCGGCGGTGGCTACAGCAGTGAACAGTGCGGTAGCAGGCAGCCAGCAGGTGGCTGATGCGGGCACAAATATTGGCAACACCGTAACCGCGGCGGTGCAGGCCGCCGCCCCCAGCGTGGTACAGGGCGTGGTTGGCAGCCTGCAGGGTGACCTTAGCAAAGTGAATACCGAATCCACCAGCCTGATGACCGGCATGAGTACCCTGATGGGGGCCCTTTACCAAAAAAATGACCCGGCCAATACCGAAACGGTGGTCGGTGCGGCAAATGCACTGGCAAGCGGGGCTTCCCAGGTTTCAACCGGGGCTGCGGCGTTACAGGATGGCGTTTCAAAGTTGGGTGGTGGTGCAAGCAGCCTGTCGGACGGGTTAAGCAAGCTGTCGACTTCCAGCAAGACAATCAAAAGTTCACTGACACAGTTTAAAAGTGGCACATTAGAGCTGGCAAATGGCACGGTGACACTCGCCGACGGTGTGGGCCAAATGACGAGCAACAGCTTGGTGCAAAACCTGCCCACCATCGACAATGTAATGACGCAGATGAGACAGCAGGCTGAAGAATACACCAGCTACACCGGCAATGCACAGGGGCAAAAGGTCAGTGTGAAATTTATCATGAAAGTACAGGCCCCCACAAAGGATGAAACGTCTGCCACAGTGACTACAAAGCAGGAGACGGCGCAGCCGGAAAAGACGACGTTTTGGCAAAGATTGAAAGACCTGTTTTAAATAGTGTACCAATCAAATAAGAAACGCGGAGGGGAATCCCCTCCGCGTTTCTTATTTGTAAGCATGGTCAATCGCCGCCCCGCACAAAAGCCCAGTGCTGCGGGGCAGAGAGCGCTTTTGCGTATTGGTATTTGCCCCAGCTGAACTTTTGCAGTTGCACCGGCCGGGTGAGTTTGTTTTGCACCAGAAAGCGCGCCATCTGCCCGCGGGCCATTTTGGCGGCAGTAGCCTGCATTACCAGCTTGCCGCCGGGCTTTTGCTGTAAAAAGTCGATGGTGATCATGGTATGCTGCGGCAGTAAAAAGGGGGTAATGGCTTTTGCATATTCGGCAGAGCACAGGTTGATTACAGGCTGCCCCGCAGCAAACAGCGCATTTGCAAGCTGTGCGCCCCAGTAGGTATAAAGCGACTTGCCGCCAAACTTTAACGTGCCACCCAGTTCAAGGCGGTAAGGCCAAATGCCATCCAGCGGGCGCAGCAAGCCGTAGAACCCGCTAAGGATACGCAGATGCTGCTGCGCAAAGTTGAGCTGCGCACGGCTAAAATCCGTGGCACCCAGTTGCTTGTATTGCAGCCCGTCGTACGCCAGCAGGGCAGGGGTGCCCGGTTGTTCCGGCTGCATATCTGCAAAAGAGGTGAAGGCGTGCAGTGCCAGCGCGGGGTTGATTTTCATGGACTGTTCAAGCTGCCGCGGGCTGTATTGGCGCAGCGCTTGCAGCAGCGGCAGGGCCTGTTGCAAAAACTGCGGGGTAGTGGGGGGCAAAGGGTTGTTTACCCGGCGCATGTTTTTTGCCGGGGAGAGAATCGCAATCATTTACCTGCCCCAAGATACTCCAAAATTTCAGCGGCGTTCGTGTCTGGGTTTGCCTTCGGGAAAACCTTTTCAACCGCGCCGTTCTCATCAATAATAAAGGTGGAACGCACGACACCAAACGAGGTTTTGCCGTACATCTTTTTTTCCTGCCACACGCCAAAGGCTTCAATGGCGCTGCGTTGCACATCGCTCAGCAGTAAAAAAGGCAGGTTGTAGGTTTCGGCAAATTTGCGGTGGCTGGCTTCGCTGTCTTTGCTGATGCCAATTACCGGTACGCCGGTGTGCTGAAACGCCGCATACCCATCCCGAAACGCGCACGCCTGCCGGGTGCAACCGGGGGTACTGTCTTTTGGGTAAAAGTAAACAACTACTTTTTTGCCGCGAAAATCATGCAGAGAAACGGGGTTACCATCTTTATCTGGCAGTGTAAAATCCGGGGCAAGGTCATGTTCTTTTAACATCAAAAAAACCTCCTTTAAGTAAAATGGTTTCTTGCCCATAGTATAACGCGCAAACAAACAAAAGTCTACTAAAAAAGTGTTGTTTTTAACTAAAAAAGTGAAACAAAAATGTGGCCGTACTATATTGACAAAATAAAAACGATTGGTATAATGAACATATGAACAAGTATTCATATGAATTGGAGGGCAACGTAATGGTAGATAAAAACGGGATGGAATGTTGTGATTATATTCACGCTCACCCGGACCTGATTCGGCAGGTGCGCACCGTGCTGCCGGACGAAGAGCTGCTGTATGACTTGGCAGAGCTTTACAAGGTGTTTGGCGATTCGACCCGCATTAAAATTTTGTATGTTTTATTTGAAGAAGAGCTGTGTGTGTGCGACATTGCCCAGTTGCTGGGTATGACACAATCGGCGATTTCACATCAGCTTCGGGTACTGAAAAATGCAAAGCTGGTCAAAAACCGGCGCGATGGCAAAACGGTATTCTACTCTTTGGACGACGAGCACGTACGTGCAATACTTGGCCAGGGGATGGAGCATATAACAGAAGGGTAAGGAGTTGCAAGGAATGAAAAAGATATTTCAGATGGAAGATTTAGACTGCGCAAATTGTGCTGCAAAAATGGAGGATGCTATTAAAAAAATTGACGGTGTCACCAGTGCAAGTATCAATTTTATGACCCAAAAACTGACGCTTGAAGCCGATGAAAGCCGGTTTGACGAGATTGCAAAAGAGGCGGCCAAAATTTGCCGCAAAGTAGAGCCCGACTGCACGGTACGGTTTTAAACCTGCACGGTAATTATCAAAACAACGCGTGGCCCATTGCGTTTGAAAGGGGACCAGGGACGGCCCATGTTGAATAAGATGACAAGAAGGCAGAAAAAAGTATTTTGGCGTATCATTGCCGCCTCCGTGCTGTTTGCCGCAGGTGAGTTGGTGCCTTTGGCAGGGCTTTGGAAGCTGATCTTTTATCTGCCTGCCTATGTGATCATTGGCGGAGATGTGCTGAAAAGAGCCGCTAGAAATATCCTGCGCGGGCAGGTGTTTGATGAAAATTTCTTAATGTCCATTGCAACGTTGGGGGCGTTTGCCACTGCATTTTACGACCAGGTTTCAGGCGCTGCCTCTATGGTGGGGTACGACGAAGCGGTGGCTGTGATGCTGTTTTACCAGGTAGGTGAGTTGTTTCAAAGCTATGCGGTTGGCAAATCGCGCGCGTCGATTTCCAGCTTGATGGATATCCGCCCGGATTATGCCAATATTCGCAAAGATGGCGAGCTTGTTCAGGTGCCGCCGGAGGAAGTTGGCGTTGGCGATTTGATCGTGGTAAAACCCGGCGAAAAAATACCGCTTGACGGTACGGTGGCCAGCGGTACCAGTATGGTGGATACCGCCGCGCTAACCGGCGAGTCGGTGCCGCGCGAAGTAGTGCAGGGGGCGGACGCAATCAGCGGCTGTATCAACCTGAGCGGCTTGCTTGAAATCAAAGTCAGCAGGCCGTTTGGCGAATCGACTGTCGCCAAAATATTAGACCTTGTAGAAAACGCCAGCGGCAAAAAAGCGCGCACAGAAAATTTTATCACCCGGTTTGCGCGGTATTACACCCCGGCGGTGGTGGTTTCGGCCTTGCTTCTGGCAGTGGTGCCCCCGTTATTTTTGGGCGGTTGGGCAAACTGGGTTCACCGCGCGCTGATCTTCCTTGTGGTGTCCTGCCCGTGTGCACTGGTCATCTCGGTGCCGCTCAGCTTTTTTGGCGGCATTGGTGGCGCCTCAAAGCGTGGTATTTTGGTAAAGGGCAGCAACTACCTTGAGGCGCTTTCTAAAACCGAAATTGTGGTTTTTGATAAGACCGGCACGTTGACCAAGGGGACATTTGAGGTAACTAAGGTCGTGCCCGCGCAGGGGGTCAGCGACGAGCAACTGCTGCGTGCAGCGGCGCTTGCCGAAAGCTATTCCGACCATCCAATCTCGCTTTCGCTGCGGCGCGCTTGGGGCGGCACATTGGCCGACGCACAAGTAAGTGATGCACAGGAGATTGCAGGCCACGGGGTGCGCGCACAGGTAGAGGGCAAGCTGGTGCTGGCGGGTAACGCCCGTTTGATGCAGGCGGAAAATATTCACTTTACGCTGTTGCAGGGGGCCGGTACGGTCGTTTACGTGGCCCAGCAGGGGCAATTTATTGGCGCGGTATTGATTTCTGATACCGTAAAACCGGAGGCAAAGACGGCGATTGCCAGCCTGCGCAAAGCGGGTATTCGCAAAACCGTGATGCTGACAGGGGATGCTGCCGCAACGGGTGAGGCCGTGGCAGCCCAGTTGGGCCTTGACGAAGTGCATGCGCAGTTGTTGCCGGGTGACAAGGTTGCCGAGGTAGAGGACTTACTGGCCCAGAAAACCGCACAGGGGCAACTGGCCTTTGTGGGCGATGGCATCAACGATGCACCGGTGCTCAGCCGTGCGGATATCGGCATTGCAATGGGCGGCCTTGGCAGCGACGCGGCGATTGAGGCGGCAGACATTGTGCTGATGGATGATGACCTTGCGGCATTGCCACTGGCAATTCGCATTGCACAAAAAACGTTGAAAATCGTGCGGCAAAACATTGTGTTTGCGCTGGCAATCAAGCTTGGTGTGCTGGTGCTTTCCGCCCTTGGGGCGGCCAGCATGTGGGCCGCCGTGTTTGCCGATGTTGGCGTTTCGGTACTTGCCATCTTAAACGCCTCCCGTGCGCTGAACACAAAAGGGCTGTAAAAGCCCGCCTTGCAAGTGTTACATATAGTAAACGCAAGATACTCCCTGCAACAGCGTTGCAGGGGGTATCTTGCGTTTAGCAGGGCAATGCTATAAGACAAGACGTGCCAGTAAAAAACACGATGTAGGGCTAAAAAATGAGTGCACTAAAAACAGCAACACCCCGGCTGCAATGTGCTGATGCAGCTGGGGTAACATACGACAAAAAGGCAAAGCCGCCTTGTGGAAAAACCGCTTGCGTTGCAGGTTTGAGGTGTAATCTGCCTGCCCTGGCCTGTTACGGCAGGTTATGCCTGCGCCTCTTGCAGTACCCAAGAAAACGTGTAGGTGAGCGTATTGGGGGCGGTAATGCCTGGGGCGGTCAACTTTTCAAAATGGCCGGGCAGACCTTTTTCGGCTGCACCCAGTGCAAAATGGCAAGCGGCGATACCAAGGTCAAGGCCAAAGCTGTCATCCTCCTCTGCTTTTGCGGGGGCCCGCGTTTTAAAAAAATGGTAAGCGTCGTGATCTTTTAAAACGCACCAGGGCTGCCGGTTGATTGCGGAGGGTGCAAGGCGCAACAATTCCAGCGGGGTAGCAAATTCACCCGCAGCCTGCGGGGTAAGCGGGGTAGAAAAGTCCTGGTCAAAAAATAAGACATCCCAACTTTTTCTCCCGCGGGCATGTATCGCCCAACGGCTTAAATTTTCAAAAACGCGTCGCTTGCCCAAAGGGTGCCCAACCGGGGAAACTGCGGGAAAATAGGCCTCTGCCGGTACCTGCATAGCACGGGCAAAGCGGCTGTGCTGAAAAGTGCCGCCCAACCAACAGGTGCCAAGGCCCAAAGAGGTGGCAAATAAAAGTAGTTGTTCAAATGCATACCCAAGCCCCTCGGCTGCAAGTGGGCCCGTTGAGGTAAATGCACCAAGGTAGGCGGTTGCCCCTTTGATGATGCCATAAGTGCCCGGCTTTTCTGCTTTGTCGGCGGCATCGGTGTGAATCAGGGCAAACTGCACAGTGCCACCAAACGGGTTTTTAATTTTGGACATATACTCTTTCAGCTGCTGATCTTCTTGTTGTGTCAATGGCCGGGGGTCATAAGTGCGCACACTGGAACGGGCTTTTATGGTTTGTTCTACAGCAAAATCCTGCTTCATTTGGGGTGTCCTCCTCTGTTTTGGGCATGGTGATTACCTTGTGCGGCAGTACCGCAGGGGTGGATACTTTCAAAACAACGACACCCCGGTTTGACCATGCAGCAAGCGCAGATTTGCAGCAGAGCCAAAAGCACCGGGGGCAGTTTTGAAAGAGAAAGGATAAAGAGAGCGCTGTTGTCGGATAATTAAAACAGCACAGCAACTTTTGTGATAAAGAGAAAAACCGTTCAGCTTCGCGGTAAAGCAGCCGCCATAATAATGCCGAAATACCCCTGCAAGCAATGGATGGGATAAGGCTGTTGATGTGGAGCCGCGCCGGTTAAAATGGAAAAAAGCTGCCGTGTTTGAGGGTAAACAGGTTTTAACAAAAGTAATTTCAGCGACCCTGAAAAAGGCCCGCGCAAGCGATTATAGTTGATAAAAAGGCGCTAATTCAGGGGTGAAGCTTTGGTAATTAAAGGGGGTTCACAGTTTATAGCATCACCTCTTTTGTTTGCTGATACAAATATATCCCCCGGCAGCGGTTTTGTCAATTTCAACCGGACAAAAATAGCTGGCAACGGGTCATTGAAAATAAGGTAGCTGCCCCACAAAATGGGGCAGCTAAACGATGTTTAGGCGTTATGGTCAAAATAAGCTTTGATGGCATCCACAATGCGCGCGCTGGCGTTGCCGTCACCGTACGGGTTGTTGGCGGCGCTCATGGCGGCGTAAGCCGCACGGTCACATAACAGCTCTTTCGTGGCAAGGTATACCGCTTCTTCGTCGGTGCCCACCAGTTTCAGTGTGCCGCCGGCAACCCCTTCCGGCCGCTCGGTGGTGTCGCGAAGCACCAGCACCGGTTTGCCCAGTGAGGGGGCTTCCTCCTGTATGCCGCCGCTGTCGGTCAAAATCAAATCGGCTGCGTTTATAAAATTGTGGAAGTCCAGTACGTTCAGTGGTTCGATGAGGCGAATGCGCTCGTCGCCCGACAGTTCTTCGTCGGCGGCCTGCCGCACTGCGGGGTTCATGTGTACCGGGTAAATGACCCGCACATCTGAAAATTCATCGGCAATGCGCCGCACCGCACGGAAGATGCGATGCAGTGGCTCGCCCCAGTTTTCGCGGCGATGCGCGGTCAGCAGCAGCAGGCGTTTGCCATGGCACCAGTCAAGCTGTGGGTGGGTGTAGCCGGGGCGCACCGTCGTTTTCAGCGCGTCAATTGCCGTGTTGCCGGTGACAATAATTTTTTTATCAGCCCTATTCTCTTTTAGCAGATTTTCACGGCTTTGCTGGGTAGGGGCAAAATATAAATCGGCCGCACAGTCGGTCATCTGTCGGTTCATTTCTTCTGGGAAAGGGGAGTACTTATCCCAAGTGCGCAGGCCGGCCTCCACATGCCCGATGGGGATTTGCTTGTAAAATGCGGCAAGGGTGCCCGCAAGAGTGGTTGTCGTATCGCCGTGTACCAGTACCATGTCGGGTTTTGCCTGTTGCAGCACATCATTCAGGCCCAGCAGTGCGGCGGTCGTGATGTGAAACAGGGTTTGCCCGCTTTTCATCAGGTTTAGGTCATAATCGGGCTGAATGTCAAAAGCATCTAATACCTGGTCCAGCATTTCACGGTGCTGGGCAGTAATACACACCACACAGTCAAAGCCGTCGCGCGCCTTGAGCTCTTTCACCAGCGGGGCCATTTTAATGGCTTCGGGCCGTGTTCCAAAAATGGTCATTACTTTAATCAACAGGTTCCTCCTTACTGGGGGTGGCCGCCACGCTGGGCAACAGCCCCATGCCAGCCAGTATCGACTGTTCACTTTCGGTGTTTAGCGAGCAAAAATTACGAACCAGAATGACCTGCTCGTAATTCAGCCGGCCTTCTGCATATAGCTTTTCTACCGGGGAAGAAAGTGCGCAGGCAGAAACGGGGGGGTCATAGACAAGCTGTAACCCTTTTTCAATGGCCTCTCTGGGCAAAAATTCTGCACGTACCTCAATTTGGTAGGTGGTGCGCAGCACAGTTTGGGCATTATCAGGGCTTTCATCGCAAAACGCAAACACATAGCCGCCCTCAAACCGCAGCAGCGGCAACACCATTAAATGCCGCAACAAGCCTTCTTCAAATACAGGTGCAAACTGGTGCAGGCGATAGTTTTCCAGCCGCGCCGGCGTGACATATTTGATGTGCTTCACACTGGCAAGGGCTTCTAAAAGTTGTTCTTCGCTGATGAGGTTTTGGCTGCGCAGATAAGCCCCCAGTGTTTCTTTTTTCATCGACGCGGCGTAAAGTGCCTGCTGCAGTTGTTCCGGCGTCAAATAGCCGCGTTCCAGCAAAATATCACCCAACTTGCGGCGGTAGCGCTCCAGCACCTGTTTTTCAAGAAAAGCGTGGTCGGTTTTGGCCCAGGCAAGCGGCTTTTTGCCTTTTTTGTCAGGTTTATTTTTAGCGGCGGTTTTGGGCTGGGGTTGGCCAAACCATTTTTGCCGGTAAGCACGCATGGTCGATACCATGTTGATGATGTTGCCCCACATGAGCCTAAGCGGCAGTATGGGGGGCAGCAGGCAGGCAAAAAACACGCTGCGCATACCGTAGACATTGTAAATGGCAACACTGCGAAAAACCTGCCGCTCGATCATCATCACGGTAACGGCAAGGCTGAGGTACCACGAAAGCGTCCACATGGGGTAAATGACTGGTAATGCAATAAACAGCGAGAGCAAAAAATAAATTAGCACCGGGTACCCGACAAGCACAAGCAGGTTGCCCAGCTTGGCCTTCAAGTCTTTATAAAGCGAATATCGCCCGGCAAACGAGACGTTTTTCATCCTAAAAATGTCTCTGGCGCGAAACGACTGCATTGTAATGCCCAAAATCCAGCGCGTTTTTTGTTTGACAGCAGTTTTAAAGGTATTGGGGAAAATGGACCGCGTGGTGATGTAGTCCCAGACCAGCTTGTTTTTTTCATTGATGCGCGGGATCTGCTCCAGCACATAATACATGCGGATGCCGTGTTGAAACAAGGTCAGCGAAAGCCGGTAGTCCTCCGTCAGGCTGTCGCGGGGCAAAACATCCGCATCGCCGAAGCTTTGCAAGGTTTTACGCGAAAGCGCAAAACCTGTACCGGCCGACGGCACAAACGCGCCGGTCATATACCGGGTGACCATAGTCGTAAAATGGTTTTCGGCAAATTCATCGGCATAGGTGCCGGTAGTGATCGTTTTAAAAAAGTTTGAAAACCGGGGCATGCGCATTAGCGGGAACACCGGGAACTGCAACGCCTCGTGGCTTTCCAGCAAATAGTTGGTGGCTAATAATTCGTAAGGGTGCACCACATCTTCCGAGTCGTGAATCGTCAAAGAGGCAAACTCCCAGCCATGCTGCTGCTCAAACTGGTTGATCTGGCGAATGACGTAGTTGAGGTTCTGCGCTTTCGAGGTTGGGCCGGGTAGTTCGTTGATGACCACATGTACATTGGGGTAACGCTCGGCAAGGGTCTGTGCCACGGCAATGGTTGCGTCATCGTTGGGGTAGACCCCTAAAAAAATATGATACATGGAGCGTGGATAGTCGGTGGAGGCGATGATGTTGTCAATCACGTCGCCAAGTACATTATCTTCATGCCATGCGGCAACTGTCAGCGCAAGTAGTTTTGGCGGAATGCTGTTCAGTTGCTTTAAGTCAAGGCGCTGCTTTTTGTAGGAGGTGCGCAAAAGAAGCGTAAAAATGTCCCAGATAAAATCATCAAACCCCATGAGCAGGTACAGGATAACCAGTGCAAGACCGATATTGTATAAAAAAGGTTCGATAACACGCATTTCATCACCGCTTTCCTTAAAAAGAATCCAAAAGTAGTGCATTGTGCTTTTATCCAATTTTAGTAAAATCTAGCTGTGAATAGTAAAAAAGAAGAAAACCCAACTATTACCATCAATATACATCACAAATGCAGTAGTTGCAACCATTCTTTTTTCATAAAACAGGTAAAACGCGAAACAAAAAGGGTTGACATTTACATAAGGCATGTGTATACTAAACGCAACCTGAAAAGGTAAAACCGATGATACAGACGAGTACGCAGAAACTGTCTCTACCAGAGAGTTGCCGGTGGTGTGAGTGCAACAGAGAGAGCCCTGCCGAATGGACTGTAGAGGGCGGGCTGAACGGGGTACACCCCCCAGTATGCTGCGACGGGCTTTTCCCCCGTTACCAAGGAAAGACGTGTGTTAGCACGTTGCAGAGTGGGCGCTTTGGCGTCAATTTGGGTGGTACCGCAGAAGTGTAATGCTTTTGTCCCAGGAGAAGTGAGATTCTCCTTGTGGACGAAGGCTTTTTTTATGCCCTCTCCCGGGGAGACAATTTGAAAGGAGAGCGCAAAGATGGAACAGCACAACATTCCCTACAAAATTTACCTTGAAGAAACAGAGATGCCCACAAGCTGGTACAACGTACGGGCCGATATGCAGCACAAACCAGCGCCGCTACTCAACCCCGGCACCGGCAAGCCGATGACTTTTGAAGACCTGCGCCCGGTGTTTTGTGACGAGCTGATTGCGCAAGAGCTGGACAACGAGCACCGCGAGATCCCAATCCCGGATGAAATCTGCGAGTACTACAAGACCTACCGCCCCTCGCCGCTGATGCGCGCCTACCGGCTGGAGGAGGCGCTTGGTACCCCGGCAAAAATCTACTACAAGTTCGAGGGCAACAACACCTCTGGCAGCCACAAGCTGAACTCTGCCGTTGCGCAGGCATATTACGCTAAAAAGCAGGGCTTAAAGGGGGTCACTACCGAAACGGGTGCGGGCCAGTGGGGCACCGCTCTTTCAATGGCCTGTGCCTATTTTGGGCTGGATTGCAAGGTGTTCATGGTGAAATGCTCGTACGAGCAAAAGCCGTTTCGCCGCGAGGTCATGCGCACCTATGGGGCCGATGTGACACCCAGCCCTTCACAAAGCACCCAGGTCGGCAAAAAAATACTGGCCGAGCACCCCGGCACCACCGGTTCGCTTGGCTGCGCCATCTCCGAGGCGGTAGAGGTGGCGACCAGTCACCCGGGGTACCGTTATGTGCTGGGCAGCGTGCTGAACCAGGTGTTGCTGCACCAGTCGATTATTGGCCTTGAGACCAAAGCGGCATTGGACAAATATGATATTCACCCGGACGTCATTATTGGCTGCGCTGGTGGCGGGTCAAACCTGGGCGGGCTGATTGCCCCGTTTATGGGCCAAAAGCTGCGCGGCGAAGCAGATTACCGCATTATCGCGGTGGAGCCGGCGTCCTGCCCCAGCTTTACGCGCGGCAAATATGCCTACGATTTTTGCGATACCGGCATGGTGACCCCGCTGGCCAAAATGTATACGCTGGGCAGCAACTTCATCCCGTCGCCCAACCACGCAGGTGGGTTGCGCTACCACGGCATGAGCTCGATCCTCTCACAGTTGTACGCGGACGGCATGATGGAGGCAGTTTCGGTAGAGCAGACCCGTGTTTTTGAAGCAGCGCAGCAGTTTGCGCAGATCGAGGGTATTTTGCCCGCGCCGGAAAGCAGCCACGCCATTCGCGTTGCCATTGATGAGGCACTTGCCTGCAAAGAAGCAGGGCGGGAGGAGACCATTGTATTTGGCCTGACGGGGACGGGCTATTTTGACATGACTGCCTATGAAAAGTTCCACGATGGTGAGATGAGTGACCAGATCCCGACCGATGAGGAACTGAACGCCAGCTTTGCCACATTGCCCAAGGTGGAAGGCTGAACCGTAAAACTGTAAATAAAAAAGGAAGTACCTAATTATAAGGTACTTCCTTTTTTGCTGCCCCGCTGTTTATGCAGCTCAGCCGGGCAGCTAGAACAAAGATATTTTGTTTTGGTTGGGCTGGCTGGATTCGAACCAGCGGATGAAGGAGTCAAAGTCCTTTGCCTTACCACTTGGCGACAGCCCAATGAAAAAAGCGAACTCAACGGTGGTTTGAATTCGCTTTTGCATAATGGGGTGGGTGATGGGGCTCGAACCCACGACACCCAGAACCACAATCTGGTGCTCTACCAACTGAACTACACCCACCACATATGGTGCGCCCGAAGGGACTCGAACCCCTGGCCCACTGCTTAGAAGGCAGTTGCTCTATCCACCTGAGCTACGGGCGCATGTTTCACCTTTCCGAGCTGCGTTTTATATAATACTATAACTCGGCGGCAAAAGTCAAGCCTTGCGAGAAAAAAAGTAAAAGTACTGTGACAAAATAGCAAGGGCGGCCGGGTGATAGAAAAATCATTGGAAAGAAGGCCTGTTTCTGGTATACTGAAAATCACGAAAAATGTTTGCGGTAACTTGCTGAAAAGAGGGGTTTGTATGGACAGTATCAGTATAGCATATCTGGTTGTAATCAACCTTGTGGCCTTGCTTGTCTGTGGGGCAGACAAGCGGGCGGCAGTACAAGAAAAATGGCGCATCCCAGAGCGGTTGCTGCTGGGCCTTACAATTGCCGGTGGCGGTGCGGGGATGCTTTTGGGTATGTTTGTGTTTCATCATAAAACAAAAACGCCAAAATTCATGATTACAGTGCCGGTGGTGCTGGTTGCGGAAACTATTTTTTTGGTGTTGGCGTATCGGTTGCCCCGTTAAAAGCAAAGCGCAGTAACAACCAATGGCAACTGAATTACAATTAAGAAAAGTGAACAAAAAAGCGTCGCGCGGCATTGCCGCGCGACGCTTTTTTGTTTTGCCCTGCCAGAAGAAAAAGCAACAAAATGTAAATTTGAAATCAAAAATAGAAATATAATGATACTAATTTTGCGACAAGAGGATACTGACCGACACTAAATGTGAAAACTTTAAAAAACTTAACCACTACCAAATGTTGCAAGACAGATAGGCTTGTGACTTTAAAAAACGGGTGTAAAAAACAGTAAAAAAAGGGCATTACCAAGCGAAAAAATGTAAATTAAGCCCTGGAATTTTTCGCAAAGAAATTCTTGCATTTATGAACCAAATCAAGTATAATAAAGCTAAATTGATGGGTAAAGGTGGGTAAAAGCGGTGAATTTGCTTTTACCGGCCATCGTGGAGAGGAGGCGGGAGCCTTGCTGATTGGCACGTATAATCAGAAACTGGACGAAAAAGGCCGGTTCAATTTCCCCGCCCGTTTCCGCGATGAAATGGGCGACCCGTTTTATGTGACCTGCTGGTTGGACGAATGTCTGATCGCGCTGCCGGGGCAAAAGTTTGAAGAGATTTTTCACCGGCTTGCGGAAAGCGGCCTTGTAAAAAACCGTGGTCTGCGCCGTATGCTGTATTCCGGCGCGGTAGAGGCGTTGCCAGACAAGCAGGGGCGCATTTTGCTGCCGTCTAACCTGCGCGAGCATGCAGGGCTGGACAAAGAGCTGGTAGTCATCGGGGTAGGTGACTATGCAGAGCTTTGGCAGCCGCAGCGTTGGCAACAGATGAAAACAAGTATGCGCAGCGGTGATATGGCCGCTGCAATGGAAGAACTGGAGCTGTAACGGCACAGTATCGGTTCAAAGGGAAGAGGAGAGTAAAATGGAGTTTTCCCATATCCCGATCATGCTGGAGGCCTGCCTTGCGGGGCTTGCCATCAAACCGGACGGCATTTACCTTGACGGCACAGCGGGTGGTGCCGGCCATTCGCAGGAAATCGCGAAGCGCCTGGTGAACGGCCGTCTGTACGCAATGGATCAGGACCCGGATGCCATTGCCGCAGCAGCGGCACGCCTGCAGGGGCTACCTGCCACGGTGGTGCCGGGCAATTTTAGAAACGCAAAACAGTTGTTGGCGCAGCAGGGGGTCACCCGGTTGGACGGCGCATTGCTGGACCTTGGGGTTTCCTCCCACCAGCTTGACGACCGCGCCCGCGGGTTTTCGTATCTTGGTGATGCACCGCTGGATATGCGCATGAGCCAAAGCGGGCCCACGGCGGCAGATTTTGTCAATACCGCCACCCGCAGCGAGATTGCCCGTGTGCTGCGCGAGTATGGAGAAGAACCCTACGCGTGGCAGGTGGCCGGCAAAATTGAGGCTGCCCGCGCCGAAACCCCCATTGAAACGACCGGCCGCTTGGCAGAGCTGATTGCCAGTGCAATGCCGCCGGCAGTGCGCCGCAAAGATAAAAACCCCGCAAGGCGCAGCTTTCAGGCAATCCGCATCGCGGTCAACGGGGAGCTGGATGCTTTGTCGGAGGGGCTTGAAGCTATTTTTGAACTGCTTTCACCAGGTGGGCGCTTTTGTATCCTGACGTTCCACTCGCTGGAGGACAGGGTGGTAAAACAAAAATTTCGGCAGTGGTGTACAGCCTGCACCTGCCCGCCCGAACTACCGGTGTGTGTCTGCGGCGGGGTGGCAAAGGCAAAGGCAATCACCCGCAAACCCCAGCAGGCAAGCGAAGAAGAACAGCAGCAAAACCGTCGGTCACGCTCGGCAAAACTGCGCATTATAGAAAAGCTGTAACAGCAGGCCCATAACAGACAATCAAACAAGAAAGGAGGCCCGAACATGCAACAGGCAGCATATGATTTAAGTACCTTTGAAAAACGCGAAAAACAGCAAAAACCCCGCCTGCAAGTAGCAAAAGGCGCAAAGCCCAAACGCAAATTTGACTTTTCGGGCCTCAAGGTCGTGGCAACCGTCGCGATCATCGTGTCACTGGCGTGGGGAGTATTGTATTCCCGTGCACAGGTGACGGAGCTGACGACCCAAATTTCAACGACGCAAACGAGCCTTTCCAATGCCAAAAGTGAATATGATTACCTTAACCTGCAGCTTGAAAGCAAAACCGATCTGTCCTCGGTAGAAACTTATGCGGTGACACAGCTTGGCCTTACAAAAATGGATGCCAGCCAGGTGACCTATCTGACATTGGAGGATGAGGATAAAGCCGTCAAACCGAAAAGTGAAGTGAAAACATTGCTGGACCAGTTTTCTAACGGGTTCTTAAACGCAATGGAGTATTTGGCGCCGTAATATAGCGGCGGGGCAGAAATGCATACAAAGCAGGGAAAAGGGGTAAAGGTCGCTTTTACCTCTTTTTCTTTCTAAAAGCGCAATTTTGCCGCACTGTGCGGCAGGGAAAGGAGGATGTGCGATGGCAAAAAACAATACCTCCGCACCCCAAGGCAAACCCACCCAAACAGCAAATAACGCAATGCGGCGCAAAATATTGGCCATGGCCGCCCTTCTTGTCATCATCGGGTTTGGCAGCGTGGTTTACAGTTTGGTGGGTCTGCAAATCATTCACTATGAGGACTATAAGGTGAAGGCGGAAAACCAGCAGCTGAAAGATACCATCATCCCCGCCAATCGCGGCATCATTTACGATGCCAATATGAAAGTGTTAGCCCAAAGCGCCACGGTGTGGAATATTGCGGTGGCCCCCAGTGACATTGCTGAAGAGGACCGCGCAGGCATTGCGTCCGGCCTTGCCGCGATACTGGACATGGATGAGCAGACCATACTGGATAAGCTAAACAAAACCGAAAGCGCGTACCAGTCGGTCAAGCTCAAGGTGGATAAACCGGTTGCAGACGCGGTGCGCCAGTTTGCGCTGGAGGGGAATAACGGCGAAAGCTATCAGGGCATCAGCCTTTCGCAGGATTCGAAGCGGTATTACCCCTATGGCAACTTTGCAGCTTCGGTGTTGGGCTTTACCGGCACCGATAACAATGGCCTTGCGGGGCTGGAAAAACAGTATGACGATATGCTTTCGGGCACGCCGGGGCGGCAGCTTTCGGCGCAGACGGCGACCGGCAAGGATATGGGGTACGATTCAGACAGTTATTATGCCCCAAAAGACGGTAACAGTCTGGTGCTCACCATAGACGAGGTGATCCAGCACTATGCGGAAAAAGAGCTGGAGCGCGCGGTAAAGGATTATAATGTCATTGGCCGCGGCGTTGTAATTGTCATGGATGTCAAAACGGGCGGCATTCTGGCCATGGCGACCAAAGGCGATTTTGACCCCAATGACCCGTTTACGATTTATGATGAAACGCAGCGCGCCGCAGTGGATGCGGTGCAGGATGACCCGGCAACCGCCGATGTGGATGAACACCGGGCAGCGCTGAGCAATGCGCAGTATATCCAGTGGCGCAATAAAGCGGTGTCGGACCTGTACGAACCGGGTTCGGTATTTAAAATCGTCACGGCATCCGCCGCGCTGGATTCTGGCTCGTCTACGTTGAACGACAGCTTTACCTGTACCGGCTCTATCGACGTGTCGGGTGTGACGATGCACTGTGCCAAGTTGACCGGCCATGGCAAGGAGTCTTTCAGCCAGGCGCTGATCAACTCGTGCAACCCGGCGTTTATTCAAATTGGTACCAAAATGGGCGCCGATACCTTTTTTAATTATTTCAATGCATTTGGGCTGACGCAAAAAACAGGCATCGACCTGCCGGGCGAGGCACAGAGCCAGTTTTACACGGCGGATACACTGGGCCCGGTGCAGCTTGCCAGTAGTTCGTTTGGGCAGTCGAACAAAGTGACCCCGATACAAATGATCACCGCAGTGGCAACCGCCGCAAACGGGGGCGATTTGGTGCAGCCGCATCTTGTCAGCAAAGTATTGGATGCCGATGGCAACTTAGTCAAGGATATGGAGCCGGAGGTCAAGCGGCAGGTCATCAGCAAGGAGACTTCCAGCACCATCTGCTCTATTTTGCAGGAGTCGGTGGGGCGCGCAGCAGTGAAAGGCTACCGTGTGGGCGGCAAAAGCGGTACCTCGCAAAAGCTGGACTCTGACAACCCCGATGCATTGATCTCATCCTTTGTAGGTATCGCCCCCTGTGACGACCCGCAAGTCGCCGTACTGGTGATTTTAGACGAGCCGCAGAATAAGGTGGATGGTGAACTGTTTGGCGGCTACCTTGCGGCGCCGGTTGTGGGCCAGATCATGAGCCAGGCCCTGCCGTACCTTGGGGTAGAAAAGGTCTACACTGAAGAAGAAGCGGCGGAAGCCGATGCCACAGTGCCCAATGTGGTGGGGGCCGAGGTGGCAAACGCGCAGGTGATACTGACCCGTGATAAGGGCTTTAATGTGGATGTGCGTGGCAACGGCAGTACGGTGGTGCGCCAGTCGCCCACCGGCGGGACACTGCCGCGGGGCAGCACCGTAGTGCTATACACGGACGCTTCGATTGCGGACCAGGTCGTCACTGTGCCGGATTTGAGCGGCAGGGATGTTACAGCAGTACAAAAGACCTTGACCGCGCTGGGGCTTAACCTGCGCAAAGACGGCAACCCGGACCTTGCCAGAGCGGTGGCAACAACGCAGGACATTGCGGCGGGTACAGAAGTACCGGTAGGGTCGGTGGTGACCGTGAGCTTCCACGACCCCAACATCCCGGCAGATTAATGCCAAAGCAACTGCAACAACGGCAGGAAAGGGGCAGACCATGCAGCTGGAACAACTTTTTGAGGGTATTACCTACGAGGGCACACTGCCACACGCAAAAGCGAGCGCGGTGACCATGGATTCGCGCCGCGTGCAGCCGGGTACCATATTTGTGTGTACCAAAGGGCGCAGCTTTGACGGGCACACCTTTGCAAAAAAAGCCCTGCAGGCGGGGGCAGTGCTGGTGGTGACCGACCACCGGCTGGGCCTTGAAGCGGAGGTAGTGGTCAGCAACCCGCGGCAGGTTTATGCGCTGCTGTGCCACAATTATTTTGGCAACCCCGCCCGCAGCTTAAAACTGGTTGCCGTTACCGGCACCAACGGCAAAACAACGATTACTTACCTTATTAAACAAGTGCTGGAGGCGTTAGGCCACCGCTGTGGGCTGATTGGCACGATACGCAGCGAAGTGGACCAGATGCAGATACCGGCCAAGTTTACCACCCCCGAAGCATGGGACCTTGCTGCGCTGTTTTCGCGCATGGTGCGGGCGGGGTGCGAATATGTGGTTATGGAGGCCAGCAGCCAGGCACTTGACCAGCAGCGGCTTTATGGGTTATCCTTTGATGTCGGGGTATTTACCAACCTGACGCAGGACCATTTGGACTACCATGGCACGATGGAACAGTACTACCTTGCAAAGCGCAGCCTGTTTGAACAGACGGCCTGTGCAGTGCTGAACCTCGACGACGATTACGGCCGCCGCCTTGCGGCAGAAATACCGCAGCAAAGGGTGCTGACCTACTCCACCCTGCTGGATGAAGCTGATTTTGTGGCAAAAAACCTGGTGTTGCAGGCGGGCGGTGTGCAATTTGAGCTGGTGGGGCCGGGCTTTATTCGCAGGGTAAAGTTTCCAATGCCGGGTAGTTATTCTGCCCATAATGCACTTGCCGCTGCGCAGGCTGTCTTTGCGCTGGGGCAAGACCCCGTGCAGGCGGCCGACGCGCTGGCACGTTCCCCCGGGGTGCGCGGGCGGTGCGAAGTGCTGTATCAGGGCGATTATACCGTCATTTGTGATTTTGCCCACACGGCAGACAGCATTGAAAAGGTGTTGTCCGGTATCAAGCCGTTTGTACAGGGGCGTCTGGTCGTTTTATTTGGCTGTGCAGGAGAGCGGGACAGTGTAAAACGCGGCCCGATGGCCGAAGCGGCATTGCGGTATGGGGATGTCATCGTGCTGACGACCGACAACCCGCGCGGCGAGGACCCGCTTGCTATTTTTGCCGATGTGCAGCCCACGTTGGCGGCAGGCGGCAAGCCCTATTTTGTCGAAGAGGACCGCCGCAAGGCGGTTGAAAAGGCGCTGGGGCTGTTACAACAGGGCGATGTGCTGGTGCTGTGCGGCAAAGGGCACGAGGATTATCAGGCCCTTGCCGACAAAACCATTTATCTGGATGAACACCAGATTGTCGCCGACTGGGTGCAAAAGCAACAATAACACGCCGCAAAACAGGGGTCGCAAAGACGGAAAAGACAGGTGAAAAGATGGAGCCGATTTTACTGAAAGAACTTTTGCTGGGGCTTGCGCACACCAGCCTTGAAGAGGTGGTGAGTGCGGTCGTCACCGATTCGCGCAAGGTACAGCCGGGCAGCGTTTTTGTGGCGATCAAAGGCGAGCGCAGCGACGGGCACGATTTTGCCAAGACAGCATTGGCACAGGGCGCGGTGGCGGTGGTTGCCGAGCATGAAATTGAGGGCCTGCCCAAAGAGCGGGTGTTTGTGGTACCCAATGCGCTAAACGCCATGATTCAAATGGGGGGCAATTACCGTGCCGGGTTTTCCCCGGTGGTGCTGGGCATCACCGGCAGTGTGGGTAAAACGACCACCAAAGAATTTTGCGCCGCCGTATTTTCGGCGTTTGGCAATACGCTGAAAACCGAGGGCAACCAGAACAACGAAATCGGTGTGCCCAACACGCTGTTTCGCCTGTCGCCGGCCGTGGAATATGCCGTGGTTGAGATGGGTATGGACCATATGGGCGATTTGCACAAGCTGTCGCTTGCAGCAAAGCCTGCCGCGGCAATCATCACCCGCATCGGGGTGTCACACATTGAGCATCTGGGCAGCCAGGAGAACATATTAAAAGCAAAGATGCAAATCTGCGACGGGCTGCAACCGGGTGGGCTGCTTTGTGTCAATGGTGACGACGAGCGCCTTGCCATTGCACAGCCTCCACATGGCATAAAAAAAATCATGTTCGGCATTGAAAATGCTGCTGCGCCGGTAAGAGCCTGTGATATAATAGACGAGACCTTTGGCGAGCGTTTTACGATTGTGGACGAAGTGTACGGCAGCTTTGCGGTGCAGATCCCCGCGGTGGGGCGGCACAACATTTATAATGCCCTTGCCGCTTACACACTGGCGACCCGGCTGGGCCTTGCCGCGGCACAGGTGGCAGCGGCCCTTGGCAACTACCAAACGACCGGCATGCGCCAGCGCGTGGTGGAATGCGACGGCATGCGGCTGATTGAGGATTGCTACAACGCAAACCCCGATTCGATGCGCGCAGCGCTGGAAGCCCTTGCGACACTGGGCAAAGCAGGGCGCAGGGTGGCAGTGCTGGGTGACATGCTGGAGCTGGGCGATATTTCGGCCAGTGCGCACCGTGAGGTGGGCACGCTTGCCGCGGCGGGCGGTGTGCACTGCCTCGTCACCTTTGGCCCCGGCGGTGCGCAGATTGCCAAGGGGGCCAAAGATGCGGGCCTTGCCGAAGTACACCACTGCGAAACCAAAGCGCAGGCAGCGGCCTTTTTGCGCAGCTATTGCCGCGCAGGGGACACCGTGCTATTTAAGGCAAGCCGTGGTATGGCGTTTGAAGAGATCGAGCAGGCGTTCTGCGAAGGCAAAATTTAAAGTGGAGACCCCGCGGCAGCGGGGTGCGGAAAGGAACCGGCAACATGGCAAGATTTACACTCATCATTGCGGCAGTTCTGTCGCTGTCGCTAACGGCGGTATCTGGCTTTTTTGTGCTGCCATGGCTGAAAAAGCTGCATTACGGGCAAAATATCAAGGAGATCGGCCCCACTTGGCATAACAAAAAACAGGGTACCCCCATGATGGGCGGCCTGATGTTTATTTTGGGCAGCACGGTGGCCATTGGCGCTGCGTATGCGGTACTGGTAAATGCCGAGCCGGATATGGCAGTGGGCCTGCAGGCACCCAATGGGCGTATGCTGCTGATTGCGATGATGACGACCTTTGGCTTTTGCATGGTTGGCTTTTTTGACGACTATTTAAAGGTGGTGCACAAGCAAAACACGGGGTTGCTGGCGCGCTATAAAGTGGTGATGCAGGTCATCGTCACAACGGCGTTTTTGGTCAGCCTGCATATCAACGGTATGCTGTCCACCGCGTTTCAACTGCCGATTTTCGGCACCATTGAGATGGGTTGGCTGTTTTACCCGTTTGCTTACCTGCTGATTATCTTTTTTGTCAACGCGGTCAACTTGACCGACGGGCTGGATGGCCTTGCCTCCAGTGTCACCTTTGTGGTGATGTTGGGCTTCACATCGGCGGCCACACTGCTTGGCCATTACACCATGGGCATATTTGGTGCGGCCATAGCGGCGGGCTGCGCGGGCTTTTTGTTCTGGAACTTTTACCCCGCCAAGGTGTTTATGGGCGATACCGGCAGCATGTTTTTGGGTGGGGCGGTCGTGACTATTTCGTTTGGCATTGGCCACCCGGAGCTGTTGTTCCTGCTTGGGGTCATCTACCTTGCCGAGGCCGGCTCGGTGGTGTTACAGGTCGCCTATTTTAAATTGACACATGGCAAGCGCATTTTTAAAATGACACCGATTCACCACCATTTTGAGCTTTGCGGCTGGAGTGAAGTTAAAATTGATACGGTATTCAGTTGTGTCAGCTTTGTTGGGGTTTTGCTGGGGTTCATTTACCTGTATCTGAACTAATGATGTCATAACCCGAAGGAGAAGCACCTTGTTTGAGCAACGCAAAAAAAAGAAAAGCAGCGAACAGGGGCCTGCCGCTTCTCCGCTTCAAAAAAAGCGCAGCGGCGGGCTGGATGTGCCGTTTCTGATCATTGTGCTAATCCTTGTTGTTTTCGGCCTTATCATGTTGTTTTCGGCATCTTACGCCACAGCATTGTACCGTTTTAAAGACAGCTTTCATTTTATTAAAGACCAGGTGCTGTTTGCCGCCATTGGCCTTGCGGCCATGTACATCGCCTCCCGCGTGGACTACCACATTTTTCACCGGCTGGCCTTGCCGTTGATGGCAGCTTCCTTTATTCTGCTGGTGGTCGTTTTGTTTATGCCCCCAATCAATAATGCGCACCGGTGGATCACGTTGCCCGGGGGGCATGGCACATTGCAACCCAGTGAAATTGCGAAGTTTGCCATCATCGTGTTGTTTGCGCATATCATTTCAATCAACCACGAAAAAATGAAGCGGTTTTCTTATGGTATCATCCCGTTTATGGTGATTTTGCTGCCGGTGGTCGTTTTGATGCTGCTGGAGCCGCATTTGTCGGGTACGATTTTAATCGTCGCCATCGGGGCCATCATGATGTTTGTCGGCGGTACCCGCCTGCGCTGGTTTGCGCTGGGTGGGGGCGTTTTTGCGGGGGGGCTTTCTGCCGCGTTGCTGGCTTTCCCCGACCTTGTGCCCTATGCGATGGACCGCATTGAAATGTGGAAAAACCCCTACCTTGATATGCAGGACAAGGGGCACCAGACGGTACAAAGCATGCTTGCCATTGGCAGTGGCGGCGTTTTTGGGCTCGGCCTTGGCAATTCGCGCCAAAAGCATTTGTACGTGCCGGAACCGCAGAACGATTTTATTTTCAGCATTATCTGCGAAGAGCTCGGCTTTATCGGGGCCATGGTGGTAATTTTGCTATTTGTGGCACTGTTGATCCGCGGGTCGGTACTGGCGTTGCGTGCAAAGGATAAATTCGGCACCATGCTGGTGGTCGGCATCATCGCACAGGTCACGGTACAGGCGGTGCTGAACATTGCAGTGGTGACCAATACCATCCCCAATACCGGTATTAGCCTGCCGTTTTTCAGCTACGGTGGTACCTCGCTGATGATGCTGCTGGGAGAAATGGGGATTGTGCTTTCCGTCAGCAGGCGGGGCGCACCACCCGCAACATAGCAAACAAAACAACAGGGCAAACGCCATTACGAAAGGGAGAATGAACGAAATGCGCATTTTGATTGCGGCGGGGGGCACCGCCGGGCATATCAACCCGGCTCTTGCGATTGCCGCTTATCTAAAAGAGCGCCACCCGGATGCGGAAATTGCGTTTGCCGGGCGCCGTGAGGGTATGGAATACGGCCTTGTGCAAAAACAGGGATATACGTTTTACCATATTGAAGTGCAGGGCATTCAGCGCAGCCTGACGCCGCACAACATTGTACGCAATGTAAAAGCGCTGTGGTATCTTTCTTCGGCCGGGCACAAAAGCCGCAACATTTTGCGCGACTTTGCCCCCGACCTTGTCATTGGTACCGGTGGGTATGTCAGTGGGCCCATCTTGCTCAGTGCGGCGAAGGCGGGCATTTTAACGGCGATTCACGAGCAAAACGCCTTCCCCGGGGTGACGAACAAAATTTTGGCAAAGCAGGTGGATATGGTATTTGCCGCTATGCCGGCCGCAGTGGAAAAACTGGGGGTGCCCAACAAAACTTTTGTGACTGGCAACCCGGTGCGGCCTGAAATATTGCGGGCCGACCGCGATGCCGCACGCAAAAAGCTTGGGGTGGCCGAGCAGCAGATTTGCCTGTTGTCATTTGGCGGCAGTTTGGGTGCACGCACCATCAACCAGGTGGTGGCACAGCTTGCTGCGTGGCATGTGCAAAACCGGGACTTTTTACATATTCACGCTACCGGCAGCTATGGGGTACAACTGTTCCACGACCTGTGCGAGGAAAACGGGCTACTGGGTAACCCGCATCTCGTGGTAAAAGAGTACATTGATGATATGGCAAGCTGCCTTGCCGCGGCAGACCTTGTCATCAGCCGCAGCGGGGCAATCACGGTCAGCGAACTTGCGGCCGCAGGGCGGGCCTCCATTCTTATCCCATCACCCAACGTAGCTGAAAACCACCAGTATTACAACGCGCTGGAGCTGGCAACCCCCGGGGCCGCCATTTTGATTGAAGAAAAAGACCTTACCGGCAAAAAGCTCATCGAAACGGTAGATGAGCTGACGCAAAGCCCTGAAACACTGGTACACATGGGCGAACTTGCAGCCGAATGTGCCCACCTGAACAGCCTTGAGAAAATTTATGCACACCTTGAAAAAATGATAAAAAGTAAACAGCAGAAAAACGATGAAACGTTATAAAGCATATTGGGGAAGTACAGAGAAAAAGGCTTCAAAGGCAAATGACAGGCACAGGGGACTTGCTGTATTCGCAAAATGATGACTCGGCAAGACACGGCCGCGCGGGAAAGGGGGGGGGGCCGCAGGTGAAACAACAAAATAATCGCCCCCCTGCTGCGCGCGCAGCGTATTCGCAGCGCCCAGCCATGCCTGCCAAGGTGAGCAGTGGTGGCCAAAGGGCAGAAATACCCCGCCCACCGCTGACCAAAGCGCAAAAAAAGGAAAAAGAAAAAGCAATTCGCGCACGGATCAAGCAAAAGCGCAAAGCCGCGCAAGAAGAGCAAAAAAGGGAAGCCCAACGGCAGGCACAACTAAAAAAGCGCCGGGCGCAAATGATAAAGCAGAAAAAAAACGGGGCGCCGGTGAGGCAGGAGCAAAAAGCGGGCCAGAGCCCGCGGCGAATTACCCATACCGAGGCACGGCGGCGCCGGCGCCGCCGCACAATAATCACAGCGGTGGTGCTATTGGCCTTTATTATAACGGGGGTTGCTTTGTCGGTAACGGTACTGTTTAAAATTGACTCTTACAAAGTAGAGGGAGACAGCATTTATACACAAGAACAATTGGTCGATGCTTTTGGCTACCCGGTGGGCGAAAATATTTTTCATTTTCGCATGGCAACTGCCGAGCAGCAGATGGAACAAAAGTTGCCCTACCTTGAAACAATAAAGGTGCGCAGGCGGTTGCCGGGTATGGTGGTGTTTATTGTGACACCGGCCACAGAAGCCTATTACATAGACACCGACGGTGGGGCCCTGCTGTTGAGTAGTGGCCTGAAAGTACTGAATACCGCAGGGCAGGCGGCCGATGGTTTGTGTAAGCTGATTGGTATTACGGCTGCGGCCCCGGCTGCGGGCAGCCAGTTCACTACCGGCACACCCGAGACGGACAGTATGGTGCAAGCAGTGCTGAATGCCATTGCGGCAAGCGGGCTGGGCAATGTGGTTTCGGTCGATTTCACCGACCCGTACGAGCTGTCACTGGTTTATGCCGGGCGCATTAAAGTGAAATTGGGCGCTGCAACACAGCTGGAGTATAAGCTGGAAATCGTAAAAAAATCACTGGAAGATGCCTATTTTACCGATACAACAAGCGGTACTTTGGATGCCAGCGATGCAGGCCGGGCTGTCTTTAAGCCGGGGGTTTAAGCCAGGGGTTTGGCCTTTATTAGCTAAGCTGTTGAAAAACTGTTGGTTTTCGCCTAAAAAATCACACTACATTTTGTACATTATTGCATAAACTATTGAATTGTTGCTATAAATCTGGTAATCTATATAAAAGTAATATAAAGATACAGCCAAGTGCGACAGAGCAGCAGACACTGCAATCGCAAAGAAAAAACACATGCGGCTTACCGTTAAAATAGCCAGTCTCGGTTGATGCCGCTTTTGCAACTGATGTTGTGGGAGGAATTTGTAATGGCTTTCATTCTCGATAAAGAGACCGAAAACGTCACGAATATCAAAGTGATTGGCGTTGGTGGTGGTGGTGGCAATGCGGTCAACCGCATGGTGGACTCCGGCCTTCGCGGGGTCGAATTTATTTCAATGAATACCGACCAGCAGGCGCTCTCCTCCTCCCGCGCCACGCACAAGGTACAGCTTGGCGCAAAGCTGACCCGCGGCCGCGGGGCAGGTGCCGACCCGGAGATTGGCAAGCGCAGTGCAGAGGAGACCCGTGACGAAGTGGCGGCTGCGCTGAAAGGCTCGCAGATGGTGTTTATCACCGCGGGCATGGGTGGCGGCACCGGTACAGGGGCTGCGCCGGTGGTGGCGGCCATTGCAAAGGAAATGAATATTCTCACCGTTGGTATCGTCACAAAACCCTTTGCGTTTGAAGGCAAGCGTAAAATGGGCATTGCAGAAGACGGCATCACCAGCCTGCGCGAGCAGGTCGACAGTTTAATCATTATCCCCAACGAGCGGCTGAAAATGATCAGCCAGGAGAAAATCACACTGCTCAATGCGTTTGAGTCAGCAGATAATGTGCTTCGCCAAGGCGTCGAGAGCATCTCGGCCCTGATTAATATCCCCGCATTCATCAACCTGGACTTTGCAGATGTGCGCAGCATTATGAAAGATGCCGGTCATGCCCATATGGGCGTGGGCGACGCAAGTGGGCATTCCAAAGCAGAGGAAGCGGCCAAGGCGGCAATTTCTTCACCGCTGCTTGAAACCAGCATTTCCGGTGCGCGCGGGGTCATTATCAACATCACTTCTTCGCCGGACATTGGGCTGGAAGAGGTCGAAACGGCATCAACGCTCATCACTTCGTCTGCACACCCGGATGCCAATATCATTTGGGGTGCCGCGTTTGATGAAAGCCTCAGTGATGCGATGCGCATCACGGTCATTGCGACCGGTTTTGATAACCCGCCGTCTTCAGCGGAGCCGGGTGAGAGCGAAAGCAAAGGCGCGCCGGATTCAGCATTCAGCAACATCAATTACCGGTTTTCTAGCGACGGTGCAGGTGAAAAAGCTGAAGCCAAGGCACCAGAGGATGACAGCAGTTATTATGACGATGTGCTGACATTGTTGAACAACCACCGTTAAGCATGCAAATTGGCCGGCGCGTCCGCAAGGTGCGTCGGTTTTTTGTTTAAGCGGCGAGTAGTTTCCTTTCTCTCAAAATGGTGTTATAATGCACAAAGAGGGCGTTTTACTTTGGGCACGGTGGACAGGAGGCCAAAATGAAACAGGAACAGCAAAGCATCCCGACAGCAGATGCAGTTGCACAGAACATGACGGAGGGCAGAGTGTTGCCTACCGCCCTGTTTGGGTTTCGCAAAAGTGATGTTCTGGCCACCATCGATGAGCTGATCCGGGCCAATGCGCAACAGCAGCAAGAATTGGAAGAGCAGGTTCTTGCGGCCCGCCAGGAGTTGGAGGGTGAGCGGCGCGACAAAGAGCTGCTGCTTGATAAAACGAAGGAATTAAGCGATAAGCTGACCGATCAAAATGCCCGCCTGCATGAGCAGGCCGAAAGATTACAACGGGCAAAACAGGAAACAGAAGGCGCAAAAGGCCAACTGTTTAATTCAGAAAAAGAAAATTATACGCTGCGGCAAGAGGCCGAGCAACTGCGGGAAGAGCAAAGCCGCCAGGCAGAGCAACTACAAAAGGCCAAACAGACAGAAGAACAGTTGGTACAGGCACAGCAAGCTGCGGCCCAAACCGCAGTGCAATTGCAGCAGTTGACGGCGGAAAACGACGAGCTGCGCACTGAATTGCAGGCGTTACAGGCAGAGCTTGACAGCTGGAATGCCCGCAGTGACGAGGCAAAGCAGGCAGCTTTGCAGGCACGGCAGCGGGCAGAGGAAGAGCTGCAACAGGCAAGAGCGCAGGCACAGCAGCTTACCGCAGCGGCGCAGCAGGATGCCGATAAAATACGCGCAGATGCCAACAGTGCGGCGGTGCGCCTGCAAGAAACCACACGCGAGAATGTTGGCCGCCAGCAGGTAGCGGTGCGCATGGACGCACAGCAGATCGACGATAGCTTACAGGCCTTGTATGACCGGCTGGGCGGGGTAGAACAACAAATGGAAACCGCTTACCAAACATTGCTGGGGGCAACCCGGCAGGTGCAGCAGGCGGTACAGCAGGCCCGGCACGAGGCGGGGGAGATCAATAAGACCGCACACCGCATGGGCGAAGTGCTAGGCAGCATGCCCCAGCAACCTGCCCCAGAGGTGCAGCCGCCGCACAAGGCCGAACAGCCCGCCGCAGCGGCACCCGGCCCGCAAAAACAAAAGCCTACCCCGGTGGCCCCACAGCAGGCGGAGACAAGGGCCCGCAGCCTTTCAGAGATCGTGCTGGACCGGCTTGCACGTATTTTAGGGTAAGGCAACCTGCCGTATACAAAAAGAGAAACAAAAAAACAGCTTGTGTGACCACAAGCTGTTTTTATTTTGTTCGGGGCTTTAGACCGCGTTTCGCGAAGCGAAAGGCAACAAACCACCCGCTAAGCGGGTGAGTAGCCAAAGCTTAAGCAAAAAGGCATCACCTTTCTGATAAAATGAAGAGTGTTCAAGCCTTCAAGAAATCAGAAGAAAGGAGATGCCTTATGGCAGAAAGTTTAGCACACAGCAAGTGGGTATGCAAGTATCATGTGGTGTTCAGTCCAAAGTATCGGAGAAAAGTAATCTACAATGAATTGAGAGCAGACATCCAACAATATATTAGAGATTTGTGCAAGTGGAAAGGGGTAGAGATTGTAGAAGGGCACATGATGCCGGATCATGTGCATCTGCTGTTGTCGATACCGCCGAAGTATTGCGTTTCAAGTTTCATGGGGTATTTAAAAGGGAAATCGGCAACGATGATATTTGAAAAGCATGCAAATTTAAAATATAAATTTGGGAACAAGCACTTTTGGGCAACGGGGTATTACGTAAGTACAGTAGGGCTAAACGAAGCGACAATAGCAAAATATATCAGAGAACAAGAAAAGCAAGATATGCTGGAAGATAGGCTGACAACAAAAGAGTACGAAGACCCTTTTAAGGGTTAATACGCAATCAGTCCACTGGGCTTGAACGAAGTGAAAGCCAGCGTCTTTTAGGCGCTGGCAATTATTATGCCCTTTTAGGGCTCAGTCAAGCCACCCGTTTTACGGGTGGTATTGACTTGCGCCGCTAGTTGGGCGCAGTTTTTGTTTTATTGCCGGTTAACACTGCTGGTACCTTTTTCAACCAGATAGGTCGCCTCCAGGTCGGCAAGGTGCAGCTTTACAGCAAGGGGGTAGCCACGGTAAGCTTCGCTGATGGCAAAGCTGCCGCCGCGCACCGCGTCATCAAAGCCACCCATGTGCCAGCGAATCGCCACCGCCTCCGCGGGCTTTAACCGCAAAAACCGCTCAATCAAAAACACACTTTTTTCGCCATGCCCATAAGGGAAAGCGTCGGCCACCGAGTAAAAGGGCACCTTTTCCCAACTGCCGGTTTCGTCGTTTTTGACATTGCGAAACCCTGCTTTGTAAAAGTTGGCTTTGCACAGGTCGTGCAGCAGCCCGCAAATTGCAAAGCTTTCCATGTTTTCGCCTTCGGTGTAAAACCGGCGGCACAGCGTTTCGTAAACGTTCAGGCTGTGCATGACCAGCCCGCTTTCGCACGCACCGTGAAATTTAGTGCTGGCGGGTGCCACAAAAAAGTCGGTCGTCTGCATCCATTCCAGCAACTGGTCGGCCCCGTCACGGTGGATATTGGCCCGAAACGCCTCGATGTAATCCTCTTTGTAACCCATTGTCAAATTTCCATATCCGCAAGGATACCCTTGAGGATGGCAAGCTCGTCGTGAGAAAGCGAAACGCCCTTGCCCATTTTGCTGTTATCCGGTGCCCAGTCGCGAATATCATATTTGGCTTCCCGGTCGTTCCAGCTGACGAGGTTCAACTGGCGCTCCCAGCCATTCGGGCTCTGCGAAAGCACTGCGATCTTTTCCACAATTTCGTATTTAAACTCTGCCATAGTTGTCGCACCGTCCTAATGTTTGTTTTAAATAGTCATACCGATTATTTATTGTAAAGGTTTAAAACCGCGATTGCAAGCCCCAAACTGCGCAAACGCCGTGCAAGAGGCAGGGCGAAAAAACAAAAATGCCTCCCACGTTGGGAGGTTGTGGTTATTTTCCACCTTTCGGCTCGTAATAAAAAGTTTCCTGTAAAAAGGTCTTATCAATCACCGGCTGCAATTGCTCGCGCTTTTCGTTCATAAAAGCTGAAAACAAAATATCCAGTACGTGCAGCTCGCTCAGGCGGCTGCTCATGCCGCCCACGCGAAACACGGTCTCTTCACTGTCCACATACAAGTTGATGTCGCACAGCTCCAGCAGCGCGTTATCAGAATGGCTGGTCACGGACACAGACGGTATTTTATTGTCGCGCAAAATGCGCGCTACGCGCAAGGTGTCTTCGGTCTGGCCGGTGTAAGAGATGACGATGGCAAGGTGGGTGGCATCGCAGGTTTTGGCCAGCATGGCCATCTCGGAGTAATAGGCGTAGGCCGTGCAGGGGATACCAAGGCGCAGTGCCTTTAGCATGGCATCATGGCAGATCAGGTTCGACATACCGCTGCCGTAAAAATCCCATTGCTTTGCACCGCACATCATTTCGACCACCCGCTGGAACGAACTGACCGGGTTGAGCCGTTTGACATCCACCACCGCGCGCACATTGCTGCTGGTCACCTTTGCAATGATCTCTTCCATCGAGTCATGCTGGCCGATGGGGGCCCCATTTTGAAACAGCATGGCGCTGTCCAGGTAATCACGCAGGTCGGCGGCGAGTTGCAACCGAAAGTCGGTAAAGCTGTCCATGCCCAGCTTTTTGGCGACCCGCATCACGGTGCCGGTACTGGTATAGGTTTTGTGCGCAAGCTCTACAATACCCATCACAGCCACATTTTCGGGGTCGTTGAGGATGTAGTTGACGATTTGCCGCTCACTGGGCGAAAGGTCTTGGATGCGCTTCATCCGCAACAACAAGTTCAAAACGCAGGCCTCCTTTGTCATTAAAATGTAATGCTACTATAGCATATTCACAGGGCACAGGCAAACAATAATACCAAAAATAACCTTGTCTTTGGCGAAAGGTACATTTTTGCGCGGTGTTTTTGTTGACACGGCACAATGCTATTGCAACTGGGTTTCACATAGGGTGCGGCACTCGGCACGGCTGAGCTGCCGGATGCATTCTTTGATGCGCAAAATGGAGGGTGCAGACATGGAAAGCTCATCGATGCCCATGCCGATGTAATAGGGCACCAGCGCAGGGATGGCGGCACTTTCGCCACAGATGCTCACCCGGATGCCCGCTTGGTGAGCGCAGGCCGCAACGCGTTGTATCATGCGCAGTACGGCGTGGCTGCCGGGGTCAAACAAATAGTTGACCTGCGGGTTCATGCGGTCGACCGCCAGCGTGTACTGGGTGAGGTCGTTGGTACCGATGCAGAAAAAATTGACTTCTTTGGCAAACCGGTCTGCCAACATCACGGCCGACGGGGTTTCAACCATGATGCCGATCTCCACTTTTTCGCTGTACGGCAGGCCGTCGTGGCGCAGCCCCTGTTTCACACGGGCCAGCACCGACAAAATGCTGTGAATCTCCTGCAAGCAGGTGACCATGGGGAACACGATGGCAAGGTTGCCATACACCGAGGCACGCAGCAACGCCCGCAATTGCGGGATAAACACATCCTCTACACGGTCAAGGCTGATGCGCACCGAGCGGTAGCCCAGTGCCGGGTTTTTTTCGGCTGCAAAATTGAAATGCGGCGACTGTTTATCCGAGCCAAGGTCCAGGGTGCGTATGGTCACGCGGCGCGGGGTCAGCGTGGCCAGTACTCTTTTATAAGTTTCAAACTGCACTTCTTCGGTGGGGAAATGTGCTTCATCCCAAAACAAAAACTCACTGCGCAACAGCCCAATGCCCTCGGCATCACTGCGCAGCGCCGTCACCGCTTCCTCCGGTTGGCTAATGTTGGCGCAAAGGCGAATATTGACACCATCGGTCGTGGTGGCGGGTTTGCCGTGCAGCAGCGCAAGGCGTTTTTCCTCTGCGCGCAGCGCGGTGATTTTTTCAGCATATTGCAGCACGGTGTCGTCGTCCGGTTCTAAAATCACCAGCCCGTCTATCCCGTCTACGACCACACTGTCGCCCGTTTGCAGCCGGTCAAACCCGCTGCCCAGCGCGGCAACCGCCGCAATGCCAAGGCTGCGGGCCAAAATGGCAGCGTGGCTGTTAAACGTACCCCCACGCGTGATAAACCCGGCCACCTTTTGTTTGTCCAGCCGCACAGTCTGGCTGGGCAACAAGTCCTCGGCGGCAATGATGACCGGTTGGGTACAACCGGCAAGGGGGTCACTGTGCTGTTGCAGCAAAATATCGCATACGCGGGTAGAAAGGTCGCGCACATCGGCAGCGCGTTCTTTCATGTAGTCATCGGCCATATTGGAAAAAATGGAAGCAAACTGTACCCCGGCGCTGTAAACGGCATATTCGGCGCAAAGAGACTCCATGCAGATCATACTGTGCACGGCGTCCAGATAATTAGCATCCTCCAGGATGGTGGTATGCACTTCAAAAATTGCCGCGGCATCTTCGCCCGCTTCCCGCATTGTTTTTGCGCGCAGCGCAGCCAGTTGGCTTTTTGCGGTTTCAATGGCACTGTCCACGCGGGCAACCTCGGCGGCCGTGTCATCTACTGTGCGCATTTTGGGTGCTTGTGTTTGTTGCTGTAACAGCAACACGGGTGCCTGTACAATGCCGTGGCTGGTGCCGATCCCTTCAAGCGTAAGCATGACAGTCTCCTTCCGGTGAGGCGACTGGGCGAAGTCTTCCTCTTTTTATAATACAGTTCCCTAATTGCAACAAAGCCGCCCGTAAGTTCATCATACACCAAATGAAACGGCAGCAAAACAATTTTTCGTTTTCCGTCAAAAATTTTCAAAAGCCCCGAATTCGTTGAAACGGTGTTGCCAGATGTGCTAATGTGGAGCTATCAGGAAAACACAAGGGGGGATTGACAATGGGCAAACTTTATGTGCGCATTGACGACAGGCTGATCCATGGGCAGATCGTCACGGCGTGGTGTGTGACCTATGGTGTGGGCGAAATTATTGCCATTGATGATGCGATGGCCTCAAACGCGATGATGCAGCAGATCATGATGATGGGGGTGCCGGCAGGGTATCACCCTAAAATCGTCACGGCGGCGCAGGCGAAAGAGCTTTTAAAAACCGAAACAGAAAAAACACGGCTCGTGATTACCCGGTTTGCGAAAAACCTGGTGCAGATTCGCGATGAGATCAAAACCGCTGAGCACGTGAATATCGGCAACTGCTCCAAACAGGCAGACGAAGCCGCACATGTCAAAGGCATTGGGGTTGGCGGCGTATTGAGTTTCAGCCAGGCGGATGTAGATGCACTGGATGCAGAGCAAGCCGACGGTGTGACAGTCATCTGCCAGATGCTGCCGACAGAAAAACGCCGCAGCTGGGATGAACTGAAGAAAGCCTTTTCGTAAATGCGGTACGGCAAAAATTGTTAGGTTGCTTTTCAGCACGCGCCGCACCCTGCGGTTTGTGCTGTAGAATCAAAACGAATTAAGGAGGAATATCATGAGTGTACTACAAGCAATTCTGATCGCGCTGTTTGTCTACCTTGGGTCAATTGGCTCTGTGGTGGGCAACACGCTGGGCTGGTACGATCTTGGCCGCCCGCTGGTGGCCTCGCTTATCGTCGGGCTCATCATGGGCAATGTGCCGGTGGCAGTGGCTTTGGGCCTGCTGCTACAACTGGCAAACCTGGGCTCGGTCACACCGGGCGGTGCGGTCGGCTGGGACCTTTCGTATGCAACCTACATCGGCGTGGGCGGCGCGCTGGCGTTCTACAATGGTGACATGGCGACCACCGTGGCACTGATGTGGGTGTTCTCCACCGTGGGCGGTGCCATTGGCGTTGCCATGTGGAACCTGGTTTACGCGGTCAACCTTGGTGTTAACCGTGTTGCCATGAAGGGTGCCGAAAACGCAAACCCCCGCCAGATTGCATTTGCAAACGCGGGCCTTGGCAATATCATCGGCTTTTTGTTCCGTTTTGTCCCTGCACTGATTATCCTCATCACAACGGCCGTGGTCGGCTCGCAAACCGGCTTTAACGTGGCGGAGATCATCCCGGCATGGCTCACAACGATTCTTGGCGCCTTTGGCGGCATGATGGCTGCCCTAGGCATGGGTATTCTACTCAGCTTTTTGATGAAAAAGCCGGTACATTTTGCAATCTTTATCATCGGCTTTATGATGATCAAGTATCTCGGCCTCAGCATGATGGCAGTTGCGATTTTTGCTGTTGCGGCGGCAGTGATCTACTATTATGTCGTTAGTGCTAAAGCGGAAAAAGAGCAGGAAGGCGGGGTGGCTTAAATGGAACAGGCAACAAATGAAAAAACCACACAGGCAACTGTGGCAGAAAAGAAACTGAAACCCGCTACACTGAAACGCGCATGGCTCATCTGGTTCTTCTGGCACGGCTGCTCGCAGCAGGGCGAAAACCTGCTTGGCAACGCCATGGCGCACACTATGACCCCGGTAGTCGAAGAACTGTACACCACAAAAGAAGAAAAAACGGCGGCGTATAAGCGCAGCCTGACCCTGTTCAACACTGAGCAACAGCTTGGCGCCATTGCCCCCGGTATTATTTGCGGCATGGAAGAAGCTGTTGCCGCAAAAGAAATTGCGCCAGAAGTCAGCGACGCGGTAAAGGTCGCGCTGATCGGCCCGACCTCCGCTATTGGCGATTCAATGTGGGTGGCCACGGCAATCCCCCTGCTTTTGACCATCTGCATGACCATCACCAATATGGGTGGTGTATTTACTTACGGCGGCCCGTTGCTGTACATGCTGGGTTACCCCGTTCTCACGGCGGTCATCAGCTGGAACATGTGGAAACTGGGCTACAAGACCGGCCTTGAGGGCATCCACAAGTTTATGTCATCCGGTCGCCTTGCACAGCTTACCTCCGCCATGACAGTGCTGGGCCTTGTGGTCATTGGCGCACTGACGGCATCATATGTCAGCGTGTATGTGCCTGTCATGATCACTCCTCCCGGCGGCGAAACTGCTGCAATCGACCTTGATACCTTAATCAACAACATCTTCCCGGGCCTCCTGCCGCTGCTGCTTACTATGGGCATCTACCGGTTGTATGCCAAAAAGAAATGGTCGCCTCTCGCGGTAATGGGCCTGATCCTTGCACTGGCCTGCGTGCTGACCGGCCTTGGTTACCTCACCGGCGTTTACGCCTAATCCTCGGGTAAAAGGGCGGCCGGGCAAACCGGCCCGGCCACATCTTTACAATAAAAGTCAGAAAGGAAAGCAGAAACCAATTATGAGCAATCTGAAGTATGTCGAGAAAATCAACGAGGTCATCGAAAAAATCGATGCCACGCAGGCCGAAAACATCAAAGCGGCGGCAAAGCTTTGCGCCGATACCATTCATAGCGGTAAACTGGTACACCTGTTTGGCTCCGGCCATTCGGTGCTGCCCATTCAGGATATGTTCCCCCGTTACGGCGGTGTAGTGGGCTGGCACCCGCTGATGGACCCGCGCCTGATGTGGACCAACGTCATCGGCCCGGGCGGCGCCCGTGAGCTGCTGTGGATCGAGCGGCAGGAAGGCTATATCAAAAACTTCTTGCAGAGCTACACCTTCCAGGAGGGCGAAGTGATGATCGTTTATTCGCATGGCGGCCTGAACGCGGCCCCCATCGAATGCGCGCTGTATGCCAAAGAGCATGGCATGAAGGTCATTGCTGTGACCAGCGGCGAAAACTATCGCAAGGCCACTGCAACCCATTCCTCTGGCAAAAAGCTGGGCGACGTGGCGGATATCCTGATTGACAACTGCTGCCCGCTGGAGGATTCGCTGGTCGCGATCCCCGGCTATGCGCAGAAGGTCGGCGCTTCCAGCACGACCGCTGTCATGACCATCACCCAGTCGCTGGCCGCGGAGACCGCACTGCTGCTGGAAAAAATGGGCCACAAAATGTACATCTTTGTTTCGCCTAACGTCACCGAGTGCCCGCCCGACTACATGCACGAGGTGTACGCCAACTACACAGAGCTGATGCACAAGACCAACAACTAAAAAAATCCTCCCTAAAAAGCAAAAGTGAATAGCCAAAAAAGCCTCTGTTTTGAAACAAGGGGCTTTTTTGGGCAAAAGGAGACGAGCATGACAAATATTATCGTGTCAGGCCACGGCGGGCTAGGTACCGCCATTCAGCGCAACCTGAATATGCTGCTGGGGGATACCCCGGGCATGTTTTATGTCGATTTTAACCCCGAAGACAATCTGGACATTCTGGCCCAAAAATATCAGGATGCTCTTGCAAAGTGCGGGCAAAACGAAGTATTATTTGCCTGTGACCTCAACGGCGGCAGCCCGTTTCGGCAGGCGGCAATGCTGTGTATTGACCACCCGGAGCGCAGGGCAATTGCGGGTATGAATATTTCGGCCTATGCCGAGCTTGCCTACAGCCTGGAGTTGCCGGTAGACCAGCTTTGCGACCTTGCCGCCGAAACAACGCGCACCACGGTGCAAATCTTTCCCCCAAGGGCGGAATAACGGCCTTTTGGGGCTGAGGTTGCAATGAGAGGAGAAGAAACCATGCCAACTGATTTCCCGCTGCCCTACCTTTTGGTACTCATGGTCATCGCTGTGCTGGTGCTGTATTTGCTGCACATGGCACAAAGCACGGCCATAGCAGAGCTAAGCCGTGTGCTGGTGCAGCAAAACGACCCGGTGCGTTACCTGCAAATGCTGGATAGCACGCGTTTAAAGCTGGTGCTGCGCCCCGGCACACTGGCCCTGCTGCGGCTGGACGGCGCCCTTGCGGCGGGGGATGACGCGGCAGCCCGGCAGCTGTTTGAACGGCTTAGTACCCTGCGGCTGAAACCCGCAGAGCGGCTGAACGGCCTGCAAAAGGCATTGGATTTTCATGTAAAGCGCAATGATGCCCCCGGTGCCGAGCAGGCACTGGACGGGCTGGAAGTGCTGCTGAAAAACGAAAAAAACCCCAAGCTGCAGGCGGTGCTGGCAGATGCAAGGCTGCTGGTAGGGGTGTATATTCGGCAGGATGCTGCCTGTATTGCCCCGCTGAAAGAGCTGTGTGAAGCCCAAAACGGCACCCAGCGCGGCATTACGCTTTACCGGCTGGCAAAGCTGTATCATGCCGCAGGTCAGGGCGCGGCGGCGGCGCAGGCACTGGCAGCGGCCCGCCCCTTGGTGCAGGGCACCCCATGGCAGCCGCTCGTACAGGCGGCGCAGGCCGACCCGCAGTTGCTTGCGGTACAATAGAATAAGCTCTCAAACAGGCCCTCCGCTGACATTTGCCGGCGGAGGGCCTGTTTATAAAAATAATATGGACCTGTATGCTAAAAACAGTAGCCTAAACAGAAACCTTATGGTAAAATTTAACAGGGTGATTTTATGGGAATTTGGATATCTGTTATTGGCGCAGTGTCGGCTGTTATAGTAGCCGTTGTTGGTGCGGTACTGTCTAATAAAAATAGTAATATGCTTGAACTAAAAAGGCTCAAAGAAGAGCATTATACCGCTTATATCGAAGCATTGCATATGCTGGCTTCTAAAAATGGAGACAGAATAGCTACTGGAAAGTATACACTTTACAGAGATAAGCTACTCGTTGTGGGTAGTGAAGATGTGGTCAAAAGCATTTTAATTTATGAAAAAGAAGCGTTTGGGAAAGAAAATGAACGCAGCAATGAATATCTTACGAATGTTATTACAGCGATTAGAAAAGATTTGAAAATAAAAGATAAAGATTATCCTACTGTTGGATTTATTAAATAAAGAGCAACCGATTGAATTTGGTGTACTGTAATAGGTGCCCATAAAAAATGGCATGTTAAATTTTAGAAAGCAGGGGATATTTTGAATACAAAAGATTGGATACAACTATTTATTGTCCAAGTAATAGCTATATTGCCTGTGGCATTATCATATTATTATTCAAAGCAGAAAGAGATATTATCAGCTGAACGCAGATTAAAGGAAAAAATTTATCTTGAATTCATCAATGCGTTGAGCAGCAATGTATTAACCGAAGATGCGGATAATGCAAAAAGCGTATTAGCAAGAGCGTCCAATAATATCATTTTAATTGGAAGCGTCGATGTAGTTACAAAATTACAAATATTCGAAAAGTATATTGGGCCGTCAAATAAAGAAAAATTCGACCAGCGTAAACATAATATTTTGCTTACAGAACTTGTTAAGAGTATGCGAATTGACTTATACAAAAACAAGGCGGTTAATAAAGATTATCCGACGGTAGGGGTTATAGGGAAAAACCGGAGAGATGAGTAGCCTTCCGCGTATAATAGTTGCTGTAAAAGCAGATACATTTTCAAAGGCCGCCGATTTTTGTCGGCGGCCTTTGAGGTTATTCTTATAAAATGAAGAAAAAACAAATAATAACTGAAACGTTTGTTTTGGGGCAGCGGCGCCCGTTACCATAGCCGGCGCACTGCAAACCTGTGTGTTTAGGCCTCGCCAATGTCAATCAAAATGTCGTCGCCCTCTACTTTAACCGGGTACGTTTGCAGGTCTTTTACACCAATTTTCAAAAAGGCAAGTTTGGCGCCCTCCATATTAGTACCGGTTTTAAGGTCAAACTTGGCGTGGTGTTTTGGGCAGGTGATCACCCCTGCTTCCAACGTGCCGTCCGACAGGCGGCCCCCAAGGTGCGGGCACTTGTTTGAAACGGCATAATAAGCCCCATCAATTTTGGCTAAAAGGATCTCGCTGTTGTTTAGTACGACGGTCACGCATTTTTCTTCTGGTACATCCGTTACCAGCGCTGCTTTTGTATAGCTCATTTCAATACCCCCATTCATTTTTTATAAAACAGGTAAAGTCACCTGTATTATATCCTAATAAGGTAGAAAGTAAAGCAACCGGGCCGTATTATGTGCCTATACAGAAAAAGGAACTGTTGTGCTTACTGTTTTTGGTACCGGCCAACCGACAGCTCTTTGTTTTTGTACCACTCGTCAAAGCTGATAAAGGTAAAGGGCTGGTGCACCCGAATGGCATGCCGGGGGCAGATGTAGAGGCACCGCATACATAAACCACAATGCCATTTAAAATGCAGGCGAGCCCCATTGACAATGTTTTGGTTGGGGCAGCTTTTAGCACATAGCCCGCAGTGGTTGCATTGTTGGTCTGCATAAAACAGTTTACCAATAAATACACAGCCAAACCACTCTGCTCTGCCAATTAAGTTCATGCCTTTTGAAAGAATGCTGCCATCACGTTTATCAAAAGCCCCGGTGGCAATGTCGTGTGCTATTTGCGGGGTTTCGGCAGTTGCAGTTGCAAGATATTTTGCAGCCGTTGGTTCATCGTATTTAACGGCGAAGTTGGAGGAAGAATAGTTGACCGGGTTGTTTTCACCTGCGGTGCTGATTAAAAACACATTGCAAGCGGCAGCGGCCGGTAGCTGCTTGGCAAAGTTGATAACGATTTGTGGGGCGTTGAAAGCGTGTACCGGGTATGCGATGCCCAACAGATCATATGCACCAAGGGGAATCCGCTCAATTTGGGCCGTTTCAATGGGGTAACAATCCACTGCCACGTCAAGTGCCTCAAGCTCCTGTGTGATTTTATCAACTACATATCGGGTCATTCCTGTGCCGGAAAATACAAAAATACAAACTTTTTTCATGTTCTTCCCCCACAATAGCTGAAGTATCTCGGTTCATAGTATCATATTTTTGTTTAGTTTACCACGGCACAAAACAAAAAGCCCCTGCGCAGGGCACCCCCCTAAACACATGAGCTTTTTTGTATCGCGGGCGCAATTTAGATGCAGGCCCTTAGTATGCACATTAAAACAATTCTGTTTGATTGTAAAATTGAGGTTTTTTAGAATATGCCATGATTATATTTGATTTGCGCCAACACCATGATGATAAGGCCCAAAGCAAAGCAAATACCAAAAGCAATCCAACCGTATGTGGTATTGGATACAAAATCTATAACACCGGTCAAGAACATTCCTGTTCCCATCAGTATCGTGGCTTTACCCATTTTTTCGGTATATGGTTTTTTATCTGTTTGTGTAACCTTTGTATAATGGTAGTCATGGATCAGCGTTATCTGCTCTTTTTTCCAGATTCTCCACCCCAGAAAGACGAACAAACTGCCCGCGACCAGCAGTAAAATCAATTCAAACATAACATTGCCACCTCCACAAATACCTGTTCGTTTTTGCACTTTAATAATACGAATTAAGTGTAACACAAACTTACTACGGCAGAAAGCAAAAAGTCCATGTGCGGGGGCACCCCCTAAACACATGGACTTTTTTGGTCGGAGTAGGGAGACTTGAACTCCCGGCCTCTTGGTCCCGAACCAAGCGCGCTACCAACTGCGCTATACCCCGAAATAAAATGGCAGCATCACTCGCTGCTGCCACATTTTTTGGTTGCGGAAGAAGGATTCGAACCCTCACAAACAGAGTCAGAGTCTGTCGTGCTACCGTTACACAATTCCGCAACGTGCTCGATTATTATATCGAATCCGCCCCTCTTTGTCAACACCCAAAACACAAAAAAACACGGGTAAATTTAGTGCGCAAAAACTGCCAGACAATGATTGACAAACACGCCCGGAAAGAATACTCTAAAAATAAGAAAAGGTATAAAGGCCGCCCGGAGTGGCGGCAAAGGAGGGACAACAATGACAAAGCGCGTAGGGATACTGACCTCCGGCGGCGATTGCCCCGGCCTGAACGCCACGATTCGCGGGGTAGCAAAGGCGCTTTACGAGCGGTTTGGCGCAAACGCAGAAATCGTTGGGGTGCGTGACGGGTATCATGGGCTGATCACCGGTGATTGGCACGATATGAAGCAGAGCGATTTTTCGGGCATCCTCACACAGGGTGGCACGATTTTGGGCACCAAGCGCACCCCGTTTAAAATGATGCAGGTGATTGAAGAGGACAACGTCGATAAAGTCTCTGAGATGAAAAAGACCTATAAAAAGGCAAAGCTGGATTGCCTGCTGTGCCTTGGCGGCAACGGCACCCACAAAACGGCCAACCTGCTGGCACAAGAGGGGCTGAACATCATTGGGCTGCCCAAAACCATCGACAACGACATTTGGGGCACCGACGTGACCTTTGGCTTTCACACGGCGGTGGATATTGCCACCGAGGTGATCGACCGCATCCACACCACGGCGTCTAGCCACCGGCGGGTGATGGTGATTGAGCTGATGGGCAACAAAGCGGGCTGGCTTACCTTGTACAGTGGGATTGCCGGCGGGGCCGATATTATTTTGATCCCCGAATTACCGTATGATATCGAGCGTGTGGCGCAGGCTATTCAAAAGCGCAATGCCAATGGCCGCACTTTTTCCATCCTTGCGGTGGCAGAGGGCGCGTACAGTGTAGAAGAAGCACAGCTGAAAAAGAAACAGCGCGCGGCAGCGCGGGCCGAGGCGGGCATGACGACGGCAACGGGGCGCATTGCAACGCAGATCGAAGAGCTGACCGGGTTTGAGACCCGCGTTTGTGTGCCGGGCCATATGCAGCGCGGGGGTTCTCCCTCTGCCTATGACAGGGTGCTGGCTACCGAGTTTGGCACCTATGCCGCCCAGTTGGTAGAGCAGGAAAAGTATGGTGTTGCGGTAGCAATGGTCAACAATGTGGTAGTAGACCACCCGTTGGAGGAAGTTGCCGGCAAAACAAAAGTAGTGCCGGTAGATTGCCCCATGCTACAGGTCGCCCGCAGCATGGGGGTCAGCTTGGGGTAATGGGCGGGCCGCTCATTACAAAACGAACAACACGGAAAGAGGCAGGGGTATGGTAGAGTTTCGCTATGATACACAGCTTTTAATCGAGGGTACCAATTTGTCGGAGGATGAGATCCACGACCACATCACCGCCAACTTTAAAGGGGATTGTCTGCTTGCGGTGGGGGATGAAGAATTGGTAAAAATTCACTTTCATACCAACGAACCGTGGGACGTGCTGCGTTACTGCGCGTCGCAAGGAGAGGTTTTTGACATTGTGATAGAGGATATGGACCGCCAGTCCCGCGGGCTGCACGGCTGAAAAACCAGCCTTATGGCTGACAGTGTGGCATGTAGTTGCCGGGTTGACAAAAACGGCAAAACCGTCTAAAATCAGATAGAATAAATGCGTTGAAAAAGAGGGCTGTGTGCCGTTCCCCTCAAGAGAGCCTGCGGTGGGTGCAAGCAGGTGGGGGCGCCGCAGCGGTCGCTTTGGAGCAGGCCGGTCAACCACAGCAGGGCAGCCGGTGCCGTTTCCCGCGTTAAGGGGTATTGAGTGGCCGCGTGCGGTGTGCGCGGCAATGTGGGTGGTACCGCGGAGTTATCCGTCCCATACGGCGCTTGCCGTGTGGGGCTTTTTTATTTGCCGCACGGTGGGTGCGCTTTTCGGCGGGGCAGCCGCCAGAACAAGGTGCAAAGAGGGAGAGAGCCATGAAAGAACTGGACAAACTGTATGATCCTTCCGCCGTGGAGGACGCGACTTACCGCTACTGGCTGGACAACAAGTATTTCCACGCCACCCGCGACCCGGAAAAGAAACCGTATACCATCGTTATCCCGCCGCCCAACATTACGGGCCAGCTGCATATGGGCCATGCGATGGACGAAACAATGCAGGATATTTTAATTCGCACCAAGCGCATGCAGGGTTATTCGGCCCTGTGGGTGCCGGGTACCGACCATGCGTCGATTGCGACCGAAGCTAAAATTGTGGCCGCAATGAAAGAAGAGGGCATCAGCAAAGCGGATATTGGCCGCGACGGCTTTTTAGAGCGCGCGTGGAAATGGAAAGAAAAATACGGCGGGCGCATTATTGAGCAGCTGAAAAAACTGGGCTGCTCTTGCGACTGGGACCGTGAAGCCTTTACGATGGATGAGCACTGCTCCGACGCGGTGCTGGAGGTGTTCTGCAAGCTGTACGACAAGGGCCTCATCTATCAGGGCGAGCGCATCATCAACTGGTGCCCGAACTGCCGCACCTCTATTTCAGATGCCGAAGTGGAGTTTGAAGAGCAGGACGGCCATTTCTGGCATATCCGTTACCCGTTCAGCGACGGCAGCGGCGACATTGAAATTGCAACGACCCGCCCGGAGACCATGCTGGGCGATGTGGCGGTCGCCGTGAACCCGCAGGACGAGCGCTACAAAGACATCGTGGGCAAAACGGTCATTCTGCCGCTAGTAGGCCGCGAGATTCCCATCATCGCCGATGATTATGTTGAGGTGGAGTTTGGCACCGGCATGGTGAAAATCACCCCGGCGCATGACCCCAATGACTTTGAGGTGGGCCTGCGCCACAACCTTGAAGTCATCAAAACCTTTACCGAAGACGCCCATATTGTTGAGGGCTTTGGCAAATATTCAGGGCTGGACCGCAATGAGGCCCGCAAGGCCATTGTGGCAGACCTTGAAGCCGGCGGTTATTTGTTGCGCACCGAGGATTACAAGCACAACGTGGGTACCTGCTACCGCTGCGGCACCACGGTGGAGCCGATGGTGTCGAAACAGTGGTTTGTGAAAATGGAGCCGCTGGCAAAGCCGGCACTTGAGGCGGTGCGCGACGGCCGCACCAAGTTTGTGCCGGAGCGTTTTGACAAGACTTATTATCACTGGATGGAGAACATCAAAGACTGGTGCATCTCACGCCAGCTGTGGTGGGGCCACCGCATCCCGGCCTATTACTGCGATGCCTGCGGCCACACGGTGGTGGGCCGCGAAATGCCGGCAAAATGCCCGCAGTGCGGCGGCAGTTCGTTCCATCAGGACGAAGACACGCTGGATACCTGGTTCTCGTCGGCTCTGTGGCCGTTTTCAACCTTGGGCTGGCCGGACACCGACGCGCCTGACTTTAAGTATTTCTTCCCAACCAACACACTGGTCACCGGCTACGACATCATCTTTTTCTGGGTCGCCCGCATGATCTTCTCCAGTTTGGAGCATACCGGCGAAGTGCCGTTTGACACGGTGCTCATCCATGGCCTTGTGCGCGACGCGCAGGGGCGCAAGATGTCGAAGTCGCTGGGCAACGGCATCGACCCGCTGGAGGTCATCGCCGAATACGGCGCCGACGCACTGCGCTTTACGCTGGTCACCGGTTCTACGCCGGGCAACGACATCCGTTACAGCGAAGACAAGGTGAAAGCAAGCCGCAACTTTGCCAACAAGCTGTGGAACGCGACCCGCTTCGTGATGATGAACCTGAAAGACGAGCTTGTGCCGGGCCTGCCGGGTGAACTGGATTTGTCCGACCGCTGGGTGCTGTCCTGCTACAACACACTGGTGCGCGAAGTCACTGAAAACATCGACCGGTTTGAGCTGGGCCTTGCCGCGCAAAAAATCTATGATTTTATCTGGGATGTCTACTGCGACTGGTACATTGAAATTGCCAAGGTGCGCTTGAACGGCGACGACGAGGCGCAGGCCGACAACGCCCGACGCGTGCTGGTGTATGTGCTGCGCGGTGCGCTGCAACTGCTGCACCCATTCATGCCGTTTATCACTGAAGAAATTTACCGTGCACTGCCCGGCAGCGGTGAGAGCATTATGGTTTCAAGCTGGCCGGTGTATAGTGATGCGCTGAATTTCCCCGAAGATGAAGAGGGCTTCACTAATCTGGTCGAGCTGATCAAGGCGGTGCGTGCCGTCCGCGCGCAGATGGGCGTACACCCCGCCAAGAAGACGCACATGTTCATCGAGACACAGCACCCGGCTGATTTTGAAAAGGGCGGGGCGTATCTTGAAAAATTTGCATTTGCAAACGCCATCGACATTGGTCTGCGGTTTGAGGGTGATGCTTCGGCTTCGGTGCAGGTGATTACCGACAAAGCCCGCGCGTTTATCCCCATGATGGAACTGGTGGACCGCGAAAAAGAACTGGCCCGCCTGACCAAAGAATTGGAAGCGTGTGAGAAAGAGATCGCGGGCACCAAGGGCAAGCTGGCAAACGAAAGCTTTGTGGCAAAAGCCCCCGCACAGGTGGTAGAGACCGAGCGCACACGCCTTGCCAAGGCAGAAGAAAAGAAAAAGCACATCGCAGCATCGCTTGCGGCGTTGGGCTGACAAACAGCAACAAAAGGGCGCGGGGACAGCACAACAGGTGCGCCTGCGCCTTTTATAAAGGAGAAACGAGTATGACCGACGAACAAGCCGTTGTATGGTTGGATGGCCGTGAACGCCTTGGCACCGGTAAGCAGGCGCAGGCTACGCAGCTTTTGGCCGCCCGGCTGGGCAACCCGCAGGATGCGCTGCGTTTTGTGCATATCACCGGTACCAACGGCAAAGGCAGCACTGCGGCAATGATCGCCAGTATTTTAAACGAAGCCGGTATTCGCGCGGGGCTGTTTGTCTCGCCGCATGTCGAAACCTTTGCCGAGCGCATCACCGTGGCAGGCCAGCCCCTGCCGCAGGGCATGCTGGGCGAAGTTACGGCAAAGGTGAAAGCGGTCAGTGACGAGCTGGAAGCGCAGGGGGTTTATGCCACAGAGTTTCAGCTGATCACCGTGGTGGCGTTTTTGTGCTTTGTGCAGTTAGACTGTCAGCTGGTTTGCCTTGAAGTGGGCATTGGTGGCGCGCTGGATTCTACCAACATTGTCACTACCACACAGGTAGCCTGCTTTACACATATTGGCCTGGACCACACCGAAATTTTGGGTGACACCGTTGAAAAAATCACCGAGGATAAATGCGGTATTCTAAAGCCGGGTTGTATTGCGGTCAGCTACCCACTGCAGCGCCCGTCGGTTGATGCCATCATTGCGCGCCGCTGTAAAGAAATGGGGGTGCCGCTGCGCCAGCCACAGGCACGGGACATTTACCTGTTGCGCGAGACTATGGCTGAAAACTATATTAATTATGGCGGGTACGAGGTGCGGCTGAAATTGCACGGCAGCCATCAGGCGGCAAATTGTGCCGTTGCCATAGAAGCGGCGCTTGCGCTTTGCGATAAAGGGTGGGATATTTCTGATGAAGCCATTATTGCGGGCCTTGAAAAAGCGGCTTTGCCGGCCCGCACCGAGGTGCTGCAAACGTCCCCACTCATTTTGCTGGATGGTGGGCATAACCAGGACAGTGCCGAAGCACTTGCTACCCTGCTGAAGGCGACTCGTACCCCACCCCTCACCGGAGTGATTGGCATTTTAGAAGATAAAGACCGTGATAAAGTGCTGAAAGCATGGGAAGGCTGTTTTGACCAGGTGTACACCGTTACGCCGCCTCACACCCCCCGTGCGTTGGATGCCGACACGCTTGCGCTGGAGGCTTCGAAGCATTTTAGCCGGGTAGAAGCCTGTGCCAGTTTAGAGCTTGCGCTGCAAAAGGCAAAGGCGCGGGGTAAAGGGTTTTGCGTTTGCGGGTCGTTTTACCTTGCGGGTGCTGCCCGCCTGCTTTTAACAGGGCAAAGCGGAGAAGCGCAGGGCGAGTAAACCGGGTTCTTATTATTACTATATATAATAGAACTAAAAAACAAGAGTAAGGCAGTAGGGCACCCACAAGGGCAACGGGTACCCTGCTGCCTTTTATGTTGCCTGTAAAAGGCGTGGCGCTTGCGTGCCAAGTGTAAGCCGCTGTGTCTCTACTATATTACCTATAGAATAAGAGACAAAAAAGGATGTAAGTTGCGACAAGGTAAAAATATGAAAATGGGCAGAAGAGTTTGTAGCTACAAGAAAAACAAAGGATAAAAAGAGGGGAGCACAGCCTTACCATAAAGCATGTGGAAAGCAGTGGAAAAAACTGACGATAAAATGTAAAGTTGTTGCAAAATGTGATTGTGTTTCGGGCGGTTTGACGAAGCTGCAAACTATTTCAAAAAAACAGAAGAAAGGTGTTGACTTCTGCTTTTGGGGTGTGGTATTATAACTGAGCTGCCCCACACGGGGCCGCAAAACACAGCGGATCGGGCGCCGGTTTACCGGCTGTCAGGCACGAAAAACGAATTCCAAGAATTCAAAAAAGTGCTTGACAAAACGAACCGAATACGCTATACTAAATAAGCTCCACCGCGAACAGCTGGTTGAGCAAAACCCCCGAAAAGACGGGGAGCAGGACCTTGAAAATTAAACAATACAGAAAAAGCTTGAAGGATCTCTAGAGCAGGATTTAACCTGCTCGTTAAACAAAAAAATTCCTTTAAAGTAATTCACATTAAGGACGCAAGCGATTGCGTGCTGAGTGAAAAGCGATTGAATTCAGTTCAACTGATTTTAATATCATTTGATTAAGAGTTTGATCCTGGCTCAGGACGAACGCTGGCGGCGCGCCTAACACATGCAAGTCGAACGAAGCTAAACTAGCCGAAGTTTTCGGATGGAAGCGAAATTAGCTTAGTGGCGAACGGGTGAGTAACACGTGAGTAACCTGCCCTTCAGTGGGGGACAACAGTTGGAAACGACTGCTAATACCGCATAAGACCACAGTGCCACATGGCACGGTGATCAAAGGATTAATTTTCGCTGAAGGATGGACTCGCGTCTGATTAGCTAGATGGTGAGGTAACGGCCCACCATGGCAACGATCAGTAGCCGGACTGAGAGGTTGATCGGCCACATTGGGACTGAGACACGGCCCAGACTCCTACGGGAGGCAGCAGTGGGGGATATTGCACAATGGAGGAAACTCTGATGCAGCGACGCCGCGTGAGGGAAGAAGGTTTTCGGATTGTAAACCTCTGTCTTCGGGGACGAAACAAATGACGGTACTCGAGGAGGAAGCCACGGCTAACTACGTGCCAGCAGCCGCGGTAATACGTAGGTGGCAAGCGTTGTCCGGAATTACTGGGTGTAAAGGGAGCGCAGGCGGAACTGCAAGTTGGGTGTTTAATCTACGGGCTCAACCCGTATCAGCATTCAAAACTGTGGTTCTTGAGTAATGCAGAGGTAGGCGGAATTCCCGGTGTAGCGGTGGAATGCGTAGATATCGGGAGGAACACCAGTGGCGAAGGCGGCCTACTGGGCATCAACTGACGCTGAGGCTCGAAAGCATGGGTAGCAAACAGGATTAGATACCCTGGTAGTCCATGCTGTAAACGATGATTACTAGGTGTGGGGAGATTGACCCTCTCCGTGCCGCAGTTAACACAATAAGTAATCCACCTGGGGAGTACGACCGCAAGGTTGAAACTCAAAGGAATTGACGGGGGCCCGCACAAGCAGTGGAGTATGTGGTTTAATTCGAAGCAACGCGAAAAACCTTACCAGGTCTTGACATCCAACGACCGCCTAAGAGATTAGGCTTTCCTTCGGGACGTTGAGACAGGTGGTGCATGGTTGTCGTCAGCTCGTGTCGTGAGATGTTGGGTTAAGTCCCGCAACGAGCGCAACCCTTATTACTAGTTACTACGCAAGAGGACTCTAGTGAGACTGCCGTTGACAAAACGGAGGAAGGTGGGGATGACGTCAAATCATCATGCCCTTTATGACCTGGGCTACACACGTACTACAATGGCTATTAACAGAGAGAAGCGAGACCGCAAGGTGGAGCAAACCTCAGAAAAATAGTCTCAGTTCGGATTGGGGGCTGCAACCCGCCCCCATGAAGCCGGAATTGCTAGTAATCGCGGATCAGCATGCCGCGGTGAATACGTTCCCGGGCCTTGTACACACCGCCCGTCACACCATGAGAGCCGGGGGGACCCGAAGTCGGTAGTCTAACCGCAAGGAAGACGCCGCCGAAGGTAAAACTGGTGATTGGGGTGAAGTCGTAACAAGGTAGCCGTATCGGAAGGTGCGGCTGGATCACCTCCTTTCTAAGGAGTCAGGCAGACACGGACACTACGGTGGCCGATGGCTGGTACAGGGATTTAGAGAGTTTTGACTGTATTGTTTAATTTTGAGGGCCCTGTTGAGCGCAAGCTCAGCGGAGACTTCGAAGCAAAAGACAGAGGCCATCCCATGTATGGGGGTGTAGCTCAGCTGGGAGAGCACCTGCCTTGCACGCAGGGGGTCAGGAGTTCGAACCTCCTCATCTCCACCAGATGTGGGCTCATAGCTCAGGTGGTTAGAGCGCACGCCTGATAAGCGTGAGGTCGGTGGTTCGAGTCCACTTGAGCCCACCAACCCGAAAGGGTAATCCGTAGAGAAATCCACGGGTACAATGGTATGGAAGCTGTTTTATGCGAATGCACCTTGAAAACTGAATATTGAAACTGAAAAGACTACGAGAAAAAGCGAAAAATTAGATTTACAAAATCTACAATTTCAAAAAATTCTTTTAGTTGGCAAATGTAGAATCAAAAGAAAAAATGGTCAAGTTAGAAAGGGCGCAGGGCGAATGCCTTGGCACTGGGAGCCGAAGAAAGACGTGATAAGCTGCGATAAGCTGCGGGGAGATGCAAATGATCTTTGATCCGCAGATTTCTGAATGGGGAAACCCACACGGAGTCATGTCCGTGTAACATATACTGAATACATAGGTATATGTGGGGAACCGCCTGAACTGAAACATCTAAGTAGGGCGAGGAAGAGAAATCAATTGAGATTCCGCTAGTAGTGGCGAGCGAACGCGGAAGAGGCCAAACCAGGGGTAGAAATACCTCTGGGGTTTGGACCGCATTTAATACTGTGATTGTTAGCCGAAGTGTGTGGGAAAGCACGCCGAAGAATGTGAGAGCCATGTAGGCGAAAACGAAAACAGATGAGCGGTATCCAGAGTACCACGGGACACGAGAAATCCCGTGGGAACATGGGGGGACCACCCTCCAAGCCTAAATACTACCCAGTGACCGATAGCGTATAGTACTGTGAAGGAAAGGTGAAAAGCACCCCGGGAGGGGAGTGAAATAGAACCTGAAACCCTGTGCCTACAAGCACTGAGAGCACGTCAATGTGTGATCAGGTACTTTTTGTAGAACGGTCCGGCGAGTCAATGTATGTAGCAAGGTTAAGTTGTTCAGCAACGAAGCCGCAGCGAAAGCGAGTCTGAAATGGGCGCTTAGTTGCATGCATTGGGCCCGAAACCGGGTGACCTACCCATGGTCAGGCTGAAGTGGAGGTAAAACTCCATGGAGGGCCGAACACACGCCCGTTGAAAAGGTCGGTGATGAACTGTGGGTAGCGGAGAAATTCCAATCGAACTCGGAGATAGCTGGTTCTCCCCGAAATAGCTTTAGGGCTAGCCTTGCATTAGATATTCGGAGGTAAAGCACTGAATGGCCTAGGGGTCGAAAGACTACCGAAGCCTATCAAACTCTGAATGCCGAAATATCGATGTGCAGGAGTCAGACAGTGTGAGATAAGTCTCATTGTCAAAAGGGAAACAGCCCAGATCTACAGCTAAGGTCCCAAAGCAGGTTTAAGTGGAAAAGGATGTGGAGTTGCGAAGACAACTAGGATGTTGGCTTAGAAGCAGCCACTCATTCAAAGAGTGCGTAATAGCTCACTAGTCGAGTGACTCTGCGCCGAAAATTCAACGGGGCTAAAACCTGCACCGAAGCTTAGGCAGATATGCAAATATCTGGGTAGGGGAGCGTTGTGTACGAGGAGAAGCACTAGCGTAAGCGGGTGTGGATTGTACACAAGTGAGAATGCCGGAATAAGTAGCGCGAATGATGTGAGAATCATCATGGCCGAAAGCCTCAGGTTTTTGGAGCAAGGTTCGTCCGCTCCAAGTTAGCCGGGAGCTAAGGTGAGGCCGAAAGGCGTAGCCGATGCACATACGGTAGAGATTCCGTAGCCACCAAAATTGTTAAGTGTGGGGACACATTGAAAGGGTATGACCCGGGCGTTGGTTGACCTGGGCGTAAGGGACTGAAATTTAGTAGGGAAGCATACCTAGACGATGGCGAGAAAAGCCACATGTATTGATAAGGTGCCCGTACCGCAAACCGACACAGGTAGGTAGGAAGAAGATTCTAAGGCCAACGGGAGAAGGGTTGTTAAGGAACTCGGCAAATTGACCCCGTAACTTAGGGATAAGGGGTGCTCTAGCAATAGAGCCGCAGAGAATAGGCCCAAGCAACTGTTTAGCAAAAACACAGGTCTGTGCTAAATCGAAAGATGACGTATACGGGCTGACACCTGCCCGGTGCTGGAAGGTTAAGAGGATGTGTGCAAGCACTGAATTGAAGCCCCAGTAAACGGCGGCCGTAACTATAACGGTCCTAAGGTAGCGAAATTCCTTGTCAGGTAAGTTCTGACCCGCACGAATGGTGTAATGATTTGGGCACTGTCTCAACAGCCCGCCCGGCGAAATTGTAGTACCGGTGAAGATGCCGGTTTCCCGCGACAAGACGGAAAGACCCCATGGAGCTTTACTGTAGCCTGATATTGGGTTTCGGTATTATATGTACAGGATAGGTGGGAGACTATGAAACAGCGGCGTCAGCCGTTGCGGAGTCGTCCTTGGGATACCACTCTTGTGATACTGGAATTCTAACCTGCGGCCTTGAATCAGGCCGGGGGACATTGTCAGGTGGGCAGTTTGACTGGGGCGGTCGCCTCCTAAAATGTAACGGAGGCGTTCAAAGGTTGGCTCAGCTTGGACGGAAACCAAGCCATAGAGTGCAAACGCATAAGCCAGCCTAACTGCGAGACAGACAAGTCGAGCAGTAACGAAAGTTGGAGTTAGTGATCCGGTGGTATGTGTGTGGAAATGCCATCGCTCAACGGATAAAAGTTACCCTGGGGATAACAGGCTGATCTCCCCCAAGAGTCCACATCGACGGGGAGGTTTGGCACCTCGATGTCGGCTCATCGCATCCTGGGGCTGTATTCGGTCCCAAGGGTTTGGCTGTTCGCCAATTAAAGCGGTACGCGAGCTGGGTTCAGAACGTCGTGAGACAGTTCGGTCCCTATCTGTCGTGGGCGTAGGATATTTGACAGGATCTGTCCCTAGTACGAGAGGACCGGGATGGACGCACCTCTGGTGCACCAGTTGTTCTGCCAAGGGCATAGCTGGGCAGCTAAGTGCGGATCGGATAAACGCTGAAAGCATCTAAGCGTGAAGCCGGCCTGGAGATAAGATATCCCACTGAGTTAATCAGGTAAGACCCCTTGAAGACTACAAGGTTGATAGGCACAAAGTGGAAGCATGGTGACATGTGTAGCTAGTGTGTACTAATAGGTCGAGGGCTTGACCACATCTTGAAGGTTCTACATTTGTCAATCAGTTTCGATGTTCAGTTTTGAGGGTGTATTCTCTCAAAAGAAAAGTGAATATTGTTAGGCTAGGCTATTGCGCAAAGCTTTAGCAATTATGGCCGGTGCCGATAACGTCGAGGTTCCACCTGTTCCCATCCCGAACACAGAAGTTAAGCTCGATCGTGCCGAAAATACTTGGTTGGTAACGACCTGGGAAGATAGGTAGGTGCCGGCCCTTTTCTTTAATTATGGGCCCTTTGGAAGCAGAGGGCCAGTATGGCCCCTTGGTCAAGCGGCTAAGACGACGCCCTCTCACGGCGTAATCGTGGGTTCGATTCCCGCAGGGGTCACCAAGCATCTTGCGGCTTAGCCGCAAAACAGGGCCGCGATGGCGCCGAAAGGCGGCCCATGCGGCTTTTCGTTTTGCCAAAGGGCAGCGCAAGGCAATAGCCGGCGCGGCAAACAGAGGGAATTTCCCTCACCCATGCACTTCTAGCTCAGTTGGTAGAGCAGCTGACTCTTAATCAGCGGGCCCAGGGTTCGAGTCCCTGGAAGTGCACCATTGAAATTAAGCACACAGGTTAGCCCTGTGTGCTTTTTATTTTTAGTGCCCCAAACCCTCAGGTTTAGAAATGTCGAATATGGTCGAACAATGGAAGTGAGGAGATAAATAAATAAAAGGGATGAGGGCTATAGAGGGATGAAAAATTTTTCTATTTCTAAAAAGTTGGTTTCTACATTTACGACGATTACTATTTTATTTGTTATCGCTGTTTCTGTAGGCCTTTTCAGCATTTTTTCTATTATGCAAGAATTTTCTGCGTTTCATAATACTTCTTACGTTTCCGTAAAGCAGGCCATTGGTATTCGCAGAGACTTGCATGAACTGGAAAAAGCAATTTTGCTTTCTATTACCGCAGATACAGAAAGTGATGTAAAAAAATATGAACAGACTGCAAAAGATGCCGCACAGCAAGTAGGGGACGAAATTGCTGTTTTAGACGAACTGGTCCCTGAAAATGCACAGCAATTGCAAGAGCTACACCAAAAAGTAGAGCAGGGTGCTTCGGTGCGCGAGCAAATCGACCAACTGCTTGAGAGCGGCAAAAGTGCAGAAGCATTGAATCTGTATCAGGAAAAATATGCAGCGCTTGCGCAAGAGATGCGAGATTTGTCTTCTGCAATGGAAAAGGATATTACATCCCGTGCAGACACTTCTTTTATTTCCAGTGAAAAGGCATCAACGGCAGGGTTTCTTGTGGCACTCGGTTCATCCGTTTTAGCGTTGGGCGTTACGATTTTCCTTTGTATTTATATTGTGCGCAGTATTACAAAACCGGTAGAGCAAATTGAAAAGGCCACCAAAGAGCTGGCAAATGGTAATTTTTCGGTTGAGATAGAGTATCAGTCCCGTGATGAACTGGGCTCACTCGCACAAAGCACCCGCATTTTAGTGGCGAATTTGAAAAAATATGTGGGAAATATTGACGATACCTTGGGGGCAGTTGCCAATGGGGACTTGACGAAATCGGTCGACATTGATTATGTAGGAGATTTCGCCTCCATCAAGGTTTCAATCCAACGTATTATTAAGTCTCTGAATGAAATATTTGCCCAAATACTGGTTGCCTCACGGCAGGTAGCAAGTGGTTCAGGCCAGATGGCATCAGGCGCTCAAATTTTGTCGCAGGGTTCGGTAGAGCAAGCCGCTTCAGTGGAGGAACTGCTGGCGACGATCAATGAGGTTTCGCGCCAGATCAACCAGAACGCCGAGAATGCCCGCAAGGCCAACCAAATGGTCAATGATACCAATGTGGAGATTGAAGCCGGTAGCGCACAGATGAAACAACTGGTCACTGCAATGAGCAACATGGCAAAGGCTTCAAACGAAATTAACAACATTATTAAAACGATTGACGATATTGCATTTCAAACCAATATACTGGCGCTGAATGCTGCCGTAGAGGCTGCCAGGGCCGGCGAAGCAGGTAAAGGCTTTGCGGTTGTTGCGGAGGAAGTGCGCAGCCTCGCAGGCCGCAGTGCCGAAGCTGCTAAAAACACGGCAGCATTGATTGAAAACACAATTGAAGCCGTGGATAATGGCACCAATATGGTGTTTACTGTTGAGCGTTCGCTGGGTTCTGTTGCCGAAAAAGAGGAGAAGGTATTGTCCTTGGTAGGCAAAATTGCCACGGCATCGAATGAGCAGGCCCTTGCTGTAACGCAGATCACACAGGGAATTGAACAGATTTCCAGCGTTGTGCAAAACAACTCGGCCACAGCAGAAGAGAGTGCAGCTTCCAGCGAAGAGATTTCCAGCCAGGCATTGGTGTTACAACAATTGGTCGAACAGGTGCGGCTGAAAGAAGACGGTGTGGACGTTGCGGACTAAACGGGCTGTAGAATAAGGGTATTCTGTACAGTTTGATACGAAGTTTAAACGTTTTAAAAGCAGCGGCCGGCACAGGGGAAATATCCCCGTGCCGGCCGCTGCTGCATTTAAAAAAGCGATACGGTGTAGAAATAAAGCGAGAGAGGGAGTAAAATGATTATCAGGCGGCACTACAAAAAACAACTTTGTAGTGTAGAAAGAGTGCGGCACAAAGCGCATCAGCATCAGCGCGAGAGGATATCCCCGCAACTGCCCGGCGGTTTTATCGGGCACCCTAATAATGTCGTTTTACTGCTCTCGCTACTGTATAGTGCAAGTTATAGTGCAAGTAAAAGAAATGCGGTGTAGAGATACTCGCCATGTTTTAGGGCAGATTGCGATGTGATGACCAGAGGACGCGCGAGTGTTGGGGCTATCACTCATAAAACAAAAACCGGCTCTTGCGGCAAAGATACCACAAGGGCCGGTTAAGCTGGTTTAATTTTTGGTTTTTTAAGCTAATGCCTCAATCGCCTCGACACCTTTTGTGAGGTAATCCCCCTCAAAAGATTCAATGACGCCAAGGTCGCACTGGTGTGCAAGCTCGGGGTCAATGGGCAGCTTACCCAACACCGGCAGCTCGTAGCTGGCAGCAATCTCATCAATATGGCTTTCGCCAAAAACAGAGGTTTTTTTGCCGCAGTCCGGGCAGATAAAGTAGCTCATATTTTCCACAAGGCCCAGCACGGGGATATGCATCATATTTGCCATTTTGACTGCTTTTTCAACAATCATGCCAACAAGCTCCTGCGGGCTGGCAACAATAATCAGGCCGTCGACCGGCAGCGACTGAAACACGGTCAAGGCAACATCGCCGGTGCCCGGGGGCATATCGACAAACATAAAATCAACATCGCCCCAAATCACATCAGTCCAAAACTGGGTTACGGTGCCGGCAATGACAGGGCCGCGCCAGACCACCGGGTCGGTTTCATGCTCCAGCAGCAGGTTGACCGACATCACTTTTAAGCCGGTGCGGGTTTCAACCGGCAGAATGCCCAGTTCACTGCCCATTGCGCGGGTTTTCAGGCCAAACATTTTGGGTATCGAGGGCCCGGTGATGTCCGCGTCCAGCACAGCGGCTTTGTGGCCACGTCGTTGCATTTCAACAGCAAGCATGCTGCTGACCATGCTTTTACCAACGCCGCCCTTACCACTGACGACACCGATTACTTTTTTAATATTGCTGTTAGGGTTAGGATCCTTGTGAAAATCAGGTGCGGCACCGCCCTCGCGGGAGGAGCAGTCTTCGCCACAGGTTTCACAGTTGTGGGTGCAGCTTTCACTCATGCGAATAAATACCTCTTTTCTGTTTGCCGCCCGCCGCTGCGGACAGAATACTATAAAAGTATAGCATAATAGTGCTGTTTTTTCAATGAATCGTTGACAGTTGCCAGTTAGGGTAAATTTATGGTATAGTAGAATCTGGGTTTTTATTGGATGTAGATGAGCTGCGACGATGAAACTCGTTCGCGTTGGTGCGGGTTGCCGTGCGGTAAAAACGGTACAAAAAGGAGCGAAGCAGTAATTGATGCTGATGGTTTTTGATACGCCGGAGGAAAAAAGCAAGTTTGAGCAGGCGTATCTCAGATATAATAAAGTAGGGTTCTATTATGCCCGCGAAATACTGCATGATGATGCGCTTGCCGAGGATGCCTTGCATGACGCTTTTCTTTCGCTTGCCCGTAACTTGGATAAGATTGGGGACATCGAGTGTAGCAAATCATTCAACTACTTCGTTACTATCGTAAAAAATACAGCGATTTCTACTTTGCGCCGGCAAAAGCGTGCCCGCATGGTCAATATCGACGATGAGGGTTCCGTATTTCAGTTGGAGGACAGTGCCCCGGGGCCGGAGGAAAGCTCTACCTTGAAGGACAGCTATGCCCGCCTGCTTGCTGCGGTGGGACGCCTGAAGCCGGAATATCAGGCCCCGCTGTTGCTGAAGTATGCAAATGGGTATACCGAGGCCGAAATTGCAAGGACACTGGGCATCACTGTTTCCAACGTCTCTGTGCGCATTTACCGGGCAAAGCAGAAGCTGATCCCTATTTTGCGAGCGAAAGGGGGGGATGGCTTTGGCCAAGCCGAATAAAGAAGAAAATCAGGAGTTGGAAGAGTTGCTGCCTGCTGTGGCCCAACAACTGGCACAGGAGCAGGCCGATGCGGCGCGTATGGTTTACGAGGATTCCCCCGAACCCACGTATTCCGCCCGCTTTATTGAACAGATTAAAACGATTGCGCGCAAAACAAAAAAACACGGCAAGTTGGTGGTTTGGAGTAAAGCTGCAAAACGCACAATGGCCACGGCTGCCGCGGTCGTAGTAGTGCTTACAGCCGCCCTTTCGGTAGAAGGCGTGCGCACGCAGCTTTATAATTACTTTATTTCACATCACCAAGAATACACCGAGCTGCGGGTATCTGCCTGTGATGAGGCTGCGGCGGGTAAGTCTTTCTCCACCGGGGCTTACCACTATGTGCCGTCTTATGTGCCAGGCGGCTATGTTTTGCAGGAAACGCAAGATGAGGGAAGCTTCTTTTACGTCTTGCAATATGTAGACCAAGATGCCTATAACGCCTACCAAAAGCAGTTGGACGCTTTGGTGGAGCAATGGGGTTCGCAAGAAGACATCCCGGAGGATAAGCAAATTCGTTATACCGGCCCGCAAATTATGTATGTGGAGATGCGCAGTGTTGAGGGCACAACACAATTTGACACTGAGAATGCAGTTTATAAAGAGCTGACGATCAACGGCAGCCCGGCGTATATGTCAATTAAAAATGGGCAAGTGCTGCTTTTGTGGGACAACGGTGATCGCTCGTTCCAACTGTTTGGCCCCATTTCAGAGGAGGATGCTGTGAATATGGCAAACAGCCTTGCGGTACAAGATGCCCCGCAATAAAAAATACCCCCTAAAAAAGACAACCGGCCTTCCGCCGAGAAAGAGGACCTTTTATGCTGGAAAGACTGATTGAAATTACGCTGCCGCCTATTATTGCATTGGCAGAACTAATTGGCATTTTTGTAGTAACGGTTTCAGTGTTGCGTGCGTTTTGGCATTACTTTGTAACGCTGTTTAAAATAGGGGGCAAAAAGTACCCAATTAAGTTTGAGCTTGCCAACGGGCTTGCAATGGGCCTTGAGTTTAAAATGGCGGCAGAGATTTTAAAAACGGTACAGGTGCGCAGCCTGGAAGAACTGCTTGTTTTGGGGGCCATTATTTTGTTGCGCGCCCTTTTAAGCTTTATGATCCATGTTGAGGTAAAGCAAGGCAGAGAAGAAACCAAAATACTGGACATGAAGTGTGCAATACGCGAAGAAGAAAAACAGAAGGAAGAAGAGCAGAGCAATAGCAATCTGTTTGACTGAGCAGGCGTTCTTTTTAAATGTAAAACAAAACGAAGCCCCGGCTACTTGCCGGGGCTTCGTTTTGTTTTACACCTCGTAGTGCACTGCTTTTTACAGTTTCTGCAAATAAAAAGCACTGTACTACGAGGGGTTTTTGCCTTGTTGTATTGCAATTTTAAAAACGATACAGGCAAACACAAAAAAGCAGATTGCAAACGGCTTTGCCGCAAAGATACGTGATAATACGGGGAAAGTACTTTATCATACTAAAAAACTATGAAAATATGTAATTGCCATAATTGTGCCATATTTCGGGGCAATAATAAAGGCAGAAACAGAAAAGGAGGTGACAGCCGTGTTGATTTTGGTAATTGTAATCATTGCCCTGGCTGCATACTTTTACACCAAACGCGGCCAGCAGCCCTTTGATTTTGAAGGCACTGCTGCGGCGCAGGCGGTACTGAAAAGACGGTTTGCAAGCGGGGAGATTGACGAAGAGACCTATTTGAACATGTTGCACGTATTGAAAAACAAATAAAATGGAGGGTTACTTATGATGTATTACAGAGGGTTCGGCTATTTGGGCAGTTGCTTTTCGCGCTGGGGCGCACCCGGCAGCCTGATGTACGGCGGCGGTGGTTTTTTGATGATGGCCGCTGGGCTGTTGGTACTGGCATTGCTGGTAGTAGCGGTAATTGCCATTGTAAAGCGTTCACACCGTACCACAGTGGCCGCGAAAGAGGATGCAAGCCTGACACTGCTCGCGCAGCGCTTTGCCAAAGGTGAAATTACGGCCGAAGAGTACGAAAAAATGAAAAATGTTCTGCAGCAAAAGTAAAGAATTTTATCGTGTTGAGTGCTGCGGCATAAAACGGTATAATGAAACAGGGTGATACTAATGCCTTATACCGTATTGATTGTAGAAGACCAGGCAGAAATCAGCAGTGTCGTAGCAAAGTATCTGCAAAATGCAGGGTACCAGACAATTTGCGCACCGGATGGTGTGGCCGCCCTTGACCTGTTTAACCGCAGTGATGTTCACCTGCTGGTGCTGGACGTTATGATGCCCGGTATCGATGGTTTTGATGTGCTGCGCGAAATTAGAAAAATATCCGACGTTCCTGTCATCATGCTTACGGCAAGGGTGCAGGAAGCCGACCGCTTGAAGGGCTTCAACATAGGCGCTGACGACTATGTGTTGAAGCCCTTCAGCGTTAAAGAGCTGGTAAAAAGGGTGGATGCCCTGCGTAAACGGGTGTACCATGATGCGCAGGAGCTGACTTACAGGGTAGGGGAATTTACATTGCAAACCAAAAGTATGAAGCTGTACCGCGGCGGTGAAAATATCCCAATTACAGGGGCCGAGTTTGCATTGCTTAGGGCGCTTTTTCGCTACCCCGGGCAGGTGCTCACGCGCGAACAGTTGATTGAGCTTGCCTATGGGTATGAGTATGAGGGATATGACCGCAGCGTGGACAGCACGATTAAACGGCTGCGCCAGAAGATGGAAAAAGACCCCAAGAACCCCACCATGCTGCGCACAAAGTATGGCATTGGTTATGTGTTTGGAGGCGATGCAACATGACAATTCGCCGGCAATGGCTGCTTGTGCTGACAGTGACTGCGGTGCTTGCCGTGTGTATCAACTCTTTGCTGTTTGGCACAATGATTAACCGCTATTTTTTAAATTACAGCAGCGAATCGTATCAAGAGCATGTCGGGCAGCTAGAGCAGCTTTCTAAAAAGGCGCTGCTGGATGGTGGGCTGACAGCAGAGCAGGTTTCCATGCAGCTTGAGTCTCACCTTGACGACCCAATCGTCAACATTAAACTGTACAGTGCAGACGGTAGCCTGTTGGGGCAGGCGGGCACGCAGGCGGGTAGGATGTCCGGCATGATGGGCAATATGATGCGCCAGAATGCCGAGGAGGTAGACAGCATCACGCTGACAGAGGGGCAAACAACGATTGGCTTTTTGCACATTACGCGGTACGCCACACTTAGCCATTCGCTGGGGCCGGTGCTGTTTTTAGGTTCGCTGTTGCGCAGCGCAGCGCTGTCGTTTGCCGTGGTACTGGTAGTTGTGCTATTGATTGGCCTTTTAGTTAGCCGGCGCCTCAGCCGTGACTTAAGAAAAACCGCGGCACAGGCGCTTGCGGTGGATATGGGCGAGAGCGGCAGTTACCAACCGTCGAAGGTGCGGGAGATCCGCATTTTGCAGGCAAGCCTGCAAGAACTGCGCGGCAGGCTGAATATACGGCAAACCGCGCGCAAGCGGGCGCTCGATGAACTGGTGCACCAGACACGCACCCCACTGACGATTTTACAGACCCACCTTGAAGGGGTTGCCGACGGCGTGCTTTCAATGGATGAGCAGGAGATTGCAGTATGCCGTGAGCAAATCGGCAGCATTGAAGCGAGCATTTCTAACATCAGTACGGTGCTGGATGCCGCGCGACAGACAGAAGCACCTAACTTTGAACCGGTCGACCTTGGTGCCCTGCTGCGGCAGATCGTGCAGGGGTTAAAAGTGCAATTTGACCAAAAGGGCATAGCGCTTTCGTTGCAGGCAGACGTACAGGGCAAATGGAATACCGACCGACACAAGCTAAGCCAGTGCATTTACAATTTGCTGAACAACGCCTATAAATATACCAGCGCGGGGGGCAGTGTGGTGCTGGCTTGCCACCAAAGCGGGCAGACAGTGACCATAGCGGTGCGAGACACCGGCCCGGGCATTGCACCCGCAGACCTTGCGCAGCTATTTGACGCCTACTACCGGGGGCAGGGCACCCAAACGGTGCCCGGTGATGGGCTGGGCCTTTATGTAGTGCGCGAAAATATGCGCCAGCTTGGCGGCAGCGCAGAGGTGCACTCTGTGCCAGGGCAAGGCAGTGAATTTGCTTTGACATTACCCCAGTGGACCGGCGAGCCCAAAACAACACAGGAAAGATTGCCCCTGAACTGTAAAGCGAGAGTCCATACCTTCCCACAAGAGCAGGATACAATTGTAAGGAAACTCCCGTGCGGAAAGGGTATGGATTTTCCGGTTGCAAGGAGTTTTGTCTGAAGTTACGGCCCCGGAAGGCTTTTGAAGCGTAGCGAAAAAGCCTTCTGGGGCCGTAACGCGTTCAAGAGACGTTCTGAAGCAGACATGGATGGTATCCTTATTTTGCTGGCGGCAAGAAAAGGAGGACAGCCATGTCGAAATTCCTAACGTACAATGATCGTCTCATCATTGAAAAAGGTTTGGCGCAAAACAAATCGTTCGGTGAGATTGGGAGGGAAATTGAAAAAGATCGAACAACGGTTGCCAAAGAGGTCAAAAAATATTCGTTTGAAAAGAAGAGCGGTTATTCTTCCTACCCTTACAATGCCTGCAAAAAACGCGCCGTGTGTAAGCTTAAAAATATTTGCAGGAAGGAAGAATGTACTCATCCGTCGGCTGCCAAATGCAGTCTGTGCAGCGGATGTAACGACCACTGCCCTGAATTTGAGGAAGAAGTTTGTACCGCTTGCAAAAGGCCCACGTATGTTTGCAACGGCTGTTCCTCTTTTGGAAAATGCACACTCAAAAAGAACATTTATGATGCGGAAAGCGCTCATATCCGGTTCTCAGAGGCAATCTCAGAAACCCGCAGCGGAATCCTTTCCAGCGAAACAGAGCTGGAAAGATTGAATCTGCTGATTACTCCGCTGATTCGGAACGGCCAGTCTGTACATCAGATATACTTAACTCACGCGGATGAAATGACCTGTAGTGAGAAAACCCTTTACAATTACATTGACGCTTCTTTGTTTGATGTCCGGAACATTGATCTGCCGAGAAAAGTGAAATATCGTCCCAGATACAAAAAGCCGGAATTCAAGATTGACCGTGGGTGCCGTATCGGACGCAATTATGAGGAATTCAAAAAGTACATGGAAAGCCATCCGGATATTCAGATCGTGGAAATGGATTCCGTACTGGGAAGCAAAGGCGGAAAAGTATTGCTTACCGTTCATTTTGTGAATACCAGCCTGATGCTGGCTTTTCTACGGGATGCAAATACTTCGCAGTCTGTGATTGATTCTCTGGATTCCATCTATAGGCTCCTGGGGCGGAAATGTTTTGAAAGCCTGTTCCCAATGATTCTGACGGACAACGGCAGTGAGTTTTCGAATCCCCGACTGGTGGAATACGGTCCCTCCGGAAAAGATATCCTCCGCACGAAAATTTTTTACTGCGATCCCAGCAGTCCCTACCAAAAGGGCTCTATTGAGGTGAATCATGAATTGATTCGGCGAGTTTTGCCCAAGGGAACCTCTTTTGACAATCTGACCCAACCGGATATTTCCAAAGTGATGAATCACATCAACTCCTACAAAAGGAACAAGTTGAATGGGCGCAGTCCCTATGAGGTGTTTCGTTTCTGCTATGGAGAAAACATCCTTCAAAAGCTTGGCTGTCTTCCCATTGCGTCTGAAAACATCGTTTTAAAGCCCCGTCTTCTCAAGCATTCAACCTGATTTTATCTACTTGCACTGTCCGCCAGCCATCGTTTCCCCACAAGGCGGGATTCTCCAGTTACAAAAAACTGAGCGGGAATTGTGCCTCTGTTTGTCGTGCTCTTTTAAGGTCTTCATGAGTTCCGAAAGTGCGCTCGTAGCATGGTTCCTTTGAGATTTCCGGGAAAGTCGGTTACAAAACGGGATTTTTATTTACAAATCGGGACTTTCGTTTTCAAAACTGGATTCTCATTTGCAAAGTGGGATTCCTGTTTTACAAACGGGAGTTTCGTGCTGCAATTTACCCAGGAAAGATTGCCCTCTTGAGATATTTTTTCAATAGTGATTGACATGTACCCCAAATCGAGTAAAATTAAAAGAGGTTCCAATCTTATTTTGAAAGGGCTGATTTGATGAAAAAGTACGTATGCACGGTTTGTGGTTATATTTACGACGAAGCAGAAGGTTGCCCCGAGAGTGGTGTTGCACCCGGCACGAAATGGGAGGATGTACCCGCTGATTTTGTTTGCCCTGAGTGTGGCGCAGGCAAAGATTTGTTTGAGCCAGCGTAAGTGATGTCATTTAAAAATGCGCTTTGCCGCTTGCGGCAGGGTGCATTTTTTTGTTTCGGGGCTTTAGACCGCGTTTCGCGAAGCGAAAGGCAACAAACCACCCGCTAAGCGGGTGAGTAGCCAAAGCTTAAGCAAAAAGGCATCACCTTTCTGATAAAATGAAGAGTGTTCAAGCCTTCAAGAAATCAGAAGAAAGGAGATGCCTTATGGCAGAAAGTTTAGCACACAGCAAGTGGGTATGCAAGTATCATGTGGTGTTCAGTCCAAAGTATCGGAGAAAAGTAATCTACAATGAATTGAGAGCAGACATCCAACAATATATTAGAGATTTGTGCAAGTGGAAAGGGGTAGAGATTGTAGAAGGGCACATGATGCCGGATCATGTGCACCTGCTGCTGTCGATACCGCCGAAGTATTGCGTTTCAAGTTTCATGGGGTATTTAAAAGGAAAATCGGCAACAATGATATTTGAAAAGCATGCAAATTTAAAATACAAATTTGGGAACAAACACTTTTGGGCAACGGGGTATTACGTAAGTACAGTAGGGCTAAACGAAGCGACAATAGCAAAATATATCAGAGAACAAGAAAAGCAAGATATGCTGGAAGATAAGCTGACAACAAAAGAGTACGAAGACCCTTTTAAGGGTTAATACGCAATCAGTCCACTGGGCTTGAACGAAGTGAAAGCCAGCGTCTTTTAGGCGCTGGCAATTATTATGCCCTTTTAGGGCTCAGTCAAGCCACCCGTTTTACGGGTGGTATTGACTTTCTTGCCCATCAGTGAAACCGTGTTGGATTTTTGCTCTGCGGTGGGTATTGGTGCTAAATACTGGTAATCATGTAAAAATTAAGTCATAAAAATGTGAATAGATTACCAAATTTTGCAAACAATATTGAGGTTTTGTTTATTCTGACCTATAATGTAGGAAATGAAATGTACTGGAGGGAGGCTCTAATGTATAATTTATTGATTGGTGGCGCAGCTGGTCAAGGGATCGACACGGCGGCTGCGGTTTTAGAAAAACTACTGCAACGCTCCGGCTATCATGTACTCACGGTGAGGGATTTTATGTCCCGTGTCCGCGGTGGGCACAACTTTTCGCTACTGCGTTTTGGCAGTGAAAAAGTCTGGTCTCACAGTAATCGCTTAGACGGCATCGTTGCACTGGACGATGAAACGGTAGAACTGCATAAGAGTGAACTGAAAGAAAATGGGTTTATTTTGTGTGACACAAAACTTGCCACGCAAGATGCCCGTGCAATCAAGATTGACATGGACAAAATGGCAAAAGAACTGGGCAACCCGCGGGTGTCCGGCAGTATTGCCGTGGGTACATTGTTGCGCCTGTTTGGTGAACCATTGCAGAACGTGCGCGAAGTGCTGTCACTTTTTGTCAAAGAACAATATATCGATATCAATGTCAAAGCAGTTGAAGAGGGCTATGCGCTGGTAGAACCGCGTCACGAGCACTTGCAGGGCGGCGCAACCGGCCAGATGCTGATTTCAGGCAGCAAGGCGGTCGCACTGGGCGCTGTGGCGGCTGGGTTGCGGGTTTACTCGGCATACCCTATGTCGCCGTCCACTGCCGTGCTGGAGGCGGTAGCCGCCTGTGCGGATGAAGCCGGTGTGGTGGTAGAGCAGGCCGAGGACGAAATTGCGGCTATCAACATGGCAATTGGCGCGTCGTATGCCGGTGCCCGTGCAATGACCGGTACTTCCGGCGGCGGTTTTTCGTTGATGGTCGAAGCGCTGGGCCTTGCCGGCATTGCCGAAATCCCGCTGGTGGTCATCGATGTACAGCGGCCGGGCCCTGCTACCGGCCTGCCTACCCGTACCGAGCAAAGTGATTTGAAATTTGTCATTTCCGCTTCTCAGGGCGAGTTCCCGCGCATGGTCATTGCACTGCGCGACCACGAAGATGCATTTTACCAGACGATGCGCGCGTTTGACCTTGCGGAGAAGTACCAAATCCCAGTCATTTTGCTCAGCGACCAGTACCTCGGCGATGCCACCGCAACGGTACCCCGGTTTGATGCTTCAAAAATCAAGGTGTCACAACCGGCGGCAACCTATGACGGCGAGGGGGAGTATCTGCGTTACCGCTACACCGAAAATGGTATATCGCCCCGTTTGGTGCCGGGCAAAACCGAGCATGTGGTTGTAATTGACAGCGACGAGCATGATGAGAGCGGCCACATTACCGAATCAGCTGAAGTGCGTGTAAAGATGGCCGACAAGCGCATGCGCAAGCTGGATGGCCTGCGTGCAGAGCTGCAAGAGCCGGAGTTTGCCGGCCCGCAGGAGTTTGAAACACTGCTGGTGGGCTTTGGTTCCACCCAAGGCCCGCTGTTTGAAGCAGTGAACTTGTTGAATGAAAAACAGCCGGGCGCCTTTGCAGCGCTTTGTTTTGGCGATGTGTACCCGCTGCCGCACAAAAAACTGGCTGAACTGGCCGGTAAGGCAAAACGGCTGATCAATGTGGAACAGAATGCCACCGGCCAACTCGCCGGGCTGATCCGTGAAGAGACCGGTATTGTGTTTGATGCCAGCATTCTCAAATACGACGGGCGGCAGATTTCCGGCGAAGAAATTGCCGACCGCATTTGGAAGGGGGAGCTGAAATGAGCACGAATTCTTTTTGTACCTACGAAACCGCATGGTGCCCCGGGTGTGGTAACTTTGTCATTTTGGATTGCCTGAAAGAAGCGCTAGAGCAACTGGGCAAAGACCCGTCTCAGGTCTTGGTGGCTGCCGGCATTGGGCAGGCGGCAAAAACACCGCAGTACATTTGTGCCAATGCCTTTTGTGGGCTGCACGGGCGCTCGTTGCCCGCGGCGGTCGCGGCTAAAATAGCCAACGAAAAGCTGACGGTGGTGGTGGACACCGGTGACGGTGATTCTTACGGTGAGGGCGGCAACCACTTTTTGCACAACATTCGCCGCAATGTCGATATCACCCATTTTGTACACGACAACCAGATCTACGGCCTGACCAAAGGGCAGGCATCCCCCACTTCGGTGCTGGGGCTGGTGACCGGGGTGCAGACCGACGGTAACTTTAATGAGCCGCTAAACCCGGCGCTGGTTGCGATTGCCACCGGGGCGGGCTTTGTGGCAAGAGGGTTTACCGGGCACAAAGAGCAACTGGTCGAGCTGATGAAGCGCGCCATCAACTACAACGGGTATGCGCTGCTGGATATTTTGCAGCCCTGTGTCAGCTTTAACAAAATCAATACTTTTGGCTGGTACAATAAGCGGGTGTACGAGTTAGACGCAGCGTATGATGCAAGCGACAAGCTGGCCGCCATGCAAAAGTCGATGGAATTTGGCGATACCATCCCGCTGGGTGTGTTGTATGAAGAACCGAAAGAGACGTTCCACCAAAAGAACGCGGTACTAAAAGAGGGTACTCCACTGCTGGACCGCACGACTGACCCGGCAGTGTTAGACCGTTTGATCGAATCGTATTGTTAAGCGTTAAGGGAGGTTTTATTGATGGCTGTAAAAAATGCAATGACTTCTGATTTTCTTCATTCTGCCTATGGTGGCGAAAGTATGGCACATATGCGCTATCTGCACTGGGGTGACATGGCGGAAAAAGAGGGCTTCCCGAATATTGCAAGACTGTTCCGTGCTATTTCCTATGCAGAAAGTATACATGCGGGCAACCACTTCCGCGAGATCGATGGCGGCACGGTAGATGCCTCGGTCAATGCAGGCGGTGTGTTTGGGGTCGGTACTACGGTCGAAAATTTGCAGGGTGCCATCAATGGCGAGTTGCACGAAGTCAACCAGATGTACCCCGTTTACCTGAACACGGCCGAGTTTCAGCATGAGGATGGCGCAAAGCGGTCATTCCATTTTGCACTCGAAGCTGAAAAACAGCATGCGGCCCTGTTTCAAAAAGCGCAGGACGCCGCGCGGGCTGGCAAAGACATTGAGCTGAAACACATTTATGTCTGCCCTGTTTGTGGCCACACGGTACTGGATGAAGCGCCGGAGCATTGCCCGGTGTGTGGCGCCAAAAAAGAGATGTATAAAGAGTTTTAAGCGGCAGTTTAGTGTAATAGAAAGCACTGTTGCTGCGGCAATGTAAAAACCGGGCAAAGCCCGGTAAACAAAAAGGCGACACACCACGGTGTGCCGCCTTTTTGTGTTATGTTATGGCGGCTAACTGCGCAGGAAAATTACCGGTTTCATGCCCCCGTTTGCTGTGCAACGCAAAGTATTTTACGGAGGCATGCTGTAAACGTGCAAAGGCAACCCCGCCAAAAGCAGTACACAGGGGGCACGGCTAGCACCTGCGCGCGGTGCGCCACTCCCCCCCCCACGCGGCAACAGTCAATCGTCGTCATTTGCGGCAGGCGGAAACAGCTCGATATACCGGCGCGCAATGGTGCTCAGGCAATGCTCTTTTTTCCAAATTAATACCGGGGCCGAGGGGGCGGGCAAATCCAGTATCGGTCTGATTACCAAGGTTTCACCCAGCTTAAATTTGTCGATTAAGTTTTCAGACGAATGCGGCAGCACGGCAATGCCAAGCCCCTGGATGGCCCACGAAATAGAAGTGGTGAAGTTTTCGTTTGTGCAGATGATGTGCGGGGTAAACCCCAACTTTGCACAGGCGGCAATCAGTTTTTGCCGGTCAATGCGGTGTACAATCAGCGGCTTTTCTTTCAGCTTCGGTAGTGCCAAATCTGCATTGGCCCCCTCAAACCATGGGGCAAGCCCGGCTGTAACATAATAGTCGTGGTAAAGTTGCGGCGGGTTTGGGGGCACCGCCTGCAAATGCCGGTGGTGAAACAAATCGCGGCTAAACGGTTCGCGTATCATGCCAAGTTCTATGGTGCCCTTGTTGAGCATCGTTAAAATAGCGTGGCTGCTGCCCTCATAAATATGAAACTGGGCGCCCGGGCTGCCCTGCAACAGCTGCTTGATAGACTGCGGCAGATAATCTAGCGAAGCGGACCCAATGGCCCCAATGGACAGCAGCCCGGTGATGCCATTGCGGATATTGTCCAGTGTGTCGATGGTGGAATCAAAGTTTTCTAATATCACTTGGGCGCGCCGGTACAGCACCTTGCCCTCAGGGGTCAGTTGCATGGACTCTTTACCACGAACAAACAGTGTAATGCCCAGCTCTTCTTCCAGCAATTTCAGCTGATGGCTGAGCGGTGGCTGAGAAATACGCAGCTTTTTTGCGGCCGATGTAATGTGCCCTTCGTCCGCAATTGTCAAAAAGTAGCGCAGTTGGCGAATGTCCATGGCGGTTGCCCCCTTTTGTAAAACTTTATAGCATATTATAGTGATTGTTTTTACATTTTGGGAGTAGTTTATGCGAAACCGACAAAATGTACCATAGAATTATCCATCGAAAAACAACGAAAAAAGCAGCAAAATGCACAAAAAAGATATTATCATTTAGTAAAATAGACAAACTACGCTGATGACTTGTGGTTTTGTTAAGCAGATAGCACAAAGCCTTGTAAAGCAACGGTAAAACGGATATGGGGGTATATCTAAAAAGTATTTGTAAGCATTTTGGCCGCTGTGCTATACTACGCCCAATAGCTCAAGGGCAACAATGCAAAGGCGCGTTGGGTACGAAAGTACCTGCCGCCTTTTTTTGTTGGCCAAATTCGGATGGGGAGAGGGTCAACGTGGAAAATTTTGTAATTACCATTGCGCGCGGGTTTGGCACCGGCGGCCGCCAGATTGCGGCAAAGCTGGCAGACGAGTTACACATCCACAGCTACGAAAACCGCATTTTAACACTGGCATCCCAGTACAGCGGGTACGATGAGCACCTGTTTGAAGAGGAAGATGAACGGCTGAAGGGCAACCTGCTGATGAACCAGCTGGCATCACTGCCAAAACGCAGGACAATTCACCCCAACACCTCGCAGTTTGTGTCCAACGAAAAACTGTTTGAGTATCAGAAAAAAATCATCGAGGGCCTTGCGGATACGACCCCCTGCGTGATTGTGGGCAAATGTGCGGACGATATTTTAAAAGACCGCAAGAATGTGGTAAGTGTCTATATCGAAGCCCCGCGTGCTTACTGTTTGCAGCGGGTGATGCAGCGGATGCAGATTGGCGAAGACGAGGCAAACCAGCTGATTACCAAAACCGACCGCTACCGTGCCGACTACTATAAATTTTACACGCACGGCAATTACTGGACCAACCCCGTCAATTATGATATTACGCTGAACAGTGCCAGAATAAGTGAAGAAGGCTGTGTGCAACTGATTCTGCACTGCCTGAAACTGAAAATGGGCGGGGAATGGTTTGCACAGTACATGGCTTCGTTTGACTGACAGCGGAATGCAAAATAAAACAACAAGGTGGCAAAAATAAATGGAACGGGTTGAATGGACAAAGCAGGCCCTTGCCGGCCTTGCGCCGGAACTGCTTAAAATACACCAAAAGATTTGGGCTTATGCCGAGCCCTCCAGCGCCGAGGTACAGTCTGCAAAGCTGCTTTGTGAAGTGTTGCGGCAAAAAGGGTTTGCGGTAGAAGAAAATGTTTGCGGCCGCCCCACCGCATTTATTGCAACATTTGGTGCCGGGCACCCGGTGGTGGGGTACCTCGGCGAATACGACGCACTGCCGGGGCTTAGCCAGCAGGCGGGGCTGCCCCGGCATTGCCCGGTTTCGGCAGATGGGTACGGCCACGGGTGCGGGCACAGTGCACTGGGCACCGCTTCGCTGGCGGCTGCACTACTTGCCCAGCAATACCTGCAAACCAGCGGTTTGCCGGGTACGGTGATCTATTACGGCTGTGCCGCCGAGGAAGGCGAAGGGGTAAAACCACTGATGGCACGCGACGGGTATTTTGATACGACCGATTGTGTGTTTGCCTGGCACCCCAGCGCGACCAATGGGGTTGCCAATATGGAGATGATTGCGGTAAAAACAGCGCATATCTCATTTAAAGGCGTCACGGCCCACGCGGGTGGCGCGCCGCACCTTGGCCGCAGCGCACTGGATGCGTGCGAGCTGATGAATGTGGGGGTAAACTACCTGCGCGAGCATGTCATTCAAGAGGCGCGGCTGCAATATGCCTACCTTGATTGCGGCGGCACGGCACCGAATGTGGTGCAGGACCACGCAAAGCTGATTTATGGTGTGCGCGCCCCCAAAACCCAGCAGGCGGCGGAAATTATGCAGCGGGTCGCAGATTGCGCAAAGGGTGCCGCGCTGATGACCGGCACCACGGTGGAGATCACCCCGCGCATGGGCTATTCTGACTTGTTTCAAAACAAGGTGGTGGCATCCATCCTCAGCAACGCGGCGCAGCAGGTGGGGGCCCCTGCATGGGCAGAAGAAGATTTTGTGCTGGCAAAGCAGTTTACCGACCAATACACCCCGGCGCAGCGAAATGACCTGCAACAGACCGTGCAGCGGCTTTACGGCAAAGAGCAGCTGCAACAGGTTTTAGAAAGACCGCTGGATACCAAGATGGAAGCATTCGACGACACAAAAATGACCCGGATTTACGGCTGCTCGGACGTGGGAGATGTGGGCTACGTCACCCCCACGGCGTCGCTTTCCGTTGCCACCGGGGCACTGGGTACGCCGGGGCATTCGTGGTTTATGACCGGTATGACAGGTTCTTCCATCGGCGAAAAGGGGTTGCTTTGCGCGGGCAAAATTATGGGGCTGGCCGGTGTGATGGTTTACGATGACCCCGCATTGCTCAGGGGTGCACAAGGCGAGCGCTTAGAGCGCACCGGTGGTGAATACCACTGCCCGATGTATGTGTAAAATGAACGATCCAATAAAATGCAGGTAAGGGAGAGGGAGAGTATGGACAGAAAAACTTTTATAGAACAGTGCATCGATGAAAGAGCGCAGGAGCTGACCCATATCAGTGAGCTTGTGTGGGAATATGCCGAAGGCGGGTATCAGGAGCACAAGTCGGTTGAGCTGCTGTGCGGCGCGCTAAAAAAAGAGGGTTTTACCGTGACCCAAAACCTCACGAATATCCCCACCGCATTTAAAGGTGTTTGGGGTACGGGGAAACCGGTGATTGGCATTTTGGGTGAGTACGACGCGCTGCCGGGGCTTAGCCAGCAGGCGGGCTGCACCACCAAAGCCCCGCGGGAAGAGGGGGCGCGCGGCCACGGCTGCGGGCACAACATGCTGGGCACCGGTGCCCTTGCGGGGGCCATTGCCATTAAAGAGTATTTAAAAGAGACCGGCAAACCCGGTACCGTAATTTATTTTGGCACCCCGGCAGAAGAAAACGGTGCGGGCAAAGCGTTTATGGCGCGGGACGGCGCGTTTGACGGGGTGGACTATGTATACACCTGGCACCCCGGGACGACCAACGGGGTGAACTCTTGTCACATGGTGGGGCTGTACAACCGCATTTATTCGTTTAAAGGTGTCACGGCCCATGCGGGCGGGGCACCACACCTTGGCCGCAGCGCGCTGGATTCGGTTGAGCTGATGAATGTCGGCGTAAATTACCTGCGCGAGCATGTCATTCAAGAGGCGCGCATCCACTACGCGTATCTCGATGCCGGCGGCACAGCACCGAACGTGGTACAGGACCATGCCAGTGTGCGGTATGTCATCCGTGCACCTTATATGGATCAGGTCAAAGAGATCACGGCGCGCATCGACGATATTGCAAGGGGCGCGGCGCTGATGTGCGGCACGCTGGCAAGCTGGCGCATTGAATCCGCTTATTCCGATTATATCCCCAACACGGTGCTGGCAGGGATGATGACCGAGGCGATGAAGCAGATTGGCGCACCGCAGTGGACAAAAGAAGAGTATGAGCTTGCCGCCAAGTTTGATGCCACGGTGGGTGAAAACAATAAAGCCGAAGAAAAGGCTCAACTGCAAAAACGGTATGGCAAAGACGAGGCCGAGGCGAAGCTAAAACAGCCACTCGATACCCAGATTGAAGAGTTTGACGAGGCAAAGCGGGTTATTATCACCGGGTCAACCGATGTGGGCGACGTGGGGCACATTGCCCCCACGGTGATGTGCACTGTGGCGACAGCAAGCTTTGCAACGCCGGGGCACTCGTGGCAGATGACGGCGCAGGGCAACTCGCCCATTGGGCACAAGGGTATGCTGGTCGCCGGTAAGGTGATTGCGCTTGCCAGCATTATGATGCTGGAAGACCCCGAGAAAGTGCGGCAGGCAAAAGAAGAATTTATGGCGAAAAACGGCGGGGTATATGACTGTGCATTGCCAAAAGAGCTGAAAGCGCCGGAGGCAATTTAAGCCGTACACAAAAAGGGGGATACGTTTATGGCAAGATATATCGCAAAGCGGCTGTTGCAGGCAATCCCGGCGTTTTTGATCATCACGGTGATCGTGTTTCTGCTTTCAAACGCCGCGCCGGGCAGCCCCATTGATATTATCAAATCAGCTGGTGACATCACGCCGGAGGCCGAGCACGCGCTGATGGTGCAGTATGGCCTGGATAAACCGGTCGTTGTGCGGTACTTTATCTGGCTGGGCAACATGCTAAGCGGTGACATGGGTATTTCAAGCCGCACCCAGCAGCCAGTGTGGAGCCTGATTAGCGAGCGCATTGGCCCCACATTGGTTCTGTCGCTGTATTCGCTGCTGGTTTCACTGCTCATCGCCATCCCGGTTGGTGTTATGGCGGCGCTGAAACCTTACTCCGTCTGGGACAACATTTCGTCGGTGGCGTCGTTTGTGGGGGCTGCCGCGCCAAACTTCTTTGTGGCGCTGGTATTGGTGTATGTGTTCTCCATCAAGCTGGGGGTGTTGCCCTCTATGGGCATGTATGCCGCCAGCGGAGGCGGGGGCATCGGGGACCTTGCAAGGCATTTGGTTTTGCCTGGCTTCGTCATGGTCATTCAGTTGCTGGGCACCTTTGTCAAGCAGACGCGCGGCAGCATGCTGGAAGTGATGAACGAAGAATATGTCAAAACGGCGCGCGCAAAGGGGCTTTCTGAACTGCGCGTCACGGTAAAACATATTCTGCGCAATGCGTGGATCCCCATTGTGTCATGCATTGCCACAACGGTGCCGCTGCTGGTGGGCGGTGCGACCGTCACCGAACAGGTATTTGGCTGGCCGGGCATGGGCACACTGCTGATCCAGTCGATCAGCCAGCGCGATTACAACACGATCATGGGCATCACCGTGCTGATTTCGGTTGCGGTGCTGGTAGTCAACCTGTTGCTTGATCTGGTCTATGCTTTTCTGGACCCGAAAATTCGTTTTGATTGAGGGGGCGTAAAGATTGAAAACACAGACAGGTCAAAAGAAAAAAAACGAAGCATTTCGCAATTTCAAAAAGCACAAAATGGCGATGGTTGGCCTGACCTTATTGACATTAGAAATTTTGTGCGTGTTGATTTTGCCGGTACTGCTGCACCTTGACCCGGTGGCAATCGACCGCACGGCCTTTAACCAGGCACCCGGGCAGGTACATCTGCTGGGTACCGATGAAGTGGGGCGCGATATGTTTGCCCGGGTAATCTGCGGCGGGCAGGTGTCCATCCTCATCGGGTTTGCAGCAACCGCCATCAGCGTGCTGGTGGGGTTGCCGCTCGGGCTCGTTGCCGGGTATTACCGGGGCAGGGCCGAAAGCTTGATTATGCGCACGGCAGATATTTTTATGTCGTTCCCGGCCATGGTGCTCATTCTGGTGGTCGTGGCGGTGTTTGGTTCTGAGATCCCCATCATCATTTTGCTGATTGGCATTCTTAACTGGCCCGCCATTGCAAAGCTGATTTATGGCAATGTGCTTTCGCTGCGCGGCCGTGAGTTTGTAGAGGCCGAGCGCGCCATTGGCAGCAGTGACTTAAAAATCATCTTTAAAACAATTTTACCCAACGCAATTGCACCGCTGTGGGTGGCCTTGGCGTTTCGCATCTCCAGCGCGATGATCACCGAATCGGCCCTTAGCTTTTTAGGCGCCGGCGTACAGCCGCCACAGGCGTCTTGGGGCAACATCATTCAGGCGGCCACCAGCCTTGCAGTACTCACCAAACGCTGGTGGATCTGGATCCCCGCCGGTGTGTGTCTGGTCGTCACTATTGTGTGCATCAACTTTGTGGGTGAGGGCATCCGCGATGCGCTGGACCCGAAAATGAAACGACTGTAGGGAGGAGGCAAACGGATGTCAGATGTTATTTTGGACGTAAAAAATTTGCAGGTGCAGTTTCGCACCGGCAAAAAAGAGACCTTGACGGCGATACAGGATGTCACCTTTCAGGTTAAAGCGGGCGAAATTCTGGGCATTGTGGGCGAGTCGGGGTGTGGCAAAAGTGTTACCGCAAATACGATTTTGCGCCTGCTGCCTAAGCAGACCAGCCTCATTTCCGGCGGCAGCATTTGTTTTCAGGGGCGCGACCTTGTGACGCTGAGCGAAAAAGAAATGCGCAAGGTGCGCGGCAGCAAAATATCCATGATTTTTCAAGAGCCGATGACCTCCTTGAACCCCGCCTACCGCATTGGGGTGCAGCTGGTGGAGATGTACCAGGCACACAGCAAAATCAGCAAAAAAGAGGCCTGGCAAAAGGCGACAAAAATGCTGGAAAAGGTGGGTATCCCGGCCCCGGACCAGCGCATGTACGAATACCCGCACCAGCTTTCCGGCGGCATGCGCCAGCGCGTGATGATCGCCATGGCGCTTTCGGCAAAGCCGGAGCTGCTGATTGCAGATGAGCCCACCACTGCGCTGGACGTGACCATTCAGGCGCAGGTGCTGGATTTGATGAAAGAGTTGCAGCGCGAAATGGGCACGTCGATCATCCTGATCACCCATGACATGGGGGTTGTGGCCGAAACGTCAGACTATGTGATGGTCATGTATGCCGGCGAAGTGGTGGAGTACGGCAGCGCCGCCATGATTTTTAAAAACCCGTTGCACCCCTACACACAGGGGCTGCTCAACTCGCTGCCGCGGGTAGACCGCGATATGCAGCGGCTGACCAGCATCACCGGTACCGTGCCGTCGCTCAGCGAAATGCCGGCGGGTTGCCGTTTTAGCAATCGCTGCGGGCAGTGCAGTGGGCAATGCACCCAGCAAAAGCCGCAGCTTGTTGAAGTAGAGCCGGGCCATCAGGTGCGCTGCCTGCTTTGCGGGGCCCCGGCAGCAGAAGGGGAGGAAGCGGAATGACACAGACAAACGACAGTGCACGGCAAGTGCCGGTGATGTCGATTAAAAATTTAAAAAAGTACTTCCCGGTGCGCGGGGTCAAAAACCGCAAGCTGTCGCTGAAAGCGGTGGACGGTGTCAGTTTAGACATTATGCCCGGCGAGACGGTGGGTCTAGTAGGGGAATCCGGCTGTGGCAAATCGACCCTTGGGCGGACTATTTTGGGGCTGCAAAGTGCGACCGATGGGCAGATTGAGTTTATGGGCGAAAACATTGCGGGGTACGACAACAAAAAGCTGCGCCCGCTGCGCCAAAAAATGCAGATCATTTTTCAAGACCCGTATGCGTCGCTTGACCCCAGAAAAACAGTTTTTGAGCTGGTGCGGGCCCCGCTGGATGCGTTTCGCATCGGCACAGAGGAAGAAAAAAAGCGAAAGACCCAACAAATTTTAGAATTCGTCGGCCTCGGCGAATACCAGTTTTACAAGTTCCCGCACGAGCTGTCCGGTGGGCAGCGCCAGCGCGTGGTCACGGCCCGTGCCATGGTGGTGGACCCTGCCTTCATTCTGTGCGACGAGCCCGTATCGGCGCTGGATGTTTCGGTGCGCTCGCAGGTGCTGAACCTGATGAAAGAGGCACAGGAAAAAACGGGGGTCGCCTACCTGTTTATTTCGCATGATATGAGTGTGGTGCGGTATTTGTGCGACCGCGTTGCGGTGATGTATCTCGGGAAGTTAGTGGAGTTTGGCAGCAAAAAAGAGCTGTTTGAAAACCCACTGCACCCCTATACAAAGGCTCTGCTTTCGGCCATACCGGTGCCGGATGTCGATAAAAAGAGGGAGCGGATCTTTTTGCCGGGCGATGTGCCCAGCCCGTTGCACCCGCCCAAGGGCTGCCGGTTTCACAACCGGTGCCCGTATGCGCAGGAGAGTTGCGGCACGGTAGAGCCGCAGTGGCAGGACATGGGCAGCGGCCATTTTGTCGCTTGCCCATACGCGCTGCAAATCAAAAGCAGCGCATTGCAAAGCAATAAAACCCTGTTTGAAGCATCGTGCTAAAGGCGGGTTTTAATGAAACGAAAGAGGGGAAAAGAAATGAACAAAAGGTTTTTCAAAAAGGCACTCAGCATCGGCTTGACCGCCGTGCTGGCCGCCTCACTGTTTACCGGTTGCGGGGGCTCCGGTTCTTCCGCTGCCGCCAGCATGGCCTCAGCTGCATCGGGAAGCACTGCGGCAGCAGCGGACAGTGACGCGGTCGTCACCATGGCAATCGGTTCTGCATGGGCAGACCTTACCCCGTACAATGCGGCATCGGGCGGCTATTACAGCCAGTTGGTGTTTGGCCTGATTTATGACCGCCTTGTCTACATTGATGACAAGGGTGATATCACCCCGCGCAATGCGGACAGCTGGGAAGTTTCAGAGGACAAAAAGTCCATCACCTTCCACCTGAACGAAAATGCAAAGTGGAGCGACGGCGAACCCGTCACCGCAAACGACTATGTTTTTGCGGTAAAAATGATCACCGACCCCGCCTGCGTGGTCAACCAGAAAGCGGCGACTTACAGCATCCTGAGCGGTGTGGACGGCAGCGGCAACGCAGACGGCACCCCCATTGGTGCGGAAGCAATCGACGATTACACCCTGAAGTACACGTTTGATGATGTTATCAACGAGGCGGTGACCTTCCCGTCTTACATTTACCTGTATCAGGCCCTGCCCGAGCATGTACTAAAAGACACCGCCCCTGCGGATTATCTGGCTTCGCCCAACTGGAGCGCCCCGGTCTGCAATGGCCCGCTGACCGTTGAAAGCACCATCCCCGGCAGCGAGCTGGTGATGACGGCCAACAAAGACTATTACCTTGGCGCACCCAAGTTTGCAAAGTTTAAAATTCAGGTTATGGCAACCACCAACATGGCTTCGGCAATCATTGCCGGTGATGTGGACCTTGCCTACCCGCCGATGAGTGTGGATGACATTACCTCGCTTGAGGGAATCGACGGCATTAAGGTCGTGCATCTGGACGTGCCGACCCAGCCGTACATGATCATGGTCAACCAGTCTGTTTACCCCGACAAACGCATTCGCCAAGCCATCGACAAGGCACTCGACCGTGATGCCATTGGGGCAATGTTGCAGAACGCGGCGTCCATCGAGTCGCCCATTCTGTCCAGCACCAAATACTTTGACAGCTCTGTCACCCCGACTTACGACCCGGATGCCGCCAAAGCTATTTTGCAGGCAGCGGCAGCGGATGGTGCAATCGACCTCAGCCAGCCCATCACACTGTGCACCCCTCCGGGTACGCGTGAAAAATGTGCCAGCATCATCCAGCAAAACCTGCAAGCCATCGGCCTGACGGTGAACATTCAGGTAGAAGAAGCCGCCACCATGTTTGCCGGCTTCTACGACGGCACAACGGGCATTGGCCTTGTCAACATGACCATGCAGTCGAACCCGATGTACCTGCGCAACATGCTGACCAACGACGCGGCCACCTTTATCAACAACCCGTCGGATATCTGGGATGAGTACTATACCCGCTTTATGCAGGCCGCCAGTGACGAAGATGGTATCGCAATCGTCAAAGAGATGCAACAGACTTGGCTGGACGAAGTGCCCATCATCTTCTATGCGGCAACGTATGAGGATTATGCGTACAACAAGCGCCTTGGCGATGATATCAGCATGGAAGATATCGGCCTTGGCAACCTGCCCGTATGGCAGTGGAGCATGACCCAGGCCAGCTGATTAGGCCGGCGCAAGAAAATACCGTCGTTTTAGCGGCACAAAACCAAACGCCCGGCACAATAGTGTGCCGGGCGTTTGGTTTTGTTATAGCATCTGTTATTTAGACAGGCTGTCGTAAATTTTAGAAAGATTGCTTTCTATCCGCTGCAAATAGCTTAAATCATCCTCTGCACTTTCCATGGTATAAATAGTCTGCACAGTGGCGCCCACTTCATTTGCCAACGTATTGGAAACTTCCGGGCTTGCCATTTCTTCGGCAAACACGGTGGTAACATGGTTTGTACGGCAGTAATCCACCAATTCAGCCAGTTGCTGGGCGGTGGGTTCGCCTTCGGCAAATACATCCTCCACACTGTTTTGCTGCAGCCCAAAATCGCGGCACAGGTAGCCAAAGGCTGCGTGCCCGGTCACAAAGCTTTTACTTTCCACCGTCTTGAATTTTTCGCTGTATTCCTGATACAGGGTGTCTAGTTGCGCGGTGTAATCCTGATAATTGGCTTCATAATAGCTTTTGTTTGCAGGGTCTGCCTGCACAAAGGCGTTTTTGATGTTTTCGAGCTCGGTTTTGGCCCCTGTGATGCTCAGCCAAAGGTGCGGGTCATATTGGCCGTGTTCCGACACTTCGGCGGGGTCGGTATTTTGAATGGCATCGGCACCGGCAGAGGCATCCACCGCAATGAGGGCGGCATTATCTGCGGCACTGATTGCCTTTTCTGCCCAGGCTTCCATCCCCAGCCCATTATAGATAAATACATCTGCACTGCTCAGCGCCACAAGGTCCTGCGCTTTGGGCTCAAAGTCGTGCGGTTCCATCCCGTCCGGGATGATGGTCGAAATGGTTACCTTATCTTTGCCGATGGCTTCGGCAAATTCTTTCATTGCATTAAAGCTGACCGATACGTTCAGTTTTTCGCCATTGCCAGAGGCAGAAGACGACGCAGAAGACGAACTGGCAGCAGAAGTGCTGCTACCGCCACTGCTACCGCAGGCGGTAAGGCCCGCTAAAAGAAAAAGGGCCAACGTGGCAGCAACTATTTTTTTTAACATAATGAATACCTCCGAGTTTCACTTGCAAATACAACTCATTTGCGTTTATAATATAGATGATAATCTTGCAAAAGAGATTTGTCAAGTGCGAATGAGTTGCATTTGCATTTATTTTTTTCGGGCCCCTGGGCCGAAAGGGTGTACATCATGATTACGATAAAGGACCTCAGTTTTTCTTATACAGGTTCCCCCCCCTATGTGTTGCATGGGTTGAACTTGATGATAAGAGACGGGGAATATGTTTCAGTCGTAGGCGAAAACGGGTGCGGTAAAAGCACGCTGATGCGGCTGATCTTAAAATTTTTAAAGCCTACCAGCGGCAGCATTGTCTCGCAGGCAACCCGTGTGGGCTATGTGCCGCAAAAAAGTGATTATTCCAACGCAGGGTTTCCCATCACGGTATACGAGGCGCTGGATTCTTACCGCAAGCTGCTGAAAATACGCGACAAAAGCGTGATAGAAGCGGGGTTACAACAGGTGGGGATGCAGGCATTTGCCGGTGCACTGATGGGCACACTTTCCGGCGGGCAGGGGCAAAAAATTTTAATTGCCCGCGCGCTGATGGGTGCGCCCGACCTGCTGATTTTGGATGAGCCCTCTACCGGGGTGGATATTCAAAGCCAGCGGGAAATTTACGGCTTTTTAAAAGAGATCAACCAGAATAATGGTATTACCATCGTTTCAGTAGAACATAATTTGGATGCCGCAGTGTCCAATTCCACGCTGATCTACCACCTGACAGATGGCCGGGGGCACCTGTGCACACCACAAAAATATGCACAAGAGTTTTTGGGCGGCAGAAGAATACAAGGGGGCACAGACAATGCTGCAATATAGTTTTATGCAAAATGCCATTCTGGTATCGGTTTTCATTTCTATTTTATGCCCCAGTATCGGCATTTTTTTGGTGCTGCGCCGTTATTCCATGATCGGCGACACCTTGTCGCACGCGTCACTGGCCGGGGTGACAATTGGCCTGCTGGCAGGCCAAAACCCCATTTTGGGCGCGTTTGTCTTTACATCCATCTGCGGTGCGCTGATCGAGTTTTTGCGCAATTACTTTAAAAAGTACACCGATTTAATTTTGACCATTGTACTTTCGCTCAGTGTCGGCACCGCCATTACCATTATCAGCTCGGGCAAATTAAAGGCCAATGCCGATTCGTTTTTGTTTGGCAGCATCCTCACCGTGACGAAATTTGATACGATCATGGTATTAATACTCAGCATCATTTCGGTGCTTACCCTGATTATCTTGTACCACCAGATGCTGTATATTGCCTACGATGAAGAAGCGGCAAGGGTGGCCGGTGTGCGGGTCAAGCTGATCAACTATGTGTTTTCTATTCTGGTGGCCTCCGCAATTTCGGTGTCGATCCGCATTGTGGGGGTGCTGGTGCTCAGCTCAATGATTGCGCTGCCGGTAGCCACCGCGCTGCAACTGGGCAAAGGGTTTCGGGTGACGCTGATTTTTTCCATCGTGTTCAGCATGGTGGATATTATGACGGGGCTTTTTGTTTCGTACTATTTAAACGTTGCCCCCGGCGGTTTTACAGCGCTGGTGTCGGTGGCCGTGTTGGTGATCGTTTTGGTCGGCAAAACGGTACAGGCAAAGTTGCGCGTGCGGCGTATGGCTTGAGCACAAATATGCAGGTTGGCGGACCCGCAAAATAAAAAGTTGTGTCGGTAAAATACCCGGTATGATTAGACGAGGTGAGTAGATTGACAAATGAAAAGAATTGTTGGCCTAAGGGGCTAAAACGGACAAAGCAGCGGGAAAGTGTGCTTGCGGTGCTGAAAGAGTCGACCCAGCCGATGAGCGCGCAGGAAATTTCTGCCCGCATCGGCAAAGAGGGCGGCGGCGCGTGGCTTTCGACAGTCTACCGCATTTTAGAGCTGTTTGTCGAAAAAAAACTGGCCATTAAAACCAGTATTATGAATAGTGAAACCGCCGTGTACGAGCTGAACCGCGAACACCACCGGCACTATGCGGTCTGCATTGGGTGCCACAAAATGATCCCGATGGAAAATTGCCCAATGGAGAGCTTTATCCCAAAAATCAAAGACAAAGACTTTCAGGTAATCGGCCATAACCTGGAGGTTTACGGCTATTGCAAAGACTGTGCCGCGAAGAAGTAACAGGCGGCAGCATACATAGAAAAAAACTGCGGCGGGCCGGGCCTGCACGCGGCAACACAAAAGGAAACAGGAATTGTCAACAGGGCAAAGGGAAAGAGGTGAAACCTGCGGCACTGCAGCGGGTAGGCAAGAAAATAGTTTTGATAAAGGAGACACACAGATGACAATTCCGGTTTATGTTGTCACCGGTTTTCTTGGTGCCGGTAAGACGACTTTTTTAAACCATTTATTTGATAAGGAAGAATGGCAGAACATACGGGTTTTGCTGCTGCAATTTGAAGAGGGGGAAGAAGAAGCCGCCCCGGTGATCCCCGGCTGCACGCACCTATTGCTTGCAGATGACCTGCAGCAGCCGGGCGCGATAGCACAAAAAATAGCGCAGGCGTTAGGGCAGCCGCCGTTTGATGAAATATGGGTAGAGTGGAACGGCATGCAGCCCTTTTCACTGCTGGAAACCATTTTTTGCGATGAAGCGCTGGTAACACGTTGCAACATCAAGCGGGTCATGCAGCTTGCCGAGGTAGCACAGGTGCCCAGGCTCATCGGCAATACCGGCGCAGCCCTGCCACAGCAAATTGCAAACAGTGATTTTGTGGTGTTGCGGGGCAGCGAGGAGGCCAGCCGCGGGCAGTACCGCAAAGCAAAACAGCTGTTGCGCGGCCTGAACCCCGGTGTACCGCTGATAAAAAACGAAGATTTAAGCGGCATATATCGCAGCTTTTTTGGCAAAAAGGTACCGCCGTTGGCACCGCTGGCTGCGGGGGGGGTGGCGCTGTTGGTATTGCTTGCCGCTTTTTGGCTCATCCCGCAGGCAAAAGACACCTCGTTTGCATCGGTGCTTACTCTTTTTGTGGGCATCATGTTGCAGGCTATCCCGTTTTTGACGATCGGGGTGTTACTCTCGTCGGCTATTCAGGTGTTTGTGCCTGCGCGGTGGATCGAAGAAAAATTCCCAAAATCGCTGGGGCTTGGCGTGTTGTTTGCCATTTTGGCCGGTTTTTTGCTGCCGGTTTGCGATTGTACGTCGATACCGGTGTTTCGCAGCCTTGTCAAAAAGGGGGTACCGCTGCCGGTGGCAATCACCTTTGTCACCGTGACCCCGGTCATTAACCCAGTGGTAATTTTATCTACTTATTATGCGTTTGGTGGCGACCTTTCGGTCGTGCTGGCGCGGGTGTGTTTTGGCATTATTACGTCTATCTTAATCTGTATTGCTTTTATTTTATGGCCCACAAAGGGCGAAATTTTGTCAGGTGGCACGGTGGACCGCATGATGTGCAGTTGTGGCTATTACGAGCCGCAGAGTGTCAGTGCAGGCGCGGCTGAAAAATGGCGCCTGTTTTTGCGCCATTCGCAGGCAGAGTTTTTCAGCGTGGGCAAGTATCTGGTGTTGGGCACCTTGCTTGCGGCGGTCATACAGGTCGTGGGTGGGGGCGTGTTTTTTAATGCGCCCAATGGCCTTGGTCTCGCGGTTTCCACCGTACTGTTGATGGGTATGGCGTTTGTGCTGTCACTTTGCTCGTCGTCCGATGCGGTAATCGGCCGCAGCTTGGCAAGCCAGTTCCCCATGGGGGCCATTATGGGCTTTTTGGTGTTTGGGCCCATGATGGACATCAAAAACGTCATGATGCTGTCGTCTGGGTTTTCAAAGCGCTTTATTTTAAAATTGATTGCTATTACCTTTACCGCAAGTTTTTTTGTGGTCTTTTTGTTTTCCAGTCTGGGGGCGATTTGAACATTGAAAATGACAAACCGAAAACTTAATTTACAGATATTACTGGAGATGGTGTGTTGTTTTTTGTTCAGCGCGATGATGGTTTATATGGTGCTGTCAAAGCAGTATTTATATTTTGTCACCCCGCGCATGAAACGGTACTTGTATTTTGTCGCGGCGGTAATGCTGGTTTGGGGGCTTACCGGTGTAAAACGGCTGTTTGAGCCACAGCACAAACTGCGGCTGGCGCATTGCTTTGTTTTATTGCTGCCCATGGTGCTATTGCTTTTGCCAATGGATGTCATGAATGTTTCTAAAATATCCTCACAGTACGTGGGCAAAACAGGCTTTGCCATGACGGCGGCGCAGCCGGATACGGCGGCCACGGGTTCCGTGGGCACCGGTACCGCAAACCAAAGCGATAGCGATGCGTCGCAAACCCTGCCGGGGCTGGATGTCGCCAATAAGACCATTACAGTGGCCGATGACGATTTTTCGATGTGGGTGACAGAGCTTTATGTGCATATGCAGCAATACGAGGGGTACACCGTCTCAATGACAGGGTATGTTTTTAAGGACCCCAATATTTTAGGCGAGGGGCAGTTTGTGCCCGCCAGGCTCATGATGTCCTGCTGTGTGGCCGACCTTGTGCCGTCCGGCATCGTTTGCCTTTACAGCAATGCCGATATTTTAAAGCAGGACGTGTGGGTGACGGTGGAAGGTACACTTACCGTGGGCGAGCGCGTGATAGATGGCACGACATCGCAAGAACCACAGATCAAAGTGACAAAAATATCGACGGCAAAAGAAGTGAAGGGGTATGTATACCCGTATTATATCGACGGTTGATGCTACCGCAGTACCGTAAAACCAAAGCCGCCCATGGGGGCGGCTTTTTAATAAGTTTAATAGTATAGTTGACTTTACATGTAAAGCGTACTATACTATACGCAAGAGGAGGGCTACAAATGGAAACACTGACAAACCGTGTAAAAGCACTGCGCGCAGAACAAAACCTTTCGCAGGAGAAGCTAGCGCAGCTTACCGGTGTGACAAGGCAAACAATTATTTCTCTTGAAAAGGGCAGCTACATCCCGTCGCTATTGCTGGCAATGCATCTCTCGCAGGTGCTGGGCACGCCAATCGACGAAATTTTTTCCATTAAGGGGGATTCACTATGAAAAAGACCATCATCCTTTGTACAGGTAACTTTATCCTGTTTTTATTGTTCGGGCTGGCATTTTTATACCCGGCACAGCAGGTGCGGCAGTTGCACCCCGGCATCAGCGCAGGGGTGGGGCCAATGCCCATTCTGTTACTGGTATACCTGATTGTATTTCCGGTGGTGTATCACTTACTTGCAAAAAAATATCACTGGGGCAAACACAGCGGCACTGAGCTTTCGGCACTGGATGAGCGCGAACAGCAAGTTGTGGCTCAGGCCACCAAAGCGGCGTATCAGGTGTTGATCGGCGGTATTCTGGCAGTTATTGCGGCCCTTGGGGGCCTGCGCTTTTTTGCGCTTTTTACCGACATGCAGCTTGATTTGTACCGGTGGGCGGTTGCGTTACTGTGCGCACTGCTGGCCGTGGCAACGGTGGTGTATGCGGCAGTGTGGTGCAAGGCCTATTTAAAATAGCAACGCTTGCTGTATGATTTTGTGCAGTGCCCTCGTTTATTTTTATAGAGGGCAATGGAACCATGTGCCAGCACCCCAGATACCAGAAAAGTGAGAGGGAAACATGAAACTGTATGTGCAGGGCCTAAAGAAAAATTTTGACGAAAAGCAGGTGCTGAAAGGTGCCAGCTTTTGCTTTGAACTGGGGCATATTTATGGGTTGATTGGCCGCAATGGCGCAGGCAAAACCACTTTTTTTAACTGCCTGAACGATGATGTAAAGCCGGATGAAGGCAGCTTTGAAGTAGAAGAAAACGGGCAAACCCGTCCGCTGACGCCGGAAGATATCGGCTATGTGCTTTCTACCCCGGTTGTGCCGGAATTTTTGACGGCGCGGGAATTTTTAAAGTTTTTCCTTGATATCAACCGCAAACAGGTGCCACAGCCGCAACCAATCGATTCTTACCTTGACCTGATGCAGATCGACGCGCAGGACAGAGACCTTTTGCTGAAAGATTATTCTCACGGCATGAAAAACAAAATGCAACTGTTGGTAAATTTTATCGCAAACCCGCCCGTGCTACTGCTTGACGAGCCGTTGACCTCGTTTGATGTGGTGGTGGCCGATGAGATGAAGCAACTGTTGCGGCAGATGAAAAAAGACCACATCATTATTTTTTCTACCCATATTATGGAACTTGCGCTGGATTTGTGCGACGACATTGTCATTTTAAATCAGGGCGTTTTGCAGGAAATCGCCAAGGAATCACTGGACAATGCCGAATATAAAGACAAAATTATTGCGGCGCTGAAAGAGGCCGGCAATGATTGAAACATTTCGTATTTCATTTCGCCTGCAAATCACTTACCGCACCAATGCGCTGTTGCGCTCGCTGAAATCGGTGCCGGGGGTAAAAAAGCTGTTGCCAACTTCACTTTATGCAAGCCGGGGCCTGAAAAGGTTTGCGCTTGTAATCAGTATTTTACGCGAAATACTTTCAATTTTTTTTGGCAAAGCGCTGTATTTGCTGCTGATGACCGTGTTGCCTCTTTTTTATCTTAAATTGTCAGGCCCGGCAAGGTTTCTGCACATTTTGTTGTTTCTCACCCTGCTTGGCGGGCTGTTGAATGCCAGAATTATTCAGCCCGGCAGGGACAAATATTATGCGGTCTTTCTAATGCGGCTTGACGCAAAAAAATATGCGCTTTCAAACTACCTGTATTTTTTGCTGCGCACGTTTGTCGGCATGGCCGTTGTGACGGCGTTAGTAGGTAGTTTGTATGGGGTTTCTGTTTTGGGTGCCGTCGCCTCCGCTGCGCTGGTGGTGGCAATCAAGTGTATTTTGCCCGCCCTGTTGCTTGGCACGCCGCTGAAAGAGCAAAAAAAACGGTTTGAAAAACTGTATACGGTACTTGCAATTTTGGTGATCACTGCTCTGCTTTCCGCAGCTTATGCATTGCCATTGCTGGGGTGGGCGCTGCCGGTGAAGGCTTTTTATGCAGTGTGCGCAGTTGCGGTAGTAATAGCCGTGCCCAGTATATGGGTGCTGTGCCACTTTAACGGTTATAGAGATGCTTACAAAGAGGCATTTGCCGGCGAAACTGTGCTAGAATCACCCAAAAGCGCAACGGCAAAGGCAATGCAGATAAGCTACCAAAAGAAACTCAGTTTTTCTGCCAGTCAAACCAGCAAAAAAAGCGGCTATGCGTATTTGAACGATTTATTTGTGCAGCGCCACACTAAAATACTCACCCGCTCGGCCCTGCGCATTACATTGTTTTTTAGCGCGCTGATGCTGGTGGGTATTGCGGCCTGCCTGTTTTACCCGCCTGTCAGGGAAAAGCTCAACGAATATTTATTGACGGCACTACCCTCGCTTTTATTTGTAATGTACTTTATCAACCGTGGGCAGACCATCACACAGGCAATGTTCGTCAACTGCGACCACAGCATGTTGACCTACCGCTTTTACCGGCAACCCAAAGCAATTTTACAATTGTTTGCCGCCCGGTTGCGCTCGGTTATCCGCATTAACCTGATGCCGGCGGCGGTACTGGCTGCCGGGCTGCCGGCTATGCTGCTGCTTAGCGGCGGCACGGCCCACCCGCTCGATTATCTTTTGTTGTCTGCTTCGGTTTTGTTGATGGCTGTTTTCTTTTCGGTGCACCATATGGTGCTGTATTATCTGTTGCAGCCGTACAACGAAAATAGTGAGATGAAAAGCCCCATGTTCACAATCGCCAATACGGTGACCTATTTTATTTCTTACTTTGCAGTGCGGCAAGAAATCGAAACTTCGGTGTTCGGTGTGTTCTTACTTGGTTTTTGTGTACTGTACATACTGTTTGCACTGCTTGCGGCATACCGGTTGGCACCCAAAACCTTTTGCCTGAGGCAGTAATAGAAACACAAAAAAACAGCCCCTTAACGGAGGCTGTTTTTGTTTTGCCGTGTTTGCCTTTTTTGGTAATCAGTGGGGCAAAGGCCGGTTTGCCGTTTGAACACGCGGCAAAAATAGTGCTTGTTCAAATATCCCACCCGGTCGGCGACTTCCTGGCTTTGCATGGCCGGGTCTTGCAACAATAGTTCCTGTGCAGCGGCAATGCGCAACCGGTTTAAATATTCGCTGTAGGTGGTGCCGCATTCTTTTTTAATAATCCGGCTCAGGTACGACTCACTTAAATGAAACTGGGCTGCCAAGGTGGTAAGTGAAAGTTCTGGGTCGGTAAAATGGGTGCCGATATGGGCTTTAATTTGGTCTGCCAGTGTTGGTTGTGGCGGGGTAGCGGGGGCAACGGGCGGCGCAATGCCTTGCAGCACCCGCAATAGCTCTTTACGGTCGATGGGCTTTAACAGATAATCCACCGCGCCAAGGCGCAAGGCTTTTCGCGCATAGGCAAATTCGTCGTAGCCGGAAATGATCACAAACCGGCAGGCGGGGCCGTTTTCGCACACCTGTTGGACAACGTCCAGCCCGTTTATCCCGGGCATGTTGATGTCCATCAGTGCTATGTCGGGGCGCACCTGCCGTATCAGTTGCAGGGCGGCGGGGCCGTTTGCGGCAAGCCCTGCGACTCGCAGGTTGGGGCTTGCCTGCTCGATATATTTTTTTAGCCCTCGCCGAATATGAATTTCATCGTCACAAATTACGATCGTCGCCATTGGTACCTCCTTTTTGCAGCGGCAGCCGCACGGTGACCGTGGTGCCTGCCCCCGGCTGCGAGGTAATGTGCAGCCCGTATCCGCTGCCGTAGATTAATTTTAGCCGCTGCTGAATGTTGCGCAGCCCCACCGAATGGGTAGCTTCGGGGCTGTCTATTTCAGCTATCAGCTGTGCCAGCGCCGCACCGTCCATGCCAACGCCGTCATCTTCGACCACCAGCTCAAGTGCATCCGCCGCCGCACGCGCAAAAATGCGAATCGTGCCGGTTGCCAGCTTTGGCTTAATGCCGTGATAGATGGCGTTTTCAACCAGCGGCTGCAATAGCAACCGGCTGACCACCGCATCCCCCAGTGTGGGCGGCAGCGACAGCTCGTAGTGCAAAATATCCGCATAGCGGTATTGCTGAATGGTCAGGTAGTGGCCCACGTGCTCAAACTCGCGTTTCAGCGGGATGAAATCCTGCCCGGCAGACAGCCCGACCCTGAAAAAACCGGATAGAGCGGTAATCAGCTCCGCCAGCTCGTCGGCACCATAATCCAGTGCTTTCCATTGCAGGGTGTCCAGCGTGTTGTATAAAAAATGTGGCTTGATTTGGTTTTGCAGCACCTGAAACTGCGCGCGGTAGCGGTCGCGCTGTTCTTGTTCTACCGTTTGCAGCAACTGTTTGGTGTTGGCTACCATGCGGTTAAACTGTCTTGCAAGCTGGGCAGTTTCGTCCTGCCCTTCTGCGGGTACGGCCACGGTGAAATCACCCGCCTGTACCTGCTGCATGGCGCTGCTTAAACGGCGTATCGGGCGGCTGATATAGCGCGCAACCCAAAAGCTTAGCGGCCAGCTGAGAACCAGCAGCAATACCCAGATCAGCAAAATAGAAAAAATCAGCGAGTGCCCCTCTTGCAACAGGCGGGCGCGCTCTACCACGGTGCACAGGTACCAGTCGTTTGTCTGGGGGATGTGCGAAAAAAACACTTCTTTTTCTTCGCCGCCCAGTGTCAGGGTGTTGGCACTTTTGGTGATGCCGCTTGCCGGCATATGGGCCAGCACCTGTGCAAGGTCATCACCGGCAAGCTGCCCGCCAACGTTTGTATATAAGTTGCCGTCGGGGTCCGCGATAAACGAAACACCGCCGTAAAAATCAATGTGGTCAGTCAGGTCGGTCAGGCGGTTCAAAGAAATCGCCCCGTTCACAAAACCAATCTGCGCGCCGGCGGCATCGCGCACCGCATAGCAGATCAGCACAATGTTGCTGCGGTCGGTTTTAGAAACCAGCGGGGTGCTGATCTCGTATTCGGTGCCGTCGCGGCAAAGCGCCTTAAAGTAATCGCGGGTTGAAACATCGATCGTCTGCTGCTCGGTGACATACCCCAGCCCATCTAACTCGCCCACTGCAAAAGTGCCGTATTCGTTGCCGTAATTTTCACTGAACGCGTCGTTCAGCCGGTCAATAAACGGGTGAATTTGCTGCATGTCCATCGACAGCACTTCATTGCTGCGGCTGATAATGCGCAGCTCATCCACCCGCTGGGTCAACCAGGCAGAGGCCTGCGCCGCCTTGGATTCAATGAGTTGCGTGTTGAGCTTTGTGCTGAGGTGCTCGTTAAAATCGTTGCTTTGCACCAGTGCCAGCAGCATGGCGGCGCTGCAAACAAAAGAAATACAGCCTGCAAACAGTATCGTAATTTTGCGTTGAAGTTTCAAACTCGGCCCCCCGTTTGTGCAGAAAAGTGCAACCATTGAAAAAATAGTGCAACGACTCCGGCGATGATTTGCCTTATAATCATAATACAATGTTATGAAAATAACAATCAGAAAAGCAGGAGGAAAAGAGAAGATGAAACGAATCCTTTCAGTTCTGGTCGCGGCAGTATTGGCTTTTTCGCTGGTTGCCTGCGGGCAGGCGGGCGGCGCCAGCAGCGCGTCGGGCGCGTCGTTTGACGGCACCTATGCCGGTGAGGGGCAGGGCCACAACGGCAAAATACTGGTAGACTTGACCATCACCGACGGCAAAATAGCGGGCATTGAGGTAAAAGAGCACAGCGAAACCGCGGGCATTGCCGACGCGATGGATACCCTGACACAGCAGATGATCGCGGGCAACACGCTGGCGGTTGACACTGTTGCGGGTGCCACCTATACGTCTAAGGGCTTTTTAGAGGCGGTCAACGACGCGCTTGCAAAATCTGGCGCAACAGCTGCCGACCTTGTGGCAAACAAGGTAGAGCAGGGTGCCCAGCAGCGTGAGAGCGAATACACCACCGATGTACTGGTAGTGGGTGGCGGCGGCGCAGGGCTGACGGCAGCCATTGAAGCGGCCGATGCCGGCACAAACGTGATGTTGATTGAAAAAATGCCCCGCGTGGGTGGCAATACGCTGATTTCGGGCGCAGAGTATGCCGCACCGGGCAACTGGCTGCAAAAGGCACAGGGCATTGAGGACAGCGCCGACCTGATGTATGAAGATACCTTAAAGGGTGGCGACAACGAAAATGACCCCGCACTGGTGCGCGTGCTGGCAGACAATGCGCTGGCAGGGGCTGAGTGGCTGAAAGACGAAGTGAAGGTTGATTTTGAAGATTACATGCTGTTCTTTGGCGGGCATTCGGTAGAACGCAGCTTGGTACCCGCAGGGGCCAGCGGGGTAGAGCTGGTCACCAAATTGCAGGCAGCGGCCGAGCAGCGCAACATCCCCATTCACCTGGGCACCAAGGCCATCGAGCTGTTGCAGGATGAAAATGGCAACGTGGTGGGCGTAAAAGCCACCTATAACGGGCAGGAGATCACCTACCACGCAAAAGCAGTTGTGCTTGCAACCGGCGGTTTTGGCGCCAATGTTGAAATGCGCAAGCAGTACAACCCCGACATGGGCGAAGCAATCTTGTCCACCAACTCGGTGGGCAGCACCGGCGACGGTATTGTGATGGCGCAGGCCATCGGGGCCGAGGCCGTGGATATGTCGTACATCCAAACCTACCCCACCTGTGACATTGAAACGGGCTCGCTGCTGTATGTCGGCGACGTGCGGCTGGAGGGGCGTTCTATTCTGGTCAACCTCGAAGGCGAGCGCTTTGTAGAAGAGTTGCAGCGCCGGGATGTCATTTCAAAAGCCGTCACCCAGCAGACCGGCGGTGTGTCGTACATGTTCTGGGATGCGGCGGGTATGACCGAAAGCGGCGTGGACATACAGCACAAAGACGAATATGAAACCCTGATCGCGAAGAAAATGCTGGTCAAGGCTGACACCATTGAGGAAGCCGCAGACTTTTTTGGCATCGATGCCAAAGCGCTGAAAGCCACGGTAGAGCGCTATAACGAGTTTGCCGCAAATGGCAAGGACCTTGATTTTAACAAGCGCGGCACGCTGGTGCCGTTTGGCGAGGGCCCGTATTATATTATGGTATCTAAGCCTGCGGTGCACCACACCATGGGCGGGCTGAAAATCAACACCACCGCACAGGTGTTGAACGAGAACAGCACCCCCATTGCCGGCCTGTATGCGGCGGGCGAGGTGACCGGCGATATCCACGGTACCAACCGCCTTGGCAGCAACGCCATTGCAGATTGCACGGTGTTTGGCCGCATTGCAGGGCAAACCGCGGCAGCGGCCGCGCAGGCAGAAAAGTAGCTGTAGCAACAAAGCGTGTAAAACGGCAGAAGAAAAGCAAAACAACAGGCGGGCAGCATACAAAGGCTGCCCGCCTGTTGTTTTGCCGGTTTTGCGGCAGGGGTGCAGTTGACAGAAGCCAAAAATAAACCTATAATTTTTGTGCGTTAACAAAACGGCACGCACCGCGGTAGCTGCGGTGCGTTGGCCGCCGCGTATCAAATAACTTGGAGGCAACTGCCTGTGAACCAATATGACCCGAATGACCTTACCATCTCGCTTGCCGAGCTGCAAGAAACCCCGCAGGCAGACCGCTTGCTGGTGGATATCCGCCCGCAGGATGCTTACCAGTGCGGGCACCTGCCGGGCGCCGTGCAGGTGGATTTTGCCGACATTATGCAGGGCAAAGCGGTGCTGCCCAAAGAAAAAGAGCTTGTTTTGTACTGCATCCGGGGCGAAGTTAGCCTGCCTGCGGCGCAGATGCTTTGCAAACAGGGTTACCGCGCCCGGCATTTGCAGGGCGGGTATGGCGCGTGGCTGCTGCAACATTTGGCCGCGCAGCAGCAAAGCGAAGAACGGCGCGACAAAATAGAGCAAAGCCTGCGCAAAAAGTTTCACCAGGATTTATTTACCCCGTTTGCCAAGGCTATTGTGCGGTACGAGCTGGTGCAGCCGGGCGACCGCATTGCGGTATGCATTTCCGGCGGCAAAGACTCTATGCTGATGGCAAAGCTGTTTCAAGAGCTGAAACGGCATAATAAGTTTCCGTTTGCGCTGGTGTTTTTGGTGATGGACCCCGGCTACAGCGATACCAACCGCCGCGTCATCAAGCAAAACGCGCAGCTGCTGGGGGTGCCGGTGACTATTTTTGAAACGAGCATTTTTGATGCGGTTTATAAAATAGAAAAATCGCCCTGCTACCTGTGCGCGCGTATGCGGCGCGGATATTTGTACAAAAAAGCGCAAGAGCTGGGCTGCAACAAAATAGCGCTGGGCCACCATTATGACGACGTGATAGAAACAACGCTGATGGGCATGCTGTACGGCGGGCAGGTGCAGACCATGATGCCAAAGCTGCACAGCACCAACCACCCCGGCATGCAGCTGATTCGCCCCATGTACCTGATACGGGAAAAGGAGATCATCCACTGGCGCGACTATAACGGGCTCAACTTTATTCAGTGCGCCTGCAAATTTACCGACAGCTGCACCACCTGCCGCACAGACGGCAGCACCGGCTCGAAACGGCAGGAGATTAAACAGCTGATTTGCAGCTTAAAGCAGACGAACCCCGGCATAGAGGCCAATATTTTTAAAAGCATGGAAAACGTCAGCCTGGATACTGTGCTGGCCTATAAAACCGGTGGGGTAAAGCACAGCTTTTTAGAAACCTATGACACCAAGGGCACAGCGCAAACGCCGCCCGACGCGCAAGAGGGCGCGGCAGAGTAAAGCCAAAAACCATAGACATAAAGAAAGCCCCGCAAAAGCAGATGATTACTGCTTTTGCGGGGCTTTGCCCTGTTTTTTATACTATTTTGAAAAGAACTGAAAAACACGGTATTTTATTGGTTATTCAATATCATCAGTAGAGTTACTATTGTTATCATTGTCGGCTGGGGGGGCTTCAGAAAGTATGCCTAGATACCCCAAACCGGATAACATAGAGGAAAAATTAATTTCCCCAAAGTTTGTATAGAGGGGGATTTTTAATGCACGGGTCTTTTCTTGTAATTCGAGTAAAGGTTTCATCATGCTATTTTGTAATTCAAGCAAAGGTTTTATCATGTTACCTTGCAATTCGAGTAAAGGTTTCATTATGCTATTTATAGAACCCAAAGAGGCAGTTAAAAGTGTTTTAATTTTTTCACTATTTTTATCAAGAAAATCTTTTTCCTCAGTAATTTTAATAGCGGCAAATATTGCTTTATTGAGGTCGTTTATTAATTTATTGCAAAGGGTATAGGCGCTCTTATAAAAAAATTTGCAATGTGCGATATTATTGCGCTGTTTACGGATAGATTCTATTACTTCTTGCACGTTGAGACCTACAATTTTACCACTAAAAAAGCGTTCCCAATCACTCTTGGGGGTAAACATTAAAAAAGCTTTCCTTAAATCTTCATCTGATAATTTGGCTAAGTTTTTGTTGTCGGCAAGGAATTTGCATTTTGCTTCTTCTTCAATACTAGTCCAGCGGGGTGTAAAAAGCAGATTCTGTATATCAGTGAATTCAAGAGAATAGAAAAATTTTTGTAGTCGTTCAGTTTCTTTTTTTTCTCTATCGCCTTTCGCTTGGATGACGGTTTTGGTTTTATCTTGTAATTCTTTACTTATAGTTTTTTGATAATAGTCTAACCCTAAATTTACAGTATAAATGTTAAATAAAAGTTTCCTAAGGTTTCTTTCTAATTTATTGAGTTTAGGGTAGAGTTTGTTGCAATAGTACTCAGATACGGCATCGTATGAAATTATCATAACATAGTCACTTTGAATACCGGAATCTTGCATTGCACTTTGTATATATTCTAATTTTTCCACAAGCTGTGCCTTGTTCTTTCCCTCAACTATGGCATCAAAATAAATTTTTTCAACAACCTCATTGATTATGAATTCAGCAGTGTAATGAGTATCCTTATTAGTAATCGTACATATGTATTTGTGCTTGAATATATTATCGTATTCAGTAGCTTTTTCAGCAGAAGGAAAGATTTTTTTGATAAAACTGCTGACGCTACTACCACGTATGCGTATAACATTTTCTCCTTTTTTAGTAACTGGTCTTTTTGTATCATTTTTAAAAGGATTGGGCAAAAATATATAGCTATTTTGAAGTTGCATTATCACACCACCAGTTAGCAAAAATTAAAGAAAACACATAAGACTAATACAAATCCGCAAGCACTTCTAAAAGGTGTCTAAAAACATTGACTAATACTAAACTGCATACTTGCTTTAATAGCACAAAATGTTATACAAGAATAACCTGTACGTTTGGAGTCACACCCAAAATCATTCAAAAAATGGTGAAGCTTCGCCTTTTCCTAATTATACCAATGATCTTTGCGCTTCTCAACAAAAAAGACTTGTTTGGATAGAAAAAATAAAAAAGCCTCAAATCTTTCGATTTGAAGCTTTTTTTGGTGGAGATAAGCGGGATCGAACCGCTGACCTCTTGAATGCCATTCAAGCGCTCTCCCAGCTGAGCTATACCCCCAAGTGACAGCCGTTTTTCGACTGCTCGATTATTATATCAGAATGCCGCGCGCATTGTCAACACTTGTTTTGTGGTTTTTTCATTTTTTTGTTTTTTGTGCCTTTTTGTCAGTCACCGGCAAAAAAACAGCCTGCGGGGCAGCCCCCACAAGCCATCCTGTAACAAATATACGGTGCCTGCCGGCTTATGCGTTTTCTGCGGCAAGGGCGGGCAAGGCAAAAACAAAATTCTTTTGCAGGCGCGATGCTTTATAAATGTGCAGCATTTCTGCCACGGCACAAATTTTATCCGCAAGGCTGACAATAAAGCTTTCGCGGTGCATCGGCAGGGCGGGGGTCAGCGGCCACATGTGTTTGACAATAATATCTTTTTCCAGTTTGTTGATGCCCAGCTTTTCCGCATTTTGTGCGGCAAGCTGTGGGTGCAAAAACAAGCGGTGGATTCTGCCAATATCAGTCTTTTCCCAATCGCACAAATGGAAATCATGCAACAGCCCGCCGCGTGCAGCGGCCCGGTAGTCCAGCCCAAGGCGGCGCGCCATCAAAAAACTGAGGTACGAAACAAATACGCTGTGGTCGTAGCAGCTGACACCGGCGGCGTGCTGTGAAATAGCGCGCATATCCTGTACCTCCTGCTGCTGGAGTAAGGGTTCGACCAGTGCGAGAAACGCTTCTTTATTTTCATCCGTCCACATCGGAACCATCTCCCTAAAAAGATTAAGGCACATGGCGAAAAACCGCCATGTGCCACATTATACACGTACTAAGTAGGGATTGCACGCATTTCAAACAAAATTGCACAAAATATTTACATTTAAACAAAAAATTAGTTAAAAAAGGCATAAATACCCATTTATCGGGTCACATTCTGTCGAATTTGTAAATTTATAAGATTTTATTTGAAACCACGCCCGCAAGCTCGTCGGCAAGCTCGTGGTAAAAAACGTCTAAAAGGCCGTGATAAACGGGTTTCCATGGCTTGTTGCGGCCACAGTAGTGTACAAAAACTGCATTGGTACGCACCCAGTCAAGGTCAACCGGCTGGTTTTTAAAATTCAGGTTATATAGGGTCAGATATTTTTCTGAAAGGTTATAGATCAGCGGGTTCAGTTGCACAATGCGGTCGTGGTACAGTGCGTTTAGCACGTCCTGGTCTGGCAGTACCATTTTTACTTTGTTTTTTTCAATATAATCCAGCACCTGCAACGGGTCTTGGTGGTGGCGCAGTGCCGCAAGGTCCATCAGCATCACACCGCTGTTGACATAGGCACCGCCCTCCGGGATGTCAAGCCGCAGTTCGTTTAGCCGCTGAAAAGTGCGCTTTACGTGGCTGGCCGCGGCAAACCATGCAGTGTCAAGCTGCATTTCGTACAGCGGGCGCACCGGGTTTAGTACCACAAGGTCGGGGTCAAGGTAAAGCACCCGGTCAACCTCGGCGGGCAAAATACGCGCGGCAAACAGACGGTAATACATTTCTCTAGGGTAGCGCTTTTCAATTGGCGCGCCCGCCAGCATGTCGTCCTGCATCTGTACCGGGCAAAGCTGCAACCGCTCGCTGCCGGGCACCGACCGCATAATTTCAAAGTCGGTATCGGTCAGGGTGCTGTGTACAATGTACAACGCAAAGTCTTCGCCGGGGTTTGCCCGCAACAGCGAAAACAGCATGACCCGTAAAACCGGGACGTAATTATGGTCCAGGGTGACAAGCAAGTTCATGTTAACTCCTCCGAATACCAGCAGAAAGATAAACTTATTTTATCACAGTGGAGTACAGTGCTTCAACGGGTCGGGCCGACAAAACGAACAAAATGTCGTTATAAAAACGCGAAAATCTGCGGGTACACAGCAGCAGCAACACGCTGCGCGGCTTGACATTTCACCTGCCGCTGCCTATAATTAATGTGTATGTTTTATTAAGAACAAAAGCGTTGAAAGGGCCCATGACCGGCCCGCTGGTTTCAGAGAGAAAGCCCTTGGCTGAAAGGCTTTCGCCGGCTGCGGTCTTTGCCACCCTTGAGCTCCCGGCCAATCCCCGGGCGCGGGCTGCCGCGTTAAGGCGCACATTGAGTGGCGGCGTTATGCCGCAATTTGGGTGGTACCACGGAGCTTTGCAGCCTTCGTCCCTTTACCGGGGCGGAGGCTTAACCTTTTTTAAGCAGCAAACCGGCTTATCGCTGCGAAAAACAAGTATAGAAAGTAATGGTGAGCTTTACATGAAATGGACAGGCCTCAATGAGCTGCGCGAGTCGTTTCTCTCTTATTTCGAGAGCAAAGAGCATCTGCGGCTGGGCAGTTTCCCGCTGGTGCCGAAAAACGACAACAGCCTGCTGCTGATCAACAGCGGCATGGCACCGATGAAAAAATGGTTTCTTGCACAGGAGGAACCGCCTTCCCACCGTGTGACCACTTGCCAAAAATGCATTCGCACCCCGGATATTGAGCGGGTGGGCATTACGGCGCGCCACGGCACTTTTTTTGAAATGCTGGGCAACTTTAGCTTTCAGAATTATTTTAAAGACGAAGCCATCGCCTGGGCGTGGGAGTATCTGAACGGCGTGCTGGGGATCCCCGCAGAAAAACTGTACATCTCGGTTTATTTAGACGATGATGAAGCGTATGATATCTGGACAAAGAAAATTGGCATTGCGCCCGACCATATGGTGCGCTTTGGCAAAGAGGATAACTTTTGGGAGCATGGCTCTGGCCCGTGCGGCCCGTGCAGCGAAATTTATTTTGACCGCGGGCCCGAGTATGGCTGTGGCAAGCCCGACTGTAAAGTGGGCTGCGACTGCGACCGTTATATGGAAGTATGGAACCTCGTGTTCAGCCAGTTCGATTCGGACGGCAAGGGCACCTACACGTTACTGGAGCACCCGAACATCGACACCGGCATGGGCCTTGAGCGCCTTGCCTGCGTGTTGCAGGGCGTGGGCAACCTGTTTGAGGTTGACACCGTGCGCGCCATTTTGAACCACGTTGAAAAAATTTCGGGCAAGACCTACGGGCAGGACCACAAAACCGATGTGTCCATCCGCGTGGTCACCGACCATATCCGTTCGACCGTCTTTATGGTCAGCGACGGCATTTTGCCCTCGAACGAGGGCCGCGGCTATGTGCTGCGCCGCCTGTTGCGCCGCGCGGCGCGCCATGGCCGTATGCTGGGCATCGACCGCCCGTTTTTGGCAGAGTTGTGCGAGACCGTCATCACCCAAAACGAGCCGGCGTACCCGGAGCTGCGCGAGCATGCCGAGTACATTAAAAAGATGATTAGCGCAGAAGAAGATCGCTTTTCCAAAACTATCGACCAGGGCCTTTCCATCCTTTCAAAGCTGATTGACGGCGTTGAGGGCGCGGTCAAAGAGGGCGGGCAGAAGATTTTGTCGGGCGTTGAGGCGTTTCGGCTACAGGATACGTTTGGCTTCCCGCTGGATTTGACCAAAGAGATTGCCGCCGAGGCGGGCATTGAGGTGGATGAGGATAAGTTTCACACCGAGATGAAAAAGCAGCGGGAGACCGCGCGCGAGGACCGCAAGAAAAAAGATATTTCCGGCTGGTCCGGCGATTTGTTTACCGAGCTAGATGCCGAGCCGACGAAATTTGTCGGCTATGGCGAGCTGACGGCAGAAGCCACCGTGCTGGCACTGTCTGACGGGCAGGAGCTGGTAGAGGCGATTTCGACCGACGACGGCCCGAAAGAGGGCGTGCTGGTCGTGCTGGACCGCACCCCGTTCTATGCCGAATCCGGCGGGCAGGTGGGCGATATCGGCACGCTGCACAGTGGGCAGGCTACCCTGCGGGTAGAGGGCTGCAAAAAAACGCCGAAGGGCTTTTATGTGCACACCTGCACCCTGCAAAACGGGTTGCTGGTCACCGGCTCGCAGTTGACGGCAGAGGTTGACCGCCCGCTGCGCATGGCAACGGCGCGCAACCACACGGCGGCCCATCTGTTGCAAGCGGCACTGCGTGAGGTACTGGGCACGCATGTGCATCAGGCCGGCTCTTACGAGGACAGCCAGCGGGTGCGGTTTGACTTTACGCACTTTGGCGCGATGAGCACAGAGGAAATTGAGCAGGTAGAAAAAATCGTCAACGCCAAAATTTTTGAGGCTTTGCCGGTCACCACGACCGTGATGCCGCTTGCCAAGGCCAAAGAGCTCGGCGCCATGGCGCTGTTTGGCGAAAAATACGGCGATGAAGTGCGCGTTGTCAAGGTAGAAGAGTTTTCGACCGAGCTGTGTGGCGGCACCCATGTGCACAACACCGCCCAGCTGGGCAGCTTTAAAATTTTGTCTGAAAGTAGTGCGGCTGCCGGTATTCGCCGCATTGAGGGTGTAACCGGCACCAACCTGCTGGCACTGCTGGATGAGCGCACCGCAGAGCTTGCGCAGATTGCAGCGCAGCTGAAAGCCAGCAACCTGAACGACCTGCCCGCGCGGGTGGCGGCCCTGGCAGAAGAACTGCACGCGGTGCGCAGTGAGCTGGAAAAGGCAAAAGCCGCGGCAGCCGGCCAGCAGGTAGAAGGCCTGCTGCAACAGGGCACCGAGGTGGACGGGCTGCAGGTGTTTACCGGCAACCTGCCTGGTGCGGATGTAAATACACTGCGCAGCATTGGCGAAAAGATTCGCGACCGTGTGCCACAGGGCATTGTGGTGCTTTGCAGTGAAGTGGACGGCAAATGCAGCATGATGGTTGCTGTGGGCGCGCAGGCGGTGAAACGTGGCGTGAAAGCAGGTGCCCTTGCCAAGCAGGCCGCAGTACTTGCGGGCGGCAACGGCGGCGGCAAGCCGGACTTTGCCATGGCAGGCTTGCGCCAGCCCGAAAAGATACCAGAAGCACTGGCCGCTGTACCGGGCCTTGTAAAAGAGCTGCTGTAACTGCCACGCGGCAGTTGCCGCAGGGTGTAAAACAGCATAACAGAAGGGAGCGAGAGTAAATGGAAGATTGCCTGTTCTGTAAAATCGGTGCAGGGGAGATCCCCTCAAACAAGCTGTATGAGGACGATACACTGCTTGCCTTTTATGACATTGACCCCAAAGCACCGCTGCATTTTTTGGTGATCCCCAAAGCACATTACCCGTCTGCGGCGCAGTTGACCGAGCAGGACGCGCCGCTGCTGGGCCATGTGTTTGCAGTGATTGCAAAGCTGTGTGCCGAGCAGGGCTGTGAAAACGGGTACCGTGTTGTGACCAACGTGGGGGAGGATGGCGGCCAAAGTGTGCCGCACCTGCATTTTCATGTTTTGGCAAAACGAAGCCTTGCATGGCCCCCGGGCTGATGCTGCCAGCCGCCCGCACCGGCAAGTTTGCTGTGCGTGGGCCCCATTATGCTTTGCTGCGGCAAAGCCAGACTGAAGGAGAAATACCATGGATAAAACTTATACACTCCACGTTGCAGGTGTCACGCGTGAACTGCCCATCTGTAAAGTAAACGATAACCTTTCCATTGCGGCGTTTGTGATGTTCAGCGATGTAGAACTGACAGTTGCCTGCGCGAAAGCCATGCTGGCAAAGGTGCCGGAGTTTGACGTGATCGTCACCGCGGAGGCAAAGGGCATCCCCCTGGCTTACGAGATGGCACGCGAGAGCGGCAAACCCTACATCCCTGCCCGCAAAGGCCCGAAGCTTTACATGAAAGAGCCAATTATTGTGGAGGATAAGTCGATTACCACGCAAGGCCAGCAGCGCCTTGTTATTGACAAGCAGGATTTGCTGAACATGGATGGCAAGCGCATTTTGATTGTGGACGATGTCATCAGCACCGGCGGCTCGCTGCGCGCGCTGGAAACACTGGTCGGTTACAGCAAGGGCAAAGTGGTCGGCTGTGCCGCGGTACTGGCAGAGGGCGACGCTGCAAAGCGCACCGATATTATTTTTTTGGAAGAGTTGCCGTTGTTTTTCCACAACTAAAGCGGGCCATTGTACACCGCTTTAACCCTATTTTAAGAATTGCCGCCGGTGTTGCTGCACCGGCGGTTTTTATATTCTGCACTGAGGGTGGCCGTGCCTTTTATGGTGCAAGGGCGTTAAGCTGCAATAAACAGAAAAGCCGGTAGAATAGGTATGTATTTTTGCCGATTACATGGTATAATTTAAACACAGGCAAGCTGCCGGTGTGTGGCAGCAGTTGCCACAAAAATTTGTGCGCCGGGCGTTTGCGGCCCCGTTTGCCGTGCCGGATACTACAAAGGAGTGTACCACGATGGAAAAAACTTATACGCTACAGGTAGCGGGGCTGACCCGTGTTTTGCCCATTTGCTCGATTGGGGATGAGGTGTCCATCGCGTCATTTGTGATGCTGGGCGATGTGGAGCTGACGGTCGCTTGTGCAACCGAACTGCTGAAAAAGGTGCCGGAGTTTGATGTGATTGTCACGGCAGAGGCGAAGGGCATCCCCCTTGCATACGAAATGGCACGCCAAAGCGGCAAGCAGTATTTTCCGGCACGCAAGGGCCCCAAGCTTTACATGCAGGAGGCTGTGATTGTAGAGGACAAATCCATCACGACAGAGGGCCAGCAGAAGCTGGTCATTGACAAACAGGACCTGCTTAGCATGGATGACAAGCGAATTCTGGTGGTGGATGATGTCATCAGCACCGGCGGCTCGCTGCGCGCATTAGAAATGCTGGTGGGTTACAGCCGGGGCACTGTGGTGGGGCGCGCCGCGGTACTGGCAGAGGGCGATGCTGCAAAGCGCACCGATATTATCTATTTAGAAGAGCTGCCGCTGTTTTTTGACAATTAAATGAGGCGGCCGCTTGCTGCGTTTGGGTTCGCTTTTTTGGCGGCCCAACTTTTTTGTGCTGTTTTTTTGCTGCAAAGGCCGGTTTGGCTGTTATTCATTTTAGCAGCTTTTACACTGGCCGTCGCGCTGTGGGCTTGGCGTCGTGGCCGCCGCGCGGTATTGGTGGTGCTGCTTGCAATCACTACCGCATTTTGTTTTCATGCCGGCTGGCGGTTGGTTTCATTGGCCCCGGCACAGGCGCTAGCGGGGCAGACCGTACAGGTGCAGGCGGTGGTAAAGCGCACGTATGAGGTGAAAGAGGGGGACCGCGCCCGCACCGACCTTGAAGTGAGGGCAATCAACGGTGCATCGGTGCGGCCATTTGGGGTCAGTGTGTCCAGCATGCCGCTGCAAACACCCGGCACGGTAGTTACCGGGCAGTACTTATTGTTGCAGGCCGACCAATACGACCTTGCGCGCGGCAATTTGCTGCGGGCGGTCGTTACGGGGCCGGTTACCGCTGCCGGTAGCCATTTTTCAATACAAACCTTTTTTGTGCGTGCCCAGCAAAAGCTTAGCCTTGCCCTGCGCAGCCGCTACCTGCCCGCTATAGGCGGCACGGCGGCGGCCATTTGTCTTGGGGATAAAACGGCGCTGCTGAAAAGTGTGCAGACCAATTACCGGCAGGCGGGTGCCGCCCATTTGCTGGTGGTCAGCGGGCAGCACCTTGCCATTGTGGCGGCTGCATTAGGGTTACTGTTGCCGGCTAAGCGCCGGCGGCTACGCAGTATTTTAGTGGCGGGGGTCACGTTGTGTTTTATGGCCCTCACCGGGTTTACCCCGTCGGTCACCCGTGCGGGGGTCGTGGTACTGCTGGTAGCAGCGGCCCAGCTTTGCAGTGCCGAGGCAGACACCTTGACATCGCTGGGGGCCGCAGCCCTGTTGCTTGTGTTGCAAAACCCGGCAGCGGCTGCCGATGTGGGGTTACTGCTTTCTTACAGCGCAATCCTTGGTATTTTGGCAGCAGACGCACTGTTACAGCGCAAAAAACAAGCTTTAATAAATCAGGGCAAACAACTGCCGGGCTGGATTTGGGGCCTTGTGCAACTTGTAATGTGCTCTGCCGCCGCTGCACTGGCAACCGTGCCGGTACTCACGGCAATCGGCGGGGGCATTTCACTTTTTTCTGTTATCACAAATTTACTGGCGGTGCCGTTGCTAGCCCCGCTGGTCGCCACCGGCCTGCTGACCGCATTGCTGGCTGCGGCCGGTGCCCCGGTTTTGCTGGTGCGCCCGTTTGAACTGCTTTGCGGGGTGCTGGTGCGGGTGCTCAACGGCTGGGTGGCACTGATCGCCCGCTTGCCGGTGCGCCCGGTTTACCTTGGCGGCGCCTACGCGCTTGCAGTGGTGGCGTGCGTGTTTTTACTGGGAGCGTTTTACCTGCTGTACTGCCCGGCAGCAAAGCGGCGGCGGTTTGCCGCTGGCTGCGCGGCCTTTTTGTTTGCGGCGGTTTTGCTGGGCCAACTGCTTGATTACGGCACGCTGCGTGTCGCACTGGTGGGCAGTACAACAAGGCCCGCGGTAGTGGCAAGCCGTGGCCAGCAGGCCGTCATCATCTGGCGTGGCGGCAGGGTCAATGCCGATGCGGTACAAACCTATTTAGAGCGCAACGACATCCGCACGGTGCCGCTGCTAGTTAATTTAGGCGGCGAAGAAGTGCAGGAGTTGCTTGAGTTTTGCACCCCGGCACAGCTATGCGAGGTCGGCCAGCAGGTTGTCACCGGCGTTACATTTGCGCCATTTGATGATATACTGTGTACAGTGCGCAGGCAGGGCAGTGGCAGCTATGTGCTGCTGAATACCGGCGGTTATACATTGCTGTGCACACAGGGGAAACCCGATGTCGCCGCCCTTGGCACGGTAGACGTATTGCTTGCGGGGGGCAGCCAGCCGCAAAACTTACAGGCCCGCCAAATAGTAACTGGCCGCCGCCCTGCGGCGTGGGTGAAAAACTGCCCGCTGCCGGTGGCATCGGGGGATGGGGCAACGGTTTGGGTGCGCCCGGGCCGTTCAATGAAATTAATGGAGGTGGAATAGATGCAGGTATTAGACCTTGCGGGCTGGGACAACGCACTGAAACAAGGGGTTTCTGCACCCGCGTATTTTTTCTATTCCACAGACGAATATCTGCTGGAATCGGCGGTGGGCAAGCTGATGCGACAGCTTGTGGCGGATGGCGAAGAGCCGACGGTATTGCCCGGCCCGCAGCCGGACATCGGGCAGGTGGTTGCCGCCGCAGGCGCTATTTCGCTTTTTGGCACAAAACGCATTGTGTACCTGCGCCGTATTGAGCCCACCACCATGAAAGCCGACGACATAAAACTGCTGTGCGAGCTGGTAGAAGAGCTGGAAAACGCGGTACTGATCATTACGATGCTTGTCAAAGAGCCGCAGTACCGCACCCGCGGCAAAGAGGCACTGCCGCTGCCCGCTGCCGCTAAAAAGCTGCAACAGGTGGTGCTGAAAGCAGGGCTGGTTGCGGCACTTGCAAAACCTACTGAGGCTGATACGGCCCGGTTTGCCACACAAAAAGCGAAAGAGCTTGGCGCAAGCATGGAGCCTGCCGCCGCAAAAGAGCTGGTTGCGCGCTGCGGCATTGATTTTTATCTGATCACGAACGAAGTAGAAAAATTATCCGCCGCGGCAGGGTATGCAGCCATCAGCCCCGCGCTGGTGCGCGCGTTGTCGCCCCGCAATATCGAAGTGGATGTGTTTGATATGGTGCGCGCGCTGATGACGAGCAAAAGCAGGGAGGCCTTTGCCAAACTGGCCGAACTGCTTTACTTGCAAAACGAACCTATTGCCATTGCAGCGGCAATGAACAGCAGCTTTACCGATATGATTCGGGTCAAGGCCGCCGCACAGCAGGGAATCTCTTATACCGAGGCCTTTCGCCGGATGGGCGGCAGCGGCAGTGACTACCGTTATAAAAAAAGCCTTGAAACCGCAAAAAGCTTTTCGATGCGGCAGCTTGAAACTTTTTTAGAGATATTAGATCGTCTTGACCGCAGGCTGAAAGGCAGCGCGGTGGACAAAAACACATTGTTGCAGGCCGCCATGGGCGAGATTCTGCTGGCAGGCAGGGGGAACCGAACTAGTGCGCATTCGTGAGCTTTTGATCGTGGAGGGGAAATATGACGCGGCAAAATTGTCCGGCATTGTGGACGGGCTGATTTTGACGACTGGCGGGTTTTCTATCTACCACGACCAGCAAAAAAAAGACCTGATCCGCGACCTTGGCAAGAAGCGCGGCATCATTATTTTGACCGATTCTGACGCGGCAGGCTTTCAGCTGCGCAATTATATCCAAAATTTTGCGTGCGGCGCGGTGATCAAGCATGCGTACATCCCCGCGGTGCAAGGCAAAGAAAAACGCAAAAAAACCCCGTCGAAAGAGGGCACGCTGGGGGTAGAGGGGCTGCCCGCAGAGGTGTTGCGGCAGGCTTTGCTGCGTGCCGGTGCCACCGAACAGGGCGAGCGCAGCGGACGGCAACTCAGTTACACCGATTTGTATGAGCTTGGTATTTCCGGCACGCAAAACAGCGCGGCGCGCCGTCGTGAGCTGCTGCAAAGCATTGGGCTGCCGCTGCGACTTTCTAAAAAAGCACTGCTTGAAACCTTAAACGCCACGTATACGTACGAAGAACTTACCGCGGTGTGCGCGCCAAAGCCGGTTTTGTTTTGGGATTTTCACGGTACCTTGACCCTGCCGGATTCAAACTGGGTAGAGGCCTTTTTAAAATTATTGCCCGCAGGGGTATGCAGTGAAGAACTGCTGCACCAAAAACTGCGGCATGCCGGGCTGCCGTGGTGGACGATGCCGGGGCAAAAAACGCCGGTGGGCAAGGCGTGGTGGGTAGAGGTAAAGCAAAATTTTGCACCGCTGCTTGCAGAGTGCGGATATGCAAAAGAGGATATTCACTCAGCACTTGCGGCGCTGCGCGGGCGCATTTGCGACCCTGCGGCGCACCGGCTTTATGCAGATGCCATCCCCACGCTGGCCCTGCTGCAAACAAAGGGGTACCGCAGCTTTATTGTGTCGAACAACTTCCCGGAGTTGTGGCAGGTGGCAGAGGGCCTTGGCCTTGCGTCGTACTTTAGCGGGTGCGTGGTGTCAGGTGCCACCGGGTGGGATAAACCCAGCGCCGAGATTTTTCACCTTGCCTTGCAGCTTGCGGGCAGCCCGCAGCAGGCGGTGATGCTGGGGGATAACCCCACCGACGATATTGCGGGGGCCAAAAAGGCGGGGTTGTTTGCCATTGCGGTGCACGCGGGTAATGCAGTAACCGGGGCAGATGCCTGCTGTGATACGTTGGCAGAGGTGCCGGCAGTGCTGGCGGGTGCGCCATGGCTGCAAAACGGGGGTGAAGCGCAATGAGCCTGTTTTGCTGCCCCATTTGCGGCGAAAAATTAACACAGCAGGGCAACGCGCTTTGCTGTGCGCAACGCCACAGTTTTGACTTTGCCGCGCAGGGGTATGTCAACTTGCTGCCAGCAAACCGCCGCCACTCGGCCGCGCCGGGGGATGATGCCGGCATGGTTGCGGCGCGGCGCGCCTTTTTACAACAGGGCTGGTATGCCCCGTTTGCAAAAGCGCTTTGCCAGCTGGCAAAGGATTGCACGGCCAATATTGCCGCCCCCGCGGTGCTGGACGCCGGTTGTGGCGAGGGGTATTACACGGGCCTTTTGGCCAAAGCGCTTGGCCCCGCCGCACAGGTGGCGGCATTTGATATTTCAAAAAACGCCGTGCGCGCCGCGGCAAAACAATACCAAACGGTGCAGTTTGCGGTGGCAAGTGCGTTTGCCATCCCGGTGGCAAACGAAAGTGTTGATCTGCTGATTAATATTTTTGCGCCGCTTGCGCTAGAAGAATACCAGCGGCTTTTGCGCCCCGGCGGCTACTTTATTTACGCGGTGCCGGGCCCGCGGCATTTAATGGGCTTAAAACAGGTGCTATACGACACCCCATACGAAAACACGGTCAAAGACACCCAGTACAGCGGGTTTCGCTTTTGCCGCCGGGTGCCCGTCACCGATAACTTACAGCTTACCGGCCAGCAACAAATTGAAGCGCTGTTTGCAATGACCCCTTATTACTGGCGTACGCCGCCACAGGGGGCCGAGCGCCTGCGGCAGCAAAATGAGCTTGCCACCGAAATTGAATTTGATTTTTTAGTATATCAAAAAAATACATAAGATATGATTGTTATAAAAGCGACATACTGTGCGTGCCGCTTTTTTTGACCCGATTTTAAAAAACCACTTGTAGTATTCACAAACATCCGTATACTGGGTAGTACGGCGCCGGAAAACAAATGAAGGAGTACGAAAAATGACACAGTACACAATCACCCCCATTGGTTTCATTCGGCAAAAAGAAGATGGCACGGTACTTGAATTGCAAAAAGAATACCTGCCGGCAATGCAAAACCTTGCAGGTTTTGGCCATTTGCAGGTACTTTGGTGGTTTGACGGCTGCGATACGCCCGTTTGCCGCAAAAACTTAGTAGAACAAAGCCCCTATGCCGGGGCCCCGCGGCAGCTTGGCGTATTTGCCACCCGCTCGCCACAGCGGCCCAACCCCATTGCACTAACCTGCTGCGGCGTGACGTATCTCGATGAAAAAAACGGTTGTATTGGGCTGGACTTTATTGATGCAAATGACGGCAGCCCGGTACTTGATGTGAAGCCTTACACCCCCAGCCTTGACAGGGTAGAAGAGCCCCTTGTGCCGCAGTGGTGTGCAAGCTGGCCACGCAGCGTGGAAACTTCGGGCGATTTTGACTGGGGCACTGTCTTTCAGTTTTAAAGCCAGCCTTGCCCATAAAAGTATCCACAGGGGCCCGGCAAAAGAAAAACCTGAAACAATGATCCAATAAAAGAAAACATTAAAAACAGCAAACGCCGGGGTACGCACAGCAGTGTGCCCCGGCGTTTGTGCTGCCACTGTTTAAAAGCAAAAATAAATTTGTTGCAACACAACTGCAAACAGAGTAGGGCAATACACAAAAAAATGAGGAAAAAGGGAGTGCTGTTTCTTTCTATAATATGGTACGATGGTAGTAACAACGGAAAGGGTGTTGGGCATGCGTATTTTGCTGGTGGAGGATGAAGCGGCGATTGCGGACCTTGTGGAGGTCTATTTAAAAAATGACGGCTATGAGGTAGAGCGGTACGACAACGCCACCGGGGCACTGGCTGCGGTGCGCCGGCAGCCGCCCGACCTCGCGTTACTGGATGTGATGCTGCCGGATATGGACGGCTTTACACTGTGCCGCACGATACGGGAGGACTATTGGTTCCCCATTGTCATGATGACGGCGCGGGTGGAGGACAGTGATAAAATTTTGGGCCTTACCCTTGGGGCCGATGACTATATTACAAAACCCTTTAACCCGCTGGAACTGGTGGCGCGGGTGAAAACACAGTTGCGGCGCTGCAACTGTTACAACCAGCAGGAGGCACCGCCGCCCAAAACGGATGTGTTTGATTTTGCCGGGCTTGAAATTTGCCGCACCACGCACAAATGTATGCTATACGGTGAAGAGCTGGCCCTCACGCCGCTGGAATTTTCGATTTTATGGCAGCTTTGCGAGCGGCGGGGCAGTGTGGTGTCCAGCGAAGAATTGTTTGAAGCAGTGTGGAAAGAAAAATACCTCGACAACAATAACACGGTGATGAGCCATATTGCGCGGTTGCGCGAAAAGATGCACGAGCATGGGCGAAACCCGAAATTCATTAAAACCATTTGGGGGGTGGGGTATACCATTGAATGACACAAATCAAATGCGCGGTAAAGCGCGGGCGACGCACGGCAAATTGATGCGCCGCTTATTGGTACAGTACTTTGCTGCCCTGGCGGCGTTTGTGTTGCTGCTAGCCGTTTTCATCTTTGCCGGCTGGGTCGTATGTGGTATGGTAACCTGGCAGGGGGATGAGCCCCTGTACCGCATCTTAAGTGTTTTTCGCAATGACCTTTCGTTTTTCTCTGCGCTCATCATCCTTGCGGGGTGGGCGGTCATCACCGTTTATTTTTTTTCAAAGCCGTTGCGCTTTTTGGACGAACTGGCTGCTGCCGCAAGCCAGCTTGCCAGCCCGCAGCCGCAGCCCATTGTGCTTTCAGACGAACTAAAAGACGTGCAGGACGAGCTAAACCGCGCCCGCGAACAGGCCCTAAACAACGCAGCTGCCGCCAAAGAGGCCGAACAGCGCAAAAACGACCTTGTGGTCTACCTTGCGCACGACTTAAAAACACCGCTTACCAGCATTATCGGCTACCTTACCCTGCTGCGGGATGAGCCGCAGATCTCTGCCGAGTTGCGCGCCCGGTATACCGGTATTGCATACGAAAAGGCACTGCGGCTGGAAGATTTGATCAACGAATTTTTTGACATTACCCGGTTTAACCTGTCGCACCTAGAACTGACGCTTTGCCCGGTCAACCTTGCCCGTATGCTGCAACAAGTTGCCAGTGAATTTGAGCCTGTTTTGGCACAAAACAGTTTAACCTGTAAGGTAGAGGTGCCGCAAAGCCTGCCCTGCGAGTGTGACCCGGACAAGCTGGCGCGGGTGTTTGACAACCTGCTGCGCAACGCCTGCTATTACAGTTTGCCCGGTACAGAACTGCACATCGGTGCCGAGATGCAGGGGCAAACCGCGGTGCTGCAATTTACGAATACCGGCAAAACAATCCCGCCAGAAAAGTTGGGCCGTATTTTTGAGCAGTTTTTCCGGTTGGACAGTGCCCGCAGCTCGGACACCGGCGGGGCAGGCCTTGGCCTTGCCATTTCGCGCGAGATCGTAGAGCTGCATGGCGGCAGCATCACCGCCGCCAGTGAAGACGGCATCACTACTTTTACAGTGCAGTTGCCTGGGCCAAAACAGCCGTAAGAAAAACGTAAGAACTTTGCACCAAAATCACAAGTACTTCTCAAAGTAAAACAAAAAAACAAAACGTCCTTCTCTGGTATGCTGAAAAGCGTAACAAAGAAGGGCGTTTTGCTTTGCATAGAAAGGCGGATGAAAATGAAAAAGTCAGTGATTTTGGTGTTGTTTGGCGGGGTTTCAAGCGAATATGAGGTGTCGCTGCAATCGGCGTATGCAGTGCTTGCAAATTTAGATGCGGCGCGCTGGGTGGCGCTGCCGGTAGGCATTACCCGCGAGGGCCGCTGGTTTTATTATACCGGCCCGCTGGATGCTTTGCAGGATGACAGCTGGCACCGCCGGGTGGCAGACCGCCACCCGTGCACCCTGTCACTGGACCGCAACCGGCGTGAATTGATGGTGCTGGACGGCACGGCGGCAAGCCGCACGTTTGACGCGGCATTCCCGGTGATGCACGGCAAAAACGGGGAGGATGGCACCTTGCAGGGCCTGCTGGAGCTGACAGGCATCCCGGTGATCGGTTGCGGCACGCTGGCCAGCGCGCTTTGCATGGACAAAGTGCGTGCCCACCAGTTGGTTGCCGCCGCCGGGGTGCGGGTGCCGCGCAGTGCCGCATTTTGCGGGCTGCCGCAAGAAGATGCTTTGTTTGCAGCGGCGCAAACGCTGGGTTACCCGCTTTTTGTAAAACCGGTGAGGGCGGGTTCCTCTTTTGGAATCACCCGTGTCACCAGTGAGGGCCAGCTTGTCGCGGCGGTGCAACAGGCCGCCGCGTACGACGGCGAAATTGTGCTGGAAGAAGAGATCCCCGGTTTTGAGGTCGGCTGCGCAGTATTAGGCAATGAGCAGTTATGCACCGGGCAGGTGGATGAAATTGAGCTGGCGGGCGGTTTTTTTGACTTTGAAGAAAAGTACACGCTGAAAACGTCGCAGATTCACTGCCCGGCCCGCATTTCGGCAAAGGTAGCAGGGCGGATTCAGCAGACAGCGATGCAGGTGTACCGCATCTTGGGGTGCCGCGTTTTTGCAAGGGTCGATTTGTTCTTGACCCCCACCGGCGAAATTGTGTTCAACGAAGTAAACACGATACCGGGCTTTACCTCCCACAGCCGTTACCCCAATATGATGGCAAAGGCCGACATCAGCTTTGCGCAACTGCTGACCCGCATCTGCGAATTGGCGGTGCAGGCATGAACACCGTAACACTGCCTTACAGCAAGGTATACGAGGGCCCGCTGCTGCTGGTCAACCGCGACCACCCATTACAGCCGGGGGCCTTGCAGCCCAAATTATTGCCGGTGGGCCAGTATGAGGGCCCGGTGCAGATGGAATACACGGCGGCGAAGCTATTGCTGAATTGCCTTGGCGCGGTGGGTGCCACGGCACAAGTCGTCACAGTGTCAGGGTGGCGCAGTGGCGGTGAGCAGCAGCAAATATGGGACGATACCCTCGCGCAAAAGGGGCAGGCGTTTACAAACCAGTATGTGGCGCTGCCGGGATGCAGCGAGCACCAAAGCGGCCTTGCCATTGACCTTGGGCATGCCGCCGGTACGCTGGATTTTATTCGCCCGGCCTTCCCTTACACCGGCATTTGTGGCGCGTTTCGCCACAAAGCAATACAATATGGGTTTATTGAGCGGTACCAAAAAGGCAAAGAGCAACTGACAGGCATTGCGGCAGAGCCTTGGCATTTCAGATATGTGGGCGCGCCGCACGCAATGTTAATGCATCAGTACGACCTTTGCCTTGAAGAATATCTTGACTTTCTGCGCGCGGCACCCCGCAGCTGCCATTTGCCAGATGGCCGGGCGGTCACAGTGCGTTACGTTGCGGCGCAAGGGCAGGATACCCCCATTCAGCTTGTAGGCGGCTGCTGCCAGATCTCCGGCGACAACGCGGGCGGCTTTGTGGTGACAGAATGGGGGCGCACCGCATGAGACAGGCAAAAAAACTGCCCCTGCTGGACGATGCGCGGGTGGCGGCGGCGATACTCGTCGCTGCAATACACACTTCACCGCTTGCATCGGTAAGTGCCGATGCGGATTTTTGGCTGACAAGGGTACTGGCACGGCTTGCAGTGCCGTTTTTCTTTTTGATTACCGGATATTTCCTTGGCAAAGACCATTGGCATGGCGCCGGGGCGTTTTGCAAAAAAATGGCGCTGCTGTACCTTGGCGCGGTGTTGCTGTACCTGCCGCTTAATATTTATAACGGCGGCTTCCCCCTGGGTACGGCGCTGACAAAACTTTTCATTGACGGTACTTTTTATCATTTGTGGTATTTCCCGGCCGTGATACTCGGGGTAGCACTGGTATCACTGCTTCGCCGCCTTGGCACTAAGGTTGCATTTGCCGCCGCAGGGCTGTTGTACCTAGTGGGCCTTGGCGGTGACAGCTATTACGGCTTTTTTGCAAAGGTACCATGGCTAAAAGCTTTTTATGACGGCTGGTTTTCTATTTCGGGCTACACCCGCGGCGGGCTGTTTTTTGCCCCGCTGTTTTTGCTGCTGGGGGCTGCGGCAGTGCGGCTGCGCCAGAGGGTGGCATTGCCCGCGTTTTTGCTGGCCCTCGCCGGTATGACTGCCGAGGCCTTTTGGCTGCACCAAAGCGGGGTACAGCGCCACGACAGCATGTATCTGCTGTTGCCGCTGTGTGCGGTTTTGCTGTTTTCGCTGCTACTTGGTGGCAACGCGGGGCGCAATACCCATGTGCGTAGTTTTGCACTGTGGTTTTACCTTTTGCACCCGTGGGGCATTGTGCTGGTGCGTGGCATCGCAAAAGGGTTACGCCTGCAAGGCGTACTGGTAGAAAACAGTGTCATTTACTTTTTGTTGGTGCTGTTAATTGGCACGCTGCTCAGTGAAGCCGCCATGCTGCTGGTACCCCCCAAAGCCGCCCCCACAGCAAGGGCCTGGCGGGAAATTGACCTTGCTGCGCTGCGTGCCAATGCGCTGTTGTTACAGCGGGCGGCGGGCAGGCGTTGCCGCCTGATGGCGGTGGTAAAGGCTGATGCTTATGGCCATGGGGCCGGCAAAGTGGCAAAAACCCTGCAAAAACAAGGGGTGCGTGCGTTTGCGGTGGCAAGCCTTGCAGAGGGCGTTCGCCTGCGCTGTGCCGGCGTTTGGGGCAGCATTTTAATTTTAGGGTATACGGCACCGGCACAGGCAAATGCCTTGCGCTTTTGGCATCTGACACAGACCATCACCGATGCCGGGTATGCAAAAGCCCTCAGCGAGGCGGGGCCCACGGTGCGGGTGCATCTGGCACTGGATACCGGGATGCACCGTCTGGGCATCCCGGCAGAGGATCACGATGCAATACGCAAAATTTACCGGCTGCCGCATTTGCACATCTGCGGCACCTTTTCCCATCTGTGTGTGTCCGACCAGCTTACGGCTGCGGCTACCGCTTATACTGCGCGGCAGATGACCCTATTTTATGACACAATCAGCTGGATGCGCAGCGCAGGCCTTGCCCCCGGCAAGGTGCACATTCAGGCCAGCTACGGTGCATTTAACCTGCCCCCGCAGCCCTGTGATTATTTGCGGGCAGGCATTGCTTTGTACGGCGTTTACAGCGACGCTGCGCCGGTACAGCGCCGTCTTGCGTTGCAGCCGGTACTGACGCTGCGGGCACGAGTAGCCGCGGTGCGCACCCTGCACGCGGGCGAAAGTGCGGGGTATGGGCTGATGTTTACCGCGCAGCGCGAAACACAGCTGTTAACGGTGGCCATTGGTTATGCCGACGGCTTGCCGCGCGGGTATGCCGCGCTAGGCGGCGGTGTATTGCTGCACGGCAAACGGCTGCCGGTGGTGGGGCTGGTCTGTATGGACCAACTGCTAGTGGATGCCACTGAGGCGGCCCGGTGCAAAGTGGGGATGTCGTCACGGTTTTTGGCAAAGAGGGCGGCGAAGAGTTGCCAGCGCAGCAGGTGGCGGCGCAGTGTGGCACGATTACCAACGAGCTGCTGGCGGGGCTGGGCAACCGCTTGGGGCTGGTGTACCGGGGGTGATACCAAATGAAAACCTGTTTTTTGCTGATGGTAGAGGGCAACGCCCCCACCCGGGATGACTTGCTGCGCCGTTTGCCTGCGGGGGTGGTGCTACAAGAGTTCCCTACGCCAAAGATGAGGGCGGCGCAAAAGGCAGAATTGCAGTTTGATGCAGCGCAGCGCTGTGTGCACAAAGGCAGTAGTCAAATTACGCTGACCCATGCAGAATACCGGTTGCTTTGCCTGCTTGCTGCACAGCCGGGCAGGGTATGGGGCAAAGAACAGCTATACCGGCAGCTGTGGCAGCAACAGGGTGGTTCCAGCGCACGCGCCATCTGGAACCTTGTTTACCGCCTGCGCCGCAAAATAGAGGACGACCCCGCCGTACCGCATTACCTGCGCACTGCCGGCGGCGGGTATCAGCTGGTGTTAAAACCATAAACAAAAGCCGTGCAGCAACGCTGCACGGCTTTTACTGGTTTTTTTGTAAGGGGGTAAGCAAAACAAGGGCAAAAGCCTTTTTGTCAAAGCGTTTGCAAAAATTCGCCCAGCCTTGCAAGGCCGTCCTGCAATTCTTTTGTGCTGCAAGCATAGCCAATGCGCATCGATTGCGGCTCTTCAAAGCAGTCGCCCGGGGTCAGCAGTGCGCCGGTGGCAGTTAATAACTGCTTGCAAAACTCATAAGAATTCAAATCAAAGTCATAATAAAGCAGTGCGGTGGTGCCGGCCTGCGGGCGCACATAGCTGATGTGCGGCTGTGCGGCGACCCATGCATCCAGCAGGGCCAGGTTTTTTTGTACCAGTGCATGGTTGCGCGCCAGCAACTGTGGGGCATGGGCCAGTGCAATGGCGGCAATTTCCTCGTCAAACATGGCGCAGCTGATCAGTGTGTAATCCCGGTGCGACAGGCAGGCCTTGCGCACGGCTTCGCTTTTGGTCGCAAGCCAGCCAAGCCGCAGCCCGGCAAGCGAAAATGCTTTGGACATGCTGCCAATCGCAATACCCTTGTCGTACAAATCAACAATGGATTCCATCCCCTCACCACTTTGGGTCAGCGGGCGGTATACTTCGTCACACAGCAGGTAGGCCCCGCAGCTTTGCGCAATGGCGACAATGCTTTGCAGGGTGTCGCTGTTCATCAGCGCGCCGCTGGGGTTGTTGGGGTTGTTGATGCAAATCAGCTTGGTGCGTGGGCTGGCAAGCTGTTTCAGTTCGTCAAGGTCGGGCTGAAAACCGTTTTCTTTTTTTAGGTGCAGCAGCTTTACCTTGGCGCCAATCGACTCGGGGATCGAGTACAACTGCTGGTAGGTGGGGATTACCGAAATCACTTCATCGCCCGGTTCTACCAAAGAAGAAATAACAAGGTGGTTTGCGCCTGCCGCGCCGTGGGTGGGGATGATGTCCGCAGGGGTGACGGTGCGGTACAGCCCGCAGATGCCGCTTAAAAAACCCGGGTGACCTTCAATGTGGCCATAGGTCAGGCGCTTTGCCGAAAAAGCTTGCCAAAACGCAACGGCATCCACCCCACACAGCTCGAACAGCTGTTGCAGTGAAACCGAGTCTGCACAGGTTTCGGCAATGTTATAAGTGGCAAGCGTCTCGTAGGCGTTCATCCACTCTTCTACTTTAAATTCTTTAATTTTCATTCTGCATCCTCCTTAAAAAAAGTGCCCAAACCCATACCTTTAAAACCTGCGGTTGGGTTTGAGCACTTATACATCTTCATCCGGTGACAAAGAAAAGTGTAAATATTCAATTTGCAATGGGTATATTATAGCATAAAGCGGCAAAAATGCAACAAAAAATTTATGATTATGCAATTTTTGAAAAACGCAGAATAGTTATTGACATATGTCACAAACAGGGGTATGCTGAAACCAGTGCAAAAGTTGGTAAGTAAAAGGTATGCGGGCGACAAACCGGCGTACTGGCAGCAGTAGAAAGGAAAATAAAAAATGAGAATTGCGGCAACGTATGAGGACGGTAAAATTTTTCAGCACTTTGGCCATGCCGAGCGCTTTAAGATTTATGATGTAGAAGATGGCAAAGTGACGGTGGCAACAGTGGCAAATACAAATGGCAGTGGCCACGGCGCATTGGCCGGCCTTTTGAAAAATTTGCAGGTGGAAACGCTGATCTGTGGCGGTATTGGCGGTGGCGCTATTGAGGCACTGGCTACTGCGGGCATCAAGGTGCACGCCGGTGTTTGTGGTGATGCAGATGCGGCGGTAGCGCAGCTTTTGGCAGGCACCTTAGTGGCTTCGGCACAGGCAAATTGCGACCACCACGGGCAAGAGCATCACGGTGGCAGCTGTGGTGAGCACGGCTGCGGTGGCCACGAGCATGGGCACCACGGTAACTGATAAAACAAGCATTTGCAAAAAGTCCGCCGGGCAGCCGGCGGGCTTTTTTTGCACAGCAATATCATGCAAGACTTTTGTGCCGCAGTGTGTTAAAATTTTACAAGTAAGGCAAAAGGAGGTGGCTGGCCGATGAAAAGAGAACTGCGTGTCGTGCGGTTTGACGCACAGTTGCAACTGGAAGCATACCATTTTCAAGGCCTGCTGCAAAAATTTCCGCCGCATTTTCACGATTACTATGTAATTGGCTATATTGAAAGCGGCAAGCGCAGTATGCAATGCAATGGGGTACAGTACACGCTGGCCGCTGGGGATATGGTGCTGTTCAACCCCGGGGATGTGCACGCCTGTGCACCGGTAGATGGTCGCGCAATGGGGTACTGCAACTTAAATATTCAGCCCAAAGTGCTGCAGCAGGCCGCGTTTGAAATTACCGGGCGGCGGCAGATGCCGCACTTTAGCAGGCAGGTGCTGTTTCGCAGTGAACTGGTGCCGCTGCTGCGCGAAGTGCATGGGATGGTGCTAAAAGGCGAGCAGGATTTTCACAAAGAAGAGCTGTTTTACTTTTTGCTCGGCCAGCTGCTGGAAGAGAATGCCCCCGCAATGCCGCCGGCTGCCGCTGCGGCACAGGTGCAGGCGGTGTGCGACTATTTAGACCAGAACTACAGTGAAACGATTACGCTGCAACAGCTAAGTGTCCTTACGGGCTGGAGTAAATATCACCTGCTGCGCACCTTTACAAGGCAAAAAGGCATTACCCCATACAGTTATTTAGAAACCGTGCGGGTGGCACAGGCAAAACGCCTGCTGATACAGGGCGTTTGCCCCATGGATGCCGCACTGCGCACCGGGTTTTCAGACCAAAGCCATTTTTCAAACTTTTTTAAAAAGTTTATCGGGCTGACCCCAGGGCAGTACCAAAGCGTATTTCGCAAAGAAGCCGGGCCACCGGCAACTGCAATGTCAAACAAAGAGGAGCAAAAAACGAATGGATACGACCGAAAAAAAGTGTGTGATGGTGATTGACGAAGAACTGCCGGCAGGGGTGATAGGGAACACCTGTGCGATACTGGGCGCGACGCTGGGCAAACAATTGCCCCAGCATATCGGCGAGGATATTACGGACGGCAGCGGCAACAGCCATATGGGCATTATCGATATGCCGGTAGTGCTGCTGAAAGGCAATAAGCCGCTGCTGCAAACGCTGCGCCAACGGCTGTACGAGGAGGAAGCATTTGAAGATTTGATGGTTGTTGACTTTTCTGACATTGCACAAAGCTGCAACGTGTACAGTGAATACCGCGCAAAAGCGGCGCGTGTGCCGGCCGATGCACAGATTTACCGTGGCATTGCACTGTATGGCGACAAAAAGAAAGTCAACCGGCTTACCGGGGCCCTTGGCCTTTTGCGGTAAGCGAGAGGGTAAAGGCGTTTTTAGTTGAACCCAATAGGGTGGCAAACAGAAAAACACCCGACTTTGGGGGACAATTGACAAAATAAAGCACAAGGTATAATGTTGTATAGGAATATGGCTCGTTGTACTTAGTGTGCAGTGGCCACAAATGTAACTTATCATAAAAAAGCGGTGTGCCCATGCCATTACACCATAAAAAGGCATGGCTGCTAAGTTCGCACACAGGCAGCATAAAGAAGCGGCGGTGTATTCTACCGTGAGTGAGAGCTAAAAAAGACAAGACGCGAGAATTTTTCTCGCGTCTTGTCTTTTTTTTAATGCCCCGGGCAATGTTGCTCGGTTTACAGCGCGTTTTTTGTTAATTGAGCAAGGGTTCCACTTCTTTTAGCTCGGCGGGCAGCATGGCACGCAAAATGGTACCGCCGCCAAACACGGTGTCGCCCTGGTACAGCACAACGGCTTGCCCGGGCGCAATGGCGCGCTGGGGGTGGCGAAACACCACATAAACATTGCCGCCCGGCGCGGGCAGCACCGTCGCCGCTTCCTCCCGCTGGTGGTAACGAATGCGGGCCGAAACTTCGGTGGGGCCTTCCAGTGCGAGCTGGGCAATCAGGTTCATGCCGCCTGCCAACAGGCCGCGTGCCAGTAGTGCGGCATTGGGGGCCAGCGTAACGGTGTTGTCCTGCGCGGATTTTGCTGTGACATAAAGCGGCTGCGGGGCAGAAATGCCAATGCCGCGGCGCTGGCCCACCGTGTAATGGATGATGCCGCGGTGCCTGCCAATCACGTCGCCCTGTTCGTTCAAAAAATTACCGGCAGGGTAATCTTTGCCGGTTTGGCGGCGCAAAAACGCGGCATAGTCGCCGTCCGGCACAAAACAGATATCCTGGCTGTCGTGCTTGTGTGCGTTGATAAAGCCCTGCTCCTCGGCAATTTTACGCACTTCGTCCTTGCTCATGCCGCCCAGCGGCAGCAATGTGTGCTCCAACTGGTCCTGCGTCAGCGAATACAGCACATAGCTTTGGTCTTTGCCCTCGTCCGGCCCCTTTTTCAGCAGCCAGCGGCCGGTCTCTGTGTCCTGTTCAATGCGGGCATAGTGCCCGGTGGCAATATAGTCACAGCCAAGCTCCCGCGCGCGGTGGTACAGCCGCTCAAATTTTAAGTAGCGGTTGCAATCAATACACGGGTTTGGGGTACAGCCCTGTTCGTACGCGGCGACAAACCGGTCAATCACCTCGTGCTCAAAATCGGCGGTAAAGTTAAACACATGGTAGGGGATGCCGATGCGGGCACAAACACTGCGCGCATCTTCAATATCGTCCAGGCTACAGCACGTTTTTTGGCGTGAGCAACCTGCTGTTTCATTTTCATAAAGTTTCATGGTGACGCCAATGCAGTCGTAGCCCTGCTGGTGCAGCAAAAAGGCTGTGACACTGGAATCGACACCGCCGCTCATGGCGACAAGTACGCGCTTCATCTGTTCTCCTTTCGCAGCCGGGCAACTGCGTCGCCCACTATCTGAATAATGGTATCAATTTGTTTTGGGGTGGTGTCTGCGCCAATCGAAAGCCGCAGTGCCCCGCGGGCAAGGAAATCCGGTATCCCCATGCTGCGCAATACATGGCTGGCCTGCAAAGCACCGGAAGAGCAGGCAGAACCCGCAGAGGCGCAGATGCCCATTTCATCCAGCAACAACAGCAAGGTCTCACTTTCGACCCCTTCAAAACAAAAATGCACAATGCCGCCTGCGCGCGGCTGGCGGTCACCGGTGAGGTAGGCCCCCGGTAACTTTGCAAGGCCGTCGATCAACTGCTCTCGCAAAGCGGCAATTACGGGTTTGGTTTGCGGCAGGTGGCTGACCGCTTCTTGCAGGGCGGCTTCCATCCCCGCAATGGCGGGCAGGTTTTCAGTGCCGGCGCGCACGCCACGCTCTTGCCCGCCGCCAAAAATCAGCCGCGCAGGGGGTAGGCCCCTGCGCACATAAAGGCCGCCCACGCCCCGCGGGCCATGGAATTTATGGGCAGAAAAACTAAGCAGGTCAACGGGCAAGGCTGTAAGGTCGATGGGCAGTTGACCCACGGCCTGCACGGCATCGGTGTGCATTAAAATAGAGTGGGCGCGGCACAGCGCCCCAATGTCGGCCACCGGCTGCAAGGTGCCAATTTCGTTATTGACCAGCATCACACTCACAAGGCAGGTGTCGGGCCGCAGTGCGGTGGCGATATCCTCGGTGTGAATCAGCCCGTCCCGGCGTGGTGGTACCAGCGTTACTGCAAACCCTTCGGTTTGCAGTTGTTCCAGCGTGCGCAGTACTGCGTGGTGTTCGAACGCGGTGCTGACAATGTGACGCTTGCCTTGCGCAGCACCCAAAGAGGCACCGGTACGCAGTGCCTGATTATCGGCTTCGCTGCCACTGGCGGTAAAATAGAGTTCACGCGGGCTGCAATGTAAAAGTGCGGCAATTGATTCCCGCGCAAGCAGCAGTGTTGTGGCGGCATCCTGCCCGCGCTGGTGCAGGCTGGACGGATTGCCGTAATGCTCTGTTAAACAGCGGGTCATTGCGGCAACCGCAGCGGGGCTGGGCTTTGTGGTGGCCGCATTGTCGGCGTAAATTTCGCAAATGGGTTGGTGGTCGATACTGGGCATCACAAAGCCCCCCTTTACTTAAATTAAAAGCCGCCCGTCACCTAAACCCGGTGGCGGGCGGCAGCCTTTATGCATTATACGCCGGTAAAACCCATCATGTCAATGGGGAATAGCCCCCGGTATGCCGCGCCAGCACTCAGCCAAAGGTGCGGCGCAGGGCGGCAAGGTCGGTGGGGTTATCCACCCAGTTTTCGGTATAGCCGCAGTCGGCACAGACATAACGGATAACCGGTATCTTGCCCACCAACGTAAAATTGCTGGTATAGATGTTGTTGCCGCTGGCATAGCGGCCGGGGCGGTCGGGGATGCGCAGGATATGGTGCGACGCGCACTTGGGGCAGCAATGGGCCTGCTTCATGGCAGTCACAGCTCCTTTTTGCTAAAAATACGCACGGAAACCCAAAACGATACCAAATATCCGGCAACGGTGACAATGGGCAGCGCAATGGCCACCCCAAGCCAGAACGAGTCACCCGGCATTTGTAGCCCCAGCCGAGAAGCAGCAAGAATAACGAGGGTGGGAATTAGAAAAACAGCTAACATCATCATGCGCGCCTTTTCTACCCCTAATTTGTAGATGAAAGGCAGCAGAATAGACAGCATTAAAAGCGCAACACACAGGCAACAGGCAACCACAGAAAGACCTTCTATGATATTTTGCTTTGCAAACAAGGCGCCCACAATAACAGAAATTAAAGCAATCACAGCGCCGGCCAGGGCAACCAGCAGCCCAAGCAAATACTTACTGCCCACCAGTGTTTTACGTGAAAGTGGCATCGTCATCGCATATTTGTCCCAATGGGCCTGTTCGTCGTATGCAAGGCTGCTGATGACTGTCATCATGCTCAGCATAATAGAGTATGCCGCGATAAAGCTGTAATTGCTGTCAGAAAAACTGAAAATCCCAAGCAAAACCGCAAACACCAGTACCAATTGGCGCAGGTACCGGCGCAGGTTCATCAGGTCTTTATATAAAATGCCACTCATGCCAGTTCCCCCTTTACATAAAAGAGCATAATATCCTCAATGCTTGCCCCGTCTAAAACAATGTCCGGGTACAGGGCGTGAAATGCGGCGCGGTCTTTTACCAGCAGCTCTTTGCCGCCAAGGCCGGTCGTGCGGCGACGCAGGTAATCGCCGCTTTGCACCGCTTCAAACTGTGCAGCAGTGCAGCGCGCAATGCCGTATTCGTCAATTAAAACATCTTTGTTTCTTGAAAAGACAATGCGCCCCTTATGAATAAAGGTCACGTAGTCGGCAACTTTTTCAAGGTCGCTGGTAATGTGGGAGGAAAACAAAATGCTATGCTCTTCGTCTTGAATAAACTCATAAAAAACGTCCAGTATTTCATCCCGCACAATGGGGTCAAGCCCGCTGGTGGCTTCGTCCAAAATCAGCAGTTTGGGGCGGTGGGCAAGGGCGGCAGCGATGGAAAGTTTCATTTTCATCCCGCGCGAAAAGGTTTTGACTGCTTTTTTTGCCGGCAGCGCAAAACGGGTGCAAAGCGCTGCAAATTCTGCTTTGTCCCAAAGGGCACCAAAGATATGTGCCATCATGGTGTCAATGATGCCAAGCGTTAAGTTGTCGTGAAAATAGGATTCATCAAACACAACGCCGATCTGAGACTTGACCTCTTTTTCGTTGCCGGCAAGCGGCAGCCCCAGCAGGGTCGTTTCGCCGCTGTCCGGCTGGATCAACCCCAGCAGTGCTTTGATGGTGGTGGTTTTGCCTGCACCATTTTCACCTACAAACCCCATAATGCTGCCGCCAGGCACCGTAAAGCTGATGTCCTGCAGTGCAAAACCGGGAAACTGTTTATTAAGGTGTTGTACCTCAATTGCGTTTTTCATTGCGTTATTCTCCTTCGTAGAGCAAATCAAGAAGTTCGTGCAGTTCAGCGGGGGTAATGCCGCCCGCGCGCGCGGTGTCCACCGCCCGCTGTAAAATATCCTGCGTGCGGCGCAAGGTTTCTTCGCGCAAAAGCGCGGGGTTTTTAATCGCCACAAAGCACCCTTTGCCCGGCACGTTAGACACAAAACCCTCCCGCGCCAAATCGTCATAAGCGCGCTTGGTAGTAATCACGCTTACACGCAGGTCTTTTGCCAGCAGGCGCATACTGGGCAATGCCTGCCCCTCGCTGAGCTCCCCGGTCAAAATACTGTTTTTGATCTGGGTGGTAATCTGCTCATAGATGGGCTTACCGCTGGAATTGCTGATAATGATATCCATGGAATACCTCATTTGATAGTGCATACTGTATATATACCGTATGCACAGTATAACAACCGATATAAAGCTTGTCAAGAGAAAAAACAAAAAATTTTTAAAAAGAAAAACATAAAAAAAACAGGCCTCCGGTGGTGCTATCGGGGGCCTGAAAATAAACTGTTGTGCGGCAAAACAGGGTACCGTAAAACGGTGTGGTGTATGAGGCATTATTTTTGCGCTTCGGCGGCCTGTTTGTTTTTTTGACGTTCCCGCTCGGCACGGCTAAACGCGCAGCCGCAGTAATCCTGCCGGTACAGCCCGTATTCGTGCGACAGGGCAATGCTGCGTTTGTAACCTTCTTTTTTCTTAAAATCAGACGGCAGGTATCGCACGCCGTACTCCTGCGCCAGCGCTTCGCCGATTTCCTCCAGCGTTGCCGCGTTTTTTAGCGGGCTGATGGAAAGTGTGGTCGTAAACCAGTCAAAGCCGCCCTGCTTTGCCAGCTTTGCAGCTTGCCGCAGGCGCAGTTCGTAACAGCGAAAACAGCGCTCGCCCCCCTCTGGGCAAGTTTCTAGCCCTTTTGCAATTTCGGCAAACGCGGCGGGTTCGTACGGCCCCTCGCGAAAAGTTACCGTGCCGCCAAGCGGCATCTCTTCAATCAGCCGCCGCAGTTCGTTTGCGCGGTGGGTGTATTCTTGCTGCGGTGCAATGTTGGGGTTGTAAAAATCGACGGTGATGGCAAAAAACTGGCTGAGATATTCCAGCACATAACTGCTGCAGGGCGCACAGCAACAGTGCAACAGCAGGGTGGGGCGGGGCGCGCCCTGCGGCAACTGTTCTATGATATGGTCCAGCTCTTTTTGAAAATTTCTCATGGGGTACCTCGCAGTGCCTTGGTAAAGTGGCTGTTTTGCCCGTTTAGCCGCGGCAAAAGTAAAGCGGAATGGTAGTGCTTTGCATTTACAAAGCACTGTTTCAGCTTTATAATAATACAATAATCAATAAAAAGCAAAACCTGCGACCCTGTGTGCGCAGCAAAGGAGGGAAATACCACGGAACAGCTGGCCGGCACGGTAGAACATATCACGTTTGCCAACAATGATACCGGCTTTGCCGTGGCAGAGCTGGATGCCGGGGGGGAACTGGTGACCGCCGTGGGGTTGATGCCCGGCGTGGCGGAGGGCGAAGAGGTAGACCTTGGCGGCGAATATGTCACCCACCCCAGCTTTGGCCCACAGTTTCGCGTGGCAACGTTCAGCTGCCGGCTGCCGCAGGATGAGGCGGCCATTTTACGTTACCTTGCAAGCGGGGTGTTGCCGGGCATTGGGCCGGTAACAGCGCGGCGCATTGTGGATGCCTTTGGGCCGGATGCGCTGTTTGTCATTGAGCAACAACCGGAACAACTTGCCACCGTAAAAGGGATGACGGGTGCCAAAGCGCGCGCAGCAAGCGAAGAGTTTCGGCGGGTGTTTGGTGTGCGGGAGGCAATCGCCGCATTGTCGCAGTTGCAATTACCGCCTGCTGCAGCCATTGCGCTGTACCGCGCACTGGGGCCCGCCACGCTGACACTGGTAAACGAAAACCCTTACCTATTATGTGGGGACCCCGTGTACCTGCCGTTCGAGAGGGCAGACCAGATTGCCGTGGGCCTGAATTTTGCGGCAGATGCCGAAGTGCGGGTACTGGCGGGCATTGCGTTTGTATTGCGCCACAATGCGGGCAATGGCCACAGCTGCCTGCCCGAGGCAAAGCTGTTGCCCACGGCAGCCCGTTTTTTGGGTGTGCCGCAAGAGGCCGCAGAAAGCTTGCTGCAACAGGGGTGCGAAGACGGCACCTTTGGTGCGCTGGAGTATGATGGCCGGCGCTATATTTATTTGCCCGAGCTGCTGCGCGCCGAACTGCTGGTGGCAGGGCACCTGAAAACCCTGATGGCCTTGCCGACAGTAGAACCCAAAGGGCTGGACAAAGCGATTGACCGGCTACAGGCGGAGGGGCAGTTGCGATACGCACCCGCCCAGCGGGAAGCAATACGCACCGCCCTTTCACGCAACTGCATGGTGTTGACCGGCGGGCCGGGCACCGGCAAGACGACGGCGATCAATGCGATGATTACGCTATTTGAACAGCAGGCGGACAAAGTGTTTTTGGCGGCCCCTACCGGGCGCGCGGCAAAGCGCATGAGCGAGCTTTGTGGCCGTGAAGCGCGTACCATTCACCGCCTGTTAGAGGTGGATTACAGCGGCAACGACCAGATGCGGTTCATCCACAACGAACAAAACCCGCTGAAATGCGATGTTGTTGTCATCGATGAAATGAGCATGGTGGATATTCTGCTGTTTGAAAGCCTGTTGCGCGCGCTGCGCCCGCAGTGCCGTATTGTGCTTGTGGGTGATGTGGACCAGCTGCCCAGTGTGGGTGCGGGCAATGTATTGCGCGACATCATCGATTCCGGCATTGTGCCCATTGTGCGGCTGACCGAAATTTTCCGCCAGGCAGCGCAAAGCCAAATCGTGCGCACCGCGCACCGCATCGTAAGCGGCGAAAAGCCAGAGGAGAACCACCGCGAGGGCGACTGCTTCTTTTTGCAGGCAGACAGCGCCGCCTGTCAGGACCTTGTGTGTGAGCTGGTATCGACCCGCCTGCCCGCCAGCTATGGGTTTGACTCGGTGGCGGATATTCAGGTGCTGTGCCCCAGCAAAATTGGCCCCGCCGGTACCGTGGCGCTGAACATCCGTTTGCAGCAACTGCTCAACCCGCCGCAGCCCGGGCGGCGGCAGATGACCAGTTTTGGCGTCACCTACCGCGAGGGCGACAAGGTGATGCAGGTGCGCAACAATTATGATATTTTGTACGAGCGCGAAGACGGCGAGGGCGGTGTGGGTGCGTTTAACGGAGACCTTGGGGTGATTGAAGCGATTGACCCGCGGGCCGGTACCGTAAAAGTGCGGTTCGACGACCGGCTGGTCACCTATTCGGGTGAAACCGTGCGCGAGCTGGACATTGCCTATGCCATTACCATCCACAAAAGCCAGGGCAGTGAGTTTGGTGCGGTGGTGCTGCCGGTGTCGCCAGATACCCCCCGCAGGCTGTGTTACCGCAACCTGATCTATACCGGTGTCACGCGTGCTAAAAACCTGCTGGTGCTGGCAGGCAGCCGTACGGTGCTGAACGCAATGGTGGAAAACGACCGCAAGACACTGCGGTATTCCTGCCTTGTTTACCTGTTGCAGGATGAAAGCATTATTTAGCTTGGTGCGGCTTTGGAGGTGTTGCTGTGGGTGCCGGGGCGTGGGTGAAGAATCTGCTGTTTCCAAAACGTTGTATTTATTGCGGTGCGGTGGTGGGGTTTGCCCCCAGTTGCCGCTGTGCGCCGCAGCTAGAGGCTTGCCGGCGCCCGGCGGGCGGTGAAGTGGTGGCACAGGAGCAGTGTAAACTGAGCTTTGTGCAAACTGCTGCTGCCATATACGCGTACCAGCCGCCGGTCATCACAGGGTTGGCACGGCTGAAATTTGAGGGCAAAGACTACCTTGCCAAACCCTATGGGCAGCAGATGGCCCAGGGGGTACTGCGGGTGTGGGGTGCTGGGGCATTTGACTTCATCGTGCCCGTGCCGTCAACGCCGGCACAAATTGGCCGCAGAGGGTACGATGTACCGGCACTTTTGGCGCGTTCTATGGGCTTTCTACTTGCAATCCCGGTGTGCGGTGATATACTAAGAAAAGACTATGAAACAGCGCGGCAGCACGAGCTGCCACTGTCGCAGCGCAAGGTCAATCTGCTGGGTGCTTTTTCGGTTGTGACAAGCGAAAAGCTGCAGGGCGCAAGGGTGCTTCTTTGCGATGATATCCTCACCACCGGTGCAACGCTGGAAGAATGTGCAAAAATGCTTCAAATCGGCGGGGCAAAAACGGTGTGTGGCATGGTGTTTGCTGCGACGCCAAAGCGAAAACCGTAATTTCCAACATCCATAAAGGAGAACAGAAATCATGGCGCAAAACGACATTGGCATTGACCTTGGCACAACGACCGTCATTATTTATGTTGAGGGCCGTGGCATTGTGCTTAACGAACCCACGATTGTGGCGGTCGATACCGACAGCAACAAGGTGCTGGCGGTGGGGGATGAGGCCTATAAAATGGTAGGGCGCACCCCGGCACATATTATAGCTGCCCGGCCGCTGAAAGACGGTGTTATCTCAGACCATGTGCTCACGCGGGAGATCGTGCGCCGCTTCATGCTGAAAGCCTACCACTCGCAGGTGGTAAAGCCCCGCGTTGCGGTTTGTGTACCGGCGGCAATTTCGGGCATTGAAAGCGATGCCGCAGTAGAGGCGGTCGTTGCCGCCGGTGCCCGTAAGGTGTATCTCGTAGATGAACCCATTGCCGCAGCATTGGGCGCGGGGATTGATATTATGCAGCCGCGGGGCCATCTGGTGGTGGACATTGGCGGCGGCACAACCGATATTGCGGTCATTTCCATGGGTGGCAAAGTGCAGTCCAGCTCGGTCAAAATGGCAGGCAACACACTGGATGCCGCGATTGTGCGGCATATGCGGCGCAAGTTTAAGCTATTGATTGGCGAAAAATCGGCAGAGATTTTGAAACGCGAAGTAGGGTGCTGTACCCCACATGCCGGGTTTTCTGCGGCAACGGAAGTGAAAGGCCGCAGCATAGAAACCGGGCTGCCGCGCAGGATGGAAATCAGGACTGAAGATTTGTACGAGCCAATTGAGGATTGCATGGACGAGCTTGCGGTAGCAGTGCACAATGTGCTGGAGCGCACCCCGCCGGAGCTTGCGGGCGATATTTTCACAGAGGGTATGCTGATGACCGGCGGCGGCGCTCTGCTGCGGGGGCTGGATGTGTATTTGTCTGAAAAGCTAAAAATCAAGGTGCGTGCAGCAGAGGACCCCATCAACTGTGTGGCAATTGGCACAGGCAAAAGCCTTGCGATGGCCGAGCGGTTGGAGGCCGGCTTTGTGGATGCGACCCCGGGCTTGGGGAAACATTAAAACAACTGGCTGTTCTACTGTCTCAGCAAGCTGCAAGGTAGTTATACGGGACAATTTAAACGAAATAAAGCAAAAGCTTGCCGCCTGTAACATGCAGGCGGCAAGCTTTTTGTAAAATAGCGAGAAATAAAAAACCGCTGAACACACACCCGGTGTTACAGCAAAGGCGCAAGGGGAGAAATGGCATTACACAGGCAAAAACAGATAAAAAGTATAATCTGGTATCACTGTTTTTTGTAAAAACACCCCGGCAAAACGACGAATTTTATTGCTAAAAATTTAACAATTTGGCTATTTTACTGTTGAATCGAAAGGGCAAATCAAGTATAATATGAAAAGATATCGTCTAAAGGAGGGATCTGGAATGGAACCAAGCATTCTCACGGTTGTAGTTACAGGCCTAGTGCTGGTTTTTTGCATTTTGATCCTGCTTTATTTTATCATTTCGATGCAAGGACGTATCTTTCAAAGCATCGAAAATAAAAAGCAGGCGTCAAAAACAAAAGCCAAAGTTAGCCCTGTAAAGGCATCCCCCGCACCGGCGGCACCCGCCCCGGTACCTGTAGTAGAAGCCGGTATTCCCGGTGAAGTGGTCGCTGCCATCAGCGCCGCTGTTACTGCTGTGGCCGAGGGCCCGGTAGCAGTGCGCAGCATCACCCGTGCGGGCGGCCGCAAAAACGGGTGGGGCCTTGCTGCGGTATATTCCTATACCCAGCCGTTTTAAACCAACACAAGGGGGATAAACTACTATGCAGGGATTTTTAGATGCCGTTACCGGCATCATGCAGGAGTCCGGCTTTGCCGGGCTGATCCAAAACCCCGGGTACCTGGTGATGATCATTATTGCGTGTGTGCTGTTGTACCTCGCGATCGTCAAACAGTTTGAGCCGCTTTTGCTGCTGCCAATTGCTTTTGGTATGCTGCTGGCGAACCTGCCCGGTTCGGGCCTGATCCATATGGAGTACTTCCTCACGGAATCAGGGCACCCGGATTTCTTGAACGTGCTCAACAACGGCGGCCTTGCCGATATGTTGTACCTCGGCGTAAAGCTGGGCATTTACCCGCCGCTGATTTTCCTTGGCATCGGTACCATGACAGATTTTGGCCCGCTGATTTCGAACCCCAAAAGCCTGTTGCTTGGCGCTGCCGCACAGCTTGGCATTTTTACAACCTACTGGGGCGCCAAAATGCTGGGCTTCACCGCGAAGGAAGCCGGTTCCATCGGCATCATTGGTGGTGCCGACGGCCCGACCGCAATTTACGTGACCTCTAAATTGGCCCCTGCACTGCTTGGTGCCATTGCCGTTGCGGCTTACAGCTATATGGCGCTGGTACCGGTCATACAGCCGCCTATTATGAAGCTGCTGACCACAAAAAAAGAACGCAGCATTGTGATGACGCAGCTGCGCCCGGTATCCCGTACAGAAAAGATCATTTTCCCGATCATGTGCACTATTTTGATCTCGCTTATTCTGCCTGCATCGGCACCGCTTATTGGCATGCTGATGCTTGGTAACCTGATGAAAGAATCCGGCGTAGTAGAGCGTATCTGCAAAACAGCAGGTAACGAGTTGATGAATATCATCACGATCTTCCTCGGCTTCTCGGTTGGCTGCACCACCAACGCCGAAACCTTCTTTACCCAACAGACCCTCTTTATTATTGTGCTTGGCGTACTGGCATTCTCGCTTGGTACCGCAGGCGGTGTACTACTTGGCAAGCTGATGTGCCTCTTGACACACGGTAAGGTCAACCCGCTGATCGGCTCTGCCGGCGTTTCTGCAGTGCCGATGGCGGCGCGTGTTTCGCAGAAGGTCGGCCAGCAGGAGAACCCTGAAAACTTCCTGCTGATGCACGCCATGGGCCCGAACGTTGCCGGTGTTATCGGTAGCGCAGTTGCAGCTGGTATTCTGATTAACATGCTCAGCTAAATTTTATAAGTATTCAAAAACTGCCGCGGCATTTGCCCGGCAGTTTTTTTGCGGGTATTTTTAATTTTAAAAAGGCCAAAGGGGTAAACCCATAAGCAGCAACACAAGAGGGCGGCGCTATACTGCGCTGCCCTCTTGTGTTGCTAAGTAAAGATAAAAGTCTTGTTCGTCCCAAAAGTCTTATTCGTCCAAGTTAATAACAACGACCTTCGGGCGGCTCATCGCCTCCAGGCTGTACCGGATGCCTTGTGTGCCCATACCGGAGGATTTTACCCCCAAGAACGGGAAATGGTCCGGCCCGCGCTCGGTCTTGTTGTTGATGTGCACCGTGCCAACCTCCAGCTTGCCGGCAATCGAAAAGGCAGAGTCAATGTTTTTCGTGAAGACTGATGCCTGTAGCCCGTACTCCGAGCGGTTGGCAATGTCGATGCCCTCCTGTACACTGTGGATGCGCAAAATGGGCAGCACCGGGCCAAATGGTTCTTCCCACGCTAGGCGCATGTCGGTGGTCACGTTGTCAAACAGGGTAGGGTACATCAAATTACCCTCGCGCCGGTTACCACACAGCAGCGTGGCGCCCTTTTCAATGGCGTCGTCGATCAGCTCCTGCACAAAATCAGCTGCCTTTGCGTTGATCAGCGGTGTTACCTGTACGGCGTCTTGCGGCATACCCACTTTTAAGGCAAGCACGCGCGCTTTAATTTTTTCTACCAGCGGGTCGGCGACAGAATCCAGCACAAGCACGCGTTTCACGGCTGTGCAGCGCTGGCCGGAGTAGCTGTAGGCACCAGCCACAATGTCGCGTGCCGCCTCATCCAGATCGGCATCCTCCAGCACCAGTGCGGCATCTTTGCCGCCCAGCTCCATCAGCAGTGGCACCATGCCCACTTCACTGGCAATATGCCTGCCCACAGCGGTGCTGCCGGTAAAGCTGATAAAGTCCACTAGCGGGTGGGTGACAAGGTAGTCGCCGATTTCGGACCCCTGCCCGGTGACGGCGTTTAGCACGCCATCCGGCAGACCGGCGGCACGGAAAACCTCGGCCAAGTGCAACGCGCTGACGGCACCCGCTGTCGGCGGTTTTAACACCACACTGTTGCCTGCCATTAAAGCGGGGGCAAGCTTAGAGGCCGAAAGGTTGACCGGGTAGTTAAACGGCGAAATGGCCAGCACCACACCCAGCGGTACGCGGGTCACGATGGAAAAACGAGATTTGTGGAACCCAGGGAAGCGGTCCGCCCCCACCATTTCACCCTCAAGGTGTTTGCCCTCATCTGCGGTAAAGCGAATAAAGTCGGACGTGCGGTGTACTTCCGACCGCGCAGAGGCGATATCCTTTGCAATTTCAGCCGATAAAATTTCGGCAATGGTTTCGGCCTGTTCTTCCAGCAGGTCTGCGGCTCGGTGCAGCACGTCGGCCCGCGTGCTGACAGGGGTGTCGGCCCAAGCGGCCTGCGCTGCTTTTGCGGCGCGAAACGCCTCGTCGACCTCCGTTTTAGAAAGGGCCTGAATATGCCCCATGGCACTGCCGTCGGCCGGGCGATACACAGCAGTCGGCGCGTGTTCCTTTCCCGGTACCCATTGCCCGTTGATCAGGCACAAATAGGTATTATCTGTATGGATTTTTTCAAACATAACGGCGATTCCTCCTTTTATTTTACCCCGGCACAAAGTGGTGCGCCGGTTTTTATTTAATTGTGTTCTCTATAGGCATACCACGAATGAACACAAAATGTGTGAAAAAATTGTTGCGGCGCACAAGATTTGGCTATCTGCCCAGTGAATGACGGTAAATGTATACTAAATAGGTACAGTTTAACGAAACAAAAATGCCGCAACAGCGGCGTTTTGTAACACGGGTTCTTTTTCCACTATACGGTTGGGGCCATGTTTGGGGTAATCGCAGGCCCGTTGCCCGCAAAGGCAGGGTTGGCGCTGCGCACCAGTGCAGGGTATTCTGCGCGCAGTGCTTCAAAGGCGGTTTGCACGTCGGCGGGTATTTCTACCGGTGCGATATATCCTTTGCCCTTGGGGCCATACCCCTGTGCGTTGTTTGCAAGGCGGGGCAGTTCGCCCAAAAGTAAGGTAAGGTAATGCTGCATTGGCCACATCCCGGCAGGGGGCGTTTTGCACACCAATTTGTCGCCGTCTGCGCACACTTCTACCTGATAAGCGGCAAAGTTCAGCAGGGTGGTATGGCGCAAGTACTTGCGAAAACCGGCTTCCATGCGCCGCTGCATGGTGGCGTCCTGCATTAAGATGATGCTTTGCGGGGCAATGCCTTTTTGCCGCAGCAAGTCAAGGCAAAAGGTGACATTGTTGCCGCAGTTGGTAGATTTTTGTTCTAACAGCTCTACTTGCAGGCCGTACTTATAGGCGATGTAGCGGCTGAAAAGTTGCGCTTCTGTAAGGCCCTCGGTCATAATGTCCGGGCAGGCTTTGTGTACGGTGCGGCGCAAGCCTTCGGTGGTGTGGCCGGCACCGCCCACCACCATATAATGCTTGGCCGCGCCGCTGCGCATGGCCTGCGCCAGCATATCACCGCCACAAAGAATGCTGCCGCCAAACAGCACCAGCAAATCCACCTGTGGGTTGCCGGTTACTGTGGCGATGGCCTGCGGGGTTAAGCCGGACAGGTCCCGCGGGCCGCAAAACGCGGCAAGTGTGTTGATGTGCGCGGCGGTTTCTTTGGCAGTCATAGGCCCCTCCTAGAATGATGAAGTTGGCTTTATCATACCACGTGGCTTGCTGTAAGGCAAAAGAGAAAGAAAAAGAGAAAGCGAGAGACTCACCAAGAATACCCCTATCTTTTGCCGCCTTAAAATTATTCTATCTACAGCTTATTATGTGCTTTGATGCAGTCTTTCTGCTACGTTATATTTTTTTGCTGTGCACAGGTGCCAGTTTTGCTTGCTTTGCCCACAGCACTAAAACATGGCATAAAAGATAATCCTTGAGAAAGTTTGATACCTGCCGAGCCCAGCCGTTTTTGTCTCCTAAAGGAATACGCAAGATAGAAGCATAGCCTTTCGCGGTAATAGCGAAAAACATGGTTTCAAGGCAACATCAAATAGAGGCATAACCATTCAAATGAGGAAGGCTCTCAGGGTGAAGGATGTCAGGTTTTGCTTTGCAATTGCATTTTTGTATGCATTTTGTTGGCGGGTGTCATTGAATGCCAGTCTTGCAATATAGTGCTGATTGTTTCACCCGACAAAGGGTTGGGTATTTTACTTGTGCTTGTAAAAGTATCCATTAATTTAAATTTCCGAAACAGGCAATTGGCATTCTCCCCATTTACCAAGTGCATCGCCGGACCATGAAAAATAGGTCCCGCAAGTGGTGTGTAGGGGTTTGATCTGTTTCATTCGCTCTTCAATGCTTTTATTTTTGTTGCACAGGGTTTCATCTGCGAGCACATTGCAAATTTTGCATAGAAAAACCTCACCGCCATCAAGAGGGATCGTCTGTTGTACTTCAAGCTCAAAAGCCAGGGGGCTTTCAGCCCAAACAGGGACATTGAGCTTTTGCCCTTTTTCTACTGCTGAAATAATGGTGGATTTATCGATTTTATTTCCATCTGTATTCCCCATAGTGTCGGCCAGTGGCAGCAATGGCTCCGTTACCAGATTAGCAGAGAAAACCTTGGTTTTACAAATACGCTCTTTTGTCAGCTTGTCGCCCCCAATGCATGCCATGACACCCAGTTGTTTATCCCAAATATAACTGAACCAGCAAAACAGCCCGAAATTTGCAGTACCATCCTCTTTGTAAGTACCATAGAGAAACAGGGTCTGCGGGCAAAAATCATTGGATACAGGTACGGATTGTTTCATTTGTATTCCTCATTTTCTTTTAAATTTTCTAAAATGCGCTTTAAAAAATTTTCGAAAGTATCGATATCCTGATCTGAAAAGCCTTTGTAATAAACCTTGCTCATGTCGTCAGATACGCATTCATACTTTTTGTTAAGAGAACGCGCGTGTTCAGTGAGTGTAATAAGAGTTTTTCTCCGGTCAAATTTGTCGGGTACACGCAGCAATAAACCGGATTTTTCCATGCGGTCAAGCATACTGGTGAGGGTCGTTTTTGCAAGCCCGCTTTTTTGCGATAATTCGCCCATTGAAATACCATCCTGTTGCCAAAGCACATACAAAATGCGCCCCTGCGCGCCGTTTAGCGTATCAAAGCCGGTGCGAGACAACATTTTTTGAAAAACTCTGTCACTTATATGCTTGATTTGAGAGATCAGAAAACCGCCCTCTGTCTTTTTCGTGGTACCGCCCCCGTCTTATATTGTTTTATATAGGATGGTACCATATAAAACTTATTTTGTCAATACAAAAACGGGCAAAGCGCGCAGCAGAAAAACGAAATACAGCGAAAAAATACCGGTTGACATTAAATATAGACAACTGTATAATATTGAATATAGACAACCGTATAGGATGTGAAGGTATGAGCAATCTTAAAAAATTGCCGGATGCGGAATTTGAAGTGATGAAAACCGTATGGCAGAATGAACCGCCTATTACAACAAATATGTTAATGGAGCAATTGGGCAACAAAAAAGAGTGGCGACTGCAAACCTTAATTACGCTGCTGCTTCGGTTGGTTGACCGCGGCTTTTTGCGCACAGAAAAAAACGGCAAAGAGCGCACTTATTATCCACTGGTGGACAAAGAGCAGTATTTAAAATTTGAGACCAGCAGTTTTATAGACCGGTTTCACAACCACTCGATCATCAGCCTTGTGGATACCTTGTATGATGGGAAAGAGTTAAAAGAATCGGACCTGGACGAACTTTCAAAATGGTTAAAAAAGCGGAGTGAATGATCATGCGAGAGCTGTTTTTTATTTATCTTCAAAATTCTTTGCAACTTTCGGTCATCGTATTGTTGATGCTATTTATTTCCCCGGTATTCGGGCGCCGATATTCCGCCAGATGCCGCTACTATGTATGGGCAGTCGTCTTTGCGGCTTTAATTTTGCCCATCAGGGGGAATATAAAATTAAAGCTGCCCCAGTTTTTACAGGCAGTGATACCACAAAACCAAAGGCAAGTGGTATCTAGTGCAGTTGTTGCCAATACCGTGGCAGAGTGGGGCTGGTTTCAGTATGTACAACTGCTTTGGGCGGTAGGTGCTGCTGCTTTTATCATCTGGCACTTGGTTTCACATTTACGCTTTTTGTCAGCGGCAAAACGCTGGAGCGAAGAGGTAAAAGACCCTGCGCTATTGAAGATTTTTGAATACACAAAGGCTAGGCTGCACATCAAAAAAGAGGTACCGGTGAAGCGCTGTGCCTGTATCAAAACCCCAATGGTGGTCGGGCTGGTTCGGCCTGTGGTGTTGTTGCCGCCAGATGTCTTTTCTTTGGATGAACTTCGGCTAATCCTCAAGCATGAGCTTGTGCATATTAAGCGCAAAGATTTGTGGTACAAAATTGTGATGTTATCGGCGCTTGCCCTTCATTGGTTTAACCCATTCATTCATTTTGCTGTAAAAGAAGCCCTTAATTTGTGCGAAATTTCTTGTGACGAAGAAGTGCTTAAAGGGTTTGGAACAAAAGCGCGTGCACAATATGGAGAATCGATTATTGGCACCATCCGAAACCGCAACGTTTATAAAACAGCGCTGTCCACAAATTTTTACAGCGGGGCAAGGGGCATGAAAAAACGAATTCATGCCATGATGGATCTGCGCAAGAAACGTTTTTCGCCGGTGCTGTTTCTGGTCGTTTTTGCAATTACGCTCTGTGGCACCACTGCCTTTGCGTTAACGCCTGCGTCGACGGTGATTGATACAAGTAAAGACCGGCAGCAGAGCCAAACCGGGGTGGTGAGCACGATAAAAAGTAGTTCTACCGCTAGCGCCCCAACGGCCCTGCCCAATACAAAGCAGGACGATTTAAAGGGGCAAGGCACCGATGCCAGCGTTTTACCGTCTAATCAGTTGATCCCCGCTGGTGAAAGCCCTCAGGCAGTAGTGCGCCAAGAGCAGACGTACGGCCCAGAGTTTTACCAGCTGGTTCCGGGGGATAACTGATAAACATAAAACTGAAATACGGCCACCGCTTTGTAAAACAAGGTGGTCGTGCGCCCCAATTATAGACAATCGTCTATAATTAAAATGCATATAAACATCTCATTGGAGGAGACTTATGAAAAAAATATCTATATTGCTGTTATTTTTACTGCTGGCTGTTGCAGTAGCGGGCTGTGCCCCACAACAAAACAGCTCAAGCAGTACCCCTAGTAATGGGGCAGTTTCTTCAGAAACAAACCCTTTCGAGGATGCAAGCGAAGTGCCAGACGGCACCCTTGGCAGCATTGGGCATGGCCCCACAAGCATGAACCGGGATGAAAACGGTAACAAACTGCCTTTTGTTTATCAGGGAGGGATGATGAGCATTCCGTATGAGGTTTCTGCAAGCGGTAAGGCAAAAAACGTCGGTTTTCTTGTTTTTGTGGATGGTGTCTCGCAACCATATCAGACAGATACGGACGCTGTGTATCGGACCATGCACACGATGAATCTAGAGGAAAACGATAAAGAATACCCGTTTTCTATCCTCTTTGAGCCAGTGACCGGAAAAAAGGGGGATACCCTGTCATTGATGATTGTCAGTGTATATGCACCCGCTTTTATGCCGGATATGAAAAATACCAGCAGCTATGGGATGTACCATGACACCCTTGCCGGTGAATACGAGCTTACATTTGAAGCAGATGCGCAAAACCCAAGCAGCAGCGAACTGCCAAAGTATCTGCAACTACAAAATGTCAAACAATCTACGCAGCCAGTTACACAAGAATATCTTGACAGCCTTTCGATTTATTCCGGCATGCAGAATGTCAATTTGGAAATGCTGAATAAACAGGTTTTTGCGCAGCAGTTCTTTGACGGTGAGGGTGGGCTGCTCAGTAATCTGCAGGTGAATCAGGATGGAACACTTCATATCACGTTTCAAATAGTGGGTTACCCGGGTGCGCGGTACCGCAGCACGTTTTATATCAACCACGGGGCCCTAGCAGACGGGCAAACCACGTCGTTTGAAACGGTACTGACCAAGGGCAATGTTTCGGTGATTGAAGCGGATCTCGAGCTTTCACAGCTTGAGGACTTGAATACCTTTTATGTGGTTTCTACCCTGTGTAATGTGCAGGAGCTTTGGGAAGACGGGATATTCTTAAAAAAGACCGCTTCGGTTTTACTATATCAATAACAAGGAGAACAAACATGAAAAAAACACTTTTGAGTATCGCCCTGTGCCTGGTTTTCGTTTTGTCAGGCTGTGCACAAAACACCAACCCACACCCGCAGTCCGATGTTAACGGGCAGGCACTGCCAGCGCAAACCGGCAGTGCCTGTGAAAACACAGCGGCCCCCGTTGCAGTAAAAGCAAATTGGGGCGGTTTGCAAGGCAAAATTGAAGGAATCTACCCTGCAAAGGGCAGTAAGGTGTTGGTGGTTGCTAGCCAGATATCACTTTACGACCTTGCAACAGGCGAAATTGTTGCCACCGCACCAAAAGAGGGGCTGGATGAGCTGCGTGTAATACCATTTAACAGCGGTTATGCCATTGTTGGGCAGGCCGCTGCAGAGGAGGTCACCGGTGGGCTGATAGAGGCCGGTGGCGCCCCCGAAATTCGTGCTGTCATTTATGATGATCAGCTTGAAAAACAAGAGGAGATCGCGCTTTCCGGGCTTGTGCCGGAGGGGGAGCTTTTAATCGATACGCAGGCCATTGCAGTGGCACCGGATGGCAAGAGCATTGCATTTGCAACATTGCAGGGGCTGACACTTTATAACCGCGTTAACAAAACAACCACAAAGCTGATTGATTTGGCCGCGCAAGACGAAGAGGCCCGCCTTGGGCTTTCAGTGATTGAGCAATTGGGCTTTACAAATGACGGCTACACCATCGCTTTTAAAGCACAGAGCCTTGATGTGCCTGCTGTTTCTGATAAACCATCCTTTGACACCGTTGGCACCGTGAATGTGGACGGTAGCGGGTTGGTTAATATAAAACCAGAGGGTTATGCCCCTAAAGAACTTATCAGTTACCCGGCAAAGCTGCTGGTTGCCGAAGATTTTAAAACGGCCTCCGGCCGCATGATGGTGATGGACGGCAAAAGCAAAGAACAGAAAATTTATAATTTGTCTGACCCCAAAGAGGGCGGAAACGTTTATGGCTCTGATAACGGGCGGTATTTTGCATCCTCTATTGCAGGCAAAGACGGTTGGATTGTCCGGGTTTATGACACGGACTCAGGGTCGATGGTAAAAGAAGAGAGCATCTCTAATGACGGGCAGGACCTGTATAGCATAAACGACCCCATGCTCTGTGTGCTAGATGATACCAAAACCTGCATCGTGCTTTTAGGCCGAAGGCAGCAGACAGTGGACACCAAAATCACGACTTTTTCATTTTGATGCCGCACTTTTACAGGAGGGGCCATGAAAATAACATTCAAGGGTATTACAAAACAGTATAAGGGCAACTATGCATTGAAAGAATTCTCTACCGAGCTGCAAGAGGGCGTATACGGCCTTTTGGGGACAAACGGTGCGGGTAAAACCACCTTGATCAACATCTTTGTTGGCATTGTAAAAAGTGATGCCGGGCAGGTGCTGATTGACGGTGTGGATGTGAAAAAACTGGGTGTGGGCTTTTTGGCCCGCGTGGGGTACCTGCCGCAATACCCGCAGTTTTATAAAAATTTTGAAGTGCAGGAGTTTTTGCAGTATATGTGTGCGCTGAAGGGCGTTTTGCAGCCAGATGGTAACCGGCGGGTAAACGAGCTTTTAGAAACCGTGCATTTAGGCGACGCGCGCCATAAAAAAATTGGTGCGCTTTCGGGTGGGATGCGCCAGCGTGTCGGCATTGCGCAGGCCATGCTGAACGACCCGGATATTTTGATTTTGGATGAACCCACCGCAGGGCTTGACCCACAAGAGAGAATCCGGTTTCGCAACCTGATCACAAAATTTGCCCGGGGCCGTACGGTCTTACTTGCGACGCATATCGTGTCAGACATTGAATTCATCGCGAACGAGGTTATCTTGCTCAAACAGGGGCAACTGCTGATGCAGGCCCCGCCACGCGCGCTGATCCAAAGCATGGAGAATAAAGTGTGGTCACTCACAGTGCCGGCGGAGGCGCTGGATGAAAAGCTTGGCAGTTTAAAAATCAGCAATATGCTGCGCGAGCAGGATGGCGTTCACCTGCGCATTATTGGCGATGAAAGGCCTGCACAGGCAGTGCCGGTGCAGGCAAATTTAGAAGATGTGTTCCTCTATCACTTTGGGGAGGGGGAGCAATGGTAAAGTTGATCGGTTTTGAGTACCGCAAGCACTTTGCAAAGCCGTCCATCCTAATTGCTTTGCTGGTATTTTCGCTCGTCAGCATCGGCAAAATTTATGGCATTTACGCCGAAAACTCCCTGTTTGCCCGCGGGTGCAGCATGCAACAGAGCATGCAGATAAAGCAGCTTTACTGGGGCTTTTATGGCGACTTTTCGGGTGAAATTACAACGGATAAAATAGAACAGCTACTAGCCATCTACCGCCCCATCGAAGCGAAGGTGGCAGATTTGACGGCAAGCACAAGGACCGACGACCCTGACACGTTTACCGGTAACGTGTATACTGATTATCATTTCTTCCGCCGCTGTTTTGTGCTGCCAATGGAGTATGACTATCTATATCAAAGCTATGCCAGCAAAGTCGTTTTGGCAGCAAAAGAGAATATCAGCTTTTACAGTTCAGTCGACAACCAGTATGAAAGCCGCAAGAGCGCCCTGATTGCAGAGTGCTTCAGTGGGCGAAAAGTGGGTGCCTTTGCTTTCACAGAAATGTATCAGTATTATCTCAATTACGATTTTTCTTCTTTTTTAGCGCTTTTGCTTTGCGTGTATGGTTTAGTAGGGGTGTTCGTATCAGAAAAGCAGACAGAAATGGATGTGTTACTGCTGACGACGGAATATGGCGGTGCCAAAACAGTTGCGGCAAAGTTGTTGTCATCTGCGATTTTTGTAATTGCCATCTGTACCTGGTTTTGGCTGCTTGATTTTTTTGCCTTTTCTGCCGTGTTTGGTTCTTTTAAGGGGGCTTTGGCCCCGCTGTATGCGGTTAAAAATTTTGCAGATACGCCCTTAAGCCTGTCACTGGGCCAATATGCATTACTTTCCGGTACAGTTAAAACGGCGGGGATGCTGGTGCTTGGGGCTGCTATTTTATTGTTATCAAACTTATTTAAAAATGCCTTGTTTCCCTTTGTAGTCAGTTTGGTCGGGGCCTTTGGCTTAATCCTTTGGCAGGGAGAATTTATAAACTCTGGCCATTTGTGGGCAAAGGTGACAAACCCGTTTGTGCTGATGGTAAACCGGGAGCTTTTTCGCAAAGCAGAATTTGTAAACCTGTTTGGTTTGCCGGTGCCAAGCTATCTTGCAGCGCTGCTGATGGCGATACTTTGGGCAGGCACTTTTATGGGCCTGCTTGTAGTGACTATGCGAAAAAGTGAGGTGACGGGGAAAGGGGGGCGGCTGAATGCGGGTTGAATGTAAAAAGATGTTTTGGCATCAAAAAGGGTTGTTGCTGGTGCTTTGTTATGTGGCTTTAAGCTTTGCCGTGCTTTTTATCTTTGATGCCCCGAAAAACAGTGAAACAGAGCAAAACAAAGAGGCATATCAGTACTATTTGCAACAGGTAGAAGGCAGGTGCACCAGTGAAACAGAGGCGTTTCTGGCAAAAGAAGCGGGGCGAATTGCACAGGCAAACAGCGAACTGCAAAGATTGTATAGTGACTATTATGATGGGAAACTGACCGAAAGAGAATTTTCTGCCAAGGTCGCCGCAGATGAAAAAGCCGTGCGTTACCAAAAAGGTTTCGAGCTTTTGTATCAGCAGTATAACGGCATTCGCGAAAACACCGAAAACCGGTGGTTCCTTTCTACCAATGGCTGGGACGGCTTGCTTGCCCACGACAGCCTTGACTTGTCTTTTGTGTTGCTTTTACTGCTGCTGATCACCCCGGTACTTTGCCAGGAATACGAAAACAAAATGGATGATTTAATTAAGACAGGGCCCAAGGGGGGGCGGCATAGCGCCAGATGCAAACTAGCGCTTGCCATGCTTGTGGTTTGTGCTCTTTGTCTGATGAACAGTAGCTTGCAAGTTGTGTTTTACGAATGGAAGTATGGGCTGCCGCATGGCGATTACCCACTACAAAGCCTGCCGTATTTTGCAACCTCTACAAGGCGGGCAACACTCGCAGGCGCGTTTTTTGAAATTTCTGCGGGCAAACTACTGGGCAGTTTAAGCTTTGCTATGCTGATTTTATTTGTTTCTGCGTGCGTAAAAAAGTATGCGCTAACACTGTTTACCAGTACGGCGGTGCTTTTATTACCGCAATATGGGCTTACAAGGTCATCCACTAAATATTTTTTGCCAGGGCCGCTTGGGCTACTGGTTTCTACCGGCTTTTTTCGGGGCAACGAATACCAGTACGATGCCGTGACACAGGAAAAGACGCTGTTATTCAGGGAAATTGGCGGCAGGGCAAGGTGGATGCTCTTAGGGGTTAATTTGTGCTTACTGGTGCTGATGGTTGCCGTCATCCTGAAAAAGCACACCAATGTGTGGTGCAAAAGGTCGTTTTGCAATGCAAAAAGGGCCACGTGCCTGCTGGCGCTGTGTGCAGCGGTGTCAGTATGTTCTGGCTGTTCGGCACCAAACAATGCACCCAAACAGGTACTATTTAATTTAGAACAGCGCAATTTTTATGAAAATGACGACTACCGTTTTTTTGTAGAAAACCCCAATACTGAGGAAGCCACATGGATGATGGAAAACAAGGCAACAGGGCAAGAACAGCGGGCCATTCGCGACCCCATGCAGGACAACATAAAGGTAGCGCAAACCATGACTGGGCAGGGGCCGTTTATTTATTACATGCAAATTGAATCCACCCAAACGGGGTTTCTGTCCGTCTCAGAGCATCTTTCCATCATCGAGGTGGATACCCGGGATTTTTCACAAAGAGTAGTTCTTGAACGAAGCCTGGACGCAAACCGGGATGCGTTTTTGGGTATCGGGCAGCCGAGTGAACAACAGGTAGAACCGTTTCGATCAATAGAGGCGTTTTTTCTTGGTGACCAATATTTTTATCTCGTAAACGATGGGGCAGTAACCAGAGTAAACAAGGTAAGTGGCAAAGCCAAAACAATTATCGAAGTGCCGGTGCTGAAATCCCTTTCTTATAACGGCACGTGCATTTATTATATCAATGAAAAATCTCAGCTGATGCAGTACGATGTGCGTACCGGCAAAAAGGGGGAATGTTACGGTATCATCACGCAGTCCTTTTTGCTTACTGAAAAAGAAATCGTTTTTATCAACCGGCTAAAACAAAACCAGTTGTACGCAGCAAGCCTATCGGATGGGGCACTGCGAAAACTTACAGAGGAATCAGTCCAGTCGTTTACCATAAGTGGCAACACCGTCGTTTACACTGCAAAAGCGGATCAGCAGGAACATCGGGCGGTTTTAAAAGAGCAGCAATAGTTTAAAAATGATATCTGAAATATGCAAATGCCGTTCAGTGTTGTTCGTTTTTATTGTGGGAGACTTTTTACCTCTGCTGCCAGAGCAGCGAAAGGCATGGCATTACACCTTGATTTTGTAAAACAGGGTGTGGGGTGTAACTTTATGGCTATATTGTGCACTTTATATAACTACAAAAAAGTCTGTAAACATAAGTTTACAGGCTTTTAATCTAGGCACCTCAATGCCATAAAAAATGATTTAAAAATCAAAACTTTCTGTTTTCAAATCCAGATAATGCCGGCCTTTAGTAGCCGTAAACTTTAACACACAGTAGTCGGGGTCGGTTACACCTTTTTTATAAAACATCTTGTCGCCCATTCGCCAAACAGTTTGCTTTATTTCGGCGTTTTCCAGCACTTCCATTGTGCCAATAAGCATAACCCCTTCATAATGAAAGCATCCTTTATTAAAAAAATAAATACTCGCTTTTTCGTTTTTCCTATATTGGCTTACCCGTATGGAGGAGGTGTTTGTGGTAAAGTAAAAATCATTACCCTCTATTTTGCGCGGCATCAGCATGGCTTTCACATTGGGAAACCCACCATTGTCTACAGAAGCAATGAAAGCGACATGTTGTTTTTTAATAAAATCAATGATCTGCTTTTTGCTTTTCATGTTTGACCTCTTTTCATACACAAAACAAGCCGGCTATTCGGAACTGGCTTGTTTAAGTAATACTTTAATGGTAGCATTCGTTTAGCCTTATTTGAGATACACGGTAGCTTTCATAATCAAAAAGACATGCCCTCTTGTTGGCAAGAAAGCATGTCTTTTCTGGAGCTACTGGCCGGACTTGAACCGGCGACCTGCTGATTACGAATCAGCTGCTCTACCAACTGAGCCACAGTAGCATTTTAACAATGCCGCCCCCAAAGCGACATTTACTATTATAACAATTTTGTGCGTTTAGTCAAGAAAAGCTTTACGAAAAATTTATTTTGAGGTAAAATAAAGCCTGTCAAGAGAGGAGGCGCGTCGTATGATTGCAGAAAGTGTAGCTATTTTAGGGGTTACGGTCTGTATTCTTGCTATTTTTGTGCGCAGCGGCAATGCGGACTATGCGGTGGCGACGCTGCCTATTCTGATTGTTCCAGCAGCAAATCTGCTGGGGTTTCCCATTGCAAGGCTGTTGAACACAGTGATTCCCGGCGATCAGGTTTACCTGCTGCGCAGTTTTATCGATGTGGTGGGCGTCGCAATTGCCTGTGCGTTGGTCGTTTTGTTTTCGGCAAAAATCAAATCGCCCAAAAAGAAAAAACTGTATGTCAGCATGTGCTGCTTATACAGTATTTTGCTTACCTGTGTGTTTATTTATCACACGCTGCCGCATTTTTAAAAATTGCTTTTTAAAACATAAACCATATCAAAAAAAGGCTGTGCGCCCTATGGGGTACACAGCCTTTTTTAAACAGAATTTTTTGTGTATGCTGCACGCAGGGCCCGGCTAGTGCCAAGTACAACAAGCACACAGCCCACCAAGGCATTTAAAATGGTATTTGCAATAGCAGGCAACAGTGCGTCCACCACACCGCCCAGCAGCGCCACAGCAGATAAAAAAAACAGGGTGGCGCACACGCACCCAGCGCAAAAGCCAATCAGGCTACGGGGGGTAAGCTGGTGCTGGGTAAGCTCACTTGTAAAAACACCGCCCCAAAACACGATCGTCAGTGGGTTTGCTGCCGTTAGCAGTACTGCCTGCCAAAACAGGTTGCCAACACTGGGCCTAAACAGGTGCACGGCGGGCAACAAAGAAAACCCCAAGGCCCCGGTGACCATAGAAAGGCCAAACACAGCAAGTACGGCGGCACCGGTTACCGCGGCGGTACGCTTTACCTTTTTGCTTTTTTGCAGTAAACGGCCAGCCCCCGCTGCGGCCAGTGCCATTTCGGCAGCATCCACAAGGGCAACGCCCAAAACAGCCGCCAAAGCAACGGCAGTGCCATACCGGGCGGCGCTGCTAAAGACAAACAGGCATACCGGGCCTACCGCAAGCTGCAACAACAGGCCAAAGCGCAAGCCTTTCCAGTAAATCATCAAACTCCTCCTTTTTACAGCGCACCTCTGCTTACACGTTAAATTCTTCTTTCAAAGTAGAAAGGCAAATGATTGTATTGCTGGAACGCACTCCGCTGAGCACTTTCAACTGCTTCATTAAAAAATCCTCCAGCTCCTCTGTGTCGGCAGCGACGACTTTTAACAGATAATCCGCCTGCCCGGCAATATGGTGGCATTCCAGAACAAGCGGGTTTTGCACGATTTTTTTGCGAAACGGCAGTACTTGTGCGGTTTGCTCCAGGGTCACAAATACAAAGGCAGTCAGCTTATGGCCGGTGGCAGCCCGGTTTAGCTTAATGCTGTACTGTTCTATCACACCGGTTTGCTCCAGCTTGCGCAGCCGTTCGGTAACGGCCGGCACCGACAGGTGCACAAGGCGCGAAAGCTCTGAAGCGCTGGCCCGGCTGTTTTGTTTCAGTGTTGCCAAAAGTAAGTGGTCGGTCTTATCCATGGAAAGCCCTCCTTTTTAATGAATTATAGCAAATATACTTAAAAATTACAGTAAAAAACAATAAAGTCAATAATTTTTAAAGTAATATATAAAAATTAATAAAAAAATTAGGTTTCAAAAACCGTAAAACCGGCGCAACTTAAAAAAGAAAGGTGTTGCTGTTTACCCGCCTTTCGGTGATTTGTGGTGCCCACGTGGCTTTGAATCCGTAGTGTGGGGCTTTCCCTTTTGGGGGGATTGTGGTATAATAATTCAGTATAGTATACGTGGATGGTATGAAAATAATATAGGCGGTGTCAGATGGGCAGTGAATTGGAAAAAAGGTTTTGTTCCCTGCGTCAGCAGGTAATTGAGCAAAGTTTTGGCAAGCTCAACCCGGTGCAGAAGGACGCGGTTTTTACGGTGGATGGCCCCTTGTTGATCCTGGCAGGTGCAGGCAGCGGTAAGACCACAGTGTTGGTCAACCGCATTGCCAACCTGGTGCGGTTTGGCACGGCGCACGACAGTGATCGTGTGTTTGGTACCGTAACGCAAAAAGAAATAGAAGAATTGCAGGCCCTGCTGGAAGACGGTGGACGGCCTAATAAAGAACTGCTGCCATTGTTGGCAGTGGGCGCTGTGCGGCCATGGCAAATCCTTGCAATCACCTTTACCAACAAGGCGGCAGGGGAGCTGCGTACGCGGCTTGAAACAATGCTGGGGGCCGCCGATGCGGGCGAAATCACGGCAAGTACGTTCCACTCTGCCTGTGTGCGCATCTTGCGGCGGGATGCCGAGCGGCTGGGGTACCCCAAAAGCTTTACTATTTATGACAGTGACGATTCTCTGCGGGCAATGAAAGAAGTCTATAAGCAGTATAATATTGATGATAAGTTTTTGCCGCAAAAGGCAGCGCTTTCGGCCATTGGCCGCCTGAAAGATCAAATGGTGGGCCCGTCACAGGCAGTCGCGGCGGCGGGCAGTGACCACCGTGCTCAATTGGTCGCCACGGCATACGAGGGTTATGCAAAGCGCCTTGCCTCTGCCGGTGCAATGGATTTTGATGACCTGATTTACCAGACCGTGCTTCTTTTGCAAGACCACAAGGATGTGCTGGAATATTACCGTAACCGCTGGCGTTATATTTTGGTAGACGAATATCAGGACACCAGTATCGCGCAGTTTCAGCTTGTCAGTTTGCTTGCTGCCGGGCATAACAACATTTGCGTCGTTGGCGATGATGACCAGAGTATCTACCGGTTTCGTGGGGCGACGATCGAAAACATCCTCAGCTTTGAAAAAAGTTTCCCCGGTGCTAAAGTGGTGCGTCTAGAGCAGAATTACCGCTCGACCTCCAGTATTTTGGATGCCGCAAACCGCGTGATTAAAAACAATGTTGGGCGCAAGGGCAAAACGTTGTGGACAGCCAACGGCGATGGCGACGAAGTGCAGCTTTACCGCGCTGAAAACGAGCAGGATGAAGCGGCGCATATCGCCTCTATTATTGGGGAAAACCTCAAGGCAGGGGCAAATTTGCGTGACCACGCAGTGCTTTACCGCATGAACGCGCAGTCGAACCCGGTTGAAATGTATTTTGCACGCGCCGGTATCCCCTACAAAATTGTGGGTGGCAGGCGCTTTTTTGACCGCAAAGAGGTCAAGGATATTCTGTCGTATCTGTCGGTCATTGCAAACCCGCGCGACGATTTACGGCTGCGCCGCATTATCAACGAACCCGCGCGCAAAATTGGCGCGGCAACTTTGGACGCTGCGGCCTCGATTGCCGAGGGGCTTGGCTGTGGCCTGCTGGATGTCGTTGCCAATGCGCAGGATTACCCCGCGCTGGCCCGCGCGCTGACACCACTGAAAGCGTTTTACTCCATTTATGAAGAGTTGGCACAGGCCGCGACAGAGAGTATGCTGGATGAGCTGGTCTCAACAGTGATTGACCGCAGCGGGTACCGCCAGATGCTGGAGGCGCAGGGCGAAGAGGGCCGCACCCGGCTGGAGAACTTGGGCGAGCTGGTTTCCTCGGTGAAAACGTATACAGAGGAAAAGGGCGAAGATGCCACGTTAGAGGGCTACCTGGAAGAGGTCGCGTTGATTTCAGACCTCGATGGGCTGGATGAGGACGCAGACAAGGTGGTCATGATGACCATGCACTCTGCCAAGGGGCTTGAGTTCAACTACGTGTTTTTGATTGGCATGGAAGAAGGGGTATTCCCCGGCGAAATGAGCCGCTACTCGGAAGATGACCTGGAAGAGGAGCGCCGTCTTTGCTATGTTGGTATTACCCGTGCCAAGAAAAGGCTGTACCTTTCGTGCGCGCACACCCGTATGATCTTTGGGCAGACGCGCCGCAACCCGCAATCTCGCTTTTTGGAAGAAATCGGCGAAGAGGCTATGCGTGTGGAAGAGAGCCCGACCTTGGGGTATGCCACCCATCGGCCACCGGCAAGCGAAATCCGTGCCAGAAAAACCACAAAAGAAGCTCAGTCGTTCCGCAGCTTTATCAGCCGCAGTACCCTTGCGGGGGATGATGCCCCCCAGCGCACGGCGGCGTCTGTTGCTGCCGGGGCAAGCAGTGCCCCAAAACCAAAAAACATAAAAGCGGCGTTTGTCGCCGGGGACGTGGTAGAGCACAAGGTGTTTGGCCGCGGCACGGTACTGAAAGTTACCCCAATTGCAGGGGATACGATCGTAGAAATTCGGTTTGAGCGGGTGGGCATTAAAAAAACAATGGCAAACTACGCGCCACTTGAAAAAGTGTAGTGAGATACCGTTGCTGGCACAGATGGTAATACCCAGAAAAGTGTTTACGGGATTTGCCTGACACATGCCTTTACAGAGGCGTTTTTCATGGCATTTCGTGCAGAATATCCGGCGTTGCTTTGCCCCTGTATCAAAGCGGGCACGGCAGGCACGGATAAGAGGCAGGCCCCACATGGGTTTATCTGAACTTACGTTAGAAGAAACTGTTTTTAAAATATGTTGCGGCCCGCTGCAAATGTAGGCCAAAAGCAATAAAGTGCCACGGCAGGCTTACCCCGTGGCCCCGCATTGTTTGCCACGGGCAGGCCCGCCCTTTATCAGCGGCCCTGCCTGTAGGCAAAACCGCTGCAAAAGCAGGCGAAAATGTGGGGCGAGTGAAAAGCATTGAAAAAAGTTGGTGGGTTAGTAATGGGTAAATTATTTGTGATCGAAGGAATCGATGGGTCTGGCAAAGCCACCCAAAGCGCCTTGCTGCAACAGGCGTTGCAACAGCAAGGCGCGCAAAGCCGCCAGATCAGCTTCCCCAACTATGCGTCAGATTCCAGCGCGCTGGTTAAAATGTACCTCGCTGGTACGTTTGGCAGCCACCCGCAGGATGTGAACCCTTATGCGGCCTCTACTTTTTATGCGGTAGACCGCTATGCGGGGTACAAAACCGACTGGGGCCCTTTTTACGACCAGGGCGGTGTTTTGGTGGCAGACCGGTACACCACATCCAATGCGGTGCACCAGTGTGCCAAACTGCCGCAAAGCGGGTGGGGCGACTACCTTGATTGGCTGTTTGATTTTGAATATCAAAAAATCGGCATCCCGCAGCCGGACGGTGTGTTGTACCTTGCGGTAGAGCCACAGGTCAGCGGCAGGCTGATGAGCGGCCGTTACGGCGGTCAGGAAGAAAAAAAAGACATCCACGAGCGGGACATTGCCTACCTTGAGCAGTGCCACGCCGCGGCAGAATACTGCGCCCAAAAGCTGGGGTGGCACCGCATTGATTGTATGCAAGGGGCCACACTGCGCGGCGTAGATGAAATTGCACAGCAGGTATGGGCCGCTGTGCGGCAGGCGCTGTAAGGCGGCCCGCCAAATGGAAATAAAGAAGGGATAGTAGAAAGATGGAATTTCATGAAATTACACCGGAGGACGGCCAGTGGGTGCGCCCGCTGCTGGAACGCTCCGGTTTTGAGACCTGTGAATACACGTTTGCGAACGTTTATATGTGGAGCCATGTTTACGAGACCAAGCTTGCCGAATATAAAGGGTATGTAGTTGCACGCAACATTGGCCGTACCCATCATCATTTTTTGTTCCCCACCGGCGGCACCGACCTGAAAGCGGTGATTGAAGCCTGTGTAGAGGACGCAACATTGGCCGGCAAAAACCCGATGTTTTATGGGGTTGCAGAATCCGAGGTGCCCAAAATTGAGGCGCTGTTCCCCGGCCAGTTTGAATTTACGCAGACCCGCGACATGCAGGATTATGTATACCTTGCAACCGATTTGCAGGAGCTGCCCGGCAAAAAATTTCAAAAAAAGCGCAACCACATCAGCCGGTTTATCAAAGAACACCCAGATTATACATTTGAGACGATTGGCCCGGACAACATCGAAGAGGTGCGCGCGTTTAACCGCAAATGGTGCGAGGTAAACGGCTGTAATACCGAGCCCGGCCTTGCACGCGAACACCGTGCCATTGAAATGGTGCTCAATCACTATCTGGAGCTTGAACTGTTGGGTGGTTTGATCCGCACCGGTGGCGAAGTGGTGGCTTTTTGCTACGGTAGCCGCCTTTCTGCGAATATGCTGAACACGCAGGTAGAAAAGGCATGGCACGATGTCAATGGTGCCTATGCCATTATCAACCGCGATTTTGCCCGTTCGGTCGGCAATGAATTTTTGTATATCAACCGCGAAGAGGACCTTGGCGAAGAGGGGCTGCGCAAGGCAAAACTTTCATATAACCCGGCGTTTCTTGCCAAAAAATATCAGATCGTTTTGAAAAACGAACAATAAACCCGGCAGCAGAGAGAGGGAATTTGTATGCGTATCGCAACACAGGCAGACCGCCCCGTGCTGAATGATTTGTGGCAGCAGGCGTTTGGGGATGGACCTGAGTTTAGTAATTTTGTATTTGACAAATTCGCAGGGTTTGACCACACTTATGTTGAAGATCAGGGCGGCCAGATTGCGGCTTCGGCCTGTGCTGTGCCCGTTACACTGGGCGCTTTGCGCGGGTTTTACTTATATGGGCTGAACACCCGTGCAGAGCTGCGGGGCAAGGGCATCATGCGCAAGCTGTTGCAAACACTGGAACAACAGCTTGCCGGTGTCGGTGCCGCGTTTACGGTGCTGGTACCCGCAAACGAGCCTCTGTTCGGGTTTTACGAAAAACTGGGGTACGAAACCCTGATTACCCACCGCCTTGTAAAAAAAGAGGTCAAGCCCAACCTTTGGGTAAAAGCCGATTTCGATACGTTAACTGCCCCGCGCCTTGCCGCGGCACGCGAACAATTTTTGCCGCGCCCCTATGTTGCGTTTGCCGCACAGCCACATGCCGCTATGGTGCAAAACCTGTACACCAGCGGGGCTACTACAGTGCAGACCGAGCAGGGGTACGGTGTGTTTTTTGTGCAGCGTGACACCATGGTGTTTCGCGAGCTTGCGGCAGAAAGCAACTATGCTGCAACGCAAATTTTAGAAGCGGCAAGGCAAAAAAGCAGTTGCTTTGAAGCAACGATAGAGCTGCCGCATTTTGGCGAGCTGTTTTTGGGCGAGGGCGAACAGCGCCCGTATGGTATGCTGAAATGGCTGTCAGATAAGCGATTAACAGAAGAACTTACGATGTCGCTAATGTGCGATTAGCGGGGTATACATCAGCTGTAAAGGAGCGATTTTAGAATGGTATATCAGTTTTTGGCCGATGGGTTTGAAATTGTAGAGGCAATGTTTCCGCTGGATTTGCTGCGCCGCGCCGGGGTAGAAGTGGCGACGGTGGGTATTGCGGGCACGCGGGTAAAAAGCAGTGCGGGTGTAGTGGTAGAGGCTGATATTGATGGCCGGGATTTTGTACTGCCACAGGACGCTGAAATGGTGCTGCTACCGGGCGGTATGCCCGGCACCACCAACCTGTTAAATTCTGCCGTGGTCTCGGCCAGCCTTGAAACCATCAAGGGCACCGAGGCCTATGCGGGCGCTATTTGCGCGGCACCTTGGGTGCTGGATGCGAGTGGCATGTTGGATGATAAAAAAGCGACCATGTTCCCCACGATGTACGAGCATATGAAGCATGGTAGCTTTACTGGTGCGCCGGTAGAAATCGACGGTAAGGTGATTACCGGCCGTGCCGCAGGGGTATCGTTAGAGTTTGGCCTTGCGCTGGTAGAAGCACTGCGTGGGAAAGAGGCCGCCGAAAAGGTAAAAAATTCAATTTACCCCAATTTCTAACCCGTAAAAATAGCCTGCGCGGCAGCGGGCAATATTGAATAAAACGCGCTGTGTGCGCAAAGAGAGGTTATCCCACCATGAAAAAAGTTCTTACCATCTTGGTAGCCCTTGCGCTTGTGGGCGTGCTGGTGTTGGGCGGCGGGTATTTTTATTATCGCTCAGAGGTAGACGGTACGGGTGCGGGCGGGCAAAGCCAGCAGTTCGTTGTAGAGCAGGGCGAAACGCCCACCGAGATAGCGCAGGCGCTCAAAGAGGCCGGCATTATCAATTCCGATCTGTTTTTCAGGTTGTACCTCAAGCAAACCGGCACCGGGCCTTCGCTGCAATACGGCACCTTTTCACTGCGGCCGGGCATGAGCTATGACGACATTATTACCGAGCTGCAAACCCCGGCCAAACGGCAGGACGTGGTGCGGGTCACCTTCCCGGAAGGCAACACGCTGATCCAGTTTGCAAAAGCAATGGAGGATGCAGGCCTTTGTACCGCACAGGAGTTTATCGACGAAGCCAACAACGGCGATTTTTCAAACATCCCGTTCTGGTCTCAAGTCGACACAGACCCCGATACCTTTATGAAGGCGGAGGGGTATCTGTTCCCGGATACCTACGAGTTCTATCAAGACGATACAGTGCACAACATGGTGGAAAAGCTTTACCAGCATTTCAATGACCAATTTACCGATGAGATGACCGCGCGCATGAAAGAGCTTGGCCTTTCGATGCGTGAGACGATCACCCTTGCCTCCTTGATCCAGGAGGAAGCGGGCGACCCCGCCAATATGCCGGGGGTCTCGGGCGTGTTTCATAACAGGCTAAAGCCGGGCTCCCCGTATCCCAAAATGGGCAGCGACGTGACGTGGTATTATATTTCTGATTTTATCCGCCCCTATTATGCCGCGCTGGGCCAGCAGGTGCCGGATGCGATGGAGAATGCCTATTACACCGGCGATAACGACCCCAATTCGCGCACCGGGTTGCCGGCGGGGCCGCTATCCAACCCGAGCATTGACGCCATCAAGGCCGCGCTGTACCCGGAGGAGAACGACTACTATTTCTTCCTCACCGATGCGACCGGCAAATACTATTACGCAAAAACCTATGACGAGCACCTTGCCAACATTCAAAAAATGAAGTCGGTCAATGCCGAGGTGAAGGCGTCGATCGGCGGTGCATAATGCAGCATACTATTAAAAAGCCGGAGCTGCTTGCCCCGGCAGGCGATATGGAGCGGCTGCGCTTTGCCTTGTTGTACGGGGCCGATGCCGTGTACCTTGCAGGTGAAAGCTTTGGCATGCGAGGTGCGCCCAAAAACTTTACGCCGGATGAAATGCGCACGGCGGTAGCCTTGTGCCATGCTACGGGCAAACGCATGTATGTCACCATTAATACCATGCCGACGAATGAGGAAATTGACCGGCTGCCTGCCTATTTGCAGCAGCTTGCCGATATTGGGCCGGATGCGGTCATCGTGGCGGATTTGGGCGTGCTGTCCCTTGTAAAAAAGCAGTTGCCCAAAACGGAAATTCACATGTCGACGCAGGCGGGCATTACCAATTGGGCTGCTGCTTGCGCCGCATGGGAGCTTGGGGCAAAGCGGGTGGTGCTGGCGCGTGAAATGACGTTGCAGCAAATTGCCACGCTGCGCCAAAAAACCCCGCCGGGGCTGGAACTGGAGGCCTTTGTACACGGGGCAATGTGTATGAGCGTGTCGGGCCGCTGCCTGCTGTCAAACTATATGACAGGGCGCGACGGTAACCGTGGCGCCTGTGCGCAACCCTGCCGGTGGAAATATGCATTAGTGGAAGAAAAGCGCCCCGGCGAATATTTTGAAATCGGTGAAAACGAAGAGGGCAGTTATATCCTCAGCGCCGAGGACCTCTGCGCGGCGCCCTTCCTTGGGCAGGTGGCGGCGGCAGGGGTAGACAGCTTTAAAATCGAGGGCCGTGCAAAAAGCTTTTATTATGTCGCCAGCGTCACTGCCGCGTACCGCCGTGCAATCGACGCATTGGGGCCGGATGCGGCGGCCAGTGTTTGCCCGCCTGAAGCGCTGGCAGAGCTGGAAAAGGCCAGCCACCGCCGGTATTCGCCGGGTTTTTACCTTGGCCCAGAATACGCGGTGCAAAATGTCACCGACGACCGGTACGAGCGCGGTTGGCAAATTGTTGCGGTGGTAGAGGGGTGGCAAGATGGTATTGCCGCCTGCACCCAGCGTGGCAAGCTGTTGCAAGGGCAGATGATTGAAGCACTGTGCCCGAATGGCGACACCTTTTTATTTACACCAGAGTGGCTGAAAAACGAGCAGGGTGAACTGGTTGAAGCTACTCCGCACGCCATGATGCCCTTTACTATGCCGGTGCCGCAACCGCTGCCGGCGGGTGCAATATTGCGCCGCAAAAACCAAAAGTAACTCCGTAAATAGCAGAAAGGAACACGATTTATGAGCAACCCCAGCATTGTTGCAATCGTCGGCTCTTTGCGCAAAGGCTCGCTAAATTTGCAACTTGCGCAGCAGGCACAGGCACTTTGTGCAGGGAAGTCCGATTTTGAAATTTTGGACATCAGCAAACTTCCTATGATGAACGAGGATGTTGAATACCCCGCCCCGGCCGAAGTCGCGGCGCTGCGCAGCAAGGTACAGCAGGCAGATGGCGTGTGGATTTTTACCCCGGAGTATAACCACTATTTCCCCGGTGTATTAAAAAATGCGCTGGACTGGCTGTCCCGCCCAATCAGTAAGGCCGAAAAACAGGTTTTGCTGGGTAAACCGGTGGCAATCAGCGGTATCGCGCCCAGCATGATGGGCACCGGCATTGCGCAGGATCATCTGGTAGCACTGCTGACCTTTATCAATGCGCGTGTGATGAATTCACCCCGTCTGCGCATCCCGAATGCATACGAGCAGGTGGTAGACGGTGTGCTGCACCTAACGCAGAGCCTGCAATTTTTGCAGGAACAGTTAGATGCATTTTTGCCGTTTATTGCAGCAAATAAATAATAAGATAAACAAAAACAACGCGGTATGGCTTGCCATACCGCGTTGTTTTTGTTGTTTGCGATTGTATTTTAAAAATCCTGGGTATTTACGCTGAAAAATGAAGCAGAAAACCCACCGAGCGCCAGCAGCCGGAGATCGAATGCCAAGGGCAAGGCAGAAGTGTGGTGCCCCGCGGCAAACAGCCCTCATTACGATGGGTTGCCAATTTGGTAAATTGTCACGCTGCCATTTTGGTAAAATACCGGGTAATGGGCAGCATACCATGTTTCGGCGTCTGGCCAGCGGCTGCGCTCGTACGAAGAACACCACACATAATCGACACCCCATTGCTCCAATAGCGCGCGGCTGGGGGCGCTGAACATCTGCTGCATCGCTGCATATTGTGCGGTGTAATCCAGCCCATGAAAAAACAAATAACTGCCGCTGCCGCATACAATGGTGCGCGCTGCAAGGCTGGCGGGGGCATTGTTGTGGTTGTCGCTGGTGAGAACAAGGGCAGAGGCCGGGGTATTGGCCTTTAAATAGGCCGCCGCCTGTACCTGCCATTGGTTAAACTGCTCGTATTTGCTCACCAGTTCCCGGCCTGTACTTAGTACAGAGCCGAAGGTGGCAAAGACCACGGCAAGGCTGACCGCGCCTGTGGCAATGGCGCGGTGGTTTGTCAGCGTGGCAAGGTCCCACAGCAGGTTTGCCGCCAGCAGGCAGCTGAACAGGTGCCAAATGTAAAGCAGTTTGTTGTTGTCGTAGGCATTGGGCTGAAACACCACCACTTCGCAAAGCAACAGCAAAGCCAGCCCGCCAGCATACAAACGCCGCTGGTTACCGGTTGCGTAAAAAAGGGCTGCAGTGATCAGTAGGTAAACAACGCCGATATTTTTGATGTAAAACCAAAAATAATTGTCTTTGCCTGCGTTGACCCAGTTGAACGCAAAATGCATAAAATGCTGCGCACCAGACGGCCCCAGTGTAAAGCAGAGTACCTGCGGTAGCGCCAGCAGCCCGGCAACCAGTAAGTAAGGGCCCCATTTGCGCAAAAAAATACGGGGCTTGCGTAGCAGCTGTGGCAAAAACGAAAGACATAGCACCGTGCTTACTACAAATAAAGCAAGAAACGAATGGGTGTGAATCAGCGGCAGGGCGCCGGCAAGTACCCCCAGTAACACGGGTACGCGCAAGGGGCGGGCGTCATCCGGCGCGGTAAATGCAAGCCGCCAAAGCAGGTACAGGCAGGGCAATAAAACAGCCCAGCCAAACAGCGTGGCCCGTTGGGGGACTAACAGGTCAAGAACGGGGTTGACCCACACGATGTTCTGTTCCACATCATTCGTAGGGGTTTCGTAAAAAGCGGTAAAAATGCGGCTGAAATTGCCCTTTGCACCGCCTAAAAAGTAAAAAAAGCCAAATCCACTGCCCATAAAAAAAAGCCAGAATGCCAGCGCAGTTTTGCCACCGTGACCCAGCACTTGTTTTGCAAATGCCAAAAAACCGCAAAACACCGCCGCCATTGCAACAAACTGCGGCAACAGCACCGCTGCGCGCAGCGGCAGGCCCAGTACCAAGAAAACCGAAGAAATGCTTTCAGACAAAAACGGGTATGACATGGGGATGTTGCCCGCTAAAAGAGGGTAGACCGGGGGAAAAGTACCGGTTTCGGCAATGCTGCCAATAAAAGCGAGATGCATGGGAAGATCGCCATAAGTTGATTGGCCCGACAACAGCCCACCGTCTGCCGCGGGGCGCAGCGTATGTGTAATCAGCAAATAACAGCTTAGCGCAAGCGCCGGGGCAATACACAACCAAAATGTGCGGCCAAGCCCACCCTGCAAAAATGCGTTGTGGGGCGTTACCTGCCACAGCAAAAGGGCCAGCAGCAGGCAGATGGCGGCACCGGCCGCAATGGCGGCCGGGTGAAACCCCAGCAAAAAGGCCGGCAGGGCCGGTAACCATGCCAGCAATGCAACGGTGCTGCCAAGCGCTACCGCCAGCCGGCCCAGAGTGTCCTCGGCAGGCAGCACAAAGGTGGCCAGCAGAAAACCGGCCACGCAAAATAAAGCAAGATAAAAAAAGGAGAGCAGTACGCCGGTCAAACGGGTCACCTCTTTATGCAAAATTTAGTAGGCAAAAGAAGAGGTATTAAAGGCCGGTCAGGTCAAAATCCGGTGTGTATTCTTCTTTTGCAGCGGTGCGCTGCTGGGTGTAGGCGTGGGTAAAACCCAAATCCAGCGCGGCGTTTACCACCGTGTTGTATTCAAAGCTGCAGAGGCGGCGGTTCAGCTCTTGAAAAGGCAATGTGCGGTAAGGGGTATACTGGCTCATCAAGCTTAAAATAAAACTGTCTTTGGGCAGATTTTGTGCCAGCCATTGCAGCAGTTGCAGGCTGTCTTTGCGGTGGCCGGGCAGCACCAGATGTCGCACGATCACCCCGCGCTGTAACAAGCCATTCGGGCCCAATACCGGCGGCCCGGCAAGCTGTACCATGCGGTTGATAGCAGTGCTTGCTACGGCAAAATAATCCGGTGCGTGGCACAGCTGGGCAGAAAGTGCGCTGTCGTAATATTTAAGGTCTGGCATAAAAATGTCTACAGTACCGGCAAGGGCATCAATGCTTGCAAGGCTTTCATACCCGCCGCAGTTGTAGGCGAGGGGTATTTTTAACGCAGGCCGTGACAGCTTTACTGCTTGCAGTACACCGGGCAGGTAGTGGCTGGCGGTGACAAGGTTGATGTTTGCCGCACCCCTTGCCTGCAATTGCAAAAAAATATCTGCAAGCTGTTGTTCGCTGACGGCTTTGCCGGTGGGTTGTTCGCTGATTTTATAATTTTGGCAAAAGCAGCAGTGCAGTGCGCAGCCTGTAAAAAACACAGTGCCACTGCCGGGGGCACCGGGGCCCTCACCACTGATACACGGTTCCTCCCAGTAATGCAGTGCCGCGCGGGCAACATGCATTACGGCATCGGCCCCGCAAACGCCGCACTGTACGGTACGGTCTACCCCACAATGCCGGGGGCACAGGGTGCAATGGGTATAGTTGTTAAAGTCCAAAAATGGTCACTCTCCCGCCGGGTAGGGTTAAAATAGATAATATTAGTCTACCACACCTTGCCGCAATAGTGTACCCCATTGTGGCAAGGTGTGGTATAATAAAATTAAGTATAAAAATTACGGCGCTGCCGTAAGCAACAGGAGTAAATTTAGAATGAGTAAAAACACCGCGTGGTTTGACACCATACGAAGCAAAAATGAGTACCAAATTTCAGCAGAACAACAGGGCCGTTACACCGCGTATCACAGCTTGTCGGCAAACGGTTTTTCACCCGATAACCAGGCCGGAGATTTTGCACAGGCCATCACGGTGCCGGACTTTTACCCCGGCAGGCGCAGCTACTTTCATGTACTGGATGAACAGGGGCGGCATTTTGTCACTGCCCCGCGCGACTTGGGGCTGCAAAGCGTAAAGAATTTTCGTGAGCTTGGGGGGTACCCCACGGCGGATGAGCGCAGTGTGAAATGGGGCCAGTTTTACCGCAGTGCCCGTTTGGTGGCACTTTCAAAGGAAGAGCGGGAGCGCTTTGAGCAACTGGGTATCCGTGTAGTGCTTGATTTGCGCAGCGACACTGAAATACAGCAGCACCCGGACCCCGTGTTTCAGGGTATGGAGCAAAAAGAAATCTCTGCTATCATTGAACTGAAAGCAAAAGAAATCAACTTTGACCCGGCAGCGCTTTATCATCTTACCCCGCAGGAGATGCAAAAGGACGACGAAGCGTTTACCGGCCGTTATCGCAATATGCCGTTTGACAACAAGGCGTACCGGTATCTTTTTGAAAAACTGGCTTCCCAGCAGGTGCCGGTGCTGTTTCACTGCACGGCGGGTAAAGACCGCACTGGTGTGGCCGCCATGCTGATTCTGCTTGCACTGGGGGTGCCTTGGCAGGTAATACAGCAAGATTACCTGCTGACCAACCGCTATTTTGAACAGCAGGTGCAAAAAACATTGGCGAATTATTACCAGCCGGACCACCCAGAACATGTGCGCCGTTTTTTGATGTCGATTGAAGGGGTGCAACCGCATAACTTGCAGGCATCTTATGATGAGATATTGCGGAGATACGGGGATACGCAGCAGTATTTTGCGGCGGAATATGGTCTCACACAAACGGACCTTGCGTGGCTGCGTGAGCAGTATCTGGAAGAACAAAAAGCATAGAAACAGCAGCACAAGCTGCCTGATTTAATCGTCATTGAAAAAATGCTCCGGCTTTGCCGGAGCATTTTGCAGAGGTAGGTCGTATTATTGAATGTCCAGCAAACGCTGGACCGCAACTTGCATTTCAGGCTGGTTGCGATAGGCGGTGATAATCTGTCTTTCACGAAAGCTCAGGTCCCCGTCGGCATATTTTCCAAAGCGGCCATACAGGTCTGAAACAGAGATGTCCAGCACGGTGCAAATGCGGTAAAGCACCTCGATATCAATCGCATTGGTCCCCTTTTCCCATGCGGAAATCGAATTGTGTTTTACACCGATGCGCTGTGCCAGCTCGCGTTGGGTGATCCCCTTTTTTCTGCGGTAGTAAAGTAAATTGTCTGCAATTTCTTTTTTAACTTCTCCCACGTAGACCCCTCCAAAAATCTAAATTATATGACACCCCTCCGCTTGGCAAAAAAGTCGCAAAAACGCCGATTTTACCGAAACCGGTGGCAATAGACGACAACAATTAAATTTTACCTCATAGGAGACAAAAATGCAAATGCAGTCACAGGATTTTGCAAAAAAAGTTACAAAAACTAAAATAAAATGGGGGATATGGGCGGCAGTTTTGCTGTGGATGGTCGTTATCTTTTGTTTTTCCGCACAAAACGGTACCCAGTCGGCACAGTTAAGTGAGACGGTGCAGCAGTATATCGTGCAAATTGTCGATCTTGCCCCGCAAGCACAAGGTGCAAATAACCAGCTTATTTTACGAAAAGCGGCACATTTTACCGTTTATCTGGTGTTTGGCGGGTTGTGTATGGCAGCATTGCTGCAAACCCCGCGTTTTACCCGCGTGCACCAAAAAGCGGCGGTTGCACTTGCAATCAGTGTCGGGTATGCTGCAAGTGACGAGTTGCACCAGTTCTTTGTCGAAGAACGCTCGGCAAGAATTTTAGATGTCGGCATTGACACGGTTGGGGCAGTTTGTGGGATCATGCTCGTACTGTTGGCGCTAAAATTCTGGCAAAAAAGACAAAAAAAGAAAGAACAAAAGCAGGGGTAAACCAGCTTTTGCTCTTTCTTTTTTTGTTACGCTTCGGGTAGTGGCCGTATGACTTCACGGTACAATTTCCAATACAGGTAAATGCTGGCCGCAAAGGACGCGCATTCGGCAAGTGGAAAACTGAACCAGACGGCATCAAGGCCGATGTCAGCCAGCAGAAAAGCCGCGGGCAACAGCACAACAAGCTGGCGCAGAACAGAGATCAGCAGGCTGTTAAACCCATGCCCCAACGCCTGAAAGGCAGTAGAGAACATAATGCCCAGCGCGGCCGGCACAAAGCACAGGCTAATGGTGCGCAGTGCGGGCACCCCGATTTGCAGCATGGTGGGCGATGCGTTAAAAATGCCCAATAACTCGGCCGGGATGGCCCAAAACATCACCATACCGGCAGCCATAATAAGTACGGCAATGCTGCAACCAACTGTAACGGCGCTGGTGACCCGCTTGCGTTTGCGGGCACCAAAGTTGTAGCCAATTACCGGCATGACACCTTGGTTTAGGCCAAACACCGGCATAAAAACAAAAGACTGCAATTTGAAATACACACCAAAAAAGGCCACTGCGGTTTCGGTGAATTTAATTAAAATTGCGTTCATACCCATCGTCATAACCGAGCCGATCGATTGCATGATAATAGACGGAAAACCAACCGCATAAATCTCTTTTACCATGCCGCCGTGGAACTGAAAACCTTTGAGGCTGATTTTTAGCACCTTTTCTTTACGTGCCAACACATAAAACAAAAACAGCATCGCAAGCGATTGCCCCAGTACAGTGGCAATTGCCGCACCGGCAACCCCCAGTTTAGGCACCCCAAACAGGCCAAAAATGAAAATAGGGTCTAAAATAATGTTAGTCACTGCGCCAATCAGCTGCGAAAGCATGGGGTAGATCATGTTACCGGTGCCTTGCAATGTCTTTTCAATGGCACCCTCCATGCAAAGCCCAAGCGAAGCAATGCAGACAATGCTCATGTATTGGGTACCCATTTCCACAACGGCAGCTTTGTCAATAAAAAGCGAAAGAAACGCGCGGGAAAAGAACAGGCCAATCAAGGCAAAAAACAGCCAGTTAAATACAGCAAGCAACAGGCCATGTGTGGCAGCACTGCGTGCATCTTCAAAACGTCCTTCGCCAAGCCTGCGGCTGATGAGCGAGTTCAGGCCCACGCCGGTACCAATGGCAACGGCAATCAATAAGTTTTGCACCGGAAACACAAGAGAAACGGCGGTCAATGCATCTTCGCTGACCTTAGCGACAAAATAGCTGTCTACAATATTATACAAAGCCTGTACCAACATCGACATCATCGCGGGCAACGCCATACTCAGAATCAGCGGAAGCATCGGTTTGGTTCCCATCCGAATTTGCTTCGATTCCTCCAAAAAATCCACTCCATTCATCTTAAAAACTCTTAGTCAGACTATTCTACACGATTTAAAAGACCGCTGCAAGACACAAACGGCAAACTGTAACCGGTTTATGCAAAAGCGAGTGCATTGACGCAAAGAGGCCAATGAATTTTAGGCACAAAGCGCAGGGGAAAATGGTAAAATACGGGTTCTTGATTTTACATGCCAGCAACTTTATAATGAAAGCAACAAAAGTGCGAAGCGGTAGCAAACACAAATACAGTGAAAGGTTCGCACTGTATGAATAAATATTGGAGGGCAATAAAATTAAAAAATGGCGTAGAAGTAGCAGTATTGTGCTTTACAAAAAAGAAAACTTGTGCAAGCTATTCGATATTTGCGCTTGGAATTAGTGCATTTTTGCTGTCGCCACCCGCACGGGTGGCGTGGATTGAAATGGCTTGTATTTTTGCAGTTTGACACCAAACTCCGTTGCCACCTGCACGGGCGGCGCAGATAAAAGGCGAAGGCATCACCACACAAAAACCCTGTGTGGTAACGCCTTCGCCTTTTTGTATTGGGGTTTGTTACAAAATCTCCGGCACAATCAGCACTGGATATTTGGCCGGTCCTGGTCCCCGTCGGCCCGAAACATCACAAACTCGTCATCATCGCTGGTGAAAAAATAGTACTCTACATTTTCAATCAGTGGCGGGTTGAGATAATGCGGAATGATAATGTCGTCTTGTTCGCTTCGCTCGGCAAACCCGGCGCTGGCCATACTTTGTGCAGAAAGCCCATGGCAATAACAATCCATGTATTCTGCCCCATAAGCACCCAGCAGCGCGTCCAGTGCCACACCGTATTGCGGCAAGGTGGCGTAATCGCCTACGATGTCAACAAGGCGCAACACATGGGTGTCGCCCACCAGCACATCCCGCAAAAAAAACACCAAGGTACAGCGGTCATTTAAAAAGCCGCCCATCGCAATATAGCTTTGCCGGGGGTATGCAAAATAGCGCCGCTGTAAATACCATGCGTCTTTATAGGGCTTTGCTGTGGCAGGCGGGGTAAAGGCCGCTGCAAGCTCGTCAAACGTTGCAAACCGGCGCAGAGTGCCGCTGCCGCTCACTGGTAAAATGACAGCATTTTTGATTTGCGCCACCCGATAAACAGGCCGTGGCGCAAGGCGGTAAAAATGCCCCATGCGGGCACCTGTATACCCCAAAAATTCGTAAAAGGGGATCGTGTTGGGCCGGATGTTATTGCAGCTCATACGTTTTGCACCGGTCAGCGGCAGCATTTGCGCCATCAGCTCCAGCCCGCTGCCCTTTGCCTTTTTGTCGGCGCACCAAATCGAGATCCAAATATCCTGCCCGTCTTCTGCGGTGGGGATAAACCCACACACGGCAGCAATTTGCCCCTGTTGCAAGCAAAGAACAAAGTTGATGGTGGCAGGGCTGGTTTGTCCGTTTTGGTAGTAATAGCAAAAATAATCCGGCAGGTTGACCAGTGGGTGGCGGTTGCCCCAATGGGTGTTCATAAAGGCAACAATATCGCTTTTATCTGCCGGTGTGGCAAGGCGAAACGTATAGTCACTCAATAGCGTGCGCCTCCATTGACAGGCAGCTCGGCACCGCTGATAAAGCCCGCTTCATCCGACAGCAAAAAGGCCATAGCGGGCACCACATCACTGACACGGGCATTGCGGCCCATGGGGTTTGCGGCGGCCGAAGCCTGCACCACAAGGTCCGGTGTGTCAGAAAGAAACTTCGTCTCCATCATATACGGGGCAACAGAGTTGACGGTGACCCCGCTGGGGGCGGCCTCTGTGGCAAGGCTGCGGGCAAGGCCGCGCAGTGCGTTTTTGGCAACGATGTACGCCGTGGTATTTTTGGGGGGTACCCCAATGATGTAATCGGTAAGCATAAACAGCACACGGCCGAATTTCGCCTTCATCATGCCCGGCAAAAAGGCCTTGCAGATGCGCAGCGCACTGACGACCTGCACGTTGAAATCCAGCAAAAAGCGCTGTTCGTCAAAATTGCGAAATTTTGTGTTGATGACCCGCAGTGCCGGCAGATGCACAATATGGGTAGGGCAGCCAAAATTAGCCTGCACTTCCTGCAAAAAAGCCTCTAGTGCAGCTTCACTTGTCAAATCTACGTTATAGCGGTGCAGGGCATCCCCACACAGCGGTACCAGCTCGTCCAGCCGGGCAAGGTCGCCCGCCCCCTGTGCAATCACGGTGTCGCCGGGCTTAAAAACACGGCGAATCAACGCGGCACCAACATCGCTGGTGGCACCGGTAATCAAGTAAGTATAAGGCATCTGTCGCCCCTCGCTTTCTTTGGGTAATGTTAATTTAAAAACAACAGCCTGCCAGCAAAACGCAGGCAGGCCGCAGGGCAACCGGGTAAAGAGGCCCGGTGCAGCTGTTTATTTTACGACCCCTGCCTTCAACGTGCCGCGGCACACGCGTTTGCCATGCTGGTTCGTAATGATACCGCGAATTTTGACCTCTGAAAACACTTCGTTGATCTCTTCTACTGTGCCGGAGACGGTGAGGGTATCCCCAACAAACACCGGTTTGACGAATTTGCTTTCCACGCTGTACAGCAGGCAATATTTACCGGGCAGCAAAACGCCTGCCAAGGTGGAAAAGAAAGAGGCCACCAGCATACCGTAGCAGACCCGGCCGGGGTAGCCCCGCTCGGCGGCGTAGACTTCCTGCATATGAATCGGGCTGATGTCACCGGAAAGCTCGCGAAACTGTTGCATTTTTTCTTCGGTCACAGTTATGGTAAAGCTTTCGGTCAACCCCAACTTCATGTCGGCCATCGTATAGTTTTTTACTTCCACCGAACGATCACTCACTGTTCCATAATTTGATAAACGGGAGTCAAACCCGCGTGCGTCTGCGCGTTCGGCTCCCGTTTGCAGCCGGCCGCAGGCACAGGGCGGCCAGTTTGTCTTATTCTTACAAAGTCAGGTGGTCAGGCGACTATCCGTTTTACAAGGTCCAGCATCGCACCAACATCCGGCAAGTCTTTGACATCCTGCAACTGAAACTTAATGTTAAACCGCTTTTCAATGGCAACCAGCAGGTTAATCTGCTCAAGGCTGTCCCAATCCTCAATATCGGCACTGGTCATTTCACGGGTCAACACAATGTCGGTATCGTCAAATACGGTGCGAAAAATCTCCTGTACGCTTTCAAAAATTTCCTGTTCGGTCAAAATGAACCCCTCCTGTTATTCCTTTGCAGTCACTGCAATGACGGTGTTTTGCGGTACATATTGTTCTACCTGCAGCGCAAATACGCTTTCGGTTTCACTTTCGCTCATTTTTTCAAAGCCCATTGTACCATAGATTTCTTTGGTCAACAAGTTTTTTGCGGTAGGCAAATACCGGCCGGTGATCCGCCGCACGCCCTTGGCGGCGCAGCGACGTACAAATTCATCCATCATCGTGTGCTCCATCTGGCGCTTGAACACGCGGCAGCTCATAATCCAAAGCTCAATCTCGCATTCATCGCCATGCACATGCCCAATCATGGCAGACACAAGCCCGTTGTCGCCAAATTTATCGGCAAGGCGGCCATACAGCGTTACAGCGCTTTCATCCTCAATCAGCGCTTCCACCTCCGGCCCGGTGTAGCGGCGGGTCGTTAGGTTAAACTGGTTGGTTTTGTTGATCAACTGCGTAATGCGCTCGGCATGGGGCGGCGTAAACGAGCCGAATTCTCCCTGCATTTCAAGGCTTTTCAAATAATCCTCATAGCTGCCAAAACTTTGTTGTTCGGCGGCACGGGCGAGGTTTTGGCGGTACATTTCGTTGCGCTTGGTATCGTCCGCAGAGAGGGTAGTGGTTTCAAAATACCCCGCGCGGTCAATGGCAGCAATCATTTTTTCGGGCCCGTCAAAACTGGCGACAGCAACCTCGGGCAACTGCTGGCGCACAATCTCACGCTCGGCGGGGTTGTCGTCTACAAATACCAAGCTTTCAGGCAGGATGTTGATCTCTTTTGCAATTGCTGCAATACTTTGCGATTTGGGCTCCCAGTTCGCCTTAAAGCACAAAAAGTCATCGCGTTTCAGCGGGCTGTCACTGCGTGTAAAACCACTTTCCGCGGCGGCGGGTTCGTTTTTGCTTGCAACATTCAGTAAAATACCAAGGTTTTCAAGCTGCTTTAAATAAGCTTGAAATTCATGATAAGCCATACCGCCCGGGGTTTCGGTAGAAAGCTCAATGCCCTCCGGCCCCACTTCGCCAATCACACCGCCCCACAGGGTGTTGTCAAGGTCCAGCACAAGGCCTTTTTTGTTTTTGCCCAGCAGGCTTTTGATGATGTTGGCGATATTGTGGCACAGCTCGGGGATGTATTGCATGGATACCGCGTATTTGTACAGGTACCATTCAGACTCTGAAAACCAGTTATCCAGCCCAAACCGGGTGGCAAGGTAAGCGAGGTCATTTAAATAAAACCCTTCGTTTTTGCCAACATATGTAGTAAGGCGGGCATTCATCTCGTTTATAAAATATACCCCGCCGCGGGCATCCACTGCATCCCGGTTGCCCATTACCCGGTGGGTAGGGGCGTCAAAGCTGTTCACGATCACCGGGCAGCCAAAGCGCTTCGCCGCATTAAAGGCTGCCTCAAACCTTGCCCATTCAGCCTCCAGCTTTTCGCCGGCAGATTGTGCGGTATCGGCGGTGGTGGGCATGTTTTTAAGGTTTTTGCGGCTGGTGTGGACATACAAAATGTCCGGTTTAAAGGCGGCAAGGCTGCCGTCATCAAACACCAAGTTTTCATAAAACAGCCCATAATTACCTACATAAAACTCCGGCGCAATGCCGTAGTCCAGCAAAAACAACTCAAGGATGTTTTTGATTTCACCAATCGTGCTGCCACTTAAAATGGCGACCTTTTTAGGGGTCAGGTTTGGTTTTTTCAGTAGTTCGCGCCGCAGCGAACGCTTCTTTTGCAAGAGCATGGCACCGTCAAACGGGTAGTCAAACAGACTCAAAGCGGCGCCTCCTTTCCTGTCGGTTCAAACTTGGCGTGCCGCAGCACACCAGCGCTGTAATTATAACACAGACAAAAGAAGCTTGTAAACCAAACCGACATGTAAAAAACGTGTGAAAAAGACGGTTTTGTGACACAGTTTCCTTGCTTTTATTTGTGAGAATGTTTATAATCGCAAACGGGTTGTTACCGGATGCAGGTGTTTTGCAGGCAAGTTGGGCGATTCTTTATTTTGTAACCGCACCCTAGTAGAAAACACCTGCAGCTTTGTGATATACTATAAAAAATATGGTGGATTCTTTTTCTGTCAACCGGCAATATGCCGTGACAATAGTTACCCAATATTGAGGGGAGGCACCTTCTTGAACGAACAAAACCGAAGCCCGGCGCCGCACAAAAAGCCCGCGTCAGCAAGGCCAAAACGCCCTGCGGATGCGGGCAAAGCGCCGGGTACCAAAAAAAAGGGCGGCGCCCGAAAGGTCTGGGCCAATATCGGCCGGGCTGTTGTGGTCATTGCCAGTCTTGGCATTATGGTAGCGTCGGTGTTGGCGGTGATGCTGAGCCTGTATGTGGTTAAGGTCACGGCAAACGACAGCTCGCTGCTTAGCCTTGAAAACCTGAAGCTCAGCTACTCGTCCACGATTTATGCCATTAATTCAGAGACCGGGGCATACGAGCCGTATCAGCGGCTTGTCGATAATGCCGACCGCATTTGGGTGGACGGCAATAAGATACCCGATAATCTGAAGAATGCGTTTATTGCGGTAGAGGACAAAACCTTCTTGACCAACGACGGTGTCAACTACAAGCGTTCGTTCTCTGCGGCGCTGAACCTTGTACTCAGCAGGGCAACCGGCGGCAAGATCAAGCTGTACGATACCGAGCAGGGCGCGTCGACCATTACGCAGCAACTCATCAAAAACATCACTGGTGATGATGATGTAGACCCACTGCGCAAAGTACGTGAGATTTTCCGCGCCATCTCAGTGAACGGCCGGTATTCTAAAGATACCATTTTAGAGGCGTACCTCAACACGGTCGGGTTTATGGGCAATACCTGTGGTGTGCAGGCATGTGCGTATAATCTTTACGATAAAGATGTCAGCCAGCTGACGCTGGCGCAGTGTGCTACGGTTGCCGCAATCACGAACAACCCCACCTACTATAACCCCCGTACGAACCCGGATAATAATACCACGCGCCGCAACCTGATTTTAGACTTAATGCTGGATCAGGGCTATATCAGCCAGGCAGACCATGATGCTGCAGTGGCAGAACCGTTAAGCCTTGTGGCAGAGGCTGATAAACAAAATACGGCACAGGTGGGTACGTATAGCTACTTTACAGATACGGTCATCAATGAAGTGCTGAACGACCTTGTGTCACAGGGGGTCTGTGCAGACCGCACCGCGGCAAGCACTTTGCTGTATAACGGCGGCCTTGCAATTTATTCTACCGTCGATACTAAAGTGCAGTCGGCAATTGAAGATGTATTGACGCAAGAGCCGGGCAATCTGTTCCCGGACAGAGAGACCGAATACACCGACCCGGCGACGGGTGAGACGAAAAAAGAAAACGTGCAGGGCGCGATGATTGTGCTGGATTACAGCGGCGCTATCAAGGGCGTTGTGGGTGGCCTTGGCGAAAAGACGACGAGCCGCGGGCTCAACCGCGCAATCGACTCGCACCGCCAGACCGGTTCTACCATGAAGCCGATCGGCGCCTATTCACTGGGTATCGAGTACAACTATATTACTTATTCTGACAGCTTTTTGGACAGCCCTTTTAAACAGATCATGGATGAAGGGCAACTGCGCGACTGGCCGCGCAATTACGACAAAACTTATTCTGATACCGGGATGCTGGTCGTAGATGCACTTGCAAAGTCCATCAACACCATAGCGGTACGGGTGGGCAACCTGGTGGGGCCGGACACGATGTTCGACTTTATGACCAATACGCTAGGCATTACTTCACTGGTAGAAAATGAGAATGGCAGAAGCGATATTGACCTTGGCCCGCTGGTACTGGGCTCTATGACCCACGGTGTTTCGCCGGCAGAGATGGCGCATGCCTATATGATGTTTGGCGACGGCGGCACCGTGTCGCCGCTGCACTCCTATACGACGGTAGAAAATATCCAGACCGGCGAAATTTTGCTGGATAACACACTGCTACCCACGACCCGTGCCATTGGCGAAGATACCGCTTATATTATGAACCGCCTGCTGCGCAAGGTAATCACCGCAGGTACGGCTGTCAAAATTGGTGGCCCGACTGCCGGCAACATGGAATCGATCGGCAAGACCGGCACGACCTCGGATGACGTGGACCACTGGTTTATCGGCCTGACCCCGTATTATGTGACGGCGACCTGGATGGGCTATGACCAGCCCGTTACCCTGCCGTGGAAGAACTACGGTCTGCACCCGCCCACACTTGCGTGGAAAGAAGTCATGAACCGCGTGCAGGAAGGGCTGGAGACAAAAGCTTTCCCGACCTCTGACGGAGTGGTCACTGCGGAGTACTGCACCGAGAGCGGCATGTTGGCAACAGCAAATTGTCCCTCGAAAGCAACTGGCTATTACAAAAAAGATCATCTGCCAGACCCGTGCACTGTGCACCCATAAAAAACAATAGCTGCAAAAACAACCACTCAAAGCACAGCTTTGGGTGGTTTTGTTTTTGAATTAACTACAATCTGTTCCGTCAAAATATCCTTGACTGACTGGATGAGGCAATTTGTTTTGTGCAACAGGGAAAATGTGAAAAAACGGCTTGCCCCAGTCGCCCAAAAGTGTTATAGTATCACTTGAATATACAAATGTTTTTGAAAGGCGGACAGGAAGTGGAGAAGAAATATCTGATCGTCGATCAGGCAATTTTGCCAGAAGTGTTTGCAAAGGTGCTGCGCGCCAAAGAATTATTGGCAAGCGGCGCGGCAAAAAATGTTTCGGCTGCAGCCAAAATGGTCGATCTCTCCCGCAGTGCGTTCTATAAGTACAAAGACAGCGTTTTTGATTTTGAGAATGCAAAGTCCATTGTCACGGTCAAAGCGGTGCTGTTGGATGAAACCGGCGCACTGCAAGCTTTGCTCAGTGAGCTTTCGGCATCCGGCGCCAGTATTGTCACCATTAACCAGTCTGCGCCCGAAAACGGCACGGCAGTGGTTTCGGTGACACTGCGTACCGACTCGATGCCGATGCCGATTGATGATGTGCTGCTGTCGATCCAAAACCAGCGCACGGTGGTCAGTGTACGGCGCACGGTAAAAGAAATGTGAATGCGAAAGGCTTTGCATCATGGCGCACAGTGGCGCCGTGGTGCAAAGCTGTACTTTTAGCAACCAAGAGAAAAGGGTGGTTTTTTGATTAACGTAGCAATTTTAGGGTTTGGCACGGTAGGCAGCGGCGTTTATGAAGTGCTGAAAAACAACGCAGCCAACATTACCCGCAGGGCGGGGCAGCCGGTCGAAGTAAAGTATATTTTAGATATCCGCGATTTTTCGGCCCGGCCGGATGCCGCGTTGTTTGTCAACCAGATCGACCCCATTTTAAAGGACGATCAGGTCAGTACGGTTGTCGAGACGATCGGCGGCACAAAACCCGCTTATTTTTTTGTCAAAGCTGCATTGGAGGCTGGCAAAAATGTCTGCACTTCCAACAAAGAGCTGGTGGCGACCCACGGGGCCGAGCTGTTGGCGCTGGCTGTGCAAAAAGGGGTCTGCTTTTTATTTGAGGCTTCGGTTGGGGGCGGTACGCCGATCATCACCCCCATTCACCAGTGTCTTACTGCAAACACCATCAGTGAGGTGTGTGGCATTGTCAACGGCACCACAAACTTTATGCTGACCAAGATGGAGCAGGAGGGCATGACGTTTGATGAAGCGCTGAAGGTAGCACAGGGCCTTGGCTACGCCGAAACGATTGATCCTTCTGCCGATGTGGACGGCATTGATGCCTGCCGTAAAATCGCGATTCTAGCGTCCATGATCTTTGGCAGTGAGGTGCACCCTGAAAATATTCCCACCAGTGGCATCAGGGGTATCACGATTGATGATATTTATTTCACCAAAAAAATGAAGCTGGCAATCAAGTTGATTGCCTATGCAAAAAAAGATGAAAAAACCGGGTTTTCGTGTGGGGTCGAAGCGATGGTGCTGCCGGCAGAAAGCATGATGGCCGATGTGTCCGATGTGTATAACGCGGTGCTGATCCGCGGTGATTTGCTGGGTGATGTGTTGTTTTACGGCAAAGGCGCAGGCAAACTGCCCACAGCAAGCGCGGTGGTAGCGGATATTGTAGATGCAGAAAAGTCCGGCCCGACCGTGCACGATTCTCTGTTTTGGCTGCCCACCCCGGCGCTGAAAGAAAAAATTGTGAACCGCAACCAGTACACTTATTATGTGCGGGCCAACAACGAGGACACCGAGACCCTGCGCGAAGACCTGGACGGGGTGGTGCTGACGCTGCAAAAGCACAACCAGACAGCAGTGCTAACGACCCCCATGACCGAAAAAGAAATGAAAAAACGCAAAGAAAAGCTGGAAAAGGATGGCATCCACGTGGCACTTTGCCTGAAGATGCTGGAAGTATAACAATGGAAAACAAAGTAACGGTAAAAGCACCGGCCTCCATTGCCAACCTTGGCAGTGGGTTTGACACGATGGGCATTGCGCTCTCGCTGTTCAACACGGTAGAAATGCAGGAGTGGGACAGCATTACGGTGCGCACGACCGACGGCACCGTGCCGGTGCAGGGCGAACAAAATTTAATTTATGAAACCGTGAAAGCGGTGTATGACGAGTGTGGGCGCAGTTTGCCGGGCCTTGCGCTGGTGCAGACCAGCCCCATCCCGCAGGCGCGGGGGCTTGGCAGCAGCAGCGCCTGTATCGCGGCCGGTATTGTTGGGGCGAACCGCTTGCTTGGCCAACCCATGACCGAAAACGAGCAGGTGGCGTTTGCTGCAAAGCTGGAGGGGCACCCCGATAATGTGGCCCCGGCAATGCTTGGCGGGTTTGTCACCAGCGTGATGGAAAACGGCAAAGTGTATACGGTAAAAAAGCGGGTCAGTGACAATTTGCGCTTTTTTGCCTTTGTGCCGGATTTTGAGCTGTTGACTGAAAAAGCGCGTGCCGCCCTGCCGGACACGGTGCCCCGCGCGGATGCCATTTACAATGTATCCCGCGCAGCACTGATGGCGGCGGCTTTTTGTGAGGGCAAGCCGGAGCTGTTTGCGGTGGGTGCGCAGGATAAGCTGCACCAGCCTTACCGCTTGCCGCTAATCCCCGGCGCAAAACGCATTTTTAAGCTTGCGCCGCAGCTTGGTGCAAAAGCGGTGTTCATTGGGGGCGCGGGCCCTACCATTGTCGCGGTATGCGATGCGTCAAACCTTGCCTTTGCCCCGCGGGCGATTCTTGCGCTGCAAGAGGATGAGGCGACAAACCGGTTTTCGCTGCAAACGCTTACTGCGCACAACGAAAGCATGTTTTAAACCGCTTTGGTTTGCGGTGTGTTTGATTTCTTGTTTGTGGGAGGCAGTCTATGGCATTGATTGTACAAAAGTTTGGTGGCAGCTCGGTTGCGAACTGCGAACGGCTGTTTAATGTGGCGCGCATCGTAGCTGATACCCGCCGTGCCGGTAACGATGTGATCGTGGTGGTTTCAGCCCAAGGCGATACGACCGATGACCTGATGGAAAAAGCGGGTGAGATCACCGCCGACCCATCCGGCCGGGAAATGGACATGTTGCTTGCGGCGGGCGAGCAGATCTCGTGTGCGCTGCTTTGCATGGCGCTTGCAGAGCTTGGTTGCAGGGCCATTTCGCTGCTGGGCTGGCAGGCGGGTTTTTTGACCGACCGCAACCACCAAAAGGCCCGCATTCGCAAGGTGGACACCGAGCGGCTGGAGTGCGAAGTGGGCAAAAATCAGGTTGTGGTGGTGGCAGGGTTTCAGGGCCTTAACCGCGCGGACGATGTGACAACACTGGGCCGCGGGGGCAGTGACACCAGTGCGGTAGCCATTGCGGCGGCAATGAAAGCCGACCTGTGCCAGATCTATACCGATGTAGAAGGGGTCTATACCGCTGACCCCAGGGTGGTGAGCAAGGCTAAAAAGCTGACACAGATCAGTTTTGATGAAATGCTGGAGCTTGCCACATTGGGGGCCCAGGTGCTGAATAACCGCTCGGTAGAGCTTGCAAAGAAATATAATGTGCGGCTGGAAGTTCTCTCAAGTATGAACCCGGTGCCCGGCACAATCGTAAAGGAGGTCGCGTCGATGGAAGGTATGATGATCAAAGGGGTGGCGAAAGACGAAAATGTCTCGTCAATCTCGGTGCTGGGGGTACACGATACACCGGGCATCGCATTTAAAGTGTTTAGCCTGTTGTCGCAGCGCAAGATTAATGTGGATTTGATCTTGCAAAGCGTGGGGCGCGACGGCACAAAAGACCTTTCGTTCACGGTGCCCACCACCGACCGCAAAGCGGCGGTGGAAGTACTGACCGAGCATCTTTCGCTTTTTGGCGGCCAGCGGGTGCAGTTCGACGACGATGTGGCCAAGGTGTCGGTCGTTGGTGCAGGCATGCAAAGCCATTCCAATGTGGCCTCCACGATGTTTGAGGCATTGTACGAGAGCAATATCAATATTCGCATGATCTCGACCAGTGAAATTAAAATTTCAGTGTTGATCGACAAGGCGGATGCAAATAAGGCGGTAAACGCGATTCACGAGGCATTTGTGGGTTGAGTTTTAAGGCATTTTGACATACAATACAGAGCAGGGGGAGAAACCAAGCCCCTGCTTTTTTGTTTTTTCATTTCCTTTGCCGTCATTTCGGCTACGGCAAGTTCGTTTTAATGTAAGGAGGCTTTTTCATTGCGACCCAAACAGCCATCACAGGAACCACAGCGCCAACCGTACCGCAGTGGGCGGCAACCGTTATCCCCGCAGCAGCGGGCAGCACAGCGCAGGCGGCAGCGCGCGCAGCAGATACGCAACCGTGTGGCGGGGCTGCTGGTGTTACTGGCGGCGCTTTCGCTGTTTGCATGGGGCATTACTGAACTATTGACGCGTGACCCGCTGCACGGTATCAGCATGCCGGCAGCGGCGACCCAAAGCCCGGCGCCCACACAGGCACCAGCAGAGACGGCGGCACCTACACAGGCACCGCCCGCGCAAACAACGGCCCCGCAGGCAACTGTTGCGCCCGCGGCCCAGACAGAAGGGGAGAATGCATGGATGCTGCGCCTTGTCAACCACACCCACCCATTACCAGATGACTTTACCGTTGAACTGAGTGCCCTGCCCAATGGCTTGCAGTTTGACGCGCGCGCCATTGACCAGCTTGAAAAAATGCTGGATGACGGCAACGCGGCCGGCCTGCAATTAATGGTTTGCTCTGCCTACCGCAGTATTGCGCGGCAGGACCAGCTGTTTGAGCAGATGAAACAGCAGTATATTGCACAGGGCATGACCGAGCAGGAGGCCTATGACAAAACGTCAACAATTCGCACCCCGCACGCGTGCAGCGAGCATTCCAGCGGGCTTGCAGCGGATATTGTCGCGGTCAACTACCAAACGCTGGACGACGGCTTTGGCGATACGCCGGAGGCAAAGTGGCTGGCTGCACATGCGGTAAAATACGGTTTTATTTTGCGTTACCCAAAAGACAAAGAAGATGTCACTGGCATCATCTGGGAACCTTGGCATTTCCGCTATGTCGGGGTGGAAAACGCCCAAAAGATCAAAGACAGCGGCCTTTGCCTAGAAGAATATTTGGGTGAAGCCTGACGTCCATAAAATGGTCTTGCAAAATAAAATTGTGCGGGCCACAAAAATCGTCTATAATAAAATATACGCCCTGAAAACAGCGCGCCTGTAAGCGGGGGCGCTTTGGGCAGATTGAAGAACAGGGAGAATTTTATGCAGCGAAACGAACTTGGCGGCGCAGCGGCACTGACTGTGCTGGGCGCCGAGCAATTCAAAACCAGCCGCATCAGTATTTATTTTATTCTGCCGTCACAGCGGCAGACGGCCACTGCCTTTGCCTTGCTGCCCCAGCTTTTAGAGCGTGGGTACGCAGGTTGCCCGGACATGACGGCACTTTCTCGCAAACTGGCGGCATTGTATGGGGCAAACCTGTCGGCCGACAGTTCTACCCAGGGGGGCAACCGCGTGATCAGCATCAGCATCAGCGGGCTGCGCGACGCCTATGCACTGCACGGTGAACCGCTATCGGCGGCTTATGCCGAAATTTTGTTTGGCGCAGCATTTGAACCATACTTTGTTGGCGGTGTGTTTGACCCCGAAGCGGTTGCAGTAGAAAAAGAAAAGCTGCGCGAAAACCTTGAGGGCGAAATTAACAATAAGCGTGGCTATTGCGTCAAGCAGGCCCGCAGAAAGTTTTTTGGCGATTCCCCCGCCGGTATTGAGCGCAACGGCTATTTAGAGGATATTGACGAACTTACGCCGCGCATATTGATGCAGGCCTATGCCGAAATGATCGCCACCGCAAGTATTGAAGTAATGGTGCTTGGTGCGGATGCCGGCAGGGTAGAAGAGATGCTGCGCGAAAAGTTGGCCAAATTGCAACGCACCCCCACCACGGTGCTGCCCCCGGTGGCAATGCCCGCCGTGCCGGTGCAAACTTATGCCGAGACGGTGGATGCCGTGCAGGGCAAGCTGTGCCTGATGTTTACCGCAGGGCGGGTGTTGACAAAGCAGGAGTTGGGTGTCATGCGCAGCGCGGCGGCCTTGTTTGGCAGCCTGCCCACTTCGCGACTATTTCGCAATGTGCGCGAAAAGCAAAGCTTGTGTTATTACTGCGCCAGCTCGTTTTCTTACCTCACCTCTGCCATGAGTGTTGATAGCGGTATTGAACCGCAAAACGGGCTCAAGGTGCAGCAGGCGGTGCTAAACGAGCTCAATGCGATGGTGAGCGGGCCCATTACCCAGCAGGAGATGGACGAGACCCGCCTTGCGCTGCTTGGCGCGCTGCGCGCAGTAAACGACAGCCTTGCCTCCATTGAGTTTTGGGCATTTCGCGAAATCCTGCGCGGCAGCTTTGAAACACCGCAGCAGGCCGAGCAGACAATCAACGAAACCACCGCAGAGCAAATTCAGCAGGTACTGTCGCTGTTTACGCTGTCGGTCAGTTATCTGTTGGCAAAGGGGGGCGCGGGCGTTGAGCAATAAAGTGTTACGGTCTGAAACGGTGCGCAGCAGCCGCGTGGACTTTAAATATGAAAAGCTGACGATGGAAAATGGCTTGACTGTGCTGATTGCCCCCATGCCGGGGTATCGCACGGTGCAGGCATCGCTGGCTGTTGATTTTGGCTCGGTGGACCAGAGCTTTACACTGGACGGCGAGATGGTTGAGCTGCCCGCCGGCGTTGCGCATTTTTTGGAACATAAAATGTTTGAAAGCGAAGACGGCGACGCGTTTGACCAGTATGCAAAAACCGGTGCAAGCGCCAATGCTTACACGGGGTTTGACCGCACCTGTTATGTGTTCAGCGCAACCGACCAGATCGATGAATCGCTTGATGTGCTGCTAGGGCTGGTGGCAAACCCATATTTTACTGAGCAAACCATTGCCAAAGAGCAGGGCATTATAGGGCAGGAGATTCGCATGTATGAAGATTCGCCCGAATGGCAACTGCTGTTTTCGGCGTTTTCGTGCCTCTACCACAACTGCCCCATCAAAGAGGATATTGCGGGCTCGGTGGAATCAATTGCAAAGATCACCCCACAGATGCTGTATGCCTGCACCGATGCGTTTTATACCCCGCAGCGCATGGTGCTTGCGGTGGCGGGCAACATCACCCGTGAGCAGGTGCTAGAAGCGCTGGGGCGCACCCCGCTGCCCGAAAACGGCAAAACTGCGCAAAAAGTGCAGCAGCCAGAACCGCGTGAAATCGTAAAACCGCTTGACGAGCGGGTGATGTCGATTGCGCGCCCCGTGCTGGGGGTCGCATTTAAAGAGCAGCCATGGCCGCGCGAGGAGCGCGCTAAAATGGAAGTGATCACCGACCTGCTTTGTGAGCTGATTGCAGGTGATACCACGCCGCTGTACCGCAAGCTGTATGACGAAGGCCTTGTAAACAGCGGGTTTTCTGGCGAAGTGTTCAGTGGCGATGGTTATGCCAGCATTATTTTTTCAGGGGAGACGCGAGACCCTGACGCAGTGCATGACGCACTGCTGGCGGAAATCGAGCGCCTGAAAAAAGAGGGAATTGACGAGCAGGACTTTGAAATCTGCCGCAACCTGCTGTACGGCGAAGCCGTCAGCGAGTTTGAAAGTGCCGACGATGTGGCGGGCTCGCTCTCCTCTGGCCAGTTGCGCGGCGAAGAGCTGTTTTTTGAGGTAGAGACCCTTGCCGCGCTGACCTGCGCGCAGGTGCAGCGGGAGTTGGATATCCTGCTGCAACCGGAAACCAGCGCCATGGTGGTGCTGCGGCCCGGTGGCGATATCGGTGACCATGAGGGTGACGAAGAGGAAGAATAGCCGCCCGCTTGATACAAGTAGAAACAACAGGAAATGAGGCGTTTCAAACAATGATAAATCTTGTTCAGTTCCCCGGCCTTGGGTTGTCGTTTACAATCAACCGTGTGGCGTTTTCAATTGGCGATTTTGCAATTTACTGGTATGGCATTTTGATTGGTACCGGCATGTTGCTTGCAATGCTGTACGCATTTCGTATGGCCCCCCGCCTTGGCATCAATGTCGACCGCATGATCGATGTGATTTTCATCGGCGCAGTGATGGCGGTGATCTGCGCGCGTGTGTATTATGTGGTGTTTGCGCCGTTCAAGTACACTTCCTTTGCGCAGATGCTCGATATCCGCGACGGCGGGCTTGCCATTTATGGCGGCGTGCTGGGTGCATTTGTTTTTGGCGGTCTTGCAAGCAAATGGCGCAAAGTGCCCATTTTGCCGATGTTCGATATTACCGCGATTGGCTTTTTAATCGGTCAATGTCTGGGCCGCTGGGGCAACTTTGTCAACCAAGAGGCCTTTGGCACCAACACCACAATGCCATGGGGAATGATCAGCCCGCAGACCACGGCTTACCTGACCTCCGTGCAGCAGACCCTTGCGGCACAAGGGGTGCAGGTGGACCCGCAGATGCCGGTACACCCCACGTTTTTATACGAGTCCATCTGGTGTCTGGTTGGGTTTATCGGCCTTGCCCTTTACCTCAAGCACCGGCATTTTAACGGCGAAATTGCACTTTTGTATGTGTTTTGGTATGGTACCGGCCGCGCGTGGATTGAGGGCCTGCGCACCGACAGCCTGTATGTGACCGGCAGTCTGCGCATGAGCCAGCTGCTCGCGGTCATCTCGGCGCTGGCGGCCCTAATTACCTGGTTGTATCTGCGCTGGGTCATTTACCGCAAAACCCCGGCGCTGGGCTGGGTGCCTGCTATCGCAGCCGAAGTGCCTGTGGGCAAAGCGGGGCAAGGGGCAGAGCACCCGGCAGAGACGGCACAGGAGCCGCCGAAGGCGGAAAGTGAACAGCAACAGGACACCGCACCCAAGCCGGCAGGCGAAGAGACCCCACAGCAGGCACAGGGGGGGGTAAAGGAGGGCGAGCCTCATGCAGAGAATTGACGGCAAAGCCCTTGCGGCCAAGGTTAAGCAAAATACTGCCGCAGAGGTGACGCAATTGCGGCAAAAAGGCGTTGTGCCAAAGCTCTCGGTTATTCTGGTAGGGGATGACCCCGCAAGTAAAGCCTACGTAGGCGGTAAAGCGCGCGACTGCGAACAGTGCGGTATTGAAAGCGAAGTGCTGCATCTGCCTGCCACGACGACCGAGCAGGAATTGCTGCGGCAGATCGCGCAGCGCAACGAAGACCCTGCTGTCAGCGGCCTGCTGGTACAATTGCCGCTGCCCGCACAGATCAGCGAAAAAAAGGTCGTCGATGCCATTGACCCCGCGAAGGATGTGGACGGGTTTACCCCGGTCAATGTGGGGCGCCTGGTGATTGGCGAAGACTGCTTTTTGCCCTGTACACCGGCGGGCTGCATTGAATTATTGCACTCCACGGGCATTTCGCTGGCAGGCAAGCATGCGGTGGTACTGGGCCGCAGCAACATTGTGGGCAAGCCTATGGCATTGCTGCTTTTGCGCGAAAACGCCACGGTGACCATCTGCCATTCAAAAACAAAAGACCTTGCGGCGATTGCCGCGGGCGCGGATATTTTAGTTGCCGCCATTGGCCGCCGCCATTTTGTGACGGCAGACATGGTAAAAGAGGGCGCACTGGTAATTGACGTGGGCATCAACCGGGGTGAAGACGGCAAGCTGACCGGCGATGTGGACGAAGCGGCGCTGACAGAAAAAAGTGGGTATCTCACCCCAGTGCCGGGTGGTGTCGGGTTGATGACCCGCGCCATGTTGATGGTCAATACCGTGCGCGCGGCAAAACGACAAAACGGCATTGCCGAATAGCACTGTTTTAGGTGGTATTTGCCGTTACTGGGCGGTTTTGCTTGACATGCCCGGCGCGGCTATGGTATAGTATTAAAGCCGCATGTGAAGGGCTCTTAAAGTAATTCGTAAGTATTTACGGGTTCGCCTGATGCAGCGAGACTTAAAAAAAGAGGTTATCCGAATGTACGCAGTGATCGTTACCGGCGGTAAGCAGTACCGCGTTCAAAAGGGCGATGTCATCTACGTCGAGAAGTTGCCGGCAGAGGCTGGCACCGAAGTCACATTTGACAAGGTTCTCGCAGTAGGAGAAGACGGGGCCGTGAAGTTTGGCGCACCGGTTGTTGAGGGCGCAAGCGTTAAGGGCAACGTTGAAAAACAGGGTAAAGGCAAAAAACTGTATATCCTGCGCTATCGTGCGAAAAAGGGCAGCATGCGCAAAATTGGCCATCGCCAGCCCTTTACTAAAGTTACCATCACAGAAATTGTTGGTTAATCGGGAGGTGTAATCAGTATGGCACATAAAAAAGGCGGCGGCTCTACTAAAAACGGCCGTGATTCAGAATCCAAGCGTTTGGGCGCAAAGCGCGCCGACGGCCAGTTTGTTCTTGCCGGCAACATTCTCGTGCGTCAGCGCGGCACCCACATTCATCCGGGTGAGAATGTTGGGCTCGGCAGAGACGACACACTGTTTGCTCTCACCGACGGCGTCGTTCGTTTCGAGCGTCTCGGCAAAGACCGTAAAAAGGTCAGCGTGAAGCAGTAACAGGCGTATAAAGCGAGAAGGGGGCAAAACGCTGCAAGCGTTTTTGCCCTTTTTTTCTGTTCGCAACCATTTATAACCAAGGCAGCCTCTATTGCTGCCGCATTACTACCGTGGAGGTGACGTTCTGTGTTCGTAGACGTGGCAAAAATTAATATCCGTGCCGGCAAGGGTGGCGACGGCGCGGTATCGTTTCATAGAGAAAAATATGTGGCGGCCGGCGGGCCGGACGGCGGCGATGGTGGCTGCGGGGGTGACGTGATCTTTGTAACAGACCCCAACCTTTCCACCCTAATGGATTTTCGGTATAAGCGCAAGTATGCAGCGCAGGATGGCGAAAACGGCAAAGCAAGCAACAGTTCCGGCAAAGCCGGCAGTAACCTTGTCATTCGGGTGCCGCAGGGCACACTGATCAAAGATGCCAAAACCGGCGGGCTGATTGCCGACCTTTCAGATGAAAAACCGGTTATTATCGCAAAGGGCGGCCGTGGCGGGTTGGGTAACCAGCATTTTGCGACCCCAACGCGCCAGATCCCGCGTTTTGCAAAGCCGGGCCTGCAAGGCGAAGAACTGCTTGTGCAGTTAGAGCTAAAGCTCATCGCTGATGTTGGGCTGATCGGGTTCCCCAACGTGGGCAAAAGCACAATCATCTCGTGCATCAGTGCGGCAAAGCCCAAAATTGCGAATTACCATTTTACCACATTGTCCCCGGTGCTGGGGGTCGTGCGCGTGGCGGAGGAAGCCAGCTTTGTTGCGGCGGATATCCCCGGCCTGATTGAGGGTGCGGCGGAAGGGGTCGGTTTGGGGCATGATTTTTTGCGCCATGTCGAGCGCTGCCGCCTGCTGCTGCATGTCGTAGATGTTTCCGGCAGCGAGGGGCGTGACCCCAAAGCGGACTTTGAAAAAATCAACGAGGAACTGGTGCGTTTTTCACCGGCGCTGGCGGCCCGCCCGCAAATTGTGGCGGCCAATAAATGCGACATTGCAACCGAAGAGCAGATAGAGGAGTTTCGCGCTTTTATTGAAGAAAAGGGCCTGCGTTTGGTGCCCGTCAGTGCGGCAACCGGTAAGGGGATCGATAAGTTGCCCGGCATCATTTACGAGCAACTGCGCGAATTGCCGCCGGTGGAGATTTTTACCCCGGATTACGTAAAACCGGTGGCCAGTGGTGGCGGGCGCGAATTTACTGCCAAAAAAGAAGATGACGGCAGCTTTACGGTGGCCGCCCCGTGGCTGGAGCGCATTTTGGAAGGTAGCAATATGGACGACTACGAAAGCCTGCAATATTTTCAGACGCAGATCACCGAGTACGGTGTGATGGATAAGCTGAAAGAGCTTGGCATGCAGGATGGCGATACCGTGCGTATTGGTGAATTTGAGTTTGATTACGTATTCTAAACGTAACAAAAGGCCGCATTTGCGGCGCACTGCCCAAAGGAGGGATATGGTTGCTGTTTGAGTCTCAAAATCAGATCGACCTGCGTGAGCGCAGCCCGCTGGAGCTGGCTTTTGTTGGTGACGGTGTATATGAGTTGCTGGTGCGTGCACGTGAAGTGGAACGCACCCGCATGAAGCCCAATCGCCTGCACAGCGGCGCGGTGAAATTTGTCAGCGCAAAGGGCCAGTTTGAGGCGCTGCGTTTTATTGAGCCGCTTTTGACGGACGAAGAGCGCGACATGGTGCGCCGTGGGCACAATGCAAGCAAAGCCAGCGTGGCGAAAAATGCCTCGCCGGAAGAATATCGTGCTTCTACCGGGTTTGAATGCTTGCTGGGGTACCTGTACCTCAGCAAATGCATTGCGCGTATTGAAGAATTGTTCGATGCCATTTGGGTACAATTTTCTGCCCAGTGGGCCTGCTAAGGCGGATAAAGTCCGGCAGTTGTAAGGCAAACGGGTTGAGATTCGTTATAAAGAGGTGGGGCAATGCAGGCAGATGCACTTTTGATCGATCGCTGTAATGCACTGTTGCCCGGCGGGTATGCGGCGTATTTCCCAGAGGCTACAGTGCTGCGGCGAGGGGTAACGGTCAACACGCTGCGTGCCAGCCCACAGCAGTTTGCAGCCAAAACACCGTTTGGTGTGCAAAAAAGCCCATTTTGTGCTGCTGGTTTTATTGTGCAACAGGCGGAAACCGGCCTTGGCCGGCACCCGTACCACCACGCCGGTGCTTATTACGCGCAAGAGCCCTCTGCCAGCGCCGCAGCGCCACTTCTTGGTGTGCAGCCGGGCGAACGTGTGTTGGACCTCTGTGCGGCACCAGGGGGCAAGACAGCCCAGCTTGCGGCTGCACTTGGTGGTACCGGCATTTTGTATGCCAATGAATTTGTGGCAAAGCGCGCCGCGGTGTTGCTGTCCAATGTCGAGCGCATGGGTGCGCCTAACGTGGTTGTGCTCAACGAGACTGCCGAGCGTATTGGGCAGGCGTTTTATGGCTTTTTTGACCGTATTCTGGTCGATGCCCCGTGCAGCGGTGAGGGGATGTTTGACAAAGAGCCTGCGGCCCTTGCCCAGCACAGTGAGCAGTTGATTGAGCAATGCGCCGCGCTGCAGCGGCAACTGCTCTCCGCCATTGCCCCGGCACTGCGCCGGGGGGGAACGTTACTTTATTCTACCTGTACGTTTGCGCCTCAGGAGGATGAGGGCACTGTAGGCGCGTTTTTGCACGCACACCCGGATTTTGTGCTGGAGGATCTTTCCGGTGCAGGGTTTGGCTGTGCGGGCCATCAGAGCTGCTGCACTGAGGGTATGGTGGAAGCCCAAAAATTGCGCCGTATTTACCCGGTGCACGGTGGTGCTGGGCATTTTATGGCTCGTTTTCGCAAGTTAGGGGAGGCGCCGCCTGTCCGGTTTGCACCCCCACTTGCCCCCAAAACGGTACCTGTGCCGGCACAAAGCTTTTTGGCGCAGCAGTTTGGGCCATTGGCGCAGCGTGCGTTTGCACTGGAACAAGGGCGCATCGTGCTGCTGCCAAACGATGCTTTTTTACCCCGCAAGCTGCACGTTTTGCGTGCCGGTGTGCTGGCGGGTGAAGTGGTGGCTTCCGGTAGCGGTAAGGCCCGGTTTGAGCCACACCATCATCTGTATATGGCGTTTGGCCCAGCCGCGGCCCAAGCAGTGCAGTTGCCCGCGGGGGATGCACGTGCCGAGGCGTGGCTGCGCGGGGAAGAAATTGCCGCCCACGGCGCACCCAATGGGTATGTTGCTGTGCTGTATGAAGGTTACCCGCTGGGGTTTGGTAAAGCCAGTGGCGGGCGGGTAAAAAACCACTACCCAAAAGGGTTGCGAAATTTGAAATAATTTGTGTGATATGATACACTAATAAAGTTACAATAGTGGGAAATAGACACTGTTTTATTGTTTTTCAGGCTGCTTTGTGCGGCTGAATCTGGCCTGCCTGCCGGGTGCGGGCGGGGCGTATACGGAGGAAGATTATGTCAGGTCATTCAAAGTGGAACAACATCAAGCGCAAGAAAGAAAAAACAGATGGTGCCAAGGCTGCAATTTTTACAAAAATGGCACGCGAAATTGCGATGGCGGTACGCGAGGGCGGCGGGGCCGACCCCGCCACCAATGGCAAACTGCGTGACGTTGTAGCAAAAGCGAAGGCCAACAATCTGCCCAACGACAACATCAACCGTGCCATTAAAAAGGCAAGCGACGACGACAAGGCGAACTATGAGGTCGTCATGTACGAGGGCTACGGCCCGTCGGGTGTTGCGGTGATGGTAGAAACCCTGACCGATAACCGCAACCGCACGGCGTCCAGCGTGCGCCACGCCTTTGATAAATATGGTGCCAGCCTTGGTACAACTGGCTGTGTGTCGTTTTTGTTTGCCAAAAAGGGCGTGCTGGTCATTGAAGCAGAAGGGCACGACGAAGACACCGTGATGGAGGATTGCTTTGAAGTAGGCGCTGAAGATTTTGATGTCGGCGAAGATTATATGCAGATCACGACCGACCCCAACACTCTGCACGATGTGCGCGAGGCATTGGAGAAAAAAGGCTACAGCTTTATTTCTGCCGATGTGCAATACCTGCCGTCGACAACGGTAAAACTTTCAGCAGCCGAGGACCTGAAGAAAATGGGCCAGTTGCTGGACGTACTGGATGAAGATGAAGATGTGCAGAATTTTTGGCACAACCTAGAGAACGAAGAGGACCTTGACCGCTGAATTCTACGGCGGGACGACAGCAAATCTGTTTGCACAGAAAGGGCTGAAAAGTTATGAGCTACGAAAAAATATGTACAGCCTGTCATAAAACTTTCCCGGCAAATGAAACGGTTTGCCCGTTTTGCAATACCGACTGTCCAAATGCAAACCCTGGTGGCACGCTGCCCGAAGGCGTGCTGCTCGCTGAAAAGTATGTCATTGGCCGTGTAACCGAGGTGGACGGTGAGGGCATTACCTATGAAGCTATAGAAAAAGAAAGCGGCTTGCCGGTAGTGATGAAAGAATATCTGCCGGTTACACTTTGTGCCCGGCGGGATGAAAATGGCGCCGTTGTAGTAAAGGCTGGCAGTGAAGTGCCGTACAAAACGACGATGGTCGATTTTGTTGATCTGTATAAAAACTTGATGCAGCTGGGTGCCCGGCCGGGGCTAGTGCCGGTAAAAGGGCTGCTGAAAGAAAATAATACGGTTTATGCGGTAATGGGGTATGCGAAAAGTATTACCCTCACTGACTGGCTGAACCGCCAGAATGACCTGCTTACTTACGAGCGTTGCATTGCGCTGCTGGAGCCGGTGCTGGATGGCCTTGCTGCGATGCATGCGGTGGGGTTGATCCACAGGGGAATCAGCCCGGATAATATTCGTGTCACGCCGGATGGCCGCACTTTCTTAGCCGGGTATGCCACACTGGCACTGCGCAGCCTGAACTCAGAACTTAAACCCAACCTGTGTGAGGGGTATTCAGCGCCGGAACAGTACTCGGTAAGTGAATTTCAGGGCCCCTATACCGATGTGTATTCGGTGGCGGCGGTGCTGTATAAAATGCTGGCTGGCACTGCACCGGTTGCGACAGCTGGCAGAGGAGATGGGTGCCCAACACTTAAGCAGATTGGGGCAGCGGTGTCGGCGCAGGTATCCCGTGCAGTAGACCACGCCATGTGGGGCAATACTACCCAGCGCACCCAAACGATTGCCGCCCTGCGGGAAGAACTTGCAAGTGGCGATAAAAACGGGGTAGATGCCACCCGCGTTGTACCCTCTGTTTCGGGCCATGATGGCAAGTTCGATGGCCGGCAGGCATTGATGATTGCAGGTGGTATTGTAGCCCTGTTGCTCGTCGTGTTGCTGATTTGGCTGATGATTCGCGGCATGGTGCCAAAGGCCCCCACGTCGTCCAGCCTGCCCCAAAGCAGCAGTGTGGTTTCGGCAACCCCCACCCCCACCCCGGCCCCAACGGCCGAGCCGGCGGTAAAAGTGCCGAATTTTGTGAACCAGCTTTATACCGATATTCAGGCGAATACCGAATATCAGCAAAAGTTTATTTTTAATGTCACTGAGGAATATTCTGATAATGTGGATAAGGGCAAGGTCATCAGCCAGACACCGGTATCAGATGCCGACCGCCCCGCCGACCACCGCATCGATTTAGTCGTCAGCAAGGGCAGAAAGTCCGTTACCGTGCCGGATTTCCGCAACTATACGCGTGGTGACGTTGTTACCGTTTTGACAAATGCGGGTATCAAAGCAGAGAATATTCGCTTTGCCGAAATTGCAAACGACGGCACGATGTCGCCGGGCCTTTCGGTAAAGGCCGACCGTGAGGTTGGTTCTGAAATGAACCCGGAGTTAGATACTATTACCGTTTATATGGCAGGGCCGATTCCGACCCCGACCCCGACCCCGATCAATATTTCAGTTTCGGGCGGTTAATTGCTTAATTTAAAAGCCACAGCAACGTTTTTGTTGCTGTGGCTTTTTTGTAGTGGATACCAGCGCCGCGGCAAGTAGGTTACCGCGGGCAAAAAAGTGCATAGTTTTTAAAAATGTTGGTATGCAAAGCGCCTAAACAAAAAGAATATTGCAACCACCAGCAGTGCAAACAGAAAGCCGGTGCCACACAGGGGCACCGGCAAATAAGCAATAAAAAATACCGGCCTGCCTTGCGGCGGGGCCGGTACTGCTTTTTATTCGCTGACGAAGGGCAGCAATGCAAGGTGACGTGCACGCTTAATGGCGATGGTCAGCTCGCGCTGATGTTTCGCACAGGTGCCGGTCACACGGCGGGGGATAATCTTCGCCCGCTCAGAAATATATTTGCGCAGTTTCACAACATCTTTGTAATCGATGTGCTCGACGCGATCAACGCAAAAGCTGCAAACCTTTTTGCGGCCCCTTCTCTGGGGGCGGCCGCCTCTTTCCGGTCTCTCGGTTTTTTCCAAAGTGCTTACCTCCTTATTTCAATAAGATCAAAACGGCAAATCCTCGTTGTCATCAACTACGGCAAAATCATCGGCCGAGCCCTGCGAAAACGCGGGGCTCGCGCTGGCCGGAGAGTCTGCGTAGTCGGGCGTAGAGTAAGTACTGTGCTGACCGCCTCCGCCAGAACCTTTGGAGTCTGCAAAATACACATTGTCCGCCAAAATTTCAACAGCTTTGCGCTTATTGCCCTGCTTATCTTCATAAGTTCGGGTCTGCAGGCTGCCCTGCAAGGCCATCATCTGGCCTTTTTTGAAATATTTGGTAATAAACTCCGCTGTGGTACGCCAGGCAACGATGTCGATAAAATCGGTCTGACGCTCACCGCCCTGTTTTACATAGCTGCGGTTGACTGCAAGAGTAAAAGTTGTAATCGAAACACCGTTTGGGGTCTTGCGAAGCTCGGGGTCTGCGGTCAGACGACCGAGTAAAGCTACAACGTTCAGCATCTTTTTCCCTCCCTTATTCGCCCTGTGCGATAATCAGAGTCCGCAGAATACCATCGGTGATTTTGTACACACGATCCAGCTCTGCGGGGAAATCGACTTCACTGCTGAAGTTAATCAGCACATAGTAGCCGTCGGTTTCATCTTTGATGGGATAGGCCAGCTTACGCTTGCCCCACTCGTCAACAGATTCGACCGTACCGTTTTTCTCGATCAGACCTTTGAACTTCTCAACGAGAGCCGCCGTCTCCTCCTCGGTAATCGCGGTGGAGAGAACCATTACAGTTTCGTACTTCTTCAATTCTGTACACCTCCTTTTGGACATATGGCCCCCTTGCAGGGGCAAGGATCGCAAACGCGAAATTCGCGCAGCACTTTATTATACCCCGCAGGGGGGAATAAAGTCAACTAAAACAGGTGAAAAAATGCAAAAACGAAAGGTCACAGTGTTTTTGCAATTTCTTTCAGGTAAGCGGTAAATTCAGCACCAATTTGCGGGTGGTGCAGCGCCGTTTCCACCTGCGCTTGCATGACACCCAGTTTCGAGCCCATGTCGTAACGTTTGCCGGTAAAATCGACCCCGGTCATGCCGCCCGCGCGTGCAATCATCGCCATGGCATCGGTCAGCTGAATTTCGCCGCCTGCGCCCGGTTTGGTGTTTTCAAGCAGATCATAAATTTCCGGGGTCAGCAAGCAGCGCCCCAAAATAGAAAACAGGCTGAATTCCTGCCCGGGGGCCGGTTTTTCAATCATGTCGGTGATATTGTACAGGTTATCCTGTAAATGGGCCACTTTCATTGAAGAATATTTGATGATCTGCGCAGGGGTGACCTCTTTGATACCGACGCAGGGCTTGCCGTAGGCTTCGTATGCGCGAATCAGCTGTGCGGCAACCGGGTCCTTGCCCATAATTACGTCATCGCCGTACAACACGACAAAAGGTTCGTCACCGGTAAAGCTGCGGGCCTTGCTGATTGCATGGCCAAGGCCTTTGGTCTCGCGCTGGCGGATATAGCTGATATTGGCAAGTTTTGCGATTTCGATGCACTCGCTCAGCATTTCATCTTTGTGCGCGTGCGCAAGGTTCGCCTCCAACTCGGGGCTGCGGTCAAAATGATCTTCAATAATTTCTTTGTTGCGCCCGGTGATAATCAAAATATCCTCAATACCGGCGGCAACGGCTTCTTCTACAATATACTGTATCGCAGGCTTATCAACAATGGGCAACATCTCTTTGGGCATCGCTTTTGTGGCGGGCAGTACTCTCGTCCCCAACCCTGCGGCGGGGATAACAGCCTTTCTGACTTTCATGCAAAATCTCCTTTGTGCATTAATACAGGGGAAACCCCGCAAACTAAAACGAACAATTACGACAAAAAATTACAAGGTACCCCCCATGAAAATCATGGCCGCAGTATTGATTAGATACAGGGCAACCACAATGACCAGCACAGTGCGGCTAAAGCCACCCTTTTTGCGCAGCAAAACACGATACTCCTCTTTATCCGCGGCAATTTGCTGTAATTTGCGAATACGCTTTGCACAGGTGCGGCGGTAAAACCAGGCACCAAACAGCCCCCAAATCACAATTTGAAGTACGCCAAGTGCCAAAGAGCTTGCCAAAGAAATTGAGCTGAGTGAAGACAGGCTGATGGGCAAAAACATCAAAAAGCCCGCTTGTTTGAGCATTAATAGTTTCGCAGGGATATTAAGCACAAGTTCGAGCAAAAGTGCAAGTGCCCCTTGCAGCCACATTTTGCGGTAAAAGAAGTATAAGTAGGGGAATAATGCAGCACTGAAAACAAACCCTGTTTTTTGGCCGGTGGCATCCATCCGTTTAAATTGATAAATATAGTACGGCGCGCTGGGGCCAATAAAAGTCTCCCAGTCTTTAATGGGAATCCCGTCAATTTCGCCGTTTAGATTATTTTCTTCCAGGCCCGCATAGATCGAAGAAAAGCGCTCAAACCCCTCCGGCAAAAAACTTTTTGGTTCGGTATGAGGGGCAGGGGCTTCACGCAGCGAGGCCCCGCAATGCTCGCAAAAGGTTTGGTCGTCGGCATAGGGTGAACCGCAATTGGGGCACTTTTTTAAAGCAGGCGCGCTGGCAGGGCGCTTCCATTCAAAACCAGGGCCGTGCATCTCTTCAAATACGCAGGCGCCTTGTAATTCGTAACAGGCACGGTGGTAAGGGGCACCGCAATCCGGGCATACCACAATATCATCGCCGGGTGCGAACGGCTTTTTACAAACAGGGCAGTTGCAACCCTCATAATGATGCATAGAGAACCTCCATAAAATCAGCATAAACCCGATGAGTTCAATAAAAAATATTATACCGCAACCCCGCGTAAAATGCAAAGGAAATGCAACCCGCACGCCCCTTTACAAGCAGGCAACAAGCCGATATAATAAAATACTGGGAAGTAATGCACCGCAGTGCGCGGCACGGGCGGTGCAGCGGTGAAAGAATATTAACCGGCGCAGTGCCGGGACCGGAGTGTACAAATGATCATTTTAGACGAAATAAAGCATGACCTTTCGTTACTGGGACCAGAGGTGGAGGACATGGGGGATGCACTTGCAATCCCCGCAAACAGCCGCCGCTATGAAGAGTTGACCCAAAAAAGCTCGGAGCCCGGTTTTTTTGATGATGCGGAAAACAGCCGTCAGGTATTTGCCGAGATGAGCGGTATTAAGCAAAAGCTGGACAAATATGAGGATTTGAAGCGCCTGTTTTCAGATGCGGACACCTTTGTAGAGCTGGCGGAAGAGATGGAGGACCCCGACCTGCTGCCGGAGGCGCAGGAGCATGTAGAGAATGTACAGAAAAAGCTGGAAGAGTTGCGACTAATTGCACTTCTGTCCGGCGAATACGACGGTAAAAACGCCATTCTTACCTTTCACGCAGGGGCAGGTGGCACCGAGGCGCAAGACTGGGTGGAAATGCTGTACCGCATGTACAACCGTTTTGCGGTCAGACATGGGTTTGAAGTAGAGGTACTCGATTATCTGGACGGGGATGAAGCGGGGATCAAAAGCGCGTCCATTATGATCAAGGGCACCAATGCATATGGCTTTTTGAAAAGCGAAAACGGGGTGCACCGGCTGGTGCGCGTATCCCCGTTTGATTCTTCGGGCCGCCGCCACACCAGCTTTGCCTCGCTGGAAGTGATGCCGGAAATTGACGATACCATTGAAATTGATATCCGGCCGGAAGATATCAGGATGGAAGTGTACCGTGCTTCCGGCGCAGGTGGGCAGCACATCAATAAAACGTCTTCTGCCGTTCGCTTAATTCACATCCCCACCGGCATTGTGGTGGCTTGCCAAAACGAGCGCAGCCAGTTCCAAAACCGGGACATGGCCATGAAAATGCTGAAAAGCAAGCTGTTTCAGGTGAAAGAACGCGAACATCTTGACCGCATTGACGACATTAAGGGCGAACAACTGCAAATTGCGTGGGGCAGCCAGATTCGCAGCTATGTCTTTATGCCGTATACGCTGGTAAAAGACCACCGTACCGGGTATGAAAACGGCAACGTCAACGCCGTAATGGATGGCGATCTGGATGGCTTTATCAACGCTTATTTAAAGGCTGCCAGCAAGGGCGAACTGTAAGCAACGGGCTATTGTATCGTTTGTTTTTTATTCCATAACAGAACGAGCGCCGTGTATTCCACGGCGCTCGTTCTGTTATGGGCAGGGCAGGGGCGCAAAGGGCCCGTTTAGCCTTAGGTGCCGGCAACCGACTCGCAGCCGATCGATGCCATAAAACGGTCACAGGCGGCGGCCCCGGCGGCAGTCTGCTTAAACACGCCCGCATCTTCAAGGCAGCGGGCAAATTTGGCACCAATTTCTTTTTGCAATACTTCTTCGGCAGTGTGTGGTGCAAGTGCAGTGCCATAGCGGGCGCACAGCTCGTCAATCCACACACTGTGTATCGGCAGCTCTTGTTTTGCCGCTTCGGCAGGCAGGGCCCCGCAAAGCACATCGGCAATCTGCGCACTTTGCTCTTTTAGGCGGCTGGGCAAAATTGCAAGCCCCATCACTTCAATCAGGCCGATATTCTCTTTTTTAATGTGGTGCAGGTCTTGATGTGGGTGAAAAATACCGTCCGGGTACTCGGTGCTGGTGGCGTTGTTACGCGGTACCAGGTCCAAAATATAACCGTCCTGTGCGGTGTAATGCAAAATGGGGGTTACGGTGTTGTGTGCTACCCGCTGGTCACCTTCGTCGGTAAAAGCAAGGATAGCAACACTTTCATCACTGTAAGAGCGCCAGGCACCCAGCAGCAGGTCGGCAAAATCAATCAGCTGGCGAATATTCTGGCCAATGCAGCGGATGGTGGAGACCGGCCAGTGGATGCGCTGGATGGTAATTTCGGCAAACGCATCACTGTGGTATCGCTGCTGGGCTGCCGCGCTTTGCATGGGAAACGCATAGTTGCCACCCTGAAAATGGTTGTGGGACAAAATGCTGCCGCCGACAATGGGCAGGTCGGCGTTGCTGCCGCAGGTGTAATGCGGAAACTGTCGCACAAAGTCAAACAGCCGCACAAAGGTGTTGTGGTCTATTTTCATCGGCTCGTGTCGCTCGCCAAACACGATGCAATGCTCGTTGTAATAGACATAAGGCGAATATTGCAGGTACCACTGCTCGCCCGCAAGCGTCACCGGCACCACACGGTGGGCCTGCCGGGCGGGGAAGTTGACCCGGCCGCTATACCCAATATTTTCAAGGCACAGCATGCATTTCGGGTACCCGGCAGCAGGCAGGCTGCGCTCTAAGGCAATGGTTTTGGGGTCTTTTTCGGGTTTGGTCAGGTTGATGGTGATTTCCATATTGCCATAGGGGCTGGCATAGCCCCACTGAATATTGCGCGCAATGTCCGCCGTGCGGATATAGTTGCTGACAATGCAAAGCCGGTAGAAATAATCGGTTGCGGCGCGGATACCCTGCTCTTTGTGCAAACGCTCAAATTCGGCGCAAACTTCGCTTTCCCGCGGCATCAAAGCCCCCATAACACGGGTTTCAAAGTTGACCCGCAGCGCATGCACATCTGCATCATACAGCCCCATTTCGCCGCCAATGGCAGAAAGAGCGGTCAAAATTTCGGCCGGGGTCTCAGGGCTTTCTTGCGGCAAGGGGCCGGTGTATGGCTCGCTGAGGCCAAACAGGTCCAGCAATGTATTGCGGGCTATGATGGCATCCAGCTGGCCTACTAGGCCACAGCCAACACCAAAACGCACAAGGCGTTCAATTTCATAAGAAGCCTGTTTCATGAAAGGTACCTCCCGTAATGGCAGTATGTTGCCAGCCGTGGGGCAGGGCCGGCAGCCATAAATTTGTTGCAGCACATTTACTGTGTTGCTTTTATTATAAGGCCTTTAGCGTGGGATAAACATACAAATTTGTTGCAGCCACATGCAAGAAAAAAGAAAACCGCCCACACCGGTGGCATGGGCCAGGGGCGGGGGCGGTAAAAATTATGCTGAACTGGTAATTTTAATCTAAAATCTGGCCCGCATAGTTTTGTTCAATCGTGCGGATCAACAGGTACATTGTCTCGTTGCGCGGTGCGCTGATACCCAAGGCACGGGCCTTGTTTAACACACCGCCGTTGATGGAGCCTACTTCAGTGGGGCGTTTATTCAGCACATCCTGCTCGGTGCTGGTCAAGTGGTCGCCCATTTCCGCCATCAGGTGGTGAAAATTCTCTTTGATTGCCTCGGCGTTTAGCGGGGCACCATCGGCTTTTGCCACGGCAGCCACTTCGTCAATAATCTGGTCGGCAAGGGTAATCGCTTCCGGCGTGGTGCTCAATACCCCGCACCGCAGGCGGCAGACCGAAGTGATGCTGTTGGCAGTCGCGTTGACGGCGACCTTCGTCCAGATGGCCGTCATGATGTCCGGTGCAATGGTGCAGTTTAAGCCGGCACGGTCAAACGCATCGCACACCTGCTGCAAAAACGGTGTCACGCTGCCGTCGGCATTCATGATGGAAGTGTGCCCTTCGCCAATTGAGCGCACGCTGCCGATGCGGATCAAATCGCTGGGGAAATTACTGGTGCCAATGATGATGCGGGACGCCGGGATAAATTCTTCAATCAACTCGCGGTTGCCAAGCCCGTTTTGCAGGCTCATCACCACGGTGTGTTCACCCATAAAACCGCGCGCACTTTCCAGCGCGGCGCGCGAATACATTGCTTTGGTAAACAGCAGTACAAGGTCGGCGGTCTCGGGTACGTCTGCCGCAAGATAGGCACCTACCGGTGCGCGGTGTTCGCCATCGGCAAGCTGCAACAGCAGCCCTTCGGTGCGCATGGTCTCAATCGCGGCAGGTACAACGTCAATCATTGTGACACCCTCGCCTGCAAGTGCAAGTTTTGCGCCGTAAAGCGTTCCCATCGCCCCGGCGCCAATAATCGCAATTTTCAAAAAAAGCCCCTCCTGTTAAACGGTGTTTGCGGTCGCCCGGGTTTGTGCCGGGCAAAAAAAAGGTGCGAAGCGGCCATAGCTGCTTCGTACCCCTTTGTACTAATAAAGTATAGCACAAAAATGTGCCGTTGTAAAAGTGTGCTATTTGCAAGTGGTCAGCGTTGTGTCGCAGTTTTTAACAGGCGAATGTCATCGCCAAAAAAATGCACCAGTGTGCAACTGCCAAGCAGACGGCTTGCCACTTTTTCGGTGTAACGGCTATTTAATGTTTGCTGGCTGCGAATATTGCTGGTGTAAATGGTAGGCAGCTTGCGGCACAGCCGCGTGTCCACAATGCGGTACAGGCAGCTCGAAACAAACGGCGTTAAAAACTCGGTGCCAAGGTCATCTAAAATCAATAGCTCGGCCTCCAGCATCGCCTGCAAGGTCTCGCCGCCACCGGTATAACGGTCGCGGTCAATCGCGGCAAACGCCGTTTGGCTGCTGAGGTACAGCACGTCAAAACCGGCGTTCAGCACCCGGTTTGCAATCGAAAGTGCAAGGTGTGTTTTGCCAAGGCCGGCATCCCCGGCAAAAAACAGGCTGGGGCAATCGGCAGAAAAATGCAGTGCATAATCAACACACTGCGGCAGAATGCTGCGCATGTTTTCGCGCGGGGAAAAACCAAATTCCGGGTTGGGCTGGTCGGAATAATAATCGAGCGAAAAATTTTCAAAATTACAAGAGGAAAGGGGAGAGACCCCCCCAAGCTCCTGCCGGCGCAACTGATGCATCAACTCGGTCACACAGTTGCAGGTGTGCCCTTCGTGCAGGCCGGTGTCACCACAAATGCGGCAGGTAAACTGTGGCTGCAAAAAGTCTGGTGCAAAGCCGGCCTGTGTCAGCAAGTCACGCCGCTGCGCTTCAATTTCCCGCAACATGTTTTGCTTTTCTTTTATGGCGGCCCCGGCAATGCCGGCGGTGCCCATACGCGCAATATCAAGGCCGGTGCTGATGGCTGTGTTTTCTAGTGTCAGCAGGCGGGGCAGCTTGTCGTAAGCGACCTGCCGGTGCTCTTCTGCCAGTGTAATGGCCTGCTGGCGGCGGTTACGCACTTCTTCCAGTGCGCGGCGGCGCAGGGTGGCTTTGTCCATCAACGATCCTCCCCTTTTCTAAATTGAGGCACCTGGCCGATGCGACGCAGCATAAAGTCGTTTTCCGGGGTGACTTCGCGACTTTTTGCCTGCACGTTGGCAGCGCCCAAATCTTCAATTTCACGCGGGGTGCGGTACCCCTTAGCGTGCCACTTTTTCAGCATCGCGCTGATGTACCGCACATTATTTTTGTCACCGGCACGTTGTACGGCAGCACTGATCATCTGCGCATCGTACCCATACTCTTCATACCAGCGGCCAATCATTGTGCATTCCCCGGCTGTCAGACTGTCGGCGGGTATGCCAAGCAGTTTAGCGGCCTCTTGGGCAAAAATTTCGCGCTGGGCCAATATGGCAAGGTAGCGCTCGGCGTCGGCCCCGGTGCGGATGCCGCTTTCGCGCCACGAAAGCAGCGCGCGGGCAATGTATTTCACATTCCGCTTGCCGCGCGCGACAAAATGTGCAATGCCGGTCAAAATCATATCGACCGGCAGTTTATCCTGCAAATACAGGGATGCCAATAAATTGCCGTCCCCCTCATTTAAAGGGCTGCCAAACAGGTTTTGGCTTTCGGTAATCAAAATGCCAACCTGTTCGTCTGTGGCGGCAGCAGCGGCAATTTCGCGGGCAGAAAGGCGCGGCGGTTTTGGTTCCCGCTGTTGCGGCACAGGGGCTGCAGCGGGGGTGGTAGCGGTGGGGTGGATTGGCTCCAACAGGCCGGCACCTGCCCAATAGTTCAACACATTATCCAGTTTTTGTGGGCTGGAAAGTTCTTGCGCCACAGCCTTGTTCGCCGCAAATTCGCGCAGCAGTTCAGCTTCGCGCACCTCGCCGTCGCGCAGTATGGCAAGCACGCAGGCAAGCTGCGCCGGGGTCAGCGCAGCAAGCCTGCGCAGTACCAGCGCAGGGATGGCCACCATGTCGCCACAGCTTTTGTTTAAACGGTATTCCATGTGTGGCCCCCCAATCAAATATGTCATTACTTTGCTACTTATTCTAAACTGGAACAAGGTGTCTGTCAATCAAACGATAATTGACCCGAGCAAGCGTAGCCATGCCGTTTTGGGCAAACAAAAAGCACCCGTAACAGCGATATGCCGCTACCGGTGCATGGTTTGGAGCGGGTTACGAGACTCGAACTCGCCACCTTCTGCTTGGGAAGCAGACGCTCTACCAGATGAGCTAAACCCGCAACTCTGTTTTGAGAGTGCTTTTCTATTTTAGCCCGGTGCCAGGTAAATGTCAACGCCTTATTTTACAAAAAATATATTTTTTGTCGCTGGTGACGCAAAAAAACAAGGGGTAAAGACGGGAAAAGTACGCTTAATACCAAAGAAAAGAAACAAAAGGAGAAGTTGCCCAGACAGAATGCAATAATTTATGACATGTACTGGTTGTGAAACCACCTCACTGGTCGAATAATTCTTATAAAGAGGTAGCTGCGGGGTATACGGGTTTATCGGCAACTACCGCTTTTTGCTGTGGCGGCGCAGTGGTAAGAGGGTGCCGCTGTGTTTTTGCCGCAGAACGATATTTTGTGTTTTGTCGTTTGTAAAAAAGGAGGACCCTTTTTATGGGACTAAAGCGAAACAGGTTTTTCAAAAGCAAAGATGCCGATGGAGACAAAGGCACCAAAAAGTTGGACAAAGAAGCTGCAAAAGAGCTGAAAAAACAAATCAAAGCGCAAAAGCAGCATGCCAGGGAGAAAATGGATGAAGCGGCAATTACTGCGTTTGAGGGCAAAGGCCGCGGCGCAAAAAGCTTGCTGAGCAAGATTTTGCTATTCGTTGGGCTGCCGGTGCTCATTTCATTTGTGCTGGTAGCTGCAATTGTACTAACTTTGGTGCGCACGACGACAGTCGAATTATCCAATCAGGTACTTACTGCAAAATCGCAAACCGCAGCGGCTGAGATTGCAAATTATTTAAAAGAATATGAAGACGCAGTCGAACAGCTTGCCAACAATGTCTTAGTGCAAGATGTCATTAAAGGGTCCAGCGCCGACCACTTGATGGATGCCGACCCCAATTATAAATTGATGATGGACACGCTTTACGAGATTAACCGTGGCAATGACAGTGTGCTGGGTATTTTTGTGATTAGCATTGATTCGCGCGAGCTGACCTCGACCGCGGGGTCGCACAATATTGATTATTCGGCAAAAGAGCGCCCGTGGTATGCCCAAATGGAAGCTAATCAGGGCCTTACACTGACAGAGCCATATGAAGATATCACGACGAAAAAACAGGTTGCTTCGGTGTTGACCCCAATTACCGATTCGGCAACGGGTGAAGTTGTCGGTGTGGTAGGGTTAGACCTCACGCTGGATAAATTGAGTGAGCAAATTTCTACGTTTCGCCTTGGTGACACCGGCTACTTTATTGTTGCAACCAAGGAAGGCCAGCTGTTGTACCATCCCGATGCCGACGCGCTTAACACCAATGTTGCCGATACTGATCTTTCGGACAATATCAAACAGGCAGTGCTTGCACAGAACTCCGGTGAAATTACTTATACGATGCATGGGCAGCAGGCCCATGGGTATCTTGCCCAAATCGGCACGACCGGGTGGACCGTGGCGACCGGCCTGCCGGATGCCGAGTTCTACCAGCAGTACAATACGATGTTTAACACAACGCTAACGGTGTTCGCCGTTGCGGCGGCTGTGATTTTGCTGATGATCATTTTTGTTTCACGCGGCATTGTTGCCCCGCTGAAAAAGTTGACCGTGACGGCAAACCAGATCGCCGAAGGGCGGCTGGACATTGCGGCAGAGGTGCGCTCACGCGATGAAACCGGACAACTGGCGGTAGCAATTAACCGCACGGTAGTGCAGCTCAACCGGTATATTGGGTATATCCGCGAGATCACCAGTGCGCTTGGGGTCATGGCGCGCGGGGATATGCGGGTGAAACTGGAGCAGGATTATGCCGGCGAATTTGCGCCGATCAAAGATGCATTGCTGAATATTTCTGCTTCGCTGAACGATACGCTGTCGATGATCAACAATGCGGCAGAGCAGGTGGATTCCGGGGCGGGGCAGGTGTCGTCCTCCGCACAGGCCCTTGCCTCTGGCGCAACCGAGCAGGCGGCTACGGTGGAGCAACTGACGGCTTCGGTCACTACCGTGGCAAAGCAGGCGGAAGAAAATGCGCAAAACGTGCGCAATGCCGCAGGGTATGTGGCTAAAGTGGCGGCCGGTGTGCGCAGCGGCAACGAAGAGATGCGCAATCTCAACGAGGCAATGGGCGAGATTCGGGCATCGTCTGAAAAGATTTCGGTAATTACCAAAACAATCGAGGATATCGCGTTCCAGACCAATATTCTGGCGCTCAATGCGGCCATTGAGGCAGCGCGCGCCGGTGCGGCAGGTAAGGGCTTTGCGGTGGTAGCCGACGAAGTGCGCAACCTTGCTGCAAAATCGGCAGAAGCGGCGCGTGAGACCGGGGTGCTAATTGAGCAGTCGGTCACTACGGTAGCGCAGGGCGATGCTTTGGCAGAAAAAACGACCAACATGCTGCTGGAGATTGCCGAGCATGCCGAGCAGGTAAGCCAGGCGGTAGGGCAGGTGGATCAGGCCTCTGCCGAACAGGCCGAGGCGATTGAACAGATCAACCAGGGTCTTGCACTGGTGTCGTCGATCGTGCAGACCAATGCCGCCACCGCAGAGGAAAGCTCTGCCGCCAGCGAAGAGCTTGCCGCGCAGGCCCAGTCGCTGAAAGTAGAAGTGGAAAAGTTTATACTGGATGACGGTAGCGATGAAGAAGCGGTGGAAGAAACCACCCAACAGGAATAAAGAGCAGTTAGTTTGCTGTAAAACAAAACAAGGGGTCGGCTGTTATTACAGCCGGCCCCTTGTCTATCTATTATTATAGAATACTATAGGAATGAAAACGAAAACCGCTGTGCCGCGCGTTGGGTTAATACCCACCCCGCCGTCAGCCCAATATTGTGGCGTGGCAACGGGCACCGTCAAAGCTGCCCAGCGTCACCGGCACAATGCTGCCCTGTGTGGCGCTGGCCGAGGGTACGACCACTGGGATGTATCTTGTGGTGTAGCCGGTATACAGCCCCTTGCTGACGGGCTGCTCCAGCAATACGGTGTCCTGCTCGCCCTGCCAGCCGTCAATCACCTTTTTGCGCACCGCTTCGGCGGCGGTGTCCATTGTGTGGCTGCGCTGCAATTTGGTCTGCCGGTCAATCTGGCCCGGCATGGTGGCAGCCACCGTGCCGGAACGCTGCGAATAGCTGAACACATGTACTTTCAAAAATTCGATTTGTTGTACAAAGGCAAGGCTTTCGGCAAAATCTGCTTCACTTTCCCCGGGGAAGCCGACAATCACATCGGTGGTGAACACAGGGCGGTCAAACAGCGCGCGCATTTTGCGAATTACCTCGGCATATTGTGCGGGGGTATAGTGCCGGTTCATGGCCTGCAACGTTTTGGCACAGCCGCTTTGCAGCGACAGGTGAAATTGTGGGCACAGTTTTGGCACAGCGGCAAGGCGTTGCAGCGTTTCATCCGGCAAAAGGTCAGGCTCTACCGAGCCAAGGCGAATGCGCTCGATACCCGGCACTGCGGCGGCCAGCTCTACCACCTCTGCCAGCGATGAGCCGATGTCCCGCCCATAACAGCATAGGTTGATGCCGGACAACACGACTTCGCGGTATCCCTCTGTCGCAAGGTGGTGCAGTTCGGCCAGCACATTATCCAGCCCACGGCTGCGCACGCGGCCACGGGCTTTGGGGATAATGCAGTAGGCACAGGCGCGGTTGCAGCCGTCCTCAATTTTTAAAAACGCCCGGGTATGGCCAAGGGGCTGCTCGCTGGGCAGTTCTTCAAACAGTTCATCGGTCGTATGCGCAGCGATATCCACCACCCGCTCACCCGTCTGCAAAAACTGCTGTACGTCGGCGACCAGCTTGCTGCGCATGCGGGTGCCGGTCACGATATCGGCCTCCGTTACGGCTTCGGCCTCTGTGGGGAAGGCCTGCGGGTAGCAGCCGGTCAACACCGTTACGGCAGCGGGGTTTTCGCGCTTGCAGCGCCGCAGCCACTGCCGGCTTTTTTTGTCGCCGCCCGCAGTCACCGTGCAGCTGTTGACAATATAAACGTCGGCGGCATCCTCCGGCCCGACAATTTCATACCCGTTCTCAAAAAAAAGCTGCTGCAGCGCGCCGGTCTCATTTTGATTCACCTTGCAGCCCAATGTATAAAAACCTGCTTTCAAACAAATACCTCTTTCTTCAGCCAGTTGGCAGTTGTGATGCTATTATACAAAATTTGGCGCAGCGGCACAAGCGCAGGCATATTTGACGTTGTGCCTGCCCGGCATACGGGCAAAAATAAAGGGGAACACAAAGAAAAATGAGAGTGTGAAACAGCTGCGAACAGTGCGTTAATTTTTAGCTTGAAAGTGGTTTTTCGCTTGACAGTGGCAGGGTGGTACTATATCATAAAGACAAAGGTCAGTAGTCTTGGTGGCAAATTGCCCCTTCTCTGCCGACCCCCGGGGGAAGCAGAGGGGTAATTCCTCCCCGGCGCACCGCAAAATCGGCTTGGGGACGCCGCTTTCCTGCGCATTTATCTGGAGGCAAAATTATGTCCGTAACCTTAAACACAAAGCATTTGTCTGGTTTTGTACGCGACGAAGAGTTTAACCAGATCTGGCCGCAGGTCGAGCTGGCACATCGCCAACTGATGGAACGCACCGGTGAGGGCAGTGATTTTTTGGGCTGGGTAGACCTGCCCGAAAATTACGACAAAGAAGAGTTTGCCCGCATTCAAAAAGCGGCCCAGAAGATTCGCTCTGACAGCGACGTTTTGATCGTCATCGGCATTGGTGGCAGCTACCTTGGTGCCCGTGCCGCTATTGAGGGCATGACCAGCCCGCTGTATAATGAAACCGTAAACGGTACCCCGAAGGTTTATTTTTGTGGCAACAGCATTTCTTCCAGTTATTTAAAAACTGTGCTGGGCCTGTGCGAGGGCAAGCGCGTGTCGGTCAATATCATTTCAAAATCCGGCACCACCACCGAGCCCGCAGTTGCATTTCGGGTGTTCAAAGAGTATCTTGAAAAAACCGTTGGGCAAGAGGAAGCACGCCGCCGCATTTACGCGACGACCGATGCCAAGCGCGGCACATTGAAAGAGCTGGCGGACCGTGAAGGCTACGAGACCTTTGTGGTGCCCGATGATGTGGGCGGCCGCTATTCGGTGCTAACCGCAGTTGGCCTGCTGCCCATTGCCGCTGCCGGGCTGGATATTGAAAAGCTGATGCAGGGTGCCGCACGGGCGCGCAAAGAGCTTTCGGTCTGCGCACCCAGCAATGATTGCTACCGTTATGCCGCTGCGCGCAATATTTTGTACCGCAAGGGCAAGTCGGTAGAGCTGATGGTCAGCTACGAGCCCGCTTATACCATGATGAACGAATGGTACAAGCAACTGTTTGGCGAGTCGGAGGGCAAGGACCACAAAGGCCTGCTGCCCACTTCGGTCGTCTTTTCCACCGATCTGCATTCCATGGGCCAGTTTATTCAGGACGGTGCCCGCACGATGTTTGAAACGGTTGTCGACATCAAACACCCGAAAGAGGAGTTCTTTATTGAGCCGGAAAAAGAAAATTTTGACGGCCTGAACTTCCTTGCAGGGCAGAATATGTCCAACGTCAACCGTAAAGCGATGGAGGGCACCTTGCTTGCCCACACAGACGGCGGCGTACCCAACATGGTGCTGGAGGTCAACAGCCTTGCCGAGCACGATTTTGGCTATCTGATCTATTTTTACGAGCGCGCCTGCGCCATCAGCGGTTATCTGCTGGGGGTCAACCCGTTTAACCAGCCGGGCGTGGAAAGCTACAAGAAAAACATGTTTGCGCTGCTTGGTAAGCCCGGCTACGAAGATGCCAAGGCGGCCCTTGAAGCAAAACTGAAATAACCCCTTTGCGGCGATTGGCCGCAGCATTGTAAGTAGGCAACACCGGTGTTCGATGCCGATGTTCAAAATAAAGGAGGAATTCCAATGATAAAGCTTATTGTTGGTGGCAAAGGCTCGGGCAAAACAAAGAAAATGATCGAAATGATCAACGCAAGTGCCGACACCACGCCGGGCAATATCGTATGCATTGAAAAATCCATGAAACTGACCTACGATGTGTCCCATGCAGTACGGCTGATCGATGTGGATGAATATAAGATTTCCGGCTACGACATGCTGTATGGCTTTATTGCGGGCATACTGGCAGGCAACTATGACATTGTAGAGGTTTACCTTGACGGCGTGCTGAAGATTGGCAACCGCGACCTGGACGGCCTTGGCGCAATGCTGGCAGAGCTGGATGCGATTGCAGGGGAGAACATTAAAATTGTTGTTACCGTTTCGGCGGACGAAGACATGCTGCCCGACAGCGTAAAGAAGTATCTGTAATACGGTTTACCAAAGGCAGGGCGGTGTAGGCTGCCCTGCTTTTGCAATTTTTGGTTTTCTTGTCGTTTCTCTGTTGACAAACAAGCCTTAAACCCGTATAATAATCGAGCGGCCTTTTGTCGAAGGGGCATCGTATGCCCGGCCGCAGCGAGGTTTTCATGCTGTTAGATATTCAAAAAATGACAATGGGTGCACAGGAGTTGCAGCAAGGCTCCTTTTTGGCGGATTTTACCGGGGAAGAATTTCTGGTGGGGTTTGCGCTAAAAGCACCGGCAAGTGCTGCATATGAAGCAGTGTTTGACGGGAATGAAGTATTGTTGCGCTTAACAGTTGTGTGCGAAGCGGTAATACAATGTGACCTTTGTCTTACCGAAGTGCAGCGCGAAATGCGCTTTCAGCCGGAATATCGGCTTTCAGCGCGCGACTGGGACTGTGAAGACCCCGAGCTGCCGTTTACCAAAGACGGCAAGCTGGATTTGACAAGGCTTTGCTACGACGAGATTTTGCTGGGCATCCCCAGCCGCTTGTTGTGCAAACCGGATTGTGAAGGGTTATGCCCGGTATGCGGCAAACCGGTAAGTGCCGGTTGCAGCTGCCGCCAAAATGTCGGTGACGACAGGCTATCCATATTAAAACAACTGCTGTCTTAAGTTTTACACATCTAGAGGAGGTGCTTTAAAGTGGCAGTACCCAAGAGAAAACTTTCCAAAGCCAGACGGGACAAGAGACGCTCCTCTGTGTGGAAGCTCGAAGCTCCGGCCCTGGTGAAATGCGACCAGTGCGGCGAGCTGAAACTCCCCCATAAAGTATGCGGCAATTGCGGCTACTACAAGGGCAGAATGATCGTCAAAAAGGAAGCGTAATCCGTTTCCGAAGAACCGGGGGGAGGAAGCATTTCCTCCCTTTTTTTTATGCCGCGGTGTGCGGTTCCCCGGCGGGCCGCCGGCGAAAGGAGTGCAGTGATGTCTAAACCAATTGTAGCAATCGTGGGGCGGCCGAATGTCGGCAAGTCAACCTTGTTTAATAAACTAATCGGCCAGCGCATTTCGATTGTAGAGGATACGCCGGGGGTCACCCGCGACCGTATTTATGGTACGTGCGAGTGGCAAAACCAGCAATTTTTGCTGGTAGATACCGGTGGCATTGAACCGGACAATGAGGCAGGACTGCCGGGCCATATCCGCCACCAGGCCGAACTTGCCATTGAAACGGCACAGTGCATTATTTTTGTCACGGATATTCGCGGCGGGGTAACGGCAAGCGACCAGGACATTGCGCGGTTGTTGATGCGCAGTGGCAAGCCGGTGTTTCTTGCTGTGAATAAATGTGACTCGCTGGGTGAGCCGCCACTGGAGCTCTACGATTTTTATTCGCTGGGCCTTGGTGAACCTTACCCTGTTTCGTCGGTGCATGGGCATGGCACCGGCGATTTGCTGGAAGCGGTGGTGGAAAAGCTCGATTTTGGCGATGGGGCCGAAGAAGAGCCTGACCGCGTGCCGGTCGCGGTAATCGGCCGCCCAAACGTTGGCAAATCGAGTTTGATTAACTATATCCTCGGCGAAACCCGCATGATTGTGGCAGACGAGGCGGGTACCACCCGCGATGCGGTAGATGCCGATGTAGACAATGCATACGGCAAGTTTACTTTTATTGATACAGCGGGCCTGCGCCGCAAGGGCAGGGTAGAGGAAGGCGTAGAACGCTATGCCGTGCTGCGCAGCCTTGCCGCGGTAGAGCGTGCGCGGGTGTGTGTCATTTTGATTGACGCGTTGGATGGCTTTACCGAGCAGGATTCAAAAGTAGCGGGTTTTGCGCACGAGCAGGGTAAGGCCTGTATTATTGCGGTAAATAAGTGGGACGCAATTGAAAAAGACGACAAGACGATGGATAAAATGCGTAAAAAGCTGGAGGGCGATTTCAGCTTTATGTCCTATGCGCCCATCATCTTCATCAGTGCCGAAACCGGCCAACGGGTAGACCGCCTGTTTGAGCTGATTCATTATGTGGATGAACAGAACGCAATGCGGGTGACCACTGGCATGTTGAACGACCTGCTGGCGCAGGCCACGGCGCGTGTGCAGCCGCCATCGGATAAGGGTAAGCGGCTGAAAATCTTTTATATGACGCAGGTTTCTACCCGCCCACCCACCTTTGTAGCGTTTATCAACTCGAAGCAACTGTTCCATTTTTCGTACCAGCGTTACCTTGAAAACCAGATCCGCGCGACCTTTGGGCTAGAGGGAACCCCGGTGCGCATTCTCGCGCGTGAGAGAGGCGAGGGCAAGTAGATTTTTTTGCAGCCATATGGTACAGTAATGGTACATTAAAAAGCTCAAAAGGGGGAGTTGTTTATGGTACTGTTGGCGGGGGTTCTGGCAGCGCTTTGCGCATATCTGCTGGGCAGTCTTAGTTTTGCAGTTATTGTTTCCCGTTTGTTTTACCATAAAGATATTCGGCAGTTTGGCAGTGGCAACGCCGGCATGACGAACATTCTGCGCACGTTTGGCAAAGGGGCCGCAGCGGGTGTACTGACCGGTGATGTACTAAAGGGCACGGCAAGTGTGCTGCTGGGCCGGTTGATTTTTAGCCTGCTGGTGCCGGATGTTGCGGTGCTGTACGGTGCCTACATCGCGGCTATTGCGGCGCTGTTGGGGCATTTGTTTCCGTTGTATTTCGGGTTTAAGGGTGGCAAGGGTATCTCGGTTGTCACCGGCGCGGTTTTTGCAATCAAACCGCCCATCGTTATTGCACTGATTTTGGTGTTTATCGTCATGGTGATAATCACCCGCATCGTTTCGCTGTCGTCTATTACAGTGGCGGCGCTGTACCCGGTGTTTACCTTTGTGTATTTTACCCTTTGGGGCAATGGAGAGGGTATGCCGTGGCTGAACACGATGTTTGCGGCCATACTGGGCGGCATCATCATTTATATGCACCGCGCAAATATCAAACGGCTGCGCAATGGCACCGAATACAAGTTTGGCGAGAAAAAGAAAGAATCTTAAAAAATAACCAGCACGGGCCTGCTGCGCGGCTTTCGGCGGCAGGCCCGTTTATTTTAGGAGTGTTTTTGTTGGAGACGATCAACAGGTGGATCGACCTTGGCAACAGCTTTTTGTGGGATTTTGCATTGCTGTTTTTGCTTTGTGGCACGGGTATCTTTTTTACGGTAAAGCTGGGTTTTGTGCAGGTGCGCTTTTTTAAAGACGGCATGCGCCGCGTATTTGGCAACATTCGCCTGCGGGGTGATAAAGCGGGCGCGTCTGGTATGAGCTCATTTCAGTCGCTTGCCACCGCGGTGGCGGCACAGGTGGGCACCGGCAACATTGCAGGTGCCGCAACGGCCATTGCCTCCGGCGGCCCGGGGGCAATTTTTTGGATGTGGCTTTCCGCCTTTTTTGGCATGGCAACTATTTTTGCAGAGGCAACGCTGGCGCAGACCTATAAAAAAACGGTGGATGGCGAAGTGACCGGCGGGCCGGTCTATTATATCCGTGCGCGTTTTACAGGCCGGTTTGGCAAGCTGCTGGCGGGTTTCTTTTCAATTACCATTATTGTTGCGCTGGGCTTTATGGGCAACATGGTGCAGTCTAATTCAATCAGCGATGCCTTTGGCACACCGCCGCTGGTCGTGGGCATTGTAGTTGCATTGATGGCCGCGGTGATTTTTTGGGGCGGCAAGGGCCGTATTGCCGCGGCGACTGAAAAAATCGTGCCGGTGATGGCGCTGTTTTATGTGCTGGGCGGTGCCGTGGTGCTGGCAATGAACGCAAGGCAGATCCCCGCCGCGTTTGAGCAGATTTTTGTCATGGCATTTCACCCGCAGTCGATGCTTGGCGGTGCTATTGGCGTCACTGTGCAAAAGGCAGTGCGATATGGGGTAGCGCGCGGCCTGTTTTCAAACGAGGCGGGCATGGGCTCCACCCCGCATGCCCACGCACTGGCAAAGGTGCAACACCCCTGTGAACAGGGGGTTGTGGCAATGATTGGGGTGTTCGTCGATACCTTTATCATCCTTACCATGACGACACTGGTTATTTTGACAACCGGGGCACTTGGCAGCGGCGAAACAGGCGCAGCGCTTGCCCAAAATGCATTTCACCTTGCCTTTGGGCGCTTTGGCAGTGTTTTTATTGCCATTTGCATGTTATTTTTTGCGTTTTCTACCATTTTGGGCTGGTACTTTTTTGGCGAAGTGAACGTCAAGTATTTGTTTGGCAAAAAAGCAGTAAAAATTTATTCCGTATTGGTGTTGCTGTTTATTGTGGCAGGCAGCCTGATGAAAGTACAGATGGTGTGGAATTTGTCTGACCTGTTCAACGGCCTAATGGTGATCCCTAACTTGTTTGCGGTGCTGGCACTTGCGGGTGTGGTGTCGCAAAAGTACCGCGAATACCGTGCAAAACACGGGCAGGACGAGCAGTTATAAAAATTTATGCCGTCTTTTTATTGTAAATAAAAACAACAAACGCGGTGGCCAGTTGCAAAGCAGGGCCACCGCGTTTTATTGTCATAGAAATAATTGCAAAAAAATGCCGCCTGAAACCAGGCGGCATTTTAATGTAGAGTTTAGACAGCCCGGGTAACCTTGCCGGAACGCAGGCAACGGGTGCAGGCGTAGATATATTTAGGGGAGCCATCTACAATCGCCTTTACTCTTTTTACGTTCGGCTTCCAGGTACGGTTGGAACGCCGATGCGAATGGGAAACCTGAATGCCAAACGACATCCCTTTTCCACAGCAATCACACTTTGCCATATTCTGCACCTCCTCAGTTCAAGTCACTGTAATATAATAGCAAACCAGCAGCCAAAATGCAAGCATTTTATTGAAAAAAGGCAAAACAACCGGTGGGATTGGCCCTGTACTTGTCAACCTATGACGGAACCGGTATAATAACTAATAAAGTTATCCACCCCGCGGTGGGGCAGGCACAGTCGCCCCAGTGCCGCAGAAAGAGAACCTATGATTTCAAATGCAATCGACCCGTATATCATTTTAGCGCGTGCCCTGGCCTTAATTATTGTAATTCCGGTACATGAAGCGTCACACGCGCTGGTTGCTTATCGCCTGGGCGACCCCACAGCGCGCAATATGGGGCGCTTATCGCTCAACCCCATCCGTCATTTTGACCTGATGGGCAGCATCAGCCTGCTGATTATTGGCATTGGCTGGGCAAAGCCGGTGCCCATCGATGCGCGCAACTTTAAAAACCCGCGTGCCGGCATGGCACTCTCCGCTGCGGCGGGGCCGCTGTCTAACCTGTTACTTGCCTTTATCGCCATGGTCCTCATGAAACTGATGCTGTTCAGCGGGTTTCAGCAAAGCTCCAGTGTGGCGGCATATGTATACCAAATCGTCGGGTATATCTGTATTTTAAATATTGCGCTTGGCATTTTTAATATGATGCCGTTCCCCCCGTTTGACGGCAGCCGCATTTACAGTGCTTTTCTGCCTGAAAAACTGTATTTTGGTGTCATGCGGTACGAGCGCTATGTGTTTTTTGCGGTGCTGGCCCTTTTGGTTTTTGGGGTGCTGGATGCGCCGTTGCAGTATTTAAATAATGCGGTGTTTGACGGGCTGAACTTCTTGACCGGCTGGATCGATCTGCTGTTTCAGCTTGCCCGCTGACAGGTAAGGAGCGCAATGGAAAATCTTACATTTCAGCTGACGGATTTTGAGGGCCCGCTTGACCTTTTGCTGCACCTCATCTCCAAAAATAAAATGAAGATCGCCGACATTGAAATTGTCAGCTTAATTGACCAATACCTTGCCATTGTCAACGGGCCGCAGGGTGCCAGTTTGGATGCGACAAGTGAGTTTATTGAAATGGCGGCTCGGCTGGTCTATATGAAGTCGGTATTTTTACTGCCCCGCAACGAAGAGCAGGACGAACTGCGCGACGAGTTGACCGGAATGCTGGTGGAATATTCGGCCTGTAAGCGTGCGGCTGAAACCCTTGGTACGTTGGCGGCGGGGGTGTTTCTCGCCGTGCGCGACCCGCTGGAAGTCGAGCTGGATCAGGAGTACCGCATTCGCCACGAAGCCGCAGAGCTAGAGCGCGCCTACGGCTCAATGCTGGGGCTGGCAAAGCGGCGCGAAAAGCCTAAAGCTGCGCAGTTTGAGCCGCTGGTTGCCGCCCCGTTTGTGTCGGTGGCAAGCCGCGTTGTGTATGTGCTGCGTGGGCTGTCTCGGGGTAAAGTGCGGTATTTGTCTTCGCTGTTTCAGCGCTCGTTTGGCCGCAGCGAAAACGTGGCTACTTTTCTTGCCGTGTTAGAACTGCTAAAGGCGGGCCGGGTGACGGTAGGCGAGGACGAGCGGCTGTTGTTGCACGCAAAACGGGAAGGCAGGGGATAAGCGGTGGACTTAAAACAATATAAAGCCGCGCTGGAAGCAGTGCTGTTTGCGGTAGCAGAGCCGGTTTCAACTGAAAAACTGGCTGAGGTGCTTGGCATTGAGCCACAGGTGGTCGAGCGCCTGTGTGACCATTTGCAAGATGAATTTGCAGAGGAAGAGCATGGTATTCAGCTGCTCAGCTTAGAGGGCCGCTGGCAGTTTTCCACCAAAGCGCAGTTTGGCGAGCAGGTCAAGGCCGCACTGGATAAGCGCCGCAATGTGCCGCTGACTTCCGCTGCGCTGGAGGTGCTGGCAATCATCGCTTACAACCAGCCGGTCACCCGCAGCTTCATCGAACAGGTGCGCGGAGTCGATTCCAGCGGGGTCGTGCAGTCACTGGCCCAAAAGGGGCTGATTGAAGAAGCCGGCCGGTTGGATTTGCCGGGCAGGCCAATCGCGTTTCGCACTACCGATGGCTTTTTGCGCAGCTTTGGCCTTGCCTCACTGGCGGAGTTGCCCGCGCTGCATGGGGATGATGTCTCCCCGCAAGAGGCAGAAGAACGCCTTGCAGAGGCCGCGGCGGCCTTGGAGCAGGGCCCTATGGCGGGTGACGAGCTGTGATGCAGATCATCGGCACGGTACTGCTGTGCCTGCTTGGCATTTTTGTAGTGCTGCTTTTGCTTTTGCTGTTTTTGCCGGTATGGGTGATGGTAGGGCTTCGGTACGACCAACTCACCATCCGGGTACGGGTGTTGTTTTTAACGTTTACGGTGTTCCCAATGAAAGAGAAGCCGGAAAAGGAAAAAAAGTCTGCCCCAAAAACAGAACAAAAAAAAGAAGAACCACGCTCGCCCGGCAAGCGGTTTGAACTCAGTTTTTCAAAGCTGGTGCAACTGGCAGGGGATGCGGTGGGCATCTTTAAGATGATGCTGGGCGCGCTGAAAGTGCGCGATATTTCTGTCACACTGCCACTGCACGGGCAGGACGCGGCGGATACGGCATTATTTTACGGTAAGTTTTCGGCGTGGTTTTACGGCGGCATTGCCGTGCTGCAAAACGCGATGGACCTGCAGTTTGAAAGCATTGAACTCATTCCTGATTTTACGGGCGAAAACAAGTACCGCAGAAGTTTCTATTGTAAAATAGGGGCAACACCGTTTATAATGTTAGTAATAGCGGTCAAAGCGTTACGTATGCTGCAAAAGGATGGTTTGCTGCCAGGCTTCGGCTCTATGGCAAAACAACGCGGCGGCGCAAAAAACAAAAAAGACAAACCACAAGCAGGGCAGGCAGAGGCAGGCCAGCCCAGCGAAGGAGGTAACAAAGATGAGTGAGCACCCATTACAGGGCCTGATGGACGTTGCATTGCAAAGGATCAAAGACATGGTGGACAGCAACACCATCATAGGCGAGCCAATCACCATGGCAGACGGCACTTTGATTTTACCGGTTTCCAAGGTCAGTTTCGGGTTTGCCTCCGGTGGGTCTGATTTTCCGTCAAAAACCCCGAAAGAGTTGTTTGGCGGGGGGTCCGGGGCGGGGGTTTCTATTGCCCCCATTGCTTTTTTGGTCGTGAAAGACGGCAATGTGCGTATGATCCAACTGGCTTCGCAGGATGCCAGCACTGCGGATCGCATTATTAATGCATTGCCGGAAACGCTGGATAAATTGCAGGAACTGTTTAAAAAAGATAAACCGGGAGCGGACGGGCAGTGATAAAACGGCCCACCGCACTGCGGGCGGCCGTCTGCCGGTGGCAGGCGGCATTTCTGTGTTAAAAGGAGAGTTATTGTGAAAGATACAAGAATTCAAAAAGTCCTTGCCGAACTGGGGATCTGTTCGCGCCGTGCGGCAGAAGACCTGATGCGACAGGGCAGAGTAAAGCTAAATGGCCGCCCGGTGTCGGTGGGTGATAAAATGGACCCCCTGCATGACTTGCTTTCGGTGGACGGGAAAAACTACCGTGTGCCCAGAAAACAGGAATATTTTTACGAAATGCTGTATAAGCCGCGCGGCTATATCACCACCATGTCGGATGAGCGCGGCAGAAAAAGCGTCAAAGAGCTGGTGGCAGACATCCCGGCGCGCGTGTTTCCCATTGGGCGGCTGGACAAGGATTCCGAAGGCCTGGTGCTGTTTACCAATGACGGCGATTTTGCCAATCTGCTGATGCATCCCTCCCACGGGGTGACAAAACTGTACCGTGTGACAGTGCGCCCTCGCGCCAGCGAGGAGCAGATTGCCCATCTTGCAACTGGTGTTTTGTTGGACGATGGCGACGAAACCCAACCTGCCACCGTGCGTGTTGTGGTGGATGAGCCCGGGCGCACGGTGATGGAGCTTGCAATCACCGAGGGCAAAAACCGCCAGATCCGCCGCATGTGCGAAGGCGTGGGCCTTACGGTCATTCGCTTAAAGCGCAGTGCAGAGGGGCCGTTAAAGCTGGGTATGCTGCAACCGGGGAAACATCGCCCGCTGACCAAGCAAGAGGTTGCCAGCCTGAAGGCTTCGGCTTCTAAATCAATACGCAAAGAAACAACCGAGGGCGCGCAGCAAAGGGCAGCCGCCTCAAAGCGCGGCCCGGTTGCCCCGCGTAAAAGCAGGGGAGGCGCGCCAAGATGATTACAATGAAGCCGGTCGACGAGCCTGATGTGCTGGCGCTGCTGGCGAAGGGGCGCTTTGACCTGCCGCTGGAGGGTTATGTAATGACCGACGGCAAAGAGTACCTTGGTTACTGCCTGTTTCGCACCGAGGGGCAAACCGTAACTGTGCTGGATGCCGCCGCACCGGACACCATGACATTGGACGGGGTGGTGCGCGCCGCCATCGCCAAGGCACAAAATGAGGGTGCACAATTTTTTTGCATTGCACGAAACATAGAAGCACTTGCCCGCTGGGCACAGGTATTTGTCAAAGACACGCCGGAACCGGTAAACATAACAAAGATTTTTGAAATATGCGATTGATTTTGGCTAAAAATGTGTTGTGATTTTTTTGTCAAAATGATATAATAATTTTAATTTCGGTTATTTTATGCGTTCCCCGCAATCTGCAGCGCACAGGCAGCGGAGGACAGCCGAATATATTTTGAGCAGGAGGGCTGTACATGACTGCAACAAAGAAAAACGGGCACCAGTTGGATGCACTCGCCGCCTTTTTTGACGACGGTGTTTACACCAAACTGTATGCCGACGAAGATGGCGCGGTAATCGCAGGTTACGGCACCGCAGAGGGTTGCCCGGCGTACGCGCTGGAGCAAACCGGTGCGGCACTGGCTGGCGCGGATATCGACAAGATGATCAGGGTAATGGACCTAGCCGCCAAGACCGGCAACCCGGTCGTGACATTCTACGATTCCAAGGGCTCGGTGTTGACACAGGGCCCCGGTGTACTGGTCGATGCGGCAAAGCTGGTGGAAGCCGGTGCTCGCATTTCCGGTGTGGTACCCCAGATCGCCGTAATTCTGGGCGTTTGTGGTGCTTCGCAAGCCATGGCAGCCGCGGCGGCGGATGTGACCGTCATGGCAAAGGACGCCGAGCTGTTTTTGACAGCGCCCTTTACTTCTGCTGCGGCAGGGGATAAAACTGCCAAGGCCGGCAGTGCTGAGCTGGCTGCGAAAGACGGCATTGTTGAGCTGGTGTATGCCAGTGAAGAAGAGGCTGTCTCTGCGGCCGCAAACCTGGTGGGTATCCTGCCGGGCAACAACCTGTCAGGCTCTGCTGTGTTTGATTTTACCGCCCCTGCGGCGCTGGCAGCGCTTACTGGCCAAGCCGGTGCAGCAGTTGCCGCCGCTATTGCCGATGAGGGCAATTTGGTAGAACTTTATAAAGATTATGCGCCCGGCGTATTTACCGCAATTGCAACGGTTGCGGGCAATGTGGCCGGTTTTGTGGCGGCCTGTGGCAAGGACGGGGCAGTAAATGCCGCCGCGGCAGCCAAAGCAGCGCGCTTTGTGCGGCTGTGTGACGCGTTTGGTATTCTCGTGATTACACTGGTGGATACCGAAGGCTTTGCCAAAAGCACGGCAAACGATGTCCACGGCGGCCTGCGTGCCGCGGCACGCCTTGCCGCTACCTACGCCGATGCAACGACCGCAAAGATCGCGGTTGTTGCAGGGCAGGCAGTGGGCGCCGCTTACACGGCATTCTGCAATGCCGACCTTACCATTGCGCTGGACAGTGCCGTGATTGCCCCGGTAGACCCCAAGGCTGCGGTGACGATTCTTTGGCAGGATAAGCTTGCCAGCTCGGACAATTTGGAGAGCGACACCGCCACCTTGGCGCAGCAGTATATTGCTGAATATGCCGGTGCTGCGGCGGCTGTAAAAGCCGGTGTTGCCGATTTGACTGCAACCGCTGCAAATGTACGCGACACCGTGGTTGCCGCGATGGAAATTTTGGAGACCAAGCGGGTACAGCGCCTGCCGAAAAAGCACGGCAACCTGAGCCTGTAATAGAATCAATCGCATCCGATTTTGACTAAAACGATCAGTGGAGGAATGCAAAATGAAGCACTACAATATTACTGTCAACGGTACCGCTTATGATGTCGTTGTTGATGAGATCGGTGCCGGTGCAGCACCTGTTGCCGCCCCTGCCGCAGCACCTGTTGCCGCCCCTGCACCTGCCGCCGCCCCCGCCAAAGCTGCCCCCGCAGCCGGTGCCAGAAATGTAGAGGCCCCGATGCCCGGTAACATCCTGGATGTCAAGGTCACTGTCGGCGCACAGGTGAAGCGCGGCGACGTGCTGGTCATCCTGGAAGCCATGAAGATGGAAAATGAAATTGTCGCCCCGCAGGACGGCACCGTTGCTTCGGTGTCGGTCGCAAAGGGTGATACCGTCAACGTCAACGACGTGCTGGTGTCGCTGAACTAAAACAGACCAATCCGGAGGTGAATGGAGTTGGCTAAAAGACCAATTAAAGTAACAGAGCTGGCGTTGCGTGACGCGCACCAGTCCCTGATTGCCACCCGCATGACGATGGATGAGATGCGTCCCATCCTGCCCGCCATGGATGAGGTCGGCTATTATTCGCTCGAATGTTGGGGCGGTGCCACGTTTGACGCCTGCATCCGTTTTTTGGATGAGGACCCGTGGGAGCGCCTGCGCATTCTGCGCAAAGAAATCCCGAACACCAAGCTGCAAATGCTGTTCCGTGGCCAGAACATGCTGGGGTACCGGCACTATGCAGATGACGCAGTGGCCTATTTTGTGCAAAAATCGGTTGCCAACGGCATCGACATCCTGCGCATTTTTGACGCACTGAACGACCCGCGCAACCTGGAGGCCGCGATCAAGGCTTCCATCAAAGAGGGCGCGCATGTACAGGGGTGCATCAGCTACACGCTGTCACCGGTACATGATAACGCGTATTTTGCAAACTATGCCAAAACCCTTGAAAACATGGGCGCAAATTCCCTTTGCATCAAGGATATGGCCGGCTTGCTTACCCCGTATACCACTTACGATCTGGTGAAAACGCTGAAAGAGACCATCAGCATCCCGGTGGATATCCACAGCCATTACACTTCGGGCCTTGCATCGATGTCGATCCTCAAGGGCATCGAAGCGGGTGCAGATATTGTGGATACTGCAATTTCGCCGCTGTCGCTTGGCACTTCGCATATGCCGACCGAAAGTTTGGTCGCCGCGCTGCGCGGTACCGATTACGATACCGGCCTTGATCTCAAAAAGCTGAACGTTGTGCGTGAGCATTTCGCCAAGCTGCGCGAAAAGTATCTTGCCAGCGGCCAGTTGAACCCCAAAATGCTGGGCGTCGATGCCAATACCCTGTTGTATCAGGTACCGGGCGGCATGCTGTCCAACCTGCTCAAACAGTTAAAGGATGCCGGCAAAGAGGACCAGCTCGAGACTGTGCTACAAGAGATTCCCCGTGTGCGCAAAGACTCCGGTTACCCGCCGCTCGTTACCCCTACCAGCCAGATCGTTGGCACGCAGGCCGTGTTCAATGTCATCATGGGCGAGCGTTATAAAATGGTGACCAAAGAGTTTAAGGGCCTGGTACATGGTGATTACGGCAAAACCCCCGCGCCCATTAGCGAGGAGTTTACAAAGCAGATTCTTGGCGATGAGAAACCCATCACCTGCCGCCCGGCCGACCTGCTGGAGCCGGAAGTAGAGAAGATGAAAAAAGAGGCTGCCAAGTGGGCTATTCAGGAAGAGGATGTGCTGACTTACGCCATGTTCCCGCAGGTTGCGCCGAAGTTCTTTGAAAAGCGCAACCAGAAGCGTGTGGGCATCGATGGAGACCATGTGGATATGGGCGCAATGTCCCACCCGGTTTAAGGGTTAATTAAAACCAAAGTAAGCAGGTGGCCGGTTGCGGGGTAACCCGTAGTATGGTAGCTTGCAGGGCGCAGGGTGCAATATTGTACCTTGCGCTTTTTTGTTGACCCTCTGTACGGTATGTGCGATGTCGGGTTTTATCAAAGTGTGAACAAAATGTTTCTAATCTTTTATTTTCTCGCGTTTTCTGCTGTTTGCTCTTACTTTTGGCAATGCATGATTTGACAAAACAGAGGGATTCAGTGTATTATTTAGGGTATAGCCGGTACAGTGTGACCGGCTGAAAAGAGGTGTGGCATGGTTTATAGTATGACCGGCTATGGCAGGGCACAACAGCTTCGCGGCGGGTGGGACATCACCGTAGAAATCAAAAGTGTCAATTCACGCTATTTTGAATATTCGTCCCGTATGCCGCGCGCCTATGCTTGGCTGGATGATAAGTTGAAAAGCCGGTTAAATGGGGCAATTGCCCGTGGCAAAACAGAGCTTTCACTCACTGTGACCGAAGGGGCCGAGGCCGGTGCGGTTGTTCAGGTGAACGAAGCACTTGCGGCCAGTTATCTTGCCGCGCTGCGCAGGCTAACAGAGACGTTGGGCGTTGCGGATGATGTTACGGCCAATTCTTTTGCACGGTTTGGTGATATTTTTACACTGGCAAGGCCAGTGATGGACGAAGAGCAGGTGACTGCCGACGTGCTGGCGGTGGCAGACGAAGCCATCGCCGCGTTTGTGGCGATGCGCGGGGTAGAGGGCGAAAAACTTTGTGAGGATGTATTGCAGCGCCTTGGGGCGATTGAAACAATGGTCACCGAGGTGGAAACGCTGGCAGCCGGCAGGGTAGAGGCCTATACCAACCGCTTGTACGAAAAGCTAAAACTGTTGTTGCAGGACCGCGCGGTGGACGATGCCCGCGTGTTGACCGAAGCAGCGATTTTTGCCGATAAGACGGCAGTGGACGAAGAGACGGTGCGGTTGCGCAGCCATATCCGGCAATACCGCGACATCCTTGCGGCGGGCGGCGCGGTGGGCCGCAAGCTTGACTTTCTTACGCAGGAGCTGAACCGCGAAACCAACACGATTGGTTCTAAAACGCAGGACCTTGCCGTGACCCGTATTGTGGTGGATATCAAAGCGGAGATCGAAAAGGTTCGTGAGCAGATTCAAAATATAGAATAACAGGAAAGAGGGCACCCCATGAAATTGATCAACATCGGTTTTGGCAATATGGTCTCGGCGAACAGGCTGATTGCAATTGTCAGCCCCGAGTCTGCGCCGATCAAGCGGATCATTCAGGAGGCGCGTGACCGCGGCAGCCTGATCGATGCTACCTATGGGCGGCGTACCCGCGCGGTCATTATTACGGATTCTGACCACGTTGTACTGAGTGCGGTACAGCCGGAAACCGTGGCAAACCGCCTGAACGACGCGGATGATATTGAGGATACGGAGCTGGAAGATGAGTAACGAAGAGCGACAACGGGAGCAGCATTTGATCGTATTATCCGGCCCTGCGGGCAGCGGCAAAGACACGGTGGTGCAGAGGCTGATTGAACTGCACCCTGAAATTGAGGTGTCTGTTTCGCTGACGACCCGCAACAAGCGCCCCGGCGAACATGAGGGTGTCAACTATTATTACATTGAGACGGCGGAATTTGAGCGCCGTATTGCGGCGGGCGAAGTGCTGGAGTATACCAACTACTGCGGCAATTATTACGGTACGCCCAAGACAGAGATCGAAAAGCGTATGCGCAACGGCATTAATGTCGTGCTGATCATCGAGGTAGAGGGCGCCGCCAACGTCAAACGCATTTACCCCGGTGCCAAGCTGGTGTTTATTCGCCCCCCCTCCTTTGAAGAACTGGAGCGCCGGCTGCGTGGGCGTAAAACTGAGACAGAAGAAAAAATCCAAAAGCGGCTTTCACGTGCGTTGGAGGAGATGGAATACGCCTGCGATTACGACTATGTCATTATCAACGACAAGGTCGATGATTGCGTGCAGGAGCTGTATGAAATTATCCAGCAGCCAAAGTAGGTGGCAGATACTTGTGTCGCCTGCCCGCTGCAAAAAGGGGGTGGCGGCTTGACTGTGGCTGCGAAGGTGGCGGTCGAAGGCGCCACCTTTTCATTTGATAAGTATTACGATTATGCATTGCCGCAACGGCTGAGCGGCGAAGTAGCGCCCGGCAGTATTGTATTGGTGCCGTTTGGCCGCGGGCAGGCAAAACCCCGTATCGGCGTGGTGCTGGCCGTGGGGCCGGCACAGCCGGGCCAAAAGTTAAAAGAGCTGTATGATGCCGCGCCGGAAAGCGCGGTGCTGACCGATGAGCTGTTGTGGCTGGTGGGTTACCTGAAAGAGCACACCTTTTGCAATTACTACGAAGCGGTGCGTGCCATCATCCCTTACGGGGCACAGTATTGTGTTGGCGCGGGGCCAGATGGCCCGGTGCTGCAAAAAAAACTTGCCGTGCGCACGGTGCCCTATTACAGTTTGCTGCAAGTGCCGGCAAAGCTGACCGCAAAACAGCAGCGGGTAGCAGAGTTATTGCAGGATGGCGAAGAAAAAACAGCTGCCGAGCTGTGCGACGCCGCAAGTTGCGGCAAAGGCGTGCTGGACACAATGGTGAAAAACGGTGTGTTACAGTTACAGCGGCAGGAATATTTGCCGCCGCCGGTGCAAGAAGCCCCCCCGCCGGAAGAAGACGTCGTTCTTTCAGACGAGCAGTGCCGTTGCACTAGTGAACTGCTGATGATGCTGCAAAGCGCGCAACCCGGCACAGCCTTGCTGCACGGGGTGACCGGCAGCGGTAAGACGCTGGTGTTTTTAGAATTGATCCGCGCTGCCGTGGCGCAGCATAAGACCTGTCTTGTACTGGTGCCGGAAATTGGCCTTACCCCGCAGATGATTCGCCGCCTGAAACTGGCCTTTGGCAACCGTGTTGCGGTGCAGCACTCGGCACTTTCCAACTCCGAGCGTTTGCAGCAATGGCAGCAAATCCAGCGCGGCGAGGCAGATATTGTGGTGGGCACCCGCAGTGCCGTGTTTGCCCCGCTTGAACATCTGGGCCTGATCATCGTTGATGAAGAGCAGGAGCATACCTACACATCTGAAAACAGCCCCCGTTACTCTGCGGTTGAAGTGGCCCGCCAGCGTAGCTCGTATCATAAAGGGCTGCTGGTATTAGCTTCCGCCACGCCATCAATTGAAGACTATTACGCGGCAATGCAGGGCCGTTACCAGCTAACAAAGCTGACCCGGCGCTACAACGACCTGCCCTTGCCACACGTGGAAATTGTCAACCTGCAAGGGGAACTTGCGGCGGGCAATACCGGGGCTATCAGCGGCAGGCTGGGCGAAGAGATCGGCAAAAACCTTGCAGCCGGCCAACAGACCATTTTGCTGCTCAACCGGCGCGGGTACCACACAGTTGTCATGTGCAAAGAGTGTGGCGAAGCCGTGCGCTGTGCTATGTGCAGTGTGCCGATGGTGTACCACAAAAAAGAAAACCGTCTGCTGTGCCACTATTGTGGTGCCACATTGGCCCCACCGCCCCAAACCTGCCCCGCCTGTGGCGGGGAGTTGCGGTATACCGGCGTGGGCACACAGCGGGTAGAAGAAGAATTGCAAACCCGTTTTTCCACGGCGCGGGTGCTGCGTATGGACATGGACACCACACAGACGAAAAACAGCCACGAAAGGTTGCTTTCCGCCTTTGCTCGTGGGGAGTATGACATCATGATCGGCACCCAAATGGTCGCAAAGGGGCTGGATTTCCCCCGCGTGTCACTGGTGGGGGTGCTGGGCATCGACCAGTTGTTGTTTGCGCAGAGCTACCGCGCGTTCGAGCGAGTGTTTTCGCTGGTGACGCAGGTGGTGGGGCGCGGCGGCCGGGCCGATTTGCCGGGCCGAGCGCTGATTCAGACATTCGACCCGCACAACCGGGTACTTGCGCTTGCCGCAAAACAGGACTATGATGCTTTTTATGAGGAAGAGATCGCCTTTCGGCGGCTGCACCTCTACCCGCCGTTTTGCAGCCTTTGCGTGATCCGGTTTTCTGCGGTGCAAGAACAGCAGGCAGCGCAGGCTGCCGCGGCCTTTGGCCTGTTTTTGCGGCAAGAGGCCTCTGCAAACCCCGGTTTGCCGCTGCGGGTGCTGGGGCCTGCACCCGCCAACGTGGCGATGATTCACGGTAAATACCGCTATAAACTAACGGTAAAATGCCGCAACGATAAGGCGTTTCGCAGCCTGCTAAGGGCCGTGCAGCGGCGGTATACCGACAGCCCCTATGTGGGCAAGACGGCAGTGAGTATTGATTTTAACAGTGACAGTGACTGAACAAGATAAAACAGTAAAAAGCGGCTTGGCCGCAACAAAGGAGTAATGTGCAAATGGCACTGAGAACGATAGTTTTAGACGGCGATCCCATTTTGAAGAAAGTCTGCCGCCCGGTGACTGATTTTAACGAGCGCACCGCACAGTTGATTGACGATATGAAAGAAACTTTAACCGATGCAAACGGTCTTGGCCTTGCAGCACCTCAAGTGGGCGTGTTGCGCCGCGTGTGCATTGTGATTGACCTGCCGCCGGAGGATAGCGGCGAGGCCCCCGCAGAGGGGCAAGAGTTGCCCGAGCCCGAGTTTATCGAGCTCATCAACCCCGAGATCACCGACCGGCAGGGCTCGGTAACGCTGTACGAGGGCTGCCTTTCTTTCCCCGGCCACAACGGCGCAATTGCCCGGCCAGAGCAGGTCACGGTGCGTGCGTTTGACCGTACCGGCAAAGAGTATACCCTTACTCGCCACGGCATGACGGCGCGTGCCATTTGCCACGAGATCGACCACCTGAACGGTGTGACTATCATGGACCTCGCAGAGTATTTTTATGAAGACGTTGAGCACGATGAGGACGAAGAAGAAGACTAAGCCCGGCTGGGCCGTATAGCGCACCACAGGGAGGGAACCGATTGAAGCTTGTTTTTATGGGCACGCCGGATATTGCAGCCACTGCGCTTGACGCGTTGTTGCAGGCCGGGCACGAGGTTGTTGCGGTATTTACCCGCGAAGATAAACCGGTGGGGCGCAAACAGATACTTACCCCGCCGCCGGTTAAAGTAGTGGCGCAGCAGCACGGTATCCCGGTTTACCAGCCTAAAACGCTGCGGGACGGCAAGGCGGAAGAACTTTTGCGCGCGCTTGCCCCACAGTTGATTGTTGTGGTGGCGTATGGCCGCATTTTACCGCGCGAAATTTTGACGTTGCCACCGCTTGGGTGTATTAACCTGCATGTTTCGCTGTTGCCCAAATACCGCGGCGCGGCACCCATTCAGTGGGCGGTGCTCAACGGGGATGAAGTGACCGGCGTGACGATTATGGCAATGGACGAAGGGGTAGACACCGGCGATATTTTGGCAGTTACCCCGGTGCCCATTGGCCCGCAGGAGACAAGCGCCGATGTGTTTGAAATGGTGGCGGCTACCGGGGCGAAAGCCCTTGCCGATACCGTGCAGGCCCTTGCCGCAGGCCCGGTGCAGCGCACCCCGCAGCGGCACGAAGATGCCACAAAGGCCCCGCCGCTGACCAAAGAGATGGCACTGTTTGATTTTACTGCCCCGGCGAAGGTGCTGCACAATAAAATCCGCGGGCTGTACCCGTGGCCGGTCGCCCAGTTTGAGGCGGGCGGGGTGCGCATCAAAGTAAACCGCGCCCAAATAGAAACAGGGGCGGGGTGCCCCGGTGAAGTGTTGTCGGCCAAACCGCTGATTGTGGCTTGCGCGCAGGGGGCGCTTAGGCTGACAGAGGTGGTGCCGCAGGGCAAACGGCCAATGACCGGGCAAGAGTGGGCCGCGGGGCGGCGTTTGGAGCCCGGGGACCATATTTGCCCCTGATTTTGTGAAAAAGGGTAGGAAACTGTAAGTATTTGATCTGTGCGGCAGTTCTTGAAGGAGAGGGATTTTAAATGTATTTCTATGGCATTGACCCGTATTTTCTGATGCTCGTGCTGCCCGCGTTTATTTTTGCAATGTGGGCACAGGCAAATGTCAACTCTACGTTCAACAAATATTCCCGCATGCCAACGGGTGGCCGCATGACCGGTGCGGATGCCGCGCGCGCCATTTTGAACTTTAACGGGTTGCAGGATGTGACGGTCAATATGGTGGATGGCCGCCTGAGTGACCACTATGACCCGCGCACCCGTACCGTAAACCTTTCGCGTAATGTGTACAGCGCAGCCACGGTTGCCGCGGTTGGTGTTGCCGCCCACGAATGCGGGCACGCAATCCAGCACGCAAACGGTTATGTGCCGCTGCGGTTGCGCAACGCCATCATCCCGGCAACACAAATTGGCTCCACCCTTGCAATGCCGCTGTTTTTTATCGGGCTGATCTTCTCGTTCCCCACGCTGATGAATGCCGGCATTTTGCTGTTCGCCATCGTTACGCTGTTTCAGCTGATCACCCTGCCGGTAGAATATAACGCCAGCAGCCGCGCGGCCAATGTGCTTGCAGACAGCGGTATGGTTTCGAGTGAAGAAGAAGCCGGTGTGCGCCGCGTATTATCTGCGGCAGCATTGACCTATGTGGCGGCGCTGGCTGTTTCGCTTGCCAACCTGTTGCGCCTTTTGGCCCTTGCGGGCGGGCGCCGCGGCGGCCGTAATTAAGTTTTTAAATACGATAAACCCAAAACCCAGGAGGAACCCGCATGCAAAATCCACGCCGCCTTGCCGCTGAAGCGCTACTGCGCATCGAGCGGGGAGGGTACCCCAATCTGGTACTGCCCTCACTGCTTGCACACAGTGGGCTTTCCCCGCGCGAGCGGGCGTTTGCCACCCGTATTACCTATGGCGCGACCGAGCGGCGGCGCATGTTGGATGCAAGGCTGTCGCCGTACTTAAAAAAACCGCTCAGCCGCTTAGATGCCGAGGTGCGTGCCGTGCTGCGCGCTGGTCTGTATCAGATTTTATATATGGACGTTGTGCCAGTACCGGTTGCAGTCAACGAATCGGTCAAACTGGTGCGCGCCATGGGCAAAAGCTCGGCTGCCGGTATGGTCAATGCCGTGTTGCGCCGTGCAGCCGGGCCGTGGCAGCCGGTATTTGAAAGCGAGCTGCAGCGCCTTGCTGTGCAGTATTCAGTGTCGGATGAAATTGCCGGCTTGCTTTGGCACAGTTATGGCCCCGGCGCAGAAAAAATTCTGGCGGCATCTTACGAAACACCACGGCTGGTCGTGCGGGTGAATACTTTGCGCAACAGCACAGAAAAGTTGCAGCAACTGCTGCAACAGCAGGGTATTACAACACGCAAAACCGCTTTACCGGATGCATTGGAATTGCTGGATGCAGGCGATGTCACCGCGCTGGAGGCGTTTCAGGCAGGGTTGTTTCATGTGCAGGGGCTTGCTTCGCAGTTTGCGGTGCAGCAGCTTGCAGTGCAACCAGGGCAGCGTGTGGTGGATTTATGTGCCGCACCGGGCGGCAAGGCTGCCACCATGGCCCAGCAGATGCAGAATACGGGCGAGCTGTTGTGCGGGGATTCTGCAAGCGGCCGCCTTTCGCTGATTGAAAGTTTGTTTAACCGCCTTGGTGTCAGCTGTGCCAGTGTGCAACGGCACGATGCCACGCGGCCCTTTGCCGAGGGGCAAGGGGCGCACCGCGTGTTGTGCGATGTGCCCTGTTCGGGGCTTGGGGTACTGGCAAAAAAGCCGGATATCCGGTATAAAGACTTAAATGACCTGCCCGGCTTAATTGAGACACAGAAAAAAATACTGGAGCAGGGGGCGGCCCTGTTGCTGGTCGGCGGGCGGCTAGTCTACTCTACCTGTACCGTAAACCCGGCAGAAAACGGCGCCGTTGTGCGTGATTTTCTGACACAAAACCCGGCGTTTCGTTTGTGCGAAATTGTGCCGCAAATGGAGGGTGCGCGGGTAGAAGACGGTATGGTGACCTTTTTGCCGGGCGAAGCGGATACCGATGGTTTTTTTGTGGCATCTTTAGAGAGAGTGTGGTAAAATGGAAAAAATCAGAATTACCTCGCTGTCCCGTCAACAGCTTGCGGATTATATCAAAGAATTGGGGCAGCCGGCATTTCGCGCAGGGCAGATTTTTAAGTGGCTGCACCAGCGCGGGGTGACTGATTTTTCGCAGATGACCGATATTTCAAAAACATTGTCGGCCACCCTGGCCGACACCTGTGAAATTGAAACGCTTACAGTGGCCCGTAAACAAATTTCGAAGGACGGCACGGTGAAATATCTGTTTCGCCTGCCGGATGGAAACTGTATTGAAAGCGTAGTGATGCGCTACCATTACGGCAACAGCATCTGCGTTTCCAGCGAGGTTGGCTGCGCGATGGGCTGCCGTTTTTGTGCGTCTACCCAAAATGGTCTGGCGCGCAGGCTGACGGCGGGTGAAATTGCAGCGCAGGTGTATGGCGCCGCGGCCGACCTTGGCGAAAAGATGTCTCATATTGTACTGATGGGCATTGGGGAACCACTGGATAACTATGAAAATGTGCTGAAGTTTTTGGGCATTATCTCTTCGCCCGAGGGGCTGAACATCGGGATGCGCAACATCAGCCTTTCCACTTGCGGTATTGTGCCGCAGATCGAGCGGCTGGCGGGCGAAAAGCTGGGGCTGACCTTGTCGGTTTCGCTTCATGCGCCGAATAACGAGCTCCGTTCGTCCATGATGCCGGTCAACGATGCGTTTCCGCTGGAGGTATTGATCCCGGCTTGCAGGGCATACCAAAAACACACCGGCAGGCGCATCAGCTTTGAATATGCAATGGTAAAAGGGGTCAACGACACGCAAAGCTGTGCGCAGCAGCTTGCAAAGCTATTGCGTGGCATGGGGGCACATGTTAACTTGATCCCCATTAACCCGGTAGACGGGTCGGCGTATACAGCCAGCGATGCTGCCAATGTAGAGCAGTTTCGCAGTCAGTTGGAACACCTTGGCGTCAATGCAACGGTGCGCCGCCGCCTTGGGGTCGATATCAGCGCTGCCTGCGGCCAACTGCGGCAGGAAGAGGCAGGGGGGTAAACAGTGACATGATGAGAATTGTTGCCAAGACCGATATTGGAAAAGCCCGAAACGAAAACCAGGACAATTACCGTGCGGGGCGCCAAAGTGACGATACCGTGTGGGCTGTTGTGTGCGACGGCATGGGCGGGGCGCGCGGCGGGGCGTTTGCCAGCAGTATGGCGGTAACTGCCTTTGAGGCTGAATTTATTAAGGGGCTGGTGCCGGGTTTGCCCGCTGCCGGGGTGCGCAGCCTGATGGAAGCCGCGGCAGGGCGCGCCAACCGCGAAATTTATGAGCTAGCGCAGCAGGATGAGGATAAGCACGGGATGGGCACCACGCTGGTGGCGCTGGTGCTGAAAGATGGCCTTGCCCACATCATTCATGCGGGTGATTCTCGCGCTTACCTGTACCGTGACGGCTGGCTGGAGCGTTTGACCAGAGACCATTCCATGGTGCAAGAGCTTGTGGAAAACGGCTCTCTTACCCCGCAGGAGGCAGAGGTACATCCCAATAAAAACCTGATTACCCGCGCGGTAGGTGTTGGCCCGGAGCTTGCGGTGGAATACGGCGAGAGGCAGATGCGCCCCGAGGATATTCTGCTACTTTGCAGCGATGGGCTGACCAATGCGGTGACAGAAGAAGAACTCAGCGATATCATACGGCAAAGCAATTTTTTTGATACGGCATCCGCGATGGTGCAACAGGCACTCGCCGCAGGTGGGAAAGACAACATCACTGCCGTGCTGGTGCAGGTAGACGCAACAAAGGAGCAATGATGGACAAGTATATCGGTAAACGGCTAGACGGCCGCTATGAAATCGAAACGCTGATTGGTGTCGGCGGCATGGCAAATGTTTATAAAGCAAAAGATTTGCTTGAAAAACGTGTGGTTGCCGTGAAGATCCTGCGGGATGAATTCATGACCGACAGTGACCTTGTGCAGCGGTTTAAAAATGAGTCAAAGGCCATCTCGCTGCTTTCTCACCCCAACATCGTGAAGGTGTTTGATGTAAGCGTGTCGGATAAAATCCAGTATATTGCGATGGAATACATCAACGGTGTCACGCTGAAAGAATATATGGAGCAGCGTGGCGTTTTGAACTGGAAAGAGACCTTGTTGTTCATCACGCAAACACTGGAAGCGTTGCAGCATGCCCATAAAAAGGGGATCGTACACCGCGACATCAAGCCGCAGAATATCATGCTGTTGCCGGATGGCAGTATCCGTGTGATGGATTTTGGCATTGCCCGTTTTTCCCGCGGGGAAACGCGTACCGAAACGAATAAGGCCATTGGCTCGGTGCATTATATCAGCCCAGAGCAGGCGCGCGGGGATAATATTGACAGCCGTGCGGATATTTATTCCACCGGTGTCATGATGTACGAGATGCTGACCGGCAAGCTGCCGTTCGAGAGTGACAGTGCCGTTTCGGTGGCAATCAAGCAGATTTCAGACAAAGCGGTTCCCCCGCGCGCCATCAACCCGGATATCCCCGAGGCGCTGGAAGAGATCACCCAGCGCGCGATGGCAAAAGAGGTACAATACCGCTACCAGAGCGCCGGCGAGATGCTTGCCGCGATTGAGCAATTTAAAAAGAACCCCAGTGTTCGTTTTGAATATCAATACATGAAAGAGGATCTTCCTGCGAGGTATATTGGAAAAGTGTTAAACAATATCAAAAGCAAACAGCCCGCTCCGGGCAACAAGCCCCAAAAACCGGCGGGCAAAAAGAAGTCAAAACTCCGTTTTACCGTGCCCATTATTGCAGGCCTTGCGGTGGCCTGTGCGATGGGGTCATTCATTTTGTGTTTTATGATTTTTAAAACCAGCGGGCTATTCAGCTCAAAGCCAGACGTTGAGGTGGTAAAGTTTACCGATATGACGTTGGCGGACGTGAAGGCCAATGCCGAGTATAATGACAATTTTAAGCTCGTGGTGGAAGAAAGCTATAACCCCAATGTGGCCGAGGGCGTAATTTACGACCAAAGCCCGAAACCCCCCAAAATTGTCAAGCAGGGCACCAAGATTAAGGTCAAGGTCAGCCTGGGCAAGCAGGAGGTCAAAGTGCCGGAGCTTACCGGCATGACCCGGGGCGAAGCCGAAAAAGAATTGACAAAGCTGGGGCTTTCGGTCAGTATCGTGCCAGAACAAAGCGACACGGTAACCGAAGGTAATGTTATTCATTTTTCACCCGAAAAGGGCACCGTGCTTACCAGCGGTGATGCGGTGACATTGTATGTCAGCCGTGCTGCCCGCTCGGATAAAGTGGTAGTGCCAGACCTGACGGGGCTACCCAGCAGTTCGGATGCGACAAAGGCATTAGAGCCGCTGCGTTTGCGCCTTGGTACGGTGACGACTGCGGAGAGCACGTTGGCCGCTGGTACGGTGCTTTCTCAGGACCCGGTAGGCGGCACGGAAGTCGCAGTTGGTACCAAGGTCAACATTGTGCTGAGTACCGGCGTAGTCACCCCAACCAGCAAGCAAATCACGGTCACTGTTGTTTTTGACCAGTACATGACAAACGGCCACTGGTCGGCCAGTTTCCCCGGTGGCGAAAGCTCATTTGATGTCACGGATACGAACCGCACATGGAGTTTTGTCACGACCGGCACCAGCGGCCCTGCGTCCATCAGCTTCTCTAATGGGCGGGTTGTTGAAATTAATTTTGACAACCCGGCGCCAGTTACCATTACGTTTGAGGGCGCCAAGCCGACACCGACACCGGTACCAACGCCGACACCCACTGCGGCGCCAACAACTCCGACACCTCCGCCAACAACCCCGACAATTCCGCCAACAACCCCGACACCTCCGCCCGCGCCTACAGCGGAACCTACACCAGAACCATAACAGGTTCATGTAGGGCGTCCCCACAGCGGGTACAAATATACAGGAGCACACATGCAGCATAAAAAGACCGAAAATAGAATTATGAAAGGCATCGGCGGTTTTTACTATGTTGACACATCGCAGGGCCTTGTGGAATGTCACGCCAAGGGTATTTTGCGCAAGCGAAAAACCACCCCACTGGCAGGGGATCTTGTCACTTTGGAGAAAGAGGGCGACACCACGGTGATTGCCGCTGTGCTGCCCCGTAAAAACTTTTTGGTGCGCCCACCGGTGGCAAACCTTGACCTGTTATTTGTAGTGGCTGCTACGGCAGAGCCGGGCCCCAATTATCTTGTGATGGACAAAATGTGCGCCATTGCGATTGACCGCGATATTACACCGGTGATCGTTGCCACAAAAACTGATTTATGCGCGCCGCAGCAGCTTCGTGAAGTTTATGAAAAGTCGGGGATTGAACTGATTATTGTCGACGAGACAGAAGCCGCCCCTGCGCGGCTGAAAGAACTGATTGACGGCCATCTGTGCGCGTTTACCGGCAACTCCGGTGTGGGCAAGTCGACATTGCTTAACCGCCTGTTGCCCGAGTTGGGCCAGCAGACGGGCGAAATCAGCAAAAAATTGGGCCGTGGGCGTCATACGACCCGCGAAGCACAGCTTTTTAGTGCGTTTGGCGGCCTAATCGCCGACACGCCGGGGTTTTCCTCACTCGAGATGGAGCGCACCAATGTCATTTTAAAAGAAAACTTACAGCTTTGCTTCCCTGAGTTTCGCCCTTATCTTACCCAGTGTCGGTTTACCGGCTGTTCACACCGCAAAGAGCTTGGCTGTGCCGTGCGCGCAGCGGTAGAAGCGGGGGATATCCACCCGCGGCGGTACGAAAACTATCTGGCCCTGTACGAAAGTGCAAGCGCCATCCGGGAGTGGGAACAAAATGGCAGATAGGGCTGGGCGCTGTGTAATTTTAGGAGGCGGGCCTTTGCAACTGCAAGAGCTTCGCTGCCTGCGGGCAGATGATACCGTGATTGCGGCAGATGCTGGCAGGCTTGCCGCAAGCAGTGCCGGTATTACCCCCGATATTTTGTTGGGAGATTGGGATTCGTGCCCGCCGCCCGAAACAGGCAAAGAAATCATTACACTGCCCGCAGAAAAAGATGACACCGATACGCACCATGCGGCCCGCATTGCCGTGCAGCGTGGGTTTGCTGAAGTATTACTGCTGGGCTGCCTTGGCGGCAGGCTAGACCACACACAGGCAAACCTTGCAACCTTGCTTTATTTAACGCAGCAGGGGGTACGTGGTTGGGTTACCGACCCCACAACTGAAATCACCGCGCTGCAAAACGGCAGCATCGTGTTGCCGCAGAGGCAAGGGTACTATTTTTCGGTTTTTGCAGCGGATGGCACCGCCTATGGTGTGACATTGGAAGGGATGAAGTACCCTTTGAATGATGCGACAGTAAGCGCGTATTTCCCTATTGGGGTCAGTAATGAAATTGTAGAGCCACAGGCAAAAATAACGGTGGCACAGGGTACACTATTACTGATGTATAGTAAAATGAAGTAGCAACAATTGTAGCAATTCAAAAAATAAAAAGCACAAGAGGCGTATAATGCGTGATTCTCTTGTGCTTTTTGTGACCTTTTTCACGCCGAGAGAAACATGTTGGGTTGTTTGGCAGCTTAGAAAGAGCTTCATTCTATTTTTGAGGGCAAATGCAGCGCGCCGGCTGCCCGGCAGGCCACAAACGCGTGAAATTCGGTTTGCTTATTCGCGCCGGATGTTGTAAAATAGACAAGATATCAGGGCTGCCAGCACGGGGCCCGGGCACATGGGCTGGGTGCTCTGTGTTTAAAAATTAAAGATTGGTGATACCATGTCAAAAGCCATTGGGGAGATTCTGCGCCGTCATCGCAGAATGTTCCTTGTCTTGTTTGATGTGATCGCGGTTGCTTCCTGTTATATTGGCACCTGGATGCTGACACTACAGGGCAGTGATTTATTAGGCGAGAGCATAGTGGGCACAGTGGGGATGGCCACGATTGGAAGCCCTTACCGAAAGTACTTCAGCCTGATGGTTGCAAGTTGCTTTTTCTTTGTTGCCTGCTATATTATTGTCTATGCGTTCATGGGGATGTATGACAGCCTTTGGCGCTATGCAGAGGTGATCGAGTTTTTCCGTTTCTGCGTGGCGTCGGTACTTGCAGTTGGGGCATTTGTGTTTCTGTCGCAGTTTGTCTTTACCGAAAAGCGTATCCCGCTTGCAGTGTATATGATGAGCGCGATGTTTGCCTCTGCCCTAACCCTGCTGGCCCGCCTTGCGTACCGTATGTACCGCAATACCAAAATTAAAGCGGCAAAGCAAAAGCGCCGCCGTGTGATGTTGATTGGTGCGGGCGATGCAGCCAGTATGTTACTGCACGAAGTGAACCGCAACCCGGCAGGGGAGCTCAACATCATCTGTGCCGTGGACGATTCCCCGCAAAAGGTGGGGCGTTCTATTTTAGGGGTGCAGATCATGGGCACCACGGCCGACATCCCGGACCTTGTAGACCGCTGTGGGATCGAGACAATTTTGCTATGCATCCCGACTATTGAAGAAACCGATAAAAGGCGCATCCTTTCCATCTGTGCCAAAACGAACTGCAATTTGCGCATCGTACCGGACATTGTAAAGTTGATATCAGACGGCAAAGACATTTTTTCGCGTATCCGCGATGTTAAGGTAGAAGATCTGCTTGGCCGCGAAGTAGTAGATATGGATGCCGCCACCAACACGTTGATTGAGGGCAAGGTCGTCATGGTCACCGGCGGCGGCGGGTCAATCGGCAGCGAGCTGTGCAGGCAGATTGCTGCGGCGGGGCCAAAGCAGCTGGTCATTATTGATATTTATGAAAACAACGCCTATGCGATTCAGCAAGAGCTGCTGCGCAAGTACGCAGGCAAACTGGATTTGCAGGTGCAGATCGCCTCGGTGCGTGACAGCCGTAAAATGGACCGTTTATTTGCAGCCTATCGCCCGGCCATCGTGTTTCACGCGGCGGCACATAAGCATGTGCCCTTGATGGAAACAAGCCCGGAGGAAGCGGTAAAGAATAACGTGTTTGGTACTTATAACACTGCGTTGTGTGCTGAAAAATATGGTGCCGAGCGCTTTGTGCTGATTTCGACCGATAAGGCGGTCAACCCGACCAGCGTGATGGGGGCGACCAAGCGCATCTGCGAAATGATCGTACAGACGCTGGCGGAAACCAGCAAAACAAACTTTGCTGCGGTGCGGTTTGGCAATGTGCTGGGGTCTAACGGTTCAGTATTGCCACTGTTTAAGCAGCAGATTGCCGAGGGCGGGCCGTTGACGGTGACCGACCCGGATATTGTGCGGTATTTTATGACGATACCCGAAGCGGTAAGCTTGGTGCTGCAGGCCGCCAGTATGAGCGGCCAGGGTAATATTTTTGTGCTGGATATGGGCCAGCCGGTGCGCATTTTAGACCTTGCTGAAAACCTAATCAAGCTTGCCGGGTTCATCCCTTACCGCGACGTTGATATTGTGTTTACCGGCCTGCGCCCCGGTGAAAAGCTGTACGAAGAGCTGACGATGGACGAAGAGACGGTGCACAAGACGCCGAACAAAAAAATCTTCGTCGGCTCGCCGCTGAAGATGGATAAGATCAACTTTTTCTCGCATTTAGCCTCGCTGAAAGAAATTGCTTATTTGAATGATTCTCCCCGTTTGCTTGCGTTTATCGCCGATATCGTGCCGACCTTCGATCATAAAATTTAGGAGTTGTGCGCATGTACCCCGTAATCAAACGACTGCTGGATATTTTTTGCTCGCTGCTGGGCATTTTGGTGCTCTCACCGCTGCTTATTTTACTGGCCTTGCTCGTGAAATTTACCAGCCCTGGGCCAGTGCTGTTTCGTCAAAAGCGTGTGGGCAAAAACAAAAGCTATTTTGAAATTTTAAAATTTCGCAGTATGCGCATTGATACCCCGCGGGATATCCCAACTCATTTGCTACAAAACGCCCAAAACGCCATCACGCCGGTGGGTCGCTTTTTGCGCAAAACCAGTTTGGATGAATTGCCCCAGTTGTTTAACATCTTCGCAGGGCAAATGAGCATTGTGGGCCCGCGCCCCGCGCTGTGGAACCAGGACGACCTGATCGCCGAGCGTGACCTTTACGGCGCCAACGCGTTGACCCCGGGGTTGACCGGGTGGGCACAGGTGAACGGGCGTGATGAGTTGCCGATCCCCGTAAAGGCGAAATACGACGGTTACTATGTGCAGCACCGAAGTTTTTTGCTGGACATCAAAATTTTCTTTTTCACAATTAAAAATGTGCTGTTTAGTAAAGGCATTGTGGAAGGCAAACACGAGAAACCATAAAAACACAGCCGGTGCAGAAATGCACCGGCTGTATGCCTCTGTTGGCAATGCTTTTTTTCAGTCCCCCAAGGCCGAAAGCAAAAAGGTACCGCGACGAAGCATTAAAAATGCCCCTTTTGCAAAGGGGCAGGTATAGAAAAGTGTCAGGTTGCAAGGGCAACTATTCGCTTAAAAAATCAGACAGCATCTGCCTGTTGCCGGTCAGCAGGCCCAGCATGCAGCGAAAAATAGAATCGCCTTCGGCAATAAACTTTTCTTTTACTGCGTTGGCCGTCAGCTCGTCCGGCAGATACAGCTCAAACGAAAACACCGTTTCGCCCAAATCCTCAATAGTACAGGTGACGCGCCAACCGTCTTTTGCACTGGTGACAAACGCCTTGTGCTGTGCCTGCTTGCGCTTATATTGCTGGGCCATCAGCACCGCGTTGACCGCGCTTTCACGCACCGAGCGGGGCAGCTCGTTTTGCAGCATCTCCGCAAGTTCGGCACCGCTGGGGGATACCGAATAAGCGTCGTTTTCCAGTTTTAAATGTCCCAACGTGCACAGTTTGTCCAGCGCGTCCGACAGCTCAAAGTAATTGACCAGTTCTTCGCTTAACAGCGCAGTTTCAATTTCCTCACGGCGCAGCGGTATGCCGACATTTTTCAAAAGATAACAAAGCAAGATGCGAATTTCGGTTGAAGTCGTCAGTCCACCCGGCCGAACACCGCCGGTAAATGCGGAGTTTGCCATTTTTTGAGCCCCCTTTGTCAGCAGTACAACACACATCATACAATTAAATACAGTATAACATACTCGCCAGTATTGCTCAACCATCTGCAACGGGCCCGGTGGCAAAATGGCAGGCTGTGCCGGGTTGGCTTAGCAGAAGAATCGCCTAGGGTAGCCAAACAAAATAATTGTGCAGTTTGCACAGCAAACCGGAATGTATTATAATAATAGTTACCGTCACATCGCCGGTTATAGGGGGGGTGGGCGGCAAAAAGAAAAGCATAAGAGGTGAAGTTGTGCAATGGACGTGCAGGTAGGCGATGTATTGCAGATGAAAAAACCGCACCCCTGTGGCAGCAATGAATTTGTTGCGCTGCGGGTCGGGATGGATTTTCGCATCCGCTGCACAAAATGCGGGCGTGAGGTCATGGTGCCGCGCGCCAAAATAGAGCGCAATATTAAAAAAATTGTGCGGGACAGCAAACAGTAGAGGGGTCAGCTTTGTTTTTTAGAACTGAATAAAAAGGAGCAAACCCATGCTGGATAAATTAGTAGATGTACGTCACCATTATGAAGAAATTGGCCATCAGCTTTCAGACCCCACGGTCATCAGTGACAATGTGCGTTACCGCAACCTGATGAAAGAATATAAAAAACTGACGCCGTTGATTGAAAAATATAACGAGTACGAGCATGCCCAAAGCGCATTTGAAGAGGCAAAGGCCCTGCTGGAAGAAGGGGGCCTTGAGCCGGATTTTCGCGCCATGGTGCAGGCAGAATATGACGACAACAAACAGCGATGCGAGCAAACTGCGGACGAGCTGCGCATTTTAATGCTGCCGCGGGATGAAAACGACGACAAAAATATTATTATGGAAATTCGCGGCGGCACCGGCGGTGAGGAAGCAGCGCTGTTTGCCCACAGCCTGTACCGCATGTACACCATGTATGCCGAAGCACAGGGCTGGTCGATTGAAGTGAACAACGTGAACGAGACCGAGCTTGGCGGCATTAAAGAGATCAGTTTTACGGTGAATGGCGACGGCGCATATAGCCGCTTAAAATTTGAAGCGGGTACCCATCGCGTGCAGCGTGTGCCCGAAACTGAAACGCAGGGGCGAGTGCATACCTCGGCAGCAACTGTTGCCGTGATGCCAGAGGCCGAGGAGGTCGAGCTGGACCTTGACCCGAAAGATTTGAAAATTGATACCTTTCGCTCGTCCGGTGCAGGCGGGCAGCACATCAATAAAACGTCTTCGGCGATCCGCGTGACCCATTTGCCCACCGGCCTTGTGGTGGAATGTCAGGATGAACGCAGCCAGTACAAAAACAAAGACAAGGCACTGCGTGTGCTGCGCAGCCGCTTGTTACAGCGCCAGCAGGACGCGCGCAACGCTGAAATTTCTGCCGAGCGCAAAAGCCAGGTGGGCACCGGCGATCGCAGTGGGCGCATCCGCACCTACAATTACCCCCAGGGCCGGGTGACTGACCACCGCATAGGCTTAACATTGTATAAACTGGATTCCATTCTGGATGGCGACCTTGACGAGATCGTCAATGCGCTGGTGACGGCAGACCAGGCGGAAAAGCTGAAATCTTCGTCGCAGGAATAGAGGGATTTTTTTTGGAAACAAAATTATATCAAGCAACCCCGGAGGCAATACAGCTTGCCGCCGAATTGCTGCGTGACGGGCAAGCAGTGGGGATTCCCACTGAAACGGTGTACGGGCTTGCGGCAGATGCCACAAACCCGGCGGCGGTTGCTAAAATTTTTGCGGCAAAGGGCCGCCCGCAAGATAACCCGTTGATCGTGCATATTGCCGAAATGGCAGAGCTGCCGGGTATCGTGCGCGAGGTGCCCCAAGGTGCGGTGGTGCTTGCTAAGGCGTTTTGGCCGGGCCCGCTTACGATCATCATGAAAAAAAGCGACGCTATTCCGCTGCAAACCAGTGCCGGGCTGGACACCGTTGCGGTGCGCATGCCCTCACACCCGGTGGCACAGGCGGTTATCCGGGCCAGCGGCCTGCCGCTGGCGGCCCCGTCGGCCAATTTGTCCGGGTTACCCAGCCCCACCAGCGCCCAGCACACATTTCGGGATATGAACGGGCGCATCCCGTTGGTGCTCGATGGCGGCCCCTGCGAGGTGGGGGTCGAATCCACTGTCATTACCCTTGCGGGCGATACCCCCACGCTGTTGCGGCCGGGGTATATTACAAAAGAGCAGCTCGAAGAAGTGCTGGGGGTGCCGGTGGCCTTGTCACAGGCAATTTTAAACCGCTTGCCGGACGGTGCAGTGGCGGCTTCCCCCGGTATGAAATACAAGCATTACTCGCCGCGGGCAAACGTGATTATGTTGACCGGCGAGTTTGATGCCTACCGTGCTTATGTTGAAGCGCATGCGGGCGACGGTGTGTTTGCCATGTGTTACGAAGAGGAGCAACCACTGCTTTCGGTGCCGTGCATTCCCTGTGGGCGCAAGGATAACCCGGCGTCACAGGCCCACGCGCTGTTTCATGCCCTGCGCGAAGCAGATGACAGGGGGGCAAAGGTGGTTTACGCCCACAGCCCCGCAAAAAGTGGGGTGTCGATGGCGGTTTATAACCGCCTGGTGCGCGCCGCGGCATTTCAGGTGATTGAATTATGAAAACAATTGCGATTACCGGTAATTCGGGCAGCGGTAAAACAACCGTCAGCCGCTGGCTGGCCCAGCAGGGTTACGTGGTCATTGATGGTGATGCCGTTACCCGCGATCTTGCACAGCCCGGCAGCCCCTATGTGCAGGCATTGGTGTGGCAGTTTGGGCCGGATATTCTGGACGAGCAGGGCAACTTGCTGCGCCGAAAAGTGGCCGAGCGGGCGTTTGCAACACCGGGCGCTACCCGGCAGCTCACCGATGCCACGACCCCGCTGATTTACAAAGAAATTGAACGGCGCATCCACGAAGCGGCCCAGCAGGGAAGTACCCTTGTATTTGTAGATGGGGCGCTGATTGTAGACACCCCGTTTGAACAGCTTTGCGATCAGATCATCGCCGTATTGTCGGATGCGGCGCTTCAGGCTGCCCGCATTGCCCAGCGGGATGGTATTTCAGTGGAGGCGGCAAAAATACGCGTTGCCCGGCAAACGCCGCCGGAGAGGTTGCGGCAGCGCGCCGACTTTGTGCTTGAAAATAATGGTGAAAAACAGGAATTGACCGAAAAAATGCAGCTGCTGCTGAACAAATTAAAGGAAACACCATGAAAAAACCGCAAAAAAACATGTTAATACTGGCGGGGCTACTGTTGGTGATACTGGTGGGGCTGCTTTTGCTGCCGCGCCTTATTACCGCCATAGAAAAACGGGTCTACCCTCAAACCTACCGCGAAACAGTAGAACAGTACGCGGCAGAGTACGAGGTAGACCCCTTGATGGTGTTTGCCATTATCCGCACTGAAAGCGGGTTTGATGCAGGCGCACAGTCAAATGTCGGCGCACGCGGGCTGATGCAGATCACGGAGGAGACCTTTGCGTGGATCAAGCAGAAGATTGCACCGGAGGAAGAAATTACCTTTGATGACCTTTACCAGCCCCAGGTCAATATCCGCTTTGGCACCTATTATCTCTCACGCTGCCTGTCGCGGTATGGTGGAGACCTTGCAACGGCAAGCGCTGCCTACCACAGCGGTTGGGGCACGGTGGATAATCTGCTTAGCGACCCGGCGTATACCGCAAGCGAGAATACACTGGCGCAGTTTCCCTACCCACAAATGGCGCGCTATGTGCAAAAGGTGGATGCCGCTTATCAAAAATATCAAACATTATATGCACAAGAGAAGGAGTGACCCTTGATGAACGAAGAAGCAATTAGCGCAAAAGAACTTACGGCGCAGTTATTATATACGGTGCCCCACGTGCTGGATGCCGAGCCGGTGGTCAAAGAGGCCGCATGGGCGTTTTGTGAAGAATACCGCGGTTTTATGAACCGTGCCAAAACTGAACGCGAGTTTGTTGCACAGGCGGTTATGATGCTGCAAAAGGCGGGTTATCAGGCGTACCAGCCGGGTACCCGGTATGCGCCGGGGCAAAAGGTATATTGGGTTAATCGCCAAAAGGCGTTGCTTGCCACCACGTTTGGCAGCCGGCCGCTCAGTGAAGGGGTACGTATCAACGCGGCGCACATCGATTCACCGCGGCTGGATTTGAAGCCGAACCCGCTGTATGAAAAAGAAGAGCTGGCGGGGCTGAAAACCCATTATTACGGTGGAATTCGCAAGTATCAGTGGACGACGATCCCGCTGGCACTGCACGGTGTTTTTGTGCGTACCAGTGGAGAAGTGGTGCCTGTGTGCATTGGCGAGGACGCAGACGACCCCGTGTTTACCATCAGCGATTTGCTGCCGCATCTTTCTAAAAAACAGGACAGCCGCACCTTGGCGGACGGCGTGCGCGCCGAAGAGCTGAATATTCTTGTCGGCTCGCTGCCTTACCCGGACGAAGATGCCAAAAACCGTGTAAAGCTGTATACTATGCAACTGTTGCACGAAAAATACGGTGTGACCGAGCGCGATTTCTTGTGTGCTGAACTGACGGCGGTGCCTGCGTTCCCCGCGCGGGACATTGGGTTTGACCGCAGCATGATTGGCGCATACGGGCACGACGACCGTGTTTGCGCCTATACGGCGCTGCGCGCAGAGATAGGGGCACAAGCCCCGCAGTACACCACCGTGCTGTGCCTTGCAGATAAAGAGGAGATCGGCTCGCAGGGCAACACCGGCCTGAACGCGGATTACCTGCTGCATTACCTGACCTACCTTGCCGAAGGGCAGGGGGCAGACGTGAAAGGTGTGCTGGCCGCCAGCAAATGCCTGTCGGCAGATGTGAGCGCCGCGCTGGACCCGACCTTTGAAGACGTGTTTGAAAAGCACAACGCCGCACGGCTGAACCATGGTGTGGTTGTGATGAAATACACCGGTGCACGCGGCAAAAGTGATGCGTCTGACGCTTCGGCAGAGACGATGGCGTTTGTGGCGGGCCTGCTGGACGCGGGTGGCGTTGTGTGGCAGGCGGGGGAACTGGGCAAGGTAGATGTCGGCGGCGGCGGTACTGTTGCCAAATATGTGGCGCAGCACAATGTGGACGTTGTGGACATCGGGGTGCCGCTGCTTTCTATGCATGCGCCGTATGAAATTGCGGCAAAGCTGGACATCTATATGTGCTATCGTGCATTTTGTGTGTTTGCCGAATAAAAACAGGCACAGGGCTTGAGAAAGCTGTTTCTTGCTTTTGCCGTGCCGTTTTCTTCTGCTGTCGTTTATAGTATAATGGTGCACAAGGTATAAAAAATTGCCCAAACAGGAGGAACCTGACGGATGGCCGCATGGAAGGGAATTATGAAAACGGCATTGCGTTTACTGCTGCTTATACCGCTTGCGCTGCTGGTGCTGTGGGTCAATTATTTTGTAGATCAAACCGGCCTGTTTCGCGGGGGCAAATATGAGCTGGGTCTTGCCGGGATTTTGATGCAGGGTGACCCGGTATCCAACTTTGACCAGATGGATGAGCGGCAAGTGCTAAAGCTTTACATTAAAAGCATGCAGCAAAGCTATGATACGCTGGTGATTGGCTCCAGCCGCGGGTTGCAGATCACTGCCGATATTGCGGGCGAAACCGGCAGCTTTTACAATGCGGGGATGTCGGGCGAGGACTTTTACGACATCATGGGTACGGTTTCACTGCTTGATAAATACGACCGGTTGCCGAAAAACCTGATTTTGGTGCTGGACCCGTGGATTCTCAATGACAATGTAGACAGCTACAGTAAACGGTCAGACGCAAACCTTGCCAACGAGTTTTTGACCAACACACTGGGGTTTGATGAGCCTTACGAGGATGATGCCAAAAACCAGTATACGGGCGCGCTGTTTGACCTTGATTATTTTCAAAAAAATGTGGCGTATTATTTTGAAGATCATTCAAGCGAAAGCCAGCCTTCCCGGGTGACGGGGGATGTGTACGAGCAGGAGACCCCAACCAAAATGCCGGACGGTACCCTGTTGTACGAAAAAGAGTATCGCGACTGGACACAAGCCGATGTGGACTGGCAAGCCCAGACCGTTGCGAATATCCCGTTTCCGTTTGGTTGCTATGACTATCCTAAGCTCAACGAAAAGCGCTGTGCCGAATTTACGGCGCTGATTCAGTTTTTACAGCAAAAGGGCGTGAACCTCACCTTTGTGCTGTCTCCGTTTCACCCCATTGTTTATGCCAGCGCGGCAAAATACGAAGAACGGGCGGGCATTGGCCTTTCAGAAACGTTTTTTGCCGATATTGCGAAAAACAACAACATCCCGTTTTATGGCTCGTATGACCCCCAAAAAGCGGGTTGCACCAGTGCTGATTTTTATGATGGGCTGCATGTGAAGCGCAGTTCCATCAGCAAATATTTCCCCGGTATCCATGCGGCTGCGGCAGGTGGCGCAGAATCTTAGAATGACATACAGGGGCGCAAAGCAACCGCTTTGCGCCCCTGTAATCATCACAAAAAGGGAGGGTGATTTTATATGCCATCACCGTTTACCGGCAGGGTTTATGAAGTAGTGCAGCAGATACCCAAGGGGCTTGTTGCTTCTTATGGGCAGGTAGCCATGCTGGCGGGCAACCCGCGCGGGGCACGTGGGGTGGGTTTCATCCTGCACCGCAACCCTAAACCCGGGGTCATCCCCTGTCATCGGGTGGTGTTTCGTGATGGGTCGCTTTGCAGTGGGTTTGCGTTTGGCGGCGAGGGTCGGCAACGGGAATTACTAGAGCAAGAGGGTGTTATTTTTTTACCGGACGGCAGGGTGGACCTTGCGCAAAGCGGCTGGCTTTATGCCGGGGTTTAGTACAGCGAAAGCTGCCCATTGCAAAGCGGCGGCATGGCACGCAAGGTGATTTGCTCGTCGCCTGCGGGCCAGCCGGTCAGCATTGGCGCGCTTGGGTCGTGTGCCGCAAACCGGCTTTTGGCACTGGCAGGGTGCGCGGTGGCATAGCAATAGGTGCACCCGCCGGGGCAGGTGTCGTAAACCCCAATATCTACACTTTGCGCACAACAGCAGTTTGCCCGTTGTGTGTTGTCTTTACCGGCAGGCAAGGGGCAACCAAGTAAATTTCCTATTTTTTCGGCATCAATGCATGCCGCGTGCTGTACGCCAAATTCGGTAAGGTCAACGGCTTCGGCACAGGTATAAAGCGGTAGTGCATAGTCTTTGGCAATGGCCGCCAGCTTTGCACAAAGGCGGCGCATGGCGCTTGCACTTACAGGGGTAGGCTGTGCGCGCCCCAAATGCGCATAAGGGTCGGCAAAGCTGAAAATGCAGCGGGTCGTAAACGGGGCAAGCGCACGGCATAGGGTACGAAACCGCCCCACCGTTTGCTCGTCATCTGCCTCACTCCCCGGTAAAATCGGGTCAAAACGCCAGTCTACCCGGCCAGCGCCAAGGCGCTGTGAAAGGGTGCGAAAGGTTTTAATAGAGGTTTCCATATCCGGGGTGCCTGGCTCGTATGCAGCGCCCAGCCCAGTAATGGTATAGCTGAACAGGTAAAAATAGCCCCGCTGTTCCAGCCCCGCCAAGCGGGGCAGCAGCGGGGCGGCATTTTTGGTCCAAAACACAATGCAATCCACACCGCCTGCATCAAGGGGCACACGGCTAAGACGTTTGGTGTTATAGGGGTTTGGCACCAGCACATACCCTTCAGAAATGCGATTTAAAAACCAGTCGGTAAAAAAGGCGGGGATGTCGGTACGTCTGCTGACACTTAAAATCATCGTATTTCTCCTTAGAGGCAAAGCCGCACAGGGTCAAAAATACTTATCCAGTTCGCGCAACATACTGCTGTCAATCAGCTCTTTGATGCGGTTGATATACTCCCGCGGGTCCTCTTTCATGCCGTTGCGCGCCCATTTCAATATCAGCCCAACAAAAGCATAGGTGTAAAAGTCGGCAATAAAGGTTTTCGTTTCCTCTGCAATTTGTGCACCCAGTGATTTTTCATGAATTAAATTAATAATCAAATCGCGCATTGAGTGGATTAAATAATCCTCAAAGCTGTTTTGCCCTGGTGCAGAAAGGGCATTGATGTAAAACTTTTTATTTTTTTGCATATAAAGGCAAAGGTCGCAAAAGCTGTCTGCCCAGTGGTCGCTGTCAAATAGGCGACCCATAAACTCCTGCGTTTCAGTTGAATAAATCCAACCGACAAGGTCATATTTATCCTTAAAATGATAATAAAAAGTTTGCCGGTTAATGCCACACAATGCGGTAATATCACCGACCGATATTTTATTCAGCGGCGTTTTCTGCATCAGTTCTTTCAGTGCGTCTGCAAGAACACGCTTTGTCAGAGCCGAGTCGGCCATAGTATGCGCCTCCATCAGATATTGCACGCGCAAAGGGCGGTGCAAAATTTATAGGTTTGTTTTATTGAAACGGTTAGCCTACCAGCTCAACTTCGTTGCCATCCGGGTCAAAAATACAACTTTCGTAATAGCCGTCACCGGTCACCCGGGGGCCGCTTTTTACACGGTAGTCGTCGGCGGCAAGGCGCTTTGTCAGCTCGTCAACGGCCGCACGGCTGCCCAGGTTGAAAGCGAGGTGTGTGTAGCCGCACAAAAATTCGGCTTTTGGGCGCAAGCTGCTGCCGGGCCGCGCCATAATCTCTAAACGGCTGCCACCATCAAAAGACAAAAAATAAGAAGAAAACCCGGTTTTGGGGTTGTGATACAGCGTACCGGCTTGTGCCCCAAAATAGGTTTCATAAAATTGACGTAACGCCTCAAGCCGACGGGTATAAACTGCGGCGTGATCGATTATCATAAAAACCCTCCTTACAGCAGAAAAATGCACTTTTAGTATGCCAGTTTGTGACCGCCGCGTCAAGTGCCCGCCACAGGGTAACGGGCAGAGTGTTCTTTTTTTTGTAACAAAGGCGTGGTACAATAAAAGCCAAATGCAACGGGCGGGCCGCTATAGTTTCGGCATGCCTGCCGTGAAAGGATGAAGACCCTTTGAAACAGAATACAACGTGGAAACTTGAAGATATGTTTGCAAGCGCCAAGGCGTGGGAAGACCAATTAGAAGAGGTGCGTTTGCTGGGCCAGCAGCTTGCAGGCCAGCGCGGCCACGCTGCCAAAACCCCACAAGAGTTGCTGCACACCATTCAGCTATACGAACAAGTCAACAGCAAAGCGGCGCAAAACGCAGTCTATGCGTATTGCTTTTTTCATACCGACATGGCTTCGGCCGAAGGCAAAGACCGTGTTGGCCGCTTAGAGCTTTTGTTGACGGGTTTGAGTGAGGACACCTCGTTTTTAGCCCCAGAGCTGATGCAATACAGTTACGAGGATTTTAAGCGTTACGGTGAGGCGTTGCCACAGTTAAAGGCCTATGACCAACTTGCCCGGGACTTTTTTGCTCGTAAAGAGCATGTGCTGGATGATGCCGCCGAGGCCATTTTGACCCGCATGTCGGACCTTGGCGGCGGTTATCGGCAAATTTTTGACGACCTTGTGATCAATGATACCCCGGCCCCCATGGTGGATGGCCCTACAGGCGAGCCGGTCAAGGTCAACGAAGCAGGGTACGGTGCGGCGCTGCAAAGCCCAGACCCCGCATTTCGCGCGCGGTACTATAACGCGCTGCTCGGGCTGTACGGTGGGCACATTAACACACTGGCCTCCAACTATTACGGCAAGGTCAAGGCCGATGTTTACCTTGCCAAAAGCCGCAAGTACCCCAGTGCCCGTGCCGCCGCGCTGAGTGCGAACCACATCCCGGAGGAAGTGTACGACAACTTGGTGTCTACCGTGCGTGCCAACACCGAACCGCTACAGGAGTATGTTGCTCTGCGCAAAAAACTGCTGGGGCTGGACACCTTCCACTTTTACGACTTTTTTGTGCCGCTGGCAAAAGACGTGGCCCGTGAATACCCGTATGAAGAGGGGGCAGACCTTGTATTAAAGGCGACGGCGCCGCTGGGGCAAGACTATGCCGAGCGCATGCAGCAGGCATTGCAAAACCGCTGGATCGACGTTTACCCCAAGGACAACAAGCAGACCGGCGCTTATTCTACCGGCACTTATGGGTTTCACCCGTATATGCTGCTAAACTATGACAACACGCTGGAAGATGTGTTTACGCTGGTGCATGAGCTGGGGCATTCGATGCACACGATGTATTCGAACGAAAACCAGCCGTTCCTGTATTCAGATTATTCCATTTTTTGCGCAGAGGTCGCTTCCACCACCAACGAGCAGCTGCTGTTCCATTACCTGATGAAGAACAGCAAAAATGACGATTTGCGCCGTTTGCTGTTGGCAAAACATTTGGATGACCTGCGCTCAACCTTTTACCGCCAGACGATGTTTGCCGATTTTGAGCGGCAGACCCACGCAATGGTGGAGCAGGGCCAGCCGTTGCTGCCCACCACTCTGTGCGGTATCCACAAAAAGCTGAACGAGGATTATTATGGCCCGGCACTGGTGGTGGATGATACGCTGTCTTACGAGTGGTCGCGCATCCCGCACTATTACCGTGGGTTCTATGTGTACCAGTACGCTACCGGCATTTCGGCGGCCATTGCCATTGCAAACCGCATTTTGTCCGGTACGCCCGGCGCGGTAGAAGATTACAAAAAGTTCTTGTCCGGCGGCAGTAGCCAGCACCCCATTGAGCTTTTGCGGCTTGCGGGGGTGGATATGGCTTCGCCCCAGCCGGTGCTGGATACCGTTGCAGAGTTTAAGCAGACATTGGACGAGTTGAAAAAATTACTGTGATAGTGCGCTTAAAATAAATGGTACAAAAGTAAGTACATAATAACAGCGGGGCCGGTAAAACCGGCCCCGCTGTTATTATCAATTCTGAAACCTGGTTATACCGGGGTTTCCTCTTGCGGGTAATATACTTTTTGGCGGCGCGCCAGCAGGCGGGCAAACACCACCTGCGAAACACTTTGTAAAATCAGCGAGACACCGATAAAGCGCATTAATACCAGTGCAGTAGAAAACGGGTTCAACAGAATTACGACCCCAAGTATCGCAAGAACCAAGGCGACGATCAGCGAAATATACCAATAAGCATCTTCCATGCGCATCAGGTCAAAGGCCCCCTGTGCCTCACGGGTGGCACCAAGCAAAAGCAGCAGCCCAAACAGTATCGGCAGCAATGAAATAATCAAGTTTGGCCAAAGCAAAAAGAAAATGGCCCCTGCAAGCAGCGCTAGCCCCATGGAAAGGTCGCGGCGCAGCATGGCGGTGACGGCATCCCGCATAAAATAAGAGGAAATGCGGTAAACACCATAAATGGCCAGTGCCGCACCCATGCCATAGCACAATAGCCGGCCGGACAGCGACGGCCAAATCAGCAGCACGACACCGATCGCCGCGCTGAGGATGGCCCCCAAAAACGAAGAATAAGCATATTCAGAAAAGCTCTTTTTCATCAGATCAAACCCTTTCCTGCCGCAATGCTGCGGCAACCAGATTTGGCTACTTTCTATTCTAATCATAACGCATTTGCCAAAAAATAAAAAGTAGCATGGTAAATAAAACAGGTACAAAGCGACACCTGTCACAAAATGTCGTTTTTTACCTCTGAAAAAAACATCCAAAAAAACGGTGTATATTTTAGCATAATGTTTAAAAATAGCAGGCAGGAGGCTTTTATATTGACTTGTATTCACATGACACTTATACTGAGTACGGATAAGGCGAATGTCTGCCAAATTGAAAGTTAAATAACTGGATGATGCTGTCGGGAGAGACTGCGCAAGCAGCGCCGAAGGGGAAACACCGAAAACTCTCAGGCAAAAGGACCGACAGCGGACAAAACTCCGAAAAGCTGTTTTTACAGCACCGAAGAAGCAATTCCCTCTGCGTCAGAGGGGAGAATCTTTCAGGTTTACAAGACGGGGTGCGCGGGTAATTCTGCGCACCTCGCCTTTTTTATTGTCACAAAAATGACAAAGTAAGCATACAGCAGGGGCCAAAGGAGAGAGAAAATTGGAAAAGAAAACACCACTTTATGAACAACATGTCGCCCTGGGCGGGCGCATGGTGCCGTTTGCCGGGTATCTTTTGCCGGTACAGTACCCCACCGGGGTGATTGCAGAGCATATGGCCGTGCGCCAGCACGCCGGCCTGTTTGATGTTTCGCATATGGGCGAAGCCCTGCTAGAAGGCCCGGATGCTGAAAAAAACTTGAATGAAATTTTGTCAAACAATTTTACCGGTATGCCACTGGGCAGCGCGCGCTACACCTTAATGCTGTATGAAAACGGCGGGGTAGTGGACGATTTGATTGTGTACCGCACCGGGCAGCAAAAGTTTTTTTTGGTGCTCAATGCCGCCAACACGCAAAAGGACCTTGAATGGTTGCAACTGCATTTAAAAGGCAATGCGACCCTGCAAGACATTTCTGCACAGGTGGCGCAGATTGCGTTGCAGGGGCCAAACGCGGCTAAGCTGTTGGCAACGTTGGCAGAGAAGCCGTTGTTGCCGGTAAAGTACTACACCTTTACTGAAAATGTTCAGGTGGCCGGTGCGGTTTGTATGGTATCCCGTACCGGGTATACAGGGGAAGCGGGGTACGAGCTGTACCTTGCCCCAAAGGATGCCCCGGCGGTGTGGGATGCACTGGTCGCTGCCGGTGCCACGCCGTGTGGCCTCGGTGCGCGCGACACCTTGCGGCTGGAAGCGGCAATGCCACTGTATGGGCACGAGCTTTCGGCGACGATTGACCCTATTTCGGCGGGGCTTGGGTTTGCAGTAAAACTGGATAAGCCTGAATTTATTGGCAAGGGCGCTCTGCTTGCAATTGGCCAGCCTGCCGAGGTGCGTGTAGGGCTAAAAGTGACCGGGCGCGGCATTGTGCGCGAAGAAGAGGACGTGCTGATCGGTGAAGAAAAAATCGGCAAAACGACCTCTGGCACCCTTTGCCCGGCGGTGGGGGCGGCCTGCGCAATGGCATATGTGGCAGCAGGGCACAGCGCTGTGGGTACGGCAGTTGAAGTGCTGGTGCGCGGGCGCAGGGTAGAAGCCGAAATCGTGTCGCTGCCGTTTTATAAAAAGTCTCGCTAAAGGTTTGCGTGCGGGCGTGGTACCGTGCCTGCCACAACCTTTTTGCAGTTTAATTTTTACAGCTAAAGTTTTAAGGAGGAAATGACAATGAACTTCCCGAAACATCTGATGTACAGTAAAACACATGAATGGGTCGAAAAAATCAACGAGACCACTGCACGCATTGGCCTTACCCAGTACGCGCAGGACGAGCTGGGCGATTTGGTGTTTGTTAATCTGCCCGCCGTGGGCGATGCTGTGACCGAGGGGCATTCGTTTGGCGATGTGGAAAGTGTCAAAGCGGTGTCGGATATTTTCAGCCCGGTCACCGGCAAGGTGGTGGCAGTGAATGAAGATTTGCTGGACGCCCCGCAAAAAATCAACGAGGACCCGTACGGCGCATGGATGGTAGAAGTAAAGGACATCACCGCTTTTGGTGAACTGCTGGACGACATCTGCTATGCCGCCTTTTGCGAAGCGGCGCAGGACGCCTAAGCCCGTAAACAAAATAAGGAGGCGAAGGCCAATGGGGAGTTATATCCCGTCTACCGGTGAGCAGCGCCGGCAAATGCTACAGGCTGTTGGGGTAAACAGCGTTGAGGAATTGTATGCCGACGTACCGGCAGAAATTCGGTTTCACCCGCTTGATTTGCCAAAGGGTAAAGCGGAGCTGGAAGTTTCGGCCGCCATGCGGGACATTGCTGCAAAAAGCCATGTATTTGGCAGCATTTTCCGTGGTGCGGGTGCCTACGACCATTACATCCCGGCCATTGTGCGCCGTGTTGTGGCAAAAGAAGAGTTCGTCACGGCCTACACGCCGTACCAAGCCGAGATCAGCCAGGGCATTTTGCAGTCGATTTTTGAATATCAAACCATGATCTGCGAGCTGACCGGCCTGCAGGCGGCAAATGCCTCGGTGTACGATGGGGCTACCGCCGCGGCAGAAGCAGTGGCCATGTGCCGCGAGCGCGGCCGCAACCGGGTTTTGCTCTCTGCCGGGGTACACCCCGTGGTGCGTAGCACGGTGCAAACCTACTGTGACGGCGTAGGGGTACCGGTGGTAGAAGTGCCGCTGCAAGACGGTAAAACAGATGCGGCTGCATTGCAGGGGTTACTCGGCGATATTGACGCCTGCCTTGTTTTGCAACAACCCAATTATTACGGCAACATTGAGGATGCCGCAGCGCTGGGTGAGGTGGTGCACGCCGCGGGTGCCAAGTTTGTTATGAGCGTCAACCCCATTGCCGCCGGGTTGCTGTGCAGCGCGGCGGAATGTGGGGCAGACATTGCCGTGGGCGAGGGCCAGCCTTTGGGCATGCCGCTGTCATTTGGCGGCCCTTACCTTGGCTTTATGGCCTGTACGGCAGCGCTGACCCGCCGCCTGCCTGGGCGCATTGTGGGCGAAACAGTCGACAGCCGCGGCGGGCGCTGCTACGTGCTCACCTTGCAGGCGCGTGAGCAGCATATCCGCCGCGAAAAGGCTTCGTCCAATATTTGTTCCAATCAGGCACTTTGCGCGATGACGGCGACCGCTTACCTTGCGGCGGTGGGGCAGGGGGGCTTAAAGCAGGCGGCACAGCTCAGCGCTGCAAAAGCACACTACCTTGCACAGCGCCTTTGCGAGTTGCCGGGCTTCTCTCTGCGCTATTCCGGCCCCTTTTTCCATGAATTTGTCACCACCTGCCCGGTGCCGCCCCAGCAATTGATGGGCGCGCTGGAAGAAGCGGATATTTTGGGTGGCCTGCCCACAGAGCAGGGCATTTTGTGGTGCGCGACCGAAAAAAACACAAAACAACAGATCGACCGGTTAGTTGAAGTTGTAAGAAAGGTGGCCCGGTAAATGAAACTGCTATTTGAAAAAAGCGTGCCGGGCCGCAGCCTTACACTGCTGCCGGGCTGTGATGTACCCGAAGTGCAGTTTGACGCAGCGCTGCTGCGCAAAACGCCGGCCGCACTGCCACAACTTTCAGAAATCGACCTTGCGCGGCACTATACGGAATTAGCTGGCAGGGTGCATGGCGTGAACGACGGGTTTTACCCGCTGGGCTCTTGCACGATGAAATATAACCCTGCCATCAATGAAGAAATTGCCGTACTGCCGGGGTTTGTGGGCATCCACCCGCTACAGCCCCAGCATACAGTGCAGGGCTGCCTGCAAGTGCTGGATACTGCAGCAAAAATGCTGTGCAAGCTGACTGGCATGCAGCAGATGACCTTTCAGCCAGCGGCAGGTGCCCACGGCGAACTGACGGGGCTGTTGCTGATTAAGGCGTATCACAAGGACAAAAATGATACGGCACGCACTAAAATTTTAGTGCCGGATTCTGCGCACGGCACTAACCCCGCCTCGGCGTCCATGGCAGGCTTTACGGTCATCAATGTACCATCGGCGCCCGATGGCTGTGTAGACCTTGACGCGCTGCGCGCGGCAGCAGGGCCGGATACAGCGGGCCTGATGCTGACAAACCCCAACACACTGGGGCTGTTTGACAAAAACATTTTGCAAATCACCCAAATTGTGCACGATGCGGGCGGCCTTACTTATTATGATGGTGCTAACCTGAATGCTATTATGGGTGCGGCGCGCCCCGGCGACATGGGCTTTGATGTGGTGCACCTGAACCTGCACAAAACCTTTTCCACCCCACACGGCGGCGGCGGCCCGGGTGCGGGTGCCGTTGGCGTAAAGCCGTTGCTGGCGCCGTTTTTGCCCGCGCCGGTGGTAAGCAAAACGCAAGACGGGCAGCTTAGCTTTACCACACCCGAAAAGACGATTGGCACTGTAAAAGCCTTTTACGGCAACTTTTTGGTGGTGGTGCGCGCGCTGACCTACCTGCTGTCACTGGGCGGTGATGGCCTGCGGGAAGCGTCGGGCATGGCGGTGCTGAATGCAAATTATTTAAAAACGCTGTTACAACCCTATGCGCCGCCGGCACAACCGGGTATCTGCATGCACGAATTTGTCGTTTCGCTGGAACAACTGAAAAAAGACACCGGTGTTTCGGCACTGGACGTGGCGAAAGCCATGCTGGATTACGGTATGCACCCGCCGACAATGTATTTCCCTCTGATCGTGCACGAGGCACTGATGTTTGAGCCCACCGAGACCGAAAGTAAAGAGACGCTGGACGAAGCGGCCGCCGTGGTGATTGAAATTCTGCAAAAGGCGGCAGTAGACCCGCAAAGCCTGCATACCGCACCGCATACTACCCCAGTGGGCAGGCCGGATGAAGTTGCCGCCGCCCGTCACCCCAAACTGAGGTATCAGGCGGATGAACAGTAACCCCCTTTACTGCTTTGCTGCCGGTACCGACCCGGTGCAAAACCTGGCTCTGGAGGCGGCACTGCTGGAAACGGTAAAACCCGGTGAGTGCATTTTATTCCTTTGGCAAAACCAGAACACCGTCGTCATTGGCCGCAACCAGAACAGCACCCGCGAGTGCCGTGTTGATTTGCTGCGGCAAGAGGGGGGCACCATGGTGCGGCGCTTGTCCGGTGGCGGGGCGGTTTACCACGACCTTGGCAACTTGAATTTCACTTTTCTTGCAAACGAGGGCAATTACGATTTAGACAAGCAGCTTCAAGTGATTTTGCGTGCGGTGCGCAGCCTTGGCATCCCGGCAGAAAAAACCGGCCGCAACGATTTAACGGTAGACGGGCGTAAGTTTTCCGGCAATGCGTTTTACCAAACCGGGGCGCAGAAATACCACCACGGCACGATATTAGTCGATGTGAGCGCAGAAAAAATGGGCCGCTATTTAAATGTTGCGGCCCAAAAGCTGCAAACCCACGGGGTTGCGTCGGTGCGCTCGCGCATCGTCAACCTAAGCGAACTGGTGCCGGGGCTTTCCGTTTCGGCGTTGCAACAGGCGCTTTTGCAAGCCTTTAGCGAAGTGTATGGCAAGCAGGCGCAGCCGCTGCCTGCCCTGCCGCCAGTCAGCCTGCTGGTGCAATGGGCCCAAAAGCTGGGCGCAGATGCTTGGCGTTTTGACAAAGAGCCGAAAGCCGATACCGTGTTGGAAAACCGTTACCCTTGGGGTGGCGTACAACTGCTTTTGGCCGTACAGGGTGGCAAAACAATGGCAACAATGTACACTGATGCTATGGACGAATGCCTTGCGTCAGAGGTACAATGTCTATTGGGTGGCCTGCCCTTTGAGCCTGTGGCACTGTGTGGCGCATTGCAAGCGGCGGCGGCAACTGCCCCGGAGGGGCGGCGGCAGGCACTGCAAGATATTGCCACACTGATAAAGGGGGGCTTTGATGCGTGAATTTGATTTAGTGGTGATTGGCGGGGGGCCGGGTGGGTATACGGCAGCCTTAAAGGCCGCACAATTGGGCAAGCGAGTTGCACTGTGCGAAAAGGCCGAAATTGGCGGCACCTGCTTAAACCGTGGGTGTATCCCCACCAAAGCGCTGCTGCGCGCGGCACATACTTACCGCAGCATGGCAGAAGCACAGGCAGTGGGCGTCGTTGCTGCAAACCTGCAATTTAATTTTGCGGCGGCACAGCAGTTTGCGCATCAAACGGTAGAAACCCTGCGACAAAATGTGGAACAGCTGCTTACCAAGGCAAAAGTAGAGGTTTTTCGCGGGGATGCAGTAGTTGAAAAAGTGGGTGTTGTGCGGGTAGGCGATGAGTTGTTGCACACTACACACCTTTTAGTAGCCACCGGTTCGCGCCCGGCCAAAATACCGCTGCCCGGCAGCGACCTGCCGGGAGTATTAGACAGTGACCAGTTGCTTGCGGGGCAAGGGGCCGATTGTGAACACCTTGTCATTATTGGCGGTGGGGTAATTGGGGCAGAGTTTGCCGAACTGTACACTGCCATCGGGCGCAAAGTTACGGTGTTAGAGCTTGCGCCGCGCCTGCTGCCCGGGCTCGATAGGGAACTGGGGCAAAGCCTTGCAATGCTGCTTAAAAAACGCGGGGCTGAAATTTTTACCGGTGTCACCGTTACGGGCATTACACAAGGCCAAGAAGGCCTTGTGTGCACGGTACACGGTGCATCTGGCGAGCAGCGGGTTACCGGTGACCGGGTGCTGATCTGCACCGGGCGCACCCCCAATACCGATGGGTTGTTTGCACCGGGGTTAAAGCTGGGACTGCACCGGGGTTTTTTACCCACCGACGAGTACGGTGAAACTGCACTGGCGGGTATTTGGGCTATTGGTGATGTGGTGCTGGGTGGTATCGCTTTGGCACACGCTGCCGAAGCCGGGGCAGAAAACGCGGTAAGTGGTATGTTTGGCGGGCCTAAACTAAAAAACACGGCGGCTATACCATCTTGTGTTTACACCGAACCACCAATCGCCTGCGTTGGCTATACGGCAGACGAAGCCAAAGCGGCGGGCTATACAGTACAGACAGAAAAAAGCCTGACGTCGGCCAATGGCCGCGCCGTAATTATGGGGGCCCCGCGGGGGTTTGCCAAACTGGTGTTTGACGAAGCGACAGGCCGCCTGTTGGGCGCGCAACTAATGGCCCCAAATGCAGACGAGATGATTGGCGGGCTGGTGATTGCCATTACAGCGGGGCTGACGCGCGACCAGCTGAGAGAAGTAGTGTGGCCACACCCAACGGTGAGCGAAATTTTAAAGCTTAGTTAAATAACAGCATGCACGGTTTTGCCGTGCATGCTGTTTTGTGCTATACTGTAAAAAAATGGGCATTCCCGTGCAAGGCAAAACACCAGTGTAAGTGGGCTTCGGCAAGGGAGAAAAACTGAAAACAGCACAAGGTTTCACGCTTTGCACAAAGGCAACTCGCAGAGATCCAGCGCAGACAAGGTCGTTTATTTGCACATGGGTTTAAAAGAGTGAGGTGAGCTGTTTTGAAAGAAAAACAACACAAGAAAATCCGGTGGTCATTGTTTGCCAAAGTGTTGGCTGGTATTGTTTTGCTGCTTGCAGTGATTGTTGTAGTGTATTACAATTCGAAACTGAACCTGATTCAATATGATAATACGCAAGTTACCAGCTTGGCACAAGAAGGCGATAATAGTTTACCTGTGCCGACGACAACACCGGCCGAAACGGTACAGGAAAGCGATGTGACGAATGTTTTGCTGCTTGGTACCAATGAGTGGGGCAAGTTGAGCGATAATGCCTGCGCAAATACATTGCTGATCCTTAGTGTCAACACCAAGCTACATACGGCAAAATTAGTTAGCATACAATACCATGTTGAAATGGAAGATGCACATGGGCAAAAAAAAGAAATTTCACGCATTTTTCTCACTGACGGTGCACAAGGGATTCTGCAAGCGGTGCAAACGCATTTCAATCTGCCAATCGATTGCTTTATGAGGGTCAATTATTCGACTTTTTCAGATGGCATTGACGTGCTGGGCGGGGTAGATATTGTGCTTGAGGAGAGAGAGGCCGAGGCCCTGAACGGCGAAATTTTCAGCAATGCAATAACACGGCACAAGGTTCAGGCTGGGCTAAACCATTTAGATGGCTATGACGCGTTGCAGTATTGCCGCTTGATTTACCCCGATTGTGACCGTGACCGGAATCAACGGCAACGTGCCGTAATTCAGGCCGCTATTGATAAAGCCCAAAAAGAAGACCTTTTTACGCTGGATGAACTGGCAAACACTGTGCTGCCGCTGGTACAAACCAATATGAGCAAACAAGAGATCACCACATTTTTATTGGAGGTGCCGATCTTTATCGGCAGCGGCGCAACGGTACAGCAGTTTAGCTTGCCGGTAAAAGACACTTATACTGAGATTATCAGGCCAGATGGAAAAATTGTCATCTCAATGGATTTTAAAGAAAACGCAGATGCTTTACATGACTACTTGTACGGTACAAAGGCGGCATCGTAAAAGATCGGCGGTAACAGTGATCTATTTCTGATGGGGGCGCCAATGGAGCAATCTGTTTTAAAAAACATACCGGCAGAGGCATTGAAAGTGATACAGCTGTTGGAGCAAAAAGGGTATGAGGCCTGGGCCGTGGGGGGGTGTGTGCGGGATGCATTGCTTGGTAAACAGCCCCATGACTGGGACTTTTGTACCTCGGCGACGCCGCAGCAGATGCGCGATTGCTTTGCAGGGTACCAGATCGTACCGGTTGGCGAGCAACATGGCACACTGGCAGTGCGGGTGGGCACAGAGCTTTTTGAGGTGACCACCTACCGCACCGACGGGGCCTATTTAGATGCGCGCCACCCTGAAACAGTGCAGTTTGTAGGGGATATCACGCAAGATCTTGCCCGGCGTGATTTTACAATCAATGCAATGGCTTGGCACCCGGTGCGCGGCCTGTTTGACCCATTTTGTGGGCAAAAAGACTTGTTTGCCGGTGTGGTTTGCTGTGTAGGGCAGCCCCGTGCACGGTTTCGCGAGGACGCGCTGAGGGTTTTGCGCGCGTTGCGGTTTGCCTCGGTGTTGGGCTTTTCTTTACAAAACGACACAAAGCAAGCTATCTTTCTTGAAAAAGAAAGCCTGCGGCAAGTTGCGCGTGAACGCATACGTCAAGAGATGGATGGTGTTCTACAAGGGGAAGAAGCCCCGGCCGTATTGCGCGAGTATCTGCCTGTTTTTGCGGTGTTTTGGCCACAGCTCTTGGCAATGCAAGGCTTTTTACAGCATTCGCCGTACCATGACAGGGATGTTTTAGAGCATAGCATTGCCACCCTTGCAGCAGTGCCCTGTGAGCAGCGTGAATTGCGCCTTGCCGCTTTACTGCACGATGTGGCAAAACCATATTGTTTTACCCGTGATGCACAAGGTACTGGCCATTTTTTTGGCCACGCAGAGCAGGGGGCTGAAATAGCAAAACAAATGCTGGATAGCCTGCGCTATAACCACCATACGGCCGAGACGGTTGCCGCACTGGTGCGTTGGCATGATATTCCTTTGGCGGATAGCGAGCGCCTGTTGCGCCGGCGGTTGGCGCGGTTTGGGCCGCAGCGGTACGAGCAACTGTTGTGGCTTAAACAGGCCGATGCTGCAGCACATGCGCCAGCGTTTGCCGCAGTGCGGGTAGAGCAAGTGATACGGCAGCGCAGGCAACTTGCTATTTTGCTACAAACTGCCCCCTGTCTTACGCTGGGGCAGCTTGCGGTGAATGGCAGGGATGTGTTGGCCGAGGGTGTAGCACCCGGCCCTGCGGTTGGTGTGTTGTTAAACGGGTTGCTGCACGACGTGATAGATGGGCGACTGCCCAACAGCAGGGATATGCTGCTCAAGGAGTTAGGACGGCATCTACGTGAAAGTTAAATATCTGTTTGTGCGGGCTACAGGCCGTGGCACCACGCTAATCCTTTGCCTAGGCAAGTAAAGCCAGTAAAATTAATCATATTGTGAATTTGTGAAGTTAAGTAGAACGATTGTGTTTATTTTGAAATCTGTGCTATAATCAAAACAATGATTGGTAAATTTACTGAAAAAGCAGGTGAAGCCGTGGCAATCGGGATTAAGGATATTGCGCGGGCAGCTGGGGTTTCCGCCTCAACGGTTTCCAATGTCATCAATGGGCGCAAAAACGTAAGTGCATCTGTGCGCGAGCGGGTGCTTGCCATCTGCCGGGAGATGGACTATCAGGTCAACCCTGCAGGTAAGGCGCTGCGTACGGGAGAACCGAAAACTATACTGTTTAATTTTAGTGATTTTGACCGCCAGTTTTACTTGAAAATCATCCACGGGATTAGTGATTATGTGTATTCACGTGATTATGACTTGATTATATGCACCAGCCGTTCTTGTGAAAGGTTTATGTCCAAAAGCATCACGACCGGTTGCATCATGCTGGACCTGCATTGCCCGGATGATCTTTTGATTAAAAAAGCGCGGCAGAATTACCCCATTGTCACGCTGGACCGTGTGTTGGAAGAGCCTTATATCAAAAACCTTGTGGTCAACAACTACAGCCCGATGTGCGAATTGGTACAAGGGCTGGTCGACCGCGGTTACCGCAATTTTGCGTTTTTGTCGGGCATTAATACACTGGACAATCAAGAGCGCTTTAAAGGGTTTCAGGATGTGCTGGAAAAAAATCACATTGCATTTCGGCACGAGCGCTACCTGCTGGGCGATTTTCGTGAAAAAAGCGGGTATCAGGCCGCCAAATTGATGCTGATCAGTGAAAGTCTGCCGCAGGTACTTGTCTGCGCAAACGACAATATGGCAATCGGCGCAATACGTGCTTTTCAGGCGGAGGGTATCCGGGTGCCACAGGATATTGCAGTGACTGGGTTTGACGATACGGCAATGGCCGAGATGATTGGCCTTACCACAGTGGCAATCCCCAATTATGAAAGGGGATACCTTGCGGCGCAATATCTGTTGGAAAACATCAATGGTGTTGGCAATTACGATACGTTTCGCATTCAGGCAAAGGTAAAATGGCGCACGACGGTGCTGCCTCAGGCACCACACAAACCTTAGCAGTTTCGCAGGCAAAGCCTCCACAGCGTTTATTTGGCTGTGGAGGCTTTTTACGGTTATAGCAAAATGGGGAAAAATGACAGGAACCCTAAAACACTATTGCATAGGTGTACCGAAAAACAAGTAAATTTACAATATTAAAATATTATTTTTAATTAAATATAAGAATATTTATGTAAAATATATTGCTAATTTTATAATAAAGATGTTATATTGTATGTTTTAACAGATAAAAATCTAGATATTAGGTAGAAAATGACGAAAAGCCATTGACCTTATAGTATGACGTGCTACACTTTATGTATAACGATAAATTGAATTTGTGGCACATGGCTTGCGCAAGAAAGGCTTTAGACTGCCGGTCTTTAGTGGGATACAGGCTTAAGAAAGACCCCTTGTTGAGCGACAGCGTAAAAGCGTTTCTTGAAAGAATAGTAATACATAAACAGGAGGAAAGAACATGAAAAAGCAGTTTCGTATTTTTGCATTGACACTTGCTGTTGTAGTGTTGGCCGCCGGCTTTGCCGGCTGTGGCAGCAGCGCTTCCTCAGCCGCCTCGGCGTCCACTCCGGCAGCCTCATCATCTGCACAGGGGGGCAAAATCACCATTTTCCAACAGAAATCTGAAATTTACGATCAACTGGTCGCACTTGCCGCAGATTACCAAAAAGAGACCGGCGTGCAAGTAGAAGTTTGGCCGATCGCGGGCGATGATTATTACCAGAACCTGAAAACCTATATGTCCAGCGAGTCCGGCCCAACGGTATTCTCGCTCAACTCAAAGTCAGAGATTAACGAAATGTCCGGGTATTTGGCCGACCTTTCCGGGTTGCCGGTTATGAGCAAAATACAGGACACGTTGAAAGGGTCGACGAATGAGGGCGCCGTGATTGGCGTACCGTATACCGCAGAAGGGTTTGGCATCGTTTATAACGAAAGCCTTGTAAAGCCTGCGGATATTGACACCACTGACAAACTGGTTTCGTTTATTGGCAAAAGTGGCGATGTCACCAGTTTCCAGCTTTCGCAGGAAGATTACTTCTTGATCGGGCACATCCTCAACTTCCCGTTTGCCGTGCAGGATGACCCCGTTGCCTTCTGTCAACAGGTTTATAAAGGCGAAGTAAAGCTTGCCGATGTCAGCGCTTTCCAGGACCTTGCAAAGATTTTTGATGCAATTCGCCAAAGCGAGCAAAGCCCGGTCGAAGTGAGCTACGACGACAACTGTGGTAACTTTGCAACCGGCAAAACCGCATCGATTCATCAGGGCAACTGGTGCTATTCACTGTTTAAAGATTATAACGTAACTTTTGATATGGGTATCACCGGTGTGCCGGTGGACGGCAACACTGCAGTTGCGGTGGGCGTGCCCTCGTACTGGTGTGTCAATGGCGATGCTTCCGCAGAGGAGCAGCAGCTTGGCAAAGATTTCATCAACTGGCTGTACACCAGCGAAACTGGTACTCATTATTTGATGGACGAGTTCGGTTTCCTGCCGGTAGTAGACGGTATGAAGTCCACCACGCTTGACCCCATTTCTCAAAGCATTGCAGATTCAATTGCAAGCGGCAATATCCTGCCTTGGACCTTTAACGAAGAGTGGCCGGCCAATATCATCAGCAACTATCTTGCACCGGTCGCGCAGGAGTTCTTTACCACCAACATGACCCAGCAGGAGTTTTTGGACAAGCTGAATGAGGCATTTGTCACCGCTGCCAACGAGTAATCATTTTTTGCGCAGGGCATCGGCTGCTGTAGTTTGCCGGTGCCTTTGCGCATTTATTTTGTATCACAGGGGGTGGCATAGCCCATGAAGATTAAGAAAAAATGGTTCGTGCTCTTTACCGTGCCGCTGATTTCAGTGTTTTTTGCGGTCGTTATTTTGCCGTTTATTTCGGGTGTTATGTATTCGTTTGTCAAATGGGACGGCCTGCCCAAAAACCCAAAGCAGTTTGTGGGGTTTGAAAATTATTTAAAAGTATTTACAGACAGCCGGTTTCTTGCATCGCTGTTGCGTACCAGCCTGTTTACGATCATCTCCATGCTGATCATCAACGTGCTGGCGCTGGCATTTGCCTTGTTTGTCACGTCCCGGCTGCGGGCGCGCAATTTGTCCCGCGCCATGTTGTTTATGCCGTATCTCATCGGCGGGTTGCTGCTCGGCTATATTTGGCAGTTTATCCTTGGCGATGGTCTGAAGGCAATCGGTGTACTGACTGGCAGGGAAGACTTGTTCTTTTACTGGCTTTCCGACAGCCGCTTTGCCTTTATCGGCATGATTGTCGTCACAACGTGGCAAATGGCGGGCTATATTATGATCATTTACATTGCGGGGCTGCAAACCATTTCAGACGATGTGCTGGAGGCCGCCCGCATTGATGGTGCAGGGTTTTGGAACATGCTGTTTCGGGTAAAGCTGCCGCTTTTGATGCCCTCCATCACCATCAGCCTGTTTTTGACGTTGTCGAACTGCTTTAAAATTTACGACGTCAACCTGTCGCTGACCGGCGGCGGCCCGGCAAATGCCACCGAAATGGTGACAATGAATATTTTTGCCGAGATCTTTTCAAAAAGCAATTACGGCTACGGGCAGGCAAAGGCCATCGTCTTTTTTGTCATTGTGGCCGCTATTACCATGCTACAGGTCAAACTGACATCGAATAAGGAGGTCGAGGCATGATGAAAAAAGCAGGCAGACTGCTTGCCAACCTGCTGCTGGTTGCCTTCAGCTGTGTATGGCTGGCCCCGATCTACATTATTTTTGTCAACTCATTTAAAAACAGGGCGGAGCTTTATGCCAACATTCTCTCGCTGCCCTCTGCGTTTAACGGCGAATATTATGCGCAGGCAATGCAAAAAATGAACTTTGCCGCCGCGTTTAAAAATTCTTTTTTGGTGACGGTGTTCTCGGTCATCATCATTGTCGTGCTTTCTGCAATGACGGCTTGGATGCTGGTGCGCAACCACACGGCACTTTCGCGCTTTTTGTATCGCTTTTTAATTGTGACGATGCTGATCCCGTTTCAAACGGTCATGATGCCGCTGATGCAGGAGATGAACGGCATCACCAAAGCGACCGGGATTCAGATGAAAGATTCGCTGGGTGGCCTGGTTTTTATGTATATCGGCTTTGGTGCCGGGATGGGTGTGTTTTTGTTCCATGGTTTTATTAAGTCCGCAGTGCCGGTTTCGCTGGAAGAAGCGGCGACGATCGATGGCTGCAACACTTGGCAGGTGTTCTGGAAAGTGGTTTTCCCATTGCTGAAACCCACTGCAATTACCGTGGCAATTTTGGACGTGATTTGGATTTGGAACGACTACCTGCTGCCCAGCCTGACGCTGACCAGCAACGCGCATAAAACGATACCGGTTATGGCTTCACTGTTTTTTGGCACCTATACTATCCAGTGGAACATGGCCATGGCGGCACTGATGCTGACGGTCATCCCCGTTGTTGTGTTCTATTTTGCCGCGCAAAAATATATCATCAAAGGTGTCGCCGCGGGTGCTGTAAAGGGCTGATGGGCACACAAAAGGAGAAACAGGATATGCGGGCCTATACGGTAAAAGATTTTGCATTGGATGAGGCAACCCTGCGGGTGCAGGAGACGCTGTTTCACAATGCCAATGGGCTTGTTGGGGTACGTGGTACACTCGAAGAAGGGGTACCACGCGGATGGAACACCATGCGTGGCACGTACCTGAACGGGGTGTACGATATTGTGCCAATGAAGCAGGCGGAACCGCTGTGTAACCTGCCGGAAAGCAAAGAGGCCATGCTGAACATCGCGGATACGCAGGGAATAGAGCTGTTTTTTGACGGTGAGCGTTTTTCGCTGTTTGAGGGTACGGTAGAGGCCATAGAACGAACGCTGGATATGGACGCGGGCACTACAACGCGCAAGGTACTATGGGGTGCCCCCAGTGGCAGCCGCTTACAACTTACCTTTACCCGCATGACCTCCTTTACACAGTTGCCGCTTTTTACAATCGACTGCACCATTACGGCACTTGCCTTTGATGGGCAGCTTGAAATTGTTTCAAAGCATACCGGGCTTGTACAAAACTATGCGGATGAAAGCGACCCCCGCCTTGCAGCGGAGCGGCGCAACTGCCTTGTGGCGGAAAGTTGGACACAAACCGACACCGCGGATTTTTTGACTGCACATACAGCACAAAGCGGCCTGCGGGTATGCAGCGGCGTGGCACATGCCATACAGGCGGGCGGGGTACAGCGCCAGCGCAGTTACGAACCCCAGTCACATACAGTTGAAACCAGGCTTACCTGTGCCATACACAGTGGGCAAACGGTGCACCTTGTAAAATATGCGGTATTTACCGATTCGGTGCGCTGCAAAGACTGTGCTGCGGCAGCGAAGGAAGAACTTGCGGCGGCTTTGGGGCGCATGGATGAACTATACCGCCGACAGCGGGCCTATCTTGCTGCGTTCTGGTCCCGTTCTGAGCTGGCGGTGCAAGGGGATGACGAAAACGCGCTTGCCATCTGTTTTAACCAATACCAATTGTTGCAGGCGGCAGGCAAAGACGGCCAGTGCAGTGTGGCGGCAAAAGGCCTTTCGGGCGAGGGGTATGAGGGGCATTATTTTTGGGATACTGAAATGTACATTTTGCCCTTTTTCATTTTTACCGACCCCGCGCTGGCAAAAAAGCTGCTGCATTTCAGGTATGCTACGCTGGGCGCAGCACGCGAAAACGCAAAGTTGCTGGGGCATCGTGCCGGGGCATTGTACCCGTGGCGCACGATTGCAGGGCGAGAGTGCTCGGGGTATTTTCCATCCGGTACGGCGCAATACCACATCGACGGTGACATTGCCCACGCGGTGATGTTATACTGGCTGACCACCGGGGATGATGACTACCTTGTACAGGAGGGCACGGAGATTTTGCTGGAAACTGCCCGCCTTTGGCTGGATGTGGGCAGTTGGTATAACGGCAGTTTTCGCATTAACGACGTGACCGGGCCGGATGAATATACCTGCATGGTGAACAACAACTATTATACCAATGCCTGCGCCAAAGCAAATTTGCAGGCAGCGTGCCAGGCGGCGGATTTGTTGCGCAGCCTTGGGCGGGCAGATGTGCTGGCAAACTTACAATTTACCCCGCGGGAAGAAGCGGATTTTGCCAAAGCCGCAGAATGCATGTACCTGCCGTATGACGCCGAAAAGGGCATTAACCCGCAGGACGATTCGTTTTTGCAAAAACCGGTGTGGGACCTTGCCGCAACTCCGAAAGAAAATTTCCCGTTGCTGTTGCACTACCACCCACTACACCTTTACCGGTACCAGGTGTGCAAACAGGCAGATACCGTGATGGCCTACTTTGTGTTTGAAGATCTGCAAAGTGAAGAAGTGATGCGGCGCTCGTTTGAATACTACGAAAAGATCACCACCCACGACTCGTCGCTGTCCAACTGCATTTTCAGCATTGTGGCGGCCCGCCTTGGGCTATATGAAAAGGCGTGGCAGTACTTTGGCGACAGCGCACAGGCCGACCTGCGCAATGCACATGGCAACACGAAAGATGGCTTACACACGGCCAATATGGGCGGGTGTTATCTTGCCATTGTGTGCGGGTTTGCAGGTTTGCGTGTGCGCCGTGACGGGCTTTACCTGCGCCCATTTTTACCAAATGGGTGGCAGGGGTATCGTTTTTGTGTGCGCTACCACAGTTCGCTGGTCTGTGTGGAAGTAAATCAAGATGGTTGCTGCTTCAATTTGTTGCAGGGCCAGCCGGTTCCCATACACTGCGCAAGGCAAAGCATGGTATTGCATGCTGAAAAGCAAATTCACTTTACAACAGAAACGCTGCAAAAAGAGGGCAGTACAACATGAAATTTGAGGCCATGATTTTTGATCTGGACGGGGTATTGGTGTTTACCGACCAGTTTCACTATAAGGCTTGGGGCGAAGTTGCCCAGCGGATGGGAGTTTATTTTGATGAAAAAATCAATGACCGGCTGCGCGGCGTCAGCCGAATGCAAAGCCTTGACATTATTTTAGAGCGGTATACCGGCGCACCGCTGACCCCGGCACAAAAGCTGGCACTAGCCGAGCAAAAAAACAGCAGCTACCGCGCGCTGCTGCAAACGATGGCCCCGCAGGATGTACCGGCGCCCGTGCGGCAGACATTGCAGCAATTACGCTGTGCGGGGGTGAAGCTGGCGGTCGGCTCTTCCAGCAAAAATGCAAAACTGATTTTGCAAAAAGCAGAGTTAACGGGGCTATTTGACGCAGTGGCAGACGGCAACGATATCACACACTCTAAACCAGACCCGGAGGTCTTTTTAAAAGCAGCTGCATTTTTGGGCACGGCCCCACAAAATAGCCTTGTAATTGAGGATGCACCGGCGGGCATTGAAGCGGCAAAGGCGGGTGGTTTTACTGCAGCCGCCATAGGCAATGCGGTGCCGCAAGGTGCCGCGGATTACCGGTTGCATACGTTGGCAGATTTGCTGAAATTTCTATAAGCCCGCAAAAGACAAAACAAAAAAATCACCAGTAAAGCAAAATGCCTTTACTGGTGATTTTTTGTTAAAACAGTGTTTATTTTGCGTGTTTGAGTTGATATTCATAAATTGCACGGTCATAGACATTCACCACAGAACGGGTGAATTCTTTTTCGTTGTAACGCCGTGTTGTGGCCGAAACAGTGTTTCGCAGTTCCAATCTCGCATTTTCGTCCATCGCGGCCCAATCATCAATAATTTTGGCGTATTGCTCACCGGTTTCAAAAATATCGCCGTTTTTGCCCTGGTCGATCTGCTCGCGGTTATAAAGGTCCAGCCGCTGTACCACATAAAGGCCGCTTGCCATGGCCTCCAGCATAGAAATAGAGTTGATTTCTGAAAGGGAAGCGGTGGTAAATAAATCACAGGCCTGAAAATACGGTGGCAAAATGCCGTGGTCCATCTTGCCCAGCAGGCGCACCTGTTTTTCAACGCCGCGCCGGCAGGCTTGCTCCCGCAGGGCATTGGCCTCGGGGCCATCACCGACCAAAAACAGTTTATAATGGCCCTTACCGGCATAATGGTCGGCAAACAGGTCAACCAGTACAGCAAGGCTTTTTTCTTTGCCAAGGCGGCCGACAAACAGCATGGAAACATCGCCGGGGCGAATGCCCAGGTCCTTTTTTGCGGCGTCAATTTTTTCCTGCGGGATGTTTTCAACCATGAAATCGCTTAAATCAACGGTATTGGGGATGATGTTGATATGCCGCTCTACCCCGCAGCGGCGCAAAAACTCCGCCACTTTGGGCGACGGCCCAATGATTTCCGTCGCGTTTTTAGCAACTTTTTTAAAATACCAGTGTGCGCCGGGTTTCACCATTTTTTGCATTCTTGCGTTGGGCGCAACATAAAAAAGGTAGTCGTCGTACATGGTGTGCAGGGTATAAACGACCGGCTTTTTTAACTGGCGGGCGCAAAAAAGGCCAAACAGCCCCATCGTGAATTCGGTCTGGATATGGATGATATCTGGGTTAAATGCGCGAATGTAAGACAGGCGTTTCAGGTTGATGGGGCTTGCCACCCCGTAGCCGTAAATCTTTTTTAAGGGGATCGACGGGCAGTACAAAATGCCGTCCTTGACATAGTGACGGTTCGTTTTCGGGTTCATGGTAACGATCAAGACTTGATGCCCCTCTGCCTCAAGGCCGTTCTTTAATGTTTGGATATGTGTAACGACCCCGCTGATGAACGGGAAATAGGTTTCCGCAAAAATGGCGATCCTCATGATTGACCTCAGTTCTCCGCGCGCAGCGCGGGATAATAAGCGGCCGCAGCGTTGCTGCACACCGGCTTTTCCGCTATTCTATTCAATGAAACGACACAACCCCGTGATATATGACAAATATATTATAACAAACCTGCGTTTTCATGCAACACTTTGTTGCACTGCCCCGGCGTATATACTATAATAAAAGCAGGAATACAGGTGCCGCCTGCAAATGACGGCTTGAAAAGAGGTTTTCGATATGCAGTTCTCCGTCAGTCTGGAAAAGCTGGTGAAAGAGCTCAATCTTGAAGTGGTATATACCCCGTGTGAGGTTGAGAAAATTATGATCACCTCGGCGGATGTGAACCGGCCGGGCCTTCTTTTGGCCGGGTATCATGAGTATTTTGACCCAACGCGCATCCAGATCTGCGGTAAAGTGGAGATGTCGTTTTTGGAAGCACTGCCCGAAACCGAGCGCCGCAGCCGCATTCACACGCTGTTTGCCACAAAGCCCACGGCAGTAGTGGTGACCCGCAGCCTTTATATTTATGACGCCATGATGGAGTTTGCCACCCAATATGGGGTGCCGGTGTTGACTACCGCAGAGAACACCTCCCGGCTGATGTCTGATATTATTTCAATTTTAGGCGTAGAGCTGGCACCGCGCATTACCCGCCACGGGGTGCTGGTAGAGGTTTACGGCGAAGGTATTTTGATTTTGGGCGAAAGTGGCGTGGGCAAAAGCGAAACGGCGGTCGAGCTGGTTAAGCGCGGCCACCGGCTGATTGCCGATGACGCGGTAGAGCTGCGGCGCGTTTCAAACCGCACCATTGTGGGTACTGCGCCTGAAAATATCCGTCACTTCATCGAACTGCGCGGCATTGGCATCATCAATGTGGCGCGGGTGTTCGGTTCCGGCGCGGTCAAGGCAAGCGAGCGGGTCGATTTGGTGGTGGAGTTGCAGCCTTGGGATAAAACTAAAAATTACAGCCGCACCGGGCTGGAAAGTGATACCGTGGAAATTTTAGGGCTGGAACTGCCCTGCAATGTGATACCGGTACACCCGGGGCGCAACCTTGCCGTGATTATTGAGACGGCTGCTATTTGCAACCGCCAAAAGAAGATGGGCTACAACGCGGCAGAAGAACTGATGGCAAAACTAGGGCTTGAAAACGATATTACAGTTACGAAATAATACGCCGCAAAAAGCGGCTTTGTCCGGCACACAGCGGCGCATTCCGGTTTCAAAAAGCGGCAGTGGCTTTTTAACGGAGTGCGCCTTGTGGTTGTTTGGGCAGGTATACAGCAACAGGGGGAAAAGGAATGATCGATTATACGGCGCTGGCACAGCAACTGGAAAACGCCGGCATTGAGGTGCGCGGCAACGAGTCGCTGGCAAGGTATACCACCTTTCAAATTGGCGGGCCGGCAACGCTGTTTTGTGTGCCGCACAGCCTTGCGCAACTGGCGCAGGCTTACCGCATCTGCCGCACGGCCGGCAGCAAGACGTATCTTTTAGGCAAAGGGTCTAATACTTTGTTTGCAGACGAGGGTTTTGACGGCGTTGTAATTTTTGTTGGCCGCGGGCTGGATGAAATAGAACTTACGGGCCCCACCACCATCCGTGCCGGGGCCGGGGCAGCGCTTTCGCATCTTTGCCTGTTTGCCGCAAAGCACAGCCTTTCCGGGTTAGAGTTTGCGTATGGCATCCCCGGCTCGGTGGGGGGTGCGGTGTACATGAATGCCGGGGCTTATTGCGGTGAAATGAAGGACGTTTTGTGCCGTGTGGGCTGTGTGACAGCACAGGGTGAAGAACAGGTGCTAGAGGTGCCGCAGATGAATTTTGGGTACCGCACCTCATTGTTTGAACAGCAGGGCGGGGCAGTACTTTGGGCGGAGTTTAGTTTACAACTGGCAGACGGGCAGGCCGTGCGTGCACGCATGAAAGAGCTGCTAAGCCGCCGCACGGCAAGGCAGCCGCTAGAGCTGCCCAGTGCGGGCAGTACGTTTAAACGGCCCCATGGGGCTTATGCCGCCGCGCTGATTGAAGAGTGCGGGCTAAAGGGTTTTCGCATCGGCAATGCCGCCATCAGCGAAAAGCACAGTGGTTTTGTCATCAACCTTGGGGGTGCCACGGCAAAGGATGTACTTGCAGTGGCAGAAGAGGTCGCCCGTATTGTAAAAGAGAAGACAGGGCACCAACTGGAAAAGGAAGTTAGGGTCGTTCGCTGAGCAGCAGTAAAGAGGAGAAAAAATGGGGCTTTTGATTGTCAGCGGCCTTTCGGGGGCCGGCAAATCGCTAGTGGTGCATGCGCTGGAAGACATTGGATATTTTTGTATTGATAACCTGCCTCCGGCATTGTTGCCCCGCATTGTAGAATTCTCAAAGCAAAGTGCCAGTGAAATTGAAAAGCTGGCGGTGGTCATTGATGTGCGCAGCGGCGAAAGCTACGGCAATATCACGCAGGCATTGGAAGATTTGCGCAAGATGGGGGTGCCGTATGAGTGCCTGTTTCTTGACTCGCAGACCGACGTGTTGGAGCGACGCTATAAAGAAACCCGCCGTACCCACCCGCTCAGCATCAAAAACCGTATTTCAATTGAAGAGGCGATCCAGCGCGAGCGCAAAATTTTGCAACCCATCGCCGAAAACGCCAACTATATCATTGACACTTCGGTGCTGTCCACCGCGCAGCTGCGCGACCGCGTGGTGTCGCTGTTTACCGAGGACGCGCGTGAGGGCATGGCGATTACCGTCATTTCATTCGGCTTTAAGTTTGGCACCCCAAAGGACTCTGATTTAGTGTTTGACGTGCGCTGCCTGCGCAACCCGTTTTATGTGCCGGAGCTGAAACACAAAACCGGCCTTGATCAAGAGGTCTACGATTATGTGTTTGGCTTTGAAGAGGCGCAGGGGCTGCTTGTGCGGCTGAAAGACCTGTTGGCGTATTCTCTGCCGCTGTATTTAAAAGAGGGCAAAAGCCAGCTTTCCATTGCGGTGGGCTGCACCGGCGGTAAACACCGCTCGGTAGCATTTGCCCGTGCCCTGGGTGAATTTGCACAAGCACAGGGGTACCGCACCTCGGTGCTGCACCGCGATATTGAAAGGAATTTATAAATGAGCTTTTCCGGGCAGGTCAAAACCGAGCTTTGCAAAAAAACAATTCAAGGCCCGTGCTGCGTGCGCGCGGCCTGTTATGGCTTTGCCTGCTTTTCACGCTATTTTGACCACAAGGGGCTGGTATTGCATACCGAGCGCGCCTTAGTTGCGCAGACGGCGCAAAAGCTGTTGAAACGCATGGGGTTAAAAGGCGACATTGTAGAAAAACCCCGCCAGACCGGCACGATTTATGAGTTTGCCATCAAAGACCCTTTTGCAGTGCAAAAAATGCTGGCGGAGTTTGGGTATACCGGGTTGGAACCAAACCTGCGATTGCATCAGGACATTTTTGAGTGCGAGCAGTGCTTTTATCATTTTTTGGCGTCGGCGTTTTTATGCAGCGGCATTGTGGCCGACCCGGCAAAAGAGTATAGCCTTGAATTTGTGTCTAACCGGCGCGCACTGCTGGATGATTTTACCGCCTTGCTGCAGCAGCATGGCTTCGAACCCCGCCAGACTTTGCGCAAAGGGGTAGGGGTCGTATATTTCAGGGCAAGTGAGCAGGTAGAAGACCTGCTCACTGCAATGGGGGCGACGAATGCCAGCTTGGAAGTGATGCAGCAAAAGGTGTATAAAGACATTCGCAATAAGACCAACCGCATCACAAATTGCGAAAGCGCCAATATTGATAAAATCGTCGCTGCCGCGGGCACCGTGTCTGAGGCAATTGCATACCTAAAACAAAGCGGGCATTATGAGACGTTGCCCGAAGCCCTGCGAGAGGTCGCACAGCTGCGTGTGACATACCCTGAATATTCGCTGGCAGAGCTGGGCCAGTTGTTGCAGCCGCCGCTTAGCCGGGCCGGGGTTTGCCACAGAATGAAAAAATTGACCGAATTGGCGCAGGCGATTGCAAAAAATGATGGGGATCAAAACAATGAGTGAAGAAAAAAGACAATTTGCCCACCTGCATCTGCATACCGAGTATAGCCTGCTGGATGGTGCCTGCCGCATCGACCGGCTGTTTGACCGGCTGAAAGAACTGGGGCAGACCTCGGTGGCGGTAACCGACCACGGCGTGATGTATGGCGCGGTGGAGTTTTACCGAGCCGCCAAAAAGGCTGGTATCAAACCGATTATCGGCTGCGAAGTGTATGTGGCGCCGCGCACCCGGTTTGACAAGGTGCACCGGATTGATTCCAGCTATTATCACTTGATTTTGCTGTGCGAAAACGAGACCGGGTATAAAAACCTGATCAAGCTTGTTTCGGCGGGGTTTGTAGAGGGCTTTTACACCAAGCCGCGCATTGACCACGACTTGCTGCAACAGCACCATGAGGGGCTGATTGCCCTTTCTGCCTGCCTTGCGGGCGAAGTGCCGCAGGCCTTGCTGGCGGGGGATGATGAGCGCGCCAAAGAGGCAGCGTTGTTTTACAAAGAGCTGTTTGGGCCGGACCATTATTATATTGAGTTACAGGACCATGGCCTGCCCGAGCAGCGCGAGGTACTGCCACAGCTTATCCGCCTTGCGCGCGAACTGGATATCCCGCTGGTGGCCACCAACGACAGCCATTACCTGACAAAGCAGGATAGTCGCATGCACCATGTGTTGATTTGCATCCAAACCGGTAAGACCGTCGATGATGAGGACGTGCTGGAGTTTGGGTCAGATGAGTTTTATGTCAAAAGCACACAGGAGATGTACGACTTGTTTTCGGTGGTACCCGAAGCGTGTGAAAACACGAACCGCATTGCCGAAATGTGCAACTTTGACTTTGAATTTGGCGTGACCAAGCTGCCGTATTTTGAGGCCCCGAATGGGCAGAACAATAAAGACTATTTTGTCGCGCTGTGTGAAGAGGGCCTGCAGCGTCATTATGGGCCAGAGGTGCCGGCGCAGATTCGCGAGCGGCTGGACTATGAAATTTCAGTCATTGACCGCATGGGGTATATCAACTATTATCTCATCGTCTTTGACTTTATCAACTATGCCCGCAGTAAAGGTATCCCGGTGGGGCCGGGGCGCGGCAGCGGGGCAGGCAGCCTTGCGGCATATTGCGTGGGCATCACCAATATTGACCCCATTCGCTACAACCTGCTGTTTGAACGCTTTTTAAACCCAGAGCGTATCAGCATGCCGGACTTTGACGTGGATTTTTGCTACGAACGCCGGCAGGAGGTCATTGACTACGTTGTAGAAAAATACGGTGCCGACCATGTGGCACAGATCATCACCTTTGGCACCATGGCGGCCCGTGCGGCCATCCGTGACGTGGGGCGGGTGATGGGCCTGCCCTACCAGGATGTCGACCGTGTGGCAAAGCTGGTGCCCTCTGAGCTGAAAATGACTCTCACCAAAGCGCTGAAAGTGTCGGAGGAGTTTCGCAAGCTGTATGAGTCGGATGAAAACATCAAAGAACTCATCGACATGTCAATCAAAATTGAGGGTATGCCGCGCCACGCTTCTACCCATGCCGCCGGGGTGGTCATCACCCGCGAAGCGGCCGAGGAATATGTGCCGCTGGCTGCCAACGACGGGCAGATCGTGACCCAGTTTACAATGACGACTATTGAAGAGCTGGGCCTGCTAAAAATGGACTTTTTGGGGTTGCGCACGTTAACGGTATTGCACGACGCAGAAAAAACCGTGCGAGAGACGATGGACCCCGGTTTTGTGCTGGACGACATCCCGCAGGACGACAAGGCCGTTTTTGAAATGCTTTCTACCGGCGATGCCTATGGGGTGTTTCAGTTTGAATCGAATGGCATGCGGCAAGTGTTGGCGCAGCTCAAGCCGGTGAGTATTGAGGACCTGATCGCCGTAATTTCGCTTTACCGGCCCGGGCCGATGGATTCGATCCCCACCTATATTCACAACCGGCATGATCCGTCGGCCATCCGCTATAAAACACCGCAGCTTGAGCATATTTTAGGGGTGACAAACGGCTGTATTGTGTATCAGGAACAAGTCATGCAGATCTGCCGCGAGCTTGCGGGCTTTTCTTACGGGCAGGCAGACCTTGTGCGCCGCGCAATGAGCAAGAAAAAAGCGGACGTGATGGAAAAAGAACGCGCCCACTTTATTGACGGCAGCACCGAGCCGGGCAAAGAATGCCCGGGCTGTGTTGCAAACGGCATTTCGCGGCAGGTGGCCAATGAAATTTTTGACGATATGTCCAGCTTTGCGTCTTACGCGTTCAACAAATCTCATGCGGCGGCATATGCGCTGGTGGCCTATCAGACAGCCTATTTAAAATGCCATTATATGCGCCCGTTTTTTGCGGCGCTGCTGACCAGCGTACTTGAAAATACCGACAAGGTGATAGAATACACCACCGAGTGTCAGCGCCTTGGCATCCGGGTGTTGCCGCCGGATATCAACAAAAGCGGCCTTGGTTTTACGGTGGACGGCGAAGATATCCGGTTTGGCCTGCTGGCACTCAAAAATGTGGGCCGCAACCTGATACAGGGGGTCATTGAAAAGCGGCGCAGTGGGCTTTACACTAGCCTGTACGATTTTTGCACCAAGTTGTATGGCCGCGAAATGAACCGCCGCGCAGTAGAAAGCTTTATCAAAAGCGGTGCATTTGACAGCTTTGGTGACAGCCGCAAGGCCATGCTGGAAGGGCTGGAGAGTATTTTAAAGAGTGTGGAGGGTGAAAACCGCCGCAACCTAGAGGGGCAGATCAGCCTGTTTGGCGGCGAAGAGGCAAAGCAGATGAACCGCTACGACCTGCCCAAGGTACAGGAATACTCGCATGGCGAACTGCTGAAGATGGAAAAAGAAATCAGCGGGCTGTACTTGTCTGGCCACCCGCTGGATGCTTACCGTGACAAAATTGCGCGGTTTGCATCAGCCAATATCTCCTCGCTCAGCGGTGAAGATGCAGAGCAGATGGACAATCGTGTCGTTGTACTGGTGTGTGCGGTGGTGCGTACGAAATACCTGACCACCCGGTCGGATAAAATGATGGCATTTGTCACGGTAGAAGATTTGACCGGCACAATGGAACTGCTGGTTTTCCCACGGGTATTGACCGACTGTGGCAGCGCCATTTTTGACAATGCGGTTGTGGTGGTGCGCGGGCGCGTTTCGGTAAAAGAAGATGAAGGCTCTAAGCTGCTCGTAGATGAAATTGTGCCAATTGACCTGTACCACCCCGGCAAAAACGGTGCGGCACCGGGCCTCGCCTCTAAAAGGACGGTGGGGGATACCCCGGTTTCAGTTGCTGCCCCAGTACAGCCGGCGGCGGGGCAGAGTAGTACACTTTATTTAAAAGTGCCCTCTATGCAAAGCGAGGCGTTTGGTAAAGTGAAAGATTTGCTCGAAATTTTTTCGGGCGACATGCCGGTTAAAATACTGTTTACTGATACGGGTAAGGTCATGCTTGCCCCGCGCAGCCTTTGGACGGCCCAAAACCCGCGGCTGCTCAGCGAATTGAACGCTTTGTTGGGTGCGCAGTGCGTGGTTGTCCGTTAATGATAATACAAAGATACTATTTTATGCGTCTGTGTTGCAGCATACGGCACTCTCATGGACTATTGTTGTGAGTTTTAGTACAAATCTTGAATAGGCCTGTCTGAAAACGTATAATTAGTAATTGGGGAATCAGCGGCGTTGGCTACATTCTGCAACACTGCAAACGATTAGGAAACCAAGCATTACATTTATTTAGGAGGCCCATCATGGCAAAAGAAATCAAAACCATTGGTGTTCTGACCAGCGGCGGTGACGCGCCCGGTATGAACGCGGCGATTCGTTCCGTCGTGCGCACCGCGCTGTATCACGGTATGAAGGTCATGGGCGTTTATCGTGGATATAACGGGTTGATCAATGGTGACATTAAAGAGCTGAATGTGCGCAGCGTGTCGGAGATCATCCACCGTGGCGGCACCATGCTTTATACTGCACGCTGTCTGGAATTTAAGACGCTGGAAGGCCAGCAGAAAGCGGCCGCTAAATGCCACGAGCTGGGCATTGATGCGCTGGTCGTTATTGGCGGCGACGGTTCGTTCCGTGGTTGCAAAGATATGGCTGCACAGGGCATCCCCTGCATCGGCTTGCCCGGTACTATTGATAACGACATTGCCTGCAGTGATTACACAATTGGTTATGACACTGCCATGAACACTGCAGTAGAGATGATCGATAAACTGCGTGACACCACCCAAAGCCATGACCGCTGCAGTGTGGTTGAGGTAATGGGCCGTGGGGCAGGATACCTTGCGCTGAACACCGGCATTGCGGTGGGCGCGCTGACCACGCTGATCCCGGAGGTGCCGTACGACATCGACCGCGACATCATCGACCGCATGAATGCCACCCGCAAAACGGGCAAGCAGCACTTCATCATCATCGTGGCTGAGGGCGTTGGCCGTGCGCACGATTTTGCTGAAATTATTGAAAAGCGCACCGGCATTGAAAGCCGTGCGACCGTGCTGGGCCATGTACAACGCGGCGGCAGCCCCACCTTGCGCGACCGTGTTGCAGCAAGCCAGATGGGTTACCGTGCGGTACAACTGCTACTCGAGGGTAAATTTAACCGTGTAGTAGGCGAGCATGGTAATGACATTGTCGATTTTGACATCACCGAAGCGCTGAACATGCACAAATCGGTCGATACCTCGCTGGTGGAGATGGCAAACATCATTTCGATCTAACTTAAAACAAATAAGCGGGCGGCAATTTGCCGCCCGTTTTGTGTTGCGCGCCTACTATTTTGTATTAGTGTTTATGTGCTTTGCCCGGCACAAAAAAAGCCCGAATAGTGCCGTTGGGTAAGGCAGCCGCAAAGGTAAAAAGCGCCAACCCGCCGTGCTGAAATTTAGACAAAAATGCCGCGCGGAATATGGCGGAAGCGTCAAACTTGTGCTATACTATTACAGATAAGCCTAAGAGGGGCGGTGAGGGTATGGATGAGCAGCAGGCGCGGCAGCGCATTGCGAGGTTGCGCGCTGAAATTGGCAAAAATAACGACCTTTATTATAACCAGGATGCACCAGAGCTGGAAGATTTTGAATATGACCAGCTGACGCAGGAGTTGCGTGCACTGGAACAGCAGTTCCCGCAGTTAGTCACGGCAGATTCACCCACCCAGCGCATCGATGCGGCAGCCTCCACCGTGTTTACCAAGGTGCCCCATGCCGTGCGCATGGAAAGCTTGCAGGACGTGTTTTCGTTTGAAGATGTCGAAGATTTTGTGCAGCGGGTGCAGGAGCAGCAACCGAACACCAGTTTTGTGGTAGAATCTAAAATTGACGGCCTTTCGGTCAGTTTGGAATACCGGGATGGCGTATTTGTGCGTGGTTCTACCCGCGGCGATGGTGATGTGGGCGAAGATGTGACCGAAAACCTGCGCACCATCAGAGACATCCCAAAACAATTAAAAAAAGCCCCCGCGTTTTTAGAGGTGCGTGGCGAAGTGTATATGCCGAAGGACGTTTTTACAAGCGTTTCGGCCGAGCAGGAAAACGAGGGCAAAAAGCCGTTTAAAAACCCGCGCAATGCGGCGGCGGGCTCCTTGCGGCAAAAAGACCCTGCAATTACGGCAAGGCGGGGCCTTTCTATTTTTATTTTTAATGTGCAGCAGTGCGAGGGCCGGGTGTTCACCGGCCACGCCGAAAGCCTTGCTTACCTTGCGTCCTTGGGCTTTGTGGTGTCTCCACAGTACAGGGTTGCGCAAACCAGTGCGCAGATACAAGAGCAAATTGAACGTATTGGCAACACGCGCGGCGAAGTGAATTACGGCATTGACGGCGCGGTGGTAAAGGTGGATGATTTTGCCCTGCGCCGCACGATGGGCAGCACCAGCAAGTTTCCGCGCTGGGCGGTGGCGTTTAAGTATCCGCCCGAAATCCGCACTACCGAGCTACGTGACATTGAAATTTCAGTGGGACGCACCGGTGTGCTGACCCCGACCGCTATTTTTGACCCCATTTTTTTGGCGGGCACCACGGTTTCCCGCGCGTCGCTGCATAACGAGGATTTCATCAACGAAAAGCAAATTCGCATTGGGGATATCATTCAGGTGCGCAAGGCGGGGGATATCATCCCGGAGGTGCTGGGGGTCGAGCTGCACAGGCAGGACGCCCCGGCCTACCAGATGCCGACAGTTTGCCCCTCCTGCGGGCAGCCGGTTTCGCGGTTGGAGGGGGAAGCTGCGCTGCGCTGTTTAAACCCCGAGTGCCCGGCACAGGCAATGCGCAACCTCATCCACTTTGCCTCCCGCGTGGCGATGGATATCGATGGCTGTGGGCCTGCGGTACTGGCGCAACTGGTGGCAAAGGGCTATGTCACCACAGTGGCCGACCTTTACTATTTGACAAAACAGCAATTATTGACGCTGGACAAATTTAAAGAAAAAGCGGCCCAAAACCTGCTGGATGCCATTGAAGCCTCGAAAAAAAATAACTTGGACCGCCTGCTTTCCGGCCTTGGCATCCGCAATATCGGCGACACAGCGGCGCAGGCGCTGGCAGAAAAATTTGGCACGATGCGGGCAATTTTGCAAGCCGATGCCGAGCAGATCGCCGCCATCGATGGGTTTGGCGGCATTATGGCGCAAAGCGTCATCGAGTTCTTTTCAAAGCCGGGCAGCCGCGATTTAGTGGATAAGTTGACCGCTGCCGGGGTGAATATGCAGTATACGGGTGAGACAAAAACTGATTATCTCAGCGGCCAGACCATCGTGGTCACCGGCACACTGCCCACCTTGTCGCGCGATGAGGCCAAAGCGTTGATCGTAAAAAACGGCGGCAAAGCGACCGATTCGGTTTCAAAGCGCACCAGCATGGTGCTTGCGGGCGAAGCGGCGGGCAGCAAGCTGACCAAGGCAAACGAGTTTGGCATCCCGGTCATTGACGAAGCTGCATTTTTAAAGTTATTACAGAAAGACGAATAGAGAGAAGGAGTGCCCTGTATGGAAATCGATGTAAAGCACATTGCAAAACTGGCAAAGCTGGATATCCCTGAAGCCGAACTTGGCAAGATGGAAAAAGAGCTTTCCAGCATTGTGGCGATGGTAGAAAAACTGCCGGAGCTGACAAGCAAAGAAAGTTTGCTTGACCTCCAAAATACGATGCAGCTGCGTCCTGATGAAGTAAAGCCGTCCTTCCCGCGGGAAGAAATGCTGAAAAACGTGCCCGAGACCGCCGCCGGCTGTCTGATGGTGCCGAAGGTTGTAGAGTAAGGGGGAGCGAGAAGATGAAAAAGCTGTATGAACACTCGGCAACCGAGCTTGCGGCAATGCTGCGCGCAAAGGAAGTCAGTGCGGTAGAGATCACAAAAGCCACCTTGGGCCGCATGGAAGAGGTGGAAAGCAAGGTTGATGCCTTTTTGACCGTCACCGCAGAGCAGGCCTTGCAGCAGGCACAGCAGGTGGATGAAACCATTGCGGCAGGCAAGCCGCTTGCACCGCTGGCAGGCATCCCGGTCGCCATCAAAGACAATATTTGCACCAAGGGTGTGCGCACCACCTGTGCGTCGCGCATGCTTGAAAATTTTGTGCCGCCTTATAATGCAACCGTTATGGAAAAACTGGCGGCGCAGGGCGCGGTATTGCCCGGCAAGCTGAACATGGACGAATTCGCCATGGGTGGCAGCTGCGAAAACTCATATTTCAAGCCTACCAAAAACCCATGGGACATCACCCGCGTACCGGGCGGTTCTTCCGGCGGCAGTGCGGCGTCGGTTGCATCCTGCGAGGTGCCGCTGGCGCTGGGCTCTGATACCGGCGGGTCGATCCGCTGCCCGGCCAGTTTTTGCGGCATTGTGGGCTTAAAGCCCACCTATGGTGCTGTCAGCCGTTACGGCCTTGTGGCGTTTGCGTCGTCGCTGGACCAGATCGGCCCGTTTGGCCGCACGGTGGACGATGTGGCGCTGCTGTACCGTGCCATTTGTGGGCACGACCCAAAAGATGCGACCTCGCGCGAAGCGGCGCTGGGCGAAATTGAAGCAAAGGTCAAAGGGCTGCGCCTCGGCGTGCCCAAAGAATATTTTGGCGACGGCATTTCTGCCGAAGTAAAAACGGCGGTGTACGGTGCCATTGAAACGCTGAAAGGCCTTGGGATCGAGGTTGTTACAATTTCATTGCCCTCTACCGATTATGCGCTGGCCGCCTATTACATCATCTCCTCTGCCGAGGCAAGTAGTAACCTTGCCCGGTATGACGGTGTAAAATACGGCTTTTCGGGCCGGCGTGACGGCACGCTGAACGACTTGTACCTTTCTACCCGCAGCGAAGGCTTTGGGGCAGAGGTCAAACGCCGCATCATGCTGGGCACCCATGTGCTGAGCTCCGGCTATTATGATGCTTATTATAAGCGTGCAAAGCTGCTGCAAAACGTAATTGCCAAAGAGTTTGCGGACGCGTTTGCGAGCTGCGATTTCATTGTGACGCCGGTCAACCCCACAACGGCGTTTAAGCTGGGTGAAAAGGTAAGCGACCCGGTGCAGATGTATGCGACGGACGTATGCACCGTTACGGTCAATATTGCGGGCCTGCCGGGCCTTAGCCTGCCGTGCGGCACGGGTGAGGGAGGGCTGCCGATCGGCATGCAGCTGATCGGCCCGAAATTCAGCGAGGCACGTTTGCTGTCGGTGGCGAAAAGCTACGAGACTGCGGTTGGCGGCTTTGCGGTAAAGGAGATGTGAGCGAGAGATGAACAACAACTTTGAAACCGTCATCGGCCTTGAAGTACATGCCGAGCTGAACACAAAAACAAAAATTTTCTGTAGCTGCGAAAACCGGTTTGGTGCTGAGGTGAACACCCTTTGCTGCCCGGTTTGCATGGGCTACCCCGGCACATTGCCGGTGCTGAACCAGCAAGTGGTCGAAAGTGCTGTTAAAATGGGCCATGCACTGAACTGCACCATCAACGGTGTCACGAAGCAGGACCGCAAAAACTATTTCTACCCCGACCTGCCCAAGGCATACCAGATTTCGCAGTTTGACGTGCCGCTGTGCGAGCACGGGTATCTGGATATTTTAGTGGGAGATGAAACCAAACGCATTGGTGTGACCCGCATTCATATTGAAGAGGATGCCGGCAAGCTGATCCATGACGATTCGTTTGACGGTACCCTGTGCGACTACAACCGCTGTGGCGTCCCGCTGATTGAAATTGTCTCCGAGCCTGACCTGCGCAGTGCGGAAGAGGCCAAAGCGTACCTTGAAACCATCACCACCATTTTGTTGTATCTTGGCATCAGTGATGCCAAAATGCAAGAGGGCAGTGTTCGCTGCGATGTCAACGTTTCGGTGCGCCCACGCGGCGCCAGTGAGTTTGGTACCCGCTGTGAAATGAAAAACGTCAACAGCTTTGGTGCGGTGTACCGTGCTATCCTGTACGAAGCAGAGCGTCAGATGGAAGTGATTGCCGCCGGCGGGACAATCCATCAGGAGACCCGTCGCTGGGATGACCCAAAAAACAAAAGCATTTTGATGCGCAGCAAAGAGGATGCACAGGATTACCGCTATTTCCCGGACCCGGATCTGCTTACCTTTGTTGTCAGCGATGAAAAAATCAGCGCGCTGAAAGCCAGCTTGCCGGAGCTGCCGACAGAGAAAACCTTGCGGTACATCCATGATTACAGCCTGCAAAAGGTAGACGCCCAGTTGCTCAGTGTCAACAAAGCCCGTGCGGATTTCTTCGATTCTGCCGTTGAGTTGGGTGGGTGTGAGCCCAAAACTGTTGCCAACTGGCTGGTGGGCGATATTACGCGCATTTTAAATGACCGTCGCATTGAACTTACCGATACCGCCCTTACCCCGCAGCACCTTGTAGAGATGATAAGGCTGATTGACAAGGGCACCATTTCGAATACAGCGGCAAAAACCGTGCTGGAAGAGATGATGGGTAATGACAAGGCCCCGCAGCAGATTGTCGAAGAAAAGGGCCTTGCACAGATTAACGACAGTTCGGCGCTGGTTGCAATCGTAGATAAGGTGTTGGCGGATAACCCTAAAGCAGTAGAAGACTACAAAAACGGTAAAACCAATGTCGCTGGTTTCCTTGTGGGGCAGTGCATGAAAGCAAGCCGTGGGCAGGGAAACCCCGCCTCCTTGCGCGACATGGTGCTGGCAGCCATTGAAAAGCTATAACTATAAACTATGCAAAAATTAATTTTACGCTAAGGAGGCATGTATGGGGAACCAGGAGCAAAAAGAAAGTATTTGGACAGGGTTTAAAAAGTTTATTGCCAGGGGCAATGTCATGGACCTTGCCGTCGGCGTCATCATTGGCGCTTCGTTTAAAGCAATTGTAGATTCGCTTGTGGCCGACCTTTTAATGCCGCTGATCGGTATTTTTGCGGGTAAAGATACTTTTGCGTCGCTGACCTTTACTGTGGGCGATGCGGTGTTTCAGTTTGGCAATTTCATTTCTGCAATCCTGAACTTTTTCATTATGGCGCTTGTGATATTTTTGATTGTGCGGGCGCTTGGCCATGTAAAAGAAAAGCTTGTAAAGCAGGGACAGGAAGCGCCCGCGGCGCCGCCGGCACCTAGCAAAGAGGAATTGCTGTTGACCGAAATACGTGACCTGTTGAAAGAAAAAAATTAAGTTTTAAGCCGCCGGTGCAACCCGGCGGCTTTTTTGCAGGCTTTTGGCAGTGACAGACTGTAATAGGGTAGAACAAACGCCGGCAGGGGGATGTAAGCCCCCTGCCGGCGTTTTGAATGTCAATATTAGCACGGGGTAAAACACAAGCTACCCCTATTTGCAAAGGCAAAATGGGTGGCCTGCGGGGTCCAGCATCGTGACAAATTGCTCGCCGCCAAACTGGGCAGCGGCTTTGGTTGCACCAAGCGAAAGTGCGTGCTTCACTGCGGCGGCAACATCCGGTACCTGAAAGTCAAGATGTAACTGCTTTTGCTGTTTACCTGGCACCTCGGGCCAGGTGGGCGGGGCATAATCCTCTTCTTGTGCAAACAAAAGCACAACGCCGGTTTTGCTGCGCACCGCAGGGCAGCCGTAAAGTACGAGGCGCTGCCAGCCAAGTAGTGCGGCATAAAAGTCAGCAAGCAGCCCGCTGTCGAGGCAGTCAATCATCACATTGCCAAGTTGAAGCTCTTCCATAATGGTCCCCTTATTTTTGAACAAACCAATTACCATTGATTAAAGTGCAGCTTGCTTTCAAGGTCAAAGGGTAGCTGTTGCGGCAACGGGGCAGCATCTGCCGGGTGCCCGATGGCAAGGAAACAGGGCAGGGTATAGCCTTTAGGCAGCGATAGCACCTCGGCGGCATGGGTGGCCTCGTCCCCCATGGGGATGCGCAGCGCGCACCCCAGGTCTTCTGCGGCACAGGCGAGCAGTATGTTTTCAATACAGCACCAAATAGAGGCAAACCCATTGAGCGCATTGATATTTTTGGGCGCAAGCAGGTCGCTTTTTTGGTAGAACAGCGGCAGCACAAGACAGCCGGAAGTGGAAAGCATTTTGCGTTGTAGCGGGATTGCCTTTTGATACATTTTTTGCTGTTCTTCATTTTTTAAGCGCATCGAATTTAAAATAAAATCCAAACGCTTTTCAGAGACGCTTTTGGGGATTTTTTTCAGCAGCTGGTCAATCAAAGCCCGGTCGGTTACCACGACAAACTCCCATTTGCGCAAATGATCATTGGATGGCGCGCGCAGCCCGGCAGCTAAAATGCGTTTCAGCACATCGGAGTCTACTGGTTCGTCGGTAAAATCTCGAATGGTCCGTCTTGCGTATACAGCACTGTAAAACTCCATCAAATACCCCACCTTTATATCGTATCGGCGCCTTGGCCGAAAAAATTAGTTTCAGCTTTTCAATCACACAAAAAACAGCGGCTCTTTTCTTTTCGCCCCCATACGGGTTACTACATGCCCTGCAAGTGAAAACCGAAACCCAATGCTGCGTGCTTTGTAGTTGCATACTGCAACACAGGCCCCGCAGCGCAGGCAGCGCGTTTCACGAATCTGTAACGTGCGCGGGTCAATGGCAGCCATGGGGCAGTTTACAGGGCAAAGCCCACAGCGGGTGCAAAGTGCCTTGTTTACCGTGGGCTGGCGCACCACAAAACGCAGCCCAGTATTGGGCAGATAAGCCATATTGGCAGGCAACAGGCTTTTAGGGATTGTGGGGATACTAAGCTGCCCGGCAGCCAGCTTGGCACTGATGTTGTGGCCAAATTCTTCCGCCTTTTTAAGGTCGGTTTCATCCGGCCTGCCAAGCGCTACCGGAAATCTTTTTGAAGCGAAGGTGTGTTGCCCTATCATGGTACCCATTGCAATTAGTTGCAGTTTTGCCTGCTGTGCAAGGCGGGCAATTTGCGCGGGTGCAGCGCCCCAGCGGATGTTACCATAAACGCATATGGCGGCAAATGGAGTATTTTGGCCTTGTAACTGCCCCAAAAACTGCGCGACCGGTTTTGGTATGCGCAGGCCATAAACCGGTACCGCCAGCACCAAGAGATCTGCGGTGGGCGAAAACGGCTTGTTTCGTGCGGCAAATGGGGTAATATCCACGAAATTCGTTTCACAAGCAAGGCCGCGTGCAACTGCCTTGGCGACACGTTTCGTGGTGCCGGCGGCAGAAAAGTAAAGGACCTCCGCTTTCATAAAAACACCAGCTTTAACCATATTTTGTTTACTATACCATGCTTTTGCCAGTGGGGCAAGTGCTGCTTTTAACACTCAAGATAAAACTGGTAAAAGCTCGTAAATTGCAAAGATAAAGTCAATTTTTGAAATAAACAAAAAGCCCGTACAAACAAAATGTTTGTACGGGCTTTGACTGGAGGTGCTGGACGGATTTGAACCGTCGCATGAGGGTTTTGCAGACCCTTGCCTTACCACTTGGCTACAGCACCATATTGGAGCGGCTTACGAGGCTCGAACTCGCTACCTCCACCTTGGCAAGGTGGCGCTCTACCAGATGAGCTAAAGCCGCACAGCGAACATTTTTTAACAGGTCTTGTTCAGCGGGCATTAACAATTATAATCGATAACTAAGGCGTTTGTCAAGGCTTAATTTGACTTTTCTGTAAAGACTTTAAAGTTTCGTGACTTTTATTTTGCAAGAACAAGAAACGGGGTGTAAAGATCAGGGGTGCCCCTTTTAAAACGGCTGTTTATAGGCAAAATTTACAATTTGAAAATAAAACGGACTAAAAAATTAAGTGCTTTAACGAATTTCGTAAATTTAGTGCGTTACCACTTTACAACTTTACTAAGATGAAGTATAATAAGCACATCAAAGAGAACACCGGCCATTGGCCGACAGCTCTGTAAAGGGCGTAAAAGGAGAGAATAGTACATATGAAAAAGATGATTTCAGTTCTTTTGGCGGCAGCTATGGCATTTGCACTGGCGGCCTGCGGTGGTGCACAAAGCAGTACACCGGCAAGTTCTACCCCGGCAGCTTCTTCTGCTTCGCAAGGGCAAAGCTCCTCATCTGCGGCCTATGCGACCAGCCTTGATGATATTAAGGCAAAAGGGGAACTGGTGATTGGCCTTGATGACACCTTTGCACCGATGGGCTTCCGCGATGAGAACGGTGATCTGGTGGGCTTTGATATCGACCTTGCCACCGCTGTCTGCGAAGGTTTGGGCGTAAAACCGGTCTTTCAGCCAATCGATTGGGATGCAAAGGAGTTAGAGCTTTCCACCGGCAAAATCGACTGTATCTGGAACGGCATGTCCATCACACCGGAGCGCGAGCAGAGCATGAGCCTTTCGAATGCTTACCTCAACAACAAAATCATTATTATGACCAACAAGGGCGTAACGATTGCCACGAAAGACGACCTTGCAAACTACAACCTTGGCACACAGGCGGATTCTTCTGCACTTGAAGTTGTAAAAGGCGACCCCATTTATGATTTGATTAAAGATAAACTGACCGAGTACAAAACATACGATCAGGTCATTATGGATATGCAGGCGGGCCGCATTGACGCGATGATTGTGGACGAGGTTCTTGGCCAGTACAAAAACACCCAGCTTGGTAATGTGTTCGAAGTGGCCTCGGTCGATTTTGGCGAAGACCTGTATGCCATTGGCCTGCGCAAAAGCGATACCGAGTTGACGGATGCAATCAATGCTGCAATGAAAACCTGCATTGATAATGGCACAGCCGCAGAGATTTCGACCAAGTGGTTTGGCTCTGACATCATGGTAAAATAAAGACGCGCAAAGTACTTTTCAGCGCTTTCTTAAACTGCTATAATAAAGTTACAGGCACAGCGGCGGGTGTTTTACATCCGCCTGCTTTGCTGTTTTTGCACAAAAGGCCATATAATGGCCGGTCAATGGAGGATGCCAATGAACCTTTCTTATATCGCAACGCTGATGCCGGCATTGATGCAGGGTCTTGCGCAGACACTGAAATTGTTTGCGTTGACACTGGTCTTTTCGTTGCCGCTGGGGCTGGTATTTACGCTGGGCAGTATTTCCCGCGTGCCGCCTCTGCGCTGGGTATCGCGCATTTACGTTTGGATTTTTCGCGGCACCCCGTTAATGCTGCAACTGTTTTTCATTTATTATGGGTTGCCGTTTATGGGGCTGACCTTTGACCGCTTTCCCGCCGCGGTGCTGACCTTTGTGCTGAACTATGCGGCTTATTTTGCTGAAATTTACCGTGCGGGCATTCAGTCAATCGACCGTGGCCAAAACGAAGCGGCCAAAACGCTGGGCTTTACCCCGTGGCAGACAATGCGGTATATCATCATCCCACAGACGGTCAGCCGCGTGATACCGCCTGTTTGCAACGAAACGATCACGTTGGTAAAAGATACCGCACTGGTGACAGCTATTGGTGTTGGCGAGCTGCTGAAAGCCGCACAGGGCGCTGTCAACCGCGATGTCAACATTACGGCGTATGCGGTTGCCGCACTGATTTACTTGGCCATTACCTTTGTGATGACAATGGCCTATGAGCGGCTGGAACGCTATTTCAGCCGTCACCAGAAAAAGGAGGGGTAAGCAGTGCCCATTTTGCAAATAGAAAATGTATCCAAACAGTTTGGCAGTTTCGAGGCGTTGCGCGATATCTCCCTTACGATAGAAAAGGGCGAAGCAGTTGCGATTATCGGCTCGTCCGGCAGCGGTAAGTCAACCCTTTTGCGCTGTGTGTGCAACCTTGAAAAGGTGAGTGCCGGGCAGATATTGATTGATGGGGAGGCACTGGTCTCCACCCAAGATGGGGTGGTGCGTTACCCAAAAGAAAAAGAGATTCGGCGCATCTGCATGAAAACAGCAATGGTGTTTCAGCAGTTCAATCTGTTTCCGCACCTGACCTGCCTTGAAAACGTGACAATTACCCCGATAAAAGTTTTAAAGCAAAACAAGGCAGAAGCTCTGGCCAATGCCAAACGGCTATTACAACTCGTCGGGCTGGAGGATAAAGCTGACAGCTACCCGGCCATGCTTTCCGGCGGGCAGCAGCAGCGAGTAGCGATTGCGCGTGCGCTGGCAATCAACCCCGAGATCATGTTGTTTGACGAGCCGACTTCAGCATTGGACCCAGAACTGACAGCAGAGGTGACGGCAGTCATTGCAAAGCTGGCGGCACAGGATATTACGATGTTGATTGTGACACACGAGATGGAGTTTGCGCGCAGTGTGGCAGACCGCATTTTGTTTTTTGAAGACGGGCAGATTATCGGCCAGGGCAGTTCAGCGGATTTTTTTGACAACCAGCAAAACGAGCGCATTAAGCGCTTCTTGAGCGGCTTTCAAAAGTAAGCCGGCTTTAATACCCGGCAATAACTGAAAAGCCATAAAGAAACAGCAGGGCATTTGCCCTGCTGTTTCTAACTTTTAAGTGCCGTATTGCAAGCTAAAGGTCTATTAGTTCCACATCGCTCCCAAAGCTCTGCAAAAGCCCCATCAGGTCGGCAAGCTTTAAAAATACGGTTGCCGTATTGTCATTGGGGTGTACCCCCACAGTGGTAAAACCGGCAAGGGCGCGGTCAAACCGCAGGCGCACTTTGTGCGTGGTGTCGTTCAGTGCACCAAACGGGGTAACGGCACCTTTGGGCAGTGCCAAGTATTGTTGCAAATCTGTTTCAGACGCAAAGCTGAGCGGGCGGCACCCCAATGTTTGCCGCAGTGCTTTCAAATCTGCCGTTTTGTCTTTTTGAAGGCAAATTAAATAGTAATCCCGTTTTTTATCGTCGCGCAAAAACAAATTTTTAGCAATCTGCTGGGCATTTTCCACTCCAAGCGTGTCCATTTCCTCTATGGTGTGCGCAGCAGGGTGCTCAATTAGGCGGTAGGGGATGCATTTTTCTTCAAGCAAGGATAAAACTTGTTCTTTTTCCATGTTAAAACCTCAACCCGGCAGCGTTTTTGTATTGACCCTGCAAAAGCCACCTGGGCATAAAAATTTTAGTTGCGAAATACCACCGAATCATTTTCCATCTTATCAATAATTGCAAGGCTTTCAAGGTGATAGCCAGCCTCACGCAGGCGGTCACCACCGCCTTGAAAGCCTTTTTCAATGGCGATGCCAATACCGCCCACCGAAGCGCCCGCCTGCCCCACAATGTCCAAAAGGCCAAGCTGTGCCTTACCGGTTGCAAGAAAGTCATCTAAAATCAGCACGCGGTCGGCAGATGAAAGAAACCGCTTTTCCAACATGGCAGTATAGACGTTTTGATGGGTATAGCTATTGATGGAAGAGGTGTAAACTTCACCATCGATATTTTTGCTTTTTGCCTTTTTGGCAAATACCATCGGCACATTGAAATACTGCGCCGTAATGGCGGCAATGGCGATGCCGCTGGCCTCAATAGTAATGATTTTGGTAATGCCCTCGTGCTGGAACAGCCGGTAAAATTCGCGCCCCATTTCATTCAGTAAAGCAATATCAATTTGGTGGTTCAAAAAACTGTCCACCTTTAAAATATTGCCCTCCTTTACGCGCCCGTCCTTTGTGATACGCTGCTTTAAAAGTTCCATAAAACTCCTCCTGCAAAAAAAGCGCGTCGAATAAACGCACTTAAATTATAATACGGGTTTTGTAATTGTGCCAATCTCGCTGGCAATGGCGGCGGCACCGGAAATATCTTTTTCCAGTGCAAGGCGGCCATATTCATCCACTTCGTTTTTATCTTTGGGGCCATGGGTTAGGCAGCCTGCGCCGCCAATACAACCGTTTTGGCAGGCCATACCCTCAATAAAGTTACCGCCGGCCACCCCTTTGCTGGCACGCAACAGGGCCGTGCGGCACTCTTCTATGCCGTTGCAGACCACCGGGGTCAAAGCAAAGTCAATTTGCTGCTCGTGCAGTGCGCGGGCAACGGCTTCGGCAAGGCCGCCGCTGCGTGCAAAAATGCGGCCATAATAAGAGGCATTGTCCAATACCTCTTCGGGCAGCGTGGTGATGTCAATGTCGCAGGCTTCTATCAGGGCGTGCAACTCTTCAAAAGTCAGCACTCCGTCGACATAGGGGGCAACCGCTTGCGTTTGGAACTCCTGCTTTTTTGCGGTGCAGGGGCCGATGAAAAGCACCTTTGCATTGGGGTCAGCCGCTTTTAGCAGCTTGCCGGTGGCGGCTATGGGCGAAAGGGTAGAGGAAAGCGACCCTGCAAGGTTTGGAAACTCAGATTTGACATAGGACACGAAAGCCGGGCAGCAAGAGCTGAGCAAGAAGCCTTTTTCGGCAAGCTCCTTTGATTCGGCCAAAGCGACGATGTCCGCCCCAAGGGCGGCCTCGACCACACTGTAAAAGCCTAATGTCTTTAAGCCTGCAACAACTTGCCCCAGCTTTGCATACCCAAACTGGCTTGAAATAGAGGGCGCCACCACCGCATAGACCTTATAACGGGTGTTGTTTTTGCTGGCGCGCAGCAGCCGAATGGCATCCACCAAAAAACTGCGGTCCACCACCGCACCAAAGGGGCACATGTGAACGCAGGCACCACAGGCGGTGCATTTATCGTCATCTATGGCGGCTTTTTTGTCGTCCCCCATGTGAATAGCCCCTACTTTGCAGGCGTTTTCGCACGGGCGGGTATGCTTGGCAATGGCGTGGTAAGGGCAAACAGAGGCACAGCGACCGCAACCCACGCATTTTGTATGGTCAATCACCGCGTGTTGGTCGATAATTTGTATGGCGTTTTTGGGGCAAACCTCTTCACATCGGTGGGCAATGCAGCCCCGGCAATCAGCCCCCACAACATAGCCGCTGACAGGGCACTCATCGCAGGCGATGCCCAGCACGGTGATCACGTTGCGATGGCCTGCATCGCCCCCTAGGGCGGCGTGCACGCGTTCGCCCAGTATGGCGCGCTCTTTATAAATACAGCAGCGCATGGTCGCTTTGGCACCATCTGGCACAATGGTTTTGGGCACGGTGTGGTACACCTGTTGCAGTGTGTCTGCATAGGTGCTTTTTGCAATCTCTTTCAAAACCTTATATTTTAGCCATTGCACACGGGTGTCAAATATTCTTTCGTTCATTGTTGTTGGCCTCCTTCACCCACCGCGCCGCAGGGCAGCATATTAAAAATAGCTTACTTTGATATGCTTACCCATTTTTTCAAGATACTCCGCCAACTCTTGTATCAGGCGTATTTTAATGCCAAAATTAATGGGAAGTGCCGGGTTTTGGTGCGCCGGGTTAATGGCCTTGCCCACAAAAAAGTTGATATCGGTCGCTTTTTCAAACAGCAGTCGGGCCACAAGGGAAGCGCCATTGTTGCTGTTGCCCCAAGGGGTTGTAAGGTTATCGCTTGCAAGATATGTCTTTGCATACTCCACCACGCGGCTGATAGTGATTACCCCCTCGGTGACAAGGTCGATGCCCTCTACCATTGCAATGGGGGGGATCTCTGGGTCGCAGTAATTCAGGCTGGTACGCAACGGCTTACCCAAAAACTCGGCAGCAAGGGTACTGGTTGTACCGCCGCACACAATTTTAATACCCTCTTTTGCAAAAAATAGGCTCATCATCATCGAAACGTCGGCAGGGTTTGTCGGCGGGCCAATCATCAGGTTGACAGGGCAGCGCTTTTTAATTTTAACACAGGCAACCGTGGTGTCGTCACCCGGCTCCCCCTCGTAAAGGCGGTTGCATTCATCTACAATCGTGCTGGCAATACTTTTGGCCGAAAGCCCCCAGTCAAAAAACGCTTCGGCAAAATCGACGATGTTATCCCGTTGCCAGCCAAAGTTTAGCGTTTTACCCACACCGGCATAAATGGCACCGTCGCTCATGGCAATAAAAGTATCGTCAAGCTGTAAAGCAACTGTGCTTTCCAACACTTTTTTGTCGCCAATTACGCGGCTGACAATCGGGTAATCCATACTGCGGCCATTGCGCAAAAAAATAACGTTCGGGTTGTCGAATTGAATAATCTTGGCGGTATCGTTATTGCCAATGCGAATAATAGTAAAGGTACTATAGGCAATTTTGCGCAGTTGGCAAACCGGCAAGGTATTGACAATTGTGTCAACGCAATCCTCCACACCCATACCGGCATCCATCATGGTGCAAAGTATTTTTGAAGTGAGGGTAGACAGAATATTGGCCTTGACACCGCTGCCAAGGCCATCTGCGAGCACCAGCGTGGTGCAGCCGTCGGCACTGCCAATGATCTCCACCTTATCGCCACACAGCTGTTCCCCGTTTTTATTAATGCTGACGTATCCGGTATCCGTCCACAGGTTGTTCATGCGGTCTCTCCCTACTTTTGCATGGTTTCTTTCAGGCGGGTCAGTGCTATTTTGGTTTCTGCTGTTGTTTCGCCCAGCAGTGAAGCAATCTCCTGTACGACCCGCATCTGCTTTTCAATTACCTGGTCGGTAATTTCTATTGTTTCGCGGCGCAATTCGTCCTTTTGGGCCTTTTTGCTCTCCGACTCGGTAATATCGCGCATAATGCTGAAAATAATATGATACTCCCGGTCGTAGACGATTACTTCTGCCACATACTTTTTATATTCGGCCAGATAGTACTTTTTCTCAACCAAGCTTTTTCCACTGATCATTGCATTTAAATAATCGGTGGGGTTTAAGATCCGCACCAGTGGGGTGCCGCGCAGGTCGGTGTCCGGCGGCAGATTAAATAAATTCAACGCGGCGCGGTTGATCTGCTGGATATTCAGCGCTTCATCCAGCACAAAAATTGCATTGGGGGTATTGCAGATGATTTTGTCTGAAAAATTTTCGGCCTTTTCTTTTAAAAATGGCAGGCACATCGTCAGGTCGGCTTTGCCCTGATAGACAGCAATGGCCTTTTCTCGGCAGGTGTTGTACCCGCAGCTGCCGCAATTCAGCTCTTGCTCGGGGTTGGTTTTGCCCATTTTTGCAAGAATATCCTGAATCGCCGCTTCGCCCGGTAAGGTGGCTTTTAACCCCAGAAAATCCATTTTTTTTGCCAGTGCGCCTCCAGACCGCACCTCAAACTCATCGGGCCCCGCAAAGGTGCGTACCCGTGTAGTACCAGAAATGCTGTGCTGGCGGCGGCTGGATGCAGCCGGCCCATTGATGCAGCCTCCCTTGCAGGCGTTCATTTCAATAAAACAGTTGGTCAGGTGCCCGGCCTCAATTTCTTCCAGTGCGGCTTTGCAACTTTCCACGCCGTCCACCGGGATATAACTGTACCCGGTGTTTTCGGTATGCATACTGGCAATGATACCGCCCGTAATTGGGAAGAACCGTGCCCGTTTGCCGCTTTCGTCTTCGCCGTCCGGCTCAAACTCGACCTGCTCGTCTTCCATCCAGCGTTCCAAGTCTTCAAATGTCAGCACCACATCACAAATGCCGTAAATACTGGCTTCCTCTTTTTTGGAAATGCAAGGGCCAATAAACACGGCCGCAGCACCCGGGTTTTGCTCTTTGATCAGCTGGCAGTGTGCCAGCATGGGGGAGAGCACCCCCGCAAGGTAGGGCAGGGCGCCGGGGTAGTATTTTTGGATCAGGGTGTTAACCGTATGGCAGCAAGAAGAAATGATGACAGGGTGGTTACCGTCTGCAATCAGTTCTTCATACTTTTTTTTGACAATGCCCGCGCCAATGGCGGTTTCTTCTGCCCAGGCAAACCCAAGTTTGCCCAATGCACGGCGTACCGTGCGAAAATTGCCGACACCAAACTCAGAAATAAACGAGGGCGCCACACTGGCGATGACATTGCGGCCAGAGGCAATAAGCTCTTTCACCTTGGGCAAATCGTCACGGATGACCTTTGCGTTTTGTGGGCAGTTTACAAAGCACTCCCCGCACAAAATACATTCGTCTGATACGATGTTGGCCTGATTATCCGCAAACCGAATACTCTTCACCGGGCAATGGCGAATACATTTATAGCAGTTTTTGCAGTTTGATTTTTTCAGCCCAAGAAAGTCGCTCATTATGCGTTCACCTTTAAAATATAATGGTCAAAAATTTCTTTAAAGTTGTCGGGTGAAACCCCGGTAATGATTTCATCATCTACTTTAATGGTCACGCCGCTGGTGCATTTGCCAAGGCAAAATGCGGCAGAGACATTTACCTTGTCGGTCAGGTGATTTTTTTCCAGTGCTTCTTTCATCAAATTAATGATATTGTAAGACCCCTTTAAATGACACGAGCTGCCAACACAGATATAAACATTCACACAACTCACCCTTTTTTTAAAATACTGGATGGCTAGACAAAAAAATAATAGGTATGTTAACTATTTAACATACCTATTATAATATAGCATTGTGAAAGGGTCAAGCGATAAATAGTACTAAAAGCGACTTAAGTGTGAAAATTGTATGCAAATTTTACTTCACGCTGAACAGCAGGTCGCCGTAAGAGGGCAGGGGCCAGTATTTCTTAGCAACAATTGCCTCAAGCTCATCAGCGATGGCACGTACTTCCTGCATCGAAACAAAGATGATGTCGCGGTAGTAGTTGGCCTGTGCTTTGCTTTCGGCATAGTTTCTTGCGGCAAGCAGCTCGTTTTCCAGCCGGTTGGTGCGGCTGTACAGGCAGCCCGTAAGGGTAGAAAGCTTGTTGACCATCTCTTCTTCCACGTCGCAGTTGATGCTTTTGCCGAGCTGCTTTTTCTTGAGGGCTGAATCCGTCAGGGTTTCGGTGTAGCTCAGTGTGGCGGGCAGAATGTCTTTTTTGACAATGTCCAGCATGGTCAGCGCTTCAATGTTGAGGGTCTTGCAGTATTTTTCAAGCAAGATCTCATACCGTGATTCAAGTTCAGCTTCGGTATAGATTTTGTTGCGGGTGAACAGGTCAATGTTCTTTTCTTTCACAAGGTAGGGCAGGGCGTCGACCGTTGTTTTCAGGTTCAGCAGGCCGCGCTCACGCGCTTCCTCCACCCATTCGTCGGCGTAGTTGTTGCCGTTGAAGATGATGCGCTTATGTGCCACAATCGTCTCTTTTACAAGGTCGTGCAGCGCAATATCAAAGTCCTCTGCCTTTTCAAGGCGGTCGGCAAAGATGCTCAGCTCTTCCGCAACAATGGTGTTCAGCATGGTATTGCAGTCGGCAATCGACTGGTTGGAACCAACCATGCGGAACTCGAACTTGTTACCGGTGAACGCAAACGGCGAAGTGCGGTTGCGGTCGGTGTTGTCACGCAGAATGTGGGGCAGAGTGTGTACGCCAATCCGCATTTCAACGGCATCCTTGTGGTCCAGCGCAGCGTCGGTCTCAATGGCGTGCAGCACTTCGGCAAGGTCATCGCCAACAAACATTGAAACAATGGCCGGGGGGGCCTCGTTGGCACCCAAACGGTGGTCGTTGCCCGCAGAGGCGACCGAGATGCGCAGCAGATCCTGATACTCATCTACGCCCTTGATGACAGCGGACAGGAACAACAGGAACTGTGCGTTCTCACGGGGGCTTTCGCCCGGCTCCAGCAGGTTGGTACCGCTATCGGTAGAAATCGACCAGTTGTTATGTTTGCCGCTGCCGTTAACGCCGGCAAAGGGCTTTTCGTGCAACAGGCAAACGAGGTCATGGCGGGCGGCGACTTTCTGCATCAGTTCCATCGTCAACTGGTTGTGGTCGGTCGCAATATTTGTAGTGGTGAAAATCGGTGCGAGCTCGTGCTGAGCGGGCGCGACCTCGTTGTGCTCGGTTTTGGCATAAATACCAAGCTTCCACAGTTCTTCGTCCAGGTCATGCATAAACTCAGAAACGCGGGTTTTCAGCGAACCGAAGTAATGGTCCTCCAGTTCCTGGCCTTTCGGCGGTTTTGCACCAAACAGAGTGCGACCGCAGTAAATCAGGTCGCGGCGCTGCTCGTAAAGGGCTTTGTCAATCAAAAAGTATTCCTGCTCCGGGCCGACTGTGGTGTTGACCTTGATGGTCTCGGTGTCGCCAAACAGGCGCAAAATGCGCAGGGCCTGCTTGCTGAGCACTTGCATGCTGCGCAGAAGTGGGGTTTTTTTGTCCAAGGCCTCGCCGCCGTAAGAGCAGAATGCGGTGGGAATGCAGAGGGTGCTGTCTTTAATGAAAGCGTAAGAGGTTGCATCCCATGCGGTGTAGCCGCGGGCTTCAAAGGTGGCGCGCAGGCCGCCGGAGGGGAAGCTTGACGCGTCAGGCTCTCCCTTGATCAGCTCTTTACCCGAAAACTGCATAATCGCGGTGCCGTCTTTTTGCGGGCACAAAAAGCTGTCGTGCTTTTCTGCGGTGATGCCGGTCATCGGCTGGAACCAGTGTGTGAAATGGGTTGCCCCTTTTTCAATTGCCCAATCTTTCATTGCATTTGCCACAACGTTGGCAATGCTGGGGTTCAGGCTACGCCCCTGCTCAATGGTACGCTTCATTGCAGCATAAACATCCGCGGGCAGGCGCTCTTTCATGACGTGCTCGTTAAACACAAGACTTCCAAAAATTTCAGTTACGCTCTTCACCGATTTCATCCTCCCTTAATGGCATAAAGAAAAGGCGCCGTGGACAAAAAAGCCCACAGCGCCTTTGCTGTTTATGGAGTGCATTATATGACGTACGGCGAAATTTGTCAAGTAAAAAACAACAAAAACAGGATATTTTTTTTGTTGACATGCTAAAGTGAGCATAGTATAATCCTAGGAAGGACAAAGGTGTTCACCGGCGATTCCCGCCTTTTGTCAGGAGACCCCGGTGAGCACCCTTGTTTTCGTGTTGCCAAAATTAAGGGGTAGTATATTTGGATAAAAATTCCACTTTTTTGAAAAAATACTGTTCTGTGGCCGCAAAACCGGGTATAATCAAGAATAAAGTAAACAGAAGCGGCCGTGCCGCGGCACATGGAGGTGCGTTTCATGTATAGCAGCGCAGAAGAAATTTTGAGCTATGTGCGGGACAACGACGTGAAATTTATTCGCTTGGCGTTCTGCGACATCTTTGGTACACAAAAAAACATTGCAATACAGCCCTCAGAGTTGCCGCGTGCATTTGAAAGCGGTATTTCGTTTGATGCTTCGGCCATCAGCGGTTTTATGAACATAGAAGAGTCAGACCTTCTACTTGTTCCGGACCCTGATACGGTTGCCATCTTACCGTGGCGCCCTGCCCATGGGCGGGTGATACGGCTGTTTTGCGACATTGTACGGCCGGACGGTACCCCGTTTGAAGGGGATTGCCGCCGCCTGCTGCGTGAGACTGCACGGCGTGCCATGCAGCGCGGGTATGTGTGTAAGTTTGGCCCGGAATGTGAGTTTTACCTGTTTCAGCTGGATGAGAATGGCCAGCCCACTACCCGCCCGCTGGACCACGGCGGCTATTTTGACATTGCGCCGCTGGACAAAGGCGAAAATGTGCGACGTGAGATCTGCCTTTCGCTGGAAGAAATGGGCTTCACCCCGGAAGCAAGCCATCACGAGCAGGGCCCCGGGCAAAACGAGATCGATTTCAGGTACAGTGCCGCCATGCGTGCGGCAGATAACCTTGTTACCTTTAAATCGGTTGTTCGTGCTATTGCAGCACAGCACGGCCTGCACGCCAGTTTTATGCCGAAACCCATTGCGGGTGCACCGGGTAGCGGCATGCATATCAATATGAGCCTTTATAACAGGGATGATGAAAACCTGTTCTTGGGCCAGCCGGATGGGTTCTTGCCGCAGGCAAGGCAGTTTATCGCCGGTATTTTACACCGCACCGCAGAACTTTCAGCGTTTTTAAACCCCACGACAAATTCGTATGCGCGGCTGGGTGCGTTTGAAGCCCCGCGCTATTTGACTTGGTCCCGGCAAAACCGCAGCCAGCTTGTGCGCATCCCCGCTGCAGAGGGCGATTTTAGCCGGATGGAGCTGCGCAGCCCGGACGCCGCCTGCAACCCGTACCTTGCGTTTGCTTTATTAATTGAAGCGGGGCTGGAAGGGATTGAGCAGGCCGAAGAGTTGCCGGCCCCTAATAACCGCAACCTGTACGAGGCGACACCAGAGGAAACACAGCGCCTTGCACAGTTACCGCAAAGCCTTGAGGAAGCCCTTGACCTTGCAAAGGCAAGTAACTTGGTACAGCGGGTGCTGCCGCAAAGCATTCGCGATAAATATTTTGAGCTCAAGTATGCCGAAGCTGCACGGGTGACATCGCCAGAGCTGCGGGCAGAGCAAGAGCAAGACCTCTATTTCCACCGGCTTTAGGGTGTGAACTGGCAGCGGAAAGGGGGGACGCGCAGTGGATAGGGTACTGATTGTTTCCGGTACGGAAAAATCACAGGATGCATTGGCAGAGCTGTTCGTGGCATCGCCGCGGCCAACGATTGCCATGGCCTCCAGCGGCAGCGCGGCCCGCAGAGTGCTGCTCGAAGCTGAATATGATCTGGTTTTGGTCAATACCCCCCTGCGGGACGAACTTGGGACCGACGTTGCCATCGCCGCCGCAAAAGGGCGTGCCGGTGTAATTTTGCTTGTCAAGGCCGAGCAGGAGGACGAACTGGCGGTTCGCGTAGAAGACTACGGCGTGTTTGTACTGCCGCGGCCTTTAAACCGTGCGGCCTTTTACCAGAGCTTAAAATTAATTACCGCTACCCGCAAACGCATGGAACGGCTGATGGATGAAAACCGGCGCCTGCGGGAAAAAATTGAGGAACTGCGCATTGTAGAGCGCGCGAAATGTGTGCTGATCGAGCATTTGCAGTTTACAGAAGAACAGGCGCATCGATATATTGAAAAGCAGGCAATGGACCGGCGCAGCACAAGGCGCACCGTTGCAGAGAGTATTTTAAATACTTATGAAGCGTGAAACGCGCGTTGGCGCGATAACGGAAAGCGGCATACAGGCGGCAGGCAGAGCCCGTATGCTTTAGAATTTTGCGGATGAAGGGATGGAGAAGTATGACGAAGTATATTTTCGTAACAGGAGGCGTAGTGTCGGGGCTGGGCAAAGGCATCACGGCGGCAAGCTTGGGGCGGCTGTTAAAGGCGCGTGGCTTGCGTATCGCGGCGCAAAAGCTAGACCCGTACATCAATGTGGACCCGGGCACCATGAGCCCCTACCAGCACGGTGAGGTGTTTGTCACAGAGGATGGGGCGGAGACCGACCTTGACCTTGGGCATTACGAGCGTTTCATTGATGAAAACCTGAACCAGTTCTCCAACCTGACCACCGGCAAGGTGTACTGGAATGTGCTGAACAAAGAGCGCAACGGCGAATACCTTGGCGAGACCGTGCAGGTCATCCCGCACATCACCGGCGAGATCAAAAGCTTCATTTACTCGGTTGGCGAAAAAACCGATGCAGATGTTGTCATCACCGAAATCGGCGGCACGACCGGTGATATTGAAAGCCAGCCATTCCTCGAGGCCATCCGTCAGGTCTCTCACGAGGTGGGCCGCAAAAACTGCCTGTTTATCCACGTCACACTTGTCCCTTATATTAAAGGTAGCAACGAGCATAAATCCAAGCCGACCCAGCACTCGGTCAAAGAGCTGCAATCGTTTGGTATTATGCCGGATATCATCATTACTCGCAGCGACGAGCCGATTGGCGAGTCGATTCGCAGTAAAATCGCCTTGTTCTGCAATGTAAAACTGGATTGCGTGATTGAAAACCTCACGTTGCCGGTGTTGTACCAGGCCCCCATTATGCTGGAGGAGAACGGCCTTGCCAACGTGGTGTGCCGCGAGCTGGACATCCACTGTGCACCGTGCGACCTGGCTGACTGGAAGGCAATGCTGCAGCGCATTCAGCTTGCCACACAGCCCGTTAAAATTGCACTGGTGGGCAAGTACACTAAACTGCATGACGCATACCTTTCGGTCAACGAAGCGTTGTCGCACGCCGGGTACGAAAACGGTGCCCGTGTATGGGTAGAGTGGGTGGACAGCGAACAACTGTGCCCCGAACTGCTGGAAGAGCGCCTGAGCGGTTGCGATGGCATTTTGGTGCCGGGCGGTTTTGGTGACCGCGGCATTGAAGGCATGATTTTGGCGGCGCGGTATGCGCGCACCCACAACGTGCCGTACCTTGGCATCTGCCTCGGTATGCAGATTGCGGTCATTGAATATGCACGCGGCGTGCTGGGCCTTGAGGATGCAAATTCCAGCGAGTTTGCACCGGATTCCTCGCACCGTGTGATCGACTTGATGCCGGACCAGCACGGCAACCTGCCCAAGGGCGGCACCATGCGCCTTGGCGCATACCCCTGCAATATTATTGAAGGCACGATGATGGAAAAAGCCTACCGTTCGGTGCAAATCTCCGAGCGTCACCGCCACCGGTACGAGTTTAACAACGAGTTCCGCGGAGCACTGACCGCCGCCGGCCTTAAAATAGCGGGCACGTCGCCGGATGGCCGTTTGGTCGAAGCGGTCGAAATCCCGGAGAACGACTTTTTTGTGGGTGTGCAGTATCACCCCGAATTCAAAAGCCGCCCGAACCGAGCGCACCCGTTGTTCCGCGAGTTTATTGCGGCAAGCCTTGCAAAAAGCCTGCAAAAATAAGCTTTGTAGTATTAATTAGTGTTACATAATAAAAATGCCGCCTTTCCTGCCAAGCAGGTTGGGCGGCATTTTTGCTGAGTAAAGGTGTTGGCCTAGTATCATTGATGTGGCTTTTCGGCAGGGTGTAAATAAAAATAAGCAGAGATGCAAGTAAGTGCATCTCTGCTTGCTGTTACACGCAGCAGATGGTTGTGTACATTGCTTAAAAGTGAAAAAAGTGGTTAAATGGTAAATAGTGGGCAAAAACGCAGATAAAAACAACAAAAAGCTGGTTTGCCGTGGCAGGGGGCTAGCCGCGAAACGGGGGATTGAAATGAAAAAATGGGTATCCTGCATTGCGGCTTTTATGGCGGCGGTTTTTTTGTTTTATGCGTGTGGCGGTAATATTTCGCTGCCCCCAAACCAGCGGGCTGAACAAGGGGCATCTTCTTCTGTACCGGCAGGCAGCGAAAACAGCCAATTAAAGGCTGTAACTTCTGTACTGGGGCTAACGTATACGGCAAGGGCAGGTACCAATAACGGGTATTATGAATTATGGTGCCGCCCGGACGGCTCGGCAAATATTTTATATACCGATTATAAAACGAAGCAACGAGTTTATTTGTCTGCACAGCCCAATAGCGACCACCACAATGAGGCAGACCCAAGCTGGATCAAATATACCATAGGGGGCACATTCCCATTTGTAGCGGCAACAAAGCTTTATATTTGCCAGTGGGGGATAAATGATTTGGGGTTGTCTTATGAAGCAGAAGATTTGCCTAAGGTATGGCAGATGGACCTGAATGGCGATAACCGCCGCGAGCTGTTTTCGTTACCGGCAGATGAGACATTCTGCGAATCCAGTGTCTTTGTTGCCGATGAACAAAACCTTTATGTTTTGGTAAAAAAGCATTTAGAAGCAGGGCCTGAGTTTCAATTGCTTCGCGTTGATACCACTACTGGGGAAAAGAATTTAGTTGACCAATTTCCATACGATGCTGATTATAATGTGGTCGGTTGCTTCCCAGAAGGATTATTGATCACGACGGTTACAACAAAAAATGATAAAACACAGTCGTGGAAAGAACTATATGAAAACCAAGTTTATACACTGAACAGGTATTTTTTGGATACCGGAAAACTGGAACCTATTTTGACATGGAAGCAAGGAGATATTTTAGGGGTACCAGACAACGAAAAATTTTATTATTGGGAGAGGTCTACCTGTACTATAAAAAGTTTGGATATCGGTACTCTGGAAAAACAGACGATTGCCCAAAATGTTTTTTCTCAAAATTTACCCCAAGGGGCAATCAAAGTAACCGGCATCTATGATTCACATATTTTGTTTTTAGTTTCAGACGAATCTTATGATGGCAGTACACTATTTGCAATAGATTTATCTTCAGGTTTGTTATCAACATTAAAAATGCAATGTGAGGACAGAAAAATAGGCATTTTTGCCGAAGGTTCGGATTATTTTGCTGTGAACGTAGGGGAAAAGAGTATCCCGGTCCCTGATACTGCCCCGGACGGAACACCAATGGAAACCATGATGTCGGATCTTAAAATGGCCTTCATTACAAAAGAGGATTACTGGAACAACCGGGAGAACTTTATTGAAATACAGGACCGAGTGACTGAATAGCCGGTTTGCATAATCAATAACACGAAGTTTGCCGTTACACAAAAGGAAGCCTGCCGGCTGCAATTGCAGCCGGCAGGCTTCCTTCTCTATTCAGTTTGCTGTAAAGCAAGATCAGGCGGCGTTTTGTTCATTCGAAAGGGTCACTGCATCGGCATACCAGCCATCCAGCGTACCATCGGCAGACAGTTTAGCAAATACGGCGTTCAGGTATTCCACAAGGCCTTCATTGCCTTTGGCAACACAGGCAACCTGGCCGTTGGTCTCCGGGTCGACCACAATGCCAGGGTCAACGGTGGCAAGCTCTTCGTGTGAGGCAAGGTAGGGGCCGGCGGGGTCCACAGCAATAATCAGGCCGTCAATTTCGCCCAGTTGCAGCAGTTGCACCAAATCGGGCACCTTGTCCAGAATTTTGGCGTTGCTGTCCGGGAACTGCTCGTGCAAAATGGTCTCCTGCAACGTGCCTTTTTGTGCGCCAAGGGTTTTGCCCGCAAACGAATCAAAGCTGGTAAACGTGGCGGCATTGTCTTTTAATACCATCACACATTGGCCGGACATATGGTACGGCTGTGTAAAGTCAACCACTTCGGCACGCTCAGCAGTTTTTACCATGCCGGCCATGCCAATATCGGCTTCGCCGCTTTGAATGGCGGGGATAACGGCGGTGAAATCAACGTCTTGAATGTTCAGTTTAACACCAAGGTCATCGGCCAGGTACTGCATCAGCGTAGGCTCAAACCCAACAATGTTCAAGTCGTTGTCTTTAAAGCAAAACGGTGCATACTTGCTCTCGGTAGAAATGGTCAACACACCTTTTTCTTTAATTTTAGCAATTGCCTGCAAGGCTGCGTCCGAAAGGTCGTTTTCGGCAACTGACGACGAAGCGGTAGATGCAGAAGATGCCGGGGTGCTTGCGGCAGCGGACGAAGCGGGGGCAGCAGACGAAGCGCTGCCACAACCGGCGAGAGAAAATACCATGGCGGCGGCCAGCAGTGCCGACAGGGCTTTGTGTTTGTAGTTCATCAATAACTCCTCCTTGGGTGGTGCTTTTCTCTATTTGATGTTATGATTATAATTGTATATTTATGCATTGTCAAGGTATAAATATACTGTTTGGAGAATCTGACAACAGAGAAGGCGCAGTGATGAGGTGAATCATAATATTTCACAAAATAACGTTGCAATTCAACCATATAATGGGAATAAAAGGTAAAAATGGGGGTGGTAGAAATATTAAATTTATTGTAAAAAGTGATACCACTTGCAGCAGTCAAACGGGCTATGGTAGTATAAATAACAGCATAGTTGTGGCAAAACAACCGCAAAGAAAGAGGCGTTGATTATGGAACGGTTTTTTGAAGTGAGCACGGCCGTGACAACAGAAAAAACGGCAAAGGCAATGGGTAGCGGAGACCTGCCGGTATTCGCGACCCCGGCCATGGTGGCGCTGATGGAGAATGCGGCGATGCAGTGTGTTGCACCGTTGCTGCAAGAGGGCATCACCACAGTGGGCACTAAAATGGAGCTGACACATGACCGCGCCTCCGCAGTGGGGGCAACCATTACGGCGCGTGCAACCCTGATGCAGCAGACAGAGCGCAGCTTTACGTTTACCGTAGAAGCATTTGACGGCAAGGGGAGCATCGGTGGGGGCACCCATACGCGGGCAACGGTAAAGGCTGCCAGTTTCCTTGCCAAATTGCAAGGCTAGGTTCGCGTGGTGGTATAGGTGGCGGCAAATAGATAAAGATGAAAAACAGGCAGCGGGGGGCAAAAAGCTCTTCGCTGTTTTTTTATTTTGGCGTGGTAAGAGGACACGAAAACGCCTAAAGCCGTCACAAACAGGTTCATATCACAACAAAAAAGAACTCAAAAAAACACGAAAAATGATAAGCTTTTTGCAAAAATCAGATAAAAATACAAAAATTATAGGGAATTGTGCTTGTAATCCCTAGTAAATTGGTGTACTATTGAAAAGTAAGAACAATAAACAATATCAAAGTAAAGCCTGCCGGTTTTTGCCGGCAGCCTGTTTCGTAAAAAGGAGCTTAGTGGAACCATGAAAAAACCTCTTCTTGAAATCCATGATCTTGCCGTTTCGGTGGATAATAAGTTGATTTTAAACGGCGTTGACCTTAGCATTCAAAAGGGTGAGCTACATGTGCTGATGGGTCCGAACGGCACCGGCAAATCCACCTTGGTCTCTGCCGTGATGGGCGACCCCCGGTATGCCGTTGAAAGCGGCAGCATCAGTTTTGACGGCGAGGATATCACCGACGAAAGCGCCGATGCCCGTGCACGGCTGGGTATATTTTTGTCGTTTCAGGCGCCGGAGGAGATCCCCGGCATCACGCTGGAAAACTTTCTGCGCACCGCCGCCGGCGCAATAGAGGGCAAGCCCATGCGCGTGCTTGCATTTCAAAAAAAACTCAAAGAGCAAATGCAGGTCTTGGACATGGATGAGTCTTATGCGTCGCGGTACCTGAATGTCGGGTTTTCTGGCGGCGAAAAGAAAAAGGCGGAGATTTTACAGTTGTTGATGCTGCGCCCCAAGCTTGCGATGCTGGATGAAACAGATTCCGGCCTCGACGTGGATGCGGTCAAAACGGTTTCTAAAGGCATCCGCGAATATCACAACGAGGGCAATAGTATTTTGATTATTACCCATAACGCCAAAATTCTGGAAGAACTGGAAGTCGATTACGTTCACATTTTGGAAAACGGGCGTATTACCCGCACTGGTGGCCGCGAACTTGCCGACGAAATTTTGCAGAGCGGTTTCGGTGCGCTGCAAAAGGAGGCGGCAGACGCTTGAGAAGTTTTGAGACAGAAAAAACACAGGTAGAAGAGTTTGACCGCAGTATTTACGACATCAAAGATGCGGCCAATGCTTCGTTTGAAGTAAACTCCGGCCTGACCCCGGCAATCGTGCAAAAAATTTCAGAAGAAAAACACGACCCTGAATGGATGCGCCTGTTTCGCTTAAAGTCGTTGCAGACTTATAACGAAATGCCGTTGCCCAGTTGGGGGCCGCCATTGGACGGGCTGGACATTGAAAACATTGTCACCTACGTGCGGCCCAATACCCCTATGCGTGGCAAATGGTCCGACGTGCCGGATGACATTAAAAATACCTTCGAGCGTTTGGGCATCCCAAAAGCAGAGCGGCTTTCTCTTGCCGGTGTGGGTGCGCAGTACGACTCTGAGGTCGTTTACCACAATGTGCGCGCAGAGGTTGCGGCAAAAGGTGTGGTCTATACCGATATCGAAAGCGCGCTGACAGGCCCGTATGCCGAAATGGTGCGCAAGCATTTTATGAAACTGGTGCCGCCAACCGACCATAAGTTTGCCGCACTGCACGGGGCGGTGTGGTCTGGTGGTTCATTTGTCTATGTGCCGCCCGGCGTTTCGGTCGAAATTCCGCTGCAGTCGTACTTCCGGCTAAATGCACCGGGTGCCGGCCAGTTTGAACATACACTGATCATTGTGGACAAAGGCGCTTACCTGCATTTCATCGAGGGCTGTTCGGCCCCGAAATACAACGTGGCCAACCTGCATGCCGGCTGTGTAGAGCTGTTTGTGGGTGAGGGCGCGCGGCTGCGCTATTCCACCATCGAAAACTGGTCTAAAAATATGTACAACCTCAACACCAAGCGCGCCCGTGTAGAAAAAGACGGTATTATGGAGTGGGTGTCGGGTTCGTTTGGCTCGCATACCTCTTGCCTGTACCCGATGACAATTTTGAAGGGTGAAAACTCCCGTATGGAGTTTACCGGCATTACTTTTGCGGGTAATGGCCAAAACCTTGATACCGGTGCCAAGGTAGTTCATGCCGCACCGCACACCACTTCGCATATCTCCACTAAATCCATTTCGCGCGACGGTGGCATTTCTACTTTTCGCAGTGCAGTGGTTGCGGCGCCGGAGGCAGTGGGCAGCAAGTCGGCTGTCTCGTGTGAATCGCTGATGATCGACGACCGCTCCCGCTCGGACACCATCCCGGTGATGGATATCCGCTGCGACGATGTGGATGTAGGGCACGAGGCTAAAATTGGCCGCATCAGCGAACAGGCTATTTTTTACCTGATGAGCCGCGGCCTGTCAGAGGATGATGCCCGCGCATTGATCGTGGGCGGTTTTGCAGAGCCCATTGCAAAAGAACTGCCGCTGGAATACGCGGTAGAGATGAATAATCTGATTCATCTTGAAATGAAAGGCAGTATTGGCTAAAGGAGGTGCCGTAAATGAACACAGCAATCAATCAATTACCCGTGCGAACCTGGAACTGGCTGGGCGTCAACAATGCGGGTGAAAACGCGGCACTTTTTGTGCCGCAAAACAGCGACCCAAGCTTTGTGGTTGGCCCGTTGCCGGCAGGCGTACAGCAAATGCAGGTGCCGGCGCAGGGGGTACCGCAAAGTGGTATGGGGCGCGAAGTAGATGAATTTGTTTTACAGTATGCGAACGCCTCCTGTTTTATTGCCGCAAAGGGTGTCGCAGAGGTGCCCGTGCTTGTAGAGGGTTTGTTGGATGATACCCACCCAGAGCTGATTGCCCACAACAGCATTTATGCCGAAAAGGGCAGCAGCGTTACGTTAGTAGAGGTCAGCCGCTCGGCCCCGCAGACAAAAGGGCTGTATGCCAGCTTGACACAGGTCTACGCCGCGCGTGGGGCCAAGGTGCGGCTGGTGCAACTGGTGCTGACAGGGGATAATTGCAAAAGCTGGAACGCCGTTGCTACAACGGTAGAAGAAGGCGCAAAGTTTGAGCTGGTGCGCATTTTGCTGGGCAGCACGGTTGCCAGTGCCGGTGCAAGGGTCAACCTTGCCGGGCAGCATGGCGAATTTTGGCTGGACCAGATTTATTTTGGTGACACCACCCGCAGCATTGATATCAACGACGTCGCAGAGCACCGTGGCGAAGATACTCTCAGCGAAATGCACACCGCCGGGGTATTGGCGGGCGACAGCACAAAGCTGTTGCGCGGCACGATTGATTTTCAGCGCGGTGCGGTGCATGCCGTGGGGCATGAGAGTGAAACGGTGTTGCTGCTTAGCAAAACGGCCCGCAACAAAACCGCCCCGTTGATCTTGTGCGGCGAAGAGCAGGTAGAAGGCCAGCACGCTGCCACCATAGGCAGGCTAAACCAAAAACAAATGTATTATTTATGTTCCCGCGGGCTAACCCCGGCGGCGGCACGGCGTTTGATGGTAGAAGCGCAGTATGCCCCTGCGGTGGATAAGATACCACAGGATGAGCTACAAAAAGAAGTATTAGAACTTGTTGCAAGAAGGCTGGATGAAAATGAAGAATCTTTTGAATGAATTTCCACTCCTTTCGGTACCAGAAAACGGTAAAAGGCTGGTGTATCTCGATAACGGTGCAACCACCCAGCGCCCGCTTGCGGTGCTAAACGCGGTAGAAGAGTACTATAAAAAGAATAACGCAAACCCACACCGCGGTGTTTACGACCTTGCCATGCGCGCAACCGATGCGCACGAGGGTGCCCGCGTGGTGGTGGCAGACTTTTTGGGTACAGAGCCTGATGAGATCATTTTTACCCAGAATACCAGCGAGGGGCTGAACCTTGTTGCCTACAGCTACGGCCTTGAATTTTTAAAGGCGGGCGACGAGATTGCGCTTTCTGTGGCCGAGCACCACAGCAATTTAGTACCTTGGCAGCGGGCGGCAAAGGCGACTGGCGCAAAACTGGTCTACCTTTACCCCGATGCCGATGGCAGACTGACAAAAGAAGAGATTTCGGCCAAAATCGGCCCCAGCACTAAAGTGGTTGCGGTTGCACAGGTTTCAAACGTGCTTGGCCTTGCTGTACCAGTAGCCGAAATTGTACAGCGCGCGCATGAAATGGGGGCAGTGGTCGTGCTGGACTGCGCCCAAAGCACCCCGCATATGCAGGTGGATGTCAAAGCACTGGATGTTGATTTCGCCGCCTTTTCTGGGCACAAGCTGTACGCCCCCATGGGGGTCGGCGCACTGTATGGCAAAAAAGAATTGCTTGAAAAAATGCCCCCGTTCCTCAGCGGTGGGGATATGATTGCCAGTGTACACGAGCAGAGCACCACCTATGCGCCGGTGCCACGCAAGTTTGAAGCAGGTACCCGCAACGTGGGGGGGGAAGTTGGCCTTGCGGCTGCTATTCAGTGGATGGCCGCCCTTGGCTGGGATGAAATTGAAGCGCACGAGCAGGCCTTGATGCGGCATGCATTAGAGGGCTTGGCCAAACTGCCCTATGTTACGGTATATGGTGACGCGACGCCGCAAGGGCGCTATGGCGTCATTTCGTTTAACATTGATGGGGTACACCCGCACGATGTGGCAACCATTCTGGATGCCGACGGCGTTGCGGTGCGCGCCGGGCACCACTGTGCGCAGCCATTAATGGAATACCTTGGCATCACCGCTTGCTGCCGCGCCAGTTTTGCAGTATATAATACAATAGAAGACGTGGACCAGTTGCTTGAAAGTGTACAAAAGGTCAGGAGGTGTATGGGCTTTGGGAATCAATGATTTATATAACCAGATCATTGTTGAAAGCAGCCGCTCGGCGCATCACCGGCACCCCGTCAGTGACGCAACGCTCAGCCTTGAAGGGGTAAACCCAAGCTGTGGGGATGACATTACCTTGCAGCTTCGCGTCAAAGACGGCATTGTACAGGAGGCCGGGTTTACCGGTGAGGGCTGTGCCATATCGCAGGCGTCTACTTCTCTGATGATCGATTTGATCGAAGGCAAAACAGTAGAAGAAGCAAACAAGCTTGCCGCATTGTTTTTTGGCATGATTAAAGGCGAAGTAACAGGCGAGGACGAACTCGACGCACTGGGTGACGCTGTTGCGCTGCAGGGCGTGTCACACATGCCGGCGCGCGTCAAATGCGCGGTGCTTGCATGGCATACGCTGCAGGATGCGTTGGGCGAAAAAGCATAAACTTTAACTTAAAATAAAACAGAATCAGGAGGTGGTTTTTATGATTAATTTTCAAAAAGCTGCAATGATCGGTACCGGGTTCGTTGGTTCCAGCTCAGCGTTTACGCTGATGCAAAGCGGGCTATTTTCTGAAATGATTTTGATTGATGCAAATGGGCAACGGGCGGAGGGCGAAGCAATGGATATTGCCCACGGCCTGCCATTTGCACACCCCATGACAATTCGCGCCGGTACTTATGACGATATTACCGATGCCGCGCTGATCATCATCACGGCGGGTGCAGGGCAAAAGCCGGGTGAAACCCGGCTGGACCTTGTACATAAAAATGTTGCTATTTTTAAAAGTATTGTGCCGGAAATTGCAAAGCGAAACAAAGAGGCGGTATTGCTGGTTGTCTCTAACCCGGTGGATATCTTGACCTATGTCACGGTTAAGCTTTCCGGTTACCCTGAAAACCGGGTATTGGGCTCCGGCACTGTGTTGGATACGGCGCGGCTAAAGTATCTGCTCGGCGAGCATTTGCAGGTCGATAGCCGCAGCGTGCACGCCGTTATTATTGGCGAGCACGGCGACAGCGAGCTTGCGGTGTGGAGCGGGGCCAGTATTTCCGGCGTGCCGCTTGATCATTTTTGTGAGTTGCGGGGGCATTTTGACCATGAGGCCTCCGATAACCGGCTTTACCATGAAGTGCGGGATGCTGCTTATGAAATCATCAGCCGTAAGGGCGCAACTTACTATGGCGTTGCTATGGCGGTTTCCCGCATTGCCACCAGTATTGTGCGCGACGAACATTCGGTATTGCCGGTGTCCAGCATGCTGCACGGCACCTATGGTATTGAAGGGCTATGCATGAGCATCCCTGCTGTCGTAGGGCAGCAGGGGGTTGAAACCGTTTTAGATATGCCGCTTTCTGAAGAGGAACTTCAAAAGCTGCACCGCTCAGCAGAAACTTTGCGCGGCGTTATTGATACATTAGAGCTATAATAATTTTGGAATAAATTAAAACGCTTCTCAATAAAAATAAAATCGAAACACGCATTTTGTGCATAATTCGGCACAGAGTGCGTGTTTTTTGTTGTATAGTTTTGAAAAAATAATATATGAAGAGTAATTATTTTGTACTAACAAAACAAAAACTCATAATTCATGCGGTAAAAACAAAAAATACCATATAATAGCGAATTGTTTTTATAGATGAACTTATAAAAACAAAGCAAAAATGTAAATAATATTAGTAAAACAAAGCAAAAATACGATTTTTTTACTAAAAAAACAAAAAATGTAAAAAACTGTTAAAAAATGTAAATAGTACTTGCAATTTTGCGTTCAAAGTATTTTAATATATAAAAAGATAAATAATAATTATCGTCACAAATTAAAAAAAAACAATACATTAAAATAACAAAATTTCAAATTATACTTAATACACTAAATATTATAACAAATGTTAAAAAATATATTAGATTACTCGAAACTAATGTTGTGTGGGCAATGAGAATTTTAAAGTAACACGTTTTATAAAAATAACGCAATATGACACTTTGTACTTTTTAATAAATCGTGCATTCGAAAGAAATGAAAGATTTTTACAATTCAATGGCCTTATTCACTATATAAAATGCAAATAACAAACCATATGAGTAAAGAGTGATAGACGCATAACATGGGAATTCAAAGTGAACAGAAAAAGTCAGGGGCGGAATTCATTCTGTTCAGATGCAAAAAACCCAGCGTTTGCTGGGTCTTTTTGTTTATTCGGATCAGAATAACTGCTATTCAATTGCTCCAAAAAAGCAATCCATACAAAATACAAATCAAAGTTTTCAATGAATAACCAAATAGTAAATTTTGTCGAATTTTACTTAAAAAAATAAAAACTAAGCTTATGATTGAGAGCAATTTATTTTACTATTATAAAACGTTTTTATTGCTGCTTAAGTAAAAAATCTATATCCGAAATTCCGTTTGAAAAAATGCTGTTTTGAAAATTAATCTGGGAATAAAAGTTACAAAAAAGCCGGTTATTTATAGTTCTTTTATGAATAGGTCATCGGTAATATTGTCAAATAGAAAGAAAAGCAAAGTGAGAAAAGGAGCCCCTATGAGCAAGCGAGGAGAAAATATTTACAAGAGAAAGGATGGCCGTTGGGAAGGCCGTGTATTGAAACCCCAGGGAGGTTATGCCTATGTATACGGTAAGAGTTATCGTGAGGTAAAAGAAAGGAAAACACTTTTTTTGCAAAATAAGGAGCAAGATTTCTCAAGGGAAGAAGAAAATCTTTTAGCTAGTGAACAGTTTAAACAGTGGGTACATAAACAAGAAATTCACGTTAGAAGATCTACTTATGCCAGCTACGAATCCTGTGTTTCAAATTATATTCTGCCATTCTTTTATTCTGACATTGATTGCTTGTCTGAATTTCAAATCAACAAGTTTGTGCACACGATTGCACAGCGTGAAAATCTCTCAGTTGCTTACCGCAAAAAGATTATTTGCATTTTTAAAACGGCAATCAACAGTATGGTAAAAGAAAATAAACTGCCGTCAATGCCGTATGTCCAAGTGAAAATACAGGATAAAAAATTAGAAACGATACCGTTTTTTTCGCAGGGGGAACAAAAAAGCATCGAAAAAAGCATATTTAAGCTTGACGATTTCAGAGCGCTTGGTATTTTATTGTGTTTTTATACCGGCATTCGCTTAGGTGAACTTTGTGCTTTGCGTTGGAAAAATATCGATTTTGAAAGTGGAGTGATGGTGATTGCCGCAACGACGATGCGCACTAACAAGCAAGAAAAAGGTGCAGCAAAGACGGGTTTGATCACATCACCACCCAAAACTAAAAATTCAATACGCGCAATCCCGGTGCCCGCCTTTATGCTAAAAAAACTGCAAGAAAATCAACCAGATAAGGCAGCGCAGGACTGTTATATCTTCTCCGGCACAACTTATCCGGTAGATCCCCGGACAATGCAGCGCATTTTTCACAAGGTTTTAAAAAGCGCAGGAGTATCGCCCCGTAAATATCATGCAATCCGGCATACATTTGCCACTCGTGCGTTAGAACTGGGGGTAGACATAAAAACGTTGAGCGAGCTTTTAGGTCACTCAAGCGTTACGATCACCTTAAATATTTATGCACATTCCATGCTGGAACAGAAAAAAATCGCAATCGAAAAAATGAATTCATTGTATCTCTCCCACGGCACTACCGGCTTTCGCGCCGTCGATTCTGCCGTCAGCTAATATTATAAAGCTGCTATTAACGCATAAAAGCAAAGGCTTATCGTGGTTTCAATTAAACTGCGACAAGGTGCGGCAGAGCATCCGAAAGAGAGAGATCAGAATATGTATGAATATGATATCCCCCTTACATACATTTCATTAACAGAACCTACGTTCTGGAATATGATCTTTGAAAATAAAGAAACGATGGAATTAAAGGTTACCAAAAAGCTGGAAATTTTATCAATATTAGCAGAATATTCTTGGTTCGTTTTGCAACCGACCTGTACAGAGTTTTCCAGAAAATGCATCGCCAATATTATGGGTAATCTATCGCCAACAACAAAAGATTTGCGGTTTGTCTACTACATTTGTCCTCACAAAGGATGGCAAGGCAGTTTAATCTTACAGGGCAGGGTTCGGTACACTTACGTTGACTTGTTTTCTGTAAAGACGGAAAAAATTGCAAAATTAGACCAGTGCCTTGCGACAGTATCTAACCCAGCGGGCATACAGGCATACGCTTTTTGCAGCCTGATGACGATGTTCAGGGAATACTATAGGGCGAAAGGAAGATTCTACCCAGCTTATATCCGCCTAGCCAATGATGGGTAATTTGCAAAATTTGCAGAAGAATACTTGATTAAAATACAAAGCTGGTGACCGCGTCTACAAATTATTGAAATCCAGTTAAAAAATCACAATCAAAATCCTTTATTATCGATGCAAATCTTGCCGCTACTTTTATCATGAAAACAACAAATGTCAATAAAAAAATGATACAAAGCCGCATTACAAGCCGATATCGCATAATAATTGCTGAATTTAAAACAAAATTTTAAATTGAGACTTTACAAAGAAAGCTCAGATTAGACAAAGCTTAAAAACAAAGCCGTGTCCGGCAAATTGGAGGGAGGAATACCATGTATTTTGGTAGCGTACGTTTTTTTAAACACATCATCCTTGGTACCCTTGCACTTGCGATTTTAGTACCGACCGGGCTTTGTATTTATTACGGCGTGCGCAGTGCGCAAACAGAACAAGAAAATACTTTGATGCAGTTGGAACTTAACCGGCAAAAAACAGAAACGGTTTTAAACAGTTCCGGCCTGTTTCATTTAATGGCCGCGACCAATCAACAGGAAACGTCCTCTCTTTTTTGGACAGAAAATTTGGATTACCAGCAACTTTACCCGAACCTGTATTGTGAAATGCCTGACCAGACGGAATATAACGAAAAAGAAATTTATTTAACCTTTGACGATGGCCCATCGCAAAACACTGGCGAAATTTTAAACATTTTGAAACAAAACAACATTAAAGCTACTTTTTTTGTAGTTACCAATAATCATGATACACCTGAAATGCGCAGCATGCTGCAGCGCATCGTACGCGAAGGCCATACAATTGGTATTCATAGCTACAGCCACAATTATGCATTGATTTACAGTTCAGTGAATGCATATCTAAGCGATTTTTATAAGGCTTATCAGTGGGTGTATGAAGTTACAGGTGTATACCCGACAATTTTTCGTTTTCCTGGCGGCAGTATTAACGAATATAACGGAGGTGTCTACCGCGAAATCATCACCGAAATGAACCGCCGGGGTTTTACTTATTATGATTGGAATATGGCGGCAGGGGATGCAAGTGAAAAACAAATACCGGCATCCATGATTGAGGACACGGTGCTTAGTCAGGCAAAGTCAGTTATGCGGGGTATCGTGCTTATGCATGATTCGTCAAGAAAAGAAACAACGGTACAAGCTTTGCAAGGTATCATCCAAGGGCTGCAAAAACAGGGGTTTTCGTTTGCACCTCTGACAAACCAGGTTAAACCGGTACACTTTATTTATAAAGAGTAAATAGAAGCAGAGCGGAACAGTAAAAAATTATATTGTGCCCCACTACGAAAGGAGAAAGAATCATGGATATCAAGAAAAACTTTAAGCAGGCGGCAGGAGAATTGTTTGGAGCAAATGGAAAAGGGGAGCACGAAATGCAGGGCGAACAAATCATGCAGGATGAAAAAAAAGAAGAAAACCTGCGCACAAAGTTTACCCAGATTTCCGCAATGAGCGAAGAGCACCGAGTAGCATATGTTTCTGTTTTGGCAGAAGATATTTCAATTGAGGGAACGATTCGTGCGAAGGGGGACGTTGAGCTGTGCGGGACCCTTAAAGGAGATTTAATCACAGAAGGCGATATCCATGTAAAAGGCAAGGTAACGGGCAATCTTAACGGCAAGAACATTGATTTACTGGCCGGTAATGTTTTTGGCAATATCTCTGCACAAAAGGACATCCATTTGGATCACCAGTCGCTCGTAATTGGCAATATCAGTGCAGATAATGTAGAAGCAGGCGGGCGCATTAAAGGTGATTTGAAAATTAAGAGTAAAACCCGGTTGGTCAGTGGGGTTATGCTGGTTGGCAATGTTAAAACCGATGCAATTTCCTTGGAAGAGGGCGCAAGAATTTCGGGCAGCATTGAAATGAATTGTGAGGGCGAGGGTGGTTTTCCGCATGGAGAGGATATGGTAAAGCTGTTTGAACAGAAAGATGCACCACCCAAGTTATAGTATAAATAAGAGAAAGGGAAGAGACGATGAATTACAGTATAACGACAGAACAATGGAAAAAGATGAAAAATATGTTGCCGCCTGAACGTAAACCACAAGGTGGGCGCCCTGCAAAAGATAATCGCATGATGCTCAATGGCATGATTTACTGGATCAATACAGGTGTTACATGGAGAGATTTACCGGAAGAATTCGGCCCATGGCAAAGTGTGTATGGCCGTTTACGTGCGTGGAAGCAGCAGGGCGTGTGGAAAAAATTAATCCCCGTTTTGCTGGAACAAGAAGTTGTTGACACAACGCAACCGACCCTGCCGCTGCATCGGAGGGGTCGCAAAGTGCGGCGTAGATACTAAAAGCGTTATTTTACAGAGTGGTGCTGTGAATAGCACCGCTCTGTAAAATAAAATTTATGATTGATGTCGAAACGTAGATTGTGCGTCCCCTAATAGTACCAGCGGCAATATTTTGTCGGCTAACTGAAACGACCGGAAAGTTGAGGAAATTGCATGGAAACTCAAGAAGAGTACATCACAATTGATTTGAAGAAAATTCTGTTCTTGTTTTGGCATAATATTTTGCTTATCCTCTTTTCGGCCGCAATTTGTGCTGTCATTGGTTTTTTGTATGCGCGTTTTATAATTACACCCCTTTACAGTGCCAGCGCGGACATGCTGGTCAATAATACACAGGATGTCACAATCACAACAATTACCAGTGCGGATTTAGTTGCATCCAGTAACTTGGTTGGTACCTATTCCATCATTTTAAAAAGCCATAATGTGTTGGAGAAAGTCATCGAGGATTTGAACTTAAACATGACCTATGAGGCACTTTCTTCACAGGTTACAGTAAAAGCAGTTGATGATACACAAGTTATGCGAATTACGGTAATTAACCCAAGTTCTGCTGTTGCAATGAAAATTGTCAGTAGAATTGTCGATTTAGCACCAGACATTATCATTGATACCGTCAATGCGGGGTCGGTAAAAATGGTGGATACCCCATGGACAACACAGCAGCCGGTGTCACCCAACCAGAAAAAATACGCTGCCATTGCAGGGGTGTTGGGCCTTGTAATCTGTGTTGTGTTTATTTTAATCAAAGAAATGTTGAGCAATACATTCAGAACACAGGAAGATATCAGAAGAATTCTCGACTTACCGGTTTTGGGTATTATCCCGCAGGAAGACGGCTTTAAGCAAAGCAGAAGAGAAAAAAGGAGCGAAACCTAATGGAAATGTTGAAAGGGTCGGGGCGGAAGAATACGCACAAAAGAAGAAGTTTCCGTATTGTCGCAGATAGTGGCTCTTTTGCATATGTAGAATCTTATAAAGCATTGCGTACCAACTTGAATTACGTTTTGCAGTTAGATGGGCACAGTAAAGTTGTCATGATTACCAGCAGTATTCCATCGGAAGGAAAATCAAATGTTGCTGTTAACCTTGCAGTCACGTTGGCAGAGGACGGTAAGCGGGTCATTTTACTGGACTGCGATTTTAGAAAAGGGATTTTGCATCGTTTCTTGCAAATACCAAGGCAAATACCTGGGATTACCTCGGTGTTGTGTGATGAAGCATTTTTGAATGATACCATTTTACACTTTGACGAGTTGGGTTTTGATGTGATTACGGCGGGTACGATCCCCCCCAACCCCACAGAGCTTTTGGGCTGCGAAAAAATGGGAAGGCTTTTAAGCCAATTGGCAAAACAATATGATTATGTTTTGTGTGATACACCTCCGGTCAACGCATTGACAGATACTTCTGTATTGAGCAAATATGTGGACGGTGCGATCCTAGTTGTCAGCCATAATCAAGTTACGCGAGACAACGTTTTGGCTGCGAAAGAACAGCTTGAAAACACGAATACAAAAATTTTTGGGGTTGTTTTGAACATGTATGACCCGCGATGTACAGGTATGAACTACACGCAAAATTATGCATATTATAACTACAACTATCAGTATGGCGGTTTTACCTATCAAGGCAATACCCCGGCAGCAAGTGAAGATAGTGAAAAGCAATGATTAAACCAAAGAGGCAGGTAGGCAGAGTATCGGTTTTTATACAAATACAGAGATGAATAAGGGGAAAAATGAATAACACCCGTAATGAATGCTTACTTTTGAAGCAGTTTATTTGACTTACATGATTTGAGAGTTAAGTTTTGAGAGGATATGATCATGAGCAAATTTAAACATGACTTATTGCTGCGAATTGTCAAAATGGCAGATGCCGTATTAATTACAATTCCTTTTGCGGTTTGCTGGTATATGTATTATGCAGAACGAATTGATAATCCATTTTATTCTAAAGGCAATTGGCTCATGATTGCATTATTTTTTATTACATACATCATGTTTGGGCGAGTATATGATGCGTTTTTAATGTCCATGAGTAGAATTTCAGAAACCATTTATAGTCAGGTGTTTGCCGCAATGGTTTCGGATGGAATAATGTATATCGTAATTTGGTTGCTAACAAAGCGGTTGCCTAATGTTTTGCCCGGCATTGCTGCTATCGTTTTTCAGGTGATATTTGCAGCGTTTTGGGCGATAAGTGCACATCATTGGTATTTTAAAACGTTTCCGCCCCAAACGACTACAATCATTTACGATGAGTGTAAGTGTATATGTGAATTGATTGATAAGTGTGGCCTGAAAAAGAAATATGATGTGCAGTGTACGATTACGGCCCGCGAGTGTTTGGCAGATATCAGTGTCCTTGAGGGAATAAAAACGGTGTTTCTAAGCGGAGTAAAAAGCCATGACAGAAATATAATTATTAAATATTGCATTGCAAACGGAATAAATGTATTTGTTATTCCTCGAATAGGAGATACGCTTATGAGCGCCTCTGAAACAACCCATATGTTCCATCTTCCGCTTCTCCGTTTACATCGATATATGGCTCCGCCTGAATATCTTTTTGTAAAGCGGACGCTGGATATTCTTTTTTCCGGCGTAGCATTAGTGATTACTTCACCAATCTTTATTTTGACCGCAATCGCCATAAAGGCAATAGACGGCGGACCTGTTTTTTACCACCAACGCCGCTTGACAAAAGACGGTAAAAAATTTGATATTTTAAAATTTCGTAGCATGAGCACCGATGCTGAAAAAGATGGAATAGCGCGATTATCAACTGGCGACAAGGATGACCGGATTACTCCTGTTGGTCGCTGTATTCGTAAGTGCCGTATCGATGAGCTACCGCAACTCCTATGTATTTTATCTGGTGACATGTCTATTGTTGGGCCTCGGCCAGAACGCCCAGCAATTGCAAAAGAATATGAAAAACATTTACCCGAATTTGCACTTCGCTTGCAGGCAAAAGCTGGATTGACAGGGTATGCACAAGTATATGGTAAGTACAACACCACACCATATGATAAGCTACAAATGGATCTGATGTATATCGCGCACCCCAATATTATTGAAGATTTGAAGATAATGTTTGCAACAGTTAAAATCCTGTTCGTGCAAGAAAGCACAGAGGGCATAGCGGGGGGGAATATGACTGCGATGAGTAATGAGCCACGATATAAAGAGGATAAAGAACTTGAAGTTGTGGCTAAGTGACAGAATTTAAGGTTACTATTAAGCAGAAATAAGAAGGGGTTTGCGGAGCGCTGTTTTCGTGACGATGGAGAGGTCCTTGCTGAAACAAGATAAAAGATTTAAACGCAACCAAAAGAAAAAGCGGATTAGACTATACAGATTAGGTCTGAACTGCCTTATGTTGAGAGCGTGAAATGAGGGTACAAAGCAATGGGGTGTGAGGGATTCGGATTGATAAGCATCATCATGGCCGCTTATAATGCAGAAAATACAATAGAAGATGCAATCTGCTCTGTATTGAGGCAGACCTATCCCGATTTAGAATTACTGGTGATCAATGATTGCTCTAAAGATAAAACCTCAGAAATCGTAAGCAATTATGTAGCGAAAGACAATAGAGTTCGATTGATTACTAACCGAAAGAATATCGGTGTGTCCTATACAAGGAAGCATGGGCTTGAAGAAGCGAAAGGATCGTGGATTGCAATACTAGACAGTGATGATGCATGGGACCCTGAAAAGTTGGAGAAGCAGATTGAATTGCAAAGGAAGACAGAGGCCGATCTTTTGTATACGGGGTCGGCATTTATAGATGTGGATGGAAATCGTATTAATTGGAATCTTCATGTACCGACAGAAATTTCATACGGGCGATTACTAAAACAGAATATTCTCTCCAACTCATCTTCTTTGGTACGTAGAGAGCTTTATGCAAAGTATTATGCGATTGGGGATGGAATGCACGAGGATTTTGCTATCTGGTTGGGAATTCTTAAAACGGGAAGAAAAGCATTTGGCGTAGATGAGCCATTACTCACCTATCGTATAACCAAGTCTTCTAAGACAGGCAACAAAATCAAAGCAGCAAAGATGAATTGGAATACCTATCGTCACTGTGGTCTTGGATGCGTACAGGCGGCATATTATATGGTTTGGTATACAATAAATGGGGTTTTAAAGTACAGAAAACTGATTTAGTGAACTATCTATTTGCTGAGGCAGGTGAAAGGAGATATATGAAAGTTTTGGTTACAGGAGCAAATGGTTACCTTGGAATGGGCATTGTTGAACAATTACTGAATGATGGGATCACAGTTGTTGCAACAGATTTCAGTACAGAACGAGTTGATTCACGAGCAGATAGCATAGATGTGGATTTGTTTTCTGTTGATAATCCATATTGCTATTTTGGATATCCTGATGTTGTCCTCCACCTTGCATGGCGAGATGGGTTTAAGCACAATTCAGAAAACCATTTGAAAGACTTGAATAACCATTATCTCTTTTTGAGTCGACTTATGAAAAGCGGAATCAAAAGGGTGGCTGTTCTTGGAAGCATGCATGAGGTAGGGTTTTACGAAGGGTGTATTAATGAAAGTACTCCTTGTAACCCACAAAGTCTTTATGGAATCAGCAAAAATGCACTGCGGCAGGCAGTGATGTTAGAAGCGCAGAACAATCATGTGGCAGTGCAATGGATTCGTGGATATTACATAGTGGGAAATACTGGAACCGGATGCAGCATTTTCTCCAAGATTGTTCAAGCTGAAAATGAAGGAAAAAAAGATTTTCCATTCACAATAGGGTTAAACCAATATGACTTTATTGACTATGATCGATTTTGTGAGCAGACAGCAGCGATTGTTGAGCAGGTTGAGGTGGAAGGGATTATTGAAAACTGTTTAGGTGCACCAATGAAGCTTGGAGATCGAGTAGAGTCCTTTATCCGTGAAAACGACTTTAACATTAATTTGCAATATGGGGCTTACCCGGACAGACCATACGATTCAAAAGCTGTATGGGGAGACCAACGCAAAATTGTTAGCGTTATGGCACAAAGAAACCTAAGAAATGCAAGGGAGAGAACGCATGATTAAGGATGTAGCTATAGTTTTAACAATTTATGACGGATATGAAGATATGTGGGATGATTGCATCCGCTTATTAAAAAAGAACTGGGTGGATCATCCGCCAATATATGTTTTTACAAATGAGGTAGAAAGGGAATGGGAAGATGTATTTTGTATGCCTGTTGGTAAAGATGCGGAGTGGAGCCTAAAGGTTCAAAAGGCACTCGAAATAGTAAGAGAAAAGTACTTTGTTATGTTGCTTGAAGATTTTTATATTGGCGCACATGTGAGCACGCGAAATTTCGAAGAACTACTCTCTTTTGTTAAAAGCAATCAAATAGATTATTGTAAACTATGCGAGAACAATGAAGTTATTCATCGTAAAAAGAAAGCTTATAAAAAGGGGTTTCCTTACGAGGTGATTTACGAGGATCAATGTTATGGAATAAGCTTGCAAGCGTCACTTTGGCGAAGAGATTTCTTGGCCAAATTGGTTGGAAGTGATAATTATAACGCTTGGGTATTTGAGTTAAGACAGGTAGAAAAGGCGAAAAAAGGAAACCATGCAGTTTGGCCGAATGCAATTTGTGATGCACGCAATATTTTGAATATTAAACATGGTGCATTACAAGGTAAGATGTTACCGCCTACGGTGGCCTATTTTCAAGAGAAAGGAGATCCGCTTGAAACAAATCGTGCAGTGATGGATAAAAAAGATTACAGAAACTACTACATAAAGCAACTAGGTCAAGATGTTGCCCCAAAGTGGGCAGTTGGTTTTATTAAAAATATTGCAAGACGATTTGGATATACTTTTGTAAGTGATAAATGGCAATAAGAAATGCGAAAAACGGGCGGTAATCGTTCCCAAAGAAAAGTAGGGCAAAGTATGAAAGTTCTATGGATAAGCGGGTTGTGCTGGAATGATGGCGGGCATTACAGATACCCTTTAACATTGCCTGGCGCAGTATCCGGCAGTTTCTTTCAGCAAAGCATTATTGAAGGAATGGAAGAGTGCGATAAGAAGCTTGAAATAACTCTATTGACGGATTATTGCAGTAATTTCAAAAAAATTATACCGAGTTTCACTTGGTCTCATAATGGAAAATCTACGGATGTTTCGATAAGCGTGATTCAGTTGCCCATAGTATCCTTGTTGAGCAAGGCGATCAATTTGGGAAAAGAATGTAAGCGGCTATGCAAAGAAAATAATTTTGATGTTGTAATTGCATACATGATTCATACGCCGTATATGCTCGTGCTGAGTACAGTGAAAAAATTGCAACCTCGAATTAAGACAATTTTGATTGTTCCCGACTTAGCAGAATTTACAGATATTGGTTTAAAAAGCAGACCTTTCAAACGAATGCTGAAAAGTATTAATAACAGACTGATTTGGCGACTGTATGACTATGTGGATGCATTTGTTTTGTTCACAGCTTCAATGAGGGGAAAACTGCCGATTAATAATAAACCATCAATCGTCATAGAAGGGGTCTATTCACCTCAAGGGCTTGACCTTTCTCCAGCAAAGAAAAAGAATGCAATTATGTATGCGGGTTCTATTCCTTTTGGGTTTGGGCTAGAGAATTTAGTGGAGGCATTCAAAAGCATTGACGTTCCGGCCATGGAATTGTGGATATTTGGTGAAGGGCCAATGCATGACTATTTTGTTAGTGCTTCAAAGCAGGATAGCCGAATCAAATTCTATGGTTTTATGCAGCGCGAAAAACTTTTTAAATATGAAAAAGAAGCAAAATTGCTAATTAACACAAGAAGCCCAGAGGACGAATACACCCGGTACTCGTTCCCTAGTAAAACATATGAATATTTGGCTTCCAGGACACCGTTCCTGACTACATGGCTAGATGGATTTCCAGATGAATACAGAGAATATTTGTTCGTTATGCGTGATAATAAGCCGGAAACCATTGCCGCGAAGATTAAAAAGGTTTTAGAAATGCCGGAAAAAGATCGCCAAAAAATTTGTAATGAGGCCTTTACATTTGTAAAGAACAAAAAAAATAAGTTTAAGCAAGGACAAAAAGTAATGAACTTCATAAAAGTACTTTTAAGCGAATCAGATAGGTAGAAAAGTGATGAAAAAAAACATTCTATTTGTATATGACAGTATGATGTCGGGTGGCTCAACGACAAGCCTATTATCCTTGTTAAATGTGCTGCCGAAAGACAAATATGACATTGACCTTTTGTTGTACATTAACGAGGGACCTTTTTTAGAGCAAGTTCCCAAGGATGTACATCTGCTAAAACCCGCCTATGCTTGGTCAAGAAGACGATCTACTGTACAAAAAATGGGAAACTCAATTTTAAATGGAGAATTATTTAAATATTTTGGCATTATACGTAGAAACAGAGTGTTGTCCCAAAAAGGTAAGAGGAGTGTATTGGCGCAGCTTTCCGTAGACGCTCAAGTCGCACTTTCCCGCAAAATAAAAAAACAATATGATGTGGCGATTGGATTTATGGAACTGTGGGCAAATGCTTTTGTTGCAAGCGACGAAGTGTCGGCGTCTCAAAAAATAGCGTGGGTACATTGCAATTATTTAGAGAGTGGATTGATTGGTGAAATTGATGAAAACAGGTGGAATGCTTTTTGTAAGATAGCTTTGGTTTCTGCGACATGTATGCAGGCATTTATACATGTTTTTCCAAAGCAAAAAAACAAGTGCTTTATTGCAAAAAATATATTATCACAAACTGAAATCAGGAAACGAGCAGGAGAGGATTGGAGTGTATCCTCGAATAAGGAGTTTATTATAGTCTCTGTATGTAGAATCGATTTTAAATCCAAGGGGCTTGATCGTGCAATAAGAGCAATGGCCGACTATTTGAAAACGCATGATATGGAGGAAGTAAATTGGTATATTATTGGGGATGGTCCAGACAGGAAAACATTGGAAGCAATGATTAACCAATTTCATCTCGAAAATACAGTTCAGATATTTGGAATGCTAAGTAATCCGCTCAAAGTAGAAAAGAACTGTGATGCGTTTTTTTTACCATCACGTTACGAGGGGAAACCAATTGCAGTTACAGAAGCTCTTATGTTGGGACTGCCATGCTTTGTTACAGAATATTCATCCGCACATGAACAAATAATACAAGGGCTGGACGGTTTCATTTTTGAAAATAGTGACCGAGGCACTTCTTATGCAATCAAGTATATAATGGAGCACAAAAATGACATTCGAAATATGAAGAGTGCAATACTAGCGAAAGATTATTCTGAAATGAACGCATTAGACACAATTGTATCAATTTTATGAATTAACAAAAAGGCACAGTCACAGGAGAATCCTGAAAATCAATGTGCAGAATAAATGCAATCTTTTAAGAGTAGACGAACTGGATGAAATCATATATCTACTATTGCGAAAGGATGAAGATTAATCCGTGCTGCAATTATTGCTGGGGTTATCGTCAAAATTTAGAAATGAAAAAACACAGAATCGCCACCTTTGAATTGCTTCGAATCCTTTGTATATTGATGGTTATTTTACTTCACTTTATTAGTCATGGGAAGGTTCTTGAGAATGTTAAATTCGGAAGCCCGAATTATTACATAGCATGGTTGATTTTTTCATCTTCATATTGTGCTGTTGATTGCTTTATTCTTCTTTCCGGATATTTTGGAATAGAATCGCGATTCAAATTTCAAAAATTACTTTTGCTGTGGATTACAGTGTTTTTTTATTCAGTGTTTTCATATCTGATATGTTGTGTGGCGGGATACGAAACTTTTTCATGGGGTAAAATGGTTAAAGCTTTGTTTCCTGTTGTCAGTAATGAATACTGGTTTTTCACTTGTTACATTATATTATATATTCTATCATTTGCGCTTAACGACCTTTTATTACAGGCGAGCAAAGCAATTTTACAAAAAATGGTCATCATTGGAATTATCCTTTTCTCGATTCTACCGACATTCGTTGGAGATTATTTGAATCTTAAAAGTGGACATGGAATAGTTTGGTTCGTTTTTCTCTACATAGTTGGGGCTTACATGAAATTGCATAATGTAGTATTTTCTCATGGGCCATTGCGAGTTTTTGTGGCGTCGTTAATGATGCTGTGGATGTTTAAAGTTGGAATGGAATTTGTCACACGAAAAGCATTTGGCGAAGAGCGCTATTCTGATATACTCATGCAATATAATTCTATTGTTGTATTTATTGCTTCACTTTCCCTCTTTTGTGTTTTTAAAAGCATGAAGAACATTGACATTGTCTGGGAATCAAACACTATATGTAAGATCGCGTCATTAACTTTTGGAGTTTATCTTTTTCACGATAACCAATATATTAGCCAAGTTTTATGGGGAAAAGTAGATTCAACAAGGTTTATTGACACACCATTAATTTGGCTATACGGAGTTATTGTTGTTTTAGGCATTTTTGTAACAGGATGTGCTGTGGAATGGGTTCGGAAAATGCTATTTGACTTATTAAAGATAAGAAAGCTATTGGGAAAAATTTGCACGATAGTGTCAAAATTATTGTATGCTTTAAAAGCTAAGGGGGAGATACTATGGCAGCAGTATCATGTTTAATATTTCTTTTGTGTCCCTTAGCTTCAATTCCTTTTATTCTCATCGGGCTGATAAATGAAAGACGAAATTTAAAGATATTTCTAGTTTTGATTGTTGGTGTAGTTGCGATTCTTAGTTATTGCTATAGCCCACTAGATACAGAGAACAATGATATTAATCGCTATTTTAATATATTGAATTTATTTAGAGAGTCGACATTTGAAAAAGTAACCAAGCAGCCGTTATTTTATACAATGCCACTTTTTCTTTCGTATCTATGGCTTATAGGGAAAACGTGGCTCAGCAATCATATATTTCAATTTTTAACCGCAATAATTGGGTGTGGTTGCAATATGGCAATACTTTATCGAACGGGCCTTGATAATAGTGCGGTGACTAAAAGAGCTCAGGTCTTGTCGTTTTTTATCTTTGCCGCCATGTTTAATTGGCTTTGCTATTTATCGTATGTACGAATGCCGATGGGATTGGCAATTTGTGCATATTGTTTATATGACGAATTCACAAATCGCCGCAATCCAAGGGCTTTAAATTGGGGATTATGCCTTAGCATGATATTTTGGCATACAGCTATAATCATCATTATTTTAATTGCGTTACTTTCAAGGGTGAAAATATTAAAAAAACTGATTGGTGTGATGCTGGCAATATGGGGCTTGTTCTATACCCAAATAGAGGGAATATTGTCCCAATATAAGACAAACGTGATAATAAACAGACTCTGTTACATGTTGGACACTTACATGGATTTTTCTGCAACAAAATCTCCACGTTGGCAATTTGTACAAATGGTATGTATCATTAGCATATTAGCGGCTACTTTAGGAATTCGATATTTTAATGCAGAGGTGTTTAAAAAGTATAATGGATTTTATTGGTTAGTAATTAACACTGCACTATTTACCCTTGGGTCTGCTTTCCAATTTGACTTATTTATGCGTATGGGTTGGATCGTATTTATGTTTAGTCTTGCTGTTTTCCCGGTCCTTTTTTCCAGCATAAATGGGCGTTGCTGTTTCTTTATAAAAATGTCATACATCCTAATTTCTTCTTTGGCTGGTCTATATCAGGTTATTGCAATCTATATTCCATATACCACGTTTGTGGGATTTCCGCAGATGATATTAACTAACCTGTTTACTATAATTCTTGGAGTTGAATAAATAATATAATGAAAAAAGTTGGGATCATAACTTTCCATGCCGCAAAGAACTATGGGGCTTGCCTTCAAGCATATGCATTGCAGGTGGCAACAAGAGCCATGGGAGTGTATTCGATAATTATTGATTATCAGCCGAATTCCGTATACCTTCAATATAAAAAATTTAACTTAAAAAAATATTTTACTGCCGCTAATATTAGACAAGGACTACAGCTTCTTGTATCAGATCTTATATATGCAATGCCTAACGCTAAAGGCAATGCAGCATTTAGTAGATTTAAAAAGGAATATATGCTGCTAACCAAAGAGCTGTATCGTACCAGCGCTCAAATGAAAACGCAAATACCTTGGTTTGACGCTGTAATTGTAGGTAGCGATCAAGTTTGGAATACTGAAATCACCGGTGGTGTGGATCCTATATATATGCTGGAGAATTTTCATGCTCCGACAAAAAAGATATCCTACGCAGCAAGTCTGGGGAGCGAACATTTACCGTTGGAATTGAGGCGGGATTACAGCCGCCTTTTGGCAGATTTCAGTGCGATTTCCGTTCGAGAAGAAAGCGGGTGCGCCGCGTTGATAGAATGTGGGATCAATAAAGTTAAAGTTGTGTTGGATCCAACGTTGCTTTTAAAAAAAGAAGACTGGATTAAAGTGGAAAATAGGCGAATGGTGCCCCAGGAGCCATACTTACTTGTGTATATGGTATATGGAGAAAATCGCGAGTTGATTGATTTGGTTAACATGCTTTCAGAAAAGACACGATTAAAGATTGTCACCTTTCAGGGGAGAAAAAACTTTAAAAATGAGTGCAAGCACTGCCCAACAGCAGGACCAGCCGATTTTATTGCATTGTTTGACAGTGCTTCTCTTGTTGTTACAAACTCATTCCATGGAACAGCATTTTCTATCACCCTTGAGAAGGAATTCTATGTTTGTCTAAACAGCCAAAGAAACGATCGGATGGTCAGCTTGCTGGATAAAGTTGGTTTGAGCCGGCGGATTTGGAAGGGTGCGTATCAGGAATTGGATATAGATACAATTGATTATATTGGCGTTGGCAAAGCACTCTCACAAGAGCGTGAGCAATCCTTGAATTATCTTTATAATAGCATCTTTGGGTATACAGTAAAATGATTTCACAACATTAAGAAAGCGGATGACAGATGACGCGATCTAATAAATTTCTAATGAATACAATTGCATCTGCAATTTATCAAGTTGTAGTGGCGGTTGTTGGAATTATTCTCCCGCGTATAGTAATGCTGCATTATGGATCGGAAATAAACGGACTCGTAACATCAATATCTCAAATAGCATCTTACTTTGCAATTGTTGAAGCTGGGTTATCGGGAGCAGCAGTCTTTTCTTTATATAAACCCATTGCAGACAGAGATGACAACACTGTAAGCGGTATTGTTGCTGCTACGCAGAAATTCTATGTTAAATCCGGTTGTATTTTTGCGGCATTGATTCTTGCAATGTCATTATTATACCCATTTGCCATAAAGATAAATCGTTTAAACAACATAGAAATCACATTACTTGTGATGATTCTTGGTGTTAGTGGTGCAATTGACTTCTTTACACTTGGTAAATATCGCGCGCTACTTACTGCGGATCAAAGGCTCTATGTTATTTCATTTGCTTCAATATGCTACTGTATTTTAAATACAAGCATTGTTTTTGCTCTGGCTATGTTGGAAGTGAATATTGTTATAGTACGGGCTATAGCACTTTTGGCGGTTTTTTTGCGAACAGCAATTCTTTGCTTGTACTGTAAAAAAAAATATCCCTCAATTAACTATAAAGCTGAACCTAATAATGCTGCGCTTGATAAAAGGTGGGATGCCTTTTATTTGCAGTTGTTGGGGGGAGTTCAGCAAGGTACACCAATTATTATTTTGACGTTTATGACACAACTTGTGCAAGTAAGTGTGTATTCTGTTTATAACATGGTTATGGGCGGAATATCTAGCATTTTGGACGTTTTTATGAGTGGTTTGTCTTCGTCCTTTGGCGAGGTGCTAGCCCAAAAAGAGCAGAAAACATTTGAAAATGCATATGGTGATTTTGAGATTTTTTTTTACGCGTTAATAGCCATAGTATTTAGTGTTGCAATGTTGATGATCGAGCCGTTTATTACCATATATACAGCAGGCATAACTGATGCAGTATATGTATCAGCAAACTATGCGTTCTGGTGTGTATTGAATGGTTTTATTTATCAAATCAAAACACCGGAAGGAATGCTTGTTATTTCAGCAGGACAATACCGTGAAACAAAAGTACAAAGTACGATTCAGGCATCGATTATTATAGTAGGCGGTTTACTATTTGCACCGAACTGGGGTATTGTCGGTATGTGGATCGCGATGATTCTTTCCAACATATATCGAGATATAGATTTACTACTGTATGCACCAAAGCATATTACATCATTGCCACTGTGGCGTTCCGCCAAAAGAAAATTAATCTGTATTATCACTTTTGTACTGACCGTTGTATCAGGACGACTTCTTTTTGACTTGTCTGCAGCAAGCTATTTGGGTTGGGCTTTGAAAGCTGGGCTTTGTTGTCTGTTGGCTGCTGCAATCACTCTTGTGGTGGATTTGGTATTTGATCATAGGCAAATGCGGTTGGCAATGCAAAGATTAAAAAATGTGTTGCATAAAAAGTAAGGGGAGAGTTAGGCCGTGAAAAAAGTTCTGTTCGTTACTACATCAATGGAAAACAACGGGGCAACAATCAGCCTCATAAACTTACTTAAAGCGATTGATTATAGCCTCATTTCAGTTGATTTATTATTTTTTGACAACACTGAAACAAATCTTTCGAATTTGATTCCAGAACAAGTAAGAGTGTTGCTGCATTGTAAGGAGTTGGGTGTGTTTTGGCTGCCATTCAAAGAGGCAATAAGGCAATGTATTAGAATCAAGCGCTTCGATTTAATGTTATATAGAGTTGGGTATACTGCCAACAAAAAGATTTGGAACAGCAAGAGGAATGTCCAGTGTTTGCAGCAAATATGTAATAAAGTAATTCCTAGCATTTCGCATAGATGGGATACAGTATATGATGTTGCCATTTCTTATCAGGATTTTTTTCCTGCATTATTCATTGAAAAATGCATTCAAGCAGACAAAAAAATTGGATGGAACCATAATGTGTATACTTGTATGGGATACGATAACCTGCTTTACCAAGAAGTCATAAAGGGATTGGATGCATTAGCAACTATATCACAAATTACAAAACAATCTCTCGTGGATACTTTTGGAAAAGAAGTTGAAGGTAAAATTTTTGTTGTATCAAATAAAATTGATTACAAAAAAATTAGACAAATGTGTCAACTTCCAATTTCTGAACAAAGTTATGGGCAAATTAAACCGACAATGTTATCGGTTGGTAGATTAACAGCGCAAAAAGGCTACGATATGTTAATTGATGTTCTGGCCGAACTGCAAACTAAAGGATATGAATTTAGCCTGTATATTCTCGGTAATGGTGAAGACAAAGGCATACTCCAGAAAAGAATTGATGCTTTGAAGCTTACTAACAGAGTGCATTTGTTGGGCAATAAAGAGAATCCATATAGTTTCATGGCAGCGTGTGATTGCTATTTACAACCGTCTCGATACGAGGGGTATGGGATAGCAATTGACGAGGCAAACTATTTTGGCAAAACAATGATTGTTACTTCAGATGTAAAGGAACGATTTAATGGAAATCCACGAGTAGAGCTTATTTCGTTTCACCGAGAAAAATGGCGAAACGCACTTGAAAAATATTTGCTCGAATATAACACAGGGGAAAAAGAGATAGAATGTACAATATCAGTACAAGACAATATGGGAGACTTTTATTCACTTATTAATTAATGTAATAAGCAAATAGATATGGTGGGGATAAAGATGGACAAGATTATAGTAAACGATAATAAAAGGGATATCTCATTTGACTTTATGAAAGGGCTTGCAATGATTTTAGTGTTAGTGGGACATATTATGCAACGCTATATCTGCAATTACAATCAGTTGCCGCTTTTCAATTTGATATGGGCTTTACAAATTCCAATATTTATGTTTGTGTCTGGATTTTTTTGCAGCAAACCAATTTCAAACAAGCCATTTGTTGATGTTGGGAAGCTTTTCATTAGTTATATGTTGCCGTTTTTTAGTTTTTTGTACTTAGTCAAAGTACTGTGCCTGCACAATTTCGATGGATCATTTTTTGATGCTACAGTATATACACTGAATAATTTGGAAACAAGTCTTTGGTTTCTTTTTGTGTTGTTTTTTTTACAGGTGATTGGGAAATGTTCTGTTAAGGTTTTTAAGAAGTCGCAAAAAAAGGTTAGAAGCTTAGTCCTTTTCTGCATTTATTGGGGACTAGGTTTGCTGCCCTTTGCAATCATTGGCGTGGTGTTCGGAATGACATTTATTGGAGCAAAATTTGTGCTTTACTATTCATTGTTTTTTGCATTTGGCCAAATCATGAGGCGGTTCTTTGCCGAAGCAACACGGATTTACAACAAATATGCCGTTGCAATTCAAATCATGCTACTTGTAGGATTTTGCATACCAATAGTTACAACAAATATGTTTTTAAGTCCGGATAATATGCTTGGTGTGGCTATACGCTTGCTTACAGGAGTAACGGGCTGTCTTCTGGTTTTAATTTTGTGTAAAATATGGAATGATGAGAACAGACTAAAAATAATTATAGCCAACCATATTGGAAGATACACATTAGAAATATATGCGGCACATATGCTTTTTTATGTGCAGCTGCCAGCGCAGCAATGGGGTACTTTTGACGCTGTTTTTACAGTTCTTATTGCAGGGGGGTATATGTTCTTGCTTACTGCATTGTATATTATAGTTTTCAGAAATATATCTGTCACAGACTTGGTTCTATTCGGACATTATGAAGCAGTTGTAAAGAGATTGTAATGGTCAAGCATTTTTGTAGCACAGCTGCGTAAATTGATCCAATCCATACCTTGTCTCATAGGGCGTACGATACTTCTTGATGGTATAAGCCGACACAAGACCATTAAACCGCATGATTTTGGCAATCCGGCGTCTTGCCACCGTATGCTTCTTCTTTGCAAGTTCTACCTTGAGCTTGCGCGTCCCATACACGTGCTGGTTTTCATTAAATATTTTCACTACTAAATCATTCAGGACGTCTTTTTTCGTTTCAGGCTCTTTGTATGAGTAATATGTACTGCGAGAAATTTCGAGTGTTTTGCACATTTTTAAAATGGAATATTTATGGGCGTTGGCTCTGATAACTTTTACTTTCGTCCCATTATCAGAGCCGCTTGCTTTAAAATATCATTCTCCATCAAAAGCTGTTTGTTTTGTTTGCACAAGGCAATCAATTCTTTTTCTTCCGGTGTTCGATTTTCATTCTCTTTAAACGGACCTGTTTGATGAAATTGTTTCACCCATTTATGGAACGCTGAAGCTGTTAAATCATATTCACGAATAATCTCGCTTGCTGGCTTTCCACTGGCATGTAACATTACCATTTGTTGCTTGAATTCTTTTGTGAATTCTCTTTTTGCTCGTTTTTCCAATTTGCTGCTCCTTTTTTCCTTCTATTTTCAGCTCCTTAAAAAAACTGTCCACTTTATTGTAGCCTATCCAAAATCCGAAAATGAACGGAAGCAATTATCGAGGAGGTATATCGACAAGTGTTTGAAGAATTTAAAAGTCATGATACTGCTGTTTATGCGGGATACATGACAGATAACAGCAAACTACTTAAGTCAACCTCTGGTGGCATTGCAACGGCATTAAGTGAGTACGTAATTGGCCGAGGCGGATATGTGGCGGGTGTTAGCTATGATACGAATTTTCGAAATGCAGAGTATATAGTAGTAAATGATATGGTTGGATTGCAAAAACTTCGTGGTTCAAAATATGTGGATTCAAAAAAAAGTAATATCCTCACAAATGTAAAAAACTTGCTGGACCAAGGTAAACTTGTTCTTTTTATAGGAGTACCTTGTATTGTTGCTGCAATGCATAAAATGTGTGGCAGACCCCCAAATTTGATTTCTTGCGAATTAGTTTGCCATGGCCCAACTCTACCTAAAGTTCATCACGAGTTTATAAAAGAAATAGAAACACAGTATTGCAGTAAAGTTGTAGAGTTTTCGGTAAGATATAAAGAAAACGCATGGATGCCTAGTTATCTACGTGCAAAATTTGCTAACGGGAAAATTATCAAAGAACCTTTCTATGAAACTGATTATGGGTTTGCTTTCGGAGTACTAGGCAAAGAAGAATGTTATAACTGCCGGTTTCGGGGCAACAATCGGAAAGGTGATATTATGGTCGGTGATTACTGGGGAGCAACAAAAACAGATTTATTTTGGAATGATTATGGAGTATCTGTCATTTTTGCAGAAACAGAAAAGGGCGACAAAATACTAAAAAAATTAAATAATTTTAGGCTTTTTCCCACTAATTTTGAATCTGCAGTTAAAGAAAATCAAATGGTGATTTATACTAAAACAAAAGATCCTAGAATGAACACCTTTAAGACAATGCTTGACGAAAAAGGTTTACATTATGCAGTTAAGCACACACGTTCAAGGAAGGCGCGTATTAAGCTTATTATAAAAAAAATATTGCCGCAGAGGTTAATTCTAGTTGCAAAAAAAATATATAGAACAATAAAATACTAATATTAATATTTGTGAATTTAATATATCTAAAATAAATTAAGTTTAATCATGAACTCAAAATGCAGGGTGTTAAATTTATCTCAAGTCCTATTAACGCTCGATTATCCTTATCGTTTGACATTTTAAATGTTTATAGGTATAATTTTATCCAAACTATTTCATCATTTTAAGGGGGTGCACACCATGGCAAGCTTTTACCGGGTTTTGCAACATATTGCTGTTTTTTCTGGGCGAATGCTCTGCTCCCGGGCAACTTGTTTGTGCGGGTGTACCTCTATTGCCACAAGTGGTGCAGCGGCCTAGGTAGCCGTGTACCATTTTTTGCGACAACAGGACATCCGTATCTACAATGTGCCCGGTGCTTTTAAGCCCGGGCACATTTTTTATAAGTGCCTATTACACGATAATGCAGTGCATACAGGCAAGGAGAAAACAACATGAACCTGATAAAACTTATCGAAAGCCCGAAACCAACTCTTTCGTTTGAGGTGTTTCCCCCAAAAACCAGTGCGACTTACGAAAGCATTCAGGCCGCTGCACAGCAAATTGCGGCACTTAGCCCCAGTTATATGAGCGTGACCTATGGGGCTGGCGGCGGCACAAGTGATTACACGCTGGAGCTGGCGCGGGATATCCAGCGGAAGTTTACTGTGCCGGCGCTGGCACATTTAAGCTGTATCAGTTCAACGCGGGACGGGGTAAAGCAACAGCTTGAAGCATTGCGCAAAGCGGGTATTGAGAACATCCTTGCCCTACGTGGTGATGTGCCGGCAGACCAGCCCAAACAAGCAGGCTGGCAGTACCATTATGCAAGTGAGCTGGTGCATGAGATTAAGCGATATGGCGGCTTTTGCATTGGGGGGGCGTGTTACCCGGAGGGTCACCCAGAGTCAACCACGCAAAAAGAGGATATTTTACATCTAAAAGAAAAGGTGCAGGCGGGCTGTGAGTTTTTGACGACCCAAATGTTTTTTGACAACAATATTTACTATAATTTTTTATATAAATTGCGTGAGGCGGATGTGCGGGTGCCGGTGGTTGCCGGTATTATGCCAGTGACAAATGCTGCACAGATTCGCCGTATCACCTCGCTGACCGGTACGGCGCTGCCACAGCGTTTTCGCTATATCCTCGACCGGTTTGGCGACAACCCCGCAACCATGCGTCAGGCGGGCATTGCCTATGCAACAGAGCAAATTGTAGACCTGTTTGCCAACGGGGTACCCGCGGTGCATGTGTACTCGATGAATAACCCCGCAGTCGCACAAAAGATACAGGAAAACCTGTCGGAGATTTTAAAATGACAACGATGGAGCTGAATGGGCCAGTACGGATTATCGAATACAAGCCCCAGCAGATAGATATCCCGCTGCAAAGCACCCGCCGTTACCTTGGCATGGGCCGCGCACAGCCGGATGAAACACTGGAGAAAGTGATTCGCGGATGCCTTACCGAGTTTTTGACACAAGTACAATTCAAAGCCTGCTGCCGGTTGCTGCCGGTAAAAATGCAAGAGGGCGGGCTGAATTTTGGAGCATTTTTTGCGCCGGGTAACGGCCTTGCGAAAAACCTTGCAGGATGCCCACAGGCGATTGTTTTTGTTGCGACGACAGGGATGGCAAGTGAGTTGCAGCGCAAACGTGCGGCGGTGGTTTCGCCTTCAAAGGCCTTGGTACTGGATGCAATTGGCACGGCTGCGATAGAGCAGTTCTGTGATTTGCTGGGGCAGCAGTGGGCGGCGGAGTTTGAGGGCCAGTACCTGCGCCCGCGGTTCAGCCCCGGCTATGGGGATTTACCACTGGCCCTGCAAAAGCCGCTGCTGGACGCACTTGGGGCACAAAAGAATATTGGTGTTACGCTGACAGAATCTTTGCTGATGATTCCACAAAAATCGGTGTCCGCGATTGTGGGGGTGGGACGTGCAGGGTGCACGCAGCATCGCACCGATTGCAGTGCGTGTGATAAGCAGGATTGTGCATTTCGCCTTTAAGGAGGAACTGTTTTGGATATTCAGGCATTATTGAAACAGGGGCTGCTGTACCTCGATGGCGGGACCGGTACGTCACTACAGGCCATGGGGTTGCAGCCGGGGGAGCTGCCGGAAACATGGAACATCACAAAACCACAGGAGATTATCGCACTGCACCGCGCTTATTATGAGGCGGGCAGCCATATTGTCTGTACCAATACCTTTGGCGCAAACCGGCTGAAATTTGATGGGAAAGACGGCCGTTTTTCCGTGCAGCAGGTGGTCACCGCTGCTGTAAACTGTGCAAAGCAGGCGGCGCAGCAAGCGCAGGGGGGCCAAGCCCAGCGGTTTGTGGCACTGGACATTGGCCCTTTGGGCAAGCTGCTGGCGCCGCTTGGCGATGTGCCATTTGAAACGGCGGTCGAGTTGTTTGCAGAAGTTGTGCGGGCGGGTGCTGATGCCGGGGCCGACCTTGTACTGGTAGAGACGATGAACGACTGTTACGAAACGAAAGCCGCAGTGCTTGCAGTAAAAGAAAACTGCACCTTGCCTCTCTTTGTCAGTAATGTATACGATGAGGGCGGCAAGCTGATGAGTGGCGCAAACCCTGAAGCAATGGTTGCGATGCTAGAGGGCCTTGGGGCCGATGTGATCGGGATCAACTGCTCCCTTGGGCCAGACCGCATGCTGGAATTGTTGCCGCGCTTTGTTGCTGCGGCATCGGTGCCCATTTTAGTAAAACCCAATGCGGGGCTGCCGCGCGCTGAAAACGGCAAAACAGTGTATGATGTGGATGCAGACCAGTTCGCCGACACAATGCGCAGCATTGCGCACCAGGGCGGCGCGGTGGTCGGTGGTTGCTGCGGCACCACCTCCGCATATATCAAAGCATTGGTGCAGGCAACAGCAGGCGTTGTGCCACAGCCAGTAACAGCCAAAAAACGCACGGTCATCAGCTCTTATACCCATGAGGTTGCTTTTGGGGGTGCACCGGTGCTGATTGGAGAGCGCATCAACCCCACCGGTAAAAAACGCTTTAAAGAGGCGCTGCGCCAGCACGACATTGCTTACATTTTAAAAGAAGGGGTCAGCCAGCAGGAAAAAGGGGTACACCTTTTAGATGTCAACGTTGGCCTGCCGGAAATTGACGAGCAAAAGATGCTGACAAGCTGTGTGTACGAGCTGCAAAGCGTCTGCGATTTGCCGCTGCAACTGGACACCTCTAATACCGCCGCTATGGGGGCAGCCATGCGCATTTATAACGGCAAGCCCATGATCAACTCGGTCAATGGCAGCGCCGAAAGTATGGACGCAATTTTCCCTCTGGTGCAAAAATATGGCGGGGTCGTGGTGTGCCTTACGCTGGATGAAAACGGTATCCCGGATTCGGCGCAAGGGCGCTGTGCTATTGCGCAGCGCATCGTGCACCGCGCCGCGGAGTATGGCATCGGGGTCAATGACCTGATTTTTGACCCGCTTGCCATGACGATCTCTTCCGACAATCACGCAGCACAAGTGACACTGGATACAATCCCATTAATCAAAAAACTGGGGGCAAAGTGCTCTTTAGGGGTGTCCAATATTTCTTTTGGGCTGCCTAATCGCGATTTCATTACCGCCACATTTTTTACAATGGCGTTAATGCGCGGTTTAGACGCGGCAATTATGAACCCTTACGCAGACGAAATGCAAAAAGCTTACCACAGCTATATGGCTCTGGCTGGACTGGATGAAAACTGTAGCCAGTACATTGCGTATGCGCAGGGCATTACCACCACACAAACAAGTGCTACCGCGCAGGCCGCCGCAACGGCGCAAGTAGACGGCTTGCAAGGGGCCATCATTCGTGGGCTTATCCAGCAGGCAGCGCAACTTGCGGCGAAAGAGCTAAAAACGCGGCCGCCGCTGGAAGTGATTAACCAGCAAATTGTGCCCGCGCTAGACGTTGTAGGGCGTGGGTTTGAGGCAAAGACTGTTTTTTTACCGCAGCTTTTGATGAGTGCAGAGGCGGCAAAAGCCGCATTTGAGCAGGCGAGGCATAAAATGCCCGCCACGGATGAAGTGGGCCCCACCATTATTTTGGCAACAGTAAAAGGGGATATCCACGACATTGGCAAAAACATTGTCAAGGCACTGCTTGAAAATTATGGCTACAAGTTAATCGACCTGGGCCGTGACGTGCCACCGGAAGCGATTGTAAAGGCCGCAGTGGAGCAAAATGTCAAGCTGGTGGGCCTTAGCGCGTTGATGACTACCACGGTACCCGCAATGGAAGAGACGATTCAGCTGTTGCGCAAAGAAAAGCCAGACTGTCTTGTGATGGTAGGCGGGGCGGTGTTGACGCAAGAATACGCCGATATGATCGGTGCGGATTTTTACGGCAAAAACGCAATGGAAAGCGTGCGGTACGCAGAACAGGTTTTTGCTCGCAGTGCAGAATAAGTAGATTAAAGGGGCAACTAGAGTGAAACAAAGCATACAAAAAAGGCGTTTATGGCTGACCGCGGGGGCACTGGTACTGCTGGTGGCATTATTTATCGGCATTTGGTGGCGCTATGCCGAAAAATCGACGGTCGGCAGTAAAAGCATTGTCATCACCGTAACCTACGAGGATAAAACACAGCAAAGCTATGAGCTGAAAACCGATGCACAGTATTTAAAAGAGGCGGCCCAAACGGTATTGACCTTGGACGGGGAAGACACGCAGTACGGATATACCGTGTACTCAATCAATGGTGCCAAAGCAAATTTTAATAAAGGTAATGCCTACTGGGCGCTTTACGTCAATGGGGAATACGGTAATTACGGAGTAGATACCCAGCCGGTAACAGACGGTGACACTTATGCGTTTGTGTATGAGACATATTAATGGAGGGCCACTGCGGCAATTGGTGCAAATGGCAGTTTGCACCGCGCTAATTTTTGGTGTACAGGTTGCTTTTTCGTCGCTGCCTAATATTGAGCTTGTCACCTTGCTGTTTTTGCTGTATACGCATTGGTTTGGCAAGCAAGCGCTGCTGATTGTCTATGCTTTTGTCGGGCTTGAAATTTTGCTTTACGGTGCCCATTTGTGGGCAATCACCTACTTGTATGTCTGGCCGCTACTGTGGCTGATTGCTTTTTGTTTTTCCAGAAAGCAACACTCTACAATATTTTGGGCAATTGTGGGGGGCGGCTATGGGCTGCTGTTTGGCTTGCTTTGTACGCCTGTTTATTTTGTGACTGGCGGGCCGCAAACAGCATTTGCCTGGTGGGTTGCCGGTATCCCCTTTGATATTGTACATTGCTGTGGAAATGTGCTCACGATTCTTGTGCTGTACCGGCCATTGGATAAGTTATATCAAAAACATTTTGCTTAAAACTATACCGAACCGGCTCAACTGCTGATTAAGGGCGGGGGGCCGGTATTTTTTTTGTGGCAAACTGCACAAAACAGGGCATTGAAACAAGGCCAAATTCTCTGGTAAAAACTACGGATGCAGACAAACGGATTGAAAAATTGACACAAAAATAGTATAATATAGTAATAGTGTGCCTAACTATTTGCAGGGCAACTTACCGTATTTGTGGTACGCGGAAAATATCATAAATTTGCGGCAAAACAGCAACTGCAAAAGCAAAACCAGGTGTAATGTTTAATTGCTTTACACCATGGTACGAACACTGAAACTGCCATTTTTTACCTGTTTATTTTTCTGCATCAGGCAGTAAACATACCGGTTTAAAGCGAAAAATGCAGGGACAAGCAAAACGGCTTTACATGATGATTGCGTAGACAAATTGCCTGCCGTGGGCGAGGACGATACGCAAAGCCGTGGCGGAAAATCAACTTATAATTGAATTTGCCTTAGGTACTGCCCGGCCGCCCTTGCGGTTCGGGCTTACCGCTTTTTAACAAAAAAGGAAATAGAAAATGGAGCAAGAATCTGTTTTTAAACTGCACGCACCATACCAGCCCACCGGTGACCAGCCAGACGCAATTGCCGCACTGACAGACGGGGTATTGCAAGGCTATCACGAGCAAACCATGCTGGGTGTGACCGGTAGCGGCAAAACGTTTACAATGGCTAATATCATTGCGAACCTGAACCGCCCTACGCTGGTGCTGGCGCACAACAAAACCCTTGCGGCACAGTTATGTACTGAATTTCGCGAGTTTTTCCCCGAAAATGCGGTGGAATATTTTGTGTCTTACTATGATTACTACCAGCCGGAAGCCTATATTCCATCCACCGATACCTATATCGAAAAGGACAGCGCAATCAACGAAGAGATCGACCGCCTGCGACATTCTGCAACTGCGTCATTGTCAGAGCGGCGGGATGTCATTATTGTCGCCAGCGTTTCCTGTATTTATTCCTTGGGTGACCCAATTGATTACCGCAGCATGGTGATTTCGCTGCGCCCCGGGATGAAGATGAAACGCGAAGAACTGCTTGCGCGTTTGGTTGCGCTGCAATACGAGCGTAATGATATCAATTTTGTGCGCAACAAATTCAGGGTGCGCGGTGATATTGTCGAAATCAACCTTGCCTATATGAATGACCTTGCGATTCGGGTCGAATTTTTTGGTGATGAGATTGAGCGCATCAGTGAGATTTTACCGTTGACCGGCGAGCGGCGCAATGTGGTCAAGCATGTTGCCATCTTCCCGGCCAGCCACTACATTGTGCCCAAAGAAAAAATGAAGGATGCCATTCTTGACATCGAAACCGAAATGGAACAGCAGGTAAAACTGTTTACCGAACAAGGCAAACTGATTGAAGCCCAGCGCATTGCCCAGCGCACGATGTATGACATGGAAATGCTACAAGAGGTGGGCATCTGCAAAGGGATTGAAAACTATTCCCGCGTGCTGTCCCGCCGCACTGCGGGCAGCGTGCCCTGTACACTGCTGGATTACTTCCCGGATGATTTTTTGTTGTTTGTGGATGAGAGCCATGTCATGCTGCCACAATTGCATGCGATGTACGGTGGTGACCACGCCCGCAAGCAAAACCTTGTGGATTTTGGCTTTCGGTTGCCGTCTGCCTACGATAACCGCCCGCTGACCTTTGAAGAAGTACAGGATAAACTGAATCAGATCATTTACGTCAGCGCGACCCCAGGCCAGTACGAGCGCGAGCATTCGGCGCAAATTGCCGAGCAGGTGATACGCCCCACCGGTTTGCTGGACCCGGAAGTGACTGTAAAGCCGGTAGAAGGGCAAATTGAAGATTTACTGTCAGAGATCAACTTGCGCGCGGAGAAAAACGAACGGGTGCTGATTACCACCCTGACCAAAAAAATGGCGGAGGATTTGACCGACTTTTTGTCAGAGCGCGGTGTTAAAGTCAAATACATGCACCACGAAGTAGATACCTTTGAGCGCATTCAGCTGATTCGTGACCTGCGCACCGGTGCAATCGATGTCATCGTGGGCATTAACCTGCTGCGTGAGGGGCTGGATTTGCCCGAGGTGACGCTGGTTGCAATATTAGATGCGGACAAAGAGGGCTTTTTGCGCAGTGAGACCAGCCTGATACAAACAATTGGCCGCGCCGCCCGTAATGTAGAGGGTAAGGTTATCATGTACGCCGATACCGTAACCCCCAGCATGGAAAGGGCGCTGATGGAGACCGAGCGCCGCCGCGGCATCCAGATGGCATACAACGAGGCACATGGTATTGTGCCTACCACGATTAAAAAAGAAATACGTGACTCGATAGAAATTTCAACCAAGGATGATGAAGACGAGCACAAAAGCCGCCGCATGAGCAGGGCGGAGCGAGAGCAGTTGATCACCCGGCTGACCCGCGAGATGAAAGAGGCTGCGAAAATTTTAGAATTCGAGCAGGCCGCGTTCTTGCGGGATCGCATTGAAAAGCTGAGAAAGGGCAAATAAGTTGAGTAGAGATAAAATTGTCATCAAGGGTGCCAGAGAGCACAACTTGAAAAACATTGACGTTGAACTGCCGCGGGACAAGCTGATTGTGATGACCGGCCTTTCGGGCAGCGGCAAGTCCAGCCTTGCGTTTGATACTATTTATGCCGATGGGCAGCGCCGCTATGTAGAAAGCCTGTCCAGCTATGCCAGGCAGTTTTTGGGCCAGATGGATAAGCCTGATGTGGATTCGATCGAAGGGCTTTCACCGGCGATTTCCATTGACCAAAAAACCACCTCGCGCAACCCGCGTTCTACCGTGGGTACCGTGACGGAAATTTACGATTATCTGCGCTTGTTATATGCGCGTATCGGCATCCCACATTGCCCCATTTGTGGCAGGGAGATCAGCCAGCAAACAGTAGACCAAATGGTGGATAGCATTTTAAAACTGCCACAGGGCACGCGTTTTCAGGTGCTTGCCCCTGTGGTGCGCGGCCGCAAAGGTACTCATGTAAAAGAATTTGAGGCGGCGGCCCGCAGTGGGTTTGCGCGTGTGCGGGTAGATGGAAACCTGTACGAGCTGGACGAAGAGATTAAGCTGGAAAAGAACAACAAACATACGATTGAAATTGTGGTAGACCGCCTTGTGATAAATGATGAGGTGCGCGGCCGCCTTGCCGATTCGATTGAAACAGCGCTGGGCCTGACTGGCAGCCTTGTCACAATTGATGTGATTGACGGCGAACCAATGACCTTTTCGCAGAGCTATGCCTGCCCGGAACACGGTGTTTCGATTGAAGAGCTTGCGCCGCGGATGTTCAGCTTTAACAACCCATATGGTGCCTGTGAAAAATGTACAGGTCTTGGCACCTTTATGAAAGTAGACCCGGACCTTGTGCTGCCCAACAAAAACCTTACATTGGCAGAGGGGGCGGTAAGGGCAAGCGGCTGGTATTATGCGGCGGGGTCCATCAGTGAAATGTACTACAAGGGCCTTGGCAAGCGCTACGGCTTTACACTGGATACTAAAATCAAAGATTTTTCACAGGAAGCGCTGGATGCCTTGTTATACGGTACCAAGGGCGAAAAGTTGACCCTTTACCGCGAAACAGAAAACGGTGTCGGGCGTTATATGACGGATTTTGAGGGTATCATCAATAACTTGGAGCGCCGTTTCCGTGAGACCAGCAGCGATTGGATGAAAGAGGAAATTGCCGGGGTGATGAACGGGGTCGAGTGCCCCGATTGCCACGGTGACCGCTTAAAAGAAACCTCACTCGCCGTTACGGTTGGGGGTATCAACATCAGCGCCTTTACCAAGCTTTCCGTGCACGAGGAGCTTTCGTTTCTCAAAAAACTGAAGTTGACCGAGCGCGAGCACTTGATTGGTGACCGCATTTTAAAAGAAGTCGGTGACCGTTTGGGCTTCTTGCAAAGCGTAGGGCTGGAATATTTGACGCTGGCGCGCAATGCGCAAACCTTATCCGGTGGTGAAAGCCAGCGTATCCGGCTTGCCACGCAGATCGGTTCCAGCCTTGTGGGGGTGCTTTACATTCTTGACGAGCCCAGCATCGGCTTACACCAGCGGGATAACGACAAGTTGATCGGCACGTTAAAGCGCCTGCGTGACCTTGGCAACACGTTGATCGTCGTAGAACACGACGAAGACACGATGCGCGCGGCGGACTATATTGTTGATATTGGCCCCGGTGCGGGGGTGCATGGCGGCGAATTGATTGCGGCGGGCACGGTGGAAGATATCATGGCAGAGCCTCGGTCGATCACCGGGCAATACCTGTCTGGCAAGAAGAAAATCGAGGTGCCGAAACATCGGCGGCAGGGCAACGGGCATGTGCTTCGTATCACCGGTGCCTCGCAGAACAACCTGCACAACATTACCGCCGAATTTCCGCTTGGGGTCATGACCTGCGTGACCGGCGTTTCCGGCAGCGGCAAATCCAGCTTGGTCAACGATATTCTGTACAAAAAGCTGGCGGCAGATTTAAACGGCGCCAAAATGCGCCCGGGCAAGTTCAAAAAAATGGAGGGGCTGGAATACCTTGACAAGGTAATTGGCATTGACCAGTCTCCCATTGGCCGTACACCGCGTTCTAACCCGGCAACTTATACAGGGGTGTTTACCGATATTCGCAACCTGTTTGCACAAACGCAGGATGCAAAGATGCGAGGCTACAGCGCGGGCCGGTTTTCGTTTAACGTCAAAGGCGGGCGCTGTGAGGCGTGCGAGGGTGACGGCATTATTAAAATTGAGATGCATTTTTTGCCCGACATTTATGTGCCGTGCGAAGTGTGTAAAGGCAAGCGCTACAACCGTGAAACGCTGGAAGTTCGCTATAAGGATAAAAACATCTTTGACGTGTTGGACATGACGGCTGAGGAAGCGCTCGGCTTTTTTGAAAACATCCCGCGCATCAAGCGCAAAATCAAAACACTGGTCGATGTGGGCCTTGGGTATATCCGCCTTGGGCAAAGTGCCACAACACTGTCCGGCGGCGAGGCGCAGCGTGTCAAACTTGCGCTGGAGCTGGCCCGCACCGGTACCGGCAAAACGGTGTATATTCTGGATGAACCCACCACCGGCCTGCACACTGCCGACGTGCACAAACTGATCAAGGTGCTGCAAAAGCTGGTGGATGCCGGCAATACCGTCATCATTATTGAACACAACCTTGATATTATCAAGGTCAGTGATTACCTGATTGACCTTGGGCCGGAGGGCGGTAACAAGGGCGGCAAGGTTATTGCAACGGGCACACCAGAGCAGGTGGCGGAAAACCCGGCCAGCTATACCGGGCAGTACCTGAAACCCTTACTTGCAAAAAAGTGAAAGCTGTACAGCACCGCCTGCGGTGGTTGTGTGAACAGACAAAAAGGTGTATACTAAAAGGAAGGAGGTGTAGCTTTGCAGTATCAGGATTTTACAGAGATGGACCGGTCGATCGATGTGATTGGCAACTATTACAACAGCACACCGTCGGCTTATGTTCACTCATTCGGTTGTCAGCAAAACGTCAACGATGGGGAAAAGATCAAAGGGGTTTTGCTGCAGATAGGCTACAACCTGACCGCAAGCGCAAAAGATGCGGATCTGATTATTTTCAATACCTGTGCGGTGCGTGAACACGCGCAGCAGCGGGTGTATGGTAATATTGGGGCGCTCAAACCGCTGAAGGTGGCGAACCCACGGCTGTTGATCGCAATCGGCGGCTGTATGGTGCAGCAAAAGGATGTTGTGGACAAGCTGAAAAAAAGTTACCCGTATGTGGATATCGTTTTTGGTGTCAACGCAATCGACCAACTGCCAGGCTTGATCGCTTCGCGTATTGGCAACAAAAAGCGGGTGCTGATGGAGCCGACCGAGCGGTTTGATGTGGTGGAGGACGTCCCTATTCACCGTGACAGCAAGTTTAAGGCGTGGCTGCCCATCATGTACGGCTGCGACAACTTTTGCTCTTATTGCATTGTGCCGTTTGTGCGTGGCCGCGAACGTAGCCGCACACCAGAGGATATTTTGACCGAGTTTCGCTCGCTGATTCAAAGCGGGTACAAAGAGATTACTTTGCTTGGGCAAAACGTGAATAGTTACGGCAAAGGGCTGGAAACCAAAATTGACTTTGCCGACCTGCTTGCCATGTTAGCGCAGGAGGAGGGCGATTTTCGCCTGCGGTTTATGACCAGCCACCCCAAGGACGCCAGTCGCAAACTGGTGGACACGATGGCGGCACACGACAAGATCTGCAAAAACTTGCATCTCCCGGTACAAAGCGGGTCAGACCGCATTTTGACCCAGATGAACCGCAAGTACGACGTTGCCCAGTACGAAAACCTGATGGAGTATGCTAAGGAGACCGTGCCGGAGATGACTTTCTCCAGCGACATTATTGTTGGGTTCCCCGGTGAGACTGAAGCGGATTTTGAGCAGACAGTTGAATTGGTAAAGCGCATGGGGTATATTCAACTATTTACCTTTATTTTTTCAAAGCGCAACGGCACTCAGGCGGCGCTGCTGCCAGATGAGACCCCGCGCGAAGTAAAGGCCGCACGGCTGAACCGCCTTGTGGATATTCAGGAAGAAATTACGATGGATAAAATCGCCTCGTTCAAAGGCCGGCAATACCGTGTGCTGGTTGAGGGCGAAGGGCGTGAGGATGGGCAGTTGACCGGCCGGCTAGACAACAACCTTTTGGCAGAGTTTACCGGCGACAACGCTTTAATTGGACAATTTGCAACCGTGCAGATTACCGGCAGCAAAGGCGTTTACCTGCAGGGCACCCTGCAAAAATAAGGCCGTGGCTGCGGTGTGGCACAACAGTAAAATGAATTAAAAGGAGACTTTTATGGATATTATTGAAATGACACGCAACCTTGGGATGGAAATTCAAAAGGACCAGCGTTACCAGATTTTAGAAAACGCCCGCCGCTTAAATGATGCGGACGAAGAACTGCAAAAGCAAATCGGCGATTTTAACCTTGCCCGTATTGACCTGAATAACGAGGTCAGCAAATCGGATAAGGATGCCGACCGCATTGCCCAGTTGAATGAAAAGGTGCAAAGCATCTATACCGATATTATGGATAACGAAAGTATGCAGGCTTATAACGAGGCCAAAAGTGATGTTGACCAGATGATGCAGTACATTAACTCCATTCTAACGACCGCAGTCAACGGTGGTGACCCGATGACGGTGCAAGAACCCAGCTCCTGCAGCGGCAGTTGCTCCAGCTGCAGTGGCTGCCACTAAGATTTGACCGCGCGGCGGCCGGCCCAACGGCCGACGCCGCGCGTTTTTACCTTACAGCATGTTGCTCATTTTAAAAATTGTGCCACGCCGCAGGGGCGTGGCCCTTGGGTGGTGCAAAATTTGGCAGAGCTTTCGCCGATGATGAAACAGTACTTTGAAATCAAAAAGCAGTATCAGGATACGATACTGTTTTTTCGCTTGGGCGATTTTTATGAGATGTTTTATGAAGATGCGCTACTCGCTTCGCGCGAGCTAGAGCTGACCCTGACGGGCCGCGACTGTGGTCAAGACGAGCGCGCGCCAATGTGCGGTGTGCCCTACCACGCCAGTGAAACCTATATTGCACGGTTGATTGCAAAGGGATATAAGGTTGCCATTTGCGAGCAAACCGAAGACCCGGCAAAAGCAAAAGGCCTTGTAAAGAGGGATATTATCCGGGTGGTGACCCCCGGCACGGTAATCGAAAGCAGCATGCTGGATGACGCCAAAAATAACTATATTGGCTCGGTTGCCATTCGGGACGATGTTGTAGGTATCTGCTTTGCGGATATTTCAACGGGCACCTGTCATGTGACACAATTGACAGGCAAAGACCTGCCCGCGCAGATCATCGGCGAGCTTTGCCGCTTTTTGCCCAGTGAATTGCTGTTTGGCAAGGAAATTCTGGATTACAAGGTGGTTACGGCGTATATTAAAGCACACCTCAGCTGTTCGGTAGAGTTGATGGATGAAGAGGATTACGACCCGTCTTCGTCGCATCAACGGCTTTCGCAGCAGTTTGGTGCTGCTTATGAGACAACGACCGGTATCCACAAAAACAGCCCTGCCTTTTTGGCAGTGGCGGCGTTGCTGGCGTACCTTGCGCGCACGCAAAAGCGTGGTATTGAGCGGTTAAAAACAGTGGATGCATATTCTGGCAGCCAGTACATGCAGCTTTCACCCACCACACGGGCGAACCTTGAACTGACAGAGACGTTGCGTGGCCGAGAAAAAAAAGGAACACTGCTTTGGGTGCTGGATAAAACCCAAACCGCTATGGGTAAGCGGTTGGTGCGTACTTGGGTGGAACAGCCGCTTTTAGACGTCGCGGCCATTCAGGCGCGGCTGGATGCAGTAGAGGAGTTATACGGCAAAAATGTGCTGCGGGCCGATGTGCGGGATACATTATCGCACGTGTTTGACATGGAGCGGTTGATGACCCGCGTGATTTATGGGTCGGCCAGCCCGCGCGAAATTTATGCGCTGGCCTCCACCTGCGGTTACTTGCCCAGCCTTCTTGCCCTTTTGGCGGGTTGCAGCAGTGACGGGCTTTGCGCGATTCATGGCGCAATTGACCCGCTGCAGGACATCAAAGAGCTGATAGAAACGGCAATTGATGAAAACGCGCCCTCCAGCATGAAAGAGGGCGGTGTGATACGCACCGGCTACAACAGCGACGTGGATGAACTGCGCGACATTATGCACGGTGGCAAAGGCTACCTGACCGACCTTGAATCCCGCTTGCGGGAAGAGACGGGTATTTCCAAGTTAAAAATAGGCTATAACCGTGTGTTTGGCTATTACATTGAGGTTTCTCGCGCAGTGTCTACCCCCATTCCGCCGCATTTTGTGCGCAAGCAAACACTGGCAAACGCAGAACGCTACATCACAGATGAATTGAAACAGCTGGAAAACAAAATTTTGGGCGCCAGTGAACGGTTGATTGTACTGGAGCGCGAATTGTTTGACCAGTTGTTGCAGGCCATCGCAGCCCAGTTGGCCCGCATCCAATCGACCGCTGCGGCACTGGCGCAACTGGATGTGCTTGCAGGGTTTGCAGAAGCAGCCGTGAAAAACAGCTACACCCGCCCACAGGTGGACGCGGGGGATGAACTGGTGATTGAGCAGGGCCGCCACCCGGTGGTGGAGCAGGTGATGAGCGGTGGGCTATTTGTGCCCAATGATACCCGGCTTGACTGTGCAGACAACCGCATGCTGATCATCACCGGGCCTAACATGGCCGGTAAAAGCACTTATATGCGCCAGAACGCACTCATTGCGCTGATGGCCCAAATTGGCAGCTTTGTACCGGCCCGTGCCGCACAAGTGGGTGTTGTGGACAGTATTTTTACCCGCATCGGGGCCTCGGATGACCTGTCTGCGGGCAAATCCACTTTTATGGTCGAAATGACTGAGGTTTCTGAAATCTTAAAGAACGCCACCCCTAAAAGCCTGGTTGTGTTGGATGAGATTGGCCGTGGTACTTCTACCTTTGATGGTATGAGCATTGCCCGCGCAGTAGTAGAGCATATTGCGTCCAAAACTGTGGGGCCCGCGTGTAAAACGCTGTTTGCCACCCACTACCACGAGCTGACTGACCTTGAAAACGCAATCGATGGGGTGAAAAATTACAACATCGCGGTAAAAAAACGCGGGGACGATATCACGTTTTTACGCCGCATTGTGCGGGGCCCGGCAGATGACAGCTATGGCATTGAGGTCGCAAAACTTGCGGGCTTGCCACAGGAGATCATCAGCCGTGCCAAAGAGGTTCTAAAAGTGCTGGAAAGCAGCACGACCACTGCAAATGAAGTGACGCAGCTGGATTTTACCAGCTACGAAAAGTTTGAGGCAGTTGAGACCCCGCCCGGTATTTTGCAGAGGCTGCAAGAGCTGGATGTGGAGACCTTGACCCCATTGGAAGCGCTGAATGTGCTGTATGAACTGAAACAGCAGCTATAAAAAGCAGGAACACACAAAAGGCAGGTGAAGACAGTGGCAGTGATCCATGTACTGGATAAGCACACGGCAGAGCTGATTGCCGCGGGCGAGGTGGTAGAACGGCCGTCCTCGGTGGTGAAAGAGCTGATAGAAAATTCTATTGATGCGGGCAGCACCTTTATTTCAGTTACAATTAATCACGGAGGTATTGGCAGTATTGAAGTGAGTGATAACGGCAGCGGAATTGAGGCCGAATATATTGCAACGGCATTTATTCGCCATGCGACCAGCAAAATAGAAAAAGAGGCGGATCTTACTGCGATTAGCACACTGGGTTTTCGCGGCGAAGCGCTGGCCAGCATTTCTTCGGTTGCAAAAGTAGAACTGCTGACCCGTACCGAGGCAGATGAATTTGCCTGTCTATACCGCCAGCAAGGCGGGGAAGAGCTTTCGCGCGAAGTGGCTGCAAGGCCGGTGGGTACCACTATTATGGTGCGTGATTTGTTTTTTAATGTACCTGCCAGAATGAAATTTTTGAAAAAAGACACCAGCGAGGGCAATTACGTGGGTGATGTGGTGCTGCGGCAGGCGCTTGCCCACCCTGAAATTGCGTTTCGCTTTGTGCGCGAGGGCAAAGAGCTGTTTCACACGCCGGGCGACGGCGAGACCATGAGCGCGGTGTATGAAGTGCTTTCGCGAGACTTTGCTAAAAACCTGTTGCCGGTGGACCACACACTGGGGGTTATGCGGGTGACCGGTTATGTTACAGCCCCCATTGCCAGCCGCGGCAGCAGGTCGATGCAGTTTTTTTATGTGAACAATCGTTACGTAGCTGACCGCACTTTAATGGCAGCCCTTGAGGCCGCGTACAAAGGCCTTGCGATGCAGGGGCGATTCCCTGGTTGTGTACTGAACCTCACGTTGCCGCTGGACAGGGTGGATGTCAACGTGCACCCCGCCAAAACGCAGGTGCGGTTTGCCGATGCAAAGCTGGTGTTTGATGCGGTTTATCAGGCGGTGCGTGCAGCGGTGACAAAACCAGATGCCCCGCAAAAAACGCTGCATTTCGATGATGCCTCCTCTGCACTGCCACAGCAGTCACCACAGGGCGAAGTTCGGCCCCGTGTACAAACGGCACCAAACAACAGTGCACCATTGCAAAAGGTAATGCAGATCGAAATGCCGGGGGCAACCCCGCAGGTCATTGCACCGCAGCTGGCAGAACAGCCCCCGTCAGCCCTAGGTATTCTGCGGCAAGAAAGTGCTGTGCCGTACTACACACAAAGCGACCTTGCTGCGCTGGATATTGAAAAGACCCAGCGGGAAACCCCGGCCCCTTGGCAGCAGGAGTCGCCCCCAAAAACCATACAAACAGAGCCTTTATATCCGACAAGTGAATCTGCTTTACATCATGATTTGGAGCCGGAAACTGTTGCAGCAGAACCCCAAGAGCCGCTGTGCTACGTGGGTGAAGCGTTTCGCACCTATATTTTGGCCCAGTACCGCGACGAGCTGATTTTGATTGACAAACACGCCGCACATGAGCGTATTTTGTATGAAAAGTTGGTTGCGGGGTATGGTAAAGTGGATGGACAGTTGCTGATGACTCCAGTGAGTGTTGTGCTTTCTGCCACAGAAAAAAACGCCCTGCTTGCAGATGAAACGCTGCTTGCAGACGCAGGCTTTGAAGTGGAGGATTTTGGCGGGGCCAGTGTGCTGGTGCGTGCGGTGCCCGCCAACGTGCCGGCAGAAAACGTAGAACGCCTGACCGAAGAAATTGCGGCAAAACTTGCAGTGAATGCGCACGATACTTTGAGTGAAAAAACCGACTGGGTGCTGCATTCCATTGCCTGCCGCGCCGCCATTAAGGCAGGAGATCAAAACCCGGCGCAAACATTGCTTAGCCTTGCCAAAGATATTTTAGACGGGGTGGTTCCGCCGTTTTGCCCCCACGGCAGGCCGGTGCTGATCCATCTGTCGCAAAAGGAGCTGGAAAAGCAATTTGGGCGCAGAGAATAAACAAAAAGTTCTAGTTGTGGTGGGGCCGACCGCCAGCGGTAAAACCTCACTCGCTTTGCGGCTTGCGCGGCAGTATCATGGCGAAATCATCTCGACAGATTCTATGCAGATCTACCGCGGGCTGGATATCGGCACGGCAAAGGCAACCGCAGCCCAGCGCGCAGCCGTGCCGCACCATCTCATTGACATCTGCGAGCCGCAGCAGCTTTTCAGCGTGGCGGATTTTGTAGAGACGGCCCACTTGAAAATCACTGAAATTGCGGCGCGGGGCCATTTGCCCATCATTGCGGGTGGCACGGGGTTGTACATTTCTTCGCTGATTGAAGGCATTTCATTTTCGCAAGAAGGAGAAAAAGCCGAGATTCGCAAAGAACTATTTTTGCAGGCCGAGCAGCTTGGTAACGAGGCAATGTACGAACAGCTTGTAAGTGTTGACCCTGAAACGGCCGCGCAGGTGCACCCCAACAACCTTAAACGGGTACTGCGTGCGTTGGAGTTTTACAAAGTAACAGGCCAAACGCTCGCTGCCCAGCGTGCCGCATCGAGGCCGGCAAGCCAGCCATACGACGCGTTGTTGCTGGGGCTGCGGTACGACGACCGTGAACAGCTTTATACCATGATCAATGCGCGGGTTGATGAAATGATGAGCGAGGGGCTGCTAGCGGAGGCAAAGCTGGTGTTTGCCCACCGGGATGAATGGCGTACTGCAGTGCAGGCCATCGGTTATAAAGAATTGTTCCCGTTTATTGAAGGGCAGCAGCCACTCGAAGATTGTGTACAAAAACTCAAACAAGCGACCCGTAACTATGCCAAGCGCCAAATGACCTGGTTTGGCCGCATGGAACAAATTCACTGGCTTAACGCCGCCGACCCGCAGCCCGGCCCATTTTTGCAGCCGTTTTTTGCGGATGAGGCGTAAAATAGAGAAAAGCGGCAAAACCGTTCGGTTGCCACCGGCAACCGGGAAGGATGAATCAAGATGAAAAATATGAACTTGCAGGACCTATTTCTCAACACGGTACGCAAAGAGCGCACCCCGCTGACGGTGTACCTGCTTAGCGGGTATCAGCTGCGGGGCACCGTAAGGGGCTTTGACAGTTTTGTTGTGATGCTGGATTGCGACGGTAAGCAGAATATGGTTTATAAGCACGCCATTTCAACGATTATCCCTGCCAAAAACGTAACCTTTGCGGCAGATGCCCAGGACGATGAGTAAGCAAAGCTTTTTGCGTACCGCTGCTGTACTGGTGCTGGTAGTGCCGGTGGTCTATCTTGCGGTGCAACTGTTGCCGGTGCTGTTTCGCGGGTATGAAGTGGAAACTGCGGTGCAGTCGACCCTTGCGGATGCCGTAAGCACCAACGGGGTGATTGTGCGTGATGAAGTGCCCATCAGTGATGCTTCCACAGTGCGCAGTTACTTGGTCGCCGATGGCACCCGTGTTTCTGCAGGGGCTTCGGTAGAAAGGGTATTCAGCGACAGCACGCAGGCAGAAAATGCTGCCCGGGCAGACCGCCTTTCCAGCGAGCTTGCCATGTTGACGCAGTCTCAATCCCAGTCTCTTGCAGGCGGTGGAGATATTGACACATTGCTCAAGCAGCAGCAAGACGGTTTGTTCAGCCTGCTGAGAGTGGTTGACAGTGGTAATTATACAGGCCTTGCCTCTGCAAAAACAGCGGCAACATTGGCAGTCAACCGGTTGCAGGTTGCCACGGGTACAGCTGTCGATTTCAGTGCGCGCATTGCGGCGCTTACCGAGCAGCGGGATGCCGCTGCCGCAGCGGCGGGGGAAGCGGTTTATTTGTCGGCCCCGGCCCCCGGCGGCTACTTTTCATCCATGACCGATGGGCTGGAGCAAACTTTAACGCCGCAGGCGCTAGACGCAATGGATGCGGCACAGGTTGCCGCCCTTGCCGATGCGCCGGGTGGCGAGATGAAGGACAGCGCGGGTAAGCTGGTGAACGGGTACGAGTGGTATTACTATTGTGTGGTGGATGATGCCAGTGCAAAACGCTTTATTGCAGACGGCGGTACAATTTCAGTTGAAATTGATTTTGATTATACCGGGGCGAAACAGATCCCGGCCACGGTGGTGGGGGTAGAGCGTGCCAGTGATGGTGGCCCCGCAAAAATTAAACTCAAGTGCGATTATATCAATGCAGAAACCATTAACCTGCGTGCTGGTACAGCACAGATTTCGTTCAAACGATATGATGGTGTGCGCATTGCGCAATCTGCAGTGCACATTGTCACAATGGATGACGGCACGCAACAGCGTGGTATTTATGTGAAATACGGCAATATTGTGGAGTTTAAAAAAATTTATCCAATTTTTGAGACCGCTCAGTATGTAGTAGTACCGGCAAAAGTACAACTTGGGTCGGATGATGCGAGTTTAAAAAACGAAGTACTGCTTTACGACGAAATTATTGTTTCAGGTAAAAACCTTTATGCCGGTAAGCTGTTGTAACGGCAACAAAGCTGGCCCAACAAGGTTTATTCGCACAAAAGCAACTATTTTCATCGCTTTTGTTGACATTGCAACGAAAAAAAGTGATAATATTAGTAACAATGCTTGTATGAGGCCCGCCGCAAACGGGGCGGGCCAATTGAATGAAGATGCAAAGGCAGGGTGCACTGATTATGGGAATTTTTAAGAAACTCGGCGGCCTTATGGGTGTGCCGGAAGAAGAGTACGAAGAATACGACGACGACGTGGATTTTATCAACCAGAATAATTCGGCCTATGCGCCGGAGCAAGATGACGCATACGAGGCCCCTGAAGCGTCTGCCCAGCAGCAGCGCAAAAGCAACAAGGTCGTTAATATCAACGCGACGACACAACTTCAGGTCGTGCTGGTAAAGCCGGAGCGGTTTGACGATGCCAGTGCGGTTGCAGACCACCTGAACGCAAAGCGTACCGTGGTGCTGAACCTTGAGTCGACCAATAAAGATATTTCTCGTCGTCTGGTCGACTTTTTGTCTGGTGTCGCTTATGCCAACAAGGGCCAAATCAAGCGTGTAGCAAACAGTACGTTTATCATCACCCCCTATAATGTCGATATTATGGGGGACCTTTTAGATGAGCTTGAGAGCAACGGGGTGTTTTTCTGATTGGGTGGATATCGACCAGCAAGCACCGCGGAAGAAAAAATTCTCTGTAAACGGGTGGCTGCATTGGTGGGCCGCTGTGAAGACAGTGGCCAGGTGCAGTATATGGGCTTTTTGGATGAGCGCCAGCAGGAATTGTGTGAAGCCCAACTGGCAAAGTCCGGTTGGCTCAAGCACCTTTTTTTCGGCGGCCATACGCTTGCCGAGCGAAAGGTGCTTGCTGTCTATTTAGACGAGGTGCCTGTGCCGCAAAGTTTCCCCATTCGCTGCGTTGATATTGCGGCACCACAGGGTACCGTGCTTGCCCACCGAGATTGCCTTGGTGCTCTTTTGGGCCTTGGGTTGCGGCGTGAGCTCGTTGGGGATATTTTGCCGGAAGACCAGCACGCTTATGCCTTCGTTTTACAGCAGGCGGAAGGCTTGATTACACAAGAACTTCGCGAGGTTGGGCCGGTGCACGTAAAAGCTATAAGCTGCAGCCCACCGCCGCAGCTTGCACCGGCACAAGGGCAAAGCAGTACGTTCAGTGTTTCTTCTTTGCGGCTGGATGCTGTGCTGGCAGGGGCGCTCAAGATGGGCCGCGAGGCGGCGAGTGAACTGGTGCGCAGTGGCCGTGTGCAGATCAACCATCAGCTTTGCACTTCTGTCAGCACCACATTGGCAGAAAAGGACCAGATTACAGTGCGTGGAGTTGGCCGTGTAAGCGTTGATCAGGTGGGTGGTCTTTCAAAAAAGGGTCGTGTTTTTATAACTTGTATAAAATACTGATTGAGGTGGTACTCAATGTTGACATCAGAAGAAATCAGAACCGTAACATTTGAAAAATCGATGCGTGGCTATCGGCCGGAGGATGTTGATGCGTTTTTAGAGCAGGTCGCAGCCGGGGTAGATCAGCTGAGCTCTGAGAAAGAAGACCTTGAGAAAAAGCTGTATATCCTTGCCCAAAAGGTGGAGGAATACCGAGATCAGGAAAATACGCTGAAATCGGCCCTCATCAATGCACAGCGGCTGGGTGAAAACGTAATTCACGAGGCAAAGGCAAAGGCGGATTCTTTAATGCGCGAAGCCACCAGCAGGGCGCAGCGCATTTTAGACGCGGCGGAAGAGCGCGAGCGGGAGAAAAAGGACAATCTGCGCAACATGGAAACAGAGATTGTCTCTTTTAAGGGCGCAGTGTTGGAGCTTTATCAGCAGCACATTGAGTCGCTTTCCAAAATCGACCGCCATATTGACCATGCCCACAAAGAAGTGTTTGGCGAAGCTTATGCCCCGGAAGGGCAGCAAGCACAGGAGCCGCCTGCCGCACAGGACGAGGTCTCTCAGGATACCGATGAAGAAATTACCGCTGAGCTGGTAGAGGCATCCGTAGACGACGCTATCGGTTCAATTGTAGATAGCTATGAAGACGCGGTATTAAATAAGGATGCCGACTGATTCTTGAATGGTATTCTGAAACAAGATTAGGAGAGATTATCTGTGCAGGAAGATTATAACAAGACTTTGAATTTGCCGAAAACGGATTTCAGCATGCGCGCGGGGCTGCCGCAAAAAGAGCCGCAGATGTTGGCAGACTGGCTGGCGAATGATCTGTATGAAAAAGTAGTTGCAAATAATGAAGGCCGCCCCAAATATGTGCTGCACGACGGCCCCCCGTACGCAAACGGCAATATTCATATGGGTACGTCGCTCAACAAAATTGTAAAAGATATTGTCGTGCGTTACAAAAATATGAATGGCTTTTGTTCTCCTTACGTACCCGGTTATGACACGCACGGCCTGCCCATTGAGCTAAAAGCACTCACTGCGGCAGGGGAGAATAAATCCTCCATTTCAAAGTTGGAGCTGCGCCGTATCTGCAAAGAATTTGCACTTAAATTTGTCGATAAAATGTCGGGCCAATTTCAGCGCCTTGGCGTACTTGGCGATTTTAAAGACCCTTATTTGACATTGAACCCCGAATTTGAGGCAAAGCAGATTGAAGTATTTGGCGAGATGGCCAAAAAAGGTTATATCTATAAAGGGCTGAAAGCCGTTTACTGGTGCCCGAACGACAAAACTGCGCTGGCCGAAGCAGAAATCGAATACGCCGACGACCCGTGCGATTCTATCTATGTCGGGTTTCAGGTGACAAAAGATAATGGTGCGCTTGCAAAAGCAGGTATCCCTGCTGAGAAAACACGGTTTGTCATTTGGACCACTACAACATGGACACTGCCCGCTAACGTGGCAATTTGCCTTGGGCCGGATTTTGATTATGTGTTTGTACGGGTGGGCGATACCTATTATGTGATGGCAGAAGCACTGGTAGAAGCGACCATGGCTGACTGTGATATTACCGAGTATGAAATTGTTGGCGCCCCGGTAAAGGGCAGCGAGCTGGAGCTGATCGAAACCCAGCACCCGTTCCTCGACCGCAAATCTTTGATTATTCTGGGTGACCACGTCACACTGGAATCTGGTACCGGCTGTGTACACACGGCGCCCGGCCATGGTGTTGAGGACTTTGAAGTCTGTCAGAAATTTTACCCGCAGCTGCCGATTGTGGTGCCTGTGGACGATGCCGGCGTGCTGACCGCAGAGGCTGGCCAGTTTGCCGGGCTTTCGGTTTGGGATGCAAACCCTGTTATTTTAAAAGCAATTCGGGAAAGCGGGCACCTTTTGGGTACCAAGCACCTGACGCACCAATACCCGCATTGCTGGCGCTGCCACAACCCCATCATTTTCCGCGCGACAGAGCAGTGGTTCTGCAGTATTGATGCCTTTAAAGAAGAGACCTACCGCGCCATTGAAAGTGTTAAATGGGTGCCGGAATGGGGCAAGGAGCGCATGATGGGCATGGTGCGCGACCGCAATGACTGGTGCATTTCGCGCCAGCGCACCTGGGGCGTGCCAATCCCGGCGTTCTACTGTAAAAAATGTGGGAAATACCACATCACCGATGATTCTATCAAGGCTGTCAGCGAGTTGTTCCGCAAAGAGGGCAGTGATGCATGGTACAGATATGATGCCGCAGACATTCTGCCGGCAGGTACCAAATGCGAAAACTGTGGCGGCACTGAATTTGAGAAAGATACCGACATCATGGATGTCTGGTTTGATTCTGGCTCCAGCCATGTTGCTGTATTGGAAACCCGGCCGGAGCTGACTTGGCCTTGCGATCTGTACCTAGAGGGTGCAGACCAGTACCGTGGATGGTTCCAATCCAGCCTGCTCACCTCGGTCGCCTGCCGTGGTGTGGCACCGTATCGCAATGTGCTCAGCTGTGGCTGGGTAGTGGACGGCGAGGGCCGCAAGATGTCCAAATCTCTGGGCAACGGCATTGAGCCGGAAGAGATCATCAAGGATTACGGCGCGGATATTATCCGCCTGTGGGTCGCATCGTCTGATTATCAGGTCGATGTGCGCATCAGTAAAGAGATTTTGAAACAGCTTTCTGAAGCTTACCGCAAGATCCGCAACACAGCCCGGTTTATGATTGGCAACCTGTCGGATTTTGACCCCAATAGCGAGATTGCTGGCGAGAGTGATTTGACCGAGCTCGACCGTTGGGCGCTTGCGGCCAGTGACCGCCTGGTGCGCACCGCCAAGGAAGCATACGACACCTATGACTTCCATAAGGTGTACCAAAGTGTTCACAAGTTCTGTGTGGTGGACATGTCCAACTTCTACCTGGATGTGATCAAAGACCGCCTTTATATTAATAAAGCGGACAGCACTACCCGGCGGGCGGCACAGACGGCGATGTACCGCATTCTGGTCTCGCTCACCAAGCTGATTGCCCCGATTCTGGCGTTTACGTCGCAGGAGATCTGGGACTATGTGCCAAGCTTTACCGGCAAACAAAAGTATGTGGCGATGGAGCAACTGGAAAGCGGCGACACTTACCACTTAACACAAGAAGAATGGATCAAATGGGACGAGATTATTGCCATTCGTGACGATGTGCGCAAGGCGCTGGAAGAAGCCCGTAACGCCAAAGTGATTGGCGCGTCGCTGGAAGCTAAGCTGACGCTGAATTGCAGTGATGCCGTTTATGCGTTTGCAAAGCCGCTGGAAAGCCGCCTTGCAGAGCTTTGCATCGTCTCCAGTGTCACCGTTACCAAGGGTGACGAGGGCCGCAAGGGCGAGCTGGAAGGCCTTGCTGTTAAAGTGGACCATGCCGATGGCGAAAAATGTGCCCGTTGCTGGATGTACACACAGGATGTGGGCAGCCATGCCGCACACCCCACCCTTTGTGCACGCTGTGCTTCTATTATTGAATCTTAAAAAAATGCGGGCTTGCCCGTAACAGATAGCGGTGCACAAAAGCGTACCCAGCGCCTGCCGGGAATGCAAAAGGGCACCGCTATTTTGTAATAAAGTGCCCTGTAGTTTATTCTTATTTCAATCCTTGCGCGTTGCGCAGAAAGGCCGATATTCATGCTCTTTACTGTTTTTTCTATTTTGGCGATGGTTGGGCTTGACCAGCTTACGAAATATTGGGCCACCCTTGCCCTTGCACCAGACAAAGTAGTTCCATTTCTACCGGGCATTATGGAATTTCGTTATATCCTAAATGACGGGGCAGCTTTTAGTATGTTTTCCGGACGTTCGTGGGGCCAATGGTTTTTAGTGGGGGTCACCACCGCCGCACTGCTTGTGGTGCTGTATCTTTTACTGTTGCGTCGCAACAAATTGCAGCCATTGGCCTACGCGGGCCTGCTTTTAATTGAAGCTGGTGGCATTGGCAATTTGATCGACCGCATTGTAAACGGTTATGTAGTAGATTTTTTTGCGACAACTTTTGTCAATTTTGCAGTATTTAATGTTGCTGATTGTTTTGTCACCATTGGCGTTGCGCTTTTGGTCGTTTATTACCTGCGCAGCGAAATTGCACAAAAAAAGCAAAAAGAAACAGCAGCGGCAAAACCGGCAGCGGGTTTAGAGCCAGTAAAAAACGCGATGGAAGAACAGGGCGAGCACCATGTGCAGTAGCGCCATGCAGTTTGAGGTGCAACTCGTAGAGGACGGCAGCCGGCTGGATACTTTTTTGGCGGAGCATGTTGCAGAACTTTCCCGCAGTGCGGTACAGCAACTGATTGCGAAAAATCATGTTACAGTGGATGGCCGGCCGGTTGCCAAAAACACAAGGCTCAAAACCGGTAGCATCGTACACTGCACGGTGCCGCCCCCCATAGAAACGCAAATCGGTGCACAGCATATCCCGCTGGATGTGTATTATGAGGACGCAGATTTGCTGGTGGTCAACAAGCCCAAAGGCATGGTGGTACACCCCGCGCCGGGCAACTATGACGGCACGTTGGTCAATGCCCTGTTGTGGCATTGTAAAGACAGCCTTTCCGGGGTCGGGGGCGAACTGCGCCCCGGTATTGTGCATCGCATCGACAAAGACACCAGCGGCTTGCTGGTCGTCGCGAAAAATGATTTTGCACATGCCGGCCTTGCAAAGCAACTGGCAGACCACAGCATGACACGGGTTTATCAGGCAGTGGTTTATGGTGGCCTCAAAGAGGATACCGGTATGGTGGATGCTTCAATTGGCCGCAGTGAACGGGATCGCAAAAAAATGGCGGTCACACAAAAACATGCCAAAACGGCCGTGACAACTTATCGTGTCGTCGCAAGGTATCACGGGTTTACCCACATTGAGCTACGGCTAAAAACAGGGCGCACACACCAAATCAGGGTGCACATGGCCAGTATTGGGCACCCGGTTGCAGGGGATGCGGTTTATGGCCCTAAAAACGTGATTACCGCACTGGGCGGGCAATGCCTGCATGCGGGCACATTGGGCTTTTTACACCCGCGCACTGGGGCATATTTAGAGTTTACCGCACCTCTGCCACAGTATTTTACAAACTTTTTACAGAAACTGCAAAGGGAAGAAAACGTATGAGTAAAACTCTGGGGGACTTACTTGTTGTCAGCGACCTGGATGGCACCCTGCTGACAGCACAGGAGGGCTTGCCGAGCTGCAATATTGCCATGATACGCCTGTTTCAAACACTGGGCGGCCGCTTTACAATTGCAAGCGGGCGCAGTGTAGAATCGGCGCGCTTGGCGCTGGGTAACCTGCCGCTTGGCGCCCCTGCCATTGTATTCAATGGTGCGATGTTATATGATTATCATGAAGAATTTGCAGTCAGTGAGCATTATCTGCCCAAGGTAACAGCACTGGAAGCAATTCGTACTCTTTCTGAAGCCGTGCCTGGTGTCGGGGTCGAAATTTTTGCAGCGGATGGCCGACTGTATCTACCGATATGTGGCGAATGGGCCTGCCGACACACTGAGCACGAAAGTCTGGCTTATACGGTAGCGGAGCTGGATCAGATCCCCGGTGCATGGTATAAAGTGCTGTTTGCGGCGGCCCCTGCGCAGGTTGCGCAGTTGGAGCGTATTGCGGCTGAGCACGTGTGGGAAGGTGCCTATTTTATTGCAACCAGCTCTACCTATTTTGAGCTGATGCCGCAGGGGATAGACAAGGGTGCCGGCCTGCGTGAGCTTTGTGAGTTGACCGGCACAGCACTGGAAGATGTGGTAGCTGTGGGGGATTATTTCAATGATATCCCTATGTTGCAGGCAGCGGGCCACCCTGTTGCGGTTGAAAATGCCGTACCGGAACTAAAGCTGCACGCAGAACAACAGGTATTGTCCTGCACAGATGGGGGCGTTGCACAGTTGCTGTACAGCCTAATCCGCCAATATGGGCATTAAAGAGTGGTTTTGTCGGCATACAGTGGCATTATTTTGCCTGTTATTTGCCGGTTTACTGGTTGTAGCTGTGTGGTATTACCCGCCGGTGTGGTCAAGTAAGCCGCCACACCAAGGGGCGATATCGACCATCACCACGGTGCAAAATGACCGGCTGAATATCAACACGGCCAGTGCAGCAGACCTTACTGCATTGCCAGGCATTGGCGAAAAAAAGGCGGCTGCCATTGTAGCTTACCGTGATGCAAATGGCCCGTTTACCGAGCCGGAGCAACTACTACAGGTCGACGGCATTGGCGAGGGTATTTTAGAAAAAATTAAACCCCACATCTGTATTTAGATTTAGGGGTATCGAAAAAGCGAGGGATCACCGTGAATGGCACAACTGAAAAGGACACAATTTTTATCAACCGTGAGCTGAGCTGGTTGGAATTCGACCGTCGGGTGCTGGAGCTTGCAAAAGACAAAAGCGTCCCCCTTGCCGAGCAGTTGAATTTTGCGTCGATTTATGCCAGCAATCTGGATGAGTTTTTTATGATCCGGGTTGGTTCCTTGTATGACCAAACATTGCTGAAAGAAGAAAAACGGGAAAACAAGACAAATATGACACCCAATGCACAGCTGCGTGCCATTATGCCCGTTGCCGAAGAGTTGCAGAGTATTTGCGACAAAATTCTGGTAAAGCTGTTTGAGCGCCTAGCCGAATTTGGGTATCAAAAGGTCGATTTTGAAAATATTTCAAAGGACGACGAGCGAGTTTGGAAAAAGTATTTCCTTTCAGAACTCTACCCGGTGCTTTCACCGCAGATCATCGACCGGCGGCACCCGTTTCCATTTTTACGCAACCTTGAAGTGTATATTGGTGCCCGTGTACGCGAGAAGGACACCGGGAATGAATCATTTGGCCTTATTCCCATCAGCAGCCAGTTTGACCGCTTAATCTTCATTAAAGAAAACAATGTCACCCATTTTGCCCCGGTAGAAGATGTTGTGCGGCATTTTGCGCATTTGGCATTTGGCCGTTATGCAGTGCTGGAAAGTTTTGTATTTCGTGTGACACGCAATGCGGACATTAATATTCAGGAGGGTATGCAAGACCAGGATATTGATTACCGTGAAGTGATGAGTGAGCTTTTGAAAAAGCGGCGCAAGCTCGCTGCGGTGCGGCTGCAATTTTCGCCCAAAACCTCACAGGATGTTGCCAGTTTTTTGTGCCACAAACTGCTTTTGGATGAGCGGCAGAGCTTTCGGCAATCTGCACCACTGGATATGAGTTTCACCCGCATGTTGGCGGGGCGACTTTCAAAAGAAGGGCTTAACCAGTTGTTTTACACGCCGGTGCGCCCGCTGTTGCCTGCGCCGGATTTCAGCCTGACGAAGGCGGTGCAAAAGCAGGATGTGCTGGTGGCATATCCGTACCAGAGTATCCGCCCCTTTATTCAGCTATTGCAGGACGCTGCAGCCGACCCGGCAGTGGTCTCGATTAAAATGACGCTATACCGCATGGCGACGGATTCTAAAATTGTAGAGGCCCTGATGAGCGCAGCGGAAAACGGCAAAGAAGTCGTGACGATCGTAGAGTTGCGCGCGCGGTTTGACGAGCAGAACAATATTGATTGGTCCAAACAGTTGGAAAGCGCGGGCTGTACCGTGATTTATGGGTTTGAAGATTATAAAGTGCATTCCAAACTGACCTTGATTACTCGTAAAGTGGGTGGCCAGTTTCAATATATTACGCAAATTGGCACCGGCAATTACAACGAAAAAACGGCAGAGCTATACACTGACCTTGCTTTTTTAAGTGCCAACCAAGCACTTGGCGAAGAAGTTGCCGAAGTGTTTAACGACCTTGCGCTTGAAAAAGTGACAACCCAAACAGACCGCCTGCTTGCGGCCCCTTGCCGCTTTAAATCGGTTTTGATGGAGGAAATACAGCGAGAGATTGATGCAAAACGTGCCGGGCGTGAAGCTGCCATTTTATTAAAATGTAATTCTGTCAGCGACCGAGACTTGATTTTAAAGCTTTCCGAGGCAAGCTGTGCAGGCATTACGGTGGATATGATTGTGCGCGGCATCTGCTGCTTTAAAGCGGGGATGCCGGGCCAAACAGAGCATATTCAAGTGCACAGCATTGTGGGGCGGTACCTCGAGCACAGCAGAATTTATGTGTTTGGTACCGGTGAAAACCAGCGGGTCTATATTGCGTCCGGCGACTTTTTGACCCGTAATACCGAGCGCAGAGTCGAAATTGGTGTGCGTATTGAAGATGCTGCAATTAAAAAAATGCTGATCGATATTTTGCAGTGCCAGTTAAAAGATAATGTCAATACCCGGCTGATGCAGCAAGATGGTACCTATATCAAAGTAAAGCGTGCCGGCGGCGAAGAGATCGTCGATGGCCAAATGGAAATGTATCATTACTTTGCCGACGCATGGAACCACTATTACATGGCTTACCGTGCAGAACTCTCTGCAAAAGAATGCAAGCGTCTGTTGCGCCCTGCTGGCCGCAAGGGGACGTTGCTTGGCAGGCTGATTAGCTTGATAAAAGGGAAAGCCTGACAAATTAAGGCTTTATTATAACAAAAGTGCCCGAGTTTTATAACTTTGGGCACTTTTTCTGTTGTCGGCTCTATAAAATTGCGTTATCATAGAAAAAAGCATTTTTGCAGAAAGAGGGACCCAAAAGAATGGATATTCGTAAACTTGCACGTGAAGTGCAGCCGGAAGTCATTGCATTTCGTCGTGATTTGCATCAGCACCCGGAGGCCAGCCTTCAAGAGTTCCGCACTACCGACCGCATTGCAGAAGAACTGGATAAGATGGGGGTGACCTATCGTCGGCTGGACCCCACCGGCATTATTGCAGAAATTGAGGGCAAAGGGCCCGGCAAACGCGTGGCACTGCGCGGCGATATTGATGCGTTGAGCATTACAGAAAAAACTGGCCTACCGTTTGCAAGCGTAAACGATGGTTTTATGCATGCTTGTGGCCACGACACCCATACCGCCATGTTGCTGGGTGCCGTAAAGGTGTTGAACGGCCTGCGCGACAGCTTTAGCGGCAGCGTGCGGTTTATTTTTCAGCCCGCCGAAGAAATTGGCAAGGGTGCCAAGCTTGCCATTAAACAAGGGGCACTTGAAAATGTAGATTCTATTTTTGGTATCCACATTGTGGCCCAGATCCCGGTTGGTGTTATTGGCGGCAACGAGGGCCCGCTGACTGCCGCCACCGACCAATTTAAAATTATCATGAAAGGCAAAGCATGCCATGGTGCCATGCCGGAGACCGGTGTAGATGCAGTGGTAGCAGGCAGTGCGCTGGTGATGAACCTGCAAACCATGGTCAGCCGCGAGTTTGCCCCCGGCGACCCGCTTGTTGTAACAGTGGGGTCCTTCCACTCCGGTACCCGGTTTAATATTATCGCGGGCGAAGCGGTACTGGAAGGCACGATTCGCAGCTTTAGCCGTGAGACCCATGCAAAGTTGCCGGGTGTCGTAGAGCGTATTGCAAAAGAGACTGCAGCCACGTTCCGTGCCGAAGCAGAGGTGGAATACGACAGCATTACCGATGTGCTGATCAATGATCACGACATGACTGAGCTTGGGTTTGCAGCAGCCCGCAAAATTACCGATGAAGCCCATATCATTCGTTTAAATAAGCAAATGGGTGGCGAAGATTTTGCAGAGTACACCGCGTATGCACCGGCTTCTTTTTATATGCTGGGTGGCGGCGGTACCGCCCCGCAACACAGTGACCATTTTGTGATTGAAGAAGATGCTTTTGAAACTGGTGTAGCACTATACACACAAATTGCGCTGGATGCATTGGCAAAATAAAAACAACAAACCGGCAAGGCCACAAAAGGCTTTGCCGGTTTTTGCGTTGTACTTTTGGGTGCGGTTGTTGTATAATAGACAAGAATTTGCACCGCGGCAGGTATGCCGTTGCCATGGTGCGTATAGGGGGATGGAAAAGACTTGAACCGTATTCTTGAAAAACGAGAGCTGAACGCGACTACAACCCTGCTGCGCTTGAAAGCGCCGGGTATTGCAAAGAAAGCGCTACCCGGACAGTTTGTCATGGTGCATATCGGCGACATGGGGGAGCGTATTCCGCTGACAATAGAGGATTATGACCGCGAGGCGGGCACGATCCAGATCGTCTTTCAAAAGGTGGGTGCAACAACGATGTTGTTGGGTGCCCTAAAACAGGGCGATTCAATCACTGATGTTGCGGGCCCCTTGGGTGCCCCCACACCATTGGATGGGTATAAAAAGGTAGCGGTCGTGGGTGGCGGCGTTGGTTGCGCTATTGCCTACCCACAAGCAAAGTACCTGCATGCGGCGGGCACCACCGTTGATTTGATTGCCGGGTTTCGCAGCCGCGATATTGTGATTTTAGAAGAAGAGATGAAAGCCGCCTGTGACCAGCTGCTACTTGCCACCGATGACGGCAGCTACGGCCAACAGGGTTTTGTGACTAATATTTTACAAGCCCAAATCGAAGCGGGGGCGGGGTACGACCATGTCATCGCCATTGGCCCTGTGCCCATGATGCGCGCCGTTTGCAATGTGACTAAACAGTTTAATATCCCCACCACGGTCAGTTTGAACCCCATTATGATCGACGGTACCGGCATGTGCGGCGGCTGCCGGGTGACTGTGGGCGGCGAAGTGAAATTCGCCTGTGTGGACGGGCCGGATTTCGACGGGCATCAGGTGGATTTCGATGAGCTGATGCGCAGAAACGGGACGTTCCGTGAAAAAGAGGCTGCAAACCGCGACCATGTTTGCCGCTTGATGGGGGTGTAAACCATGCCAAACATGTCGCTAGAGCGTAACACCATGCCGTTGCAGCCGCCAGAAGAACGCCGTACCAATTTTAACGAGGTGGCACTGGGTTACAGCTATGAGACTGCAATTGATGAAGCACAGCGTTGCCTAAACTGCAAAAACAAACCCTGTGTCGAAGGTTGCCCGGTACATATTGAAATCCCGGATTTTATCAGCAAGCTTGCTGCGGGGGACCTTGCGGCATCGTTTGAGTCGATCCACCAACATTCGGCCCTGCCTGCTGTTTGTGGCCGTGTGTGCCCGCAAGAAAGCCAGTGCGAAAAGAACTGTGTGCGTGGCATTAAGGGCCAGCCGGTTGCCATTGGCCGCTTAGAGCGCTTTGTTGCCGATTGGCACAATGCACAGCCCGAAGAGCCGGCTGTAAAACCGGTGTCTACCGGCCACCGTGTAGCGGTGGTGGGGGCAGGGCCCGCCGGCCTTACTTGTGCGGGTGACCTTGCACGCTGCGGGCACAGCGTGACGATATTTGAATCGCTGCACCTTGCCGGTGGGGTACTGTCTTATGGCATCCCGGAATTTCGCCTGCCGAAATCCATTGTGGCAAAAGAGGTTGACGGGCTGCGCGCACTAGGGGTGGAAATACGCACCAACCAGGTGGTTGGGCGCATCTGCTCGGTGGATGAACTGCTGGCAGCAGGATATGAGGCGGTCTTTATTTCTACCGGGGCGGGGCTGCCAAACTTTATGGGCATTCTCGGCGAAATGCTGCTGGGTGTCTATTCTGCAAATGAATACCTCACGCGCATTAATTTGATGAAGGCTTACCGCAAAGACGCACAAACACCGCTCTCCACTGCTGGGCGCGTTGCCGTGGTAGGCGGCGGTAACGTCGCGATGGATGCCGCCCGCTGTGCATTGCGCATGGGTGCACAGGAGGTTTCTATTGTGTACCGGCGCAGCATGGAAGAAATGCCCGCCAGAAAAGAAGAGGTAGAACACGCCGAGGAAGAGGGCATTGTTTTTCGTACGCTGATGAACCCGGTTGAGATTTTGGGTGACGAAACCGCGCATGTCAGGGCGCTGCGCTGTGTTAAAATGCAACTGGGCGAGCCGGACGCCAGTGGCCGCAGGCGGCCGGTACCGGTGGCCGGCTCGGAGTTTGACCTGCCGGTCGACACAGTGATTATGGCGATTGGCACCAGCCCGAACCCGCTCATCAAAAAAACCACGCCAGACCTTGAAACCAACCGCCGCGGTTGCTTTGTGGTGGATGATTATATGCATACCTCCAAAGACGCCGTGTGGGCTGGCGGCGATGCCGTAACCGGTGCTGCAACAGTGATCTCTGCCATGGGCGCCGGCAAAACAGCGGCCGCTGCCATTTGTGAATTTTTAAAATAAAACTGTTTGTTTGAAAGCAGCCTCTATCTGTAAAGTCTTTTAGCTTTGCAGGTAAAGGCTGCTTTATTTTAAGGTTTGATACCCACTTTGCTAAAAATGCAGATGCGGTATCCGTTTTGTTGGGTTTTAGTTTGCCGGGCATTGCGCCGGGCAGGAAATTTTGTTATAGTAAATAACAAATACTGGGTATTAATATTTAAGGTAGGGGGCAGATACCATGAGGCAGCAGGTTAGGGTTTGGTTTGCGCGCACAGGTTCTGCACTGCCACTGTCTCAGCTCAATTTGCGCAAAAGTATTCGCCAGGCTTTTTTTCGCAGCCGCCTGCCGTTCTGCAATACTGTGCTTGGCAAAAGTGCGCTGCATTTTATTGCCCCGCTTGCAGTTGGGGTAGAAAGCAATACAGAATGTTTCGACTTTGAAATGCCAGACGCTTTTTTTGACCCGGACGCCATTTTTGGGGCCTTAAACGGTGTAATGCCTGCCGGGTTACAAGTTTTTGCAGTGACACCGGTACGACATTCAGCGGCAGAAATCACGGCAGTGCGTTACCTGCTTTGCCTGCGCGCTGGTGCAAAGGGTTGTGCCACAGCAGAGCAGCTTTTGCGTCAAACGGGTGCGCTGCCCCGCGAGGTGACACCCGGGCCGTTATGCAGCACGACTATGTATTACCAGTGGATATTTCAAAACATGCGCAGTAGAATGGCCTGCCTTGATTTAACGGTGCCGCGCAGCCACCCCGCTGGGTTTGACCCTCGCAAACTATTTGCTGCACCGGGTGGGGGTAAAGCACCAGTGAATTTGCTTTCTGTCTGTCGCACCCAGTTTTTATTGCCGGACGGTACGGTTTTTGAATAATGATTTTTCGCCCACAAAAACAGAGAGGGCCTGCTGTAAAAAGCAGGCCCTCTCTGTGTCTGGTTCAAAAGGGGAGAGTAGTAGTTAAAAGAAGTTATTCGTAGTCGAATACATCTACCCAGCGCAGCAAAAATTCTTTCTCTTCGGGTTTGCCTTTAACCGACTGCGACGCGGCAACAATAGGCAGCCATTTTTCGACATACTGCCGCGGAGTGTCGCTTTTTTTGCAGAATAAATTTAGGTACTTGTCGGCAAGCTCTTGCTTGCCCTGCAGGCAGAACAGCAGGTAGGTGCGCGCAACGTCGGCGCTGGCATTGCCCTGTGTGGCATGCGACCAATCGATAATAAACGCATTGCCGCGTGGGGTGATAATGACGTTGGCGGGGTTAAAATCGCCATGGCACACCTTGTCGTGTTTAGGCATGCCGTCCAAGCGCATATGCAGCTCGTACCTTGTGGTCGCGTCCAGCACGCTTTCGCTGATTTTACGGTGCATCTTGTCGCGCAGGTGGTTGAGCAGCGGGGATTTTTTGCCGTGTACCTCAAGCTGCAAATTGACAAAGGTTTCAAGGTATTCATCTGTTTTTTCGGGGTGCTCCTGCATCAGCTCTGCTAGGGTTTTACCCTCAATGAATTCAGAGGTGATGGCCCATTTGCCATCAATTTTACCAACTTCAAGTACTCTGGGGATGTGAAGCCCAATTTCTTCTACGCGAGCCTGATTGAGTGCTTCATTCAGTACACTTGCTTTAGAGTAATTTTCGCTAAAGACCTTAATTGAACAATTGCCGTCACGATATACGGTTTTGTCGCTTCGCGACGCGATGACATGATCGAGTTTCATTACCGTTACGCCTCCTTAAAATGATTCGCTTCGTTTAAATTGGGCCAGCAGGCAAGAAGAAAGGGACGGGGCCTGCGTTGAAACATCGTCAAGCGCGGTGCCTTTTATTTGCCGTAATAGGCTTTCAGGTACATCTGCTTGATTTCGCTCATCAGCGGGTAACGGGGGTTGGCACCGGTGCACTGGTCATCAAAGGCCTGCTCCACCATCGCGTCCAAGCGGTCAAGGAAGTCCTTTTCGTCCACACCATAATCTTTAATCGTCTTTTTAATGCCAATTTTCGCTTTCAGCTCTTCCACCGCGGCAATCAGGTTTTCTACCTTTTCCTCTGCGGTTTTGCCGCCAAGGCCCATTGCAGTGGCAATTTCAGCATAGCGCTCCATCGTGTGCGGGTACGCATACTGCGGGAAAGTACCCATCTTGCGGGGGGTCTCGCTGGCATTAAAGCGAATCACTTCGCTGATCATCAGCGCATTGGCAATGCCGTGGGGCAAGTGATGGAACGCCCCCAGTTTGTGGGCCATCGAGTGGCAAACACCAAGGAATGCGTTGGCAAACGCCATACCGGCCATGGTAGAAGCATTGGCCATCTGCTCACGGGCTTCGGGGTCATTCGGGCCATTCTCATAGGCGCGCGGCAGATATTTAAAGATCAATTTCAGTGCCTCAATGGCAAGGCCGTCAGTGTATGGGGTGGCCAGCATGGCAGCGTAGGCCTCTAGAGCATGGGTCATGGAGTCAATGCCGGAAGCAGAGGTCAAGCCTTTCGGCATATTCATCATCAAATCGGCATCAATAATTGCCATATTGGGCAGCAGCTCATAATCGGCCAGCGGGTATTTTACACCGGTCTTTTCGTCGGTGATGACCGCAAACGGGGTGACCTCACTGCCGGTACCTGCCGAGGTGGGCACTGCGATAAAGTAGGCCTTTTCGCCCATTTTGGGGAAGGTGTACACGCGCTTGCGAATATCCATAAAGCGCATTGCCATATCCATAAAATCGGCTTCCGGGTGCTCGTACATCACCCACATGATTTTGCCGGCATCCATGGCCGAGCCACCGCCAAGGGCAATGATGCAGTCCGGCTGAAACGCGTTCATCGCAGCTGCGCCCTCTTTGGCACAGGCAAGGGTGGGGTCCGGTGCAACATCATAGAACGTGGTGTGGCGAATCCCCATTTCATCCAGCTTGTCGGTAATGCTTTTGGTATAGCCGTTGTTGTACAGGAAAGAGTCGGTCACGATAAAGGCTTTCTTTTTGCCCATGACATTTTTCAGTTCATCCAGCGCAACCGGCAGGCAACCTTTTTTGTGGTACACCTTGCCCGGGGTTCTAAACCAAAGCATATTTTCTCTCCTCTCGGCAACGGTTTTGATGTTGAGCAGATGTTTGACGCCGACGTTTTCAGAAACCGAGTTGCCGCCCCAAGAGCCGCAGCCCAGTGTCAGCGAAGGAGCAAGCTTAAAGTTATACAAATCGCCAATGCCGCCCTGCGCTGAGGGGGTGTTAATGAGCACGCGGCAGGTTTTCATCCGTGCGGCAAACTGTTGCATTTTTTCTTGCTCGGTGGTTGCGTTGAGATACAGCGAAGAGGTGTGGCCAAACCCACCGTCGGCAATCAGGTGGCTGGCTTTGTCCAGTGCATCGGCAAAATCTTTTGCTTTATACATGGCCAAAACAGGGGAGAGCTTTTCGTGTGCAAACTCCTCCGACAATTCCACGCTGGTCACTTCACCAATCAGGATTTTGGCATCCTCCGGCACGGTGACACCGGCTAGTTTTGCAATGGTGAAAGCGCTTTGGCCAACAATGCGGGCGTTTAGTGCGCCGTTGATCAAAATGGTCTTGCGTACCTTTTCGGTTTCATCTGCATTTAAAAAGTAGCACCCGCGCGCTTTAAATTCTTTCTTGGCTTCATTATACACTTTTTCCAGCACGATGACAGACTGCTCGGATGCACAGATCATGCCGTTATCAAAGGTTTTAGAATGGATAATCGAGTTGACCGCCAGCAGAATATCTGCCGTATCATCAATGATAGCGGGGGTGTTGCCGGGGCCGACACCAAGGGCCGGTTTGCCGGAAGAATACGCCGCCTTGACCATGCCGGGGCCGCCGGTTGCAAGGATGATATCTGCTTCTTTCATTACGGTATTGGTCATTTCAAGCGAGGGCACGTCCACCCAGCCAATAATACCGGCGGGGGCACCGGCTGCAACTGCTGCGTCCAGCACTACCTTTGCGGCGGCGATGGTGCACCCTTTTGCGCGGGGGTGCGGGCTGATGATGATACCATTGCGCGTTTTCAGCGCAATCAGCGTTTTAAAAATAGCGGTAGAGGTGGGGTTTGTTGTGGGGATGACCGCCGCGATTACACCGATAGGCTCGGCGATTTTCTTAATGCCAAAGGAGGTATCCTCTTCAATCACACCACAGGTCTTGGTGTTTTTGTAAGCATTGTAAATATATTCGGCTGCGTAGTGGTTTTTAATGACCTTATCTTCCACAATGCCCATGCCGGTTTCTTTTACTGCCATCTTGGCAAGGGGGATGCGCGCCTGGTTTGCCGCAGTTGCGGCCGCAAGAAAAATCTTGTCAACCTGCTCTTGCGTATAGGTAGAGAAAATCCGCTGGGCTTCCCGTACCTCGGCGATTTTGGCGTCGAGAGTTTCGGGGCTGTCTACAATTCCCGTCTTGACTTCCTGAGCTGTTTTCATCTTCATACTCTCCCATCTGATTGTGATCAAACGCGGCCGCAGACTGCAGCCATAAATAAGGGAAGGGCAGGGAGCCCGCAACTACCCGTAGACTGTGCAGCAGCCCGCCGCAGTTTTCTGCCCCTCTCATTACAGAGAAACTGCGGCAACCTGCATCGGATTTCATTGCGTTAACCCTTGATATTATTTTAACAATATATTCGCAAAAAAGATAGGATCAAGTTTCATCATATTTGTTTGTTAAAAATATAACAATTTGTGCGAAATCACCAAGTTTATTGATTTTATTGTCCGTAATGCACTTTCTTTAAGGTAAAAGAGTAGGGGAACACATTTGTATCACAACGTTTTTGGTATGCCTGCAAATAAAAAGCATGCTTTTTATTTGCAGCAATTAACCGGTAACCCGTTGCGCGTAGATGAAATGAAACACATCCTGCCCCACGTATATTTAGTAAAGGTAAACCGCCATAATAAAGTGGCGGCTTTCGGGTAATTGCCTTAGCGGCGGCAAAGCAACGTTTTGACTTTACTATCTTTAGCAAGCCTGCCCATGTCATGTAATTTATATAAAAGTCTGCCTTTGCAGGCAGAAAAAACGCGCTATTGGCAAGAGCGTACGGGCCGCCAAGGTAAAAATTTTTCTCAATGTCATTTTCGAACAAACTTTTAGTAAAAATTTAGTAAATATTATTGTGCTTTCAGAGCGAGTTCCGTATAATGGGTACAGACAGAAAGGGGCTGGGGTATGGCGACGATCAAAGACGTGGCACAGGCGGCGGGGGTGTCGGCCGCAGCGGTGTCGCGGGTATTAAACCGCGATGACAACCTTTCGGTTTCACTGGAAGTGCGCAAACAAATCATTCGCGCAGCACACGACCTTGGCTATGTGCCACCCAAACAACGCAAGGCGGCCATGAGCCGCCGCACCCTGACATTGGGGGTCGCCGACTGGCGTATCATTCGCCAGGACAGGCCCAATGTGCGTTTGTCGTCCCTTGCGTGCCTAGTACAAATGATGACCGACCAGTACGAAGTAGAGTTTGTTCGCCTTGTTTTTGGCAAACAACAGCAGGTAGACGGGGTAATCGCCTTTGGGGTGTTCAGTGAAGAAGAAATGTCTTTTTTGCGCAGCCTTTCTTATTATATTGTTTTTGTGAACTCCGACCGGCAGGACTACGAATATGACCAGGTGCAGGTGGATTTCGACCGCGGCATGGCACAAATGGTCGATTATCTGCTGGACCAAAAGCGCTATACCGGCGTGGGGTATATTGGCGGGCTGTATCAAACGGGTGCAGTACAGATTGGTACCCACCGCCTTGAAGCACTGCGGCGTATTTTAAGCGAGAGGGGCCAATATGACCCGGCCGTATTCCATGTGGGCGAAATCAGCAAACAAAATGGGTACGACATGGCAATGCAAGCCGCAAAAAACGGTGGCCTTGCAGAAGCCATGCTGCTTGGTAGCGACGAAGTTGCTGAAGGTGCGCTGGAGGCATTTCGTGAGTTGGGCCTGCGGGTGCCAAAAGATGTGGCGGTCGTAATTTACCAGGACATCGAAACCCTGCAAAGCAAATGGCCTACCGGTACGTGTATCGAAATGTTCCCGGATTATGTATGGCAAAACGCGATCGAACTGCTACTTAGGCGCATTGGCCAAAAACGCGGCCAACCCATGACGGTCACCGTGCCGACCCATATTAAAATAGGAGATACCGCCTGAAAAGGTACATTAGAAAGATTGCAAAGGGAAATCCCTTTACAGTACGGCGAAGCCAACCGGCGCCGCTGGTATAGATGGTAATATCGGAATTGTGAAACAAAAATTGGAGGAAATTGAGTATGAAAAAAGCATCGACGCTTCTTTTGACCGGCCTGCTGTGTGCTAGCCTGCTGGCTGGCTGCGGCAGCACCCCCGCTTCGTCTGCTGCGGCATCCAGCACCGCGGCTTCGTCTGCGGTTGCTGCAAACAAAACGATCGACAAGCTGACGGTCGCGTTTGTCCCTTCTCGCGAGCCGGATGAAATCATCACTGCGACCGAACCGCTCAAGCAGCTTTTGACCGATGAGCTTGCAAAACAGGGTTATGATGTCGGCGAAGTGGACATCACTGTCGGCACCAGCTATGAGGCAGTGGGCGAAGCGCTGAGCGCCGGTACGGCAGATGTAGGCCTGATCCCGGGCGGTACTTATGCCCTGTACGATGACGGCTGTGATGTGCTGTTGACGGCGACCCGTGACGGCCTGAGCATTGATTCTGATAGCGCCAAAGACTGGAACGACCAGAAACCGACCGAAGCAACCGACAAGCAGGTTACTTTCTACCGCAGCCTGATCATCACCGGCCCGTCGGAAAAAGGCAAAGCACTGGCCGCAAAAATCAACAGTGGCGAAGCTTTGACCTGGGACGACATCAACGGTGCAAACTGGAGCATTATGGGCTCATCTTCCTCCGCTGGTTATATTTACCCGTCGCTGTGGCTGCAGGACAACTTCAGCAAAAGCATCCTCGACCTTTCGCACGCAGTGCAGTCCGACTCTTACGGCAGCGCTTTCGCCCGCCTTGCCTCCGGCCAGATCGACGTGCTTTGCACCTATGCCGACGCGCGTCGCGACTATGTTGATAAGTGGACCACCGAATATGGCATGAAGAACTCCATTTGGGATGACACCGCGGTGGTTGGCGTGACCACCCCCATTTACAATGACACCATTTCGGTCAGCAAGACTTCGCCGATTATGGATGACGCCTTCAAAACCGCTTTGCAGACTGCCTTTATCAATATCGGCAACACCGACGAGGGCAAAGCTGTTATCTCAATTTACAGCCACAAGGGCTATCAGGTAGCAAAGTCCTCCGATTATGACAACGAGCGCGCCGCGCAGAAGATGATTCAGTCGATGAACGCAGCGGGCTAAGTGTAAAAAACCGCAAGCCTGAGAAAGGAGAACAGAACCTCTGTTCTCCTTTTCTTGCGTACGGTCCCACGCCAAAAGAAGAGAGGAAACGTTATGATCGATTTTAGCCATGTGGGGAAAACTTACCCCAATGGGTTTCAGGCCTTAAAAGATGTAAACCTGAAAATTGAGCAGGGTGAGTTTGTCGCTGTGATTGGCCTTTCCGGTGCGGGTAAGTCTACCCTGATTCGCACCATCAACCGGATGCACGATGTGACAGACGGCACGCTGATGGTAGATGATGTAGATGTAATGGCGCTGAAAGGCAAAGCGCTGCGGCGTTTTAGGCGCCGTATTGGCATGATTTTTCAATCATTCAACCTTGTGACCCGCACCACTGTGCTGAAAAATGTGCTGGCCGCACGGGTGCCGGACCTCTCGTGGTGGCGTGTACTGCCGGGCATCTTCCCCAAGGCTGATAAGCTGGCCGCGCTGCAGGCGCTGGACCAGGTTGGTATTTTAGACAAAGCCTATGTGCGGGCCGATCAGCTTTCCGGTGGGCAGCAGCAGCGGGTCGCGCTGGCGCGCACGCTGGCCCAAAACCCGCAGATTATTTTGGCAGATGAGCCGGTTGCCTCGCTGGACCCGGTGACCGCACGTCAGGTCATGCGGGACTTTGCACGCATTAACCAAGAACTGAACATCACCGTAATCATCAACATCCACCACGTAGAGCTTGCTTTACAGCATGCCAGCCGGGTGATTGGCATTCGTGCCGGTGAAATTGTCTACGATGGCAGCGCAGCCGACGTGACCCCGCAGGTGTTAGAGCAGATCTACGATGGCAAGCTGGAGGAGGCCGAAAATGAGTCTGTATGACAAAATTTTTCCTCCACGCGTCACAACACTGCCCAATGGCAAAAGCGTTGCAAAATCACGCTCCCGCGCGCCGGTCGTTATTTTGGTGATTTTAGCCCTGTCGTATATTTCAGTTAAGGTCACGGGGTTTGACCTATCGGTCGTTGCGCGGCGCAGCAAAGAGTTTTTTGTGATCTTTGCCAGAATGGTGCCGCCAGAATGGGGCTACATGAGCCGTGTGTGGAAACCGCTGATGGATACGATTAAGATGTCGCTTTTAGGCTCCGCCGTGGGGGCACTGCTAGCGGTGCCGTTTGCCACACTTGCCTCCACTAATATTGTAAAAAGCAAAGTGCTGGTTGCGGCGATGCGGCTTTTTTTTAGCTTGGTGCGCACCTTGCCCACACTCGTCACCGCGCTGATTGCCACCTATATTTTTGGCCTTGGTACACTCGCCGGCACTATTGCCATTGCCGTATTTACCTTTGCTTACCTTGGCAAAGTACTGTACGAGGAGATTGAAACGGTTGACATGGGCGCTTTTGAGGCGATGGAGTCCATGGGGGCCACCAAGGCCCGTGCATTTATATTTGCCATTTTGCCGCAGGTTGCACCCTCCTACTTTTCAAACTGCCTGTTTTGCTTTGAGGGCAACGTGCGGTATGCCGCTATTTTGGGGTACGTGGGTGCCGGTGGCATCGGGCTGATTTTAAACGAAAAAATCGGCTGGAGAGAGTATCCCAGTGTCGGTATTATTCTGCTTGCCTTGTTTGTCACTGTCTTTATCATTGAAACAATCAGCCGCGAAATTCGCCGCCATTTGACCTAAAGGGGAGGGGACACCATGAAAAATTCTATTACGGATATGTATGAAAAGCGCCCCCGTACCTGGGTCACGCAGGTGCTTTTGCTGCTGCTGGCGATGGTGTTGCTACTCTGGTCCGGCCTTGCTATTGAATCCAGCGGGTCCAGCACCGGCGGCGGCAAAATTGCGCTCAACATTTTAAGCGGTTTGTTACACCCAGACACCGGGCTACTGTTCAATTTTACAAAACAGGGGGTTGCTTACCTGCTGTTAGAGACGATTTGCATCGCGTTTTTAGGCACAGTCGTCGGTGCCATTCTCGCCATTCCTCTTGCATTTCTATCGGCATCTAACCTGATGCCAAAGCCCATTGCATTTATTACACGCGTGTTCATCATGGCGGTGCGCACTGTGCCCACCTTTGTATACGGGCTGATTTTTGTGCGCATGGTTGCCCCAGGGCCGTTTGCGGGGCTGCTTACCATGTCGCTTAGCTCCATTGGCATGGTGAGTAAAATGTATATTGAGGCAATTGAGGATTTAGATGCCGGCGTGCTGGAATCCCTTACAGCCACAGGCTGTAATACCCTGCAAAAAATCCGCTACGGGGTGTTGCCACAACTGATGCCGGGTTTTGCTTCCACCGCAATCTACCGCTTTGATATGAACCTGCGCGATGCCACCGTGCTGGGCCTTGTGGGTGCCGGCGGCATTGGCGCCCCACTAATTTTTGCGATGAACGCCTACCGCTGGAACGAAGCTGGTTCTATTTTGTGGGGGCTGATCGTTCTGGTGTTACTGATCGAGTTGCTATCCACCCGTATTCGCGTCAAACTGGCAAGGGGGTAAGTGATGAAACGGCAATTGCATTTGTGCTATACCTCCGACACGCACGGCCATGTGTTTCCGGTAGAATACGGCGCACATACCCCCAGTGCGTGTGGCCTGTTAAACCTTGCCGCCGCATACCACAAAGATGGGAACACGCTGATTGTAGATGGCGGCGACACCCTACAAGGTACCCCATTCTCGCAGTATTATCTGGACCATGCGGCCCAGTGGCCATTTCACCCCATTGCCATGGCAATGAACGCCGCAGGGTACGATTATGTCACGCTGGGCAACCACGATTTCAATTACGGTTATAACCCCTTGCGCGATTACTTGCGTGCGCTAAAGGCACGGTGCCTATGTGCCAATGTGCAGGATTTACGCGGCGAACTGCCACTAGAAGCCACGGCCATACACACCCTTGCAAACGGGCTGTGCGTGGGCCTCGTTGGCATTGTGACAGATTATGTGAACGTGTGGGAGCAGCCGGCCAACTTGACTGAGCTGAAAATCACCGATGCATTTATCGCTGCAAAAGAGGCGCTACAAGTATTGCGCCCCGCCTGCGATATTTGTATCTGCATCTACCACGGCGGGTTTGAAAAAGACCTTGAAACCGGCAGGGTACTGTCCGACAGTGGTGAAAACATTGCGGTTCGCCTTTGCGAAGAGCTGGGATATGACCTTTTGCTGACCGGGCACCAGCACATGCCGGTAGAATCTGCACAGCTAGGCAAAACACATACCGTACAGCCCCCCGCTGGCGCTGGCCGGTATTGCGCGGTGGAAGTAGAGGAAGAACAGGGGAATGTACAAATCACCTCGCAGTTTAAGGCGGCCGGGCAGCAACATCCCGAAGAACCCTACAACACGTTGCTGCCGCTGGAAGAAGCGGTACAGCAGTGGCTGGACCTGCCTGTGGGCAGATTGAGCGAACCGGTATTGCCGGAGGGTAAGCTGAATGCAGCCCTTGCCGGCAGCAGGGTAGCCGCACTTTTTAACCAGATACAGCTGGATGCAACCGGGGCCGACTTTGCCTGCACCAGCCTTGGCAACGAGCCTGTCGGCCTTGTGGCAGAAGTGACTATGCGCAGCATTACTGCGGCGTATCTTTTTCCCAATACACTGGTCGTGCTACAGGTGACACAACAGGATTTAAAAGAAGCGCTGGAGCGCTGTGCCGCCTATTTTGCGCTGCAAGATGGGCAGCCCTGTATTGCAGAGGAGTTTTTGAAGCCCAAAGTAGAGCATTACAATTACGATTTTTATGCCGGGCTTTCGTATACTTTTGACCTGCGCCGCCCGGTGGGGCAGCGTGTTGTAACGCTGTGCCGGGCAGATGGGCGCCCGCTTGGGCCCGGGCCATTTCGTCTTTGCACCAGCAATTACCGTGCCACCGGTACCGGTGGCTACGAGGTGTTAAGCCGCTGCAAGGTGCTGTGGCGCGGCACTGAAGAAATGCCGCAGCTTGCCGCAGAGTATCTGCGCCATGGCAGCCCATTGCCACCGCTTGCAAAAAACGGGCCAGTTGTTTTGTGGTAGCCAGCTAACAAAGCATGGCACGGGGAAATACCAACCCACCGCAAAAATATACCAACCTGCAATATTCTGCTTGACTTGTTCCCAGTGTGTCAGTACACTGGGAACAATGTGTAATTTGGAGGTTTTGTATGGGACACTTTGCGCTACGGTTTGCAAGCAAACAAGACGCGCCGCGCCTGCTTGAGATTTACCGGCCTTATGTAGAAGAGACCGACATCACGTTTGAATATGAGGTGCCTACGGTAGAAGAATTTGAGCACCGTATTGCCGAAATCAGCTCTTTTTACCCGTATCTTGTCTGTGAGCAGGATGACCGCATTATCGGGTATGCTTATGCGCACCGGCAGGCCGAGCGTGCGGCCTACCAGTGGAATGCAGAGCTGTCGGTTTATCTGGATAACACCTGCCTGCAAAAAGGCATTGGCAGGGTACTGTACAGTGCACTGATTGAACTGGTGCAGCTGCAACATATCTGCAATGTATACGGGTGTATTACATCACCAAACCCGCCCAGTGAACACTTGCATGAAAAAATGGACTTTAAACGCATTGGGGTATTTCACGATACCGGCTATAAGCTGGGGTGTTGGCACGATGTGGTGTGGTACGAAAAAAGCCTTGCAGGCCGCACCTCGCCGCCAGAACCCTTAAAAAGCATCCACGAAGTGGACCCTCAACTTATTTCGCAGGTTTTACACCGCTTTGCGCAGCAGCTAAGTGGGTTGTAGCGTGCAGGTTGCGGCCGATATGCAAGTTTGCGTTGATTCACAAGGCACTTTATCTGCCGGTGTCGCCGCCATGGCGCGGTTTGGGCTGAAAACCTGCAAAAACCAGCTAAAACGCCAGAAAATACTTGCAAACTAAGACCTCTTATGATAAACTTATTAAGCGTTAATGCCGTTGGCACCACCCAGCGGGATAATGACAATCATTAAACAGACAGTCCTCTGCCGCGGTGTTCCGGTTGACCACGGGTAAGAATGTCGGATAAAAATGGAGGATTCAAACCCATGGACGCTATGAAAATCATGACCGAAGGTATGGTCAAAACTGAGCAGCCGAAGTTTCACATCGGCGACACCGTTCGCGTTTCAGTTCGTATCAAAGAAGGCGAGCGCACCCGTATTCAGATGTTTGAAGGCACTGTGATTGCCCGTCGTCACGGCGGCGTAGCCGAAACCTTTACCGTGCGCCGCACTGCTTATGGCGTTGGTGTCGAGCGTGTGTTCCCGGTAAACTCTCCGTTTGTCGAGAAGGTTGAAGTTGTTCGCTCCGGCCGTGTGCGCCGCGCTAAGCTGTACTATCTGCGTGACCGTGTAGGCAAGGCCGCTAAGGTAAAAGAGCAGCTCAGATAAGCACTGTAAAAGGGACAAAGCATTGTCCCTTTTTTGCTTTATGGTTATGCGCCGGGTGGCGCATGCAGGGGAATCAAACCCGCACCTTGCGATGCAGGCAAGCAGCGCGGCGCTTTGGCGCGGGGGCTGGCGGTGGGTTTGGTTCTCTTTTTTTATCATTGCGCTTTTGTAGTTGCGCCAGTATTGAAAAAAGAGGTGCGTAAAATGGAACATACCCCAAAACAGCCTTACGCGCGTGCGCAGGGCGCCATTGAGTGGATGGAAAGCCTTTCTTTTGCCACAGCATTGCTGATTCTGGTATTCCTTTTCTTAGTGCGTGCCGCTACCGTGTCTGGTACTTCAATGGTACCTACGCTGAACAGTGGGGATAAAATTCTGGTACAGGGGGTCAATTATGCCCCACAGCATGGGGATGTGATTGTGGTAGACGGGTATAATAATTACGGTGAGCCCATTGTAAAACGAGTCATTGGCCTTGCGGGTGACACCGTAAACATCGATTTTGATACCGCCACCGTTTGGGTAAACGGCGAAAAACTGAACGAGCCCTATCTTGGTACCCCCACCCAGCGTGCAGGGGATGTTGCATTCCCTGTCACGGTACCGGCGGGCGAAGTGTTTGTGCTGGGCGATAACCGGCAAGTTTCACTCGACAGCCGGTACACAGAGGTCGGCTTTATCGACACCCGAGATATTTTGGGGCGGGTATTCTTTCGTATTTTACCCTTTACTTCAATAGGAGCAATTCAATGAGTGATTCTATCAATCAGCGCCAGATTCAGTGGTTTCCGGGCCATATGGCCAAAACCCTGCGGCTGATCGGCACCGAGCTGCGCCATGTGGACGCAGTGGTGGTACTGCTTGACGCGCGCATCCCGGCCTCCAGCCTGAACCCGGAGCTTGAAAAGCTGATTGCCGCAAAACCGCGGCTTTACATTTTGAATAAAAGCGACCTTGCCGACCCTGCCATCACCAAACAATGGGTCGCGCATTTTCGTGGTGAGCAAAGTTCCTGCATTGCGATTTCCAGCAAAAGCAGGGGGGCGGTAGGCAGCACAAAGGCAGAAATCAACCGCGCACTTGCTCCGCTTTTGCAGCGCAGGGAGCAAAAGGGCACATCTGGGGCTGCCATTCGCTTGATGTTGGTGGGGATCCCCAATGTGGGCAAATCCACCTTTATCAACAGTTTTACCGGCAGTGCCCGTGCAAAAACGGCGGATCGCCCGGGCGTGACCCGCGGTAAACAGTGGGTGTCCGTCACGGGGTATGACCTGTTGGATATGCCGGGTGTATTGTGGAAGAAGTTTGAAGACCAAAAAATTGCAATTAACCTTGCTTTTATCGGCTCTATTAAGGATGATATCCTTGATATGGAAGAAATAGCGGGTGAATTACTGTGTGAAGTAAAACAGCTTTACCCCAAACGTTTGCAAGAGCGGTATAAGCTGACGCAAGAGCAGCTGCAAAAAGACCGGTACGACCTGCTTGCCGAAATTGGCAAAAACCGCGGAATGCGCATTGCGGGTGGGGAAGTGGACTTAGAGCGTGCCGCCATTACTGTAGTGGATGAATTTCGTGCCAGCAAGCTGGGCAGTCTTTCTCTGGAGCGCCCGGTGCAAAGCGAACCGGAGGCCGAAGCATGAACCCGTTATATGAGTATGACTACGCCCTAACGCAGCAGGTTGGCAGTATTTGCGGTGTGGACGAAGCCGGGCGTGGCCCGCTGGCAGGGCCGGTTTGTGTGGCGGCTGTACTGCTGGGCAACGGCCCGGTACTGGAAAAACTTAACGACTCTAAAAAATTGTCTGAAAAGCTGCGCGAAGAGCTGTACCCGCAAATCATTGAAGCCGCTATCAGCTACCACATTGTGCTGGTGGGGCCGGATGTAATTGACGAGATCAATATCCTGCAAGCGACAATGCAAGGCATGCGACAAGCAGTAGAAGGGCTGTCGGTACAGCCGGCACTTGCGCTGATTGACGGCAACCGCTGCCCGCCGCTCTCTATTCCGGCAAAGGCTGTTGTCAAAGGCGATGCGACCTCCGCGTCAATTGCAGCGGCATCGGTGTTGGCTAAGGTCACACGTGACAGGTATATGGTCGAGCTTGCAAAGCAATACCCGCAATACGGGTTTGAACAACACAAAGGCTACCCCACAAAGCTGCATTACGAGCGCATTGCCCAGTATGGGATTCAAAGTTTTTACCGCAAAAGCTTTTTAAAAAAGCGAGGGATCGTGTAATGGACCGCAAAACAGTGGGGGTGTTGGGGGAGGTTTCTGCCGCAAAGTTTTACCGCGATGCCGGGTATACATTGCTTGCCTCCAACTATCGCACGCGTCAGGGTGAAATTGACTTGATCGTGCAGGGGCAGGGGGTACTGGTGTTTACCGAAGTAAAAACCAGGGCGGAGGGCAGCCTTTTGACTCCGCGTGAAGCAGTAACACCGGCAAAGCAACGGCGCATTGTCACTGCCGCTGCCTCTTACCTTGAAAAATTTGGCAGTGACGACCAGCCCGTTCGCTTTGATGTGATTGAAGTATATTATAATGATACAGGCATGACGCGTTTAAACTGCATTGAACACGCCTTTGAGGCTTAAAGCAGCCAGGGCTTTTACCAGAAAGGGGAAACACATGCTTTATACCAGCACACGAAATGCGGCGCTGCGCGTTACGGCTTCGCAGGCTATTTTACAAGGGATTTCAGAGGATGGCGGCTTATTTGTTCCCACCGAATTTCCACAGGTAAACCTTGCTTCAATCAAAGAGCTGGATTACTGTGCGCTGGCCGCAGAGATTTTAAGCCTTTATCTCACAGATTACAGTAAAGACTTTTTATTGCAAGCGGCTACTGCTGCCTATGGAGAAGGCCGGTTTGAGGGTAAAACCGCTCAGATTGTAAAATTGCAGCCGGGCCTTTACAGCATGGAGCTTTGGCATGGCCCCACCAGTGCCTTTAAAGATTACGCGCTGCAATTGATGCCGCGCCTTTTGGTAGAGGCAAAGCGCATCAACAACGAGACGCGCACCACAAAAATTTTAGTTGCAACTTCGGGTGATACAGGCAAAGCTGCGCTGGAGGGGTATAAGGACCTGCCCGGCATTTCAATTGCGGTGTTTTACCCCGACCATGGCACCAGCGAAATACAGCGTTTGCAAATGACCACCCAGCAGGGTAATAATGTTGCGGTATTTGCGGTAAAAGGCAATTTTGACGATGCGCAGACTGGGGTAAAAAAAGTATTCACCGACACGGCGCTCGCAAAAGAACTGGATCAGCAACACCAGCATCTCACCAGCGCAAATTCCATCAACTGGGGCCGCCTTGTGCCCCAGATCGTCTACTATTTTGCCGGGTATTTTAATCTTGTAAAAACAAATGAGATTACGCTCGGTGAAACGGTAGATTTTTGTGTGCCTACCGGTAATTTTGGCGATATTCTTGCCGGCTATTACGCAAAACGCATGGGTCTACCGGTAGGGCAGCTGCTGTGTGCCTCCAACGCCAATAACGTGCTGACTGATTTTGGCCGCACCGGTGTTTATGATGCGAACCGCCCATTTTACAAAACGGCCTCGCCGTCCATGGATATTCTTGTTTCTTCTAACTTTGAACGTTTGCTTTACCACGAAAGCTGCGACAGCGAAGTGGTGGTGCAACTGATGCAGGCGCTTGCGGCCGGGCATCGGTACACGGTACCTCAAAGCGTATATGATAAAATTCTTGCCGGTTTTGGCTTTGCCTGCACCCCGGAGAAAGCCTGTTTTGCTGAAATTGGTGAGACCTTTCGCAATGCACACTACCTGTTGGACCCGCACACCGCAGTTGCAACCGCCGCTGCGCGCAAAGCCAGTGGCGGCCCTTGTGTAGTGCTTTCTACCGCAAGCCCTTATAAATTTTCGCCTACGGTATTGGCGGCAGTGGGTGGCAAGTGCACCGGTGATGATTTTGCAGACCTTACCGCACTGGAAGAGTTGACCGGCACCACAGCGCCCGCTGCGCTGCGCGCTTTGCGCCAGCAGCCGGTACGGTTTAGCCGTGTGATTGAGCCTGATGAAATTGCGGCCATTGCACGCACGTTATAGCTTAAAGGAGGCAGCATGTCGATTTACGCAATCGCCGATCTGCATCTGTCGCTTGGCACAGACAAACCAATGGATATCTTTGGCGGGTGGCAAGACTACGTGCCGCGCCTTGAGGCAAACTGGAACAGGTTGGTGCGCCCCGAGGACACCGTTGTGCTGCCGGGAGATATCTCCTGGGCAATGAAGCTGGAAAACGCGATAGAGGATTTTCGGTTTATCGAACGGCTGCCCGGCCGCAAAGTGATTTTAAAGGGCAACCACGATTATTGGTGGTCCACAATGTCTAAAATGGATGCGTTTTGCGCATCCAACGGGTTTACCACCATTTCTTTTATAAATAACAGCAGCTACCGTGTGGGTGATCTTGCTATTTGCGGCACCCGCAGTTGGCTGTTTGATGTGGGCGAACCGCACGACGCCAAAATTATGAACCGCGAGTTGTGCCGCCTGCGTGCCTCACTGGAAAGTGCGGCCGATGCGGCGGAGCGCCTTGTCTTTTTACATTACCCGCCGCTTTACCCGGCAGGCAACGCAGATGAAGTGCTTGCTTTGTTGCACGAATTTGAAATCAAAGAGTGTTGGTATGGCCATCTGCACGGCGGGGCGATCCGCGGTGCAATTCAGGGGGAAGTTGACGGTATTGTTTACCACCTGATTTCGGCAGATGCCGTGCGCTTTTGCCCGGTTTTTGTGCGCTGACCTAACGTTTTTCAGGCCGCATTAGGCCCTGCAATGCAATCCAATAGTGATTTTTGAGAAAAATTAACAAAAGCCGAGCGGAATGCCGAATATTTAATAGAAAATTCATGACTCATATGGTATAATAAAACGCAATGTCTTTTATGGAGGAAATAACATGGAATTGAAGAAGACCGAGAAACTGGAAAACAGCCGCGTAGAACTTGAAATTGCAATTGATGCCGCGGCGTTTGCCGAGGCAGTATCCAAGGCGTTTAAGAAAAATGCAAAAAACTTTAACATCCCCGGCTTTCGCAAGGGCAAAGCCCCCCGCCACCTCATCGAGCAGCGGTATGGCAAGGATGTTTTCTATTATGACGCGGTGAATGACCTGTTTCCGGCGGCATATGAAGAAGCAATAAAAACTGCTGGCATTGAGCCGGTAGACCGCCCTGATGCGGACCTAACTTCGGCAACCTTGGAGGATGGCGCACTGCTGAAAGTGACTGTTACTGTAAAGCCGGAAGTTACCCTTGGCGATTACAAGGGCTTAAAGGCTGAAAAGCTGGTGCACACGGTAGAGGCCGCAGAGGCCGACGGCGAAGTAGAGCAGCTGCGGCAGCGCAATGCCCGCACCATCACCCGTGAGGGTAAGGCGGAAAATGGCGATATTGCTGTGATTGATTTTGAGGGCTTTGTGGACGGTGTGGCGTTCGAGGGCGGCAAAGGTGAAAACTTCTCGCTGACCCTTGGCAGTGGCCAGTTTATCCCCGGCTTTGAAGAGCAGGTCGTCGGCCACGCGGCAGACGAAGAGTTTGACGTAGAGGTCACGTTCCCCGAAGAGTATCAGGCAACTGAGCTTGCGGGCAAAGCTGCTACCTTTAAGGTAAAGCTGCACGAAGTAAAGACCAAAGAGCTGCCGGTACTGGACGATGAGTTTGCCAAGGATGTCAGCGAGTATGACACCTTGACCGAGCTGCGCGCGAGCATTGTGAAGAACAAGCAGGAACAGGCCAACAAGCAGGATGACCTTGAAGTTGAAAACGCATTGGTTGACCAGGTCGTCGCCGGCATGACTGCGGATATTCCCGCTGCGATGATCGAGACGCAGGTCGACAACATGGTGCATGACTTTGAGTACCGGCTGGAGCAGCAGGGCCTGAAACTGGATATGTACCTGCAATACACCGGCAACACCATGGAGAAATTCCGCGAAGGCTTCAACGAACAGGCGGAAAAGCAAGTCAAAGTTCGCCTTTCCCTTGAAAAGGTGGCCGAGCTGGAAAACATTACCGCCAGCGAAGAAGACCTTGAAAACGAGATCAAGCGCATTGCCGATGCCTATAAAATGGATATCGAAAAGGTGCGCGGCCTTGTGCCGGTAGAGGATGTCAAAAAAGACCTCGCCGTGAACAAAGCAATCGATTTTATCAAAACAAACGCAAAGATTACTGAGAAAAAAGCCTCTAAGGAAGATGAGGCGAAAGACAAAAAAGACTGATTTAGTTCAGTCACATTGGAGGGTTAGCAAATGAGTTTAGTCCCTTATGTTGTTGAACAGACAAGCCGCGGCGAGCGGTCGTATGATATTTTTTCGCGCCTGCTGAATGACCGCATTGTCATACTGTCTGAAGAGGTAAGCGACGCTGCCGCCAGCGTAATTGTTGCACAGCTTTTGTATCTGGAAGGTCAGGACCCTGAAAAGGATATCAGCCTTTATATCAACAGCCCCGGTGGTTCTATCACCGCCGGTATGGCAATTCATGATACAATGCAGTACATCAAGTGCGATGTTTCGACGACCTGCATTGGCATGGCGGCTTCTATGGGTTCTTTCCTGCTGGCCGCTGGTGCTAAGGGCAAACGTTTTGCTCTGCCCAACAGCGAAATCTTGATCCATCAACCGCTGTTGAGCGGTTTGCAGGGCCAGGCGACCGATATTAAAATCCACGCGGATCATATCGTTCGCACAAGGCAGCGCATGAACGAAATGTATGCCCAGTATACGGGCCAGCCCTTGGAGCGTATTCAGGCAGATACCGAGCGCGACAATTTCATGACAGCACAGCAGGCCGCAGATTATGGCCTTGTGGATGCAGTGATTTCCAAGCGCTGAGTAAAAGAATAAGTTGGTGAAACATGGCGAATAAAGAAAAAGACATCACCTGTAGCTTTTGTGGTAAAAGCCAGGACGAGGTCGAGCGGATGATCATTGGCCCCGGTGTCAACATCTGCAGTGAATGCATTGAGCTGTGCAGCACCCTCCTTTCTGAAGAAGGGGTGCGCCCCAAATCCGCACCCAATGCCCCACAGCGGATCGCCCGACCGGGTGCAAAAGCTGCACCTGCCACGTCTGCCCCCGCGCGTGAGGAATTCAAGGTCCTTACCCCGCAGGAGATCAAAGACGGGCTGGACCAGTATGTGATTGGCCAGGACGATGCCAAACGTGTGCTTGCGGTTTCGGTGTATAACCACTATAAGCGTATTTTAAACAAAGACTACAGCAATGATGTCGAATTGCAAAAAAGCAACGTATTGCTGGTTGGCCCGTCCGGTGTGGGTAAAACCTACCTTGCGCAGACCCTTGCGCGCATGTTGAAAGTACCTTTTGCTATTGCCGACGCGACTACGTTGACAGAAGCGGGGTACGTGGGTGAAGATGTCGAAAATATCCTGTTGAAGCTGATTCAGGCTGCCGATTTTGACATTGAAAAGGCAGAGCGGGGGATTATCTACATCGACGAAATTGATAAAATTACCCGCAAAAGTGAAAACCCCTCCATTACGCGCGATGTTGGTGGCGAAGGGGTGCAGCAGGCACTGCTGAAAATACTCGAAGGCACGGTTGCTAATGTACCGCCGCAGGGCGGGCGCAAGCACCCGCAGCAAGAGTTTATTCAGATCAACACAAAGAACATCCTCTTTATCTGCGGTGGTGCTTTTGACGGGCTTTCAAAGCACATCAAAAACCGTACCGATAATTCTGGCCTTGGCTTTGGCAGCCAGTTAAAGGACACTAAAAAAGAAGAGGACGACCCGCAGATGCTGCGCCTTGTTGAACCGCACGACCTTGTGAAGTTCGGTCTAATCCCGGAACTGGTGGGCCGTTTGCCCATCGTGACGGTGCTGGATTCGCTGGATGAAGGCTCCTTGGTGCGTATCCTGAAAGAGCCGAAGAATTCTCTTGTCAAGCAATACAAGGCCATGTTTGCCATGGATAATGTGGAGCTTGATATTGAAGATGACGCACTGCACGAAATTGCTAAAAAAACCATTAAGCTGAAAAGTGGGGCCCGTGGCCTACGCAGCGTAGTGGAGCAAACACTGATGGAAACTATGTACGAGGTACCTAGTGACCCCACCATCATTAAGGTGATTGTGGATGCGCAGGCTGTCACCAGCGGAAAGCCTAAAATGGAATATGGCGCGGTTCGTAAGCGCTACAAGAACAGTGTCAATATGATTTAGACCTACAAAAGCGGGCTACCAGTTTATTCTGGTAGCCTGCTTTTGTAATTGCGCTGTAAAACTTTAGGTCCAACGCCGCCTAACTTAGTTTGCGGCAGGCAAAAGCCTGTACAGCAGCAGTGCTTTTTTGTATAATAGAATAAGTAAAGTAAAAACACTGGTTTGGTTTCACTAAAAAACAAAGGAGGTGCAGCGTGTCAAATAAAAAAACAAAACTGTACAATGTCATTTTCCCCATCTGGATGCTTTGGATTTTCCCGTTGACATGGCTTGTTATTTTACCGGCCAATTTTGTGATTGACCTTTTAGTAGTCGCCCTTACCATGAAAGTACTGAAAATTGAACATATCTGGGCAACTGCAAAACCCGTTATTTTAAAAGTATGGTTGTTTGGTTTTTTGTCAGACCTCATTGGCACGGCCGCTATGCTGATGGCGGCGTTTCTTGATGAGGGCATATTGGGGCCGATCGCCGGCAAGTGGTGGTACCAGAACATCAGCTATTCTGTCAACTACAACCCGTTTCAAAGCATCTATGGCTTTTTATGGGTGACCCTTTGTGTTGTGCTTGCCGCGGCTATGATTTATTTGTTTAACCTGAAATTCAGTTTTAAAAAAGCGCCACTGACAGACCGGCAAAAACGGCAGTTATCCCTTTCGCTTGCTGTTTTTACTGCGCCTTATTTATTTTATTTACCAACAATGTTGTTTGTACGCTAGTTGCTTTGTAATGGCAAAAGAGCAGGGAGAAGTTATGCAGCAAAAAATGGTTTTTATTGATATCGACGGCACTACAATGGATGAAAATGGGCATATTTCACCGCGAACGGTTCACACAATTCAGCATTTAAAAGAAAATGGTATCCCGGTCGTTGTGAATACCGGGCGCATCCTTGCCGAGGTGCAGGACATTTTACAGACAGTGGGGCTTCAGTTGCCCGTCATCGGGGCAAACGGGGGGTATTATACAGACGATTTGGGGCAAGAGGTCGTTTACACCAGCCGCATGCCCGCAGACCAATGCCTTCGTATTATAGAAATATGCAAAAGCTACCCTGTGTTGCCTTGCTTTTCAACACCAATGCATTTTCACCCCCAAAAGCCTTTTTTGGAAATCGTCGCACAAAAGCTGCCCGGCTGGCAGGACCATGCACAGCGGGCACGTGTGGAAATCCCCCAGTGCATTGATGCGGAAGAATGGCCGCAGTTTTTACAACGTGAAATTGCGGTAAAATGCAGTATTGTTTTGCTGGATACCCCAAAGGTAGAACAACTGAAAAGCAAGCTTTCGGCCCTGAGCACATTAGAACTTACAAGCGAAAACCAAATGCTGATAGAATACAATAATGCAGGCACTACAAAAGGCAGCGGTATGTTGCACTATCTTGCCGCACACGGGCTACAAGCCCAAAATGCGGTGGCAGTGGGGGATGGAGATAATGACCTGCCGATGTTGCAACAGGCTGGCTTTTCTATCGCCATGGGCAACGCAGACCCATTATTACAGCGAGCGGCAGACTACATTACTGGCACCGTTTGGCAGGATGGCCTTGCAAGCGCACTTGAAAAGCACCTCTTGAAAGCTGATTGTACGACCTGTTAAGTGATTTAGCTTTACGCATTTTAATGCCTGCGCACAGCAGCTTTTCAGTTTAATATGTCCATGGTAACAATGTTTAATTTTGCCCTTGCATGTGGCAAAAAGGTAAAGTCACAAAGTTATCGATACTGTGCACTGTCCATATAAAAATAGTTCACGCAAGGCTTGACTTTTGCGCACCCGCTATGTTAAAATAATCTTCGCGGCCACAACAAAGGGCTGCGAAATATGCGGAAGTGCTGGAATCGGCAGACAGGCACGCTTGAGGTGCGTGTGTCAATGACGTGTGGGTTCAAGTCCCATCTTCCGCACCAAGAAAATTGCCCAATATAGATACATGGCCTTTAAAGCCAGTGTTTATGCGGGTTGCGGGAGTTTTGAATGGAAAATTCAAGACTCCCGTTTTTCATAGATGCACACCCTCTTTTTTATGAATTGAGGGTTCTATCATATAAAACTTAAAAATCCAGAGGTCATACTTTAAAACGGTATGGCCTCTTTTCCATATATCCGAAAACCAAATAACGCTCCCATCCGGGTAACCTTTAAGCGGCTATGTTCTTCGTAACTGAAAAACATAGCCGCTTTTTTTATTGCCATTTTTCAAAAAGCACTGCCCCGCAGAGCGTAACGAAAGGAATGAAAAATCATGCCTGTAAGATTTATGAGAGGAACACCTCTCGCCATAACGGAAATAGAAATGCAATTAATCCCCGGCTTTCGTCCCCGCACCAGCGGAATCATACGAAGCCGTCATATATATGCCAACCCCAACTGTAATTGCCGGTTCTGCACTCAAACAACAGAAAAGAAAAAATGCTGTGGCTCCACAGGCTGCATTTGCCTGCCGGAGCGAATCATGGCCGGATGCGTATCCTATGAGGAACTGCTCCGGTTCTTTATCAAAGAAATCCAGCTTCGGACATTCGCTGCGCGGATTGAGAAGTTACTCAAAGAAAGCGAGGCGAATCCAATGTTTTTTAGAAATGCGGAACACAGCAGGAGATTCCAAAGTGTGCGAAAAAGTGGGTTGTTCCCTCTGGTCAGTCTCTCCGAGGCGTATGCGGCGGCTGTTTTTCTGCTGACCTCCGATGCCTTCCTCTGGAAGCAATCAAAAGACTGCATCGACCAGAGCAGTATCCGCTTTAAGGATATCCGCATCCACGGTGTGGATCTGGATGGCTATGCCATATTTCATACATCCAAGGATCTCTATCAGGGTACAAACCATATTGCCATATCGGAGTTGAGCGATCCGGATCTGATCGATGACAAGCTGCTTCGCCTGATTATCAATGCCTTTCTCATCAGGCGGCACGGTATAACGGTAATTCGATCATAGAATGGAGGAAAAGTCATGGAACAAAACAATTTACAAACCCTGCGCCTGTTCAGTCCCCTGTTTCCCAAAGTCTACAGGGAGAATGAATACGGCGATTATGACAATGAACCGGAGGACATCACCACTTCCGAGGCTTGTGATTATGAGGATGAAATCCTCGCCACCATTAAGCGTGAGCGCCTTCCGAGTGAGGGAGATCGCGGCCTTGCAGTATATCTGCAGGATGAGCTTCTCAAGAGCAAGGTCTACAGCATGAATCCTACTGTCGAGGAATGGAACGGCGAGTTGTGGGGCGTTCTGGAAGTGAAGACTTATGGCGAACTGACTGATACTGAACTTGATGCACTAAAATCCGAATGGTGCGGTCAGGAAAGTGACGGCTACGGAGAGGGGCTGGAGCAAAGACCAATCAAAACGCCAGATGGCGAGCTGTATCTCAGCTTTTGGGATAGCAGCGATGACTTCTTTATCAAAACAGAGGAAGAACTGAAAAATGCTCCGGAGCAGAGCTTCGGCAACATGACGATGGGATAATATGTGGCGGGTTTGAAAGTGAGGTGATTTTTTATCAATAGCTTTATCAGTTGGGTGGGCGGCAAGAAAGCCCTGCGAAAGCTCATTTACAGACTGTTTCCGAAAGACTACGGCAGATACATTGAGGTGTTTGGCGGGGGCGGCTGGGTACTGTTTGGCAGGAAGCCGGATCAAAAAGCAATGGAGGTCTACAACGATTTTAACTCCAACCTGACCAACCTTTTCTACTGCGTAAAAAGCCGAACATGGGAGTTTCTAAGATACCTCGGATTTCTGCCAATCAATTCAAGGCATGAGTTTACTGTCATCCACAAATTCATTGAAAAAGAGGAATTCACAGCCAAGTATCTGTCGGAGGAACTGGAGCTGGCACAGCATAACCTGTCTCCACCGGAATTTGAGGATATGAAAGAAATTATGCTGGAGAATGCTGAGAAAAGCGATGTGCGCCGAGCCGCCGCCTTTTACAAGCTGATTCGCTACAGCTACGGCAGCGGCTGCACCTCCTACGGCTGTCAGCCCTTCGATGTGCGAAAGACCTTTTACCTGATATGGGAGGCATCCCGCAGATTAGCAAATACCGTGGTGGAAAATAAGGATTTTGAGGCATTGATCCGGCAGTATGACCGTGACAATGCCTTTTTTTATTGCGATCCGCCGTATTACGAAACCGAGGGTCACTACGCCGTAGTGTTCCGAAAAGAGGATCATGTGCGGCTTCGGGATACGCTGGCAGGCTGCAAGGGCAAGTGGATGGTATCCTACAACGACTGCGAATACATCCGAGAGCTTTATGCCGGTTTCTACATCCTGTCCGTCACCCGAATTAATAATCTTGCCCAACGGTATGACAGCGGCTGCGAGTATCCGGAAGTGATCATCACAAATTACGATCCCAAGGAGCGCCAGAACGCCGAGCCAAGGCAAATGAACCTTTTCTATGATGAGAATGGAGATGATGAGGATGAATTCTATCGAACAAATGAGATGGGCTAAAGACCTTATCTCAGAAAAAACAAATGGTCTACAGGAATTGGTGATAGGAAATGTCCATGATGACCTGTACATCCGCACCTCGGATAAGGCAACGGTCGGGCTGTATCTTTCGGTGCTGCCCCATCATGAAACCGGGCTGTATGACTGCATATTCAAAGCATATACCCGCACCTGCGGCGGTTACAACAACAGTAAAAAAATGCAGGCTCTTACCGATGAGTACCAAAATGTCACTGAGCTTTTAAAACAGCTTGAAAAGGCAAAAATCTCGCTGACAGAGGATGAACTGCAGGCCTTTGTGGGTGAAATGAAATCGGCAGAAGAACAACAAACAACCGCCCCTCAGATGGGGATGTAAAGGAGGCAACTATGAAGATTGTAGAAACCAAAGGAAAAATTGCCGAGGACGGCAGCATCATTCTGCCGCCCGGCGTACTCAAAAATATGTGTATGGAGGTCGGTGATACCGTCAGCCTCGCCTATCTCACCCATCATCCGGTCAAGGCCATCAACAGCTATGGTGAGTTTTTCATCAGCAAGGATGGCATCGATCATTTGGAGGAAACGGTGGAATCCCCGGAGCAAACCGAGCTGCAGCTTCCCCATGAGCTGTTAGAAGCCGCAGGAATTCCGCTGGAGGGCGATCTGGACATCCGCTGTGTTCCCGGCGCTATCCTCATCGGCAATAATGATCCGCTGTTTACCGTAAACCAGCCGCTTTTGTCCATGCTTTCTGCGGTTGGCATCCCAATGGATGAAATCTATGCCGCACTTGCGGAGGGGGGCTATTACTATGACGAAGAATAAGCCAATCTATAAGCTGGTGGATTGCAAAGGCCGTATCCTCATTCCCAAGGAGCTGCGTACCGCCGCAGGCATGGATTACGGCGATATTGTGCGTCTCGGTGTTTCAAACGGCAAGGTTTCTGTGCTGAAAGTCGACATCATCGAGGTGGGTGATCAGTCACCGGAGGCGGTGGAAGCCTATGTTCGTGCCGCCTTTAAGACCATGCCGGATGATACCCGCCTAAGCTTGATTGCCGAACTGACGGAGCTGTTAAAACAGAAAAAGGAGGTGTGAAGAATGGAAGCAAAAGAAACCTATATGGCAAGTGATTGTATAGAAACAGGCTCGGCCTGCTCCATCAAGGGCAAGGTTGTGGTTTTAAGCTGTGAAGCTCTACCGCATAATTGCCAGAATCAATTATTTTTCTGCCTCTGCGGAAACGGAGCCGGTGCCAACTCAAAGGGCTGTGCCATCTTTCTCGTGTCTTTGCATACTGGCGAGTTTTCGCTGAAAAACCGAGGCGAGGTAATTGGTGTTCTGAAGCCGGAGCTGCTGCCGGATCAGGCAAAGCTCCAGCTTTCTCAAATCAGACCGGTTGGGGCGCTGGATTTAAAGAATCACGAACCAAAGTACAGCGGTTACAGCTTCCTGCCCGATGGCCGCTATGCCTCCGGTGTCTGGCTGTGCAGTGAAAAAGAGGTCATGGACTATGTGGAAATGCAGCGTCCCTTTCAGCATCGCATTATGATCTGCGACCGCAATGATTTCTGCGTTCTGGAAATGGAGGGAGGCAAGCTCCTGCACCCCTCACAAGAAGAATTGAAAGCATTCCGCAATCCGCAGAATGGAGGAATGCAGATGACATAGAAAGGGGGATTTGCCATGCGTGGCATCAGAATGGAAAAGGACATTATTCTTTATTACGGCAATGCTGCAGGGTATCTCTCAAATGGCAAAGCTGTGGTTGATCCGCTGTTTGAATCGCCGGAGCTGAATGATTTTCTTGAAAAGCAAAAGGATGTGTCCGAGGTCAAATGGGTGGACGGTGTGTTTGACCGGCTTTCCAACGGGCAGAAAGAAACCCATGAAATCACCCTGCTGAAAAATTGCCGCATCTGGCAGCTTAAGCCGGAATCTGATATTTTGATGCGCTTTATCGGCTACGACCAGATGGTGAAAGACTTCGAAGAACCGAATCAGCATGATTATGAGGCGGTCTATGACGGCGAGGTGGAAACTAACGATTTGGAGGGAATCTACGCCAAATTCAATACGGAGCATCCGGCTGGGTTTAGTGGACACTCCCTCTCCATGTCCGATGTGGTGGAGCTTTATGATGATACCGGCAGCGAGTTTCACTACGTCGACCGAATCGGGTTCAAGCAGATTGACTTCGAGCCGCCTTCCCAAGCACAGACCATGCAGCTATAACTAAGTTTCACCGACAGCAAAGGCTGTCTTTTTTTGTACCTATTTTACTGAAAGGAGAAAAATCATGCCGGATGTAAATGTAAAAATCGGAGCCATGTACCCGCCCGGAACCCAAGGAGGAATCAGGGCATATGCCTCCGCCACCATAGACGATTGCCTCGCTGTTCGGGGCATCAAGGTCATTGAGGGCGGCAGGGATGGACTTTTCGTATCTATGCCAAGCCGCAAGACGGAAAATGGTTATAAGGAAATTTGTTTCCCGGTGACAAAGGAGTTCCGGGAACAACTCCACAACGCTGTGATGGATGCCTACCAGCAGGCCATCACACAGAATCAAACCGCTGTTCCTCATCAGGAAGCAGATACCGCACCACAGCAGGAGGCTTCCCAGCCTGCCATGCAAATGGGCGGTATGTAAATCCAAATTCCAATACAACAAATTTATGGAGGTAATAAGAAATGAAAAAAATGTTTGTAAATGCCTGCAATACGGTTGCCCTGAAAGTGTTGGTAGCCAAGTCCGCTCTCGCGGATCGTCGCGGAGAAGGTTTCGTGGACAGCGCCATTAAAATTTTAATCGCGGTTGTCATCGGGGCATTGCTGCTGGCCGGTCTGTACACCCTGTTCGGTGATACGTTGCTGCCTACCTTAACCCGCCGCATCAAAGAAATGTTTAACTATGCCGGTTAGTTTTCCGGTAAGACCGGTTGGGATGCTGCCGCTGCCAGTGGAATCCATACAGTGGTTGCTGCCCTATCTGCAGGCGGCACTCTTTATTGCTTTTCTGCTGATGGCCTCGGTGATTGATCTGAAAAGCCGGATTATCCCCGACTGGCTGAATCTTATGATTGTCCTGACCGCATTTCTTGTGTTAGAGCCGCAGAATTTGCCGGGCATCCTGACCGGGCTGCCATTTCTCCTTGCCGCTGTGCTTTGCGGCGGCATGGGAGGCGGCGACATAAAGTTGATGGCAGCTTCCGGTCTTGTGCTTGGATTGCCGGGCGGCATTATGGCAACTATTCTCGGCCTTTCGACAATGCTATGTTTTTATGGTGCCTATCGAATTATCCTGTATCTGCGTAAGCAAAGGGCAGTAAAAGCCTTTGAACTGAACCACCTTAAACAGACAGTGACAAAAGGGACCTCCTATCGTAGAATTGAAACTACGATAGGAGGTCTTGCTATGCACAGACAAAAAGGAACACTGAATACACCACAAAGTATTATTGACGAAATCGTAACGAAGCACCGTAATGGAGAAACCATCAAATCATTGTCAGCAGAATACGCCAAACCATTTAAGACAATCAAAAATATGTGTACGAGAGAAAACAATAAGATGCGACGGCAAAAAGAAGGTTTAGAACCCAAAAGATCTCGCGGTAGAAAACCGGCAGTATCTTTAGCAGAATACAAATATGAGAACAAGCGTCTGAAGATGGAGAATGAACTTCTGCGGGATTTTCTTCACGCCGCTGGAAGGAAGTGAGACCTAAGGTTAAATATGAAGTGATTCACTGTCGGCGGGAGAAATATCCCGTGAGTACCATGTGCGAATTTTTCAATGTATCCCGCAGCGGATATTATGACTATGTCAAACGAAAAGATATGCCGAAGCGCGATGCAAAGCTTGCTGCGCTTGTAGCAGAATGTCAACGCTTATGTGGGAACACCTATGGCTATCGCCGTGTGCAGATTTGGCTTGATCGAAAGAAATTTCTGCATTTTAATCCCAAGACAGTGCTTCGCATTATGAATAAGTACGGATTGCTTTCCAAAATACGCCGAAGTAGAAAGTACCGACAGATGGGACAACAGATACACAAATATGAGAATCTTCTGAATCGGGATTTTAATGCTGACCGTCCAAATGCCAAATGGGTTACTGATATTTCTTATATCCATACAGGACAGGGAGTGCTGTATCTTTCAATGATTCGTGACCTCTATGACAACAGTATCGTGGCATACAAGACCGGAACAGAGCAAACCGTCAATCTCGTACTAAAAACAATCCAGGCCGCTATGAAAAAAGAAATGGTCACTGGGGAGTTGTGCCTCCACAGCGACCAGGGGTTTCAATACACCTCACAAGCATATTTCAACCTGACTAAAGATTACGGTATTACACCGTCCATGTCAAGACGTGGTAACTGCTATGACAACGCTTTAGCTGAAAATTTCTTTTCCATTTTGAAAACCGAATGCATCCACCGATACAAAATAGCTACACTTTCCGAAGCACAGCAACTCATTGATGAGTATATCGATTTTTATAACAATGAACGTATCCAAACAAAAACGAGCCTGACACCGCTCGAAAAGCGGCAGCAGGCTGCGTAATATTGCGATACTCTACGATAGAGCCCTTTATTTCCTGTCCGTTATCTCTGGTTCAGTTCACTTTCCACTTGCGCCCTTTTTATCGGCAGGCTGTATCGCCGCCTATTTCATCACAAAGGGAGGACTTTTTAAATGAGAAAACAAAGAATGTTCCTGCCCCCTCGGAGAGCAGGGGGGCACACGGGGGGACTGATCCCACCCGTGAGGCGCACAGTGAGCGCAGCGAACCTATATTTTCCACAGAAAATATGTGCGACTAAGAAGGAGGTTTGAAGCTATGAGCTTTATCAAAAATAGAACTGTCATCGGCGTGATCTGCATTGTTTTGTCTCTGCTGATCTGCTTTGCGGTCACACCACTGTTCAATTCCGGCATCAGCAAAAAGGTCGAAATTGTCCGTGTAGTCAAGGACATCAAAACCGGGGAGAAAATCACGTCGGACAAAATCAAAACCGTTGAGGTAGGCGGCTACAATCTGCCGGAAAATGTGGTGCGTAATTCGGATACCGTCACCGGAAAATTTGCCTCTGCGGATATGGTAGCTGGGGATTACATCATCAGCTCCAAAATTGCCGATGCGCCAGCCGCTAAAAATGCCTATTTATACAATCTCACCGGAGAAAAACAGGCCATTTCCGTATCGGTTAAATCCTTTGCAGAAGGACTTTCCGGCAAGCTGATTTCCGGCGATATCGTGTCGGTGATCGCCCCTGATTATAAAAAGCAGGGTTTGACGGTGATTCCTCCGGAGCTGCAGTATGTGGAGGTCATCGCTGTCACCGCCAACAGCGGCTACGATGCCAATACCGGTAAACAGACAGATAGTAAAGATAAGGACGAAAAGGAGCTGCCCGGTACAGTTACCCTGCTGGTTACACCGGAGCAGAGCAAAATCCTCGCCATGCTGGAGGCAGACGGTACGCTGCATATTTCTCTTGTCTATCGGGGCGATATGGAGAACGCCGCCAAATTTGTAAAGGCGCAGGAGGCTGTGCTGACGAAGCTGTACCCGTCTGCTGGTAAAGAATCGGCAGAAGAAAAAACAGAAAGTGAGGCAGCGGCAGATACCCCTGCACAAAAGGAGGCCAAATAGATGCTGAATTTTAAGAAAGGCGGCATTTTCAGCCGCCGTACCGGGGAGCCTGTACCGGAACCGGAAAACAGCATTCATGTACTTGCTGTATGGGGCAGCCCCGGCTCCGGCAAATCCACTGTGGCTGTGAAGCTGGCAAAGCATCTGGCAGACAAGAAGAAAAATGTGGTGTTGCTTTTGTGCGATATGACCGCACCCATGCTGCCCTGTATCTGTCCGCCATTGGATCTGGAAAGCGAGCATTCGATGGGCAGTATTCTGGCGGCAACCCATGTGACCGACTCTCTCATCCAGCACAACTGCATCACCCACAAAAAAATGAGCTATCTCACCATCATCGGGATGCTGAAAGGCGAAAATGAATATACCTATCCGCCACACAGTGCTGAGCAGGCTTCCGAGCTGATTGACCATTTGCGGGATATTGCACCCCACATCATCATCGACTGCGGCAGCTATATCGCCAACGACATCCTCTCGGCTGTGTCACTCATGGAGGCTGATTCTGTTTTGCGCCTTGTAAATTGCGATTTGAAATCTATCAGCTATCTGTCTTCACAGCTACCGTTGCTTAAGGACAATAAATGGGATGCGGATAAGCAGTACAAGGTGGCCAGCAATATCAAGAGCAACGAAGCCAGCGAGCATGTAGAACAGGTACTGGGCAGCGTGGCCTTTCAGATTCCTCATTCCGATGAGCTTTCCAATCAGGCTCTGGCCGGAGATCTGTTCAAGGATCTGTGCCTTAAGGACAGCCGGGGCTTTCGCAAGACAATCGAGCAGATCTCCAAGGAGGTGTTCGGATGTTAGGGAAAAAGCGAAGTTTGTCGAATGATTCCGATATGGCACAGGATGCCAACCCCAAAAATATTCTGGAATCCAGCCCGGATCAGCTAAAATCAGCATCCGAAACCAAGGTTCTGCGTACCCATGACCTGTTCTTCTCGCCACAGGAGGATGCAAAGGACTTCGGCTCTGTCCTGCGGGATGTGCAGGAATATATCTCAAGCAAGTATTCCACTCTCATTGTCGAGGGCGGCACCGATGAGGTCAAAGCACAGGTCAAGCGGTACATCACCAAGTATGTGCAGGATTACCGCATTGCGGTAAATGGCATGACCGGGGAGCAGCTCGTGGATACCCTTTACACCGAAATGGCTGAATTCTCGTTTTTAACAAAATATATCTTCGGTACCGGAATCGAAGAGATCGACATCAATAGCTGGCGGGATATTGAAATCCAGTACAGCGACGGCAGAAACGAAAAGCTCCCGGAACACTTTGACAGCCCGGAACACGCCATCAATGTGGTGCGCCGTATGCTTCATGTTTCTGGCATGGTGCTGGATAACGCAAGCCCTGCTGTTCTCGGTCACCTTAGTAAAAATATCCGTATCGCTGTGATGAAAACACCGCTGGTGGATGAGGACATTGGCGTTGCGGCAAGCATCCGTATTGTCAATCCGCAGAGCATGAAGAAATCCGACTTTGTGGAGGGCGGCACAGCTACCGGTGAAATGCTGGATTTTTTAGCTGAATGTGTACGGTATGGGATTTCTGTCTGTGTAGCCGGTGCAACCAGCTCCGGCAAAACTACAGTAGCCGGTTGGCTTTTGACGACGGTTCCGGATACCAAGCGTATCTTTACCATTGAAAACGGTAGCCGAGAGCTTGATCTTGTCCGGGAAAAAGACGGTAAGATTGTAAATCGTGTTATCCACACATTAACCCGCGACAGTGAAAATGAGCGTCAAAACATTGATCAGGATCTGCTCTTGGACATGGCACTCCGCTTTAATCCGGAGGTCATCTGTGTCGGAGAAATGCGAAGCGCGGAAGCCTATTCCGCACAGGAAGCCGCCCGAACCGGACACACGGTTCTGACCACCATCCACTCCAATAGCTGTGAGGCTACCTATCGCAGAATGGTCACCCTGTGTAAGCGTAAATATGACATCGCAGATGACACTCTCATGGATCTGGTGACGGAGGCATTCCCAATTGTGGTGTTTACCAAGCAATTGGAGAACAAGCAGCGCCGCATGATGGAGATTATGGAGTGTGAAATCCTGCCCGATGGTAGCCGTAGCTTCCGTACCCTGTTTCATTACAACATCACAGAAAACCGTATGGATGGGGATCAATTTATAATCAACGGTCACCATGAGCAGGTCAGCCGGATTTCCGACAGCCTGTGCAAAAGGTTTCTCGAAAACGGGATGCAGCAGAAAACGATTGATAAAATCAGGAAAGGAGGAATTGCAGTATGACTTTGATACAACTACTTGCCTGCGCCGGTATGATTACCGGCTTTTTTCTTTTGATTGGCTTAAAACCGATGGAATTTACAGACGGTCTGTTCCGCTTTCTCACGAACCGCCCAAGAAGCATCAAGGATGAAATCAACGAGGCGACCAAGCGGAAAAAGCCATCCTTCCTCCGCAAGGAGATCCTCGAAGCAAAGGACATCCTCGCCATGACCGGCAGGAGCAACCGGTTTTCTCTGGTCTGCGCCTGCTCGCTGCTGCTATTTTCCATTGGAGCTTCCATTGCTATCGTGATGAGCAATTTCTTTCTGGCACCGGTTATGGCTGTAGGTTTTATGTTTTTACCCTTTTGGTATATTAAGCTGACGGCAAATCACTTTAAAAAAGACATTGCCGCAGAACTAGAAACCGCCCTGAGTATCATCACAACAGCATACCTCAGAAATGAGGATATTCTAACAGCGGTGGATGAAAACCTCCACTATTTAAACCCGCCTGTTCAAAATGTGTTCAAGGATTTTCTAATGCAGATCAAGCTGGTGAACCCCGATGTGGATGCGGCGCTTAAAAATCTCCGCACAAAAATTGACAACGAGGTGTTCCAAGAATGGTGCGATGCCATCGCTGACTGCCAGTATGACCGCAGCCTCAAGACCACACTGACCCCTATCGTTTCAAAGCTCAGTGATGTGCGGATCGTCAATGGAGAGCTGGATAATCTGGTGTCGGAACCGAGAAAAGAATTTATTATCATGGTAGTTCTGGTAGTAAGCAACATCCCCTTAATGTATGCCCTAAATAAAAGCTGGTACGACACCCTGATGCACACTCCTCCGGGGCAGATTATTCTGGCTATCTCCGCAGCTCTGATTTTTATATCAACGGCCTTCGTGATTAAGCTCACGAAACCGATTGAGTACAGGAGGTAGCCGATATGATGAAATTAATATTTCTGTTTGGCATTCTCCTTGCTCTCGGCCTGTTTTTTCTCCTTGCCGACATCCTGAAGCTGCCCTATCTCAGCACGGCAAAGGCCATGATCAATACCGGCAGGCAGGACAAAAAGGCTGCAAAAACGGTGGAGGCATACCTAATGTCCATAGCCGTTAAGATTGCCAAGCACGTTCACATGGATACCTACAAGCGTAACCGAATGCAAAATGTCCTCAAGGCCACCGGCATGAACATGACACCGGAAGTCTATCAGACCTATGCTTTTGTGAAAACAGGAGCTGTGCTGCTGTTTGTGATCCCCTGCCTGTTTTTCTTCCCCTTGCTGACTCCTGTTGTGCTGTTTCTTTCCATCATGGTCTATTTCAAGGAAAGCAAACGGGCTGATGAGAAGCTCAAAGTGAAGCGGGATGAAATCGAAAGCGATCTGCCAAGATTTGTGGCAACCATTGAGCAGGAGCTGAAGAATAGCCGTGATGTGCTGGCTATTATAGAAAACTTCAAGAGAAACGCAGGCAAAACCTTTGCCGGGGAACTGGATATTGTGGCAGCGGATATGCGCTCTTCCTCTTATGAGGCGGCGCTTACAAGGCTTGAGGCAAGACTAAATTCTCCCATGCTCTCCGACGTTGTGAGAGGTCTCATCGGTGTTCTCCGAGGGGATGACAGTGCGGGTTATTTTCAGATGCTTGCGCACGACTTTAAGCAGCTTGAGCTGCAGAAGCTTAAAAAGGAAGCACAGAAGATTCCGCCGAAAATCCGCATTTTCTCTTTTCTTATGCTGATGTGCTTTCTGTTCACCTATCTGGCCATCATTGCACTCCAAATCATCAAGTCACTCGGTACTATGTTCTGAGCAAAGGAGGTACCCATTATGACAGAAAAAGAAATCCGAAAGAAGCTCCAAAGCAGGCTGGAAGCCAACTATCAGGCATATATCCGGCAGCTTCAAAGCAAGCCTGCGCCGGATCTTACCCCGCAGGCCACAGAAATCGCCGCTGCCAAGCTGGTCTATGATGAATTGCATGACTGCTGTTACCCTGCGGAAAGCCTTGAGTATCTGCTTCAATTTGAAAATCCCTTGGAGGTCGTCCATGACCAATGGATGGAGGAACACAGCACAGCTCTGGATGAGGAAATGAGCCATGTTCTCTGGTCGCTGGCCGATAAATGTGAAGCGGAACAGCTCTGCGCTTTAGAGGAAGAAGCCCAAGCCCCTGTCTTTTCCGAGGGGGTACAGATGTGTTGAAAAAACTGAAAGACAGGCGTGGCGAGGGATATATTGATATTTGCGTTCTGGTGCTGTGCGCCATGCTGGTCATTGCGCTGGCGGTTCAGGTGTTTCCGGTGTTCATCGCCAAAAACCAGCTTGATACCTTTGCAACGGAGCTGTGCCGGGAAGCGGAAATCAGTGGCAGAGTCGGCAGCGAAACCAGCCGCAGGGCTGCAGTACTCAAGGAGCAGACTGGCATTAATCCGGATATTTTGTGGTCAAAGAGCGGAACAATCCAGCTCAATGAGGAAATCACGGTGACCGTAACGCTGCAGAAAAACATCGGACTGTTCGGCGGCTTCGGCTCCTTTCCCATTACTCTCCGGGCGCAGGCCAGCGGAAAGAGTGAGGTGTATCATAAGTGAACAGAGCAATACGATGTTTAAAAAATAGAAAAGGCTCCTCTTTCCCTCTGGTGGTCGCCGTGACCTTGGCGTTGGTCATTATCCTGTGCGGAATCACCGAATACATGAGGCTGAACATAATAGCCTCCGGTGTTCGGGAAGCTGTGGAGGATGGTATCATCGTCACGGTCAACGATAATTACGCCAATGTCTATCACGGAGTCCGGGAGGGTTACAGCGGAGGCTATCAGCCGGATGCCGATGATTTTGAGGAATCTCTCGACTATGGCGATATCTACCGATATCTGGACAACACCCTCGAAACGCAGATAAGTAGCGGCAGGCGTGTGAAATATTCGGGAGATGCTGTGGAGTATACCTTAAGCGGTCTATCTGTGACCATCAAAAATGCGCCTTTGGCTCCCTCAGATCCCGAAAATGCGCAGAAATTTATTGCCGATGCAGTGATTCGTCTGGAGGTTCCGGTACGTTTTGGAGGTAAACTCCTGCCGCCGATGATCATCAATCTGAAAGTGCAGGCGGGATATACCGAGGTATTCTGATTTCTTTCAAAAATTCGCTGGACTTGTAAAAATTTGTGTAGTATGGTAGTCATGAAAAAGAATAGAAAACAACCAGCAAAAGGAGGCTTTTCATATGAATGATAAAAAGAAGAAGCTGTTCACCATAGCAGGCTGCAGCATTGCAGCTCTGGCGCTAATCGTTGCCATCGCTATACAGTTTCATAAAACGCCTCCGGCAGAGGATATCCTGCCGACTTCCGGCACAACCAGCTCGGAGGTAACCCCTAAATCGGATGTCAGCATCCCTCAAAACACAAAAGAAAAAGATGTTATCATCCAGCCGAACAGCACAGACTCATCCAAGCCGGTGGACAATACGCCGCCGCAGACGGATCAGCCTGTACAGAATATTCAGCCGGATGTGACCAAGCCGAAAGCGCCGGAGCCGCCTAAGGTTTCAGACAATACGGATACTACAAATCCAAAACAGCCACCCGAATATAAACCGGAGGATACTGAAAAGAAGCCTGTAGAAAGCAAGCCGCAGGGTGGGCTGCCCGGTTTTGATAATGTACCGGATGGCGGTGCCAATCAAGTAACAAATGCCGATGATATGTACGAAAACGGCAATAAAATCGGGGAAATGAATTAGAAACAGAATATTTTATGAGGGATTGCACAGCAGAAATGCTGTGCTTTTTCTTTTGTAAAGGAGGCACTCAATGAAACGATTATTCAGTATTGTGCTGGTGCTTACGCTGCTGTGTTCCTCGCTGTTTACTATTCCGGCTTATGCTGTCGGGGATGGTAATGTGGACGGAGGGGGCGGCGGCATGGGAGATGGAACCAGTACAAACTCATGGACACCGGGTAACGAGGGTGTGCGTGTTACCGTCGTTCGGGCAAGCGACCATGCCGCAGTTACAACTCCTATTAATCTGACAAATAAAGCTCCCGCCTCTTCAATATATAACTTTGGAAAGGTCAGCAAGCTGCAATACAGCGGCGGCAGAGGATTATCGTCTGTTAAGGGCGGCTATTCCTGTGTAAAACCAGCTCAAACGATGCCTCGTATCATCAGCACCAACGGCTCAAACAATATTGAGGCAATCAAAAGCTACTTTACAGATGAACAGGTCATCCGTAGCATTGCAAGCCTTACCGGTATGAATTTTGATGTGCTGGTGGGCGGCGAATACAAGTTGCTGATTGAACCGATAGCCTATTACAAATTTCAAGGCGTGATGATCGCAACAACCGCCACAGAGGCAGCGATGTATGACGAACAGGTCAACGGTCTGCTGCGCAGTAAAATGGTATCCTTATCCCATAAGAATCTTCCGCTCGCCATGTTCTTGGAGGTAGCGGATCTCGGATATCCAGCATGGTCTGGCCGCCGCGACAAATCGGCATCCAATGCGGATATTAAATCTTCCCTCGGCCTTGGCATTGTCCGTTTCAAGGAAGCGCCGACAGAATCTCCGGAGGTTGCCGCCAATGACTACGAATACAGGGTAAACACCGAGGTCATTACTTCAGTAATGGTCAGCGGCGGGCAGAGCGATCCGGATCATCCGGTGTCAGTGACTTTCCAGATCGGCGGCAGAAGTATGCGGGTAAACAATGTATATTACCCGGATGGTGACAGCCAGCTTGCATGGGTGCGTTGGACAACGCCCTCCACGCCGCAGACCATGGCCATTCCTGTAACTGTGTCAGGCGGCGGCAACGTTGGAAAGGCAACCATTACCGCCAACATTGTGGATTTGGATAAGAATCCGCCGCCCAATCCCGTAGCCGATGACCGCAATGACAGCTACACAAGATCGTCTGTTCCAAGCAAAGTGCAAAAAACCTCTGCTTCATGGAGCATCTGGCGGCCTTGGTGGCAGGAGCATTGGGTATGGCACAGCGACTGGAATTGGTACAGTGACGGAAAAGGCGGCGGTCATTGGGAGGATGACGGCAATTGGGTCGATGAGGGCTGGTGGGAGTATTCCCTCAACCGATATCAGGCAAGCCTTTCCGGCAATATGAATATTAAGCCTGACGATAAGGCTCCGACCGCATCGGGCAAGAGCATGAAAAGCGGATACGGCATCAATCAAACAGTGACTGGCAGTGTCAGCACCAATCAATCCTCGGCAGTTACCGATGCTCAAAATGCCGTAACCTACTTTCCGGAATTTCAATACAAGGGTTTCTGGAGGTTGCTGGATAGAACAAGCGGAGGTTACAACTCTCGTTTTGAATTCAAGAAAAATCAGTTTAGCACCTACAACCGGCGTACACATTTTACCCCGATATGGTTTCCAGATGGAAGTTATGAACCATACACATGGCTCATAGACTGCTGGACACCAGCCGGAATGCTCTCCATGAACCTCACAGACTCGGTAAACATTCGGGGGAATTTGTGGACTGACTGGCACATTGCGCCTCAAAAACCTGATTAACAACAGAAAAAAAGACAAAGACCGCAGTGGCTTCAAACAGCTCTGCGGTCTTTGCTTTTGCAAATCTTATCAAAGAAAGGTGGAAAAATTCATGAAATTAAAACGAATCCTGTTCGTGCTTTGCGTGGTATCGCTGCTGGCTTGTATGTTCAGCACCACAGCTTTTGCGGCGGGTTCCGGTGATGTGGCCGGTGCCATTGAGGGAACATGGACAACAGCGTCGGCACAGATTAAAACGGTTGTCAACAAAGTTGTGTTTCCTGCCATAGACTTGATCCTTGCCGTGTTTTTCTTCGCCAAACTCGGCACCGCATATTTCGACTATAGGAAGCACGGACAATTTGAGTGGGGTGCGACACGTTCCTAACTGAAAAGGTTGGGCACTAAATTAAGAACGTGAAAATGTTCAGTTTAGGAGAACTGATATTCCGATAGGTGGAATGAGGGAGTAACGCCCCGAAACGCCTACCTTGATACTCCGACGTGCAAAACGGCGTGTAATAGCTGTGATGTACGAAGCTCGGTGAAGTCGGCAGAGAGCAACCGTAAGCAGATGAAATATTATGCCTGCACGAAAGCTGGTCAGAGGTGAATGGTGTTGCCTATATGCCGGAGGTCAATAAATTGCCTATGGTGAGTATGTGAAAAATGGCTCACAGACGAACACCCGATATAAAAGGTCTAAACGAATGGTGCATAGAAATGTGCATACGCCAGCAATGGCGGGTATGTGAGGTAAAGTAAAATACCATTTATGAAATACCTTATACCGTTACAGGCGGTATTATCGTGAACTTGTTCACGTTGCATACAGGCTTAGAGGGACACCTAAGGGCGATATGGAATGATAGGGATATCGGAACGTGGAAAGGTTGGAACATGGAGCGGATTACAACGCTATGATATGTTTGCAGGGAAAGCTGTTTCCAAAACAGTATAACCTGCATTTATCCAATTGAAAGTAGAGCCGTGGTACCTGTGAAGCGGTGATAATAAGCCGTGGAGGGACGGGCTCGAGTCGTTAAGAAATGAAACAAGTAAACACACAATCTCAAAGGTTCGAGTATGACTAAGAAAAGCAAAATCCCCCGATAGAGAGGATACTGCTGACTTTGACAAGAGCAAAACCGACGAAACGGTCTGCCCTGCGAAATGCTGAATACTATGATTTTCAAGATGTTTTAGACAAGCTGTATGCGGATAGTGAAAAGGGCTGTCAGTTTAAAAATCTGACAAAGCTGATTTGTAGTCCCGAAAATATTTTGCTTGCCTACCGCAATATTAAGAAGAACAGCGGAAGCAAAACCGCAGGGGTGGACAAAAAGACGATTACTCATTTACAGCAATGGGAAAGCCCTCAGCTTGTAGCGTATATTCAGAAAAGACTAAGTAACTACCTCCCGCAACCAGTACGCCGTGTAGAAATACCAAAGGGCAATGGCAAAACAAGACCGCTCGGTATTCCAACCATTATGGATAGGCTGATACAGCAATGTATTCTGCAAATTCTTGAACCCATTTGTGAAGCAAAATTCTTTAAGCGAAGCAACGGTTTTCGTCCCAATAGAAGTGCGGAACATGCCATTTCTCAATCGTATAAGTTCATACAGGGGCAAAATCTTCACTTTGTTGTGGATATTGACATTAAAGGATTTTTCGATAATGTTAGTCATGGAAAATTGTTAAAACAGATGTGGACGTTGGGTATTAAGGATAAAAAGCTATTGTCCATCATCTCTGCCATGTTAAAAGCGGAAATCGCAGGGATTGGGTTCCCCGACAAAGGCACTCCGCAGGGCGGGATTATTTCGCCTCTGCTATCGAACATCGTCCTCAATGAATTGGACTGGTGGGTGGCAAGTCAATGGGAAACCATACCTACAAGAGTACCCTATAAATGCAGGGTGTTGAAAAACGGAACGCTGGATAAAAGTAATGTTTATGCGGAACTTAGAAAAACCGGTCTAAAGGAATGTTACATCGTGCGGTACGCCGATGACTTCAAGATATTTTGTCGATACCGAAGTGATGCCCAAAAGATATTTGTAGCAGTAAAAGACTGGCTGCATGATAGATTAGGGCTTGAAATCAGCCCCGAAAAGTCCAAGATTGTCAACTTAAAAAGGCAGTATTCGGAGTTTTTAGGGTTCAAGATGAAAGCGGTTAAAAAGGGCAAGAAATCAAACGGTCAGAGCAAATACGTTGTACAGTCCCATATTTCTGATAAGGCAAAGGACAAAATCAAGCAAAAGGCAGTTAACGCTGTGAATGAATTAAAGCAGATAGACGCAAAAGGCAATACCATTTTAAGATACAACGCATTGGTCATAGGCTGGCACAATTACTATCATTTTGCTACGCACGTCAGCCGTGACTTCAGTGAGATTGCTTTCTTAGTCAAATCGTCTGCCAAAGGCAAGCTCGAACAACAGATGAAGAAGAAAATCGCAAAACCTATCACCAGTCCGGTCTATCTTAAATACTGCAAAAGCAAGGAAATACGGTTTATTGGAGAAACACCCATACTGCCGATTGCCTATGTGCGGCATAAAAATCCCATTGATAAGAAGCGTAGCATTAACAGCTACACATCAGAGGGAAGAGCTGAAATACACAAAAAGCTGTCCAATGTAAATGTGGCAATTCTTCATTACCTCATGCGAAATCCTATCCGTGATATGAGCATAGAATACAACGATAACAGGCTGTCCCTGTACTGTTCACAGCAAGGAAAATGTGCTGTAACAGGAAAGATATTAGAAATTGACAGGATACATTGTCACCATAAAACAGCAAAACATTATGGCGGCAATGACAGCTATGCAAATCTCACATTAATTGATGTTCATGTACATGTTCTTATTCACGCAACAAAAGAGGAAACCATCAACAAATACCTTGCTTCGCTCAAACTGGACAAAAAGCAGCTTGCAAAGATAAACAAGCTGCGAAATCTTCTTAATCTAAATGAAATTTTACAGTAACGGTTAAAAGCTACTTGTAAATTGTGTGAATTACTTTAAAAACCTTAACGATGGAACGCCGTATGAGGGGAAACTCTCACGTACGGTGTGGAGTGGGGGAAAATCCTGCGATAACCTCAAGGGATTACCTATCACTATCGGCTCCGGCAATCCTGTTCGCGTGTCTTGTGTTTACGCTGACGGCTCCGCTATATATCTGGCAGGTACTCGCATAAGGACGGTGAAAATAGAAAGAGGGCAACCAAGCCGATAATGGCGAGGTTGCCCATACTTTCGTAGTAATCAAGATTAGCTTTAGCAAGAGCTAAAAGGCTCATATCAAGCGAATGCTCATAATCTCATTGACAAATTGGAATTTTGAAGTATGAACTGCACCCAAAAATCAGAGCCGTTTTATACTTTCTTTCGTGTCAAGAAAATTCCGACGATTGCCCCTATAAGGACAATTGGTGCTAATCTGACAAACAGCCATTCAAACGCGTGAAAAGCTACTCCGACAACGGCAGTTTCAGGGTCATTATAACCCCAACCTAAGTAAGGACTATTTAATACTATTAAAACAGCCAAAATCGTTACTAAGATCGCACACAATAAGATAAGTAGACAGTGAAGTGTTTTTCTTCTCGCGGTCTTCCTTTGTGCAAGCTGTAAGTTTATAATCTCCAGTTTTTCGGAAATCACTTTCAAGTCATCAACCTTCGACTCAATAACAGTATCTCCAAGCAAAGTGCTTACGGGTGTTTCAAACACTTCCGATATGGAGATTAACATTTCAGAATCAGGAACTGACAATCCTTGCTCCCATTTAGAGATGGTTTGTCGCACCACATTCAGCTTGATAGCAAGTTCTTCTTGTGAAAGTCCTTTTGATTTTCTAATAGCTTTAATGTTTTCGTTTAACATAGCAAATACCTCCTTTGATTGCCACTTAATTATAATAGATATTTGCCCGTTGCCACAAGCAACGCAAATTAACAATGACTATTTTTCTGCTAAAGGGTATATAAATTCGCTCACCGAGCGTTCAAATTTCTCACTACCACTTCGAAAATATTTTGTTGGGTAGTATATATGAAAAGTTTACCATTATAAAGTGATAGATTCAAGGTTGAAATTGTAAATATTGCTGAATAGCTATTCCTCCCCTCTTGTGGTATTGTATTGTGCTTGAGGAGGTGAGCATAATGCAGAAAGAAAAAATACTTAGCGAACTGTACCATGGCAACTTAAATCCTGTTGCTAAATCAGTTGTCCAAGGCAGTGAATACCAAAAGTGCCAACACGAAGTTGCAGACCTTGAAGAAGAACTTTTATGTATGCTGGAAGATCAAGCTAAGGAAAAGTTTCAAGTATATATTACAGCACAGGGCAAACTCAATACCATCAGTGGCGAGGAACGCTTTACAGATGGCTTCCGAATGGGAGCGAAAATGATACTCGAAATATTTGAAAAAGACGGCGAACAGTTTAAACCGATTACAGGTTAGCTGTTCGCCATTTTTATTCTCTGAACTTAATACTGATATCCTTAAGCATCGGTTTATCCAAAAGATACGTCGGTGCTTTTTGCATATATAAACTCAAATACAGCCGACAGGAATATCCCTGTCGATGAGTTACCCATAGCAAACCACATAAACGGCTACAAAGCCGAGAAAAAGGAGGATGAAAATTTGAGTAAAGAACTCAAGCTAATCAAAATGAGCAATGTGGAAGTAGAAGATATCAAATGGGTGTGGTATCCTTACATTCCCTATGGCAAAATCACCGTGGTGCAAGGTGACCCCGGTGAGGGCAAAACTACATTCATACTTGCTCTTGTTGCACTCTTAACCACAGGCGAGCCACTTCCCGAAGAAGAACAAGGCTCAGAACCAATCAATGTCATCTACCAAAGGAGTGATAACTCAAAATGTTCATATGGGATTTTGTCGCCGATACCGTCCTTGGTCAGATTGTAGACTGGATCTACGGTCAGATCGTGGGCTTCCTCGGAGATTTTTTTATGCAGATGGGTAACATGGGTGCAGACCTGTTTGAGATGACATGGGTGCAATCCATCGTGCTGTTCTTCTCCTATCTTGCTTGGGCTTTATATGCTGTCGGACTTGTAGTGGCCTGTTTTGAATGCGGCATTGAGTATCAGTCCGGCAGAGGCAGTATCAAGGATACCGCCCTGAATGCTATCAAGGGCTTTATGGCTGTGGGACTTTTCACAACAGTTCCGGTGGAGCTGTATAAGCTGTCGGTATCCCTGCAGGGCAGCTTTACGGCAGGCATTACCGGTTTCGGCACGGACTTCGGAACAGTGGCCTCCAACATTATGAATACTCTAAAAGGTGCGGGTAATGTGGAACAAGCCATGAGCAGCAATGTGTTCGGAGGTCTGACTGCCATCACCAGCCCGATCATGATGATCTTTATCTTGATCCTCATGGGCTATGCCGTTATTAAAGTGTTCTTCGCCAACCTGAAAAGAGGCGGTATTTTACTCATCCAGATTGCCGTAGGCAGTTTATATATGTTCTCTGTTCCACGAGGCTATATCGACGGCTTTCTCGGCTGGTGCAAGCAGGTCATCGGGCTGTGCCTGACGGCATTTTTACAATCGACGGTTCTCATTGCTGGGCTGATGGTGGTTAAGGATCATGCCCTCCTCGGCCTCGGATTGATGCTGGCAGCCGGTGAAATCCCCCGAATTGCCGGTCAGTTTGGACTGGATACCAGCACAAAGGCAAATTTGATGGGTACGGTATATGCAGCGCAGACTGCTGTGAACATGACGAAAACTGTAGTACAGGCGGTGGCGAAATGAGTGAAAACAAGCTGGTCTATATCTGTTCGCCATACGCCGGTGATATAGGGAAAAATGTCGAATTCGCAAAGGCGGCTTGTCAATTTTCAATGAGGCAGAACTGTACGCCGGTAGCCGTTCATCTTTTGTATCCGCAACTTTTGGATGACACTGATCCCATCCAGAGGCAAACCGGCATCCGCATGGGGCTTCGCATTTTGGAAGCCTCCGATGAGCTATGGTGCTGTGGCAACCGGATATCCGAGGGTATGAGTGCGGAGCTTACCACTGCAAAACGCCTCGGTATCCCTATAAAAGAAATATCAGAATCAGAAATACAAGGAGGAATCTCTATGAAACAGTATGGTGTGTGGGCGGTTCGCAGCGCAAATTCCGTGTGCGGTGCGGCACAAAGCTGGTGCAAGCATAACGGCGAACCGATAAAGTTTGACACCCAAGAGCAGGCAGCGGCTCATGCGGAAACCTTGAATGAGAATGTCCACAGCCTGAATGTTCATTACTACCCCAAGGAAATGGAGCCGGAGCTGCAGCAATCCTCCGGAATGAGCATGAAGCTCTAAAGGAGGCCGATTTATGTATATTTATCCCGATCACTTAAAGGCAAAAGCCACTCTATGGCTGTGGCAGCTCCGCGATATCGGCATCATCGGTGTCGGTGCGCTGCTGTCCATTCTTTCACTGACACAGATTGGTTTTATCCCGCCGATTGTAATAACCGCTGTTTATGCCTTTCTTACTATCCGCTTTGAAGACACAAGCATTCTGGATTTTCTCCGGTATGCCTGTGCCTTTTTTATTGGCAAGCAGCAAACCTATGAATGGAGGTTTACCGAATGAGCAGAAAAAAACAGGCTGCCAAGCAGAAAGCATCTACCCGGCAACTCATCGGCACCAAGGCTATCACCAATTACAGCCTGCAGACTTACGGTCATGGCGAGCTGGTGTATTTCGTTATTAAACCGAGCAATATATCCGTTCTGTCCGAGGAAAGCATCAGCGCCCGGATCTATTCGCTGATGACTGTTCTAAAGGGAATCGCCGAGATCGAAATGCTGTGCCTAAACAGCCGTGAAAATTTTGAGGATAACAAAAGGTTTCTTCGCAGCCGCATAGAGCAGGAACAAAACCCCATCGTCAGAAAACTCCTTGAAAAAGACCTGATCTTCCTTGACCGAATACAGGTACAGATGGCTACCGCCCGTGAATTTCTCATCATCATCCGTCTGCGTAATGAGAAAGAAAGCGAGGTGTTCCCGTATCTGTCCCGTATCGAAAAGTCCCTTAAGGAGCAGGGCTTTATTACCAGCCGCGCTGGTAGCGAGGACATCAAAAAGCTGTTGGCGGTTTACTTCGAGCAGAACGTGACCACCGAAAAGTTTGAGGACTTCGACGGGGAACGCTGGATTATATCAGGTGACTGAAAAATCCCGCACTCTTTGTTGGCCATGCTATATAGACTTGCGACCGGTATTCGTTTATTGTGTGTGTAAAACACGGGAGGTGAAAAAATGGATTATGAAGAAATACTGGATATGGTCGTCACGGAGCTGACCGAACGGAGCTTCCAACAGCAGCGGAAGGAGGACAAACAGCTTGACCAGCTTGTAAAGCGGCGTGTTGAACTCAGTGAACAGGTAAAGCAAAACATTGCCGGATTGGATGCGGAAACGCGGAAGCTCTTGACCGAATACAGCGAAATCGTTGGGAAAATTAGCGAGCACGAAAGCAAATACATTTATCTGCAGGGAGCAAAAGACTGCGTGCGGCTGCTCAAAGCGCTGGAAGTAATCTGAAAAAGCATCATAATCCTACGGCCCGTCTGAAACAAGACGGGCTGTTTTCATCTTGCACTATTCGTCATAGCTGTAACTTGCTTATTATTTCATTAAATCCCTGCAAGGAATATAAGCGTTACAGAGTCACTATTTCGTGTTATTCTTGTGATAGAAAAATAAAATTATGCTTACCATCAACTTTTTGCCTATGGGCTGTGTCTAATAATATGAGAGCAAAAATAAAGGAGCTTAAAGGAGGGGAAATGTTTTGCAGCAAATAGACAGTAAACTTGATGTACTCAAAAAATATATACTGAGTGATCAAAACAAGTTTTACCGGTTAGCCTACAGCTATACAAAAAACAGTGACGATGCCTCAGATGTCGTCCAAGAAGCAATCTGTAAAGGAATAGCAAAAGTGCACACGCTTGACAATGCAGAGTATGTAAAAACTTGGTTTTATCGAATACTTATTAACGAAAGCCTCAATTACATACGAAAAAACAAAAGGTATATTCAAAATGAGGAAATACTTGAAAATGCCGGCTACGAGGATAAAGATATTGCTCAAAGCTATGCAGTATTTAATACCGTTTCAAAATTGGAACCCAAAATGAGGACAGTCGTTTTTCTTAGATAATGTCCACTGAACAAATGCGATTTTCGAATCGCATTTACCGGAAGAGCAGTTTCTGCCCCTTCCGGGCGGCAAAACAACTCTGTTTTGCCACTTCAGATACATTGATGACTGTCTGTTTGTATTTGCGGACACACGCCGCAAATACAAGGTGCAAGGTTTTTTGCTTGAATCAGCCAAAAACCTTGCACCTAAACAAAACAAAAACAGCTCAAAAGTATTGATATGACTTGGTTTTTGTTTTGTTCAGCAGACATTAGATACTATGAAGATATGAAATTTTCTGAAATTGCAAAAGTTACAAACAGCAACTTAAATACTGTTAAATCGAGTTTGTATAAGGCACTTGATCTTTTAAAAATAACGATAAGGAGTGACGATTTTGAATAAATTAGAACAAGCTAAAAAAGTATATGAAACGATAACCCCTCCGATGTCTTATAGTCTTATGGTTGAACGAAGCGTTAACGGAAAAGTCCCAGAACAGAAAAAAGCAGGTCATTATAGATGGTGCAAACCTGCGATGGCTAGTGTGGCTGCGGTGTTTGTAATGTGTGTTATAAGTCTTAATACCATTCCGGCGTTTGCTTTGGCCGCCCATGAGATTCCAATAATCGGTGATATTGCCCGTGTATTCACTTTCAGGGAATATCAGGTATCCAGCAGTGCCTATGATATTCAGGTTGAAGTCCCGTCCATCAGAAATACGGGGAGCACGGATTTAGAAAAGCGTGTTAATGATCAGATTCAGGACAAAATTGACCAAATTGTAGAAAACGCAAAACTGCGCGGAAAGCAGGACATTGACGATCAGCTGGCGGCAGGCGGAAAAGAAGAAGATTTAATACCTTTCCACATCATGATTACGTATGAAATAAAATCCAGTAATGAAAATACACTTTCTTTTGTAATTAATGACACGGAGTCTTCCGTGTCCTCCTACACATTTCAAACCTTTTATAATATAGACCTAAATACCCATAAGGATATCACTTTATCTGATAAGTTGGGTGAGAATTATTCAAATGTTATTGTGGACAGCATCCAGAAACAGATAGCACAGCGTATACAGGAGCATCCAGATTGGTCGTATGCAGCCACAGATGCAGATTTAAAGGAAATGGTAAATGATATGAAATTCTATATTAACGATGCAGGCAACGTGGTCATTTCTTTTGACAAAGGAGAAATTGCACCCCCGCCTATGGGCATTCAGGATTTTGAAATCAAAAAATAATCGGAATCGATTGTGAGTAAAGCCGTCACTGTGAGTGACGGCTCAGCTTGTCGAAGAACCCGGTTTACGCAGGAGCATAAACCGGGTTCTCGGTGAGTTTCAAGCCCAAAATAGCGAATGCGGCGTAAGAAAAACAGGTTCTCCATTTCCATTTAGCCAGTTTTTTGAGATTCATGGCAGCAAACTTAAGCTTCACCCAGCTTGTTACCTGAGTGAGGCCGCGATATTGTGTATAACGCATAGCGTGTTTTTCCTTAGCGTCGGCAAAGACCCGTTCTATGGTTTCTTTGCGACGCGCATACAGCTCCCGGTATTCCGGTGTGTAACGGGCATCGTCCGCCAGCTCCTCGTAATCCTTCCAAATGTGCCGCTGCACCGTCTTGATACAATCTTTGGCGTGCGTGCACAGCTGTCGGGTAGGGCAACCGGCACAGATTTTGGGATCGCTTTTGTATTCCCGATATCCCTGCCTGTTCGTCGTGGCATAGCGCAGGGGCTGGTATTCCGGGCAGAGGATGCAGTCATAGTATTCGTCATAAACATACTTCCACCACTCATGGCCGCCTTTCATGGTCATAGGTCGCTTGTAGGCTGTGGATAGTACGCGAGAATCCTCAAAAACCTTCTTGCAGATATGGGGCGTCTTGTAAGCGGCATCGGCAACGACCGTCTCAATTTCGGGAAAGGATGCGGTCACCTTGTCATATACATCGTCAAAAGCCACGCTGTCATGGACGTTGCCCGCCGTGACCACGGTTTCCAGAATGAAGCCGTTCTTGTCGCAGGCGGTGTGGGCCTCATAGGCGAACTGCCGCTTGTGCTCTCCCTTCACGAACAGGCCGCAGTCCGGGTCTGTTACACTCTTTGTCACCGTGCAGGTTTTCTTTTCCTTTTTTCGGCGGGCCAGCTTTTTTCTAGAGGTGTTGTCCCGCTTCTTTCTGCCGGATTTCGGAGGCTCCTCGTCGTCAAACGGAGCCTTGCCGTGCGCTTCCCGATCGGCATCCACCTCCGCTATCAGTTCCTGTGCATAGCGTTTGGATGCCACCGCAATGACTGCCTTTACCTGTTTCTTTGTGTTGGCGCTGGCTTTGATGTGGGTTCCGTCGATGAATACTGCTTGGGGTGAAAGATAGCCCGCGTTCGCGGTTTCCTCCAGAATCCACGCAAAGATTTGACTGACTGTTTCCTCTGTGAAGCGGTGACGAAAATTGTAGCTCACTGTGGAAAAATGCGGAGTTTCCTCCTGAAGCGTATAGCCTATAAACCAGCGATAGGCAGTGTTTAAATAAACCTCATCCGCTGTTCTGCGCAGAGAGGGCAGGCCATACAGGTGCTGGATCAGCACAATCTTCACCAGTACAACCGGGTCTATGCTCGGCCGGCCGTTGTCCTCGCTGTACAGCGGCTCGACCATCTCATACAGCCGTTCCCAGTTTACTGCTGCGTCTATTTTCCGCAGCAGATGATTCTGCGGTACCAGGATTTCCGTATCCACTATTTCCAACACGCCGCGATCTAATTTCCCTCGCTGTAACATTCCTCATCACCCATACCTATTTTACCGCTTTTAAATGAAAAAGCCCAGCTTTCGCTGGACCTTTTTCGACAGACTGAGCCGTCACTGTGAGTGACGGCTTTACTTATGCCAATAATTGAATTCAGAAAGGAACCATTAGTATGGAAAGAATAACAAAATCTCAGTCTGACCAACAGGAGGAAGTGCATATCCAGGAATTTCTCGATATGATCGCACCTTCAATTATTAAATTTCAGACAGATCATTTTATCTGCGGCAATACATTTCGTTGTGTTTGGGCGCTCCGTGAGTACCCTACAGCCACTGATGAGCAGGCAATCCTACGGCATCTTGGAGAAAAAGACGGTATCACACTGCGAATCTATACTCGCCATGTAACGCCGGTGGAAGAAAAGAAAATCATCAGCAATGCCGCCAATAAAAACCGTATGAACAAGAGCAATACCAATGATTTGCAACAGACCGTACTTGCAGAAAGCAATCTGCAGGATGTGGCTACCATCGTGGCGCAGATGCACCGGAACCGTGAGCCGCTGCTCCACTCGGCTGTATATATTGAGCTATCAGCACACGACATCGACCAGCTTAAACTGCTGCAGACCGAAGTCCTGACAGAGCTGATCCGCAGCAAGCTAAATGTTGACCGACTGATGCTGCGTCAGCAGCAGGGCTTTATCTGTGTCATGCCAAGCGGCTGGAATGTGTTTGGCGATCAATTCGAGCGTGTTCTCCCTGCCAGCTCTGTAGCAAATCTGTATCCCTTTAACTATTCGGGCAAAACCGATGCCAACGGTTTTTATGTGGGGCGGGATAAATTCGGCAGCAATGTGCTGGTGGATTTTAATAAAAGAGCTGACGATAAGACCAACGCCAACATTCTCATCCTTGGCAACAGCGGTCAGGGCAAGAGTTATCTTCTCAAGCTCATCCTGTGCAATCTCAGGGAATCCGGCATGAATGTGCTTTGCCTCGATCCCGAAATGGAATACGAGGATCTCACCAATAACCTTGGCGGTTGCTTCATTGATTTGATGTCCGGTGAGCATATGATTAATGTTCTGGAGCCGAAAAGTTGGGATGAAAACGGCAGCCCGGAGGATTCTGATGCCCCGCAGGCGTTCCGACAGACCAGCAAGCTCAGTCAGCACATCAGCTTTCTCAAGGATTTTTTCAGGACATATAAGGACTTTACCGACCGGCAGATTGACGTCATTGAAATCATGCTTCAGAAGCTTTATGAAAAATGGAATATCTCTGATAGTACAAATTTCGATCGTCTGAAGCCTGCTGATTACCCCATCCTGTCTGATCTCTATGCTCAGATTGAGACTGAGTACAAAGCCTTTGACGAGAGCTACCGTCAACTTTATACCGCCGAGCTGTTGCAGGAAATCCTTCTCGGTTTGCATTCCCTGTGCAAAGGTTCGGAGTCAAAGTTCTTCGACGGACACACCAATATCACCGATGGGAGCTTCATTACTTTCGGTGTAAAAGGCTTGCTGCAGGCCAGTAAAAGCATCCGAAACGCACTGCTTTTTAATGTGCTTTCCTACATGAGCAATGAACTTTTGACCACAGGAAATACCGCTGCCAGCATTGATGAATTTTATTTGTTCCTGACCAACCTGACTGCTGTGGAGTATATCCGAAACTTCATGAAGCGTGTGCGTAAAAAGGATTCGGCGGTTATACTCGCCAGCCAGAATCTCGAAGATTTCAACATTGAAGGTATCCGGGAGTACACAAAGCCTCTGTTTTCTATTCCTACTCATCAATTTTTGTTCAATGCCGGAAACATCGATGCCAAATTCTATATCGACACCCTTCAGTTGGAAAAATCGGAATATAACCTGATCCGTTACCCGCAGCGTGGTACCTGTTTATATAAATGCGGCAATGAACGGTACAACCTCATGGTTACCGCTCCGGATCACAAGGCAAAGCTGTTTGGAAAGGCTGGTGGCCGATAATGGGAGGTGAAATAAAAAATGGACATGAAGGAGCAGCGCTTCGGCATCGAAATTGAAATGACCGGTATCACCCGCCAGGCCGCCGCCGATATTGCCGCCGCATATTTCGGCACAGCTTCCCATTATGACGGCACGTATTACAACACCTACAGTGCGCTGGACAACCAAGGCCGCAAGTGGAATTTTATGAGCGATGCCAGTATAACAGCGCAGAAAAAGTCCGGAAGAAGAATCGTGGATGCTACCGATGACTACAAAACGGAGATGGTCAGCCCCATCTGCCGATGGGAGGATATTGAAAAGGTACAGGAACTGATCCGAAAACTCCGGGAAGCCGGAGCCATCGCCAATGATAGCTGTGGCATCCATGTTCATGTGGATGCCTCTCCTTTTAATGCCAACACCCTACGAAATATCACAAATATCATGGCCAGCAAGGAAGATTTAATTTACAAGGCGCTTGAGGTTACCGTAGCCAGACAGCACCGCTGGTGCAAGCCTGTGGAGAACCGTTTTCTTGAAGAATTGAATCAGCGTAAGCCAAAAACACTGGAACAGGTCAGCCGCATCTGGTATAACGGCGACAGCCGGAGCAATAACCACTACGATGACAGCCGTTATCATTGCCTTAATCTGCATAGTGTGTTTCAAAAAGGTACGGTGGAATTTAGACTATTTAATTCCACGACTCACGCCGGAAAAATCAAAGCCTACATCCAGCTCTGCCTCGCCATTTCCGCACAGGCGTTGAATCAAAGGTGTGCCAGCCGACAAAAAACGCAGACCACCAACGAAAAATACACCTTTCGTACATGGCTTTTGCGGCTTGGATTGATTGGGGATGAATTCAAAACCGCCCGAACTCATCTTCTGGAGCATCTGGACGGCTGCATCGCATGGCGTGATCCGGCACAGGCTGAAAAGCAAAAGGAACGTATACGGCAGAAAAAAGAAAAGGAATTAGAGCAGGCACAGCAGCAGGAAACTGCTCCCGAAGAAACAATTGAATCAGCAGAACAGGCCGAGGATCAGGAAGAATCCCCGGCCTTTATTATGCGGATGTAAGGAGGTCAACGATGAGAAATATGCTATATATTGCCTACGGCAGCAATCTCAATCTGCCGCAGATGGCATTCCGCTGCCCGACTGCCAAAGTAGTCGGGGCAAGTGAAATCAAGGATTATGAGCTTCTGTTCCGGGGAGGCGGCCGAGGTGCGGTCGCCACCGTGGAGCCGCTGGAGGGCAGCAGGGTACCTGTGCTTTTATGGAAAATCAAGCCCAAGGATGAGCAGGCACTGGACTGCTACGAGGGATACCCCCACTTTTATCGCAAGGAAATGATGGATGTAGAGCTTGGCGGCAAGACTGTTCCGGCGATGGTATATGTGATGAACGGCGGTCATGAGCTGGGCGCTCCCTCCGATTTCTATCTGAACACCATCATGGAGGGATACAAAACGGCAGGCTTTGATACGGACTTTCTGGATCAGGCTGTTGAAAAATCCATCCGTCTGGCAGCAGAACAGCAGGAATCGGAAGCTGTGCAGGGCAGCTTGTTTGACCAGAAATGGTGGTGATGCTGTATGGCTGATCCTGCGACCATTGCCCTTGCGGTAAAAACGGCCATCGCTGCTGCCTCTGACAAGCGGACATGGAAAGCCATAGGTGTTCTTGCTGCCGCTGTTTTGACTCCCTTTATTCTGATCATCGTCATGATCATGAGCCTGCTGTCGGGAACGGCAGAACATAACAATTCTGCTGTAGATCTCACCTTTCACGGTGGGTCTATTTCTTCGCAGATGCCTGCCGATTACCGTGGGTACATTGAGGATATGCGGGGTAGCTGCTCTAATCTTGACAGTGCGGTGTCGGATATCAATCCACAGATTGAGAGCGGCAGCATCGATACCACCCGCCTGAAAGCTATCTTTTATTCTCTGTATTTCGGCGCGGAAAATCTCCGGATGGATGGAAATGACTACCGGAGGTTTGCAGATGCCTTTGTCCGCTACGAAGAAAGAACACGCACTGTTACTGATAAAGACGGCAATAAAACCGACGAAACCTACAAGGTGGCAATCCCCATTACCGACATCAGCACTGTTTACGCTAATCTTGAGAGTGTTCTCGGTAAAACCATCACCCAAGAAAACAAGGTAAACGCAGCACAAATTTACAGCCGTGTTCTATATGGCCACGGTCTGCCCAATGACGAAAATATCAGCGAGGATGAATGGTCGGGTGGTGTGTATAACGGAGAAATCTATACCGGCATATGGTTACCATGTAGTCATCGATCATGGCGATGGCATGGTCACTCTTTACGGGCACTGTTCAAAGGTTTATGTTCATTCTGGTCAGTCTGTGAAGCAGGGCGATGTCATTGCAGCGGTAGGCAGCACCGGCAGAAGCACCGGAAACCATCTGCATCTGGAGGTTCGAATTAACGGAAAAAAGGTCAATCCAAGAAACTACTTACCATAGAAAGGTCGGGATATGAATGTTAAAAACCAAGGCTGTTTTTGAAAGAAAGCAGGACAGCTTTCAGACACAGGACTGTGTCATAGAGGCAATCGAAGAATTGTCTGCAGCAGAATTTAAAGTCTTTTGTGAGAATATGCTCACTGACAGATCCTTTATTACAGATCACATGGATGATATGTATGTTGATGAAAACAAAGTGAATCATGGGCTGCTGGTGCTTGGCGAGGATACGGATGATGCTGTTTTAGTGGACAGCTCCGGTTATTCCTACGGCAGATACACTGCTTTCCTGCCAAACTTCAAGCCCTATGTGAACCGCCAGATTTTACTGCTTGCGGATGAAATTATCAAAGATGGAACACAAAATACCTCCAATGGAAGTTGGACAATTTACTTTGATGAGATCGAAGATCGGTACGGTGTTCACGTTACGCACAACAACGGCATCGGTACACTGCTCCTGAATGACCTGACAAACAGCGATGAAATTGCAGAAATCGAGCCGATGGCGGACGGCCTTGATATCACCTACTATCTTGATTACTGTTTCAATCTTGAAAACAAGCATGAGGCTGAACCGGAAAATGTGAAGCTCAAGGATATGCTTCACATCAAATGGGAGGATATCCACCTCGTCCATAACGAGATAGAAAATGATCCGTCCACCATTGTGGAACTGAATGATTCCACTCTGACCGAGGCTGGGAAAGAAGCATGGGCTGATGTTCTGAACGCTGATGTCCTACGTGTTTATACCGGTCTTTATGGTTTGCAGATGGTGCTTGGCGGTGTAAAAGCCAGCCGACTGGACGCTTTTTCTTCCATGCTGGCAGGCTACTGCTCCGTCCAAGATTACGAAAAATGGGTGAATGAAGTGGAGGATCATCCTTCACAGTCACCCGAAATGAAACTATGAATGGAGGATACCAATATGAAAACGACAAATCTGACCGTCTCTTTTGACACAGACAAGCTGGATGCCCTGACCTATCACATGGACAAAAAGGATACGGATCTGCAGGCAGAGCTGACCGATTACGTTCAAAAGCTCTATGAAAAGCACGTTCCGCAAGCTACGCGCGAATACATCGACGCTAAGCTCTCACGTGAGGCGGCTGCCAAACCGAAGCCAAAACGCCCGGTTCACCCTGCGCCACTAACCGGTTCTGCGGACAGCACGACATAAGAAGCGAAGCTGTCGGAGCGTGTCGGCGGCTGTGTTGCCCTGTGTCGCCTTTTACGAGGCAGGGTGGCATCCGTATACCTATTCCCGACTGCCAACCGACGTAGCGCCTGTTTGACGAAAGTGTGAGAAAAGCCCTGAATTCTTTGGAATTACTACTTTTAGGGAGCAGAATAGCAGGGTCGAAAGTGGTGCTGGTTAAAGGCTTTATGCTGCTTTCGCAGCCTAAAGCCGAAAAACACCGACCGGCAAAGCCGTTCGGGGATTGCGAAGTGACATAACTTTCTGCCCGGTATCCAACTTTCTTATGCCGGATTATCAAAAAGATAAGGTGTACCAAGGATTCAGGGCGTTTTCTTTGCATACCGGCGACCATCGTCAAAGAAAAGGAGGCTTTCATGGCAAACAAAACTGAAAAAGTACGCACCGGCTTTTATATCGAAAAGGAAGTGCTGGATCGCTGCGATGAACTACTGCCGCTGGCAAACGTGAAATCCAGAAATGAGTTTGTCACCGAGGCACTCAAATTTTATTCCGGCTACCTCACTTCGCAAAAGGTTGAAAACTATCTGCTGCAGACCTTGTCCTCTGTACTGACCAGCACCGTCCGTGATACGGAAAACCGGATTGCTCGGATTGATTTCAAAGTAGCAGTGGAGCTTTCCAAGCTGGCTCATGTGATTGCCTATTCCCATGACATTGACGATGCGGCTCTGAATAAGCTCCATCTGAAATGCTTGGATGAGGTGAAGCGGATCAACGGTGCGGTGGATTTTGAGAGCGCATATAAATATCAGAAACGTGAAACCTAAAAAGCAAATACTTATTTGTTGCTTTTGGGTATGGACTAAATCACAGATATTGTTTATGTTGTGAATAAAAAGGAGTATTTTAGTATGGACAAAGAGGAAATATTTGAAATGGTAATTCGTGAGCTTACGGAAAATGCACTGGCACAAAAGAAAGAAAAACTTTGTGAGGATGAGCAGCAGCTTTATGCCGAGGTCGGCAAACTCAGTGTGCAGGCAAAGGAAACTGTGGAGAAGCTCTCCGCAGAGGAACGGCAGATACTTGACGATTACTTCATCAAGACCAATCTCATTGCAGATCATGAGTGCGCGTATCTCTATGTGCAGGGAGCAAAGGATTGTGTGGAGCTGCTGAAAAAACTCGGTGCTTTGTAACATTCCATTTACAATATATAGGGCTTATTAGAAATAGACCAGCATTTGTAGTATTATTTTAGCGAGACATCAATATTGTTATGCCATTCGATTTATAATCAATGTGCTTTCATATTGGTGATATTCATAAAACTTTTATTTTCCTTGCAGTATTTTGTTCTGCTGTGGGGTATTAGTAGTGAAAGGAGGGGAACCATGAATCATAAATCGTTGCGTACGGACGATGATATTGATGATGCTTTAAGTAAATATTCCGACATGATATATAAGATCGCACTCTCACAAACCAAAAGCTCCGCCAATGCCGAGGATATTTTTCAGGAAGTTTTCCTGAGATATGTCCAAGCTGATATAAAATTTGAAAGTGAAGAACATAGAAAAGCATGGCTTATCAGAGTTACGGTAAACTGTTGTAAAAAGCTTTGGGGCTCGGCATGGTTTCGTCATACTGTTCCTCTTGACGAAAACCTACAGTTTACGAGCAAAGAGAAAAGCGATATTTTCTACGCCGTATCGGAATTGCCTTCTCAATATCGTATTGTCATTCATCTTTATTATTATGAGGATTTATCCGTCAAAGAAATAAGCTCGGTACTTAATCTGAAAGAATCAACTATCACTTCCCAATTATGCAGGGCAAGAAATCTGTTAAAGGAAAAACTGAAAGGAGAATACGGGTATGATGAAACAACTTTATAAAGACAGTCTGGCCGACATTGTTGTGAGCCAGGAACTAATAAATAAAACAAGACTGCTGATGAAGCATAAAAGAGACAGCGCGCCGAAACATACAATAATCATAAGGTATGCTTCTATAGCCGCATGTTTTGCGGTTGTCATGCTAACTGCTATTGCGTTTCCGAAGTTGATAAACCAGATTCCTTCAAACAACAGTCCTTCAAACATGACTCCGCCAGCGTCAAATTCGTCAGGACAACAGTCTGCTGCTCCAAATGCGGATTCCGTGATTTATGTAAATCAGCTTAACGATATGATTAAGGAACAGCCGATGGGAAGTGGCCCGGCGATTAACCGGATTGAAAAATGGACATTTAAACAATATTGCGACTTGCTCGGCTTTGATCCTTTGCCGACAGCAATTCCCAAAGGACTTAGCCTTATAAAAAATGACACAAAGGATATTTCTTTTCAGAACGATAGACGAGTGGATTTTTATAACACTTGGAGTTTTGTATACGTAAGCGGTTCGGAAGAAAATGCAAAGAGCATAACTGTCAATATGAATCCATCTGCAGTTCCATACTGGTCTGTTCCAAGGGCGTATCAACTTAAGAACGAGGTACAGCTCACGGATGTTAATGATCTGCTGAAGCTGGGTAAGAAATCACAAATTAACGGAACAGAGGTTGCGATATGGCATAAAGACAAAGGCAGCGTATGGAACTATATGGGCGGGGATGTCGCTGGGGAAACGCTTGAGGTGACGGACTATTATTGCGCTGATTTCCAGCATGAGGGTGCCGGGTTTTCTGTAACCGCACAAAACGGAATCACACAGGATGAGTTCGTTCAGGTTCTGGAAAGCATAATTAAATAGGATATTGAGCATTGTGTTAACATAGACAACATATTCAATATTAAAATAATCATTTTAAGAGTGGCCGGTCGGTCGCTCTTTTTTTGTTCAAAAAAAGGAGGCCGCCATGCCAAAAATCATATTTACCTCTCGGTATATGCGGGATGCCCCGCCAGCACAGCTCGAAAACTATGTGAAGTACATCGGAACCCGAGAAGGTGTGGAAAAAATCGATGAAAGCAAGGCACAACTCCCTGCTACCGTCAATCAGCAGAAGCTGATCGGGCAGCTCCTCCGGGATATCCCCAGCACAAAGGATATGCTAGAATACACCGATTACTGTCTGCATCCAACAAGAGAAAATGCCTCCGAGTTTATCTCGTGTGCTTTGGAGCAGAACGTCGACCTTATCGGCAAGCGGGAAAACTATGTGGACTACATCGCCAACCGCCCCCGTGTGGAACGGATCGGTGAGCATGGACTGTTTACCGATGCCGGAAGACCGGTGGTTTTATCTCAGGTGCAAGATGAAGTGGTCAATCACAAGGGTGCCGTCTGGACTCATGTTGTCAGCCTGTGCCGAGAGAATGCCGCACGGCTTGGTTATGACAGCGGCAAGCAGTGGCAGGATCTGATCCGCAGTAAAAAAGCCATGCTCTGTAAGCACATGAAGATCGACAGTGAAAATCTCCGCTGGTACTGTGCTTTTCACAACGAGAGTCATCATCCCCATATTCATCTCATGGTCTACTCGGCAAAGGGCAACGACGGTTTTCTTACCGAGCCGTCCATAGAAGCCATGCGATCCGAGCTGGCACACGATATTTTCCGTCAGGATTTTGCTCATATCTATGAGCAGCAGAATCAGAGTAGAAGTTTACTCAAACAGAATGCGGCCTCGGTTATGCAGGAGTTGATCCTGCAGATGCAATCCGGCATTTGTGAAAACAAGGTTATTGAAGAAAAAATCCTGCTGCTTTCAGAGCGCCTTCAAAATACAGGAGGAAAAAAGGTCTATGGTTATCTCAAGGCAGATGTCAAAGCCATCATCGACCAGATCGTCGATGAACTGGCCAAGGACGAGCGTGTGGAAAAGCTCTATACTGCATGGGGCGACTGGCAGAATGAAATCCTCAAGACCTATACCAACAAGCTCACTCCTCTGCCGCCTCTTTCACAACAAAAACAATTTAAGAGCATTAAAAATATGGTGATCGCCGAAGCGTTAAAAATCGGTGGTCACCATTTTACATTTGAGGATGAAGCACTGCCGGAGCCAGTCATGCCGTCAGAAGCTGCACCGGATACTGTTTCTTTGGATGATAATGTATTGTATGAGCCTGCCGACATGGTATTCCGTGCGGAATGGAGCGAGCAGTATAAGCTGGCTCGGGAGTTTCTCTACGGCAGCGATACAGTGGAGCAGGATCTTAACGGGGCTTTTCGTCTTTTCCTTCTGGAAGCGGAATCCTGCAATGCCCTCGCCATGCATGATCTCGGCAGAATGTATGCGGATGGTCTTGGCAGAGAGATTGATGCGGAAATTTCTCATGAATGGTATGCAAAAGCGCTTTCTGCTTTTCTTGCTGCCGAAGCAGAAAAGACCAAACCTTATTTGCAATATCGTATCGGCAAAATGTACGCTGCCGGTTTGGGAACACCACAGGATTACGAAGCAGCGGCCTCATGGTTCCAACAGGCGGTCGATAAAAATCACAAGTACGCTCAGTATTCTCTTGCAGGTCTTTACTATCGTGGTCAGGGTGTGGCGCAGGATTATAAGATTGCACTGGAACTGTATCAGCGTTCCTCTGTTCAGGGCAACCCCTATGCGGATTATGAGCTTGCAAAAATGTTCCGGGATGGCATCGGAACAGAAAAGAATATTGACAAAGCCGGTGAACACTTCAAACGTGCATTCACCGGCTTTTCTTCTTTGGAAGCTGAAAGCCATGACGATAAGCTCCAGTACCGTCTTGGTCAGATGCTTTACAGCAGCACAGGTACGGCGCAGGATATTCCTACAGCAATGGCCTACTTTGAAAAGGCCGCCAAGGTTGGAAATGTAAACGCCCAATATATGCTTGGAAAACTCTGGCTTGAAAACAACACCAGCGATCCGGAGCAGGCCATCGAATGGCTGACCAAGGCGGCTGATGGTGGCAATGGGGCTGCACAATATGCCCTTGCTAAATTCTATCGTGACGGTACTCATGTGCAGAAAGATATTCAAAAGGCTATAGCGCTGTTCACTTTATCGGCAGAACAAAAAAATGAGTACGCTGCCTATCAGCTTGGCAAGTTGTATCTCACCGGCGAAGATATCCCGCAGGATGCCGCCACTGCTGTGAAATGGTTGTCTTTTTCCTCTGATCTCGGTAATCAGTACGCCCAATACACCTTGGCGAAGCTGTACCTCGCCGGTGAATTAATTATAAAAGATTTCTCCAAGGCTGTGAATCTGTTAGAGAAATCAGCAGCACAGAAAAATGAGTTCGCAGAGTATCAGCTTGGCAGGCTGTACCTTTCAGGTAAAGATGTTCCAAAAGATGTGGAAGCAGCCATCCGCTGGCTTACCGCTTCTGCCGAGCAGGGCAATCAGTATGCTCAATACGCTCTTGGTAAGCTGTATTTTTATGACGGCGATGTTCCCCGTGATAAGGAAAAGAGCCTTTTTTGGCTCAATGCATCTGCATCACAAGGGAATGTTTATGCGCAGTTTCTCATTGACCATATCAACGAGTACCGCAGCCCATCTGTTCTGCTTGCAGCAACAAAGCTGATGCACCGGCTGGAGAATCTGTTCCGTGAGGATTACCGCAGGGCAACAGGCAGCTCGGCGTTTCACATTGACCGGAAACGCCGCCGTAAGCTGCAGGAGAAAAAACAGGCGCAAGGCCATGCCCGTGACGATCACGAACAGCAGCAACATTTTTATTGATGGGAGGTTTTATAATGTCAGGATATGTTTATTTTACAGAGGAACAAAAGCAAAGAGCGAACTCGGTGGAGCTTGTTGACTTTCTGCAAAGGCAGGGAGAAAAGCTCCTGCCTTCCGGCAGAGATAAAAGATTGGCTTCCGATCACAGCATCACCGTCCGAGGAAATGAGTGGTTCGACCATTCTTCTGAAGAAGGCAGCCATGCCATCGATTTGGTGCAGCGGCTGTACAATCTGTCTTTTCCGGAAGCTGTCACACTTCTGCTCGGAGGTGAGCAAGGTGTTGAATATCAGCAGAGTGTCAGAAACAAAACACTGGAACCACGAAAGCCTTTCGAACTGCCACCTGCTAATTCTGATATGAGGCGTGTGTATGCTTATTTAATCAAGCAGCGTTTTCTGGATCGTAATGTGATAGCAGAGTTTGCAAAAGAAAAACTGCTCTATGAGGATAAAGATTATCATAATGCTGTATTTGTTGGTGTAGATGAAAATGGCGTTCCCCGTCATGCCCATAAACGGGGAACATATACCGAGGGCAAAAGCTATAAAGGCAATGTGGAGGGCTGCAATCCCCGGTTCAGTTTTCACCATACAGGAGTCAGCGACACTATTTATGTGTTTGAGGCTCCTGTTGATATGTTGTCTTTCATTACTCTCTACCAGAGAAACTGGAAACAGCACAGCTATGTCTCCCTCTGCGGTGTTGCAGAACACGCTCTGCTCCAACTTCTCAAAGATAATCCGCAGATTCAGAATATCTCACTGTGCTTGGATCATGATGAACCGGGCATCAAAGCCACGGAGAGGCTCAAAGAGATTTTAAATGAGCATGGATATTCCAATGTGTCTGTGCTGCAATCACGGTACAAGGATTGGAATGAGGACATCAAGGCACAGCACGGTCTGGCAGCCATCCCCGCCGAAGAACTGCAGATTGATGTTCAAAGTCCCTGTATGAAAATGATGGCATAGAAAAGGAGGCGTTCAAATGCAAGCATCGCAAATTATCACTTTGCTTTTGATCGGGTTTGGTATGTTTGCCGTCATCGGATTTATTTCCTTACTGGCGCATTACTATACCCTCAACGGCATCAAGTCAAAAACCGTTGGTGACGGTCAGCACGGTACGGCGCGATTTGCCACTGAGAGAGAAATCAAACAAACCTATACACATATACCCTATGAACCGAAAAAGTGGCGGCGTGGCGAAAACCTGCCCAGTGTGCAGGGGCTTGTGGTAGGTTGCAGGATAAAGGCCGGATCGGTCACTACTCTTGTGGACGAGGGTGATATTCACTGCCTGATGATCGGCGCTGCCGGTGTCGGCAAGACGGCAAATTTCTTGTATCCTAACATTGAATACGCCTGCGCCTCCGGCATGAGCTTTCTCACGACAGATACCAAGGGAGATCTGTTCCGAAATTACGCAGGCATAGCCAAAGACTACTACGGCTACAACATTTCTGTTCTGGATCTCCGAAATCCAACCCGCTCCGATGGGGACAACATCCTGCACCTCGTGAATAAATATATGGATGCCTATAAGGAAAATCCGGAGAACCTGTCTCTGAAAGCCAAGGCTGAAAAATATGCTAAGATTACCGCAAAAACAATCATCACCAGCGGCGGCGAGGATGTAAATAATTATGGGCAAAACGCCTTCTTTTATGATGCCGCCGAGGGCTTGCTGACTTCGGTGATTCTGTTGATTGCAGAATACTGTTCTCCGGAAAAGAGGCACATCATAAGCGTGTTTAAAATGATACAAGATCTGCTGGCTCCCTCTCCCGTTAAGAATAAAAGTCAGTTTCAGCTCCTAATGTATAAACTCCCATCTGACCATAAGGCAAAATGGTTTGCGGGAGCCGCCCTCAACTCTACCGATCAGGCTATGGCCTCTGTGCTTTCCACTGCCATGTCGAGGCTGAATGCCTTTCTGGATTCCGAGATGGAGCAAATCCTGTGTTTTGACAGCTCGCTGGATACGGAAACCTTTTGCAGAGAGAAGTCGGCAATTTTTATCGTACTTCCGGAGGAAGATAACACAAAGTATTTCATGGTAAGTCTGTTCCTGCAGCAGCTCTATCGGGAGATGCTGACCATCGCCGATGAGCATGGAGGCAAGCTGCCGAACCGGGTAATGATATTCGCCGACGAGATCGGTACCATCCCGAAAATTAATTCAATGGAGATGATGTTTTCTGCTGGGCGTTCGCGCAGAATCAGTATGGTTCCCATTATACAGTCCTTCGCACAGCTCGAAAAAAACTACGGTCGAGAGGGTTCTGCTATTATCATTGACAACTGCCAAGATATTCTGTTTGGCGGCTTCGCCCCAAATTCTGAGAGTGCTGAAATTCTCTCGAAAGCTCTTGGCAATAAGACAGTCATGTCCGGCTCTATTAGCAGAGGGAAGAATGATCCGAGCCAGAGTCTCCAGATGATCCAAAGACCATTGATGACACCGGATGAGCTTAAAACGTTGCCAAGGGGAAGTTTTATATTAGCCAAGACTGGTTGCTGTCCAATGAGAACGACCCTCAAGCTGTTTCTAAAGTGGGGTATTGTGTTCGAAAAGCCATATGAAGTGGAAGAAAGGGCAGCTCGCAAGGTGGTCTATGCCGACCGCTTCGAGTTGGAACAGGAAATCATTCAGCAAAATTGCGCCTACGAGGATGACTTTGATGAATCACCAGAGCTTCCTGATACCACCTTCGGAGGAAGTATTCATACGCCTGTACCTGAACCGACAGAGGTGCATCAAGGCATGGAACATAAGCCTCCGCTTCGGACTGATTAAGGAGGTGTCTGTATGGGCTACTTTACATCCCTCTATGCAGCGGATATTTCACACCGGGCGGTCACTGTGTATATGTATCTTCGGGATCGTGCCGACAAGGATGGAAAGTGCTATCCTGCTATCGGAACCATCGCCAAGGAATTAAAGCTCTCCCGCAGTACCGTGAAACGTGCCATTGCTGACCTTGAAAAGACTGGCCATCTTTCCAAGGAGCAGCGATGGCGTGAAAACGGCGGCAAGAGCAGCCTGCTCTACACGGTGAAGATGTGAAAAAATCCATGTAAGTCCGCCAAGAGAGCGGTGCGTCCTCTTGGTGGACTATGGCATGGCTCATCATGAACCATGCAGTGAAGGACTCACTCTAACAGAGACTTAACAACAGAGAAAAACAATATATTCTCTCTAATATAGAGAAAACCATCCTCCGAAGAAGATGGTTTCTTGCTTATTTGGTATCCAGTAACGCCGTGATTGTTGCCGTAACTATCTGCAAATCCCGCTCATCGCATAAATGGATCATGCGGATGAGATGTTCTTTTTTGTTGTCTGTATGTTGACTTTCAGGAAAAAAGATTGTATCTGCGGATATTTTTAAGGTACGAATAATCTTAAACAGCACCTTCATGCTTGGCTGCTTGTTTTCATTCTCAATGGCCATTATGTAGCGTGTCGTGATGCCTGCCTGCTCAGCCAGACCTTCCTGCGTTAGCCCGGCAGCTTGTCGCGCATTTTTTATTGTCTGTCCGAATGTGTTCAGTAATTCCTCCACTGTCAGTTCACCTCCTATGCTATTTTACAGTGCAGGTATAGGAAAGAGAACGTACTAATCGTTCTGGTCTTACATGAACTGAATTTAATTTGTTAAGAATTGTTTGCTTGATTATATTCGACTATACATACATAATAAGACTGCAAATATTAAAACCCACTATTAAAAAATTATTTATTTAAATCTTTTTCATATCCAACATCGTTAATATAAGTGTAAGACGTTTTACATCTTTCGAAAGGAGGCGAGCGCAATCGAGGATCATGTACTGATACGCCGGATACTGAATGGCGACAAGCAGGCTTTTGACACACTTGTGCGAAAGCACTATCAAAATATATATAGCTATTGTGTCAGGCGTGTGGGTATTGATGCTGCCGCCGACCTGACGCAGGAGGTCTTTATAAAGCTTGTCAAAACCATCTTTACATACCGTTTTACTGGCAAGTTTACGAACTTCCTTTTCACAATAGCAGTCAACACCTGCAACGATTATGCCAAAAAGCAGCATCGGATCTGTGAGGACATTGATAGTTTGCAGAAAACGGACGGACGTCCGACTCCCTTTGAAATAGTTATCAAAGCCGAACAGGCAGAGATAATTAAGCAAAAACTTGACGCACTTCCAGATATTCAAAAGGACGCCATCATTCTCTACTACTACCATGGTCTAAAAGCAAGGGATATCGCTCAGATAACGGGAGTCAGTGTGCCTACTGCTAAGTCACGTCTTAAGCAAGGCATGGACAAGCTTAAAAAAACATTCCAAGAGGAGGATTACTTTGAAAGATAGAGAGTTAATTAAACAAATGCTTAAACACTATGAAGTTCCGCATGCAAAAGAGAGCGATATTTCAAATACCATATTGATGGGGCAAAATGAGCTAAATAGGTTGGTGCATAATAAAACGCCGCTTATGGAACTTATATTAAACCAGCTAAAGTATATTTCACCCCTACTATGGGCAACGCAACTTCTCGCGATTATTTTAATAGTGATACTGTCTGCGAATCTTGAAAACCCATACTTCGAAGTACGACAGATTTTATTTGAAATTATGCCACTGCTTACAATTTTTGCAGTACCAGAGCTTATTAAGAGCGCTATCTACGGGATGTCAGAGCTTGAGAATACCTGCAAAAACAGCGCATCAAAAGTTCTCACTGCTCGACTGATAGTAATTGGCTGTGTTAACCTTATGGTGATCACGCTAGTGACAGCCACCATCTCAAACCAATATGATTTATCATTTATACATGTGATCATATATGGTCTGATACCATTCAACATTGTAAATGGCTTAAACTTGCTCGCTTTTGATCTTTTTAAGGTGCGATCCTCTTTCACTGCAATCGCTATTTCCCTTTGTTCCGCTGTAGCGGTGAACGCAGTCACGTATCTCGGATTTTTTTATACGATCAGTGAAATAACATGGATTATTCTATTTTGGAGCACGGCAGTATTGCTGCTTGCTGAGCTATATCGATTTATGCATTCCATGGCTAATATGACTAATAAGGAGGAATACATGCAATGGAACTAATGATTAAGTCATTAACAAAACAATACGGAGCCAAACTGGCTGTCGACCGTTTCTCTGCCGTCTTTACAGAGGGTATATACGGACTTCTCGGAGCCAACGGTTCAGGAAAAACAACGCTAATGCGTATGATGTGCGCTATTCTGCGTCCTACAACGGGAGCGGTTATGCTTGATGGTGTAAACATCACGGATTTAGATGAAGGCTACCGGGAAATGCTCGGCTATTTACCCCAAAACTTTGGCTATTATCCCGATTTTACAGCATGGGATTTCATGCTGTACCTGTCGTCGCTGAAAGGTTTACCAAAGCTGATCGCCGAAGAGCGGTGCGGAGAACTTCTTGAGAAGGTAGGACTTTACGATATCCGAAAAAAGAAAATCAAAACCTATTCCGGGGGCATGCGTCAGAGATTGGGCATCGCACAGTCTCTTATAAACGATCCCAAAATTCTTATTTTGGATGAACCTACCGCAGGGCTTGATCCCAAAGAACGCGCGAAATTCCGCAACATCATAAGCGATTATTCCACCGGGAAAATCGTACTGCTTTCCACTCATATTGTTTCCGATGTTGACTACATTGCCGACGAAATTGTGATTATGAAGCACGGGCAACTTTCTCAGCAAAACAGCGCGGAACATATCTGTGATAGCATCAATGGTTTTGTTTGGAATTGTGAAGTCGCGCCCGACGAAGCCGAAAGCTATGGCAGCCGGTTTGTAGTAAGCAATCTAAAACACAACGGAGATCGGGTGGAACTACGTATTGTATCGGAACAACGACCTTGTCAAAATGCGGTTAATGTTTCCCCCAGTCTGGAGGACTTATATCTATACCATTTTAAGGAGGAAGCATAGATGAGACAGTTGATTAAATTTGAACTAAAGAAAATTGTTGGCAATCGAACGGCATTGATAGTTTTACTTGGAGCTTTCCTGATGAACCTGCTATTATTTTTCCTTGGCGTAACAGGTCAGATACACTACAGTGCACAGATAAGAACTCTGAGCGGAATTACAGCCATCCGTTATGAACAACAAATAACTGAAAAGCTCAAAGGATTTTTAACCGATGATTATATAGCAAAAATAAACTCCGAAATCTACAAAATTGAAAACAATCCTGGCAATCAAAAAATTGATCAAGATGCAACAAAAATAAAACAGGAGGAAATGAGAAAGGATGGTTATACTGAAGCAGAAATTGCCAAACTGCCACCAATCATGAAACTGAAAGACGACGTATATTTAAACCAAATGGATCAGTACGATTTTGTCGGATCTGTGATAGGTCGGCAAGAACGCCTTCCGGAAATTATAGCTGAATTGCATTCCGGCAATATAAACGGCATCTATGAAAATAAGCCAGGGTACCATAATCCAAATGCGCCGAAGCCTGCCGGAACCACAGCCGAAATTAGTAAATTGTTAAGTATGTATGAAAAGGTCGACAAACCGTACTATTATGATTATTACAACGGATGGCTGGAGTTCTGTACCGGTTTTTCCCGGTTTGCTGCCATTATTCTTGGAGCTGTAATCATCATCCTGCTGTCGCCTGTTTTTTCTCAGGAGTACAGCAGCAATATGGATAACCTTGTTTTGACGGCGAAATATGGCAAAAACAAACTGATAACCGCTAAAGTTCTAAGCGCATTTGCTTTAACAACTGCTCTTTATCTATCGTTTGCTGTATTAAATTCCGTTTTGTACGCTGCAGTCTACGGCCTTAGAGGTTACAACTGCAATATTCAGATTTTCGGAGATTATTTTGAATCGCCCTATGGAATTACTTTTTTGCAGTTTTACATAGTGATTTTGTGCCTTGGTTTAATAGGCTCGCTTTTAATGACTGCAATTGCATTGTTTGTTTCATCGAAAAGTAAAAATTCATTTATCGGTGTGGTAACATTGGCGGCAATTCTCTATATACCGGCTATTGACATGTCACAAACGTCCCTGCTTGCAGATAAAATTCTGAAGCTGTTTCCATTTAATGTAATAAGCCCTTCCGGAAGTTTTGAAATAGGCGTGCTCTACAATATTTTCGGTAAAATGTTGACACAACCTGCAATGATGATTATTGTAGCCGTATTGGTATCAGCTCTGCTAGTACCGTTATCATGCAGGATTTTTAGGAATCATCAAGTGATAAATTAAATTACAGAGTGGATGGCAGCAGGGTTTATATCAAAATTTCTTTATCAAACTGTCTGAGATTTAGTTTGTAAATTTATATATAAAATCAAAAATAAGTATAGCTGTGTTAAGGGCAAACTTGCCGAAAGGCAAGGACGCAAAGCCGAGGGTCTAAAATGCAAATGCATTATGATAGCCTGGCTACCGTATAGGATTGCGTACTAAACCTGCCCTTATGGGGCAGGTTTCAGACTGTCGAAAAAAGCCCGGGAACGGCCGGTTTTTTTGCTGCAAAAAGTGCAGTAATTTGGTAAAATAGAGAAAGGATAAATGAGAGTAGTTAGAGCGGCGATGAAAAACAAAATGGGGTAGAGCAGATGATAGAACGGCAGCCAAACCAGCGGCGAGAAGTGGAAGTAACGGATATTGAGGGGCTGGTTCCAAAGAGGCATCTGCTGCGTAAGATCGAGAGAAGCATGGACTGGGAAGAGGTCTACAAACTTGTAGAACACCTTTACAGTAGAGACAGAGGCCGGCCGAGCGTAGACCCGGTGGTGCTGATCAAAATCGTATTGTTGCAGCATTTGTACGGGATACGCTCGTTGCGACAAACGCTGGTGGAGTGTGAGGTGAATCTCGCGTACCGCTGGTTTTTAGGGTATGGGTTATCGGCCCGTCTGCCACATTTCTCAACAGTGAGTTACAACTTTCTGCATCGTTTCAGCGCGGAAACCTTTGAGGCCATCTTCGAGTTGGTGCTGGAGCAGGCGATTAGCAGTGGGTATATCAAGCCGGAAATCATCTTTGTCGACGCGACGCATATCAAGGCGAATGCAAACCGCAAAAAGCAGATGAAAAAGTACGTGCCTGCGGCGGTGAAGCAATACGAAGAGCAATTGCACAAAGAGGTCAACGAAGACCGGGAACTGCATGGTAAGAAGCCGTTTGAAGACAAGGACGGTGACCATGACAAGGAGGATGGCTCCCAAATGGAACTCAGAGAGGTCAGCGTATCCACCACTGACCCTGAGGCAGGGCTGTTCCACAAGGGCGAGCATCAGAAGTGCTTCGCATACACCGCGCATACCGCGTGCGACAGAAACAACTTTGTGTTAGGAGTAGAAGTCTCGGCGGGAAATTTGCATGACAGCGTACTGTTTGATGCGATTTACGGACAAGTGACGGAGCGATTTCCTGAAGTAGAGGTTGTCACGGCGGATGCCGGCTACAAGACGCCTTGGATCTGCAAGCGAGTTTTTGATGATGGGCGAATCCCCAGCCTGCCCTACAAGCGGCCACAGACTAAAAAAGGGAATCTGCCTTGGCAGGAGTATGTCTATGACGAATTCTACGATTGCGTACTTTGCCCACAATCACAAGTTTTAAACTATTCCACAACGAACCGGCAGGGCTACCGGGAATACAAAAGCAACGCGGTTGTATGCCGAAACTGCCAGGTACGTGAGAGATGCACCCAAAGCAAGAACTTTCAAAAGGTCGTTGCCCGCCACATCTGGGCGCACTACCTCGAGAGGGCAGAGGATGTTCGGCATTCCCCGCTTGGCCAGCAAACTTACAGCAAGAGAAGCCAAACCATTGAACGCGTGTTTGCAGATGCGAAAGAGAAGCACGGCATGCGCTATACGACCTACCGGGGGCTTGCCTCAGTTACGAACTGGGTCAGGCTGAAGTTTGCTGCCATGAACCTGAAAAAACTGGCAACCTGGCGCTTTCCCTCACCGCTTTTGCCTCATGTTTTTCACTTGTTTTCGATGTTTTACAGAAAAAAGGCGTTTGCACCTGCGTGCTAACGCCTTTTTTTCGACAGTCTGACCTGCCCTTATGGGGCAGGTTTTTTCTTTTACAAATTAGTTTGCCTCGTAAAGATAAGGCTTACATATAAACAGCTCTTGTATTGGACAACACAGAAAGGCGTCACCCGCCCAACAAAAAAAACGTGAGTTTGGCGGGGCTGTTTCTATGTCTCAATAGCAGTTGAAACCCTCCTGACTTACGGGTTGGAGGGTATTTTTATGTTTATTCAGTATGCCACAAAATTTCATCGACCGCTATTGAACAGCGGTCTGGCGTGATGAAGCGGACAACATTTTATGTACATCATTAATCGGTAAACGGTTAAAAAAAGCCTGTACTGCTCATGGGATCAGTGTGGTCATCGACACGAACCATTAGAGCATATAGAATACGAACCAAATAGCAAGAGCGTACAAACGGACAATTGTGTCTGTAGGTATGCTCTTTTTTTGTTGCGCAGAATCATTCCACGATGTCGGTCGCCGCCCTCTTGTCCTTCGTTTTCAACTCAATTTTGAAAATTAGGAGGACAAGCATATGTCAGAAAGAAAAAATGAAGCTTCCTATTGGGAGCAGTGGATAAAACAAGCGGATCGCGAGCTTGCCAATGCTGATAGGCGCTGGCGTTACCATAACAAATCCTTTGATGCTATGGGCGATAATATCGTAGCGCGAGAGTCAGCTTCAAGGTACGTTCCTCTGGATGGATTAATAGCGAATACATGCGCAAACAGCTTTATTGAGCAGATAGGAGATCTAAAACTGCAGGAGGCTGTTCGAAAATTAAAGCCAAAGCAGCAAGAAGCGCTGTATTTGTTGTTTTGGCAGGAATATAGCCAAGCAGAAGCAGCTCAGTCTCTCCATTGCAGTCAAGCAAATGTGTCCAAGCTGTTGGATCGGACATTGATTTCACTGGTGAAAGAATTGCTCAGATAAACAAATTTTTCTCTATTTTGGCGCGGCAGAAATGTCGCCTCAAAATATTTTTATACTTTTTTTGAAAAAGGTTATAAAACACCCCCTTCAAATCTCCTAACTATAAGGAGGCAAAAAAGCTTCCCTTTGTTCCTTGAAAATTAAATATCCAGCAGTTTAGATACGTTAGCTGTTCAAGCGTGATGAGCGAAAGCGGCATTGGAGAACACGCCAAGACCACCTGCAGACAGGTCAGAGCTGTCTGTCAAACCGATAGCATCAAAGGTGCAGAGCGAGAAATGTTCGTCCAGAAAACGATCCGTGGTGGATCGTACCGCCAAGACCTGAACAGCCTACAATGATACTTCCGTCCAGCCACAGGCACACGCAATGGGGGCGGTAGCCGGAGATCCCGGCTGGGGTGAGATTCCCATGACAGCCTTTAACCGAGGCTGGTCTAAACTGACTGCCCTACGGAGCCAATCGGCTCCTGCTCCGGGAAATAGTGTTGAATAGGAGCAGCAGAAAACGAAGAACAAGTCTGGCAGTTTGATGTCAGATACTATGAGGGCAGCCGCCCTTTATGCACCAAAACAACTGGTGGCTGCCCTTATGAATGTGACATTAAATCTAATTTTCGCAAGGAGGAATCGTAATGGATACTAAAAAAAGAGCATGGCTTTATTGCCGCATTGATGCGCCGGAGGATACACATGGCAGTTTAAAAGGACAAAAAGAAAAGCTCGACAGCTATGCCCGGCAAATGGGATTTGATATCGTCGGCTCTTCTGAAGATTTAGCCAGTGGCCTGAATTTTGACCGCGCAGGCTTAAACGAGGCTATGGAAGCAGCCAAAGCCGGTGAGATGGATATTCTGGTCGTCCACTTCATGAGCCGGATCGGTCGTGATATGGAGAAAACCATTGACTGTATCCGGCAACTCAATGACTGCGGAGTAAAGCTGTATTCTCCGCTGGATGGTGAAATCACAATCGCGCAGCAAAACCCGATCTGTTCTCAATTATTTGGATAGGAGGTTTTTCCATGACAAAGAAAAAGTTATCTGATGAAATCAAGTACCGTATGGCAAAAGGATTCCTCTCCCATCTCTTGGAGCAGGGGAAAATCACGCCGGAGGAATACCGAAAAGCAGATCAATACAATGCCGAGAAATATCATCCCGTTTTAATATCAATTTAGTGGATATTGTGATAGCTATCGTTGCATCTATGTGGTAGTGTGTGTGCTAATACCTAAACGGTATTGAACTCTCACGAAAGGAGCAAGCGATTATGAAAAAGCCAAATACAAAAAAGCAGGTTCAGCCGGAAAAGAAGCCCTACAAAGAAGCTGAATATGGTAATTTGCTGCTGTGTTGGCTCAGAAGAACAATTAAAGTGATGCGCGGCTTCACACTATCACATTGAAAGGAGTGAGCGATTTGCCACAGGTACAGGTTATCGAACCTATCCACCCAATTTATGATTATCTGCCGGAGAAGCTTCGTGTCTGCGCTTACGCAAGAGTCAGCAGCGATTCCTCTGATCAGCTCAATTCCTTTGTTGCACAGGTTGATTATTACACGGAACTAATCACCGGCAATGAGGAATGGGATCTGGTCGACATTTATGCCGACGAGGGCATCACCGGCACCTCCGCAGACAAGCGGGATGATTTTCAAAGAATGATGAACGACTGCCGCAAGGGCAAGATTGACCGGATTCTGGTCAAGTCTGTTTCCCGGTTTTCAAGAAACATCCGCGACTGCCTTGCAGCCCTGCGGGAGCTAAAAGCCCTTGGCGTCGAGATTGAATTTGAAAAAGAGCAGATCAAAACCGCTGAAATGCATGACGAACTGATCATGGGAATGTTCAGCACCGTTGCACAGGAGGAATCCTCCTCCATCTCCAATAACATGCGCTGGAGCTATCAGCGCAGGATGCAGAGCGGTAAGTTTATTACCTGCACCGCCCCATACGGATATCAGCTTGTAGACAACATCCTGATCCCCGATGAAACACAGGCTCCTGTAGTCCGCAAGATCTTCGGCAGTTACCTCTCCGGAAAAAGTATGGAAAATATTGCCGATGAGCTGACGAAAGCGGTTATTCCACGCAGGGATGGCAAAGCTCAATGGGGGCATACGGCAATTATGTATATCCTCACAAACGAAAAGTACATCGGTGACTCCCTGCTGCAAAAGTCTTTTACCACAGACACCCTGCCCTTTAGAAAGGTACGAAACACTGGGCAAAAGGATCGTTATTATGTAACAGGTTCTCATGAGCCGATTATCAGCAAGGTGGAATTTGAACAGGTCAAACAGCTTTTGGAACTCAGGAGGCAGCAAAGTCCTAATAAAGGCTGTACACAGCAATACAATCTAAGCCTGAAAATCTATTGTGGAAAATGCGGGGCTACATTCCGCCGCAGAGTCACTAATGAAAAAGTCTATTGGGTATGCAGAACACATGACCGGGGCAAAAGCCTCTGTGAGCTTCGTCAAATCCGCGAGGATGCCGTATATCAGGCATTCATCCGGATGTATAACAAGTTAAAAGAAAACAGCCGCTGCATTCTCTCTCCGGTTCTCGATCAACTACTAACAATGCAATCTATCTCCACCATGAGCAATACTAAGGTCGGTGAACTGAATAAAGAAATAGCGGAACTCACCAAGCAGAATCTGGTACTTAACCGGCTACGGTCGAAAGGGTACATGGATTCTGCTATTTTTATGCAAAAGTCCAATGAGATAGGTCAGCGAATCAGTATCCTGCGAACACAGCGCCGCCGACTGCTGGAACGAGATGCGGATGACAAGATGATTGCCGACTGCAAGCTGCTCATCAGCCTCATTGATAAGGGCGCATCTTACGTGTACGAATTTGACGAGGTGCTGTTTCACAGCATCGTGGATAAGATTATCGTCACCGAACAGGATAAGCTGAAATTCCGCATGATTGGCGGTCTGGAGTTTACCGAGCAGCTCCCCAAGGAGGTGTTCGGGCGATGAAACAGAACAGATACCTCCCATTCGGATATCGCATTCTTAAAGGAAGATTGACCGTACATGGGAATGAGGCTGAAGCAGTAAAACAGATTTATGAGGATTATTTATCTGGAATGTCCTATCAGACCATAGCCGAAAAAATGTCCGCCAGCGGCATTGCCTACAAGTCAGACAGCACGCTATGGAATAAGCACATGGTCAAGCGAATACTGGAAAATTCAAGATACACTGGACAAAAAGGCTTCCCTAATATTATTGAGGGCAGCAGCTTCCAAGCGGCTGCGGAAATTATTCAGCAGAAAAATCAAGGTCAGCCGCTTTCAAAAGAATTAGATGTTATCAGGAAAAAGTTGTACTGCTTCCACTGCGGGAGCAAATATGAGAGGGATGGGCGCAACACAAAATATGAAAGCTGGTGTTGCAAGACCGAGGGGCGCAAAGGATGGCGCATTTCCGACCAAGTCCTGCTGGACAGCATATGTACCACCATGAACACTGTTATCGCACAGCCGGAGCTTCTTGGGCGAGTAGAACGCCATCTGTGCGAACTGTCACTGGATGTGACCAAGCTAAATAATCAAATCAACCGGGAGTTGGAAAAAACCGAAGTGGACAGTGACTATGTAAAGCTCTTGATACTCAACTGCGCCGCCGAAAAATATGCCTCCTGCAATGACTGCGAAACGGCATATCTAACAGAACAGCTCAAGGAGCGATACCGCAGCCATCCTCTCCTTATGGAATTTGATCCAGTATTTTTTGATGAAACCGTTAAACAGGTACTGATGGATCAGGATGGTACGGTGCATCTGGAAATGATGAATCATCAGCTTATCCATCCCGAAACTATGGAAAGGAGCAAGCAGCCATGCTGACACAGATAATTTCACCGGTTCAAAAAACCGTATCCATTATTCCAGCCAATCCCATAGTCTTGCAGGAACGCAACAGAAGAAAAACATTGCGGGTGGCTGCTTATTGCCGGGTAAGCACCGATCAAGAGGAACAGCAGTCCAGCTACCAAGCGCAGATTGATTATTACACAGCGAAGATTAACGAGAATAAGGACTGGACACTGGCTGGTATTTTTGCAGACGAGGGCATCACTGGCACCTCTGCAAAAAAGCGCACCGAGTTTTTGAAGCTCATGAAACTGTGTGAAAAGGGCAAAATCGATATGGTGCTGACCAAATCCATTTCAAGATTTTCCCGCAATACGCTGGACTGCCTCGGCTATATCCGTAAGCTCAAGGAAAAAGGTATTCCCATCATCTTTGAAAAAGAGGGCATCAACACCATGCAGATGGCCAGTGAGATGACCATCAGTCTCCTCGGCAGCTTTGCACAGGCAGAAAGCGAATCCATCAGCAAGAATGTAACATGGGGAATGCGCCAGAGCTTTAAAAACGGCAAGGTACACTTTCATTATGCTAATTTTCTCGGCTATGAAAAAGGCGAGGACGGCGAGCCGAAGATTGTGCCGGAAGAAGCCGTCATCGTCAAGCGGATTTTTCAGAGCTATCTCGTTGGATACAGCATCAGTAAGATCAAAGTGGAATTGGAAACCGAGGGTATCACCTCCAGCACCGGCAAGGAAGTCTGGTCTACCAATGCCATCCGGTATATGTTAAGCAACGAAAAGTACATTGGGGATGCCCTGCTACAGAAAACATATGTTACAGATTTTCTTACCAAGAAAAGTAAAAAGAATCAGGGTGAGATTCCACAATATTATGTCACCGGAAATCATGAGGGGATCATTTCAAAGGAACTGTTCAACCGGGTACAGGAGGAAATCGCCCGTAGAGCCAGCAAGCGCAAGGTTTCACAGAAAGCCACCAAGACTGAACATAGCAAGTACAGCAGCAAATATGTCCTGTCGGAGCTTCTGGCCTGCGGTGACTGCGGAACACAATATCGCAGGGTCACATGGGCGAGAAACGGGAAAAAAAAGATCGTATGGCGGTGCATTAACCGTTTGGAATACGGAACAAAATACTGCAAGGAGTCACCTACGATAGAAGAATATATTTTGCAGGATGCCATTATGAAAGCCATTTGCCAATTTGTCGAGGACAAGGATGAGCTGATCAATACATTGAAAAATAGCCTCCGTGTGGCACTGGATGCAGAGGATGATGGCATTGATACCGCCGCCATCACAGCACGGATTGAGGAACTCGACAGCGTTATGATGGATCTGGTGGAGTTAAGCTCCAAGTCCTCTGCTAGTGCGGATTACTTTGATGCCAAATTTGAAGAAATATCTGATAAGAGAAAGCAACTGCAAGATAAGCTGAAAGATCATGCACAGCGGCAGACCATCACCGAGAACAACAACTCCCGGATGAAAGAGCTGTTCGAGATACTGGAGCAGGCTGACTTTAATCTGGAGGAATACGACGAACCACTGGTCAAGCAACTTATCAACAAGGTGACTGTTCTTTCTGCAGAGAAGATAAAAATCACTTTTAAGGGCGGGCTTGAAATTGAACAGGAACTTTGATAAAGCAGAAAAATAACAAAAGAAAATCGTCACAATTTGGTGACGATTTTCTTTTGTTTGCAAAGTTCTTGATAAAAAGCAATACGGTTCAGCATATTTCTGCGAATATTTCCATAATTTACACGAATTATATTGTTTTATTCGCCATCGCGATATATAATTTATACAATAAATATTCCTTGGAAGGTGTTTTTTATGGATTGCATGACAGCTAAGGAAGCGGCAGAAAAATGGGGAATCACTCCGCGCCGGGTTCAGGTGCTGTGCACACAGAATAAAATACCGGGTGCTGTTCGGTTTGGTATTACTTGGGCAATACCCAAGGATGCAGTGAAGCCTAATGATGGAAGGCTTAAGAAAGTAAAGGACAGCTGTTCGGATAAATAGGCTATCGTAAGATGGATTGATAATGCATATGAGGAGACTAATGGGAAGTCAAATTTGGTTGATATAAGAATTATAGAATGTGTTCATACATTGTGGATTAGGAGGTGTCGCTGTGCAAAACGAAGATTATTATATGTCTTTGCCTTATGATGTTTCAGGCAGTCTTTCTAAAAATCGTTTTCGATTGGAACTGCTGTGGGGCATCAGTAAAATGCTGGACATCTACGATTCCACTGATTTCACTATGGTATTTGACTATGTGTGTGACATAGAAGTACATGTCGATAATGCATTTGAATTTTATCAACTCAAGACCCATAAGGGAGATAAAACGTATAGTGAAAAAGATATAATAAAGCTGAAAAATGGGCATTCCATTCTCGGCAAGTTATATGTTCTCAAACGTACGGAGGATTACCCAAATGTTAAACTTGCGATTGTATCCAATGCCTATTTTAAAGATGGAAAAGTTGTAAGAAGCGATGTTGAAGAAATTGATTTATCGTCTATCAGTCAGACCAGCATTGATAAGGTATGTTCCGCATTAAAAGAGGAACTGAAACTCACAACAATTGATATATCAAACATCTATTACATATTCACGTCTATGAATCTCAACGAGCCTCAAAACGATATAATAGGTAAAATAGTTACTTCATTTACGCGGATAAAAGGATGTGAACCTAAAAAACCATTTGCGTTGTATAGACTGATTTATGATACCGTTTCAGGGAAAGCCTGCTGTGAATTAACACAAGCTGACTATAGGCAGTTGGTTAGTAATAAGGGTATGACAAAAGCTGAATTTGACGGTTTGCTCAACTGTCATTTAGATACTGCTGATAATAGCGTGGAGTTGACAAAAGAATATATCGACAGTATTCAAGATTTTAAAGATCGACGCAGAATGAAAGCGGCATTTGCTAAAATGTTTCCTGATTTACAAACATCCAAAGAACTTCAAAGCAAAGAGAAAGAGATTGCTGGCTATGTTGTTAAGATGTTTGATGAACTTCCTGACAATTTTGAAGATTGTGTGGATGCTTTAATTAACAAGTTTGGAGCATCTTTTTCATTGGAGTATACTAAACTTGAAGTATATGTTTTTATTGTATTGATTCTAAAAAGATTAGAGGAAGGGGTATATGATGAATAAACTGGTTTTCAAAGAAATCTATATCTATTCCACCGTCGAAAAGCAAGCTAAATGTCTCCAATTTTCTGATGGTATAAATGTAATTTCTTCAAGTCAAATAGATGGTACGGATAGAGGAAAATCCGTAATCATGCGAAGTCTATACCATTCGTTGGGAGCCGATTGCCAATTTGACGATAAATGGGATGATAGCAGCAAAACATACATTCTTTCGTTTTCTATTGGTGATAATGACTTCTATATCTATCGAAACAACAGATTGTTCAAATTTTTTGATTCGCAGAAAACCCTTTTGTTTTCAACCATTGATAGGAAAACTCTCGCAGAAAATCTAAAGCCATATTTCGAGTTTTCCGTACAATTACCTAATCGTGTAGAGGACAAATTAGAAATTACCCCTCCGGTATATAATTATCTGCCATACTTCATTGACCAAGACTACTATAACGGAACAGATTTTTCATCTTTTTCAAGTTTAGGTCAGTATGCTAAGTTTAAAGAAAATGTTTTATACTAGGGGGTGCGGACAAAATCTTGGACTAAGCAGACAGTCCTAAATTTTGCCGATACTCCAGTGGGCTCATCCCGCCAAGGGAATGCTTGATTCGCTTTTCTCGATACCAAACCATGTAGTCCTCAATGAGCTGTGTGAATTCTTCAATGGAAATATCCACCCATGAACGACCGTAGAACATCTCATTTTTCATGCGACCAAAAAATCCCTCACAAGCAGAGTTGTCTGGTGAGCATCCCTTCCTCGACATAGAGCGCCGAAGCTGTGTCTGATCCATTCGCTGAATCCAACCCGGCCAGCGGTAATGACAACCTCGATCTGTGTGGATGATGGGCTTTTCTCCGGCGCTAAGTACGATGATAGCATCCTCCAACATGCCGTTGACCAATTCTCCATTAGGAGACGCGCTAATACGCCACGAAACAGGCATTCCATCAAAGCAGTCAATCATGGGAGAAAGATAAACTTTCCCCGCAGGAATAGAAAACTCCGTGATGTCGGTAAGCCACTTTTCATTGGGGCGATTGGCATGGAATTTTCGCTGGATTACATTGGGAACTGCTGGTGTAATTTCGCCTTGATACGAGCTGTATGCTCGCTTTTTGGTGACTCGTGGATGTAAATGCTCCTCTTTCATAAGCCGACGAATCACCTTCTCGGATAGGCGAACACCGCTTTTCTTAAGTGCCAAATATATTCTGCGATACCCATAACACAAGTAATTTTCCTCGAAAATTGCTCGGATTTGTTTTTTGGCTTCGGAATACCGATCGCTTTGTTTGTTGGCTTTCTTTCGATAAAAATAGCTACTGCGAGCATAGCACAGCGCTTTGAGCAATGTTGGCAGCGGATATTTATTCTTTAAGGCGTCGATAATTGCTGCCTTCTCCCTATTCTTCAGGGTGCTCCGGTCGACGCCTGGGTCTTTTTTTAATACATCGAGAGTCTCCTTTAAAATATCGATTTCCAACTGCATAGTTGAAACTTGTTCTTTGAGTTGAGAAATTTGCTCATTGGCAGCCGGCTCCCCTTCACTGAGTGGGCCTCGTTTTCTTTCCTTTGGTGGCTCCATTAGCGCGGCACGCCCTTTCTGAATGTACTTTCTTCTCCACAGATAGATGCTGGCTTTGCTATAGCCAATCTCATCTGATACGAATTGTACATTCTCTCCAAGCTCAAAGCAACGGCGAATGGCATCTAATTTCACTCCCAGTGCAGGATGTCTTGGATGCTCTGCTGTATTGATGCCACGAAAAGTAGAATGACCGGACGGAAGATGTTTTCGGCGCGCAATCCAATTATACAGTGTTTGCCGCCTAACCGGATATCCAAGTTGTGTAATTACTTTGGTGACGGAACCGCACTTGTCATATAATCCAAGTGCGGTGCAATATTGTTCCTCTGAATACATAGCTACCTCCTGCCATGACGTAAGCAGTCCAGTTTTTTGTCCGCACCCCCCTATCATTTAGGAGCATTTGATGAATCTTATTTCAATACTGTAAAACAGTTAGAACAACTTGCTGACTTAAAAAAGAAGTTGGAGCAGCGGCAGGCGTTGGTTGATGGCATGTTTACAAGGGTTAACAGTGAATTAAAAGGCTCTACATATTCAGCCAATTTAACTGCGTTGAATGCTGAGGTCGAAAAAACAAAAGACGAGTATTCAGAAATTGTATCTCGGCTAAATAAAGTTAAGCAAAACATTATTGCATTTAAAAATCAGCGAATAGAGTTTGAAGTTGCATTATCAGAACTGCAGGAGGTTAGTAAGCAAACCGAAAAAGAAATTATCTCACTCAATGAACATATCTGTCCCTATTGTAAATCACAAATTTCAGATACTACTGAACTGCGAGCAAGCAAGTATAATTCGAGTGACGACATAATAATCGTGAGCAGCGATGTTCAGCGATCAATTTTGGAATTGAATAGCAAAGTTGATTCTGCAACGGCTCAATATCAAGAGTTACTGACCTTGTTAAAAGAATACGAAGAACGTCTTAGCCTAAGTTCTTCACAAGTGAATGATGTGCTTAAACACAAGGGATTTATTGAAGTCCGCGATAGCCTGTTAAGCGAATTTGGAGAGATAAAAAGCTCATTAGAGCAAAACAAAACCGACATTGATAATTTTAATAAGCAAAAACGGAAGTATGATGCTGCTAAAAAGGCTATTAATGACAAATATTATGAACTACTGCTTCATGACAAAACCATGTTTGGATTGTCGGAAATTGATGAAAAGCGATTTGAGAATATCACCAAAACTTTTACCGCAAGTGGAAGCAATAAGCCGATTGCTACTGTTATGTGGTATATAAATCTAATCAAGCTTAAAAATCAATTCAATCCAACAGCCATTAAGTTCCCAATTGTCTTTGATAGCCCAAACAATGCAGAAACAGATGACACTAAGAAGCACGAGCTTTTAGCATATCTACTTGATAGTGCCACAGAAAACAACCAGCTTATTATTTCTACAATCGGCTTTGATGCGGGATCATTTGAACAAGGCGAAAACTGCAATCTTATCCCCCTTACAAATGAAAAATATCATTTGCTAAGTGAACGGGAATTTGAACAGTACAGTGATTTGCTATTTGAACTTTGCAATAAGCAATGAGGTTCGTAAAGATTATAGTTTAAGAAAGGGGGATGGCATTATGTTTTTTTCGGAACGATTTCAAGTTGATTCTGACTTAGTAAAAGCTTATGGTGCGGTGGATATTTCTTTAGTTTGTGATATTCCTTTGTTTGTTGATCCTATGCTTATTTTTAATAGTGATAAACCATTATATCAGTTAATACATCAAGGAATTATAAGGTATTTTCACTTTTTATACACAAAGTCAAAGGAGGGGCTATCGACCAAAGAAATAGATGCGTGGTTTAATTTCAGTGAGGTTTCTAATAATTGGTTAGGTTATTCTTTGATCGGAAATAAGGGATTGGCTTTAGGGAGAAAATTTGCTGAATTTTTATATAATAATATTGAATTTGCACTTAACACAAATGGTATATCTAAGAGTCAACACATAGAAAAAGCTATGCTGCTTTACGAAGGAAGTGGAAAAGATAAAATTAGCGATTTGACTGTAAATTTAATAAAAAGATTTCTTTGCGAATATACTGAAAATTTTGCAAAAGAATACATAGATCCTGACTTGTGCCGAACGATTCCAGTTGACAAAGCCTACTTTAATTATGAAACAGAGAGCTTTATTAGTAGAGAGTATACACTCCCCTTTATTTATAATGAAAAAGGTAAAATTGAATATGTGTTACTAACCCCATTTGATATTCTCCGCGAGGATGAGCCATCAATAAACAGGGAAGACTTTTATAAAAGCCATGAACGCATTCGAGCTGCTATTGAAAACGATACTTTACGAGCCTACGTAAATAATTATATTGGGCAAGCTGTGCGACAGTATGAAGAAAATCAGAAAAGAAATCGGCGGGCTATTAGGGAAAATTCAATTCAGAAAGTTGAAAAAAATGCGTTTCAGGAAATTGTGAGAGAATATCCTGAATTATATGATTACTATATCAAGTTGCAAGAAGCGAATACAGATGAAATAAAGGCACAATGCATGCAAGAACTGAATAAACAGCTCGAAAAGCTTTTGCTTTCTTCAAAAAACTTGATTTCTCTTTTCGTTTCAAATGAATATGTTCTAGAAGAAAACTTATCCGCAAGGGAAGAAGCTAAAAAAAGATTAGCCTTTTTTAAACATATCATTGAAAATTGTGATGGATACAAAAACCTATTTGTTAAAGGACAGCAAATAGCAAAAGAAAATGATTTACAGAGATTATTTCGCTTCGTCTGGTATGGAACCAATTTTAAAGTAGATGCAGAATCAAATAACGGAAGAGGTCAAGCAGATTTTATTGTATCAATGGGGCAGCGCAATCAAAATATCATTGAATTCAAACTTGCAAGCAATTCGACATTGAGTCACGTATTTACGCAAGTTAAGATATATGAAGCTGCTAATTGTACCGATGGGAGTTTGGTAGCTATATTCTATTTCTCTGAAAGCGAATATCAAATAGCTCGGCAGGTAGTAATCAATGCGGGATATGAAAATACTATAAATGAATCCATTTTTTTAATTGACTGTAGAAGTGATAACAAAGCATCCGCATCAATAGCATGAACTAAATAATTATTGTTCAAGAAACATAGATACAGATTTCCTGAACAATATATATTTCAGAGGCTCATAAAATAAGATGTTATTACAATACATAAATGCATCTAAATCAAGCAATAAACGCAAATTGTTGTTCTAAAAAAGAAACAAAAACAAATTGCCATTTGTCAATTTGTTTTTGTTTCTTTTTTAGGCTTTTTTTTTAAAAGATGGTATAATAAGGTAATTTGGAATCTATTATTTAAAAGGGGTTGAGGACTTGAAAAAAAACAAAAAAGTAACTTTTATATTTGCGCTTTTTTCCATTTTATTACTATTAACTGTATCAACATTAGACATGTTTGTGGGTTTTCTAGTTCCCGCTGAATTCTTGATGGTTAGCAACATAACCTTAACGACATTGGTCACCATAGCAGCTATTGTTTTTGCTTTGTTTTTTATTTATGTTCAGGTGTATGTTAATCGTTATCCAGCACAATTATTGGGGAATTTATTTGGATTTTCAATGAAAACCTGTGTTATTGCTATTGGAACACTTATAGCATATGGACTTTCTTTAATACTGTTTCCGAATAGGTATTTTGGCCACATTTTTTTTTGGACGACTTCTTGTTTGGTAATAATATGCTTTTTTGCTTTTGCACTTAATTCTGTACGGCAGTTATCTATAAACACATGTGTTAATGATTTCGTAACCAACATTAAAAAAGATCTTTCGGTTAAGCCAGATGAGAAAAAATTTAGAGAAATTTTAAATAATCTTTATTCAATATATGAAGAATGCATAACAAAAGAAGAATATTTTATATGCCAAATAATCAGTGAATCTACACAGGAGACGTTTAAAGATTTATTAAAAGAGCACAACCGTCTCATCATCGACAAAAGTTTAAGTGAGGATAACGCAGTAAAATTATCAACAATATTAATGAAACATTCATTTAAACAGATATCATGTATAAAAAACATTAACTCTCCGAAATTTGTTTTTATTGTTATAAGCACTCCTATAGAATATATTTCCACATGTATTAGTATTGGTCAATATACATTATATAAAAAAAGTATAGATGAGTTGGCAAAGTATATATATTATTCTTTAAACAACGATTCAAAAAATGTAGCTGAATTATTATATGATCAAATTGATACTTTAATTGATGAATTAACTATAGAAAACGACAGACAAGAATGGATGCTATACCTTTTACAAAAATTTCATGAAATGACTCATATGTGTGTATACGTAAAGAAAGATTATGGCGTTGAATTATTTGCAGGATTGATGCAGCACACATTTTATAAATGCATAGATACAAAAGATGAGGATTTTTTTAATAAAATTTTTGACATTTTTTTAGAATATACAATTAGAATAACACGGGCCCAACAAAATCTTGATGATATTAGAGTTTATTATATTTCGATTTCAAGATTGTTCATTGAAGCGCAAATCACTAATCGAATTAATCGATTTGATTCTCTTCTTGATTCTATTGAAAGCTATGTAATTGGCAATAGAAACTGGGTGGAATTTTTCTTTTATTACATAAGTGAACTAAAAAATTCAATGCCCCTTGAATATGAGCAAAAAATGCGCGAAAAGAACATTTCGGTTTTGTCTGCCATTATTTCATTGGATGAAAACCCAGCAGGCCCTATTCAAATACTGCTACCTGACTATGAAAGTGATGTTAAGAAAAATAAAATGGATTCGCAAAAAATAAAAACATTTTCCGATGAATTGCGTAGTTTATGTAGAAAGGCTGTAGTAAAAGATAACGCTGACATTTACTACATTTTTCTTGATGTACTAAATCAAAGCGTTTTATGCCTACCAAAAGAGGCAAAAGACTCGCAGATGGAATTATTTTCTGTTTACTATTATGTTCTTGATATGGTATCAAATATTAATAATCAACTGTTTCCTAAAATGACTGTATATATGTTAAGACTCTGCATTGAAGAACTTGATAAAAACAAATGTATTTCACAAGATTTTGGTGCAACAATTATAAAAAAACTACAAGAAATTGCTTCTAGAGGAAGCTATATATCAGATTTTCTTGCAGATGAAATCATAGAGCTATTTCGTATATGGTTTTGCGATGAAGAATTTTTGTTGGGCTTTTTAATGAGAAATTCTGATACTAAACAGCTGTTCTATAAAGCACTTTATTCCATTGGAATTTCTTGTATAGAATATGGTAAAGAAGAATCACTTAGGAAAGTTTCAAATGCAATGGGCTGGTCGCTAATTCATTCTATAAAGAGAAAGGAATCTGGTGAAAATGTTAATTGTCTGCTGGAACTCATTATTGCCTTATACAAAATTTCAGTTGATTTAGAGATATCAAAACAAACCCTTACTTTTCTAATGACATTATTTACTACCGTCGGAACTTACTGTGAGCTTGATGTTAAATATTGCATTTACCAAAAATCAATAATTAAATTTTTATCTAAATATGAATTGGAGACTATACAGGTGGCGGCGAAAATTCGAACAAGCGAGAACACAAGTTGGGACGATCTCTTTGAAGGGAAAACTGAGATTTATACAAAAAAATTTTTAAACAAGGTCAAAACTGAAATTGAAGGTTAGATTATGCCTTTGTATTGAAACAAAAAACGATCAGGGCGGCGATTTTTTGAAAGTAGCGGCGATTCAACTGAATGCAGAATTTGCGGATGTACCGGCAAACCTGCGACAGGCAGAGCAGATGATTAGTGCGGCGGCACAGCAGGGGGCAGAAGTTGTAGTTCTGCCTGAGTTCTTTACTTCGGCTATTGGCTTTGCACCACAAATGCTCACGGTGGCCGCCCAAAACGCCCCGGTAGCCGCGTGGATGTCTGTAATGGCAGCCCGGTACCAGTGCTTGGTCGGCGGCTCCTACCTTGTGTTTGACGGGGTGCAGGCCTATAACTTATTTACACTGGCTTTGCCTAACGGCCAGCTATTTGAGCACAAAAAAGACCTGCCCACACAGTTTGAGAACTGCTATTACACCAAAGGGGATAAAATCCACATTCTAACTACCCCCATCGGCCCGGTTGGGGTTGCGCTGTGCTGGGAAATGATACGGTATGACACGGTAAAAAGCCTAAAAGGCAAAGTGCAATTTGTTTTGGCGGGCTCTTGTTGGTGGGACCTGCCCATTGACGCACCGGCCGAGCGGCTGCCACTACGGCAGTATAATCAAAGCCTTGCACTGAATACCCCTGTTACTTTTGCAAAGCTGCTGGGGGTGCCGGTCATCCACGCAAACCACTGTGGTATGGTGACGGCACTCCGCTTCCCTGCGGGGGATGCACAGCAAACACGGCAGCTTGTGGGGGCGGCACAGATTGTTAGCGGCGACGGCACTGTACTTGCAAGAAGAGGGTTTGAACAGGGTAGCGGTATGGTAACCGCCGAAATTTCACCTGCTGCGGCGCAGTTAAGCCACCCCTTAGAGCAATTACCAAGCCAATACTGGATACCGGATCTGCCACTGTCTTACCTGCACGCATGGCAAACCTTAAACGCACAGGGGCAGGCTTATTATGAAACCACTGCCCAGCCATACTATAAAGCACACTGTACAAGATAAAATATCGCTTTAAAAAGGGAGGTTGAGATGAAACACGCAACATACGATGCAATGATTGTTGTGGATATGCAAACTGCGCTCTTGGCAGGTCACCCCTGGCGGGAAACGCAAGTGGTGCAAAGCATTCATTCTTTGCTGCAAAGCTGCCGTAAGGCCGGTATCCCCGTTATTTATGTCCGCCATGACGGCGGTAAAGGCGATGAGTTGGAGCGCGAGACCGACGGCTGGCAAATTGATGCCGCGCTTACGCCTCACCAAGGGGAAACTGTTTTTGACAAGCAATACAACAGCGCCTTTTTGGGCACTGGGCTTGTGGAGTATCTTAATAAAGCGAATATTAATCATTTTATTTTGTGCGGAATGCAAACAGAATACTGCATTGATGCAACCTGTAAAGCGGCGGTGGAACACGGGTTTGCGGCTACGATTGCGCAGGGCACCACCACAACTTTTGACAATGAGTACATGACGGCAGAGCAATGCTGCCATTATTTTAAAGAAAACATCTGGAATAGGCGTTACGCCACCGTACTGCCGCTTGAAAAGGTGCTTTTTGAGATTGCACAACGGCAGCCCTAGCACTTTTTGAGTTTTTGCCACGATGCGTAGCATAAAATAAGAAAAAAGAAACAGCTGGTTGCTGGAAATTTACCGGTGCCACAGCATAAGATAAGCTTATACGGGCTGGTAACAAATTTGTGCCCGGTGGAGGCTAAAATGAGTGTTGGTAAAAGGATAAAAGAATTGAGAAAAGCTGCCGGGTATTCGCAGGAAGAGCTGGCAGAGAAATTATGCGTCTCCCGGCAAGCGGTTACCAAATGGGAAACCGATGCCGGTCTGCCGGATATTATGAACCTGCAGGCGCTTTCTACTTTATTTGGTGTCAGCGTTGATACACTACTGGGGCAAGAAGACCCGGCCCCCGCGGTACTGCAATCTGCCAGCTGCGAAACCTCGGTTGCCGCAGTATATCAAAAGCATTTTGAAATTCATGCCGGTGCAGCAGCACGGGTAGTTGTGCAGGGCACCAAAACAGCGGAATTTGCAGTGCGCGTTTCTTCAGTATCCGGTAAAGACATTACGGGGTTGGTGGGTGTGTCACTGGATGGTACTGGCCGTGCCCAGACCCCGGACGTTGTGGTAAAGCGCCGGCGTGGGTTTAGTGTGGCGCAGGCAAGGGAAGACCTTGTTTTAACTATCTCACTGCCGGCCGACTATGTAAAACAAATTGAACTGGAAGCTGATGCCGGTGAGCTGCTGGTAAAATCTTTGACCTGCGAGCAATTTGAATATGATGGGAAACTGAAAAGTGCCAGTATTGAAAATTTGGATGGCGTTTTTATTTTAAATGCCAACTGTGCGGTGCAACTGGCGTTTCAGCCACTGCCGCGCCGGGTCGAAATTAACCAGTTACATGCCGGCTGCACCATTACCTTGCCAGCCGGTACCCTGTACCATTGCAAAAACCGGGGCCGGCGCTGTGAAATTAATGCCCCCGGTGCCCTGCAAGAGGGTACGCTGGCAGGCGCTGTAATTGAGCTGAATGGGTTTGCTGCACAAATGACAGTTGCTGAACAATAAAGCGCCTCAACCATGGCAACACCCGAACAAAAGAAAGAGGGCCCTGCAGAAAAAGATGTGGCAGGGCTTTTTTGTGTGTTATAATTAAAAAGAATAGTTGCTATAATTTAAGGGGTGAACCATTTGGATATTACTGTTTACAATATTGGTAATTATGTTGTCAACAATTATATTTTGCAAACCCCGCTTGGTATCATAGCAATCGACACCGGTTACCCGGGAGACGCAGATCGTTTTTTGCAGCGTTTTCAAAAAAGATGGCCGCTGCACGAACTGAAATACATTTTTTTAACGCACCACCACGATGACCATGCGGGCTTTCTTGGTACTTTGCTGGGCCAATGTGATGCGAAAGTGGTTTTGCACCCTGCTGCTTTGGCACCGCTTCGCACTGGCAAAAGCGAAGAACCCCCGGGGGCCGGGTATTCGTCTTGGCCAGCATCTTTGTTCAGTAAGTTCAAAAAAGAATTTACATTTCCCCCCGTCGATTTGAAAGATAGGGCGGTTGCACTAAAAGGGGAGGATGACCAGCCGTTTGAGCAGCTTGGCCTGCCATTGCATATTTTGTACTTACCTGGCCACACAGCAGATTCCATTGGCTTGTTTTGTACCCAAAGCGATGATTTATTCTGTGGGGATGCCGCTATGAATGCAATCATCAGTGTGGCACGGCATACGATCTGGATCGAAGACCCGGTCGCTTTTGGGCAGTCGTGGGATAAAATGCTTGCAGTTTCCCCACACAAAATATATCCGTCGCACGGCAGCCCGTTTTGGCCGCGTGATCTTGTAAAATACCGTCATTTTCTGGATCAGCGCAAACTGATCTCTCCCGCGAAATAAAGCAATAAACGGAGGAACACTTTATGCCAAAAGAAAAAGCCCCATGGCCAGAATGCTATTATCAGGAAAATGATGCACAAAAACGCCTTGCCTTGCTGGAAGGTGCCATTCAAAAAGGGGAGGGGGATGAAGCAGAAAATGCACTTCGCAAAAAGCTGTGGGGCCTGCGCTATGGGCGGCAGATAAAAAAGAATGGCCCTTTGCCGGATGGTTATGTCGGCCTGTGGGTCGCGTTAAACTACCATCGGCAGGACAGGTCGTATTTTCGTCTCCGCAGCGCTGTGCGTGAAATTGAGGGCCGCCTGCGTGACCTTGGCATCGACCATATGCAAAACACCGAGCAGGAGCAGCAGCTGTTACACCGCGAATTAGTGCACGCGGTCTCCTTGTACCTTTCTACCTGTAACGAAGGCAGCTATAGCACACAGGTATTCGGCTTAATGAAAATGAAGCCGGAAAGCCTTGTGCAAAAAATTGCCGCCGAAATTTACGATGTCACCTGCGATTTGCCTGCACGCCTTGGCCTTGCGCAGCAATTAAAACCGCTGCGCAAAGCGGCATTTGAAGCGTTTTACGAAACTTTTCCGGATCATACAGAACTACTGGAAGATACGATTGCAGGGGGAAATGCAGAATGAGCCCTACAGCAGTTGTAACAGGGGCATCCGGTGGTATCGGGCTTGCCATTTCGCAGCTGTTTGCCCAGCAAGGATTCAACGTTGTGATGGGCTGCTGCCAGCATGAAACTGCCGCACGGCGCCAAAGTGAAGCGTGGAACGCCGAGGGGCTGCAAACAGCGGTGTACCGCGCAGATGTTGCCGACCCGCTTCAGGCCCAGGCTTTGATTGCACAGGCAATAGAACTGTTTGGCCGCCTTGACGTGCTGGTAAACAATGCCGGCATTTCGATCAGCGGTTTAATGACCGGCCTTACCGCCGAAGACTGGCGCCGCCTGATGGGGGTCAACCTTGATGGCAGCTTTTATTGTGCACAGGCGGCGGCAAAACAGATGCTGCGTCAAAAAAGCGGTAGCATCATTCAAATTTCCTCTATTTGGGGTGTCACTGGTGCTTCATGCGAGGTTGCTTATTCAGCCTCAAAGGCGGGTGTCATTGGCCTTACAAAAGCGCTGGCAAAAGAACTGGGCCCCAGCGGGATACGGGTCAACTGCATTGCACCGGGTGTGATTGACACGCCGATGAATGCTGTTTATTCAACCGATGTATTACAGCAGCTTGCAGACGAAACCCCGTTGGGACGCATTGGCACCCCGCTGGAGGTCGCGCAGGCGGCACTGTTTTTGGCTGGGCCCAATGCTTCGTTTATTACCGGGCAAATACTGGGGGTCAATGGTGGCTTTTTAATTTAAAAGAATTCTTTTGTTGCTTTTTGGCCTCTAGTTTACTATAATGAAGCTGTGAAGTGCAAAAGTGAAAAGGGGCTGAATTTAATGTCTGCCAGAGATATTCTGCACAGTCCGGAAACCGAGCGGCTGTTTCGCGCCGTTTTGTCGCTGGAGAATGAAGAAGAATGTGCGGCTTTTTTTGAAGACCTGTGCACTATTAAAGAATTGCGGGATATGGCACAGCGCTTGAAAGCGGCACAGATGTTGTTGTCCGGCTTTACCTATGACCAAATTCAAAAAGAAGTAGAGATCAGTACCGCGACGATTAGCCGCGTGAACCGTTGCATTCAGTATGGGCCGGGTGGGTACGAGCATCAACTCGAAAAAATAAACGAGTTGGATAAAGAACCACAGTAAATCAGCGTAAGTTTCCTGCCACATAAAACTGGGGCAGGAAACTTTTTTACTGAGTAATATTCGGTGAAAGCATTGAACTTTTTGCAGATATGTGCAACCTTGCTGTGACTTTTGCTAAAAGCATAAAAATATCAAATATTTTGATAAGATTGCTTGACACTTACCCGGTTTTGTTGTAAAATAAATTTCGTCGCCTCGGGTCGGACAAACAAACCCGAAGCAAAAGAAATGCGGCTTTAGCTCATCTGGTAGAGCGCCACCTTGCCAAGGTGGAGGTAGCGAGTTCGAGCCTCGTAAGCCGCTCCATTGCCGGTAAGGTCGGCAAGCTCTGAATATCCCGGTTGACTTGCACCGTCAATTGTGATAGTGTACTTAATGGGTGCGGGAGCATAGCTCAGCTGGGAGAGCACCTGCCTTACAAGCAGGGGGTCACAGGTTCGAGCCCTGTTGTTCCCACCAGAGTTGGCCCGGTAGTTCAGTTGGTTAGAACGCTAGCCTGTCACGCTAGAGGTCGTGAGTTCGAGCCTCATCCGGGTCGCCATTTGCCTCTGTAGCTCAGTCGGTAGAGCAGGGGACTGAAAATCCCCGTGTCGGTGGTTCGATTCCGCCCGGAGGCACCAGAAAGAGATCAGCGGTAATATTACCGCTGATTTTTTTTGCCTTAAAATAGTTGCTTCAAAATAAAACTGTATCGGCGCAGCTACACCGCATCTTGTTGCGTGGCTGCAAAATACATGGTATAATAATCCTGTATTTACGCTATAGCTTGTTGTGTTTAGCCGGTGTTTGTCTGCCCCGGCTGTCATATAAAAGGAGTGATCTTTGTGGATATTAAAAATTCCGATATGGTCGGCGGCAGCCTTCAGATCTCAGTAGAAGTGATTGCAAAAATCACTCGCCTTGCCGCGCAGGAGACAGAAGGGGTGCGCGCGGTATCCTGCGGTAATTCCCCGGTTAGGGGCATCTTTGCAAAAGTGAACCTGCAACAAAAACCGGTAGACGTTGAACTGATGGAAGATGTTGCTGAAATTACGGTCAGCATTTTGGTGCAGTATGGCTACCGCATCCCAGTCGTCAGCGAAGCATTGCAAAAGAATGTAAAAGCCGCGGTGCAAAATATGACGGGTATTACCGTGTCCAAGGTCAACGTGATTGTCACCGGTGTCGCAGTTACACAGGCAACGCCGGAAGAAGAAGCCTGACCCTTCGTAACAACCAATAGCCGCCTTGCGGCTATTTTTCGTGTTCAGTTTTATCGGCATTACCGTTAACGTGAACTGTTGTACATTGAATTTAGAGTAAAGAGGTTATTCCATGAAAAGACGTACCGCCCGGGAAAATGCATTTGTTGCCGCCTTTCAAGAGTCCTTTCAGCCGGGCAGCATGCAGGAGATTATCGACACCTCACGTATTGAAAACGAACAAGAGGTCGATGAGTTTGGCGAAAAGCTGCTCATCGGTTTTGTGTTGCATCGCGAAGAAGCCGACAAGCTGATCGAGCCCAAACTGAAAAATTGGAAGATGAACCGCATTCCCCGTGTCTGTCTTGTGGCGTTAGAGCTTGCTGTCACCGAAATGTTTTTTGGTGACGAAGAAGATATGGACAGTGTCGTGATCAATGAAGCGGTCGAGCTGGTCAAAAAATTTGGTGGGGAAGAGGACTATCAATTTGTCAATGGTGTTTTGGGCTCGATTGCGCGTGAGCGTGCCGGGCAATTGCCGGAAGATGAGTTAGAGAGCGCCCAGCAAAACACTGTAGATGAAAGCCCCGCAGATGAGCTGGAAAACGCGCCAGAGGATACGCCGCAAAGCGAGCCGGAAAGCGACCCCACATGCTAACGCTGGGGCTCGACACCAGCAATTATGCAACCTCTCTTGCAGTGTACGATACAGGCACGGCGCAATTTCCGGTAATGCTGAAACAGTTTTTGCCCGTCAAGCCGGGCCAGCTTGGCCTGCGCCAAAGTGATGCGGTATTTCACCACACAACGGCTTTGCCGTTGCTATTGGAACAACTCTCTAAACAGATCAATTTAAAGGAGCTTTCTGCTGTCGGTGTTTCGGTGAAACCCCGCCCTGCGGAAGGCTCCTATATGCCTTGTTTTCTGGCAGGGCGCAGTATCGCCGTTGCGTTTCACGCTGCGCTGGGTATTCCACTTTGCGAGACGACCCACCAGCAAGGCCATATTGCAGCGGCATTATATGCTGCTGGTGGCGACTTGTACGATAGCCGGGTGCTTGTCTTTCATATTTCCGGTGGTACTACCGACCTTTTGTTTGTAAATAAGCTACAAGTAGAAAAAACGGTTGGTTCTTCACAAGACCTGTATGCGGGCCAAGCAGTCGACCGGCTTGGCGTGCTGTTGGGGTTTGGGTTCCCTGCGGGCGAAGATGTCAGCGCGCTTGCGGCGAGCTGTGATGAACCTATTACCCCCAAGGTAAGCGTAAAAGGGGCGTATTGCAGCCTTTCCGGCCTGCAAAATCAGTGCGAAGCACTGCTGAAAAGCGGTAAAACGCCGGCATATACTGCAAAATACTGCCTTTTATGTGTGGCAGAAACGGTGGTGCGCATGCTGCAATTTGCACAATCGAAATACCCCGGTTTGCCCTGTGTGTGTGCTGGCGGGGTCATGAGCAGTGATTTAATTCAAAATTATGTCACTGCCAAGTTGCCGGGTGTACGGTTTGTACCTGGTAAATTTTCTTCTGATAATGCGGCGGGGGTCGCGCTGCTTGCCGCAAGGGGAGGCTGCAATGGCTGAAATTATTTCGGTGACTGCACTCAACCGCTATGTGCGCTCGCTGCTGGAAAGTGATGCGGTATTGTCTGGGCTTGCACTATGCGGCGAAGTACAGAATTTTGTACACCATCGCAGCGGGCATTTTTATTTTTCCCTCAAGGATGAAAACTGTTCGGTTAAAGCCGTGATGTTTCGTGGCAACGCATCTAAGCTTTCGTTTGAGCCCCAAAATGGTATGCGCGTTATTGTACGGGGCAAAGTGACCCTGTACGAGCGGGATGGGGCGTTTCAGATCTATGTCGATACCCTTTTCCCGGATGGTCAGGGAGCGGCACAGCTTGCGTTTGAGCAACTAAAAGCAAGGTTGGAGGCCGAAGGTCTGTTTTCGCCGGAGAGAAAAAGGCCACTGCCTCTTTACCCTCAAAGGGTTGGCCTAGTTACTTCTAAAAGTGGGGCGGCACTGCATGACATTTTGTCAGTCGCACAGCGCCGTTGGCCTGCAGCTGAATTTTTGCTTAGCCATGCCGGGGTACAAGGCAAAGAGGCTGAGGCCGAGCTGGTAGAGGCTTTGCAACTATTGCAGCAAAGCAACCTTGTTGATGTGATTATCATCGCCCGGGGCGGTGGTTCGCGCGAGGATTTGTGGGTATTCAACGGCGAAAAGCTGGCGCGGGCCGTTTGCCAAAGCAGTGTGCCGGTTGTCAGTGCTGTGGGGCATGAAGTGGATTACACCATTCTGGACTTTGTTGCCGACTTGCGTGCCGCTACCCCAACAGCCGCAGCAGAGCTGGTATTACCCGACCAGTATGCAGTAAAAGCTGCTCTGCTCAGTGCGGCGCAAAAAACACAAAGCCTTGTGTTGCAGCGGCTTCGAATGTGCTATAATGAATATAATTTGGTTTTATACAATATCACCCGCACCGGCTTGCAGCGGCGGCTGGATGCCGCCACAGCAAGTTTGCAACAGCAAAAAGGGGCTTGTGCTGTACACATACAGCACAAATTGCAAGCAAAAGAGCTGCAGCTTGCACAAATAGCTGCGTTGACCGATTCTCTTAGCCCTTACCACACAATGGCGCGCGGCTATTGTGTGGCTTTAAAACAAGGGCACACTGTAAAACAGCCCAAAGATCTGGTTGCGGGTGACAAGCTGAATCTTGTATTTCGTACGTTCAGCGCCGATTGCATGGTAACACAGGTTACAGGGGGGAGCACCACAGATGAAAAAGAAGCAAAGCTTTGAAGAAATGCTTGAAGAACTGAACCATACCGTAGACCAGCTTTCAGATGAAGAAACCCCGCTGGAAGATGCACTAAATTTGTATGCGGGTGCTGCTGAAAAAATTGCGGCCTGCTCTGCTGTACTGCAAAATGCAAAGGTACGTGTTGCAGAGATTACAAAAACCATGGCCCCACAAGATGAGGGGGCAGAAGATGAAGTATAAAGAGCAGTACCAAAGCTACACTTCGCTTCTAGAAAACCGCCTTACCCACGAGTGTGACCGTGTGTTTGCCACGGATTCTGTTGTGGGGCAGGCAGCGCGTTATAGCCTGCTGGGTGGGGGCAAGCGAGTGCGGGGCGTTTTGGCACTTGCGTTTTGTGAGCTATTGGGCGGCGATCTAACTGCGGCCGCTGGGTTTGGTGCCGCAGTGGAGATGCTGCACTGTTACTCTTTGATTCATGATGATTTACCGTGTATGGACAACGCCGACACGCGCAGAGGCAAGCCGTCGTGTCACAAGAAATTTGGTGAATCCACGGCACTTTTGGCTGGTGATGCACTGTTGACTGCTGCGTTTGATGTGCTTTGCGCTGTAGAACTGCAACCAGCACAGCAAGCAAAAGCCGTCAGTTGTCTCGCAGGTGCGGCTGGCGGGCAGGGGATGGTGTTTGGGCAAGAACTTGACCTTGCGTTTGAAGGAAAGCAACCAACTGAAAATGAGCTGACACGCCTGCACTCCTGCAAAACCGGGGCGCTAATCCGCGCGGCGGGTATGCTGGGCGTCATTGCCTCAGTGGATACCCCGAGAGATGCGCAGGAGTGTGAGGCCTACACCCGTACCATTGGGCTTGTATTCCAAATCGTAGACGATGTGCTGGACATGGTGGGCACAACACAACAACTCGGCAAACCGGCTGGGGAAGATGCGCTGGCCGGCAAAGTGACTTTCGCCACATTAAAGGGGCCCGAAGCTGCAATGCAGCAGGCCCAGCGGCTGACACAGGAAGCCTGCGCGCGGCTTTCCCTGATTTATGGGGAAAGAGCAGACTTTTTGGTACAGCTTGCAAAATCGCTTGTTGCGCGAAACAGTTAACGGTGGTGTGAGGGGGAAGACAAGTGGAAAGAATAACGAGGTTTTTGACCTGTAATTATATTTTGTATGTGGCACTGCTTTCCTGGTTTGCCGCACAAATTTGCAAAACGATTATTGACTTTATTATGGCCGGAAAACTGAATTTTGAACGGTTGTTTGGGGCCGGTGGTATGCCCAGCGCACATTCTGCACTGGTTTGCTCTATGACCATTGCTACAGTGCGCAAATTCGGCGTTTCATCCCCGTTCTTTGCTTTTTCCTTTGTTTTAGCGGCAATTGTAATGTACGATGCAATGGGGGTAAGGCGCGCCGCAGGCGAGCAGGCAAAGGTTTTAAATCGCCTTGTGGATGACTGGATGGATGAAGATGATGAAGGCTTCAACCGTCTGCGCGAAAGAGGCAAACGACTGAAAGAAAAAGTAGGGCACACCCCGTTTGAAGTGCTCAGCGGTGCTTTACTGGGCATTTTAATTGCTATGGTTTTTCCGGTTACATGACAGGAGTTGGAAAAGGAATGTCGGATTTTCTGGATAAGATCATATCCGGACAGATAGAGCTAAAAGAAATCCCCGAGGACCGACTGGATACCTTGTGTGCGGAAATCCGCACTTTTTTGGTGGACCATGTATCCAAAACAGGGGGCCATCTTTCCTCTAATCTTGGCACTGTAGAATTGACGGTCGCATTACACCGGGTGTTTCACACACCGATTGATGAATTTGTGTTTGATGTGGGGCATCAGTGCTACACACATAAAATACTGACAGGCCGTGCACCGTTTTTTAACACGCTGCGTCAAGCAGGCGGGCTTTCTGGTTTTCCTAACCGCGAAGAGAGTGTGCATGATGCGTTTATTGCCGGCCATGGTAATACGGCTTTATCCGCTGCCATTGGCATTGCCCGGGCAAAGAAGCTAAAAAAAGAGCCCGGCACTGTCATTGCGATTATTGGCGACGGCGCGTTTACCGGCGGTATGGTCTACGAGGGCATGAACAATATCGACACGCTAGATAACCTTGTCGTAATTTTAAACGACAATAAAATGTCCATTTCTAAAAACGTGGGCGCTGTTTCGCGTTATTTAACCAACCTGCGCACCAGCCCCTCTTACCATAATGCCAAGCAGCGCACCGAAAGTGTTTTAGATAAAACCCCTGTAATCGGCAAATACATCAAAGAAGCTATTGTATTTTCAAAATCAGCGCTGCGGCGCAGTATTTACAATTCGACTTTTTTTGAGCAGATGGGGTTTCAGTATCTTGGCCCGCTGGATGGCCACAATATGGAAGATTTACTTGCCGCCCTTACCAGCAGTAAAGACTATCATTGCCCGGTTTTCATCCATGCCGTCACTGTAAAGGGCAAAGGGTTTATACCGGCAGAACAAAACCCTGGGGCGTTTCACGGGGTAGGGGCATTTGATACCCACAACGTACCCGACCCGGATGGGCAAGTGAGCGATTCATTCTCTGAAATTATGGGTATTACCCTTGCTGAATGTGCCCGGCAAGACAGCCGCATTTGCGGTGTCACTGCCGCGATGAAATATGCCACAGGGTTGCATCATTTGGCAAAGCAATCGCGCTCTCATTTTTTTGATGTTGGCATGGCAGAACAGCATTCTGTTACTTTTGCAGCAGGGCTTGCCGTAAAAGGCATGCGGCCGGTCGTCGCTTTATATTCCACCTTTCTACAGCGTGGGTACGACCAATTTATCCACGATGTCAACCTGCAAAATGCCGATATTTTGTTTGCGATTGACCGCGCAGGGTTGGTGCCGGGGGACGGGGAAACACATCAGGGTATTTATGATGTCAGCTTTTTTAGCCAGTTTGAAACGCTGCCGCTTTATGCACCGTGCAATTATATTGAGCTGCGGTATTGGATGCGGGAGCTATTAAGCAAAAAATCTGTTGGCCCACGGGCAATTCGATATGCGCGTGGTGCCGAAAGTGAGTGTCTTGCACTTCTTGAATGTACCGGGCAGCCATTTGACTGCCTCTCCGTCAGCAAAGGCGCTAAAATAGCTCTTGTCACTTACGGTGCAATGACGGAGGAATTGCTGATTGCTGTACAATTACTGCAACAGCAAAAGCTGGCGGTGGATTTATACAAAGTAATGCGTTTAAACCCCATTCCGCCGACACTGGTGCAACAATTGTTACTTTATAAGCAGGTGTTTGTAGCGGAAGATGCGGTAGAAAGCAGCTCATTTGGCGCACACTTGGGCCTTGCATTGCAAAAGCAGGGCTACCGGGGGCTGTATGCTTACCGAGGGGTACCCACTACAAGAATAGACCATGCCTCGGTGAAGGACCTGCGTCGTGCACTTAAGTTAGATGGCGAATCGCTTGCAGAATGGATAAAAGGGTGATGAAACATTGGGTACCAGACTGGATATTTATCTAACCGAACATAACCTTGTGCCCAGCCGGGAACGCGCCAAGGCCTTGATTATGGCCGGGGTTGTTTTTGTAAATGAACAAAAAGCTGATAAAGCTGGTTTTTCGGTACCAGACGGTGCAACTGTAGAGGTACGCGGCCATGATCTGCAATATGTCAGCAGGGGCGGCCTGAAGCTGGAAAAGGCATTCAAAGAATTCCCTCTAGACCTACGCGGTAAAATCTGCATGGATATTGGCGCCTCTACCGGTGGGTTTACCGATTGCATGCTGCAAAATGGCGCAGTGCGTGTTTATTGCGTGGATGTAGGGTATGGGCAACTGGCCTGGAAATTGCGCTGTGATGACCGGGTCGTAAACCTTGAAAGAACCAATATCCGGTATCTGACAGAAGATAAGGCGCCAGACCTTATTGAATTTTTCAGCGTTGATGTGTCGTTTATCTCTTTAAGCCATATTTTCCCTGTTGCGGCAAAACTGACCTCAAAAGATGCAACCGGCGTTTGTTTGGTGAAGCCTCAGTTTGAAGCAGGGCGCGAAAAAGTGGGCAAAAAAGGCGTCGTAAAAGAAGCTGAGACCCACCGCGAAGTAATCGCCAAAGCAATCACCTACGCCAAAGAAAGTGGGTTTTACCCCGCGGGGTTATCGTTTTCTCCCATTAAGGGGCCAGAAGGTAATATTGAATTTTTGCTTTATGTCAGCAAAGAAGCGCAGCAAAATGAGATCACGCAGCAACAGATCGACGATGCAGTACAACAGGCGCATGCAGCACTTGCGGAGGCGGGAAAATGAAGGTATTGCTTTTTGTCAATTTTGCAAAACAACGGGCACAGGAATGCGCCCTGCATGCAAAACAGATTTTACTTTCTGCCGGCGCCGAATGTCAGGTCATGTCTTCCGGCGTACCACAGGAGGCAATGGACGTTGCAACGCAAAAGCTTTTAGACGCCGCAATCAAACAATGTGACGTGATTGTAACAATCGGCGGTGACGGTACATTGCTGCATGCCGCAGGCCGGGCTGCTGTGCTGGGAAAACCCATTTTAGGCATTAACATCGGCCGGGTAGGGTTTCTTGCTACGGTAGAAGAAAACAACCTCGATTTACTTGCGAAACTGGTAAAAAACGAATATACTCTGGATAATCGAAGTATGCTTTGTACCAAGGTACAGGGGAACACCCTGTACCAAAGTGATGCGCTGAATGATATTGTCATCAGTAAAAGCGCGGGTGCAAACACTATACGCTTTGAAATTTACTGTGGAGATACGTTGGTCAACAGTTATCGCGGTGACGGTGTTATTTTTTCAACGCCTACCGGTTCTACGGCATACTCTCTTTCTGCCGGTGGCCCAATACTGGATGCGCGAATTGATGGTATTTTAGTAACACCAATTTGTGCGCATAGCCTTAATACTCCCCCAATGGTTTTTTCGGCAGAGCGTCGGTTGAGGGTCGTAACCTCAGAGCACGGTGCAGGTGGAGCTTATCTGTCAACAGACGGCAAAGATTATGTACCCTTACAGGCAAAGGATTCTATTATGATCGGTCTTTCGCAAAAGCGCCTTTCTCTCGTCAGTTTTTGTGACTCAGATCAATTCAGGGCAATTGACCAAAAATTAAAGGGGAGATGATGAGAATATGAAAAATCAGCGACACCAGAAAATACTGGAACTGATCACAACGTATCCGATCGAACGCCAGGAAGACCTTTTAATACGGCTGAAAGATGCAGGGTTTGAGGTAACGCAGGCCACAGTTTCACGTGATATTCGCCAATTGCGCCTTGTAAAGGCCGCTACTGGCGATGGACATTACCGGTATACTACACCTGCTGGTGATTCCCCAAGAGGTGACCGCCCAAGCCGGTTTGAGAACATTTTTGGCGAAAGCGTTGTCAGTATCGACACCGCGGGCCATATTGTTATGGTGAAATGCCACAGCGGCATGGCAAGTGCTGCCTGTGAAGTTTTTGACCTTGTCAAGTGGGATGGCGTCATTGGCAGCCTTGCAGGTGAAAACACATTTATTATTCTGATGCGGGACGAAGACGCGGCAGGTCACCTTGTAGAAGACCTGTCAAAGTATATGAAATAGAGGGCAGCTTATGCTGAACGAACTGAGTATTGAAAATGTTGCGGTCATTGAAAAGACCGATGTGCATTTTGGTCCCGGTTTGAACGTGCTGACCGGTGAGACTGGTGCCGGCAAATCTATTTTGATCGATTCTATCAATGCCATTTTAGGCAACCGCACCAGCCGGGACCTTGTGCGCAGCGGCGCGCAAAAAGCATCGGTATGGGCTACTTTCAGTGACCTCTCCGATGAGGTGCGTGTTTTGCTGTCTGACGCCGGGTATGAGCCCGAGGATGAACTGTTGCTTAGCCGCGAAATAGGGCAGGATGGTAAAAGCAGTTGCCGTATTAACGGCAAGCCGTCTACGGTTGGCATTTTGCGTCAGCTTGGCGAAGCATTGATTACCATTCATGGCCAACATGATAATCAAAGTTTGCTAAACCCTGCAAATCACTTGAGTATTTTGGACGAATATGCCCAAAACGGTTCTTTACTGGGGCAATATCGTGATTTATACCACACATTGCGCGATGCACAAAAACAGATGTCCGGCCTTGCGATGGATGAGGGAGAAAAACAACGCAAGATGGACCTTTTGCGGTATCAAACCCAGGAGATTGAAGCCGCGGAGCTGCAACAGGGCGAAGAAGAAGAGCTGGAAGAACAGCGCAGTAAAATCCATCATTCCCAGCAAATACTGGATAGCCTTGGCGCCGCTTATGACGCATTACAAGGCGGTGACGATTATGAGGGCAGCGTTGGGCTTTTAGGGCAGGCGCACGAACAGCTGGGGCAAATTAATGAGTTTTCAAGTGAATTTGCGGCGTTTTATGAGAAACTGGGCGAACTTTATTATGCAGGGCAAGACCTTGCCGCGGAATTAAAATCTTCACTTGATGATTTTGATTTCGAACCGGCAATGCTCAACGAAATAGAAGAGCGGCTGGACCTTTTATACCAGTTAAAACGAAAATACGGGCCTTCTGTCGCCGATATCGAAGCATATTACGAAAATGCACTGCAAGAGCTTGAAACCATTGAGTTTGCAGACCAAAAGCTAGAAGAGTTGCAACAGCGTTGTGCTTTGTTGCAAGAAAAAGCAACTGCCTGTGCTGCGCAACTTACCGCGGCGCGTAAAAAAGCATTTGATGCGTTTAGTGCCGCAATTATGGCATCTCTTCGGTTCTTAAATATGCCTAACATCAAGTTCAGCTTGATTGCAGAGCAGACTAAACTGGGCCCGATGGGCACAGATTCCATGGAATTTTTTATTTCCACCAACCCCGGTGAAGAGCCAAAGCCGCTTGCCAAAATAGCGTCCGGCGGCGAGCTTTCCCGTATTATGCTTGCGATTAAAAGTGTCCTTGCTGAAAAAGATCATATCCCGACAGTGATCTATGATGAAATTGATGCCGGCGTTTCAGGCCTTGCGGCCGGCAGGGTAGGCCAAAAACTGCAAGAAACAGCAAAAAGCGGGCATCAGGTCATTTGCATTACGCATACTGCCCAAATTGCGGCTTATGCGCAACAGCACCTATTGATTGAAAAATCGGTCACTGGTGAGCGCACTTATACCAAAGTACGCCAGCTTGCCAAAGAGGAACGTGTGGCAGAACTTGCACGTATTGTTTCCGGCGACAAAGTAACCGAGCTTTCCCTTGCGAATGCGCGTGAATTATTGGAGCTTTCCGACGCTTAAACTTGACATTGTGCAGTAAAAAGGATATAGTATATTTTGCAAATGCAATGATAAGATTACAGTAGCTGTAAATTGGCGCTGCAGAGAGGCCCCGGCAGGTGAAAGGGGCTAGCGCGGTTTACATGTGAATTACCATCTTGGAGCAGCAGGCTGAACCGTTAAAGTAAGCTATGCCGGGTGCGCCCGTTACCGCGCAGGTGTTCTGTTTGGAACACGCAAAGGCCCTTTTCGCGTGAGCGTAGGGCAAACAGAGGTGGTACCGCGTTCAAACGCCCTCTGCCATTTTGGCGGGGGTGTTTTTTTGTCCCCGTTTGCAGGTTGCGAAAGGAGAACAGAAAATGGAAAATGTATTTGACCTTTTAAAAGCCCGCGGCCTTGTGGCGCAGGCAACCAACGAGGACGCAATTCGAGAACTGCTTGCAAAAGAAAAGGTGACCTTTTATATTGGGTTTGACGCAACTGCGGACAGCCTGCATGTTGGCCACTTTTTGCAAATGGTCGTCATGAAACACCTGCAGGATGCTGGGCACCGCCCCATTGCACTGCTGGGTACCGGCACGACCATGGTTGGCGACCCTACCGGCAAAACCGATATGCGCAAAATGCTGACTGTCGAACAAATTGACCATAATGCACTTTGTTTTCAGCAGCAGATGTCCAAATTCATTGATTTCAGCGACGGCAAAGCGCTGATGCTGCGCAACGGTGACTGGCTGCGCAACCTCAACTACATCGAGTTTTTGCGCAATGTCGGCGTCCACTTCTCTGTCAATAAAATGTTGGCGGCAGAATGCTTTAAAAGCCGTATGGAAAAAGGCCTTTCTTTTCTGGAATTCAACTACATGCTGATGCAGAGCTACGATTTTTTGCACCTGAATCAAAATTTTGATTGCAAAATGCAGTTTGGTGGCAATGATCAATGGGCAAACATCATTGGCGGGGTCGAATTGGTACGTAAGGTCACCGGTAATGAGGTGTTCGGCCTTACCTTTACATTACTCACCACAAAAGATGGACGCAAAATGGGTAAAACTGAGGGCGGTGCCGTCTGGCTTGACCCGAATAAGACATCCCCCTACGACTTTTTCCAATACTGGCGCAATATCGATGATCAGGACGTCACCAACTGTCTGAAACTGTTGACCAGCATCCCGCTGGAAGAAATTGATGCAATCGATGTAACAAGCGGTGCTGCAATCAATGCCGCGAAGGAGCGCCTTGCTTTTGAGCTGACAAAGACTGTACACAGCGAGGAAGATGCACAAAAGGCATTGGATACGGCCCGGCAGCTGTTCTCTGGTGCTGCCGACCACGAGCATATGCCATCTACACAACTGGACCCGCAATTGGTACAAGACGGCGCGGTTGCCATTTTAGATATTCTTGTCTCAGCACAGCTTGCTGCCTCTAAAGGGGAGGGGAGACGGCTGGTGCAGCAGGGTGGCATTGTACTGGATGGTGAAAAGGTGACTGACCCATTGCTTACTGTTTCCGCTGAAAAGCTGCAACAAGGTGTTGTTATCCGCAAAGGCAAAAAGATCTACCAAAAAATCACCTTGGCTTAAGTTACGGTAGCACAAGTGATTTTTATTCGTGACATTCAATAACGATACAAAATAAAAACGAAAGCACTTTGTAAAAATGCTTTCGTTTTTTTGCGTCTTGCTACCTTTTAATTTTGATGGTACCCGCTTGCGGCACAGCAATTAGCTGCCCCTCACGGCCGCGTCACGGGCTTGATATCATATTTAATCCCCAGCGGTAGCCATGGGGATTAGAATACTCATAATTTGCTCCCAAAGGCCGGACTTCACCCAGCTATGGAACCGCCCATACACGCTTTGCCATGGGCCAAATTTTACTGGCAGCTCCCGCCAGGTCACACCTGTCGTATAACGATACAGCATGGCATTTAGCATCAGCCTATTGTCTTTTGCAGGCCGGCCTCCTCGTGGGCTTTGCTCTGGGGGTAACAGAGGCTTAATCCTTTCCCACTGATCCACAGTTAACTCAGTCAATTTCCTCACCGTCTTTTTATATTTTTTTTATCATTTACCAAGAAGCATTACTATGGTTTTGGGACAAACTATTCATCTTCTTGCTCAGCAATTTCAGTCTCTGAATCAGGTTGCGTTTCTTCTGCTGAAAGATGGAATTTAGAAACTTCAGCGTTTAAAGTCTGCGCCTGTGCAGCCAGTTCCTCGCTGGATGCTGAACTTTCCTCTGCGGTTGCTGCATTTGTTTGCACGACATCCGATACCTGAGAAAGCCCTTTCATGATCTGGTCGATTGCTTCGGCTTGATTTGAAGATGCCTGTTCTACCAGTATAATCGCACTGTTCACTTTTTCGGCCTGCTGTGAAATCTCTTCTAACGTTTTTACCGTATTAGCAACCAAAGTATCGCCTTCTGCTACCGTTACTGTGGATTGTTCAATTAATGTGGCAGTTTGGCTGGCTGCGTCCGCAGATTTTGCGGCAAGCGTACGCACTTCATCTGCAACCACAGCAAAGCCTTTTCCTGCAACACCGGCGCGGGCAGCCTCAATGGCGGCATTGAGGGCCAGAATGTTGGTTTGAAAGGCAATGTCTTCAATGACCTTTGTAATGCTGGATATTTTTTCAGAAGATGCTCTAATTTCATGCATCGCACCCGTCAATTGCTTCATCTGTTCGTTGCCTTGGTGGACCCCTGTGGTGGTTTGCGCAACATAAACTGAGGCTTGCCTTACATTTTCGGCATTCTCACCAGCCTGCTTTGCCACGGTAGTGACCGATGCACTGAGTTCTTCAACTGAGGCTGCCTGTTCGGTAGCACCAGAGGAAAGTGCCTGTGAAGCGGCCGCAACCTGCTCTGCACCTGAGTTTACCTGGTTTGCAGCATTGCTGATCAGCGTCATGGTTTCATTCAACTGTATTGCAATTGAGGTAAGAGAGTTTTGTATATTCGAAAACTCTCCCGGATAAGTTATTTCACTGGTAACGGAAAGATTACCGGCCGACAGCTCAGCCAAAAAGTAAGAAATATCTGAAATAATGCTTCTAAACTTCTCAACCATTTGGTTGATATTCACCGAGATACGCCCAATTTCATCTTGCCTGTGCACTACAAGGTTCACATCTAGATTACCTTCCGACATCTTATCGATTGCCTGCACTACATTGTCAATCGGTTTCGTTATGCGGTTTGCTATACGAAGCACAACAAAAACAGAAATTAAAATGGCACTTAAGCCTAATACGATGGTACTAATCACCGCAGTTTGTACTTCTGCCATAAATTCCGACTGGAGTGCCGTCACATTTACCGACCAGCCGTTTGTGTTTTCAATTGGTGTGTACGCGCCAAATTTTCGATCACCCTTCCAAGTGTAAAAACCAAACCCAGTCTCACCCTTAGTCATTGCTGTTTCTAAAGCAGCAACTTCACCATAAGTTTTAGAGTCGTTTTTTACATCTTCAAGGTTATTTTGCTGCTTTTGTACAAGAGAAAAATCGCTGTGTGCTACCTTAGCACCATCTTTATTTAAAATGTAAGTACTACCGGTCTCACCAATTTTGACATCATCAATAATTTCGCCTAGAATTGAATAGGAAAAACGGATCATCACAACTGAATTATCATAAGGGCAGGCGTAATCAAAAAACACCTCATCGTTGATGATAATCGGGTCAGACAAAAAAGCTTTTCCGTTTTGCACTTGTTTGTAGGTACTGTCTTGCAGATAGCTCGTCGAATCAATTACAGAATTACCACTCGGATCAATAATGTCGATTTTGGTTAAATTATATTTGGAACATTCTTTTTGCAAATAAGATTTTAAGCTAAGTGTCGAGACGCCTGCACTGTTTTTATAAACTGCCGCAGATTCCGCTAAAATAGAATAAACATTAATTTTCTGTGTAATCTTATCCGCAACAAGGGAAGAGGTCTCTTTCAAACTTTTCATCAGCGATTCTTTTGTTGAATCATAGGTAAAGTACACTGCACTGGCAGACAATGCAAAAACAATACCCAAAATACAAAACAATGTAAAAGCGACCAATTCTTTTTTGATGCTTTTCTTTCGTTCGGCGGGTACCGTTTTACCGCTAAGCCGTTTTAACTTTTTCATTTTCCTCCTCCACAACACTCATCAATAGGTGAGATGTTTTACTGTTTTCCGTCTGCAACGACTTTAGTGTTGCAGGTTTTACGCCTTACATTCACGAATAAAAACGGTTTTAAAACAAAATTGTAAAAAATAAAAGTTTTTGCTTTTATTCGTAGTTTACTTAAAACTGTGACTCTACTGTCATAAATGGCATAGTATCCACACTATTCTTAACTATAGACGGCGTAGTTGACGGCGAATGATGGCCTTTACATTTTTAATGAATATATCGACATGAGTTAAGAATGAACATGAATTCTAGGTATAAAAATTTTTTAAAGATTTATTTGATGCTTATAAGGCTTTTTATCCTTCATTCCTACATGAAAACAGACTTATATTTTATGTTTATATTTTTTGTAGTGTAAAATACTTTTAAAGTTTCAGAATAATTGCATTCTTTTCATTTCTTTTACTGACGACTGTTTTTTTGACGGCGAATTACGGAGAACTGCAAGAATACTGGGTTAAATAGCCTCTTTTTAATATTGAATGTTGATTTTTTTACGTATTCACTACAGATTTGTCACACAAAACTTAAAAATTTAAAACATTTGACAATTAATTTATACTTATATATAATAATTTATGTCGAAACTTGCAGAAAAAGGAGGCCACAGTTTTAAGTAAACTGCGGTCGGTTTTTTATTGTCCTTTGTATTATAAAATAAAAAGCTACCCACGCAGGGTAGCTTTTATTGTTTATTTTGCCAATTGCGACAAAGTCAGGGTAAAAATTCAGCCGGAATATTTTCTTTTACAACACCCTCGATATAATCGTAATTGAAATAGGGGTAGTCGGTACATACACCATGTTGCTGTGCAAGCTCTGCCGTGTAATCTTTTAAAAAGTATACAGTGACATTGCTGTAATTATAACCATAATGTGTTACGGTAGGGTGAAATTGGACATTTCCTATTTCAACATTCTGGTCGCCCTGCTTTGTAAATGTGCAGCTTAACACTGCTCCAATCATTTCATCTGGGCGGCTTTGCGCAGAGACAAAATTACCCAAAGAATAGGCAGCCAGGGCAGGGGAGCGGCCTTCTCGCTGCAACCACTCGGCCCCTTGCAGTACGTGAGGGTGGGTACCAATAATTAAGTCTGCACCCCAATCGGCCATCTGCTGCGCGAGTGCACGTTGCTCATCTGTTGTAGTGTGGCTGTCCTCATTGCCCCAATGTACGCTAATCAAAACAACGTCTGCAAGCGTGCGTGCCTCTTTAATTTGCCTCTCTATAGTTTCGGTATCTGAGGTGTAGATCACATGGGCAATAGCATCCTGCGGGGTTGGTAGCCCATTGGTGTACTGCGTATAAGCAAGGCAGGCAAAGCGCAGGCCGTTTTTATTGTAAATTGGTATCTCGCCCTCTTTACCATTTTCTACAAGACCAAATGTTAGTACATCTGCCGGCATTGCTGCCCAAAAGCGTTTGGTTGCCGCAATACCATTTGCACCAAGGTCATAACTATGGTTATTCGACATCCCAATCAAGCGAAACCCCATATCATAAATTGTTTTACCCACTGCGCCGGGGCTGCTGAACAAGGGGTAACTGCTGGGAGAAATCTCATCGTTTACATTGGTTTCTTGATTGATAAAGTTTAAATCCTGTTGGCTGTAAAAGGGGGCCACATGCTCGTATAATGGTGCAAAATCATAACTGCCGTCAGTAGTTCTCTGCTGCGCTTGCAAATAAAGCTGCCCATGAATCAAGTCATCTCCAGTTGCAGAAAACCGTACCGTGGAGACTGGGTCGCTGGTGGGGGTAGGGGTCGTTATTGCCACCGGCGTAGCAGAGGGTTGCTCTGTTGCAGGTGCCTGTATTACACCGCAACTACAAAATAAAGCAAGACCCACAAAAATCAATGCAAACTGTTTCAACTTCATAAGGGCGAAAATGCTCCTTTCGTTCATAGGGCAATTAAAATTTTACATATGTGTACATATAATTGATTCTTAGGTTTATTATAAAATACTTGAAATGCAATGTCACTCTATTTTTGTCGTAAACTATTTTAAAATAAGCTGAATGCTTGAATTAAAGGGTGAAATCACCTATAATAAGATGGTTCGCGCAATACCGCACAGGCCCGCCGCAGTTTCGTAGCTGAAACGAGGAAGAACTATTTTATTGACGCCTGCTTGCCTGAATTGCTACAAAAGGACAGGAAGGGTCTTACCAAATGGAAAAAAGTGATTTTTATTATAAATTACCGCAGGAACAAATAGCGCAAGAACCGGCAGAACCGCGAGACTCTGCGCGGCTAATGTGCCTTGGGCGCACCACCGGCAAAATTGAGCATCATATTTTTTGCGAACTACCCGATTTATTGCAGCCTGGCGACCTGCTGGTAGTCAACAATTCAAAAGTGCTACCCGCTAGATTGCTGGGAGTAAAAGAGGGAACAGGTGCCAGCTGTGAAATTTTAATTTTGCGGCCCAGAGAAAACGATGTATGGGAATGCCTCGCAAAACCAGGCAAACGGCTACACACCGGTACGCGCGTATTGTTTGGCGATGGAATATTGACTGCTGAAATTATGGAAACAACACCGGAGGGCAATAAAATCGTTTCTTTTACGCACCCGGGGCGTACTTTTTATGAGGCGATTGAGCTGGTAGGGCGCCTGCCGTTACCGCATTACATTGAAAAAGAAATGACGGATGATTCGCAGTACCAAACAGTTTATGCGAAAGAGCTTGGCAGCGCGGCAGCACCTACTGCCGGCCTGCATTTTACTGATGAACTGCTGCAAAAGCTGCAAGAAAAAGGGATACGCCGTGCAGAAGTAACGTTGCATGTGGGGCTTGGCACCTTTCGGCCTGTAAAGGTAGATGACATTACAAAGCATCACATGCATACCGAGTGGTATTCTGTACCGGAGGAAACTACTGCGCTGATCCGCGAAACAAAAGCAAACGGTAACCGGGTAATTTGTGTTGGTACCACCAGCTGCCGTACGCTGGAGTCGGTTTATAAAAAATATCACGAGATTAAAGCCTGCCACGGGGAGACCGACATTTTTATGTATCCTGGCTTTCCGTTTGGGGTAATGGACGGTTTAATCACCAATTTTCATCTGCCTGAAAGCACCTTAATCATGCTGGTTTCTGCGTTTGCAGGTTATGAAAACACGATGCACGCATATGATGTTGCTGTAGATGAAAAATATCGTTTTTATTCGTTTGGCGACGCTATGCTGATTTTATAAGCACTGGAAAGGGACATTATGTACGAATTGATCAAAACAGAACATGCCGCGCGGCGCGGCCGTTTCCATACTGTGCACGGTACGATTGAAACGCCCGCCTTCATGAATGTTGCGACGGCGGCTGCCATCAAAGGCGGCCTTTCTGCATTTGACCTAAAGGACATCAAATGCCAGGTGATGCTTTGCAACACGTACCATCTGCATTTACGGCCGGGCGATGAGGTCGTGCGTGACATGGGTGGTTTGCATAAGTTTACCCGTTGGGATGGCCCAATTTTAACGGATTCTGGTGGGTTTCAAGTATTTAGCCTTGCTTCTTTGCGAAAAATCAAAGAAGAGGGGGTAACCTTTAATTCGCATATTGATGGTCGCCGTATTTTTATGGGCCCGGAAGAAAGCATGCAAATCCAGGCAAATCTAGGCTCTACGATCGCCATGGCCTTTGATGAGTGCGTGAAAAACCCGGCAGAGCACGCCTATGCACAACAGTCTTGCGCGCGCACTGTGCGCTGGTTGCAGCGCTGCAAAACAGAACTTGGCAGGCTGAAAGACGAAGGGTTAGCGGTTAACCCCGATCAACTGTTGTTCGGCATCAATCAGGGCAGTTGCTTTGATGATTTGCGCGTTGCACATATGAAAGAGATTGCTGACCTTGATTTAGATGGCTACAGCATTGGGGGGCTGGCTGTGGGCGAGCCTACCGAAGAGATGTACCGCGTCATTGAGGTGGTGGAACCACACATGCCGCAAAACAAAATCAGGTACCTGATGGGTGTCGGCACCCCTGGCAATATCCTAGAATCCATTGCCCGCGGCGTAGACCTGTTTGACTGTGTTATGCCTGCCCGCAATGCACGCCATGGCCATTTTAATACCTGGCAGGGTATTATTAACATCCGCAATGCCAAATACGAGCGGGATGAATCGCCAATCAGTCAAGAATGTGATTGCCCGGTTTGTCGCAATTTTACCCGCAGCTATTTGCGGCATTTATTTAAGGCTGATGAAATACTGGGTATGCGCCTTGGTGTGATGCATAATCTCTATTTTTATAATACGTTGCTTGAAAAAGCGCGTGCCGCATTAGACGAAGGGCGGTTTGAAAGCTTCCGTATGCAGTATTCTGCATTATTGGACAGCCGCATTTAAAACGAAAAAACTTGCATGTTGGCGTGTTGTCCGGTATAATAAATAATAATAACGAGTTAAGTTGACCAATATTAGGGGGAGAATTTTTGATGTTTCCAATTTTTTTAACTACTGGTGCTGATACCACAGGTATGCTTGGCAGCCTTTTGCTGTTTGTTCCGGTTTTGGCCCTTATGTACTTTATGATGATCCGCCCGCAGAAAAAGAAAGAAAAACAACAGCAGTCTATGCGCAATTCGCTTGAAATTGGTGACAGTGTCACTACAATTGGCGGCATTGTTGGCCGGGTAGTTGCGCTAAAAGAGGATACTGTTGTGCTGGAAACGGCAAACGAGCGTAACAAGATTCGCTTTAAAAGATGGGCTGTGCAAGAAGTCGAAAAGCTTACAATGGAATAATGCGCAAAAGAATGCCTGTAAAGTAATAACTTTACAGGCATTCTTTTTATATTGCCGTTTATTGCGTTACTTTGCTTTTTGTCTTATAATGGTACAGCAAAAGGAGAGCCGGTGACAGCTGTCGTGTTTTTTGTGATATTGTAATTAGAAGAGGGGATGGCCTGAAATGAAAATTGGGTTTGTTGGGTTTGGCAACATGGCCGGGGCAATCGCCGGAGGCATCTTAGCTTCCGGTAAAATACCGTGTACTGAAGTTTGTGTTTATGATCACGGTGAACGTGGCCGGGCCAAAGCTGCCGAAAAGGGTTTTACTTTGCTGAGCTCCTGTGCACAGGTTGCAGAGCAGGCTGAATACATTTTTTTATGCGTCAAACCACAAAATTTCCCTGAGATTTTGCCGCAGCTAGCGACAGCAAACCTTGCAGGCAAAATTATCGTTTCCATTGCCGCAGGCATTACTACGGCAACAATAAAAAGCGTGTTAGGCAAAGACCAAATTGTAGTGCGCACAATGCCCAACACCCCGTTACTGGTAGGGTGTGGCACCACCGTGATTTCTGCCGACCCGCGCATGGGGGATACTGAACTTACTTTTGTAAAAGAAATTTTTGAGAGCGTTGGCACCGTTTACGAGCTGCCGGAAGATAAAATTAATGAGACAGTTTCTTTAAACGGCAGCACGCCGGCATTTATTTACTTGTTGGCAGATACCGCAGCGCAAAACGCAGTGAAGTATGGAATTGCTTACGAAACATCCCTTGCCATGTTTTGCGACACACTGAAAGGCTCTGCCGAAATGATGTTAAAAACCGGTAAAACACCACAAGAGTTGATTACAATGGTTTCTTCTAAGGGTGGTACCACCGTAGCTGCGTTAGACCGGTACCAAGAGCTGGGGCTTGCACCTGTTTTTGCTGCCGGGCTTGACCGCTGCATTGAACGCGCATATGAAATGGGAAAAGAAAAGAAATAAAACTGTAAAAAACGCCGTTTTGCTGCTCTTAATTTGGCAGTGGAACGGCGTTTTTATTAATTTGTTAAACAGGTTCTTTTGTTTCGGGTAAGGCGGAATCAATATCAGAACCCGAAAAACCGTCAGCGTCAGAATCCGGCGGCACAGCAGGGGAGTTTGCTGCTTTGGGTTTCTCTTTTGTCTTCTTCATTTTCACAGCAGCAAGCGGCGATGACTTTACTGCCTGGTCCAACTGTTCGCGGGAAATATGGGTGTAAATCTGAGTAGTAGAGACATTGGCATGCCCCAAAATTTCCTGTAAAGCCAACATATCAACATGCCCACTGCGGTACATCAAAGTAGCCGCTGTATGGCGTAATTTATGTGGGGAATACCCTTTACCGGCAAGCCCTGCGGCAGCAAGGCATTCTTCAACAATTTGCTCCACGCGCCTTGCGGTAAGGCGTTTACCGGTACGTTTTGACACAAAAAGGGCGTTTTTTTCTTTCAGATTTTGCAGGGCCGCCCGCGGTGTAAGGTATTGCTGTAAAGCATCTTTGCTTGCATCTGTTAAATACACCGTACGCTCTTTATTGCCCTTACCCACAATGCGGATCGTCTCTTCTTTAAAATCCGTCAGGTTAATACCAACCAGTTCAGATAAACGCATTCCGCAATTTAAAAACAGCGTTAAAATACAATAATCTCGCTCTGTAAACTCCGTGTTCACACTGTGTAGTAATTCAAGGCATTCTTCCAGCGACAGGTATTTGGGCAACGTTTTTTTTAGTGTGGGTGAATCAATGTCCAGCGCAGGGTTTGCCTCCAGTAAGTTCTTTTTATTGACATAATAGCGAAAAAAGGCTTTTACGCTGCACAACTTGCGGGCACGCGTATTAGAGGCGTTACTGCGCTCCCGCGTAATATAATACATAAATTCATACACTTCGGCTTTTGTAATTTCCTGAACAAACGGGAACTGTAACCCTGCAATTGAAATTTTTTCAAATTCTGTATCTTGGGGGACTTCTTTGCGAAAATAGCGCAAAAAGCGAAAAAAGGTACGCAAATCAACTGCATAGCCATTTACCGTGCGAGGGGAGAGGTTTCGGATAGAAAGTGCGTAATTTAAAAATTCGCGCAAAAAGCTGGGGCAGTCATCATAATTGTGTGCTGCTTGCATTACACCTGCCATTTTGTAGCCCCGTTTCTTTTTTTGTTTTTTATTATTTTACCACAAATACAAGTTTGCTGTTTATGCTTGGTCGATTTTTTGCCACTGAAAAAGGACAAAGGGTGGCAGGGGCCATGAGACGGTAACCCTCTTTTTTTTTGATATACTATTTCGCTAAATGTAAGTTTAGCGAAATACAGGGAAGCGAACAAGCTTATTTTACCCGAAACCTCCGGTTTTGTCAATCCACGCCCACAAACCGGACTTGTTTAATTTATCGATGAATTATTGCTTATTTTCTGCTTTTTAATGCTTTTTAAATTAAAAAAATTGCAAAGTATCTGGCTGCATACCACCTTATCTGTTAAAGCTGGTATGCTTTTTATCTGCCAATACTTTGCAAAATACTCTATTGCCTTTAATTTATATGCTATACATTATTTTTAGCTCTTTTAAATTTTTATCATTTTATTCTTGCACACAAACTTTTTGCATCAACTCACGTGCCTGCTGGCGCGTGTAATATTTTGGTACTGGGTAAACACCATGACATTCATGAAAAGCCGCTGTGATTACTGATTCAATCTCCTCTTTAGAAAACTTTTCAAAATATTGTGGCACCTGCAGGCTTTCATTCAAAGCAAATAAGCTTTGTACCAATTTCTCTGCCTTTGCAGTTTGTGGATCCATTTTGTCACAAATACCAAGAAGGTCAGCAAGCTCTGCAAAACGCGATTTACAGGTATCCTGATAAAACCGCATGACATGTGGCAGCAAAACCGCCGTTGCCAGCCCGTGCGGCACGCCAAACCGCCCACCGATGGTATGCGCAAAAGCATGCACATACCCCACATAAGTGCGCGTAAAGGCCATACCGGCGTAAAAAGCAGCTTCTTGCAGGGCTTCACGCACAACAAGGTCTTTTGGCGATTGCAGTGCGGCATTCACATTTTCGTAAATCAACTTTATCGCTATAGTGGCATACCGGTCGGTCTGTACGTCCGCGTAACCTGCCGTATACGCTTCCAGTGCATGTGTCAAAGCATCCAGCGCAGTATATGCCGTTGGCGCAGGCGGCAGGCCGGTGGTCAGCGTTGGATCCAGTATTGCGACTTGCGGCACAATTTTAGGGCTTAGTATCTGTTTTTTAACATGCGTTTTGGGGTCTGAAATAACGGCAGCTACCGTTGTTTCACTGCCGGTACCCGCGGTTGTAGGCAACGCGATTAAAAACGGCAGGCTTTTTTTCACTTTAAGCAGACCGGCCATACGAATTGCAGACTTATTGTTTGCGACCGAAGCCCCCACAGCTTTGGCAGTATCCATTACCGAACCACCGCCAACGGCAATAATTGCTTCGCAATCTGCATATGCTTTGCAGGCTTCGTCCACTACGTCAAATGTGGGGTCTGGCCGCACCGCGTCAAAAACGATATAACTTACACCAGTGGCCTGCAAACTTTCAAACACAGGTGCTAACAGCCCACTTGTATGTAAAAAATGGTCCGTCAGTACTAGCACCTTGTTTACTGCACAGCCTGCCAACAAAGCGCCTACCTTTTGTACTTTGCCTGCACCAAGGTATAATACAGGGTTGGGTTTTTGAATGATTTTTACAAATGGTTTTCTTACAGCAACACTGATCTTACTAAAAAATGGTGTCATCATATTCCCCCGTCTGCATAAAAGTAAAATTTTGGTTTTTCTTATTTTATTGTAACATATTGCTGGTAGAAATAACATCCACCCCAAGGCCACAAACATCAGAAATAATTACCGCGCCACGGCCAACATGTTCTTTTATCAAAACGTGGTTAATTTGTGCCATTACGTCAAAAATGCGTTCTTTGGGTATCGGCCCCGAAACACGTACCGGTAGCACGGGGCAGTTTTGATACACTGTTTTTACAGTAGAGCTTATTGTACGCATGGGGTGCGTTAACTCGGTGGTGGCAAAGTCAATCCCACGTGGGCAGCGGTTCCCCGTAACGTAAATCCCCTGCCCATCTTCTGTTACGGTAAGCCGGCAGCCATTAGGGCAAACGATACAAACCAGTTGTTTCATTTTGTTTCCTCCGCAATTTCAACCGTAACCACAGAAACAGCAGATAGTTGGGCTTTTGAAAAATCCAACACCAGGCGTTCCATTTCAGGCGGGCGCATCGCTGTATATTTTTTGCGTAAAAGTTCTTGCCCCTCTGCTTTTACAAGCAAGGTACACGGCCCTAATACGCGGCGGCTGCGAAAATACAGTGTGACAGCCCTTTTTTCTGCCTGCAGGTTGAATTGCTGTGGCACCAGGTAAAGCAGCTCGCTGCCTTTTTTAAAGTCAACAAGCTGGCGGCGGCCACCGGTGAGCACATAACTGGCAGCGGCTTGGCCGGCAGTTTCACCGCTTTCCGAAACATAGTCTACCAGGTCGTTTACGTGCAATGCATTGCCGCAGCAAAAGACGCCGGGTACACTGGTCATTAAATTTTCATCGCAAACCGGCCCTTTGGTGCTTGGGTCCATTTTTACACAAAGCTGCTCTGCCAGTTCGTTTTCCGGGATGAGGCCAACGGAAAGAATCAACGCATCACATTCAATTTTTTCTTCGGTGCCCACAATCGGGCACATGTTTTTGTCAACTTCGCAAACTTCAACCGCATTCAGCCGGTCGGTGCCAAACACCTGCGTGACCGTTTTCGAAAGATGCAGCGGAATATTGAAATCCTCAAGGCACTGTTGCAGATTACGTGTGAGCCCCGATGGTGTAGGCTTTGCCTCGTATACACCAAGCACCTCGGCGCCTTCCAGTGTAAGACGCCGGGCCATAATCAGCCCAATGTCACCACTGCCCAGAATTACACATTTTTTAGACGGCATTTGCCCTAAAATATTGATAAAATGTTGTGCAGTGCCTGCCGTAAACACACCAGCGGGGCGTGTGCCATGAATAAATACCTGGCGTGCCGTGCGTTCACGGCAACCTGTTGCAAAAATCAGGGCTTTGGTCTGTAAATGTTCAATGCCCTGTTGATTCATAGCGCTAAGTGCAAACCCATTTTGATTTTTTTCAATCTTAGTCACAAAGGTTTGCGTCAGTGCAGTCAAGCCTTCACTGTAGAATTCGTCTGTAAATCGTTCAGCATATTCAGGGCCGGATAGTTTTTCACCAAATCGCACAATACCAAAACCATCATGGATACACTGCTTTAGTATACCGCCGAGGCGCTCTTCACGTTCGAGTAAAAGTACGCTTGCCCCGGCTTTTTTTGCAGCAATGGCCGCCGCCAACCCTGCTGGGCCACCGCCGATCACAACAACGTCAGTTTGTATCATCTTCGCACCTCTTTGTTTCGCCGTATACCACCGTGGACATTGGGGTACTTTTTTTCACTTCAGACAGCGGTATCCCAAGCTCATCCGCAATGATCTGCGTAATCAGCGGCGAGCAGAACCCGCCCTGGCAGCGCCCCATACCTGGGCGAAGCCTGCGCTTGATCCCATCCAGTGTGGGTACACACAGCGGCGAGTGTAATGCATCTAAAATTTCGCCTTTGCTCACCTGCTCACAGCGGCAAACGATTACACCATAATCCGGGTTTTGCTTGATTAAGCGGTCTTGTTCTTCTTCACTTAATTGCGCTATGCGCGGCGGAGCTTTGCGCAGAGGGTCAAAGGCCTCATTTTTTTCTACCTTCGCCGTTTGCCCTAAATATTCTACTGCCCATTTTGCAAGGTCTACGGCGATTGCGGGTGCTGCCGTTACACCGGGTGATTGAATACCGGCGGCTTCGAGGATATTATGCGTAAAAATGCCCTTGCGCACAACAAAATCCTCTTCATAAGTCGGGGCGCGCACACCGGTAAAATATGCTATAATATCGCTTTTTTTCAAGTTTTCAGCAAGATGCTGTTGCATTTCAATAATATCTTCTACTTCGTCACGCCGGGTAGAAGTATCTTCCTTGTCAGGGGTTTCCACTGCATTGGGGCCAAACAACATGTTGCCGTGTGCAGAATGAATCAATCCAACACCTTTTGTGTGGTTTTTGTTTTTCAAACTGCCCATCAGGTATTTCAGCCGGCCCAGTACACCACCCTTAATCTCCGATTCTTGATATGGTAAAATGCTGAACGGTGCCTTACCCATACTGGTGTTCACCATGTAGCCTGCTTTTTTGTCGGTAATAATATCAGTGCCGCGCCGCGGGTGAATGGTAAAAGTACGGTCCCCCGCCATCTGTGCAATTTCATCTGCATATACCCCTGCGGCATTGATGACCAGTTTAGGGTAAATTGTACCCCGGTTGGTGGTGACCGAAACAATGATTTCATTTTCGACCCGCATACCGTTCACTGCGGTGTTAAGGCTGATTCTTACCCCGTTTTTCACTGCATTTTCAGCAAGGGCAATCGTCATTTCATGTGGGCTGGTAATACCGCCAATTGGCATATACATTCCGCCGTGCATAAATTCAGGCACACCGGGCTCTACTTTTAAAAGCTCACTGCGCTTTAAATAGGTAACCCCGGGGATACCAAGCCGTTTACCATTTAGCCGCAAAAAGAACACGGGAATCTGCTCCCATGGGCGGCAGCACAACATAACCTGCCCCTTTTGCTCAAAAGGCACATCAAGTTGTGTTGAAAGCTCTTGATACATTGCATTGCCAATCTGGTTGTAGTGGTGTTTCTGCGACTTTTTAGGAAAATTGATTCCCACATGCACCACACCGCCGTTGGCACGAGATGCACCAAACGCAACATCAGACCCTTTTTCGACCAGAAGCACATTCAATTTCCACCGGGCTAGCTCTCTTGCGGCTGCACAACCGGTAATACCGCCGCCAATAATCAAAACATCAGGCCTTGTGCCATCAAGGCTTTGATCTTCATCGCCCGGCGCCCAGCGGGTCTGCTGAAACCCAGTAAGCTGAAGGTCATTTACAACCCCGTTTGAATAATGTTTGTTTACAGCCATACGCCCGGCTTTGGTAATGGTCTCCCAGTTTTGCACTTCGCCGCGAAGCACAATGCAGCCGCGCTCTTCACTCACATGAATATCGGGCGAAAGGGTTTCAATTTCTTTTTTTATCCTTGTAAAGTGTCTCATTTTGTCATCATCCCTTTTCCCCATCTGCTACGGCTTGCAAAAGTGCCCCTGCAGCCCGTTCCATCGCCATTGCCTTTTCGTAAGCGTCTGCCATGCTTTGGCCACAAGCAACCATGCCATGATTTGCAAGCAGGCAAGCACAGTTTTCTTGAATTGCCGCGGCAGTGTTTTTGCACAGGCTTTTTGAAGTTGGAAAGCCATATGCTGCAACCGGCACACTAGAGCCTAAAAGCTGTTCTTCGGGCCAGCCCTTTACATTCATATCCCGCCGTGTGGCGGCAAACACACTGCATAAAACCGGGTGTGCATGAATAATACATTGCACATCTTTGTGTTGATTTAGAAGCGCAGCGTGCAGGTTTTTTTCTGCGGTGGGCTTTAACCTGCCTTCCCATTCAAAGGTGCCCAGTTCAACACGCACAATATCGTAAGGCGTAATTGAATTGTATGTAAGGCCCGAAGGCGTACATAAAAAATGTTCCTTATCCAGCCGAACCGAAATATTGCCCCATGTGCCCTGTACCAGATTATCGTTGGTAAGCTGCTGGCCCAGCTCGACAATTTTACTGCGCAGTTCCAGTTCTTTTGCCGGAATTTCGCGCCTAAACTCGGTTGCCGTTTGGTGCACAACTGACGCTGCCTTTTTAGAATACCCCATAAGGTAACCCCAATGCATTACAACCGCGTCCAGTTTAGAAATTGATACCGCCCCACCCAGAAGGTTGCCCTGTAAAAACACTTGTGCCGCCTTTTCTAGCACCAGCACCGCAGTAAAAGCCCGGCCAAAGGTTGCTGCTGCCGCCAAAATACCACTGTCTGTAATCGTTTTTGCGTTCACAATGCAGGCAGTTTGCCTTTTTAGTGTTTTTACGATTTTTTGTTGATCTTGCCGGGCGCATACAAAAGCCTTGGGGCCAATGATCTGTGCCATATCATCCAGTACAGGGGGGATATTTACCTCTTTTTGTGCCACTGCACTTGCCCAGAAAGATGGGGCAAACAACAGCGTGTTTTTAGGGCCTCCCTGTGGCAGCACTGCATTAAACAAAGGGTATTGCTTTAAAAAATCTGGCGGCGACAAGCGCTGAATTTGCGGTTTATCTGAAGCAGTGTGCTGGTGCTGATACACCACAGATTCGCCATTTGCAAGCCGCACCACGGCCAGCAGCCCGGGCGGGCAAATGTGTACTGTTTCAAACTGCAGCATACAATGCTCGATTGCCTGTACCGCCTGTTCGTATTGTTCCATTTTTTCACCATCCGTTAAAATTGAATGCGAGGTCCGCATTGTGTGGTAGGTCAACCGTTGTTCAGTTCTTCCCTTATTTTTTGCTGCAGTACCGGCACTTCACTCTCAATATGCCAAATGCCCAACCGCACAATCAAAAACGGCAGCCGCCACGGCTGAATTTCCTCTTTGGTCATTCCGGTTTCTTTTTCATAAATCGTAAGGTAACGACTACAAATACTTTTGCGTATTTTCTCAAGCACGACCGCCACATTTTTGTTAAGGCCGGGGATCATTTCGCCCTCATTCAGAAGATACAGCGTTGCCGCTACATCTGCGGCCGGGGCACCTCTGGCAGCGGTCATCCAATCGATAATCGATGTTGTATAGCCATCTGACATGATGTTGTCGGGATGATAATCCAAATGCAAAATAGAATCTCCATCCGGCAAGGCTGTTATTTTTTTAAAAATCCGCTTTTGCTCCGCGTCTGTCAAAAAGCTGAGCGCCGGCGTTTCAAGTGCCTTTTTGACTAATTCTTTATAGCAACATATTTTGCTGGTATGCGTATCGTGCATTTTAATTTGAAGCTTTGCCATTAACCGTGGTACACCAAATACACTAAGCGGGTGCCCGCCTGCCCTGCTGATCAGCGTTTTACCCGAAATTCTGCGGATCAAAATTCCGGTTCTGTTCCCCACCTGCACATGGCCGTAGCAGGCCACCTGTGAAATTCCTTTTTCGTAGGTTTCTTTCGTATTAAGTTCTTCATTTTGAATCAATTCCGGGTCAATCCCCTCCCGGAACAGCTTTAGTAATGTGTTTTCGTTCCAAGCGTAAAGCTCAGATGAGCGGCTTACAAAAACCGGGCTGCCCAGCGCTTCCAGTGTGGTTTTTTGTTCTGCCATGTCGCACCATATCCTCCTTCAAAATATTTCAGCCCCCTTGAATAAGATACTGTAATAACGCCGCGGGTGTTTGAAAAGCTGGATGCATTAACTGGGTGCGAAACACTGCTGAATCGGCATTTGCCCTCCAACAGGCAGCTAAAAATGGCATACCGGCAGCGGTTGCCGCCATTTGATCAACAGCTGTATCGCCAACATACCATATTTCTTTTGGGCTAAAGTCCAAAGCTGCTGCCGCATGGTGCAGGCTTGCCGGGTTTGGTTTTGCGTTTCTTTTCCTGTTTCACCGCCGGCATAATCAAAATATCCCTTAAAAAACAAATCGCAAATCTGTTGTACTGCAAATTGCGGCGAATTACTTACCAATGCAAGTTGCCACCCCTGGCTTTTCAGTTCTTTCAGCAGAAGGTCTACCCCACTAAAGACCATAATTTCTTTTTTCAGGTAAGCTTTGTTGTAAACTACCGGTGCCAACTGTGCCATGTTTTCTAGTAATTGCGCATTTTGATATTGCTGTGGTAAGAAAAGATTGAATAAGTCCCGGATACTGCCGCCGCTGCAGCTGCGTGCCTGTTCAAAAGTCACTTCGTTTGCAGGCAGCCGCAGCATGGCCACCCCGCGCCGCATTGCCTGATACACTGCAAAATCGCTGTCGATCAGCGTGCCATCCATATCAAAACAGACCGTTTTCACGTAACGCCTCCTCTCTTTTGCACATTTGTGAATCACATATTGTATTTCTTGCTGCTGCAATGATATAATTTCAATAAAAGTAAAGTCAATTGAAACAAGGCATCTCGCACAAACGTGCAAACAATTCATATACTCAGCTAAAATACCATTTGATTTTTTGTGCAGTTTCAAGCGATGTCAAGGCACCAAAATACCTTGTAAAACCGTGTTTTATGGAAAGGTTGTGCGGCAGTTGAACATGAATTATGATAAAATGACGATGTTGCGGGTTGCAAAATACTACTATCTTGATGAAATGAGCCAACAGGAAATTGCCCAAAAAGAAAACATTCACCGCTCCCAAATTTCGCGCATTCTAAAAGCGGCGCGTGAACTTGGATATGTGCAAATTCGCATCTGCACCCCGGAAAGCGATGCTGCTGATACCCTTGCAAACCAATTAAAAACATTACTAGGTCTGAGAGAAATTTCTGTTACCCCCGCTATCACCGCACATGCAGACCCCAAAGAAACGCTGTATTTCTTTGCTGCGCGCTATTTGGAAAAGCTCTTGCCCCAATGCAAACGAATTGGCATTGGTGTGGGCCAGACGCTTTACAAAGTAGCAGAACAGCTGACCCCGCAAAAAGTAAAAGAAAGCCCGGATTTCTTTTCTGTGGCCGGGTTTTTCGGCACCGATAACCCTTACTTGCAGGCCAGTGTAATACTGGACAATTTTGCACGCCCGTTTCAAGGGCATTGCCACTACAATAATTTTTCCATCTGTACTTCCTGTGCGCGCATGTCCCCTTTAGAAACAGCACGATTTCAGGAATTGCAGACGGCATACCAAAAAATTGATACGGTCGTACTTTCAATTGGCGGCCCATTTTCAAAAAGTTACCCGTACCTTGAAGAATTTTCGCTTGCTGTATCTCGAAGTGAAGTTTTACAGGCTTTGCAGCGACCCCACGGCAACTTGCTGGGTCATGTGTTTTACGATGAGCACGAGTGCTTACAGCTGCCCCAAGGGTATTGTATTACCAGCATGGGGCTGCAAGACCTTGAAACTGCCCCCAATGTAATCTGCATTGCCGGTGGTCAGCAAAAGGTAGAGGCAATTATCAGCGCCGCAAAACAGCATTATATCAATGTGCTGATTACAGACGAAACAACTGCACTGCAAATGCTGCACACGTTAAAAAAAGAAAAACCGGATCGCTGGCCCGGCCAATAGAGCCTGCACGCCCGGTAGCGAATAAACTAAAAAAACGAGACCGAAGAATTCCTTCATAGGGGATTCTTTGGTCTCGTTGATTTTTTTTACATATCAAAGGCAAGTTACAGCAATGCGATAGCGCTGCGAATAGAAGAAACACCCAGCAATTCCAGCGCCGGGTACTGCTTGGTGTCTAACTGCGCAAGGCTGTGTTTTGGCAAAACGACACGAGAAAACCCAATACGCGCGGCTTCACGCAGCCGGGTGTCAATGTTGCCCACGCTGCGCACTTCGCCCCCAAGCCCCACTTCGCCGATGGCAAGCATATCATCCGGTATCGGCTTATCCATTAAACTAGAGGTCACGGCAAGCACTACGGCTAAATCGCAGGCAGTATCATCCAATCGCAGGCCGCCTACTATATTCAAATACACATCCAGCGTGCCCATAAAATACCCGGCGCGTTTTTCAATGACCGCAAGCAAAAGGTTTGCGCGGTTAAAATCAAACCCCGCAGAGGTACGCCGTGGCGATGGAAAGCTGCTTTTCGTCACAAGCGCCTGAATCTCGGACAGAATGGGCCGTGTACCCTCCATCGTGCAGGCTACACAGTTGCCGGATACCCCAAGCGGGCGCCCCTCTAATAATAAACGTGAGGGGTTAACCACCTCTTTCAGCCCATCCCCCGCCATATCGAACATGCCGATTTCGTTGGTAGAGCCATACCGGTTTTTTACCGAACGCAAAATACGGTACGGCAGCATGCGGTCGCCTTCAAAATAAAGTACGGTATCCACAATATGCTCCATCACCTTGGGGCCGGCAATTGCGCCGTCTTTGTTGACATGGCCAACAATGAAAATAGGGATTTCCAGTGTTTTGGCTTCGCTTAGCAGCTGCGAAGAGCATTCTTTCACCTGAGATACGCTGCCCGCAGACGAGCTTACCGCGCCAGAATGCATTGTTTGAATCGAATCTACCACCACAAGGTCCGGACGCAAAGAGCGGATCAGCTCGGTCACTGTCTCAATTTCAGTTTCGGCCGCTACCGTGACATTATCACCAGTGATGTGCAGCCGGTTTGCCCGCAGTTTAATTTGGCGCACAGACTCTTCGCCTGTGACATACAGCACATGCAACTGCTGCGAAATTGAAGCACAGATTTGCAGCAGCAATGTGCTTTTGCCTGCACCTGGCTCGCCGCCCAGCAGAATGACCGACCCCAGCACAATACCACCGCCCAGCACACGGTCCAATTCTGAAATGCCGGTGATAATGCGGGAGTTCCCTTCATCCGTGTTGACATCCCGCAGTCTCTGCGAAACGGTTCCTGCACCGGCCCTGCCAGCAGAGCTGTTTTTTAAAACGGGCTTGGTCGGCTGCAACACATCTTCTACCATCGTGTTCCACTCACCGCAGTTAGGGCAACGCCCCATCCAGCGGGGGCTTTGCTCCCCACAGGCCGTACAGACGTAAATTGTCTTTAGCTTTTCTTTGGCCAACACAATTCCCCCAATCGCTGCTTCGTTTATTGCTTAATTTCTTTTTACATAATCAGCCGTTTTAAACTGATAGGCGCGGTTGCAAAACTGGCATTTCAGCTCAACTGTTTCCTGTTCGACCGCAATTTTTTGCAGCTCTTCCCGCCCAAGGCTGATGTATGCGCGCTCTACCCGGTCACGGCTACAATCGCAGTGATATTGCACTTCGGTCTCATCCAACACATTGGGGTCAAACCCTTCCAGCACCATATCAATAATCTCATAGACGGTATGGCCATTTTCCAACATCTCGGTCATGCTTTTCAGTTTACCGACGTTTTGCTCAAGCTGTGTAATTTCTTTCTCTGTCGCACCGGGCAAAAGTTGCAACAGGTACCCACCTGCGCGCTTAATCGTTAAATCACGCTCTACCAGCACCCCCAGCGCACAGACAGTCGGTATTTGCTCACTGACTGCGTAATAAGATGTAATGTCTTCCGCAATTTCACCGGAAATCAGCGGTATCTGCCCGATATAGGGCTCTTTTACGCCGCTGTCACGAATCACGGTTAGCAAGCCATCACTTCCCACCGCGCCGCCAACATCTAACTTGCCATCTGCCCGGGCAGGCAGCTCTACTAAAGGGTTTTCAGCATATCCCTTTACATTGCCTTTGCCATCTGCAACTGCCAGCAAACTGCCAACAGGCCCGCCACCCTTTACGCGTACCGTAATCGAATCTTTTTCATCTTTAAGTGTGGCTGCCATCAACAGGCCGCCAGTCAAAAGCCGCCCTAATGCCGCAGATACCACCGCGCTTGGGTGGTGAATTTGTTCCATCTCGCTGACAATATCAGTAGAATCTAAAATCGAGAGCACCATACCCCCGTTTTCTGAAATTGCCCTTACAAGCTTTGCCATAAAGCTACTCCTTTTTTGCTACAAAAATCAAACGCTGTGTTTCGGGTGTGGGCTCTGCAAAAGTCTCCCCGTCTAAAATACTTTGCACTGCCAGCCCTACGCAGGTACAAGCCTGCACTAGCTGCTCGGGTGTGCAGTAATATTCATAAAAAGTCTCTTCTGTTTCTTCTTGGTCCGCCGTGATATGCAGTGAAATTTGTGTGCGCATTTTTTCGGGTTCATGGGTGTTCTGCCACACGCACACGGCATCGTCGTCCTCTAAAACAAAGGTTTCATTCGCCAGAATATCCGTGTGCTTATAAGGGGTATTGACGTCAAAAATAAAAATACCGCCGGTTTCCAGAAACAGGGCAACCCGCCCCAGCACTGTCTGCATTTCACTAAATGGCCCAATGTGGTTCAGGGTATCAAAGGTACATACAGCACCATGCAGGCCGCCATATAAATCGAGTCGGGTAAGGTTTTGGCAAACCAGTAGAACCTCTGCCCCCGGCTGCTGCATCAATTTGTTTTGCAACACCGAAAGCATGTCGGCCGAAGCGTCAATTGCAATCATATCATAGCCGCTGCCTGCAAGCCGCAAGGTCAGCTCGCCAGTACCACAGCCAAGGTCTGCCACAATATTGCCGGGCAGGCCCTCATTTTCAAAAACCGACACGATATATCGGTGTAGCGCATCATAGTCAGCTTCCCCGTTCAGTTCATCATAAAAATAGGCAAACTCGTGATATCCTGCCATTTGTATGCCCCTTTGTGTTTTTACTGTGCTGCTATTTCGATTGCCTGTCGCAATTCTTCTATACCGGCACCCGTTTGAGCACTGGTAAGTATAACGCCTTTACACCCATAGTTGGCACAAATTTCAGAAAATTCTTGTGTTGCTGCCGCCACCTGTGTTTTATTTAGTTTATCCGCCTTGGTCAATGCTGCTAAAAACGGAATGTTGTGATGCTGTAAATATTCCAGCATCATACGGTCGTCTGCCGAGGGGGCATGCCGGCTGTCAAGCAGTTGAATGAGCAACGTGCAACGCTCATTGACCGCAAAATAACTGTTAATCAGCTCGTCCCAACGCGCACGCTCGGATGCCGAAACTTTGGCATACCCATAGCCGGGCAGGTCAACAAAGTACAACCCGTCAATATCATAATAATTGATTGTCGCAGTTTTACCTGGGGTTGCGCTGACCCGTGCAAGGTTTTTGCGGTTACACAGCTTATTGATCAGCGACGATTTGCCGACATTAGAACGGCCGGAAAACACAATTTCCGGCCGATCATTGTCCGGCAGCTGTGAAGAAAGGCCATAAGAAGCCTGAAAAGCAGCCAGATGATAATTCAAAAAATCTCTCCTATTCTTTTTTCGGCAGCAGTGCAAATTTCAGCACCGCTTTCAAGTCACTGACCGGCTGAAATTCCAGCGCGTCCTTTACGACCTTATCTACGTCATAAAGGTCAGAGACATTGTCTGCCGGCAATAAAACCATTTTCATTTTTTCACGGTACGCAGCCATCGTTTTTTCCTTCAGGCCACCAATGGGCAGCACTAAGCCGTGTAAAGTAATTTCACCTGTCATCGCAACATCACTGCGCACCGGCCTACCGGACAGCGCTGAAATTAGCGCAGTGGCAAGTGTTACACCCGCAGACGGGCCGTCTTTTGGGATAGCCCCTTCTGGCGCATGGATGTGAATATCAATGTTTTTAAATACAGTGCCTTCAAACCCGTATTCGGCAGCATGTACCTTGGCATAGGTGATGGCAAGCTTAGCAGATTCTTTCATCACGTCACCAAGTGAGCCGGTAAGTTCCAGCCCGCCGCCGCCGTTTTCAATAATCTGCACCTCAATGGGCAGCAGCTCACCGCCGACCGACGTCCACGCAAGCCCGTTTGCAATGCCTACTGCATTCGTTTTATTGGCAAAGTTCGGTTTTACACGTACCGGGCCAATCAACTCTTCCAAGTTTTTGTTGCTAATTGAAATTTCTTTCTCGGTCTCCCCCGCCGCAATCTGTTTGGCACATTTGCGCAGCACTTCGCCAATCACACGCTCAAGCCCACGCACACCGGCTTCCTGCGTATAACCGTCAATCAACTCATGAATAGCCGAATCGGTGAACCGCACCTTACCCTTTAGCCCATTTGCCAGCAACTGCTTTGGGATCAAATGGCGCTTTGCAATTTGAAATTTTTCTACCCGCGTGTAGCTGGGCAGTTGAATGACATCCATACGGTCCAATAGCGGCCGGGGGATGGTGTCCGTTGTATTTGCGGTCGTGATAAACAGCACCTTACTTAAATCAAACGGAATGTCAAGATAAAGGTCCTTAAACCCAACGTTTTGCTCTGGGTCCAGCACCTCCAGCAATGCCGCAGCCGGGTCGCCACGAAAATCTGCCGCCATTTTGTCCACTTCGTCGAGCAACAAAACCGGGTTGTTGCTTTTGGCTGTAGAGATTGCGCTGATGAGCTTGCCCGGCATTGCACCGATATAGGTGCGCCGATGGCCGCGAATTTCGGCTTCGTCCCGCACCCCGCCCAAAGACACACGGCCATATTTGCGCCCAAGGCAGCGGGCAATCGAGTTTGCAATTGAGGTTTTGCCAACACCCGGCGGGCCTACAAGACAGATAATCTGGCTGTTGGGGGCGTCGGTCAGCTTACGCACAGCCAAAATTTCAAGAATGCGTTCTTTGACCTTTTTCAGCCCATAGTGGTCACGGTTTAAAATGGCCTCTGCCTTATTGATGTCGATGTTTTCAGGGGTGGATACCGCCCACGGCAGCTCAAGGCAGGTGGCAAGATAAGTGCGGATCACCGCAGCCTCTTGCGAATTACCCTGCATCCGTGCAAGGCGGTCAGCTTCTTTATTTAGTTTGTCTCGCGCTTCTTCTGGCAGGGGCAGCTTTGCTATTTTATCTTTATAGTCGTCAGACTCGCGCTTCGTATCCTCTTCTTCATCCAGTTCGTTCGAAATCGCGCGCATTTGTTCGCGCAAAAAATAATCGCGCTGGTTTTTTTCCATCTGGGTCGACACTTTATCTTGAATTTCCTTTTCGACCGAAAGCACTTTGTTTTCTTTACTGAAAACAGCAAGCAAAGCCTCTAAGCGCGCTGTAATGGTATTCTCATTTAAAATACGTTGTTTGTCGGTATACTTAAATAATAGGTTGCTGGGGATGTATTCCGCAAGAAAAACAGGGTCCTCGCTGGAAATAATGGTATACACAACGTCCTTTGGGATACGTGGACTCAGGCTCATATAATCCTCAAACGCTTCACGGATCGAACGAAGAAGTGCCTCAATACGCACACTGTCTGCTGATTTAATCCCGCGCAGCGGTGCAGGCTTAATTGAAACCCGCATAAATTGCGAGGAATAATCCACTTCTACCAGCTTTGCCCTGCTTTTGCTTTCAACCAGCACTTTTACAAGGTCGTTTGAAACGCGCAGGGCCTGCTTGATCTCAGCCACTACGCCATAGGGGTAAAGATCCCCAGCCTTGGGGTCTTCAACATCCATATCCTTTTGGGCAACCAAAAAGATATTCGCATTATTTTCCATCGCCCATTCCACGGCAGCGATAGATTGTGGGCGTCCAACTTCAAAATGGACAACATTGTTTGGGAAAATGACCAACCCGCGCAGCGCGATGGCTGGCAGGGAGGTCACTTCATTCTTATGATCTATTTTAAGCTTTACCTTTACCGGCATAAAGCCTTCCTCCTTGAAAAGAACTTCTATTACGGCTATTTTAGCCGTTATCATATTATACCCGTTTTGTACAGTTCACGCAACTTTGTGTACCAGATTTGAAAAAAATGTTGACAAATCATTGCGGTTTCGGTATTCTATTGAAAGTAAATCGCGGAATGAAACGGTCAGAGAGGTGTAAAAATGGGAAAACAGTTGTGCAGGAGAAAAAAACATCTTGCAGGCTTCGTATTCTCTTTTCCGTTTTTTCCCTTTCCGCCCCGTCCAAAAATTAAGCTGTCTTTTCAGCTTAATTTTTTTTTGTGCTTTTCGCCGCGATAACTTAAAGGGAGGAATGAACATGAAATCAGAAAACCCCATTTGGAATGCCCGCGAGCTGGGCATCCCCAAGATGCTGCTGCTGGGTTTGCAGCACACCTTTGCCATGTTTGGCGCCACCGTGCTGGTGCCCATCATCACCGGGTTGAACGTTTCGACCACTTTACTCTTTGCAGGCCTTGGCACACTGCTGTTCCATTTAATTACCAAAGGTAAAGTACCCGCATTCTTAGGCTCCTCGTTTGCGTTTTTGGGTGGCTATGCAATGGTTGCACCCAAACTTGCAGACGGCAGCCCCAACAGCGAAATGCTGCCCTACGCCTGCGGCGGTGTAGTTGCAGCCGGCCTTGTGTATGTGGTACTTGCGGGCCTCATCAAAGCGTTTGGTGTAAAAAAAGTCATGCGCTTCTTCCCGCCGGTCGTCACCGGCCCCATCATTATTTCCATCGGTTTAATTCTTGCCCCCACCGCGGTTCAAAGTGCCAGCCAGGACTGGCTGCTGGCATTTGTTGCCCTTGGCATTATTGTAGTGTGTAACATTTGGGGCAAAGGCATGGTGCGCATCATCCCCATTCTGCTTGGCATTGTCGGCGCTTACCTGCTTGCTATTGTACTCGGCCGCGTTGATTTTACTGCGCTAAAAGACGCACAGGTCGTTGCCCTCGCACCCATTACCATGGCAAAATTCAGCATCAGCGCAATCTTCACCATCATGCCCATTGCACTGGCGACCATGATGGAGCATATTGGCGACATCGCCGCCATTGGTGCAACCACTGGCAAAAACTACATCAGCAACCCCGGCCTGCACCGTACCCTGCTGGGTGACGGCCTTGCCACCAGCCTTGCCGGGTTGTTTGGCGGGCCTGCCAACACGACCTATGGCGAAAACACCGGCGTTCTGGCACTTACCCGGGTGTATGACCCCCGCGTAATGGAGCTTGCCGCGGGGTTTGCGGTCATTCTGTCCTTTGTGCCGAAATTTGGCGAATTGATTTATTCCATCCCCACCGCAATCATTGGCGGCGTCAGCTTTATACTGTACGGCATGATCTCTGCCATCGGCGTACGCAATGTGGTCGAAAACCAGGTCGATCTGACAAAATCGCGCAACCTGATCATTGCGGCAGTGATTTTGGTCAGCGCACTGGGTTTTAACAGTATCGGCGGTCTTTCCATCCCTATTACCGGCGAAATCACCATCACGCTGTCTGGCCTTGCAATTGCGGCAATTCTGGGCATTCTGCTGAATGCCATTCTGCCCGGCAATGATTACGAGTTTGATGACCAAAACGAAGAAGACGGCAAAACAGCAGTTTCGTTCAAGGTCTAATCAACCATCTTACGCTGAAAGCACAAACAACCAGGGCACCTGCAATAGCAGGTGCCCTGGTTTGTTGTCTTTAAAGGGTCGCGTATTACTTTGCTACAACATCTACTTTTTGCACCCCGTAAAACCGGCACAGGACAATTTCGCGTTCACTGAACACCTCTCCACTGCTGACAATGGGGATGGCCGGTGGGCAGGACACCATAGGGCTGCCGCATACGCGACCAAAAGCCTGTTCTAACCCAATGCACTCATGTGGTGCAAGCATTGCATCGCGCACCCGCATCGCCTGCACAGGCGTAGGCTGTAAGTCGGTCTCGTGCGGCTGTACCCGTTGCTCTGCATTGTGCCCTGCTTGCCCCAGCGCATCCTGCACGCGCTGAAAATCCTGCGGCGTATTGCCGGGCGCAAACATCAAAACAACAAAGTGAGGGTCTGCATATTCACACTCTACTGCTGAACTGCGAAGTTTTTGTGCAACTGCATCCCCGGTGGTACCCACCGCCGCGGCATCCAGCGTCAGCTTCAGCGGCTCTTGCCCCGCTGTCACCCAGCCGTTTTGCTGTAACTTGCCGGCAAGCAAAGCAACCTGCCCTGCACACTGCGCCAGCTGGGCCGGGTAATCAGTTGCAAGGGATTGATTCGCCGCATCCAGCGACTGCAAAATAAGATAAGACGGGCTGGTGGAGCCAAAAAGGGCAAGGGCCTGACGCGCGTTTGCATTATACTGCTGCGGTGCCAAAGCGCTAATATGCAGGTATGCCCCACCCGTAAGCACCGGCAAGGTTTTATGGGCAGAGTCACAACAGGCTGCCGCACCAAGGTCGATTGGGTGCTGGCTTGGCTGCAAAAAACGCAAGTAGGCACCATGTGCATTATCAACCAGCAGTGGCACACCGAAAGACTGGCACACCCCTGCAAGAGCAGCAATATCCTGCATCCCCCCTAAATAATCCGGCGATGTGACATATACTGCGCACGGGCGACGGGTTTGGGCTGCGAGCGCCTGTTTTAACTGCTGCGCAGAGACGGGGCAACTGCACAAGTTTTGCTGCTGCGGCCATAGCCATGCAATATCAAGGTCTAACAGGGCGGCGGCCGTAATAAAAGCTTTGTGGGCATTGCGGGCCGCTAAAATCAGCGGTGGGCCATCTTTTGCGGTGTTCCAGTGCTCGGTTGCAAGGCGCAGCATCGCGCGAATACAGTGGGATGAGCCCTCGGTAGAATAAAACGTATGGGCTGTGCCAAATAACCGCGTCGCATTCTGCTCGCTTTGCGCAATAATGCCCTGCGGCGCATACAATTCGTCTGCGCCGGCAACCTCGGTGATATCCAGCGGCTCACAGCCCAGAAGTGCGTTACCTTTGTGCCCCGGCATGTGCAAGCGTGACACACCGCTTTTATTATACCTGTTTACAAAATCACAGATTGGTGTGTGCACCTTCTCACCCTCTTATTCTTCGCTTTCTGCCACTTTCATCATCAGTGCACATTCAATTCGCTTTTTAAACAGCTCACAACCATAGTCGTACACGCCGCGAATTGAGCCTGTCGCGTGGTAGGCGTTTGCCGCACAGCCGCCAGAGCAATACAGCTTTGCCCAGCAATCACTGCATTCTGGCCTTGCATAGGCGTTGCAGCATTTGAACTCGTCACGCAGGACCGTATTGGTCACCCCATCCCAAATGTTACCAAGGCTGTAATGCTCATCCCCTACAAACTGGTGGCATGGGTACAGCTCACCCCAAGGGGTAACTGCCATATACTCAGTGCCGCTGCCGCACCCCGAAATACGCTTGTAAATACAAGGCCCGCCGGTGAGGTCCAGCATATAATGATAAAAGGTAAAGGCCTTGCCCCCTTTTTTGCGGCGAATCATCTCTTTTGCAAGCAGCTCGTACTGCTCAAATAAAACAGGCAAGTCTTCTTGCGTCAGTGCGGCTTCGTCACCGGGGGCGCATACCACAGGCTCCATACTCAGCTCGGTAAAGCCGAGGTCCGCCATGTGCAGAATGTCGTTGGTAAAATCCGTGTTTGCGTGGGTAAAGGTGCCACGCATATAATAGTTTTTACCGCCGCGCGCCGCCACCAGCTTTTGAAACTTCGGCACAATGCGGTCATAACTGCCTTTACCGGCATAGTCCACCCGCAGACGGTCGTGAATTTCTTTGCGGCCGTCAAGGCTCAACACAACATTGCTCATTTCTTTATTGGCAAAGTCAATCACGTCGTCGTCAATCAGTACGCCATTTGTCGTTAGCGTAAAACGGAATTTTTTGTGGTGAACGGGCTCTTGTGTGCGGGCATAAGCAACAAGCTGCTTCACCACATCCCAGTTCATCAGCGGCTCGCCGCCAAAAAAGTCAACTTCCAAATTGGTGCGCGTGCCGGAATTTTCAATTAAAAAGTCCAGCGCACGTTTGCCGGTTTCAAAGCTCATCAGCGCACGTTCGCCATGGTATTTGCCCTGGCTGGCAAAACAGTACGAGCAATTCAGGTTACAGGTATGGGCGACATGCAGGCACAGCGCTTTCACCACCGTGCTGCGCTTTTTAAAATCGTAGGCCAAATCTTCAAACACATCCGGCGTGTACAGTTTGCCGCTTTGCTTTAGTGCGGCAACATCACTGATGCAATCGCGCAGGTCCTGCTCGGTCACGTCTTCACGGCCCGCATATTTTTTCAGCATTGCTGCAATTATTTCATCTTCAGTTTGCCCCTCAAACAGCGCAATAATGTCGTACGCCACGTCGTCTACTACATGGATTGAGCCAGAACAGGTGTCCAGCACAATGTTATACTCATTTAACTGATATTGGTGTACCATCGAATCCCCCTTGTATCGATACAAACAACAAAAAAGCCGCCGAAATGGCGGCATTTTTTTGAAAAACTAGAACTTACTTTGCTGCCTTCTCGCACGGCTGGTTTGCAACACCGCAAGATGTTTTGCAGGCAGACTGGCAGGAAGTCTGGCACTCACCACAGCCGCCAGTTTTTACGCTTTCATTCAAATCGCGCGTTGCGATTGTCTTAATTCTCTCCATGAACTATCCCTCCCCTCGCCCCTAGAAAACAAATTTCTAAGCGAATAAAGAATACCATACACAGCTGTTTCTGTCAATAAACACGCATCAGAAAATGGGCTGAACGCCAGTGCCTTTGCACTGCATTACACAAAACCATCCCGTTGGTGGTAGCCAATCAAGCCGCTTTGTTTTTTAGCAAGCAGTACAAAACCCACACAAGTTTGAGGCGGATAAGTTTAGTTTATGCGGTATTTTCAGCCCCCCCTTGGGTGGGTCGTTTGCAATATACTAAAAAAGCATTCATTATCACCATGTGCCTTCAATCGGGGTTTGCCCTTTCTTATATTGTATTGGCCTTTTTGCCGGAAAATCAAGGGATCAATTGAATACTGGTTTGCTCCTCAATCTTTTTGCTTCGCAGGAGGCTTCACCGGGGGCATTGGCGGTTTAGCTGTTGTTGGCGGCAATTTATGTTCGAGTACACTTTGATTCTGCGGGTTTTTGTTTGGCCGCGAGGAGGGCCGGTTTTGATTTGGCGTCATAAACATTCTCCTTTCTAATAAGTATCCTTAAAAAATTCTTCTGTTTTGGTATCTGCAACAATTCTTAAATGTTCCTTGTCAGGAAGAGACTCCGCATCCAGCGTTTTGTCCACCGTATCCGTGTATTGTTTTTTAAAATCAAAAAGCAAGTCATTTATTTGATCTTCTGACAGTTCCCCATTTGATACCTTGTACCAATTATATTCCGCCTTGTTAAATAGAACTTGAAGCTGATTTGAAGCTTTACATAAAAACTCCATTCTTTTTGCAAAGGGAAGATGTGGTTTAATTGCTGTTACCACTTGAGAGAGCGCAATCAAAAAAGCCCAAACAAAACTATACTTGTTCCAAATCACCCACGCTGCAATACTAGACGACGAGGTAATTGCCAAAAAAACATCCACTCTTTTTTGCCACCGGTAAGCCCCCTCACTATACCCATCCAGATAAAATAGCCAAGCCTTTAATTGCACCATGTAGTTCCAGTATCGCAATTGCATAAGAATGTCACCTCCCATAAACTAGTATTTTAAATATTATATATCTTGTGGTAATTTTTATCAATTGTATGTTTTGGGGGGTCGGAATGTAATTGTAGAACTTCGAAAAAGATACTATGCAAAGACTTTGTAGGCTTTTAAGTTAATTGTATCTACAAAAAAATATTGTATGGTTCCGTCCGTAACAGTTACCGCCGTAATTGTTTCGCATGGCTTTTACTTTCGATTTCAGCATCAAGCACAAATTCGACATTGTCGTTCATTTTTGATCAACTAGTTTTCCTTCGCGCAAATACTTTTTCTGCATTTTAATTCCAAACTGCTTTTCACAGGCTTGATACATCGGGATTTCTTTCGGAGAAACAAGCGAAATGCACATCCCGTCTTTTCCGCATCTTCCAGTACGTCCAGCTTTGTGCAAGTAGTCGTTCGGATTTTCGCTGGCAGTCATAGAAAAAACAACGCTAATGTTGTCAAAATCAAGTCCTCTGGCTGCCAGGTCAGTGGTAAGGAGCAATTTTAATTTTCCACTTTTAAATGCACTTATGATCCGCTTGCGGTCCTGCTGTGTGCTTTCTCCATGGATGTAGTCCGCAGAAATGTTGTGGTAGCGCAGCTTCTCAGCCACTTTTTCCAACAAATCCCGATTGTTTATAATTGCAAGGGCCTTTGCTGGTTTAATTGCCGCCATCAGCTTTCTGATATATTCTGGCTTCTCTCGTTCTTCGCAGGCAACACAAATATGCGTGATAGTGCTCGGAATGCTTAACTTTTCAGCTTGCTGAATTACATCCGGATGTTTGCCAATCGACTCAACAGCTGCTCTCGTATCCTTATGGATGCTAGCCGAAACCACTACCAGTTGGGTGTCTCTCAATGCTTTTTTGATCACTGAGCTAGTCAGTTTAATATTCTTGCAATTAAGCAAGAGGTCGCCTTCATCCACGATAATTGTTTTGGCTAAATGCGCAGGAATATGTTTTTTTTGCATTAAATCCAGCACTCTACCCGGAGTTCCAACTACAATTTGAGGCTTTGTTTTCAGCGTTTTAATTTGCAGATTGATGTTTGCATTACCAAATACCGCAGCGCTTCTGATAGAGATGCCGCTGTTGGCTGCAAGCAACTCAATTTGTCGGTGTACCTGCAAACCAAGCTCGTGGGTTGAGACGAGAATCACTACCTGAAGACCGTTTTGAATATCCTCTTGCCGTTGAAAAATCGGGAGCAAGTATCCCAGGGTCTTCCCGCTTCCCGTCTGCGCACATGCCATTATATCATTTCCAGAAAGAATAGCAGCGAACATCTTATCTTGTATTCCAATGGGTTCGGTAACCCCTTGTTTGTTTAGTCCTGCAATAAGTTCCGGCTTTAGACCAAGCGTTTCAAAATTCATTCTCATAGAACTCCACTCTGTTTTTCAATTCCTTATTGTTCAAAAAAATATGGGACATGGGGATTTTCATAAAATTACACAAAAAACCCTATCGCACTCTAATCGGAGACAAGCAGCTTTATCGGGCTTACCCTTTGTAAATCCCTAAAAATACAGTTAAAAAAAACCAACGATTAAAAATCGTTGGTTTTTTTGGTCCGAGTGACATGACTTGAACATGCGGCCTCTTGACCCCCAGTCAAGCGCGCTACCAACTGCGCCACACCCGGATAAAACGCCGTCATTTCTGACGGCTTTATTATTATACTGAATACCGCTTGCTTTGTCAATTCTTTCTTGCCAAAAAGTTCTATGTGTTGGGTTTGAGACCGCTCTTTATGTTTTCGACTGTTTTTTTTGTGCGCGGTAACGGCGCAGCACAAGGTGCAACTGGTGCAACAGCCTACGCTTGCCGCCCCTGCCGTTGCACACATCCAGCAACGCAGCGGTCAATTCAAAGTCGGCAAAGCCGTTTGACATCAGTGCAACATTTTTTACCGGCAATTCTGCCGTCATCTGCCGCACGATTTCGCGGTTTACTTTAGGGGATTTTACAAAGTGGTTGGTGCGCACCCCAATTTGAAACGCAATCTTCCATACCTGGCGGCCAAGCCAAGTCGCCCTCAGCTCGCCCAGCGTGCTGTCAAGCGCAAATTCACCTGGCTTTGCCGCAATGTTTTTGTTTTCCGGAAACGGGTGCAGCTTTGCGAATTCGTCATCGGGGAACGCATTATCGCCGATATTGCCATAATAGCCGCTTGCAAGCTGGCTTTGTGGCAGTGGCAACTGCATCGTACCCTGCCGGGTGACCTGTACACACAGGGGCAGCGTGCGGCTGCTGGTGCCAACACGGATTTCATACTCGCCTGCCGACACGACAAACCTGTGCTCTGCAACCGAGTAAAACGCAAAAGCATCTTCTTCTAACACAAGCTCGACTTGCGTGCTTTGCCCTGCCTGCAACGTAACCTTTTGAAACGCGGCCAATGTTTGCTTTGCCATAAAAGCCACCGGCGTTTTGGGGTGTACATAGCATTGGCAAACTTCGGCCCCTGCAACATTACCGGTATTTGCCACGGTAAACCGTATGGTTACGCTGCCCGTACCGCTGCTTTCTACCTGCAAGTCGCTGTACTGAAAGTTGGTGTAAGAAAGGCCGTACCCGAACGGGAACAAGACCTCTTTGCCCGCCGTGTCATAATAGCGGTACCCAATAAAAATGCTTTCGTTATAGCTGACATAGTTTGGCCCCATGGGGTAATGCAGGTAGGCCGGTGTTTGTGCCAGCGAAAGCGGCCAGGTTTCGGCCAGCTTGCCACAGGGGTTTTGGTGGCCCCAAAGCAGGTCACAAGCAGCTTCGCCCACACCTTCCCCGGCAAGGTACAGGTTTAAAAGTGCATCCACCTGCCCCAGCCAAGGCAGTTCTACCGGGCTGCCGCCAATTAGCACCACAACAAGGGGCTTGCCCGCCGCGCAAAGGGCTTTTGCAAGGGCAAGCTGCGGCTGTGGCAGTGAAAGGTGCCTGCGGTCGCGCCCTTCGGTTTCATCTGTTTCAGTCAGCCCTAAAAACAGTACAATGGTATCTGCCTGCTGTGCCGCCTGCACCGCCTGTTCAATCAGTTCTTCATTGGGGGCTTCGTCTTCACTGCGCCAGCCCTGTGCAAACGTAACAGCATGCCCCTGCCCGTTTGCCGCATCAAGCGGTGCCACCGGGGCATTTGCGTTTACAATAGAGCTGCCGCCGCCCTGATACCGTGGCGCCTGTGCCATTTCACCCACGAACAGTACTTTTTGCTGGGCACTCAGCGGCAATGCCCCGTTATTTTTCAGCAATACCGCAGACTGCGCCGCCGCAGTAACAGCAAGCTGGTGATTCGCCTTTAGGTCACAGGGTTCAACTGCACTGTTTTCGGCGCAATCAAACACAAAACGCAACACCCTGTGCACAGCGGTATCCAGCTCTTGCATCGTCAGCGTGCCGCTTTGCACCGCCTGCACGATCAGCCGATTGGTCACCCCGTAACTGCTGGGCATTTCAAGGTCCAGCCCGGCACGCACACCGGCCACACGGTCGTGCACCGCGCCCCAGTCGCTCATCACAAGGCCTTCAAAGCCCCATTTATCCCGCAAAATGCCGGTGAGCAGCTCGTAGTTATCCGCCGAATAACAGCCATTGATTTTGTTGTACGAGCACATCAACGTGCTGGGGGCGGCCTGTTTTACCGCAATTTCAAATGCGCGCAGATAAATTTCGTGCAGCGCACGCTCGTCAATTTCACTGCTGACCGACATGCGCAGTGTTTCCTGACTGTTGGCAGCAAAGTGTTTTAAACTGCAACCGACACCCTGCTGTTGCAACCCTTTGATAAACCCCACGGCCAGTTTACCGGCCAGTAAAGGGTCTTCGGCATAATACTCAAAATTACGGCCACACAGCGGGCTGCGTTTCATGTTTACCCCCGGCGCCAGCAGCGTGGTTACACCGTTTGCACGGCATTCCGCCCCAATGGCACGGCCTACCTGCATGGTAAGCTGTTCGTCCCATGCACAGGCGATTGTAGCCTCTGTGGGGAAACAAGTTGCGCGCACGCTGGGCCCGCCGTTTTGCTGGGTATGCGCAAGGTCTTCTTTGCGCAGGCCAGTGGGCCCGTCTGCCATAAAGACAGACGGCACCCCCTTTGCCGGTATAGGCTTTGTCTCCCACGAATTCAGGCCCGAGCACAACGATGCCTTTTCTTCTAACGTCAGGGTACTTAAAATCTGTTCCAGCTTTTCAGCCTCCAAAAGCTTATTCCTCCTTTGTTAATGCTCTGGCCTCCAGGTCTTCAATAATATGATGGTACATCTTATCATCAATTTTGTAAAACCGGCGGTAGACAAAGTAGCTTGCCAAAATCAGCAAAAGCGGCAGCGCAATCATGGAAACGCGCATTTGTAGCGTAGCACTTGCCGGGATTTGGGTAATCAAGGTATTTGCCTGTGCTTTGATTTGGTCTTTTGTCAGCGCTGCGTTTTTTCCCAGCGCACTAATTTGGTTTGAATAGCTGTTCAGGCCCGAGCGCGCCAGCGTATACGTCCAGATGCCGGCTTGAATGGCACTGGCAAGCTTGGTGATAAACGGGTTGAGGCTGAAAATAATACTCTCATTGCGGGTACCCAGCTTCCACTGGCCATACTCAATGGTATCCGCCAGTAATACAAGGTTAAGCAATTGAATAATTGCCTGCCCACTGAACAGCACCAGCCCAATGATGCAAAGCATAATCATGTTCATGGGCAGCAGATACCCCACCGTCATAAAGCCCAGATACCCCAGCACAACCAGCCCAATGGCAAGGCCAAACAGCTGGCGGCGGTTAAAGTGCTTTGAAAATTGAGGGTAAAATGACAGTGTTACAATTTGAGCAACCCCAATCGTAATGGCAAAAATGGTGTATTCACTGCCACCGTACACACCGTAGTCAAAATAGAAGAACTGCAGCCCAAAACTGGTCGTTGTAAAATAGCCAATGTTAAACAGCAGCATACAGATGATAATGGCGAGCAGCTGGTCGTTTTTGGTAATGATCTTTACCATGCCTAGTAATGTCGTATGGCTTTGTGCAGAGGTGATGACGTTTTTCTTTTCTTGCACACCAACAACAACCAGTACCTGGCATGCAATAAAAAGCAGCGCTACCGCAATAGCAATAAAGCGGTAAGTGCCGACCATACGCCCCATTTGTGATACGATGGGAACGACGGCTGTTACTACAAATAAGCCAATATTTGCCCCGATGCGGGCAAGTGATGACGCTTTTTCACGCTCTTTGGGGTTGACCGTCAGGCTTGGCAGCATGCTCCAATACGAAATATCGTTCATTGTGTAAGTCATGCCCCACAAGATATAGGTAATTGCAAACACAACAAGGAACATACTCTCGCTAAGACGAAAATCAAAAAACAGCAGCACAATAAAAATGCTGTTCAGTACCGCACCGCTGATGATGTAAGGCTTAAACTTGCCCCAACGTGAACGCGTATTGTCAATGATTGTGCCCATCATCGGGTCATTGATGGCATCCCAAACACGAGCCACCACCATAATGACACCAACACCGGCAAGCTGCCAGTTGCTAAGGCCAACCGCAAGGGTAAGGTAAGTCAACACAAAGCTGCTTACCAGCGTGTACGCCGCATCACGCCCAATACAGCCAAACCCAAAGCTGTATCGTGTTCGTTTCGATATTGTACCGTCTTCGTTCATGAACTGATCCTCCTCATTATTTTATAAAATAAGAGGCCAAAGCGCAGCGATAGCATTGCTTTGGCCTCCTTTTCTCTATACTCTCAGCAGGAGAACAACTTATGGTTTTTGTTTTTTGATGTTTTCCCAATAAGCCTTTGCCGCTTGCTCGGTTTTATTGGGGCCGTACTCATAGTACACGGTGCCCAAAAGCTCAGTTGGCAAGTACTGCTGCTCTACCCAATGGGCCGGGTAATTATGCGGGTACAAATAATTCTGCCCTTTCACCTTTGCATCGGCCCCGTCGTAATGTTTGTTTTGCAAACAACGCGGGATGGGCCCGCTACGCCCGCGCTGTAAGTCTTGCCGGGCGGCCATAATGGCATTGTGGCCAGAGTTGCTTTTTGGGGCCGTAGCAAGCAAAATCACCGCATCTGCCAGCGGCAGTTGTGCCTCCGGCAGGCCAAGCTGCAACGCACTGTCTACACAGGCTTTCACAATGGGGATGGCCTGCGGGTATGCAAGGCCGATATCCTCCGCCGCAATCACCAACAACCGCCGGCAGGCAGAAAGCAGGTCACCGGTTTCAAGCAGCCGGGCAAGGTAATGAATTGCCGCATCCGGGTCGGAGCCGCGAATGCTTTTTTGCAACGCCGAAATGGTGTCGTAATGATTATCTGAATCGCGGTCATAGCTCATGGTACTGCGCTGGGCGACCTGCTGCGCCATTTCAAGTGTAATGGTCTTTACCTTGTCAGTTTCCGGTGCTGCCCCTACAAGCAATTCTAAGCTGCTTACGCTTTTGCGCACATCACCACCGCAGGCTGTTGCCATAAATTCAAGCGCGTCGGGTTGCAGCACTACTTTGCAATCGTCCTGCTGCTCCAGCAACGTCTTTGCCCGCTCTATTGCCTCTTTGATCTCCTGTGCGGTAAGCGGTTTAAACTCAAAAACCGTACAGCGCGAAAGCAACGCAGTGTACACATAAAAATACGGGTTTTCCGTGGTAGAGGCAATCAGTGTAATACTGCCATCCTCAATGCATTCCAGCAGGCTTTGTTGCTGCTTTTTGTTGAGGTACTGAATTTCGTCGAGATATAATAGAATGCCGCCATGCCCCATCAGGGTGCCAATTTCGCCGATCACCGTGCGAATATCACCAGTGGAGGCCGAGGTGCCGTTGAGCTTATGCAGCCGCATACCGCTGTTTTCCGCAATAATGCGCGCCACGGTGGTTTTGCCTACCCCCGGCGGGCCGTAAAAAACCATGTTGGGGATGCGCCCCGCATCAATGTTGCTGCGAAATACGCTGCCGGGGGCAAGCAGGTGCTTTTGGCCAAACACTTCGTCCAGTGTTTTGGGCCGCAGGCGGTCTGCCAGTGGGCTTTCCATCTGCTTTTCCCCCTCTCTTATGGGGCGACCTGCACTTCACTGCGCCAATCGCCAAGCTTTTGTTCGGCATAACCATTCTCTAAAAAATAATCAATGGCATACACTAGGCTGCGGTCCCAAAACTTCCATTCATGGTTGCCGGGCCAAGTAAGGTAGCGGTAAGCGGCAAACGGCAACGTTTGCATAGTTTCGTAAAGCGCAGTGTTCTGCATGCGAATGTAGTATGGCTCATCATCTTGCAGGCCACAGGTAAGTAGCAATTTAGGTTGCTGTTGTTCTGGCAAGCTGCTAACCTTTACAGCAAGTTTATGCAGATCATACTGATCTGGCAGTGTTAAATCCCGCCCAAAAACCGGCACAAACAACTGTCGAAGCTCTGGCACATCGCGGCCTTTTTCAAACATCTGGGCAAGGTCTACCGAGCCGGAAAAGCTGGCAATACCCGCATAACGTTCTGGGTGGTTAAGGCCTATCATCATGGCACCATAGCCACCCATAGAAAGCCCGGCAATAAAGTTTTTATCACGTTCCGTGGGCAGTTTAAAAAAGCGGTTCAGCAACACGGGCAACTCTTCTGTTATGAAAGTATACCAAGCGTCTCCATATACCATATCACAATAAAAGCTGTTTTCACAGCTGGGGGCAACCAATATTAGCCCGTTGTCCGCCGCATAGCGGCAGGCCGCCGACATTTGCAACCAGTCTTGCCCACTGTTGGTGTACCCGTGCAGCAGGGTGACCACCCCGCGAATTTCTGGCACCACTGTTTCGGGGTAATCGTTAGGGAAATACAGCGAAACCGCTACACTGCGCCCCATTAACGTGCTGCGCAAACTGGCGTTGATATAAGCCATACGGGCTCCTCTCTTTGGGCACTCAATAAACGGCTATTCGTACAGAGGGAATTGTGCGGTCAGCGCTTCCACACCCGCCGCAATCTCGTCTTTTTTATTGTCGTAGTCAAAAACACAACCGGCGATAAAATCTGCGATTTTTTCCATTTCGGCCTTGCCAAAACCGCGGGTCGTCACGGCCGGTGTGCCAATGCGCACGCCGCTAGTGACTGTGGGTTTTTCGGGGTCATTGGGCACCGTGTTTTTGTTGGCAGTGATCTGTACTTCGTCCAGCCTGGCCTCCAGCAGTTTGCCGGTAACACCGGTACCACGCAGGTCAACCGTCATCAGGTGGTTATCTGTGCCGCCCGAGACCAAATGTACCCCACGTGCCAGCAAAGCTTCGCTGAGCGCCTTTGCGTTGGCAACGATCTGCTGCTGGTACTCCTTAAATTCCGGGGTCAGTGCCTCGCCAAAGCAAACCGCTTTGCCGGCAATCACATGCATCAGCGGGCCACCCTGTGTACCGGGAAAAATGGCCTTATCAATGGCTTTTGCATACTGTTCTTTGCACAAGATCATGCCGCCACGCGGGCCGCGCAGTGTTTTGTGGGTGGTGGTAGTCACCACATCGGCATACGGGACGGGCGACGGGTGCAGCCCTGCCGCCACAAGGCCGGCAATGTGGGCCATATCCACCATAAGCAGGCAGTCTGCCTCTTTTGCAATTTTACCAATGCGCTCAAAATCGATGATACGGGCATAGGCAGAAGCCCCTGCAACGATCATTTTGGGCTTTTCGCGTAGCGCCAGTTCACGCAATGCGTCGTAATCAATAAAGCCTTCATCGTTTACGCCATAAGGCACAAAGTGGAAATATTTACCAGACATGTTGACCGGGCTGCCGTGTGTCAGGTGGCCGCCGTGCGAAAGATTCATACCAAGCACGGTATCACCGGGCTGTAACAGTGCAAAGTATACTGCAAGGTTTGCCTGTGCACCAGAATGCGGCTGCACATTGGCGTGGTCCGCCCCAAACAGTTTGCAGGCGCGGGTGCGGGCAAGCTCTTCTACCTCATCGACAAACTGGCAACCGCCATAATAGCGGTGACCGGGGTAACCTTCGGCGTATTTATTCGTCAAAATACTGCCCATTGCCGCGAGCACTGCCGGGGAAACCACATTCTCCGAGGCGATCAGCTCAATATTTTTGCGTTGGCGATCCATTTCGCGTGCCATCGCGGCGCCTACCTCTTCATCCCGCGCCCGAACAAACCCGATGGTATCCATCACATCTCCAAACATTGCGTCAGCTCCTCCGCTCTTTTGCGTTTGTGGCGGCCTGCCGGCCACACTTTGTGTAAATACAGAACATATACAAATTATACTAGCAGTGCCCACAAAAGACAAGGCGAATACCCCTCTTTTATTTTATTGCCCGGGACACATTTTATTTTGCTATACAGCATGCTATAATGCTTTTGAACTTACTTTTGCCGGTGTGTCTGCCATATGTGTACACCCGACACGGAGGGCCGCGATGAAAAAGGAAAAAGAAGTAATGGAGATTATCGAACGCCTGAAACAGGCCTACCCGCTTGCCGCCTGTACCTTGGATTATGCAAGCGCGTGGCAGTTGCTGGTAAGCGTGCGGCTGGCTGCACAGTGTACCGATGCCCGCGTAAATGTGGTAACAGAAGATCTGTTTGCCATTTACCCGTCGGTGCAAGCGCTGGCCGAGGCCGAGCCGGGTGAAATTGAAGCCATTGTAAAACCCTGCGGCCTTGGCCACAGTAAAGCGCGGGATATCAGCCTGACAGCAAGAAAATTGGTGGATGAGTTTGACAGCAAGGTACCGAATGATTTTGACACCCTGCTTACCCTGCCCGGCGTGGGGCGCAAAAGCGCAAACCTGATTATGGGCGATGTGTTTGGCAAACCGGCCATTGTGACCGACACCCACTGTATTCGCCTGTGCAACCGCATGGGGCTGGTGCAGGATTTAAAAGACCCCAAAAAAGTGGAGATGGCTTTGTGGAAGATCATCCCCCCCGCCGAAAGCAATGATTTTTGCCACCGGCTGGTGTTACATGGCCGCGCGGTGTGTACCGCCCGCAGCCCGCGCTGCGCAGAATGTACATTGAACGACCTGTGTGATATGGGGCGCGAAATCCTTAAAAATAACACTAAAAAATAGTAAAAACAAGGAGAACTGAAAATGAAAAAGCTGATTGCCGTTTGTCTTTCTGCCCTGCTTTGTGCCGCTTTGCTTGCCGGCTGCGGTGGCGGGTTATCAGACGCCTATGATGAAGAAAAAGTCGTTTCGCTGGCACATGAGGTCGTCACCGACCTGAACAGCAACGATTATGATGCCGTTGTTGCAAGGATGAACGATAAGATGAAAGCTGCGCTACCCGCAGATAAGCTTAGCGAAGCATGGGCACCCGTCAGCGAACAACTGGGCGCGTTTGACTCGTTTATCAAAGATGCCACCAGCGAAAAGGACAGTATTGCAACGATTGTGGTACTGGCAAAATACGCAAACGCCAACCTCACCTTTACCATCAGCTTTAACACCGACCTGCAATTGGTGGGGCTTTATATGAAATAACCCTGCTTGACAAGCAAGTTACTGGCGCATATAATAAACCCGGACATAAAAACAGGGGTGCCGAAAGGCTGAGATTTGTCACTGCAAAGCAGTACATGAACCCTTTAACCTGATCCGGATAATGCCGGCGTAGGAAGTTTACACGATACCCTCCGAGGTTAAGCACCTGTTTTTATTAAAAACAGGTGCTTTTTGTTTTTATGTACTACTTTGTGTGAGGTATGCACTATGTCAAACAATTTTTCGAAAACACGCATTTTGGTGGAGTGCGGGCTGATGATCGCCATCGGCACCATTCTGTCTCAGATCAAGGTGTTTGATCTGCCCACGGGCGGCAGCATCACCGCTTTTTCCATGCTGCCGTTTGTGCTGGTTTCTTTTCGGCACGGGGTTAAATGGGGGCTTGCAACCGGGTTTGTCAATAGCCTGTTGCAAATGCTGCTGAACTTTTACGCCCCCCCTTCTAACACCATCGTTGCGCTTGTGGGGATGATCTTACTTGATTATGTGATTGCATTCAGCGGGCTGGGCCTTGCGGGTGCTTTTGCCAAACCGTTTAAGAATAAAGCTCTTGGCGTTGGTATCGGTACCGCCGCAGTGTGTTTCTTGCGTTTTTGCTGCAGCTTTTTAAGCGGCGTTTTAATTTGGGGCTCTTATGCGCCAGAGGGGCAGGCTGTTTGGTATTACTCGCTGACCTATAACGGCTCTTACATGCTGCCAGAATTGATTTTAACCACGGTTGCCGCTGTGCTGCTTTATCTTTCGGCACCCACACTGTTTTCGGCCCAAAGCAAGTAAACTCTGTATTTTATTGTAAATTTCTACCCGCAAACAAAAGGTAAAAAGTACTTCATTTTTAGCAAATGGTTTGTTTTCTGCTTGACAAAAATAATTTGCAGCGATAAGATAATAAGAACAAAAGGGAGTAGTTTTAATTTCCGTATCCAACAACCGTCGGGTTCCTTCCCGGCTGGAACGGGAACCGCTTCAGGTAACGAGACTTTTGATATGGTTTCCAGCCGTATCAAAGGTCTTTTTTTATTTTATGGCCAAATACCCCTTAATCTGATTAACCGGAGGTACTGCAATGTTCGAAACAAAAACCGCCGACGATGTTCTGCTGGAGCTGAACGCGGCAACCCACGGCCTGACGGAGGAAGAAGCCCAAAAACGTCTTACTACGCAGGGCCCTAACGCACTGGAAGTAAAAAAGCCCCCCACCAAGCTGCAAATGTTTCTTTCGCAGTTGAAAGACCCGATGATCTATGTATTGTTAGCAGCCGCAGTGGTGTCGATCGTGCTGCGCGAGTTTTCTGACGCAGGCATTATCTTAGGGGTTGTGTTGCTCAACGCGATTGTGGGCATGGTGCAGGAGGGCAAAGCCCAACGCGCGCTGGAAGCCCTGCGCGAAATGAGCAGCCCTACGGCAACGGTGCGGCGCGGCGGCGTGGTGCGAGAAATACCGGCAGCTGAACTGGTAACCGGTGATATTGTACTGCTTGACGCAGGGCGCATTGTACCGGCGGACCTGCGGCTGACTGTTACCGCGGGGTTAAAGGCAGACGAAAGCGCGCTGACCGGTGAAAGTGTACCGACTGAAAAAAACGCCGCCTTTATCACTAAAAAAGACGCACCGCTGGGTGACCGCCACAATATGGCTTATAGCAGTACCAGCGTTTCATATGGCCGCGGTGAGGGTGTTGTGGTCGCTACCGGGCAAGCCACTGAAATTGGTAAAATTGCCGCGATGCTGGAAGGTGACAACGAACTGACCCCCATGCAAAAAAGCCTTGCTGTCTTAGGTAAACTGCTTGGCATCATAGCCGTTGTGCTGTGTGCTGCGCTGTTTGTTATTGCCTTAATACAGGGCCGCGACATTGTTGAAATGCTGCTTACCGCCATCAGCCTTGCGGTTGCCGCCGTGCCGGAAGGGCTGCCCGCCGTGGTCACGATTGTATTGGCCGTTGGGGTGCAGCGCATGGTCAAGGTCAACAGCATTGTGCGCCGGCTGCCTGCCGTGGAAACGCTGGGTGCTGTCAGCGTAGTTTGCAGCGATAAAACCGGCACCCTGACCCAGAACAAAATGACCGTTACTAAAATTTATACCAACGGCGAATTGCGCGAGCCGCAAAGCCTTGCTGCCCCAAAAGACGAGCTGTTTTTACGCGGCTTTACCCTTTGCAACGACGCTTCCATTGCAAACGACAGCCGTATTGGCGACCCCACCGAGCTTGCTTTATTGGACATGGGTGCTATCACAGGGGCAATGCGCGAGGGGCTGGAGCAAACCTGGCCACGCATCAACGAGCAGGCGTTTGACTCCGCCCGCAAAATGATGACGACCGTACACCAAAACGGCAGTGAACTACAGGCTTATACCAAAGGCGCCACCGACCAACTGCTGCCGCACTGTACGGATATCTTGGAGGAGGGCAAGCGCCGTGCTATAACGCAGCAGGACAAGGATGACATTCTTGCCGCCGCTTCGGCCATGTCAAAAGAAGCACTGCGTGTGCTTGCGATGGCCGTCAAGTACGGCGATGACACTGCAACGGAAGAAAACCTTTGCTTTGTCGGCTTAGTGGGGATGATTGACCCCGCACGCCCAGAGGCAAAAGACGCAGTGCAAAGCTTCCGCAACGCGGGCATTACCACGGTGATGATTACCGGCGACCACCGCGACACTGCACTTGCAATTGCAAAACAGCTGGATATTGCAGAAACAGCCGACCAGTGCGTAACTGGTGAAGAACTGGATGCCATGCCGCAGGAGGAACTGGAACGCCGCGTGGGTAACCTGCGGGTATTTGCGCGTGTAAGCCCGGAGCATAAGGTGCGCATTGTCAAAGCATTGAAAGCAAACGGCAAAATTGTATCGATGACCGGTGACGGGGTGAACGATGCCCCCAGCCTTAAAGCAGCCGACATTGGTGTTGCAATGGGCATTACGGGCACCGATGTGGCAAAAGATGCCGCCGATATGGTATTGACCGACGACAACTTTGCCACCATCCGCGCCGCCATTGAAGAAGGGCGTGGCATTTACAGCAATATCAAAAAAACCGTCATCTTTTTACTGGGTTCAAACCTTGGCGAAGTGATCAGTATGTTCACCGCTATTGCAGTCGGCCTTGCCAGCCCCTTGAAGGCAGTGCATATCCTTTGGGTCAACTTGATTACCGACACCATGCCTGCCCTTGCACTGGGCGCAGACGATAAGCCGCGTGGCATTATGCGGCGCAAACCACGCGATCCCAAAGACAGCCTTTTTGCGGGTGGCGGCCTGTTTCTAACCTTTTTTTACGGCATTTTAATTGCCCTGATGATGCTTGGTGCTTTTCTTTACCTGCCGGTACAACAGCTTGCAGCCGCTGGTACCCCTGTTTCGGTGGCCTCCATTGACGCTATTTTAACCGGTGCACTGCTGACAAGGGCACAAACGTATGCGTTCACGGTACTTGCCGTCAGCCAGCTTTGGCATAGCCTTGGCATGCGGGATGTGGACACCAGCATTTTTGTAACGGTGCGGCACACCAACCTTCTGACGCTGGTCAGCTTTTTTGGCAGCCTGCTTTTGCAGGTTTGCGCCACTGAAATCCCGGCGCTGGCCAGCCTGTTTGGCACATCAACACTGGCCTTTACCGAATGGCTTTCGCTGATTGTTTTTGCCATGCTGCCACTACTGTTCCATGAACTTTTTATCCCTGTTCGCCGCGCGCTGCACATGGGTGAACGCGGCTAATCAAATCACTCTCAAATCGGCCTGCCTGTAAAACCGGGGGCTGATTTTTCACATTTTAGCGGTTGCTTTTTTCAAATGGGCTGCTATGATAGAACAGGAAACACAAGGAGGCGAACGCCATGCGAAAGCTGCTGAAAAAGACGGCTGCGCTGGCCCTTATACTTGCCGTTGCTGTTTTATTTGCTACCCCTTTACAGGCTGCAGACCGCAGCGACGATATTGCCGCATTGCAAAAACAACTCCAGCAGATCAAGGATCAACTCAGCTCGATTGAAGGCACGGTAGAAGATGCACAAACAAAAAAAGAAACCTTGCAAAAACAGTGTGATGTGATTTCGCAACAGATCACGCTGATGCTCAGCGATATTGAAACCGCAAAACAGGCGGTTGCGGATAAACAAAAAGAGGTCGATGACTCCAAACAGCAGATTGCCCAAACTGACGCACTGTTTCGCGAGCGGCTGCGGGCAATGCAGGTGATGCATACCTCTGGGGCCATCTCCACCCTGCTTGGCGCAAACAGCTTTGACGAGCTGCTGACGGCCAGCACAACACTTTCGCGCATTTCTATTTCAGATACCGAGCTGTTAGAGCGGCTGGCACAGCAAAAGGCGCAACTGGAAGCTGAAGAACAAGCCCTTGCCGACCAACTGCAAAAACTGAATGACCAACAGGCTGCCCTACAGCAAAAACAGCAAGAGCTTGCCACCAGCATTCATGCGCAGGACGACAAAATTTCTAAGGCGCAGGCAGAAAAAGAATCCAAGCAAAGCGAATATGACCAGACGTATGCTTCTTACCGGGCCGCCGTGGACGAGACCAATGCCTGGATTGCGACCCATTACAGTACCGGTACAACTTATAGCGGTGGGGCACTCAGCTACCCGCTACTTTCATCCGAGGGATATTTTTATCTTTCCAGCGGGTACGGTTACCGGTCCGACCCATTTGGCGGTGGAAACCAGGAATTCCACAACGGGTATGATTTTGCGGGCGGCAACGGCACCCTATTGGGCCGCCCGGTACATGCCGCGGCAGATGGTACGGTTATTAAAGTCGAGTACCGCTCTACCGGGTATGGGCTTAAGGTCATCATTGACCACGGTGGTGGACTGACTACCCTGTACGGGCATCTTTCGGCCATTTATGTTACCGAAGGCCAGCAAGTAGCCCGCGGCACCGTAATTGCCGCCGCAGGTAATTCTGGCAACTCTACTGCTGCACATTTGCATTTTTCAGTTTTTCAAAATGGTGCCAGCCAAGACCCCGGCGGTTATTTAGGCTAAAACAGAACCTTAAAATTCACGGCCCCGGCAAGTTGCCGGGGCCGTGTTGTATTATTCTTCTATTTCTTCTTGTAAAGGCGGTTCTGGCAGGGCCTGTACGTCTGCGGCCGGCAAAGACGTGATGTTGCGCAGCCTGCGCTGAATTTGGCGGGTACGCACGCCTACCAGGTTCTCCAGTTCATCCGATGCTTGATGCAGCCTTGTCTGCGTCTGCGCCAGCGCTTTACCAAAGGTTTCAAACTCCGACTTTACATTACCTAAAATGTCCCACACTTCGCTGGAGCGCTTTTGAATCGCCAGCGTATGAAAGCCCATTTGCAGGCTGTTCAACAGCGCCGCCATAATGGTGGGCCCTGCAATTGTCACTTTATATTCGGTTTGCAACCGCTCCACCATACCGCGTCGCACAACCTCCGCATAAAGGCCCTCTACCGGTAAAAACAAAATTCCGAACTCGGTCGTGTCTGGCACATACACATATTTATCCCGAATATCCTTTGCCTCACTGCGTATGCGGTTTTCCAGCACTTTGCCCGCTGCGGCAATCTGCTCGGTATCCCCAGTGTCGTAGGCCTCCATCAGGTTCGCATAACAGTCTGCCGGAAACTTGGCGTCAATTGGCAGGTAGATCGTCTCCCCATCTTCACCCGAGGGCAACTTTACCGCAAATTCCACCCGTTCACTGCTTCCCTTGCGGGTGGCTACATTTTCGTCGTACTGATCGGGTGTCAAAATCTCCTGCAAAATAGCGCCAAGCTGAATTTCGCCCAAAATGCCGCGTGTTTTGACATTGGACAGCACTTTTTTTAAGTCCCCTACGCCAATTGCCAGCGTCTGCATTTCCCCAAGGCCCTTGTATACCTGCTCTAAGCGCTCATTGACTAAGCTAAAGCTTTTTGCCAGCTTATCTTCCAATGTTTTTTGCAGTTTTTCATCCACAGTTTCACGCATCTGGTCCAGCTTGTGGTTGTTATCCTCCTGCAACGCGGCCAGGCGGGTCTCCATCGTGCGGCGTATGCTGTCCAGCTTAAGCTCTGTTTGCAGCGAAAGTGCTTTAAGACGCTCATCAAGCCCCTGCAAACGGCTATCCTGTATACTTGCAATCTGTTTGAGCGCGGTAGACTGCACCGCCGAATAATTTTGCAGCGAGCTGTTAATTGATCCCCCTAGCTCTGTGCGGGTCGCCCGCAATTCTTCCAGCATTTCGCGGCGCAGTTGTTGCAACTGCGGGTCATTTTGCCGGGGTTTTCGCAAAAATGCGGCCAGTGCAAATAAAAACGCCAGTGCAGACACCGCAAGTAAACTATAAAATTGAAGATCTGTCATTCTGTCTCCCCCATCCACAACATCTCATTCTCTTCAACAGTATAAAGGCTGTGGGGTACCAAATCAACCCACCTGTTCACCTACAGACCAAATAGTTTGTAACACTGGGCTAATTAGAGTATAATAAATATAGTTTTAATTTTACCCGGCTTACCGCTGGGCACCCGCCGGGAGGGCCATTTGATGCGTCTTGAAACTCGCAAAATTGCGCTGGGGGGCGTGTTGTCTGCACTTTCCGTCACGGTGATGCTGCTTGGCGGCATTCTGCCTTTTGCCACCTTTGTTGCCCCTGCGCTTGCCGGGCTGTTTTTGTGGCCGCTGAAGCGCGAATTCAGTGTGCAGACCGGCGTAACGGCCTATATCGCAGTGGGGCTTTTGTCATTCTTTTTTGTGCCTGATAAAGAACAAAGCCTTATTTTTTTGTTTTTGCTTGGCTTTTACCCTATGATAAAAGAAAAACTTGACAAAATACACAGGCCCGTGTTACTTTTACTGGCGAAGGTCTTGCTGTTCACTGGCCTTGTAGTATTGATGTACAGTCTTATTCTATTTGTGTTTCCTATCGGCGAAATTGTACAGGAGTTTGCTACTTCGTCCCCTGCTTTGTTAACCGGGTTGATTCTTCTGTCTAATTTTGCTTTTTTGCTGTATGACTTTGCCCTTGTGCGGGTCAGACTGCTGTATGAATATCGGCTGCGGCCCTTGCTGTTTGGTGGGGCCCGGTAGGAAAGCAGACGAGATGCCGTAACCGGCAAAGGAGGTTTGATAAACTATGTGCCCAAAGCGCCGGGCCCTGCCGCACAAGGTGGCGGGGTGACGAGGTGCGGAGTGATCGAACGATTCGGCGGATGCTCCGTCGGCCCTCCCCGAATGGGTCGTGAGAAAGCGTGCAAAGACGGCTGAAAAGCCGCAACAAAAACGCTTTTGCGGGAAACATTGAATTTTCTTTTGTGTTGCGCTGCAATGCAAAAGCTTTTGTGTTCTGCCAAACTGGCAGACGCTTATAAAAACGGCACAGTTTCTATTTTGCGTGGGTTGTCCCCTTTATGGGCCAGCTTTGTTTTTTGTACGCAAAATAAGGTTTCGGTATCCCCTGTTGGGCTACCTTTAATTTTGTTTGCCTCGTTTGTGTCGTTTTTTTAGTGAAACGTATTAAAGGAGACGCTTTATGTGTGGAATTGTAGGATATACCGGGCACAAAAATGCCTGTGAGGTTTTGGTGGATTGCCTGACGAAACTGGAATACCGGGGTTATGATTCGGCCGGTGTAGCACTGTACACGGATGGCGATATTGAAGTAATCAAGTCGATTGGCCGGTTATCAGTGCTGAAAGAGAAGCTGAAAGAGCGTGGCAAAATTGACTCCTGTTGCGGTATTGGCCACACCCGCTGGGCCACCCACGGTGCCCCGTCAGACCTGAACAGTCACCCCCATTCCAGCGGCAATGTAACGCTGGTGCACAATGGCATTATCGAAAATTATCTAAAACTGAAAGAGTTTTTGATTGAAAACGGCTATCACTTTGAAAGTGAAACCGACACCGAGGTGCTGGTAAAGCTGCTGGATTATCATTACCATGGTGACGCACTGGAAGCGATCATCAAAACATTGTCAAAGGTACGTGGCAGCTATGGCCTTGCCATTTTGTTTCGCGATCAGCCAGGCCGCATTTGGGCTGTGCGAAAAGAAAGCCCGCTGATTGTTGGGTATGGCGATGGTGAAAACTTTCTCGCTTCCGATATCCCTGCCCTGCTGAAATATACCCGCGAGTACAGTGTGCTGGAAGAGGGCGAGATCGCCTCGATCGACGAAGCCCATATTCAAATCTACAGCGAATTTGGCCTGCCGATAGAAAAAGAACACTTAACGGCAGACTGGGACGTTGAAGCGGCAGAAAAAGGCGGCTACCCGCATTTTATGCTGAAAGAAATCAACGAACAGCCGCGCGCCATGGCTGCCACCATCAACTCCCGGCTGGAGGATGGGCTGCCGGAGCTGCATATCCCGGAGCTGACCACCGAAGCCCTGCGCAACATTGAGCACATTCATATTGTGGCCTGTGGCACCGCGATGCACGCGGGCATGGTGGGTAAAACCGCAATCGAACGGCTTTGCAGAATCCCCACCGACGTGGACATTGCTTCTGAATTTCGCTACCGCGACCCCATCATTAGCAAAAAAGACCTCGTCATTATCGTTTCGCAAAGCGGCGAAACGCTGGATACTTTTGCCGCGCTGAAACTGGCGAAAGAAAAAGGTGCCAAGACACTGGCAATCGTCAATGTGGTCGGTTCTTCTATTGCGCGTGCCGCCGATTATGTGATGTATACATATGCCGGCCCCGAAATTGCCGTGGCCAGCACCAAAGCGTATAGTGTACAACTTGCTGTGCTTTATATCTTTTCTTTGCGGCTTGCGCTTGCGCTTGGCACTCTAACGGAAACCGAAGTACGCCGCTATGTCAAAGAGCTGGGGCGTTTACCCGACCTGCTGAGCGGCCTTTTGGAAAACACCGAGGAAATCAAGCATCTCGCCTCTTTATTTATGAACTGCGAAGACTTATTCTTCCTCGGCCGCGGGTTTGACTATGCGCTCAGCCTTGAGGGCTCGTTAAAACTCAAAGAAATCAGCTATATCCATTCTGAGGCGTATGCTGCCGGTGAGTTAAAGCACGGCACCATCAGCCTGATCGTAGAGGGTACCCCGGTGGTCGCACTTGCCACACAGGATGCAATTTTTGAAAAGACAATCAGCAATGTGAAGGAGACCAAAAGCCGCGGCGCAAAAGTACTGTTGTTTTGCAAAGAGGGTGTTGACCTGCCCGGCGATGTGGCGGATTATGTGGTAAACCTGCCGCGGTATGAAGAGCTGTTTATGCCCATGTTGCTGGTGGTACCCTTGCAATTGTTTGCCTATTACATGGCGGTTTTGCGCGGCTGTGATGTGGATAAGCCACGCAACCTTGCCAAAAGTGTCACCGTAGAATAAACTAATAAAACACACGCCCGGCAGTACAGCAATTATTTGCTGCAAAGCTGCCAGAGCGTGTGTTTTTTATTGTTGCAGCAATGCGGCAACGACGTCCTCCACCCTGTTGCACTGGTGGGCGGCATTTGCCAGTACTACCGGGTCCGCAGTTGCCATTGCGTAAGAATGTCGTGCGTATTGCAACATCTTAATATCGTTAAAATTATCCCCGAATGCCATTACTTCCTCAGGCTTTATGCCATGCTTTTGCGCAATGTGTGCCACCGCTGAACCTTTGTCTGAAAGCGTGATGTCAATCCATTTTTCACCCGCCACGGCAACATTCATGGTTTCGCCCCAGCGGCTTTTAAAATAATCGACCAGCGCCGGGGTAACCCCACCGGTACACCATGCCGAAATTTTCAAAAATGGCTCCTGTACCCGCGTGAACTCGTTTACCGTATGAGTGTGGTTACAAAGCACATCCCGAATATGGTGCACATAGTCGGCATCCCGCGGTGAAATATAGCACGACTGCTGGCAGTTCAGTAAGACTTCCAGCCCCGGCTGCGCCTCAATGTCTGCAATCAGGGCAAGGCCAGTCTGCCGGTCAATCACCGATTGAAACAGCAGGTCGCTGCCTTCCATCACAAGCGACCCGTTTTCGCACACATAGGTCAGCAGCTCTGCCACCGGCGCAAACAAACGCCGCATGCTGGGGTATTGCCTGCCGCTTGCCGGTACAAACCGTATGCCTGCGTCATGTAACCGCTGAATCAAATAAAACATTTCATCGCTAATCTCTCGCTGCCCATGGGGCAAAAGCGTACCGTCAATATCACTTGCAATCAATCGAATCATATCTTGGGCTCCTTTGTCATTTGCCGGTTTCGCTCTTTCACTTTTTTGTGATGTGTGATAAGATAAATGACAGAGTTTATTTTACCATAAACCAACAATTTTTAAAATGGTAGGAACCGGTAATGAATATTGCAGAACAAAAAGCGGCGCTGCGCAAACAGGTAAAGGCACAGGTTTCATCTGTCTATACCGCACAAAACAGGGCATTGCTTTCTGCCAAAATAACAGCACAGGTAATTGCACTGCCGCAGTATCAGCGGGCACACATGCTGTTTTACTTTGTTGGTACCGCACAAGAGCCCGATACCCTGCCCTTGATACAACAGTCGCTTGCGGGTGGTAAACGGGTTGCTGTGCCTTTTTGTACGGGCCCCGGCGAAATGCAGGCAAGGCGGATCACGTCACCGGCAGACCTTAGTAACACTGGTGCGTTTGGCACCTTAGAACCGTTGCCCCACTGCCCGGTCGTTCCCAAAGAACAAATTGATTTTGCACTTGTCCCCTGCCTTGCTTGCGATGCCAATGGGCACCGGTTAGGCCATGGCGGCGGTTATTATGACCGATATCTTGCAAGCACCGGTTGGTATTGGGCTGTGGCTTGCCCCGAAGCCTTTCTTTTGCCCAATATCCCAACGGGGCCGCACGACCTTACCGCACCTTGTATTATTACCGAACAACGCACACTGCGTTTCATGCCATAAAACAGTTGAAAATAAAGAATTAAAAGGAGCGTACCGCATGTTTTTTCGTCAAAAAGGCCCTGTTCCTGAAAGTATGGCCCCCGGTAAAGACCAGCGCCCCACCGGCGCAAAACTGCTTGCCCAGATTGTGAAAGAAAACTGGGGAGAACTTTTTCTGCTCAACTTCTGCTATGTTGCCTGTTTAAGCGTATTTTTGCTTTTCGGCTTCTTTTTATTGTCTGCGGGGTCATTGCCCTTTGCCCTGCTCGTTTTCTTCCTCTCCTTTTTTATTGCAGGGCCGGCAACGATTGCATTTTCAAAAGCCTTTGTTGACTGGCAATGTGCCCGCGGATACGAGCCTGTCCGGGGTTTTTGGCATACTTTTAAAATCAATTTTAAAAAGGGCGTGCTTGCAGGGCTGGTTTACCACAGCTTAATGACGTTGACTGCGTTTGCCGCTGGTTTTTATTTGACCACTGGGGCAGGCTCTATGCCCTTTATGGTACTTGGCATCCTGGCTGCTATTGGTTTTTTTGTAACAATGATCGCTTCGTTTTATGGGTACATGATGCTGGCGGGCGTTGAGCTACCGACAAAATCCATCATCAAAAATTCTTTTTACCTTTTCTTTTTAGATTTAAAAGACGACCTTGCCATGCTTACTACCGTGCTACTGACAAGCCTGCCGGTTGTATTGTTGATCCCCTATTCATTTGCCATTCTTTTACTTCTTTACTTTTCAGTGCTGTGGCTGTTTGTTTCGCACTTTGCATGGCGTGGTATTTTAAAATTTGTCGTACCAAAAGAGGAGTCCACTGATGAAGCAAAAGAAGTTTGATCTTTCCCTTTGCGTTACGCTACTCTAAATAGACTTTCCGTCTCTGCAATATATATAAGTGGTGCCGCCTTTAGCATGGTGGCATCACTTTTTTATTCTATATTTTCTGCATGAGCATTTAAGCGCCCCACACAAATCATCATGTACACTAAAAGGTAGGGGGGTGCGGACAAAATCTTGGACTAAGCAGACAGTCCTAAATTTTGCCGATACTCCAGTGGGCTCATCCCGCCAAGGGAATGCTTGATTCGCTTTTCTCGATACCAAACCATGTAGTCCTCAATGAGCTGTGTGAATTCTTCAATGGAAATATCCACCCATGAACGACCGTAGAACATCTCATTTTTCATGCGACCAAAAAATCCCTCACAAGCAGAGTTGTCTGGTGAGCATCCCTTCCTCGACATAGAGCGCCGAAGCTGTGTCTGATCCATTCGCTGAATCCAACCCGGCCAGCGGTAATGACAACCTCGATCTGTGTGGATGATGGGCTTTTCTCCGGCGCTAAGTACGATGATAGCATCCTCCAACATGCCGTTGACCAATTCTCCATTAGGAGACGCGCTAATACGCCACGAAACAGGCATTCCATCAAAGCAGTCAATCATGGGAGAAAGATAAACTTTCCCCGCAGGAATAGAAAACTCCGTGATGTCGGTAAGCCACTTTTCATTGGGGCGATTGGCATGGAATTTTCGCTGGATTACATTGGGAACTGCTGGTGTAATTTCGCCTTGATACGAGCTGTATGCTCGCTTTTTGGTGACTCGTGGATGTAAATGCTCCTCTTTCATAAGCCGACGAATCACCTTCTCGGATAGGCGAACACCGCTTTTCTTAAGTGCCAAATATATTCTGCGATACCCATAACACAAGTAATTTTCCTCGAAAATTGCTCGGATTTGTTTTTTGGCTTCGGAATACCGATCGCTTTGTTTGTTGGCTTTCTTTCGATAAAAATAGCTACTGCGAGCATAGCACAGCGCTTTGAGCAATGTTGGCAGCGGATATTTATTCTTTAAGGCGTCGATAATTGCTGCCTTCTCCCTATTCTTCAGGGTGCTCCGGTCGACGCCTGGGTCTTTTTTTAATACATCGAGAGTCTCCTTTAAAATATCGATTTCCAACTGCATAGTTGAAACTTGTTCTTTGAGTTGAGAAATTTGCTCATTGGCAGCCGGCTCCCCTTCACTGAGTGGGCCTCGTTTTCTTTCCTTTGGTGGCTCCATTAGCGCGGCACGCCCTTTCTGAATGTACTTTCTTCTCCACAGATAGATGCTGGCTTTGCTATAGCCAATCTCATCTGATACGAATTGTACATTCTCTCCAAGCTCAAAGCAACGGCGAATGGCATCTAATTTCACTCCCAGTGCAGGATGTCTTGGATGCTCTGCTGTATTGATGCCACGAAAAGTAGAATGACCGGACGGAAGATGTTTTCGGCGCGCAATCCAATTATACAGTGTTTGCCGCCTAACCGGATATCCAAGTTGTGTAATTACTTTGGTGACGGAACCGCACTTGTCATATAATCCAAGTGCGGTGCAATATTGTTCCTCTGAATACATAGCTACCTCCTGCCATGACGTAAGCAGTCCAGTTTTTTGTCCGCACCCCCTTATCCACTAAAAAGCCCTCGCCTTCCCATAAGGGCAATAATTTACCCTCGTTACGCATAAAAAAAACGAGCTTAGCGGATTTTCAAAATACAACAAAAAGGCCGCGGCAGTTGCCGTGGCCTTTTTACTCGTTCTATTTTTACTTTTTCTTTTTGCGCCAGCGCAGCCGCTTTTTTTCGACCGTCTCCTCACCCGACAACAGCAACCTTTGAAAACGAAGCCTTGCACGGTGACGGTTGCGCTCGTTGTAAGAATGCAGCAGCATACCGCCCAATGCCGCAAGGTAAAGCAATGCTTGCAACAGCGGGGTTTGGTTGAACACCCCCACCAGCGCAGGAGACAACGCGCTCACCAACGCAAGCAATAAAACAGCAAGCATGCTTTTACCCATACGCCCAGCAGAAGCCCAAACTGCCACCAGTGCAAGGTAACCTTCGCCTCGCGGCATAATAGTAAAGCCTTTTACCTGCCCGGCCAGGGCAATCACAACGCCACCAAGGCTTGCTAAAACCCCGGCTAGCATCATACCCTGTAGTTGCAGCTTTTCTACACTGATGCCCGCATCAATTAATGCGGCATGGTTTTCTTGCGCAGCGCGCATGCGAAGGCCAAAATCAGTTTTGTTTAGCAGATAAAACACCACAAACGGTGCAGCAATGGCAAAAAGCAAACTCCAACTTACCGTGCCAAACAAACCACCAAGCACTGGTATTTCCTGTATCGCAGGCACCGAAACCGCCGGCAGCGGCGCAGGCAATACAAAACCGGTGCTGTCGGCGCGGTCGGCCAAGTTAAACACAAAGCCCGAAATGGCAAACGCAAGCGTATTCATAACAAACCCTAAAATCAGCTCGTTTGCCTTGCTGTAAAGCAATAGCGCACAAAATAGTAGCGTAAACAAAAGGCCCGCAAGCAATCCGGCAAAAACACCGCCAAGCCAGCCAAATGTATTGGCCTTCCCCAAAACAGCCTCATACGCCGCACTGCCTTCTTGTGCACCACCAAGCAATTTTGCCCGCAAAAAGCCGTCAAAATAATAACCTGCCGTTGCGCTGACCGACATCACACCCTCGACGGCCAAAAAGAAAATGCCTGCCCTGCGCCCAACTAAAACACCAAGCGCAAGCAGCATAAGGTAAATGCCAATAAAAACAACAGAAGAAAGGTATTGGTTGCTGAAGATTGAACCAAACACAGATTGTAGCATATCTGCCTGCATTTATTGCACCTCCCCATCGTTTTGCTGCTCTTCTTTTTTTGCAGCATGAGAAGGTTTTTTTGCCGCCGCTTCTTTTGCTCCGGCCCTTACCTCCTGCAAACTGGCGTGTAATTTACGCCAAAGACGCCGCAGGCCGCGCCCCATTGCTTTGGCGACCCTTACTACCCAACGGCCAAACCGCTTTAACTCGTCCGCAACAACAACCTGTCGCAATGCAAAAAGTACAAGCACCATTACCGCCGCTGCTGCAAGGCCAAGGTAAACGGGAAAATCCGTATCGGCATAAAGCAACTGGGCACCTTTCCATAAATAGCTTAAAAACAAGGTGGAAACCGGTACCCAAATGGGGTTGTAGTCCACTAGAATTGCTGCCAGCAACCCCACTAAGGTGATGAACGGAAAAGTTTCGTTCCATTGGTAGCGCGGCTGAATGCCCATCATTTCAACGGCCCCGCCAAGCCCTGCCAGCGCACCGCCCATTAGTTGAGAAACCAGTGCAATCGCCCCGGCTGAAAGCCCCACATAATTTGCAGTCGTTTCACTGGCACCTACCATGCGAATACCATACCCGGTTTTGCCCCGGTAGAGTAACAGATACAACACCACAGTGGCGGCAATCGCAAGCAAAGTACCCCACCGCAGGCCCAACGCGGGCCAGAACTCTGCAAGCCACATGCGCTGCGGTATTTGAAACGATGTAATTTCGCCCTGAGAAAAATCCTGCATACGGCTGATGAGTAAATAGCTGGTCAACTGCAAGATCAGGTAATTTAACAGCAGCGAGGAAAGCGCCACATGGATTTTACTTTTAAACGAAAGCAATGCCGGCAGCATGCCCACCAGCGCACCCGCCAGAATACCAATCAATAAGGCGACCGGGGTCAGATACCAGTTTGGTTTTTCGTTGCCGCGCAGCAAAAACATGGTAACAAGCGCCGACGAAAACATAAATGCACCAATTGATGCAAAGCTGTATTTGCGGCATTGAAACATTAGAGATACGCCAAGCGCAATAAAAATTGCCGGGGTCGCCATCGAAATAAGCGCGCCAATTTCAGACGCAGACGAAAGCGGTTCAACAAAAAAGCTATAAAGGGCGGCACCTTTTTGCGGCTCTAGCAACACCACGCACAGTAAGCAGAAAAGCAGTGTCAAAAAAACAGCCGCCAAACGGCTTTGCACCCCAGGAGGCACTTTTCTTTTAATTTTATTCAAAGCAAACCGCCTCCAATTCCTCATTGCTCATGCGTGCTTGCCCATTGATGTAGGGGTTTAAATCTTCATTGCCATGCACCCCATGAATATATGCAGCAACCGAACCCTGGTGCAGTACGACCACACTGTCTGCAAGCGTTGAAAATTCCCGCCAATCGGTCGGCACCAGTAAAATAGCGGTACCCTCGTCACGCAACTCGATCAGCTTTTTCTTCAAAAATGCGGCAGCGCTGTCCCCCGTATAGGCGGTAGGCTGGTAGGCAACGAGCAACACCGGCTCATTTGAAAATTCTCGTGCCGCAAGCAGTTTTTGGGCCGAAGAGGTTGACAATGCTCCCGCATTCTCCTGCCCGCTGATACAGCGAATGTCATATTCTTTTATCAACCGGTCTGCTGCTTCTTTCAGCTTTTCTTTGTCCAAAAAGCCATGGTTTCGGTACTGCGGGTTGGTGTATTGGTAGGGTAACAAGTTTTCCTGAATACTCAACGCTGGTGCAACGCCGGTGCGTTGCGGGTTGGAAATTAAAAACGAAACCCCAAAATCACGCACCCCGCGCACACTCTCGCCCAAAATATCATCATCATAAAGCAGCACTTGGCCTGCTACTGCGGGCACAAGGCCTGCTACTACTTCGCAAACTTCTTTCATGCCACTGCCCGGCTTGCCTACCAACGCAAGAATTTCCCCAGAATGAATAGAAAAGCTCACATTGTTCAAAACGGGATGTGTTTTATCGCTGAAAGTAGAAAGCCCGCGCACCTTCAGCACCGTATCTCCCATTTGTGCCGGTGGGCAGGACACCTGAAACGCCTTGCCGTCGTGCTCCATATCATGTTTCATTTGCTGCGCCGCCGCTGCCCAGGCCGGCACTGTTTTGGTGGTAACGCCATCGACCAAAACCGTAATATTGTCACAGAGCTCCAGCATCTCATCTACTTGATTTGAAACATATAAAATAGCAACGCCTTTTGCGGCAACTTTGCGCAACAACGCAAACAATTCTTGTGTTTGTGCTACGCTGAAATACGAAGCGGGTTCATCCAGAATAATCAAATGTGCCCCTGCATAATATGCCTTCAGTACCTCTGTTTCCAAAGCATCTTCTGCGGTCAAATGCTGTGCAAGGTCTGCGGGCCCGGGGTCCATGGTAAATTCTTTCAAAAGCGCCGCAATTTCGCTGCGCATTTTTTTACGGGGCAGCGGCCGAAGAAATCCTTTTTCATGCCCTAATAAAATATTTTCTTCTACCGTCAACGACGGCACCAAACCGGAATGCTTTTGCAGCCGCACAATTCCCATTTGTGCAGCTTCCGTTGGGCTTTGAGGGCTGACCGGTTTACCCATCAGCTCAAACAAGCCACCATCGGGTTTAATCTGCCCGCTGATTATTTTAGAAAAAGTTGATTTACCTGCACCGTTTTCACCCAGCAGGCCGTGAATTTCGCCCCGCTGAAGTACCAGACATGCATCTTGAATCGCAACAACGCCCTCGCTGTATGCTTTACAGATATGCTCTATCCGCAGACACTCTTGCGGCATACAATCGCCTCACTTTTTTAAAGCAATACTTTGCCGCACTGTTATGCGGCCGCCATTCAATTTTTATGGACCTTCTTATTTTATCCTATAAACGGCCAAAAGTAAACCGCCGCCCCTCACCGAAACCGGTTTTCACAGGACAAACACACAATGTGGGCCCGGCAAAAATACCGGGCCCACAAAACATCAGACTAAGATTAATAATCGTTGCGCTTTTTCTTGACACTTTTGCGCCAAAATACCACCGCAATGCCCGCAACTGCAAGCGCTAAAATACCGGGGATCAAAAGATCATTCCCTTTTTCGTCATAACTTTTTACGTCACTCCATGCTTCGTCCATTGCCTGGTTCAGCTCGTCCGGCAGCACATTGAAAATTTCAGTATTAGCCAGCACTTCTTTAGAGGGGTACATGATGGGGCTGTTTTTAAGTTCATCCGGCAGCAGGGCTTCTGCCTTTACCTGCGGGGTGGAATACCCGATGAACTCGCAGTTTGCAAGCGCTATCTGCGTTTCACACATAAAGTTGATGTACATCTCCGCCGCCTCTTTTTGGGTACTGGTGGCGGGCACGCACATGGCATCCACAAAATAATTGGTGCCCTCTTTGGGGATGGCAAACGCAAGGTCTGGGTTTTCGTTAATCATTGTAATGGCATCGCCGGCATAGTACGGGGCAAGGGCCGCCTCTCCGCCTTCCATTTTATCGAAAATTTCATCCATTACATAGGCCTGCACAATACCTTTTTGCTTTTTCAACTCTTCTGCTGCTTTTTTAATTTCTTCGGTAGAAGAGGGGTTCAGGCTCATACCCAGCTTTTTAAAGGCAATGGCAAAGGCATCACGGCTGTTGTTGAACATCAGCACGTTTCCTTTGTACTGCTCATCCCACAGTACATTCCAACTGTCAATGGTGCCTTTCACCATGGTTTTGTTATATACAATACCCACAACGCCCCAGGTGTAAGGTACAGAGTATTCGCTGTTGGGGTCAAAGTCCAGCCCCTTGTACTGGTCGCCAATCATTGAGATATTGGGGATGTTATCAAAATCCAACTTGGCAAGCAGGCCCTCTTTTGACATTTTACCAATCATGTAGTCACTGGGCACAATGACATCGTAGTTTGCCCCGCCGGATTTCAGCTTGGCATAAAGGCTTTCATTGGTATCATAGGTCGTGTAATTCACCTTGATGCCAGTCAGGTCCTCAAATTCTTTGTTGGTGTCCATCCCACCGTCGGACCCATCCGAAATATAAAGCCCCCAGTTGTATACGTTCAGCGTGACATCCTGCCCTTTAAAACGCTCCCAGTTATAGCTGGGGTCGTCCGGCGTAATGGCCGCCTGTGCCGGCAATGCAAACACCGTTGCCAGTAGCAACACGGATACCACGAAACTTACCACCTTTTTCATACTACATTCTCCTCTCGTTTTCACGACACTCTCTATAAAAACTTTACCGCACTCTAACCATCAGATGCGAACGGCATTCTTTTTTTCTTTACGGCTGTCTTTTGCATTGATCAAAAGGATAATTGTAAAAATCACCACAAACAAAATCGTCGATAATGCATTGATTTCCGGGCTGACCTTTTTGCGGGTCATACTGTAAATCGCAATCGGCAAGGTCTGCATGGTGCCGCTGGTAAAGTAGCTGATGATAAAATCATCAATCGAATAAGTGAGGCAAATCAAAAAGCTGGACAGAATTGCAGGCGTTAGTTCTGGCAAAACAACCTTAAAAAACGCCTGCATCGGGGTGCACCCAAGGTCTAGTGCAGCCTCCCACATGCGCACATCCATCTGCCGCAACTTAGGGCTGACATTAAAAATAACATAGGGCAGGTTGAACGTGATGTGCGCTACCAGCAACGTGGGGATACCGAAGATCTGCATATTTATTGAATTTTTCACCACAACAAACAACAGCATCATCGAAACACCGGTGATGATCTCCGGGTTGATGACCGGCATATAGCTGACGTTCATAATGACACCGCGTACTGTGTGCCGCATAGAATAAATACCGATACTAGCCATAGTGCCAAGCACCGTTGCAAGCACAGAAGAGATTAACGCAATGACAAGTGAAAGGCCAAGTGCACTTAAAATCATATCATTGCGCAGCAGGCTTTGATACCAACCCAGTGTAAAACCGGTAAACAGTGTACGGCTTTTTGACTGGTTAAAGCTGAATACCGCCATAACGGCGATTGGCAGATACATAAACGAAAAAATAAGCACCAGGTACAACTTAGAGAAGGCTCCCATCTTTTTCATCAGACGACGCCCCCTTCCTTGTTCTCATTGTCAAGCTGGTTGGTAAAGCTCATGCACAACAACACAACGACCATTAAAACTAAACTCATTGCACTGCCAAGATTATAGTTATAGCTGTTGCCTAAAAATTGTAATTCAATTAAATCGCCGATCAACAGGTTTGAACCACCGCCTAGCATGCGGCTGATAATAAAGGTGGAAATACTGGGTACAAACACCATGGTGATGCCGGTCGTAATGCCGGGCACTGAAAGCGGCAACAACACTTTTGTGAGGGTGTGTACCCTGCCTGCACCAAGGTCCTGCGCAGCTTCAATTAAACTGTCATCGATTTTTACCATAATGGTATACAAGGGTAAAATCATGTAAGGCAGGTAGTTGTATACCATGCCCAGCACCACCGCACCCTGCGTGTTAATCATATTCAGCGGGCCTACACCAAACAGCCCTAAAAAGCGGTTGATGAGACCATTGCGCTCCAGCAGGGTCATCCACGCATAGGTGCGCAGCAAAAAGTTCATCCACATGGGCAGCATCACAAGCATCAGCATAATGCGCTGCTTGCCCTCGCGCAGGCGCGACAGCATAAAGCTAAGCGGGTACGCCAGTACGAGGCAGATTGCCGTCGCAATGGCAGCAAGTAAAATGCTGCGCACAAAAACCGGTGTATACTGGCTAAGCCCCGACAGGTTTTCAAGTGTAAAGCGCCCAGCCTTGTCAGTAAAAGCAAAATACAACACCATCAGTAACGGCGCAACAATAAAGGCCGTCATCCATACAAGGTACGGTGCAGCAATGATTTTGGATTTCAGCTTCATGGCTTAATCCTCCATCTTGTGCATGATGTGGATTTCGTCCGGGCCAATGCTCATCCCGATGATCTGGCCGGGCTGCTGGGCCTGTGTGGAATGAATCTTCCAATTCGTGCCCGCCTGCTCTACGATCATCTCGTAGTGAACGCCTTTAAAAATAACACTTTTTACCACACCGGAAAGTTGCCCCTGAATTGCCGGCACAACCTGAATGTCCTCTGGCCGAACCACCACATCCACAAGGGCACGCTTTGCAAAGCCCTTATCCACACAGGTGAACTGGCGGCCTGCAAACTCCACACTGAAATCGCGTTCCATTACGCCAGAAAGAATATTCGACTCGCCAATAAAATCTGCAACGAAGGCATTTTCCGGCTCGTTGTAAATATCCACCGGGCTGCCGATCTGCTGGATATACCCACCGTTCATCACAACGACGGTGTCGCTCATAGTCAGTGCTTCTTCCTGATCATGCGTAACATAAATGAACGTGATATCGGCATTCTGCTGAATGCGCTTTAATTCCCCCTGCATCTCTTTGCGCAGCTTTAAGTCCAGCGCGCCAAGGGGCTCGTCAAGCAGCAACACCTTGGGGTGATTTACCAACGCCCGCGCAATGGCGACCCGCTGTTGCTGCCCACCGGAAAGAGTGACCGGGTTACGGCGCTCAAAGCCCCGCAGGCCAACCATTTCCAGCATTTCGAGCACCCGTGTTTTTAGTTCTTTTTCATCCACCTTGCGCAGCCGCAGCCCAAATGCCACATTTTCGTAGACATTAAGATGCGGAAACAACGCGTACTTTTGAAACACGGTGTTGACCTGCCGCTTATACGGCGGCAGGTGCGTAATGTCTTTTGCGTTAAAAAAAACATTGCCCGATTTTGGTTCAAGGAAGCCACCAATAACCCGCAGCGTCGTGGTTTTACCACAGCCGGAAGGGCCAAGTAGCGTGACAAATTCCTTATCGTGTATGTCTAACGACAACCCGTTAAGGACTGCCTCCCCATCAAAATCTACAACAATGTTTTTAAGTGCAATGATCGTATTATTATCCATCCTGCATCCCCCTTTGCGGTATTGACCCCGTGGCTCTGCGCCGTCGGGCAGACGCCAATTATACTGCCCCGCAAAAGGTTTGTTACACCACCGCAAAAAAAACGGAGGCTACAGCAGTACATACAACGCCCATGTTGCTTCAGATTTTGGCGGGTGGAAAAGAGCCCAAAACCTCAGATGCAAACACACAATATGTACTATAAGGGCGATGGTGTGTTTTGTCAATAGTTTTATGTAAATTTCTTCATTTTTCTGAATAAATTCAAAAAAGCAAGCGGTTTTTGCAAAAATTATCCAAAAATCTTCTGTTTCCTTTGTTATCCTTTAAATTTCTTTTACTTAATACCCATTTTGCGGCCATTTTTGTATTTGCGTTTTTGGTTTTTATCGTTGCTCTATTTGCTGTTTTTTCACCCGTATGACTTCACCAAAAATGCAACAGCTGGCGAAGCCCAAGAAACAATCCATACACCCCGACCGTCGTCAAAAAGCCCGAAACAACTACCCCCGCAAAAATTGCCGCGGCGGCGCGTTTGGGGTCCAGTTTTAAAATGTCAGCCAACAGCACACCGGCCCAACTGCCAATCCCGGTGAAAGGGATTGAAATAATCAGTGCCAGCGCCATGCAACCACGGCGATGCAAAAAGGCCGCATGCTTTTTTGCAAAAGCATCGACATGCGCCATAATAGCAGCAATTGGCCCAAAACGGCGTAACCCCGCAAGCTTTTTTCTGCTGTTGCGCAGCAAAAACGGCACCGGCAAAAAGGTACCCAGAGAAGTGCCTAAATAGGCAATATACCATTTCAGGTTCAGCGCTGCCGCCAAAATAATAGAGCCCTTGTTTTCAATCAACGGTACCATGGCAGAAAAAAAGACGACAATGCTTTTGGCCCAGGTACCAGACTGTGTAATCGTTGCCTGTAACGGCATTTGTTCATCTCCTTCGTGGCAAAACCCTGGGCGGTAAAACGCCTATTTTGCCACAAATCTGTAAGGGGCGAAAAATATTATAACACGTTCGCCACCATACCGCAAAATATTCTAACACAATCTCTACTATGGCTGGGCAAGAACCTGCGCCACATGCAGCAACCCCGCGTCCGCCATAGAGAAAAACTCACTGTCGGCGACAATAATATGGTCCAGCAGGCGCACATTGATCATACCCAGTGCCGCGTCGATTTGCTTTGTCACAGCTTTATCTTCCGCTGAAGGCAGTGCCAGACCGCCGGGGTGGTTGTGCGCAAGAATCACCGCTGTTGCGTTGCTGATTACCACCTCTGCCATGACCTTTTTAAGGGTGATGGCCGCCGCATTGACAGTGCCCTCAAACAGCTTTGCACAGCGCAGTATTTTGCGTTTGTCATCAAGTAGCAGCAAATATACCTCTTCGCTGGTGCTCCCCGTAAACTTGGGCACAAAGTAAGCACCCGCCTGCTTTGTTGATAAAATACTGCCCACCCGGGCGGCGCGGTCATTTGCATAAAATGCGCCACAGGCGGCGGTGAGCTTTAAAAAGCAGGCGGACAGCGGGCCCACCCCCTCTACCGCGCATAGGGTGGCATAAGGGGCATCCAGCACGCCGGAAAAGCTGCCAAACCGCTCCAGCAGGCGATGCGCGATTTCACTGGTATCACAGCGCTTATTGGTAAAAAATAATAACAGCTCCAACACATTAACCGGCGCAAACCCAGAGAGGCCCTCTTTTAAAAAGCGTTCGCGCAAGCGCTGCCGATGTCCGTCATGAACCCCCAAATTGACACCCCCGTTATATTGCATTATACTGAAGTGCAGCCATTTTACCGCAAAGCAAATTGTTGTTTAGGCGACCACTGTTTGTGCGGCAATTTCCATTATTATACATGAAAAGCGTCTGTTTTTAAAGATAGCAAAGGGGAAATTACTTTGAAAAGCTATACTGCAGGGCCAAATGACGATGGGGTGCGGCTTTCCCGCTTTGTGGAGAAAGTCACGACCGCCCTGCCCTCTTCGTTGATGCACAAAGCGTTTCGCAACAAGCGCATTAAAGTAAACGGGAAACACGCCGCCCCGAATGCCCGGCTACAGCAGGGGGATTTGATTGAGCTTTATTTAAATGATGAATTTTTTGCAGAGCCCTCTGCCCCGCAAAAAAAAGCCCGCACAACTGATAGACTAAATGTATTGTATGAGGACGAGCAGATTGCCCTGCTGCAAAAACCAGTTCACCTGCTGTGCCACTCTGACCGCACCGGGGATGCGAACCTAGTTGACCTGTTTGTTGACTATTTAAAAGAAAAAGGCGAATACACCCCCGCTGGCGGCAGCCCGTTTCGCCCGTCGATTTGCAATCGGCTGGACCGCGGTACCGAAGGCCTGGTGCTGGCGGCCAAAACATACACCGCCCTGCGCGACGGCACGGCACTGGTGCGTGACGGCTTGCTGCAAAAACAATATCTTTGTGTGGCAAAGGATACCCCACCACAGGGCATTCACACCGCATATTTACTGAAAAACGAAACCAAAAACCGGGTACAGATCTTTCGCAAACCCGCTGAAGGGCGGCAAAAGATCGTCACCGGTGTGGACATTTTGCAAACGAAAGGCAATCTTTCGCTGTGTAAGGTCACACTGTACACCGGCCGTACCCACCAGATACGTGCACACCTTGCCTTTTTGGGCAGCCCACTGCTTGGCGATTTAAAATATGGTGACGACGCGCTGAACAGCGAATACCCAGCCGTGCGCGGGCAACTGCTATGTGCATATCATTTAGGCTTTTCTGCTGAATTGCCGCCAGAAAGCACATTGCACTACCTTGCGGGCAAACAGTTTGAGCTGGAACACTGCGCGGTACAGCGTTTTTTTGAAACTTTGCCCCTAGCTTGAGGCGGGGTATCTCTTGTCAATGTAACGCTTTTCTATCGTATCTGCCAGAAACAAAAAACCGTGCCCGTCGCAAAACAATGCGGCAGACACGGTTTTTTGTTTCTGCTTGCTGGGTATAGGGTATACCAAAAGCAACAAGGTTTATTTACTTCTTCGCCTGGTCAATCTCCCACAGCTTTTTGATGGCTTCGCAGCCCATCAGCGACAGCGTTTTAATGTTGTCTTCGCTGTGATCCAGTGCCTTTTCGGGCTCGTACTCGCCCTCTTCCTCCTGCGACTGAATAATGTTATCCAGTGTGACCGCCACAGCACCGCCGCGCAGGCCCCAAATACGGGTGAGCACCAGCACAATGCTGGTTTCCATTTCGCCGCCAAGGACGTTCAGGCGCTTGAGGTCGGGGTAGAATTCTTTCCAGCGGGACTGCCAGAAATTATTGAACGAGCTGCCGGGTTCTGGGTAGTTGGCATAGAAGGTATCCTGCGTGCGGGTCGTGCCCACATGATAGCGCTTTTCCAGCTCTTTTGCCGCCTGAATACAGGCTTCTACCACTTCGTGAGAGGCAACCGCCGGGTATTCCAGCGGCGCATAGGCCTTCGAGCAGCCGTCATACCGGCAGGCCGAATCAAAAATTTGCAGATCGCCCTTTTTCACATAGTCCTGAAAGGTGCCACAGGTGCCGATGCGGATGAAATTCTTGACGCCGCAGCGGGCAAGCTCTTCCATCGCAATGGCCGTTGAGGGGCAGCCCATGCCGGTGCTGGTGCAAGAGATTGGCACCCCCTTGTAAACACCAGTATAGGTGACGTGCTCGCGGTTATCTGCCACAAAGTGTGCTTCGTCCCAATAGCTTGCAACGATGGGAACCCGCTTGGGGTCGCCCGGAAGCAAGACATAAGGCGCCACGTCGCCTTCTTGAATTTTCAGGTGGTACTGCAATGACATAACCTGTCCTCCTTTGGGTTTTGCCGCAGGCATTGCCTGCAAAATAAAAAGATATTACCTATTTATCATAATCGGCGCGGTGCCATTTGTAAAGCAAAAGTTATAACATTATGATGTATCTACAAAAAATAGCGCTGTTTTTAGGTAAAAAACAAACCACACCCGCGAGAGTGTGGTTTGAAAAACGATCAAATTTAGCCGGCTTATGCAAGTTCTACCGGTACCTTGTAAGTTTCGCCCTGTACCCTGCTTTCCCCAGTCGCCGGGTCGTCGTATTCTTCTTGATACAACACTTTAAACTCAGTCTCCTCTGCCGGGACATCATACAGATAGGTATAAGTGGCGGATTCTCCCTCTTTCAATTCATACTCCATCGGTACCATTTCATCATTGAACGTCTCTTGTGGCAGAATTACAGTATTATTCGAGGTCACTATCTGAAAATCGGTGTCATACATCGCCACTGTAGTAGAAGTGATGTTGGTGACGGTAATTTCCATTTTCAAAAATTTGCCACCCTGCGTCGGTGTCTTGCCGCCGTATTCATCCACCAGTTGCGCTTTACTCATGGCAAAATCAAAGAACTGCGTTTTAGTGCTTGCCAATGGTTCTTCTGTCGGCGCAGGGGTCGCGGTTGGTGCCACGCTTACTGCGGCGGGCAGTGACGAAGCTTCTTGTTTATCCCATGGTGCCTGGCACGCTGTCATAGTGCCAACAAATAAAAAAGCAGCACAAAGAATTGCAACGACCTTATTTTTATTCATGCTTTTCCTCCCCTTATACAGTAGCTATATGTATTGGTATAAAATTGGCACTGTGTTTTCTTAATGATAACACAGTGCCGTCGGTGCTGCAAATATACAGTTTTACTATTTTGTGACCTTATTTGTGACTTTTAGTGCTTCTACGACACCAACCGCCTGCCACAGCATTTCCTGTGTCACCTCATAGGGCAGATGTCGCATATCCGGCATGGTCAAAGTTTCTGCCAACACCGGGGCCAATACCCTCTCTTCGTAAAGAGTACCGATGTCCGCAAGGCAGGTCGGGATACCGATTGACAGGAGAAAATCGCGTAACAACACAAGCTCGCTCTCGTTTTGGTCCAGCGCAAGCTGCACCAAAATACCATAGGCAACCACATCACCGTGCAGATAATTCTTTTCAAACCCCGGCAGGATGGTGAGCCCGTAAAAAAGCGAATGTGCCACCGCGCCGTTATATTCCTCTGCCACAAGGCACGAAACATAGCCGGTGGTCACCACATTGGCCAGCACAGCCTGCTGCAATGCATCGCTGGGCATGCCGGCTTCGCAGTCTTTCAGCGCCTGCACACCGACTTGCAGCAGTGGGTCTTTGCACATACGCGATAGGTTAACTGCCATGCCGGAAGAATGATCTAAATTGTCGTTTCGGCTGGCAAACGTGCACTCGTAATGCTTTGCCAGTGTGTCGCCAATGCCTGCACGCAGGTATTTTACCGGGGCTGCGGCAATGACCGCGGTGTCGATAAACGTGTGGTCCGGCGGGGCTGCAAAAAAAGTAAACTCAATAAATTTATGGGTTTCGTCATAAACGACGGAAAGTGCCGTTGTTGCAGCGCAGGTAGACGCAATGGTGGGCAGTGTGAACACCGGCACCCCCAATAAATCTGCCGCCCCCTTAGCTGTGTCAAGCGCCTTGCCGCCGCCGATACCCACAATCACCTGTGCCCCGGCCTGCTTTGCCGCACTGGCGCAGGCCTGCATGTTACTATGGGTACACTCCCCCCCGTACCACTGCACCCCGGCGATGACCAGTTCGCTGCCCGCAAGGGCTGCCTGTAGCCGCGGCAGGGCCGCGGCAAGGGCGGTGTGCCCACCAACCACAAACAAGCGGCTGCCAAGGCTTTGGGCCGCCGTTGGCAGTTGCCTGTATGCATCTTCCCCCACGGTATAGCGTGTCAGCGAAACGGTATTTGCCATAAAACTGCCTCTCCCCTTTTTCTGCTTTACATCCCAGCCAAACTAACCAAATAAACTAATCTGGCTGCTTTTGGGCAGTTTTTGAAATACCCCGGCCGCATCCAGCGATTCAATGACAGACGACGAAACACCAGCCAGTGACTGAAACTCATCCACTGACAAAAAGCTGGCGTTTGCGCGGCACACATGTTCCATCGAATCCGCCGCAGCTTCGCCAATCCCTTTCATTGACAAATACGGCAACCGAATTCTACCGTCCTCCACAAGATACCGTTTCGCTTCTGACTTACCAAGCTCGATGGGTAAAAACTCGTATCCGCGGGCCAGCATTTCACTGACCATCTGCAAGCTGGTTAAAATATCTTCATCTTTGGCATTTTTATTTTCTTTCAGCCGCACGTTTACCTCTTTCAGCTTGCGTGCTGCCACACGGCTGCCGCCCACCGCCGCCTCGTAATCGATGTCCTGCCCGCGCACCGTAAAATAAGTGGCGTAAAATTCCAGCGGGTGGTACACCTTAAACCACATCAGGCGAATTGCCGCGATCAAATAGGCCACTGCGTGTGCTTTGGGGAACATGTACTTGATTTTTTTGCAGCTTTCAAGATACCATGGCGGCACGTCGTGTTCACGCAGCATTTCCTCTGCCCCTTCGGGGAAACCGCTTTTTGCCACCTTGCCTTTACGGGTCAGCTCCATGATATTAAACGCCTGCTTGGGCTCTACGCCTTTGTGCAGCAGGTAGGTCATAATGCTGTCACGGGTACCAATGACCTCTGAAATGGAACAGGTGCCGTCTTTGATCAAATCCTGCGCGTTTCCGTTCCACACATCAGTACCGTGGGACAGGCCCGAAATCTGGATCAGGTCAGAAAAGCTTTTGGGCTGCGCTTCAATCAGCATCTGGCGCACAAAGTTCGTACCAAGCTCCGGGATGCCAAAGGTACCGGTCTCGCTGCTGATGTCCTCCGGCTTGATGCCCAGCGCCTCGGTAGAAGTGAGCAGCGAAATAACCTTGGGGTCATTCATCGGCACATCATCCATCTTGATGCCGGTCATATCCTCCAAATGTTTATACAGCGTTGGCACATCATGCCCCAGCTCATCCAGCTTTAACAGCGTGTCATGCAGATATTTAAATTCAAAATGAGTCGTGTAGACGCCCTTGTCTTTATCATCTGCCGGGTGCTGAATGGGGGTAAAATCATACACCTCGTGGTTTGCCGGCACAACGACCATGCCGCCGGGGTGTTGGCCGGTCGTCTTTTTGACACCGGTACAGCCAATGGTCAGGCGGTTTTCTTCTGCACGGTTCACCACACGGCTGCGCTCGTCGAGATATTTTTTGACATACCCGTATGCCGTTTTGTCTTTCAGTGCCGACACGGTGCCGGCCTTAAACACAAATTCTTTGCCAAACAGCTCTTCGGTATAGCGGTGCACCTGAGACTGGTATTCGCCTGAAAAGTTAAGGTCAATATCCGGCTCTTTGTCGCCGTCAAACCCCAAAAAGGTCTCAAACGGGATATCGTGCCCGTCCATCGCAAGGTCCGCCCCGCAGCGCGGGCACTTGCGGTCGGGCAGGTCAAACCCATCCGCTACCGAACCGTCGTCAAAAAATTCGCTGTACCGGCATTGGGGGCACAGGTAATGCGGCGGCAACGGGTTGACCTCTGAAATGCCAGAAAAATTTGCAACGGCAGAAGAGCCGACGCTGCCACGGCTGCCCACTTGATACCCGTGCTCGTTAGAGTAAGCCACCAGCTTGACCGCGATAACATACAGCACCGAAAACCCGTGCTTGATAATGCTATCCAGCTCGCGCGTGAGGCGTTTTTCCACCACTTCGGGCAATGGGTCACCATAGCGCGCGCGCGCATTGTTCATTGTGGCGGTGCGCAACATCTCGTCTGCCCCCTCAATGGTGGGGGCATAGGTACCACGGGGGATGGCACGAATGTCGCCGTCGATCATATCCGCCAGAATACCCGGGTTCGTCACTACCAGCTCAAACGCCTTTTCTTTGCCCATATAGGCAAATTCTTGCAACATGTCATCGGTGGTGCGGAAGTACAGCGGGGCCTGGTTGTCGGCATCCTTAAACCCGTTGCCCGCCTGCAAAACCGCACGGTAAGCGGCATCCTCCGGCTCTAAAAAATGCACATCCCCGGTGGCGACACAGGGCTTTTTCAGCTCCTTTGCCAATTTGACAATAGTGCGGTTAAAATTGCGAATTTCCTCTTCGCTGTTCACAAGGCCCTCGCGCACCATAAACTCATTGTTACCCACCGGCTGCACTTCCAGAAAATCGTAAAACTTTGCGATTTTCACCAGCTCTTCGTGGCTGCGGGCTTCTACCACAGCCCTGTAAAGCTCACCGGCTTCACATGCACTGCCGACCAGCAGCCCTTCGCGGTATTGCAGCAACAAGCTGCGCGGGATGCGCGGCACCTTAAAGAAATGCTGCGTATGGGCAAACGAAACCAGCTTGTACAGGTTTTTTAACCCGATTTGGTTGCGCACCAGCAAAATCATGTGAAAGTTGCGCTTTGAAAGTGCCCGTGTACTGCCAAGGCCGGTGTTGATCTCTTCAATATCCCGAACGCCCTTAAACTCCAGTTCTTCGATCATGCGGATAAAGATTTCTGCCAAAATTTTGGCATCGTCGCTTGCCCGGTGGTGATTGAAGGGCGGTAATTCCAAATGGTTTGCAACGGTGTCCAGCTTATAATTTCTCAGCTTGTACATCGCTTGCGCCAGCGGCAGCGTGTCGATATAGGGGTTGTTGAACGGAAGCCCCGCAGCTTGTGCCGCCACGCGGATAAACCGGATATCAAACCCGTGCGCATTGTGCGCAATCAACGTTAAATCCCCTGCAAAGTCTAAAAAAGCTTTCACGGCTTCGCCCTGGCTGGGTGCACCGCGCACCATTTCATCGGTGATGCCGGTTAGCTGCGTGATTTTGGGCGGGATGGGCCGCTGCGGGTCTGCAAAAGTATTGAATACCTGCGTCACCGCACCATTTTCTATTTTTACCGCACCAATTTCAGTGATGCGGTCCTCTTTGGGCGAAAGGCCGGTCGTTTCAATATCAAACGAAATAAAGCTGCCCCGCAAGCTGCCGTGCCCGTCGCCGTACAACACATCCACCATGTCGTCGACAAAATAGGCCTCACAACCGTAGATCAGCTTGAAGTCAGGGTTTTTCTTTTTTACATTATCTGCTTCCAGCATCGCTTCCGGGAAGCCCTGCACCACGCCGTGGTCAGTAATGGCGATAGCCGGGTGACCAAAGCGTGCCGCAAGCCGCACCGCCGCCCCCGGGTCGCCCATTGCGTCCATTGCGCTGAGCTTCGTATGCAAATGCAGTTCAATGCGCTTGTGCTCGGCATGGTCCTCGCGCCCGCGGCGCTCGACCTTCAGCACGTCAAACGGCATAATGACATAGTCGTTCTCGTACCGGTCATAGCTGCACAGGCCTTTGACAATCAACGTGTCGCCCGGCTGAATATTGTCCCAACGCTCGGTGTTTTCGTCGAGCTCCGGCCTGATTTTTAAATTAATCGAAGAAGTTTTGTCCGCAATAGCAATGCGGTAGATTTTGCGAAAACTGCCTTTGACTTCATTTGCAAACACGTCGCCCCAAACCGTCACTTTGCCGCTGTCCTGCCCAAGGTCTTTAATGGCTGTCACGTTATTGGCTTTAAACGGCCTGCCGTTGACTAGCCTTGGCGGCGTGTCGGTCAGCTCTAGCCCGTCGACGGCAATTTCAGTTTTTACGCTGCGCGACGGCCCGCGTGCAGCAGCCTGAGCCTGTGGTGCCGGCTGTTTTGCCAGCATTTTTGCCTCTACTTTTTCTGCGCTGGGGCGCTTTGAGCAAATCAGCTTTACAACCGGTAACACACCGGTCGCCTTGCGCACACACTGCGCCATTTTTTCGGCAAACCCCATCTGGTTCAGCAGTACATCACCGTGGCAAACATCAATTGTAATCGTCTGCCCTTCAACTTCAATACCGCACCCCTCTAAAAAGCCATTTAGGGGCAACCCTTCGCGCTTCAGCTCCTCCGCCAGCACCAATAGCTCAGCAGGGCCAAGGTCCTCGTATTGCAGGGCGCTGCGCACCTGCACACGAAACCCCTCAAAGCGGCCTGTCAGCAACTGGGCAAGTTGTTGTTGTTCTTGCGCTGTAAAAGGCACCGTAGCGCACAGCGTAACAGAAACCAGCGCAGCCGCACGGTCTACCGCAACGGCTTTTACCGCCGCGCCCGCCAGCTTTTCGCCCAGCTCGCCGCCAACCTCTGGCCATAGCTTTAAAATCAGTGCTTCCAAACCGCATCCCCCCTTTTAACCATTTTCGTTGCCCTGAAAAGGGTCACAGCTTTTCGATTTCCCCGATCAACTGGCCTACAATATCTCCACGCAGCGTGCGGATCTGCTGTCCTTTGATAAACAGCACTGCGCTGTCTACCCCACCGGCAATCCCGATATCCGCCTCTTTGGCTTCGCCCGGGCCATTGACCACACACCCCATCACGGCGACTTTGATCTGTTTTTTACAGCCATGCAGGCGTTCTTCAACTTCTTGCGCAATTTTAGCGATGTCGATGTTAGTGCGCCCGCAGGTAGGGCAACTGATGATTTCCGGCCCGGGCACGGCAAACCCGGCAGCACGCAGAATGTCAAACCCCGCCTGCACTTCTTTTTCGGGCGCATCGGTCAGCGACACCCGCAGGGTGTCGCCAATGCCGTCAAGCAACAGCCCGCCAATGCCCATGGCAGATTTAATGAGCCCCATGCGATAAGTACCCGCCTCGGTGACACCAATGTGCAGCGGGTACTCACAGCGCTGCGCCAGCAAACGGTAAGCGGCCAGCACCGTAGGCACATGGCTGGATTTGATGCTGATGACGATATTGTCAAAATCGTGACGCTGCAAAATGGCAACATGGCGCAGGGCGCTTTCGCACAAGGCTTCCGGTGTTGGTGCCCCGTACTTTGCCAGCAGGTCTTTTTCTAGGCTACCGGCATTGACCCCAATGCGGATGGGCAGGTTTTTCGCTTTACATGCCTGCACCACAGCGGCAACGCGGTCGTCACCGCCAATGTTGCCGGGGTTAATACGTATTTTATCTGCGCCGGCCACGGCCGCGGCAATGGCCGCGCGGTAATCAAAATGGATATCCGCGACAAGCGGCAGGTCAACGGCCTCTTTGATTGCCGCGACCACTTTTGCGTCCTGCTCGTGCGGCACTGTTACCCGGATAATTTGGCAACCCGCCGCAGCAAGGCTTTTGGCCTGCGCCACGTTGCCCGCAATATCACTGATTGGCCGGTTTAGCATACTTTGTACGGCAATCGGGTGATTACCCCCGATGATGATGTTGCCTATCTTCACTTCTTTTCGAAGCATTCTCATGTTAAAGGTCCTTTCTGCCGCAGCCACGGTCAGTGTATTAACCGCGCAATGTCGTTGTATGTCACAAACACCATTAACAGCATCAGCACCGCAAAACCACCCAGATTGATGGCAATTTCATATTTTTGCGCCAGTGGGCGGCGGCGTATCCCCTCAATAATCAACAAAATCAGTTTGCCACCGTCCAGCGCGGGGAACGGAATCAGGTTAAAAATGCCGAGGTTGATGGTAATCATGGCAAGGATCATCAAAATAGGTTGCCACCCCACCGACACCGCTTCGCTGATGACCGTGACAATGCCTACCGGGCCGGACAGATTGTTGACCGCCACCCGCCCGGAGACAAGGTCAATAAGGCTGAGGAAAATCATGCGAGAGAGAGACGCCGTCCATAGCCCACCCTCCCGCAATACATTCAGCGGGGTCTTTTCCAGCGGCAGCACCTTAAAGTCGATCACAAGACCGCTAGAACCGTCCGCTTGTTTTTTGGTTTCAAACTTCACTTGTGGCAACTCCACTTTTTTACCATCCCGCAAAACAGTGAGGTCTGCCGTACCGTTTTGGGTACGCATAAACTCGTATACAATGTCGTCGGCGATAAAGCAGCGCCGCCCGTTGACCGCAATAATTTCGTCCCCCAGTGCAAGCCCGCTTGCCTGCGTAGAGGCGTTTTCGGAAAACTGGCTGACCGTGCGGCTGGTGATTGCGCTTTGCTGCGAAACTAAAATCAGCAGCACCACAAACCCAAGTACAAGGTTCATCACCGCACCGGCAACCACCACCAAAATACGTTTATAAACAGGGGCACGGGTAAACGAATGCTCATCGGCCGACTCCTCGTCCTCCCCTTCCATGCTTACAAAGCCGCCAATCGGCAGCAGACGCAGTGCGTAGGTCGTTTCACCGCGCGTAAAATGGAACACTGTAGGCCCCATACCAAGTGCAAATTCATTTACTTTAATACCGCAAAGCTTGGCTGTTGCAAAATGGCCAAACTCGTGAATAAAAATGACACCACCAAACACCAAAATCGACACCAGAATCGTAATGAGTAAAGACATAGCTTCTCCTTCAACAAATACCGGCTTTGGGCCAGTTGTTTTACGGTACGGCTAACGACCGCCTGTGTTCTGCTGTGCAAAACGCCGCGCCTCGGCGTCGCAATCAAATACGTCCTGTAAGGTATAACTGCCCACGGCACCACTGAAATGCTGTACCGTGCGCTGCGCGATTTCACCGATTTGCAAAAAGCTAATTTTGCCCTGCAAAAACAGCTCTACCGCTTTTTCGTTTGCACCATTAAGCGCCGTTGGCACAAGGCCGCCCAGCCCAATGGCCTGCTTTGCCGCCGCAAGGCTGCAAAAGGTCTCTTCGTCCGCCACATCAAACGTCAGCGGCCCAAGGGTTGTAAAATCAAGCTCCGGCGCCGGGCCGGGTACCCGCTGCGGCCAGGTAAGCGCGTATTGAATGGGGATACGCATATCCGGTACACCAAGCTGTGCTAAAACCGAATTGTCGTTGAACTGCACCATCGAGTGAATGATGCTTTGCCGCTGTACGACTACCTGCACCTGCTGTGGTGTCACACCAAACAGCCAAACGGCTTCTATCAGTTCCAGCCCTTTGTTCATCAGTGAGGCACTGTCGATTGTAATTTTACTGCCCATGCTCCAGTTGGGGTGTTTTAGGGCATCAGCGGCTTTTACCGTTTGCAACTCGGCACGCGTTTTGCCAAAAAACGGCCCACCAGAGGCCGTGAGTAGAATCTTATTTAGCGCTTTTGCAGATGCCGCATCTTGCAAGCACTGAAAAATAGCAGAATGTTCGCTGTCTACCGGTAGCAGGTGCACCCCGTGCTGCCGCACTGCCTGTGTAACCAGCGCGCCGCCGGTCACAAGGCTCTCTTTGTTGGCAAGTGCAAGGTCTTTGCCGCTTTCAATCGCCGCAAGGCTGGGGGCAAGGCCGGCAATACCGACAATTGCGTTTAGCACCAGCTGTGCACCCGGCATCGCGGCAAGTTCACAAAGGCCGGCCGCGCCGCCCAACACCGCAGGCGGGTTTTGCATCGTCACAACCGCATCGCGCACCTGCTGCGCCGCAGTTTCGTCTGCAACCGCAACCACACTGGGGTGAAACTCCGCAATTTGCAACAACAACTGCTCTGTGCTGCGGTTTACCGCAAGGCCAAACACCTGATACCCCTGCGCCCGCAACACATCCAGCGTTTGTTTGCCAATAGAACCGGTGGAACCCAGTAACGTAATTTTTTTGGTCATTTGTGTCCCTTCTTTGGGGGTCAGCGCTGCACAAACGGCAGTACCCGGCTGAGCAGCGATACAAACGGCATGACAAAGATCACACTGTCAAAACGGTCCAGAATACCGCCGTGCCCGGGGAAAATTGACCCATAATCTTTAATACCGCACTGCCGTTTAATGCCGGAGGTAAACAAATCGCCCATAATGCCCAGCACGCTGGCAACCGCACCCACACCACACACCATCAGGTAGTTAAGCCCGCTGATTGACGCAGAGGTACCCGGCTCGAAGACCGGCAGCAACAAAGAGTAAAGCCATGTAAACAGCAGCCCCAGCAAAATGCTACCCAAAATGCCGCCCACGGCACCCTCTATCGTTTTATGCGGGCTAAGGGTGGGGGCAAGCTTATGCTTGCCAAAAGCTCTGCCGGTAAAATAGGCCATCGTGTCCCCGCCCCATGCAAAGCCAAAGCCCAGCATGATCAGGTACAGGGCATCATAATGATATTGCTCAAACGGCAGCAGAACCTTAAATGAGATAATGGCATAAAAGCCAAATACCACAATGCCACAAAACAAAATTGTTTCGCTGATCTGCGCAAAACTGAGTTCGCGAAATTCAAAAATTACGCAAACGGCGATATATACAATAAACAAGAACAGCAAGAGCGGGATAAACCGGCGGATGCTCTGCCGTTCGCTCAGCATTAAAATGAGCTCCATTGGCACCAAGGCAAGGTACAGCCAAAACGGATTTTTAATTTGAAACGCACTGACGATTTCGTATAAAGCCATCAGGCAAAGCGCCGCAATAATCAGGTTAAAAAAGAAAGTGTTGTAAAAATACAACGCTAAAAAAAGAATGGGAATACCGACCAGCGAAGTAATGACCCGTGTTTTCATTGGTAAACCTCCCACTGCGGCTTAAAGGCCGCCATAGCGCCGGCTGCGGCTGTTAAATTCGGCAATCGCCCAGTCCAAATCTTTTCTTGTAAAATCGGGCCAAAGCACATCCATATAAATAAACTCAGCATAGGCTGACTGCCACAGCATAAAGTTCGACAGTCGTTTTTCCCCACTGGGGCGCAAAATAAAATCAGGGTCTTTTTGGCCGGCGGTATACAGCTGCCCTGCAAACAGGTCTTCATTAATTTGCTGTGGCAACAGCTTGCCGTCCGCCACCTGCTGGGCCAGGGCACGCGCGGCATGGGTCATTTCTTCCCTGCCGCCATAATTAATACCCACATTGATGGTCATGCCGGTGTTTTGCTTTGTACCGTCCTCAATTTCAAAGATAAGCTGCTGGATTTCAGGGGTTAGCACCGACCTGTCTCCCAGCACGATAATGCGGTTATCCTCTTTTTTATAGTCAAATGCACGCAGCAGATACTCTTTCAGCAGCTTCATAATGGCATCCACTTCATCCTGCGGGCGTTTCCAGTTTTCTGTAGAAAACGCGTAAAAGGTAACCGCCTGCACCCCAAGCTGCTTACAATATTTCACCATATCCTGAAAAACCTGTGCGCCCTTAGAATGCCCCATATTGCGCGGTAACCCGCGCTTTTTGGCCCACCTGCCATTCCCATCCATAATAAAACCGATATGCAGCCCCTGTGCGCTGCTATTTGTCTGTGCCATGCGCTACCCTCCCGGTTTCGGAAAAGGCCGAGCCGCACATATTGCATGCGGCCCGGCACTTTTGCTGCTGCATCAGATCTCCATGATCTCTTTGATCTTGTCTTCGCAAACCTGATCGATTTTTTTAATGAACTTATCGGTTACCTTCTGCATCTCTTCTTCAAGGCGCTTCTGGTCATCCTCGGTCAGTTCGCTGTTCTTTTTTTGTGCTTTAAATTTATCCATGGCTTCACGGCGCACATTGCGCACGGCGATTTTTGCTTCCTCCGCCATTTTCTGCGCTTCTTTTGTCAGGGCCTTGCGGCGTTCCTCTGTCGGGGACGGAAACACAAGGCGCATGATGCGGCCATCGTTTGTGGGGTTGATGCCGATATCACTGGTGAGAATTGCTTTTTCGATCATGTGCAACATCGAAGCGTCCCACGGCTGAATGGTAAGAATTCGCGCCTCTGAAACCGAGATTGCCGCTACCTGATTGATTGGGGTCGGCGTGCCATAATAATCCACGGTCACATGGTCCAGAATACCTGGGTTTGCGCGGCCCGCGCGGATGGTCAAAAGTTCGCGGGAAAAGTGGTCAACAGCACTTTCCATCTTGGATTCATATTTTTGAACGATTTCACTCATCTCATTGCTCCTCCTTCACTAATGTACCAATATCCTCGCCGCGCACAGCACGGACAATATTTTCAGGGTCGGAAATATCAAACACCAACAGCGGCAGGCTGTTGTCACGGCACATCGTGGCCGCAGTGGAGTCCATTACCGCCAATTGCTCGTTCAGCACGCGGGTAAATGTTAAAGTGTGGTATTTTTTTGCGTCGCTGAATTTATGCGGGTCCTTATCGTACACGCCATCCACCATCGTCGCCTTAAACACAACATCCGCATTGATCTCGGCCGCACGCAACGCAGAGGCCGTGTCGGTTGAGAAAAATGGGTTACCGGTGCCACAGGCTAAAATTACAACACGGCCTTTTTCAAGGTGACGGGTTGCGCGGTTGCGGATATAGGGCTCTGCAATCTGCTGCATCGTAATCGCTGTTTGCACCCGCACTTCAAGGCCCAGATGCTCGAGCGCATCCGCAACGGCAAGGGCATTCATTACCGTTGCCAGCATGCCGATCTGGTCGGCACGCGTGCGCTCCATATCACCGCTGGAGCGGCCGCGCCAAAAGTTACCGCCGCCCACCACAATGGCAATTTCCGCCCCAAGCGCCTGTGCCTTGCGAATACTTTCGCAGATGCGCAGCACCGTGGGGTAATCGATACCGACTTTCTGGTCGCCGGCAAGGGCTTCCCCGGACAATTTGAGCAAAATTCGTTTGTATTTCAGTTCCAACAATAAACCACCGCCTAAAATGCTATTTCATCGGGCAAACAGCCCGTATATTGGCTCACTCTATTTTACAATAGTTACCCCCGCTTGTAAAGCACAAACCGGCAACTGCCAAAACAAGTCTCGGCTGCAACGGCGCGGCGCCCTGCCACTGTTGTATATTATAAAACCGCACAAAACCCGCATCATAGCAGCTTTTACCGCCAATTTTGCGCAAAAAAAGAGCTGCCCATAAGAGCAGCCCTTTTCGCATATATCTTATTTCACCATGCCGGCAATTTCAGCAGCAAAATCTTCCTGCTTTTTCTCAAGGCCTTCGCCTTTTTCATAGCGCTCAAAGCGCAGAACGCCAATCTTGCCGCCAAGTTTCTTAGCGGTGTCAGCAAGGTACTGGCCAACGCTGATTTTGTCGTCTTTTACGAACGGCTGGTCAAGCAGGCAGTTTTCCTTGTAATACTTGCCGATGCGGCCTTCGACCATTTTGGTCTTGACCTGCTCGGGCTTGCTGGCCATTTTGGGGTCGTTTTCGATCTGAGCGAGCAGAATTTTCTTCTCGTTGTCGATTACATCCGCAGGCACTTCGCTCTCGTTGATGTAAGAGGGGTTCGAAGCCGCGATCTGCATCGCAACATCTTTACCGCAGACTTCAAAATCGGGGTTGCCAGCAAGGTCGGTGTCAAACGCAACCAGCACTGCATGGGTACCGCCGCCATGAATATACGAAACACAATCGCCCTCGTAGCGGGTGAAACGACGAATCTTCATGTTTTCGCCAATCACCAAAATGCGCTCCTGCAAGGCGGTCTCAACAGTGCCGTCCTCCATTTTGCAGGCCAGCAACGCCTCTACGTCAGCGGGGTTTTGGTCAATGATTGCACGGGCAACGCCGTACACCAGCGACTTAAACTTGTCGTTCTTTGCGACAAAGTCGGTCTCGGCGTTCACTTCAACAACAACGCCAACCTTTTTATCGGTATCTACTTCAGCGTAAACCATACCCTCGGCAGCAATGCGGCCGGCCTTTTTGGTCTGGGCTGCAAGGCCTTTTTCACGCAGCAGTTCAACCGCCTTGTCAAAATCACCGTCTGCATCGGTCAGGGCCTTTTTGCAATCCATCATGCCACAACCGGTCTGCTCACGCAGGGTTTTTACGTCCATTGCACTAAAAGAAGCCATAATTTCAGTTACCTCCTGTATTCACTTATCATCGTTATGGTTGCACACCTTAAGCTTCGGCGCCCTCGGCTGCCTTCTGCTCCTGTGCGGCATCCGCAACGCCCTGGCGGCCTTCCAGCACCGCGTCAGCCATTGCACCCGAAATCAGGCGCACGGCACGAATGGCATCGTCGTTGCCGGGGATGATGTGATCGATCTCATCCGGGTCACAGTTGGTATCCACAATCGCGATGATGGGGATATTCAGTTTTTTTGCTTCCGAAACAGCGATGCGCTCTTTGTGCGGGTCGACAATAAACATTGCTTTCGGCAGTTTGTTCATGTCTTTCACGCCGCCAAGGAATTTTTCCAACTTTTCAATTTCCAGCTCATGCTTGACCACTTCTTTTTTGGGCAGCAGGTCAAACGTGCCATCCTCGCGCATTTTCTTCAGCTGCTCCATACGGTCGATACGCTTGCGAATAGTGCGGAAGTTGGTCAGGGTGCCGCCCAGCCAGCGGGCATTCACAAAGTACATGCCGCAACGCTCGGCCTCTTCACGGATGGAATCCTGTGCCTGCTTTTTGGTGCCGACAAACAGCACTGTGCCGCCCTCTGCTGCAAGGTCACGCACAAAGTTGTACGCGGAATCCAGCATTTTGACGGTCTTCTGCAAATCGATGATGTAAATGCCGTTGCGCTCGGTGAAGATGAACTTCTTCATTTTGGGGTTCCACCGACGGGTCTGGTGGCCAAAGTGAACACCGGCTTCGAGAAGTTGTTTCATTGATACGACTGCCATAAATAAGTCCTCCTAAAAATTGTTTTTCCTCCGCATTGCCGCAGTTGTTTACCACCTCCGGCCGGCAAGGCTGGGGCACACGTAAACAAAGCAATGCGTGCGTATTGCCGAATTAGTGTATCATATTCTGACAAAAAACACAAGCCCCTTTGTGGCAACTTGCACGGTAGTTTTGTCGCGCCACGATTTGATAAAAACCATACCCCGGCAGTTGCCGGGGTATGGTGAAATTATAACATTTAGCCATTCTGCTGTGCGGCATGAAACCGCGACAAAAATTGCCGGGTGCGCTCACTGCGGGGGTGGTCAAAAATTTCTTCCGGCGTACCCTGCTCTTCAATCACACCGTCCGCCATAAACACAATGCGGTCGGCAACCTCCCGGGCAAACGCCATTTCGTGCGTGACGATCAGCATCGTCAGCCCACTGTCGGCGAGGTCACGAATGACTTTCAGCACTTCGCCCACCATCTCCGGGTCCAGTGCGCTGGTGGGCTCGTCGAACAACATTGCCTCCGGCTCCATAGAAAGTGCGCGCGCAATGGCAACGCGCTGCTTTTGCCCACCGGAAAGCTGGCGCGGCTTTGCGTTGGCGTACTGCTCCATGCCTACCTTTGACAAATACTCCATTGCCGTGCGCTCTGCCGCCACTTTTTCGCGATGCAGCACCTTGCGCTGGGGCATCACACAGTTTTGCAGTGCAGTCAAATTTTCAAACAGGTTGAAGCTTTGAAACACCATACCCAGCTTTGCACAGTAATCGCGCGTGCCGCGGGTCTGCTCTAAAATATTGGTACCGTGAAAATAGATAGCACCGCCGGTAGCAACTTCCAGCAAGTTGATGCAGCGCAGCATGGTGGACTTGCCGCTGCCGGAAGCCCCGATCAGGCAGACGACCTCACCCTTTTGAATTGAAAAATCGATGCCCTTTAAAATTTCGTTCTGCCCAAAAGATTTGCGCAAGCCCTCAATGCGAATGACTTCTTCCATTTCAGTGCGCCCCCTTTTTCGGCAATACTTTCATCGGCGCAGTAGCCGACGAGCCAGAACCTAAAATTGTGTAACTGTCCGGGCCATCCATCTTCTTTTCAATCAGCCGCAAAATGCGGGTCGTTGTAAAGGTCAAAATCAAATAAATGACGCCGCAAATCAAAAACGGCTCGTAGGTGCGGGCCAGGGCGCCTTTGATGGAGCGTGTAGAGAAGAATAACTCGGTCACGCTGATGACGTTTAGCACCGAGGTATCTTTGATGTTGACAACAAATTCGTTACCGATTGCCGGTAAAATATTGCGAATTGCCTGTGGCAAAATCACATTGAACATGGCGCCCCAGTGTGAAAGCCCCAGTGCATGTGCGGCCTCGTACTGGCCACGATCGATCGACTGGATGCCGCCGCGCACAATCTCTGCCATATAAGCGCCGGTGTTGATCGAAACGACAAGCAGGCCGGCGGTAAGCGGGCTCATGTCAATACCGAATGCCTCCATCAGGCCAAAGTAAATCACAGTGGCCTGCACCATCATTGGTGTACCGCGAAACACTTCAATATAGATATTGAGCAGAAGGTTCACAAGTTTCAGCAAAGCTTTTTTAACGGGCTTGTCTTTGGCACTAATCGGTATCGTACGAATACAGCCAATCAAAAGCCCGATCAAAAAGCCAACAATCGTGCCAATTACCGCAATCAGCATGGTCGTGCCGGTGCCTTTCAGCAGATCCATCCCATATTTTTGCAGGATGTAAACGACCCAGTCAAAAAAGCTGCGTTCCATGTGTTCAGCTCCCCTTTTTTTTAGACAGCAAAGCACTATCCGGACAATTTGCCCGGATAGTGTCTTGGCCTAACGTTTTCATTAATAACAACCTGCTGGCGGTGCGTTATTCTGCCGCAGGCTGGTTTGCAATCGCAGTTTCCATCATGCTCTGGCGGTCATCCTCAGTGATGCCGACAAGCACTTTATTGATCTGGTCTTTCAAATCGCTACCCTTTTTGATGCCGACCGCTACTGCGCCCTCATCGGTGCTGTAATCAAAGCCCTTGCCTGCATCAAATGCGATGTAGGTCAGGTCCGGGTTCGACATCTGTGCCGACATTGCGCCCGGACGCTCGGAAATATAACCATCAATTTTACCGGATTGCAGTGCAACGATCATGGTCGGGAAATCTTCCATTGCCGTCTGCTTATCCACACCGGGGATCTGGTCAACGACGGTGTAATGGAACGTGTTGAGCTGTGCTGTGATTTTGGCACCGCTAAAATCGGCCAGCGAGGTGGCTTTGGCATAAGCACCGTCTTTGCGCACAACCATGACAAGGTCTGAAACGTAGTAGTTATCGGAAAAATCAATCGACTCTTTGCGCTCATCGGTTGGGGACATACCGGCGATAATCATATCAATTTTGCCGGAGGTCAACGCGGGCAGCAAGCCATCCCATTCCATTTTTTCCACCAGCAACTTTTTACCCAGCGCATCGGCGATTTTTTGTGCGACCTGTACGTCGTACCCGCCGGCATAGCCGCCGCCGTCAATCTCGGCCGCATTGTTGGAATCATCGGTCTGGGTATAGTTGAACGGCGCATAAGCACACTCCATACCAACTTTGAGCACATCTTCTTTAGTACCAGACTGAGCCGAGGATGCCTGTTTCCCGCCGCAGGCAACCAATGAAAACGCCAGTACTGCTACCGCGAACAATGACAATAACTTTTTCATGCGAAGCACTCCCTCTTTTTCTTCATCCTTGCCCCTGCCCACCCCGGCAGGCTAGACGGATGGATTATGGTTTATTTTAAAGCATTCAGGATATTTATGCAACATTTTTAAAATTATTCTTTTGTTTTTGTAAATTATTTCCTTTTTACCTTCTTGACAAATTGTCGTTTTGGCTATTTTGGCACACAAAAGCCCCGCGTTCCGGCATTTTATACAACACCACTGATACGTTTTGTGAAAAGATGTTTTCGCACTTTTAAAATAAGAGGAAAAGTGTTACAATATAAAAGTTAATGACACATTATTTTGCCTTGAAAAGCGGCATTACAAACCGGAGGAAAGCGCCTTGTATAAGAATATTGTTTTTGATATTGGTGGCGTTCTTGTTGATTACGACCCCAAAGGTTATTTGAGTAAATTGTTCAATAATGCAGAACTGGAAGAATTTTTATACAGTATTATTTTTGACAGTGAAGAGTGGAAGTTGCTGGATCAGGGCAAGATCACGCGTGCTTTGGCCGAGCGCCATATGCTGGAAGCTGCGGGGCAGCACCGCTATGAGGCACAGCTGGTGCTGGACGACTGGCGTGAACTGCTGATTACTAAACTTGATACGGTCGACCTGATTCTTGCACTGCGCCATTCCGGCCATCACCTGTACTTTTTGTCCAACATCCCGGAGGATATCTACCTGATGTTTCAGCAGCGCCGCAGGTTTATGCAGTTGTTTGAGGGGGGCGTGCCCAGCTTTGCCGCCAAAACAGCAAAACCGGACCCTGAAATTTTCAAATTGCTGCTGAATACTTATGAGTTATCCCCTGCTGAAACACTGTTCATCGACGATAGCCCCACAAACGTAGCTGCCGCAGAATCGCTTGGTATGACAGGGCTGCGGTTTAAAAGTGCAGCCGCATTGCACCACAGCTTAATTGAACTGGGGTTGCCAGTACCCATTAAAGTAAAGCGGCGTTTTAACCAGGGGGCCGAGCCACGCCGGCCGCAGCCAAAACAGGGTGACACCAAAAAGCACCTTTTTAGTTGGCCGAAAAAGAAACCCGGCACACAGACAAAAGAGCCACAGCCCACCGTACCGGCAGAGCAACTAGCCGAAGCTGCCTCGGTACCCCATAAAACCGAGACACATAAGCCTACCCGCCGCCGGCCTGCTACCGGGGTGCGGAGCACTTCTGACCCTGTAGCGGACATTGCAAAGCAAAAAGCTAAAGCGGCGGCGGCCGCCCAAAAAAGACGCGCCAGCGCTAAAAAAGCCCCTGCAAAAAAGCGGGCCACCGCCAAAAAGGCAGAGCAAGCCCCAACTAAAGAAGAACTGTAAAACCAGTACTGCTTTGCGGGCCCCCATAGGCCCGCCCTCTTTAATACAAAGCGCCCCATGCTTCAAAGCACGGGGCGCTTTTTGTTGCTTACTTTAACTCTACTACGGTCACACCGTCCTCGCCCTCGCCATAATTGCCAAGGCGGTAGCTTTTGACGGATTTATTGCCTTTGAGCATTGTATGTAAGGCTTTGCGCAGGATACCCGCACCCTTACCGTGAATCAGCCATACGGTGGTCATACCGCTGATCATTGCGCCATCAATAAAGCGCTCGGCCTCCATCACGGCTTCTTCAGCAGTCATCCCAATTAAATTGATTTCCATGGCCGCACTACGGGTCACACTGGCATTTGCCCCGCTGCTGCGGTATTTGGGCTGCGGCCTGCTTTTTTTACTGCTGGGCTCTGCTGCTGCCATTAAACCAGAAAGCGGCACTTTTGTCTTGATGGCACCGCAAACGACCTCCACCATATTATTGCGGTCCGGCAGGCCTTTTACGGTGGCATGCTGGCCAAGCTGTGCCAGCATAACCACCTGCCCCACTTTAACGCGGGTAAGTGGGATATACGTAATTTCTTCTTTTGGGCTGGCAAGGCCCTCGGTAATGCCCGCGGCATCCCGCCGTGCTATTTGGCGTGCACGTTGTAGCTTCTGCGTTGCCGTCAGGTTTTCCTGCTTTTGCAGCGCTTTCATCTCGTCCATTAAGCCGTACGCGGTGTCCTGCACCTTTTGTTCCAGCTCTTTTGCCTTGCGTGTTGCCGCGGCAAGGGCTTCTTCGCCCTGGCGAATCAGCTCGTCCCGTTCTTCTTTTGCCACTGCAAGCTGGTTTGCCGCAACATATTTCAGCCGTTCAATTTCTGTCTGGTCGTCTTTGATTTCCAGCTTCAAATCCTCAAGCTGGCCCAGCACGGTTTCAAAGCGCTGGTCTTCAGCCGAAAGGTGCAGCTGTGCCCGCCGGATGACACTTGCGGGTAGCCCCAGCTTTTCGCCAATCAAAAACGCATTCGAGCGCCCCGGCACCCCAACGCTCAACCGGTAGGTGGGGCGCAAGGTTTCAAGGTCAAATTCGCACCCGGCATTTTGTACCCCCGGGGTTTCAAGCGCAAATACTTTCAGTTCGCCATAGTGAGTAGTCGCCATGATGCGGCTGCCCTTTTCGCGCAGTGTCTCAATGACCGACACCGCAAGCGAAGCGCCTTCGGCCGGATCAGTACCCGCCCCCAGCTCATCCAGCAGTACCAATGTGTCGGGGCCCGCCTCTTTTAAAATATCGACAATGTTTTTAATGTGGCCCGAAAAGGTGGAAAGGCTTTGTTCAATGCTCTGCTCATCGCCAATGTCTACCAGTATTTCACGAAACAGGCACACTTCACTGCGCTCGGACGCCGGGATTAAAAACCCGCAGGCCGCCATAGCAAGCAGCAGCCCTGCCGTTTTTAAACTGACGGTTTTGCCACCGGTATTGGGGCCGGTGATGATCATGGTGTCATAATCACGCCCCAGCTCAATATCCACAGGCACCGCCGTTTTGCGGTCAAGCAATGGGTGGCGGGCATGCAGCAGATAAAAGCCATTGCCATTTGTGACCGCCGGCATCGTTGCCCCCTGGTCGGCGGCAAGCTTTGCCTTTGCCAGCAGCGTATCCACTTCCAGCATGGCATGGTAACTGACGCCAAAAAACGGCTGTGTTGCCGCGGCGGCGGAAGAAAACGCCTCTAAAATGCGCTCAATTTCCTCTTGCTCCTGGCTGCGCAGCTGCAAAATGCGGGCATTCAGCTCCACCACGGCACTAGGCTCTACAAACAGCGTGGCACCAGACGAGGACACGTCGTGAATAACGCCACCCACTTCACCGCGAAATTCTGCCTTGACCGGCACGACAAACCGGCCGCTGCGCATGCTGACAACCGCGTCCTGTAAATATTTTTGCGTGGAGGGAGATTTGATCATCCCTTCCAGCCGGTCGCGGATATTGCTTTCGGCGGTGCGGATCTTACGGCGAATGTCCAGCAATGTATCACTTGCGGTGTCTGCCATTTCGGTCTCAGATAAAATAGCTTCATTGATGCTTTTAGACAGCGCGGGGTGTTCTGTGATGGAATAGAACAGATCATCCAACACACGGTCTTCCTTGGGGCCGGCGGCATCCTGCGTCGAATACCACGACAGCAGCGATTCAAAGTTGCGCAGTGTGTGGGCAAACAGCAAAAGCTCTGCCATAGAAAGCACGCCGCCCTTTTGCGCACGCTGCACCGTAGGCACAATATCTTGCACCTGCGCAAGGCGCGGTGGGCCAACACGCAGGTACCGCACGGTCATTGCGTCCGTCTTGGCAAGCTCACTGCGCACCTGTTCTACGTCCTGCCCACACTGCACTGCGCGCAGTTGCTGCGCAGCCTCTGGGCAGACACAGTTTTGTGCCGCCTGCTCTACAATTTTATAAAATTCAAGGTGTTGCAAATATCTTTGTTTCATTCTCTCGCTCCTCAGGGCAGCACCGTTTGCAAAAAGTCAAGGCTTTTAAAACGGTGATCCAGCTGCCGTACAACATAGGCTGTTACAATGGCAGAAAGGTGTTTCATCTTTTGGGGCACCAAGGTAAAGCCAAACGCCTTTTCATGTTCACTATACAAAATATGGCGCATTGCCGCAAGCTCTGCGCCCGAAAGGTTGACCTGCCTGCCCTGTTTTGCCGCACAGCCACCGCAAAGCAGTGTACCTTGTTCAAGGTCAAAGAAAAACGCGGTATCCTCGTAGCAACCACAGCTGCCACAGGCGACAATGTCTGGCATATAGCCCGCATTGGCCAGCGCACGCAATTCACAAATCAGCTTAATTTGGTACAGGTCTTTTTGACCCTTACTGATCAGCGAAAAGCTGTTCAGCAGCAGCCGCAACTGTGCCATAGCCTCTTCGCCCTCGGGCGCAAGCGTGCTTAGCAATTCAGAAAGGTACATGGCAAGGCTCATCGCCTCTACACTGGCACGCAGACCAAAAAAGTTCTCAATTGCCTCCGCTTCATCCACAATATACATGTTGTGGCCTTCAAACAACACAAAGTCAGAATAGCAAAAAAGCCCTGTAGCGGCAAACAGCTTGTTTTTCAGCCGCTGAGAGCTTTTAGCCGAGGCGGAAATCACCCCATATTGTGGTGTCAGTATCGTCAGAATGCGGTCGGATTCCCCTGTGTGGACCTCCCTCAACACGATACCCTTTGTTTTGACCTGCTGCGCCATATGCGGCGTTCTCCTTTACTGTGCTGCCAAACGGCAAGGCCTGCCGTTTATTTGGAAAACCCAAAGTTTTTTAAATAAAATTCGTTGTCACGCCAGTCAGTTTTTACCTTGACCCAACACTGCAAATTGACCTTTTGGCCCAAAAAGTCCTCACAGTCCTGCCTTGCAGCAGTTGCAATTTTTTTCAGCATGGCACCACCTTTGCCAATCACCATGCCTTTATGGCTTTTCTTTTCACAAAAAATGGTAACTTCAATGTCGGTTAGCTTACCGTCTTCGCGCTCTTTAAAGCGCTCTACCTCTACGGCAGTACCATGGGGCAATTCGTCACGCAAAAACAATAGCAGTTTTTCGCGCACCAGCTCTGCCACAATTGCCTTTTCAGGCAAATCAGTATAAGAATCATCGGGGAAATAATGCGGCCCCAAAACGGCATATTTGTCACAAAGTTCCAGCAGTTGCGCTACCCCATCACCATTGGCAGCACAAACACCTGTGACTGTTTGAAACACGCCAAGGCCCCTTAAAAAGTCAATACGGGTGGTGAGGTCTTGCGGCTTTTTCAAGCAATCGGTCTTATTCACCACCGCAATGGCCGGCGCCTTAGAGCGGCGCAGTTCTTCCACAAGGCTTTGTTCGGCTTCGGTCAATTCGCCATACGGCTCAAACACCATCAAGCTCACATCGCCGTCGCCCACGCTTTCTTCCACCGCCTTCACCATGTGTTTGCCAAGGCGGGTGCGCGGCTGGTGAATGCCGGGAGTATCCAAAAAGACATACTGTGTTACGTCTTTTGTTAAGATACCGGTAATTTTAGTGCGTGTCGTTTGGGGTTTTGAAGTCACAATCGCCAGCTTTTCGCCAATCAGCACATTTAGCAGGCTGGACTTGCCCACATTTGGGCGGCCAACAATGGCAACAAAAACCGATTTTGTCTCGTTCTCTTGTTTTAGGGTCAAATGTTGTTTCTCCTTTTGTCAAAACGATCATATTGAAATACGAACAAATAGGCTGCCAAAATAGCTATCGCCAGTAAAAGCGGGCGGTACCATGCAGCCAAAAAATATGCAAGCATTTGTTGCAGCACTGCGACATCAAAAAACAGCAGGACACCGCAAAAAGCGGCGCCAATACAAAACACCAGCACCGCCCCAGCCGCTATATCCTTTACTGCCCCCGCAAGCGCGTAACGCTGTGGGGTTTTGGGGTTTGCGACCACACGCTCTAAAGCGGAATTGACCAGCTCCAGAGAAATGACCCCGCAAATCAGCACGGCGAGCAGTATTTTTTCCACCACCGAAAACGCATAAAAATGTGAAAAATAAACCACAAACCCTGCCGCCACAAAATGAAACCGCAGGTTGCGTTCCTCCCGGATGCCACGCAAAATGCCGGCACCCGCATAAGCAAACCCGCGAAAAAAGCCACCTTTACGCAAACCGGTATGCCCCTTTCGTTTATTCCGGCGTATAGGCAATGGTACGGGGCAAGCCTAACTTAATCAGCACCTGCTCTTCTTTTTCGCGCATGCGAACCTCTGCAAGGCCGCCCTCCACATGGTCATAGCCGAGCAGATGCAGCACGGAATGCACCGTTAAAAACGCAACCTCGCGCTGCAAAGAATGCCCGTAAATGTTGGCCTGCTCCATTGCCTTTTCCATGGATATCACCACATCACCCAGCATTGCCGCGCCGGTTTCCTCGTTCACATCGTATTTGCCATCGCTGCCAAGCGGGAAGCTGAGTACATCAGTCTCCACCGGCTTGTTGCGATATTGGGCATTCAGCTGCGCAATATGCGCATTATCCACAAACGTCACGCTGATTTCCGCCGGGCGGTCAAACCCCTCAGTCTCCAATACCGCATTGCAACTGCGGCGAATTAAAATACGAATACCGGTCGGGATTTTGACCGCATTCTGCTGGTTGGTAATATACACTTTATTATGCATCCTGCCTGTCCTTCTTTCCTTTCAAAATAAAGCATTAGCGGGCGTCCACCGCATAACTGTTGTCCGGGTGGCGCACCCTAGTCGCCGTTTTTTTGGCGCTGGCACGCTCGTAAGCACGCACAATTTCCTGTACAAGGCGGTGACGCACCACATCCTTGTCTGTCAGGCGAATACTGGCGATTCCCTCAATGTTTTTCAAAACCACCGTCGCCTCAATCAACCCGCTGCGCGATTTTTGCGGCAGGTCGATCTGTGTGACGTCTCCATTCACTACTATTTTACTGTTCATTCCCATACGGGTGAGGAACATTTTCATCTGTTCCGGTGTCGTATTTTGTGCTTCATCCAGAATAATAAACGAATCATCCAGCGTTCGCCCACGCATATAGGCCAGAGGCGCAACTTCAATGAGACCTTTTTCTACCAATTTTTGATAGTTTTCAGCACCCAGCATTTCAAATAAAGCGTCATAAAGCGGCCTTAAATAAGGGTCTACTTTATCTTGTAGATCCCCCGGTAAAAAGCCCAGCTTTTCACCCGCCTCCACGGCGGGGCGGGTGAGAATAATGCGCGAAATTTGATGCGCCTTAAAGGCGCGTACCGCCATGGCGACTGCAAGATAAGTCTTGCCGGTACCCGCAGGCCCAACCCCAAAGGTGATGGTGTTTTTGCGAATGGAATCAAGGTAGGCCTTTTGCCCCAGCGTTTTGGGCCGCACCGGCCTGCCCTTTGCAGTTAACAGCACAAAATCGCCGGTGAGCTCTTGCACTTTGCCCTCATCCCCAGCTTCCGCCAAAGACATGCAATAATGCAGGGCCTGCTCATCCAGTGGAGTTTTGTTTTTCAGCAGTTGCAACATGGCCTGTATGGTATGCACGGCACCGTCGATGGCCTCTTGCTGCCCAGACAATTTGATTTCGGTGCCGCGATAGACTGCCCGCACACCAAAATGCTTTTCAATTGTCTTAAGGTATTCGTCTCCACTGCCCAGCAGGGCAAGCGCATCATCGATGGAATCTAAACTTAATCGTCTTTCCGGCATGAAGGCCCTCCCCGCCTTTTATACATAAAATTCGTTCATTATCCGTCAGAATAAACAGTTTTTGAGTTCAGAAACATTATAACACATTCTCCTGCATTCTGACAGATAAATTTTTCTTCACGCTGAAAAGAAAACAATTTTGTATATTTTCATAGCATTTTCGTCTTTTTTTCGTCTTTTTGCCCTCATGTGACCAGAAATTTACCCTGCCAAAGCACAATAACACCCTGTTGTCATTCCCACACCGTATGCTATGGCCTTTACGGCATTTTTCAGAATTGCTATAATAAAGAAAACTGTTCTGCCAATTTAAAAATAATTGTTGGTAAAGGAGCTGTTTATGAAAAATAGCCTGTTTGCGGGTGATGTGCCCGCATCGTGTGAATATTGCGAATTTGGGCGCAAGGCGTCCGACCACGTGATGATATTATGTATTAAAAAGGGGATGGTTTCCCCTTATTATTCTTGCCGCAAATTTCGGTATTCCCCCTTAAAGCGCATCCCAAAACGGCGGCCCAAACTGCCGGACTTTACATCGGAAGATTTTGAGCTTTAAGTTTTGGCACTGTATGGTATTACCCCTTTATAAAAAGGAACCGGATGCAACTTTGCACCCGGCAAAAAAACCGGGCACTAACATGTAACTGTTAGTGCCCGGTTTTTAATACAATAAACGACCCCCATTAGATGGGGAGTTGTGTTTACGCTAAAGCTAAAAGTACTATTTTTTCTTTTTGTTACTGCCTAGGTATGCCGCACGCACCGCTTCGTTTTGCATCAGCTGTGCACCCTCCCCTTGCAGTGTGAGGGTGCCAGTCTCCAGCACGTAGGCCCAATCCGCCACTTTCAGCGCCATATTAGCGTTCTGTTCGATCAGCAGCACGGTAATGCCATCCGCATTGACCGTTTTGATGATTTCAAAAATATCTCTTACCACCAGTGGCGCAAGGCCCAAAGACGGCTCGTCCATCATAATGACTTTGGGGCGGCTCATCAGTGCACGGCCAACGGCAAGCATTTGCTGTTCGCCACCCGAAAGTGTGCCAGCCAGTTGCCAGCCACGCTCTTTCAGCCGTGGGAACAGCCCGTTCACATAGGCAAGGTCTTCGCCCAAATCATCCTTGCGCAAATACGCACCAATTTTTAAATTTTCAAGTACGGTCAGGTTAGGAAACACCCGCCGCCCCTCCGGCACCAGCGTAATACCGCGCTGGACAATTTCATAAGCGGGCAGGCCGGTGATGGGCTGGCCCTCAAACAACACACTGCCACTTTGCGCCGGCACAATGCCTGCAATTGTACGCAGTATGGTAGACTTACCTGCGCCGTTTGCCCCGATCAGCGTGACGATTTTACCCTTTTCGACCTGTAGTGAAACGCCTTTGACCGCCTGAATACCGCCGTAGCTCACGCTTAAATTGTCTACCTTTAAAAACTCACTCATCTTCGCTCACCCCCAGGTAGGCATCGATTACGCGCTGGTTTGCCTGAATTTCTTCCGGCGTACCGTTTGCAATCAACCGGCCAAAGTCCAGCACATAAATACGGTCCGAAATATCCATGACCAAATTCATGTGGTGCTCAATCATGAATACCGTTAAGTCAAAGTCCTGCTTGATTTTATAAATAAACGCGGTCAGCTCTTCGGTCTCCTGCGGGTTCATCCCGGCAGCCGGTTCGTCTAGCAGTAAAAGCTGGGGCTTTGTTGCCAGCGCACGCGCAATTTCAAGGTGGCGCTGCTTACCATAGGGCAGGCCCTCTGCCACTTCGTTTGCAAGGTCGGCAAGGCCCAGCAATTGCAATAACTGCATCGATTCCTCTCTAATCGCCGCCTCCTCTTTATAGTTCAAGTGAAGCGTGGCCGACAGTAAATTGGCTTTTAAATGCATATGTTTTGCAATCATGACATTGTCCAGCACTGTCAAGCTTTTAAACAGCCGGATATTTTGAAAAGTACGCGCTACCCCAAGGCGGGTAATCGCGTCTGGTGTCTTGACGACACTGCTTTCCACTGTGCCGCTGTGGCTGCCTGCATAAAGCTTTTTCATTTTGCCCTGCGGGTGGTTGGAGATAATTTTTTTATCCTCCAGGTAAATTGCCCCATAAGTAGGCGCATAAACACCGGTAATTACATTGAAAGCAGTGGTTTTACCGGCCCCGTTGGGGCCAATCAATGCAACAATTTCGCCTTTGCGCACCTCAAGGTTTAAATCATCCACCGCGACCACGCCGCCAAACTGCATGGTAATGTGCTCTGCGCGCAATAGTGCGTCAGCCATTGCGCCCACCCCCTTTCTTTTTGCCAAGGGCTGTTTTCAGGTGTTTCAGCTTGCCCGGCAGGTTTTGAAAGAAGGCGAAAAAGCCATCCCAAGTAAATTCACGTGTGCCCATAATGCCGCGCCGGTAAAACAGCACGATCGCCATCAGCAAGATGCTGAAAACAACCATGCGAAACCCGGTGCGGAACAGTGGGATATTGACCCCCATAATGGTGAGAGGATCGTCAAAAAAGCGCAGCCACCAGTCTTTGCTGGCCACCACCAAAAACGAGCCCAGAATACTGCCGGTGACACTGCCCATACCACCCAGCACCACGATCAACAAAATATCATAGGTGATGTTCACTTTAAAAGTGCCCGAGTCGATGCTGGACATATACATCGCCAGCATGCCGCCGCCAACCCCCGCAAAAAAGCTGGAGGTGACAAAGCTCATCAGCTTTGTGCGAAACAGGTTAATCCCCATGGCTTCGGCCGCAATTTCGTCCTCACGAATGGCCTTGAACGCCCGGCCATACGACGAATTCAGCATCAGCACCATTACCAAAATGCAAACGGCCGCAATGGCAAACGGCACAATTAAATGCGCAAATGTGGGGATCATCTTTAAGCCGTAGCTGCCGTTGGTGATCGTGTCCATCTGCGGGGCAGCAATCAGCGCGCGAATGATCTCGGCAAAGCCCAGCGTGGCAATAGCAAGGTAATCGCTTTTCAGCCGCAATACCGGGCCGCCAATCAACACCGCAAACAGCGCCGCCACCAGCCCTCCGGCCACCAATGCAAGGGGGAATGGCAGGCTGAGTTTTTCCAGCACCGGGTTAATGCCCGAAATGTAATACACCGACGACCGGTTTGTGACAGGGATCGTCAACATTGCCGTGGTGTAAGCACCTAAGGCCATAAACCCCGCCTGCCCAAGGCTAAACAGCCCTGTAAAACCATTCAGCAGGTTCATGGAGACTGCAACGACCGAATAAATCACCGCTTTTTGCAGGATGGAAACCGCCATACCGTAATGAGACTTGTTCATATCCAAAAAAACCAGCGCGACGCAAACCAGCACAATCGTGACAATGGTGGCGGTGGTGTTGCGCGTTCTGTGCATTGTTTGTTTCATTTTACACACCTCACACCTTGTCTATATTCTTTTCGCCAAACAGCCCGGTTGGCCGTAACAGCAACATGATGATCAAAAGCAAAAACGTAAATGCGTCGCTAAAAGTGGAATATCCAAACGCGACCAAGAACGTCTCACTGATGCCAATTAAAAAGCCGCCAACCACGGCGCCCGGCACACTGCCAATACCACCAATGACCGCCGCCACAAAGCATTTCAGCCCCGGCAGGCTGCCACTGAACGGGGTGACCGACATACGGTCGGTAAAGTACAAGATAGACCCCACCGCCGCCAGCGCACTGCCAATAACAAAGGTCATTGAAATGACACGGTTCACACGGATGCCCATCAACTGGCTGGTTTCAAAATCTTTGGATGCCGCGCGCATTGCCATGCCGAGCTTGGTGTGGTTCAGCAGCCACAACAGGCCAAACACCATCAGCAAGGTAAGCACTGGGGTAAGGAAAGTGACTAAAGACGCCGACACGCTGCCAATTTGAAAGATTTTTTTCAAAAACGGAATTTCGGGGTAAGCACGTGGCAGTGCAGTAAACAAATAAGTTGCAAGGTTTTGCAACAGATAAGACACACCGATTGCCGAGATCATAACCGACATGCGCGGCGCGTTGCGAATGGGTTTGTAGGCCGCCTTTTCAATTGCAACGCCCAGCAGCACTGTCAAGATGATGGTCAGCGGTACCGAGATCCACCACGGAAATACCGCCATGCAGAAGATCATAAAATACCCGCCCATCATAAAAATATCACCGTGGGCAAAGTTGATCAGCCGCAAAATGCCGTAGACCATTGTGTAACCGATCGCAATCAGCGCATAGGCACCGCCCAGCGAAATGCCGGTTAAACAATGCTGTAGAAAGGTCGAAAGCGACATGGGATTGCCTCCTTGCGTAATTTCAAACACAAAACGGGAGGCAACTTTTCATTGCCTCCCATAAAGCTACCGGGCAGCTTTAGCCGACGGTCACTGTTTTGATAAATTTAAACTGACCGTCTTTAATTTCTTTGATAAAAGCGGTGTCTTTGTTGGCATCGCCGTTTTCGTTAAAGCTAATGGTGCCTGTAACACCGTCGTACGACAGGGTTTTCAGCGCATCACGAACTGCAACCGGGTCGGTACTGTCGGCCGCCTGAATGGCTTTGTACAGTGCAAGGTAAGCATCATAGCCCAGTGCAGAAACCGCCGGGATGGTATCGGGCTGCTTGTTGTCCACGAGATACTGCTTAAAGCCCTTTACAAAGCTTTTTGCCTCTTCGGTACCAGGGGCTGCATCATCAAAGAAAGTCGACAGGCAAACGCCCTCAGCGTCCGCACCCGCGTTATCAATAATGGTACCGTTTTCCCACGTATCGCCAGCCATGATCTTGCAGGTCAGGCCCAACTCACGCGCCTGCTTGATGATCAGCGGGGCCGTTGCAATCGACGAGGGGGCAAACAACACGTCGGGGTTTGCGGCCTTGATGTTGGTCAGCACTGCCTTAAAGTCGGTCTGGTTGGTCTGGAAGTTCTCTTCCATAACGGTACCGCCGGCTTTGGTAAAGGCCTGTTTAAAGTAAGAGCCTAACCCGGACGAATAGTCGTCGCCAAGCTGTGTCAAAATAGCCGCACTTTTTGCACCATCTTCCAGTGCAAAGGTCGCCATCACCGTGCCCTGAAACGGGTCAAGGTAGCAGGTGCGGAAGTAAAAATCATTGCCAAGCGTTACCTGCGGGTTGGTGCAGGAAGCCCCAATTGCTGCCACCTGTGCCTGCTTAAAGGTATCGCCTGCTGCAATTGAAACGCCGGAGCCGTAAGAGCCAAGCACGCCAACAACGCCCTTGCTGATTAGCGACTGCGCCGCGGTGACAGCCTCGGTTTTATCCGACTTGTTGTCCGCTTCGACCAGCTCGATTGTATACTCTTCGCCGCCAACCGTTACGGTGGGGTACACAGTATTAGCATACCGCATGCCTAAAACTTCCTGATATCCGCCGCCACCGTTCTCCCCTGTCAGCGGCTCGAATACACCTATTTTGATTACTTTTTCGCCGGAAGCTGTGCTGGCATCGCCGCCACAAGCCGTCATCAGCGACGCTGCCATTGCCAGAGCAAGGACACCTGCCAAGAATTTTTTCATCACTTTCCATCCTCTCCACTACGAAATTTGATTCGCATGTTCCAGTTATACCATATTTAACACAAAAAATCCACGGGAAATATGCCGATTAGACACTTTTTGGTGTTTTCTCGCCTTGCGCATAATAAGTAGTGAAAAAGTTTGTGCAACCCTCTAAACTGTTTTTTATTCAAATACAATAGTGTATTTTAAAACAGCAAAATTTAAATTATTGTATTCAATTATAGTACATACATTCTCATTCTATTATTTTTTATCGATTTACCATTTATCAAAAATGTATTCTATATAAAAACAATAGTATAAATTTGGTTTCCGGCCTATTACTTTATTGCTGTTGGGGGCACACTTAAATCACTTTGCTTGTATTACAACAATAAAAAACGCCACGGCACTTGCTGTGGCAGAAAATCAAATTATCAAAAAACAGACCCTTATCTCTGGGGGCGGTTTCGTCGGGCTCCTGATTTTCTAAGCAATTAAAAAAGCGGTCGTCATGTATTGTGACAGCCGCCTTTCTTTAACTGTTACTCACAGGAATCTTCGGGTCATACGCCACGCCCGCTATATACCGAAAGCCCCCATCCTCTTTCAGCTCAACCGTTAATTTACAATATATTAACATCGTTTCTTTATAATTAGTATTTCCCAAATAGAAATCAATGATATTATCCTTTTTTTCAACCTTTACATACTCTGGTGGAAACATCCCAAGCCCATCCGGGTATTTTAAATCGTAGCATTCTGTGTCCGTATTATAACTTTGGTCCGTTTCAAGGTACTTGGGGTCAACATTAAAATAAGACATAATGTACCCCTCTAAGTCCACTGCCGGCACCTGAATCATTAAATCATCCCCTGTGGGCAAAGGGTATGCATCTACAGCCTTGTTTACCAAATAGAACCAAATCAATGATTCTGTATCGATTTGAGAGGGATCGTTCCATGTATGGGCCCCCAAAGATGCTTTGTAAAAAAGAAGCGCATAATCTTCGAAAAGTCTGTCTGTCGTTTCATCTGAAATATATTTCCCATTTGGTGTTTCCTTAATTGCGCTTACGCTGCCACTACCAGCTTGACTGTTTTGTTTTGAATTTGCTTCACTCGTGCCTGCACTTGGTACGGATTGCGCTGAGTTTGGGGCAGCTGGCGCGCTGGCAGCAGATGATCCGTTTGCCGTTGCACAGCCATTTAACGCCATACATATTAACAGCACCATACACAAAGGTAAAATCACTTTTTTCATGTTATTTCCTCTATTCGTAATTTGATATTCAAAAATATAGCGATAACTCGCTGTTTTTTAAAAGTGTATCCTCATATATCATGAATGTCAAAATATTCCTTTTTTGGTTTTTTAAATATTGGGTTTACATTTTAAGGTTTTTACTCTCTTTCTTTTACGAGCGCTCAAAAAACAACTATTCAACATTTGAAAGGAGTTCTATTACTATGGCATACATGAAATACAACACGACTGACCGTTTTTGGATCGTCCCTTACAATTCAGATTCCCTTGCACTGAACGTTTACAGCAGCTCTGTTGGGGCCAATAACCAAAACGTGAACCTTTACACGCGAAACACTGATGGTACACAGGCATGGTACCTAGATTGCTCAGTTTCTGGCCATGCTTTCCTGCGCTGTAACGTCGCCTCGGCTTACGGGCTTGACCGTTACTCGCCCAACAACAACTGTGACATTTACAAGGTGTCAGGCAACTACACAGACGCCAACATTGATTTCAACCCCGGTTCCGATGCGGCTGGGCCTTGGTACCGGATTAAAAACGTTGCTTCCGGCCTGTTTTTAACCGCAACTTCTATTGCAAACACTGCAAACGTTGTATGGGGTGCAAGCAGCAGCTCTAACGCTCAAAAATGGCGCCTTATTAAATATGGCACCAGTAGCGGCGGCAGTACCACACCCGACCCTGTCGTAGGCCAATACGCACCGGGCTTTGACCGAAACAGTATTAACTATACGAGCAGGAACCCTTTCGGTGCAGGGTGGTGCACCTGGTATGCGTGGGGGCGCACGAGAGAAGCTATGGGCAAAGAAATCACATTTTCTCAATCCTCTGGGCGTGATGCCAAAAACTGGTATGCCTATGTCACTAATGCCGTACAAAAAATCCCCGCAAGCGGTGCGCCATCTAACGGCCAGCGTGGTGTTATTGTATGGACACACAATGACGGAGGTCATGTAGCCTTTATAGAGAAATGTGAAAACGGATATATTTGGATGAGCCAGGCAAATAAATCTGGTAAACATCAAATTAGCACTGTTGAAAAAGAAACAATTGCCCAAGTTAAAGCCTATTGTAACAGACTTCCTGGGGGCGGTTTCGTCGGGTTCTTGATTTTCTAAGCAATTTAAAAAACGATCGTCATACACTGTGACGACCGTTTTTTTAACTATTACTCACAGGGATACCGGGCTCATACGACTCACCTGCTATATACCGAAAACTACCATCCTCTTTGAGCTCAACTGTTAATCGACAATTCACTAACATTGTTTTTTTATAATCAGTATTTCCCAAATAGAAATCAATAATATTATCTTTCTTTTCAACTTTCACATATTCTGGGTAAAACATCCCAAGCCCATCCGGGTATTTTAAATCGTAACATTCTGTGTCCGTATTATAACTTTGGTCCGTTTCAAGGTACTTTGGGTCAACATTAAAATAAGACATAATGTACCCTTCTAAGTCCGCTGCCGGCACATGAATCATTAAGTCGTCCCCTGTAGGCGGCGCATATGATTCACGTGCTTTATTAACTAAATAAAACCAAACCAACGATTCCGTGTCAATTTGAGAGGGGTCATCCCATGTATGGCCGCAAAGAGATGCTTGGTAATATTCCAATGCATATTTCTCAAAATATCGTTTCCCCTCATTTTCCGAAGTGTATACTTTATTAGACTCTCCAATACTCAAATCTTCACTATCGGACTGACCACTTTGTTTTGAACTCGCTTCACTCGTGCCTGCACTTGGTACGGATTGCACCGAGTTTGGGGCAGCTGGCGCGCTGGCAGCAGATGATCCGTTTGCCGTTGCACAGCTACTTAATGCCACACATAATATCAACACCATACACAAAGGTAAAATCACTTTTTTCATGTTATTTCCTCTATTCGTAATTTAACAGACAAAAAACAGCGACAATTCGCTGTTTTTTCACAGTGTATCCCCATAGACCTTGAATGTCAAACAATCCCTTTTTAGAATTTTTTAATAAAATTAAGAACAGTCCTCGTATATTGTGACGACCGTTTTTTTAGCTATTACTCACAGGGATACCGGGCTCATACGACTCGCACGCTATATACCGAAAGCTCCCATCCTCTTCCAACTCAACCGTCAATTTGCAATGTACTAACATTGTTTTTTTATAATCAGTATTTCCAAAATAGAGATCAATGATATTATCCTTTTTTTCAGCTTTCACATATTCTGGGTAAAACATACCCATCCCATCCGGATATTTTAAATCGTAACATTTTGTATCAGTATTATAACTTTGGTCTGTTTCAAGGTACTTAGGGTCAACACTGAAATAAGACATAACATAACTCTCTAAATCAGTTGCCGGCACATGAATCATTAAGTCGTCCCCTGTAGGCGGCGCATATGATTCACGTGCCTTGTTAACCCAATAAAATTGAATTAATGATTCCGTGTCAATTTGAGAGGGGTCATCCCACGTGTTGCCACATAGGGCGGCATTGTAATAAAGAAGCGCATATTTTTCGAAGAGCCTGTCTGTAGTTTCATCTGAAATATATGTCCCATTTGGTGTTTCCTCAATTGCGCTTACGCTACCACTACTTGCTTGACTGTTTTGTTTTGAACTTGTTTCACTTGTACCTACACTTGGTGCGGATTGCGCTGAGTTTGGGGCAGTTGGCGCGCTGGCAGCAGATGATCCGTTTGCCGTTGCACAGCCATTTAACGCCATACATATTAACAGCACCATACACAAAGGCAAAATCACTTTTTTCATACTATTTCCTCTATTCGTAATTTGACATATAAAAAACAGCGAGTTTTCGCTGTTTTTCACAGTTTTGTAATTTTACGCCAAAAAAAGGGGCAACACCTTCAAGCCAAAGGCCTGAGTGCTGCTCCCCCTTTTTTTACTTATGTCGGAATAGTTTTGCTATTTTGCTTTTTTGTTCTTGTTCGAATTCAACAGCTCTTTCAGCTCGTCCATAAAGGTATTAATGTCACTGAACTGCCGGTAAACCGATGCAAAGCGCACATAGGCAACTTCATCAATTTTTTTCAGTTGCGCCATGGCAAGCTCGCCGATTTCAAGCGAAGTGACCTCGCGGTTCAATGTGTTTAGCAGTGTCTGTTCAATCTCGTCCACTGCCTTTTCCAGCGTATCTACCCCAACCGGTCGTTTTTCGCAGGCGCGCATCAGGCCGTTTAAAAGTTTCTGCCGGTCAAATGCTTCCCGTGAATGATCTTTTTTCACCACCATCAGCGGCACGGTTTCCACCACTTCATAGGTTGTGAACCTTTTTTGACACGTAAGACATTCACGGCGACGACGAATGCGTTCCCCGTCATCCGCCGGCCTTGAGTCGATCACCTTCGATTCAGACTCTCCGCAGTAGGGACACTTCATACCTTCCTCCTATCGAACAATCATTTCATACAATACCTCTGCAAGGTTTTCAGGGCGGACCGCGCCATTCAACAAACGGTTATAATAGCCCCGCGCCCGCGCTTCGTTGCCTGTGACCTTGTCTACCTGACATAACTTGCCGCCCAGCCCCGCCGACATCACCGCAATAGAATAATAAAAACCGTCAAGATGAGGGCGCGCAATCAGGAAATATTCCAGTACCTTATTTTCTGACTGAGCAATCTCTCGTGCAATAATAAGTCCCTGTTCCATGATTCACACTCCTTTGTACCCCATTATAGTACAAAACAGCATCGACATAAAAGAGGTTTTCATCGCATTTTTTGACATATTTCGACAAAAGAGTTCATTTACTAAAACGATTTCGCTGTGATTACTTCCAAATAATGCAGCCCTTGCACCAAGTTTGACATCTCGGCAAAGTTACCACGGTACAGTTCAATTACCGCGCTGCCGCGGTAACCACGCCAGTGCAACTTTTGAAAAAAGTCTTCAAAATCAAACTGCCCTGCCCCCGGCGTAAGGCAATCCTGCTGGGTGGTGTGGTCACTGATATGCAGGTGACAAAGGTTATCACCCATGGCCTCCAACATTTCTTCGGCCGTTACCTCACTGCGTATGGCCTGTTTAAGGTCCAGTGTAAAGTGCACCTTGTCCCCCAGCAGAGCACACATTTTGCGGATATTCTCAACGCTGCATGATTTACAGCGCACCACATTTTCCTGGCTGAGCAAAACACCATATTCGGCTGCCACATCGGCAAGCTGGGCAAAGTGTTCGCAATACAGTTCAAACGGGTAGGGTGATGCCTTGTAATCACCATGAAAATTAAAAATTTTAGCCCCAACCAGTGCCGCTGCTTCAAACAGCTTGCGGTACATCGCAACACCATCCACAAAGCGGCGGTCGTAACTGGTGGCAAAGAAAAACGGCTCCATGGACGAAGTAAATGGGTGAAATGCCAATACTTTTGCCCCGGTTGCGTCAAGCTGGCTTTTAAGGGCTTTCAGATACGCCGGTTCTATTTCTGAAAACGTGTTGAAAAACAGTTCCAGATATTGCACCCCGGCTGTTTGCAGCCGCTGGGCTGCATCTTCTGTCAAGGCCGGGTAAAAACAGGAGGTCGAGACCCCGATATGCACCTGCAAACACCTCCCTTTCCGGCCACTTGATCGGTATAAATTATACTTTTGCCAGCAGCGCTTCCACAGTGGCAAGGCGCAGTGCAACGCAAATCAGCTTTGTTGCTTCTTCCACCTCTGCCTGTGCCGGGTAGGTGGGGGCAAGGCGAATGTTCGAATCTTGCGGGTCTTTGCCGTAAGGGTATGCCGCACCCGCCCCGGTAAGCACTACGCCAGCCTGTTTGCAAAGTGCCACCGTGCGTTTTGCACAGCCTGGCATTGCATACAAACTGATAAAATAGCCGCCCTGCGGGTGCGTCCACGACGCAATTTCACCGCACCCGGCAAGGCCTTGTGTAAGCAGGTGCTGCATCGCATCAAATTTGGGGCCAATCACAGCCTTGTGCTTTGCCATGTGGGCAAGGATGTGTTGTTTATCTTTTAAAAACAGTACATGGCGCAACTGGTTCAGCTTGTCAAAACCAATCGTCATGGGGAACATGCCATTCAGCAGCACTTTAAAAGTTTGCGGCCCGGCCGAAAGCGCCGCAACCCCTGCGCCGGGGAACGTGATTTTGCTGCTGGAGCAAAACAGCACCGGCATCTCTTCCCTGCCGGTTTTTTTTGCACTGGTGCATAATGTTCAGCGTTTCGGCGGGTGCATCGCCCAAATAGTGCACCACATAGGCGTTGTCCCACATGATTTTAAAGTTTTCTGCCGCGGGCTGCAAGGCGGCAAGGCGGCGCACCGTCTCATCGCTGTAGCAATAACCGTCCGGGTTAGAATAAGTGGGTACACACCAGATGCCCTTGACACTGCTGTCTTTTACCAGCTCTTCTACCGCGTCCATATCCGGGCCGTCCGGTGTCATTTTGACCGGGATCAGCTCAAACCCGTAATACTCTGTCACGCGGAAATGCCGGTCATAACCAGGGCTTGGGCACAAAAACTTTTTGTGCTCGTCTTTGTCCCATGGCTGGCTACCAAACCCGTCGCGGCAGCCAATGCCGATTACCTCAAACATCAGGTTTAAACTGGAGTTGCCACCGACCATCGTCAGCTCTTCACTGGTGCCAAGCAACTCTGCAAACAGGCGGCGCGCCTCCGGGATGCCCTCGAGGCAACCGTAGTTACGCAGGTCCACCCCATTTTCAGCTGTGGTCTGCTGAATGTTCAACAGATCCATCGATAAATCGAGCTGTTGCGGGCAGGGCTTGCCGCGCGACATATCCAGCTTTAAGCCCTTTGCACAATAGGCGTCATAGGTCTTTTGCAATGCCTGCTGCTCTGCTTGCAGCGCCTCTTTACTCATGGAAAGATAATCTGCCACTCTATAAGTACCCCCTCTTTATTGTCACACTTTTTTGTTTTGACATGCAAAAACGCCAAAGATAAATTGGGCTTGCATCTCAAATTCCCGTACAAAAAAGCATTGCCTTATTATAACCCCTTTTTTTAAATTTCTCAAGATGAAATCACTTGACAACCGGGCCAAAATTGCTTATTATAGATAAGCGCCCTTTGCCCCGGGCGGCCACAAAAGGGCAAACAATTGCATTATTTTTATTGTTGGACAAACCTATTTTCCCCGTATGGAGAGATGGCTGAGTTGGTCTAAAGCGCACGATTGGAAATCGTGTTCACCCCTCAAAGGTGACAAGGGTTCGAATCCCTTTCTCTCCGCCAGTAAAAAGCCTTGTATGAGACCCCGTCTCACGCATGGCTTTTTTGTTTTACCGGTAAGATACAGGTACCCAATTCTATAACAGTGCCATTTTTACAAACACCCACAGAATAGCCCCCAACCAATCAACATAATGTGCTTGAGGTGAACTGATGGAAAAAGTCATTTATTCATTAACAATGCTGCGAAGCCGCAGGGCATTGGTGCAAAAGTACGGCAAAGAATTCTGGGTTGCCTTTAAAAAATCTTCCAAGGCAAAGTTAAACGATATTCTGCCGTTTACCCCTGATATCGGGAAAAGCGTTTTCGCTTTCAATTTTAAATTTGGCCCGCCTTACATTGCTTGGTACCAGACACTGCGGGCGCTGGGCCTGCAACAGCAGCAAGCATGGGAAACGATTTGGCTGATGAACGAAAAGTTGTTGGCCACTGCGCCGAGGGGCTTGCTGCACTTATGCGGCAAGCTATACTTTCGCGGCATGAAAAAACAGGCCAGTGCCCATATTGCACGGCAGCAGAGCAATGCATTACACCCATATGACTGGCAAATAGCCTACCGGGGCGTTGATGCAAATACCTTTGAAATTGACATCACTGATTGCGGCCTGAAAAAGCTTGCACATGATTTTGATGCAGACGGCTTGTTGCCCGGCATTTGCCGGCTGGATTATCTGACTTCTCACCTGATGGGCAATGGCTTTGAGCGAACAAAAACGTTGGGCGACGGGGATGACTGCTGCAACGGCTGTTATCATATCAGTGGCTCGTGCGCATGGGCCCCTGAAAACGGGTTTGCCGAGAGAAAATGAAGCGCAGTATCTTCATGACCAGTGGTTACCTGCAAAACGAAGCCTTTCGCCAGTAAAACAAACAACAGCCCGGCAGGAAGGGTCTCTTCCTGCCGGGCTGTTGTTACCAGTACTTTTTACCATAACTGCAAGCAGCAATGTGCCCCAAAAATAGAACCGGGCAAAACGAGGGGAACCCCCGCCTTACCCGGTGTAAGTTTATTGGTTTTTAGCTGAGTGCCCAAGGGAACAACAGGTGAAATGCCACCAGCAATACCGCAAGAAGGGCAAATACACGGTGTGTTTTCAGTAAATTTGGCTTTTTAAGCAGATAGAACGAAAGCCCAAACACAGCGGTAAGAATAAACACGGTAGCAGCTACCGTGCCGGTATGCAGTGTCAGGCTGCCAAGTGCCAGCCAGCCGTGGATGACGACAACGACCAATAGGGCCAGCGCCAGCGGGCGGTGAATGGCCTTAAACGCTTTCAGCACTTTAAAATAGGTTGGCGACTTGGTGTGAAAAAACCAACCGTTCAGCTTGCGCAGCACGTAGGGTGTCACCAAAATGCCCAGCAAAATCAGGTTGACAAACCCCAAAACTTCATACAACATGTTCTTCCTCCATCATTCTGCAAGTTTACCCACTATAGGAAACTTTTCAAGTATTGCCACACCGTGTGGCGACTTTTCTTTGATGATATCGGTCAGGTCCTGCCCGGCGGTCACCCCCATCTTGTGCTCACCATTGGTCCACTCCGGTGAGGCGGTCACATCGTAAACCACTCCGTCTACTGCAACATAAGCGGGCTGCCCATCTTTACCATTATATGTCGCAAGCTCTTCTAAAGTAAACACTTTTTCTTCTGCCTGCGAAGAGGCTGAAGATGATGCCTGCGAAGAAATGGCAGAGCTGGAAGCAGCCGCTGCACTGGAGGATGCGGGTGCACTTGCGGAAGATGCCGCAGCGCTGCCGCAGCCAGCTAAGACTGCCATAGAAGCTAAAATTGTAAGTATTAAAATTGTGATACGGCGCATAAAAAACGCCTCCTTTTTATTGCATTTTTATAGAACAATATCTGATGCCACAGTGCTCACCTGCCCAAATGGCCGGCAACTGCGGGCAAAATATCGATTTTTTATCATACTTTTGCTTTACACCCTATCTGGGCGAACTAGTGCCCACGGGTATTTTGCTTACAAATCGTCTACCAATGCCGTGCTTTTGGCATAGGCCGTACTTTTGGCCTCAAAAAAATCTGTTTTTACCATGTTGGCATTGGAATACTGGCTGACCCACGCCATACTGGCCGGCTCTTGCTCACAGCCCTCGTACAGCGTACCAAGGCCGAGGCTGGAAAACCGCAGGTTGCCAAGATAGCGAATATAGTCGGTCACCATTTCTTTGGTGAGGCCCGGCACATCATCACCAATCACATAATGGCCCCATGCAATCTCCTGCTGTACGCCCTCGTCAATCATCTCGCGGATCATTTGCACATTTGCGACCGAAAAAAGTTCCGGCCGCTCTTTTTGCAATTCCAGCAGGATATTGCGAAACAGCCACAAGTGGGTGTTTTCGTCGCGGTTGATATACCGAATTTCCTGCACAGAACCGGGCATTTTACCATTGCGGCCAAGGTTGTAGAAAAACATGAACCCGCTGTAAAAGTAAACGCCTTCCAAAATATAGTTGGCAATTAATACCCGCAAAAAAGTGGTTACTTCTTTGCTGGTCTGAAACTCGTTATACAAATTGCCGATAAAGGTATTGCGGCGCAACAAATGCTCGTCGTTTTTCCACTGGTACAGGATGTCGTTACGCTCAGTCGGGTTGCAGATGGTGTCCAGCATATAGCTGTAACTCTGCGAGTGCACACACTCCTGAAAGCTTTGGATGGTCAGACAAAGATTTACCTCATTTGCCGTGACATACTCGCCAAGCGACGGCAGGTTTGCCGTTTGGATAGAGTCGAGAAAAATAAGAAAACTTAAAATTTTGTCATAGGCGGTGCGTTCTGCCGGGCTGAGGTTTGGGTAATCCTTCACATCGGCGTTCATGTTGATTTCTTCCGGGATCCAGAAATTATTCATTGCCTGCCGGTACCAGTCGCTGACCCATGGGTATTTCATGTTGTTAAAATCGTTGAGATTGGTGGTGTTGCCGCCAATAATGCGGCGGTCACGTACCTGTGTGTCTCCACTTGGGTTAAACAGTGGTTTCCTTTGCAACTCTTCCATTTTGATGTCTCCTCCTCACGATGAACAGCTTTCACATTCTTCTACTTCCAGCGCCTTACTGCGCACATAATAAATGGTTTTTACGCCGCTTTCCCATGCCAGGATATAAAGGCCAAGCACCTGCCGCATAGTATAGTCATTGGTGACATAAAGGTTAAAGCTTTGGGCCTGGTCAATGTGGCGCTGCCGCACACCCGCTGCACGCACCGACCAGCTTTGGTCGATTTGGTGGGCGCTTTTGTAAAGCCAAAACGTCGTGGGGGTCAAATCCGGCGCGACCCGCGGCAACAAGCCACCTGCTTTTTCTTCTAAGAAAAAGCGGTTCATTACGGGATCCAACCCTGCGGTAGTACCAACCAGAATACTGGTGGAACTGGTGGGGGCTATTGCCATCAAGTAGGCGTTTCGCATGCCGTTTTGGGCCACATGTGCACGCAACTGCTGCCAGCGCGGCGAAGTATAACCCCGTTTTTCAAAATAAGCACCGGTTTGCCAGTCGCTGCCCTCATAGCAGCCATAAGTGCCTTTTTCGGCGGCAATGGCGTTGCTCGCCTGCACTGCCGCATAATTGATGCGCTCAAACACTTCATCGGCAAAGGCAAGGTGGGCCTCACTCTCCCACGCAATGCCGTGCTTTGCCAGCATGTGGTGGTAGCCGGATACCCCAAGCCCGATGCTGCGGTATTTTTTGTTAGTCAGCTCGGCATAGGCTACCGGGTAAAAGTTGAGGTCTATGACATTATCCAGCGCGCGCACCGCAGTGGAGACGACCTGCCCGACCTTTTCATCATCTTGCACGGGCAGTACCCCAAGGTTCAGGCTTGCAAGGTTGCACACCACAAAATCGCCGGGCTTTGTCGTGGTAACGACAACCGTCTCGCCATCCTGTGTTGTAATCTCTCTGCTCACCAGCGTCGTCTGCGACATGTTCTGCGCAATTTCGGTGCACAGGTTAGAGCAATAAATCATGCCACTTTGCGGGTTGGGGTTTGCCCGGTTGACCGCGTCGCGGTAAAAGGCAAATGGGGTGCCGGTTTCCACGGCCGATTTTAAAATCATACGTACAATTTCTTTCAGGCTCACTTCCCGCTTGCGAATGCGGGTGTCGGCAAGGCAGTCTTTGTAACGCCTCTCCCACTCATCGCCGTAATAATCCTCAAGGCTGTACCCTTTAATGGTCAACACCTCATGCGGGCACAACAAATACCAGCTTTGGTCTAAATTTTCTTTCGCCATGCGCCAAAACAAATCCGGGTAACACACAGCTGGGAACACGTCATGCGCTTTCATGCGGTCGTCGCCATTGTTGGTGCGCAGTTGCAAAAATTCGGGCAGGTCACGGTGCCATGCGTCCAGATAAACTGCCACAGCACCGCGGCGCATGCCAAGCTGATCCACCGCAACCGCGGTATCGTTGACCAGCTTAATCCAGCGGATCACGCCGCCTGCCGCCCCCTCAAACCCGCGTATTGTGCTGCCCGTGGCACGCACCTTGCCAAAATACATGCCCATGCCGCCGCCAAACTTGCTCACCTGCGCAAAGCTGTCAATGCTGCGGTAAATGCCCTCTAAGCTGTCCGGCACTGTGTCAATAAAGCAGCTGGAAAGCTGGTGGTAGGGTTTGCGCGCATTCGATAATGTCGGGGTGGCCATCGTCACCTGTTGCAGGCTAAGGATGTCGTAAAACTTTTTCACCCAGCTTAGCCGGTCGTTTTGCTCTTGCATTGCAAGGTGCAGCGCAATACCGAGGTACATCTCCTGTGGCGATTCCAGAGGCTGGTGGCGGTGGCTGCGGATGATATAGCGGTTCAGAAGCAGATCGAGCCCTGCATAAGTAAATAATTCATTGCGGCTTTCTGTAAGTACTTCCGCCGCACGGTTGATCTCATCTTTTGTATAATACTCTAATATGTAACCGCCATACAGTCCATCGTCTGTCAACTGTTTCAGCTTATCATAAAAGCTGAAAACATGGCGTTTCTCCTCCTCTGCGCGCAGCTCTTTTGCAAAATCATAATACAGCAGGCGGGCAGCAATGTACTCCCAACGCGGCTCCTCTTTTGTCGTCAGCTCTACCGCGGCGCGGGTAAGGGCTTGAAACTCCTCTTTTTCAGTCATCTGCGGCTTTTGAAACGAGACGTATTTGGCATCCAGCCGCGCAAGGTCGTAATCTTCAAAATCGAGCTGAATTTTTTCAAGACAACCGGCAATCCCCTTGTCTGCAAGGGCCGCAACCAGATGCTCGCGGGCAGTGCGCAGGCGGGTACGCCGTTCGCGGTACAGGATGTAGCTTTTTGCCACCGGGTATTGGCCCGCTTCCATCAGCACCTGCTCTACCGTGTCCTGTATCTGCTCTACCGGCACATCTTCTAGCCCTGCCAGTTTTTCTTCTACATTTTGCAGCAGCTGCTGTAAAAGGGCATCATCACAGGCAACCTGCTTGCTGATAAATGCCTTGCGCATAGCGGCAATAATTTTGTCACCGTGATACAGCTCTTTTGCACCGCTGCGCTTTACAATATAGATCATCGTAGCCTCCTTTATTGGGTACGCCGCCGCCCGTAGGCATTACCGCATTTCATCCGCCTCAAAGCGGCCCGAAATTCGTTTTGTCACAGAGGAAAGCATTGTCGCGTTAAAACATTACCTTTTTAGTATAGTATAAAGCATTTAGCAGATTTGTCAATTTGAATTTTGTCGTTTTTGCAATATTTACACAAAAAAGCAGGCGTTTTACAACGCCTGCTTTTGAATAGGGCTTTTTTAGTTGTTTGCGGCAAGTGCTTCTTCCAGCGCGATTGCAATTTGGTCGGGGCAAGAGGTGTTTTTGCGGCCACAGGTCAGCCCTTTCATGCGGGTGATTGCCTCCCGTGCATCCATGCCCTGTATCAGGTTTACGATCCCTTTTAGGTTGCCGTCGCACCCTCCCACCACCTCGACCCGTTCAATTTTACCATCCGGCCCAATCGAAACTTCGGTGCTGTGCGAGCAGGTACCCATATTCTTGCGCAGATAGCTCATTCAATGTATCCCCCTGTTGTCATGCCTGACAAATTTGTGGCGGGCAAACATGCCCGCCGGTTTTACGCATATTTTACCACAGAGATATAAAAAAAAGTAGCAGTCGCAAAAAAGTTTAACAATTTTTGTAGGCACCGGCAAAAACAGTTCTATTTCCGAGTAGTTTGCTGTGCAAAGCGGTGAATATTTACCCTGCGCCAGGCACCAACATTAAATACTGCGCAAAAATATGTAGCAGCAACCGGTGCCGTTTGGCGGGTAAGAAACCAAGACCCGCCCGCGAATACCGGTGGCATATAGTTTTTGAAATACCTCGTTTGTCAAGCTTTCGGTTTCATACCGCACCCGCAGTTCAAACCCCCGCCCCGCAGCGGGGATGTCCCCGCTCACATTGGCCGAAACCAGCTCGGCAAGCTGCTGCGGTGTCGTTGCTTCAAGGTTCATACTGGTGTAATAATCCCGCGGCTGGCTGGCAGCCTGCTTGGGGTAATTAAACTGTGGGCTAAACACATGGTCACCCGCCAGTTCTTCATACGAAAGGTTAAAATAGCGGTGTAGCACCCCCGGTGTCAACTGGGTAAGGCCATCGGTATCACTGGGTGCAAACACACGTTCGCCTTCTGCATCCAGATATTCGGCCCCGTTATCGTCCCACGTGGGGTCACAGTAATAGGCATCGTCGCCATAAAACACCACGTTCCACGCGTGGTTTTCCACGTAATCCTGCGTTTCTGGCCGCGTGCCACGAAACGACATCCCTGTCACAGTGGCGGCCGGGATACCGGCATAACTGCATAAAAGCTGAAACGCATAGGCATAGCCATCACACACGGCGCCTTGTTGTACCAGCGGGCCATATGCAGTGTGGGCCAGCCGCGAGTTCAGCGGCATCTGCTCTGCCTGTGTCAGCGGCGCAATATTGGCGGTGTCGGTGTCATAAGCGGTCAGCTCAATAACCTTTTCGTATAAAAAAAGCTGGCGCTGCCAAACATCATCATATGCTTTTGCCTGCCCCAAAATCTGCGAAAGTGCCCGGTATAGTTTTTGCTGCAGTGTGGCAGCCCCTTCGTTAAGCTGTACCGGCGCAATTTCAATGCCAAGCGGGGTACCGCCGGAGGTTGAAAGATAAGTAAACGTATACCCCCAGCTGCAGGTCAAAAATTGTGGGTAATCGCTTTGCAGCGCATACAGCGCGCTGGCGACCTGGCCCGAACTAAAATCTCCCTTGATATAAACCCGTTCTTGGGTACCGCTTTTTAAAAATTCAAGATAAGCACGGTAAACTTTCTGTTCGGCCTCACCGGGCAACTGGTCATAGTAAAACTGTAAAATTTCCGGCTCAAATGAAGTCGTAATGTTTGGGTCAATATAGGGCAACTCTGCCAACGTGGCATCGGGCAAAAAGCCATCGCGCCAAATTTGCAGCGAATCTGAAAGCCCGGTACAGCCGGTCAACAGCAAACAGGCGGCAAGTAATGCCAAAACTTTTTTCTTCAACCTGCCTACCTCCCTTTTCTTGTGCTAACAGTATAACACAAAAGGGCCATGTATTCCTACATGACCCTTACATAAATTCACAACTTATTTACAAAGTTATCTCATAGTTCATGTTAAGTCGCTTTTTACCTGTATTGCGCCGTAATTGCGCACGCTAAGTACATAGCAACTGCCATTGCCAAAAGTGTTCTCCATCATTTCAATATACTGCGCAAGTTTTGCAAGCGGCACAAAGGCCTGTATCGTCCCCGCAAAGCCCCCGCCCTGCAACCGCCAGGCGCCGCTGCCCTGCAATAGGTGCTGGCTGATTGCAAGGCCTACCGAAACGCCCTGTTCTTCCGGGTGGCGAACACAGTAGGCATTTTGGTTATATTCAAAAGAGGAATGCCCACCCTCGATGATCAGCTGTTTAAAGCGTTCAATCTCCCTCGCTTTCACCGCGTCGCGCAGCGCTACCGCCCTGCGGCTATCGGCAAAAAAGTGTGCCGCACGCAATACCGCACGGTCGCCCGCCGCCTGCCGCACCGCGGGGATAGCAGCAAAGAACTGCTGTTCGTCCACCTCGCGCAGTACTTTTTTGCCAAACACGGCGGCGGCCGCTTCCATTTCACTGCGAATGGCCGCATAATCCTCCGTTAACCCGGCATGGTTGCCCTTGGTGTCGGTAATGCACAGGGCAAGGCCATAGGATGCAAGATCAAATGGCACTTCTTCTACCACAGGGCCGGAGGGGTCTTTGAAATCAATGGTGATTGCGCTGCCCACGCTACTGGCTGTCTGGTCCATCAGGCCGCTGGGCTTGCCAAAATACACATTCTCCGCATATTGGCTGATCTGCGCGATCTGCACCGGGGTAAACTGAAACGCATTAAATTCCCCATTAAAAATTGCCCCCATCACAACCTCAAACGCTGCAGACGAAGACAGGCCACTGCCGCGCAGCACGTCGCTGGTCGTATAAGCATCAAACCCGCCCACTTTGCCGCCAAGCTGGCAGATGCGCGCGGCAACCCCGCGAATCAGCGCACTACTGTGCCCAAACTCGCTTTGGCGAATCTCGCTCTCCCGCAAATCTATGACATCCTGCTGTTCAAACCCGTGCGATTTCACCCGCACAATCTCTTCCCCGTTTTGCGCCACAACGGCAATCACATCAAGATTGACCGCTGCCGCCATGACCACCCCGTTATTGTGGTCGGTATGGTTCCCACCGATCTCTGTTCTACCGGGCGCCGAGTAAAGCCGCACCTCGCGCCCCGCCCCATATAGCTCGTTAAACCGACGAATTGCCGCGGTATAGCGTGCACGTTGCTTTTTTACCCCGGCAGCATCGGTACAATACAAAGCGCAGAAGGTTTCGTCATATGCACCCGCTTTGATTTTTTGAAGCAACTCCTCTGCTTTTTCCATCAAAATCCACCTCATTTTTTATTCTTCAGCCAACACAAAACCTGCCCGTTGGTATATTGGTCTCTTTAGTCTCATTATATCAGACAAAAATGGCGGCGTAAACGGATTTTTTTGTGTTATAACATGGACTTATGTTGATTGTTCTGCTAGAATAAAAAAAGAGAAAAAACGCAGAAAGGAGTGACGGCTTTGTCTAATGTTTACAAGCAGAGTTTCAAACAGACCCAGACCAATAATATCGAGCTTTCTATCTATAATTGCGGGCTGCAAAGCTGCGAAAAAGGCTATTCCTGGGGGCCCGGTGTGCGGGACCATTATCTGATCCATTACGTCGCCGCCGGCAGGGGTACTTACGTGGTAAGCGGTATTACGTATGAGGTGAAAAGCGGTGATATTTTTTTGGCAAAACCGTCGCAACTAATCACTTACACTGCGGATCAGGACGACCCCTGGGAGTACTATTGGGTGGGCTTTAACGGCTCAAATGCCAACAAATTGGTGGCACAACTGCCGTTTGGCGCAGAACAGCCGGTATATACCTGCAAAAACCCTGAAAAAGTAAAAAAAGCGCTATTCAATATTTTTTTGTCCCGAGGGCCGGAAAATTACAGTGAGGCCCTGATGGTGGGCTACCTGTACATTTTTTTAGCCGAGCTGATGAAAGAGACCGAGCATACCGAAAGCCGGGCGCAATCCAGCAGCAGTGTTTACGTGACAAATGCCGTCAAATTTATTCAGTTCAACTATTCGCATGAAATCACGATTGACGACATTGCAAAGGCCGTTGGCGTGTCACGCAGCCATTTGTACCGTGTTTTTATGAGCAACCTTGGCGAATCCCCCATTGATTATTTGACCAATTATCGTATCAACGAGGCCTGTTACCTGTTGCGGTCCGGCAATTTGTCAATTGCCGAAATTGCGACATCGGTCGGCTTTTTTGACCAGTTTTATTTTTCGCGCGTGTTTAAAAAGAATAAAGGGGTCCCCCCCAGTAAATATCTTGCGAGTAAGGAGGCGGCGCAGCTTTAACCTTTCTCGCGGCACGCGGATGGTAAAAGCCCCGGTTTTATAACGATGCATATGAAAAGGAAACTACTCTCTTTGGCTTCTTTGGTTTTATCGGTCGTTTTGCTGTGCGGATGCAACGCAAATGCACAGGAACTTCTGCCGCTGGGTGAGCCCCGGCTTGCCGTGTTAGGTGGTACTGGCAACGGCGAATACCCCACTGTCTCGGTGCAGGAAATTGTAGACGCCGCGCAGGCTGTAGGGCTGGACAGCTTTACAGCCGAAGGCGGTGCCTCACAGTTTGCCACGCTGGCCGCAGAACAAAAGGCAACTGTTTTCGCCGTCTGCCTTGCCAGCGCCAGTGACGCGCCCGCCTATGTCAACGCCGCCGCAGCGCTGGGCCTGCCGGTTGTTTTTTGTGGTGAAAAGCCCGAAGCCAGTGTGTTGCAGCAATACAGCAAATGCTGGTATGTGGGTGCTAGCCCCGCAAAACAGGGCGAACTGCTGGGCGAAGCGCTGTTTGCCGATTATCAGGCCGGGCGCATCCCGGACAAAAACGGCGACAAGCTGCTGCAAGTCGTTATTTTTACCGGCGGGGCCGCCGAGGACAGCCGTGCCAGCGCTACCCTGCGCATTTTTGAAAACCGGGGTGTTTTTAACGATATCTTGGCCGTTGTACCTGTCGGCGACACTTCTGCCGAAGAACAGAAGGCAGCCATCACCGCAACCCTGCTGCAACAGACCGGCGCAGAATTGATTCTCGCCTCCACACCCGCATTGGCTGCCGCGGCGGCAGAGGCAGTTGCCACCGTTTTGCCCGGCGTGCCGGTGGGCACCTTTGGTGATAGTGATGCACTGGGCAGTTATTTTGACAGCGGTGCAATATTGGCAACTGTATACGACCAAAACGGCAAGGCTGCCGGTTTAGTTGCCACCTTTGCACAAAACGCGGCGCTGGGCAGAGACCCCACCGTGGGTACCGACGCAAGGCTAGGCGAAAACCATTGCACTTTAGTCGATTTTATTACAAAAACTGCGCCCCAGCCACAGGCTACCCTGTTGCCAGAACCAACGGATGCTACCAGTGACACGGGCGATGAATGAGGGCTGGCATGACAAAAAACGAAATTATTCCTTTATCCATCACTTCCCTTTCCAGTGACGGCAACGGCGTGGGGCGCTATAACGGCATCCCCATATTTGTGCCATTTACCGCCCCGGGCGACGAAGCACTGGTGCAGGTGGTTAAAGTACAAAAAAACTATGCCTTTGGCATTTTAAAAGAGCTACGCACCCCTGGCCCCGGCCGCACCCCATCTGACTGCCCTGTGTTTGGCCGCTGCGGTGGGTGCGCGTTGCGCCATATGCAGTACGATGCAGAGCTTACCCAAAAGGGTGGCTTTGTGCAGGACGCGTTTGACCGCATTGGCGGTTTTAGCATCAAAGCGCAACCTTGTTTACCCTCGCCGCAGGTAGACCGATACCGCAATAAAGTGCAATACCCGCTTGGCGTGGACGAAAATGGCCGCGTGTTTGCGGGCTTTTTTGCCCCGCGCAGCCACCGCACGATCCCCTGTGACGATTGCAAATTACAACCGGTGCTGCTCAACCGCATCGCCTCGTTTTTTTGTGCGCTTTTTACCGAATATCAACTGCCGGTCTACCGCGAGGACACGCGCAAAGGCTTGTTGCGCCACCTGTACCTGCGGCACGCCACCCGCACCAGCAAAGTGCTGGTGTGCATTGTCGCCACCGGGGCGGCGCTGCCCCATGAAGCCGAAATCGTTCAGCACACGGTGCAGCAGTTTAGTGAAATCGACTCTATTGTGCTAAATGTCAACGTGCAGAACACCAATGTAATTTTAGGCAAAAAAGAGCGGGTGCTGTTTGGCAACGGCCGCTTGCAGGACACCCTTTGCGGGGTACCCGTGTCGCTTAGCACATCGTCTTTTTACCAGGTCAACACGCTGGGGGCAGAGCGGCTTTACGGCGTGGCAAAAGATTTTGCCGCCCCCACCCCCAGTGACCTGCTACTGGACCTTTACTGTGGTGCCGGCACCATTGGGCTTTCGATGGCGCAGCAGGCCGGGCAGCTTGTGGGGGTGGAAATTGTGCCCTCCGCCATTGAAAGCGCAAAAAAGGCCGCACAGCAAATGGGCCTTGCCGGGCGTACCCGCTTTTTGTGTGCCGATGCCGGTACCGCCGCGCAGCAACTTGCGGCAGAGGGGCTACACCCCACACTGGTCGTGCTGGACCCGCCGCGCAAGGGTTGTGACGATGCTACCTTGCAGGCCGTACTGCAAATGGCCCCCGCCCGCATTGTCATGGTAAGCTGCAACGCTGCCACCGCAGCGCGGGATGCCAAAATTTTAGCCGCAAGCGGGTACGAATTGCAGCGCTTGCAGCCGGTGGATATGTTCCCTAGAACAAAACACGTGGAGTGTGTCGCCGAATTGTGTTTGAAATGAGGGAACGCAAATGAAAATTCGGGAAAATTATACTTGCCCGCTAGAAATTGTTCATGACCTAGTAAAAGGAAAATGGAAAACAATTTTAATATTTCAACTTAGACACAAAACGCAGACATTTTCAGAACTAAAGCACGGCGTTCAGGGTATTTCAGAAAAAATGCTGATTCAACAATTGAAAGAACTACAGCAGTATGGAATTATTAACAAAACATGTTATGAAGGCTATCCTCTTCATGTGGAATACTTTTTAACGGATAGAGGGACAAAACTATTAGAAGCTGTTCTCATTATGCAGGATATTGGAGTAGCTTATATGATAGAGCATGGACAGATAGAACAACTTGAGCAAAAAGGAATTGCCTTTCCTAATTTGATACCTACCCAAAAGTAAGTAATTTACTTTTACCTTTATTTGGCTTACTCTTTCGTTAGAGAACGAAATGATTATGAAAAAAGAGGTAGCGGTTATGAAAGTGGGCTTGGTTTTGGTAGATATTCAAAATGATTATTTTAAGGGTGGAAAATATGAGCTGGTGAAACCAGAGCAAGCAGCAATACAGGCAAACAAGATTCTTACATTTTTCAGAAGCCGACACTGGCCGATATATCATGTGCGCCATGTAAGTGTCAATTCGGATGCTGTGTTTTTTATGCCTGGCACTGCTGGGGTGGATTTTTATAAAGATTGCACCCCTTTGGACGGAGAAGAAATCATAACGAAGCATAGTCCTGATAGTTTCTTTGGTACGAGCCTGAAAGATAAGCTGAAGAATAATGGTATCGACACTTTGGTTATATGCGGTATGATGACGCATATGTGTATTGATACCACCGTCAGGTCTGCCAAAAATTACGGATACTCTGTTGCATTAATCGAAGATGCAGTTGCAACAAGAGATTTGCTATGGCATGGAATCACGGTTCCGGCAGAGCAGGTTCAGTATGCATATATGGCGGCACTGAACGGGACATTTGCTAAGGTACAAAAGGCAGATGCGTGGATTAAAGAGCATAAGTAAATGTTTTTCTACAAGTTCTATGAAACACATTATTCCAACAGGGCCCTACCCTGTTCAAACGGCATCTTTATTAAACGTTCAATGCACGGCGAGTGCGTCATGCTGCTGTCTCGCTGGCCCGCCGGCATTATAAAGTACAAGCACCTTAAAAGAGCTTTTGTGATTTCTGTGGCCACACAAATGCACACCTAAACAACATGGGCCAAACGTTACAAAATCAGGTGCTTTGGGTCGTTTTTCGAATGTCGGGGCCCGCTAAACGAAAAAAGAACGAAAGCCACCTGATTGCCTAGTATTGCCGCCGCGCATTTGGGCCGTAAATAATCTGGCTAAAAAAGCGGCATACAAACTGTGCGGGAGTGCAAAAATGCATCAGAACAAATATTATCACGAGGCGGTTGCCTGCGTAAAAGATCGTGTTCTGCCTGCCCAAAGGGAACTGTACGAGCGTGCGGGGAGGGATTTTGATGTGGTTTACGGCAGGCTGATGAACCAAGGGATGTATTTTGGCCGTGTTATTGAACCAAACCACAGTTACGAACTTGGCTACCATCAATGCACTTGCCCAAAAGTGTTGGACGGCACAGTCGCTTCGCCTGAACACTGCGAATGTACCCGCCAGAGTATTTTATACATATTGCATGAACTTGCGCCAGACAAACATTTTGAAGTGGAAATTCTTAGCACGCTACTGCGGGGCGGCGACCAGTGTCGATTTAAGATTGTTGTTGAATGACCCGCAGGGCTTTATTCATTCCCCGCAGTTAAAACAGAAATTGGGTTTGTTTTTAAAAAGGTCTTTTCCCTCATGTGCGTTGCGCGCCATTGCAGAACGCAGGCCATGCCCGGCTTTGCAAAAAAAGCAGTAAAATCACCCATCGACAAAGTTCAAAATAAACGACATTCACATCAGCACTATTTAGTTGCATGTTGACAATTTGGCCCTATGGGCTTACAAGAGGTTACCAGAAATATGAATTTTTACTTTGCACCCTTGCAGGGGGTCACCGGCCATATTTTCCGAAACGTCTATCATGACTTTTTCCCCCACAGCATTAGCAAATACTTTTCCCCTTTCATTGCGGCAAATCAAAGCAAAAGCATGAAAACAAAAGAACTAAACGACATTTTGCCCGAAAACAATCAGCAAATCGTTTTAGTGCCCCAACTGCTCACCAGCAACGCGGAGAATTTCACCCATACCGCAAACAAAATCAAACTGCTGGGCTACGGCGAAGTCAATTTGAATTTGGGGTGCCCCTCCGGCACCGTCGTTTCAAAATACCGGGGGTCCGGGTTTCTTGCAAAAAGAGAAGAGCTGAACCTGTTTTTAGAAGAAATTTTCGCACACGCCACAACAAAAATATCAATTAAAACCAGAATCGGCAAAGATGCGCCGGAAGAGTTTTACAAACTAATTGAAATTTTTAACCAGTACCCCATTGAGGAACTGATCATTCACCCCCGGCTTCAAAAAGATTTTTACAACAACAAGCCAAACCTGCAAGTTTTTGAGGATGCCCTGACATTGAGCAAAAACCCCGTTTGCTATAACGGCGATATTTTTACGGTACCGGATTATAACGCGCTTCGCACCAAATTCCCCAGCGTAGAAACTTATATGCTTGGCCGCGGGTTATTGCGAAACCCGGGGTTAATTAGCGAGATTTTGCAGGGCACCGGCGTTGAAAAAAGTTTGTTGAAAGACTTTCATGACAAAATTTATACTGCGTACCAAAAAGAGCTCTACGGGGAAAAGAACGTTTTATATAAAATGAAAGAAATCTGGTTCAATTTAATTTCGTCATTTGCAGACAGTGAAAAATATTTTAAGAAAATCAAAAAATGCGAACGCTTATCTGATTACGAGGCTGTCATCTCTGCCCTTTTTAACGAAAGGGCACTTGTAAAAACTGACAACCCATTGCAACAAACAACGCTGGTTTAAACAAAGGTCATATCACCGGCTATTCTTTTTAATGCGCCAATTTAATGCATATTAAATGCTTTTTTAAAATTTAAAAAGGAGATTATTAATAATGAAAACGATAAAAAGTTTTTGCCTGTTATTTGCACTAATGTTAGCATTCACTATGAGCGGCTGCGCAAAAAGCCAAAGCACACCAACAACTGACGTTATTTCTGGGAGCAAAAGTGTCTCGGGCGCACAAAATAGCCAGACGAATTCTGAAATAACCCAGGAAAAAGCAGCGGCATTACTTGAGGATTACCTGAAAACCATAGGAGTTTCTAAGGATGACGACCCGAACCTTGTAATTAGTTTAGACCACACCGATGAAGCCGATGGAAAAGACTATTATGTATTTCAGGTGTTTGACAACATGGAGGACCATACAGCAACAATTGGCTGGTATGGCGTTCAAAAAGAAGATGGTAGTTTATATGATTTTGTTTTGATGAAAACTATCGCCACGGATAGCGACACAAGCAACTCTTGATAGAGCTTAAAAAGCACCTTACATTATTGAAAATAATTGATTTTTTAAAACCATACAAAGAGTTGGGCAAGGTGCCCCTGATACTCCATTTAAAAAACTGACCCCATTGCTCATAATGCGTATTTAACGCGATGTATTCTAGCGCGCAAAGGAGGAAAGCAAATGAAAAAATTCAAAAAAGCACTTTATTGGGCACCTAGAATCTTATCCATTCTATTCATCTGTTTTCTTGCGTTGTTTTCGCTCGACATCTTTCAGCCTGGGGTGAGCGCAAGCGATATTGCGCGGGGACTGTTTTTTCATAATATCCCCTCACTTATATTGTTGATTTTACTGGTGATTGCCTGGAAAAAAGAAATTGTAGGTGCAATAAGCTATTTTTGCGCCGGTTTTTTCTATGTCGGCTTTTTAATATTTGGCGCGGTCAACTCTGGGATACCGTGGTATCTTGTTTTATCATGGGGCACGTTGATTGCGGGGCCGGCCTTTATAATCGGCATTCTGTTTTTATGCAACTGGAAAAACAGAACAAAACCCTATTCCAGCACAAAGCACGAGTAAAGATATTAGGTGTGCCTTGCTATTATTCAAGCTTTTCTCTTTATAGCTGCACAAAATACAACTTTAGTAGTGCACACAAAACTGCGTTTGTTGGCGATGCACCCATAAAACACCATTTTGCTGGCCGGGGTAAAATGCTACGCTGTTAAAAACGCGGCGCCGTCTATGATAAAAAGGTAATCATACTTTTGCAGGCGAAGGCTTCACAAACTTTAAAATAAACAGTAAAAGGGGCTACCAATGAAAACTTTACAATTTTCTGTTGCCATCTCCGCCGCCAAAGAAACTGTTTGGGCCACCCTTTGGCAGGATGCCTCTTTTCGCGTTTGGGCCAATTTTATCGATGAGGGCATCTACATGAAAGGGGCTTTGCAGGAAGGAAATGAAGTTCAGTTCTTATCTGCTGTAAACGGTTACGGTGTGACCAGCTTGGTAGAAAAGTTGCGCAAGAACGAGTTGTTGGTGCTGCGGCATAGTGCCGATACAAAAGAAACCGGCCGGCGTAAACGCAAAAAAGAGTGGACAGGCGGACTGGAGCGGTATACCCTTACCGAAAATATGGGCATTACCACATTACAGGTCGAGCTGGATACCCCAGAGGAATTAGAAACGGCATTTCAACAGCAGTTTCCCCAAGCCTTGGCCTGCATTAAAAAGCTGGCGGAGCAAAATGAAAACCACTGACCCTTTTTGAAACGATAAAATCTTTATGAACCGTGAGGAAACCATGGAAAGACAACGAAGTTACTATTTAGACCGCTTACGCGTATTTTCTATCCTGCTGTTATTCCCCGTTCACACCTTCATGATCTGGAATGATTACGGGCAGAAATTTTATGTTTGGGGCGGCGAAAACCGGCTGTTAAGCAGTTTAATCATACTGGCAAACCCCTGGTTTATGCCCATCCTCTTTGTTATTGCGGGTATGTGTGCAAAATACTCCTTAGAAAAGCGGGCGACAAAGGAATTTATCCATGAAAGAGTAAAAAAGTTATTTGTGCCGTTTATCAGCGGGCTGGTATTACTTGTACCTTTTCAAACACTGTTTGCAAGAAAATACTTTGACGGTTACAGCGGTACCATAGTAGAAAATATTCTTTACTTTTTCACGCACTTCACCGACCTATCTGGTTATGACGGTGCCTTTACCCCCGGGCAATTATGGTTTATTTTGTTTTTATTCATCATTTCTTTGGTGGGTTTGCTAGTCGCAAAACTGGTGCCATATGGCAAAGTACAAAAGCTGGTCAGCAAAAGCAATATCGCTGCCATTCTTGCATTGTTTGCCTTTGTATGGGCAGGGTATTATATCGGTAATTTTGGCGGGTTTAGCCTTGGCAAAAACCTTGTACTATATCTATTGGGGTTTTATGTGTTAAGCAACAAAGAGGTTTTGGGTGTATTAGAAAAATATTGGGCCTTGTTGTTCAGCCTGTTTTGCGTAAGCCTATTTGCACTTGTGTTTTTATATTATAATTACTCTTATTATGGTGACGGGCTGGTCAACTTTGTGGCATGGGTGGGTAGTTGTGCCCTCATTGCCACCGGGATGAAGTTTTTCAATTATAGCTCAAAAGTGCTCAGCTATTTAAACCAAGCATCCTTCCCTATTTATATTTTGCATCAATCCATCCTTGTGGCAGTGGGGTACTATGTTTTGCGCTACCTAAACGGTTTGTTTTTACAAGTCGTTACCATTATGGGTGTAAGCTTTTTACTAACGATAGCCCTATATGAAATCTTAAAAAGAATTCCTTTTGTCAAAACATTAGTTGGCATTAAATAATTACCGTAAAGCTACTATACTTGTCATCATTCTGTGCCCAGGCATAGGCTGAAGTTTAACGCTGGGCGGGTGTGTGCATTGCCCTACTCAAATTTGCCAAAGCGTAAATAGCAGCCTTACCTGCCCTGTCGTACCTTTGCTTCTTTTTTATCTTTTACAACCTACCTAAAAAACAAAATCAATACACCGGGGGTACACTGATGGATTTGAAGAAAAGGGCAAAACAACTTAAAACCGACATCCCTGCCGTGTTTTTAAGCCTGAAAAGCAAAGACACCCCGCTGGTGGCAAAAATACTGGCGGGTATTACAATTGGCTATGCCCTTTCGCCCATCGACCTGATCCCAGATTTCATCCCCGTGCTCGGCTATCTTGATGACCTGCTTATTTTACCCGTGCTGGTTGCGTTGACCATTCACTTGATCCCACCGGATATTTTTGCGCGGTTTCGGCAAGAGGCCGAGGGTATGTGGCAAGGTGGAAAACCTCAAAAATGGTATTACGCTATCCCCATTGTGGTTGTCTGGCTGGTGGTGCTTTGGCTGGTGGTCAAAGCTATCTTTTTACGTTGACCACAAAGTTTTGTAAGGGGTGTGTTGCATGGGGCCGTGGATGTTTGTTATTCTAATATTGTGCAGCTTTGTTGCCGCGCTGATTTCTGGTGCTGCCGGGTTTGGCGGTTCGTTGTTGCTTTTGCCTGTCGTGACCGCCTGCGTTGGGCCCGGCGTTGCAGTGCCGGTGCTGACCATTGCGCAACTGATCGGCAATCTGTCCCGCATGGCATTAGGGTTTCGGCAAATTGACTGGAAAGCCGCCGGGTGTTTTTGCCTTACCGCGCTGCCACTGGCCGCACTTGGTGCCTTTGGGTTTGCATTGCTACCCAAAAGCCTTGTCACGCGCTTTATTGGCGTGGCATTAATCATACTTGTGCTTATAAAGCTGCTGCTGAAAAAAGACCTGCCCAAAGGCAAAGCCACACTGCTGATTGGCGGTGCAGTGACCGGCGGGCTTTCGGGCCTTTGCGGCAGTGGCGGGCCAATTGGCGCAGCGGTGTTTTTGTCACTTGGCCTGCCACCGGTAGCTTACATTGCAAGTGAAGCTACCACCGCCACGGCAATGCACGTTTTAAAAACAATCATCTACAGCAGGCTTACCAACATGGCGGCAGCGACTTTGCTTACCGGTATTGCAATGGGTACCGCAATGCTGGGAGGCACATTTTTTGCAAACCGCTTTATTAAAAAGCTGGACCGCAACAAATTTCAAACCTATGTTGCGGTACTTTTGTGTATCGTCGGTATTTCTATGGTCATCATGGGTGCATAGCAATATAAAAGCCATACTTTGAAATGAGGGGTGTATGTGGACGCGGAATTTATCAATATAACAAAAGAAACTCTTGCAAACGAGCATTTATGCTGCATTATCCGCAGTAAAAAACCACACCCGGGGGTAGAGGCGAAACAGCAATGGCTGGCCCAGCGGCTAACGGAAGGGCATGTCTTTCGCAAGCTAAATGCAAAAGCGACGGTTTTTATTGAATATGCCCCACTGGAAACCGCTTGGGTGCCAATCAACGGCGACAATTATTACTATATTTATTGCCTGTGGGTACTGGGCGCTGAAAAAGGCAAAGGCTATGGCAAAGCGTTGATGGAATATTGCCTTGCAGACGCAAAAGCAAAGGGCAAAGCCGGTGTTTGCATGTTGGGTGCACAAAAACAAAAGGCTTGGCTTTCTGACCAAGTCTTTGCAAAAAAGTTTGGTTTTCAGGTAGTCGATACGGCCTCTAATGGGTATGAACTGCTGGCACTTTCTTTTGATGGCAGCACCCCGCAATTTACAGAGGCTGCAAAAAAGCAGCAAATTGAGCAAAAAGAATTGACCATTTATTACGACATGCAGTGCCCATTTATTTATCAGACAATTGAGGCAATTCGGCAGTATTGCGCCGAAAGTGGCACCCCTGCATCGCTGATTCAGGTAAAAACGTTAGAGCAGGCAAAGGCTTTGCCTTGTGTCTTTAACAACTGGGGCGTGTTTTATGGTGGGCAGTTTGAGACAGTGAATCTGCTGGATGTCCCCCATTTAAAGCGGATTTTAAAGAAATAGTTTTTTAACTATACTGCGACGCAAAGGCCCCACCCCCTTTAATTTATAGCCCATTGTGCCCCAAAGCACTAGACGCTGCCCAATGAAAATTGATTGAAAGCCGTTTTGCTTTACAAGTGCTTTTTATCGTAAAAATTACGCTTACTGTTTACGACACAACAAGGAGGTTTTTATGATTCACAGAGGGTCTTGCCTTTGCGGCAAAGTGACGTTTGAAATTGAGGGAGATTTTGAGCGGTTTTTTCTCTGCCACTGCGAGCGGTGTCGCAAAGATACCGGCTCTGCACACGCAGCCAATCTGTTTGCCAATAACGCACGTATCAAATGGCTGTCCGGGCAAAACAACATCACCACCTACGACCATAACGCAGAGGGCCACATGAAAAGCTTTTGTGCCACCTGTGGGTCTGCCCTGCCACGCGAAGAAGCAAACGGCACTAGGCTTGTGGTGCCCGCAGGCTGCCTTGATACCCCCGTTGCGATAAAGCCCCTGGCCCACATTTACTTTTCGCACCGTGCAAACTGGGATAACGAACTTGAAAATGTGCCAAAATACGAAGAACTACCCGGCCAATAACCGCTATAGACACAGCTTTTTACAACACAATGCACCGCAAATAAAATGCAGGCGTTACCCTGGCGCTAAACCCAAAGAGATAAAGTGGGTTATGTATCGGAACTGCTTTTTTTAGATGAACCCTACTTAAAAACAGTCTTTGCCACATAAGTATACTGCGCCATACTATCATCATTAGAGTGATTCACGCCAGATTCAGAGGTAGAAAAGCTGTCGACTGTAATTTTTACTTTTATGCCATTTGTACTCACCTGTTTTTCTAGGTCTCTCATTTCTGTTTCGAGTTGGAAAAGAGCGTTATCACTTGCCAGCTGCTCTCTGTCTTTACTTTCCAGCATCGTTTGTATCGCATTTTGGCAGGTATTTAAGGTATCGTCCCTTCGACCGACGGTTGTTTTTACCTCATTGGCAATTTCCCAGCAGAGTGTATAAGACAGCTCTGCCCCATAATACTCATCATTCTCTGTTCGCTTGTTACTGGCCGTACTTATAGATAATTCTGGAGTATCGTTATTAACCGCATAGGCCAGTTGCGATGTTGCGTATAAGAGAGTTTTCATAAAAGTTGCATTTTCATCATTTGGGTTATACCCGTTATAGATCATCTGCACTTTTTCTACCTGACGATCAAACTGCTCTATTGTCAGGTCTCTATACCCGTCTGTTTTTAATGCGATCAGGGCTTTATACTGATCCTGTGTGTAATTAGAATGATTATTTGCTTCACCCGGTGCCGGGTACCGCAATACTTCTTCGCCACTGTTTTGCAAACTAACGTTCGTGGCTTGTGGGGTTACCCTGTCGTTTTCGCCCTTTGCTGCCGAAGTGGCAAATACTATGATCACACCTGCAACTAATAATAGTGCAACCAGCGTAGCTGCAAATGAAGTCTTTTTAAACTTCATAATCGACACAATCCTTTCTTCCACCGCATTCTTATTAAAATTACTCACAAGCGGTGTAAATTCGTTTTTCTTTTCTTCCAGCCCGATTAAGGTCAGTGCATAAACAGATTTGTCATTGCCTTTAACTGTTTTTATAACCGCTTCATCGCACGCAAGTTCAATATCCCTGTTCATAAGCACATACATCAGCCATACAAACGGGTTAAACCAATGCAGGCACAAAGCCGCCGCACTCAACAACTTTGTCAGTGTATCAAACCGGCGGATGTGTACAAATTCATGCGCCAAAACATACCGCAACCGGGTTTCATCTGCCCAATCTGTCTGCTTGGGCAACAGGATCACGGGTTGGATGATGCCGTAAGTCAGCGGCGTTGCAATTCGATCTGACTGCCGTATCTTTACTTTTCTTTGCACCTCGTATTCTTGTTGCAACTGTATAACGAATTGATGATTGACTGGCAGTGCAGTTTTATACTCTCGGCGAAAGTGCAAATGTGTCACAATAAAAAACAGCGCACAGCCCACCGCACCTACCAGCCAGAAGGCAAAAAGCAAGGAGCCTCCCTGCTGCGTCGCTTGCGGCGCAGCGAGCCCCGATATCATCAGCATTGGATTACTTTGCACCGCTGCTGCCCCTGTAGAAACAGGCTTTTCAAAAAAATTGCTTGCAAGCATATTCACGATAGAATAAACGCTAAGCCGTGACGGTATCTCAAACGGGACAAGCAGCCGAAACGCAACTACCCCCCATAAAACAGGAAATATCCGTTTGGGCAGTTTATGCAAAAAAAGTGCGCGGATAATTACAATAACAAGGATAAGAACACAAGCTGCAATGCTTCTATTCAGCAAGCCCATACCAGTGGCCCCCTTATTTCAGGTTGTTGACGAGCTGTTTTAGGTGCTCTATTTCTTCTGGGGACAGGCTTTTACTGCCTAAAATAGATGCCACAAGTTGGTCTGCTGCGCCATCATACATTTTGTTGATCAGCTCGGTTGTTTCAAGCTCCCGCGCCTGCTCTATTGTCACCAAAGGGTGGCACAAAAAATTGGGTTCGATGCGTTTGACTGCTCCTTTGTCTATGCATCGTTTAATTAGCGTATAAGTTGTGGTTTTACTCCACCCAACCTGCTCTTTTAAAATCTCAGCCATTTGCTTTGCCGTAGTATCGCCGTTTTTCCATAAAACATCCATTATTTTAAGTTCGGAATCAAACAACTTGGTTTGCATAAAATGACCTCCTCGCCATCATATTTTACTGTAGTAGAACGTCCATGTTTTCATTCTACTACAGTAAAATAGCAATGTCAATATTTACTGCTCGCTACTCTGGCGGTATTTACCCTGTTGTTCGGCCCAATAAAAAAGAGGTGATTTTTGTTGTATTTAAGGTATATCAACCAAGCAAATGATAAAAACTGTTTGACGCTTGTTTTATTTCAAAAGATTAATAACATGGATGAGGATGTTACTCTGTTTGCATGGAAAACGATTAAACACTGTGGAAGTGTAGATGATATTACATTTACATACCTTCCCGACTTACAAATTTGTGTTGCAGATGCACAGGGTAATTTCTCCCCAAAACTAACTGCCAACTCTGGAACTGTTTTTACTGTTACAACTGACGCGCGTGGTTTTTTACAGTTGCTGCCAAGTGAAAGCACCTCCCGCCACGAAATTGAAATAGAAAACCAACTTGCAAAAGGCATCATTGATGTTTACAGTTACAGGTCTCGCCAACCACTGTTAAAAAGAGGGCCGATTGTGCCGGGCGAGGAGGCAGTATTTTCATTCGAACCCGTGCTTTATGTCGCTCTACTGCAGGATATCGAAGAGGGCAAAGCGCTGCCCCCTACTGCCATGGCAAAAGCGACTGCATTTTCATTATTGGGCCTACAAGGCGCGGACATTGTCTTGCGTGGCGGTGGAACGGATAAAAATGCAACGCCTTATATTATTACTTTAGAAAATTTGATATTATAGAAAAGGAAATGCATTAGGGGAATTTAATAGCTCTATTCAATCAGTAGATAAAGCGCTCTCTTCTTCCTGATTCGAACCCAAAGACAGTGGCGTCACATTTGTGTAACCCAAATTTCGTGCGGCCATCGATATTTTAAGGGAAGAAGTTGGAACTATCATGAAAATCAACGTATATACCATAAATGCATTTGCTAAAACTTCGCAGGGTGGTAACCCGGCGGGTGTTGTTTTTGATGCTGATTTTTTATCTGATGAAGAAATGAAAAATATCGCCGCAGCCGTTGGGTTTAGCGAGACTGCTTTTGTTACACATTCTGCTATTGCAGATTTTAAACTGCGCTTTTTCACCCCAAGTGAAGAAGTAGACTTGTGTGGACATGCAACCATCGGCACCTTTTTTACGATGTTCACATTGGGCCGAATCAAACCCGGCAGATATACGCAAGAAACGAAGGCTGGCCTGCTGGAAATCACCATTGAAGACGACGGCTTTGTAATGATGGAGCAATCTGCCCCGGTGTTTTCTGAAATCGCGCCAAAAGATGACATTGCACAATCTCTGGGGATCGACCCCGCCCAAATTTGCGCCGACCTGCCGGTACAGGTCGTTTCAACCGGGCTACGGGATGTGATTGTCCCTGTTCAAAACAAAGTTATTTTAGATTCTCTGCACCCTGATATGCAAAAAGTCGAGCAGATCAGTCGCCGCTTTGACACCATTGGGTACCATGTTTTTTGTTTAGAGCCCTCTGCTAACAACACCGCTTTTTGCAGAAATTTTGCGCCTTTGTATGGCATACCGGAGGAAGCCGCAACCGGTACTTCAAACGGTGTGCTGGTATGTTACCTGTACCAATACGGTAAATTAAGCAAAGCGCAGGAAGTCAATATTATATTCAACCAGGGTGATGCAATGGAAAGGCCCTCTGAAATCCGCGCCTCTCTGAGTATTCGTGAAAACGAAATTTCTGCTGTCCGTGTTGGCGGCCGCGCAATGAATTTAAACTTAATAGAAATCGAACAGTAAGGTTTCTTTTGTGTCCTCTGTACATCCGGCAGGTTGCCAGTGCTGTAAATTGAGTCAGGCCGGGGCTTTTCCGCCCTAAAAAGCTTGGTTCTTATCAACTTCTGAAGCGGGGTAAACTATGCAAGTTGTCTACATTGGGTTAAACATTGTTGCCTTTTCAATGATTTCCCTGTTGGGGTTTTTAAGCTATAAAGATAAAGAGGAACCTTCTTCTACTTATTTTTTGTACTCTATGATCTTTATGGCAATTTGGACCCTTGGGACAATTTGTGAACTGTCTACCAGCAATTTTTATTGGAAAGTTTTTTTCAGAGATGTTGTTCAGTTTGGGATGGCCTTTGTATCGGTATCAAACTACTGGTTTGTCGTTTCTTATACAAAGGCTGTCAGCAAGCTGCACCGTGCCATTTTGCGCATCTTCACCGCGCTCAATGTTATCGCGATGCTGCTGCTGTTTACCGACCCGATACACCACCTGTTGCGCTCAAGGGTCTACCTTGTGGAATCTGGTGGTATTACCGACTTAATGGTTACCTCTACCCCACTTGGGTTCTTTTTCGTTTTGATTCGCTTTGCTTTGTTTGGGTTTGCGACGGTGCTTCTGTTGATTCAACTTGCAAAAACTTTCAAACGAATGCGAAATCAAGTTGTTACTATTTTTACCGGTTTTTTTGTTGCGTTGGTCTTCCTTCTCAGTAAACAATATTTGTTGCAACAGCATGGGTTTTCTATGCCAATGGCAACTGTTTTATGTATCCCTTATCTTTTCATCGGCATCAGTGTTTTTAAATTTGATTTTCTCTCTATTTCCCCACTGGCAAAAGACTGGGTAATCAATTCCCTTGAAGAGGGGGTCATTGTATTATCAAAAGAAGGGAACGTCATAGAGTCCAACACCTCTGCAAATTTGTTGCTAAAAAATTTTGATACAGAAAGTAAGGCGGCCCTACAAGCCATTTACCACAGCACTGGGGACGGCGTGCATCAATTAAAGGTTAACACCGCGGCCGGTGCCCTGTATTACGAGGTTGCGATACATTTTCTTTTTACAACATCCGGCAAGCAACGCGGTGCAGTGGCTGTGGTGCGTAATATTACTCAGCAGATAGTGCAGCAGTTTGAGCTGAAAGAAAAAGCGGAGCTTGATGGCTTGACGCAAGTTTTAAACCGCGAAGCACTTGAAAAAAAGTATGAAACGCTGAAAAGAAGCCCCATGGGTATGCTGATTATCGATATTGATAAATTTAAAAAAATCAATGATACCTATGGGCACCCTACCGGGGACCGCGTAATCATGCGTATTGTGCAGGCGATAAAAAGCTGTACCCGAAGCGGCGATTTAGTTGGCCGTTTGGGCGGGGATGAATTTTGTGTTGTGCTTGTGGGCTGTGCCGCAGAACAATGCATACAAATTGCCAACCGCATCACACAAGAGGTAACTTTACGGCAGGATGTGCTTACCCCTGCCCCATCTGGTATTGATATCAGTGTCAGTATTGGTGTATGTACCGGGCTTAACGCCGACGATTCTTTTTATGATGCCTACCAGTGGGCCGACGCGATGCTTTACAAAGCAAAAAAAAGAGGCGGCAATTGCGCTGTATCTGAATAGAGACAGCCGAGTTGGAAATAAAGGCCGATGTTTTATAGCAAAAATATATTGGAGATGACAAAATAATGTTAGAGCAAATAAAAAGCAGAAGAAGTATTCGGCGCTATTTAAGCAAACCCGTGGAGGCTGAAAAGCTGGCCCAACTGTTTGAAAGTGCACGCCTTGCGCCGTCTGGCAGCAACACACAGCCATGGGTTTTTGTTGTAGTGACAGACCAACGTACCAAAGAACTGCTTTGCGCTGCAGACCACCAGCAAAACTGGATGTTAAGTGCCCCAATTTTTGTTGTGTGTGTTGCCGATGTGAGCAGCCGCATTGCCCAGGACACCCCCGCAGTGCTGGAGGAAAACAGCCCCTTGCCGGAGTTAAAGCTGATTATTCGTGATACCGCAATTGCCATTGAGCATATTTTACTAGAGGCGGAAAACCTTGGTCTCGCCTCCTGCTGGACGGCATGGTTTGAGCAAAAAGACGTGCGGCCTGTTTTAAACATCCCGCCCGACAAATACGTGTGCGGCATTGTTACTTTAGGGTATGCCGATGAAGCCCCAAAGCCGCGCCCCCGCAAGCCGCTTGAAGCTATTGTGCGGTATGAAAAATGGCAGTAATTTTTTGACTGGACAAAACGAATGATTCATCAAACAGCACCATCGTTTTTCAAAAAACGATGGTGCTGTTTCGTTGCATCCTTACAGGAGAAAATTTCACCGTTTCAACCCGGCGACAGCGCGTCAATTCTCAACATCACCGCCACGTGAAACTGCGTGGCATCTCGCCCTATCTCTACCCCGCCGCCATATTTGCGCGCAATGCTTTCAATGCTCTGCAACCCAATGCCGGTGTGGCTTTCTTTTATTGACAAATAAACCCCGTTTTGCTGCCGAACATGCCCATCAAACCCGTTATCCACCACAATAGCGAGCATTTTGCCAGAACAGAACACAACAAGGCTGATGTTGCGGTTCCCTATTGGTGCGTGGCTTGCACCCTCTATTGCGTTTTCAAGAAGATTACCCAATAACACCGAGAAATCCAAATTTTGAATTATAATTTCTGCCGGCAGGTCAACACGCGCCTTGAAACAAATTTCCTTTTCTTTTGCCTGTGTGCCATAGTGATTGATTAGCATATTGACAATGGGATGATCGCAAAATTTTGTAATTTCATATTCGTTTAATGTTTGTATGTATTGGTTCAAATACTGCTCTGCCTGAACAACCTGACCAGCCGCCAAAAAGCCTTGCAGTGTAACAATGTGATGCCTGAAATCATGCCGGATGCGCCTCGTGTTTTCAATGCTGTCGCTAATACGGTGGTATTGTTCATCGCGAAGCACAAGCTGGTGTTCTACCCGTGCCAATTGCTGCTGCGCTTCCAGTTTTTCGTGGGTATGTAAAATCAGCTTAAAATAGAAGAAATAAATAATAAATACGGCAAATAGCAGTGCAAAAAACAAAAAGAGTGACATCGGGTTATAGATATTCTGATAATTGATTGGCACTAGCCCGCATGCCAGCACCGTAAACAGCAAAACAGCAAGCACTGAAAGGTAACCGCTTTCTTTGCTGCTTAAGCCATCTGATACCGGCAAATAGCCGTGTTTTAAAAGTAAGAATAGTGGCGGCAAAACTACTGCTGTAAGCGCCGCCAACACCCATAACGACCACCCATAATACGGTAATCCGTCCACCTGTTGCCCCATTTCAAGCCGCGTTTCTATGATGTTGCAAACCGAAACCATTGCCAGCGCACTTGTCAGTACAAAAAAGAACACGAATAGCTTTTTTTGCCAAATGCCCCGAACCAAAAAAAGGTACCATAGCAAACATGGTATTAAACACGCCATAAATACGGCATTTGCGTAATTAAATAGCGCCTGACCCGCAGGAAAAGCACCCACAAGGTACATGCAGATAGCCGCAAATAACAGGCAGAGTGACAAAACCAATGCCGTGGTTAACAACGCTGCCTTGTATTTTGCATATCGCAAATGCTTTGAAAAAGGGTAAATACACAAAAATGCAAATGGTGCCAGTTGAAGCAGGCTGCCAAAAAACATCCTGAAAAAAATCATATATCCCCCTTTCGCGCAAGGTCAAACAAAAAATGCTGATACTGTGCTTTCAATTCTGCCCGGTTACTGCGCGAAAGTACAATTTCGACCCCATCCTGCAACACGACCCGATCAAAAAAAAAGGTTTCAATATAGCCCATGTTTACTACAAAACTGCGTTGCGCCCGCATAAATTCCGCCGGTTGAAGCAAAGAAAAAATTGCGCTCAACGTAGCACACGTTTTTATTTCGCTTTTTTGCGTGTGAATAATACAGATTTTATTTAACTTTTCAATATATCTGATATCGCAAAACGGGATGGGCAAAACACCTCGGCTGGTATTTACTTTTAAAAATGGTTCTGCCCGTTGCTCGCAATCCTTGATACGGTAAAAGCAGCGTTGCATCGCCTCGGCAAGTTTTTCTTCTGTCACCGGCTTTAGCAAATAATGTGTTGCATTCATGTGAAAAGCTTCTACCGCATAATCACGGCTGACTGTCATAAAAACCACAGAGCAGCCGTGGTGCGTACAGTACTTACGCACTGTTTCAACACCGCTGATACCCGTCAGATAAATATCCATAAAAACAATTTGATAATCGGCGGTAGATTTTAAAAAATCTTCCCCAGAATAAAAGCAATCAATTCGAGGGTGCAGGTTTTGCTGTTCGCAGTACGCAAGAAGTTTTTCCTTCAAGGTTTGCACTGCGGTCTTTTCATCGTCACATAGCGCAATTTGCAAAACAATCACTCCTGTCAAAATTTTCCTAATTTCTCCTGTGTAGATTATACCAAAAAGTCAACGAATCAGAAATAGCTTGCATTTATTTCTTAAACTGTATGACTTATGGCACAAACTGCAGTTTTTTTAACTGTTACCTGCTTTATAATAAAGGTATCCGAAGTGTCTTTCACTTTATCGCGTAAAGCGATACCGTTTCAAAAAGGAGGTACTCGTATGGCATACCCCATCTCAAATTTTACCGCGGAAAAAATAGGCGAAAATTCCAGCGCTGTCTGCAAGGATGGGATGACGGTAAACTCCGAAGTGGCGATTAACGGCCACTCAAGTTTATACGACATCATTAAGTTCAATGATCATGGGTGCGTATACAGCATCACCTTGACAGGGTCGCCCGGCGTTTATGACTATGTCATCAATGTGGATGCACAGGGCCCTAGCGGCTTTGGCACAGGATCCGGTTACCTTGCCTTTACTGATAAAAGCGGCGACACCTACAAACTGAGTATTTACAGCAGTACCCGGTCGGTACACACGGTGCGCTACAACAGCAAGTCTCCCGAAATCATAAAGATTGTTTGGGACAACCATTCCATTTAAATTGCACTGTTTACAGCTTAAACCAAAAACCCGGCTGCACTTTTGTGTAGCCGGGTTTTTAGTTTTATCCGGCACCTTACCGCCGGTAACTTTCTTTTGACGAAATACAACTGATACGATAAAATAAAAGAAAGAAACTTTGCTTTTCAAGGCTTTTCTGGTTATTCCACCATGTTTTTGCGAGGATTTCATGAAGATAATAGAAACTAAGCGCCTCTACCTGCGCGAACTACGGCATGGGGATGAAGCAGAACTCAAGAAAATTCTATCTGACCCTGTTTCTATGCAGTTTTACCCGCACCCCTTTTGTAGGGAAGAAATAGAACAATGGGTCAATTGGAACCTGAAAAACTATGCCACACTGCAACACGGCCTGTGGGCAGTCATTTTAAAGCAAGACGAAATCTTTTTGGGTGATTGCGGCATTACAATGCAGACAATTGAACACGTAACCGTACCGGAGATTGGGTTTCATATTTTACCCCAGTACTGCTGCCATGGCTACGCCACCGAGGCTGCCCTTGCTTGTAAACGGTATGCGTTTGATGTGCTGCGCTACCCCGCTGTTTTTTCTTATACCACGCTGCAAAACATTGCGTCACAAAAAGTAGCACAAAAAATTGGGATGCATTTCGACCGGTATTTTGAAAAAGACGGTGAACGTCATGTCGTTCATGTTGCCACTGCGCCATAACACCGGCCCGGCCCATAAACCACTTTGCATTGCGTTATCCGCTTATGTGCCTTTTTTAATGTGGCACCCTGCCCCGACCTTGCAGCAGGTGTTATAAAATTTTGTATCCATTGTGTGCCTTGTTAAGCAATCTCAAAATTTTGAAAGCCAGCCGAAAGAAGAAACCGCCATGAAAATCAACGAGGCAATTGCCCTATGCCGCAAATGCGGCCAGACTGGGGGTTCGCTGATCGCATATGCTCAAAGTTTAGTCTCCCAAAACATGACCTATTCCTACACCAACTCTTTTGATCTGCCCCACAAGGCATTCGAAAAAGGGCGTGGCTATTGCTGGCAGCAGGCGAGTATTTTAAATGAATTGTTAAAGAACTGCGGTATCAAAAGCCGCATGGTCTACTGTACTAAAAACAGTTTTCCACCCAAAGTATATGACGGGGTAGCCCTGCCACAAATGGTTTCTGGCCATGTATGGTGCAGGGTCTTTTGCGATGGGCAAGAGGGTGATGTTTGCCCAGGCAACCCCAATAACCACTTTGGCTCTGTCCACTTTAAACCCTTGGCCCCGGTGAAAAACTGGAATGCTTTCGTTTGCTTTTTTTCTTATTGGGGCTCTGCCTCTGTAAACCATGCGCGTTTTTGTAAGATTCAAGAACAAAAAGGCAAAGTGACCAACAAAGCCACCCTTTAACTCTAAAATTCTCGTGCTTCTATTGAGTGCTTTTTTGTTACCAAACAGGCCGGATTTTACATTGCTTTAACCCTTAACTACCTGCATGCCCCTTACCTTGCTAGCACAGAAAGGCGGTATTGTTATGGCTTATGAAGAACTATTCCCCCTGCTACAAGCGCGGTTTGAAGCAAACCCTGCACGGCACAGCGGCCTGCCTTGGGCGGCGGTACAGGCCCGCCTGATGGCAGCCCCGGAGAAGCTGAAAGCCCTGCAACAAATGGAGGTGACCGGCGGCGAGCCGGATGTGATTGGGCTGGACGATAACGGCCTGTTTCTTTATTGTGACTGCTGCGCGCAAAGCCCTGCCGGGCGCCGCAACCTGTGCTTTGACGCTGCCGCACAGCAAGAGCGGCAAGCAAAGGGCATAAACCCTGCCGGCAACGTGCTGGATATGGCTGCCGACATGGGAATAGCCCTGCTGGATACGGCACAGTACGCCGCATTACAGGCGGTGATAAGGGTGGATACTACAACCTCCAGCTGGGTTGCTACCCCGGGCGACATCCGTGCACTTGGCGGCGCGCTGTTCTGCGATTTTCGGTATGGCCACGTGTTTACCTATCACAACGGGGCCGCCTCTTTTTACAGCAGCCGTGGGTTTCGGGGCATGCTGAACGTATAAAAAGCAATTTAGACAATCAGGTAATGCAGTTTATCAATAACAGGTGTATAAAAAGGGGTAAAATGGTATACTCATGTTAGTATTTCACCGCAATGCTCTTTTATCATACCGATTTCATTTTTTGCTTTATGGCGGAAAGAAGGGAACCTGATGAACGAGAATCATGCTGAACTCGCCCTGGACCCCAAACAGAAAATTGACGAACGCATTGCAGAATTGGCAGACTGGCGCGGAAAGCTGCTGGCCGAACTGCGCGCCCTGATTTTAAGCACCGACCCACAGATAACCGAGGATTGGAAATGGCGTGGTACCCCTGTATGGTACTGTGACGGTATGGTTTGTACCGGTGAAACCTACAAAGAGGTTGTAAAAATGACCTTTGCAAAAGGCGCCCAGTTGCCGGACCCACAGCACCTTTTTAACGCCAGCCTTGAGGGCAATGCCCGCCGTGCAATCGATTTTCATCAAGGCGACCCGGTACACAAAGAGGCGCTTCAAGATTTACTGCGCGCCGCAATTAGTTTAAACCGCAGCGGCCGCAAAAAGTAAGGTGAACAAAATGAAACAACCTGTCAGTGTCACAGTACATACTTTGGTTCATGCCCCCTTGCAGATGGTTTGGCAATACTGGACAGACCCGCAGCACATCAAAAACTGGAACAGTGCCTCCCCTGACTGGGAAACCACGCAGGCCACCAGCGAATTAAAAATTGGCGGGCGTTTTTCGTATACCATGCAAGCAAAAGACGGCAGTAGCGGGTTTGCATTTTCCGGTACCTATGTGGAGGTCTTACCGCAACAGTTGCTTGCCTTTCAGCTCGACGACGGCAGGCAGGTGCGCATCACTTTTGAAGCCCATGGCGACACCACGTCACTGAACGAAACCTTCGACACAGAACAATATCATACCGTAGAGCAGCAGCAAAGCGGCTGGCAGGCCATTTTAGACCACTTTAAAGCGTACACCGAAGCTGCTTTACAATAAATCCCCGACAAACACTGCGGAGCAAAACGAAAGGAGCCCACACCATGGCACAAACAATACAGTCCATTTTTATCAACTTGCCAATTAAAGACCTGCAAAAGACCCGCGCATTCTGGCAGGCATTGGGTTTTGGCTTCAACGAGCAATTTTGTGACGATAAAGCGCTTTGCCTTGTTTTGCGCGAAGACAGCGTGTATGCCATGCTGATCACCCCCAAGTTTTATGCAACCTTTACCCCGCGCCCACTTGCCGACGGCACTACAACGCAGGTGTTGCTTGCCATTGCAGTGGATAGCCGCGCCATGGTGGATGAACTGGTGCAAAAGGCGGTAGAACAAGGCGCAAAACGTTATTTAACCCCGCAGGACGATGGGTGGATGTATTATGACCGCTTTGAAGACCTTGACGGGCATCAGTGGGAAGTGCTCTACGCCGACCCTGCCGCATTGGGTGGGGCTAGCCCATCTGCCGGATGACACTTTACAAGCTGGAAAAGGATCTTTAAGCGGTAGGGTAACCAAAACAGGAAGGAGCCATTGTATGCAAATTGATGTGAATGGATGTACCCTTTATTACGAAAAGGTTGGTACCGGCCAACCGCTGATTTTATTGCACGGCAACGGAGAAACACACTTGATTTTTGATAAGGCGGCCGCGCTTCTGCGCGAACACTTTACCGTTTATCTGATTGACAGCCGGGGGCACGGGCAAAGCAGCAAGGTAGGCAGCTTTCATTACGCCGACATGGCCGAAGATGTGCGCTGCTTTATTGAGGCTTTGCATCTGCCCTCGCCTTTTTTGTACGGGTTCAGTGATGGCGGTATTATTGGCTTATTGCTGGCATGCACCTACCCCGCGCTGCTTTCCGGGTTGATTGTCAGCGGGGCCAATGCCGAACCAGAGGGGCTTAAACCCGGCTGGCTGCGGCTGTTTCGGCTGGTCGGTCATATCACCAAAGACCCCAAAATCACTTTGATGCTGCAAGAACCACACATCACAAAAGAACAGCTTTCCGCCATTGCAATACCCACCCTTGTGCTGGCTGGTAGCCGCGACTTGATTGCCGAGGCACACACCCGCAGCATTGCCGCCGCCATTCAGGGCAGCAGCCTGCACATTTTGCAGGGGGAAGGCCACGGCAGCTATGTTGTGCACAGCGAAAAAATTGCATCGCTTATTTTAGAATATACTAAAACAATCACAGGCCGCTTTTTGCCGCCTGAAGATTAAAACCGGGAGCCTGATATGATGGAACTGATTCACTTTGAAAAAGAACTGAAAGACCTGCAGAAAAGCAAGGATATGCTGCTGATTTATTTTGGCGGCCCCACCTGTGGCGTTTGTCACGACATGGAGCCCAAGCTGGACCGCATGTTGCAAAACTACCCCTACATTCACGCGGTCAAAATAGAGCCTGAAAGCCTGCCGGTTATTGCTGCAACTTATCAGGTGTTTTCTATCCCCGTGCTGATTTTATTTGTTGAAGGCAAAGAAACTTTACGTGAGGCCGGCATTATCAGCCTAAATGCACTTGAAGAGAAAATCGCAAGATATTATAATTTATTTTATGAATGACCAAAAAACGCAGTGGAGTGAGGCGCAAAATGCAGCAAATCATGGGGTACCGTGTAGAAGAATTACAAAAAGGGCTTTGGGCAATTGATGATGAAAAGAACGATTCCATGTATCTGGTCGAGGGTACGCAAAAAGCGCTATTGATCGACACCTGTACGATGGAGGACCCTCTTGCACCTTTGTTGCACCGCCTTACAGCTAAACCGGTAGAACTGGCCCTTACCCACGCGCATATTGACCATATGTACCACGCACCGGAGTTTAAAACCGTTTACCTCCACCAAGCTGATATGGCCGACTGGCATACCCCGTTTGGCCGGTTTTCAGTTTGGGCGGGCGCACCGTTTTTGCATGTAGAGCGCAAACATTACGATGTCAAGCATTATTGCCCGCTGAAAGATGACGATTTACTGGACCTTGGCGGTGTGACACTGCGGGTGCTGCCCGCCCCCGGGCACACACCCGGCAGCATTATTTTAGTTGATTATACACACCACGTGTTGTTTTTTGGCGATGCCGTGGGGTCGGGTGCCGGTGCGCTGATGGCCTTGCCGGAATGTTTGACAATCAGCCGTTACCGCGACGAGTTGGATAAGCTGTTACCGAAGCTTATACCCTACAGAGATTACACTTTTTTAGGTGGCCACCGGCAGCAGGCAACCCCTACCCCGCAGTTTCCGGATGCTGGCCCACTTACGTTTGAAGTTGTTGAAGATATGAAAACATTATGCGAAAAAATGCTGGCTGGCACCGTTGTGCCGCAGCCGGCAGGGCGCCTTGGTGTTTCTCGGCTTTACCAATATAAAACCGGGCGTGCTGCCATGGTGCAGAAAAAAAGCAAAATTAAATAGCAAAAACATGCTTAAACTATGATATAATTATATATTATTGCGAATTATCGTATATTTGCGGTAAAAATGATTAAAATCAAGCGATATTGCTGCTTTTTTTCAGTTTTTCTACCCAAATAAGCCATTTTCTATGGATCGGCCTTTTTCTGCCGTATCCACATTTTTATATTGCTCTGTTTTAAAACCTTAAAGACAGTAATTTTTTCTATTGTTTTTATTCTTCTTGCTGTCAGGCCTTGCGCCTGATTATATAAGCTGATTGGTTTTAACACAATATCCTGTTGGAGGACTTATGAAGCACATTACAGAGTTTCAAAATGGCGAATTTTTACTGACCACTGACCCCCGCAAATTGGACCGGCAAGTTGTATTTGCACTGTTAAAACAGACTTACTGGGCCGACCACCGAGCTGAAGAGATTACACTGCGCGCCATTGAAAATTCTTTGTGCTTTTCTTTGTTTCAAAAGGATCATCAAATCGGCCTGATTCGCCTTGTGACCGATTACGCCACGTACGCCTATTTGTGTGATGTCATTATTTCACAGGAGGCACGCCATGCAGGCCTTGGCAGTTGGTGCCTGAACTGTGTGCTGAAGCACCCCGACCTTCAGGGGCTGCGCCGGTGGAGCCTTGCCACAAAAGATGCGCAGGCTTTTTACGAAAAATTTGGGTTTCATTCTCTGGAACACCCCGAACGATATATGGAAATTTTCAACGACTGCTGAACCGCCAGGTCAAAGCGTTGCAGCCCGTTGTTTGCTCTGCTGTGTGAAATGTTTGTAATCAAGCAACTGAGTAGGTGATATCAATGCGGTATTTGCCGATTGAAAAAATCAAAGAAAACGCTGTTCTCGCAACGCCGATCTACAATGATAACGGCGTGGTTCTTTTAAATGCAAATGTCGTTTTAAAGCGTACGTACCTCGACAAACTGGGTAAGATGGGGTACCCAGGGCTTTATATTTATGATGACCTCTCAAAGGGTGTCGCAGTAAAAGAACTTTTGTCGGAGGAGTTGCGGCTTAAGTCAATTAAATCATTAAAAACTTTAAACCTGGACGCCTGTCGGCTGATGGCCCACTCGATTGTGGACGAACTGGTTGATCAATCAGATATTTCAGTTGATATGGTCAATGTAGCATCATTTGACAACTATACTTATGTGCACTGCATCAATGTCGCCGTACTGGCTGTCATTGTCGGTATTGGCTCTGGGTTAACCAACTCACAGTTAAAAATGCTTTCGGAGGCCGCTTTGCTGCATGACATCGGCAAGCTGATGATCGACCTTGATATATTGAACAAAAAAGAAAAGCTGTCGGATGAAGAAATGCAAATTCTGCGCTCTCACCCGCGTGAGGGATATAACATGGTGAAAGACAATATGATGATGTCTGCCATTGTGAAAAGCGCAATTCTGTCTCACCATGAAAATGTTGACGGTAGCGGTTATCCACTGCAACTCAAGGGCAACGAAATTCACCCTTTTGCAAAAATCATCCACGTGTGCGACGTGTATGACGCGCTGGTTTCCAACCGGGTCTACCGCAAAGCGCTTAACCCTTCTGAAGCGCTGGAATACCTGATGTCAAATTGCTGGACCATGTTTGATACGCCATTTGTCAAAAAAATTATGGAATACGTCTCCCCCTACCCAACCGGAATTACGGTAGAACTTTCTAACGGTAAACAGGCGATCATTACCCACCAAAGCAACCTGAACCGCACGCGTCCGATGATTCGGCTGCTGGACACACAAGAAGAAGTCGACTTAATGAAGATTTTAAACTTGACAATCACCAAAATTTTAACCTGAGATTGCATCGCTTTGCAGTTTCCTTTGCTCTAACGACAGAGGTACGTTTATGAATATCAAAGTAGAAGACTATGTCAAGGATTTATATTGGAACCATGATTTAAACTGCGCCCGCACGATGCTCGTTTGTCTAAGCAAAATTTTCGACACACCAATCGGCGCCCAGACAATGAATGCTGCCATTGGCTTGCATGGGGCTGGCGGGTTTCGGGCACAATGCGGCTTGGTTGAGGGCGGGCTGATGTTTATTGGCCTTTACTTTAGCACCCGCGGCAAAAGCGAGGAGGCAATCGTCTCGCTTTGCTACCAGTTTGCAGAGGAGTTTAATCGAAGGTTTGGCTCTCTTTTATGCTATGATCTCCGTCCCGATGGGTTTCAAAAAAATGACCCGCCCCATTTGTGCGAAAATCTCACTGCATCCGCTGTTGGTTTTGCGCAAAGCTTTATTCAAAAAGCAGACAGTTTGTTTTAACTGCCGGTAGAAAGCCGACACCCATTTGTTTTATCAAGGCAAAAACAAAAAGACAGGGGGCTTTAACATGGCGACATTTTTGTATACTGAAATTAATGTGGTTGGCATTGTTATTTTGTTTCTTCTGCTGCACAGTACCAGCCGCAGCGGTTTAAAAGACTCCCCTCTTGACCAGCGCATTTTCAACAGCATCATGGCTACCAATATTCTGATCTTTTTGTTGGACACTGGCATGTGGATGCTGGATGGGCAGCCCTCGTTTGCTGCGTGGACTGCAAATATTGTCGTAACCACCTTTTATTATATTTCGAACCCCTTTATCTGTTTTGTTTGGCTGCTTTATGTGGATTATAAAATCTATGAAAGCAAGGCGGCCTTGCGCCGCCGGGCCTTGTTTTATTCGGCCCCATTGTTGCTCAGTACCATCCTCAGTTTGATCAGCCCTTTTACCCGCTGGTATTTTGTCATTGATGCACAAAACCGTTATGTCCGCGGCCCTTACTTTTTTATTATGGCGGTCGTTTCTTTTGTCTATCTTTTACTTGCAAGTGGTATTTGCCTTTACGACTTTTTTAAAAAAGGTTGGGAGAAAGATAGAAGCATCAACCTGCTGCTTGCTGTGCTGACCTTGTTGAACATCCTGTCCGCCATGGTGCAAACCATGTTTTTTGGGGTATCAATTATTTGGATCTGCACGATGCTGGGGTGTGTTTCCATCTATATCAACCTGCAAAACCGGGAGATTTCGACCGATTACCTGACAGGGCTTTATAACCGCAGACGTCTCGACCAGTATTTACAGCGCCGGCTGCACGCCCCGCGTGGCGACCGCCTTTTTTTCTCGATTTTACTTGACCTTGATGAATTTAAAAGTATTAACGACAACCTTGGCCACCACATCGGAGATGAGACGCTGGTACGAGTAGCCCAGCTTTTGCGTAGAGCTTGTAAAGGCCATGACGATTTCATTGCCCGTATGGGCGGGGACGAATTTATCATTGTCGGCGAACGGGCAACTGTTCAGGAAATTGAGGCCTTGATGTCCAATATTGATACCTTGGCCAATAAGCATAATCAGGAAGAAAAAACAAACTACCCGTTGCTGATCAGTATGGGGTATTCGGTGCTATCTCAACAGGATACGCTGGATTCTTTTCTTGCAATCGCAGACAAGCGGATGTACACCAACAAACAGCTGCGCAAACAACTGCGGGCAAGCTCTGCCCTGCCCAGCTAATACCATACCATCTTTTCCTCTTGTCCAATAGCAGTTACGCTGTGTATGCTGGCCATCCTCATTTCGATTTTGCAGTGGCCTGCTGGGCCACAACGGATATTCATTTTGCCGTATTGCCGCATAAAGCCCGCAGCAGGCGCGCACTGTTTTAAAACTTCGCCCGCTTTGGGTGATTTTGCTATCGCTTGCATTGGTTATGCATGTTGCCGCCCTAGGCGGAACAGCTTTACACACGGCCAATATCCTCCAACCATTGTGTCTTTTAAAAAATGGTCACCTTGTTATTTTGCGGGCAAGTAAAGTGGTTTTTACCACTCTTCTAACCTGTTGCAACAGTTACTGCAGCTGAATTTTTGTTCAACTAAAACAAGAGTACATAGCGCGGGAGAAAAATATGGTGTTGTTTAAAAAACCTGTCAGCCCGGATGAGCTGGTGCATTTTAAAAAAAATGAAATTCTTGACAACTTATATCGTGCCAAACTATTATCCGCAATTATCATTGCGTTTGAGCTTTTGTTGATTATCGCAGATGTTTGCACCGCATTGTTGAAGGTGGATCAACGTTTTCATTTTAATCTCTATTTTGTGATGTATCTCACACTCGTCTTCATTAATGCCGGTTATCTTTTGCTCGTTCATCGCTTTTTGTCTGTTCAAAACCCCTCAGACAAGGCATTTCGTCGTATGGATCATATCATCACCATCTACCTTACGCTTTTGTTGTCCTGGGGGGCCGTGGTTTCGTTGCTGGACCAGAAATTATATGGGCACTTGATTGTTTTTATGGTCACCACAATGACTGTTTCCGTATTGTATTTCAGGTCACTCAAGGACAGCTTATTGCCTAATATTGTTTCTACCCTCATTGTCTTTATTGGGCTGCCTTTTTTTCAAACCTCTTCTGATGTTTTGATTGGTCATTACGTAAATCTTTGTATTTTTATTGTGATCTCCCTATCGGCTTCACGCATTATTTTTAACAGTTATGTGCGTGATTTCAATAACCGGATCTTGCTACAAAACTCCAAACTACTTTTGGAAAAGGAAATTGAAGAAAAGCAGATTATTAATAAGAAATTACAAAAAGCCAACCAGCAACTGGGCCAACTGGCTTTGATTGATGAGCTGACCGGCGTACCAAACCGCAGAGGATTTCACAGTTATGTCGACCGCGCTTTTGACACCTTTGCAAGGAATGGCTGTTTATTATCGATATTGATGGTCGACATTGATTTGTTCAAGATGTTTAATGACACTTATGGTCACGCTGAGGGAGACCATGTATTGAACATGGTTGCAAAACAAATTGATGCTTTGGTAAAAAAACAAACCGAATTTTTTTGCCGTTGGGGCGGCGAAGAGTTTATCTACGTTTCTTTTTGCACTTCTGCAAGCGAGGCTGCAGCCCTTGCTGAAACGATTCGCTGTGCCGTATCTGATTTAAAAATATTAAACCATGCTTCTTTGCTGGAAAGCACGGTGACCGTGAGCATCGGAATCTGCACTTTACACACCACTGCCCCCGCAGATATAGAGCATGCAATCAACACTGCCGACAAAGCGATGTACCTTGCAAAAAGCTGTGGCCGCAACTGCGTGCGCAGCCTGCCTGCCCCCCCGCGCTTCTCAAAAGATGCCAATCCTTGATTCTACTTATTTTGTTTTTAAGTTGGTGAACCTATGGCTGTACCGCAAAAAAACGATTCTCATATTTACGAAATCAAAAAAGAATATGAAAAGATCGACCGGGATTGGTTAACTTTGCATTATAAGGTCTCCGTAGGGTTTGTTCTGTTTGCCTTTATAGTGGAATGTCTGATGGGCATTATCATCATCCACTCCGATTTTTTGAACACTTCGATCAGCCGCTATATTTTAAAATTTATCGTTTTTCCCAGTGGGGTCAATTTTTGTTGCATTCTTTTTGACACATTGTTTTTACGCAGTCGCAAATTAAATCAAAACCAAAAAATTTTTGCCGTTTCGTTTTCCTTTGTGCTGATTTGCTTTATGCTGTTTACCGCACACAGCGCTTTTGTGGCCACTTACTACATTTTTGCAGTCGCAATGTTTATGACTACTATTTACGCCAGTTACTATGTAACTGTTATTACTTGCGTTGCAAGTATTACAGGGCTTGTTCTGTCAGAGCTTTTTATCCGCTGGGACGTTGACAAGCAAAGCGTATTTGAAAGCACTTTACGTCTAGGCGATTTTTTGGTCGCACTGGCCGTATTAACAGCTGTTGCCGTGGTTTGCTTGGTTCAAATTCGATATGAGCGCAAAAAAAATGGTGCCAGCATTCAAAAAGAGATAGAGCGCCAAAAGCTGCAAAAAAAAGTGCAAACCGACGAGCTGACCGGGGCCATGAGCAGAAAGGCATTGCACGATGCCATGCGGGATATTGATGCCGATACGCAAACCAACTTGTATATTTTAGTCGTTGCAGATATTGACCACTTTAAACTGGTGAACGACAACTTTGGCCACCAACATGGTGACATGTGCTTAATTGCTTTTTCAGAGATCTTACAAAGCGAATGCGACCCTCATACTGTGTTTCGCTATGGAGGCGATGAATTCTGCTTGCTTTTTTGTAACGTTGAAATGGAACAGGTGGTGGCTGCCTGCTGGCGAATGCTTAAAAAAATAGAAGCTTTGAAATTTGAAGCTGAACCGGAATCCACCTTGACTGCAAGCTTTGGTATTGCAGCGTTTCACCCCCCCATGAACACCGCGCAGCTTTTTGTGCAAGCCGATCAGGCGCTGTACCGGGCAAAAGAAACCCGCAACACTGTGTGCGTTCATGAACCGCAAACAACAAAATAACCCCTGCCCATTACCGGCCGGCCACCTTGCACCAAGTGGCCGGCCGGTTTATAATAAAAATGGTCCCAGCCCCGCATAAAAAGAACTTCCTGCGGCCACTTTTACCCTGAAAGCAGATGAAAATATGGAAAACTTAAGTCCCGGAATCCTGCGTTACATTGCAGATCACAGCAAAGAAGCGTACGACCTGTTGTTGACACTGGCACGCATCCCTGCCCCATCGAACCATGAAGAACAGCGTGCAGAATTTTGTAAAAACTGGCTAACAGCGCAGGGCGCAAAGGGTGTGTATCTGGACAATGAATTAAATGTCATTTATCCTGTTGGCTGCACTGATAACAACCCCGTTGTTGTTTTTATGGCCCATACCGACGTTGTTTTTGCCGACACCAGCCCCCTGCCCTTAGTAGTGGCAGATGGTAAAGTTAAAGCCCCGGGCATCGGCGATGATACTGCAAACCTTTGTGCTTTATTGCTTTGTGCCAAATATGTTGCTGAAAACAACCTGCGGCCCAAACAAAACATCGGCATGTTGTTTGTTGCAAACTCCGGCGAAGAGGGCCTTGGTAACCTAAGGGGCTCTCGCAAAATCGTTTCCACTTATGGCAACCGCATTCAGGAGTTTTTCTCCTTTGATGGTTATATGGACGGTTTGGTCAATAATGCCGTCGGCTCAATGCGGTACCGCGTAGAAGTGCTTACGGAGGGTGGGCATTCTTTTGCAAACTTTGGCAACCGCAACGCAATTGCGTATCTTGCTTCAATGATCGACACGCTGTACACGGTAAAGGTACCTCAGACGAAAACAAAAACGACCTTTAATGTCGGCACTGTTCAGGGGGGTACCTCGGTTAATTCAATTGCTCAGCAGGCTGAAATGCTGTTCGAGTTTCGTTCTGACAGCCGGCAAGACCTCACCTTTATGGATGCGCATTTTCACTCTGTACTAGACAGCTATCGCGCAAAAGGCATTACAGTTAATGCCACTTTAGTGGGCGAACGCCCTTGCAGCGGAGAAATGGACGAGGATCGACAATCCGCGTTGACCCAGCGGGTCGCAGAAACGATTCGGCGTCACACTGGCAGCCTGCCAACGATTGGCCCGTCTTCCACCGATTGCAATATCCCGCTGTCACTCGGCATCCCCAGCGTTTGCCTTGGCACCGTGCGGGGCGCACAGGCCCATACGCGTGAAGAATGGATACAAATAGATAGCCTTATCACTGGCTACCGCATTGCATTCGAAATGATTTTACATTATTTTGAATGACCTGTTGTTGCGCGCGCATCCTAAACCAAAATAACAAAAGCTCTGCAACGCGGTTTTATACCAAGTCGCAGAGCTTTTGTTTCTCTTTTGGATTGCTTCTATTGGGGCCGCTTTGTTGCAGTGCTACATCAGCATGTTTTGATTGGGTGGCGCAGTACCGTTTTTCTGTTTGCAGGTTCCACTTTGCGCAGATCTGAAAGGTAGATTTCATGGTGTAACCGTTTTGGGGTCATATCATTCTCATACCCGTTTTCTACTAAATAGCGGTCCATCGTGGCCACTGTGGCAGGTTCCGCGTCAAACGGGCCAAGATGCATCATCTGCACGCACAGGCCTTCTTCCACCGTCAAAAACTGCACGCTGCTGCAATCCAGCTTTTTCTTTTTTGTCGCCTGTTCTACCGCCCATTCAACATCTGCTTTTGTGACAAAGCCCGGCAGGCGGATGACCGAGATCCAGTGAAACCTGCTTTTGTTTTGGTAATCGACACCGGCAACCCCCTCTTGCCACCAAAACCCTTCCAGCGGGGGCACAACGTACTCAAAAAAGCCCGATATTTTGTGCGGGCCTTTGCTGCTCATTCTAATTGTATACGCCACTACATACAAAACGCTGATTGCGTGCTGGTATGCCCCCTCTGTTTCATTGGGGTCCCCCTGCCCTTGCACTGCAATATAATTCATGGCGGGCACTGTGATGATTTGCGGCGTTGCCGGCGGCAAGTAAAATTCTTTGTACTCTTTTTTAAAATCGAATGCCATAGCTGCATACCCCCGGTTGTGTAATTGATGAAAAGAAACAGTTTATGGTGTATTACCCCTGCAACAGCGTAAACCCATCCGTCATGATCTGTTTTGTTTGGGCAAACAGCTTTTGCAACTCACCCGTGTTGTCCTTACCCGTCGTAAGGTTTTCTATGATACTGTTTGTAATGGCTGCGACAACGCCCGCCCCTTTTTCAAACTGCACGGCAGCGGCAAGCAGTTGCTTTGCTTCGTACTCACTGCCTAAATCATACAGTATGCGGCTTATTTTATCAAACCCGCCGCAAAACGACACTTCGTCCTGCGCTTCGCTGCCCAGCAGTGCATTTGGTACCGTGGGTACCGCACCAAAAAACGTCACAAGGTTTGTAAACAGTTTTTTATAGTCTTCTTGTGTCAGTTCCACTTTCAGCTTCGGCAAATCCTGTATCAGCTTATCAAGCCCTTTACTGCCAACAAAGCTCACCGGCGGGTGTAAAAACAGTGCCGCTTTTTGCGCTAACGCTTCTTGTGCAATCTGGTATTTGTTTTTCGTTGCATGCATCCTGACCGTGCACACCGTGTTCGGCTTTGACAGCCCGGGGTAACTACAATCCCACGCGCGTCGTAACTCGTCATAGGGCAGCTGTTGCACCTCGTACCGCCCACAATCAAGCAGGCCGCAATACCCGGCATCATCGTCGACCCCTGTCATCAAAACATAGTGAAACGGAATATGGTTTTTGTGGTACAGCTTTGCATAGTACGGCAAATTATACATATCTAAGGCACCAAGCACCACAGGGTACCCGGCACAAACCTCCGTTTTAGCTTTTTTCAGCGCCTGCTCAAACGTGGGGTATGTGTAGTGTCGGTACTCAAAACCCACAATCGGGGCCAAAAATCGATACATCTGTTTGGTGCGCCCATCCCCAAAGGCAATCATGCGTTTCAGCTCTGCCTTTGGGGTGTTTTGATAGCAAAATGAGCCGAAAGAAGCCAAACTGAAAAAGAAACTGGGGAGCAATGTTTCCTGCGTCTCTTTGATATAAAGGTCCTCTATCCCATTCCACATGCATTCATAGTCGTGCACGTGATGCTTTAATTCTATCTGCTTTTTCATGGATGCACCCCTTTGCCATTGACTTTTACGGAATGGCAAAAGTATAAACCCTTACACAGTGTAAGGGTCAAGTGTATATTTTAAAAAGCATGCCAATCTGTCCATCGCCTATCGTGATTTGGGTATTATTTTGTGTGCTTCTTTTTTGACTTTTAAAGTAGGGCTTGTTACAAAAACAAATACAGTATAAAATAAAAATACCTGTTTACTATTTATTCTTCGCCCCTATCACACTTTTTATTGGGTAAGGAGGCAAATATGAAAAGCAAAACACCACCCACCGCTAATGTGGATGCCTATATTTCACAGTTTTCAGCCGACGTGCAGGCACAGCTTCAGCAACTGCGCAAGATCATTCACACGGTCGCCCCTGACGCAAACGAAAAAATCAGTTACGGCATCCCGACTTTTTACCTGCATGGCAACCTTGTGCACTTTGCAGCGTACCGCAACCATATTGGCTTTTACCCTTCTTCCTCTGGTGTGCTTGCCTTTGCGCAGGAGCTTACCTCATACAAAACCTCACGTGGCACAGTGCAGTTTCCGCTGGGGCAGCCGCTACCGGTTGAGCTGATTAAAAAGATCGTCGCGTTTCGCGTTACAGAAAACCTTGCAGCGGCAAAGCGCGCTTGACCTGCCGTTTGCCTGCCTTTTTGTGCGAACCGTATCACGCACACCTTATCATTGTTCTTTACAACAAACGCTTTTCCCAAGCATCCCAGGGCGTTTACAATGGCCGCAGCCTCAGTGCTGCCGGTTGATATTTTGCGCCAGGCAAGCCGCCTTATGCAAATGTTGGTTAAGAGGGTGTTTATTATCAAACGGAAATATATGATCTCTATTTCTATTGTTTCCGCCATCATTTGTTGTGTGGTGGTGTATTATTACCTGTTCTCATTGCAGGAAATCAGCGGGCTATACACCGAACGCTCTAAATCTATTATTTTAAACTTAAAAAAGGACTTTTTAAAAAGCACAGTCAATAATTTGATTACACAGATTGACACCAGCCAAAACACAAAAAAAGAATATATGCGCAGTATGGTGGCCAATACCTCTGCAATTTTAAGCCTGGAACAAGGGCTGTCAGACGATGAATTCAGCGACTTCTTTTTAGATTTTTTTAAAAATAATGAGGACTATGTAGATTGGACCATTATTTTGTGGGATACAAAAAGCGACACCCCCATTTATGACCCCAGTGTATTAAGGCAGGAAAGCTGGTCAAAAACCATGCTGGTGGTACGGGAAAAAATGTCCTCTTACAACCTCATCCAGCGTGGGCGTTACATCGCCGTGTTTGGCGTAAGTAATGAGTATATCGATTATCTGGTAAAGCAATCTATTGCCGACACCATTCGCAATTTAAAGTTCGACGACAATTCGTATGTATGGGTGAACGAAATTTTAAACTACGAGGGCGGCAAAAACTTTGCAGTGCGCAGAGTACACCCCAGCATGCCGCTTACCGAAGGGATGTACCTTTCTACCGACATGGCCGACTCCAAGGGCAACTTGCCATACCTCACCGAGCTGGAAGGCATCAAGAAAAATGGAGAAATCTTTTTCAGCTACTATTTTCAAGAACCAGGTACTTCTCACGCATCTGAAAAGATTACCTATGCAAAACTGTATCCGGACTTTAACTGGGTCATTGCCATGGGCATTTATGTCAATGACCTGAACGCGTATATTGACGAAACCGCCGCAACCAGCAACGCAAGCGCTTCTCGCCTCACGGCGGTTCTTGCACTGTTGTTTGTCGCGATGCTGGTATTGAGCTATCTGCTGATTATGCTGATTGAAAAGCTGTATGTGCGCCATACCCAGACCCAACTGGAATCTGAGCTAAACAAAGACACCCTGACCCACGCCGACAGCCGAAAATACGGTATTACCAGCCTGAGCAGAGAATACAAAGCGTTTCGCAAAAATGGTGTCAGCCCCTGCATCATGATGTTTGACATTGACTATTTTAAAAACATCAACGATACCTATGGGCATGCGGTGGGTGACATTGCACTGGTCGAAGTAGTCGATGCCATGTATCGCCTCATCCGCAGTTCTGACCGATTGATTCGCTGGGGTGGTGATGAGTTTATTGTGATTTTTTATGGCTTGCAGACCAATAACGCACTGGATTTCGGCAATAAAATCCTTACCGAAATATCTACCCTGCAAATCGAGGTGCAACAAGGGATCATCGAGCCTACCCTCTCGCTTGGGTTTTCTTATTTTAAGGCGACAGACTCTTCTTACAAAGATGCTGTTGAGCGCGCCGACCAGGCCCTTTATCTTTCAAAAAAGAATGGCCGCAACCGCGCTACCCTGTTTTGACTGCGGTTGCACAGTAACCGCCCCCCTTACAAAATCAGAAAAGAAGGATGGCATTTCATCATGCAACTTACACTTACCCCACCACCGGCCAAAGATTACGTCGACCTGCGTATCCGGGCTGATATGGGCAGCAAGGACCTTGCGCGCAGTGCCGTGGCGCTGCAAAATTCTTTATTCACGGCGTGCCTTTATGACAATGGCTTACTGGTAGCCTTTGGCCGCGTTGTGGGCGACGGAGGCATCACTTATGTGGTAAGTGATATCATGGTAGATAAAGCATATCGCCGCAGGGGCTACGCCGAGCGCATTATGCAGCAAATTGACCTTTATTTTGCCCAGCACACCCACGAGGACAGCTATATCTGCTTAATTGCAAACCGCCCCGCCGACCAGCTATACCACAAGCATCAATTCGATTATTTGCCTGCCGATAAAACCGGCATGCTGCGCCGGCAAATGCCGCAGACCGAAGCGACTTGCAAAGGAGACTAAATGAACCGCGTTATTTTATTAAAGATTCCGTTTGAATTTGGCCCGACAAAAGACACCATTTACCCGGTGGTGCTGCAAAACGACAACAGCTGCGTGCTGGTTGATTGCGGTTATACCGGGTTTTTACCACAAATCGAAAAAGCGCTGGCGCAGAACGGCCTGCGGGGCGAAGCAATGACTCATGTATTTATCACCCATCACGACCACGACCATGTAGGGGCACTTGCCGCTTTAAAGCAGCGCTACCCACAGGTGATTGTTGTTGCCGGTGAAAAAGAGGTACCGTTTATTGACGGGCGGTGCAAACCTTTACGGCTAAGCCAGGCCGAGACGATGCAGCCCACCCTGCCCCCGGAGCAACAGGCGTTTGGCTTGGCGTTTAGTAAAATTTTAAAAGAGGTAACCCCCTGCCCGGTTGACCTTGCCGTAAAGGGCGGCGATAAGTTTAACTGGTGTGGTGGCTGCGAAGTGATTGAAACCTTTGGGCACACCGCCGGGCATATTTCACTGTACCTCACACAGCAGCACACGATGATTACCGGCGACGCCGCCGCGCTGCAAGAGGGCAAGCTTGTGCTGGCAAACCCCGAATATGCGCTGGATCAAAAGCAGGCGGCGCGCTCATTGCAAAAGCTGCTGCAATATGGGGCAACAGAATTTTTATGCTATCACGGTGGACGGCTGACGGTTTAGTACCTGCTGCCCACGGGTGCACCTGCCACGTATTTCCTTAAACTGGAGGCCTTTGCTTGAGAAAGTACTATATCGACAACCTGCGCTGGGCAATGATCTTGCTGCTTTTCCCTTACCACACGGCAATGATCTATAACGACTGGGGCGAAAATTTTTATGTGCGCAGTGCCCCGGTTGATTCGATTTCCGGCTTTATCATTGCCACTTACACCTGGTTCATGCCACTTTTGTTTGTCATTTCGGGTATCGGGTCTTATTGGGCCCTGCAAAAGCGCACGCCAGCCGTTTACCTGAAAGAGCGCCTGCACAAATTATTGTTGCCGCTGGTGCTTGGGGTCTTGTTAATCGTGCCGGTACAAACCTATTATGCCGAGCGTTTTCACAATGGCTACACCGGCAGCTATTTGGGGCAATACCAACTGTTCTTTTCAAAATTCAACGACCTTACCGGTTATACCGGTGGGTTTACCATGGGCCACTTGTGGTTTTTATGGCATTTGTTTTTAATTTCTGTATTTGCCCTGCCGCTGATGTATTATTACTTAAAAAGTGCGCACCGCCTTGCGCTGCAAAAATGTACATTGCCCGTTTTGCTGTGCCTGTTTTTATTGCCGCTTGTCGCAACCCCCATCTTGAATTTTGGCGGTAAAAGCTTTGGCCGTTTTTTTGTGTTGTTTCTGTTTGGCTTTTTTATCTTAAGCGATGCATCCATAGAAAAACTGCTTGAAAAACGACGCTGGCCACTGTTTTTCGCCTTTATTTTGCTTACCGCAATCAAACTTGTCAGCTATTTTGCTTTTCAGTTTCGGGATGGCATTGCTGTCGGCATATTGGATGCCGTGGTAATGTGGGTGGCTATTCTTGCTTTTCTGGGTATGGCAAAGCGGTACTTTAATCAAAACGCCCCCGTTTTTCGCCGCCTTTCAAAAGCTTCATTTGGTATTTACCTGCTGCATCAATCCTGCCTTGTTACAGTGGGATATTATGTCCTGCGCACCGTGCAAGGGGCCTATTTACAGTTTTTCTTAATTTTGTTTGGCAGTGCCGCACTGACCTTTGCGCTTTATGCTTTACTTTGGGTTTTGCCTGCCCGCCTGTGGGCGCAATACCACCACCTATAACAAATTTGTAATTTTTTACTTGTACTTTAACTTAATCTTACTTTTGGTTCATCATACTAAAGCAACACATAGATTTATAGCATAAAATATGGTATTATAAAGAATAATGTCGTATCTTGTTTTTTGCAAAGTTCAGCATCCGGTGTTCTTTCTTCTTTCTTTGTTGTTTGTTTTGCATAAAAAACATGACCTCTTAACCATCGACTACATCGCCTCATAGAGGAAATCATTTTGATCAGGAGAGAGCCATGAAGCCAATGACCATCGCAGAAATTCGAAAGAATTTAGATTTTTTCCATGAAATGTACGATGTGGTGCGCCTTGTTGACCCCGTTGAAAAAAAAGTACTAGACTACCGCGGTGATGTACCCTACCGCTCTACCGATGTATGCTACGATTATTGGGAAAACTATCAGGTTTGCAATAATTGTATTTCTATTCGGGCGCATTTAAATAACCAGAGTTTTATTAAAATAGAGAAAAATAAAAACCACGTGTTTTGGGTGAACGCCATACCGGTTAAAGATGCCGAGCGCCCTGTTGTGCTGGAATTGTTGAAAGACGCGGCAGACACGATGCTGATTGGTCTACAGGATTATATCAACGGTGAAGCGTTTGAAAATTTTATAGAGCGTATTAACGAAGCTGTCGTGCGCGATTTTATCACGACACTTTATAACCGCCGCTTTGTTGATGAACGGCTACCTGCCGATGTGGTAAGTGCTATGCTGGAGGGCAAACCTCTTTCTGTTTGCTTTATTGACCTTGACAGCTTTAAGCAGATTAATGACCTTTACGGCCACCGGGCAGGTGACCTTGCTATTAAAGCAGTAGGTGCTGTACTTGCCCACGAAATACACAAAAAACCAGATTGGGCTGCCCGCTATGGTGGAGATGAATTTTTGCTGTCGCTGCACAATACCACCGAACAAGAAGCACAAACCTTTTTGCAGCGCGTTTTGAATGCAGTCGAAAACCTTTCCCTTGATTTTTTGCCCTCCAGTGCGCGCCTGTCGTTTTCGTATGGCATCAAAACCACATCGGACGTGCCGCTTACCGCGGATGACTTGATCCAGCACGCCGATGAAAAGATGTACTTAGCCAAACGTGCCAAAAAAAAAGTACAATAACAAACAGCCTGCCTTTGTGTTTTTGCAAAAGCGGGCTGTTTTCAAAAAGAGGAGGTGCCGCAGATGCAGATCAGGCGCTACCAAATTGTCGACTGTACCGAAACTCTGGCCTTATTTACCACTACGGTACGCAAAGTCAATGCCGCCGATTATACCCCTGTGCAAATTGATGCTTGGCTGCACGGCAGTGCTGATGATGCGCGCTGGGGCCAAAGCTTGTCACGGCACTACACACTGGTAGCCACCAGCGGTAGCCAAATTGTTGGGTTTGGGGATATCGATGAGACCGGCTATCTTGACCGGTTGTTTGTCCACCACCTGTTTGGGCGATGCGGCATTGCTACTGCACTTGTAAATGAACTTGAGCTGTACGCCAGCGGCCTCGGCGTTTTACAGGTAACGACCCACGCCTCTATTACAGCAAAGCCTTTTTTTGAAAAGCGCGGCTATACGGTTGTAAAGGCCCCGCAGGTGGTGCGCGAGGGGATTACCTTGCAAAATTATGTCATGCAAAAGGCAATATGATTATTAAAAAACACAGACGAAATAGAAACGGGGGTAATTGTTTGAGTAAGCAGCTGATTCTCAGTCTTGCAATGAGCCTTGATGGCTTTATTGCCGATGACGAAGGCGGTTATGGCTGGATCCACGGGGACGGGCAGCACCACCTTGATACCACCCTGCGGTGGGACTACGATGCTTTTTTACAGGGTATCGACACTGTAATCATGGGCCGGGCCTGCTACGACCAAAAAATGCACCTTAATTTTGTAGGCAAACAGGTACTTGTCGCGACCAGCCACCCGCCACTAAAAGCGGACGATGTTCGCTTTATCACTGAGGACCTTTGCGGCACGGTGCGTGCAGAAAAGGTAAAACAGGGCAAAGACATTTTTCTGTTTGGCGGCGGCAAAGCGGCTGCACCGCTAATCGAAGCGGACTTAGTGAACCGTTACATCATTGGTATTATCCCGGTGCTTTTGGGGCACGGCAGGCCGCTGTTTTACCCGCGCCCTGTACCAACCACGCTTACCCTTGACCGATATATGATAGAAGAAGGCGTTGTAGTTTTAGACTACCTGCGTCGCCCTGTTACACAGGCAAATTGAAAGGAGTCTTTGGTATGGCATCCAGCCCTGAATTCGTGGCTTATGTGTGTGAGCAAGTCGCCCCCTGCGGCATCGTGCGCTCACGCAAGATGTTTGGTGAATATATGGTTTATGTCGACGACCGGCCTTTGCTGCTGGTTTGCGACAATACCGTATTTATTAAAAAACTGCCCTGCGTCGCGACGCTTTTGGCTGGGGCTTTGGTCGGCGCGCCTTACCCCGGTGCGAAAGAATATTACATCCTTGACATTGACGACAGCGCGCTCAGTAACAAGGTGGTGGCTGCCATGTTGCCTTTTGTGGACCTGCCGAAACCACGCAAACGCAAAAAGGCCTAAACCCTACTCTTTTTAAAACCGCAGGGAAAGGCAGCTCAGCCCGCCATCCAATTTTCTAAATTCAGAAGTATCGCACACCAGTACCGGGTACCCTGCATCCCGCAGCTTGCCTTCTACTATGGGGTACCCGGCGGGTACCAGTACGGTACCATTAACCCAAATAGAGTTTGCGGCGTAGGCCTCTTCGGGCGGCACAACGATCTGCTGATATCCTTTCAGCTGCATTTTATCGCAAAACTCGCCTGACGCTAGAATCGTATTATTTTCAAGGTACGCAACCCCTGTTTTTAAATGCAACACTTCGTTGAGTGGCACCGCAACGGCACGGCAGCCAAACTTTGCGAGTATCTCACAAAACTGGTGAAACCCCTGTTCATTGGTGCGGGCAGACATTCCCACAAAAAAGGTATCGCCGCACATCATCACATCACCGCCCTCCAACGTGCCGGGGGCGGTAATTTCATAAATTTTGTCTTGCGGGTAAAATTGCAGCAAGATTGGCTTAATGGCTTCAATTTCAGGGTTGCGGCTTGCCGTTGCGGGGTTTGCAATAATGGCACAGTATTTTGTTAACACCGCAACATCCTCAATAAAACAGCTGTCAGGGTATGCTTCGTCTGCCGGTAGCACTTAAATCCACCCCACACTGCACAAGTGCCTCTTGGTATGCTTTGTGTTGTTGCAGCGCCTTTTCATAGTTTGGCCCCCCAAGCTGTGGGTGTGCGGTCAGCCCGTTCACCATTGCTTTACAAGGCATTTTGACAATTACGTTTTGAAACATAGCTTTATTACCCCTTTGCTCTGCCCTGCGTATTGGCGATGCCATAACACGCAAAGGCAAATTTGAATATATTTTCATTTTTATGATATTTTATTCATTTTTATGCTATTTGTCAAGTGAAAGACGCTGCTCATAGGGGTAAAGTACAAGCTGCCACCACCTTGCATTGCTTGTTGCAATACGGTAGACTGAAACATGAGTAAAACAACGAAGAATGGAGAACAAGTATGCGATTACTATTCAAACAAAGGCTGTTTTCGTGGCTTGACAGCTATGATATTTACGATGAAGTTGGCAACACTGTCTATACGGTAAAAGGGCGTTTTGCGCTGGGGCATTGCCTTGAAATTTATAACGCGGCAGGAGAATATGCCGGCACGGTAAAAGAAGAAATTTTCACTTTTTTACCCCGCTTTCGCCTTTATATCGGCGATGAGTGTATTGGTGAAATACAAAAAGAATTCACCTTTTTCAAACCTTCTTTTCATGTGGATTGCAACGGCTGGCAGATCAGCGGTGATATTTTTGCATGGGAATATGATATTTCAGATGCAACCGGCAATCCGGTTGCGCACCTTTCAAAAGAGCTGTTGCACCTGACCGATACCTATATCATGGATATTGACGGGCCGCAAAATGCTCTTTTGGTGTTGATGGTAGCCCTTGCAATCGACGCGGCAAAATGCTCTTCAGGCAGCTAACGTTCGTTTGTCAAAAGGAGGTGGGCTTATTGGCAGTATTTGCTGCATTTTTACGCGGGGTCAATGTGGGGCATACAGGGCGCATTAAAATGGCAGACTTAAAGCAGGCCCTTGCAGAACAACAATTTACACAAATTACAACCTACCTGCAAAGCGGCAATGTTGTTTTTTGTTGCGATGAGCCCGCCGCCGCTGTAATTACAAAAATAGAAACGGTTTTTCAAACACAATTTGCGCTTTTTAGCCCGGTAATTCTGCGCACTGCCGCAGAAATGCAGACACTTGTTGCGGCGCAGCCGTTTACCAGCGCCGCTATGCAGCAGGCGGCCTTGCAAAGCGGTGATGCCGAAAGCTATTATGTACAGCTTTGCGCGGCCCCGCCGCCAAAAGAAATACTGGGTACCCTGCAAGCACTGCAAACAGGCGGCACTCAGCTGCACCTTGCGGGCAGTGACCTTTACCTTTTGCTGCCGGGTGGTATTCGCAATTCAAAGCTTGCACAAAAAGCGGCACATCTGATACCCCTTGCCACGGTGCGCAACTTTAAAACTATTGGTGCTGTCGCGGCGCTTACCGCACAGCTTGAAACGACACAGCACCCGCTGTAACTTTTTGCAGCATATTTGCTTTCGCGGCCTTTCCCTCCCTCTCTTTTTCGTGCACAAAAAGCGAGGAAAGCCCCCTTTTCATAACGTATAATACAAATCAGGAGTTGACAAAATGGATTGGATCGAACGCCTGAACCTTTCGCTGGAGTATATCGAACAAAACTTGACTGAAAAGCTGGACTATGAAAAAATTGCGCAGATTGCCTGTTGTTCGGCGTATCATTTTCAGCGCATGTTCGCTTACCTTGCCGGGGTGCCGTTGGGGGAATATATCCGCCGTCGCCGCATGACACTTGCCGCTGCCGAGCTGCAAACGGGCGATACCAAGGTGATTGACCTTGCGGTAAAGTACGGCTATGACTCCCCCACCGCTTTCAACCGCGCGTTTCAGGGTGTCCATGGCATTGCGCCCTCTGCCGCGCGCGAAAGCGGGGTCGCTTTGCAGGCGTTTTTACCCATCAGCTTCAAAATTATGGTAAAGGGAGCTGCACAAATGGAATATCGTATTGAACAAAAGGAAGCTTTTCGCATCGTTGGCCTTTCGGCACCGCTGAAAGAGAATTTAGAAGAAAATTTTCAGGTGGTGCCACAACTTTGGGCAAAAGCCGCACAAGAGGGTGTCGTGCCAAAACTTGCCGCAATGATGGATACCCCCATCAAGGGCGTTCTTGGTGTCAGTGCCTGCATGGGCAAGGACTGGTATTACTATATCGCTGCCGCCAGCACTCTGCCGCTTGCTGACACCGGGTTTGCGGAATACACGGTACCGGCCTGCACCTGGGCGGTTTTCCCCGGCACCGGCAGTATGCCAGGTTCCATTCAAACGCTGGAACAGCGCATTGTGACTGAATGGCTGCCGACATCCGGCTACGAGTATGCAGACGCGCCGGATGTAGAGCTTTACCTGACCCCTGACCCGCAAAACGCCACCTTTGAGGTTTGGGTACCTGTTGTCAAAAAATAACTGATTATAGCCTACCAGCACCCCCGTTGCCATGGCAATGGGGGTGCTGCATTTATGGGGCAACCTGTGGTATAATATACATTAAGCTGTTTTTGGGGCAGGGCCGTGCGCAATGCGCTACTGCCTCATATTTTATCCTATAAAGGTCGTGAAACGATGAAAGCTCGCATTCAAACAGGGGTCGTTTTACTTTATGGCTTTGATGACCAAAACCCCAAAACCGAATTACTACTTGGGCTATTTCGCGCGCAGCGCGTGTCGGTACGCACCGTACAGCCGCAGGAGGTTGGCCAAAGCATTGGCTCTCTATTGTCTTTGCCTAATTTTAAGCTTGTTGCCGACGCTGCACCGGTAGACCCACCCGCAGAAAAAGTGATCGTTTTTTACGCATTTGCCGATGCCGTGCTAGACCATGTGCTTACGGCGCTGCGCGACGATGTACTGGCACCCGACGCATTAAAAGCGGTGGTGACTGCGCACAACCGCAGTTGGCCTTTTGCCGAACTGGTAAATGAACTACGCGGCGAAAAACAAAGCTTTGCCGAACAAGGTGTTGAGGAGGCCTGACACAGATGCCCGAAAACGATGCCCCACTGCTATACCGCATTCAGGATAAACGGCTGGTCGCTGCAAGCCCGGATGCCTTACCTGCTGAAATTTGTTTTGGCATTGCCCCGCTGGAAACCGCAGCAACCTTGCTGCAAACACTTGGGGGCGACAGCTCGTTTTTGCCTGAAATTCTGGCCGGGCACGCCGCCAAGTTTGAAAGCCGTATTGGGCTGGATTTAATTCGGCTTAATGTTTTAAACGGTAAAAAACTTATACTGTCCAACAACCCGGTACTGCTTACGGTAACCCATGACCGGTTGCTGGTGTTTTGCGATAGCAACACCCTGCGTAGCGGCCTTGCTGCCTTTGCCCAAAAGGCGGAGGACGTGGCCTTTGACAACATCCTTTATTTTTTGTTTAAACAGCTTACCACCGAGGATGGAGAACGGCTGGACCATATTGAAGCCGAGATTTTGGCGCTCGAAGACCGCCTGTTGGAGGGTGAACACACACCGGAACACGCCCGCCATATTGCGTCGCTGCGGCGCAAGCTGTTCACGCTGAAAGGCTATTACGAGCAGTTTTACGATATTTTGGACGGCATTACTGAAAATGAAAACGGCTTTTTTGACGATGAAGCTCTGCGCTATTTTCGCATTTTTCAGGGCAAGCTTGACCGGCTGAACCGCCACACCGGTAACTTGCGGGATTACATCACGCAGGTGCGCGAATCGTATCAAGCACAGGTGGACATTGAACTGAACAAAATCATGAAACTGTTCACCGTTATCACCGCTATTATTGCCCCGCTGACCTTAATTGTTGGGTGGTACGGCATGAACTTTTCCATGCCGGAATATGGCTGGGCAATGGGCTACCCGGTCGTGATCCTGACCAGTGCCGCCGTGGTGGGGTTGCTGGTTTACTACTTTAAAAAACACCGCTGGTTTTAAAGACCTTTCGGCGAAAGGAGCCTGCATTGAATACCTTTACCACCGTTGTATGGGACTGGAATGGTACCCTGCTGGATGACCTTACCGTCGCGTTTGAAACGATCAACCGGGTGCTGACAGCCAACGACTATCCGCCTATCCCCGACCTTGCTGCCTACCGTGCAAACTTTTGTTTCCCCATTGCTCAGTACTACCGCAATGTGGGGTTTGATTTTGCGCGCACCCCGTTTGAGGTGGTGGCACAGCAGTTTATGGACTGGTATCACCCGGCGGCAGAGCACTGCGCATTGCAGCAGGGTGCCGTGCCTGCCTTGCAACAACTGCAACAGGCAGGTGTGAAGCAGGTACTGCTTTCGGCCTCGTTGCAAAGCCACCTTGAATTACAGCTTGCCCGCTACCCCATACGGCCTTATTTTGACCGCCTATTAGGTATTGGTGATATTTATGCCGAAAGTAAACTACAGCTTGCCCGCAGCTTTGTAGAAAGTTGCGGCACCCCCGCAGGTGAGATTTTATTTGTTGGTGACAGTGTGCACGATTATGAGGTAGCCACCGGCTGTGGTTGCAGCGCGGTGCTGTTTACCGGCGGTCACCAACCACGCGACCTGCTTGCCGCCACCGGCAGCCCGGTGATTGACCGATTAGAAGAGCTGCCCGCATTTCTTAGATAATGGAGACCCTTATGAACCCTTTTGAACAAGAGCTGCCTTTACTGGGGCAAATCCCTATCCCTCTGCTTCGTTGGTACGATGCCGGCAACCGGGTGCTACCCTGGCGCACCGACCCCCAGCCCTATTATGTTTGGCTGTCTGAAATTATGTTGCAGCAGACTCGTGTTGAAGCTGCAACCCCATATTTTGAGCGTTTTATCGCCAGCCTGCCCACCATTGCCGACCTTGCCGCCGCACCGGAAGAGCAACTTCTCAAGCTGTGGGAGGGCCTTGGCTATTATAACCGGGTGCGCAACCTGCAAAGGGCGGCGCGCGTGGTAATGGACGAATACGGTGGCCAGTTGCCTGCCGATTTTGACGCATTGCAAACGCTACCCGGCATTGGGCGTTATTCTGCGGGGGCAATCAGCAGTATTGCCTTTGGCATTGCCGTGCCCGCCGTGGATGGCAATGTATTGCGGGTACTTAGCCGTGTGCTGGCAAGTGAAGCCGATGTTGCCCGTGAAGATGTAAAACGCAACATAGGGGCGGCCCTGACGCAGGTGTTGCCCACAAACCGCCCCGGTGATTTTAACCAGGCACTGATGGAACTGGGTGCCATGGTGTGTCTGCCCAACGGGGCACCGCACTGTGAAGTATGCCCCCTTGCCACCTTGTGCCGTGCAAAGGCGGGGGGCCTTACCGCAGAATTGCCGCGCAAGGCCCCCAAAAAGGCACGTCGCATAGAACAGCACACCGTTTTTTTGTTGTTTCAAGACGGCCGTGTTGGGGTGCAAAAACGCCCATCTACCGGCCTGTTGCGCGGGTTGTGGGGGGTGCCTGGCACACCAGGCCATCTGACACCGGATGAAGCAGAACAAGCGCTTGTATCGTTAGGGTTTACAGCAGCTGCTTTACAAGATGCCGGCAAAGCAAAACATATTTTCACCCATGTGGAGTGGCAGATGCAGGGCTACGCTGCCAAGGTGGCAGGCCAGTGCGATGGCATAGTGTTTGTAAGCCCGCAACAACTGGCTGATGACTATTGCCTACCCAGTGCTTTTCGCGCTTATACCGGCCAAATTTCTACTTTTTTAGGAGCAGCAACATGACAATACGCAATTACAAGCCAGCCGACCGCGAAAAAGTCGCTGCGCTTTGGCTAATCAGTACCATCAAAGCGCACCCGTTTATTGATGAGGATTATTGGATCAACGGCTACCGTACCGTCTACAATGACCTGCTGCCAACGGTAACCACCTTACTGGCAGAAGTAGACGATGTGATTGAGGGCTTTTTGAGCTTTAGTGGCCCGTGCGAAATTGGGGCTTTGTTTATTGGCCCCAGCTGCCAGGGCAAAGGCCATGGCACTGCCCTGCTAAATGCCGCAAAGCAGCGCTGCACCGAATTACAGCTAAAAGTTTACACCCAAAATGAAACAGCGCTGCATTTTTACGAAAAAAATGGGTTTACATTAATTAAAAAACAAACTGACCCTGACACCGGCTGCGAAGAATTGGTGCTGCGCTGGCATAAAACCACTGACGCGCAGGAATAAAAAAGCAGTTCTTTTTCACGTTCTTCCGCCTTTCTCCCCTTTTTTGACTTTTCAATTTCTTTACTTTTGGGGGCAGGTGTGGTATTTTTATAGGCAATAGCTGCCGTTTTTTAGGCATATTTTAAGGAGTTGTTTAGTTTTGCATTTACCGCAAGGTGGGGTTTGCACCCTGACAAAATCCATTTTTCGCCGTGCGCTTGCGCTGGTTTTCAGCGTCGGCGCTTTGATTTTTTTGTTGCTTTCACGTAACATTTTTTATTATGAGAGCGATGGGTTTCAAACTACATATTACGTGGGTTCTTTTTTGTTGGTGTTTGCCATTGCGGCGTTACTGCTGACAGAATTTCATTTTGCTGTTTCGTTGCGAAAATCAGTCTCGTTTGTGGTGTTCATTGGCAGCTCGTTGCCACTGCTTATCATGATGGAGACCTTTGATATCAACGACTTGTTCTCCATACACTCTTTTGCCCTTTTGTTTAATTTTCTTTTGGTTTGGCTGATCCTTTGGGTCTTTTATTCCATTACCAGCCGGTTTTCACTCTCCATCCGCATTACCGCTGTTATTTTATACATCATGGCCTTTGCAAACAGCGCGGTGCGCATTTTTCGCGGCACGCCCATTTCGGCGCTTGACCTTTACAACTTGCGCACCGCCGCAGCGGTATCTGGCCGGTATGAATACCCGTTCGATTTTTACTTTTTTACCGGCACATTGCTGCTTATCTTTGTCTTTTTACTCGCAGGCCTTGCCACTTGGCGGGTAGAAAGCAAAAAAGCCCGCTGGGCCGCGCGGGGTGGCTGTGTCGCGGCGCTTGCGGCGTTTGCTTTGGTGTTTTCCAACACACCGTTTTTGAACAGCCTCGAAATCAGCGATTATCTTTGGAACCAGAATATCGCTTTTGAAGAAAACGGCATGCTGCTGTCGCTTGCATACAGCACAAAATATCTGCATATTGCCACGCCGGAAGATTACAGCGTGGCAAATGTACAGCAGATTATCGCCGGCAGCGAAGCCGACCCCGAGCAGGCTTATGCCAAAGAAACCCTGCCAAATGGTCAAAAGCCCAACCTCATCGTTATTATGAACGAAAGCTTCTCCGACCTTTCGGTGCTGGGCGACTTTGAATCCACCCCGGATTACATGCCCTTTGTGCACAGCCTTGCCGGCAGTGAAAACACCATCACCGGCACAATGCGGGTCAGCACCTTTGGCGGCGGCACCTGTAACACAGAGTTTGAGTTTTTAACCGGCAACACGCTTGCGTTTTTCCCCACCAGCAGCATCGTGTACCAGCAGTATATCAACAGTGACCTGCCCTCGCTTGCCACCAACTTAAAAGCTCAGGGGTATTCTGCCGACGCGGTGCACCCTTATTACGGCTATTGCTGGAAACGCGATGAAGTTTACCCTCTGCTTGGGTTTGACCATTTTTATGATTTGGATTCTTTTCACAATGCCAAAATGATTGGCAGCTTTGTCAGCAACTGTGTCAGTGATGAATCCGATTTTGAAAAGGTGATTGATCTGTTTGAAAACAAGCAGGAAGGCCAGCCGATGTTTTTGTTTAACGTGACGATGCAAAACCACGGCGGTTACTCCCGGCTGATCAACGCGCCGGAAGAATCGGTGCATATTGAAATGGACGGTTACACCAGTGCCGCAGCAGACAACTACCTCTCGCTGATCAAGGCGAGTGACACCGCATTTGAAAACCTGGTCGATTACTTTTCCACTGTTGACGAACCGACCATTCTACTGATGTTCGGTGACCACGAACCCAACCTGCCCACCTCGTTTTACGAAACATTGCTGGGTAAAAGCCTGGATGATTTAACACAGGCAGACGCGCAAAAGCGTTATGAAGTACCGTTTGTGCTTTGGTCAAACTATGACATTACAGCAGGTGGCACCGAAACCGGTACCATCAGTGCAAACTACCTGGCTACCCTGCTATTGCAGACAGCGGGCCTTGAGACGACACCCTATCAAGACTACTTAAACCAGCTTTCCACCCAAATCCCCTCCGTCAACCTCAACGGGTATATTGGCGCCGACGGCAACGAATATTCGTTTGATGAAGAATCTCCGTATACCCAGCTTCTTGATGACTACCGCAGCTTACAATACAACTATATGTTCGACAAAAGGGGACGTCTCGGCGAGCTTTACGACCCCTCTTAAGGAAGGTGGAATTTCTGCTTGGAACGCCTTGATCTGCTGCATGTTTCTACCGACATTGCCTATGCTTTGCTGGAAAGCGGGGCGGAGATTTACCGGGTAGAAGAGTCAATTCTGCGCATGTTTAAAGCCTATGGTATGGATGGCGGTTCCGTATTCGCCATCCCTACCTTTTTATTGGTTTCTCTGCCCGGTGATGACGGCAAACCGCTGACAGAAATGCGCCGCATCGGCAACCACGGCAGCGACCTTGCCAAAGTGGGAGCCTATAACGACCTGTGCCGCCGTATTTGCAAAAACGCCCCTGACGCAGAGAGTATTCGGCGTGAAATGCAAACGATTACGGCAATCCCTCATCACCCGTTTTGGTTGCAGGTGGCGGCGTTTGGCGTGGTGGGGCTTGGGTTTACGCTGCTGTTTGGCGGCAGTGGTATCGACGCGGCGGCGGCACTGCTTTGTGGTATGGCAATCAAACTGGTGTTGCATCAGTTTGACCGGTTTGAGGCAAATTCTTTTTTTACCACCATCTGTGTCAGCTTTGTGGCGGGTGCCGCTGCGTTTGGGCTGGTGCAACTGGGCTTTGGGCAAAACCTTGACAAGATCATCATTGGCGTTTTAATGAACCTTGTGCCCGGTGTGGCACTGACAAATTTTATGCGGGACATTATTGCGGGCGATTTGATTGCCGGGCTGACGAAGCTGGTAGAAGCTTTATTGACCGCGACCGGCATTGCGCTGGGCACCGGTGTGGCGCTTAGCCTTGGGCGCGCACTGATGGGGGTGTTGTGATGCTGCAATTTATAGGGGCCTGTGCCGCGGCATTTGCCGCCTGCTTTGCCTATTCGCTTGTTGTCAACATCCGTGGCCGCCTGCTGGTGCTTGCGCCGCTGGGCGCTGCGCTGTGCTGGCTGGTGTACCTTGCCTGCCTGCCTTATTTTGAAGAACTGCTTTGCTGCTTTTTTGCAACGCTGGCCGTTTCGGTGTATGCCGAGGTGATGGCACGGGTAAACCGCGCCCCTGCCACCGGCTTTTTGCTGGTTGGGCTGCTGCCCCTAGTGCCCGGTGGTGGCATTTATTACACGATGGAATACGGCATCAATGGCGACACGATCAACTTTTTACAAACCGGCCTGCACACCTTTGGCATTGCAGGCTCTTTGGCTTTGGGGGTGCTGGTCGTATCCAGCATTGTGCGGTTTTACCATGTAGTGCGCCGAAAAGGCAAACCCGGCAGTTGCTAAACCGCGCTTGACGGTAGCCGCAAAACGACCTATACTAAAACCACGCGGTACATACCGCTAAAGGAGGCTGCAAATGGTTTCTTTATCTGCACTGGGCGGCATCATCTTTACCCTTCTCATCTGCTTTGCTTTGCCTGTTGTGCTGGCAGTGTGGCTTTGCCGCAAAAAGCCCCGCCGGCTGCTGGTGGTTTTAGCCGGCACTTTAAGCTTCCTTGTACCACAATTGATGATCCGCGTTCCCCTGCTTGGCACCGACTTTGTGCAGGCCTTTTTATTGGGCTGGGGGCCATGGTCTCTTTCAGTTTTTTATGCGTTTACCGCTGCCCTGTTTGAAACGACTGGCCGGTTTTTGTTGTTTTGGTTGGTATTGCGCCACAGCCGCAGTTTTGAGGATGGCATTGCAGCCGGCATTGGGCATGGCGGTATTGAAGCAATTACCATCGTTGGGCTTTCTTATATCAACAACCTTGTTTTTGCCATTGCGCTCAACCAGGGTAGCGCTGCCACCCTATTGCAAAACGCCGGCCAAACACAGGATGCCGCAAACTCCATGATTGCCGCCATTATAAATGTGCCTGCACAAAATTTTTACTTTGCAGGCATAGAGCGGCTGTTTACAGTCGGCGTTCAAATTTTCTTCAGCACTTTGCTGCTCAGCTTTATCGTGCGCAAAAAAGCGCTGGTGGGGTTTGTGTTAGTACTGGCGCTGCACACCGCTATGGATTTTGCATTGCCGGTCATCGGCAGCCTGTTTGGGCAGCTTTGGCTCAGCGAGTTGTTGCTGGCGGTTTTCAGTATTGGTTGTATTGTATTTCTTGTACGCCGCCGTGCAACTTTGTTCCCCGCACAAGTAGAAGCCTCTTAGCGTAAAATTTTTGCGTTTTTATTCCGCTGCGGGCTGCCATTGCCCGCAGCTTTTTGTCCACTGAAAGGTGGTGTATTTCTTTGTCAACTGTTGAATTGCAAATGCCTCTGATTGAAGACGGGGCCCGTTGGGCCTACGGCGGAGACCAGGACTGGTGCTCTACACGCTGGAAGCGCCTTTCTGGCTGCGGGCCCACTACCGGGGCAAACCTTGCCGCCTATTACGCCAAAAAAGACCCCGCCCTGCGCAGCCTGTACAAAGGCAATACCGAAACCTTTGAAAAGCAACAGTATGTCGACGCGATAGAAGATATGTTTCGTTTTATAACGCCAAGTTACATGGGGTTCCCCTATGCCGGGCGGTATGCGCTGAAATTTCGCGCCTTTGCACTGTACCATAACATCACGCTGGAGTCTGTTGGCTGTGGGTTTTCGCGCGGGGAGCAGATGTTTGATTTTGTGCGCCGCGGTATCGACAGCGGCAACCCACTGGCTTTGCTGATTTTGCGCCACCGTGCGCCCGAAATGCGAGAGGATAACTGGCACTGGGTGACGGTAAGCGGGTATATTGAAAGTGGCAACGAAAAGCAGGTTATTTTAAGCAACTGCGGCGAGCGGCAGGTGCGCCCTGCCACCTTGCTGTTTGACCGCAACCCCGGTAACACACTGCGGCTGCTGTATTTTAAGGTGCCTGCCCATGAATAACCCACCCGATTTTACCTATACCACAGTGTTTGACCGCCAGTATGACCTTGCACACTTTTTAGAACAGTCGGCGGAAGAAGAACTGCCGGTAGAGGACCTTGTATTTGACGGCCTTGTGTTTGATAATGTTATGGCGGCCGGGCTGGAGTTTCACCGCTGCAAGTTTCACGGTTGCCGGTTTATTGCCTGCCGCATGCCCAAAACCTATTTTAAAGAATGCCTTTTGGAGCAATGCGACCTTTCCGGCAGCCGGTTTACCGATTCCACCCTGCACGATACTGTTTTACAAGACTGCAAGCTGGCCGGCACACAGCTATCCGGTGCTTCACTGCGTGACTGCCTGTTTGTAAGATGCGCTGGGGATTTTATGAGCTTTAGCGGCTGTGCACTGCGAAACACGGCGTTTGAGGGCAGCCGCTTGCCGGACGCCTCTTTTGACAGCTGTCGGCCGGTGCGCCTGCGATTTGAAGACACCTTGCTTTTGCATGTCGATTTCACCGCTACCCCGCTGAAAGGGATCGACTTCACCAGTGACCACATAGAGGGCCTGACTGTCGCTGGGCCAGAGCTGAAAGGCGCCATTGTCAATGCCTTGCAAGCCTGTGACCTTGCAAGGCTGCTGGGGCTGATTATTAAATAGAGCCTCTTCAAACATACAAAAAACGCACTGGCAAACAGCCAGTGCGTTTTTATACATAATACTGAAAAGAAGCCAAACCCGGTTATTCGTGACGGATTGCTTCCAGCGCAGAAATTTTAACTGCGCGGTTTGCAGGCATAATGCCGGACAAAATACCAATCACGGTAGCAAACACAATGCCAAGCAGGGCCAGCCACGGCGGGATGACCGACATTTTAGACCCGTACATCGGCAATACATTGCCCAGTGATTGTTGTAACAATGGGCCAAAGTTGTTCATCAGTACCGACAGCCCATAGCTGAGCAGAACACCCAACAGCCCGCCGGACAAACCGATCATGCCGGCCTCCAGCAAAAACATCTGCCGTATTTTGGGCAAGCGGCAGCCAAGTACCTTCATCACGCCAATTTCACGTGTGCGCTCGTAAATCGCCATTGTCATGGTGTTGGCAATTGACAGCGCAGCAACAAACAGCGACACGGCACCAAGGCCGCCCAGGATCATCTGGATCATCTGCGACTGCTTGCGCATGTTTTCGCGCTCACTGTTCATCGAGTAGGTCTCATACCCAAGGTCTTTGATCGCCTGCTCTACCACGTCCACATTATCCACGTCGTCTACCTTGACATAGATGTTGTCATAGCCGTTTTTGTCATAACTGGCATCTTTAATGCCATTGGCCTTCATGTACTCTTTTTCAAGGCGTTTTACGGTATTGAGGTCCATTACAACGCCCTGCGAGGTAACGTATCCTTTTTTGTAGTCCTCCAGCATAACGCCCTTTACGTCCAGTTCATACGTCAGTTGCTTTGAACTGTCCTCCTGCTTGACCGTTTTTAGTGTCAGCTTGTCTTTATTCACATCTACAAACGGGTCGATGGGGTTACCCTGCGCGTCTACTTGCCCTTGATAGCGATTGGCTTTTTCTCCGCGCTTTTTGGTATCGGTAAACCCATAACCTGCATATTGGCCCACGAGAACAGGGATTTTTTTGCTGTTTGCCGACGTACTTTGTTCGAGATAACTGCCGCTGACCAATTCATACTCCAGCTCTTTAATGGCATCCGAGTAAATGCCCACAATGTTGTAAGCATCCATTTGGTAGCGGTCACCCTTGCCCGCAAAAATTTGGGCATTTAAATACCGCGGCGTGTACAGCGGCGTTGCGATTTTGACATGCTCGATCTCGTTCAGCTTTGCAACCATCGCATCGTCCAGCTTTGGCACATCGCTGCTGCTACCCCAGTTGTATACCTGTACCTGTGTCAGGTCTCCCCACTGCGAGATCATCTCGTCAAACCCGACATTCATTGCAATGCCAAGCGAGACCATGACCACAATGGCACAAGTGCCGATTACAACGCCGATTACCGTTAATGCGGTACGGCCTTTGCGGCGGCGCAGGTTTTCAAAGCTGAGCGACAGAAGATCAGATATCTTCATCGTCATCCTCCAGCAGAAGCTTTTTCTCTTTGCGCTTTTTCAAAACTTTAACCACGACCACAATTACAACCACAACACCTGCGACAATCAGCAGCCAGCCCCACCACGGCATATCGGTAGAGGGCACATCCACATCTCCACCGGGGTTGTTGGGGTCGATGATACCGGGGTCTATGCTGCTGTCGTTTTCTTGAAATTCGACCGAATATTCTTTTTCCAGTGTCTTTTCCTGGCCTTTGGCGTCTTCATAGGTCAAAATCACTTTACCGTTGATTGTACCCACCGCATCCGCCATCAGCGAAAAATCGATGGTGCCCTCGGTACCGGCCGCTACGTTACCGACATACTGGTTTTGCCCCTCGTTAGAAAGGCCGGTGCCCTCAATCTTACCAGACAGGTTATAAATAATGCCTTTGCCCTTGTTGACATAGGTCACTGTCAGTGAACCCTCTTCGCCTACAAGCAACGGGGTCTGCATATCAATGTTGGTCAGCTCAAAACGCTCCGGCTGTACAATGGGTACTGTGACCTGCAAGCTGTTGGATACTGCGGTACCATCGCTTGCCACACCGGAAACATTGACTGTAACATTGTAGCTGCCCGGGTCTGCCACTGCGCTGGCCATTAAACGGAATGACACCGTTTTGGAGGCCTCTGCCGAAAGCTTGCCCACATAATAGTTGTTATTGCCCGAAACTACCGTAATTTTCTCCGGCAGTTGCAGTGAAACCTGCACCATGTCCAGTGCGTTGGTGCCGGCGGTGGCCAAAATTTCAGCGCTCAAATCAAACTCGGCACCCGCCTGCACTTCGCTGGCACCATAAGAGGCACTTTTTACAACCAGTGCACTGTTTTTGCCACCATCGGTAGAGGTGGAACCCACGCACTGGCTGATGGCTTGTGACAGGTTGACCAGCGAAACCTGAAGGTCGGTATAGCTGAGGTCAAACGAAAGCTTGTTGCTGCCGCCAAGATAGGTAATGTCATTGAAAATGACCGAATAATCGAGGCTGTCGGCACTATATCGGGGGGTCGTGAATTTAATATCCCCAAGGCTGGGGCTGGCAAACGACCCGGTAGAGGTGATTTTAGCATTGGCAATATTGCCGTTTGAATCCGGGTTGGTAGCAGGCTTGTTTTTGCTGTAGCGTCCATCGTGAATGGCAATGACGATCGTGCACTTTTGCCCCTCTTTGATCTGCTGCAACTCTTTGCCTGCCGCGTCCTGTACGGTATAAGCCGTGATAACAGGGTCGGTACCGGATGTTGTAGAGCTGGAGCTGGAGCTGGAGCTGGAACTGGAGCTGGAACTGGACGATGGGACGCTGTCTGCCCACACCGGGCCCGCCATCAACACACCGGCCATCAGTGCCAGCGACAATGCACCGCTTAGAACTTTTTGAAAAGCCGCTTTTTTCTTATTCATTGGTGCTGTTCTCCTTTGTTGTTTCGTTGGTGTTCTGGGTCTTTTCTTTCATGCGGCGAATCTCTTCGCCGATTTGCTGTACATTCGCTTGCTGCTCTGCCTGCGGCTGCGCCGCTTCTTGCGGGCTGCAATTTTGCGGTGCGCTCTGCTGCTGTGCAGGCACATCTTCTCCAAAATCCTCGTCAAAACTGCTGTCATTCAAGTCATCTTCATTTTTGCCGTCCGGCATAATGTATTGCGCCTGTGGGTGCTCGATTGTTTCGTTGCGCAACACCTTGCCGTCGCGCAATGTGATAATGCGGTCTGCACAGGCCGCCAGTTCCCTCTCGTGTGTCACCATCACAAACGTGATCTTATGCTCCCGGATCAAACTTAAAATGGCATTCATCACCTGCACGGTGGTGTGCGAGTCCAAGTTGCCAGTTGGCTCATCTGCAAAAATAACTGCCGGCTTGCCTACAAACGCGCGTGCAATGCCCACGCGCTGCTGCTGGCCGCCGGACATCTCGGTGGGCTTATGACGTGCCCGTTTGGCAAGCCCCATCTGTTTCAGTTGTTCTCTGGCAAGGGCTTCGCGCTTACGCTTTGAAATACCCTTAAACATCAGCGGTAGCGCAACGTTTTCGGTCGCCGTCAGGGTGGGCAGCAAATTGTACGACTGAAACACGAAACCCAGCTTTTGCTGGCGAAAAACAGCAAGCTGGTTTTCACTCATCGCAGAAACATTCTGCCCATCGATCACCACACTGCCCCGGCTTGGCTTTTCCAGCCCCGCAAGCTGGTTAAGCAGTGTTGACTTGCCGCTGCCGGAAGCACCGACAATGCAACAAAATTCGCCTTTTTGCAGCTCTAGGTTAATGTCAGACAATGCCAAAACCTTTTCTTTGCCGGTACGATAGACCTTACGCAGATGTTCCACTTTAATCATAGATTTCACTTTTTTCACCTGCCTATCACGTTTTATTCTACCATATGCCGTGCCTTTGTGCCAATGACGTTTTGTACCGGCCGAAAGCTGTACGGTATATTTTTATAGTTAACAATATATAGAACGCTGTGAGGTTGCCAAAACTTACAAATACTGTTAAAATCAAAGCTATGAAACTAAGAGAATTTTTAATTTTATTACTGGCTCTGCTCTGCCTTGCCGACAGTGTTGTATTAACGGTACGGCGCAGCTTCTCGGTTGGGCTGCTTTTGCTGTACCTGTTGAGCGCCGGATTGTTGCTTTTGTGGAAATTTTACCCCCAAGTGACCGCTTTTTGCAGCCACGGCTTTGGCTTTTTGCTCAAGGTCGTGTTTTTTTGCGGCCTTGCCTTTTTTGTTTTTTTGCTTGGTTTGATGGGCGTTTCTACGCTGCACCGGCAACCTGCAACCGCACCGCGCGTTGCCATTGTGCTGGGTGCTGGCCTGCATGGCCAGCAGCCCACCGGCATGCTGCAAAACCGGCTGGACAGTGCCATACAGTATTGGCAGCAGCACCCCGATGTTACACTGGTGCTCAGCGGCGGGCAGGGCCCGCACGAGACCATCCCCGAAGCCGAAGCCATGGCCCAGTATTTGGTGGCGGCGGGCATCCCGCGCGAAAATCTGCTGCTGGAGGATAAATCTGCTTCTACCAGTGAAAATTTTTTATTTTCAGCCGATATTTTGCTGCGCCATGGCCATACCTTAGCCGAGCCGGTGGTTTTCATCACCGATGGGTTTCATTGTTACCGCGCCGGGGGGTATGCAAAACGCGTAGGGTTTTCACAGGCGGTGGCATTGCCGGTCGACACCAGCTTTTGGGTATGGCCGGCTTCGGTCTTGCGTGAAGCGCTTGCCATCTGCGCCTACTGGGCGCACATCAATGTGGGTTAAGTACCGACAAACAAAAGAAAGGTCAGGTCATTTTGTTACAAATTCGCACTTTTTTGCCCCAGGATAAAGAAGAAGTTCTTGCACTGGTGGCTGATTTTTACAATTCTTCGGCTTTTTTGCACCGCATCCCGGTGCAAAACTTTGCCGATGCTTTTGACGAGATGGTCGCCGACCGCGGGCTTTACCGGGGCCTTGCTGTTTTAGATGAAACCGGGCTTTGCGGCTATGGCCAGTTGACATTTTCAATGTCTACGGAGGCGGGCGGCATGGTGGTTTGGGTGGAAGAGTTGTACCTGACACCCGCCTGCCGCGGCAAAGGTTATGGCAGCAGGGTGCTGCAATTTATTAAAAAAGAATACGCCGGCCGCGCCGCACGCATTCGCCTGGAGGTCACCGCAGCAAACCCGCGTGCACGTGCGCTGTATGAGCGCGAAGGGTTTACCCTGTTAAATTACACCCAGATGGTTTTGGAGGATTTTTAATTTTATGCGCCTGCTGAAACGTTTTGCCCATTATTACAAGCCTCACCGCTTTTTATTTTCAATGGACCTGTTGGCCGCTTTTTTTATGTCCGCATGTGACCTGTTTTACCCGATGTTGACCAGGCGTATTATCAACGATTATATCCCCGGCCACAAGTTACAGTTGTTTTTCGGCTGGGCCATTGCGATGTTGTTGATTTACCTTGCCAAAACGCTGCTCACCTATTTTACAATCTACTGGGGGCACATTGTTGGCGTGCGTATTCAGGCCGATATGCGGCGTGATTTGTTTTCACACATCCAAACGTTGCCGTTTTCGTTTTTTGACGAAAATAAAACCGGTGCCCTGCTTAGCCGGGTAGTCAACGATACCTTTGAGATCACCGAGCTTGCACACCACGGCCCGGAGGACCTGTTTATCTCGTTTGTCACGCTGATTTTATCGTTTATTTTACTCGGGCGCATCAACCTTGCCCTCACGTTGATCATCTTTATTTTTGTGCCACTGCTCATTTTATTCGCCATCAAACTGCGCAAGCTGATGATCCATGCCTTTGCGCGCAGCCGGCAGGAGACCGCCTCAATCAATGCGGAGATTGAAAACAGCCTTTCCGGCATTCGGGTGGCGAAGGCCTTTGATAATGCCGATTATGAAAACGAAAAATTTGCGCGCAGCAACCGCTCGTTTGTGCAGGCCCGCATGGGGGTCTACCGGGTGATGGCGGTGTTTAACGCCGGTATGCAGCTTGGCATTGACCTGTTGCCTTTGCTGGCCCTTACCTGTAGTGGCTTTTTTGCGCTGATGGGCTGGATCAATATCGGCGACCTTGCGGCTTTCATTTTGTACATTTCCATGTTCACCAGCCCCATTCGGCGGCTGAACCAGTTTGTCGAGCTGTTTCAGGACGGGATGTCCGGGTTTGAGCGGTTTTGCCAGATCATGGACACCGCCCAGGAACCGGAACCCACGGACCCGCAACTGCCCGGCACCTTTTCTGCCGACATTAAATTTGAAAAAGTCAGTTTTCAATATGATGAAAACAAGGCCGTTTTGGCGGGTATTGATGTCACGGTGCCTCGCGGGCAGACCGTGGCGCTGGTGGGGCCCTCTGGCGGCGGCAAGACAACTTTTTGCCACCTCATTCCCCGTTTCTACGCGCCCTCTGGCGGCAAGGTACTGATTGGCGGCATTGATGTACAAGACATTCCGTCAGAAGCGCTGCGCCGCAATATTGGGCTTGTGCAGCAGGATGTGTTTTTGTTTAGCGGCACCATCCGTGAAAACATTGCCTATGGCCGGCTGGACGCTACCGATAATGAAATTGTAGAAGCCGCCATGAAAGCCGAACTGCATGACACAATTATGGCCATGCCGGACGGGTATGATACCGATATTGGCGAACGTGGGGTCAAGCTTTCCGGTGGTCAAAAGCAGCGCATTGCCATTGCCCGTGTATTTTTGAAAAACCCGCCCATTTTGATTTTGGATGAAGCGACCAGCGCGCTGGACACCGTGACTGAGCAAGCCATCCAAAAAAGCTTTGAGCGCCTTTCGCATGGACGCACCACACTGGTGGTGGCACACCGGCTTTCTACGATTCGCGGGGCAAACTGCATTTTGGTGTTGACCGATAAGGGCATTGAGGAAAGAGGAAACCACGACCAGTTGTTGGCTCAAGATGGCCTTTATGCAAAACTGTACCACACCCAGTTTTCCATCGATTTTGCAAACCTTTAAGGAGGAACGGCTGTATGGAAAAGAAAAACGCATTGATTTTAGGTATCGCAGGCGGTTCCGGCTCTGGCAAAACCACGTTTGCCAACCGTATTATCCAATATTTTGGCGGTGCGGTGGCCACGCTAAACCACGACTATTACTATAAGCCGTTTGCCGAGCTCTCTCTTGATGAGCGCAAAAAGCAAAACTTTGACCACCCACATGCGTTTGATACCGACCTGTTGATCTCTGACCTTTTAAAATTGCGTTCGGGGGAAGATATCTGCCGCCCGGTGTACTCGTACACCGAATTCACTCGCCTGCAGGAAACTGTGCCGGTAACTGCCGCGCCGGTGATTATTGTGGACGGCATTTTGATTTTTGAAAACAAACAACTGCGTGATTTATTTGACATCAAAGTCTATGTGGACACCGACAGTGATGTGCGGTTAATTCGCCGCCTGCTGCGTGACGTAAAAGAGCGCGGGCGCAGCCTTGACAGCGTAATTGAACAATATTTGTCCACCGTAAAACCGATGCACGAAGAGTTTGTAGAGCCCAGCAAACGCTATGCTGATGTGATTGTGCCGGAGGGCGGGTACAACGCTGTGGCACTTGATATGGTGATTGATCGCATCCGCGCCGAAATTGCAAAACGATAAACGATAAATGTCCCTTTATAAAAATAAAGCAACCCGTCGGCAAACTTGCCGGCGGGTTGTACCTTTAGGGAAGAGGGGGTCTAAAGTTGTGAGGCTTTGCTTCCCGTGGTTGGCTATTATGCGTTACGGCTGGGTACTTTACTTGTTTCCGGCGTATCTTCAATGCCGCCAGCAGCCAAAACGCTGACGCTGAAGACCAGACAAAGAACTGCGATACTGGCAAATATAATGGTTTGTGCAAACATGGTTTTCGTCCTCCGTTTCGGTGTTGCTGGCTAGCAGTGTTGTTGTTTTGCGTTCTATACTTGAAACGAAACAAAAAAGGCAAATACTACAAAGTTCGCCAAAAAATTGTAAAAAAATATGCCGCAAAAATGCGGCATCTTTCTCTTTTATGACAAATTTCTTTATTTCAGCACTTCCGGCAAAACGCTTTTGCCTGCAACGGGGGCTTTAACGCCAAAATAATCCAGCACAGTCGCTGCAATGTTGGCGTATGACGGGCGGGTGCCAAGGTTGATTCCCTCGCGGATCTGCTTGCCGTAAATCAGCATCGGCACACATTCACGCGAATGGTCGGTGGACGGCGTAGCGGGGTCACAGCCATGGTCTGCGGTGATAATCAAAATGTCCTCATCCCGCATCAACGGTAAAAACTCAGCCAGTTGGCCATCAAACTCGGTCGCGGCAGCAGCATAGCCATCCACATCGTTGCGGTGGCCGTACAGCATGTCAAAATCGACCAGGTTCACAAAGCAAAGGCCCTCAAAGTCCTCTTTTACATGGCCCAGCGTGACTTCCATACCATGGTGGTTCGAGGTGGTGCGGGTCGTTCTGCTGACCCCCTGCCCTGCAAAAATATCATAAATTTTGCCAACGCCAATCGTCTCAAGGCCGGCCTGCTGTAAATAATCCAACATCGTTTTACTTGGGGGCAGCAAGCTGAAATCGTGACGGTTGGAGGTGCGCTTAAAATTAGTTTTGTCGGTACCAACAAACGGGCGGGCAATCACACGGCCTACACCATGCTTGCCCATCAGGATATTGCGGGCAATTTCACAGTACTCATACAGTTTTTTCACTGGTACAAGCTCCTCGTGCGCAGCGATCTGGAATACGCTGTCGGCAGAGGTGTACACAATCAACTTGCCGGTGCTCAGGTGTTCTTCGCCGTAATCGACGAGCACCTGTGTGCCGGAATACGGCAGGTTGCACAACACACCACAGCCGGTTTTTGCCTCAAACTCGTCAATGACCTCTTTGGGGAAGCCGTTCGGGTAAGTTGGCAACGGGTTGGGGCTTTCCACACCCGCAATCTCCCAGTGGCCAATGGTGGTATCTTTGCCCTTGCTCTGCTCGACCAGCCGCGCAAAACTGGCCTTCGGTGCCGCCACCGGCGGGCAGCAGGTCACATCATCAATATTAAACATGCCAAGGCTGCCCAGAACCGGGGTGCTAAATTTGGCACTTTTAGAAATAGATGCCAAGGTATCGCTGCCCTCATCACCAAAAGCTGCTGCATCCGGCGCTTTGCCAATCCCAAAGCTATCTAACACAATAATAAATGCTCTCTTTGCCATTTTTGAACTCCTTTATCATTTTGAAACATTGTTTCCTTTACGGTGGCAATGCAAAAACATTAAACAGGCACAGCCCGTTTTTTGCCCTTGCCACACGTGGTTCAGTACATCGTTATTATAACATAAACAAACGATATCAACAACAATTCTCCTTTACTTTTACTGTTTTAGGTGAAACTTGCCATAATCGCTGCTTTCAACTTAAATTCCCCTGATGGCAGTAGGCAAAAGCCAAAATGTATAGTATAATAAAGTGGATTTCGAAATTTTCCGGCATAGTCCGGTCGTTCTGTTGAAGGGGGAATTGCAATGCGCAAAACGAAAATTATCTGCACCCTCGGCCCTGCCACCGACTCTGAGGATACCTTGCGTGAAATGATTACCGCCGGCATGAATGTCGCACGGTTTAACTTTTCGCACGGCACTTACGAGGAGCACCTTGGGCGGTTGAACCTGCTGCGCAGGCTGCGTGATGAAATGCAGCAACCAATCGCGGCATTACTGGACACGAAGGGGCCGGAAATCCGCCTGCGTGATTTTAAAGACGGTAAAGTCTTTTTAGAGCAGGGGGCCAGCTTTGTGCTGACCACCCGTAATGTGGTGGGTACCGCTGCGATCTGTTCGATCACCTACCGTGATCTGCCGCAGGATGTAGAACCCGGCACCCGCCTTTTGCTGGATGACGGGCTGATCTCGATGGTCGTTGAAAAGGTAGAGGGTCAGGACATCACCTGTAAAGTGCAAAACAGCGGATATGTTTCGAACCACAAAAGTGTCAACGTACCCGGCGTGCGCCTTTCAATGCCGTACCTCAGTAAACAGGACGAAGCCGATATTGTGTTTGGCATTGAAAACGGGTTTGACTTTATTGCCGCCTCGTTTACCCGTTGCGCCCGCGACGTGCTGGACATCCGCGAATTGCTGGATGCCCACAAATGCGATAATATTAAAATTATTGCCAAGATTGAAAACAGTGATGGCGTACAGAACATCGAGGAGATTCTTGCAGTTTCGGATGGTGTCATGGTCGCCCGCGGCGACATGGGGGTCGAGATTGATTTCACCGAGATCCCCATTATTCAAAAAAGCATCATCTGGCACTGCTATACCAGCGGTAAGCCCGTAATTACCGCCACCCAGATGCTGGATTCTATGATGAACAACCCCCGCCCAACCCGCGCGGAGATCACCGACGTTGCAAACGCAATTTACGACGGCACCTCTGCCATTATGCTTTCGGGCGAAACCGCCGCGGGCAAGTTTCCCATTGAAGCGGTTAAGACTATGGCGGCTATCGCCGTGCGTACCGAGGCCGACATCAACTACAATAAACGCCTGCGCAACCGCGGGCTAGAGGACCACATGGGGGTTGCCGATGCCATGGCGCACGCGGCCTGCACTACGGCAATGGACATCAATGCAAAAGCCATTGTAACCGTGAGCAAAAGCGGCGAAACTGCGCGTTTGCTTTGCAAATACCGGCCTACCCCGCCCATTATTGCCTGTGTTACCACCCCGCAGGTCTACCGTCACCTCAGCCTTTCGTGGGGCATTGTACCAATGGTCATGCCAATGGTGCGCACAACGGACGAGCTGATTGATACCTCTGCCGAGCTGGCCCAAAAATCCGGTTACCTGAAAGAGGGCGACTTTGCCGTGATCACCGCCGGGGTACCGGTAGGGGTCTCCGGCACGACGAACATGATCAAAGCGCACCTGGTAGGCTCTTCCCTGCTTTCTGGTGTTGGCGTGGGCAAGCTGGTAGACTGCGGCCGCCTTTGCATCTGCAAAAGTGAAGCGGAGGTCAAAACCAAACTTCACCCCGGTGACGTTTTAGTCATCCCCTCGACCAGCAACGAAATTTTGGACTACTTAAAAAAGGCTTCCGCCATTATTGCGGAGGAACCGGGCCTTAACAGCCATGCGGCTATTGTGGGCCTTACGCTGGAAAAACCGGTAATCGTTGGCGCAACGGGTGCCACCCACATCTTAAAAGACGGCGTAAAAGTGGCAGTGGATGCCGAGCGCGGGATTGTGCGCATGATGCCACAATAAACGAAAATTTAACACAGCTTCTCGCCGCCGCGGCTAAAGCCGCGGCGGCGCTTTGCTGGAAAAGGGGTTTTATGGACCGCAAGCAGCAACTGTTACAAGAAGTATTTGGCTATACCGGGTTTCGCCCCGGCCAGCAACCCATTATTGACCAGCTGCTTGCCGGTGGTGATGCGGTGGGCATTATGCCCACCGGCGCCGGCAAATCGGTCTGCTACCAGTTACCGGCCCTGCTGCTGCCTGGCATCACCATTGTGGTCTGCCCGCTGATCTCCCTGATGAAAGACCAGGTGGGTGCGTTGGTACAGGCCGGGGTACGCGCCGCTTACCTCAACTCTTCCCTGTCGGACGGGCAATACCGCAAGGCCCTGCAAAACGCAAAACAGGGGCTTTATAAAATTATCTACGTTGCACCCGAACGCCTTTTGACCTCCTCTTTTTTATCGCTTTGCGCCAGCCAGATCATCAGCATGGTCTGCGTGGATGAAGCCCACTGCGCCTCGCAGTGGGGGCAGGATTTCAGGCCAGGCTACCTTGATATCGCCACCTTTATACAGCGTTTTTCTGTGCGGCCGGTAGTCTGCGCGTTTACCGCAACCGCCACCCGGCAAGTGCGGCAGGATATTGTTTCCCTGCTTTGCTTGCAAGATGCCAGTGTAACCGTGACGGGGTTTGACCGGCCCAACCTTTATTTTGGCGTCAAACACACCTCTGACAAATATGCCGCGCTAAAAGATTACCTGCTGCTACACCCGGACAGTTGCGGCATCATTTACTGCCTGACTCGAAAAACGGTAGAAGAAGTTTGCACCCGCCTGTGCGACGACGGGTTTGCTGCCACCTGTTACCATGCGGGGCTGCCGATTGAGACCCGCCAGCGCAGCCAAGACGATTTTTTGTATGACCAGGTGCAAATCATGGTAGCGACCAATGCATTCGGCATGGGGATTGATAAATCAAATGTCGCCTTTGTGGTGCACTACAATATGCCCAAGGACATTGAAAGCTATTACCAGGAGGCCGGGCGCGCGGGGCGGGACGGCAACGAGGCACAATGCCTGTTGCTTTACAGCAAACGAGATGTCGCCACCAACCGCTTTTTGATTGAGCACAGTGATGCGCGCAGCGACCTTACAGAAGAACAGGCAACGCAACTGCGCGAGCGGGATGAAGACCGCCTGCGACAAATGACTTTTTATGCGCACACCAAAGGCTGCCTGCGCGCAGCGCTGTTGCGCTATTTTGGTGAACAGCCGCCCACGCATTGTGGGCATTGCTCCGGTTGCCTTGCCCCCAAAAATGCAGCACAACAAACAGACTTGCCTGAAAATACAGTGGCACCGACCGGCCTGTATGCTGAACTAAAAAAGCTGCGCTTAAGGCTTGCGCGCAGCGCGGGGGTGCCCCCGTTTGCCGTATTTACCGATGCAACGCTACAAAAAATCAGCACGATGTTACCCAAAACAGAGGATGATTTTTTAAAGGTGCCCGGGGTGGGTAAAATTAAATGCACACGGTACGCAAAAGAGTTTTTGGCCTTAGTAGCCCAGTACAGCTGACCGGCAGCGGATAACAGAACAAAACAAAAAACAGAGGGCAACTGCCCCCTGTTTTTATTTTGTAGTTACAGCGCTTTTTGAATGATCGCATCCAGCTCTTGCGGCGTAACCGTCGGCTCGTACCGGCTGATCTTTGTGCCGTCACGGCTGATGAGGAATTTTGTAAAATTCCATTTAATCTCGTCGCCGTGCAGGTTCTCCGGGTAATGCTCGCGCACAACGGATTCGATCTTACGGCCCATCTCTTTGTTTGTTTCAAACCCACGGAACGGTGCCTGCTTTGTTAAAAAGCGGTAAAGCGGGTGGGTACCTGGGCCACGCACCTCTATTTTAGAAAACAGCGGGAATGTGACCCCGTAATTCACTTTGCAAAATTCGCTGATTTCCTCGTTGCTGCCGGGGTCCTGCTCTAAAAACTGGTTACACGGGAAGCCCAAAATGACCAACCCCTGCCCCTTGTACTTTTGGTACAGCGCTTCAAGGCCCTCGTATTGCGGGGTAAACCCACATTTACTTGCCGTATTCACGATCAGCAACACTTTGCCCTGATATTCTGCAATCATCTTTGGGGCCCCGCTGATATCATTAACGCTAAAATCATAAACATTCATTTCAATTCACTCCTTGCCTTGTTGATTTACCTGCGTTGCTTACAGCACTAAACTGGGCGCCGTATAAGCGCGGGTTGCCAGTTCAGCATCCAGCAGGTATAGCCCTTTCGGGTCGGTGCCAAACAGGTCATATTTTTTAATAATGTCGTCTGCGTTTTTCTCTTCTTCGCCCTGCTCTTTGACAAACCAGTCAAGGAACTGCATGGTGCGGAAGTCTTTCAGCTCATAAGCCACTGCATAAATAGCATTAATGGATGCCGTGACCTTTTGTTCGTGGCCAAACGCTGCAACAGCAGGCTGGCGGAAATCTTTAAACAGCACACTCGGTTTTGCAATTGCTTTCAGCTCGGGCCGCACGCTGTTATTCAGCAGATACTGCATAAACAACATTGCATGGTCGCGCTCTTCCTGCGCCTGCACATTGTACCAGTTGCCAAACCCATTCAGGTTGGCATCGGTGTAATAGGCATAAATATCAAGGTAAAAATAAGCGGAATACCATTCCATATTAATTTGGTCATTCAGCATGGATACTAATTTTTCATTTAGCATAATCGTCTCTCCTTTATTTGTAAGGTGATGAGGCGTTTTTTGTGCTTTGATGAGCGCCTCTCAATAGGACACGCACCCCTCGGCGAATTCCGGCGAGCAGATCTCGGCTACATTTTCGCCGTCAATCCGGCCCGCTACAATCGTGTCAAGGTCGGTTTTCCAAAGCCCGTGCAGGTTGCAATAAGCATAAACCGAACCGCTGGCAGCATCGTTAAACATGGTGCTGGGTGCTGCACCGGGGGTGAGATAGTGAACCTCGACTTTGTCTCCATTGGCAAGTGCGATCCATTCAATGTAGTGTTCTTTCTGCATCGGGTGTGCCACCGCACCAACGGTGACTTTGATCTTGCCGTCTTCGCGCTTCACATCCGGCACATGCTTCTCTGTTGCGGCATCCGTCGTATTAGCTTCCAATTTTGTCATGTTCTGGCCACAGCACACAAGTGTGCCGCCGCCTTTTTTGATGAGGGCCACCATATTACCACAAACTTCACAACGATAAAATTCAACTGTATTCATTGTTTTGCTCCTTTCGCAAGCAGAAATTAATTGTTACATACTCAATAGTTAGTATGAATTCGATAGCTCTTCCACCAGAACCGTAAAACCATTGGTTGCTATCTTAGAGGAATTTAATATACTTTTATTATAGAGCCATTTGATAGGAATTACAACTGTTTTTATTAGTTTTTGTTACTATTTTCACAAATAATTCATTCTCTCTTTATTTTTTCTGTGCGAATGCCGCATTTTCTGTTTTGGGTAGCAACAAAGTACGATCTGCAAGTTTTTTTACAATTTCTATTGACATTCCATACTGTAACAATTATAATTACAGCATAAACTGTAAACAATATGGTTGCAGTATGGGAGGCGACTTATTTTGAATTTAAATTTATTTGGCAATTTATTTACCGGTGCTTCCACTGAGGGTGGCCCTCAGCGTATCACTCCTCAAAAAGCAAAAGAAATGATCGACAAAGGTGGCGTGACGGTCTTGGACGTTCGGCAGCCCGAAGAATACGCTGCGGGGCATATCCCCGGCGCTGTTCTGGTGCCCAATGAATCAATTGGCTCTCGCCAGCCCAAAGCGCTGCCTGACCTTGATGCCGTGTTGCTGGTGCACTGCCATTCCGGTGTGCGCAGCCGTCAGGCAGCCCGCAAGTTGTCGGCTTTGGGTTATAAAAATGTATATGACTTTGGCGGCATTATGAACTGGCCGTATCAAATTGTACGGGGTAGCTAATTGCCGCCCTGCGTTTTCTCTCAAAACAAGGCAGGGGCCCGCAATATGCGGGCCCTTGCCTTGTTTTAATTGTGCTTATTTTTTCTGTTGTTTTTGGGTCAACCTTTTTGGCCACACAACGCGCGAAACACCTCAAAAAGATAATCGTAGGTGCGTGCAAACGATGCAAGGTCTATGTACTCTTCCGGTGTGTGCGCCCCGTCACAAGTGGGCGCAACCGTCATAATATCCATATCCGGGAATTTGCCCTTAAACTCCCCGCATTCCAGCCCGCCATGGGTGGCTTGCAGCTCCATCTCGCGGCCAAACATGTCTTGGTAAACCTGCATGCAAAGGGCACGCAGTTGCGAAGATGGGTCGTACTTCCACCCGCTGAAGCTAATGCCACGCTTTGCCGTAAAGCCCAGCAGGCCGGCAAGGCAAAGCAGCTCTGCCGCAAGGTTCTCGCCAAGGCTGTCCTCTGCACTGCGCACACAATCACACAAATAAATCTGCTCGGGTGACATCGTCAAAATACCGATATTGCTTGAGCAGTGTACCAGCCCCGGCATTTCGCGGCTCATCTGGCGCATGCCGTCCGGCAACAAAAACAAAAACTGCCAAAGTGCGGCGCTGTCGGCGGGGCTAAGCGCTTGGTCCGGCAGCGTAGTCTCCTCTGCCTCAAAGCAAAAACCGGGGTCGGTGGCCGCAAGCTCTGCTTTCATTTTTGCCGCTGCCTGTTGTGCCACTTTCAGTGCCGGTGCGCCGCTGCCCGCAGGCACCGTAATCGTTGCCTGCGCCTCGCTGACGATGGCATTCATCTTCATGCCACCCTCAAACCACGCAATCTGCAAATCGCCCACGGCAACGGACACTTCTTGCAACACCCGCGCCATCAGTTTTAGCGCGTTACCACGCCCTTCGCCAATGGTAATGGCCGAATGGCCACCCAAAAGGCCTGAAATACGCAGTTTTAGCGCTTCGCCCTGTGCTGCCTGCCACTGCGGCTGCCTCGTGAAATCCAACACAATGCCACCCGCGCAGGAAACGACGGTCTGGTTGTCGGTGCTGGCACCAGAATCCATATTGATCATGCGGCGGGCCGAAATCCAGTTGGCATCCAGCGCCATCGCGCCAAGCAGGCCGATTTCTTCCATTGTGGTAAATACACATTCCAGCGGGGGATGTACATAATCATCCTTCGCCAGAAGCGCCATCATGTAAGCACAGGCAGTGCCATTGTCTGCCCCCAGTGTTGTGCCCTTTGCCTTCAGCTTGCCATCCACAATTTCAAGTTGCAACGGGTCTTTGTCAAAATCATGCTCTACCCCGGGCAGCTTGACGCAAACCATGTCCATATGCCCTTGCAACATCAGCGGGGGAACTTCTTCGCAGCCGGGAGATGCCGGCTTTTTGACGACGACATTATAGGCATCGTCCATTTTTACATCCAGCCCCAGCCCCTTTGCAAAATCGTACACATATTGCGCAACGGCCTTTTCGTTGCGGGAAGCCCGGGGAATGCACGAAATTTCTTCAAAATAGCGCAGTGCTTGTGCTGGTTGCAGCCCTTCGGTCACATACTTCATGGTGTCACGGCCTTTCTGCTTTCACTTTATTTTTTATTATACCTGCCTTTTTTACTGGGCACAATGCAAAAAAAGGGTTTTTGTCGTTTTTGGGCTTATGTGCGCTACAAACAACAAAACACCGTCGTAATTGCCATAGTGCAATACGCTGGTGTTTTGCTGTTCTACCGTTTTAAAAACAGGTTACAGCGCAGCTTTCAGCTGCTCAATGCGGTCGGTCTTTTCCCACAAGACGCCAAGGTCCTCACGGCCCATGTGGCCAAAGGCAGCGAGCTGACGATACTGCGGGCGGCGCAGTTGCAGCGCTTTGATGATGCCTGTGGGCGAAAGGTCAAACACCTTTTTCACGGCGTTTGCAATTTGCTCATCATCCACGTTGCCGGTGCCAAAGGTATCTACCAGCACGCTGACCGGCTGTGCCACACCGATAGCATAGGCAAGCTCTACCTCACATTTTGTGGCAAGCTTTGCGGCAACGATGTTTTTTGCTACCCAGCGTGCGGCATATGCGGCACTGCGGTCGACCTTTGTGGGGTCTTTACCAGAAAACGCACCGCCGCCGTGGCGGCCATACCCACCGTAGGTATCTACAATGATCTTGCGCCCCGTCAGGCCCGAATCGCCCTGCGGCCCGCCAATGACAAACCGGCCGGTGGGGTTAATAAGATATTTTGTGTTTTCATCCAGCAGCTCTGCCGGCACGACCGGGCGGATGACCTTTTCAATGATATCTTTGCGCAGTTTTTCAATCTCCACATCCGGCGCGTGCTGGGTAGACACCACGATGGTGTCGACGCGCACCGGCTTATCGCCGTCGTATTCCACCGTCACCTGGGTCTTACCGTCCGGCCGCAGATAAGTCAGCTCGCGGCTGCGGCGCACCTTAGAAAGGCGCTTTGCCAGCCGGTGTGCCAGCGCGATAGGCAACGGCATCAGCTCGGGGGTCTCGTCGCAGGCAAACCCAAACATCATGCCCTGGTCACCCGCACCACCCACGTTGTCGTTGGTGCCCAGCGCAATGTCGGGGCTCTGCTCGTCAATGTTGGTAATCACCGCGCAGGTATCGGCATCAAAACCGTATTTTGCGCGGGTGTACCCGATTTCGCGCACCGTCTCGCGCACGATTCTCGGGATATCCACATAGCAGGAGGTCGTGACCTCGCCCATCACATGCACAAGGCCGGTGCTGACCGTTGTTTCACAGGCCACACGCCCGTCGGGGTCCTGCTCTAAAATGGCATCCAGAATCGCGTCGGAGATCTGGTCGCAAATTTTGTCGGGGTGCCCTTCGGTCACCGATTCTGAAGTAAAAAAGCGTTTGGACATTTGTGTTGTACTTCCCTTCTGTTTGCCCCGCGCGCCGCAGCGGCGCGCTGTTGGGGTGCATTGTAATTTAATTGAACAATCACACACGGGGCCGTTTCGCTTTCAATAAAAAGCGACCCCGGCAACATGCCGGGGTCGCTAAAAAGCTTATCTTCCGGTGTTACCCGCAGGATTTGGCACCTTGCGTAAAACGCAGGTTGTCGGGCTTCACAGGGCCTGTTCCCTCAGCCACTCTTGATAAGTGTTATTCAATTATGCTTTTATTATAATTGACGGCAGCGCTTCTGTCAAGCCAAAAAGGCCCAGTATATCGGTCATAAAACCGGACAAACTTGCCGTGTTGTCAAATGCCGGCCCCGGCGCCTGCAAGCTGCGAAAGGTCGTAGGGCGTCTCTTGGTAAACGCAGTAGTTCAGCCAGTTGGTAAACAGCAGTGAAGCGTGGCCGCGCCAGTTGAGGATTGGCGTTTTGGTGGGGTCATCCTGAGGGAAATAGTGCTCGGGCAGTTCTACCGGCAACCCTTTTTTGTAGTCCCTCTGGTATTCTTTTGCCAGCGTGTTGCGCCCATATTCGCAGTGCCCGGCAATAAACAGCTGCCGGCCGTTACGGCTGGCCGAAAGGTAGGCCCCCGCCTCTTTTGAGGTGGCAAGCACCTGCAACTGTGGCGATTGCTCGATGTCACTTTTGCGCACTTCGGTAAAGCGCGAATGCGGTGCCCAAAAGTGGTCGTCAAACCCGCGCAGCAGCGGGTGGTCTGTCAAATTGAGTTTGTGGTCGTATACCCCGGACAATTTCTTTTTCAGGGCATACTTTTGAATGCCATAATGGTGGTACAGCGCGGCCTGCGCGCCCCAGCAGATGTACATGGTAGAATACACATGGGTCAGCGACCAGTCCATAATCTGCACCAGCTCTGGCCAGTAATCCACTTCTTCAAACGGCATGCGCTCCACCGGCGCACCGGTGACGATCAGGCCGTCAAACCGTTTGTCTTTTACCTCTTCAAAACTTTTATAAAACTGTAGCAAATACTCCAGCGGCGTGTGTTTTGACTGATGCGTCGCCGTGTATAAAAAATTTACTTCGATTTGTAGCGGCGAGTTGCTAAGCAGCCGCAGCAACTGTTTTTCGGTTTCATCCTTGGCCGGCATCAAATTCAAAATTAAAATCTGCAACGGCCGGATATCCTGATGGATTGCCCTTGAGCGTTCCATCACGAAAATATTTTCCTTTTCCAGCACTTTTGCGGCAGGCAAGCCTTCTGGTACTGTAATTGGCATAAACATCCCTCCCAGGTGGGTCATATCCTGTTTTTGTGTACTTTTTACGGGATTAAGCAAAATAAAAAAGCTGTCAGGCCATGGCCTGACAGCTTAATGCAAAATCTCTGTGATGCCCTTTTACAAAGGCAGAGAGTTAGCGAGGCCCGGCCCATTTGTTCTTTTTTTTGCAGCACAACAAAGCATGCCGCACATCATCGGCATACATGCACACATCATTTGGCTGCGAATAAAAAGAACGTTCATAGGTTAGGCTCTCCTCTCTCGTTTGATTGTTCTGGCAATATCCCATTAAAGTTCTATGTTTTACAATACCATGATAATTTCTTTGTGCGGTTTTGTCAAGTGTTTTTGTGCATGGGTCACAAAATGGCACAAAATATCTGCCATTACCCCGTAATCGACCCCTGTGGAAAAACCAAGTGGCTGATGGGCTTATACACAAAAAAGGTGATCACGCTGTTGATGGTTGCTTTTAGCAGGTTAAACGGCACAATGGCAGGCAGCATTAAATTCAGTACCGTTTGCAACGGCGCCCCTAAAAAAATAGGGGTCAATAGCAGGTTGCAAATGCTCATCACCACCGTCATGGCAAGGGTGCCCGCAGCCAGCGCCACTACCGCACCGGTAATGTCGTGGCGTTTGCGGTAAATCAGCCCTGCTGTCAGCGAAAAAGCACCCGTGGCAAGAAAGTGCATCAAAATGCCAATGGGGCCACTGGCCGCGCTAACAGTAAGGCCCTGCAACACACTGACGATTGCCGTCAGTGCAAGGCCAGACACCGGCCCAAACAAAAAGGTGCCAATCAGGATGGCGATGTCGGCAGGGTCGTACTCTAAAAACGGGGCTGCCGGCAACAGCGGGAAATGGATCAGCGCGACCATGATTACGGCGAGAGCGCTGAGCAGTGCCATGGTGGTAAGCTTGCGGGTTTTGGTGGTTACATTGTAGGTTTGCATGAAAAGGCCTCCTTTATTTGTGTCTGTCGGGGAGGCTGACCGCCGTTTCGTCATCAAAAAAAACGCCCTTTTTGCCTGTGCAAAAAGGGCGCTGTGAAACCAAAACAGCCGCAGTTTCTTTCATCCGGACTATAACCGTCGGCTCTGGGATCCAACCAGATCAGCGCTTTTTACAGCGGTCGTGGGCTCGTGCAGCTATTGCCGCCATTACCACCGGTGGGGATTTTCACCCCGCCCTGAAACAGACTAACATTATTATATCTTATTATCCCGTTTTTTGCAAGCCCCCTGCCCTATTTTCACTTACGCCCGGTTGCACCTGCCGCGACAGTGTGTTACTATGAACAAAAGGATTTTGGCACAAGGGGGCATGCCGCAATGGAGGACCTTACCACGGCAGCACAGCAGCTGACCGGCAGTGCAAACCCGCTTTGGCAGTGGGTATTTTGCGGCGCTGTTTTTTTATTATTTTTACTTTTTAGCCAGCTTTACCGCTACCATGCGGTGAAACTGACGACAAGCCTGATCAAGCGTCTGCGCGGCAGTGCGTGGGAAGATTTGCTGCACGCGATTACCGGGCCGGTTGCATCTCTTATCTTTCTTTTGGGCCTTTGCATTGCCCTGTGGAACCTGCCGCTGGGCGCCGCGGCACTTGCCACCACCCGTAACCTGACCACACGGGGCGCAAGGCTTGTCACCCTTGCCCTGCTTGCCTGGGCCGGCTGCGGCATTGTGGACACCACCCCCGCTTTTACGTTTAAGTTTTTGGGCAGTGCCGAAGCGGTACGCCGTATGCTGCGCCGCGCACTGAAAGTGCTGATTGTGGTGTTTGCCGCACTGGCCGCCATGGGAGAACTGGGGTTTCAGGTCAGCGGGTTGATTACCGGGCTGGGGCTTGGCGGCCTGACTGTTTCACTTGCCGCAAAAGACAGTGCTGCCAACCTGTTTGCCGGGCTAGTGTTGCTGGTGGAAAAACCGTTTGCCATTGGTGACTGGATTACTTGCGCCGGGGTGGAGGGCACGGTAGAGGATTTGACCTTTCGCAGTACCAAAATACGCGGGCTGGACAACACTCTGAGCATTGTGCCCAATTCTGTCGTCAGCACGGGGCTGATTACCAACGGCAGCAACCGCAAAATGCGTATGGGCCAGTTTACCTTAACGGTCTGCTACGAGACCCCGCGCAAAACACTGGAGCTGCTGATGCGCGATTTGCGGGACCTTCTTGCGGCTGACAGTGCGTTGCATTCCGACACGGTGCTGGTGCGTTTTGTGGGTTTTTCGGCCAGCAGCATGGACATTCTGGTGCGGTATTTCACGAAAAGTGTAGACTATAATGAGTCGCTCGCCATCAATGAGCGGTTGTATTTTGCTATCATGGATTTAATGGAGCGACATGGTGTGTCGTTCGCCTTCCCCAGCACCAGCGTTTACCTGCAAAACGCTGCCCCTCCGGCCTCTGCCGCCCCGCCACCTGCGCCTTAACTTACAATAAAAGCAGCCCCGCACTCTGTTTAGAGTGTGGGGCTGCTTTTTCGTGTCAAAAGCCTTGCCGCAGTGGGATTGCTAGTCTGCCGCAGGTACATTGTGCACCAGCAAGTCACCCGCCCATTGCAGCAAAGCAGGGGTCAGCTCTTCCAGCTTTGGTGCCATGGTAAGCAGGGCGTTTTCCGCGGGTGTCAGGTGCGCTTGTAATTCATCTTTGCGCTTGATAAACTGCCCGATACGGGCATAGCAGGCTGCGCGCAGTACAAAAAACGCACTTTTTTGCAGTGCTGCAAGCACTTCTTCACTGCGCTCGTGCAGGTAATTGTGCACACAGGCATGGTAGATATTGCCCGCACCGGTAATGACGCTTTGTTGTGCATCGGCCGGGCCCACCTGCTGTTGCAGCTCTTGCAGGCTACCCTGCCAAGGCACCGTATCCAGCAAAAAGGTCAATAAGTCGCCCTTTTCCCACCCTGCAAGCTGCCGGTAACCGGCGACAAACCCGCAGACAAGCTCGCGGTGGGGCAACTTTGCCAGCAGGGCGCGGTACTGCTTTAAATCGTCCATCGTCACTTCATCCAATAACAGTACCACGTCAATGTCACTGTGTTCCGTCGCTTCGCCGCGGCCATAGCTGCCCTGCAAGCCGATAAACACCACCCGCGGGCCAAACGCCGCTTGTACTGCCGCGCAATACTGCTGTTTCCATTCTTCAATTAAAATCGGCACAAATTGCCTCCTTTTTAAAACAAAGACAGCTGCTCCGCCGCCAGCTTGTCTTCAAATGTGTTGAGATAGGCAAAAATTTCGTCAGTGTGGTGCAGCACACCCCGCGCCTCACAGGCGGCATGAAACCGCTTCATCAGCGCCGCATTGTGCGGGCTGTTGCAAACATACTGGTTGCCAAAGGCTCGCTGGTACTGCTGTTTGAGGCCCGGGAAATGCTGATCTAGCTTTTCGTAAAAATACTCGCGGTTGCCCTCCCGCAGGGTCAAGCCCATGCCAAAGCAAAGGATACCGCGCACCCCGGCGTCAAAGCACCCCTCTAAAATACTACTGATATTTTGCCAGTTGTCGTTTAAAAACGGCAAAATGGGGGTCAACCAGACCACGGTGGGGATGCCCGCCTGCTGCAAAATGCGCAGCACTTCAAGCCGCCGCTGGGTATTGCAGACATTGGGCTCTAGTATGCCACAAAGGCGCTCATCAAAGGTGGTCAGTGTCATCTGCACAATACACTTAGCTTTGTGCTGCACCCGCTCAAACAATTCTAAATCACGCAACACCCTGTCTGACTTGGTGATCACCGTAAACCCAAACCCCAGCTGCTCGGCTACCTCTAAACACCCACGGGTGATGTTGCAGGTCAGTTCTGCGGGCTGATACGGGTCGCACATTGCCCCGGTACCAATCATACACCGCTGCCGTTTGCTGCGCAGCGCCTGCGCCAGCAACTGGGGCGCATTACTCTTTACCTCTACATCTTCAAAATCGTGCTGTATGTTATAGCATTTGCTGCGTGAGTCACAGTAGATGCAACCATGTGTGCAGCCGCGGTAGGGGTTGAGCCCGTTTTTCGCCGACAAAATGCCTTTTGCCTCTTTTTCGTGCATCTGCTTCGCCTCACTTTTATTAGCCTAGCCCACCAAAACACGGGGGGCCGCCCTTATGCCACAGCCGCAAACAGCGGGCAGCCGCCTGCTTGCACCCATGCAAACCACCCCGCCAATGGGGCCGCATCCTTTGCTGCCATGGCACCGTATGCACAGCAGTTACGGGCTGCCGTGCTATTTGATTTTACCATAAACCCGGGTGCAAAAAAAGCCCGCCAGGCGGTCTACAGGGTATTTTTCCGGCAAGGTGTTTCGCTTGCCAATAAAAAACATCACACAATTTTCCAGTATCCGCGTTTGTTCGACTTTGCGCCTGCTTTGTGCTACACTAGATTTGTTATTTTGCAAACTAGGGAGGAACTTTTATGGGCTTTGAATTGCCGGTATTTCGCGAGCCGGATTTTACATTGCCGTTTTTACAGCACGCACCAAACGCCGTGCTTTGCCCTGCCCCGCGAGCTGGGGCGGCACCCAGTGGGTACCACTCTACCAGCATGTACCCGGAATACTTTAAAGTGGGCGGCAACTGGCTGTTGGCGCAAGACAGCCGGATGGATTGCACCGCCGTATTGAAAAACGGCCGCATTGAAATTGTGGAGTTTCGCAATTTAAAACAGGGTGACCTTGTTGTTACCGGCCGCTCGGAGGACGGCTCTGAGGGTATTTTTTTGTGGACAAAGGGCTTTTCTACGCCCGGCGGCAACACGCAGGAGGCATTTGCCTTTCGGCAAGGCCGCTCGCGCGAGACCGGTTATTCGCGCGACTACCGCGAGCTGTTGCAGTTGCTGCGCTATGAAAAACAACACGGGCGCATTTTGTGGGTGATGGGCCCCGCCTGTGCGTTTGATGCCGATGCCCGCAGCGCGTTTGCGGCGCTGGTGCGCGGCGGCTATGTGGGCGGGCTCATGGCGGGCAACGCGCTGGCCACCCACGACCTTGAGGCCGGGTACCTTGGCACTGCTTTGGGGCAGGATGTGCGCACGCAGGAATCCCGCGAGGGCGGGCATTACAACCACCTTGACACCATCAATAAAGTGCGGGAATGCGGGTCAATTGCGACATTTATTGAACAGGGTTATGTGCAAGACGGCATTATGTACGAATGTGTGCAAAACGATGTGCCGTTTGTGCTGGTGGGCTCGGTGCGGGACGACGGCCCCCTGCCGGAGGTCATACCGAATGTTTACGACGGGCAGGATGCCATGCGCACACTGGTGCGCGAGGCAACCACCGTGATTTGCATGGCCACCACACTGCACACCATTGCCACCGGCAACATGACCCCCAGCTACCGGCTGGTAAGCGGCACGGTGCGCCCGCTGTATTTTTACTCGATCGACGTATCGGAATTTTCGGTCAACAAGTTGCGGGACCGCGGCAGCCTTGCCGTGCGCACTATCGTGACCAATGTACAGGACTTTGTGGGCAAGATTAGCCGGGCACTGTGTGAGGATGCACCGGTGTAGCACGGCCCGCCAAAACAATGCAGCAGCCTGCGGCGTTGCCCCTGCAAGCCACTAAAAACACAAGCACTTGCTTTGCAACAAGAAACACAAGCACTTGCTTTGCAACAAGAAACACAAGCACTTGCTTTACAACAAGAAACACAAAAAAAGGAATGCAGCGTATTCGCTGCATTCCTTTTTGTTTTCAAATCGGTATCACACAGGCAGTTGCACTGCAATGTTTTGCCGCTTAGCGTTTACTATTAAAGGCCTCTACCCCGGGGTAATGGGCCGAAGCACCCAGTGCTTCTTCAATGCGCAACAGGCGGTTGTACTTTGCAACACGCTCGCTGCGGTTTGGTGCGCCGGTTTTGATCTGGCAGGTGTTCAGCGCCACCGCAAGGTCGGCAATCGTCGTATCTTCCGACTCGCCCGAACGATGCGAAACGACCGCAGTATACCCGGCTTTATGAGCCATTTTAATGGCTTCCAGCGTCTCGGACACTGAGCCAATCTGGTTGAGCTTGATCAAAATGGAGTTGCCGCAGTGGTTTGCGATGCCCTTTGCAAGGCGCTCGGTATTGGTGACAAACAAATCGTCGCCCACCAGCTGAATGCGGTCGCCCAGCTCTTTAGTCAGCAGCTGCCAGCCCTCCCAATCCTCTTCATCAAGGCCATCCTCAATGGAGTAGATTGGGTATTTATCGACAAGCTTCTTCCAGTGCTGCACCAGCTCGGCCGACGTGAATTTCTGGCCGGATTTCGGCAGCAGGTACTCGCCTTTCTTGGTGCCCTTCCACTCGCTGGACGCGGGGTCCATTGCCAGCACAAAGTCCTTGCCCGGCTCGTACCCTGCAAGGCGCACAGCCTCCAGAATATATTCAATGGCTTCTTCGTCGCTTTCAAGGTTCGGGGCAAACCCGCCCTCATCGCCCACCGCAGTGGCAAGTCCTTTGGATTTCAGCAGCGATTGCAGCGAGTGGAACACCTCGGTGCACCAGCGCAGGCCCTCACCAAAGCTGGGCGCACCCACCGGCATGATCATAAACTCCTGCACATCCACGGTATTAGCCGCATGGGCACCGCCGTTGAGGATGTTCATCATTGGCACCGGCAACCGGTTGCCCGAAACCCCACCCAAGAAGCGGTACAGTGGGATGTCTTGCGACACTGCGGCTGCACGTGCGGCTGCAATAGAAACAGCCAAAATGGCGTTTGCGCCGAAGTTGGATTTGTCTTTGGTGCCGTCTGCCGCAATCATGGCAGCATCCACCGCATAGGTGTCCGCCGCATCCAGCCCGACCAATGCCTTATTGATTTTTTCGTTCACATTTTTAACTGCTTTTTGCACGCCCTTGCCGCCAAAGCGCTTTTTATCGCCGTCGCGCAGCTCCAACGCTTCAAACTCGCCGGTCGAAGCGCCGCTGGGCGCAATACCGGTTGCAAAGCTGCCATCCGCAAGATGCACCTCTGCTTCCACGGTGGGGTTGCCGCGCGAGTCGATCACCTCGCGGCCAATGACTTTTACGATTGCTGTATTTATGCTCATAGGATTGCCTCCTGTTCCTGGCCCCCATCAGCGCACTCGGCAGTGTCCGCCGACGCACTGCAAAAGAGCCGAGTTAAATTTTTGAATGCCGATTTTTTCGGTTGTTTTTATTGTACACCTAATTTGTTAAATTTTATTGTCTTTTCCGAAATTCTACCTGTTTTTTTCAAAAACAAAGCAAACCACCCCCTAATAAGGGGTGCGCCCCAGCCCCGCACTTAAAAGGAAAAAAGCGATACCCGCAAAGCAGGTATCACCTTTTTCAGCCAACCACCTTATACCGGCAAATCTCGTTTGCAAAACACCGCAACCGCCGCCGCATACAATGCTGCGCCCACAGCATAAAGACAAAGCACGCCGGCTATTGCACTGCCCTGCCCCTCTAACAGGCCGATTGGGGCAAACAGAGTGTAGGGGGTGGCATATTTCAGCACTTCAAATTTATCCCCCACCTGTGACAGCATTTGTACCAGCAAAAACAGCACACCCAGCCCGGCCCCCACCCCCAGAGAAGTGCGGGAATCATTAAACAGGCAGGCGGCAAAAAAGCACAAGCCACTAAGAAACACATGCAGCCCGTACAGGCCCACGTTCAGCCGCAAAAACGCGGGGATGTCAAGTTGCCCGGGGAACATCGCCTGCGCCGTGGCAATGCACACCAGCAGGTTGAGCAGCAAAAGTACTAAGGTACCGGCAAGCAACACCAGTGCCTGGGTGCGCACCAGACGGCCGCGGCGGTTTGGTGTTGCCAGCAGATACGCCATGGAACCACTTTCTACATAGCGCACCACCAAACGGTTTGCCAGCATGGCAATAAAAATAAGCGGCATGACGGTCAGCAAAAAGCCATATAAGTAGTTCCCCATAAATTCCCCCAGCGTTGCCCCCACATTCAGCATACCAAACGCCGCAAATAAGGTGGGCATACTCTGCGCCATCTGCGCAAGGCTGTCGCCGAGCTTTGGGTCAAACATGGCAATAATCATGGTGGCATACATGGTAAGCACCGCAAAAAAAATCAGCAGCAGGCGCATGCCCGCTTTGCTTTCACGCAAAAATAATGTTTTGTTGATCATGCCTTTTGCCCCCCGTTTTCTGCCCCATAGTAATGTAAAAACAATTCTTCCAGTGACTCGCGGTGCAGCTCTAAATCCTGTACCGGGTAAGCCGCCACCTGCTTTAAAAATGCATCCGGGCTGCCGGTGACCGTAAGCGTTACGGTGTCGCCGTTTATAGTGGCTTTTTCACTGCCCCATGCCGCTGCAAAGGCCGCGGCATCTGCCGGTGCGGCAAACTGGGTCGCAAAGGTTTTGCGCTTGGTACGGCGTAATTCTTCCATCTGTTCTACCACCACGATGCGCCCGGCACGGATGATGACCGTGCGGTCGCAGGTGCGCTCTACCTCTTCAAAAATATGCGAAGACATTAAAATCGTCGCGCCGCGCTGTTTTTCCTGCAAAATCAGGTCAATAAACCGGTTTTGCATCAGCGGGTCCAGCCCACTGGTCGGCTCGTCCAGCACCAGCAGGCGGGGCGTTGCCATAAACGCCGCCACAATGCCCACCTTTTGCTTGGTGCCCTTTGACATACGCCCTATTTTTGCGGTGGCGTCCAGCTCAAACTGCTGCATCAGCTGCTGCGCCCGCGCAAAGCTTTTTAGGCCTTTCATTTGGGCGATGAAATGCAAAAACGCCGTGCCGGTCATGTCATTCATAAAAGCCGGTTCACCCGGCAGGTACCCAAGGTCTTTTTGAATCTGCGCGGCCTGTTCAAAGCAAGGCAGCCCAAACACCGTCGCGCTGCCTGCATCCGGCTGAATAAACCCCATCAGTTGGCGAATCGTCGTGGTTTTGCCTGCGCCATTTGGGCCCAAAAAGCCCATCACTTCGCCCTCGTTCACCTCAAAATCCAGCCCAAAGACACCGCGGCCCCCGCCGTAATCTTTTGTCAGGCCCTTTGTCTCAATGATCTTCATGCAAAAACTCCTCCTTGTAGGCCATGTTTTTAAATAGCACGGTCCACCGCTTATAATCTGCTAGCAGCACGTTCATCTCTACCGGCTGGCCCTGCCGCCGCATTTGCTGCAAGTACCCCTCGGTCATCCACACCAGCATACGCAGCAACTCGGTGGGGTCCACCCCTTCGCGAAAACGTGAAAAGTCGACATGTTTAAAATATTTGCCCACATCCCCCAGCTGTGCCTGCAACTTAGCCGCAAGCTCTGGGTTTAAATGTTCGTCGCGCGCGTCGTAGGCACGAATGGCAAAATCCATTAAATAGGGGTGCTCCGCCACCAGCTTCAGCTTTTTTTGTGCGCCATATTCCATTAAATCAAAAAAATCGTCGATGGCTTCAAAATCATTGTTCACAATGGCGTCTTGTGTCAGCCGCTCCATGTACTGGTACAGGTAAAGGTATAATTCTTTTTTATTGCCAAAATAGTAAAACAACAACCCTTTCGAAATTTGCGCTTTTGCCGCAATATCCTCGGTAGAAGCGTGTTTGTACTCGTTTTGCGAAAACACCTCCATTGCCGCGTTTAAAATGCGCAGCTGCTTTTCTTTTGGTAGGGTAAAAAAAGCCTCATTCATCCTGCATCCTCCTTTATTAACCGGTTCGGTCAACCGCATAGTTCCATCATACCGGATTGACTCGTTTTTGCAAGGCCCCCCTGACAAAATTTTTTAATCCCGTCAAAACCCATTTTCTGCATTGCGAGCGTACTTTTTTTGTGAGATACTGGGCATAAACTATACCACCTGCACAAACTGGTAAAGGGGCGAAGCGAATGGAACGAATTTTATTTGAAAACGGGATCGTTATTACGGTAGACGACAACAATACACTGCACCGCAAAGGCTATGTGCTGGTAGAGGGCAGCCGGATTGCCGCGCTGGGCGAAGGCAATTACCCCGGTGAGCGGGCCGGCCTTACCGTGGTGGATGCGGCGGGCAAGGCCATTTTGCCCGGCATTGTAGACGCACACACCCATGTGGCGGGCAGCTTGTTTAAAGGCCTGCTGGAGGATGACCCCAACGGCTTTTACGGTTTTGCGCTGCCGATGGAAGGCCAGCTGACCCCAAATGACGTTTACCATCTTTCGCTGCTGGGCGCGTGGGAGTGCATGCAGGGCGGCGTGACCACCATCAACGAAATTTACCATTACGTTTTATCAGTGGCACAGGCTGTGGATGAAATCGGCCTGCGGGCCGTGATCAGCCAGAACATTGTGGACGTGGATATTGGAGCGCTGCGCCACAACGACTACACCCGCCACCCCGAGATGGGCGACGCTTTTTTAGAGGACAACATTCGCCTGCTGGAAACCTACCACAGCAAGGACGGCGGGCGCATCACCTGCCGCGTGGGCCCGCATGCCACCGATACCGTTTCATTTGAACTTGCACAAAAGTGCGCTGCACTGGGCGAAAAGTACGGTGTCGGCTTCCACACCCATGTGGCACAAAGCGAGCGTGAAGTAGCGCTGGTGCACGAAAGCTACGGCCTGACCCCTGTGGAGTTTTTAAAAGAAACCGGCCTTTTGGGCAAAAACCTTGTGGGGGCACACTGCATTTATACGACCGACAGCGATATTGGGCTATTTGCCAAAAGTGGGGCCCATATGGCCCACTGCACCGAAGGGCTAGGGCGGCACAGTGAGTTCCCTCCCACAAAAAAGATGTTTGATGCCGGGGTGCACATTGTGCTGGGCACCGACTGGCTGACCATGGACCCGTGGACTAATATGCGCATGGGCATTGCCCTGAACCGCCAACACGGGGTGGATTTTGAAACCGCCTGTGCGCTGTCAATGCTGCGCCGCTCTACCATAGAGCCCGCACGGGCGCTGGGCCTTGGCGATGCCACCGGCAGCCTTGAAGTGGGCAAACAGGCCGACCTGATTTTAATGGACCTTTCGGGCCCAAACCTCACGCCGCTGTTTCACGACCCGGTGGTGACACTGGTGTACAACGCCAACCGCTACGACGTTTGCGACGTGATGGTTGCCGGGCACTTTACCGTGCGCGAGCGAAAGCTGCAAACGATGAGCGAAAAAGAGATCATGGCAAATGGGCAAAAAACTGCAATGCAGGTGTACGAGCGCCACACCGGCACCCGGCTTTAAGGGTTTCTCTACAAACAAGGCTGGCAAAAAGCCAAAAAGGGCCGTACCCGCTGCCACTGGCAACAAAGTACGGCCCTTTCTTTCTCAAGCAATTAATTTCTGTTTATACCCGCAACTCCGCACTGTACCCACAGGTATAGCTTTCACCCGGTGCGACGCGCACAACGCCGGGCTTTTGGCCCATGGTACCAGCGGCGGCGGGGTCATCTGCCATACCGCACCATGGCTCCAGACAGACAAACGGGGCCTGCTTGTGCGGCGGGGTCCAGATGCCAAGCGACGAAAACCCGTCAAATGTGAATTGCAGCGCACGGCTCGTTTTTTTGCTGCGCAGTAAAAGGCGGCGCGAGTGCACCGGGGTAAAGACCAGCGCATCCTCGTCGAATAGCGGGTAATTGAGTGCAAGGCAGTCATTTTGCAGCACGGTATAAGCTTTGTCGCGCTGCAAAAGGCCCTGCTCGTTTACGCGCAGCGCAACCGGGGGTTCACCCGCTTCAAACTGCACCTCATAATCGGTAAACTGTTCCCCTTCGCCCAGCGGGCAATAAAAAGCGGGGTGCCCGCCGATGCAAAACTCCATCTGCTTTACGTCATCGTTCTGTACAGTAAAGCGTGTGGAAAAGCCGTTTTCACGCAGCTCGTGCTCTACCGAAAGCGTAAAAGCATACGGGTACAATGCTTTGGTGGCTTCGCTGCTTTGCAGCACAAACCGCACCCGGTTTTCGGTGACCTCTGCCGCGCGAAACTCGGTGCGGCGGGCAAACCCGTGGCGGGCATAGGTGTAAGGCTGCCCGTCAATCTTGATTTTACCCCCCAGCAATACCCCCACTACGGGGAACAACAACGGCGCGTGCCCCGGCCAATAGGTCTCATCCCCCTGCCAAAGGTACGCGGTGCCGTCTGCCGCCGTGCAGCTGATCAATTCGCCCCCCAGTGTCGTGGCCCGCGCGTGCGCCGCACCGGCTGAAAGCTCATATTCCATAAACTCTGCTCCCTTCTCCTTGCGCCAAAGGCACGGTGCAAAGATCTATTTTTCTGTTTTGCCCCGCCGTTTTGTCACCTGCGGGGTGTGCAGTACTATCATAGCAAAAAAAGGCGCATAAAAACAGGCCGTTTTTTGCTTTTTCTGCCCGTATCTTGTACTTTGCGGCCCCTATGCCACACGCCACAAAAAAGCACAGTACACGGCGCTACCCGTATGCTGTGCTTTGCCTTGCCCCTAAGAGCTACTATTCATACTTAGTTAAAATTATATGCGGTCACAATTTTTTCTCTGCCCGTCACCTGGTCCTGATAATACTCGTAGCAGCAGATGCCAAGGTAAGAGCCGGAAATGTTCACCACATTGTGGTACCCGCTGTTTTGCAGCGCCATCACCGCGTTATAGCTGCGCTGGCTGCTGCGGCAGTGCAGGTACACCGGCCGGTCGGTTGGGATTTCGGCCATGCGGCCACGCAGCTCGCTGAGCGGGATGTTGACCGAATTGATCAGGTGCCCCGCGGCGTATTCGCCTTTTTCGCGCACATCCACAATAAAGGCATTGCTTTCTACCAGCTCGCGCACTTTAGTGACCGGCACTTGACGAAAACGGCCGTACAGCAGGTTCAGCCCCACCAGTGCCGCGTGGTTCACCACGTCTTTTGCGGTGCCAAACAGCGGCGCATAGCAAAGCTCCAGCTCTTTCAAATCCTCCAGTGTACCGCCGGTGGAAATCAGCGCCGCAATCACGTCAATGCGCTTGTCGGCTTCGCCCTTGCCAATGGCCTGCGCACCCAGCAGACGCCCTGTCGGGTACTCGTACAGCAACTTAAAGTGCAGCGGGTGGCTGCCCGGCATCAGGCCCACTTTATCGCCGGGGATGACATACACAAAATCACAGGCAATGCCCTGCGCCTTTGCCGTTTTTTCGTTAAGGCCGGTCGAAGCGGCGTTTTGGTCAAACACCTTAACGACCGAAGAGCCGATGACCCCGTTGTTATTGTGCGGGATGCCGTACATATGGTCTGCCGCGGCGCGCGCCTGCCTCTGGGCAGGGCCTGCCAGTGCAAGGCGGGTCGCCTTGTGGGTCAGCTTGTGGTAAACCTCAATCGCATCTCCTACCGCATAAATATCCGGGTCACTGGTCACATAGTTGTGGTCGACCTTAATGCCGCCCGTCTCGCCAATGGCAAGCCCGGCCGCTTTGGCAAGCTCGGTCTCGGGCCGCACGCCGATGGCCATCACAACCGCCTGTGCCGCCACCTTTTTGCCGGATTGCAGTTCTACCTGTGTGGCATCAATTTTTTTGACACCATCACTTAAAATCAGCTTCACCCCGTGGTCCAGCATCTCTTTGTGCAAAATTTGCGCCATATCGTAATCAAACGGCGCCATGATCTGGTCCATCGCTTCAATCAGGCTGACATTCTTGCCCGCAAGGCGCAGGTTTTCGGTGACTTCGACCCCAATAAACCCACCGCCGACCACGGCGACATCTTGCACCTTATTTGCCGTAAGGTACTCGTCCAGCTTACGGATATCCACCACGTTGCGTACGCTGAACACGTTGGGCCCGTCAATGCCCTCAATGCTGCGAGGCAACACCGGCACCGCGCCCGGCGAAAGCACCAGCTTGTCGTAGGCCTCCTGCGTGGTCTGCCCGGTAGCAAGGTCTTTGACGGTGATGGTTTTGGCCGCGCGGTCAATGGCCAGCACTTCGTGGTTGACACGCGCGTCAATGTTGTACTGGCTTTTGAACTGCTTCGGGTCCATCAGCACAAGGTCGCCGCTCTCTTCTACCATTCTGCTGAGGAAAAACGGCAGCGAGCAGTTGGAAAACGAGACATGTGGGCCGCGCTCAAACATCACGACCTGCGCCCCTTCGTCCAGCCGGCGCACACGTGCCGCCACCGACGCGCCACCCGCAACGCCGCCCACGATCAAAATTCTTTTGCCCATAACATAAGCTCCTTCCTGTCACCGCGCCGCCCAGCGGCCCGGCACAAAAGGGTTCGGGCCCTGCTTTGGGGCCCGAACCGCAGTGGTTGCGTTTTTACCTGAAAGTGGCAGCCCGTTTACTTTTTGGCCACCACTTTTTTAAAGAACATGTTACCCAAAATACCACCCAGCACCAAAAACACAAGGTAGACCCAGCCGGACAGCGAGAATGTGGCGATAGGCGAATACAGCGCGCCCACGTTACAGCCGTTGCCAACACGGGTGCCAATGCCCATCGAAAGGCCGCCCAGTGCAAAGATCAGCCCGTCTTTCCAAGTAATGCTAAGCCCCTCTTTGAAGGTGCGGGTAAACACACCGGCCATCAGCAAATAGATTAGTGTGCCAAGGATGATACCGAGATTCTGCACCGAAGCGCTGTGCTGGAAGAACGGCAGTACAAAGCTGTCGGGCTTCATCTGTGCAAACGAGGCAACCGCATCAGGCGAAACGCCAAACAGCATCAGCAACTTGCCAAACCAAATGCCGTAAGGGGTAGAAGCGCCCCAACCGGCTTTCGTCACACCCAGCAGCACACCAAACAGAATGGCCAGCACCACAGCGCCCTGTTTCAGCGTCCAAGGTTTTGCAAAAATCTGATAATAAGTCTCTTTGCTGAAGAACTTGTAGTTTTTCACTTCCAGCGGCTGCTCTGCGTTTTGCATGTTTTCACTGTCTACGCCAACATAGGTGTTAGCAAGCTTGCGCTTTTTTTCGTACCGGTAGGCAAAGTAGACCATGATGAGGCAGAAGATACCGGTGAGCACTAAAGCACCCAAGAAACCATTAAACCCGTCCCAGTGGAAGAGGTCCGGCAAAAACACGCCGCCCTTTTTCAGCTCGGCACCCGTGGCGCTGGTCACCCATGATTTTCTGACCCAAGACGCGGTATTTTGGATGGGGAAGCCCAGGTAAACACCAATACCGAAGAACACCAACGTAATAAATGCACGCGGCAGGCCAATCACAAGGTCGGTCAACACGCCGGTAGCACAGCAGGACGACAACGACATGCCAAAGCCGAACAGGATGCCGCCCAAAAGCAGACCAATATTGATGGGGTTAATCCACAGGCCGTAGCCGGTGAGATCCGCGTTCATCAGCACACCGGCCGAAACGACCGCCGTGACAAAAAACATCAGCGCCATGGCGCGCATTAATTGTGTCGAGCCCGCGCGGCAGGCACGGTTTACGCTGCCTGCAAAACCAGTATAGGCACGCATTAGCGTATACCCTAGTGCCAGGCCAATGGCCAGACGAAACAGCATCGCCTGCTGTAAAAAGGCGGCGCCGAGTACCAACACTACCAGCAATACCACAAAACCGATGAGCCGCTCGGTTTTGCTGCCGGCAATTTGCTCTGTCTTATTCATAATTCCACTCCCATTTTTTTGATGATTTTTAAACTCAAGCCCAAACTATCATGCCTTTGCCCGCCGCTGCATCCCCCCGTTCTAGCATTGCTTTTGCTGTCTTGCCGTTTTTATGTGATAACCCTACCCGGGCTTTTCGGCCATACTTATTGCCCGCCCGTCACCCGGGCAAGCAGTTCTTCCCTGCGCGCGATATAATCCGGCTGGTACACTACTTTTGCCTTTTCATCCTGCAACAAAGTGTGGGTAAACCCCGCTTCAAACTGCTGTAAAATATGCCCCGGCCTACCGGAGAGCAACAGCGTGCGGGTGCCAAGGCACAGCGCCTCGTCAATATCGTGGGTGACCAGCACAACGGTGCATTGTGTTGCCTGCCAAAGCCGGCGCACCAGTGCCTGCATACTTTGCCTTGTCAGCGCGTCCAGTGCGCCAAACGGCTCGTCCATCAACAGCACGCGCGGTTTGCCCACAAGGGCACGCGCCAGCGCGACCCGCTGTTTCATGCCGCCGGACAGCTCGTACGGTTTGCTGTCTTCAAACCCTTGCAGCCCAACCAGCTCTATGTACTGGCTGGTAATCTGCTCGATTTGCTGTTTTTCAAAATGGCGCATTTTAAGGCCAAACCCAATATTTTGCCGCACGCTCAGCCATGCATACAATGTGGGGGCTTGAAACACGACACCACGGGCCCAGCTTGGGCCGGTGATGGGTTGCCCCTGCATTTGCAGAGTGCCCGTAGTAGGGGCAAAAAAACCCGCAATTAACGATAGCAATGTGCTTTTGCCACAACCGGACGGGCCAAGCACGCATAAAAATTCTTGGTCTTTTACTGTAAGGTCAATGCCTTGCAGTGCCTGCACGCTGTTTTTCTTTGCCGTATAGGTATACCCTACCCCGGTAAGCTGCAGTACCGGCGGCGCGTTTTCTGCTTGCGTTTTTTGCATAGGGCCCCCTTAAGATGGCTGTACGGCCTGCTCGATGTAAGCGGGGTTGACAAACTGCTCAAACACCGCCGCATCCGGCTGGCTGATCAGGCTTTTCTGGCTGTATAAAAAATCGGCAGTGTCTTTAGCCACCTCGACAAAATGCCCTTTTTGCGCGCTGGTGCCAAGGTAATCGGGCGAAAGCTGCTCGGCAGCCGTCAGCCAAATTGACCCTTGCATTTGGGTCTTGGCCTCTTGCTGAGTCAAGCCCATGGCCTGCGCCACGGTTGCCACCGCATCGTCTGGGTTTTGCCGGTATAACTGCACCGCGCGGTCAACCGCGCGGATATACCCTGCCACCAGTTGCGGGTACTGCTGCGCAAATTCACTGCGCACAATTTCCACATTGGCCGTAATGACCCCCTGCGCAGCAAGGTCGGCACTGGTAAGCAGCGAGGTTCCGCTTTCCAGCAGCTTTGACAACGTGGGCTCCCAGCCGTAGGCGGCATCAATGTCCCCGCGCTGCCACGCGGCGTAAATGTCGGGCATCTGCATATCCAGCAGTGTCACATCTGCCTCGTCGATGCCGTTTAGTTTCAGCGCATTCAGCAGGCTGTAATGCGCGGTCGATGTAAATGGCGTTGCGACTTTTTTGCCCTTGAGGTCTTGTATCGTCTTAACGCCGCTGCCCTCACGCGCCACAAGCTGTTCGGCACTGCCCAGCACTTCGTGTACCCACACAAGCTGCACATCCATGCCGTTGGCGACCCCTAAAATGGCCGAAGAAGAACCCAGCATCGCAAAATCAATATCCTTTGAAATCATCGCATTGCGGATATCCCCTGCCTGAAACTCCACGATATTGACCTTAACACCCATCTCTTGCTCAAAATAGCCCTTTGCCGCAGCTAGTGCCTCATCGTTCGGGATTTGCTGTGTGCCAATGTTAACTACCTGCGGCAGGCCGCCTGCATCGCTTTGCGCAGTATTGCCGCCACAACCCGCAAGCAGCAAGGCCACCGTACATAATAGCGCCGCCGCTTTTTGTGTCATTTTTATTTTCATCTCATTCCCTCACTCTTTGCCTTTCCACGGTACCAGCAGCTTTTCGATCAGGCGCAGCCCACGGTCTAGCAATACCCCGGTAAGCCCCATAATCAAAATGCCCAAAAACACAATGTCGCTGCGCAATAACCTGCTTGCATCCAGCACCATCCAGCCAAGGCCAGAGGTTGCCGCCACCATTTCTGCCGAAACTAGGGTGGTGTACCCCACCCCAAGCGCAGTGCGCAGCCCGGTGAGGATGTCCGGCAGGCACGAGGGAAAGACGACGTGCACAAACGCCTGCGCACGGCCGGCCCCCACCGCATAGGCACAGTTCATGTCGTCTTGCCGGATGCGCAATACCGCAGCCACACAGGCCACATAAATGGGGGCAAAACAAGCAAGTAATAACAATGCTACTTTAGATTTGTTTTCAATGCCAAGCCATAAAACCAGCACCGTATAGTAGGCAAGCGGCGGCAATGGGCGGTAAAACTCGACCAGCGGCTCCAGCACGGCGCGCACTCTGCTGCTGTACCCGCTGGCAAGCCCCAGTGGTACCGCCAAAAGGGCTGCCAGTACAAACGCCACAAGCAACCGCCCAAGGCTGGTACCGATATGCTGCAACAAGGTATAGTTTTTATAGCCGTTTTGTGCAATGTCTAAAAATGCGCGCCATACCGCCTGCGGCGACGGAACGAGCTTAGGGTCTACCAACCCGCCGGCCGTCACCACCTGCCACAACACCAGTACCCCCAACACCGTAACAACGGTAAGCCACCGGTGTGCACCCCCCTTTTGCCGAGAAAAAATTGCAAGCCCCCCTGTCCTGCCAAAAGGCGCCCCTACTTCTACCTGTCAACGGGCACCTTTTGCTTTGTTAATTTTATCTCAATCTCCTTGCCAATTATAATACAAAGCTTTGCGGTATGATGATAAGCATTTGTTATGCACCATAACAGTTCGCTATGGTCACATCGCGGCCGCCTTTGCTAAGTCAATACCACCCGTAAAACGGGTGGCTTGACTGAGCCCTAAAAGGGCATAATAATTGCCAGCGCCTAAAAGACGCTGGCTTTCACTTCGTTCAAGCCCAGTGGACTGATTGCGTATTAACCCTTAAAAGGGTCTTCGTACTCTTTTGTTGTCAGCCTATCTTCCAGCATATCTTGCTTTTCTTGTTCTCTGATATATTTTGCTATTGTCGCTTCGTTTAGCCCTACTGTACTTACGTAATACCCCGTTGCCCAAAAGTGCTTGTTCCCAAATTTATATTTTAAATTTGCATGCTTTTCAAATATCATCGTTGCCGATTTCCCTTTTAAATACCCCATGAAACTTGAAACGCAATACTTCGGCGGTATCGACAACAGCAGATGCACATGATCCGGCATCATGTGCCCTTCTACAATCTCTACCCCTTTCCACTTGCACAAATCTCTAATATATTGTTGGATGTCTGCTCTCAATTCATTGTAGATTACTTTTCTCCGATACTTTGGACTGAACACCACATGATACTTGCATACCCACTTGCTGTGTGCTAAACTTTCTGCCATAAGGCATCTCCTTTCTTCTGATTTCTTGAAGGCTTGAACACTCTTCATTTTATCAGAAAGGTGATGCCTTTTTGCTTAAGCTTTGGCTACTCACCCGCTTAGCGGGTGGTTTGTTGCCTTTCGCTTCGCGAAACGCGGTCTAAAGCCCCGAAACAAAAAAGGCCACCTGAGTAGGGTGGCCTTGGGGGAATTGTAACCGGCAGCAAGGGGGCACATCATCTTCCTTTTTATGCCTGCCGATGTTATAATGAACTTACAAATTGCAACTTTGGATGGATGTGAGGCAAATGGAATTTCAGTACTTGGAATCGTTTTACACCACAGTTAAATATAAAAGCATTTCAAAAGCAGCCGCCGCACTGCATTTAACACAGCCCGGGCTTAGCCTTCAACTGAAAAGCCTTGAAAACGAAATGGGCTCTCAACTGCTGGTGCGCAGCAATAAAGGGGTACACTTAACCGAAGAGGGCAAAGTGGTTTACAACTACGCCGTTACTATGCTTTCGCTGAAAGGCAATGTCAAGCGCGACTTGCAAAGTTTACAAGAAAATGGCAACAAATTGCTGATTGGCTCGTGCCGCAGCGTGGGAGAATATGCCCTGCCCTGCAGTGTCTACCTGTTTAAAAAGGTTTATACTGATGTCGAAATTCAAATTAAACTGATGCGCTCGCACGAAGTCATTCAAAAATTGATGGACCACACCATCAACCTTGGTATTGTGCAGGATTTGCCGCTGCCGGAGGAGATTGCCACCAAAACCATCGTGACCGACGAATTGGTGCTGGTGGGCAAAACAGCCGGCGAAGGCGAAATTTCGCTGGATGAGCTAAAAAAACTGCCGCTGATTTTGCGTGAAGAGGGCTCTGCCACCCGCCAGTTGTTGCAGCGTGCACTGGCAGAAAAGGGCCTTGGCGTAGAACAGCTCAACGTGATTTACAACCTGGAATCCCCCGGCGCAATCAAATCTTCGATTTCTGCCGGTGACGGGTTTTCTTTTTTGCCGCGCCTAATCTTAAAAAAGGATCTCAAAGAGGGCACACTGAACCCCATTAAGGTACAGGGGCTGAACATGACTTTTAACTATAATATTGCCTACCGCAAAAACGTTATGCTGTCTGAATGCGAAAAAAACTTTGCCGAGTTTATCCACTCTGGCCGGCGCGGGTTTTGCTGAACATCAGCGTGCCAAAAAACGCAGCAGCAGCCGGGTACCCACAAATGCACCCGCGGCCACAAACAACCAAAACACCCACGCGTGCAACGAAAAAGAGGCAAGGCCGCTAAAAAAGCCGCCGATGTTGCACCCACCCGCAAGGCGGGAACCATACCCCATTAAAATGCCGCCCAGCAATGCAAACGCCACCTGCTTTTTGCCTTTTACCTTTTTCCATTTAAATTGAGATGAAGCCAGCGTGGCAAGCAGTGCCCCCGCCACCACACCTAAATTGAGGATGGTGTACTGGTTCAAGAATACCGAATCGTCGGCAATGATCTGCCGGTAGCGGGTATTGTATAGTTCAAAATAATCCCAGGTGAGTGCCGGCACCCCCAGCTTTTGCAAAATACCGGCGCCCCACAGCAAATATCCGCCCGACACCTGCCATGCCTGCCCGCTAAGAGCCAGCAGCAGTACATTTAACCCACCCAGCAGTAAACCGCCTGCCCAATAGGGCCAGGCTTTTTTTATCCACCGTTTCATGTGCGCCCCCCTTTTAAGGCTTTTGCAGATAAATTTCCCATTCACCCACATCGCTCTCCGTCACCCTGATGGAATAGCCGTTTTGCTGCGCCCATTCCTGCATCATCACCGCCGCGCAGCTTTCGTCTGAATGTACCACTAAAATATCCCCGGTCTGCATGGTGCGCAATGCCTGAATAGCGCGAATGAGCGGGATAGGGCAAGCTTCGTAAAGGCAGTCGAGGTCTTTAATTTCCATGTGCGTTCTCCTGTTGTTCGTCGTTAGAATGTTTTTTTTGGTACCACGCCGCCAACCCATACAGCGCCGCAAGGGCCCCCATTTGCAATGCAAAGGCCAGCGCTGTACCAAACACATTTGGCAGGTAAATTGTCTGCGCTTTTTCCATCAGCCAGTGGTACCACGCCGGATAGTCTTTTGCGCCCCATGTCGTGCCAATTAAAAATCCCAGCAGTGTCACCCATGGCAGCGCATGCCCCTCGCCAATGCGCATCAGCACACCGGACGCACACCCGCCGGCAAGCACCATGCCAATGCCAAATAAAAAGGCCCCAATTACCGTATGCAGCCCCACCGGGTTTAAAATGCCCGGCAGTTGCCCCGCATCCGTGCCCGGGTGCAACGCAAGGTAATGCTGCTGCACTAGCAAAAAGCCGGTGCTGCTGACAGCCAGCGCCAAAATCATGGCCCGCATCAGCTTTGTGTTTTTCAGCAAAAGCGGGTCGCGAAAAGCTGCCACAAAGCAAAACCGCGACGAGCGCAGCACATACCCCAGCGCGGCACCCACACCCCAAAACACCGGGTAACGGGCATCCTGTGTCCAAAGCAGCCCCCCGGCTGCTACCAAAAAAATAAGCAGACCCACGGCATATGGCATCTGGCTTTTTTTGTTTTTTTGCCGCGCGTTCTGCCGCTGCGCCAGTAACTTGTCAATCTCCTGTGAAGGCACGTTCCCACCCCTTTCTGTCATACATTTATTTTATTATAGCAACTTAAGACCATAATACAACCTGCTGTCTATACTAAAAAATCACCGGGCAACTGCCCGGTGATTTGCTTTTTTAGGTTTTGCGCGCCAGCCTTTTGCTGCCGCCTGTACTGGCAGCGGGTCACCGTAGCAGGTCTTCCAGCAGGCCCCTTAACTGTTGGCGGCGTTTTTGAGTTTCTACCACATCCGGCATAAAAATTTCACCGGCAAGCCTGCCCCAGTCTCCCTCACCCGTGCCATCCGGCAATAGTTCTGCCGGCAACGAGACAGCTTGCCCGTCCTCTGACAGCAACACCGCCACCCCGTCTTCAATGCGATCAATGGTCCAAAACATCTTGTTTATGCTGCCTCACTTTCTGTTGTCGGGTGCACACTAATCTCGCCACCCGGCGACACCGAAACCACGATGCTGCCATTATGGTCGGTGCGGTAAATTGCCGCGCCGCTTTGCTGAAACCGCTTTAAGATTTCAGCGTGCGGGTGCCCGTAGCTGTTGTCCAGCCCGCACGAAATCATAATATAACTGGGTTTCACCGCGGCAAGCAGTTTTGCCGTATTGCTGGTACTGCTGCCGTGGTGCGCGGCGTGAAACAGCGTCGCGCGCAGGTCTGGCTCTACCGCAAGCAGTTCTTTTTCTACCGCCGCTTCCCCATCACCGGTAAACAGGCACGAAAAAGACCCCGCCGTAAATTTGGTACAAACCGAAAGGTTGTTCGTGTTATCGGTCTCTACCCCGGCCAGCAGCACCCGCAACGTGCCATCGCCAATGGCGATTTCTTGCCCGCGCTCGGCTGTTACCACCTTGCAGCCGTTTTGCTTTTGTGTTTGCAACTCCTGCAAGGTGCTGGCAAGGATGCTGCTGGTGGGCTCGAACGACAGCTTTGTAAAGTCCGGCAAAATAAATTCATCCACCGCAAAATTTTGCAGCACGGCAGGCATGCCGCCAATGTGGTCGGCGTGCGGGTGGGTCATGACCACGCACCGCAACCTTGTCACCCCGGCGCTTTTTAAATAGGCCACCAACTGGTCGGCAGTACCAACATCGCCCGCGTCGATCAGGCAATACTCGTCGTTCTGGCGTATCAGCGTGGCATCCGCCTGCCCTACGTCGATAAAATGGATCTCCGTCTGCCCATCCGTCGTTGCTGCCGGTGCGGGGGCGACGCCCAGTGCCGCCTCGATATCCGCCCAGCGCGGGGTCTGCCAGCCGTAGGCCTCCCCCGCCGTGATGACACAGCAAAACACAAAAAACAAAGCCGCCGCCCAAAAGACAATACGGTTTTGTTTTTTGCGGTTTTGCCCACGCCGCCGTGTTGCCGCCAAAAAAAGCCCTCCCCTAATTTACCCCAGCCTCAAAACAGGCTGCGTCCCCCCGCAGCCTGCCTTGGGCGCCACTAAAACGAATTACTCCTCTTCACTACCGGCTTGTTCCATGCCGTTTGTAAACATTTCAATAAACTGCTGGCGGCCAATCAGCACCGCGCGGGGTTTTGACCCCTCGTACGGGCCAATGACATGCAGTTCTTCCATACTATCCATAATGCGCGCAGCGCGGGCATACCCCAGCTTCAGCTTGCGCTGCAGCAGTGAGGTAGAAGCCATTTTGGCTTCAATAACGGTTTCAATCGCGGTTTGCAGCATCGGGTCGTAATCGCTGTTATCTCCACCGGCACCGCCGCCTTTGCCCTTTTCTTCCGAAGTTAATTTTTCCATATCGGCAATCATGGTCTCATCGTACTGGGCATCGCCACTCTGCTTGACATAGTTGATTACCGACAAAATTTCGGCGTCCTTGACATAGGTACCCTGAATGCGCAAAGGCTTGTTGGCCCCCACCGGCATAAACAGCATATCCCCCATGCCAAGCAGTTTTTCAGCGCCCGCACCGTCTAAAATGGTACGGCTGTCCACCTGGCTGGAAACCGCAAACGCAATGCGGCTGGGGATGTTGGCCTTAATTAAACCAGTGATGACATCCACACTGGGGCGCTGGGTGGCAACAATTAAATGCATGCCTGCCGCGCGTGCCTTTTGGGCAATACGGCAGATATAGTCCTCCACCTCTTTGCCGCAGACCATCATCAAATCTGCCAGCTCGTCAATCACGATTGCGATATAGGGCAGTTTTTCCAGCTCTTCATCGCCCGCCGCAAGCCGGTTGTAGCTTTTGATATCCCGCACATTATGCTGTGCAAACAGCTGATAGCGTTTTTCCATTTCAGCCACCGCGCTGCCCAGCGCACCGCTGGCCTTGCGGGGCTCGGTAATGACCGGCATGATCAAATGCGGCACACCGTTATAATCCGAAAGCTCTACGACTTTGGGGTCGATCAGCAGCATTTTTACTTCTTCGGGGCTGCAACGGTACAGAATGCTGACAATAATGGCATTGATGCAGACCGATTTACCGCTGCCGGTAGAACCCGCAATCAGCAGATGCGGCATTTTAGTCAGGTCTGCCACCTGCACGCTACCCGCAATATCCTTGCCCAGCGGGATCACAATGGGGCTTTTGCTGGTTTTAAACTCGGCAGCGCTTAAAATGCTGTACATATCCACTGCACTGGCCTGCTTGTTTGGCACCTCAATACCCACTGCGGCTTTGCCGGGGATTGGCGCCTCAATGCGCACCCCTGCGGCCGCAAGGTTCAGTGCAATATCGTCTGCAAGGCCGGTGATGCGGCTGATTTTTACGCCGGCGGCGGGTTGTAGCTCGTACCGTGTCACGGCCGGGCCGCGGCTGATGTCCATCAGCTTTGTCTGCACGCCAAAACTGGCAAGCGTACTCACCAGTAACTCCGCATTGTGGCGCAGCTCGGTCTCATCCCCACCCGTCTGCATTACTTTGCTGCGCTCAAACAAAGACAGCGGGGGGTAATGGTAAGTCGTCTTCCCCGGCGCGCTCGGCGTCAACATGGTTTGGCCAAAGGCATCCTCCGACACCCGCACCGGCACGCCATGTTCGTTTGGTGCCTCTGGCTGCGGGGGCACTGCGGCGGCCGGGGCTGTAGGTGCGGTTTGCGGGCCAAGGTCAATGTCAAACGGGGCGCGCGGGCCCGGCGCTGCCGCTGGCCCCGCTGGTGCAACGGCAGATGCCGCTGCAAATGGGGCGCTCATATTGATGCCCGGTGGGGGCGGCGGCGACCCATAATCATGTGGGGCCGTCGGTTCGTCGTCTAGCGAAAGGTCAATTTGCGGTTCGTCAAAAATCGAAGCACCCGGTACCTTGGGGCCGGCACCAAGCGGCACATCAATTTCCGGCTGGCCTGCAAGTGCCTGCTCTTCGGCCTCTATTTCGGCTTGTGCTTCTTCATATTCTTGCCTGCGGCGCTCTTGCCTTGCCGCGCGGGCGGCAGCGGCATTGCGCTCGTATTCACCCAGTTTTTCTTTAGCGCCCCCGGCCTTGGCCTGCACCGCCCGGTAAATATCCACCGGGGTCGTTGCCGTAAGCAGCATAAAAAACACCACAACAAGCAACACAATGATGACATTTGCCGCCGGGCGGCCACAAAAGGCCAGCAGCGGCCAGCCAATCAACGCCGAAAGCAGCCCTCCGCCGCGCAACTGCTGCCCTGCCGTGCCCAGCGCAAACAGCGTATCCCAAAAATGCCCGCCACTCAAATCAAGACGGGAGAAAATCAGCGCAAGGGCCGTGGCAAAGCAAAGCAGCAGTGCTGCCTCGGTAAACTTTGCCTTTGCCGGGCGCCCTGCCGCAATTAAAAAGGCCAGATACAACACCAACGCCCCCACCACATAGGTGATGACGCCAAACAGCCCAAACAGCCAGCTGCTAAGCTGGTTCCACAGCGGGGCGCCTTTTACAAAGGTCAGTGCAAGCAAAACAGCACCAAGGCCGAAGAGCAGAATGCTCCACGACTTGTTGATTTCGGGTTGCTTTTGCTTGGGTGGTCGCCCGCGCCGCTTACCCGTTGTGCTGTTTTTCTGGTTTTTTACTGCCATTCTTCAAAGCCCTGCCTTACAATTTGTCGCTGGTAGGCCGCCCGCTGTGCACTAGTTGTCACAGTAAACGGGAAACCAGCTCGGTGATGTTGCTGCCCCAAATATGCTCTAAAATACCGGCGACGAGCGTCAAAACACCCAAGACACCGGTGTAGTACGAAAACACAATAAACTTATCGCTGACCACAAGGTAGCGAATCAGGCGAATGCAGAAGTAGCCCACGACTGCCGCTACGACAATGCCCACCAGCACCGGTGCCCATTCAATGGCCTGCCCGCTGGAAATTGCGTCTTTCGCCTCAAATACACTGGCACCCAAAATAGCCGGGATGCCGAGGATAAAGCTGAATTTCACACAAAATTCTTTGGAATACCCCAGCAATAGCCCGCTGGAAATGGTGGAGCCGGAGCGCGAGATACCCGGCATGATGGCGGTACCCTGAAATACGCCAATCACGAGCGCGTCACGCACCCGCATCTCTTTTGCCGTTTTTTGCCCCTTGGCCGTGCGGGAAGCGAGGAACAGCAGTACCGCCGTCCACAAAAAGCAAAAACCCTCTACCACAATATCGTCGTCCTCGGTAATCATCGTCACCCAGTCTTTCAGCAATACAAAACCCAGCAACGGCAGGCATGCCAAAAACAGCATATAGATCATACGGCGGTTTTCATCCTGCGTTTTAAAGTGAAATTTGCCGGTAAACACCTCACCCAGCATTTTAAAAAACGCGCAGATCAACTGCCAAATGTCTTTGTAATAAACAAGAAAAACGGCCAGCAACGTGCCAAGGTGCAACATCAAATTAAAAAACAGTGCCCCCTGACCGGAGTTACCGGTCAAGTGCTGGTACAGCGTCAGGTGCCCGTCACTTGAAACAGGCAAAAACTCGGTTGCCCCCTGAATAATGCCTTGAAAAAGGCCGTCCCACATGGTCATTGTATGTCCTCCGCTTTCTTGATGTCGTGCCGCCCGGCCTGTCAAAACCGTACTAAAAGCGAAGGCGACTTTAGACATCTTATTTTATCACTAAACCCGGTACTTGTAAAATGCTTCCTGCCATGTAACGCGCAGATGTTACTTTGCCACACACCTGTTTTTTAAGTATGCTACCGCACTGCGAAGCATTTCTTCGCCCCCTGCCGCGTACAGCCTTTGCAAAGCATTGGTAAAACACTTGTGTTTTGGTACAATTTTCCGTAAAATGAGGATAGTGTCATTTCGTATCGTTACTGAATTAAACTGAAAAGGAGTGTTGTTTATGCAGTACAAAGTAGAGGGTACCCCCCTGCCCGTAGTCGTCTGTGACCTGCAAACCGGGGAGCAAATGATCACCGAGCACGGCAGCATGAGCTGGATGAGCCCCAACATGAAGATGGAGACCACCTCTAACGGCGGCATTGGCAAAGCGTTTGGCCGAATGTTTTCTGGCGAATCGTTCTTTCAAAACCTTTACACCGCACAAGGGGGGCCGGGCATGATTGCGTTTGCGTCCAGTTTCCCCGGCTCGATCCGCACCTTTGACATCACCCCCTCTCAGCCGATGATTGTACAAAAAAGTGCATTCCTCGCCAGCGAGGTTGGGGTGGAGCTTTCGGTCTTTTTTCAAAAAAAGTTCGGGGCCGGCCTGTTTGGCGGCGAGGGGTTCATTATGCAAAAACTGACCGGCAGCGGCACCGCTTTTGTAGAAATTGACGGCCACGCAATGGAGTACACCCTTGCGGCGGGGCAGCAGATCATTGTGGACACGGGTTACCTTGCCGCCATGGACGCCACCTGCTCGATGGATGTCGTATCGGTACCAGGCGTTAAAAACATGCTGTTTGGCGGCGAAGGGGTGTTCAACACCGTCGTTTCCGGGCCGGGCCGCGTGATTTTGCAGACGATGCCAATTTCAGCGGTAGCGGGCTCGCTGCAACGGTTTTTGCCCAGCGCAAAATAAGCACCAATCGGGCAGCCATTTTGCTGCCGGGCACGGCCTTGGCGCCGTGCCTTTTTTGTTTCCGGCTGCGCGGGCAACACCTGTACATTGTTACAACGATACCCCTCGCCCGTTTTTTTCACATTTTTCCTATTTTGTGTCCGCTTTCTCCACTGTGTGTTTCATACCCACACACTGCGGGCTTTTTATGGGCAAAACAGCAAAAACGTGACTGCATGCTGCGCCTTTTTTCTGCATTTTTCTGCATTTAGCGCGCGCATTCGCCACTGTTAATGCGTTGACAATCTGTCACAAAACAGATACTATAAATAAGAGTAAAATAAGGAGATATACGAGGGATTATTTATGGCTAAAAGCATTGCACAAAAGATTATTGCTGCCCACCTCGTGGATGGCGAGATGACCCCCGGCGGGGAAATCGGCCTTCGCATCGACCAGACACTCACACAGGATGCCACCGGTACCATGGCATACCTTGAGTTTGAGGCAATGGGCATACCCCGGGTAAAAACCGAGCTTTCCGTGGCGTATATCGACCATAACACGCTGCAGAGCGGGTTTGAAAATGCCGACGACCACAATTTTATCCGCACGATTGCAAAGCGCATCGGCGTGCGGTATTCTCGCCCCGGCAATGGCATTTGCCATCAGGTACACCTTGAGCGTTTTGCCATCCCCGGCAAAACGTTGATTGGCAGCGACAGCCACACCCCAACTGCGGGCGGTATCGGCTGCCTTGCCATGGGTGCGGGCGGGCTGGATGTCGCTGTTGCCATGGGTGGCGGCGCTTATTACATCCCCACCCCCGAAATTATTCACGTCAACCTCACCGGCCACCTTTCGCCGTATGTCAGCGCCAAGGACGTTATTCTTGAGTTGCTGCGTATCCTTTCAGTTAAGGGAGGTGTGGGCAAAATTGTGGAATACGGTGGTGAGGGCGTAGCGACACTTTCGGTGCCGGAGCGCTCGACTATCACCAACATGGGCGCCGAGCTTGGCGCGACGACCAGTATTTTCCCATCGGACGAACAGACCCGCCGCTTTTTGGCGGCGCAGGGCCGCGAGGATGCTTACACCCCACTACAAGCAGACCCCGACACGCAGTACAGCCAGGTGATCGACATTAACCTTTCTACGCTAATGCCGCTGGCCGCCTGCCCGCATAGCCCCGACAATGTAAGGCCGGTGCGCTCGCTTGGCATGATTAAGGTCGACCAGGTTTGCATCGGCAGCTGCACCAACTCCAGCCTTGCCGACTTGTTGACCGTGGCGCAGATACTGAAAGGGCGCACGATTGCGCCGGACTTAGAGCTTTCAATCAGCCCGGGTTCCAAACAGGTGCTGGCTATGCTGGCTGCCGACGGCGCACTGACTGATTTAATCGATGCCGGTGCCCGCATTTTGGAATCCGCCTGTGGCCCCTGCATCGGCATGGGCTTTTCGCCCCCCAGCAAGGGCGTTTCACTGCGCACGTTTAACCGCAACTTTGAGGGCCGCAGCGGCACACAGGATGCCAGCGTGTACCTTGTAAGCCCCGAAACCGCGGCTGCCAGTGCACTTGCCGGTTACTTTACCGACCCGACTACCCTGCCGCCGATGCAGCGCCCTGAGCTGCCGGAGCATTACCTGATTCGTGACAACATGATTGAACTGCCTGCCCCGGCAGACGATTACGAGAGTGTTGAAGTGCTGCGCGGGCCCAACATCAAGCCGCTGCCCAAAGCCCTGAAACCGGAGGACCACATGGTGTTGCCGGTATTGCTGAAGGTGGGCGACAACATCACGACCGACCACATTATGCCCGCGGGCGCAAAGGTGCTGCCGTACCGCAGCAACATCCCCAAAATCGCAACTTTCTGCTTTGAGAAGAATGACCCCACCTTCCATGACCGGGCACTTGCCGCAAATGGTGGTGTGATTGTGGGCGGTGCCAACTACGGGCAGGGCTCTAGCCGCGAGCATGCGGCGTTGGTGCCCTTATACCTTGGCATTCGCGCCGTTATTGCGGTCAGCTTTGCCCGCATCCACAAGGCAAACCTTGTCAACGCCGGTATCTTGCCGTTGGAATTTGCCGATGCCGCCGATTACGAAAAACTTGCACAGGGCGATGAAATTGAACTTTCCGGCCTGACCGCGGGGATCCGCGAGGGCACGCTGACCCTCGTAAACCGCACCCAAAACGAGCAATATCAACTAAGCTGCAAGCTTTCTATCCGCCAGTGTGACATGATTCTGGCTGGTGGCCTGCTGAACTACACGAAACAGAAAAGCGAGGAACAGTGAATGGATGTCTCTTTGGCGCTTACCCATTTTAAGGCTCTGCTTGAAAACCAGCAGCAACGCGCAGCCATGATGCGCGAACAAAAAGATTTTGTCAATTACAGCGCGCTGCCCACCATCATCATTGGCATTTGCGGCGGCGACGGCATCGGCCCGGTGATCACCCACGAAGCAGAACGTGTGCTACGCTTTTTACTGGCTGGCGAAGTAGAGGCCGGCAAAGTGGAGTTTCGGCGGATTGACGGCCTGACCATTGAAAACCGCATTGCCTGTGGCAAAGCAATCCCGGATGATGTGCTGCAAGAATTAAAAGCCTGCCATGTCATTTTAAAGGGCCCCACTACGACCCCGCGCGCGGGCGACGGCATGCCCAACATTGAAAGCGCCAACGTTGCCATGCGCAAAGCACTGGACCTGTTTGCCAATGTGCGCCCGGTGCGCATCCCGGAAGAGGGCATCGACTGGACCTTCTTCCGCGAGAACACCGAGGGTGGTTATGCGCTGGGCAGCCAGGGGGTGGAGCTGGACGACGGCGTTGCCATTGACTTTACCGTGACCACCACCGAGGGCTCGCAGCGCATTGCCGAGCTGGCGTACGACTTTGCACATAAAAACGGCAAAAAACGCGTTTCCATCATCACAAAGGCCAATGTTATCAAAACGACCGACGGCAAGTTTTTGAAATTGTGCCAGCAGGTCGGCCAAAAGTATCCGGACATCACGACCGACGACTGGTACATCGACATTTTGACCGCAAAGTTGATCGACCCCAAACGCCGCGGAGATTTTCAGGTTTTAGTACTGCCCAACCTGTACGGCGATATCGTCACCGACGAAGCCGCCGAAATGCAGGGTGGCGTTGGCACTGCCGGCAGCGCCAACCTTGGCAAGCGCTATGCGATGTTTGAGGCAATTCACGGCTCGGCACCGCGCATGGTGGCCGAAGGGCGCGGCAAATACGCCGACCCATGCAGCATGTTGCGCGCCACCGGGATGCTGCTTTCGCACATTGGCTATACAAAACAGGCCGCCGCGCTGGAACACGCGCTGGATTTCTGTATGTTCCAAGAGAAAAAGCTGACAATTACCGGGCGCGATACCGGCTGTACCTGTGAAGAGTTTGGTAACTATGTCATGCAGACCGTAAAACAAAGTACTTAACGAATGGACCCTTCAAAATTTTAGAGAATACAAGGTGACGACACAATGACCAGCCAAAACAAGCCTTCCCTGCCGGTAATCAAACGGCTGCCGCGGTATTACCGCTATCTCGGCGAAATGGAAAAAGAGGGAATTGTTAAGGTGTCCTCTTCTGAACTTGCCCATATTATGGGCACAACTGCCTCACAGGTGCGGCAGGACTTCAACTGCTTTGGCGGCTTTGGCCAGCAGGGCATTGGTTACAATGTCAAACTGTTGCGCGAAGAGTTGGGCAAGTTGATTTTTGCCCGCCAGCCCATCCCCACTATTTTAATTGGCGCGGGCAATTTGGGCCATGCTATGGCAAATTATCTTGTTGAGGACAAACGCGGCTTCGAGCTGCAGGGTGCATTTGATGTAAAGCCGGAGATGATTGGCCTTACGCTGTGCGGTGTGCTGATTCGCGATATGGGTGAACTGGGCGCGTTTTGTGCCGAGCATAACTCCCGCGTCGCGGTGATTTGCGTGCCGCGCGACTCTGCCAAAAAGGTGGCACGCCAATTAATTGACCTTGGCATCCGCGCTTTTTGGAATTTCAGCCACTATGACTTTTCTATCGATTACCCGGATGTCGTGGTGGAAAACGTCCACCTCAGCGACAGCCTTTCTACCCTGAGCTACGAGGTCAACAACAACTAACCTCTTTTTGCAAGGCATCCCCCGCCCCGCAGCCAGTTTGTGCGGGGCGGTTTTTTCAATTTGTTTTTATCATTCCATTTTGAAAGAGGAATTATTGTGGCAAAACTATATTTTCGCTACGGCGCCATGAACAGCGGCAAATCCACCGCGCTGATGCAGGTTGCCCACAATTACGAAGAACGCGGCATGCGCGTGCTGCTATTAAAGCCCCAAATCGACACCAAGGGTGGTGACAGCGTCATCAGCAGGCTGGGGCTCTCCCGCAAGGTGGATGTCTCTGTGACCCCGCAAATGGACCTGTACGCCGCCGTGCAGGGTGATATTGCCCAGCATGGCCCACTTGCCTGTGTGCTGGTGGATGAAAGCCAGTTTCTTTTGCGCGGGCAGGTGGACCAGCTACTGTATGTCACGGTGAAATTGCATGTGCCGGTAATCGCATATGGCCTGCGTGCCGACTTTTTGATGAATGGCTTTGAGGGCAGTATTCGCCTTTTAGAGCTTGCGCACAATATTGAAGAGATGAAAACCATCTGCCGCTGTGGGCACAAGGCGCTGTTTAACGCGCGCAAAATTGGCGGACAGTTTGTATTTGAGGGCAGCCAGGTTGCCATTGACGACGAGGGTGGTGTGAAATACGAGGCCCTTTGCGCCGAATGCTACCTTGCCGAGCGGGATGCCTATTTTGCCAAAAATGGGGGCTAGCCGGGCCTTGCCATACAAGCTTTTGGGGTGCTTTTCCAACCACTAAAGTTTTTTTAAAAAAGCTGAATTTAACCGTTGACAAAGTGCCGTGTTTTTGGTAGAATGAATAACGTCGCCAAGAGAGGCAACGACCTTGTGTGACGGATTTGCGGATGTGGCGGAATTGGCAGACGCGCTAGATTCAGGTTCTAGTGAGGGCAACTTCATATGGGTTCAAGTCCCTTCATCCGCACCATAAAAACCATCGACTTTGGTCGGTGGTTTTTTCTTTTTGTCCTTTTCTCATTGGTATAATAATTGTTTCTCACCCCTACCGGGGTGGCTTCACGGCAAAGAGTATGGTATCATCAAATATAAGATTACTTTTATAAACATGTCATGACCCCCATTATCCTTTCTTGCTGCAACTTGCTTTTGGGTTGCTATACTTTACCCCGCGCCGCGCTGAATACAAAATTTCGTACTCCATGTTTTCGCGCACTTTCCCCCGCAGTTCAATTTATGTGCACACAAACGCTTGCCACAGGTGGTGACCGCTGTGACTTTTGTTTTTTGAATGGCAAAAAATTAAAAAGTAGGGTCCTTTAAACAAATGGCTTTTGTTGCAGATGTTCGGCAACCTTCGCCAAGGCAAACACAACAACGCAACAAAACAAGGTACCCTGACTATTGTTGCGGTGCTATTTTATGCTTTTGTAAAGCACTAAGGAGCGTGAAAAAATGGCCGTCGAAGACCTTTATTTAGCCGATGTTGAAACCATATTGTCACACCGATATGATTTAGGGGCGGACTTTTGGACAACGCCGGATAAACGCCTAATCAAAGGTGCTCCATTTTCCACTTTAGAATGTGTGCTTTATTTACTAGAATTGGGGATGGACCCCTCCTCACTTTTATTAAAAGAGGCCGCAGACTTGATTTTTAGCACTTGGCAACCGGACGGAAGTTTTAAGTTGTACCCGCAAGGCCCTGTTTACCCTTGCCATACCACTAACGCCGCCAATGTGCTTTGCCATTTAGGGTATGCCGCCGATTACCGGCTACAAAAAACATTTGCGCATCTTTTTGACACCCAGTTTACCGATGGTGGGTGGCGCTGCAATAAATTCAGTTTTGGTCATGGGCCAGAAACCGCATATTCAAACCCCCACCCAACGCTGATGGCGCTTAGCGCGTTTCGTTTCAGCAGCCACCTTAACTCGGCCCCTGCGCTGGATGCGGCTGTCGATTTTTTACTGGAACACTGGGTAATTAAACAGCCCATCGGCCCGTGCCATTATGGAATTGGCACCCTGTTTATGCAAACCGAATACCCGTTTCGGAACTATAATCTTTTTGTGTATGTTTATGTTTTATCGTTTTATAACAGGGCAAAAAAAGATCAACGTTTCCTTGAAGCATTTAAAGCGCTGGAATCTAAATTGGTCAATGGGCAAATTGTTGTCGAGCGGGTTGTCCCTAAGCTGGCAAAACTTTCTTTTTGTAACAAGGGCACGCCAAGTGTTCTGGCAACGGCGCGGTATCACGAAATTATTAAAAACCTTCAAACGCTTTAGGTTTGGTATACACAGCACCTGCTTGCTTTACCCACCTTTATTGGGGCTTACTTGCTGTAAACACCCAGCCACAATAAAGCTAATATTTCACTGGCTTATTTTTTGTTTATATCTTCCTCTGCCGTAACAACCCGTAGTTGGTTGCACAGGTTACACTGCTGTATAAACCGATGGCGGCAGCCCAGAATGAAAGCAATCGGCCTCTTTTTATGTTATATTAAATTTTGAATCTGCCACAAAACAGAAAGCAGGGCTGGTATGATGGCGCATTTAATTTCTCTTGGGCTGGCGCTGGTTGCGCTCTGTTTCCAGCACCTGCTACATGAATTATCTCATGTAGCTACTGCACGCCTGTTTGGGGTACGGGTGATGCGTATTCAATGGCTGACCTATCAGGGCGGAACACGGGTGTTTTATGAGAATGAGCCGGACCTCACGTCCGACAACATCAGCAAAAAATGGGCTGTCATTGCCGGTGCAGGGTTTCTTACAACGACAATTCTGGGCTATTTATTTACCGCTGCCTATTTTTTAGTGTCAAACAACACTTTAAAAATTAGTCTGTGCTTCTTTTCGATTATTTTTTTACTAGTCGACAGCCTGTATTTTATGATTGGCAGCATTGGTCATTTTGGCGATATTGTTGGCATCCAGAAAATTATGAAAATGCCAAAAAAACTGACGATTTTGATTTGCGCCATACTATTTCTATTTCATCTGGCCATCGTTCTTCGAAGCTTTTATTTCCCCGCTTAAAACCCAGCAGGTGCCAAAACCAATGGGCTGCTAAAATTTACTCAAGCACAAGCTAAAAGTCTCTACTTTGGCCCTGTAATACACAAAACAGCACCGTGCTTGGCAAACCTGCTTGCCCCTGCACAGTGCTGTTATCATTGTTTTTAAAATAAATATTCCTGGCATGCTGCGCCGGCAGCAATTACCCCAAGACCTGCAAGTGCTTAGCCCTGCGCTACCCTTTGGTAGGTAACATACCAGTAAGTCAGCCCGTTTTCCTGCTGAGCCGGGGATTCCTCTGCCACCACCCAATGGGAGTCTTCATCCAAATTGGGGAACATGCAATCCGCACCGCCGTCTGCCGCAATCTTAGTGACATGAACTGTCTCGCACAGCGGCAAAAAGGCATTGTAGATGCTGGTGCCGCCTATCACAAACACATCCGCTTTGCCCGCCACAAGCGCCGCCGCCTGTGCCACGCTGTGGCAAACCACAGCGTCCGGCACCTGCAACTGCTCATCGCGCGAAAGCACGACGTTGCTGCGCCCTTTCAGCGGCCTGCCGCCGGGGAACGTCTCTAACGTTTTGTGCCCGTAAATCACTGTACCGCCCAGTGTAAGCTGTTTAAACCGCTTTAAATCGGCCGAAATGTGGAATAGCAGTGCCCCATTTTTGCCGATACCCCATTTTTCATCTACCGCTACGATTGCCTGCATTGCCTGCCCCTTTCTGCTATCTGCCGTTTAAATTGCCACCGGGATGCTGTGGTCAAACGCGTGTGCTTCGTACCCTTTCAGCGAAACGCTGTTTTTGGTGAACGCGTAAAAATCAGTCACCGAAGGATCCATTACCAGCTCCGGTGCCGCGTAGGGCGTGCGCTGCATCAGCTCTTTGACCAGTTCCACATGGCGGTCGTAAATATGCGCATCGGCGATGACATGAACCAGCTCGCCCGCCTGCAGCCCCGACACCTGCGCAAACATTTTCAGCAGCACCGCGTACTGCATCACGTTCCAGCCGTTGGCCGTCAGCATATCCTGGCTGCGCTGGTTTAAAATTGCATTCAGTGTATTGCCGCTGACATTGAACGTCACGCTGTAGCAACAAGGTGCCAATGCCATTTCGCTTAAATCGTGGTGGTTATACATGTTGACTAAAATGCGCCGGGATGCCGGGTTGTAACGCAGGTCATATAACGCGCGGTCCACCTGGTCAAATTCGCCATCCGGGTAATGGTGCTTAACCCCAAGCTGGTAACCGTAGGCTTTGCCGATCGACCCCGTCTCATCTGCCCACTCGTCCCACACATGGCTGCCAAGGTCGTGGATATTGTTCGACTTTTTTTGCCAGATCCAAAGCAGCTCATCGACTGCACTTTTCAGGTACTGGCGGCGCACTGTTAAAATAGGGAACTCTTTGCGCAGGTCGTACCGGTTTACAAGACCAAATGATTTAATTGTATGGGCGGGGGTACCGTCCTCCCACCGCGGGCGCACCGGCCGGTCGGTATCCCACACACCATGCTCTAATATTTCTTTGCAGTTTTGGATGAACACCTCATCTGCGTAACTCATTCTTTTGCCCTCTCCTTCCCCGGCGGTTATTTTGCATGGCAAAAGCAACTGCTTTGCCACTTGCCGGGCAGTTGAATTTTATAACTGAAACAAATTAACTATATCATAAATACATGGTATAATAAAGTGAACTTTCAGTTTCAGCCGCACCCGGTGCACCCTAAAATCACCTTTGAAAGGAGCACGCCATGACGTTACGCCAAAAAAAGGCCTTGTCCCTTGTGCTTGCCATTTTGGGCATGCTGCTGCTTTTCCCGCTGTATATCTTTTTCCACGAAAGCGGCCACACGCTGGTTGCCCTTGCAAACGGGGCGACTATTACACGCTTTAGCATTATAAACGCTTATATGTCTTACGAGGGCGGCAACTTTACCCCTGCTGCCACCGCACTTTTAAATATTGCAGGCATGCTGCTGCCGGTCGTGCTGGTGCTGCTGCTGTTGCCGTTTTACAACAAAAAAGCAACAGGTGTTTTTTATACCGTTTTTTCTTTTTTTGCCTTCGCCATCCCATCCGCTTCTGTTTTGGCATGGGTGTTGGTGCCGCTTTTAGCGGCAGTGGGGGCTGCACCAAATGGTGACGACGTGGCAAAATTTATTGTGAATTCCGGGCTGCCCCCACTGGTGGTCGCAGCGGGCGGGCTGCTATTGTTTAGTTTGCTGGCCACTGCACTTTTTTATAAAAAAGTACCCCAAAACTACTGGGCTACCCTTCGTTCGTTTCGCACCGGGGGCGAAACGGGTGATTAAACACCGCCGATAAAACGCCATCTGGGAGCACATGCCTAAAAGTTGATGATAGTTCTAAAAAGAGTTGTTTGAGTTCGAATGTACCTCAAAAAAACATAATAATTGCCAGCGCCTTAAAAAAGCGCTGGCTTTCATTTTTGTCAAATTAAGTGTGCCGTCGACCCTTGTATAAATGCTTTACAAAACGCCAAGAAATGGGCAACTTAATCTCTCGCCTTTGCGATTATGGGTATAATCTAGCTTAACACTCAATGCGCAAGAGTACACCCCTGTTCTACTTGACGCCCGCCCCGTTTCCCTCTTAGGCCCCACACGGTCAATGGAGAGTTTTAACTATTCTATTCGTGCGGCAAAGCTATTACCTTATAAAGGCCCACGTGTTATAACAACTGATGCCAATGATGATAAACATCAGCCCGGCAAACAGGTTTTCAACTTGCCGGTTGTTGATTTGCTTATTGATCTGCCTGCCAACGATGCCACCGCCGATACCACCAAGCACCATCAAAATCAGCCAGGACCATTCAAAGGAAGGGGTCGTTTTGGTAAACAATGTTGTCAGTGTACTTGTAGTTTGTGAAACCAAAATAATATACAAGCTATTTTGTGCTGCAATTTTTGTGGTCATAGAAAAAAAATAATATAAAACGACCAGATTGATGGGGCCGCCGCCAATGCCTAAGAAACTTGACATCATGCCCAAAGCAACCCCGATTACCACGCAGGGGGCCGCGCCTTGAATATGGCGTGTTTTTATATGTGATTTATTCATCATATACGCAAGAGTATAAATTGTAATGATAGCGAGACACCCTGCCTGCACACCACCTACCACATTCGGATTATCTGCGGCGTTTTTTACTGCGGTGAAAAGCTGTTTGCCCAAAATACCGCCAATCGCCGCCCCAATCGCAAGCGGTGTACCCGTTTTAAAATCCACAACGCTATCACGGGCCACTAGCCCCCTGAAAACGGAGTAGCAGCTCATGGATAGCACCGTACAACCCGATAAAAAGCTAATCGTAGATACACTGGCAATCTGAAACAAATCTAAAGTTGGCTTGATAATGACACCGCCGCCGATTCCACAAATTGCACCTACCGTTGAAGCCAAAAAGCTTACAAGAAATGTTAAGAATGTCATTTTAAATTATTTCCCCTTTTTATCCTCTTATCACTTTTTGGTATACAGCCTTTAATTTAGACAGTGCATATTCAAAAAAGTGTTCCTAAAGCATAATGGCGGGCACCACACCCTGTATGGTGTCGAATACTGTGGCAGTAAAAAAGCAGCACCACCTTAGAAAGTAAAACACTCGCATCACCGCTATGCCTTCAACCAAAACGCCATAAATATCAAACCCCTTGCCGCAAAACAACATGGCCACCGGGATGGATCGGTCCATTTTGCCCCACAGTGCTTTGCTGAATATCCAGGCAATGTACTTTTCACTCTCAGCAGTTTACCAACTGTCCTTCATCGAGCAGGCATTTCAGCCCTTTACTACAGCTTTGCCAGCACATCATCAATGCACAAACCAGAAAACCCCGGCAGCACTGTGTCGGCCTTGGTCAAAATATCCGGGCTGCCAATACCCACCGCTTTCATGCCGGCATTGTGTGCGGCGCTGATACCCGCAACGGCATCCTCAAAAACCACACAGGCACTCGCAGGCAGGCACAGTTCCTGTGCACCACGCAAAAACACTTCCGGGTCAGGTTTGGCTTTGCTGACCTTGGTACCATCCACCAAGGCATCAAACAAGTCGGCAATGCCCAGTTTATCCAGAATAAGGGGCGAGTTTTTGCTGGCAGAACCCAGCGCGATTTGATACCCCTTGCTACGCGCATCGCTAATGAATTCTCGCACACCGCCCAGCAGATCTTTTTCGTTGAGCTGCTGGATATAAGATACATACAGGTCGTTTTTCTTTTGGCAGTTTACCTGTTTTTCCAAGTCATCCATTTTGCGGTTGCCCAGCTCTAATATAATGTCAAAGCTGGCCGTGCGGCTGACCCCCTTTAAACGCTCGTTGTCTTTGGGGGTAAAAGGGATTTTCAGCTCATCTGCCAATGCCTTCCACGCAAGATAATGGTATTTCGCAGTGTCCACAAGAACACCGTCCAAGTCGAACAACAACCCTTTGTAGTTATTCATAAACTTCTCCTTGTAACCCAGCAATGCAGATTTGGGGGTTCACACGGGCAGTAGCAGGGTTATCTTGCCACCGCTCGTGTTCATCCAGACCCACCGCCTGTTCGTAGGCGATGAATCGCTGGGCATCACGCGCCTGACGCGCTTGTTCTTTTTGATATTCTTGCGGGACAGGCGATAGCTCCGCTGCCAAAGCACGAAACTGTTCAAGAATTTCGGGCTTTTTGCCGGCGAGGTTGTATTGTTCCAGTGGATCGATAGCCACATTGAACAACATATCCTGCGTTTCACAACCATGGTAGGTGATAAATTTATATTCCCCTTTGCGCAGCATCATGCAGTAGTGGTAACCGTCATCACTCTTTTCCATGTATTCGCTGTACACAACACGCGTCTCATCCATAGCCCCGCCTGTCAGTGCGGGTACAAGGCTGACCCCATCCACATCCGTGGGTGTCGGCGCACCCACCCATTCGCACAGGGTGGGGCCTAAATCTAAAATACTGACTGGCACCGCTTTTATTTGGCATGTGCAAACGCCATCCCCGGCAAACATCAGTGGGATTTTGGCCGACTTTTCATAAAAAGTCTCTTTGCCGTAGAAATTCCGTTCCCCGGCCTGGTCTCCATGATCCGATAAATAACCAAACAGCTTTGTGGTTCCTCTGCTTACTGTAAACGCGTCAAAGGCCGCACGCACCCTGCCAATTTGCCCGTCCATCTGTTCTATCAGGCCACAATAGGCCGCGCGCACGCCGCGGGCCACCTCATCTGTGGCTTTTACCCGGTGGGCTTGCAGATAAGGGTTCTGTGCCTGCACCGCCTCGTCGCGCAGGGCGGGCAGCTCTACCCTGCCCCAATATTTTTGAAACAGATTGGGCGGCGCAACATATGGGAAATGAGGCCCATAGGTGCCCACCAGAATAAACTGGGGGTTTTCGTGCGGTTGCGACAGATAGTTGATAACCGCCTGCACTACCAGCTCGTCATAATGAAGTACGGGAGACTCGCCCCCGCCCACCACCTGTGGCGCACATTTGCCGGCGAATGTGCGCGCAAACACACCACGTTCGGCCTTAATATGCTCGGGCCGGGCCCAAGTAACCGGCGTGATATCCGGTGCAATGCGTTTCGTAAACCCATGTCGCTGATTTGGCCCAATAAAATGCATACGCCCTACCAGAACCGTCTCATACCCGGCTGCTGCCAAATGATGAAGAAAAGTTGGCGCAGTGCCGGAAAGGGTATTTATATTGTTAAAAATACCGGTACGGGCTGGCCGCAAGCCGGATAACATCGCCATACGCGCAGGCACACACAAAGGGCATGCCGTATATGCCTCACTGAAAGAGACCCCCTCTTGCCGCAATGCATCAAGGTTTGGGGTATCCACAGAAATCTCTGCCCCACCCATAAACTGGGGCGCATGCTGATCACTCATAAACAGCAAAATATCCGGCTGTTTCATGCTTTTTGCCCCCCTTGTTCTGGCGGCAGGCCGTGATAAACACTGCTCTGGTTTGCCCCCGGGGCACCGGCAAGGGAGGTGACGCACACCTCGGGCACCTGCTTTGCTTTCTGGGGATAAGCCCGGTAGCGCTCGCGGTCATCATACCCCGCCTGTTTTTCAAAGGCCACCATCACCTGCGCCCTTCTGGCATGCACCGCCTGTAATGCCTCTGCTGCAAGTGGGTCCGTTTTTTCGCGCAGCAGAAGACGAAACTCTTCGCAAAGCCCCGGCTGCTCTGGTGCCAGATTAGTTTGCTCCAATGGGTCGGCCACCACGTCAAACAACATATCCTGGCTTTCATACCTGTGGTAACTGACAAATTTGTGGTGGCCCTTGCGCACCATACAGCCGTAAGCCCAGCGGCCATCGGGGTCTTTGTCCATGCTCTCACTTAGCACAGCCCGGCCGTTAGGGGCATTGTTCCCGCGCAAAATTTCAGCAAGGCTTTGCCCCTCTGCCCGCTCGGGGATCTGTGCACCCGCCCAAGAACACACTGTGGGGCCGACATCTAAAATGCTCACGGGTTCTTGCCAGCGGTGGCCTGCCACTACGCCGGTACCGGCAAATAACAAGGGGATTTTGACTGATTTTTCAAAAAATGTCTTTTTGCCGAATATGCCATGCTCCCCAATGGTATCGCCGTGATCAGACAGATACCCAAATAAATGGGCCGTCCCCCTAGCCTGCACAAAACCATCAAATGCATGGCGGACGCGGCCTATCAGGCCGTCCATGTGCTCTACCATACCTTTATAGGCAGCCTGACAGGCCAAGCCTACTTCCGGGTGGGCATTTGCTTCTCTTAAAGTGCACAGCACCGGATTCATAAAATCCTCTTTGGTGCCAAAAGTCGCCGGCAACCGGGCAGTTTTTAAATATTTGTAAAAAAGGGCTGTCGGTGCCACATATGGGAAATGAGGCCCATATGTGCCCACCAGAATAAACTGGGGCTTTTTGTGGGGTCTGGCAAGGTATTCCTCGGCCGCGCGGGCAATCATCTCGTCATACCATAATACCGGTGACTGACCACCGCCCACCACATGGGTGCACCACTTATACCCCATGGTTTGGGCATGTACGCCAAAATCCTCTTTCACCCAAGGCGGGCGTGCCCAACCACTGCTTGTAAAATCCGGCGCAATGCGCCTTGTGAACCCATGTCGCTGATCCGGGCCGATAAAATGCATGCGGCCCACCAGTACGGTTTCGTACCCGGCCTCTACCAGATGGTGTAAAAATGTTGGCAACGTATCCGGCAGTGCATCGCTGTTGGTAAAAATGCCTGTGTAGGATGACCGCGTACCGGACAGCATGGCCATGCGGGCAGGCACACACAGCGGACAAGCTGTATATGCTTCACTGAAGGTGATGCCCTCTTGTTGCAACTTGTCCAGGTTGGGCGTGTCCACTTGCATCTCTGCCCCTGACATAAACTGTGGCGCGTGCTGGTCACTCATAAACAATAAAATATCCGGCTGCATACGCATCCCCCTTTTCCTTGAAATTTCAGACTTGTTTTACAAAAGCTGCAAATTTCCCTAAGTTGTCGCTTGCCCAAAGATGCGCTTTGGCCAGCGGCCCTTCGCTCAAAAATCTAATAGGGCCATTACGTATCCGTTTCAGTCTATGGTTCCCACCGCTTTTTGCTTTCCCCATCCCCCTACAGGTGGGCATCCCACTTACCGCAGAACGCATCCACCGGGCTGATACCCTTAAATTCACTGCGGCCAGTCAGCTTTTCAACCAACTGATGGATACAATGGTCATTGTTGCTGTAGCAATTGATGTACGTTTTCACCCGGGGAAAATCCAGTAAATGGTACGGATTTTCCAAGCTGACAAACACTGTGGGCACGTCGTTGATATAATGGCCGCAATCAGCCCCCATGGGCTGTTTCCACTCGATGCGCACCACCGTTTGGTTGCTTTTTGTCGATAGGTTGGCCACATAAAGAATGAGGTCGTACTCTTTCAAAATTGCCTCATACTTGGTGGTAAAGCCCTCACCGTAAGGCTGGGGCACAAATTCGTCTATTTGAAAGCCCTCGGCTTCTAACAGACTTTTCACCTTGGCGCAAGCGGGCTGCACTTGATAATTGCCCTCACCGCCTGTTGGCGGTTCAACGGTGTAGAAAAGGACCCGCGGATAGCGCTGCGGGGTGATGGGCAACACACCCGGTTGTTCTTTCACCAGAGTAATCGCTTTGTCTGCGCATTCCTCGGCCCATGCATGATGCCGGGCACAACCCACCACCTCGGCGGCCGCCGCGGCACTGATGGGTGTATCTTCCTTGTGCAGCCCCAGGGCGGCCTTGGTGGCCAAAACACGCGTGACGGCCTCATTCAGGCGTTTTGGCGTGATGATGCCATCCCGGATTCCATCCAGCATAAAGTTGTAATCCTCTTCCAGATTGCGGGCAAAGAGGAACATATCCCCGCCGCGGGCGATGCTTTCAGGCACGGCGCGACGGCGGCCCATCGCCAAAGTGTAGCCGGCCATGGTTGTGGCGTCGGTACAGATAAGGCCATTGAACCCCAGCTCACCGCGCAAAAGGCCCTGCATCAGCTCAGCACTAAGGGTCCCCGGCATGATTTCTTCGTCTTTAATGGCCGGGTTAAGACATCGCGTCCAAGCGGGTTGCATGATATGCCCCACCATTGCCGTGAGTGACCCGGCGGCAATGCCGGCTTTGTACGCCTGCCCATAAGTTGCCATCCACGTCTCGCAATCCAGATCGTTGATGGAGGTGACCAAATGTTGGTCACGTTCATCTTGGCCGTCGCCGGGAAAATGTTTAATGGACGCTGCGAGGCCGAGCTGCTGCACCCGCTTCACATAAGCCTCTCCCATTCGCTTAACCCGCTCCGGGTCACTGCCGAAGGTCCGGGTATTGGTGATTGGGTTACGAAAATTAGTATCAATGTCAATGATGGGGGCAAAAGCCCAATTGGCCCCTACGGCCGCAGCCTCACGGGCACAGGCTTCGGCCATATTCGAAGCAACCTGCACGTCATCGGTAGCAGCAATCTCCATAGGAGAACCCACCAACGTGCCCTCTGCCACAATGCCATTACCACCTTTTTCCAGGTTTGCCGCAATCAGCAAGGGCACTTTGCTTCGAGACCTGAGTTCTTGGGTGGCCGCCACCGCGCGGGCAGTGGGCACCACCCGATACATACAGCCACCGGGAGACATAATGCTGTACACATAGTCGAATTCTTCAGGCTTGGCCTCTTTAAACAGCACACAGAACAACTGCCCGGCCTTTTCCTCCGTGGTCATCTGCGCTAAAGTGTTTTCCACCCAAGCGATAGCCCCGTCATCCAAATAAAATGGATTTGCCTTTAAATCAATCATTGTTTTTCCTCATTTCATTGTTTTGGGGCATGTTGTTTCTCTGGTCTATCCACGAAAAAATATGCCAATGGGTCTGTAGGCAGGCCCTGTTTGCTAGCCTGTTTTTGTTTTTCGCGCTTGTGCGACGCGTACAACACCAGCGCAATTACCACTGCACCACAGACCAATAAAATCAACAGCGGCAGCAATGCTGACCCAATACTCATAGTTTGCCTCCCAAAAATCTTCGCAGCACAAAGTCACTTTTCCCTTTGGGCTGGCTGAAATTGCATTTTTTGTTGATACAAAATCTTCTGTCTTTTACAGTTCCGGTTTTTTTAAACCAAATCGTGCGTATAATTCATCCGGCGCATCATTCTCTGCGAACAAGTGCGCCATGGCATCTAACAGCTCGTTCGTTTTTGTCTTGTCGTCCAACGGATGTTGCTGTGCGGGGTCCTGTTCCAGATCAAACAGCAGATCTTCCCCTTCAGCCTGTGCTTTGACAAAACGGGGGTTCACAGGGGATTTGATTTTCATCACCGGTGCACCCTTAGTAAAACTAAAACCCGGGTGCAGGGTGGCGGTACGCATTTCTTGCACCGAAAACAATGCCCGCATATGGGTGGGCATGTGAGTGTACTGGTACATTTCGACACTGTTGTCGGCCACTGCGCGCAACAGCACCCAGCGGCCGTCGGTAACGCCTACCGGTGCGCCATGGTATCCAAACAGCGCATACTGGCGCACCGGTGCACCGTTGGCGATTATGCCGCCCAAAGGCTTGCCCATCATGTCGGGCGGGATTTTTACACCAAAAAAGTCAAGCAACGTAGGTGCCAAATCAATGGTCTGCACAAGGGCTTGGCGGTGTTGCCCCATGGCGGATGGGCAGCGGGGGTCCCAAAGGAACAGGGGCGTATGCACCAGTTCTTCATAGTTGGGGGACACTCCTTTGCCCCACCAGCCATGCTCTGCTAAAAAGAAACCATGATCGGTATTGACGATAAGCATGGTGTCCTGCCACAAATTCAGCTCATCCATTTTATCCAGCACGCGGCCCAATTGCTGGTCGCAGAATTCCGTGAGAGCATAGTACTTTTTGCGCATGTTCTCCACGGTCTCTTCGTCCTCCTGCACGTTGGCATACGGCGGCCAATCGGGTACAAAGGGGGCATCCGGGCTGAAATACCGGGCGTCAAAGCTTTCTGGCGCGGTAAACGGCTCGTGGGGGTCAAATGTTTCAATCTGCAAAAACCAATTGTCAAACTTGCCGTTGCGGTCCAAAAACTCGATTCCGTTATCAAAGGTCTGGCACATTGCAAAATCCGCTTCCGACTGCACTTTTTGGCGGTTGCGCTCATTCTGCCAGCCACCTTTGCGGCGCATCGTAGCCAAGGTACCGCTCATGTTTTTTGTACCCATTAAATGCGGTGAATATTCACTTGGCGGGGGGGTCAGGTCAGCCACCCACGCATCACTTTCCTGGCCACGGTGACACACCCAAGAAGAATAGCGGCTGTGGTAAGTGCATCCGCCATCCTCAACGTAATGGTAATGGTCGGTAGACAAATGCGTATAAACGCCGTTCTCTTTTAAAATCTGCGGCATAGAATCGTCAAAGGGTTCGATGGGGCCCCAATCTCGGTGCAAAAAATTGTAGCGCCCCGTGTGCAGTTCTCTGCGAGCGGGTATACAGGGCAAGCTGCCTACATAGCAGCAATCAAACTGCGCCGTGTGGGCGGCAAGACGCTCAAAATTCGGCGTGGGAATAAGACCGCCATTCACACTTAACAAATCCCGGCGCAGGGAGTCATACATGACCATGATGGCTTTCATTTGCGTTCATCCTTTCTGTTACGGCTGTGCTCAGTGTCTAAATGTATAGGCACGCAGCCGTTGGATCGCTTTTGGGTATTCTGCAAAAATATTATGCAGTTCCTTGGGGTCGTTTTGCAGGTCATACAGTTCATCGGTGTCGTTCCAGTTGCGGATCCATTTGTAGCGGCCATCATAAACCATCAAGCTGTTAAGAAGTTCGCTGATCTGCACCTCATGTGGCTGATTCTCTTGCCCGGCTTCACCCCGCAACAGCGGCAACAAGCTGCGGGCATCCATGTCCTGTTTATGCCAGCCAACCCCTGCCAGTTCCAAACAGGTGGGTGCAAGATCCATCAACTGTGCAAGGGCATTTGTGTCTTGACGCCCGTCCATCCAAGGGGCGCTAATGACTAGCGGGATACGCACGCTGGCTTCGTACATCACCGTTTTTTCTAAAAGGCCATGGTCGCCCAGCATTTCACCGTGATCGGCACAGAAGATGACCACCGTGTTCTCCCACAGCCCTCTGCGCTCCAGCGTGTCCAGCAGCTTTCCAACCCATTGGTCCACCACCTCTACACTGGCAGCATAGCACCGGCGCATGTTCAGGGCCTGCGCGGCGGTCATTCCACCTGTCTCCTTGGCTGCACGTTGCTTCACCCAATCGGGTTTCCCCATTAAAACATCGGCAACAGGTACCGGAAACTGTGCATCTTTAAAATGCTCATAATTTTCGCGAGGGGGGTCCCACGGGTTATGGGGGCCGGCAAAACTGACAAAATAATGCCAAGGCAGGTCGTCCTCTACCTGCTCCAGCCAGTCACAGGCTGCACGCCCGATAAAATTGTCTAAAAAATCTTCATCTGGCAATACACTGGGGGCCGCATAAAAACGCCGTTTTTCACGCAGATACGATTTATAGTCGGTGTTAAGCGCCTCTAGCCGGGCGGGATTGCGCCCGACAAGGTAACGCTGGTAGGGCCCCATAGGGCGGATGTCGCCTGATTCGCTGCGCCCAAACCATGCGCTGTTCATTTTACCTTCTGTCTCGTAGGGGTCGGTGAAGCCATAATGATACATACTAGGCAGCGTACCGTTGCCGCAGTATGCTTCGGCTTTATGCAAATCACTTTTACCCGTTATGCCCACACGGTACCCCGCTTTGCGCAATGCCTGATAATAGGTTTCCTGCTCTGGCGGGAGAACGGCATCGTGCACCGTTACCCCACAGCGGCTAGGGTATTTACCGGTGGCTAAAGCGGCACGGCTGGGCGTGCATAGCGGGCAAGCGCAACAGCTTTGCGTAAATACCAGCCCACGGTCCATAATTCGCTTGATATTTGGGGTGGGTATTTGATCCCCCATGCCATCCAACGTTGTGAGGCGAAATTGATCGGCCATAATCATTAAGATATTGGGGCGCTTGTCCATCTTTGATAAACCCTCTTTTCATAACAAACGGCGGCAAATCACTTTGCCGCCGCCGTCAACTTCATTTCACTTTCTAGGCAGCCGCTACGGCAGCACGTTTTGCGCGAGTTGCTTTGGCAAGCGCCACACGGACGCGTTTATCCTTAGCAAGCTGGATTTTATCCTCATTCATGCGGTAAATCATAAACAACAGCCACACGCTATATTTCACACAGGTCTGCATATAATTGCTCATGCCCACATTGGTGAATTTAGCAAGACCCAGTACCAAAAATTGTACGCTCAGCGAGCCGGCAAGGATGCCGATGACCGGATTTGATCTTTTAGCCAGCCATACGCCTACTGCCATGGGGAACATGTTCGTAAACACTGTGCTATTAGAGCTCATGCCCAGCACAGGCACCAAACTGCTTTTGTACGCGGTATCAAATACACCCGCGATAGCCACCAGCGCACCCGCAGCCACATAGCACAACAAGGCATTGCGGTAGATGTTGATGCCCGCGTCGTTGGCCAGTTTTTGATTGCCTTGAATTGCACGGCGGTTATACCCGAAAGAGCTGTACTGGAACAGGTAGGTCATCACTGCCATAATCAGCAACGTGACAACGATAATAAACACCTTGTTCGACAGTATTTCCACACCCGGTTTACCAAACAGATTTAAACCCTGCTGGTCGTACATGCTAAAAGAAATACACTCATACACCAGGCTGATGCCAAGACCCAGCACCATGGGAAGAATGCGCAGGTTGATGAACAGGAAGCCTGTAAAACCGCCAGCCATCATGCCAAGCAGCATGCTGAATAGCAGAACACCGACCCCGCCCAAGTTTAAAGACAGTGCGATGTTGCCGCCAAGGATACACGCCAAATACATCTGTGAACCGGTAGAAGTATCCATACGACCAACCGGCAGGTTGCAGTTTAACCCCAATGCAAAGCAGAACGAGGATACCAGATTTCGCATAAGGGTCGTCCAGTCCACAATAGAGTTCATCGTGCTGACGCCACAAATTAGTGTGTCCAATACGTTCATAACCATCCACACTACCAAGGGCACAGTAATGGTGAACGCCGCGTGCATGAGCAGAATATGCCTCTTGTTGAAGTTTTGCCATTTGCTCATTGAATTCTCTCTCCTTTATTGGTTGGGCGGCAACCCTCACACCTATCGTCTGTTTTAAGAAGTTACCCCATCATAGCGCTGATGCTATCGACATTGAGGCCGGCCATGATTTTGTTGATATCTTCCGGGGTAATGTCGGGATGCTTCGTGACCAGCATGGAATCCACAAATTCTTTACCGGCAATCCAGTTACCCGTATCCTTGTTATCCCATCCTTCTGTCTTTGCCAGTTCTTCCGGGCTGGTGATGGAAATCATCTGGAAACGGAAGTTTGCAGGCTTCCCGTCGGCATCCCGGCAGGTCGTTTCAATGGCACCATTCAATGCGTTGTAGGTAACGGCAAACAGGCAGGCGTTCAATGCGCTGGAAGGCTTCACCGTCACCATGTCCACGCTGGGGTTTCCGTTGGCATCCTTGGTGTTGAAAGCTGTCGTCAAAGTAGTGCTAAATGCAGCAATGCTGGCAACCTTGATGTCGATGTTAAAAGCTTGCTCTACTTCTTTCACCGCAGTGGCAGACTGATTATAAGTCTGGCCAGAGCTCAGGAACATTGCATATTTGCCGGTCTGCAGCAAAGAGGAGATACCGGGCAACCAGGTCTCTTTGTTGGGAGAGCCCGGATACAACGTGATCAGGATGCCTTTGTCATTGGCCACATTGGTTGTTTCAGAGGAAGCAACAAGGTCTTCAATGCTTTTTTCATAAGTCAGGCCGTATTTTTCCTGCAAGCCCTCCAAAATCGACCGGGATACCTGAACATGCTGGACATTGCCCTGGGGTGCCAAAGAAGTGGAAATCAAGAACCCTTCTTTGCCATCTGCGCTGGCGTTTGCTTCCAGCCAATCACGGAACAGATTACCCACTTGGGCGTTATCTGCACCTACCCAGCCTGTATGCAAGGGGAAGTTACCATCTTCAAGCTCGGGTGACATATCAGGGATGCCCTGTACGGTGTATATCACGCCGTTTTCTTCGCACATCCGCGCCATCTGTGCAGAGTTAGACTTAAAATCGATAATAGCGTCAGCGCCGGAATCGATGCAGTTTTCGATGAATGTCTTTACTGCGGCATCATCTTTCAGCACTTCAGAGAAAATGAATTTCACATTATAGTTCGGAGCGATAAAATCCTCGTAGTAAGCACGACGGGTAGTTACCTCATCATTGGCCTGGGCCTCAGCAACGCCAATGACAAACTGCTTCGTGGGCACAGTGGTGTCGCTGCTGGCAGCAGAAGTGGTGGAGCCCGAAGCTGCGGCAGCCGCCGGTGCGGACGAAGATGCCCCGCCGCAACCGGACAGACTGATTACCGCCATAACACCCGCAAGGAACAATGTGGCTGTACGTTTCCAAATGTTTTTTCTCATTTTTTCTTTCTCCTTTTTTTAATTGTCTCTCTACCGCACCGAAGTGCGTTTCAACCTTTTTAGAATTGCACGCGGGAAGGAAGCAGGCTTTGCCGCTCACTGTTAAGGTACACCAATGCCAAGAAAACGAGGCCTCGGATTGCCTGAATAAAGGCCGAAGATACCCCTACCATCAAAAGGCCCTTGTTCAAAGCGGCCACTGTCAAAGCACCCAATAGCCCCGCATACGCGTTAGAGCGCGCACCGCCAAAAATAGACATACCACCCAACACGGTTGCCAGCATCACATCCATGCCAAGGCCACTCCCGGTCTCCACGCTGACGGCCGACACATCAATAACGCTGAATATTGCAGCAAGCCCCACGCCAAGGCCCGTCATTAAAAAGCTGATGTAAGTGGCTTTTGAATCGGACATCCCTGTCTGGCGGGCGCAGTTCGCGTTACCGCCCAGAAAGCGCAATTCACGGCCCACCTTAGTATAGTGGTAGATCACTACGCAAAAAGCGAAGTAGATAAAAAAGGCAATGTATCGAAACCCGCCGTCCTCCATCGATGCACTTATTTCGTATGGAATTTCGATTTTGCCTGCGCCGCCAATAAACAAGGTGGTAATGGCCCCATATATTTGTATGACCACGATTGCCACGGTAATTGTTTTAATGTGGAATATGACACTCATGGTACAGTTGAATGTCATCAATGCCAGCGCCGACCCCATACTGACCAGCACGAATAAAAGCGCAGATTGCGTAGCATTGTAGGTAAGCACCCCTAAAGTGGCCGCCATGCCCAGCACGGCACCAATGGAAATATCCAGGTTGCCGTTTGAGTAGATAAAAGCCACACCAGTGGCGCAGGTGCCGATGATGATGGCCTGGCTGAAAACCCCCTTCAGCACACTTGGCCTAAAAAAGTTGCCTTGCGTGGCGATACTAAAAGCCATAATGATCAGTGCCAACATCACAAAGGGGAAAACCATCAAAAAATAACGGTTTGAGCGGATGATCTCAATACGCTCTTTCAAGCTTAGATTCAGCTCTTGCTCATTCTTCTTTATGGAGGTATCTGCGTTCATTGTTTGTTACCCTCCTCAAATCATGTATTCGATGAGCGTACGATCGTCGTAGCCATCTTTGCGGAAAAATTCACCGGATACTTCGCCATCGCGCATGATCAACAGCCGATCAGACATTCCCATCAGTTCCGGCAATTCTTCACTGATCATAATGATAGATTTACCCTGTTTTTTCATGTCATAAATCAACTGGTACATTGCAGCTTTAACACCGATGTCCACGCCGCGGGTAGGACAGTCCAGAATTAAAATATCCGCATCATCGGCACACCATTTGCCAAAAACCACTTTTTGCTTGTTGCCACCACTCAATGCGCGCACAGGCTGATAGGCGTTCTGACATTTGATCGTCAATGTTTTGATCTGCTTATCCACATAAGCCTTTTCTTTCCGCGGGCTGATGAATGGGCCCACGTTGTTTTTGTCGTAACCGGTGGAAGCAATGTTGTTATAGATAGAGGCGTTTAGCTCCAGACTTTCGGTATCACGATTTTTGGACACATAGCCTATGCTGTTTCTAAACGCGACCTGCGCATTTTTTACGACCGTGCCGCTTTTCGTGATAAGTACCTGACCATCCAGTACCTGTGCCAGACCGTAAAGGGCACGGCCCACGGTGTGCATACCGCAGTCAGACAACCCCCCAATACCCAATATCTCCTGCTTATGCAGTTCCAGGTCAAAGCACAAAAGGCTGTGCATGGTGGTGATACAATCGGCTTTCAGTACCACTTCGTCACCGTAGCCGTCAGTATCTTCGCGGTAATAATGCCCCTTAATTTCGCGCCCGACCATCTTTTGCTTGATGTCGTCAGAGTCAAAATCGGCCTTTTTGATGTTGTCAATAATGACACCATCACGCAACACCGTTAACGTGTCGCACTGCGCTATCATCTCATTGAGGTCGTGGCTGATGATCATGACGGCCTTGCCCGCATCTGCCATATCGTGCATGATTTTGTAAATGATGTCGCGGCCGTTCTGGCTTAGGGCTGTAGTAGTTTCGTCTATAATAAGTAGATCGGGATCATTATAAATGCATTTTGCAATTTCGATGATCTTGCGCTCCTGCATGTCGTACATGCGGGTAGGCAGCGCCGGGTTAATGTCTGTGACGCCTATTTTTTTTAGTGCCATGCGCGCCTCGGCTATCATGGCTTTTTTGTCGATCGCCGGGCCTTTTTTGAATTTTTTATAATTGCCAAGGAAGATATTCTCCGCCACCGAAATATTTGCAATGGTTCCGGCCTCTTGAACAATCATACCGATGCCTGCATCCTGTGCTTCCAGTACATCCTTGGGGCTCCAAGGTTTGCCCTGGTAGAACATCTCGCCACTGCTGGGGGGTTGCAGGCCCGCGATGATAGAGGAAACGGTAGATTTACCCGAACCGTTTTCACCAATCAAACCGCGAATTTCACCGGTCTTTACCACAAAGTCCACATGGGACAGTGCGATGGTCACGCCGAAGTTTTTGCAAATGTCTTTTACTTCGACCAAAACCTTACCTTTTTCCGGCATAGGGAAATGCCTCCTTCTCTGTCGTTGCAACCGGGGCACACACCCGGCGTTTTTTCTCATCTTTATTATATAGATGCACGAGGCCGCCCGGCTTTCAAAATCCCGAAAGGTTGGTATCAAAATTGCGACCAAGTTCGTATTTAGGACATTCGGCTATTCAAAATCAGACTTTTACTTTTCTTTTTGCGACATTTGCGTCGGCTGCGCCGGAAAGAGAAAGAACTGGCGGGGCATCTGGGTGCCCCGCCAGTTCTTTCATCTATTTGATTTACCTTGTTCTAATCGGACAAGGTGCGGCAATAATTCATCAAAACCGGAAAGCTGACATTGTCGGCAATCATTTGCCGAACCTCGTCTTCTTTCCCCGCGGGCACCATGCGCCGTACTCGTGCCCACAGCATCTCCGGCGTAAACCGCTGATCGTAATCAAAGGGAACCACATCGTCTGTTGCTTGTAGCCACTTGAGCATATCCAGCCTCATCCTGCTTAGCACAGGCATAAGCGCCGGGTCTTTGACACGGTTTGTCGTTTCACCGGGGTCTACCTGCAAATCGTACAGTTCATCGCTGCCTAGCGTGCGGCTGATATATTTATACCGTTCGCCCCGCATCATAATGCCCTTGGCATGGGCTTCATCATCCTGCTGGGCCATCATTTTGGGCCAGTAAGGGGTTGTTTTCGGTACTCCCTTTTCCCCCGCCTGATGGTATTCGTCACAATGTTTCTCATTCGGCTGTCGGCCACCCTCACAAAAAGCGTAATCCCTTATTTTAACCTTTCGGTCGGCCAATACGGGCAGCAAGCTGCGGCCAAAGTGAGTATGACTAGGTACGACATTGGCCACTGCCATTGCTGTGGCGTAAAAATCCACCAGCTCGACCAAGCTGTCGCTGATACCCGCATCCAACGGCATCCCCTTAGGTAGTTTCACTAAGAAAGGAACCCGTGTAAGACAATCCTCAAAGCTGTTCTGGCATTTTTCCGGCAAATCGTAGTCGCCAGCAAAATCGCCGTGATCACTCAAGAAAAAGATTGCGCAGTCATCATAGATGCCTTCCTGTTTCAGTGCTGCCACCAAGCGGCTAAACTGAGCATCGACTTTCATGCACATGCCGTGATACACGGCCCGCAATTCATCCCAATCCGCTTCGGTGTATTCACCCATACCGGTATAGCTTCGAATCTGGGACAATATTTTTGCCTTACCTGTGCAATCGGCAGCGCAAACCCGTTGCGGCAGCTTCGCCCGATCAATGGCAGAAAAACAAGGTTCTTCTACCCGATAGGGGGCATGGGGATAAGTAAGGCCCAAAAACATACACAAGGGCTTGCCTTGCGGCCGGTTTTGAATACGGTCAATTGCCGCATCCACCACCTCGTCATCTCCATTATAGTTGATGCCGTGCTCGTTCAACTTCAGCTTGCCCTCGTAGTGGGAATAATAGTTTTTATTCCCCGGCTCCCCACGAAGGCCGTGGTCCTCAGCCCCGGGCCCCTGGTTTTTCTGCCCGCTGTAATAGATCTCATCCGCATGACTCTCGGTCCAACCGGGGATCTGCCCGGCAGTCAAATCATTGCGGTCGTTCATCCACACGTGATACCCGGCCTCTTTCAGTTCTTTCAACAAAGTATCCTCTCCGGGGCGCAACAAATAGCTCATCGTGCGATGGCCGTGCACATGGGGGTATAGCCCGGTGAAGAAACTGCACCGGCTGGGCACACACACCGGGTTCTGGCAATAGGCATTGCGGAAAGATACCGCCTCACTGGCGGCAAACGCATCCAGATTAGGCGTGGCGGCAGCCGGGTTACCCGAATGGGATAAGGCGCCAGCGCGCATTTCATCTGGGTTGAAAATGATAATATGGGGACGATTTGCCATAGTGAAAGCTCCTTTCGGGATCAATACCGCTCTTTCAGTTCTTCCGGGTGTCGGCGGCGCAACTCCTCGGCACAGTCGGTGCGCCCGGTCTGCTCCAACCGCTCGCAGTAGTCATACAGATACCCACGGCAGTGGAAGGGGCCACCCTCGGCAATAACATTCCAAAGCGGGTCTTCGTGGCTTTTATGGATATTGCTGAGCATGTTGTCGGCCACCCAATGTTCCAAATACCATGACGCATGCCAGCATATTTCCGGGTATTCTTCGGCCAAATTTCGAGTCTCATGGGGGTCTTCTTTTACATTAAAAAGCTCTTCCCCCTCTGTTAGGTGGTACCCGTCATGGTAAGTACGGATATACATCCAGTCACCAAAGCGTACGCTGCGCTGGCACACATGGGCACATTGACTGACGATCAGGTGGTCGCGCCCACCATCTACACCTGTGCGCACACAGTCGGCATAGCTTTCGCCATCGTACTGAACAGGGTTCATTTTGCCAACCACCCGGTTGCAGGTAAACTCCGGCACACCGCCAAGCAAGTCGATCAGGGTGGGCAGCAGGTCGAGATTATAGTGGAAGCCGTGGGATACTGCGTTTTGAGCACAGCCAGGCCATTTAATGATCATAGGGATATGGGTGGTGGTATAATCTGCCTCGCCATGCTCGCAATAGCTGCCAAGCTCGCCCAAATCTTCGCCGTGGTCAGAACTGACAATGATGACCGTATCTTCGTAGAGCCCCTGCTCTTTCAGTTTTTGAAACACACGGCCTAATTGCTGATCTGCATACCAGACACCCGTATCATACTCGTCAATCATGGTTTTAAAGTCATCGGTATTTTTGATCTCGGTAATTTGGCGCGGCGTGGCCGGGTTGGGGATATTATCGTAGCCTGTCACCTCACAAGCGCTGTGGCCACCGGGCTTAGTGCGCCGGTGCACCCCCAGCAGCTCTTGGGTCATCCATGGGTCGGGCAGCGGGCTGTTTTCAAAAGGCTTACCATAGCTTTCCGGTGTGCGGTATGGAATATGGGGGTCCCACAAATGCACGTGCAAAAACCAGTCCTTTGTCTCCTGCTTGCGCTCCAGCCAGTCCAGCGCCAGCGGTACCACCTCGTGCGCAGGCTCTAACCCGCGCTTGCCCACATTGTAGCACTCGTCAAACCCGCCGTTGAACCACCATGCGGCATGCCGGTCTGGGAAGCTGCTGATGGTGGCGGTTTTCATTCCAGCCCGGCGCATCACTGCCGGCAGGTTATAGCGGCCGTTGAAATCCGCCATGCCGCGTTCTCGGCCTTCCCACCGCATTTCGGCATTGACACCCCCGTGGCCTACACAGCCTGTGTGGATGCCAAAGCGGCCTGTCATTAAAGCCGCCCGGCTGGGCAGGCAGGGCGCATCGGAGCAATAGCAGTCGGTAAAGCGCACCCCCTCAAGTGCAATGGCATCAATATTAGGGCTGGTATTTCGTGCGTACCCATAGCATCCCAAATGGTCTGGGCGCAGGGTATCAATATCCACATACAAAATGCGCATCAATTTTCTCCTCTCAAATAATTACTTTCACTTTTTTCGCGTTCTTCAAGAGAACACAAAACGTAAAAAATCACATTTGCCTGTGCCGTCAAACAGAAAACAAAGACCATAGCTCCCCTGCATACTTGCCGGCAGCGCCAGTGTCGTGGGCCGCCACTCTGCAGTGCCAAGCTGCAACTGGCATTTTCCCACAGGCACTGTATTGGGTTCATCTAGACACAGGCGAAGCGTACCACGCATATCGCCCCGCAACCACAAAATAACTGTGGACGCATCACCGGTAAAGTTAAAATATTTATACCCCACCACGCCGCCATTTTGCAGATTACGGATGAACTGCTGAGGAGCTGGTCCACCGGTACCCGTCTCGGTGATATAGGGGATCGTATCTCGATTTAAATTGGGCAGGTCTAGCATTTTCTCTGGGAAGCCACCATAAAGTTGACAAGAAATGGAAGCAGGCCATTCCCCTTTGGCGGGCAACGGCGCACCATTTAACCCGCACGAGGTGACTTCTACCTGGGGAATGCTCCCATCCGGCAGCACTTGCACCTGCTCGGCACAACCCTGTCGCGAATAAGCGTTTGTGTTGGTATGCCGATGATAAAACAGATACCATGTACCATTGGCGCAAACCAAACCTCCATGGTTGTTGCCTGGTATACATACTGGCAACGTACGCCCATGAAAGCCAATATCGGCATTATCCACAATAACACCGCCATAAGTAAAGCCTTCATCAGGCCGGCTGCTAATGGCGTAGCACAGCTCATGCCACCATTGGCTGGAATAGATAAGATAATACTTGCCTTTTATTTTGCGTATCGACGGGGCCTCAAAATAAGCGTGTCCCTCAAAGGATGTCCCAACCGCCAGCTCCTCCCATGGGATACAGCTCTTTGGCTCAGCTTTCACTGTCAACATATTCTGCTCTAGTTTCACCACCATTGCACCGGGGCTAATTTCGTTATGATAACGCTGCGCCAGCATGGAAGAAGAAAACCCGTAATACAGATATACGCATCCGTCATCGTCTACTAACACTGAGGGATCATAGGGCATGTGGTCGGTAAAAGTTGCACCGTTTGGCCACTGCACATGCCCGTAAAAAGTAAACGGGCCCGCAGGCGAATCACTCACTGCAACACCAAACTCAGGCAACAAACGCAGGCAGTAATAAAGATAATAACGCCCATCTGTGCCCTGCACCACATCCGGGGCAAATAGTTCCAGTTTACCATCCGGGTTTGAAGGGTCCTGATCTTTGCGATAAGTCACCCCTTCATAACGCCAATTGCCAAGGTCCCCCTCTGGGGCGGACCACGCCACATAATCCTCCTGACAAAAATAGTCCCCACCTGCCGTATCATGAGAACCATACACGTAGACCCGCCCATCAAAAAGGCGCGGTTCTCCATCGGGTATGTACTCATACAATGGCAGGTAGGGGTTCACTGCTACGTGCTTCATCTCCATTCGCTCCTTTAAAAGCGCGGCACAGCACGAGCATCTACTTTTTGTCTCTGCCGGCGCCTTATGTGCCGTGCTCCAGCCAGGTATCGAGCTGTGCCTGCTTTTCTGTAATCACATCGTCGATTCCCGCTTCCTTTAGCTCTGCAAGAAAGCGCGGCAGCGCGTCCTGTGGGTCCAAATAGCCGCTCATCAAAGCGTTGTGATATTTATCCGTTACCGTTTTGCAGCGGTTTACTGCCGACTGCACCGGTGTGGAATCAAATACAAACCCCATTGCAGGCGAACGTTGCGCACCTCTCTCCGGTAAATGGTATATGATCTTACCGGGCAAGGTCCATGAACTAGCCGCCTGTCGGTTAGGCCAGCCCCAGTGAACCGTACTCCATTCGTCCGCAGGCAGCGTTTCAATATTCGTCACCGTGTTCTTATCCAAGCGCACATAGTCGATGTTTTCCTGCCCATAAATGCACAAGTCCGCTGCCTCTTGGTCAATATATAACAACTCGATCAACCGCAGCGCCTCCTGCTTGTAGCGGCTGGTTGAAGCTACGCACCAACCCAAATTCACAGAAGAACTATTGGCAATGGGGTCACCAAGCACAAAAGCTACCAGTTCTTCGCCATAAGAACGTGTATTGCTCATAATATTATTGTCGCTTAAACGGGGGAAAAAGCCAAAACCATTACACAGCTTCATCATGCGGGGCGCTGCATCGTCCGTAAGCGAAGCATTTTCTAGTATCAACCCTTCTTCATACCACTGGTGCATGCGCTGGCACATTTCGGCATATTGGCTACTGGCGTACAGGTTTTCTACCTTTGTGCCTCGGTTCGCGAGCAGTACACCCAAATTATCTCCAAGCGGGTCCTGCCCCAGGCTCTGCAAGGTTTGGCCAAAGTGAGGCACCACGGGTACGATATCGGGGTAAGCTTTTTTTACTTTCACAAGCACATCGTGAAGCTGGTCCCACGTGGTCACCTCACTGGGCTCAATCCCAAGCTCTCGCACAATATCAGCCCGCGCTAAAAAGCCAAGGCTATAGTTCACCTTGTTATTTGCCGGCACCGCATAAATCTGCCCGCCCACACGCACGCAATTCCATAGTTCCTGCGCAACATAGCTGTTCAGCCACTCCGACTCTTTCAGCATATCATCCAACGGGGCGACGTATCCTTCCTCCACACAGTTCAAAAGGTACTCCGGCTGCATGTAACAGAATAGATCCGGGGCATCGCCCAGCAGTATATCACGGGATAATGTGTTGTCATATGCGGACATAGAAGCCTGCTGCAGTTCCACTGCAAACCCGAATTTTTCCATGGTGATTTCACTGAGGGCCTTACTGATACGCTGGCAAGCTTTCTCGCCAGAAGACCCGACGGAAAGGACTCTCAAGGTAATGGCAGGCTGTTTTGCCTCGTCTTGCGGCTGCACCGTACGGGCGCAGCCAATCAGTGAGGCCAGGCAAACCAACGTCAGGCATACTGCAGCTGCACGCACTGTAACTCTATTCTGTAGTTTCATTATACGTCTGCCCCCCCTGTGCACACTACCAAAAAAGCGAACTTCTCTTGTCGAAATCAAGACCTTCTTCAATTATCACTGACACCTTGACGTTCTTCTTGGGGAGTGATGCCAAGCACCTTTTTATAAGCATAAGAGAAATGAGAAAAATTACAGTAGCCCACCTTAGCGGCGATAAAACTAATGGGCAGGGACGTGACCCTTAATAAGTTTCTTGCTTCTTCCAACTTCTGGCGGATCACATATTCTTTGATGGTAAAGCCCGTTTCTTTTTTGAAAATGCGCGTTAGATAATCGGGGTTCAGGTGCACATATTCTGCCAGTTCATCTCTGCGAAGCTCGCTCTCCAAATGCTCGTTGATATACCGTTGCACTTTGTCTACTAAGGTTTTCTGGTCGTTCACCGAAACAGGTGCCGTAAAATTCACCGCCACGTGGTGCAGCAGGTTTTTCATGTTGTACACCGATTTCATGCCGTTGCGGTAAAGCTCTAAATCCTCTGGCCGGTGAAACATTTTATGCATCTTGTCCTCGCTGCCCTCCAGCGTAAAATAGATCATCTGTAAAAAATCCTGGTAAAAAGCACGCAGAGTGGCGGCATCCAACTGGTGATTCTCCACCAGCTTATCCAGCAGGGCCACACCTTCTTTTTCCATGGCCTCGGTATATCCTTCTTTTAAAAGCGCACACCAGCCTCGAATTTGCGGCACGCGGAACGTGTGGGGAATGCGAGGTTTTTCCTCTATCTGAAATACACCGGCCCGCAGGGATACATTATCATCTCTCATGGCCCTCAGCTTTTCCCAGTGCTCGGGCGCATCTGCCAAAAGAATCGGCTCATCCAGATAGCATGCCATAGAACAATGGATATATTCCTCGCAGACACTTTTCAAAAACATCAACTGCTGTACTACACTTTCCATCGGCATTTCTTCGCCCTCTGTGTTTTGCAAAAGCAGCACAAGACTGTCATCATCCATAAATGAAACTACCGACAACTCACCGTGAGGCTCGAACATTTCTTTGGCCATGTTACCGATCGCCACGGTCATCAGCGGGCCAACCCAGGGCTCTACCCCATCTTTCCAATGCACAATATGCAGCAGCACAATATACCCTAATTTACTGCGCAAGGGCAAAATGCCAAGGTTTTCGAGCGTAGTTACATCACGGCCATTGGGTTGAAGACGCAAAAAACCACGCAATACATTCGCTGCAATGGCCGTCTCCTGTTGGTGAAATGCCTTTCCCATCTGTTGCAACTGCACTTGTTCTCTGCTGCTAAGCACATCTTTCGCCGCTTTTGCTACCGCCCTGCCGATCTCCGAATAAGGAGCCGGTTGAATAATATAGTCGACCCCCCCCAAACGCACAGCTTCTTGAGCATAGTTGAACTTCGTATGGGCCGTCAAAAAGATGCAGCGAGTCTGCATCCCCTGTTCGCGCATCCATGCAAGCAGTTCAAGGCCGCTTTCCATCGGCATTTCAATATCACACAGCATTACATCCGCCGGGCTGTTGCGCAGGCTGGCCCGTGCATCCACAGCATTATATGCAGTATCCACTTCTGAAAACCCCATGGCTTTCCAGTTAACCCCTCGTTTTAACCCCTCTACAACACTCATCTGATCATCTACAATCAGCAGTTTCACAGTGATTCCCCCCCCTTATCGCCGTTTGCAACGGCAAAAACAATTCTACTTTTGCACCACCTTCGCGGCTATTGGCAAACGCCACGGCAAGCTCATCCCCATATAGCAGCTGAAACCGCCTCATCACATTCGCCAACCCTATGTGATGAGCCTTTTCCTCCAGAGGCAAGGCCTTATTTAATTCTTCCAGTTGTTGTGCCGTAAAACCCTGACCATTGTCACTCACCGTGATGTTTGCCAGAGCACTATCCTCCATTTCTAGCCAGTGGGCGGTAATCAAAATTTTCAGAATCTTACCTTCGCACGCACCGTGTTTGATGCTGTTCTCCACTAAAGTCAAAATTGATACCGTCGGTACAGGCAACCCCTCTAACCGCCCGTCCAGCTCCACACTGCACGTAATGGGATGTTCCTGCCCCACGCCGTTCAGCTCAATATAGTTTTGGCACAGTTCCACTTCTTTTTCTAACGGCATCGTATCTTCTTTATAAGAAAGCACATACCGTAAGTGCCGCGACAAAAGCAAAATCAAAGACTGAATTTCACCCGTGCGCCCCGTGCCCGCTAACGCATATACATTTTTGAGGCAATTAAGCATAAAATGTGGCCGGATTTGCATTTTTAATGCAGCCATTTCACTGCGTTCGGCCTCAAGCTGGCGTTCATAGCTGTCAATTTTTAAATCAGTGATCTGGCCGATCATATTGTTAAAAGTATCATTTACCTGCTTAAATTCTTTATTTCTGTATTGCGTGCTGGGGCGGGCTGTCAGCTCACCCTGACTGATTCGTTCCATCGTGCCCACCAGCGAATCCAATGGCCGGAATACTGTGCGACGCAGATAGACCCACATTACCGGGATAACCACCAGCACCAATACCAAACACACCGCCAACACCAGTTCCAGTGGTTGAATGGCTTCGCGCCCACCCGAAAAAGGCATCAGATAAAAGAAGTACAGTTGTTCTGCCGATGCCGTTACCACTAAGTAAGACTGCCCTTTGTAGTTGATTGTCCCATATCCGCCCGTTTTCCACTGCATCCGGCTAAAGTCCAACTCAGCATCCCCATTGAGAATGAGGCTCCCCGTTTTATCCATCAGGATCATATGGCCATCAAAGCTATACTGTTTGATTACTTTATCCAAAAACAGACCCAAGTCGATCGTACTCACCAAATAAGCCGAACGATAGCGAACCACCCTCACCCAATAGGTGCGCCCGCCAACTTCGATGTCAAACCAGTTTTCCGTATCCAATGGTTCAGCATTTGTCAGCTCTGTGATTTTCTGCTGCATTATCTGCTTTATTTTTGTTTTCTGTTCCGGCCCGCCACCAGCCACCGTGCCATACTGCGCCATGAAAAGCTCATTGGGTACGCTGTACATCATCACACCCATCAATGCTTCGTTGGCAGATATCACTGCTGAAAACTCTTGGCTCGTCTCGTACCCATCCAGATACGCCTGAGTGCGGTTGGTCTTTTCCCCTAAACGGCGCAAGTTTTCACTGTGCAGGGCGGTGTCTACCATGTAGGTCTCCACCGTATTCATCTGTGTTTGCAAAGAAGAGGCAACCAGCCTGAGAGATGACTCGCCCGCTTTGGCAAACTTTGTGCGCAACTCCGTCATCGCCGTAGTCGTATAAATCCCCAATACTAAGATTGTCGGCAATGCGATGGCCAGAAAAATAACCATGATCCGGCGCTTGACGGACATATTGCGAATTTGTCTCAACAGAGATCACCTCTTTTTTCTGCCGTCCTCTACTTCGTTCAATGTAACACTCGTAAATCTATTTTGTCAACGGAAATACATGGTGACTATGCTGGGTGGCCACCACAAGTTACAAAAGCCAGTTGCCATAAGCAACCCAAAAACTTGTTGGTACTTATCTCTGTGAAGCCTGTTGGTTATTTCAAGCACGCACCTTGGTTTTTATATTGTTGTGGATGATTTTATGGCCTCAAATGGCCCTTTTACAAGGCCCGCCCAGCTTTATTTTTTTATTGCTTGACTTAAAATTTTTATTGAGTTACCCTGTGGTACACAGTTATCGATAACTTACATTTTGAAGTATAGGAGACACTAAAATGAATCATGTTACATTCTGCGGTACCCACGAGCAAATCGGGTATGGCTGGGGCAGCATGCTCCAAAAAAATGGTAAGTTGTTGCTGGAGACTGTCCCTTTCCCTCTGACAAGCGAACGCCGGGCATTTGCCCGCGCCTGCCTGCCGTTTTATGAGCAGTTTTACCCCGCTGTATTGCAGGAACTACACGGCATAGCCGATGGGCAGGGCTGCAATTTTGAGGACCTGTGCTGTGTACTATTCAGCATGTACTGCATTTTGCCGCAAGCCGACACCCATTGTTCCTGCTTTATTGCCCAAAGCCAAAACAGCGGTTTGCTGCTGGGGCGCAACAGCGACTTTTTTACTGCAATGGAAGAACTTTATATCAATGCCGGTTACCGGCTGGATGGCCCTGCTTACAGCTTTAATGGCAACACGACCGCTTTTGTGGAAATGGAGGACGGCATGAACTGCCACGGCCTTGCCGTTGGGCTGACCTCTGTGGCCCTGGATACCCTCAGGCCGGGGCTCAACGTGGGGATGTTGCTGCGCCTTAGCCTTGAGCAGTGCCGCACCACAAAGGAAGTAGAACAGCTGCTGCGCACCGTGCCGCGCGCCGGCAGTGGCACCCTAGTCACTGCCGACGAGACCGGCAACGGGGCCCTGTTTGAATTCAGCAGTACTGCATTGGCTGTGCAACACCTTGATAATACCCACTCTGCCGTTTATGCCACCAACATGTTTCACACCACTGCTATGCACCCGCACAACAACCTGCCGCAGGACACTTGGCAGGCGCAAGAGCGCTACGAAACCCTGAAAAGCTATTTTACGGCACATCCCGGTGACTTGACACCCGGCCGTGCCAAGGCCCTTTTGGCCGGAAAAGAGGGGTTTCTTTGCCAATATGACAGGGCTACCGGCAAAGACACCGTTTGGTCGGTTGTCTATGCCCCACAGCAAAAACAAATCTGGCGGGCGGAGGGCAACCCTGCAAGGCTGCCCTTTGTAGAAGATTTGCGCCCGCTATCTTAATTGTTGTAACTACTTTCTATTCATACCCCCTTGTCACAAGGTTCGGCATTGTTCTGTTGTCTTTTGCTTTGGGGATTGACTTTTTTTGTTTTGATGCTACCATTAAAACAAAAACAAAGTACTTTTACAAAAGATACTAGGGGTTTTTAATTATGGAAAAACTGACCGCACCGATTACCGAACGCCGTCGTCAAACCAGAAACAGTATTTACCAGTGCCTGTACAATGCAAAAGAGCCGCTTTCAAAACAGGAGATTGCGCAGCTTCTTGGCCTCAGCCTGCCCACGGTACACCAGAATATTGGGGAGCTGGTAAGTGCCAGCCTGATTCAACATGGTGGTATGCAACGTTCTACCGGCGGGCGACGCGCCGTGGGCTATACCATTACACAAGGGGCCCGGTTTGCCATTGGTGTTTCAATTACCGACGACCGGCTGAGGTTTCTTGCGGCAGACTTGCAGTTGCAAGAACTTGCGTACAAAAAAACAGATGAAATTGAAATGCATTGCGTACCGGACCTTGGCCTGCTGCTTGCCGATGAGCTGGAAAAGTTTATAGATGAAAACAACTTAGACCGCCATAAACTGCTGGGCATTGGCCTTGCGCTGCCGGGCGTAATTGATGAAGAAAAAAAGCAAATCACCTTTGCCCCTACCCTGCGCATGACCAACATCAGCATTGACGGGTTGATTGCACACCTTCGCTACCCTGTTTACGTGGAAAACGACGGCACCAGCGGCGGTTATGCAGAATATTTCTTACAGCCGGAAAAATCCAGTATGGCTTACTTGTCGCTGGAAAACGGTGTGGGTGGTGCGGTGCTGCTCAATGGAGCCCCCTACTTTGGTATGCACCACCGCAGCGGTGAATTTGGGCATATGTGCGTCGAGCCCGGCGGGCTTGCCTGTGCCTGTGGTAAAAATGGCTGTATGGAGTGCTATTGCTCTGCAAAACGCATCAGCACCGACCTTGGCATTACGCTGGAAGAATTTTTTGCAGGCTTAGAACAGCACAACCCGGAGTATGAAACCTTGTGGGAAGATCTGCTGCAACACCTTGCAATCGGTATCAACAACATTCGCATGGCGTTAGACTGCGATGTGGTGCTTGGGGGCTTTCTGTCACAGTACATGACGCCTTTTTTGCCGGACCTCCGCCGCCGCACCGCCGCGCTGAACACGTTTGAGGACAACGCTGAGTATATCGACCTGTGTCTCTACCCACGCAGAGCGGTCATGCTTGGGGTTGCATTGTACTTTATACGCGACTTTATTGAGACTATTTAAATCTAAATTTTATTGGCTTTTTAAACGGCTGACCATGTGGGTTTTCCCGCATGGTTTTTTTATTGCCAAAAATAGTTTTGCAAGATATTTAAAAAGTATATATTTACCAAATATGGTAAATATTGTTTTTTCATTACTTTTTTAAAATCATTTTGCTAAAGTTACAAAACGCACAGTTTCTTTTTGTATGCTGTTACAAAGTTAACTATTTATACCAAAAAACCGTTGACTTTTTCTCCCATGCACAGTAAGATAAAAGCGCAAACTTTAGTAAAGAAAGTTAACTAAAGTTATTCGCATGGCAATGGTTGTTTATTAAAAGGAGGCAAAGAAAGATGAAAAAATCACTTGCATTGTTCGTCGCATTAATGATGGCACTTTCCCTTGCAGCCTGCGGTGGCAGTTCCTCTTCTGCTGCAGCATCCTCGGCCCCTGCGGCATCCACCGCTTCTACCGCTTCGTCCACGGCTACTACCGGTGGCGGCAAAGTGGGTATTGCAATGCCCACCAAGTCTTTGGAACGTTGGAACCGTGATGGCTCTTTCCTGCAGAAACAATTTGAAAGCAAAGGCTGCGAAGTTGAACTGGTTTATTCGGATAACGATGTCAACCAGCAGGTCAACGACATTGAAAACTTGATTGCAGACAAAGTGAATTTGTTGGTGATCGCGGCAATCGACGGTGAGAGCCTGTCGAACGTTCTTGATTCTGCCGACCAAGCGGGTATCCCCGTTATTTCGTATGACCGCTTGATCATGAACACCAAAGCAATCGACTATTATGTCTCCTTTGACAACTACACAGTCGGCAAGTTGCAGGGCCAGTTTGTTGTCGATACCCTGAAACTTGACCTGAAGGACACTTCAAAAACCTACAACATCGAATTCACCGCTGGTGACCCCGCCGACAACAACGCCGGGTTCTTCTTCAATGGCGCATTTGATGTGCTGAAACCCTACATCGATGCCGGTATCCTGAAAGTACCGTCGGGCCAGACCGCTTTTGAGCAGGTTGCAACCGCTTCGTGGTCTACCGATACTGCCTTGAGCCGTATGCAGAACATTCTGGGCTCGTACTACTCCAATGGCACCACACTTGATGTTGCGCTGTGCTCGAACGATTCGACAGCTCTTGGCGTAACACAGGCAATCGCATCCGACTATGCGGGCGACAACCAGCCCATCATCACCGGGCAGGACGGCGACGAAGCCAACCTCGCCAATATTATTGATGGCAAACAGAGCATGACCGTTTATAAGGCAGTGGCTAACGAAGCCGTTGTCACGCTGGATGTTGGCATGGCGATCATGAACGGCGAAACCCCGGACGAAGGCCTGATTTCTTCGGCTGGCTGGAAATTCGACTGCACCTATGATACCAAGAGCTACGACAACAACACCGGCATCATCCCCTCTTACCTGTTGGTGCCTAGCGTTGTAACAAAAGACAACATCAAAACTGAACTGGTTGACACCGGTTACTACACGATGGACAGCAACGGATACCCGAAAGCAGCGGGCTAATTAAAAACCGTAGCAGCCCAAACATCAGTGGCCACACGCACGGACTGGGCGGGGCAAGAGGCCCCGCCCTTTTGGTGCATAAAACAATGGTGTCTATCGGCTGTTATCTGCCCCTAACAGCAAAACAGGAGGGCGTTTATTTTGGCTGATAATATTCTGGTGATGAAAAACATCACAAAGCTTTTCCCTGGTGTGCGTGCGCTGGACAATGTCAACCTGGAGGTTGAACGCGGTGAAGTCCACGCCATCGTGGGTGAAAATGGCGCCGGTAAATCCACTTTGATGAATGTGCTCAGCGGTACGTTCCCTTTTGGGGACTATGAGGGCAACATTATCTATAATGGTGAAGAGTGCCACTTTAAAAATGTGCGAGACAGCGAAAAGGTCGGTATTGTCATTATCCATCAGGAACTTGCCCTGGTGCCAGAGCTTTCCATTGCAGAAAATATGTTTCTTGGTAATGAGCGGCGTGGCCGCTTTGGGCTTGACTGGGATGAAACGTTCAACCAGGCAGCAACCCACTTGCGGGAGGTTGGGCTGAAAGATGCCCCCACAACGCTCATCAAGGATATCGGCACCGGCAAACAGCAGCTTATAGAGATTGCAAAGGCCCTTTCTAAAAATGTAAAACTGTTGATTTTGGACGAGCCCACTTCTTCTTTGAACGAAGAAGATTCTAAAATGTTGCTGGATATGTTATTGCAATTTAAAACACAAGGCATGACCTCTATTCTGATTTCACACAAGTTATCCGAAGTTGCCTATGTCGCTGACAAAATCACCATTTTGCGTGATGGCGCAACGATCGAAACGCTGGATAACAGCGACCACCATGTTGATGAAGACCGCATTATCCGTGGAATGGTGGGCCGGGAGATCACTGACCGTTACCCTGCACGGGAGCACCACATCAGCGAGGAAATAGGCCTTGAAGTGCGTGACTGGAGCCTTTGCCACCCCGTATACACTGACAAATGCGTCGTCAACCACGTTTCTTTCCATGTACACAAGGGCGAAATTGTCGGTTTTTCAGGTTTACAGGGCGCAGGCCGTACTGAGCTTGCCATGTCTATTTTTGGTAAAAGTTACGGTGCAAATATCAGTGGCAAAATGTTTGTCGACGGCAAAGAAGTGCGGCCTAAAAACGAACGTGAAGCCATTGAGGCCGGTATTGCCTATGTCACCGAAGACCGCAAGGCCAATGGCCTAGTGCTGATTGACACAATTGCGCGCAACAACACCATGGCCCGGCTGGAAAAGGTATGTCACCGCGGTATTGTAGATGTAGACGAAGAAAACCGTGTTGCCAATGAGTACAAAGAGGCACTGCAAACAAAAACCCCGACGGTACAGCAAAAGGTCAACAACCTGTCCGGCGGCAACCAGCAAAAGGTGTTGCTGTCAAAATGGATGTTTGCCGACCCGGATATTCTGCTATTGGATGAACCGACCCGCGGCATTGATGTTGGCGCAAAGTACGAGATTTATTGCATCATGAACGATCTTGTATCTAAAGGCAAATCCGTCGTGATGATCTCGTCTGAGCTGCCGGAGCTGCTGGGCATGTGCGACCGCATTTACGTCATGAATGAGGGCGCCATTGTGGCGGAATTGACGGCAGAAGAAGCAACACAGGAAAAAATCATGGCAGCAATTCTTCATTCGGACAATAAGGGGAACGAAGAAGATAACAAGGGAGCGTAAATATATGAAAGTATCTGCCTTTCTCAAGAAGTATACGATGACGATAGCCCTCGCAGTGGTGTTCGTCTTCTTCACCGCCCTCACGGGCGGCCGCCTGCTGTATGCACAGAACATTTCAAACCTGCTGCTGCAAAACGCCTATGTGCTGGTAATGGCCTGCGGCATGTTGCTTTGCATTTTGACTGGCGGCAACGTTGACCTTTCGGTCGGCTCTATTTTGTGTCTTGTTGGTGCCGTGGCGGCACAACTAATGTCAAAGCTGAACTTGAACGCTTTTTTGACCATTGTTCTTTGCATGGTTTTTGCCGTGCTAATCGGTATCTGGCAAGGCTTTTGGGTCGGCTACATTCATATTCCACCCTTCATCTGCACACTGGCCGGCATGTTCTTGTTCCGCGGGCTGGGCCGTGTAGTGCTTGCCTCCAAAACCGTCAATATTTCAAATGACTCCTTTTTAAACACCTTTACCTCCTACATCACAGTGCCCGGCATTGATGGCGACTTACATTGGTCCGCTTTGATTACCGGTATTGTCGTCTCTGTGCTATTGGTGCTGTTTACTATTTTGGGCCGCATCAAAAAGGCTCGCAAAAATTATGAAACAGGCTCTGCCGTCGTGGCGTTTGCTCAAATTGCAGTGATTGACGCATTGATCATTGCCTATAGCTGGAAACTCACCAATTATAAAGGTATTCCCGTCATGTTGCTCTGGATTTTGCTGGTTATTTTGGTTTATGCTTTTATTACATCAAAAACAGCATTTGGTCGCTATTTCTACGCAGTGGGCGGCAATGAAAAGGCCACAAAATTATCCGGCATCGACACCCGCAAAGTGTATTTTGCCGCTTATTGCTCGATGAGCGTGCTGGCCGGTTTTTCAGGCTTGCTTGTTGCAGCGCGCATTGGCTCGGTCAATGGCGATACCGGTATGTCTTACGAGATGGACGCCATTGGCTCCTGCTTCATCGGCGGCGCATCCGCTTATGGCGGCAGCGGCACGATCCCCGGTGTGATGATCGGTGCTATTCTGCTGGGCGTTATCAACCAGGGCATGTCGATTTACGGCCTTGATAACAACTGGCAGTATGTCGTAAAAGGCACTGTGTTGTTGATTGCTGTTATTTTTGATGTCGTGTCGAACCACAAAACCGGAAAAGCTTAACCAATAAACAGGCCGGTACAGTAACTGTGCCGGCCAGGGAGGGAATTGTTTTGCTGTATATTGGGATCGACCTTGGCACCTCTGCTGTAAAACTGATTTTAATGGATGAGATGGGACAGATTCACAACATGGTATCGCGTGATTACCCCATCAACTACCCACGGCCGGGCTGGAGTGAACAAAACCCGGAGGACTGGCTGCGCGAGACCCTCGCCGGCATTCAGCAGCTGACGCAAAATTGTGATAAAACACAAGTTGCCGGTATTGGTGCAGGCGGGCAGATGCATGGCCTTGTAGCACTGGACAAAAACGACCGGGTGCTGCGCCCCGCTATTTTGTGGAATGATGGCCGCACCAGCGAAGAGACCGCCTGGCTGAATGAAGTAATTGGCCGTGAAAAGCTGTCGGCTTACACTGCCAATATTGCATTTGCCGGGTTTACCGCACCCAAGTTGTTGTGGATGAAATCACACGAGCCAACGCTGTTTAGCCAGATTGACAAGATCATGCTGCCCAAAGACTACATCAACTACAAGCTGACCGGGGTACACTGCACCGATTATTCCGATGCCTCGGGTATGCTGCTTTTAGATGTCAAAAATAAATGCTGGAGCAGCGAAATGCTAACTCTTTGCGGTGTGCCGCGAAGCTGGATGCCGCACCTGTACAACAGCTATGAGACCGTTGGCACCTTGACCGCCCCCATGGCAGACCTGCTGGGCCTGCCCGGCACGGTTAAGGTTGCAGCGGGCGCTGGGGACAACGCCGCTGCCGCCGTGGGCACCGGCGCTGTTGGGGCTGGGCGCTGCAACATCAGCATTGGCACATCGGGCACCATCTTCATCTCAAATGATCAGTTTGGGGTCGACCCGCACAACGCGATGCACTCGTTTGCGCATGCCGATGGTGGCTACCACCTGATGGGCTGCATTTTATCTGCCGCATCCTGCAATACCTGGTGGCAGAATGCCATCATTGGTACAAGCGATTATAAAGGTGAAGAGGCTAAGATACCCAAAGATCTGCTGGGCAAAAACAGCGTGTATTTTCTGCCCTACCTGATGGGCGAACGCAGCCCGCATAATGATGCCGGTGCCCGTGCCGCCTTTTTGGGCATGACGATGGACACTACCCGGCCCGCCATGACACTGGCTATGCTGGAGGGCGTTGCCTTTGCCATTCGTGATTCGCTGGAAGTGGCACGCAGCCTTGGGGTTGCGCCCGCGCGCAGTACCGTTTGTGGTGGCGGCGCTAAAAGTGCATTGTGGCGAGAGATTTTTGCAAATGTGCTGAATATGGAGCTGGACAGCGTGGAGACCGAAGAGGGCCCCGGCTATGGCGGTGCCATGCTGGCGGCCGTTGCCTGCGGGCAGTTTGAAACTGTGGCACAGGCGGCGCGGCAGCTGGTACGGGTCAAGGCGACCACTACCCCCACGCCGGCACTTGCCGAGCAGTACGAAGCGCGGTATCAGGTATTCCATCAACTGTACCCCGCGCTGAAGCCGCTGTTTCCTGCCATGACGGTGTAACTTCTGCCCATCGCAGATACCATTGAAAACAGGAAGAAGGATCTGTATGAAAATTGAACGGGTGACCGACGCCTCTTTTTCCCCTTATGGCAGAATTTGTGAAGGGCATACGCTTGCGGCGTTTTTGTACGCGCTGAACACCGCCACCCCCCTGCCTGCCGGCACCGACTATGTACCGCAAGAACCGGCACTGGAAACACTGCCCGATGCCGCGGTGCTGGGGCCTGCACTGTATGGTGGTATGCCGGTACAGTTTGGCTGGTGCAATGGGCATAACACCAAGCTCAACTGCCTTGAATATCACCGCGACAGCGAGTTTAACCTTGGCACCGAAGATTTTATTCTGCTGGTGGCCACCCTTGCCGAAGTAAAAAAAGGCAAACTGGACACCGCAAAGGTGAAAGCGTTTTGGGTGCCTGCCGGCGTGCTGGTAGAGGTTTATGCCACTACCTTGCACTATGCACCTTGCCAAACTGATGCAAATAAAGGGTTTCGGGTGATGATTGCATTGCCACGCGGCACCAATACCGAAAAACCGCACCTCACAGACGCCGCGCCCGAAAACCGGCTACTGTGGGCCCAAAACAAATGGTTGCTTGCCCACCCGGATTCTGCCGAGGCAGCTGCCGGCGCATGGATTGGCCTTACCGGTGAGAATATTACCCTCGCCGATACATTGTCCTGATTTTGATAAAACTGGAGGTAATGACTTATGATCGGCAATCTTCCCACAATTGTTCCCGGTATCATCGCTGTTTCACGCGGGTGCTTCCCCGTCAGTTTGGCCCAGCGGCGCCGCAGCGCCATTGTAAAAGCATTTGGTGAGGGGCTGTATGAATGCCCCGTTGCGGTACAGACCGAACAGGATGCCCACCTTGCAATGAATGACGTAAAAGACCACAATGTCAATGCTTTAATCGTCTACCTTGGCAATTTTGGGCCGGAAACGCCAGAGACCATGCTGGCCGATTGGTTTGACGGCCCCATTATGTATGTTGCAGCGGCAGAGGGCGACGGCGATTTGTACGATGGCCGCGGCGATGCCTTTTGCGGCATGCTGAATTGCAGCTACAACCTGAACCTGCGCCACCGCACCGCCTATATCCCCGAGTACCCTGTTGGCACGGCCAGCGAAGTAGCTGAAAAAATTCATGAGTTTTTGCCCATCGCCACGGCCATTGTGGGGTTAAAAGGCCTGAAACTCATTGCGTTTGGCCCGCGTCCCAACGACTTTTTGGCCTGCAATGCACCCATTAAAGCGCTGTACGACATTGGCGTCGCGGTAGAAGAAAACTCCGAGCTTGACCTTTTGGCTGCCTACAATAAGCACAAAGGGGATTCCCGCATCGCTGCAGTCGCGGCAGAAATGGCCGCAGAGCTTGGGGCCAGCAACCCGTATGCCGGTGTACTGCCCCGCCTTGCCCAATATGAAATAACCCTTACCGATTGGATGGAAGAACATAAAGGCACCAGCCGCTATGTTGCGTTTGCAAACAAGTGCTGGCCCGCATTTGAAACAGAATTTGGGTTTGTACCCTGCTACGTCAACAGCCGGTTTACCGCACGCGGGATCCCCATCAGCTGCGAAGTTGATATTTACGGCGCGCTGAGTGAGTATATTGGCATCTGCGTTTCCGGCAAGCCGGTCACGCTGCTGGATATCAACAACACCGTGCCCGCCTCAATGTACAAAAAGAACATTGAGGGCAAATATGACTTTGCACTGCCTGAGACCTTTATGGGCTTCCATTGCGGCAACACCTGCACCAGCCTGCTGCGCAACCCGCATATGGGCTACCAGCTGATCATGAAACGCGACCTGGAGCCTGACCTGCCGGAGCCGGACATCACCCGCGGCACGATTGAGGGTGACATCAAGGCGGGCGAAGTGACAATCTACCGCCTGCAAAGCACCGCAGACACCCAGTTGAAAGCTTATATCGCACAGGGTGAAGTGCTGGATGCCCCCACCGAGAGCTTTGGCTCGATTGGTATTTTTGCGATCCCTGAAATGAATCGTTTTTACCGGCATGTGCTGATTCAAAAGCACTTCCCGCATCATGCCGCCATTGCATTTGGGCATTATGGCAAAGCGTTTTATGAGATTTTCAAATACCTTGGCATTGCCGATATTTCGTACAACCAGCCCAAAGAACTGCCCTACCCCACTGAAAACCCTTTTGCATAACGGCAATGGCAAATGAGAGGTTGTTAGAAAAGCTGCCTGCACTGATACAAGACTACCTTGCCGAGGTAGAGCAGCAGGCGGCAAAACGCGGCCCGACCGACGGGCTGCTGGGGTTTGGAGATGCGCTGCGCAACGACGCCTGCCACGACCGTTTTGCCGATGGTTTGCAGACACTGATTGAACAGATGACAACCGCCCCTATTTCGCATACACAGGCGGCCTTTGCACTGCGCTGCTTGTGCGAAGCACCGCTGCAATGCCCCGACAACACACCGCAAACGGCTTGCGCGCGTTGGATGCTGGAAGCAGCACAGTCCCTTGCCCTGCCGCTGGTGCCGCTGTTACAGCCGGCCGATGCCGCACAGCTGTTTCAGTGGTACCGCAGCGTTTACCCCCGCAGCAGGCAGTTGCCCGCTGAAAAAAAGCTGGCAAAAGCGCTGCACCAGCAAGCCGGGAAATAATCAAATTTCACGTTCTTGTATAAACTACAAAAAGAAACCCCGCACAAAGCAAGTGGTTGTGGACGATACCCCGGGAAACGGACAGTGAAAAAAAGTGGACCGATTCCCATTGAACAGACAAAGAAATAAAAGCCCTGTCGCAGAATAGCCACAATTTAGGCGGCCTTGCTCCGGATTTCGAACGGAGTGAGGCCGTCTTTTATATTCTGCTCTGCTTCGGCTCCATTTTGCTTTGGCCCTCCAAGTTACACAGGGCAAAAAAGCCCCGCGCCAAAGACGCGGGGCTTTTTACTTTGAAACGTTGGGTATAATAGTTGTAGCTTACTTAAGCAGCTGCAACACGCTCTGGGGCTGCTGGTTCGCCTGGGCAAGCATTGCCTGAGCGGCCTGACTCAGAACGTTCATTTTGGTGTACTCCATCATTTCCTTCGCCATATCGGTATCACGGATACGGCTGTTCGCGCTGGTCATGTTCTCCGACGCGACATCCAGGTTGTTGATGGTGTGCTCAAGACGGTTCTGCAGGGCGCCAAGGTCAGCACGGGTAGCAGAAACAGTGTTGATTGCGCCGCCGCCTGCAGCGTTCTTCAGCAGGCTAAGGGCAGCCGCAGCCGAATCCTGGTCAGCAACCGACAGGCTGGCAATGCCAAGGCCGACGGTGCTCATGTCGGCAACCGAAACATTCACCTGGTTGAAGCTATCGGCAGTATCACCAATCTGCAGGGTCAGTCCGCCGCCAGTGGCATTGTTTGCAACTGTAACAGTAGAATCCGCACTACCAGCAATTGCACCGTGCTTGATGGAAAGGGTCGTGCCCTCCAAAGCTTCGGCCTGCTCTGCTGTCAACAAGGTCTTGTCGTCGACAACAAAGTTGTAGGTCAACGTACCGCCGTTGGTGCCGTCGCCGCTCTTGCTGCTCAATGCATAATGGCCAGCACCAGCAGTCAGCGCAGTACCACCAACAGAAATACCGGTTGCAGCAAGGTCGCCGGGCTGGGTGGCAGCGGTCAGTGTGCCAAAGTCAATAATAACAGCTTTGCCCAACTTTGTGCCGAGCTTGCCACCGCTAATCGAAGCGGAGGTAAAGTCACCAGCAACTGTGTTGGTATAACCGCCAAGGTCGCCGTTCAGCAGCTTAATGCCGTTGAAGTTGGTGCTGTCTGCAATGCGGTTAACTTCGGCCTTCAGAGCGGTGACTTCCTTCTCCAAAGAAGCACGGTCCACGCTGGCATCCATAGTACCGTTGGCGGCCTTGTCGGCCAGCTCAACCATACGGTTCAGCATGCTGTGCACTTCGGTCAAAGAACCTTCAGCGGTCTGGATCAGCGAAACGCCGTCCTGGCTGTTGGCGGAAGCGGTCTCGAGACCTTTGATCTGTGCTTTCATTTTCTCACTGATTGCAAGACCGGAAGCGTCATCGCCTGCGCGGTTGATGCGGAAACCGGAAGACAGTTTCTCCAAGCTCTTACCAACCTGTGAATTGTTCATGCCCAACTGACGGTTTGCGTTGACCGCCATGATGTTACTTCTAACAACCATTGCCATAATAAAGAACCTCCTTGTAATTGTCCGCAGCCGTCCATGGCCACGTGCGTTTAATCTATCTTCAACCCTTATACCTGCGGGCCCTGCAGATACCGGGAAGAAAACCATTTATTTAGGCTTTCACTAATCATTTTCGTCGTATCCTATTAAAACTAAAGCACTGGTATGCTGTTAATTATGATTTTTTATTAACTCTCTGTACAGCACAAGGCGGATATGATAAACTTAAAATTGAAATGCGAGAAATTGCGAGAAACGAGGTGAGCTTCCCATGCGCCCTTACCGCAATGTAATGGAATTACTTGTAGAACAGCAGTTGGATGCCATGGCCCCTACGCTGCACTGCTGCATGTGCCCTATTTGCCGCAATGACATGATTGCCTACGCGCTGAACCAGTTACCCCCTCACTACGTTGTAAGTGACCAAGGTGAACTTTATTTGAAAGCTATGGCACTGGACAGCCAACCCGCCACGGATTTGATTACAGCCATTACGTTGGCCGTGCGTGTGGTATCAGCAAATCCCCGTCATCCCGCACAGCCCCCTTTGGCACCGCCACAAACAGCCTTTGCAAGTGACCCACCCCCTGCCGTTTAAGGGTTTTCACGGCAACACTGTTGACCCTTGTCACTTTTGAATGGCGCACCTTTTTTGCAAGCATTTAACAAGCCGGCTGCTATATGGCCGGTTTTTACTTTGATTCAAGTTTTAAACAAAACAGCGCCAAACCCTGCCGTGGGCTTTAAAGCAAAAAGCAGAAACAGGTTTTTATAAACCCGTTTCTGCTTTTTTTGTAAAATTTAATTTGCTTACTTTTTATTCCGGCTTTGGTGCATGCAAAAGTTGTTCTTTGTAATTCTCGTATACATGCAGTGCTTCGTTTTCGTATTCCATCCCAAAATACGAGGGCACCAGATAGGTAAAAATATAGTCCGTATCCTCTGACCGGCTAATTGCCAAAATGGTCTCGGTAATAATGACGCAATTCAAAAAGCGCTGGTTGCTGACATAGTTGGATGAAAAAATATAGTTATACAATACCTTACGAATCAGCTCCGGGCTGGAGATTTCGACAACCAAACTGACGGCCTTACGCAAAAATGCGTCTGAAAACCGGTTGTCCTCCCGGATGAGCTCTTCCATTTTCAGCAACCCGTTTTGCCTTGCTGCAAACGCAAGCTCCAGCAACAGGCGAACTGTAAAAAGGCATTCCTGCTTGCCCTCTCGTGTGCACTGAATGTGCTGTGCAAAATATTCAGTATCCATATCCATGCTATGCGCCCTTTCACCACATACGCCCCAGCACCGGTCTTACGGGCTGAGGCGCACCTTACTTCATTTTATTTGCCAATTTCCAGCGCTTTGAGTGCCAGTGATTTTACGACCGAAAGTGCCGTGAGGTTCGCCTGATAGGCATTTGATGCGGCCATTAAATCGACCCGCTCTTCGGTCGCGTCCACATTCGGCATCAACACATAACCATCGTCATTCGCATCCGGGTTTGTAGGGTCGTAAACCAGGTTAAAATCCTCTTTGCTGTCCACGACCTTACTGACACGCACGCCGCCGCCGGTCACCCGGGCTTCCTCGTTTTTCAGCGCCTCATCAAAATCGACCGCACGTTCTTCGTAAACTACCTGTTTGCGGCGATACGGCTCACCAGAGGCTGTCCGCGTTGTACTGGCGTTTGCAATGTTTTGCAATGCAACATCCATACGGAAACGCTCTGCTGTCAGCGCAGAACCCACAATATTCATCGAATCAAGCATTGACATTTCGGTTCCCCCTTGTTAAGGCAAAGCCTTATTTTGCCGACTGGCCGAGCACATATTGCAGGTTGCTGAACTGTGCGCTCATTTTTTGGTATAAATAAAGCTGCTGAACATAGTTTTGGTAGAGCTTCATGCTTTCGGTATCCGTATCCACATTGTTGCCATCGGTGCGCAGGGAGGTGTTGTCCTCCGTAACGATTTTCGCTTTAAAATCGTACTTGTCACTTGCCCCCTGCAATGCATCTTCAAACGTCACCGACTTTGTTTTATAGCCCGGTGTTTCCACGTTGGCAATGTTGTGCAGAATCATTTTTTGCTGGATGGACAGCGCATCGAGACTGCTCTCCATTGCGGCAAATTGCTTTGAATCCAAAAACATGACAGTTGCCTCCTTTATTGCTATGCGCCCTTTACGGTAATTGCCGTTTTTTCGGGCTCCGGGTCATCCTGCCCCAGCAGGCGCCCCATCACGACAAAGCGATAATTATGGTTATTCACCCCGTACTGCACGGTGCAGGTGGATAAGGTCAGGATGTGGTCGTCGTCCCCCACATTCACCCCATAATCATAAAGTGATTTTTCTTTCGCCGCCGCGGCCAGCGCGGCTATACCACCGCTGGGCTCCGGTTCAATGTAATCAAACCCAACATCGGTATAAAACGCCGCGAAAATTTCAAACCGCATGGCATCAGTAGGGGTCACAAAGGTGATCACCCTGTTTTCCTGTGCAAAATCCGGGTCGGTAAAATGATGCAACTGCGAAAACCGCTTTCCATCCGGGCTGTCCTGCAAATCGCTGTGCCCATAAACAATGGTGTTGTGCGAAAGCACGTCCCGCGCACCAACCGAGCACTCGTAATCCGCAAAATAGCAGCCATAGACATCCGCCTGCCGGCGCTCATTCTGCCGCAAATAGAAAAAATTGTCGTGCGCCTGTAGCACGCTGTTGCTGATCTGCGTGCCCGGCACCTGTAACCATGCCACGGTGTCCGCGTTCTGGCTGATCTCGTAATCTAGTGCTTCCTGAATATCGGCCAAAGTGTCGGCTTTTTTATAAACATTCAGCTCCGGCGTACTTTGCTGTGAAACACTTTCAGACGAGGAGGAAGCCGCTGGTTTTTCTTTCATGAACAGCAATACATAGGCAAGTGCCGCAACACAAAGGGTGACCATCAGGCCCAGTGCAAGTTTTTTCATCGGCCTGCGCCCCCCTTGCCGGTATTGGCGTTCGCCTTACTACCGCTTGCCAGTGAAGTGCCCGCCGACAGCCCTACTTTGTTTTCAGCGCCGTCGATCGAGTGATACTGTGTCAGAATATAGGTCGAAAAATGGTCCAGTGTCAGCGAAATGGTGCCTTTGTTGTTGCTGTTCACCGCCCCATAGTAATCGATGCGGTTTCTATCCTGATTAAAATAGTGCCAATACAAGGGCTGGCTGGCATATTTGGCACCAAGGCTTAAATAAAATTTTGCCGGGCCAGGCAGTGAACCATGATGATTGAAATAGACATATACGGTATGGTCTGTCAGGTCCGCATTGGTGGCGTACTGGTTGATCAGTGCACTGGCGGCCGCTTGGTCCGGAGAAGTGAAGGACATGCGGAAATCATAGATTTCCGTCTGCGGGATCACCCTTGTCAGGTCCGAAGCTTTGAACTCCAGCGAATAATCGTTGCCCTGGAAAATAATCGTCTTTTCCGGGTATTTTTTCAGTTCGGTAAACACGTCTGCCGCAACACGGGGGTACTGATCAATCATTACTATAATGATATCATCAGAATTCTTAAAGTCAATATTTTCTGCGTGCAAAGGGGTCAGCGTTTTTAGTTGATCTTCTTCGTTGCGGTAGATGGTCACCGTATAAGTTTTCTTGACCGTTTTGTCGGGTGAGGTCACTTCTACCGTAATCTCGTTTTCGCCATCCACCAGTGTTTGTGAGTAGTTTCCACTGTAATCGCCGATTTCCTTGCTGCCATTGAGCACCCGCATTGTGGCAAGCGGATCCGCAGGCTGCGGGATGATGTCAACCGAATAAGTATCCTCGGTCGTCGCAACCGCATACTCGGTTGCTGCCGCCTTAAACGACGGCGTCATGACACCGTCCTTGACAACCAGCGATTTCAGGTCTGCATTCGACGTTTTTTCAATCAGATTGGGGTTGGTAAAGTTAATCGAATAAGTCAATTGCGTCGTGCCATCCTGCGCCGTAACCACAATATTGACCTTTTGGTTTACATCAATCAGCTCAATCAGGTCTGACTGCTTGCCGCTTTCTACCAAAGCGCCGTTGATCGTAATCGTCGCAGCGGCGTGGTTTGCCGTCGCGGTGATGATGACCCCCTGTGCTTTGTCGTTCACTGTCGCGCTATACTCCAGCTTGTTCGCAACAAATACCGGTGTAAAATCGCTGGCGTTTTGCACACTGAGGCCCTTGAGGCGGGCGTCACTGCTGGGCATGCCACGGGTAATCGTGATCTGGTAGGCTTTCTGTGTCGTACCGTCCTGTGCCGTGACCACAACGCCAAAGGTCTTGCTCTCCCCGGCACCCTTAAGTTTAAATTGTTTCGAAGTTGCGCCACTTGCAACCTTATACGGCAAATAAGCCTGCGTCAGGTTGCCCTCTTCTTCAATGCGAATTGTTGAAGTGGCGTCGGTGGCAGTCGGGGTGAACGAAACCCCGGTCGTCTCATAGGGGACACTGAGTGTATACGACGTCTCGTCCGGGTGAAACACAAAATTTTTGACTGTAGCACCGTTTTGGTCTTTAATGGCAAGCGATTTCAGCGTATTTTCTGTACTGGGGCGTGAGCGCCGCACCTGAACTTCATACTGCTGCTGTGTTGTACCATCCTCCGCGGTCACCACCACAATAATAGAGTGGTACCCCAGCTTGTTCAGCGCCGCATTCGTCTCATCCAGAATACTGATTGACGGGGTCTGCGCCCCTGCCTTAAAATCGCCCCGCGCAAGGTCGAGCAGCAGATTATCCGCTTCTACCGCACGCGAATAGACTTGAATGTTCGCAGTGTTGCTATCTGTTGGGGTGAGGTTCAGCCGTATTTTATCAGTTGCATACGGGATATCCATCGTATAACTGCCCACATCGGTTTTGAAGGTCGGCTGAATGGTAAGTGCCTTGTCATCTGTATCCGTCACTTTTAGTGCTTTCAACGAGGCATCGGTGTTGGGGTCTGCACGGTGGATATGCACCGTATACGTGCGGGTCCCCGCATCCCCTGCCGCTGCACTGCCGTCGGCACTGTACAGCTCTGACATCACTGTAAAAGTGACATCCAGTACGCCGTTTGCACTGCTGGGCAGTTGCTTAAAGCGGTCGGGCAAGCCATCCAGCCACTGCTTATTGGTGTCAAACGGGCCACTGGTTGAAAGCTCTGGTGAAATCGTCGGGCCCACCGCGTTGGCATCATTTTTTTGTGCCAATACCCTCAGCTTACTGGTTGAAAACGGGACCTCGATGTTGTATTCAAGTATCTCCGGTGAAAAATTCGGGACAAGGTTTCCCGTTAATTTGGTATCGCTTTCGTAATAAATGCCAAGGGATTTCAGCGTCGCATCCTCACTGGGGCGGTCACGCACAATATCCAGCTTATAGGTAGAATAATATTCTACCCGCGGGTCTTGTGAGGGGACCAGTAAGTAGGCTGTCGTCAACTTATCCACATCGTCAAAGGCAATCATGCTGCTGTTTTCGCCGCTTTTTACTTTAATGGGGTTTGCCTGCGTATCCCCTATTACCTTACCGGACGCATCGTACAAAGTGACGGCAATCGGCGTTTCTGCACCGCGAATATCGTTCAAGACGGGCTGCAACGAAATTTGCTTTGACGCATAGGGCAGATGAATCGTACCTGAAACGCCCTGATAAGTGAAGTTACTTGACGAAAACGGGAAGTTAATAATATTCCCCGCCTGATCGCGGATCGTAAGGCTTTTTAATGTGCTGTCCTGGCTGGGGTTATTATCGACCATGTCGAGTGTAATCGTCGCTTTAATCTGGCTTTCTTTGGGCACACCGTTGCGATCTGGTACATAAAAAGCAATGTCTAGCGTCACCGTTGCGGCGGCGGTATCCGCTGGCAACCGTTGCGCTAAAATCGTCAAATCTACTGTACCGGATTCACTGCTCTCCGTCTGCCCAAAGCGCGGGTTTGTAATCTGCTGGCCGGAGACATAATCCACCGGCTGTGCATCACCTGTCTGTTGTGTTTGCATCGCAATCGCACTGGTGTCCCCGCTTGCTTTCACGATGGCATATTTGGCAGCGCCATTTTTAGCACCCATATTTAACCGCAATATATATTTGTACGGGCCTTCCGGGTCTCGCTCAAATGCCGCAATATTACCGCGGTAGGCATCCATTTTTTTGCGGCCAGGCAACGTAGCAGATTCCTGATCACCGACACCGAAGTAGCTGGTTACTCCGTTCGCTGTCTGGCTGTACTGCGTCACGCCCACCGGCTTGCCGGTGCCGCGCACGGTCACTTTTTTAGAGACGAGCGGCGCAGTGGTAGACGGTATGGAGGTGCCGCCTGATTTGTCGTAAATCACCTTTGCCGTAATCGTACCGGTGATGTTATCCTCTTGCGGGGTGATCACGGTCTCTTCCCAGTCCTGGTTTGCACTGGTGATCTGCACTGCGCCGGTAAATAGCTTTTTCGTGCCATCGTCCAAAGACGAAAGCGTTACCGGGTTTCCCTCAAATACCTGGTTTTCATCCGGTGTCCACTCCCATTGAATGCGAAAATCCGCATTAAACTGGTGGGTGCGCGCGCACAGGTTGAAATTGTTGGTGATGTAATTCAGCGAATCGCCCGAAGCAAGCGAGATAAACGACTTTTCGCGCTCACCGTCGCTGTCGTTGATCTGCCCCTCAATTAGTTCCATCGCATATTGCGGGGTCATGACGTTTAAAAACAGCGTGTTTGATTTTGGCATGCGGAAGATCAATTCAAACGTTGTGCCCTTGCGAATGTAGTTGTCTGCCGGGCTTTTTGTCACTGGTTTTGTGAGGGCAGGTTCACTATCATCAAGGCCATACCGCAGGTCCGGGGTACCGGTATCCTCCTGCGTGTTGATATTGGTAGTATAGTAGTCGTAAGTGGATTTTGGGTACATGACAAAATTGATTTTCGAGTTGTCTTTACCAATGAAAAACCGCAATTCTTTGGTTTTGTTAATCTCTTTTGTAACGCTCTCCACAATAATTTCGGCGCCATTGTAATTTGCAAATACACCGGTGGGATCAGTTATGTTGCCTTCGGTGCCGGCATCAGGGTCATTTACCCCGCCCGCAATGACAAAGCGGGGCGGCGATGTGGAGGTCTCTGCCTGAATACATTTAATCGTACAGGCACTGTACTGCGTAATTGCATTTTCTGTTTCTGAGGCGATTTTGGTGCCCCATGTACCGCCGTAAGTGCTGCGTTCCACCGCTTCACCGGCTGCCAGCAACGCATAGTAGTTACCGGTAATATGATAGGTATCATGCCCCGGGATTGCACCGGTGCCCGTGCCGGTTTGCGGCACAAAATCCTCTGCGACCTTAATGGTGCTGTACGGGGCGGGAATCGTGACACTGTCTTTGATTTCGCTGCGCGCATCACCACTGGCGCTGATTACCGTAAACGGTTCAACGTTATCCGATGAATAGCCGGATGGCCGTACTTCTTTAATACCAATGCTGCTGCCAGTTAAAATTGTGGCAACCGTGGTATCACCATTATCGCCGGAGGTAAACCCCAACGTAACACTTTCCGCTGCATATATGGGATGCAGCGCAAGTAGTACACTGCTTGCAAGCAGAATGAGTGCCGCACCAAACGTTTTTACCCGGACTTTTTTCATTCTGAACCTCTCTATCGCAACGGGGAACACCAACCCCCTGAAATCGCCCTCAAAAACTACGGGTTACCTATAATTATCGTCCAAAAAATGCAAAACACTATCACAAACAAAAAACAGCCGAACCATTTCGGCTGTTTTTTGTTTTTTCATCCGCACCTTGCAGTGCGATCAGCTTTAATAAAGGTCTCGCGCAAATCCGTGATCATCGGCAGCACTTCTTCAATCGGCGCCTCATCTTTGTGCAGGTTTGCGTCGATAATGCGCCGAATAAAATAATCGTACAGTGCATCCAACGATTCAGAAACTTCATACTTCCAGTCCAGCGTAACTTGCAGATGTGCTAAAATACGCTGTGCTTTTTGCAGTGCTTTGTTGACTTCTTCAGGGTTTTCCTGTGCAATAAATTGCTTTGCCGCGCTGAGCTGCTTAATGATTTCATCGTAAAGCTTTGTCAGCATTTCCCCCTGCGTCATAGTCATTACCGACTGCTGCTGATATTTCTGGTAGGGGTCCAGCACCATATTGTCTCACCTCATCACATCGTTATCGTTGGCCAATCAACTGCTGAACTGCTGTGTCAGCCACGAACTTTGGCTGTTCATATTCGAGATCAGCTCTTCCATCGAGTTGAACTGCTTCCAATACCGTGCCTTTTCCGTTTCGTATTTTGCCTTTAAATCATCCAGCTTGTCATCGATCTGTTTGAGCTGGTTCGTCAGTGTATTCGTGGTAGCCGAGGCTTTTCCCTTGACACCGGCCAGCTGTACCAGCGCGCCCGGCGAACCCGAACTGGTTTTAGCAACACTGTCTATGATGCTGTTCAGCTTTGCTGCAATGCCGTTATCACTGTCGGTAAACAGGTTCAGTATCCCGGCAGAATCGCTCTCGATCATCTTGCGCAGTTGGGTCTCCCCGTCACTGGACAGTACCAACTGGCCCTTAGACTCCCATTCGCCGGTATCAATACCAAGGTCATAAATAGCAATGCTACTGTCATCCGGCCGTTGATAGAGCGCCGTGCGCATCGACTGCAAAAAGCCCTCGATTGTAGTATCGTTATGCAGTAGCCCCTGTTTGGCTTTTTCTTCCCACAGCTCGACCTCTTTGTCGCTCATTTCTTTTTTCTGGTCATCCGTCAATGGGGAATATTTTTTGTAGTTGGTATCCTCATCCAGATAGTCGTTGAGCGTTTTGATCAGCTTGTTATACTCGTCGATAAAGCCCTTGATTCCATCCACGATCTGGTCCGTATCGCGGGAGACCGCCACCGTTTCAGTCGTGCCGAGGAACAAGTTGCCATTGGCATCGATTCCCGTTGCACCACTGATGACGCTGCCACTTTCGTCTTTGAAAACAAGGTCGGAAGAGGTATACCCCCAACCATCCACCTTTTGCCCGTAGGCATCATACAAAATACCGTCTTCAATGTAATTGCCGGCAGCTAGTGTAATTTCATCCCCCGTGGTATTGTAAACCTTACCACTGGTATAGCTGCCGGAGGTTTTCATTAAAGTAAAATCGACCCCATTTGCCGAGAAAACATTGCTGCTGCGCTCAGTCAGCAGGCCATCAATTTTAACAAGCGCATTTTGCCCTGCGCTCAAGGCACTGACAACCCCCTGCTCCGCGCCCAATGTCAGAGAGGAAGTACCAAACAACTGTTTGGTCTGCTCGGCACTGCCAACCTGTATGCCGGTGCCGCTGTCGGTCAATACCAACCGCCCATCTTCAAACTTCAAGTTATCCGTCAGGGTGGCAAGCTGGCCCAGGGTCGTGCTGCCATCCAGTGTACTGCCGTCACTTGCCAGAATACCGCTTAGGCCCACATCGTTCAACGTGGTTGCCCCACTTGCAATATTCGTAGCACCATTAATGCCAAAAAATGCGAGGCCCAAGTCACCGCTTTGCGCTTTTAGTTTGACAACACTTTCTGATGTATCGGTAAGCGGGTCTACCTTTACCGTGACTGCTGAGCCGTTTGCCACGGCAAGGTTGCCATCTGTTGTCAGCTTTATTGCCCCGGTGCCTAATTTTGCATCAAACTGCTTATTCAATTCAGTAATCAATTCATCTTTTGTATACTTACTGCCATCTGTTTTTTTTGTAACTGAAAAGCTGTAGTTGCTGCCGTTTACCACGAGAGAAAGTTTGCCCTCTGCAACCTCAAATTCGCTGTCGGTTAATACCGGTGCCCCTGGGATATCCCCAGTTGTCAGTGTTGTGCTGCGCACCGTACTGCCAGCAGTAAGGTTTGCACTGGTAACACCATCTGTATAACCACTGCCAAACATCGCACTCAGCAGGTTGCCCTCCTGTTGGCTCATCGTGATGTTGCGCCCTTTACCGGATTCTGTGGATTCGATTGTAAAGGTATCGTCCTGTGTTTTGTAGACAACACGCACGCCGGCATCGCTACCGTTGATAGCATTCATCACTTCTGTCATCGTGGTGCTTTCATTAAATGAAAACTGCTGCCCATTGATTGCAAATTTAAAACTGCCGCCCTGCAACGCATTGCTAAAATACAAATCTTGCAGTTTACCGCCCATACCGATGCGGTTCGACTGGCCGTTTTTCACGTCAAATGCGGTCAGCGTCGTTTGGTTTCCACCAATCATCACCTTGCGGCCAGCAGAAACTTTTAACTCAAACGCACCTGTACCCGTGTCCAAAGCCACTTCCACCTGCCCGGCACCATGTGCGTCATTCAACTCACTTTGCAACGTAGTGCCCACCTTTGCAAGGTCAACACTGCCATAAGCATCCGTGATGTCGTGCAGCGAAAGGCTGATATCTTTGGAAAGACCATCTAGCGAAACCTGAAATTCAATTGCCGGGACAGGGTCCAGCGTGGATTTCAACACGGTTTGTGTATTTAATGTATTGACCTGAGAACGGCTGCCCGCACTGAGACCCAGCCTAGCCAACGCAAGATCGCCAGACGCAGATGAAACAATGATTGGGCTGGCCGTATCGGTGCCGGTAAAGCTCAGCGCGCCATTTTCCACTGCCGCGCTGACACTCACACCTGCTGCCGTAAACGCACTGTTCAGTGCGTTTTCAATTTCTTCGCCAATTTCCTGCTCACCGGCTACGCCGCTGGAATAAGCCCGTGGCACATTGACCGTACCGCCGCCGCCGTCGGTAGTTTGCGAAACAAACACCGAACGCAGGTCTGCGGTGACTGCCTGCCCGCCGACTGTAAGGGAAATCGTGTAGTTTGCATCCGGCCCTACCTGCTTTTGTATCAGCGCATTGAGCGCGTCCACATCCATGGTGCCTGCCAACTTACCGCTGACGGTACTGCCGGAAGTAATGCTGGTGCTGGTAGCAAGGCGCCTTACCTGCAAATTTGTATTACCCGCCGCAGCCAAACTGCTGGCCGTTGCTTTAAACGACGTTGCAGTGCTGGCCGCCTTCATAGCGTTAAAAAAGGACTGGTTCATTAAGCTGGTGCTGGAACTGGTTCCAAAATAGCTTGTTTGAAAGGTATTGATCTTTGAAATAATGTCCCGGTAAATATCCTGCCGCCACTCTGTCTGCTTGTGCAGCGCATTTTGCTTATCTATTTTAGACTGCGTGCCGGAAAGCAGGGCTTTGACCATAGATTCTGTATCTAACCCCGAGGCAAGCCCCGAAAGACCTGTACTGCTGTAAGCATGGGTGCTCGTGGTAGAACTGGTTGTTGAAAATTGCATCCAAAAGCGCCTCCTTTTCTTACTTGTCTATATCCACTTTTCGTCTACTTTTTTTAAAACCAAACCTGACGTTTATAAACATACGTGACAAAGCAGAAATTTCACGATTACAACAGAAGTGCCCCTGCAAAACAGGGGCAACGTTTATACAGCCTTTTTATTGAATACACACACCAAAATACCGGCCTATTGCGTCTTTTGCTGTTTGTCGCCACCCCGCCGGCAAAAGGGTCAACCCGCAGCAAAAGCCCGAAACAACGGTTTGCTTTCGTTACGCTTTACCCAATTTGCCCGGCCCACGCTGAGCAGCGGGAGAAGAAAAACGAGCCGCTTGTGCTGCGGGGCTTTGGTTTGTCGCTTTAATTTTTTTTAAAATCTGTTTTTGCTCATTGCGCAGCCGAAACGTGGCTTGCATGTTGCTTTCTTTTAGGCGAAAAACAATGGTTTTAATCTGCATGCCCGCATCATAAATTTGTTGCAACTGCGCGGGCAAGGCAGCCCGGTTGCAGTCATTTTCTGCCGCGGCAAGTACCATCGCGCCACCTTTGCCGCTACACATTCCCTTTATTTTCGCATCCAGTGCCTGCATTTGCAGCATTTTCTCTTCTCGCTGCAAAACCAGCGGCTGTAGCTGCTCAAATGGGCAAAACAACATCTCTTCCGTAGATTCTTCAAAAGAGAGCATCAACTGCTTTTTTTCTGCCAAAAGGCGCTGTATCTGTTCAAAGTCGATCATCTGTTTCCCCCTGTTTTTGTATGTTTGCCCCTATGCAAAGCCCGCCTTTTGTATTATCATAAAGGCAGAACAACTACCCAAGGAGGCTTCACCTTGAACGCTACCAGATTCGACCCTAAATTTTCTGCCGTGTTAAAGTCGATTGCCGGCAAAACTTTAGAGATCGGCGCTGCGCGAGTTTATCCCGAACAGCAGGCAATTGAATTTTACAGCGAATTTGTGCCGCTGTTTCGCATGGGCACCCCACTGCAGATCATACAAGTGAAAAACGAGCTCGAAATTCAGGCTTTTCGCGGAGAGGTCTACCTTTCGTCGGCCAATTTGCTGCAACTGGTATCCCTGGCTGATGAAGTGCTGCCCGGTGCACAGGCCGCGTTTTTATATGACACAAAGCTGGACGGCTGCATCCGTGGCAGACACCTTGCCGAGCCGCCAAAGCGCAAATTTTTTGAGTTGCCACACCGCCGGCTTTTGCACCCCGCTGAACAGATGCTGCCCATAGAGGTCCACGCCATTTCTACCGCACAAGTCAAATTTGATTGCAGTGCAAAGCTGACACAAGACCAACAGGTAACCCTGACCCTACCCGGCCCACCGCGCATCGCAGCAGAGCCCGTAGTGGTAGAACAGGCCGTCATTTTTGGGGATAGCGGGCGATATGCTTACCGCTGTCGCTTTTTACATCTTCAGCCCCAGACGCGCACCGCGCTGGAGCCTTTTGTCGCCAGGCTGGCACAGTTTGAGCTTAAAATGTTTCCACCAGTGCTCACTGAAGCTTCTTCAACAGCTCCTTGACCGCGTCGGCCGGGGCACTTTGTGCTGCTGTTTTGTTTTCGCATACCGTCTCGTACAATTCCTTGCGGTAAACACGCACATCCGGCGGGGCACTGATTCCTAATTTAATCTTATCCCCTGATATTTCAGTAATCTTGATCTCAATGCCCCCGTCGATCAAAATCGATTCACCGCGTTTTCTGGTCAGTATCAACATTCCGGCCCCTCCTTTTTACAAAACAAAGGATGGCGGATGGGAAGCTCATCCTCCAGCAGCAACTGCGCCGCTTTATGGCTGGCCGGGTTGACAACGAGCGGGCTTTTTAAATTGACGGTAGACTGCTCTAGCGGCTCGCGCAAGGAAGCCAACAGCCAGCACATATATTCGCCCTCCCCCCCCAGCAGTTCTTCCGCCTCAGGCGGCAACTGCGGGGCGTACTGGCCCACTATATGGCTGGGCTGCACTAAAATAAAGCAAAGCTGCGGGTCCTCTACTGATTGCAGCCATACAAAAAACTCACTGACATCTTCCTGATACAAAAACGCAAAGCGGCGGTATTCCTCAAACCCAAAAATCGGGCCGGCAAAGGTAATAATATCGCTTTCCTTGATTTCGATCTCTCCAAAATCACGCGTTTTTAATTTCATAAGCTGTTCCGCCTTTCCTATCTCCAAAAACAAAAACAGACGGCCATGCGGAAAATCCGCATAGCCGCCTGTTTTTCTATGCGAGCTTTGCCGTTTTGCACGGCTTTATGCGCTGGTTTCGGTATATTCCGGGTCTGCACTGGGCGGTACATAATTCGGCCCTCCCAGATATTCCACTTTTACATCAGGGTATTGCAAAATTTTCATATGAAACTTGCCCGGGATATACTCCATCTGGTTTTTCATGATCTGCCAGTCGGTCTCAACAGAAGCAGGCTCGTAATCAGTAGAAAGGTTACCGGGTTCCCAAAAAATATCCGGCCCGGCAGTGGGCAAAAACACCATTGCGGTGTCTGGTTGATCCATCATTTTTTGCTGAATGATCTGCGCGATTGAAACCCCATCTTCAATACGCTGCATTTCACTTCCCTCTTGCACCGCATCGTCAATCGCCATGCTGGCCGCCTGCCGGCCAAGGTCTGCCGTATACGTCGCAAAGTCCGAACTATTGCGCTGGTTCAAACTTGCCCGCAAGTCAGTCGTATCCAGCCGAACCTTGATATCGTTTGAAGAGAGGGTAAGTTTGGACGGCGTGACTGTCACCTGCTGCCGCGGGTTTTGCGCGCGTTGCATCTGCAAACGGGCAGGCTCTACTTCAAACTCACACTTCATGGGTATTGATGTAATTCTAATCAGCTGCATTAAAAAGCCCCCCCATACATCCAATCAATCTATTCGCAATCAGCGAATATAATCCAAAAGAGAGGATGGCAGTATTTGGCTGCCAAGTTGCAGAATCGCCTTCCACACATAGTTCGCATCCTGAAGCTTGATTGCCTCATCGGTCGGCTTTGAGGAAATCAGTTCGGATTCCATTGCACTCATATTGTCAACATCATCGGTTAACCGGGTCTGCATTCTTTCCAAAAAGCTGTCCCTTGTACCAAGCTCCGTGCGTTGCATCCCCACTTTATCGGTCAGCTTCACCAACTTTGTCTGCGCATCTTTCAGCCCATTTTCATCATACCCAGAGGACAGCGAAGTTTCAATTTGGGTCAGCAGGTCATACACATTTGACGATACATTGGTGCCGTTTTCTCCTGTTGTCGCAGCACCATACCCCATCAGCTCCAACCCCTGAAAAGAAACTTCAAATGCCGTGCGGCTGTCTGGCATACCAGTGTTCGACACTTTTAACCCAAGGCCGATATCCGCATAAACGCTGCCACTATTCGGCACTACTTTCTTCAAAGAGGGGTCGCCGGGGTCCGGGTAAACGTAAGAGCCGCCCTGATAGCTGATCTGATCCACATCAATACCATTGAACTGCAGCTTACCCGATGTTGCATCTACTGTAAACGGCGCTTCACTGTTATTGGTACCTGCAAACAGATATTTGCCACCAAACTGTGCGTTGGCAAACTGCAAAATCTGCTCTTTGCAGTTTCCAACCTCTTTTGCAAGAATGTCACGTTTGCTTTGGCCGTAGTTTTCGCTCATGCCGGCCAGCACTTTTTCTTGTAAATTCTCCATGATTGACTGAATCGAATCCATATTGCTGTCGACCGATTTAAATTCTGATACCAAGTCTTTCACAGTGCTCAGTTGCTGCTCGCTTTGATAACGCTCCTCCTGAATATGCATGGCACGGGTGCCATCGGCAACATTCTCTGAAAGCTTTGAAAATTTTAGCCCGGAAGTACTGCGCTCAAGACAATCCGCCTTTTTGGTCATGCTGTTATTCAATTGCTTCAGGTAATTACGGCTAATCGTACGCTGTGCGATACGCATGTTTGTCACCCTTTCTTGCCATGCCCCGGCAAATTAACGGCCTACTATGCCGGTTTTATTAATCAAAACGTCTAGCGCTTCGTCCAATACTGTCATTAAGCGGGACGCCGCTGCTAAAGACTTTTGGTACAGCATCATGTTGGTCACTTCTTCGTCGACCACAACGCCCGAAACTTCATCGCGACTGCTCTCCAAATTATCAACAATAGAACCACTGGCGGTTTTGCGGCTTTCTGCAAAGCTGACATCTTCGCCCAGTGTGGAAGAATAATTTTTTACATAATCCAGAAACGTCCCTTTAAAAACATCACCGTTGGCATCGAAACCCTGCGAATCACTGGTGATAGCGTTGGCAAAAGCCAGCGCATAATTGCCCACGTTGTTGGCATCACCATCTGCGTTTTTCTGGTAGATAATATAGTCGGAATCCGTGGCCCAAGCGTCAGAAACAGAAAGATTGTCCGCAGTGATGGGAATATCATTGACAACATGGTATTCACCGTCTGGCCCCACCTGGTCGGAAAGTGCGCCCAACAGCTGCCGGTATATGGTTTTGCCATTGCCATCCACCTTGGGGGTACCGTCGGCGTTTGCCTCTGGGATGACATTGTTCGCAACGCTGGCTATGGTTTGTGCAAAGGCATTCAGTTTGTCTTGATAATATAAAAAACCGCGCTCGGCACTTTCGCCTGTATTCTGCAAATTGGGGCCACGGCCATTGATGTAGTCCAGCGACGCTTTGAGCGACCCACTGGCCGTTTTGACATCGCCGTTGCTTGAAATCCATTTCAAGCTGACAACGCCGGTCGTCTCATCTTTTTGCAGCTCCATTTTGTCATATTTGCCACCGGATACCGCTGTCTGGCCGTTTACAGTCACTGTTACTGTACCGTCTGCATTGTCCTGATATTCAAAATCGCTATACTTCGACAGTTCATCCAAAAGCAGGTTGCGCTGGTCAAGCAGCTCATTGGGGCCAAAATAGGCGTTGTCCTGCGCACTGCTTGCATCTTCTAAAATCGACTGGTTGATGCCAGCGATCTGCTGCAACTTTTTATTGACCTCCTGCGTCGAAATATCAAGGTCATAAACCTGCTGCCCGCGCGCACTTTGCAGTTTACTGCTGAGCTGCTGTAATGTCTGTGTAAGGCTTTTAAACTCGGTTGCAACAATGTTGGCATGTGTGCTGGAATATGCATTGGTCGAAAAGTTTTTCAGCGCCGAATTGATGTTCAAGATGCAGGCACGCAGCCCATTGTCACTGTTGGGGTTGAACTCATCCAGTGCCGACTGAATATCACTTAAAATATTATCCGACTGGGTGTAATACCCCACGTCGGTGTTTTCTTCTCGATAACGGCGGTCTAAAAATGAATCACGCAGTTGTGTGATGCCGGTAATATCAACACCCATACCGGCAACCCCAATGCGGCCTGAGGTGGAGGCGTAGCGCGAACGGTAGGAATCCGTTGCCACCGCAACCTGGGTGATACGCTGACGCGTATACCCCGCAGAATCCCAGTTGGTCAGGTTTTGGCCGGCAATATCAATGCCTTTTTGTGCGGCTGTCAAGCCGCTTTTGGCAGTTTCAAACCCTAAAAAAGTAGGTCGCAGCAACGTAAGCCCCCCTGTCTATACTTCTGTTTCGAACATACTTGTGCCATACGGCGTTTTTGACTTGCGGCCACTGGCCTCGTAAGCAGCGCTGCCCTGCTCGTTTGCATGGGTGATGCGCAGCCCTTCGCGTGCAAAAGCAATCGATTTTGCATTAAAATACTTAATGTCATCCACAGCCCTGCGAAACCGTACAAACAGAGCGGCAAGCAGTTCGTGCTCTTCGCCCTGTACTTCGTCTAAAATCTGGGCAAAGGTCAGCCCTTCCAGCCCTGCGCCTCGCTGCTCTTCTTCGCGTTGCGCTTCCATGCGGGCAAGCCGCATGTTGACTGCCTGCTGGTTTGCAATCGCGTGATCCATCCGTTTGGCATCATACGAAAGCAAAGAGGCATATTTTTCATCTTCGCCGGAAGCAGCCTGTTCTAAAAATTCGACATACTGCTGCATAAACGCGCAAAAAGCATCACTATTTTTCATGGGGCTTGCTCCTTTTAAGATTCTACGCCAAACCAACGCTTGATAATCGCGTCCACAAGGTTGGGTGTTGAAACATGATAAGTTTTATTTTGCACCGCATCTCGCAGGGATTCTAGCTTTTCAGCCGACGCGGGTTCGTGAATTTCAGAAACGATTGTATCGGTGATCTGCTGAATGCCCGCCTTGCGCGCACCTTCCGCGCTGATCTGCACCTGGTCGGTGTGCTCGGTGGACGCAGCGCGCGCCGAGGCATTTTCTGCCGCCGGGTGAACCGCCGCAGAAGGCTGGGTTGATGAAATTTTTTCCACTGTTTTATTATATGCGTTAAACGCCGCAGCCGGATTGATTTTCATATAAATCCTCCGTTTTGTCATATGTCTCAAAAAATACTTCTCTATCCTCTTTTTCGTTCAAAATGCTGAATACTAAACCCCTTGGCTCTCATTTTTAACAAAAATTCAGATTGCTCGCTTGCTATGCCCTGTTGTTATTTGTATAATGATAACAGTTTTGTCAGTTTTGGTCAAAAAAAGGAGCAACGAGATTTATGGGTAAGATCCTCTGCGTTTCCAACCAAAAGGGCGGTGTGGGCAAAACCACGACCACCAATGCTTTAGCAATGGGGCTGCGCAGAATGGGCCACCGGGTGCTCTGCGTTGATTTCGACCCGCAGGGCAACCTTTCTTTCAGCCTTGCGGCCGATGCCCGCGTTGAGCTGCAAACGTCCATTTATCATGTGCTGAAAGGGGAACTGCGCGCCATTCAGACAATTCAGCACACCCCGCTGTGCGACGTGATACCGGCCAATATGCTGCTGAGCGGCATTGACTTGGAATTTACGGGCAAAGGGCGCGAATATCTGCTGCGTGACAGCCTGCGACCAATACGCGGCATGTACGACTACATTTTAATTGATTCACCCCCTGCACTGGGCATTTTAACCGTGAATACCTTTACTGCGGCCGACTGGGTGCTGATGCCCGTCCTGTCAGACTTGTATAGCCTGCAAGGCATTGTACAGTTAAATGAAACACTGCAGGCCGTGCGCAGCAAAAGCAACCCCGATGTAAAAGTGGCGGGCATTCTGCTCACCCGCTTTAACCCGCGGGAGTGCATCAGCAGCGTAATTCGCGAAACCTCTGCCGACATTGCGCGCGAGCTTAATATTCCATTACTTCACACCTGTATCCACACCGGCGTGGCGCTGACACGTGCACAGATTATGCGGGCCGATATGACCGCTATGGCCCCCAAAAGCCGGGCTGTTCAGGATTATGCAGACCTGCTTGATGAATTGTTTCGCCGGGAGGTGCTTTAACCATGGCTGGCCAAAAGCCGGAGTTCAACAAAGATTACGTGTTCAATTTGATCATGCCCTCCGCCCCGGTACAGCCGCCGCAGGCAGAGCCGCAGCCAACACAGCCCGCTAGTGCAAAGGCCAAACCCACCGAAGAAAACGACACCCTGAGCCTGCTGCGCAAACGCCTGTTGGCCCAGCCGGACACAATGCGCCTTAGCACCCCCAAAGAAATGGTGCTCGTCAACCTTGCCGAGCAATTGGTAGCCGACCGGCTGGATGCGGTATTTGAAAAATTTAACTGTTGCCGCTGTAACAAATGCAAACAGGACGCTGCCGCACTGGCACTAAATATGTTGCCGGCCCATTATGTGGTCGTGGCCCCGGACGAACTGCCTGCCCTGCTAGAGCAATGCCCCACCAAAGAAGTTTCTGCCGCACTGATTAAGGCTATTTTGCAGGTAAAAAACCACCCAATGCATTAAGCCACTACTACCCAAGCCTGCAAAGGCTATTGAGTACAATATGACATGATGACATGCGCCTTGCAAAAAGTCTTTTTTGCAAGGCGTTTTTTGTATCCGGCTGCCATTTGTTGCACACAACAGAGCAATAATAATGCCGAAAGGTCTGCCCGAGGGCGGGCAGACCTTTCGGCTGATAGCAGACGCAAGATCTATTCAAAATCCGCCTTCAAAGACCCTGCAATTACAATATTCGCCACAAAGCAGACGAACACAAGGCCTAGTAAAACAGCAGGTAAAAAACTGTGAAATCGTCACTATTTTTCACCTATTTCAGGTGCTAATTCCGTTATTTTATCGAAAACATGCCGCAAAAAGCACATGTTTGCAGTAACCCTTTCGTTCTTTTATGACAAACTGAATCAATTGCTTGCCGATTGCAACTTACCCCAAGTGCGATCTACTTCCTCCACACAGGCAATATAAGTTTCACGCAGCGCTTGTTCTGGCAGTTGCAGCGCTGCTGCCCGCACGTTGACTGTCGCCCAGTCAGCCTGCTCATAGCCCACCATTAACTGGTAAAGGTCACCGCAGGGGCCGGTACCCCCCAAAAGGCCGTCTTTGATGGGTTGCGCAATGGGCAGTTCGGCCAATGCCGCCGCTAGCGGCACCTCCATCAACGTGCCCAATGTTGAAAACATGCCAAGCAAATAGGCCTCTGCCGGGGTAATTGGCAGCACGCCGGTCTGCTTTGCAAGCTGCATACAAAAATTACCGCGCAAAAACGACAGCCGAATCAGTTCGTCCTGCCTGCCACTGCTGCCCTGGCGGAAACTGAGCAGATACACCCATTGTTTGAGCTGATGCAGCCCCAGCACCACCAGTGCCTGCTGCACGGAATTGACCCGGTTGGGCAATGCAAAATAGGCTGAATTGACCAGGCGAATCAGCGAAAACGCCAAGGTGACATCGCGGGAGATGATCTTGCTGATCTCGTCGATGTTGGGCTCTTCTTTTGTCGCTTCTACCATCAACTGAAAGAAATTGCTCTGCATGTGGTCCATGCGGTAGACGCGCGACTCTTTTGGCTGTGAAACAAAATTGCCCTGCACATAATCGCAGCCAAGGGCCACGGCATGCTCCAGCATTTGCTGGTTTTTCACATTATAGGCAATAATCTTTTTATCGAGGCTGTGCGCAACCTTAATAATGTTTTCAATAGAGGCACTCTCGTGCATAAAGTCCACTTTAATAAAGTCGAGAATATCCATTATGCCAAAATAACGTGGCGAAAACTCAAACCCTTTCAAGGCAATGCGGTAGCCCTGCTTTTTAAACCGGTAGATGCACCGCTGTGCAACCGGGTGCAGAATGCTGTTCTCTTCGATTTGAATGACGAGGGACTGCGGTAAAAACAGCTTGGGCACATTGCGCATCAGTAAATTTGGGGTAAAGGTGAGGTAGGCCGTGTGTCCACCCAGAATTTTTTCGTCACTGATCTGGGTAAGCACTTGCTCTATCGCATCCGCCACCTGCATATCCTGCTGGCTGTATAGCGAATTTTCGTCCTGTCGATATAAAATTTCGTACGCGACCACCTGCTGGTCTTTGTCCAGAATCGCCTGTCTTACAATATAGGTGTCCATAAGTCCCCCTCCTCCTACAGGAAACGGTCTTGGTTTAACCCCGCAGGCCGTAAAGCCGGGCACGGCGGGCCGATTTGGAACAGTGCAGTATCATTTTCAGGGCTTGACCCAACGTATCTCTATGTTGTCCCCCTCCTGCAACGCGTCAAGGTACGAGGCCATGCTGCCGTTGCGCCGCAGTAAAATCTGCCCCTGCGGCTTGGTGGGGTCAATATCCACATAATTGAACAAATCAAAAAACAAGTGCGGGCTGCCATCCGCTTTGGGTAAAAGCTGCACATTGCGCCCATTGAGCAAAATTGTTTTTGCAGTTGCTGCGCCGGGGCTTGCCACCGGGCCGTTTGCGGCAACACCCGTGGTGTCTACCGGTGCCTGTGCCGATGCTTCGACCACGGGTGGTTGTTCCGTCGCGGGCACTACCGGGGGCTGCTGGGCCGGCACCTCAACGGGTAAGGGCTGGCCCAATTGCTTTTTGGGGGCGGCTGCTCTTTTTCTCGGTTTTTTTGTTTTTTGGGCGGTGCGCTTTTTTGCAGCCGGTTTTTGTTTTGGGGCTGGGGCCTCTTTTGCCTTTGGGGCAGGCTGTGTACCCGGCGGGGTCAACCGGTCCCCCGGGGCAAGTAATTGCTGCGCCCCACTGCAAGGTTTGCCGTTGATCTCGATTTGCGGCAGAGCTCCATCCCAGCCCACATCTGCCAGTAACTGCCCTACTGTCGCAATTTGCGCTGTGCGCACACGGTCTGCACGCCCTATGGGGGTATCCCCCTCTGCTGGCTGATCATTGACCCAGCCGCGGCTGCCTGCGGGCACCTTTTGCCCAAACAGCTCCACTTCAAACGCCTGCCATGGGGCGGCTACATCGCGCAGCAGCGGGGCGGCATCCTGCCCGTCCTGTGCGGGCTGGAAGGTGACCTCATCCCCCGGTTTTAACGGGGCAGAAAGCCCGGCCAGCACCCCGTTCACCTCTACCTTGGCAAGGGTGGGCAGTTCACCGCGCGCCATTCTGCGCTCGCCGTTATACTCAAATACCACGCTTTCCCCACTGCGGGCCATGATCTGGCTGTACTGGTACCCGCCGCGCAGCAACGCTTCCATCACATTCATTGCGCCTGCACCAATCAGCTGCAATTTTGTGCCGTTCAGCGTCACCGCAAACCCCTCGCCGCCACCTGCCGTGATGGCAGTGACCGCGATACCAATGGGGGTTGCGTACTCCGCCTGCAAATACTGTTCATCCGCCAGCACCATACGCTTCATATAATTGCTGCCGCCAACTGCAACACGCTTTTCATCCACACCCAGCGCTTTTGCCACCATGGTGCAAAGGCCCGGCGTACGGCTGCCGCCGCCGACAAGAAACACTGCTTTCGGGGGGTTGCCACCGCCCGCCTGCCGTATGCCTGCCGCAATACTTTGCGCCAGCTCTTCTACCGCCGGGGCAATTTTGCCGGCAAGCTCATCGGTTGAGATTTCATATTCAAAGCCCAGCACATCACTGTAAGGCAGCAACTTGCCCGGTTGAGAAAGCTGTAGTTTCATCTGCTCTGCCGCCGTGAAATCCACCAGCAGTTCCTGCATAATGCGCTCGGTGATCTCATCCCCCGCCACTGTCGCCATGGTATAGCCGCACACCGTGCCGCCATCTGCCACCGCAATATCCGATGTGCCCGCGCCCACGTCCACCAGCGCAAGGTTTAAAAGCCGCAGTTCTTGTGGCACCACTGCGTTCATTGCCGCGATGGGTTCCAGCGTCATGCTGGCAATCGAAAGCCCAATAGCCGACATCGTCGCGTACAGGCTTTCCACGACCTCACTGGGCAAAAAGGTAGCAATCAGCTCCACCGTTGCCTCTTTACCGCGGTGGCCCACAAGGGTCGAAAACGAAAACCCATCCAACTGGTACCCTACCACAGAATGCCCCACACAGCAAAACTCTGCGGTCTGCTGGCCGTCCAGCGTTTGCGCAAGCTGTTCATACGCTTGTTGTACCGCACCGGCCTCCAGTTGTAACAGTTCCCTTGTCGTCACGGCCCGCCGCTCATCCAGCTTCAAGGCAAACCCGGCGCGCTCGGTTTTCAGCACACGGCCCGCCGCTGCAACATGCACTTCGCGCAATGTTATGCCCATGCCCTGTTCGATCCGCTGTGTCACCTGCCCCGCAATGCGGGCCGTCTGTTCAATATTCTGTATCTGGCCGTCCACCACGGCGCGCTGTGAATGCTCTGCCGTTTCGACCCGCAGCACTTCCAGCAGGCCATCTTTTACACGGCCCACTACCCCAATCACACTGCGGGTGCCGATGTCCAGCACAAAAATCAGTTCATTCTCTTTCATGCGACGCCCCAAATCCCTTTCTGCGACCACAGTATTCACTTGCCACGGGTACGGCGGATCTGTTTTTGCTGCTCGCGAAACAAAAACGCACACAAGCTTTGGTCGACCCTCGACGAAAGGTCAAGCAACTCCGCCCCATAGTCTACGCGCCCATCTTTTTGCGGGATCACACGGACTATGCGGATGTTTAGCGTTTCCATCTGGTTGTTAAACAGTGTCATGCGCAGCTTTGCCTCTTGCCCGTCGCGCAGCTCTTTTTCACTGGTGAACATCATCCCGCACAGGCTCATATTGCGCACCCGTATTTTCACTTCACCCTCGTGTACTTCACCCATTTCATCCTCTGACGGTACAATCAGCAGCGCACTGTGGTCGATATCCAGCCTGAAAAAACGGCGCTTCTCATAATCGGCAAAATCAATAAGCTCTACAAGGCGTAAAAAATATTCGTTGGAAACATACACCCTGCCGGAGAGCACCTGTAACTCTTTCGTTTGCTCTGCATTATGTATAATCAGCTTCACCGGGGTACCCAGCCCCAAAATTGGCATTTGGCCACCCGGGTTTCCAAGTTCAACCTGCCCAGCTTGCTGGGTCGCAATATGCCCTGTGGCAAGCAGGCGGTTATCCATCGTCTTTACTTCACACGCCGCCCCAATTTGCTTTTTCACGCCCATTCCCCCTCTGTTCTTCCCTCATGCGCCTGTTCACTCTATGGCTTCTGTTCCGCCGGTTCCTGCGGCGGGGCCGTTTTTCCGTTTTTTAATTCGTTTGCTGTGCGCAACAGCTGCGCATACAATGCCGCCACAACTTCGTATAGTTCCAGCGGGATATTGCTGCCAACTTCCAGCATGCAAAGCAGCGAGGCCGCACTGTCGTCGCGAAACACCGGGATACCCCGCTGCTCGGCAATTTCAATAATGCGACCCGCAATATCCCCGTACCCCGACGCAATGACAATCGGGGCCAGGTCCTCTTCTGTATTATATTTTAAGGCGACTGCCTTTTGGTCTTTATACTGTGACATCGACACCCGTCCTTTTATACGGCAGCGAGCGAAACACATCCATCAACGAGCGTGGGCGCTCCAGCCGCTGTACATTGATCTCGCCAAAATGATAGCCTGTCTGCCCCACACAGGCCCGCAATTCTTCTACCTGTGCCTGATATAGCGAGGCATAGGCCGGCGGGCAAAACAGTGAAAGGTCGATCTCCTGCCCGCGGCAGAACAGCTCCAGCTCAAACCGCCCCAGGCCCCCAATGTCGAACACCAGTAAAAAATGGGTAGCCCGGCCTTTTGCCTTGGTGCCGGTGCGGTCGTCCTCTTCTCCGTTTGGGTTCACCCAAATTTCGGCAAACGCCTGCATATCCTCATACCGCACCGGCACCACAAAGTGCAAAAGCGGCGTAAAGTTACAGGGTGACGACAACAGGCTGTGGATGATTTTTTCCATCTTATCCCCGTTCAGCGCCATCAGTTCGGGGTTTTCAGCCTGCTGTTTTAGAATGCGGGTCAGCACCTGCATCACGTCGGACTTTTCGACCTGTTGCTGGTCGGTTTTGCTGAGATAATCTGTCAGCACCGCGGTGAACTGTTCCCGCGCACGGTCCCCGTGCAACTGGGCAAGTACCCGCATCATTGCCTCCTGCAAAAAGTCTGCATTATCATTATACCGCGACAAATTGTAGATTACCATCTTCACAACTTTTTCTGTTCTGGGGCCAAACAAAATACTGTCCTGTACCTGTGCCATCAACTCCATGGTCTGCTGGCGCAGGCCTGCAAACCCGGCCACAGCCCCTTGCTGCTGGTACTGGCTTGCAAGCTGTGCAAGGCTTGCTGAAAGTGTTTTGCTGGAGGATAACTCAGACGAGAGAAAATTCAGGCTATTTCCCACCGACCCCAGCGCCTCGCGCCGGGTAAGGGCCAAAGTCAATGCCTTTAAAAAGGCCACCTCGGCCTGCCGCAACTCGACCTGCTCAGGGTTTTGCTCCAGCGCCTCGCGCAGCAAATCAAACAGTTGGCCTTTGAACATCGTCGAGGATTGCTCTTGCCTTTGCAGCTCTGCTGCAATTTGCTCGGGCGAAACCAACAGTTGTTCAAATAGCTGCTCAATTTCCTGTGTAAAAGGGTTATTATTGGCCGGCAAAAGCTTGATAAACGCTTCCATTGACGAAATGTTCTTTAAAAAATGCACCGTCACCGACGGGTCTTTTAACAGCCTCAGCAGCAGGGCAGAAGTATCCTCCTGCTGCTGATTCAACCCATTGTTCTGGCCAAGCAGTTCTGGTTGGGAGGCCGGCTTATTGACCCGCGTCGTATCCTGCAACGGAAACTGGGACGAAAGCTCTACATTTCGCTTTGCTTCAGGCGTTTGGGTTTTATTAATTAATGGGGCTGTTACTTTTAAAATATCCGCCATTTGCAGCCTCCGCCGGGGCGATGCCCGCAGCGTCCATCCTCCCTGCTTTATATGAAATGTGTTTCTATTATAATTATCGCACAAAATAACACGAACACAACTGTTAGCCATTTAGTTTCTGCCTAACGTGACGAATACTTCTTTAAGAAGCAATTTTTGAGGACGCCCAAAAACAAAGTAGAAAAACAGTAGGTGAGCAATATGGCAATTGACCCCAGCATGGAGCCCATGCTCGAAATGTTTATTTATGAAACTACGACCCTGCTTGACCAGTTGGATGAGATTCTTCTTGAATCTGAAAAGTCCAAAAACCTCAGCAGCGACAACATCAACGAAATTTTTCGTGTGATGCACACCATCAAGGGATCTTCTGCGATGATGGACCTTGGCAGCATTTCCACCCTTGCACACGCGGTGGAAGATGTCTTTTTCATCATCCGCGAAGACCCCACCCGTCTCGAGCCGGTCAGTGAAGCACTGTTCGATTTGGTGTTTCAGGCATCCGACTTTTTGAAAGCCGAAGTGGAGTCGGTTCAAAATACCGGCGAAGCCACGCAAGACCCCGGCGCTATGATTGCCGAGCTGGAAAATCTGGCCGCGATTATGCGAGGGGAAGCCGTTGCCCCGGCCCCGGCCGCAGCGGATACCGCACAGGCGGCAGCCGAAGCTGCGCCTGTTGGCGCGCCGGATGCCAATGACAAACCGGGCAAGGTACGGGTCTTTTTTGAAGAGGGCTGCCAAATGGAGAACATTCGTTCTTTCATGTTGCTGACCCAGCTGCACGATGTGTGCGACCGGTTGGACTCTGAACCGGCGCACCCTGAAAAAGACTCTTCTTTAAGTGCCGAAATTGTCAAAAACGGGTTTACCGTATTGTTCTGGCCTGCTTCCGCCTCAGACGATGTGTTGCGGGTAATTGAAAGCTCGGTCAATATTAAAACTTATGAGCTGCTGGAAGAAACGGCAGCCGCCCCCACTACTGTGGCGACCCCCGGGGCAAAGCCCACCGCCGCCGCCACGGCAAAAGCTGCCGTAACAGAGGCCGTAGCACCTGCTGCAATGCCCGGCAAGGCAAAGCAAAACCTGCTTAGCGTCAACCAGGTCAAATTAGACCAGCTTTTAGACTTGGTGGGTGAACTGGTGACTACCGAATCCATGGTGATTGGCAGCCCCGATTTGCGCGGGCTGGCACTTGATAATTTCAACAAGTCGTCGCGCGAGCTGCGCAAGCTGACCGACGAATTGCAGGACGTTGTGATGTCGATTCGCATGGTGCCGCTTTCCGGTGTGTTTCAGCGGATGAACCGCGTTGTGCGCGACATGTGTAAAAAGCTGGGCAAAGAGGTGGATTTGATTACCGAGGGTGGAGACACCGAGGTGGACAAGACCATCAACGAAATCATTGGCGACCCGTTTTTACACATGATTCGCAATTCGATGGACCACGCGATTGAGCCGCCCGAAGAGCGCCTTGCACTGGGTAAGCCGGAACATGGTCAGATTACAATTTCAGCCAAGAACGCAGGTGGCGAAATTATGATCACCATTGCAGACGATGGCCGTGGGCTGGATAAAGCCGGTATTCTGCGCAAAGCACGCGAAAACGGCCTGCTTACAAAAGCAGAAGAAGATTACACCGAAAAAGAAATCTATCACATGATCATGCTGCCTGGTTTTTCGACCAACAAAGAGGTCACCGAGTTTTCCGGGCGCGGTGTCGGGATGGACGTTGTGCGCAAAAACATTGAGCGGGTCGGCGGCACGTTGTCGATCGAAAGCACACAGGGCGAAGGTACCACCTTCATCATCAGCATCCCGCTGACGCTGGCCATCCTCAACGGTATGGCGCTTTCCGTCGGCAATTCCACCTTTACACTGCCCATCACCTCTATTCGCCAGTCGTTTAAGCTGGGCAGCGAACAAAAGCTGATTTACAATACCGATGGCTCTGAAATGATTTTGATGCGCGGTGAATGCTACCCACTGATTCGTCTGCACGAAGTGTTTCATCTAGACACCCCTGTCACCGAGCTTTCGGAAGGTATTTTGATCCAGATTGAAAGCGGCGAGCGCATTGCCTGCGTTTTTGCCGACGAACTGGTGGGCGAGCGGCAAATCGTCGTCAAACCGTTCCCGCCTTTCCTTGGCAAGTACGAAATCAAAAAAAGCGGGCTTTCCGGCTGCTCCATCTTGGGCGACGGCAGCATTAGCCTGATTCTGGATGCCAACAGCCTGATGAAGGCAAACCTGTAAACGGGAAGGGAGTTTCGGATATGAGCGAATTTGAAACAAGCACGATCACCGAGCAGGAGGATGACCTGAGCGGGCGGTTTTTGACCTTTTATGTGGGCGACACCATTTATGGGGTGGAGCTTTTGCATGTCATCGAAATTGTCAGCGTGCAGCCCGCCACCCATGTGCCGGGCCTGCCCCCCTATTTTAAAGGTATTATTAACCTGCGTGGTAAAGTGGTCCCGGTGGTCGATATTCGCCTGAAACTGGGGCTGGAAGAGCGCGCTTACGACGATAAAACCTGCTGCATTATTGTTACAATGCAGGATATGCAGGTGGGCCTGATTGTAGACTGTGTGGATGAAGCAATCACGGTCAACAGCGACCAAAGTAGCGCCCCGCCAATGGCAAACGGCAAAAATGCGCGCAAATATATTGCCTCTGTTGCCACCATTGGTGAAAAAATCATTTTAAACCTGGACTGCGAAAAATTCTTTCAGGACGACCTGCACCCCTGATTAGGGCCGGCCATACCTGAAAAAGGAGCAATTCGATTGTTTACCCAAACCCCCACCCCGGAACCTGTATTCCCGCTGTCGCCCCAACTTGTGCGGCTGACGGATGACGAATTTTTGACCCTGAGCAATTATGTAAAAGATCATTATGGCATCAACCTCACCAAAAAAAGAGGCTTGATTGAAGGGCGGCTGAACCAGGAGTTGCGCCGGCGCGGGTTCAAAACCTTTAGCGAGTATTTTAAAGTGCTGTTTGCCGACAAAACCGGCAATGAAATGATCACACTGCTCAACCGCCTGACTACCAACCTGTCTTATTTTATGCGCGAAAATGAGCATTTTAACTTTTTAATGAAGCAGGCACTGCCCGCCTTTGAAAAAGCGCGCACCGGGCACGAATTGCGCATCTGGAGCGCAGGGTGCTCTACCGGGCAGGAAGCGTATAACACCGCCATGGTCATCAATGAGTATTTTGGTGCCCGCAAAGCGCTGTGGAAGATCAAGATTCTGGCGACCGACCTTTCCCGCCAGGTGCTTGCCAAAGCAGAAAAAGGGGTATATACTCCCGAAGAGCTCAAAGATTTGCCCGCTGCATGGCGCACAAAATATCTGGTACCGGCAGAGGGTGGCAACTTTCAAATTATACCGGCACTGCGTGCAGAAGTTGAATTTCGGCCCGGCAATTTGATGGAACCGTTTCAGTTTCCGCGGCCGTTCGATTTGATTTTTTGCCGCAACGTAATGATTTATTTTGACGGCCCCACCAAGGCAAAGCTGGTCAAAAAGTTTTACGATTGCACTGCCGAGGGCGGATATCTGTTCATTGGGCATTCTGAAAGTATTTTAGGTACCGGTACTCAGTACGGCTATATACAGCCCGCTATTTACCAACGGAAAGGATAACCTTGCATGCCTGCCATGAAAAAAATCCGGCTGCTGATTGTGGATGATTCGGTCTTTTTTCGCACCGCTCTCGAAAAGGCGTTGGAAACAGATGACCGCGTAGAAGTAATTGGCACCGCCGTAGATACCAACGATGCCATGGCTAAAATTGAAAAGCTGGAGCCGGATGTCGTGACGTTGGATGTAGAAATGCCCGGCATGAGTGGCATCGATTTTCTAAAACAGCTAATGCCCAAACACCCCACTCCTGTCGTCGTGGTCAGCTCGCTGCCTATCCGGGTGCTAGATGCGCTGGATGCAGGCGCTGTGGATTTTGTGCGCAAACCTCAAATTCAATCTTCCAGCGACATGAAGTTTTTTCTCTCTGAGCTGTCAGTCAAAATTCGCATTGCGTCTGCCGCACAGGCAGGGCGCTTGCAGCGCACCACAGCCCCGCGCCCGGCCGCACCGCTGCCGGTACAAAAGCTGTCGATGAACACCAGCACCTGCCGCAACTGTTTAATTGCAATTGGCGCTTCTACCGGCGGTACCGAGGCAATTTTAGAAGTCGTGCGTGATTTGCCCGCCACGACCCCCGGTATTGTGGTGGTACAACATATGCCGCCGGTTTTCACCAAATTATACGCCGAGCGGCTTGACCGCACCTGCCGCATGTCGGTCAAAGAGGCCGAGGATGGTGACCGGGTAGAGCCGGGCAAAATCATCATTGGGGCGGGCGGGTTTCATTTGCGCGTCATGAAAGACCGCCAGGGCTACTATGTAAAAAGCGAGCCGGGGCCAAAGGTCAGCGGCCACTGCCCTTCGGTCGATGTATTGTTTGAGTCGGTTTCTACCGTGGGCGGCGCCCACACCATGGGGATTTTGCTGACCGGCATGGGGGCCGACGGTGCTGGCGGGCTGCTAAAAATGCGCAAAGCCGGCAGCTATACGGTTGGGCAAGACAAAGACAGCTGTGTTGTATATGGTATGCCCATGGTCGCCTTTAATATTGGTGCCGTTACAAAGCAGCTACCTATTCAGGAGATTGGCCCCGAAATCATAAGGCATATGAACGAGCAAGACTGCTGTACTTTGTAAAACCCAGGCGCTGTTTTTATTTTGAAAAGCAAAACTATATAGCCCGCAGAGAGGGTTCGCCTTTCTCTGCGGGCTATGTTTCTTTCTGCTCCAATTCACCAGACCCATTCGCCCCTGCTGGCAGATTTGATACGCATGGAACCATCTTCCGCACTAAAAAACAGGGTGCGACCATAGTCTTTGCCGGTATCGTCCGCCACAATAGGGATCGACAGCTTGCCCAGCATTTCGCGCACAGCATCAATATTGCGTTTGCCGATGTTGGCAATCGCACTGTTGTTCAGTGCGGGGAACATCTGTGCCCCGCCCGCAATTTTAGCTTTTAACCGGCGCGGGTTCGCCCCCACAGTCTCCAGCTTTTTTACCAGTGCCACAATCGCCGTGTCGGCAAAACGGTGCTCTTGCCCCCCATTAGGGTTTAAACTACTGGAGGGCAACATGATATGTGACAGGCCCGCCGTTTTAGTTGCGCTATCATACAGGCAAATGCCCACGCAGGAGCCCAGTGCGTAGGTTACCAAAACGTCGGGTGCCTGTGCGATGTTGAGGTCTGAAATGCCAACTGTAATCAAATTGCTCATATCTCTATCCCCAAGTTCGTCATGATTTTCCCCAGAGAATCAACATCGGGGATCAACAGGATATGACTTGGGGCGTGCAGGTCTTGCCCGGTAAATTCATCCTCAATAAAAATAATCTTATCACTGATGTTGGCATAGTGGATGCTGGGCACACTGAGAATTGCCCCAAGCATATCAATGCTCATAGCCGGCACCGAAATATTGATGGAAAGATCGGTCATGGTAGAAATTGCATTGATATAGGATGCCGCCATAATGTTGGCGACCTCTTGCAGTGCCGAATACCCCATCTCGTCGATATCCTCAAAGCTTTTGATATCTTCGCCCAGCAGGGCATTCAGCGTCATATGTGCAAAATTCTGGTGCAGCAAAAACATGATCATGCCATTGACATCGCCATCCAGCGCAAGCAACAGGCCCACAATCATCGTCTCCGGCCCGCCCAGTTGGTCTACTACTTCGCTGTAATCCAGAATGCTGACCTTCGGCACCGAAATGTTTACCGGGCTGGTCAGCATAGAGGCCAGTGAAGACGCCGCATTACCCGAACCGATATTGCCAATCTCCCGCAGAACATCCATCTGCATATCATTCAAGTTATCATAGGTATTCAAAGCCACTGGTAACTACCTCCCCCAGGTATCTCTAAAGTTTAGCGCAGATTGTTGATGAGCTCTTCAATACTGTCTGCGGTCTGTACTATTTTGGCATTCATCTGAAAGGCGCGCTGCGCTTCGATTACATTAACCATTTCATCTGCAAGGTTGACCTGCGATTGTTCCAGCGTGCTGGTGAGAATTTGTGCCTTTGCTTCATCCTGTTTCAGCGCTTTCGCCTGCCCCGAAGTATCGGTTGCCTTAAAGCAACTGTCAGAAGTGGGCTGCAGCGCGTACGGGTTTGAAAAGGTATAAACGCCCAGTTTTTCGTTCAGCCCACTCAGGTCAAACTGTTCAGAACTGGAAGCGCGGGTCAGCTGAATTGCTTTGCCCCGGCGGTCCAGCACATGGGACCCATCTTGGGTCACTAAATACCCCTTTTTGCCCTCCATGCTGATGTCAAACTTGCCATTGCGGGTGTACTCTATGGTGCCATCACTGCGCAGCACTGAAAAAAATCCGTCGCCGCTGAGTGCAAAATCAAGGCCCACCCCGGTCTGCTGCATAGCCCCCTTATCCAGTACCAACTGCGCATCATTGGCACGTACCCCATGCCCCACATAAAGATCTTCGGTGTTATTTACCGCCATACGGGTAGATAGCAGTTCTGAAAATGAGGTGCGGGAGGATTTAAACCCCGTTGTGCTGACGTTTGCGATCTGGTGGGAGACCTGGTTCATCTCCTCCTGAAAGGCAACCATACCCGAAACACCGTTATAAAAGGCCACGTTCATTTTTTCTCACCCTTTCTATGCCGTCACAGCGCCGCAATCTGCGACGCCGCTTTTTGGTCAATGCCATCAATGATTTGTAGCGCAGAGCTGCTGGCCTGCAAGGCACGCTGTGCCTCCATAACCAGTGTGTATTCACGGTTGAGGTCGATATTGGAATTTTCAAGCATGCCCTGGCGCACCAGCGTGCCGGTAGCCGTGACATTAGCTTGCGTGTCCGCCGTCGTATACAGCCCATTTGCCTGCTGAGAAATTTTAGTGTCTTCCGGCGGTATCGTCACCAGAATCTTGTCTACATATTTCCCTTTGCTGTCGTAAACACCGCCGTTTGCAGTGACGGTAAACTTGGTATCTTTCAGCTCAATGGGGCCTTTCTGGCCCAGCACGACCCCTACCCCTTTCAGGGTAAGGCGGCCGGTGGCATCCAGTTCAAAGTCGCCGTTTCTCGTCAGGTACGTTTGCGTCGCGTTGCCGTCGGCATCCTCGGCCTGTACATTGAAAAAGCCTTCGCCCTCCAGTGCAAAATCCAGCGGGCGGCCTGTTTCTTCCAGCGAGCTGGGGTCAAAACGGGTCGGCACCTCAGAGGTGACCTGGATTTGTGCGGTGGAACCGATGTTTTTGGTGTTGCTGCCCTCTAATCGGGTCATCAGTTCTTGTTCAAAGGTACTGCTGACTACCCTGCTGGCCCGGTAACCGGGCGTTTCCGAATTGGCGATATTGTTGGTCAACACATTGATCTTTCGCTGCTGCATTAAAATACCGGACGCAGCCGTATAAAACCCTCTGAGCATCTCGTTTCACCCTTTCATATAAGTGGTCAATTTTTCCCTTAATTTTTGCACTAACTTGCGGTTTACCTGCCCAATGCGCTGTTCGCTGACCCCCATGACCTGTCCAATTTCTTTCATCGTCAGGTTTTCATAATAGTACAGCGAAAGCACCGTGCGTTCCTGCTCACTCAGCTCTTCTATTGAAGCCGCCAACATGTGCCTCAGTTCGTCTTCATCAAAGCTGTCCTCCGGGTCCAGTTCTCCCCCACCCCAAGGCCAAAACGAGTTGTGGGCCTGTGTGGGGGCGCCCAGCAGCGACTCATACGAGTACATCGTCTCACCCGACACTTCGTAAACCTGCTGGTCAAGCTCCTGCGGGGTCATTTGCAACCGCTCCGCCATTTCTTCCCGGGTTGGCTCACGCCCAAGTTCCACCGTCATTTCGTCCTGTATCCGGTTCATCTGGATACCCATGCGCCGCACCCTGCGGGGTAGCCAATCCTGTTTGCGCACATAGTCAATAACTGAGCCACGCACCTTGGTAAAGGCATAGGTCGAAAACTTTACGTTTTGCTCCGGGTCAAACCGTTCCAGGCTGTCAATGATGGCAATCACACCCTGGTTGACCATCTCTTCGATCGAAGCGTATTTATGAAACGTACTGTTCATTTTGACCGCGACCGATTTTGCGATGTAGCTGTAATGTAGCACCAAACGGTTGCGCAATTCTTGCGAACCGGTGCGTTTATACTCTTGCATCAACAGGTCCAGTTCCTCTGGGGTCATTGTCTGTTCTTTGAGTTCTGTTGGCATAAAACCCTATGCCCCCCCTCCGCATCAATTCAGCTCAGCGTAATGTTGCCAAGCGCCTGTATTTTAATATCCGAGTCAATTTCGTTAAAAGAAAGCACCACTGCATGCAGAAAAAACTGATCAACCAGTTTTTTGAAATAGACCCGTACAATCGGCGAAGTTAAAATCACCGGTGTCTGCACAACATCTTTGACTTTTTCTATTTCCCGCGTTGTGGCCGAAATAATACTTTGGATTGTCTGTGGCTCCAATGCAAGGTACGACCCGCTGTCCAGCTTTTTTACTGATGCCATGATCTGGTTTTCAATGTTGGCATCTAGGCTAATCACCTTCAGTTGGCCCACCTCGGCAAACCGCCGGGTGATGGTACGCTTGAGCGCCTGCCGCACATATTCGGTCAGCATATCGATGTCCTTGACCGTGGTGCCGTAATCCGCCATGGTCTCCAATATCGTCTCCACATCGCGAATTGGCACCCCTTCACGCAGCAGGTTGCACAGCACCTTTTGCAGCGTGCTTACCGTAACAATGGCCGGCACTGTGTCGTTGACCAGCGTTTCGTTGGTCTTGCGCAGGTTGGTCAGCATATTGCCGACCTCCTGCCGGTTCAGCATTTCATGGGCGTGTGATTTAATGACCTCTGAAAGATGCGTCATAATGACCGACGTGGGGTCAATCAGCGTATAGCCTGCAAGCTCTGCCTTCACACGGCGGTCCTCGCTGATCCACTTTGCCGGGATGCCAAATGCAGGTTCGATCGTCTCGATACCCTCTATCGTGTCATTCGAGGGGTCCGGCGCCAGAGCAAGGTAATGGTCTACCAGCACCTCGCCCTCTGCCACCTGCTCGCCTTTAATGCTGATGGCGTATTGGTTGGGGTTCAACTGGCTGCTGTCTTTCAGGCGTACCGACGGGAACACCACACCCATTTCCACCGCAAACTGCTTGCGAAACATCACCACGCGGTCTACAAAACTGCCGCCGCTGGCCTCATCCACCAATGGAATCAGGCTGTAGCCAAACTCCATTGAGATCTGGTCGATGTTCAGCAGGTTATACACATTATCGATATTTTTATAATAATCCGCTTCACTGGTGACTTCTTCGGTGATAGGCGGGCCCTCGGCCGCCATTGGCGCCGCAGCAGCAGTGCGCCGCAACAAAACGATACCCAGCCCGATCAGCAGCCCCGCCATGGTGAGTACCTGCGGCACCGGGAAGCCGATAAACGTCAACACCAGCATGGACAGCCCGGCCATAATCAGCACTGTGGGCTGAGAGAGAAACTGCTTTGCCACGTCCTCATTTAGGTTGTTTTCTGATGCGGAGCGGGTCACGATCATACCGGTCGCCACCGAAATCAGCAGCGCGGGGATCTGCGACATTAACCCGTCGCCCACCGTAGCAGTGGAATAGATATTCATAATTTCAGAAAACGTGCCGACATGGGTGACGAACCCAATGATGATGCCGCCAACCAGATTGATAAAGGTGACGACCAGCGACATGATCGCGTCGCCTTTGACAAACTTGGAAGCACCATCCATTGCGCCAAAGAAATCTGCTTCCCGCTGAATTTTGCTGCGTCGGGTGCGGGCGGTCTCCTCATCGATCAGGCCAGAGCTTAAATCCGCATCAATGGCCATCTGCTTGCCGGGCATGGCATCGAGCGTAAACCGCGCCGAAACCTCTGCCACGCGTTCTGAACCTTTTGTAATAACGATAAACTGTACCAGCACGATGATCAGAAAGATCACAAGGCCCACGATCACATTGCCCTGAATTACAAATTCACCAAAGGTCTTAACTACTTCACCAGCATAGCCGCCGTTGGTCAGGATTTTACGGGTGGATGAAACGTTGAGCGCAAGGCGCAACAGCGTAGTAATCAACAAAAGAGACGGGTAGACTGAAAATTCGAGCGATTCGTGAATATACATGGTAGTGAGCAGGATGATGAACGAAATCGCAAGGTTCGCGATGAACATAAAGTCCAGCATCCAGGTCGGCAGTGGGATAATCAACAAGAAAATGACCCCTACCACAAAGGCCGACACCATATTGTTAAACAGTTTCAATCTACTTCAAATCCTTTTTCTTCAAACTGTATACAAAGGCCAGTAATTCGGCAACCGGCTGGTAAAAACGGTCCGGGATCTCCCCATCCAAATCTACCGCCTCATAAAGGCCATGTGCCAACGGGCGGTTTTCAGTGACAAATACGCCATTTTCTTCTGCCACAGCCACAATGCGCAGTGCCAGGCTGTCGGCCCCCTTTGCCACCACGACCGGCGCATTGTTCTTTTTGGGGTCGTATTGAATGGCAACTGCAAAGTGAGTCGGGTTACGAATGACCACATCGGCCGAAGGTACCCTTTGCATCATGCGCCTGCGTGCCTGCGCCTGCTGACGCTCTCTGATCTTGCCTTTGATCTCCGGGTTTCCTTCGAGTTGCTTATACTCCTCTTTAATCTCCTGCTTGGTCATGCGTAAATTCTTTTCATAGTCCCACCATTGGTACAAATAGTCGGCTGCCGCCACAAACGCCATGACCAACGCTGCTGTTTTGGCAAGGCCTAAAATCACGTTGCCCACATAGGCCATCGTCTGTGCCGCCTCAAAATCCATCAGGCGGGGAAAGTTCCAGAACTCATCCACAAACATCTTGTAAACGAGATACCCAAGCACGGCAATCTTGGCAAGAGATTTGAGAAGTTCAATCACCCCGCGCAGAGAAAACATGCGCTTGATGCCTTCAATGGGATTCATGCGGTTAAATTTCGGTGCCGCAGCTTTCATGGCAAATAGGCCACGGGTCTGCGCCAGTGTGCCCACAATGGCAACCAGGCTGCTGATGAGCAGCATGGGCATGGCTGCCACCGCAAACACAAGGCAACTTTGCCAAAATAATGTGCCTGCCTGTGTGGTGGTTAAAAGGTCCATCGTGGCGACCCGACCCATGTTATCGGAAAAGGCCTTTTCCAGCGCTTCCAAAATCATGGGGCCCAACAGCTTTAATCCATAAAAAGTAGCCAGTAACGAGAACACTACAACGATTTCATGGCTTTGAAAGACATTGCCTTTTTTTCGTTCGTCCTGTTTTCGTTTCGGGGTGGCCTTTTCGGTTTTTTCACCGGCCAAGCATATCCCCCCTTTTAAACCCAGCTTCTATGGCTAAGCCATTGCGTAAAGTGCTTTTTCCATCATTTCAAACATCAGCTTTTGGTAGTTGTCAATAAAGGTGCTCACCGGCCCCGCAAAAGCGAGCAATAAAATCAAGCCCAGCAGCAATTTTAGCTGAATGTTCAGCACAAACACGTGGATCTGCGGAATCAGTTTCATTAACACGCCCATCGAAAGCTCTACAATAAACTCTGCCGCAATGAAAGGGGCGGCCAGCCGCAACACCAAAGAAAAAGTTGAAATAAAAAGCTGTAAAATGAACTGCGCCGTGTCGGCCGAAAAGTGAATGCCGCCAATTGGCACAATCTCGAACGACGTTGCAAAAATGCGGATCAGCAACAGATGACTGTTGGTTGCAAACAGGTACAGCACAAACAACAGGTTGAGCAGGTTGCCGGACACCGACATTTGAATGCTGGTACCGGGGTCAAACACCTTTGCCATGGCAAGGCCAAACTCGGTATCCATCACATCGCCCGCGAAAAAAATCATATAGTAATAAATTTGAAACACAAACCCGCACACATAACCCACAAACAGCTCACGCAACATCCCCACCGCAAGGTCCAAAGACCCTGTTGAGAGCGCCCCTGTGGGCTGCAAGGTAGGGGCCAGCAGCACGGTCATCAGCATGACCAGGGCCACCCGCACACTGCTGGGCACGTTTTTGCGTGAAAGCAGCGGGTTCATGCCGATCATGCCCGCCAGCCGCGCAAAAATCATCAGATAAAGCGGCGTATTCGCCAGTATTGCCTGTACCATATTATAGCGAAGCGATGATGCCAAACAGGTTCTGCATCAAGTCGCTGAGGGTAGTAATCATCCACGAGCCCAAAAGCAGCAGCATCAGTGCGATGGCGAGCAGCTTTGGCACAAAGGTCAAAGTTTGCTCGTGGATCTGTGTTGCCGCCTGAAACACTGCAATCACCAGACCAATGACAATACTGACCACCAGCATGGGGCCTGCAAGTTTCAGCGTGACAAGAATTGCCTGCTGAAAAATGCTCAACACCTCACCCTGAGACATCTACCCACCCCCTTGCTAGCGGAACCCTTTGACCAGACTGCCGATCAACAGGCTCCAGCCATCTACCAGTACAAACATCATAATTTTAAACGGCAACGCAATCATCGACGGCGGTAACATCACCATGCCCATCGACATCAATGTGCTGGACACCACCATGTCGATAATCAAAAACGGAATGAACAGCAAAAAGCCGATGGTGAACGCGCGTTTCAGTTCACTGGTGACAAAGGCCGGGACCACGATCTCAAGGCCAAGGTCGGTCAGCTTATCCTGGTCAGTGGACAGGCTGTCATCCCGGCCGGTCTTATCGTTGGAAATTGAGACAAACATATTCAGGTCACTGGTGTAGGTCTGCTTCAGCATAAACTGCTTCAGCGGAACTTCTGCCTTCTCTATCGCCTGCTGCTGGGTAATTTCGCCCGCCTTATAAGGCTGGTAGGCTTCCTCGTTAATCTGGGTGAACACCGGCCACATGATGAACAGCGTTAAAAACAGCGCAAGCCCCACCAGCACCTGGTTGGGTGGAGACTGCTGGGTACCCAGTGCATTGCGCAAAAACGAAAGCACAATAATGATGCGGGTAAAGCTGGTCATCATAATCAAAATCGACGGTGCCAGTGCCAGTAGTACAACGACCAGCAGCGCATCCAGAACACCAAACTGTGAACCGGTAGCGTCGCCGCTGCCAAGGTCTACTGTCACAGTGGGCGCTGCATGTGCCGTAACTGAAAACAGCAGCCCCAGCAATGCCAACGTGATACCCATCGAAATCAAAAGCCGCTTGCGCTGGCGACGCAGCTCTTGTTTTTTTTGTGCGACTTCAGTCATTGGTGTGTTCCTTCTCCTGCTTCTTTGCCGGGCCCCATGTTTTGAGTGCGCTTTGCAGCGCAGAGGCAAAGGGAGCCGGTGTGTGCTCGGCCGGGCCGGGGCGATTTTCGAATTCAGTCGCATCCAGTTCGCCGATCAAGTCAAAATGATGCGAAGTGGACCCCACCAGAAAAACCTTGCCACCGGCGCGCAAAATCAACAACGTCCTGTCCGGGCCGGCGGTCATGCGCTCCAGCACCTCAATGCTTTTGCCCGCCGCCGCACCGGTGCCAAACCTTGCGCCCAGCCACCGGCTGCACAGCCATGCCAGCACCAGCACCAGCAAAAACAAAAACAAGCCGCCCAGCACAGAAAGTATTGCCGACCCCTGCGATTGTGGCATTTTGGTTTCCCCCTAACCGGTCAGTCCAGAATTTTACCTACGGTCTGCAAAATGCGGTCGGTTTTGAACGGCTTTACAATAAAGTCCAGCGCGCCCAGTTGAATTGCTTCTACGACCATGGCCTCTTGCCCCATTGCAGAGCACATGACTACCTTTGCGGCAGAATCTTTGCCCTTGATCGCTTTCAGTGCCTGGATCCCATCCATATTGGGCATCGTAATATCCATAATGACAAGGTCCGGGTGTTCTTTGTCGTACAAGTCAACAGCCTGCACCCCATCCGGGGCTTCTACGATTTCGGTGTAACCTGCCTTGGTGAGGCTGTTTTTGATGGTCATGCGCATAAAAGCCGCATCGTCTACAACCATGATTTTTTTGCTCATTGCTCAAAACTCCTTTAAGACTGTTCTGTGTGATAGGAACTCTTCGTTCACAGTGCTTCCTCTTTGAGGCTTTCCATCAGTTCTTTTGTACCAAGTATTTCCGTGATGCGCACGCCAAAGTTGTCATCGATTACCACGACATCGCCGCGGGCGAGCAACCGCCCGTTTACCACAATGTCGACCGGTGCGCCCGCCTGTTTGTTCAGTTCAATAACGGTGCCCTGACCAAACTCCATAATCTCACGGATCTTGCGCTTCGCCTTACCAATCTCTACCGAGACGTCCAGCGAAACCCCCATCAGCAGGTCCATATTGCCACCCGCATCCGGCATAGCGGACGTTTGCGGCATGAACACAGGGAATTGTGTATTTTTTACATTCACCGGGTTTTGACGCGGTGCCTGCTGTTGGTATGCATCGGCTTCCTGCGGGGCGTAACCCTGCTGGTAAGGCGGGTAAGGCATCGGCGGGTATCCGTACCCATACCCGTAAGGCGGGTAGGGCGGATAGCCCTGCTGGCCCTGTGGTGGGTAACCGGGCATTGCCTGCTGCTGCAAAGGGATTTGCCCTTGCGGCGCGGGTGCGGGCTGTGCCGCTTGCGGCGGTGCCTGCTCGGGTGCAGGCTGGGTTGGTACACTTGCCGCCGGCGCAGGCGCAGGTTCTGGCGCGGGCGCAGGCACAGGCTCTGGTGCAGGTTCTGGTGCAGGTTCTGCTACCGGCGTATCTTGTGCCGGTGCTGTCTGAGGTTGAATCTTTTTCATTTCTTCCTCCTGCTGGCCCATCACGGTGGAGACAATTTCTTTTGTCAGCGGAATTGTCATAATGCTGGCAAAACTGCTGTCCATGACATCGGTGATCGTCAAACGGAAGGACACCCCTACGATCTCGCTGCCCTCATCAATGTTCAGGGCATTTCGGTAGGTCTTGTCTCCCTCCACAATAAAGGCTTCCGGCGTTGAGATATTGATTGGACGGCCCAAAAACTCTGCCAAAGCGGTGGCTGAAACACCCATCATCTGGTTCATCACTTCACCGGCGGCACTCATGCTGAGCTCATCAAACACAAAATCGTCACGCGGCGGCTCATCATTTCCCATCAGCAGGTTTAAAATCACCTGCATATCCTTTTGGCGGAAAATCATCATGTTGGAACCACTGATGCCCTCGATGTAGTTGATCTTCACCAGCATCGCGGGTTCCAGCGCCGCATAATCCAAGCTGTGAAACTGGCGAACCTCCACGGTCGGTGTTGAGATCACAACCTGTCTGTCCAGCATTTTTGAAATCGCCGTCGCGGCAGAACCCATACTGATGTTTAGAATTTCGCCGATCGTGTCAATCTCCAAGCCACTCATCACCACCTGGTCTTCTAACTGCTGGTCTTGTTTTTCCCCCATTGGATTCCCTCATTTCCATTGCTCAAAATATGGCTGAGCTTAATTGCTTTTTTCTGCTTGGTCTCACCAAGCTTTGCGGTCGACCACGGTATCTCGTTGACCTTGATTAAAACGTCGTCATCCAGCGGCTTGTTCAGCGGGATGACATCCCCTGGCTGCAATTGAATAAATTCCCTGAGTTCCATTCTAAACTGGTCAAAAATTGCCTCGATTTCGAGGTTCGACTCGCATACATTTTCCAGCACGACACGGCGTTTGATCTCTTCTTTCTCCGGGTCGGGCCGTTTGTTGGGTCTTGCGGCCTTGGGGCTGAACCGATCCACCACATCATCTAAAAACTCACCCGGGATACAAATGCTCAGCGTGCCTTCCAGCTTGTTGCCGAGACGCACGCTCATCATCACGATGACCACAATGTCATCGGGAGAAAGTATCTGCAACAGCTGCGGGTTTGTTTCAATGCCGCTTAAAGTGGATTCAATTTCAAGGTTGTTTTGCCAACTGTCCTGCACCCGTTGCGCAATGCGTTCAAATACCTTGGTCAAAATCGAAATTTCAATCTCGGTATAATCCCGGTTCAGGTTCACCCCATTACCTGGCCCCCCAAGCACCCGGTCAATGATGTAAAACCCAATCGTCGTGGACAAATCGATCAGCATTACTGCGTCGTCCAGGCCCTTTTCCTGTGGTTTCATATCGATCAGGCCCAAAAGCGCCATGTCGGACAATGCGTTGTTGTATTCGTAAAACCGCTGTTCTTCTACCTGCAACACCTCGATCTCACACACCGTGCGCAGCAGGCTTGAAAAGTAAGAGGCAAGCATGCGAGACAACGTTTCATGTAACCCATTCAGCGCCTTTAACTGTTCTTTGGTAAACTTTTTAGGCGACTTGAAATCGTATTCTCGTATTTTGCGTTCTTCTTGTTCTGTTGTAACCTCACCGGAACTCATTTTTTTCAGCAAGGCGTCTATTTGATTTTGTGAGAGTTGCTCTGGCATATTGACTGCTCCTTGCTTTTATTCTGTACCGCTTGCCGCCGGCTGCTGTGGTTCATCCACCGGCTGGGCCGGCTGTGAGTCTGCCGCAGCGGGTTGCTCAGAGTTGGTGGGGGCATCTAAAATATCCTTTGCTCCGCCACTAGCCGGGAATTTTGTGGGGTCAAACAGCCCTGAAAGCTGGGCCAACAGCTTTTGGTTTTCCTCTTCACTGCCCTCGTCCTTGACAATGGTCATATCCACCCGTCGGTTTTGCTCCCGGCCCTCGGGGGTATCATTGGTGGCAATGGGGTAGTTTTTGCCGTAGCCGATGGGGCGCAACTTACGGGGGTCGATATCTTTATTATCTTCAAAGAAAATCGCAATGTTGCTTGCCCGCTCACCAGACAGCGTCCAGTCTGAAACCTTATAGGTATCCGGGTTGGGTACCGATGCCGTGTGCCCGTTGATACTGATGAGGTAAATCTGCCCTTCAATATTGTGCAAACAATCCCCCAGAACATTCAGCACATCATACGAGCCGGGGCGCAATGTCGCGCTGTCGGCATCAAAAAACACGTTGTTCTGAAACCGGATATACACTGCATTTTCTCCGCCACGCGTAATACTCACCGAACCCTCAAGCCCTTGTTTTTCGACATAGTTCTTCAGGTAATCATACAAATCTTCAAAGCTCACCGGCAGCACTTCGTCCACCTGCTCCTTCTGCTCAGAGGTAACCGAAACCGAGGAACTAGTGTTGATATCCGCCGCAAGTTGTGAGGCGTCGAGCCCAGAAACGGTCATCGCATCCACAAACTGCTGCCATTTGGCTGCATCCAGCGATGAGAAACTGAATAAAAGCACAAAAAAGGTCAGAAGTAGCGTCACCATATCAGAATACGTGTTCATCCAAGCGTCGCCTCTTTCTTCCTGACGCGGTTTTCGTTTCATCAAGTTTCCTCCTTTCGCTGGTTATTTTTTACCCTTTTTCCCTTTTTTCCCCTCGGCGGCTTCTACCGCTGCCTCTGCACCCGGCAGGCCTTTTTTCATCAGGAACCCAGGGATCAGCTGTGTCAGTTTTTCTTCAATAAACCGGGGGTTATCGCCCGCCTGAATCGACTGCACGCCCTCTACGATAATCATCTTACACAGATATTCCTCTTCATGGCGCACCTTCAATTTGTTGGAAATTGGGGTAAACACCATGTTGGCAAGAATGGAGCCATAAAAGGTCGTAACCAAGGCCAGCGCCATCGCCGGTGCAATCGCATTGGGGTCGTCCAATTTTTTCATCAGGTTAATCAGGCCCATCAAGGTACCGATCATACCAAACGCTGGAGAATAAGCCGAAGCTTTCTCATAAAACGCACGGTCCTGCGCGTGGCGCTCGTCCAGATATTCCAGTTCGGTCTCCAGCAGGTTTTTCACCTTTTCCGGGTCCACGGCATCCACGACCAGCATCATGCTGCTTTTCAAAAACGCGTCCTTTGTCTCTTCCAGCTTACTTTCCAGCGAAAGCAGACCATTGATGCGCGCCTCGGTAGCAAGCTCTACAATGCGGGCAATGTATTCTTTGGGGTTGTACTTGGTTGGAAAAAAGATAATTTTGAGGTGTTTGGGTATTTTTGTAAAGCTGCTGATGGGGAAAGAAAGCATCAGCGCAGACATCACACCGCCAAATACAACACCAACACTGGTTGGGTCCCAGAAATTTTTCAGGTTTGCCATGATGAAAACGCCGGTGCCGCTGTCGAACAGGATGCCGAACAGTACGATACAAACACCAAAGGCCAACCCTAAAATTGACAATAAATCCATTACTTAATCATCCTCTTTAACCGGCCGGTTTGCCAGATAGGCCCCGACAAAAATCTTTCTGTGATAGTCAATCGATTTATGGATCACTTCTTCCATCGACTCTTTGACTATGTGGATATTTCCGTTGGTTAAAAGGATCGTCGTATCAGGGTTTTCCGAAATAGTCTCAATCAGGTCGCAATTCAAAGTAAACTGGTCTCCGCGCAATTTCGTCAGTGTAATCATACGCCCTACATCCTTTCTTTTTCGCGGTCTGCCGCCGCAGACAAACGGACATCGGTCGAGATCCGCTTGTCTGCGGCGACGACCATGGTCGCCGTCGCCGCTAATAATTAGCGTTTGAGATTGATCAACTCTTCGAGCATGGTGTCTGATACCGTAATCAGACGTGAATTTGCCTGGAAACCTCTCTGGGTGGTAATCATATCTGAAAATTCTTGAGAGAGGTCCACGTTCGAGAGTTCCAGTGCGCTGTTTTTCAACGCCCCTGTGCCGTTTTCACCCGCAATTGTAACTTTTGGGGTGCCGGAGTTTGCTGTGCTGGTGTAATAGCTGTTGCCCGATTGCATCAGGCCTTTGGGGTTGCCAAAGGTTGAAAGGTCAATGCGGCCCAGCACCTGTTGCCCTGCAGAGGAGGTACCAACGATAACGCCGTTTGCGCCGATGGAAACACCGGTGAGGTTGCCGACATCCTGTTCGGTAAATTCGGTGCCGCCGGTCAATGAGAAAGTACCTTTGCCCCAGCCAAGGTTATGGGTGGGGGTGCTGGCGGTCGCGGTGCCAAGGTCCACCACGCTGTTGTCACCATCGCCCGGGGTGCTGCCGTCCGCTTTGCCCAGCGCAATGTTGATCTTGGAAGCGTTGGGATATGACATGGTGATCGTATCGTTGGCATCACCGCCGGTCTTGCTGAGAAGTACCGTGCTGGTGCCGCTGGAAAGCTCGGCACGCTCCTCAGACACATAACCGGTATAGGTGCCGGTGTCGGTTGCGACCTCCACCTTATACCGTGCAACATGGTCGTCTGCCGGGTCTGCGGCCCCTGTGACCGCCGCCTCATAGGTAACGGTGGATTTTGTGACACCGCTGCCGGTAAATTTGAGCCCGGTCGAGCTGATTTTAAACCCGCCCAAAAAGCTGCCATCCGCCGAAATATTGACATTGGTTTTATCCAGTGTAATGCCGCCGCCCTCATAGTCCGCGCTTGCGGTATCCACAATTTGCGCCCCGGTCAGCGTAGAACCACCATCAAACGGGTCCGGGTCCAGTTTGAAATTAAAGGTGCCGCCGGGGTGTGTACCCCCATTGGCCTCTGTGATGGCATCATTAACGGCGCTTTGCAGGTCACTCATGCTGCTGAACGACTCGTTCGCATTCAGTTTGATGTTGATGACCGAGCTGGTGCTGTCCATTACAGCCTTCACGCGCTGCCCGTCCGGCAGATCGGTTGCTTTTGTAAAGGTAAAGCCGATATTAGCAGCCTTGGTTTGGTTGGTGCTGGTGATCGTTAGTGTTTTGCCGCTGATTTCGCTTGAAACACTGGCTACACTGGCCTGCACCGGGGCAACCTTGATCAAAATTTTACCATTACTGGCAGTGGTACTGTCGAGTTTCCCGTCGGTTGCACTGGTGCCCAGCACAAAGTTGCCGTTAGAATCGATCAGCGCGCCGGTGGCCGGGTCAATATCCAGCATGCCGGCTTTGGTGTAAAACGTGTTGCCGTCGGCATCCATCACCTGCAAAAAGCCCTCCCCTGTGATCGCGACATCCATCGGGTTGCCGGTGCTGCTCATTGCCGATTGGCCCATCAGCAGGTCGATACTGGCGATCTGCGAGCCATAGCCCACCATGGACGGGTTGATACCGCCACGGGTCGCTGTGCCGGACGAAGCGCCACGTAACTGCTGGTAATACATATCACGGAACGTTGCGCGGCTGGATTTAAACCCGTAGGTGTTGACGTTGGCAATGTTGTTGCCGATAACATCCATTCTGGTCTGGCTGGCTTTCATGCCGGCCACACCTGCATACATAGAACGTACCATAAAATTTCCCTTTCTGGGACTGCCCGCACCCTTCTGTCAGTCGGGGCACGGCTTGACCCCCTTGCAAGGTCCAGTCAAAGAATTACAGTCCCATCAATATTTGTAATAACTTTTCCATTGAGCTCCCGCCCGTTTAAAGCGGTGATTACAGTGCTGTTTTTTGCACTCACAATAAAAGCAGAGCCGTCCATCAGGATCAATGCATCGTCAAGGCCTTTGTCTCGTGCAAGCTCTACCCCCTGGCTAAGCTTTTCCAGCCCGTCCGGTGAAAGGGTGATCTCTCGCTGTTCCAGCCTGCCCGCTGCGTGTTTGGAAAACGACAGCTCTACGTTGTGGCTGGCCTGTTCCAGCGCCTGTTGGAAAGCAGAAGTGCCTTGCCCTGTAACAACTGTTTTATTGTCTGTGCCGTGCGTCTGAGGCGTCGGAAGCCCCGTCGTAACCGGTTGTATCATCCGGCTGCGGATTAACAGGTCGTCCATATCCTCACTCCTTTACAATCAGAATCCACCGCGGCATTATGCCTTCGCCGCATTTTCTACCACAAGCAGGTCGTCCAGCGGGTACCATGCATCATTGACATATAACTTGTACGCATTGCCCTCCGTCGACACCTTTTCTACCGGCCCGGTCACCTTTTCTACCACTTTATTGTCGTCATCACGCCGCTGCACTGTGGCGATTTTACCAATCAACGACAGCAGATACGATGATTTTTGCGGGTCCAAGGTTTGGTCGGTATCGGTATTCGTGGCCGTACTATCGTGTACTTCCATAATTTTTTCCAGCGAGAACTTTTTGCCGTTGATATAAATGGAGTACTCGTTGTTGACTAGCGAAACTTTTTGGATTGGCCCGGTCTCTTTTTGCAACTGGCCAGAAACCGAAATATTGGCAGCCGTGACGTTTTTGCCGACCAGTGACATCACATAATTGGTTTTCATATAGCTGCTCAGTTCTTCCATCTGCTGCATCGTCGCAAACTGTGCAAGCTGCGTCACATACTCGGTGTTGTCTACCGGGTTCATGAAATCCTGGTTTTTTAACTGAGATACCATCAGTGTAAGGAAATCATTTACCGAAAGTGCTTTTTCTTTTTCGTCGGTAAATACCGCATTCCAATTTTGGTTTGTACCTGAAGTACCGCTAGTCGATTTTGTGTCATCGGTCAAGCGGCTAGCCCACTGGTCGCGGTAGCTGCCGCTAATGCTGTCAACCATTTGTTGTCCCTCCTTTCGGTCAAATGTAGGTATCCAGCTCTCCGTTTGGGTTCAGGATACTCTGTACGGTATCAACGAACTCATCGCTCTCGCCACTTTGTGAACCAAACGCAAGTTGCCTGCCTGTCTGCTGCTGCCCATGCTGGTACTGTTGGTTTTGTTGCGAAAGAGCATTTTGCGACGCATAGGCAAGGTTGGTGCCATCACCGGTAATAATCTGGTGCACTTCTGCCTGCAATGGGCGCAGTGCGTTTTGCAGTGTTGCCATTTCATTTGAAATCAGCTTTGCCGTTTGCGGGTCTGCTACTATGATGGAAAGGCTGATCTTGCTTTTGTCATCCGACAAATGAACTGTAATTTCGCCAAGGCCCTCGGGCTGTAGCTTGACTACGAACTCACTTTTGCCATTTGCCACATTGTTTAAAATACCGGTGCGCAGTTGCTCTGTAATATCTTGCATCTGTGCGCTTTGGGCAAAAGTTTTAGTGGTCGATGCGGCAGGTAAAAACTGCTTGGTATCTGCCGCAGCCTGCAACTGTTCAATGTCTGGCCGTTCCACAGTTTGCTTTCCCTGTTCTTCCAGCAGCTTGCGCGCCTCTCGCAGTGCCTGCTGCGAAAACAAACCTTCGCCCGCAGCCCCACCACCCGTTTGGGTGTCGGTTTGCGTTTGTTGCCATGCCGCGCTGAGCACTTGATAAAAGGCCGAAAGCTGCGTGGTTTGGTCGGTCGATGCCGTTTGCCCTGTTTGCTGGGTGTCTGCCGTTTGCACAGCAGCAGTGTTGTTTGTGGTCCCTGCAGCCAGCCCCGCCAGCACATCGCTGACGACCTGAGGGTTGCCACCCTGTTGCAGCAATTGCTGCGCTACATTGGTGTCTACCGTAAGCTGTGGGTTCACCGCCGCTAGTGCAAGCAATAACTGTGCCGCCAACATACCGCCGTTTTTGCTGCTCTCTTCTTCGTTTTGCTGCTGGGCCAGTTGGCCTAAAAGGGCCGTCAGTGCGTCATCATCCCCAAGCAGCTGGCTTAAAAGCGCTGCAAAGCCGCCGCCACCCTGCTGCTGTAGCCCGGCCGCCGCTGCAAGTGTTTGCCGCAGGCTGGTACCGGTTGCAACTGCGGTCGTCGTTGCCGCCATTTGTTCCATATTTCTCACCTCCTTTCAGTACAGGTGTTTTAGACCGCGTTTTTGCGGCCCACCTCCATCGAGATAAGCTCCTCGACCTGCCGTTCCTGTACTTTTTGTACTTCTTTCTGATAGATCTCGTACTGTTTATCGTGAAGCTTATCCAGCTTGGAGACTTCTTGATTGGCGGCAAGCACAACCGCCATTTGCTTTTCTACTTCCTGCTCGGCAGCAAGCAGCAATACGCGCAGGTCAGTTAGCTGCAACCGAATATTTTCAAGCTGCACCCCGTAACTGCGTATTTTTTGAATGGTCGTGCCCTGCTGTTGCGCGTCTTTCAGCTCTATTGACAGTTCGCGAAACCGCTGTTGCAATGCATCAATCTGCTGTTGTAACGCATTGCGCTTTGCGTTTAGCTGCGCCAAAACGCCACGCTCTTCATCCAACACAAGGTCTTTGTAATCCCGCATATGGTCCAGCGAAAACACAAACTTTTTCATGGCACGTCCCTCCTTCTTTTATTTTGCAATCAGGTAGCGGCTCTTTTATAGCACCAGTTTCCTCATCTGCTGCACTGTTTCTTCATAGGTGGCTTTTACATCCACCTTTTGCTGCAACAGCTCGTTGATCGCTCCCATCCGCCGAATGGCTTCGTCCAGCTCTGGGTTGCTGCCGCTTTTGTATGCGCCGATGGACAGCAAGTCTTGGTTATCCTGATAGACCGAAAGCATCTGGCGGATACGCCCGGCAAGCTGGTTGTGGTCGTCGCTGACGATGTTGTTCATTAAACGGCTGATGCTTGCCAGCACATCGATTGCGGGGTAATGGTTGCGCATTGCCACCTTGCGGGATAATACAATGTGCCCATCCACAATGCCGCGCACGGTATCCGAAATCGGCTCGTTGGTATCATCGCCTTCTACCAGCACTGTGTAAATACCGGTGATCGAACCACGCTCAAAATTGCCTGAACGCTCTAGCAGTTTGGGCAGTACCGTGTAAATTGAGGGGGTATATCCTCTTGCCACCGGCGGCTCTCCGGTGGCAAGGCCGATTTCGCGCTGGGCCATGCAAAAGCGTGTCAGCGAATCCATCATCAACAGCACGTCTTTGCCTTGATCTCGAAAGAATTCGGCCACCGCGGTGGCGGCCAGTGCACATTTGGCACGCATCATGGCGGGCTGGTCGGAGGTTGCAACGACAAGCACCGAGTGCTTCATCCCCTCTTCACCAAGGTCGCGCATCATAAACTCAACGACCTCTCGCCCACGTTCGCCCACCAGTGCAATGACATTGACATCCGCCTTGACATAGCGGGCAATCATCCCCATCAGGGTGCTTTTGCCCACGCCGCTGCCTGCAAAAATGCCCATTCTCTGGCCCTTGCCCATCGTCAACAGCCCGTCAATTGCACGCACCCCCAGCTCCATTATCTGCGTAATGGGCGGGCGCTGCATCGGGTTAGAGGGCCGCCCGTTAATGGGATACCACGCAGTTTGTTTGATGGGGCCAAGGCCGTCAATGGGGTTGCCGAGCGCATCTACCGCGCGGCCCATCAAATCGTCGCCCACCCCAATGGTCAGCTTATCGCCCGTACCCACCACCACACTGCCAAACCCGATACCGTCCACATCCTGATACGGCATCAGTTGCACCGAATTGCCCTTAAACCCCACGACTTCGGCAAGCACCGAGCGCGCATCATCCAATTGGATGTCGCACACATCGCCCACATTGCACGAAAGGCCGGTCGCCTCAATGGTAAGGCCCACAATTTTGCTGATTTTACCTTGATAGGTATAAAGGTCGCCAAGGCGCACAGCCCTGCGGTATGCGGTAATATCCACGGCCGCTCTGCTTTGTACCAAGGCGCTCTCCCCCTTTGTGTGGTTGTGATAGTTCAGTCTGCCGCACGGTCGGTGCGGTCAAACATCGTCTTTAAGTTTTCAAGCTGGGTTTGAACCGATGCATCCAGTACACCCTCCGGCGTTTGGATCAGGCAGCTGCCCTCCGGCAAATCTGCCACCTGCACTTCCACGGTACGCCCCTCTGCATTGCCGGTGGCAAGCAGGTCGCGTTTTAAATAGTCCACCAGCACCGGCATTCTTTCCGATACCTGAACGGTGATCCACTCTTCGTTTTTCAACGTTGCCATCGCCTGCTCTACCAGTGGCAACAGCAGGGTTTCCTGCTCGCGAATCAATGAGCCCAACACCTTTTGTGCAATTTCAATCGAAAGTGTGGTCAACCCGTTTTGATAAGTTTCAAAAAACGCTTCCTGGCGCTGCTGCAACGTTTGCATTAAAGTGTTCAACTCCGCCAGTTGGCTGCTGATCTCCTGTTGCTTTTCTTCCAGCGCCTGCCGGTAACCCTGTTTTGCCGCTTCTTCTCGCAATTTTTCAGCCTGTTCGCGGGCGGCCTGTAAAATACGTTCCCCTTCACCGCGGGCTGTTTGCATCAACCTCTTGGTCAACTTCTGGGCCTGTTCTTCTGCCAACTGCTGCGGCGAAATTTCCGGCAATTGGTCTTCTGCCTGTTCTTCAAAAACCACCGTATCCCCATCCTCCGTTATTAACGGGGCCGGGGGCTGGGGCAAGGGGGGCAACGCATCGGGGATCTGCACCACTTGGTCACAAGCCGCTGTGTTGGTCTGCCGGATCACTTTAGGCAAGGATCTCGTCCTCCTCTCCCTTTGCGATCACGATCTCACCGGCTTCTTCCAACTGACGGATGACCGATACAATCTTCTGCTGGGCCTCTTCCACATCGCGCATGCGGATATTATGCAGATACTGAATATCCTGTTCGATGGTAGCGCGCATACGGGAGGACATGTTTTGGAAAATGACCTCTTTGACCTCTTCGCCGGCGCCTTTGAGGGCAACCGACAGGTCTTTGGTATCCACCTCGCGGATAAACCGCTGAATTGCCATACTGTCGAGGCTGACGATATCTTCGAACACAAACATCAGGTTGCGAATATCGTTTGCCAGCTGTGCATCGCGCTCGCCGAGCTCTTCGAAAATGTACTTCTCTGTGCTGCGGTCGACCCGGTTCATGATCTCGGCAATATACGGCACGCCACCGACCTCCACATGGTCGGCCGAAATAAAGGTCGCAAACCGCCTCTCCAATGTAGACTCCACCACATTGATCATCTCCGGGGAGACCCGGTCAAGTTCGGCGATCCTTTTAATAACGTCAAGCTGCAATGTACGCGGCAACTCTGCAATGATCTGTGCCGCCTGGTCGGACCTTGCGTAAGAAAGTACCAGCGCAATGGTTTGCGGGTGCTCGTTTTGCAGGGTCATTTGCAGGTTTTTGTAATCTGCCTTGCGGATGAATTCAAACGATTTCGTGCGCAGCGACTTGGAGACCCTCTCCATAAACGAAATTGCCTGTTGAGGGCCAAATGCTTTTTCAAGCACATCGCGGGCGTACAGCACGCCACCCTCGTTGATGACCTTTTGTGTGACACAGAGGCCGTAAAAGTCTTCTATCGTATCCTTCAGCTCATCCGCGGTCAGGCGGTCAAGCTTTGCGATTTCCAGCGATAGCTGTTCAACCTCGTCCTCTTTCAGAAACTTGTATACCATTGAGGCCCGGTCGGCGCCCAGTGCAATCAGTACGGTGGCGGCCTTTTGCATGGAAGTCAGTCTTTGCTTCGCCATATTACTTTTCCTCCCTCAACATGGACCGTATCAGCGCGGCCGTAATTTCAGGATTTTCCTTGACGAAATCTCTTACCTCTTGTGTGATGGCATTTTCCTTTTCATCCGACGAGGCCATTGCCTCACTTTGCAACTGCCGTTTGTGTTCTTCGATCTCACGCTGCAACGTCATTTGCCGCTCTTTTTCTTCCTCTTCTATTTTGCTCTCTTGTTCGTGCTCTTTGTGCCGTTTGCGGCGGCGCAGCAACGTGGTGATCAACACAATGATGAATACGATCAGCAACAGCGCGATAATGCCAATAATCAGCAGTTGTTGCAACGACATACCACCAAGGTTTGACAGCCAGTCGGTGTTATTATTGTTGTTGTTTTGGCCGGACGAAATATTTAGGTTGGTGACTTTAATATTGTCTGCCGTGATGTTGACGCTTTTAGAAATCAGGTCTACCAGCGTTTCCTCGACCTGAGTATCAAAGTTAGGGTCATTGACAATGACTGCGACCGAAGCCTTTTTTAAAATCGGTTCGCCTTTTTCGATTTGGGTCAGTACATAACCCACATCGTAATCCACACTTTTCTGGTAATCGGTCGTCGGCACACTGCTGCCATCCTGATTTTGGTATTCGGGTGGGGCATCGGTATTATTCTGTTCGCCCGCAATGCCGGAAGCTGAAACGTTGCCGTCCAGCGAATAATTTTCTTCATAATGGTTAATCACACCGGCGCTCTCGCCATCGGACCGCGGCTGGTACTGTTTCGACTCGGTGACCATTTTGTCGTAGTCCAGCGTCACCGTTGCCACTGCCGTCACACCGTCCGCCCCATACCGGCTGGAGAGTAGCCGTTTGATATTATCCTCAATCGATTTTGCAATCTCTCGCTCAAACTCAAGACGCTGGGTACTGTAGGTGCCACTGGAGCCCTGCGAGCCATCGGATACCTCAACGCCTGTGGAGGCATCTACCACCACCACATTTTCTGCCTTTAAGTTAGGTACCGACGTGGCCGCCAAATGCTTAATAGCCGACACTCTTTCGGGCGTCAGCTCGTAACCGACTTTCATCAATACGCTGACCCCCGCCGAGCTTTGTTGCGTGCTCGACTGATCCCAGACGTAGCTGCTGGTTTCCGGCACTGTAAAGGTCACCGTAGCATCCGCGATGCCCTCTTGCCGCATAGTGTTTGCTGCATTCGGTCCTGTGCCTGAAAAATCAAAGCGGTTTTTTTCTCGAATTCTGTCGAAGTAAAGCCCGTAGAACTGGAAAAGGTATCGTAGCTCAGTGTTGTTTTAGGATACCCTTTCTGGTTGAGCTTAAACACTACTTTGTCCCACTCTGACTGAGGTACTCGCACTTCGCCGCCAGAGTTGATTTCCGCCTTGACCCCCATCTCCTGCAGTTCGGCATATACCTGCGCCGCCTCGTTTTGTGTCATGCCAGGGAACAACACTTTCGTGCCCGCAGTGGATATATTTAGCACTATTGTTGCAATTAAAGCGAACGCCAAAACGCCCCCACCCGCAATCAGCGCAATGCGCTTGCGTTTTGGAGGCTGGTTTTGCCAAAATAATTTGACTTTTTGCACCAAGCTCTTAACATCAATCTTCATTTGTCTGCTACCAACTCTTTATCCGGCTATATTTATCGTGCTGCGGTGGCTAAGTTAAACCTGCATCTGCATGATTTCCTTATACGAACTTACTGCCCTCGAAGTAAGTTGCACCACCGTTTCGACCGCTGTCGTCTCCTGCGCCGCATGGATCATCATCGAATGCAAATTCGACACATCCCCCATGGCCAGATCATAAGAGTCCTGCGCGGCCACCTGCTGTGCCTGCGTCAGGTTTTCTACTGCGCTTTTCATGACATCTGCAAACGGGACTCCCCCACTCCCTTTTGCTGTGCCACTGCTTTGTATGCCCCCGGCCCCTGTGCTCTCTATCGAGGGCAAGCTGGACAAAGGTACAATATACATTTCCTCAACCTCCCACTTTTGCTTTTGTCGCCCGCAAAACGGGGTCGTTCTGAGAAACCGTTTTAGTGGGTTTTAAAACAAATTCGTCCAAATCAGACTGTTTTTGTACATAATGTGGGGCCTATCGTGGTTTTAAAACAATTTACTATAAAAACCCCGCTTTTCCTCTTTCTATCTCCTTCTTACACTGGGATATCAACTGATAATATTATTCACAAACACACATATTTAACACATGTGTATATCATAACTGTAACCCGAAGTTTTGTAAAGCAAAAAAACTTCTAAAAAATGTAATTTTGGTTTCAAGACAAGTCACATTTCTAACTCTGCTTTATCGGTGTGACACCAGTATTTTTCACTTTTCAAGGATTTCTGTTAAAAATTGTCATATCTTTTGGTTGTTTAGTATGTTTTTATTCAACTTGTTTTTATTTTTATAGCATTTTTTGCTATATAATACAAATAAATTTCTGTTTTTTGTATATTTGACAAAATATGAAATTTGTCACTTCTTAAAAAAAAGAAATTTTTAAAGTTATTTCAAATAAGCCCAAAAAAGCCCCGCTGGTATCCATAATATGGTAATTTTTTTGTTTTGTGATTTACTTTTTATACTGGTTAGCTTGCCCCTCTATTGACATTTATTTCAGCCGGTATTTGCTATTGCCGCCCTGTTTGGGTCAACAACTCCCCACCTCTTGTACTCTGCTTTTATTTAAACCCCATTCAGCGTTTTTTGCCCCGCCCTCTTTGGGCAGCCTTTCCTTAACCTGTGGGCATTCCAGCTATATTTTATCCTCTCTTATCCCCGCTTGCGGCTAGGCTGCGACAACAAAAGAGGGTTACTGCGGCCTGCCGTTTTTTGTGTTCCATCCCCTCTATTGGCGGGTCTTATCATAAGATTCTGCCCTTTTATACGGAAATTCCTATAATTTAACGGCCTGCGCTTCCTTCTACCTGTTTTGAAAAGCAAAAAAGGGCAGCCAAGTGGCCGCCCTTTTTTTAGTTTACAGCTTTTGTCAACTCTTCAATCTCATCGTCCCGCAAAATGCTTGCAGGGTCGACCAGCAGGATGATTTTTTCATCCTCCATCCGCGCAATGCCGGTAAGGTAACGATTGGTCTTTTCGCCCGAAAGCTTTGGCGGGTCAGAAATTTGCGCATGCTGGATATCCGTCACTTCATCCACTTCGTCGACAATGAAGCCGAACAGTTTGTCCGCGATGCGGGTAACAATCACACAGGTGCGTTCTGTATACTCTGCCTCCTGCTTGCCGGTGCGCAGCCGCAGATCAATCAATGGAATAATGTCGCCACGCAGGTCAATGACCCCTTTTACATAGTTTGGCAAGTCTGGAATTTGGGTGATTTTTTGAATCCCCACAATCTGCACCACTTCGCCAATAGGGATGCCAAACAACTGGCCGTCGCTTAAAAAGGTCAAATACTTCTCTTCCTGCATCTCGGTCTGTACATCGACTGCTTTCTCTCTCATGGCACAAACTCTCCTCTCAAAATTCGCATCTGCATTGGTCTGCTTTTTGCGCTGGTCGTCATTTTTTTGTTTTATTGCTGTGCTTCTTCTTTTGCCGGCAGGTCGTCGCCTCTGTCACCGCTTGGCAGTGTAAAGCGTCCTACCTGCTCTTTTAACATCAATGCCTGGCTTGACAGCTCCTCACTGGAAGCGGCGCTCTGCTGCGCCGTGGCCGAGTTTGTCTGCACCACACCCGAAATCTGGTCAATCCCCTGCGTCACCTGACCAATTGCACCGGCTTCGCTTTGCGCCGCTGCACTGATTTTGCCCACGACATCGATAACACTGTTCGTCGACTCCACCACTTTTTTCAGCGAATTCGCAGTGTCATCCGCAAGCTGCATGCCCATCGCCACTGCCCCGGTGGAGCTTTCAATCAGGTTCGCTGTATTTTTTGAAGCCTCGGCACTTTTGGCCGCAAGGTTGCGCACTTCGTCTGCCACTACGGCAAACCCCTTACCGGCAGCCCCGGCACGTGCCGCCTCTACCGCGGCATTCAACGCCAGAATATTCGTCTGGAAAGCGATATCCTCGATCGTCTTAATAATTTTGCCGATCTCTGCCGACGTTTCATCGATCATCTGCATGGCCGACACCATCTGTTCCATTTGCGCATTGCAATTATCAACTTCACTGCTGGTCTGGTTGACTTTTTTATGCGCGTCCTCTGCATGGGCGGCCGTCTCGCGTACCTGAGCCGATATCTCTGTGATGGTTGCCGCCAGTTCCTCTACCGAACTCGCCTGCTCGGTAGCACCTTGGCTCAGTACCTGTGCACCAGAGGAGAGCTGCTCGGCCCCACCGGCGACCCCATCCGCCGCCTGGTCGATCTGTTGCAGGGTCTCCGTCATATCATACCGCAACGACTCTATAGAAGTCAAAATTGCCCCAAAGCTGCCCACATACATCTCTTTGCAGTTTGATTGCACTGTGAAATCCCCTGCAGCCATACCGGCAAGTTGTTCGTGAATATCGCCCAACATCGTGTTGAAGCCGTGTACCAAATTTTGCGTTGCATTTGCAAGCATTGCCGTTTCGTCTTTTGCACGCACCTCGGGCACCGGGGAAGCAAGGTCACCCTGAGAAAGCAGTTCGACCCGCTGTGCACATTGCTTGATGGGGTCCCCGATACGCTTGGAAATGCGAAACGCAATGACCCATGCCACAATTAAGGCAAACACAGTCGATACAACCGCGACCCCCATGCCAATGTAGGTCATCCCCATGAAATCAGCAGACCCACAATAGACCCCTACGCTCCATCCATCCGTATCCGGCAAAGGTGCATAAGCCAGCATGCGGTCAGCCCCATTGAACTGGTACCGCCCAACACCACTTTCGCCTTTTGTCATTTTTTCTACAATTGCGGCAAGCTTTGCGACACTGGGGTCGGTCTTCACCTGCTCTAAGCTGTTTGATTTCTGTTGCACCAGCGTGATGTTCTGGTGTGCAATCACGGCACCTTTATTATTGATGACGTATGCGCCGCCATTCTCGCTGATTTTGATTGACGAGACAATATCATTTAAAAAATTCTGCTGTGGGATAAAGTACACCACACCGACCGGCTGAGAGTTGGGGATGCCGTTCTGCCAAAGCGGCGTAGCAACCACAATGGTCAAATCGCCGGTTTTTTCATCAACAATCGGCTCTGTTACGACCGTTTCCCCCTGCATGGCGCTTTTGTAATAATCTTGGGTAGAATAGGTCTTGTGGTCAAACATTCCCACGCCGTTGGCATCAATAATGCCGCCAGCCTGAAACCCATAAGTTTTTACACGCTGTTTAATGATGTCTTCTTTTTCACCTGTCAAAATATCGGCATTCGAAAGCCTTGCAATCGAACCCACTTCCTGTGCAATACTTTTATAACGTTCCAGGTTCTTGCTTACATTTTCTGCGGCCATTTGTGCCATTACCTGCAACGACTGGTTGACCACCGAGTTGGTGCTGGTATAGGTAAAATAAATACTGACAAACCCACCCGCCAGCATACAAAGCGAAACGGTGGTCACCATGGCCACAAGGATTTTCGAGCGAATACTCTTCATCTTATTATCCCCTTTTGCTTTTAACTGCCTCTAGTGACCTGCTGTTACGGCCTTACCCGCCGCTACCGCATATCGCGCCAGATTTCATTTAAACTTTTGCAAAGTCTTTAAACTTTGCGTTTAGGGCCCGCTCATAATCGTAAATTCAGTTATTACCTACCGCATTGTTTTCGTTTTTAAAGCAAATCGTCTCATATTCTTCTACTGGCATTGGCCTTGCAAAATAAAACCCCTGCGCCTGATGACACCCGGCTTTTACTAAAAATTCTGCCTGCTCGCGGGTTTCGACCCCCTCCGCAATGACCGAAAGCCCAATCCCCCGCACCAAACTGATTACACTTGCCAAAATGCCACGGCCAGTCTCTTCCCCTCTGCGCGGTTTATGCAAAAAGTGCAGGTCAATCTTCACCGCATCGACCGGGATATCTTTCAGCGCATTGAGCGACGAATACCCGCTGCCAAAATCGTCCATCAAAAAGATGAACCCGTACTCTTGCAGCTTGTCCATAATTGTGTAAAGCATCTGCGGGTATTCAATGTAGGCACTCTCGGTAATTTCCAGCTCCAGTAAATGGGGCGGAATTTCATAGTGTTCTACGAGCGAAATTAGTTTTTCGCAAAGATTGGGGTTGTAGATATGCAGCCGTGATACATTGATAGACACCGGAGGTGGGTCGTACCCCGCCCTCAGCCACCGCTGCAACAAACGGCAGGTTTGCTCCCAAACATACTCATCGAGTTGTAAAATAAACCCATTCTGTTCAAAAATAGGGATAAACTCGCCCGGCAAAATCATCCCTTCACTGGGGTGCTGCCACCGCACAAGGGCCTCTGCCCCCGAAATGCGGTGGCTGAAAAGGTCAAATTTGGGCTGCAGGTAAACGACAAACTGCTCTTCTTGCAACGCGTGATACATTGAGCCGATGATGCAATGTTCTCGGTTGAGAATATCGCTCATCGCGTGGTCGTAAAACGCATATCGGCGCACATACCGCCCCTTGATGCTTTTTTGCGCAAGGGCAGCACGGTCACACAGAATGTCCACCGGCTGGCCGTCGTATGCTTCAATCCGCACAATACCTGCCGTCAACTGAAACTGAAACGGCAGCAGATATTCGTTGATTCTTTTCTCCAGCTTGCCTACAAGCTCAATTGCTTCTTGCCTGGTGCGGGCAACGCAGATACAAAAAACATCATCTCGCAGCCGCCCATAGGTTTCCCCTGGCAGCGCCATCAATCGCAGGGTTTCGCCGATATGGCGCAATAGTAGATCGCCCTCTGAAAACGAATAAAATTCGTTGACGATTTTAAATCTTACAATATCAAACTGAATCAGGTAATGTACACTTTGTGTGTTTTGCTCCAGTACCTTCTGGGTGGCATTCATAAATGCCCCTTTATTGTATACCCCGCTGACAGTGTCATACAAAAGGCCGTTTTCTCGCATCTGGCGGTCTACACAATTAAGCAAGCCAACAATCAAGTGTTTATCATCTTCGGGGCAGGGTGCAACTATTATTTCAAACCAGCGGTAATCCCCCACCGGTGTCAACAGCCGCAAGGCCAATACCCCGCCGCGCCCCTGCAATACCTGCTGGCGAAACCGCTCCAGCCGCGCTGCATCACTGCGATGCACTACCCCATCATGGAATAAAATTTCTGAGAGCGGGCGTTCATCATAACAACCCGCGACATGTTTTTCAATGCGCGAGGAAAACGCTCGCTCCCCTGTCTGTGTATTATATTCAAAAGCTACCGCACGGCTTACCCGCATCAATGCTTTTGCTTTTTTGTCTCTCAGCCAGGAAAATGTTGCAAGCCGAGATTTTTCAGGTTCAGCCATCCTGCCTTCCCCTTCCTTTTTTTGAGCACGCTTGCACTGCATTTGCGCCAGCGCCTGCACTCCCATTCAACCGTAGCCCGCAAGAGGTATTTTGCAGGTTATCCGGCGGGTGACTCACCTGCCGGTACCTTTGCTCTGGTATACAAACAAAATGCAAATCCCTGATATTTTGCCACTAAACCATCCTTGGTTCACCGGCACAATACCTTTTAATCGTGCTGCGACAACCCATGCTTATGAGATACAATCTTTATATTTTTTATTCGTCCGAATTTCAAGAATCTAAAGGTAGCGACACAAATTTTCACGCCGTCCCCTATTTCACCCTATCATTACCATTACTTTTTAACTTCCGCTTTTGTGCATTCACATTTGCTTTCGTCCTTCATCTTGGCAATCAACCCAAGCTAACCCGCCGGGTCGTAATCCAGCCTCAGCAGGGTTTTACCACCGGGCACCGGTGCCGCCTGCCGAAAAACCTGCCGGTACCCGGCCCGTTGCAATGCCGTTTGTATCTCTGCTTCACTGAGCTGGTGGTGCACCCGTGACAGGCCGTCAAACACATGCAGGTAAGGGCTTTGTGACACAAACCCGCTACCAGTATTCAGCTGTATCACGCAAGACACCCTGCCGGGTGTAACCGTGCGCACCACCTGCGCAAAACATTCGGCACCAATATATTCCACCAACAAATTTGCAACCAGCAGGCCGGCGTGCGGCAGTGTTTTTACCTCTTCGCCTGCTAGGTCAATGCAAAGCGGCACAAAGCAGCCCGCAAGCACCGGGTAACGCTGCATGCAGGCGGCAAGGTATTCAGCGTTACTATCTACTCCAAATACCTGAGTCGTGTCACTGCCGCAAAGGTGTTGCAACCCATTGCCCCCCGCGACGCCCAAAATCATCACGCTCTGTGCCGGGGCACTTTCAAACTGCGCCTGCATCATTTCATTCAGCGTTTGCAACTGGTAGACCCCGGCCAGAGACATATGTGCTTCGTAATCTTGCAGTGGGATGCTGTTCCACGGGTTTTGATCTGCATCCTTCACAGCTTCTGTGCCCCCTCGTACAGTTGCTCTTTCTGCCGGGCGGTTGTCATCTTTTCAAGCAGCAGTGCAATCAACAAAATGCCTACCAAATTACAACCCAGGCGCAACAAGGTATACTGCCAGCCAAGGCTTGCAGCCTCAAATAAAAGCAGCGGTATTTTAGTTGTTGACCACGCGCCAATAAACACAAACACGTTGCGCAGCCGCACCCCTTTTTTTAGCAGAACGCCCGCAAACGGGAAGGCCGCATACAACGGGCCCGCGGCAGCCGAGCCCAGCAAAAACGCCAGCAAAACACCCTTTACGCCGCTGCCCTCCCCCATATATTTCATCATGGTCTGGCGGTCCACCCACACATCCAATAGCCCCAGCAAAATAAAAATAGGGGGCAACACCGAAAGCATCTCCAAAAAGTTGTCTCTGGTCAGCGCCAGCGCTGCAAACCCGGTTTGGGGCACCGCAATTAAAAGCACCAGATTAATGCCCGCAAGCAGCAGAAAAAACCGGTAGCGTTTTACCACCGAACGCAGTTGTTTCATTGCAGTATCCCCCCAATCAAAACCGAAATCCCCACCGCATACAGCAGTGCCAAAAGGTTGCGTTTTAAGGCAGTCGGCTTGCCAAAATACTGTATTTCCATTGGCAATGTCACCACACCCACCATCATCAGCGTGGTAACAAACATCGTGATCTGCCCCCAACCCGCCCCTGCGTGCAGCAGCGCTGCCGCCAGCGGGAAAGCGACAAACCCGGGGATCAGCGTGACCGACCCCAGCACTGCCGCAAGGGCCATGCCCAAAACACCGGACTGTTTGCCCAGCAATACCGAGATCGTATCTGCATTTAGTACTGAAAGCACCATACCGACCAACACCAGCAAGGCCAGCAGCTGCGGCAGAATATTTTCTACCGACCGCCACGCCTTTTGCAAAGCCTGTACCGTTTTACCACGGTCTTTAAAAAACGAGAGCAACAGCGCCCCAGCTGCCGCCCCATACAGCAGATACGTAAACAAGGCTTTCTCCTCCTCTTTTATAACACCTGCCCCAACCTGCGGGAAACACTGCCATTTTACCACAGGGGCCCGCTGTCACACAATCCACCTGCACATAGCAGTTATTTTGTTTCATCAAACCGCACAAACAAGTTTCGCTTAATTTTCATAGTTTTTATATTGACAATTTTTTATCATGGTGCTACTGTGTTTTACAGAATGTGTTCGGTGAATTTGTTCTGTTCACTATTTTGAACTGGAGGGATTTTTTTGAAAAAAGAGTATTCGATTTTGTTCGAGCCGGTCACTATTGGTAGCTGTACCATCAAAAACCGCTTTGCGATGGCGCCGATGGGGCCGCTTGGCCTTGGCGATGCCGAGGGCGGCTTTAACCAGCGCGGCATCGACTATTACACCGAGCGTGCAAAGGGCGGCACCGGCCTCATCATCACCGGCGTGACCTTTGTTGATAACAAGGTGGAACAGCACGATATGCCCAGTTGCCCCTGCTCCACTTGGGAACCCACCCATTTCATCCGCACTGCGCGGGAGATGACCGAGCGCATCCATGCATACGATTCCAAAATTTTTCTCCAACTCTCCGCCGGGTTTGGCCGTGTCACCATCCCCACCAACCTTGGCGAGCACCCGCCGGTGGCTCCCTCCGCTATCCCGCACCGCTGGTTGGACAAAATCTGCCGCCCGCTGACCAAAGAAGAAATTCACGAAATCGTCGTGCAGTTTGGCAAGGGTGCCTTCAACGCCAAACGCGCCGGGTTTGACGGGGTACAGATCCATGCCGTGCACGAAGGCTACCTGATGGACCAGTTTGCCATCTCGCTGTTCAACAACCGCACCGATGAATACGGCGGCACACTGGAAAATCGCCTGCGTTTTGCGCGTGAGGTCGTAGACGAAATCAAAAAGACCTGCGGCGCAGATTTCCCTGTCACGATGCGCTACAGCGTAAAAAGCTTTATCAAAGACTGGCGTGTTGGCGCGTTGCCCGGTGAAGAATTTGAAGAAAAGGGCAAGGACATTGCCGAGGGCATCGAAGCCGCAAAACTGCTGGTTGAATACGGCTATGACGCACTGGATGTCGATGTGGGCTGCTACGACGCGTGGTGGTGGAACCACCCCCCAATGTATCAAGAAAAAGGCCTGTACATCCCGTATGCCAAAATGGTCAAAGAGGCCGTTACTGTGCCGGTCCTCTGCGCGGGCCGTATGGACAACCCACAGCTTGCCGCCGATGCCGTACAAAGCGGAGCCTGCGACATCATCTCGCTGGGCCGCCCGCTGCTGGCCGACGCAGACTATGTCAACAAGCTGTACGCCGACCACCTTGCTTCTATTCGCCCCTGCCTGTCCTGCCAAGAGGGCTGCATGGGCCGCATTCAGCATTATTCGGCACTGAACTGCGCGGTTAACCCACAGGCCTGCCGCGAGCGTGAGGCACGCCTTGTGCCCGCCCTGCACGGCAAAAAGGTGCTGGTGTTGGGTGGCGGCGTTGCCGGTTGCGAAGCGGCACGTGTGCTGGCTTTACGTGGCCACCAGCCCATTGTTTACGAAAAGACCGGACGCCTTGGCGGCAACTTGATCCCCGGCGGCACCCCGGCGTTTAAAGAGGATGACCACGCACTTGCCGCATGGTATGAGCATGAGCTGAAAGCCCTTGGGGTAGAAGTTCACCTCAACACAACCGCCGATGAAGCCACTGTAAAAGCATCCGGTGCCGAGGTCGTGATCGTCGCCACCGGCTCCAAGCCGAAGGTGTTCCCGCTGGGCAGTGCCCCTGTTTACCCCGCGGCGGACATTCTGCTGGGCAACCAGAAAGCCGGCGACCATGTCGCCATCATCGGCGGCGGGCTGGTTGGCTGCGAGACTGCACTGTGGTTGCGCGAAATGGGCAAAAACGTCACCATTGTAGAGGCAATGCCGAAAATTCTCGCCGTCAACGGCCCGCTTTGCAGCGCCAACAGCGAAATGCTGGAAGCCCTCATCCCGTTTAAAGGCATTGAAACCGTGGCATCGGCCAAAGCCACCGACTATGACGGCAAAACCCTGACGGTGCAAACTGCAAACGGAAGCAAAGCCATCCCCGCAGACACTGTGATTCTGGCGGTGGGCTATGCCAGCGAAAACGGGCTGTACCAAAAGCTGCTTGACACTGGGCTTGAACTTCATCTGCTGGGCGATGCCCGGCAGGTCTCGAACATCATGTATGCCATTTGGGATGCGTACGAGGTCGCCAGTACGATTGAATAATCTGCTTTTCGACTGGTTTCCCATTGAACCCCAACGGCAGATTTTGTATAATAGCAACATCTGAAAAGGGGGAATGGTTTTGACAAAGAATCAAACCAACCGCGACCGCCAAGCTGTCGCCACCAAAAGTAAAATTTACCGTTGCGGGGTGCAGCTGATCAACCAGTATGGGTATGACCACATCACCGTCGCACAGATTGCCAAAAAAGCGGGAGTCTCGATTGGTACCTTCTATCACCACTTTCAGTCTAAATTCGACTTGATGGTTGAAATTTATCGTTTGGGCGATGCGTTTTTCAGCGAGCGGGTACCCGCCTTGCTGGCCCAAAACAATAGTTTGCCTGCGCAGATTGTCGAATACTTTTGCCTGTACGCGCAGTTGTCGCTACAAAATGGCATCGACATGGTGCGCAGCCTTTATGTGCCCACCAACCAGATGTTCATCAGCCATGGCCGCGCCATGCAGGAGATGCTGACCGACATGTTGCAAAGCGGCCAGCAACAGGGTAAGCTATTTGCCACGTTGCCCGCGCAGCAGATCACCGAAAAACTGTTTGTCGTGGCGCGCGGCGTCATTTTTGACTGGTGCCTGCATAATGGGGAAACCGATTTACTGGCCGAAATGCGCGACATCATGCAGCGACAGGTCAACAGCTACCTTGTTTTGCCCACTTCTCTAGATTCTTAACGCAAAAACAGCCCCGGTAACCCCGGGGCTGTTTTAGTGTGAACTGCAATTAAAAACCCACAAAAGCCGCCACCCGGTATTTTTTTGGGCAGCGGCTTTTGCTATTCTGCGCTTACGGGTCAAATCAATACTTTACACCGGCGGCATCAAAGCAAGCCTGTGCGGCTTTCATGATGGCATCCGAGGTGATGGTAGCGCCAGCAACCGCATCCACCTTCGGGCTGTTTGCATCCACAATTGCCTTTGCCACAGTGGGGGCACATTCCTGCCCAATGCTGGGGGTCTCGCCCGAAGCGTCCACGTCGCACTTTGTCACGGCGCCGTTTTCAAAGGTGACTGTTACCGAAACATCGCCACCCATGCCCTTTGCCGCCGCAGTCTGCTCGCCGGTATACCCCGCCGATGCCCCACCACAGGCCGTCAGTGCAACCGCCAATACCATCGCAGTCAACACTGCTGCAATTTTCTTTTTCATTGTTATCCTCTTTTCACTTTTTACTGCCGTGCAAACCAAACGAACATATTGTAGCCAAAAAATGGGCTTCGCACAAGATAAATATGGATTTTCAGTATCTCTAAAATGGTGAGACTTTGTCTCGGTATTTTCGTCTTTGTTAAATAGTTGTCAAACGCTATAATAAAAATTGCTAGCTCGATAAATTTTTAGCAAACCAGAGCAACAGGAGGAGAAAAGAAATGGAATGGAAAAAAGTAGCAGCCGTTTTGACTGCGGGTGCGCTATGCCTCAGCCTTGCGGGCTGTGGTGCAACTAGCGGCAGTTCAGCCGCCGGTTCCACCGCTACAGGGGCAAAAACGCCGATGAAAGCCGGCACTTACACCGCAAGCGCAAAAGGCATGAATGCCGACGTTGAGGTGGAGGTCGTTGTCGACGAAAACTCAATCGTTTCGGCAAAGGTCACCTCTAATCAGGAGACCCCGGGTATTGGCGGTGATTTGGTTGACGCCAACGGCAAGGTCGTCACAAATGGCGGCCAGTCGCCTGTCTCGCTGATTCCGCAAGAAATTGTGGACAGCCAGACCCTGAGCGTCGATGGGGTTGCGGGCGCAACTATCACAAGCTATGCTGTAAAATCCGCAATTGAAGACTGCCTGACACAGGCGGGTACCAATGCGGACGAATGGAAAACCGAAGCCCCTGCCGGCACTGCGATCGCAGACCAGAGCGCCGATGTCGTAGTCATTGGTGGCGGCGGCGCCGGCCTTGCGGCCGCAATCTCTGCGGTGCAAAACGGTGCAAACTCCGTCATCGTCGTTGAAAAGAACGGCGAAGTGGGTGGCGACACACTGGTGTGCGGCGCAATTTACAACAACCCGGACACCGCGCTGCAAAGCAAAGTGACCATGAGTGATTCGGTTAAGACCACGCTGGAAAAGGCGCTTTCTGAAACCCCCGCAAACGACGAGCACGCCGCCCTGCAAAGCGAAGTGCAAAACGAGTGGGACAAGTACAAGAGCGAAGGCCGTACCGACCTGTTTGACAGCAATGAGTGGTTTGCACTGCAAACCTGGATCAACGGCGACAAAGTTGGCAACCTTGACCTTGTAAAGACCCTTTGCTACAACGCAGAGGACGGTTACAACTGGATCAAAGACCTTGGCATGACTTTTAATGACGAAATTGGCCAGGGCGCTGGTTCGCTGTGGCAGCGCACCCATACCAGCACCATGCCTATGGGTACCGGCTTCATCAGCACCTACGCAAACAACATTGCTGCAAATGACAAAATTACCATTCTCACCTCTACCACTGCAACCGCGCTGGTGCAGGGTACTGACGGCAAGGTGACCGGCGTTACCGTGCAGGACGCAAAAGGCAATGAAGCCACTTTGAGCGCCAATGTAGGCGTTGTGCTGGCCACCGGCGGTTTTGCTGCCAACAGTAAAATGGTGCAGCAGTACAACACCTCCGGTAAATGGGACGATTTGAGCAAAGTGCCGACCACGAACCGTTTTAGCTGCTCGCAGGGCGACGGCATCACCATGGCAACCTCTGTGGGCGCTTCGCTGACCGACATGGAGCAGATTCAGCTGTTGTACCTTGGCAACACACAGGACGGCACCTTGACCAAATACCCGCCGCGTGATGTCAACGGCACCTCGCAGGTCATCTTTTTGAACAAAGAGGGCAAGCGTTTTGTCAAGGAGGACGGCCGCCGCGATGATATCTGCAAGGGCGTGCTGGCACAGACCGACAGCATGTATTATATTGTGGAAAGCGCCAACGGCGACGACTACAAGGATATCACCGACCCCAGCTGGCGTTCGGCTGACGGCTTTACTTTTGATTATTTGAAGGACAACGGCTATATTCTGGTCGGCGACACACTGGATGACTTGGCACAGCAGATTGGTTGCGATGCCGCGACGCTGCAAAAGACCGTTGATACCTTTAACGCCTCGGTCGATTCCGGCGAGGACGAGTTTGGACGCACCCTGTTCAGCTGCAAGCTGGAGGACGGCCCCTGGGTCGCCACCGCACGTCAGGCTTGCATTCACCACACCATGGGTGGTGTCACCATTGATACCGCCGGTCATGTGCTGGATGAAAGCGGCGCCGCCATCCCGGGCCTTGTTGCCTGTGGCGAAGTCACCGGTGGCATCCACGGTGCAAACCGTTTGGGCGGTAACGCGGTTGTTGACACGGTAGTGTTTGGCAAGCTGGCCGGCGAAACCGTGATGAAGGGCTAAATCAACCTTTAGGGCTACTTGCCCACACACAAAAGAGCGGGGGGGATTTCAAGTTGAAATTCCCCCCGCTCTTTTGTCTACTTTGTCGGCTTTACTTGTCGCTCGTTATTCTTTATACTAAGTAAGAAGAAAAAGAGAAAAAAGAGGAAGGGAGGACTTTATGGACACAAAACACCTCATCACCTTTGTCAACCTTGCTGAAACACAAAATTATCTGCGCGTCTCTGAAAAACTGCGTTACGCCCCCTCTACTTTGGCAAAGCATATTCAGTTGCTGGAACAGGAGCTGAACACCAAATTATTTGAGCGCGACGGCAACCATATTGTGTTGACGGTAGACGGCAAGAATTATCTGCCCTATGTCAAAACCCTGCTGCGTGATTACCGTGATCTTCTGGATGCGGTCTCCCCCGCCAATTCGATGAAAGGCACCGTCACGATTGGTGGTGGTGAAACCCTGCTGGCCGGCACTTTAAAACATACCATCGTCGATTATGCGCTGCAATACCCCAACATCAAACTGGCCATTAACATCATCTGCTGTGCGCGTGTACCCGCCTCATTGCGCCGTGGTGATTTAGACATTGGCTTTCATTACCTGCAAAAAGACGAACGGCTACCGGGGTACCAAACTTTCCCGCTTGTGCAGGACACCGTTATGCTGGTGGGCCGCCACGACGACCCCATCCTGCAAGGCGGTGCGGTAGAACTTTTGCGGCTGCACGGCAAGGATTTTTACCTTACTTACGAGGATTGCTGCTTTACCTCCGAGTTTCGCGAGCGGATGCAGGAAGCCGGGGTACACCCACGACACGAAAAATTTTTTGGCGCTGTCAGCACCAATCTCGACTGCATCCTGAGCAAAGGGGGGTATACCCTGCTGCCAGAAACAGCAGCCATGCAAATTCTAAAAGAAAAAGAAGGGTTTGCAGCGGCGTTTCTTTGTGGAAAACCATTTTACACCTGGGGGCAAATTTTGGTCAACAACGACAAATACCTCACCCGTCCCATGCAAGAGCTGATCCACAAAAGCAAAAAGCAGATCGATGCCATGATGCAGGTCAAGGCGTAGTTTTAGAGTTGCATTGTCACTTACTTTGCACCGCATTATAACAGTTTTGCTTTACAATTTAAGAATATAAAGAAACGCCGGGAACCCGTCAAAACTGCGGGTTCCCGGCGTTATTTTATTTACTCCCACTCGATCGTCGCGGGGGGTTTGGTTGTCACATCGTAGACGACGCGGTTGACATTGGGTACCTCATTCACAATGCGGCTGCTGATCTTTTCCAGCACCTCGTAGGGGATGCGCGCCCAGTCACTGGTCATACCGTCCACACTGGTGACGGCACGAATCGCCACCGTCTGGCTGTAAGTGCGCCCGTCGCCCATCACGCCGACACTGCGGATGTTGGGCAGCACGGTAAAGTACTGCCAAATTGCACGGTCCAGCCCCGCCGACGCAATCTCTTCGCGCAGAATCGCGTCCGACTCCCGCACAATTTCCAATTTATCCTCGGTCACCTCACCAAGGCAACGGATGGCAAGCCCCGGCCCGGGGAACGGCTGCCGGTTAACGACATACTCCGGCAAGCCCATCTCGCGCCCTGCGGCGCGCACTTCGTCTTTAAACAGCAGGCGCAGCGGCTCTAACAGTTCAAACTGCACATCTTTCGGCAGGCCGCCCACGTTGTGGTGGCTTTTGATTACCGCGGCATCGCCCGCACCGCTTTCGATGACATCCGGGTAAATGGTGCCTTGCAGCAGATATTCCATTTTGCCCAGCTTCGCCGCTTCGGCATCAAACACGCGGATAAATTCTTCGCCGATGATCTTTCGCTTGTGCTCTGGCTCTTCAACCCCGGCAAGTTTCGATAAAAACAGTTCTTTTGCATTGACGCGGCGAATGTCCATGTCAAATTCTTTGGTCAGGGTTTCCATAACCCGGTCACCCTCATCTTTGCGCAACAGGCCGTGGTCGACAAAAATACAGGTCAGGCGGTCGCCGACAGCCCGATGTACCAGCACTGCCGCCACGGTGGAATCTACCCCACCGGAAAGTGCGCATAGCACCCGACGCTCGCTGCCAACACGCTGGCGAACCTCTTCTACGGTGCGCTCCACAAACCCGGCGCTTGTCCAGTCGCCGGTGCAGCCGCACACGTCATACAAAAACGCATGCAGCAACTGGGCACCAAACACGGTGTGCTGTACTTCCGGGTGAAACTGCACCGCATACAGCTTTTTTTCTTCGTTTTCCATCGCCGCGACAGGGCAGGTATGGCTGGTGGCTGTCACCTGAAAGCCCGCAGGCACCTTGTCAATCTGGTCGCCGTGGCTCATCCAGCTAACGCCTTGCTTTACTATGCTGCCCATCAGGCCGCCGGTTGTTTTCAGCTCTACACGGCCATATTCACGCGCTACCGGGGGCACGACCTTACCACCCAGCAGGGATGCCATTAACTGTGCCCCGTAGCAAATGCCCAGCACCGGGATGCCCAGTTGCAACACTTCGGCATCGATGGTGGGGGCACCCTGCTCGTACACGCTGGCAGGGCCACCGGTAAAAATGATGCCCTTGGGCTGCGTTTTGCGGATGACGTCGAGCGCGCGGCTATACGGCACAACCTCGCTGTACACATTGTTTTCCCGCACCCGGCGGGCAATCAGCTGGTTGTACTGGCCGCCAAAATCAACGATAATCACTGTCTCTGGCATGAATTTGGCTCCATTTCCTGTTAAAATATGTATTATTGGCGGCATTGAACTCTTTGCCCGGCAAGCTTGATCTCTGTTACTGTAGGCCTGCCTGCACACACAATAATTTGATATTCAGTATAGCATAGTTTTAGTAGTACATACAAACTTTTTTGCGGTTTTTAGGGCTTTTCGCTGTTTTTTCGTACAAGCAGGTGCGCCGCAGTTATGGGCCGCACAGCTGTACCATTTCAGCGGCCATTCTTACAGTGTTTTTCTACTCGCCTTGCCATTACACAAACGGCCTTGTGTGCAGTGCTGCACACAAGGCCGTTTGAAGTTTTAATAATTCTGTAACTCAGTATCTTGGGTTGCTTTCGTGCCACAATAGCCACAATACACATCACCTGGCTGCAACATACGCCCACAATTTCTGCAAACAACCTGCGGGGCTGCCGGCCTTTGCGGCTGTGCCTGCTGGGTGGGGCTTGTTACCGGCGGCACCACACTGCTTTGCATGGTGGGCGCAGGCTGCACAAATGGCGTACTTGGTACCGGGGGCGGGGCCACTGGCGGGGTATTTGGCATCAGCGGCGCTACCGGCGGCACCGGCTGGGTGTGTAATGTGCTACCATTCAGAAACACTGGTACCTGACCGTCTGCCGGGGCTGCCTGACTGCCGCTGTGCAGCATCAGGTAGACAAGTACGCTGCAAAACAGCACGGCAACGGCCACCAGTGGGCTAAGGCCCATTGTATAACCCAAAATCGCCACAATCAGCAACGCCACGGTGCCATATAGCAGCGTTACCGGTAAAGCACTGCCCGGTTTCAAAGGTTTTTTGCGAACCAAATACCGGTAAAGCACAATGGGCAACAAATAAACCATAACCGCAATCAATGTGCTGAGCACCGTGACCAGCGGGTCACTGCTGATTGCCTGTGTGCTATTTGGCACCGCAATGCCACCCTGCTGGTCTGGCTGAGTGCCGGGCTGCACCGGTGCAGTTGCCGACTGTGGGTATTCCACCTTATCCAAGATGCCCAGCACTTCCTTCTTCGCAGCCCCGGTGGAATCTTCGTCGTAAGGCCACACATAAAAGCTGTATTGCACCCCATTCAGGCAAGTACGGTTTGCTATGGCAAACGAATCTGACCCATCATTTTCTTTATAATCTACCCTCCAAATCAGATATTTTTGCCCTTGCGTGCCAGTATATACTTCTACCCCACTGCCAACAATGTCCGGGGTTTCTTCTTCGTTTTGCGCAATAAGTTCTTTCCCGTGTTGAAATAGTTCACTATCGGTATAAGTGTTATAATCCTGCGCGGAAGTTTGTCCCGCCTGGAATTGTATCTCATATCCCATTTCATCATTATAGCCTTGCAAATAAGCGCTGTTTTCATCCATGTATCCAAGTCCTGCTTCTTTTGTGATATCATATAAATCGGAAAATTCTTTTTCGCTTGAATTCCTTGTAATAAACTGTAGTTCATCCGGCAACACCACCAGCACGCCAAACTCATCAAACGGCTGCCGCACCTCGGCATGTACCGGAAACACCGGCAACAGCACTAACATTGCAACCAACAACGCCAACGCAAAACCCACTCTTTTTCTTCTCTGCTCCATCCACCCTGCACCCTTTCTGCCCGCCAAAATTAAAGGTATTCGCCTTACAATCTGGTAATTATTGTTACCTTTAACTTTACCGAAAACCAGTGCCAATGTCAACGTGTTTTACCGGTACCATTACAAAAGAAAGTCCTTATAAAAAGAAAACAGGCGGGGTATTCCCCACCTGCTTTGCTGCTTTAGGTCGTTGTTTTTACTCTGCTGTGTCGTAGATGCAAACGCCATTGCCAAGGCCCATACCGGCGCCGTTACCAGCGCCACGGCCCATGCCATAACCAGCGCCACCAAGGCCGGTGCCCGTGCCGTCACACGCTTCTTCGCGCGCTTCGTGTGCTGCCAAAATAGCGTCCGCACGCTCCTGTGTCAGGGTACCGTCTGCAACACGCTCTGCCAAAATCTCTGCGAGGTTTGCGGTCATTTCGTCGTGGAACTCATCCAGCACATCATACTCTGCGGCAATGGCACCATAGGTGTCACCGTCGGTGCGCTGCTGCACAATGCTTTCGGTTGTTTGGCCGGTCAGCCCTGCCAGAATATCCGCAGGCGAAACTGCTGCTGCCGAAACGCTGAATGCCCCCGCCCCAATGGTAGCCACCACGGCGCCGATTACTAAGAATTTTTGAAACTTTTTCATGTTGTGTTCTCCTTTAAATTTAATATAGTAAATTCTTCATTTGCATTACTGCTGAGGTTGTTGCCGCCCACGGTACCCGCCGCCTGCCGCCGTGCTTTGCTGGCGGTCTAGGTTGCGTTCAAAGGCTGCAAGATGATTTTGAGAGGCATCTTTCAATGCGGTAAACACGTCCTGCACATCTTGCGGCAGGTCTTGCTGTAAAAACACTTCATACATCGCAATGTTGTTAATTTCTGCCGTCACGCCGGTCTCATAGGCTTGTAACAGGCTTTCCGGCAAAACCACATGTGCATCGCCTTCGTCGGCTGGCAGTGCCACCCCATAGGTTTGAAACAGTGGGGTCAACAGCGAAATGTGGGTTTCCTCTGCCTTTGCAATATTGCTGAACGGCCGGTCCACTGCAAAGGTCTCCATAATTTGCGCGTACTCTGCACGGGCAAGGTATTCATCTTGTATGGCCCATGTCAGCATTTCTGCTAAGGTAACATCCTGCGCGTCCTTCGCGGCCGCTGCGCCATAATCAGCCTCTGCCGCAAATGCGGGCATTGCTGCAAAAACTGCAAATGCCAGTGTGGCTGCCAGTACGGTAATCCTTTTGCGCAATTTCATTGTATTCACATCCTTTTTTTGTTTTCGCCCTTCGGCTATGGCTAAAGTATGCACCTGCCGCTTGGCAAAACTATGGCATGTATCGTACACTTTTATGTCATTTGAGCTGTTTTTCTGTTCTTTTGCCCGAAACCGCACCCCAAATGACACAATTTCGCCATCTTTTCAAGCATATGATATAATGACACAAAAAGGGTGGGAGGCATTCAGATGGCTACCGTATTAATTGCAGACGACAACCAGCAAATTACCTCTATTTTAGAAGAATACGCAAAAAAAGAGGGACACACCCCTGTTGTCGCCTTTGATGGCCAGCAGGCATTAGACCTGTTTGATGCCAAAAGCCCGGATATTGTGCTACTCGACGTGATGATGCCAAAAATAGACGGGTTTGAAGTTTGCCGCAGAATTCGCGCACAGGCAAATACACCCGTTATTATGATCACCGCGCGGGGCGAAGATTTTGAAAAGATTATGGGGCTGGACATCGGGGCAGACGATTACCTTGTAAAACCTTTCTCCCCCAGCGAAGTGATGGCGCGCATCCGGGCGATTTTGCGGCGCATCGGCGGCGGGGGCAACCCCAACAAGCAGGTACTGCACTATGCCGACTTGACAGTTGATTTAGATGAATATATTGTCACGGTGGCCGGCCAGCCGGTGGCCCTGACAAAAAAAGAAATTGAGATTTTATGGACCCTTGCCACCAACCAGCACAAGGTGTTTTCACGTGATAACCTGCTGAACAGCCTTTGGGGGTACGATTATTTTGGCGATAACCGCACGGTGGACACCCATATCAAACGCCTGCGGGCCAAGCTGGACACTGTACCCCATGCGCCATGGCAGATTAAAACCATTTGGGGTGTGGGCTACAAATTTGAAGCAGACCCCGACGAAAAGGAGTAATTGCCGATGAAAAGCCGCATTGCACGAAGGCTTGCGCTTTATTTTGCTGCGGCCCTGTTGCTATTTACCGTGGTATTGGGCGCGCTGTTTATTGCGCTGTTTCGCGCTGAGACCCTAAGCAGCGAACGCGAAGCACTGCAAGCCCGCGCTGTCAGCATTGCCGGGGCATTGGCAAGTTACGGTGTCCCCGGCGCCACCACCGAAAGTAACGGCAGCGCAGGGCGCGGCAACGGCGGTATGGGCAGCGGCAACATGGGCGGCACCGGTGCCTATCTGCGTTTTATTGACGACATTGCGATGAGTGATGTGTGGCTGGTGGATACCAGTTTTAACCTGATGACCAGCAGTGCAATGGCAGGCCAAACCTATAATTATGCAGATTTACCCGCAGATGCCGAGCAGGTGGTCGCCAAAGCCTTGCAGGGCACCACAACGGTCAGCGAGGGCTTTACCAGCCTGTTGCAGACCCCCACCCTTACGGTGGCCACCCCTATTCAAAGTAATGGGGTGATTGTTGGCGCGGTGTTGCTGCATGAGCCGGTGGAAAGTGCCAGCAAAGCGACGTTGCAGGGAGTGGGGGCCCTTGCGGCGGCCCTGCCTGTCGCTTTGGTACTGGCTGTGTTGCTGTCCGGGTTCCTCGCCGTCAGCTTTACCCGCCCACTCAGCCGCATGAATACCTCTGCCCTGCGGCTGAGCGCGGGGGATTACACCGCTAAAACAGGGGTGCGGCAAAAAGATGAAATTGGCATGCTGGCAAACAGTATTGACCAGCTAAGTGACCGCCTGCTGGCCGCACAATCAGAAAGTGAGCGGCTGGAGGAATTGCGCCGCAGCTTTGTTGCCAATATCTCGCACGAGCTGAAAACACCTGTCACCGTGATACGCGGCTCGCTGGAGGCACTGTGCGACGGGGTTGTCACCGACCCTGAACAGATGCAAAACTATCACCGCCAAATGCTGAAGGAAAGCCTGTTTTTGCAGCGCCTTATCAACGATTTACTGGACCTTTCAAAGCTGCAAAACACCGAGTTTCAAATAGAAATGCAGCCGCTGAACCTGTGCGACATTTTATCCGATGCCGTGCGCAGTGCCGAGCACCTTGCACAAAAAAAGGAAATTGAGCTTCAGCTGCAACTGGATGTGCCTGCGCTGCCCATCACCGGCGACTATGGACGCCTGCGGCAGATGCTTTTGATTGTGCTGGATAACGCCATTAAGTTTTCGCCGCCGCACAGCACCGTAGAACTGGCGCTTTCAAACCGTGTGGTTTCGGTCACCGACCACGGCAAAGGCATTGCGGCGGACGAGCTGCCCCATATTTTTGACCGTTTTTACAAAGCTGCTTCAGCAGATAACCAAACTGGCTCTGGCCTTGGGCTTGCCATTGCAAAGCAGATTGCCGAGCGCCATGGGGTAAAAGTTGACGTTACCAGTACTGCCGGCGTGGGCAGCCGGTTCACCTTTACCTTTTAATAGAATTTGCTAAAACAAAAACAAGGCCGCACATAATACCCTGTGCGGCCTTATTTTTATACTCAGCTTGCGAAACACAACTTTACTAATTTACTAAAGCAAGGCGGCCCTGCTTTATCGCAGTAGCCGCCCTGTTTTACTCTATTTTGTTTCTGCTTACGTGCTTAGTGCTCTTTGCCGCCCACGGCCGCAATATCCGTCTCGTTTTCCTCTATTGCGCGAATGGCGGCCTCAATCCCCTTCGTGATATCTGCAAGCGCCATGGCCGGGGTAGCCGGGCGCGCGACAACCTGTGCGGGGATAAACGGCACATGCATAAACCCGCCGCGCATACCGGGGTGGCTTTTTGCAATATGGTACAACACGCCGTACATCAAATGGTTGCACACAAAGGTGCCCGCTGTGTTGGAAACGGTGGCAGGCAGGCCTGCCTCGTGAATGGCATTTACCATTGCCTTAATGGGCAAAAGCGAAAAATAGGCCGGGGCCCCGTCTGCAAAAATGGGGGTATCGATTGGCTGGTTACCCTCGTTATCCGGGATACGGCCATCATCCACGTTAATGGCTACCCGCTCTGGTGTCAGGTCAAACCGGCCACCGGCCTGGCCAATACAAAGCACCACGTCAGGCTTCACACGGTCCATCTCTGCCGCCACTGTCGCAATGGATTTTTGGAACACTGTGGGCACTTCCAATTTAATGACTTCTGTATTCCCCACTTTGTCCGCGACTTTTTTTACCGCTTCCAGCGCGGGGTTCACCTTGTCGCCACCAAACGGGTCAAATGCTGTTAAAAGTAATTTCAATGGTCTACCTCCTTACTGCAACCCTGCAGTTTGTAGTTGTGTGCTTGGCACGGCGGGTCAAAATGCCAGAAAATACATCAAAAAGATGTGAACGACCAGCAACACCGCCGCAACAGGCAGCTGTGATTTAATAATAACATACTTATCTTTTGTTTCAAGCAATGCGGTAGGCATAATGTTAAAGTTTGCCGCCATGGGGGTGCATAGCGTGCCGCAATACCCAGCTGTCAGGCCCAGTGCGCCAACGACCACGGGGTTTGCCCCCTGCATGATCAAAAACGGCATTGCGATGCCCACGGTGATGACGGAGAACGCCGCAAACCCGTTGCCCATGATTGCGGTGAACAGCGCCATGCCAATGCAATAAACGGCAACTGCAATAAAGCGGCTGCCCTGAGGAATGATGGCTGAAACGCCTTTTGCGATGACATCGCCCACGCCTGCCGCTGTAAACAGTGCGCCCAAAGCAGCCAGCAACTGCGGCAGAATGCCGATTGGGCCGACATTATCCATCAGGCGGGTACCGTCAGAAACCGTTGCTTTTGCCGGCGCTTTGGTGACAAAAAACAAAACAACCAATGCCGCAACTGCCGAAATGCCAATGGCGTTGCTGGCCCCAAACGGCAAAAAGCTAGCCGCCAGCACTGCAAAAATTGCAAGGCACAGCACCGGGATAAACACCTTGTAGCCCATTTTGTCGGCCATTTTACGGGTTTCTTCTGGCTTCGGGTCATCGCTTTTACTTTGTTTTACACCGCCGGTCGCCGTAATCACCGCAATTGCCACAACGGCAATACCGGTCACCCAATAAGGCAGATACGGGCCCGCAATAAAGGTAAAGCCCAAAATGAACCAAAACAGCGCGGTAGAAATGCGCCGCTTCATGCCGCCGTCACGCAGCGCTTTCACCCCAACAAGCACAAAAACTAAACCGATCAAGCAGTAAAATACTTCTGCTATAATTTCATTCGTTGTCATTTCTGCTCCTCCTGTGCAACCTGCTGAAACCGCTTATTGAGCTTTTTATCCAAGAAGTGGTTATGAATCACACCCACAACAAACGCGATTACGGCAATGGGGATCGACATCATTGCAATTTGCAGGGCGTTCACTTCAACCCCCTGCTCTACCAGCGTGGTGACGATCAACATGGTACCAGATGCCCCCATAAAACAGTTCTGCGCAAAAAAGTTGCCAAAGTTTTCACTTGCCGCGCTATACCCCTTAATATCGTCCTCGGTTTTTTCATCCAGTTCGCCATAGCGCACCACCGCTGCCGCCTGTGCCATGGGGTTGACAATGGGGCGTACAAATTGCGGGTGACCGCCAAGGCGCACCGAAAACGCAGAAGCCAGCGAACGAATGCCGAGATAAATGGAAATCACACGGCCGGTCGTCGCACCTTTTGCCTTGCTGATCAAATCCACCGCCTTGTCTTTCAGCCCGTAGCGCTCACATACCCCAATAACCGGTAAGGTCAGCACAAAAAGGGTTGCAAGGCGTTGGCTTACAAAGGCTTTCCCCAAAATGTCCAATATTTCAACCGGGGTTTTGCCCGCTACCAGACCGGTTGCAATACCGGCTAGCACGACCGTCGCAATGGTATCTTTTTTTAAGATAAACCCAATGACAACAATCACCACACCAATCAGCTTTAGTAGTTCCATACACCAAACCTCCTGTTTCTATTCGGTATTTTAAAGGGCAGCTCTCGCTGCCCCGATACCACACCGCAAAATACTACGCTTAGCGGTTTCCACAACCGCAGGTCACTCTTTTGGTTATTTCTTCGTACATTATATCTAATATGATACCTCTATTCGCTGGTTGTGGTCAAGACATTGATTGCAATTCTAACCATCCATTTGGTAATAATACGCACAAAAAAGGCGGTGGTTCGCCGCCCCTTGTCTTTATCGTTTTAACAACATTTTATCGGTTTTTCTGTTTTGGGTCAGTATGCTACAATGTGTCGGCCCCAACAAGGGCGGCCCCGCTGCTGCCGCATGCTGTGGGCCATAATAACAAGCGGTGTACACTGTAGCAAGCGAACTTATGTTAATAATTGACAAAATAGCCAAAAACGTGCATATTAAACTTAGAATTTTCTTGCTCGATGCAAGTTCATCCTATGGATGTATTGTTGCAAAAAAACCAAGCACCTAATTTGCCTTTGCGGGGAAATTTGCATCCAAAAAGCTTAAGACGGTGGTGCTGAATTTAACATCCTGCACCGGGTCGCTGGAGTATTGATCATAACAAATAAAATGCTCATCGCCCGGCCGCACCATGGTGGTCACCTGTATTTTGTTTTTCAGTGCCACATCAAGCAATTGCTGAAATTCCCGGTAGGGCACCTGCGTATCCCCGGTGGAGTGCATCATCAAAATAGGGCGGTCCCCCAACTTTGCCAAACCATTGACCGGCGAGTATTGCAGTGCGTCAAACCCAAAATGCGCCCCAAGATACAGATTTAAAAACGGCATATCCATAATACCCAGCAGTTTAGGGGCCCCAAACATGCTCATGTTGTCCACAAACAGGTCGCTCCAGGACGAAAACGCCGACGCCGTGATAACTGCGTCGATGCGCGGCACCTCCCCGGCGGCAATCAGCACCGTACCGGCCCCCATAGAGGTACCCATGGCAACAATAGGCAGGTTTTGGGCACGGGCATCGGCCGCAAGGTAATCCACCCCTGCTTTGACATCGTGCCATTCTGTCATGCCAAACCCAATTTCGTCCCCCTCGCTTTGGCTGCGCGCGCGCATTTCAACCAGCAGGGCATCCCAGCCGTTGTCTGCCAGCATTTTAGCATAACCAAAAAAAGCGGTGACAGACGGGTTTTGAATGCCTGACAGTATAACCACCGTACCCCTTGGCTCGGCCGCCTGTGTGCGCCACGCCGCAAGGTGCAACGCATCGTCGGTGGTCAGGGTAACGCGCTGGGCTTGTACCCCAAATTCGGCAGGGTCGTACTGCTGTTGTTCAAACCGCTGCCCCAAAAAAGTGGGCATCACCGCAAACGGGATGCCCGCCAGCAGTATTAGCAATAAGACCACCAAGACAGCTGCCACGATAGCCAGTACCTTTTTTCGTTTTTTTGATTTTTGGACAATTCCGTTTTCCCGTATCACTTTCATATTCATGCTTTTCTCCCACTTATCTGTCGGGGCACCCGTTATTCCCCTTCATAATAATCCACTTCATCCGCAAGGCGGTACACCCGCCCTTGGCCGTCCGGCCAAACCCCTATTTTTTCAGAATCCGGGTAAAATGCAACATCCACATCATGGCAGGTATCATAATCGAGATAAACTAAAAGCTCTGTATCCGACGTGTTGGTCAGTTTATGCGCGCCCGCAGGCTGTGCGGGGAAAAACAAAAAATCGCCTGCCTGCACAGGCTTTTCCCCGTTAGGGGTTTTAAGCACACCGTGGCCCTGCAAAATATAAAAACTTTCTTCGTTCGCCAAATGGTAGTGATACGGGAATGCCGCTTTGTGTGGCGGTACTTCGTACAATGCAGCTTTGCAGTGCTTTGCTGCACCCTTGGGCAACAACTCTCGGCGGTTGTATTCGTAGCCCTCATGTTCTGCTTTATGGGTTTGGGGCAATTCTCCTGCGCTTACCTGTAGTGGCTTTATCATGCTATTCCTCCTATCTGACCTGCGTCATAACCGGATAAAATAAAAGCAGGCCCCGTGTGACATGGCGCCCGCCCTGTTGATTTTGTTTTGCCCTTGTTTTAGCCCAGGCTAAGCTGCGCTTCAATAATGCCAAAGCCATTTTGTAATTGACCTGTTTTATCTTGGTCTCCGGCAGCCTGTGCCAGCTCTGTCGTCAACTGCTGTTTTTGCTTTTCGCCCTGTTGCCGGTCAGTTTTTGTGGCGTCGTCCTCTGTTTTCACTTTCAGGCTTTGCTTTGCATCTTGTGCCTCTTGTGTCTGCGGTTGATCGTATACCAGTTTTGGCTCGCCATCTTCACCTTGCTCCAGCCGGTAAATGCCCGCGGGGTTTACCTGCTCTGTTTTGGCCGTTTTTTCAAGCACATCATAACGGCCGGCAGGCTGCTGCGTGCTCTGCTCCTTTGGCCCCTGCGCATTCACCTGTTTTTGCACTTCGGCAATCTGCTTGTCAATGTCCTCAATCTGCTTTTTAATTTTTTCTTCCGTGCTTTCATTGACCTGCACTCCCTGTTTGCGCTGCTGTTGCAGGGTGGTAAGCTGATCCGTAAGCAACTCTTTTTGCTGTTGCAGCCGTTGCAACTCTTTTGACGGGTCACTGCTCTGCCGGGTGGCGGCAATGTTGTTTTGCGAGGCTATTTTACTGACATCCACGTTTCCTACCTCCCATATTCGTTTTTTTATGGCTTCCATAATAAAGTATCGACCGGTGGGAGAAAACGGAAAGTCATATTGTTAAATTATACAAAGATTTCACAAATTGGCCGCCTTTTGCGCCTGCTAGGTGACAATGTTACAGAAGTGCCGGGCAGATTGAGATATAATTATCAATGTCAGGTTTACTCCCCTTTTGCCCGCCAATACGGCAAAAAATACCCGTCAGCGGCTCATTTCACGCAGGCCGTCAAGGTCGGTCAAAATTACCTGCCCGCGCCCAAGTTGGATCAGATTGTTGTTTTCAAGGTATTTGAGAATGCGGCTGACAACCTCCCGCGCGGTGCCCAGGTTTTTGGCAATCGCTTCGTGGGTGATCGGCAGCGTCACCGACTTTTCAAACTCTGCCTGTTGCAGCAAAAACGCCGCAATGCGCTGGCCCATATTGCGCGAGACCATCTGCTCCATGATCCACATCACTTCAGAAAACCGCTCGTTTACGATCTCCATCGAAAACTCCCGCACTTCACTGTTGGCCGCCGAAAGCTGTTCCCACACGGCGGCCGGGATAAACACCACTTCGCTTTGCTTTTCTGCTGCAAGGGTGACTTCAAACGTGATATTTTTCAGCACGCAGGAGGCGCTGAGAATACATACATTGCCCGGCAACAACCGAAACAATGTAATTTCTTTGCCATCCTCCGACTCAAAATACGCGCGCAATTGCCCACTTTTCACGATTACAAGGCCGTTGCACTTCTCTTGCCGGTTGTGCAGCAGCGCCCCCGGTGTGTATAGTGCGCGGTTACTGGCCGCCGCAAGCTGCTGGGCCTGCTGTGGCTTTAACCGGCTCATAAACGAAAGATGGTCTGCCACAAACGCAAAATCCTCTGCTGTCAGCATACAAAACCTCCCCGTCAACGCTGTTTTACTCTTTTGTAAAGCAATTAATTTTAAGTATACCATTCTTTTCAACCCAAAGAAAGCCCGGGCGGCCGGTAAACCCACCCATCTGTTTTACCCTGAAACCTTATTCTCAATGCACCATATGAAAGGGGCCTTATTATGAAAGTACTGATTGTCGGCGGTGTCGCCGGTGGCGCTTCTGCGGCGGCACGTCTGCGCAGAAACGACGAACACGCGGAGATCATTTTATTCGAGCGCGGCAACTACATCTCGTTTGCAAACTGCGGCCTGCCGTATTATATCGGCGATGTCATCCGCGAAAAATCCAAACTGACCCTGCAAACGCCGCAAAGTTTTTTTGACCGTTTTCGGGTGGATGTGCGCACCGGCAACGAGGTGATTGCCATTGACCGCGAGGCCAAAAAGGTAACGGTCAAACTGCTGGCAGACGGCAGTACTTACGAAGAAAGCTACGACAAGCTGCTACTTTCACCGGGCGCCGAGCCGCTGCATCTGCCGCTGCCCGGATTTGACGGCAAAAAGGTATTTACGCTGCGCAATATCCCCGACACCTTTGCCATCAAAGAATTTTGCGATAAAAACTCCCCCAAAAGCGTCGTGGTGATCGGCGGCGGTTACATTGGCATTGAAATTGCCGAAAACCTGCACAAGCTGGGCATTAAGGTGACGATTGTCGAGCTGAGCGAGCACATTGTGCCCCCGGTGGACAGCGACACCGCCGCGCAGCTGCACAACCACCTGCGCTCTAAGGGCATTGACCTGCGGCTGAAAACCGGTGTGCAGGCGATTGAAGAGCTGAGCACCGGGCTGGTGTTCAAGCTGTCGGAAGGGCCTGCCATCTCGGCGGATTTTGCCATCCTTGCCGCCGGTGTTTCACCCGAATCTCAGCTGGCCAAAAATGCAGGGCTGAAACTGGGCATGCGCAACGCCATTGTGGTGGATAGCATGCTAAAAACCAGCGACGACAGCATTTATGCAGTGGGCGACGCGGTAGAGGTGACCAACTTTGTCAGCGGCACCCCGGCGTTCATCCCCCTTGCTTCCCCCGCCAACAAACAGGGCCGCATTGCGGCAGACAACATCTGCGGTAAAAATGAGCCGTATGAGGGCTCTCTTGGCTCTTCGGTGCTGAAGGTATTCGATTTGGTCGTCGCCGCGACCGGCATGTCTGAAGCCGCATTGCAGCGCGCCGGCATCCCCTACAAAAAATCGTACACCTATTCCGCCTCTAACGCCTCGTACTACCCCGGTGGGCTGCCCATCAGCTTAAAGCTGATCTTTACACCGGACGGCAGCCGCATTTTGGGCGCGCAGGCAGTCGGTTTTTCGGGTGTGGATAAGCGCATTGATGTCATTGCCACGGTAATGCGCCTTGGCGGCTCGGTAGAAGATTTGACCAAGCTGGAACTTTGCTACGCCCCGCCGTTTTCCTCTGCCAAAGACCCCGTCAACATGGCAGGCTACACGGCAGAGAACATTTTGAATGGCCGCATGACCCCATTTTACGCCGAGCAGGTGGCAGACCTTGACCTTGATCAAGTCACCCTGCTGGATGTGCGCACCACGGAGGAATACGCCGGCGGCAGCATCCCGGGGGCTGCCAACCTGCCGCTGGACGATTTGCGCGAACAGCTAGGCAGCCTGCCCAAAGACAAGCCGCTGTACGTGTTTTGCCAGATTGGCCTGCGCGGCTACCTTGCCACCCGCATTCTGCTGCAAAACGGCTTTAGCGAGGTGTACAACCTCAGCGGCGGCTACCGCCTGTGGCGTGAGCTGGAAAATGACAAAGCAGGCCTGACCGAAGGGCTGGAGCACAGCCATGTGGAAACCGAGACCCAGCAGCCCGCTGCAAAGGGTGCCAAAGAAATTGTGGTGGACGCTTGCGGCCTGAGCTGCCCCGGCCCCATTATGGCGGTCAGCAAAGCCATGAACGGCGCCGAAGAGGGCACCGTGTTTGCAGTCAAAGCGACCGACCCCGCCTTCGTCACCGACATTGAGGCGTTCTGCAGCCGCACCGGCTGCCGCCTGCTAAGCTCTGATTTTGACGGCAAGTGCTTTAATGTGGTGCTGCAAAAGGGCGAAGAAGAGGTAAAAACCGCAGGCACTATTGCCGGTGGCAACGACAAAAGCATCATCGTTTTTTCGGGCGACCTCGACAAGGCGATCGCATCGTTCATCATTGCAAACGGCGCGCTGGCCATGGGCCGCAAGGTGCACATGTTCTTCACCTTCTGGGGGCTGAACATCCTGCGCAAAGGCCAGGGTGCCCCGGTGAAAAAAGACTTTGTCAGCCGTATGTTTGGCTTTATGATGCCCCGCGGCTCGAAAAAGCTTGGCCTCTCGCGGATGAACATGGGCGGCATGGGTGCCAAGATGATCCGCTCGGTCATGCACAACAAAAACATCAGCTCGCTGGAAGAGCTGATTGAAGAAGCCATGAAGAATGGCGTAGAGATCACGGCCTGCAGCATGTCGATGGACGTGATGGGCATCAAGCGCGAAGAGCTGATCGACGGCATCCAGATCGGTGGCGTCGCAAGCTTCCTTGGCAGCGCCGAAGAGTCGGACGCAAGCCTGTTTATCTGATTTTTAAAATAGCGCTCAACTAGCAAACGAGCCGGGGTGGTCATTACCGCCCCGGCTCGTTTTTGTTGTCCCCCCTACCTATTGCCGGCAACAACGCAAGTCAACCCCTAAAGGCTAAAAAATCAACCGGGGTACTCCACCAAACGGTTGATTACTTTAAAGCGTCCACTGCCTATACTGGTGCGTGGGAGATGATACGATGGAAAATTTAATGAGCATACAAGACCTGCAAAAAAGTTTTAAGGGCAACTGCGTATTAAAAAATTTAAGCTTTGCTGTGCAGCCCGGCGAAATTCTTTGCATTCTGGGCCCCAACGGCGCGGGCAAAACCACCACGATTAACATTTTGACCGCTGCTTTGCACAGCGACGGGGGCACTATTTTATTTAAAGGCGCCCCAATTGGCAAACAGCTGAAAGCCTATAAGCAATCCCTTGGCATTGTGCCGCAGGAGATTTCTCTGTACGAAGAATTGAGCGCAGAGCGCAATTTAAGCTTTTTTGCTTCGCTTTATGGGCTGCGCGGCGCAAAGCTGAAACAGGCGGTAGACGAAGCGCTGACTTTTGCCGGGTTGCAAGAGCGGCGCCACGACAAAGTAAAAACCTTTTCAGGGGGCATGAAACGCCGGCTAAACATTGCCTGTGCCATTGCCCACCACCCCGAGCTTGTAATTATGGATGAACCCACCGTGGGTATTGACCCCCAAAGCCGCAACTATATTTTAAGCTCGATTCAAAAGCTGCGGGCCCAAAACATGACGGTGATCTACACCACGCATTATATGGAGGAGGTCGAAACCATCTCCACACGCATTTTGATTATGGACCACGGCGTGCTGATTGCGCAGGGCACAAAAGAAAGCCTGAAAGCCGATATTGAGAACGAAAAAAAATACATAATTGAAGTAGAAGAAAACGGCCAAATCACCCATGACGACTTTTTTGCCATTGAAGGAGTGAAATCCGTAAATTTACAGGGCAATACCATTGAAATCACTTCGCTAAAAGGGGTAGAAAACCTCGACCGCATTATCGCATTGCTGGTAAGCCGCGGCGAAAAAATACAAAACATCACCAGTGAAAACGCCAGTCTGGAGACTGTTTTCTTAAAATTGACCGGCCGCAAGCTGCGCGACTGAAAGGGTGGGTAGTATTCATGCAACGCTTTTTTTCTATTTTCAAAATGGATTTAATCAATCTCTTTAAAAACCCGGTGCTGGTTGGCTACAACACGGTATTTGCCGCGTTGATCACCGCAATTATGGGCTTTTTAATGAGCGGCAGCTATGCAAATGCCGCAGACTCGTACCAGTATTACACGGTGACTATGATCCTTTACGGGGTACTCAACGGGGCAATGACCGCCTCCAACTGCTTTATGGAGCGTGATATCAAGCGCCCCAACCTGCGCATTATCTTTTCGCCTGCGGGCAGCTTCCCCATCTATTTTTCAAAAATACTCGCTTCGTTTGTTTTTGATTACAGCCTTCACCTTGCATTGCTTGCCATCTGGTGCCCCGCGCTACATATTTCGCTGGGCAGCAGGCCGGTTTTCTTTTTGCTGTTGCTTGCCCCCATCGAATTTGCCTCTGCTGCGCTGGGCACATTTTTCTGCTGTATCTTTCACAATGAAGAGACCACCAGTACCCTGCTCAGCCTTGTGATCAGTGTGCTGTGCATTTTGGGCGGCAGCTTTTTTTCGCTGGACGGCATGGGCAAGGGCCTTGCATTGCTTTCCCGCCTGTCACCCGTAAAGTGGCTTAACGATGCATTTTTTGCGCTATGTTGCGATGATAACCTGCATCTTTTCATGCCGGTGTTTGTTGGGGCAACCGCAATTTCAGCGCTGCTTGTGCTGGGCTGCCGGGTGTTCTTTTCAACGGAGGATTATTTATGAAAACCTTTTTTTCTGTGCTTAAAAATGATTACTTGCGTGTGCTGCCTCGGTGGGCCACTGTTGGTATTTTTACCTTATTTACCTTGGCCACCATGCTGTTTGCAGTCTACCTGACCGAGGTGCAGCATTTCAATGCCCATATTGCCTATATCCCACAGGGCAGCAGCATGTCTGCGCCACAAAGTTCACCTTCTCTCACCGTCAACGTGTTAGAAGAAGTGCCCCCGCGCTCTGCTTTAATGCAGCAACAGTACGATGCCTATGTGACCCCGGGGCCCGGCGGCACATACAACATTGAAACGCTGAAAAGCCAAGATTTTAAGCAACTGCTCACCCTGCTGCTCAAAGACCCGAACACCGACCTTTCCGCCCTGCAACCGGGGCGGGGCGTCGGGGTAAACATTCTTGGTTTTATGATGATGTTCGCGCTCACCCTTGCCGCCTTTAACCTGTTTGTGTTTGCCGATGACAAAGAGCAGGGCCAGCTGAAACGCATTGCCGCAGCGCCGGTCTCGTTTGGATTTTATCTGGCTGCGCACTGTGTTTACTGCCTGTCGATGATGCTGCCGGAATATCTGCTGCTGGTTGTACTGAAATTGCTCGGCTGGGATATTGGGTTTTCTCTGCTGCAATATGCGGGGTTGCTATCGGTTTTGGTGCTGTTTGGCATCTCGCTTTCGCTGCTGCTGAATACCCTGATTAAAAAGCCGGATAATGCCAACATGTTAGGCAACTCTATCATTGCACTCACCTCGATCCTGTCCGGCAGTTTCTATTCGCTCAAGGGGGGTAATACGTTGCTGGACGGTATCGTAAACCTGTTGCCGCAAAAGCAGCTGCTTGACTTTGCCACGGCACTGCAAAACGGCAACACCGCAGGGCACACTTCATCACTACTCTACTTTACCACGATCACTCTTGTTATTCTGGTTAGTGCTGTCGGTATTTTGCATAAAAAATATGTCAAACAGGTTTAGCACAGTGGCTACCGCTTGCCCTTGCCGCCGGATGAGAATAGAATAAGGGGTATCCTGGTAAAATAGGTGACAATGATGAATGCTTTGGGCAATACGGTTCTGCTTTCTACGAAACTGAAAATCCCCGCACCGAGGAAAAACTATGTCGTGCGCGAAGCACTGTTTGATGAGCTGCGCCGCTGCGCGGACATGGGGGTCGTTTTTGTGCGCGGCGGGGCAGGCACCGGTAAAACGACGTTGCTCTCGTCTTTTTTGCGCGAAACCGGGCTTTGCAATGTATCTTGGGTCTCTCTGGATGACTCTAACACAAATGTATATTCCTTCTGGCTGTACTTTACCACGGCCATCAGCACGCTGCTAAGCGATGGGGAGGATTACCTTGCGCTGGTGCGCTCTAACCCCAATGCATCCCAAATAGAACCCCTGCTGACGCTGCTGATTAACCGCCTTGCACAAGCAGAGGATTGCTACCTGGTGCTGGACGACATACACCACATGAGAGACGACGCCCTGCTGCGCAGCTTTGAATTTTTTATCGGCGCCATGCCGCCTAACTTTCACATTTTTATGCTGTCGCGCGAAGACCCGCCCGTCTACCTTGGCCCACTGGCAATGGCTGGCCGGCTATTGTTGATTGATGGCCGGCAGATGCAGCTTACCCCCAGCGAGGGCATGGCCTTTTTGCAACAGACGCTGCAACTAAACGGCAGCAAAGAAGAACTGGAAAGTTTAAACGATTACGCAGAGGGCTGGGTTGGCGGGTTGCAACTGGCCGCCGCGGCAGGGCCATTGCAACGCTATGGCAAACTGCTGCGTGCTGGGGGTGGCATTGCGGCGCAGTACCTCACCCACGAGGTCATTGAGGCGCTGGCCCCCGAACAAAAGGCGTTTCTTACCCAAACCGGCTGCCTTTCTTATTTTGACGCTGGCATCTGCTGCGCTTTATTTGACCACTTTACACCGGCTGATTTTGAAAACATGGTCGCCACACTGGTGCGCAAAAACCTGTTTATCATCTGCATCGACGAAACTGCCGGCGTTTACCGTTACCACAACATTTTGCAAGACTACCTTGCCCAGCAATTTAAACGCCTGCCTATTGCCGAACAGCAGGCCTTGCTTTGCCGTGCCGCATTGGCCTTTGAGCAATGTGGTGACAGTGAAGAGGCTTTGCGGCAATACTGCGCGGCAGGCGATTATACTGCTGCAATGCGCGTGGCGCAGGGCATGGGTGGCCGTATAGAGGCGTGGAGTTACCTTGATCAGATCCCGTATGACGTTCTGTTACAAAACGCAGACCTTGCCGCCCAGTGCTTTTTATTCAACATGGGCACCCTGAACATCAAAAACTGCCGCACCCTGTTTGAAGGCTTTAAACAGCATTATGGCAACTCGGATATTTTTAGTGTTTTGCGGTTTGCCGAGGGATACGTTTCAAAAAATGACGGTATCTTGCCGGAATACAACTTGTTGACCGCCCGGCAAATTTCCGCGTTGCCGTTTGGCCCTGTGGTCAAAGCGATGGTACTGGTTGAAAATGCAATTGCCCTTGTAGAAAACATGCAGTACGAAGAAGCCGAAAGCTGCATTAAAGATGCGCTGAGCATTGGTAGCAACATTAATGTTTTTGTTGACTTTTTTGCGTATAATGAGCTGGCGCAAATTTACGAGGAAACCGGCCGGCTGAACGACAGCCTGCTGTGTTACCAAAAATCTAAAGCGCTACTAAAGACCTCTTCGCTGATGTCGTGGTATGGCACTAATTATTACTTTGGGCTGGTTGGCGTGTATATGCGCCAGATGCAACTTGACAAAGCAGATGAATTGCTGGTTAACATTCGCTGTTTGCTGGATGCACAGCGCAGCCGCATCAACATTACCGATATGACCTTGGCATACCATGAGGCGGAAATGGAATTTTTGCGGGGTGAAGACGCGGCGGGGGCCGAACTGGTAGAGGCAATGCTTGTAAAATACCCGTCGTTCAGCACGTTAAACCTTGCACGCCTGTTGCACGAGCTTGCCTGTGCAAACCGGCTGCCGCCCGCACTTGCTGGCAGGTTTTTAGCCGAGCTGGATGCTGCCAAACATTACCGGTACCAGCCGTTTATGCGGTTATTGCGGGCCCGCCTTTTATTTACAACAGGCGAGCTTACACAGGCCCTGCGAGAAACAGATGAAATTTTGACCTTCTCTCGCCTGCACGCAAACCTGCTGCGCCTGGTAGAAGCCGGGTTGCAAAAGGCGGTTTTACTTGCCGCACAAGATTCTGCGGCCCACGCGCGCGAAATACAAAACCTGTTGCGTGAGGCCGTACACTATGCACAGCAAAACCGCATTCTGATGCCATTTTACCTTGACCGCCGGCCGCTATTACCGCTGCTGTTGCAGCTTGCCCGCACAGGGGCTACCAAAAATGAAATGACAGCCGCCGAAATTGAGTTATTATCTGAAATTTTAGCCTTATGCGGATATATTACACCCGCACTACAGGCCGCCGATGAGCTTTCTGCCCGAGAATTGCAGGTGCTGCAACAGCTTGCACTTGGTATTACCAACCGCGAAATTGCAGCAAATCTTTGCATTTCGCCCGCTACCGTCAAAACGCATGTGCTGAGTATCTTTGGCAAGCTGGGGGTCTCCTCCCGCATGATGGCGGTGGAAACGGGCCGTACAAACGGTTTGTTGCCCTGACAGGGCACAACACATGGCTTATACTATGATACTATGAGCAAGCACGGGGCTATCAGCGCCCACGCAACCCAGCAAAAAAAGGTATCCCTTTGGCAGCCACGCCAAAGGGATACCTTTTTTTGTTTATCTTTTTTGCCGCAGCCTTTCAGGCCTCTTTTTAGCGGGCAGGCGACCACTTGTATTTTTTCTTTAGTTGAATTTGCAGCGGCAGGGCGCTGCTTGTAAGCCTGCAAACATCTTTTTTCATGTTCCGCTTTGCCAACGCCACTGTTACTCCATCATTCCATCCCGCACTGTAATTACCCTGCTGCTGCTTTGGGCGGCCTCTTGCGAGTGGGTGACCATAATAATCGTCTGCCCTTTCTCGCGGTTAATGTCACTGAGCAGGCGCATAATCTCGGCCCCTGTTTTACTGTCTAAGTTGCCGGTTGGCTCGTCCGCGAACAAAATTTCGGGGTTTGCCACCAGTGCGCGGGCAATAGCCACGCGCTGCTGCTGCCCGCCGGATAATTCGCGGGGCGTATGCCGCCTTCTGTCAGACAGGCCCACAATTTCTAACATCTGGTCCAGTTGCTTTTTGTGATCCCTCATCCTCTTTCCATCCAAAAGCAATGGCAGCATAATGTTTTCTTCTACATTGAGGTTTGGGATCAGGTTATAAAATTGAAAAACAAACCCTATCTTGCGCCGCCGCAGCCTGCTCATGTTTTCATCTGCCATGTGGGATAACTCCACGCCGTTGAGGCGAACACTGCCGCCTGTTGGGGCATCCAGCCCGCCAAGGATGTAAAGGAGCGTACTTTTGCCCGAGCCAGAGGGCCCCATAATAGATACAAACTCCCCTTTTGCAACCTGCAAAGACACCCCTTTCAATACCTTTGTTGTGGTATTGCCTATTTGAAACTCTTTCACGATGTGTTTGCCCTCAACGGCAATCTTGCCAACGTATGGCTTCATCTACAAGCCCACCTGCCTTTTCTTTAATCAAATTTAAGCTCTTGCACCAGCTTTATCTTGCGGCTTTTGAAAATCGGTACAACTGAACCAAGCAGCGTAATCAGTATGCCCATTGCCCCGGCTAACAAAAACGTATTGGCATGCAGCTGCGGCGCCATTGCAATTTTGGGCCCCGCAACCCAAAAAATAGTTTGTATTTCAAGGTAAGAAACCCCCATTGCAATCGCGGCGCCGATCAGCCCGGAGGAAAAGCCTTCAATCAATGTCATCTTGATATTCTGCCGGTTACTGAGGCCAACCGACCGATACATGGCAATTGTGCGACGCTTTTGCATATAGTTGATAAGCAGATTGTTGATGATACCCACTGTCGCCAGCAGCAGAATAAAATAGGTCATGCTGTGCATCGGCTGCAAAAATGCCCCCACGGTAGAAAGCGCGTCCGCATTAAATTCTGCTACCGTGCGGCTCCAGTTCGGAGTATTGCCAAACAGGTCGCGCAGCTGCACCATAATGGCATCCGGGTCGGCAGCCGTGTAGGCCAAAAGCCCATAGGGCCTTGTGCCAAAATCGGTTACCGCTGCGCTAGCGGGGATCACTGCCTGCACATCCGTCGCCCTTGATTTAAAGCTGCCTGCAATGACATAAAGGCCAGTCGTGGTGCCGTTTGACACCGCCACAGTGTCCCCCACTGAAAGCCCCTTTTGCTTTAGCCAGTCCTCACTTACGACCATTGCCCTGCCTTGTGCAAATGCCGCGGCAGCCCCCGCCTGCATGCCGTCTTGCGTATAATGCAGCGCAAACATTGAACTATACCAGCCAAGATTATCAGTTGCTTCAAGCCGTGAAAAAGTGACCCCATTCCCCTGTAAATCGTTGTCAAACACCAAAAGCGGAAGCACCTTTTCGATGCCGTCCATGCCTTTCACCTGTTCCACGAACTCCGGCTGCATTTGCGCATCTGCAAAGCCCTGCAGCTCTGCGCCGCTGAACACGTCGCTGATATAGCTCGTCACAAAATTGCCCACCACACTGATTGCAATGACCGCAAAAATGCTGATGAACAACGGGGGTGCGGACAAAATCTTGGACTAAGCAGACAGTCCTAAATTTTGCCGATACTCCAGTGGGCTCATCCCGCCAAGGGAATGCTTGATTCGCTTTTCTCGATACCAAACCATGTAGTCCTCAATGAGCTGTGTGAATTCTTCAATGGAAATATCCACCCATGAACGACCGTAGAACATCTCATTTTTCATGCGACCAAAAAATCCCTCACAAGCAGAGTTGTCTGGTGAGCATCCCTTCCTCGACATAGAGCGCCGAAGCTGTGTCTGATCCATTCGCTGAATCCAACCCGGCCAGCGGTAATGACAACCTCGATCTGTGTGGATGATGGGCTTTTCTCCGGCGCTAAGTACGATGATAGCATCCTCCAACATGCCGTTGACCAATTCTCCATTAGGAGACGCGCTAATACGCCACGAAACAGGCATTCCATCAAAGCAGTCAATCATGGGAGAAAGATAAACTTTCCCCGCAGGAATAGAAAACTCCGTGATGTCGGTAAGCCACTTTTCATTGGGGCGATTGGCATGGAATTTTCGCTGGATTACATTGGGAACTGCTGGTGTAATTTCGCCTTGATACGAGCTGTATGCTCGCTTTTTGGTGACTCGTGGATGTAAATGCTCCTCTTTCATAAGCCGACGAATCACCTTCTCGGATAGGCGAACACCGCTTTTCTTAAGTGCCAAATATATTCTGCGATACCCATAACACAAGTAATTTTCCTCGAAAATTGCTCGGATTTGTTTTTTGGCTTCGGAATACCGATCGCTTTGTTTGTTGGCTTTCTTTCGATAAAAATAGCTACTGCGAGCATAGCACAGCGCTTTGAGCAATGTTGGCAGCGGATATTTATTCTTTAAGGCGTCGATAATTGCTGCCTTCTCCCTATTCTTCAGGGTGCTCCGGTCGACGCCTGGGTCTTTTTTTAATACATCGAGAGTCTCCTTTAAAATATCGATTTCCAACTGCATAGTTGAAACTTGTTCTTTGAGTTGAGAAATTTGCTCATTGGCAGCCGGCTCCCCTTCACTGAGTGGGCCTCGTTTTCTTTCCTTTGGTGGCTCCATTAGCGCGGCACGCCCTTTCTGAATGTACTTTCTTCTCCACAGATAGATGCTGGCTTTGCTATAGCCAATCTCATCTGATACGAATTGTACATTCTCTCCAAGCTCAAAGCAACGGCGAATGGCATCTAATTTCACTCCCAGTGCAGGATGTCTTGGATGCTCTGCTGTATTGATGCCACGAAAAGTAGAATGACCGGACGGAAGATGTTTTCGGCGCGCAATCCAATTATACAGTGTTTGCCGCCTAACCGGATATCCAAGTTGTGTAATTACTTTGGTGACGGAACCGCACTTGTCATATAATCCAAGTGCGGTGCAATATTGTTCCTCTGAATACATAGCTACCTCCTGCCATGACGTAAGCAGTCCAGTTTTTTGTCCGCACCCCCAACAGTGTGATATTTTGCGCAACACTTTTGTTCTCTTTCATGTTTCGGGCGGCAAGCCTGCCTTCGTTTTGAAACAGCAGCCCATATAAAAGTTCCAGCCCCACACAAACAAAGTTTGTCAAGGTTGGGATGATGAGTATCGTGGCGGCAATCAGACCCAGCAAAGAAAACCCGCCCGCCAAATAAAGCATCTTGCCCGATGCGACTTTAGGCAACAACAGCGAAGCAATCAGCAAAAGTGCCCCCGCCAGTACAAGTAAGCGCCGCGGTGCACGTTTTTCTTCTACTGTGCCAAGCACGACCTCTTTTATGGGCAGCCTGCTTGCCCGGCGCACCGGGGCCCATGCGCTGAACAGCGAAACAGCGACGGCCATCAAAATAGAAGCGATGATACTGAGTGGCGAGATGACAACGGGGATCTCGACCCCCTGTGAAAGGGATTGCCCCAGCCCCTGTAAAATCAACTTTAGTACAACCACCCCTACCGGGATGCCCAGCAGGCCGCCAAGCGCGCCGTAAAGCAAACTTTCCCAAAGAAGAATTTTTGTCACCATTTTTTGAGTCGCACCAATACTGCGAAATGTGCCAATCACCGGCAAACGGTCCAGCGTGATGACCTTGTAACTGCTGTAAATAATAAACACACTCATTGTCAGCGAGAAAAAGCTGATCAAAAAAAACGGCATTGACTTTTGCCTTGCATCGGCAATGATTTGCCTTTCATTTACGGTTTTCGTGACACAGTACCCGCTGTCGGGCAGTGCCGTTTTCAATTTGCTTATCAGCTCATCGGTGGATACGTTTTCGGCGGGTTTCACCAGTATTTCACTATACTGGTCTGCCGGCCGCCCCATCAGCTGCGCCATGGTCGAAAGGGGCACAAGGGCAGTCGCCCCCCTTGTCTGCCTTAAAAAAACCGTATCATAAGCGGCAATTTCCGCCACTTCAAAACAAACGGGGGTTCCGTTCACCTGCAACGTGACCATATCGCCTTTCTGAATCCCGCATTTTGACGTAAAACGGTCTGGCAAAATTATTTTATTGCCCGAAAAACCAGTGATTTCGGTGCCGTCCAATAAGCGCGGCTTGTTGATTTGGCCGAGCTGCGAAAGGTCTGCCGCAACCAGATCGACGGTTTCATAGTACCCATTTTCGTGGTATAACGCGCTTTCTTCCAGCATGCCGACACTTGCCCCAATACCCGCAAGCTCCGGGATGCTGTTTGCACGGATGCCCACGGCATCCCCCGTTACACGAATTGAAATTGTCGCGCTGCCCGCCATGCCTCTGGCCATTTTTCTCTGTGCGCTTTCGTAAGAGGACCCAATAGAAAAAGACACAAACAGCAGCGTCGTAGAAAGAAGAATCGACAACAGCATAACGGCCGTTCTTGCTTTACGCTCTTTTACATTTGTCAGAATATACTTTAGGATGATGTTCAATCAAGCACCTGCTTTCTATGCAACCTATCTGCCGGGCAATTTAATCCAGTGCGTTTTCTACCGCTTTCAGCATTGTGTTGCTGGTAAGTGTAGCACCCGCGACAGCGTCTATATTGAGTGTTTGCCCGGCGCATACCTTGGCAGCAATTTGCTGTGCCTGCTTTATGTAAGAGGCTTTGTGTTGTAAAATTTCGATATTTGTTATTTTATGGTCCTTCACATCCACTCTCATGACCGCCAGCAAAATTTTATTCTGGCAAATGCCGATGTATGCCCCGTCGGATACCGTCGTTAAATCGACCGGTTTTACTTCTAACACTCTTGGCCGCAGCAACAGTGCCACCACCACAAATGCAACAACAAGCGTGACCAAAACAGTCGCAATGTAGGGCAAGGTTTTCTTTAGTTTCATTTTTTCGCCCCCTCCGCGAACAAAAAAAGTTGGTAGTCATCACAATCAAATGATAAGCTACCAACCTTAATCTATTTTTCTAACAAGCTTAATTAAACCTTAATTTATAAAAAACTCCATCAAAAAAGAGCTGCCGACACCCGGCATACTGGAGACAGAAATCGTACCCCCATGCAGCTCTACAATGTTTTTGGTAATGGCAAGCCCTAAACCGGTCCCCTGTGGCCGCTGCTGCGTGCTTGTACCCCGGTAATACCGCTCAAAAAGCAACTCGGTTTCTTGTGTGGTCATCCCTTTGCCGTTGTCCGCTACGCGCAGTTGCAATAACCCCTCTGAAACTGAAGCTTGCAAAGTGACCTCTGTGGTTTCATCCCCATGCACAAAAGCATTGATGATCAAATTTTGGAACGCCCTTTTTAAAAGGGTCTCGTCAAAAGAAAACAGCACCGTTTCTTCACCCGCTTCAAAATGTACAACGCGGTGCTCATATTCCGGGTCATTTAAAAGGTCAATCACGAGCTCCTTTAAAAAGCGGGTCAAATTATGCTGTTGCCGCCTCAGCGGGATCATCCCGTTTTCCAGCTGATAGGTCAGCTTCAGATCATCGATCAGCGTTTCCATATACGCGACGTTTTTCAGCATAATGTGTGCATATCTTGCGCATTGCTCTTTTGTCTTGTTTTCATCCTCCTGTAACAGTTCGGCATAGCCTTTAATGGGCGATAGGGGCGTTTTTAAGTCGTGTGTGATGTTGGAAATCCACTCTTTTCGCGTTATTTCCGTTTGCTCTCGCAGCCTGTCGCTGGCCCTGATCTCTGCATCCAGCACGTTTAAGCTAGCATAAAGGTCCCCAAAAGCCCCGCGGCTGGTAGCTGGCTGGTAGCTGCGGGTTGCAATTTCTTTCATGCACACCGCAAGGCGGCCCATCCCCCGCGTCGCCCAAAGCCCATAAAGGATGCCCGAAACAAGTATTGTCAAAAACACAATGCCCACCACTGGCAAAATTAAATTTTTGCCGCCTGAAAAAACGTCCCCGTTCAAGAACATCGTTACCTTTGCAATTTTTACGGGGAAATGCAAAATATAAACATAGTCGCTACCGCCGTTTGTGGCCGTGCCAACAAAAGAGGTCGTTTGCGCATCGCCCAGCTGCCCATTTTGAAAAAGCACCAACAGCTGCGCGCTGGAATACGCAGTGGGTGCCTGCTTTGGTTTTTGGTAGCAAAAAACTTCGTCACCGGCAGGGCTTAAAATTTGTATGCCAAGCTCGTTTTTTTGCAAAAATTCTATCCCGGTTTGTTTCACCTGCGGTTTACCGTCGATAAAAATAATTTGCTCTTTAAAATTTTCGGTGACTGTTTTCGGCCAACTGCTCTTGATCATCTGCCCGTTTGGTGCCTTGAGTGTAAGCAATGCAAAAACAATGCCCAACCCTACAAGCAATACACCCAAAAGGGAGAAAAAGAAAAGCAGGTAAATGTGAAAAGTGGTTTGGTAACTGGATTTTTTCATCTAGTCCACCCTTTTCTTCAACTTGTAGCCCAACCCTTTCACTGTAACAAGCTGCTTTGGGGCTGATGGGGTTTCTTCTATTTTTTCGCGGATATGCCGAATATGCACCATGATGGTATTGTCGCAAATGCTGCTGTATTCTCCCCATACCTTTTCATACAAGTGTTCTTTGCTGATGATTTTATCCGGGTTTTCCATCAGGTAAGACAACAGCAGAAATTCACGGCCGGTCAGGCCGATCTCCTGCCCGGCTTTGTACGCCCGGCAGCTTTCTCTGTCCAGCGAAAGGGGGCCGGCGCACAAAACAGTGGCGGCGTTTGCATTGGGCTGCGCCTGATACTGCTGGCGGCGAAGCTGCGCTTTAATGCGAAACACCACTTCGCGCGGGCTAAATGGTTTGGTGATATAATCATCCCCACCGCAGGAAAGGCCCAGAATTTTATCCACATCATCATTTTTAGAAGAAAGAAACAGCACCGAGCAGTAAGAAAACTCGCGTATTTTTTTGCACACCTCTAGCCCGTCAAGGTCTGGCAGCATCACATCCAATACCACAACATCCGGCTGAAATGTGCGGCAAATTTGCAGCGCGTCAGCCCCCGTGTACGCTTTTTGAACCTGTAAAAACCCATCCCTGTGCAGCACTTCCTGCAGCAGGTCTACGATGTCCTTTTCGTCATCTACCAGTAAAATTTTGCTGTCCATTTTTACCACCCGTTTTCTGTACTGCCCTTGCGCCATAACATTGTACAAAACACCTCAAAATACCTAGCTTGGGGGGCCGCTTTGCAGGGCACCCTTCTGCTGTTACTTTGCCAGCCAAAACGTTTTGGGCTAACCAAGTAACCCAAAAACAACAAGTTACCATACACCTTGGCGTAAAGCCCTTGCAAACCGGGGCTTTGTGCCGGCCTTGCACCTCATTGTTTCACTGTTATCAAGAATACAACAAAGCAGCTAAGTATGTAAAGTTTACAATAGACAAATGATGGCCGTGTAACTGGGCCGCAAAACTGCTTTTCTTTTCCGCCTTGGTTCTACACACAAAAAATTTTTTGCCCCTATGCTATGCCACCGGTGGCTGTGTGTATATCCCTTCACAAAGGCCCGCTCCTGGTATGTGCTACCATGGGCGGGCCTTTGTGTTTACGTTGTCTTTTGTCACCATACGGTTATTCTTGCTCGTACACCTTCAGCAGTTCGGTGGTGCAGCCGGGCGCAAACGAGCGCACCCGTTTTTCCAGTAATTTTAATGCTGCTTCAACCGTTTGTGTTTTGATGACCGGCGGGGCATACAGTACAAAAAACACACCCGTCGTTTGCGCGGTGATGCGGCTGCCCTCATCCGGCCCACGCATCATGCTGGAGATCACCCAGTTGTCATCCCGCACCAGCAAATCCCCCGGCACAGTGGTGACTTCTCTTTTTGAAATGCTGCGGTAGGTTTCATCCCCGCGTGCAACTTGTACCCGCAGCGGGCCCGAAAGCCGTGCAAGGTCGTGCCCCGCCGTAATGACCATGCTTTCTATTTCGCAAAGAAACATCGCCTGCAAAAAACCAGACTGCGGGTGCAACGTTTTTTTACCTGCCAACACCGATTCCAGCTGTGCCAACACCGGGTAGCTATACCCAAATTTTTTATAATAAGCGGTATAAGCATCGATGGGCGGCATTTGCTTTAGCGCTTTTCTGTCTTGGCTGCCGTACCTTTGCTCAATGGCACAAAACCCGGCTTCGGCCTCATCTGGTGCCAGTTTTACCCCGGTCGGCACCCCTTCGATTACCAGTGCCCCCATTTTTGTCTGCGGAAAAGCTGCCCAAACGGCAGGGTCAATTTTTAGCATAGGGTTCCCCTCTCTTTGTTGCAAAGGCGTTTTTGTGGGCCGCTTTGTTTTGTAACTTACCCGTACTGGCAAACACCTTTGTTGTAATTTACCCGAAACTGGTTATAATTATAGTGCAATAACACGCCGATAAACAGTACCAGTTAAGGGCCTGTTTTTGTATACCAGTAAAGCTAAAAGGGGTGGTACCGATGTGGGGCATTGTGTTACAGCTGGGCAGCGAAGTCAGCCTTGCAAGGCAGATTTTTGCGGCACTGAAAAGCCGTATTTTAACAGGGCAGTTGCCCGCGGGGGAGGCGTTGCCCTCTACCCGTGCACTTGCCAAAGGGCTTGGCATCTGCCGCAACACCGTAGTCGAGGCCTATGAAATGCTTTGGGCCGAGGGCTTTTTGGTGCGACATCAAGGTGCACCATCACGCGTGGCAAAAGGCCTACACCTAACCCCGGCGCCCACTGCTGCCCCACCGCAACCGGCACAGCCCACACCCCCGCCGATTTTGTGGGATTTTAAAACCGGCCAGCCGGATTTGACCCTTTTCCCGCTGGCGGCATGGAACAAAATCGTGGCCGATGCGGCGCGCACCCTACAAGCAGATGCGCTTTGTTACAGCGGGCCGCAGGGGTATGCGCCACTGCGCGAAGAAATTGCACACTGGCTACTGCGCAGCAAAAGCATGGTGGTGGACCCACAGGATATTTTTATTACCAGCGGCGCAACACAGGCGTTGTACCTGCTGGTGACTATATTACACCGACAGGGCCGTGCCTTTGCGCTGGAAAGCCCATCGCACCCCGCGGTGCGCACCGTACTGGCAGATGGCAATTACCCGTTTTACCCGGTACCGGTAGACCAGGCCGGGGCCGACATTGCAACACTGCAAAATAAGACCATTTCGGCCGTGTATATCACGCCATCTCATCAGTTTCCACTGGGGGGCATTTTGCCCGCTGCCCGCCGCACCGCCCTGGTGCGCATGGCAACCGAAAACGACTTTTATATTATTGAGGACGACTACGACAGCGAGTTTCGTTACAGCGGCAACCCCATTAGCCCGGTTTACGCCATGTGCCCGGCGCGCGTTGCCTATGTGGGCAGTTTTAGCAAAACGCTGTTCCCCGCGCTGCGGCTCGGCTTTGCCGTGCTGCCCAAAGCGCTGCAAGAGGCATGGCGGCACTACCGCACTTATATGGACGTGCAAAACCCCGTGCTGGAACAAGCCGCGCTGTCGGGCTTCTTGCAACAACGAAAGATGGACCGCCATGTACAAAAAATGCGCCGCGCTTACGGCGAAAAGCGGGCGCTGCTGCTGGGCACGTTGCAAAGCGAATTTGGCACTGCAGCGCACGCGTGGGGCGATGCTTCCGGGTTACACCTTGCATTGCAATTCCCCGGGGTCACCTTTGGGCCACGCTTTGCCCAAGCCTGCCGCGCAGCCGGGGTGCGGGTGGCAAGCGTGGCACAGTATTGCCCGGTACCAAATGAACACGTGGACAAACTGCTTTTGGGCTATGGTCACTTGACCCCCGCGCAAATTACAAACGGGGTTGCCGCGCTGCACCGGGTAGTTGCAGAGGGGGCCGATGTGTTTACAGGCAGTGCTTTATAAGTGCCCACCACCCCCCAAAGCCCCTGAAGGGCAAAAAACAAACCGCCTTACATCACATCTTTGGCCGCTTACATTTGGGGGCCCACCTTGCCCATTTGCATTTTAATAGCGCACCGGTGAACAAAAAACAACAGACCCATTTTTAAAGATGGGCCTGCTATAAAGCGCCATGTTATTCTTACCACTATTTAATCAGTGGTACCGTTTACCTGCCTCACCCCACATTAAAAATATTTTTTAAAGTTGAGTTGCGCCCGGACAGCATGGTACCCGCACCGGCGGTAAAATTCGTGTGCGCCTTTTCTTGTTTCGCCAGAAGCCAAGCGCACCCCCGCAGCCCCGGTTTCCTTGGCCCATTTTTCAATTTCTGTCAGCAGGGCCTTGCCGATGCCCTGTTGTTTATATTCACTTAAAACAGCAATGCCCATAATGTTTTTTAGGTGGGGCGCGTAGATTAAATCGTAATCGCAGGCATGCACATACCCCACAACGACACCGCCCACTGTTGCAACAAAAATTTGATCTTTTTTGCTTTTTAATAAGTACTTCAGCTTAGTTTTTGTTCTGTCAATGGCGTATTCATACCCCAATTCAGCACTGTTCAAGTTGTAGATCGCACTGGCATCCTCCATTTTGCATTCCCGTATTTGAAATTCCATAAGCGCTCACCTCACAAAATAAATTCAAGTTAACCCGAGTATACCATAAAAAGGAAAAAGAATGCTTAAAAAATTGCAGTCTTCTCAAAAACGGTCCGTGGATTTATACTTGGAATAAATCACTGACCGTTTCGGCCTGTAAGGGGGGCAAAGCATGAACTCCAGTTACTTTAAGTTACCTTCTGCTAAACAGAAAAACCTGATAAACGCCGGTTATAAAGTATTCTCTTCTAACCCTTATAAAAAGGGCTCAATGTCTTTCGTTGCGGGGGAAGCCACTATTTCAAAGTCTTTGCTTTTTTACTATTTCAAAAACAAAAAAGAGTACTATTTATACCTTTTTGATACGGCGACTGCGGCGTTAAACGACTTAAAAATAAATAGCGTCGAGCAAAAAAAGTACGACCTGTTTGAACTGGTACATCAAGAAGTGGAGCGACGACTGCACATTATGCAGGAATACCCCTATTTACTGCAATTTATAGCAAAGGCTTATTATGAAACCGAAGAAGAAGTAAAACAGGAACTGGCAGCGAAGAAAAATGCGCTTATTCAAATTGGAAAAAAGGATATCCTTGCACTGCTTGATTATGACCAGTTTCAAAACCCCGCCGACGCAGATACTTTAATCGACCTTATTTTGTTTGTGGCCGAAGGTTGCATGCGTGGCAATGAGGACTTAAACGAGGCGAAAATCAGGGGCATTCTTCCCCAGTTTCAGCGCATGATGACCTCTTTAAAATGCCATTATTATAAGCAAGGAGACTAACCGTGATGGAGCATATGGAACATCTTCATTTTGAAAATTTAGGCTGTACCATTCATTACTGGTACCAAAAGGGTACCGAAAACAAATGGGTCTTCTTTTTTCACGGGGCAGGGCTAGACCACGCCATGTTTGAAGAACAATTTAAATTATTTGATTCGACCTACCATATCATTGCCTGGGATGCCCGCGGGCATGGCATGTCCCAGTTAAAGCCACAACAAAAATTTTTGTTTTGCGATATGGTAAGCGATTGCCGCAAACTGTTTCAGCTGTATTCTATTGACCATGCCACTTTGATTGGGCAGTCGATGGGCGGCAACCTTGCACAGGAAATTGCATACCAATCCCCCGTCCTTGTCGACCATATAGTGCTGATCGATTGCGCCAAAAACACAGGCAAGCTGACCATAGCAGAAAAAGCTTCGCTGAAAGCCGCCCGTTTTTTGTTTGCCTGCTACCCGTGGAAAACGCTCATTCGCCAAAGCGCAAATGCAAGCGCAAACACAACCAGTGTAAGGCGTTATATTGAAAGCTGTTTTAATAAGCTGAATAAACAGACCTTTGTTGAAGTAATTTTAAATATGGCAGGCAATTGCCTGCATGAGGATACAGCCTACCGGTTTCACCAGCCGGTTTTGCTGCTTTGCGGCGTTGACGACAAGCTGGGCAACATTAAAAAGGTTGCCGCGCCATGGGCCCAAGAGGACCCCAACTGCACTTTGCATTTGATTGAGCACGCAAGCCACAACTCGAACCAAGATAACCCCGCGCAGGTTAATCAATTGATATCAGGTTTTTTGAAGCTTTAAAAAGCGCTGTGAAAACACAGCTTTAGCGTAAAGCGCACCGCCACATAACTTGGCGGTGCGCTTTGCGTTAAATTAATTTTTGCATAAACAAAAATGGTAAACCTTGTTTTTATCTCATTTGCTTTTCAAAGCGGAAGAAGTAGTCCCCGCCGAATACATCATCGGGGCTATGGAGGTCTTTGTGCTTGGGGTTAAAAAATTCAACGATATGAAACCCACAGCAGTTCACATAAAAATGAAGATTTCGTTTTTCAAAATAAGGGGTACCGGTTTCCCACACTTTTGTGTCGGGGTACCTCTTTTCAATCTCTTTCCAAATGGCCTGCCCTATGCCACGGCTCTGCGCTCCATATTTCACGTAGAGAAAATCGAGGTGATTGCAGTGCGTTTTTTCGTCGATTACAACGATTGCACCACCAACCATTTCTCCATCCACCATCGCTTTAAGGGCAATAGCCCCCTTGGTATTTAGTGACTGGTCGATATCCTCTTCCGGGAGGATCTGCACATTTAAATCAGAAAGCTCCTCTGCCGCCCCTTTTTGAAAAGCCTCTTGCATGTCATGCTTGTAAACGGCCAAATCTTCTTGGCTGACCGGTAATAGCTTTAACTCCATCTGCGACACCTCGTACTTTTAATTTTTAATAATGATACTTTTTTCGTTTTGTAATCAGGAATATTGACGTAAACACGACCGCCATTACTTCGGCCACAACAATAGAAAACCAAATCCCATCAATCCCAAAAATCATCGGCAGAAGCAAAACAGCGCTGGCCTCAAACACCAAGGTGCGCAAAAAAGAAATCAAGGCGGAAGTTAGCCCGTCATTCAGCGCAGTAAAGAAACCAGAACCAAAAATGGCAAACCCCATAAAGGGGAAAGCAAGGGCGAAAACACGAAACCCGGAAACAGTTAAATGTACCAGTTGTTTGTCGTAACCCACAAATATTTGCGCAAGCGGCACCGCCAGCAACTGGGCAGCAAGCAGCATAACAAGGCCACTAACCCCAAGCAGGCGAAGGCTCTTTTTCAAAAGCCCTTTTAGCTCGTCTGTATTCTTTGCGCCATCATGATACGATATTATAGGTGCCGACCCGATAGAGTACCCTATAAAGGCAGCCGAAAAGATCATGCTGACATACATCATAACGCCATAGGCTGCCACACCGTTTTCACCGGCATAGTGCAAAAGCTGTATATTATAAAGCATGCCCACAATATTCATCGAAACATTGCTCATAAATTCAGAAGACCCATTGGTACACGCTTTCACAATGGCCTTGCCGTCAAAACTGGTTTTGCCAAGGCGCAGAATACTGCTGTTTTTTCGTAGAAAATAGACAAGGGGGATCACACCGCCCAGAAACTGGCTGAACGCGGTGGCAACTGCCGCCCCGGCCAGTTTGTATTCCAGCGACAACAAAATTACCAAAACGGCATCTAAAATCATATTGGTAACGCCAGCTATACCCGTTACCAAAAGCCCAAGGTGTGGCCTTTCGGCTGCTACAAAAAAGCTTTGAAACAAAAGCTGTAGCACAAAAAATGGTAACGCGGTCAGAATAATGCGCCCATAATCAACGCAATATTCAAGAAGCTGGCCCTTTGCGCCAATCAGCGTGGCAAGGGGGCGAATAAAAGCAAACCCTAACATTGCAAACAAGACACCAAGAGCAAAAGCCACATACACAAACAGGGAAAAATATCTGTTTGCTTTTTCTTTGTTACCTGCACCAAAGGTGTTTGCCACAATGGCGGTGCCGCCGGTGCCAAACATAAAGCCAACGGTTGCAATGATCATAAAAATTGGCATCATCAGGTTGACCGCAGAAAACGCCGTCTTGCCCGCGAAATTAGAAACAAAAAGGCCATCCACCACACTGTAAATAGAGGTGAAAATCATCATTGCAATAGACGGAATTGTAAATTTAACAAGCTTGCCATAAGTAAAGTGATCCGAAAGCTGAATTGTCATGGTTTCCTTCCCTGTAGCGCCTCAATTTGCCTGCGAAAACAATCTGCGTATTTTTCCATCAGGTGAATGTACGTGTTGATTTCTTCTGCCGACCAGGAATCAAAGGCCTGTACTTCTGCTTCGTAAAGTTTTGCCACGGTCTGGTTTACATAACCCTGCCCTTTTTCTGTTAAGACAACTTTTTTGGCCTTGCCTTTGTACGGCTGCAAATACAGTATGTCATCCTTTTCTAACCCACGGATGGCCGAATTGACCGTTTGCTTGCTGATGCCCGATTTTTTATAAATGTCGCTGAGCAAGCAACTGCCCACGGTGTCGTAGATTGTGTACAAAACAATCGCAACACTGTCTGTAATGCCCAGCTTTAAGGATGCCTGATGATACAGCGCTTCTGTCTCCGAGGTCAAATAATTGATTCGATGGATTTCGTCAAATCTTTTTTGCTCCATCATGTTGCCCCTCCACTAAGTACGATTTCGTACAATTATTATAGTACGAAATCATACTTATGTCAACCACTCTTAATGGCCTCAACGCTCCCTCTCAACTGAAAATTCAAGTGAGCTTTTTGGTAACCCCCCTCGGGCATTCGGCAGAATTTTAAATTGCCTTTTATTCAAAAGAGCCTTTACTTGATTTGATGTAACAACGAAAAACATCCATTGATAATTAATTTTGTGGCACCCGTTTTCTAAAATTAAATAAAAAAACGCTGTAGAATGGCGACAAAGGCCAATTCGCAGCGCTTTTATTATGTATTGTGTGATCAAAACCGATATCGTTGTTTTTTGTAGTGGGTCAACCTTATCTTATCGATTTGAGTGATTTTACAGTAGTTTGAATATCTTTCTTTTCGGGGTAGGCTTTTTGGGCATTGAAACAGCCTTCTTCCTCAACCGACGGTTATCCGGCTCACATATCCTGTCTTGTTCCCCGCTTCGCTGCTTAAAATAAAGACATCGCTGTCGGTGCCCACAAATATGGTCCCCACTGTGGGCAGTGTGGCGGGAAGCTCTACCCGCCCAAGCTCTTCGCCGCTCAAAAGGTCTAGCACTACAAAATTGTCCCTGCCGTTTTTATAATCGTCAAGATAAACCTGCCCACTCTCTACGGATATCGCCGGAGAAGCGCTTGCCTTGATGTCCTGTTTTTCCCACAACAGTTTAATGCTGCCGTCTTCGCTTATTTTATTTGCAGAAACAAGGTTGTTCAGCGGGTCATAATAAATAACAATATTTTGGGCAAACGTGTCGCCGCCAACCATGAAAAAGTTAAAGCTGGGGTTGTTTGTTGTAAAGGCCTTTGCCAACTGCATTGTTTCATTACTGTTTTTCGTGGATTTTGTATAAAGCATCAGCGGTGTTTTGGCCCCCGGCGCAGTATTATCCGCAAAGACCAGCATGTTGATTCCGGGCATCAACATTGGAGAGCTTGCCTGCGTACTTTCATCCGTTTTACTTCTGTACTTTGCGGTAAAGCTGTTGTCCAAAATGAACCCGCCATCCGTTATTTGATATCTTAAAACCTCTTGTGCATTCACATGGTAAAGATAGTTATCCTCTATGGCCAATCTGGCAGATGAGACTCTTGCCTTTTGCTGTAGATCAATTTGCAATGTGTCAGGGTCGACCAGCAGCAGATAACCGTCAAGGTTTGCATTGTTTAACAAGTGGAACCCTTTCAGTACAAGTTCCCCGTTATCAAGTGCCTGAAGCCCGTTATAGGTAGTCCAGTAAGCGGTCAAACTGTTGCCGACCTTCGGTAATTCCACACTACTCACAACGCTCATTGTTTCCGGGTCGATTTTATAAAGAACAGCCTGTGACACCGCATAAACATACCCGTTTGCATGGACAAGTAAGCCACCCGTGTAATTTACCGTTTTGCCTTTTTTCAATTCTACTATTGTCTTTTCATTCGTCTGTGAATTAATTTTTGCGACATAGGCAACATCATTACTCAGGATGTCCTTTATGTTATTCGTCAAGATCTTGAATTTTGATAAGTCTTTGCCGCCCTGAATGGATTGCGTGAACGTGGTCATCAGCTGGGGGCTGCCACCAATGACGAACACTTCGTTCGCACCTCTGGTATACCCCCAAGTGGGCATATAGAGTTCGGTGCTTGCCACTTGAATCTTTGCACTGTCAAAACCCTTAGGCAGCCCCCCGGAAAGCACCGCGTGGGACCTTATCAAATCGGCATGTTCGCTGGGCCAACTGGTCTGATAATAACCAGAGCTCAAATGGTCCTTATTTTCACTCACTGCGTTTTGTTTGTTGATCATCAGTTCCGGCTCACGCGGGCCGGGCAGAATTCTACCGTACATAAAAATCTGCAACAGTAAAACGGCAATAAGAGCAAATAGCCCAATAACGGAAATTACAACATATTTCTTTTTACTTTTGCGCACCTGATATGCCCTCCTATCGCTTTCTCACGCTTCACTGTTTTGCGGGTTTCTCTGGTAACTGTTTTGTAACTCATCCTGAATGACATACGCGGTTCCGTCGACCTGATAAGTCTCGTCCTCATCCAACACCCGCACACGATACTGCCAGCCGTTGGGCAACTGTAACCTTGCGCCAAGGTCACCAAGGTCTGCAAGGGTCAAATTCTTGTCAATTTCACGAGAGGCGGCCTGCATCGTATAAACTTCGTTGTTGCTGGAGACCAATTCATAGACCGTTTCACCTTTTTTGTAGGTATATGTGGTCTTTCGGTTTACCTCATGGACGCTGTAGGGCGAACGGTTTTTCAGGTCCGAGAGGGAAAGGTTTAAAATTCCGGGCTGGTTCATCTTATATCCGGCAAAGGTTCGTTGCGCGCCGTTATAATATCCTGTAATTTCATCCATCACCCAAAATCTTGGCCCGTTTTTGATAACGGCCAGTGCGCCGTATTCCTTTTTTATGGCGGTTGTGTCGATGTCTGCAAACTCTTGCTCGCTGATCTGTTTTTCACCGATATCGTTATAAACACCAGCCGTGATTTGATTGAAGTACCGGTAAACCACCAGTATCTCATTATACGGCTGCCCCCTAACCTCCCGCAGTTTTGGGTTGCTAATCTCGCTTTGTCTGATGCTTGCAAACTGTTCCTTCGTGTTTCCCCTGATCAGCGGGTATAAGAGGAAGATGATAACGCCTGCTACTATAATGCCGCCTAATATCATGCCGACTGCGCGCGCTGTGCTTGTGTTCATTTAAGCTTCACTTCTCCTTTTTCCCTGTAAAACCTGTATCCTTAACTGATAAATTTCCATAATCGTGTTGATGTTAACCGAATCAGAGATATAAAGCATCAGCAAATCCCTGTTATTCAGTTCTAGAATGTTCATAAGTTGCTGAAAATACGGGCCTTCATATCCAGATTGCTCTTGCAATTTATCAAACTTGCCCCCCAACATTTCGTTTCTGATTGCACTGAAAATCGACCTCAATTTTTGCTGAAGATGATAATTCATGCCCAAATGCATGTTTTTAAAAAAGGCCTGATATTTTTCATCCGACAGCAATTGAAGATTATAAGTAAGCAAGGCCCTGTACACCGAAAACACGTCTTTCGGCTGTGTTGCAATAAACCCTTTTAAAAAGTTATAAGACGTATTTTTGACAACCGTCTCTATGAGGAAAAAGTACAGATCCTCTTTATCCTCAAAATATTGATAAAAGCTGCCTCTTGAAATGTCCGCTTCTTTTATAATTTGGTTGATGGAAGCTTTCTCGTACAACTGGGCTGAAAATTCTTTAATGGCGGCTTCTATAATTCTGTTCTTCTTTTCTTCATGGATGGTAAAAAATAAATCTTTGGGCACCGGTATCGACCTCTTTTCAAATAAAGTGACAGGTTGTCATTTATGTTGTACAGTATAAATGACAGCCTGTCACTTGTCAAGTACTGCATCTGATTTTTTAATGGTAAAAAGGCGGATAAAAAAAGCCCCCCCAAGATATCTCGCGGTTTCCCGTAGGATATCTTGGGGGGCTAAATTATGGTAGAGGCGCGACTACATATATCTGCACTAATATCTACCGTACGCTCCTTGGTCTTTCTTTTGACATAATATCACCCTCACTAGTTTCTTGATGAAGGGCTAAATAAGCCCTTCATCAAATAGGGCCTTTACAACGTGCATTTGGCTGTTGTATGCCTTTCCGCTATTACCGGTGACTATCCGCCACAGGTCTCTTTCCGATATGTTTGTGTTCCCGCTTTTCAGGATTTTCAAAGCTTTCTGTGCATATTCTGCGTTTTTCCCCGTGCCGCCATATAAGCCTAAAAAAGCATTTCTTGGACATCCCTTTTTTTGAGAGGAACTATTTGGAATAAAAATCTCACAACTTGCTTTTTCCCATGCGCTACGGGGCGGCAATCCTGCATTAACGTATTTAGCTGCAACAATCGCAGTTTTTGGATACTTGTTCATTATACTTCCACCTTCCATATTGTTTTTAGATTTCTTTCAACTTTTTCGCCGAACGAGCCGCCGAGCTTTGATTTCCAGTATGGAACTGAGCGTTCAAGTGATTTAATCGCATTGTGTTATAGAATCATCCGGGAACGAATTAGATGCCAACTTATAATAGCGTTCTTAGCTTTTTGTCGTTTTCGTTTTACCTCTCTCATTCTTTTCAACTCAATACCCCAATATGATTTTGCAAGATGTTTATGTCCAAAGGTCTTGCTTCATTTGCTCTGCGACTGTTATATAATTACTTTCACTAGGGTTTTCAATGAACTCGTCTAATGCTTGTATAAGTTTGTCGTCCGCGTACAAGTACAAATTTGCTTTATTGGCCTTGATTTTGTTTTTATAATATTCAATGAGTTGGTTGTTATCATTTACATCTATCGTTTTCAACAATGGATTATCTACTTCCGACGTGTGCAATATTAATTCTGGGTGAAGCATAATATCCATAAAAATAAGGATAGACCTAAACCTGTTTTCTTTAATTTCTGTAACCTTAAGTTTGTTCTGCAATTTAATTTGGCTGTAATTATTATAAATTGCTACGATTAACCCGCTTGCTGTTATAATCTGAATTATTTCTAACAAAGTGGTCATTTCAAACCTCCATAATTTTGCATATTTGAATTTTTTTATTTTAGACACACCCCCAACTTAAGCTTACTTTTCTATTGTATCAACTTGTTTCATAACAAACAACACAATTAACAAAGAGTTATACACCGTTTTTTACTATTTTTTAATATTTCAAAATTCATGTTTTCATTCATATACTTATATATACAAAAATGCTTGACCATTACAGTTCATACGCTACCTTCTTATAGATACTAGCCACATTATAATCTTTTAAAATCAAAAGATGCATTAACGTCTCAAATCAAAAAGCGCCGCAGAATGGCTTTATAGGCCATTCTGCGGCGTTTCTGTTTTGGTGGAGATGACGGGAGTCGAACCCGTGTCCAAAAAAAGATTCATCAAAGTGTCTCCGGGTGCAGCTTATCATCAGGATTCCCCCACCCGGCCGCCGATAAGCAGGCAGCCGGGGTCGGTAGCTTCATTAATTCATGACGGCCCGCAAAGCTTAAGCCCGTTCACGTGCACCGCTAATTTGATGCCCAAACACCACCCCGCGGTAAAGTGGGAAGGACAGCAGCCTATATTAGGCTGCGACTGCTAATTTATTGTTGTTAGCTATTTGTTTGTGGCTTTTATAGTGGGTCCACACCACTACCCGCTGCTTCAACTTCACTTTCCCTGTCGAAACCTTTACATCCCCATATTAATCCGCCTTGCGGCGGAAATTAGGCTTTGTTCTGTGCTTTCATCGCGCGGTCAATATCGCGCTTTGCGTCGCGCTGGGCCGTGGTGGCACGCTTGTCGTACAGCTTTTTGCCCTTGCACAACCCCACTTGAACCTTAACCCGTGACCCCTTGAAATATAGCTGCAAGGGCACCAGTGTCAGGCCATTTAGTTTTACCTCGGCGGCCAGCCGCCGAATTTCGCTCCCATGGGCCAGCAAACGGCGGGGCCGCACGGGGTCGCGGTTAAAAATGTTACCTTTTTCGTATGGGCTGATGTGCATGCCCATCACCATTAAATCGCCGTTTACCACATCCACCCACGAATCTTTCAGGTTGACCGAACCGGTGCGGATGCTTTTGACCTCGGTGCCGACCAGTTCAATACCGGTTTCCAGTGATTCGAGGACAAAATAATCGTGCCGCGCCTTGCGGTTTTCGGCGATGGTCTTAAAACTCTCTGGCATTTTGCCCCCTCCTTTCGCACCAATACCGGAACAATACTATACCTTTTTTGGGGGCATTTGTCAAGTATTCCCGGCTTTATAGCTCCCCGCGCGAAATCAGGCTGCGGCCCAGTGTGGTGGGGTCGGCATACTCTAAACTGCCGCCCACCGGCAAGCCGTAGGCAAGGCGGCTGACCCGCACCCCTAGGGGCTTAATCAGCTTTGCAAGGTACATGGCAGTGGCCTCGCCCTCAACGGTGGGGTTTGTGGCCATAATCACTTCCTGCACCTCATCGCCTTGCAGCCGGGCCAATAGCTCTTTTACCGTCAGTTGTTCAGCCCCAATGCCATCCATCGGGGAAATCAGGCCATGCAACACATGGTAAAGGCCATGGTATTCGCGGGTACGCTCAAACGCCGAAACATCGCGCGGGGTCTCCACCACGCAAATCACGCTTTTGTCGCGCTTTGTGCCGCTGCAAATGGGGCAAATTTCACCGTCGGTAAAGTTTTGGCAAACACTGCACCGGTGTATTTTGGTGTGGGCATCAATAATGGCCTGCGCAAATTCCAGTGCCTCGTTTTTTGGCATGCTGAGCACCTGATACGCCAGCCGCGACGCCCCCTTGCGGCCAATGCCCGGCAGCTTTGCAAATTCTTCAATCAGTTTTTCAAGCGGGGCCGCGTTTGCTCCCATCCGGCAACCTTCCTTTACCTTGAATTACAGGCTAAACCCGCTGGGCAGGTTCAAGTTTCCGGTCAGCCCGTTCATCTCGTTGTCCTGTGTTTCGCGCACCACGCGCACGGCCTCGTTTACCGCTGCGGCCACAAGGTCCTCTAAAATTTCAACGTCTTCGGGGTCAACCACTTCCGGCTTAATCGCGACCTTCTGCACTTCGTACTTGCCGTTCATCGTCAGTGAGATCTGCCCGCCGCCCGCGGTGACCGTGTGCTCACGCGCTTCAAGGTCTGCGGTGAGGGTCTCCATATCCTGCTGCATCTTCTGGTACTGCTCCATCAATGCGTTGCGGTCCACTTTGCCATACCCCTGCGGTAATCTTGCTTTCATCGTAAAATTCCTCCAGAATTTTAATCTGCCGGCTGCCAAAACAGCCGGTGCTGTTTAAAAGTATCGGCGGGCCGGGGCATGGCTGCCCCACCCGGCGGGCTTTTTAAATGTACTCTACGGGCACGCCTGCGTCTTCAAGCTGCTGAAAAGTTTCTTCTGCACGGCCTGTTTTTACGGCGGCAGGTGCCTGCTTTTTTTGGTACGGTCCAATAGAATAATGCTCGCCCGAGGCTTCGAAAATCAGTGTTTTCAGCCGTTCGGCAGAGTCTTGATTGGTTTTCATAAAGCGCAAAAACGTGGCGCTGCCGTCGATCAGCACCCGCTTGCCCTGCACATACGCCGTTGTGCCCACCAAAAAGCCATGGGCCAATGGGTCCTTTTGCTGGGCCATCGCAACGACCTCGGGCCAAAAAGCGCAGGGCTGTTCTTCTTCGCCCTCCCCGCTTTGTGCCGGGGCTGGCGCAGCAACCGGGGCCGTGGGCTTTTGCACCTCAGGCTCTACCGGCACCACAGGCTGTGCCGCGGGCTGTACGGGCCGGGCGGTCGCCACCGTGGCGGCTGTTTGTTGCATCTGCTGCGGGGCCACCTGCACTGCCGGGGCTGCTGTGCCGCAAAGCGCAAACAGTGCAAGCTCCAATTCAATGCGCGGGTCGGTACCGCGCGACATCTTATCCAGGCTGTCACCCAGCACCCGCATGGCATAGACTGCGGCGGCCAGCGACACCTGCTTTGCCTCGTCTTCATATCTGCGGCGGTCCTCTGGCGAAAGGTTCAGCCCCACATCGCCCGCGCCGGCGCCCAGCAGCATAACAGTGCGGTAATGGGCAATCAGCTCTTCGCAAAGCCGTTTCATATCAATGGAGTTTTGCCGCAGTGCCGCCACCAGACCCAAAGCCTTTGCAGTATCCTGCTTTGTCAGCGCACCCGACAACTCAAACAGATAGCTTTTATCTGTCACCCCGGCCATGCGGCGCACCAGTGCTTCGTCCACCGTGCCGTCACCGGCCGATGCACAGGTATCTAAAATAGAAAGCCCGTCGCGCAGCGCGCCGTCTGCCAGCTGTGCCACTAGTGCCGCAGCACCGTCGCTTAACGTAATGTTTTCTTTTTCGGCTACAAACTGCAACCGCTTTTGAATGGTCTGCTGGGGGATGCGCCCAAAATCGTACCGCTGGCAGCGGGACAAGATGGTAGAGGGCACCTTTTGAATTTCGGTTGTCGCCAAGATAAAAATAACATGGGAGGGTGGCTCTTCCATAATTTTCAGCAGTGCGTTGAACGCACTGTTGGAAAGCATGTGCACCTCGTCGATGATATACACTTTATAGTGGCAGTTCGCGGGGGTATACACCGCTTCTTCGCGCAGCGCGCGAATATCGTCGATACCGGTGTTGGACGCCGCATCGATTTCGGCCACATCTAAAATACTGCCCTCTTCCAGCCCACGGCAGATGTCGCACTCACCACAGGGCTCGCCCTGTTGCGGGTTGAGGCAGTTGACCGCTTTGGCCAGTATTTTGGCGCAACTGGTTTTGCCGGTGCCACGGGTGCCGGTAAACAGGTAAGCATGGCCGATATGCCCGGTCGCGACCTGGTTTTTCAGCGCAGCGGTGATCGCTTCCTGCCCGTACACATCGCCAAAGGTTTTCGGCCGATACTTGCGGTACAAAGCATGGTACACAGCACTGCGCCCCCCATCTTTTTTGCGTTGCCGCAAAAACGCGGCCTTAAAAAAGCAGGACCCGAAACTGGGCCATCATGCCCTGAATACGAAGCGCAGGCTTGCTGCGGCGCACAAAGAAAACCACTTAATGCTGCTCGGTTCCCCGCCTGACATGGTTCATGGCCCTTCATCGCACAGGGCCAACGCTTCGTATTCAAGGCACGGCGGCAACCGCCCCGTGTCCATTAACATTCGTATTATACCGGAAAACCGCATAAAACGCAAGGGGGCAGTTTGCCCCCTTGCGCCTTTTAAGCGGTGTTTACAGCCGGTTTTCACCTTATAAGTCTTGCTTTTTAAACAGGTTTTGCGCCTTGCGGCAGGCACCCAGTGTAAGCAGCGCATACAGCACGGCCCCCACTGCCAGTACCACCAGTTTTTCTGCCAGATATTGCGGGTCAGCAGTGTCCAGCTTGTCGCGCACAAACGGCACCACATGCGCCGCAGTTTCGGCCACACAAAGCAGCACAAAATAAACCGCACAGGCAATGTTGAACGGCATGCCCACCTTTTGCACGTTGCGGTAATACTTTGTAAAGAACACCCAGTTAAACACCCCCAGCAGCATCAATGAAATGCCAAACAGTGCAATGTTTGCGTCCATGCCCACTTCATTGCCGGTTGGTATCAGCCTTTGGCGCAACACCGCAAATGGCACCGCAATCACCATTTGCAGCAGTTGCAGGCCCACTGCCACCAATACACGGGCAGTTACAATATCTTTTTTTGCCACCGGCAGCAGTGCGCTGTATAAAACGTCCTGCGTTTCGCGCCCGTTTAAACAGATAAAAAAGATGCCGAGCGTCGTGTAAAAAAACGTGACATAGTACGGGTAATTGGGGATGATGAGCAGCGCGGAAAGGCCCAAAAACAACAGCGCCGCCGGGTGCATGGCAAGCCGCAACTCTTTTTGCAATAATGCTTTCATCTCCTCACGCCCTTTCCATATGGACCATGATGTCCTCAAGGCCCGCTTTTTGTACTTCGGCACCGTCTATTGGCAAGTTTGCCGTGTGCACCAGCGCTTCACACCCGATACGCGAGGGCCGGCAGCCAATCAGTTTTTCGGCGGCCTGTGCCGGGGGCTGCGGGGTGTCAAACGACACCATGCGGTATTCCTCCAAAAACTGTGTCATGCCGGTTTGCGCCACCAGCTCGCCGTTTTTGATATACAAAATATCGTCGGCACACTTTTCAAGGTCTGTGGTAATGTGGGTCGAAAACAGAATGGTGACGCCCTCCTGTTGCACCAACGCAAAAAACAGCTCCATCAGCTCGTCGCGCGAAACAGGGTCCAGCCCGCTGGTGGGCTCATCTAAAATCAACAGCTTTGCGTGGTGCGACAAGGCCAGCGCCAACGCATATTTTACCCGCATCCCGTCAGAAAGCTGCCGCGGAGTCTTTTGCTCTGGCAAAGCAAACCGCTGAATGCAGCGGCGGTAGACCTCTTCATCCCAACCCGTATAAAACGGGCGGGTAGCCGCCGTGATGGTTTTCAGCTTTTTCATGGGGTAATAGCTAAACCCGCCCATCACAAAGCTGAGCTGCTGTTTTGCCTGTTGCTCGTGCCCCAAAAAGGGCTGCCCAAAAAATGAAATGTCACCGCTGTCGGGGTGCACTAAATTCAACAATGATTTTAACGTGGTAGATTTGCCCGCACCGTTGCGGCCAATCAGCCCGGTAATTGCACCGGGCCGCAGTGTAAAAGAAACATCCCGCAGTGCAAAGCCCTCATACCGCTTGCAAAGGCCCCGCACGGTCAATACGTCCTGCATCAAACCTGCCTCTTTCTCAATCTTCATTTTCATCGGTATTCGTCGCACCTGCGACATTTTCATCTTCGCTCTCCTGCGGCGGCTTTTTTTGCACATCAAACACCGCTTTCGCAAAGTCTAAAAACGGTGCGTTGGGCACAATACCAATGCCCTGCTTTTTGTCAGCCATTAACAGCAGCGTATCGCCCGGCTCGATGCCAAACAGGTCCCGCGCGCCTTTGGGGATGACGATCTGGCCCTTTTCCCCCACCTTTACCGTGCTCATAAATTTATCTTCCGGCATTTTCAAGCTCATTTAGTTGCTCCTTTACCATTAGTATGAAAAGTATAACTTTTATAACTTATATTTTACTCACACCGTTTGCCGTTGTCAAGCAAAAGCGCACTTTCTTTTTATCGTTGCCAATGTTATAATACCTGCATAAACTTTGCCGCGGCAATTGAATGAGGTGACCTTTGTTTTGAATTGGGAAGAATTAAAAGCGGACTGCCTGACCTGCCAAAAATGCGACCTTTGCGAGACCCGCACCAATGTGGTGTTTGGCGATGGGGTGGCGGATGCCGAGGTGCTGCTCATCGGCGAGGGCCCAGGCCAGAATGAGGACGAACAGGGTTTGCCGTTTGTGGGGCGCAGCGGGGCATTGCTGGATACTTACCTGCGCACGATTGACCTTGACCGCAAAAAAAACATTTTTATTGCCAACACGGTAAAATGCCGCCCGCCGCAAAACCGCGACCCGCGCCCGGAAGAGCGCGCCGCCTGCCTGCCCTGGCTGCGGGAGCAGTTTCGGCTGTTGCAGCCTAAAATCGTCGTTTGCCTTGGGCGCATCGCCGCACAGCAGATCATCCGGCCCGACTACTCGGTCACGCGCGAGCACGGCCAGTTTGAGGAGAAAGACGGCGTGTTGTTTATGGGTACCTTTCACCCGGCGGCACTGCTGCGCAACCCCAACAACAAGCCGGTGGCATTTGAAGATTTTGTCGCACTGCGCGGCAAAATACGCGAGGTGTGCACCCACACCTATACCGATGCCCCACAGGCTGAAGCCGCTGCAAAAGAAATTTAAGCAGATACAAAAAAGCCACCCTGCCGGGTGGCTCAGACTGTCGAAAAAAAGGCGTTAGCACGCAGGTGCAAACGCCTTTTTTCTGTAAAACATCGAAAACAAGTGAAAAACATGAGGCAAAAGCGGTGAGGGAAAGCGCCAGGTTGCCAGTTTTTTCAGGTTCATGGCAGCAAACTTCAGCCTGACCCAGTTCGTAACTGAGGCAAGCCCCCGGTAGGTCGTATAGCGCATGCCGTGCTTCTCTTTCGCATCTGCAAACACGCGTTCAATGGTTTGGCTTCTCTTGCTGTAAGTTTGCTGGCCAAGCGGGGAATGCCGAACATCCTCTGCCCTCTCGAGGTAGTGCGCCCAGATGTGGCGGGCAACGACCTTTTGAAAGTTCTTGCTTTGGGTGCATCTCTCACGTACCTGGCAGTTTCGGCATACAACCGCGTTGCTTTTGTATTCCCGGTAGCCCTGCCGGTTCGTTGTGGAATAGTTTAAAACTTGTGATTGTGGGCAAAGTACGCAATCGTAGAATTCGTCATAGACATACTCCTGCCAAGGCAGATTCCCTTTTTTAGTCTGTGGCCGCTTGTAGGGCAGGCTGGGGATTCGCCCATCATCAAAAACTCGCTTGCAGGTCCAAGGCGTCTTGTAGCCGGCATCCGCCGTGACAACCTCTACTTCAGGAAATCGCTCCGTCACTTGTCCGTAAATCGCATCAAACAGTACGCTGTCATGCAAATTTCCCGCCGAGACTTCTACTCCTAACACAAAGTTGTTTCTGTCGCACGCGGTATGCGCGGTGTATGCGAAGCACTTCTGATGCTCGCCCTTGTGGAACAGCCCTGCCTCAGGGTCAGTGGTGGATACGCTGACCTCTCTGAGTTCCATTTGGGAGCCATCCTCCTTGTCATGGTCACCGTCCTTGTCTTCAAACGGCTTCTTACCATGCAGTTCCCGGTCTTCGTTGACCTCTTTGTGCAATTGCTCTTCGTATTGCTTCACCGCCGCAGGCACGTACTTTTTCATCTGCTTTTTGCGGTTTGCATTCGCCTTGATATGCGTCGCGTCGACAAAGATGATTTCCGGCTTGATATACCCACTGCTAATCGCCTGCTCCAGCACCAACTCGAAGATGGCCTCAAAGGTTTCCGCGCTGAAACGATGCAGAAAGTTGTAACTCACTGTTGAGAAATGTGGCAGACGGGCCGATAACCCATACCCTAAAAACCAGCGGTACGCGAGATTCACCTCACACTCCACCAGCGTTTGTCGCAACGAGCGTATCCCGTACAAATGCTGCAACAATACGATTTTGATCAGCACCACCGGGTCTACGCTCGGCCGGCCTCTGTCTCTACTGTAAAGGTGTTCTACAAGTTTGTAGACCTCTTCCCAGTCCATGCTTCTCTCGATCTTACGCAGCAGATGCCTCTTTGGAACCAGCCCCTCAATATCCGTTACTTCCACTTCTCGCCGCTGGTTTGGCTGCCGTTCTATCATCTGCTCTACCCCATTTTGTTTTTCATCGCCGCTCTAACTACTCTCATTTATCCTTTCTCTATTTTACCAAATTACTGCACTTTTTGCAGCAAAAAAACCGGCCGTTCCCGGGCTTTTTTCGACAGTCTGAGCCACCCTGCCGGGTGGCTTTTGTTATTTGATCTGGTTTCGTTTGATGGGGCTTACCCCTCCTGCAAGGCCGGCACTGCGGGCCGGTTTGCGGTTTTGGGCCAGGTGATCTGTGCTTTGAACAGATCGCCGTCCACCTCTACTTCAAACTTGCCGCCCTGCAGCTCGGTAAAGCTTTTGGCGATGGCAAGGCCGAGGCCGCTGCCCTCGGTATTGCGGGCTCTATCCCCGCGCTCAAACCGCTCCACGATTTGTGCCTCATCAAAATCCAGCTCTGCGGCAGAGACATTTTTCAGGCTTACCCTTACATTGTCCTCATCCTCTGACAGCGTGACATAGGCGCGGGTACCCGGCAGGCCGTATTTTGTAATATTAATGATCAGGTTTTCAAAAATACGGTTGCAGCGCTGGCCATCCAGCATCAGCGGCACACGGTGGTCTGGCAACCACCAGCGAAACTCAATGCCGCTGGCTTTGGTCTTGTCTTCCAGTTCAAAATCAATCTGTTTCAGCAATGCCACAAGGTCCACCTCGGCAAAATGCATCGTGACATTGCCGGTGGTGGCTTTGCTGACTTCAAACAGGTCCTCAATCAGCCGTTTCAGCCGCTGCGATTTGCGGTCCAGCGTGTCGATATAAGCGTGGCGCTGCTCTTCGGTAAGTGAATCATCCCGCAACAGGTCAATATAGGTAATAATGGCGGTCAGCGGGGTTTTTAAATCATGGGAGACATTCGTGATAAGCTCTGTCTTCATGTTGCGGCTGCGCACCTCGGTCTCCACCGCTTTTTGAAACCCGCTGCGCACCTTGTTCAGCTCGTCGCGCAGGGTGTTAAAGGGCCCTACCTCCCCCTCTATTTTAACTGCGAGGTCCCCTTGTGCCATCCGGGTGGTGGCCTCTACCATGACATGATACTGTGCGCACAGGGTTGCCATGCGGCGGCGTAGCCAGAAAAACAAAAAGACAAGGTAGACAATCAGCACAAAAATGCCAAAGCCCCACATCGCACAGCAAAGTGCAAGCACGACGAAATTCAGCAGCAAAAAGTGCCATAATGATTTACTGATAGAAACATCAAGGTCGATTTGAGTCGCCTTGCGCCACAGGCTGCGAATGTGATACACCAGCCAGCCGAAAAAACGCACTGTCAGGCTGCGCTCTAGCAAATAGCGCTTTGGCCCAAGGAACAGCAGGTTGGCAGCTGCAAGGGTAAAAAAGGATGCCGCGCTAAACCAAAGCAACAGCGCCCCAGCGAGCAGCCCCCATGCAATGCGTGTTGCCAACAGGGTATCGGTCACCCAGCCCAGTGTGCGCAGTGTACCGGCCAGCCCACCGCTTGCGACACTGTACGCCAGCTCGTAAAGGCCGTCAATAATCGGCAGCACCACAAAAAAGCCAATGATCGTCACTTCAAGCGGCACCTTTGCCGCCGCTTTTCGGCCAAGCTGCAACCGGCGGCAAAGCGACAGCAATAAAGTGCCGCCGATGCACACGGCAAGGCTAATACCCGCAGCCATGTTGAAGCCCGCCGAAGCAAAATTCAGCGTGTCCTGCCAGTAGATCATCGACGACACGCCGCCAGCCCCTACAATATCTTCCGGCACAGCATACACTACAGTTACCGGTGAGGCCGGGGCGGTATACTGGTAATTCTCATACTCGATCATGTTAAAATTATAGCTGTTGCGGCGCATCTGCCAAAGCAGATTGTCACGGTTCACTTCTTCTCCTTCGGCTTCATCCAGATACACGCTTTGTGCGACCGGAGTACCGTTTTCATCAAAGCGCATCGAAAGCAGGTAGCGGTAATTTCCATCTTTTATTGCCTGCTCGTTAAATTCGTTATTTTGCAGCAACTGGGCCCAGGCAACGGTGTTGTCGTTTGTGTAGACATTGCCGGTCTGATCATCAATGACCGCATATTTAACGCCGCCGAGCTCGCTGGAAACCCGGGTGTCCCAGATATACAGCGTCTGGTCAAAATAAGACTTCTGCTGCGCCAGCCCTGACGAAGAAGCGGTCCCGTCCTCTTCGTCCTCATTGCTCTGGTCATAGCCGTACTGTTCCAGTGTCTGTGGCAAGCTGGTTTCGCTGTTTTGTGCCGCCTCACTGCCGGTATAAAACACATCGCTGGGCTGCAGCACTTTGTTTTGCCATTGCTCTTGTGCGTGCCAGGTCAGCGTATACGCCCCCTGCGACATCATAGAGGCAAGGTAAGAACCTTCAAACACACTGTCCTGCTGCCCACGGCGCTGGTATGCCGGCTCTACGGCAAGCAGTGTCGCAAGCGAAACCACCAAAACCAAGATGATGCAAAGCAAAATACCAAACAGTTTAGCAACTTTCGATTTTATATCCAATGCCCCATACCACCTTCAAATATTTCGGCTCTTTTGGGTTGATTTCGATTTTTTCGCGGATGTTGCGGATATGCACCATGATCGTATCGGTCGCCACGGCCTTTTCGTTCCACACCCGCTCGTAAATTTCGTCTGCCGAAAAAACGCGCCCGGGGTTTTTCATCAGCAACGCAAGAATTTTAAATTCCAGCGGGGTCAGCCGCACCGGCTTGCCATCCACTGAAAACGCGGCGGCCTGCTCGTTGAGTTCCAGCCCGCCGATAGTATAAATTTCTTCGTCCTGCTGCCGGGCAGCCCCGGCAAGCACCAGATATTTGGCATAGCGCCGCAACTGGGAGTTGACCCGTGCCAGCAGCTCCATGGGGACAAAGGGCTTTGTGACATAATCGTCCGCGCCGATATTCAGCCCGGTGATCTTGTCCACATCCTCCGACTTTGCCGACAGCATAATGACCGGGAAATCATACTGCTCGCGCAGTTTCATGGTCATGGTTACCCCATCCATTACCGGCATCATAATATCCACTACCGCAAGGTGAATGTCGTTTTGATGAATGATCTCGAGGCCCTCGCGGCCATTGGCGGCTTCCAGCACCTCATACCCCTGATTCTTCAGGTAAATGCCAATCCCTTCGCGGATCTCGCGGTCATCCTCCACCACCAGAATTCGATAGGTCATTTGTTCCTCCCGTTTTGCGCCCGCTGTGCCGGGGCGACATTGTTTTACTTCTGTCGCCTATTATACCGCATGGCGGGGCAAAGCGCACCCCCACCGCCTAACCCGCCAAGGATGCGCGCAGCAGCCCCCTTGCGCGGTAAATCTGGGTGTTGATGGTTTTATCGGGCCGGCAAAGCAACTGCGCAATTTCGCAAACCGGGCGCTGCTGCAAAAAGTACAATACTGAAACCGCGCGGTAAGGCTCGCGCAGGGCACCGATTGAATCGGCAATCTGCCGTGTTGCCTCTTTTTGTTCGCACACCTGCTGCGGTTGCTCGTCCGGCTGCACCGCCTGCTGCTGCGGCAGGTCTTCCGGCTGGCCCTGCGCACTGACACGGCGGCTGTATGCACTTTTTAAGCAGTCTTTCGCCTTATTGACCGCAATGCGGCAAAGCCAAGCTTTTTGGGCTTCGGCCGGGCAGCGGTCGCGGTGTAACCACGCTGAAAGAAAGGTTTCCTGCGCAAGGTCCTCCGCCTGATGCGCATCCCCCACCAGCCGCTTGCAAACCGTATAGACCAGCAACTGATATTCCTGCACCATGCATTCAAACTCCTGCTCTGTCATTGTATGTTCCTCTCTTTCTGCGTCACGTTCATCTTTTGTCCATATCATACAGGATGAATCTAAAAACGAACTAGCAAAAAAAATAAAGAATTTCGAAAGAATTTTATAAAGTCGTGGCAACCCCACTGTTTTTACCTGCCCCGCGGCCGGCGCCCGCTTGAAAAAAGCGGGGTGAATGGCTACAATAAAGAAAACGTCTTTTGCATGGGGGCATTGGCTATGGATCTGTTTGAAGAAGTTCGCCGGCAGGCGGCGCAGGCGGTAGAAGAATTGCTTGCGCAGGCCGCTACTGAACCGGGCGATTTATTTGTAGTGGGGTGCTCGTCCAGTGAAATTGTGGGGCAAAGCATTGGGCAGGGCTCCAGCATGCAGGCAGCACAGGCCGTGTGCGACGGCATTTGGCCGGTGTTGCAGCGCTACCAGCTGGCGCTGGCGGCACAGTGCTGCGAACATTTAAACCGCGCACTGATTGTTGAAAAAAGCGCCCTGCCCCGTGGGGCAGAGCTGGTAAATGTGGTACCACAGCCCCACGCAGGCGGTTCGTTTGCCACCGCTGTTTACGCGCGCATGCAGGCCCCGCTTGCCGTAGAAACAATACGCGCCGCCGCCGGGCTGGACATTGGTGATACCCTGATTGGCATGCACCTGCGTGCGGTGGCCGTACCGGTACGGCTTGGCATCAAACGCATTGGCAGCGCGAATTTGGTCTGTGCCCGCACCCGCCCCAAATACATCGGCGGGTCGCGCGCCGCCTACCTGCCCGAAAAGGAGGTGCGCTGACATGCAACAAACGCCAACATTAGAATTTTTGCAGGAGAATTTGTTGCAGGTGCGCCGGCGAATGCAGGCCGCTACCCAAAGCGCCGGGCGCGCGCCCGGTGATGTTTTGCTTTGCGCCGCCAGCAAGACCCAAAGCATTGAAACCGTGCAGCTGGCGGCTGGGCTGGACATTGACCTGTTTGGTGAAAACCGGGTGCAGGAGTTTTGCGAAAAGCACGATGCCGGTGCCTATGGTGACAAGCCGCTGCATTTTATAGGGCATTTGCAGACCAATAAAGTAAAACAGGTCGTAGGCCGTGCAATCATGATCGAATCGGTCGGCTCGGCAAAGCTGTTGCGGCAGATCGCCGCCGAAGCCAAAAAGCAGGGCATTTGCCAGCGGGTTTTGATTGAAGTAAACATTGGGGCGGAGGATAGTAAAAGCGGCATTCTGCCGGCAGAATTGTTGCCACTACTTGCCGAAGCGGGCACGCTGCCGTCGGTGACTGTGCGCGGGCTGATGGCCATCCCCCCCATTGCAGAAGAACCCGGGGCAAACCGGCGGTATTTTGCGCAGATGCGCGCCCTGTTTGAAAAGGCCTCTGCGCTGCACGCTGAAAATTTGAAGATGGAATATCTCTCTATGGGCATGAGCCGCGACTTTGAGGATGCCATTAAGGAGGGGGCCAACATTGTGCGGGTAGGTACTGCACTGTTTGGTGCCCGCCCACCGATGGCCCCGCTGGCATAATGGTGGTTTCGCATTGTTTCACTGTACTTTTATTGTTTGGCCTTTAGCGGCACCGCCACCTTTCAAATTGATAGAATTATAAAATAAAAGACAGACCGCCCGGCAAGGGAGTTTTCCCCCGTCGGGCGGCCTGTCTTTTATGTTGCAGCAGATAACCTTACTGTGTTATTTATGCTTTCATGCACGCCTCATGCGGGGAACACCAAACCACCTACCCACGCTGGTGTATTTCACCCGGCAGCTGTATGGTGGGCATTGCTACTGCAAGCTGCTGTAACAACAGCCGTGGCTCCTCAAAAACTAAAAGCCGCCCCAGCGCCTGCTGGCCCATAAAGCCCTGTTCTGCGGTATGGCGCAGCATGGCAAGCAGCGGGTCAAAAAAGCCGGCGATATTTAAAAGGCCAATTGGCTTTTGGTGCAACCCCAACTGTGCCCAGCTAAAGGTTTCAAACAACTCTTCATAGGTGCCCACACCGCCGGGCAGTGCAATAAACGCGTCGGCTAGCTGCATCATTTTTTGTTTGCGGGCGTGCATGTCCTCTACTTCAATCAGTTGCACATTGGGTGCGTGCGGTTTGCCATCGCCAAACAGTCCGCGCGGGGTCACCCCGCACACACTGCCACCCTGTGCCAGCACGGCGCCGGATACGACCCCCATCAGCCCCTCGCCATAGCCACCATACACCCGCCCAATCTTCTGTACCGCAAGCGCGCTGCCCAAATCCTCCGCCGCCTGCCGGTACTGCGGCAACACACCGGGGTTTGACCCGCAGTAAACACAAACTTGTCTCATTTTTGTTGCTCCTTTTTGCGCCTAGTAGCCAAACGTACCATCGATGAAAATCACCTGAATGCGCCCCTCTTGAAACTGCCCGGCAATCAACACAAAATCATTGCAGATGCGCTGCGGGTGCCGGCAGTCAACACAGCGGCCCGGTTTGGTACAAGGGGTATCTTTGCAAAGGCGCTTTGCGTCCAGCGGTGCCGCAACCTGCCTTGCGCGGGTAATGGCCTGCTGCACATCAGGCACCAGCTTATTGGTGCCCGCCACCACGACAACACGCCGCGGGCCGTACAGCATGGGGGCCACACGGCTGCCATTGCCGTCAATGTTAAACAGCTGGCCGCCCTGCGTCACGGCGTTTACACCGGTCAAAAATACGTCGGCATCAAAGTTTTTTAAGTAAATTCCCCGTTTTTGTTCTTTGGTCAGCCCCGGCTGATACTTATCATAAAAGGTATATGGGCCCTCGCGCACCAGCTGCAAGACACCCGTGTCTTCTAATTTCACCGAGTCGCCGCAGCCCACCGTTGCCCCCTGCGGCAACAGCGTGCGCAACAACGCATACAGTTCTTTTTTATTTTGCACAAAATGCCCGCCCATATGGTTTCTGTGCAGGTTCTCTATTGTTTTTTGCAGGTTCTCGTCCATCTGTGCCTCCTTTATGTTCTGCTTTTTACTATACCAGAAAACCCCTGTAAAAGGAACACCCGCCCAGTTGCGGGCAACAAGGGTTTGTGCTATTCTGGCAAGGGCATACCAAAGCTATGCCAGCCCCAAAAAGGAGGTGTTTTTTTGTATCTTTCCGTACAAAGCGCCCAGCAAATCGCGCTGGAGATCAGCAGCATTGTCAAACAGCATGTCAACCTGATGGACGACAAAGGGTTTATCATTGCCAGCACCGACCCACTGCGCATTGGGCATTTCCACGAAGGCGCAAAAAAAATTATCGACCAGCACCTGCCGGAACTGTATGTCGACCCAAAAGACGAAACCCTCACCACCCGCACCGGCATCAACCTGCCAATCCGCATCGACGACACCATTGTGGGGGTGGTGGGCATTACCGGCCCGTACGAGCAGGTGTTCAACTATGGGCAGATTGTCAAAAAGATGACTGAAATTCTGGTGCGCGAAGGCCTTGCCCAAGAACAAGAGCGGCTGGACAACAAAATACGAAACCGCTTTTTAGAGGACTGGGTACTGGGTAACGGCTTGCAAAGCGGTGCCTCATTTGAAGAACGCGGGGCACGGTTGCAAATCGACATTCGCCGCCCGCGCCGCGCCGCGGTGCTGCGCATCGACGGGTTTCAGGCCCTCTCCTCCACCGGCGAGGGCCAAAAGCGCATTGAACTGGTAGAACAGCGGGTGCGCAGCTTTATCTGTGAAGAAAACACCGGCAATATCTTTTTGCGCCTGCCCACAAAGCAGGTCTGCCTTGTGGCGCCCCGCAGTGACGAGCAAATGTTACACCTTGCCACAACCTTGGTGAACCTGATTGAAAAAAGCTGTGGCCTTGCTTTGACCGTAGGCATTGACGATACCCCGGCAGGCACCGAGGATGTAAAAAGCGCCACTGCCCGGGCCAACAAGGCGTCCCACGCCTGCCGGGCGGGCCAGGCCCCCATTGTTTTGTACCGCCAAATTTCAATGGAGCTATTCATGGACGACATCCCCCCTGCGGTCAAACGGGAATACCTGCAAAAGATTTTCCCGGGCTGCGATTTAGAAACTTTGCGCAGTTGGTTACATCTGCTCGAAGTTTACTTTGAGGCCGAAGGCTCGATCGACCTTGCCTCTGAACAGCTTTTTATGCACAAAAACACACTGCAATACAAACTAAAAAAGCTGCGCGCCCTCACCGGTTATGATGTGCGGCTGCCCAGCAACTGCGCGGTGTTTTTTATTGCGCTGTCCTTTTTTCGCGATATACAAAATGACCCCACTTTATGGAACAGTTGACAAAGAAAACTTTATTTTTTTGATTACATTGTTTTTTATAACATAAACTAGCCACGTTTTGTAGCTTACAAACCATAGACGAACCCCTTTCAATTCGTTAATATGAATACAGAAAGCGATGTGCGGAGTAGTTTTTTAGGTATTATGCTAACTACGCACAGTAACGAACGTTGTTGAGGAGGTATTGTTTATGTCTGGTTTTGGTCTTATTCTGGCGTTTATTGTGGCAATCGTCGTTATGATCCTGGCAATTTCAAAGCTCAAAATCCATCCGTTTCTTTCCATCATGGGGGTTTCCTTAATCCTCGGGCTCATCGCGGGTATCCCGCTGATCAACCACACGGCTGAAGACGGCACGGTGACCCAAGGCCTTGCCAGTGTCATTGGCAGCGGCTTTTCGGGTACCTTTACCAGTATTGGCATTGTCATCATTCTGGGTGCTTTGGTTGGCAGCATTTTGGAGGTGACCGGCGCCGCCTTTAAGCTGGCGGATATGGTCATCCATCTGGTTGGCCCCAAACACCCCGACCTTGCGATGCTGATTATGGGCTGGGTGGTGTCGATCCCCGTGTTCTGCGACAGTGGCTTTGTCATTTTAAACCCCATTCGCAAAGCGCTGGTGCGCCGCACCCAAAAAAGCAGTGTGGCAATGACAGTTTGTCTTTCTGCCGGCCTGTATGCTTCCCATGTGTTTATCCCGCCCACACCGGGCCCCATTGCCGCAGCAAACACACTGGGTATTGGCAACAACCTGTTGCTGGTCATGGGCCTTGGCGCGCTGATTTCCATCCCTGCACTGGCCGTCGCTTATTTTTATGCACAGTTCATTGGCAAAAAAGTAAAAGCTGCCGATGAGGCCGATGCCGCCGCCGATGGCGAGATTGTCAAAACTTACGAGCAGATCATCGCGGAATATGGCCACCTGCCAAATGGTCTGCTTGCACTCAGCCCCATCCTTGCCCCAATTGTATTGATGGCACTGGGTTCCATTGCCTCGATGCTGAAATGGGGTGGCATGCTGTACGAGCTGTGCGTCTTCTTTGGTACCCCCATCATCGCACTGGCCGTTGGTACCCTGTTTGGCGTATGGCTGCTGGCCGACAGCAAAAAAATGGGCGAATTTTATAATGTTACCAACGAAACACTAAAAACCGTAGGCCCAATTTTGTTTGTTACCGCTGCGGGCGGCGTGCTGGGCAAGGTGATTGCCATGTCCGGTATGGTGCAATACATCACTTCCAACGCCGCATTGCTGGACAGCGTGGGCATCTTCTTCCCGTTCCTGCTGGCGGCAATTTTAAAATCCGCTCAGGGTTCTTCTACCGTTGCCATTACCACCACTGCCGGTATTATGGCCCCGTTGATGGGCGTGCTGGGGCTTGGTACCCCGGTGCTTGGCGCGCTGACTGTGATGGCCATTGGCGCGGGTGCCATGACTGTTTCGCACGCAAACGATTCTTACTTTTGGGTCGTCACCAATTTTGGCGCACTGACGCCGGAGCAAGGCTATAAAACCCAGACGATGGTAACACTGCTGGAGGGGCTTGCTTCTATGGTTGGCGTGTTTTTGCTGTCGCTCGTTCTGCGCTGATTTTTCATTGCGGTAAAGCCCGTGCACTCCATTTTTAAAACCACCCCACCGATTGGAGCAAAACTATGAGCAAGATCGTACTCATCCCCGATTCTTTTAAAGGCACGATGTCGTCCGGTGAAATTTGTTTGATCATGAAACAGGCTATTTTGCGCCACCTACCCCATGCCGAGATCGTCAGCATCCCGGTGGCAGACGGCGGCGAGGGCAGCGTGGACGCGTTTCTTGCCGCCATGGGCGGGCGCAAAATACCGGTAACGGTAAAAGGCCCTTATTTTGAAGAGGTAGACGCCTTTTATGCCATCTTGCCGGACGGCACTGCGGTGGTGGAAATGGCCGCAGCCGCGGGGCTGCCGCTGGTGGGTGAAAACCTGCATGCCGAACGAACCACGACCTTTGGGGTTGGGCAGTTGATTGCACACGCAGTGGGCGCAGGCTGCAAAAGGGTGATTGTTGGGCTTGGCGGCAGTGCCACCAACGACGGCGGCACCGGTGCCGCCGCGGCATTGGGGGTACAGTTTTACAATGCTGCTGGGCAAACTTTTGTGCCGGTAGGGGCAACGCTGAATGAAATAACTTCGGTTAAGTTAGGGGGGCTTCCCCCCGCCGTGCAGGCAGCAGAAATTATTACCATGTGTGACATTGACAACCCGCTGTGCGGCCCACGCGGTGCGGCCGCAGTGTTTGGCCCACAAAAGGGTGCTGGTGAAGCGATGGTGCAAACACTGGACGCAAACCTGCTACACCTTGCCGGTGTGATAGAGCGCTGCCTTGGCAAACAGATTGCACACCTGCCCGGTGCCGGTGCCGCAGGCGGTATGGGCGGCGGCATGGTGGCCTTTTTGGGCAGCAGCCTGCAAATGGGCATCGAAGTGGTGCTGAACACCGTGCAATTTGACCATGCCATTCAAGGTGCATCACTGGTGTTCACCGGCGAGGGCAAGTTCGACTCTCAATCACTGGGCGGCAAGGTAGTCATTGGTGTCGCACGCCGTGCAAAAAAGCAAGGGATACCAGTCGTTGCCGTTGTGGGCGACATTGGCGATGCGGGTGGGGCAGCCTATGATGAAGGGGTCAGCGCTATTTTTAGCATCAACACCCTTGCCATCCCGTTTGCTCAGGCAAAAGGGCGCTGTCGCGAAGACCTTGCGCTGACAATGGATAATTTAATGCGTTTTTGGGTGACTGCCGGCCAAAAGGGCGGCACACCACAGGCCTGAACCTGTATGCATGCTTAAAACAAACACCCGCAGTGGCTATCCACTGCGGGTGTTTGTTTTAATTTTTGCTTTTCGGCACCGAGCGCTAAAGCGCAGGTAACCCGTTATTGTAAAAAGTAAGTCAGCGAACACACCGCCGCCAAAACCGGGGCCACAATTAGCATTTGTGGTATCGTGCGGGTTTGAATGCGTTTGTCTTTATACGCTGGGTGCCCCTGCGTACCTGGTATCACAAGAAAACGTGGGGTGATAGTGCAAAAAATCAGGTAATCGCAAATCAGCAAATCTACCGCACAAAGGCCCACCTGCACAGCAAGCCAGTGCCCAAATACCGCAAAATAACTTGCAGGGTCTGCTTGGCCGCGCATGATTGAAACCCCTATCACATACACCGTAACCAGCAGCAGCACGGGCAGCCCCACCGCAAGCGTCAGTGCTGTTTCACTTTTTGTCTTGGGTGGCACCGCCTCGCGAATTGCCTTGGGGTAATTGTGCAACTGCGAGCGGGGGTTGATTGCAATCATCAAATAAATGCCACCATAAAAAATCAGGCTGATCACTGCTATATCCTGTACTATTGCTTGCATTTAAGTTTCCCTTTCTCTGGGCCAACCGGCCCCAAAAGCCATATAAAAAGCAAAAAAGGCTTAGGCCCTATCCGGTAACCTAAGCCCTTTTGCAATGCAACGTGGTAGTTTTTAGCAGACACAGACCCCCCAGAGTGCCCACCGCCACCACGTTGCCGGTTAATGGCTGTTTTTTGCAAACTGGCCGATCTTTTTATCCATATTAGAAATATGTTGGGTCAGCCACGTGACAACCATCTGGTTGGCGTTTAAAATCACCATCAAACTGCCGCCGCTCGCATCATAATCTGCACGCAGCTTTGCCAGCTGTTCAATAAATGCAGTATGTGCCTTTTTTTGGGTCGGGTAATCGGGGTACTTGATGCTTAGCATATATTTTTCTTCATCGGCAAAATGCTTTTTGGTGTAGTCGCTCAAAAAGTTCAGCAGCTCGCCAATGTACTCTTTGGCCTGATGGTTTTTACCTGCTTCAAACAAGGCCTCCGCCTTTTTAAACCATTCTTTATGTTGTTCGTCAATCTGTTCCACGCCAACCGATAAATCCGGTGTCCACGGCATAATAGGTTCCTCCTTTTTTATCAAAACCGCTTTGCGGTTTTAAGCTTACTTTTGTCTTGCAAACTGGCCAATCTTTTTGTCCAAGGTGCCAATATGCCTCGTCAGCCAGGTAACGACCATCTGGTTGGCATTTAAAATCACCATCAAGCTGCCCCCGCTGGCCTCATAATCTGCTTTCAGTTTAACCAGTTGCGCAATAAAGGCTTCATGCTCCTTTTTTTGTTCTGCATAACCCGGATAGTGAATGCTACGCATATACTTCTCTTCATCGGCAAAATGCTTTTTGGTATAGTCGCTCAAAAAGTCCAGCAACTCCCCAATATACTCTTTTGCCTGATGGTTTTTACCCGCTTCAAACAGGGCCTCGGCTTTTTCAAAGCACATTTTGTGCTGGTCGTCAATCAGATCCACACCAACCGACAAATCCTGGGTCCATGGCATAGGGGCCCCTCCTGTAACAAAACAATTTGAAATACTAAACTTTTATATTTATTATTGTAACGTTAATGCGTCACAGTTTCAAGCAAATCTATATAAATATTCGGTGCATTTTGTCAAAATACTGTTTTTTTATGCTGTTTTGATACCTATTGTAACAACAAAAAAGTCTATTCCTGCTTTTTTAGCGCCTCTAACAATGCGCCGCAGCCCGCAGATACATCGCGAAAGGTCGTGTCAAAATCGCAGGTATACCACGGGTCCGCAATGTCCCCTTTGGCGGTTATAAAGTCCAGCAGGCGGCACACCTTGCCCTTTGCATCCCCACCGGTAATACGCAAGATATTGCGTAAATTGGCACTGTCCATCCCCACAATCAAATCATAATGATCATAATCTGCCTGCGTCATCTGCACGGCCCGGTGGTCACAACCGGTAATCCCTTGCTTGCGCAGCACCCGCAGTGTGCCCGGGTGTACCGGGTTACCAATTTCCTCTGTGCTGGTGGCGGCAGAGGCAACTTCAAATTGTCCGGCAAGGCCGCGCCTTGCCAGCATATCCTGTAGCACACATTCTGCCATAGGGGAACGGCAAATATTGCCGTGGCAGACGAACAGTATCTTCATCAGATAACTCCTTTTACAGAAACCAGCAGGCTCTGTTTTACTTTTTGTTGGGTTGCAGGCACGCGCCTTATTTTCATCTCAATAATTTGATAAAAACGGCAAAGTTTTATGGAAAAACGACTCGTTCTATGGTAAAATATGTTTATTCGGTTTTTTAAAAAACAACTTTGTACCAAACAGGCAAACGGTCGGTTTTCAGCACCCCGTTTTTTTACTTTCTACAGAGTTTTGCCCTTTTATAAGGCAGTTCACTGCACCCGCTATTTTTATACTTAATTATCATATCACATCATTGCACCGCTGTTAGCTTGTTGCGGTTTAATTTTTGTTTCAGCACCACCACGGCGCATTTTATTTCATTTTAGTTGCAAAGAAAGGGGCCCACCATGGCAGAATTTTCGGTAAACCAAATCGAACAGATTGCAAAAAACGCGGCAAGAAACAACCTTGACAGGTATCGGCAGGCCATTGAGACCTACGTTGTGCCGGCTTATACACGCGGTGCCACAGAAAGCGAGCTGCATGCTGCGCTATACCGTGCAAGCAAAGAATATCACAATGCGGTAAACCGCGAAATCTATTACGCACTGCCCACTTCTAAAGCATCCGAAGCATTTCTTGAGCTTGAAAGGCTAGCCGGCAGAAACACCCCAAACGGCGCGTATTTTAAAGAGTGCGTGCGCACCAAAATGATTGAAGCGAACCAGAACCCCGACCCGGAAACCGGCCTGTGGGCGGGCACGGTGTTTTACTATGTTGTATTGACATATTTGACCGACCTGCAACTGCCGTTTGAACAGAGCGCCCTTGCAAACGAGATCAACCAGCAACAGTATCAGTTGGAGCGCAGTGTTTTCAGCGACATTGAATCGTACCTGCGCCAGTGTGGTAATGGTCAAACCAGCACCCCCGTACAAAGCGCTACTTCTGTACAACCCGGCAATGTCCAACAACCCGGTTACACTTATCCTGGCAGTGCCGTGCAAGGTAGCAACATCTCACAAAACGGGTTTGCGCAAAGCGCCCCCGCCTACAACACAGTTGACACGCGTGCAATGAAAATGAAGTGGTACTGGTTTGTCACTAATATTCAAAGCATTCTTTCTGCTATTGTATTTTTTCTTTATGCATTGGTCTACCTTACCGGGTCTATTTATCCCACCAACTATGGTATCCCCGCAGAAAAATTTTATTCTCTATACCCTGCTCTTAGGGTTGTAGACTACTGTTACGCGATTGCCCTCATTCTACTTGGTGCCTTTTCTCTTGTCATTCGGCACGGGCTAAAAAAGCGGTATCAAAATGCGCCATTTTATTATATGTCAAGCTACGCAGTCCCCCTGATTATCAGCTTTCTTTATACAATTGAAACCGGGTTGATCTTTGGTGTCTCTGCCTTTACACTGGCCCTCTTTATGCAAATTCCTGTCATGGGCGGATATATCGTTTTAAACTACGTTTATTTTAAGAAACGTCGTCATCTATTCCCAAATACTTCATCTAATTACACAACGTTTATTAAGGCGAATCTCATTATTATTGCTGTCGTCGCACTTCTTGGCTTTGTTGGCACTTTCGGTACTTTTTAGCAGGCACTTTTATTTCATCCCGCCACCATCCTTCACCATATAAAATATATAGCCAGCCAACCAAAGGATTTCTTTTGGCGGGCTGGCTATATTCTTAATATTAAGACTATCTGTCAATTTTTATCAATTATAAATTATATATGTAATCTAATTTAACGTTTATTGAAAATAGGAATCGCCACCCGTACGGGTGGCGACACAGTGCGTGGCTTATTTGGTGGGCGGTTAGGAATTTCAATCCACGCCACCCGTGCGGGTGGCGGCCATCGCGTTGGGTGAAAGGCCCATCAAAAAGATTATTTCAATCCACGCCACCCGTGCGGGTGGCGACCCGACCATTTTTGATGAAAGGGGGTTATCTAGTGATTTCAATCCACGCCACCCGTGCGGGTGGCGACCAACGAGACGGCAGCGGGCTGAAATCGTTAAGCCATTTCAATCCACGCCACCCGTGCGGGTGGCGACTTCATCTGTGAGGGGCTTTTCTTTCTGCTTAAAAATTTCAATCCACGCCACCCGTGCGGGTGGCGACTTTAACAGCTGGGGCCTTTATTTTTTTTGACTAATTTCAATCCACGCCACCCGTGCGGGTGGCGACCTGGCAGCGCACAAAGACAGCATGGAAGCCGAGAATTTCAATCCACGCCACCCGTGCGGGTGGCGACGTTATCAGATTGCAAAGCGGATTCCCAAAGAATCATTTCAATCCACGCCACCCGTGCGGGTGGCGACAAAATAACGGTTAAACAAAACAAAATAAATAAAAATTTCAATCCACGCCACCCGTGCGGGTGGCGACGATGATCCGGCATGACGAAGTGACCCCGCAAAATATTTCAATCCACGCCACCCGTGCGGGTGGCGACCAATTTCAACCGAATCGTAGAAACGGTAAAAACGATTTCAATCCACGCCACCCGTGCGGGTGGCGACAGATTGGTCAGCATAAGTATCCCGAAGCGCATCAGATTTCAATCCACGCCACCCGTGCGGGTGGCGACAAAACAACCCGCAATATTTGTTTCGAACTGATCATTTCAATCCACGCCACCCGTGCGGGTGGCGACCGCTGTCCGGCCTTTTCAACCGACTGGTAAATTGATTTCAATCCACGCCACCCGTGCGGGTGGCGACGCCTTTGGCGTTTTTACCGTCGCCATCTTTGACAATATTTCAATCCACGCCACCCGTGCGGGTGGCGACAACTTTGGTCTTAAAAGCTACCCCATTGAAGATATTTCAATCCACGCCACCCGTGCGGGTGGCGACAGCCACCGCTGACTGGCAAACATACCGGCTGCAAATTTCAATCCACGCCACCCGTGCGGGTGGCGACAAAACATGGAAGAACCACAGAGGGAAGATGCAAAAATTTCAATCCACGCCACCCGTGCGGGTGGCGACCAAATCGCTCAACCACTTTCGAGACCAAACATAAATTTCAATCCACGCCACCCGTGCGGGTGGCGACCATCCGGTCCGTTTTTAAGCTCTGCGCCTTGCAGATTTCAATCCACGCCACCCGTGCGGGTGGCGACCGGACGCCGAAAGATATCACCCGGGCGAGTGCTCATTTCAATCCACGCCACCCGTGCGGGTGGCGACGCACGCTCTCACCGCCATCTATACCGTAGGCAATATTTCAATCCACGCCACCCGCACGGGTGGCGACTTACTATTTACGGCATGGCCCAGTACCTTGATTTATTTCAATCCACGCCACCCGTGCGGGTGGCGACGAGAACGGGGAAAAGGTAACAATAGAAAAAATCAATTTCAATCCACGCCACCCGTGCGGGTGGCGACACGGCCATGCATTGACTTTGAGCCAACCGCAGAGATTTCAATCCACGCCACCCGTGCGGGTGGCGACGAGAACGGGGAAAAGGTAACAATAGAAAAAATCAATTTCAATCCACGCCACCCGTGCGGGTGGCGACTAATGCGTATGCGCACCTGCCAAACCTGCGGCAAAATTTCAATCCACGCCACCCGTGCGGGTGGCGACGGGTTCATACTAGACAATTCTTCTATACGATGCCGATTTCAATCCACGCCACCCGTGCGGGTGGCGACCAGCAAAGCACACCTAAAAACTACGCCCACCACGGATTTCAATCCACGCCACCCGTGCGGGTGGCGACAGCAAAAACAACCAAAACCCGCCTGTTTTTTTGTGCTTCCTGCTGCTTTGTAAGGCGTTGTTTGTTGTTTTAGCAGTTCGTTCTCGCGTTTTTTAGTTAGTCCCCTTTGTTTTTTGAAGCTTTTTCCGGTGCGAACCTGCCGGGGTTTTACTGTGCGCTTCCACTTCGCACTAAACAAAAAGTGTCCCCTCTGGGTCATAGCCCGGCTTTGCGCCAACATGCTCTATACGCGACTGATAACGGTTGCCCAGATTATAAAACCGTAGACTGTCTGTTTCTTCACTAATGATTTGAACCAGTTTTGCCTTTAGTTTACAGGCAGTTGCCGCATCTACCATACATTCGAACACTGAGTTTTGCACCCTTTGCCCATAATTGACGCACTGCTTTGCCACCTGCCGCAGCCTTTTGCGCCCGGCAGGGGTTGTTGTGTCCACATCATAGGTAATTAACAGCAACATCGGCAGACCTCACTTCCAAAAGAAGGGGGGATATTCATCTAAATCACCCCGCAAATAACGCGCCAACAACAACGCCTGCACATGCGGCACTAGCCCCCATTCAACTTTCTCTTGTAAATAAGGGTGCGTAATGACCTCTTTTTTGCGCTCTTGCCAAGTGGTCAACACGCGTTTTCTGCCCTCGTCATTTAAATAGACCGCACCACTTTCTTGCCATGTGAAATCATCCTTGCCCACGATGCGGTTATTGATCATTGTAAGGGCGGCACGGTCTGCCACAACTGGGCGCAGTTCTTCCATTAAATCCAGTGCAAGCGAATTGCGCCCCGGCCGGTCACGGTGCAAAAAGCCCACCTGTTCATCCAGCCCAACGCCCTCTAATGCAGAGGCACAGTCGCTGGCAAGCAGTGTGTATAAAAAAGACAGCAACGCATTCATTGGGTCCAGTGGTGGCCGACGCGACCTTTCTGTAAAGCTGAACACGGCGCCTCCAGCTAGCACAAGCTGGTCTATCACGCTAAAATACAGGCTGGCGGCCTTGCCCTCCCACCCACGCAATTCATCCAGTGTAGTACTTTGCGCAATTTGCTCTTGTAGTTGTTTCATGCTATTTGACGCCGCTTTTACAGCGTCGCCATCTAACCGCATTCCGTGGTCTCTCATTGCGCGCTCTAACAGCCAGCGGCCATTATACACCTTGCCCAAAATAAACAGCCGCGCAACTTCGCAGCTTGCCGCTTCGCTTTCACCACAGCGAAACTGCTGCTTGCGCAGCAACACATTGCCGCCGTCGGATAAGGCTACCCGTGCTAAAAAACGCCCGCGCGGCGTAAAGAAGCTCAGGCCAATATTTTCTTGCCTACATTTACCCATAAGCGACGGGGATGCCCCTTTGTAGCTAAAACAACAGATGTTTTCCAGTGTGGTAAGTGGGAACCGTGAATCTGGTTCATCTGGCTTTAAAATCACAATGTTTTCACCATCCAGAGAAAGATAAGCATCCTCGCTAAGGATATAAAGTGTATTCAATAATTTTTTCACGGTTCCACCTCCTGCGTATAGTGAGTAATATACTCTACCACGGGGCCGGTACGGGTCAACTGAGGCAGGCAAATTTCGCGCAGCGAGCAGGCGGCACACTTTTTCGCGGGCTTTGCCCTTGGCGTTTGCCCGCGCCGCCACATTTCGTGCATTTCTTGTACCATCGCACACACTTCATCCCGTAACTGCTGTGTAAACACTACGGGCATTCGGCGGCGGGTTTTGCCGTAATAGATACACCCCCCGGGGATGTCGCAACAAAGCATTTCCTCTAAGCAAAGCGCCTGAGTACAAAGCTGCAACAAATCTTCCGCCCCTTCTTTGGGCTTGCCGTGCTTATACTCTACCGGGCAAGGCTGCCACAGGCCGCTTTCGCCCTGCAATGTCACCCCAGTTTGCCCCAACTGAAACTCTACCACATCACACTTGCCGGTTAAACCCATGTTGCGCGAGTGAACGGCCATGCCCCTTACCGTCAAAGTATCCCCTCTGCGCTCACGCAGGGTGTCTTGATGTGCCCGTGTATGCAGCAAATCGCCCTCTGCCGTAAGGGAATTATCCTGCCACTGCTGTTCCAGATGAATTAGTGCCCACTGGCGACGGCAAAAGGCAAAATGCTGGATCCCGGACAACGAGAGCCATTCGCTCTCCTCCCACGTCACCCCATTTGCGTACACGTGACACCGGCGGGCAGGGCGGCTTCATCCACCGACACCGTGTAGTCGGTGTAGGCACGGGCCGGCTGGGCTGGGTCTGTGGCGCGTGCCACCTTTACCAGTTCAAACAGCTTGTGGGCAGGGGCATTGCCCAGCGCGCTTTCGTGTTTGAATACGATCAGTGCGCGCACCGCCATTTTGCCACGGGCCGCAGCGTGGTCATGCTCAAACATATTAAGGATTGCCTCCCACAAAAGGTCGATATCCTCTTGCGAAAAGCCGGTCACCTTTTGTGCCAAATTGGCAGAAACATACCCTTCCACACGGTACAAGCCATAGGGCACAATGTACTTGCGCCCCATTTCGGTGCCTTTTTTCTCGGCATCCTCCTCTGTGGTGATGGCCACACGGGTAATGGTAACCTCCTGCGGCACAATGGGCTCTACACTACGGGCAAAGCCCAACTGCACCGGGCCGCGCACCTGGCCGCAATTCAGTGCCTCTTTTACGAAGGTGGTCATGACAGCGCCAAAGGTGCGAATGTCATAAAAGTTTTGGCACATCCAGTCACGGATTTTTTTATCCAGTTCGGGGTCCTCTTTTTTCTTTTCTTTTACCTTTTTTTCGTCTACTGCCAGTGCCGCATAGGCCTCTTTGTCACTGCGGTTCAGCGGCACCGCCTCTTTAATGTAAATGCGGTAACCGGTCGCGCCATCTTTTACCGCTTCGACATAATTGCGAATTTTGCGTTTCAGGCAGACATCCGTCACAAGGCCATAGCCGGTTTCTGGGTCAATGCGGGGCATGTTGCCCGCATCCGGGTCACCGTTGGGGTTGCCGTTTTCCACATCAAACAGCACCACAAATTCATACCGGTTTTCAATCGCTGCCATTAGAATTCCTCCTTCATATCTTCTGCTTTTTTAGTTGTATCCGCCTTTTTTGTATACCGCTTTTGGGTTTCATGGTAATACCCAAGCTGAAACGCCCCCTGTGCAGGCAGCGCCATACGGCTGGGCAATGTTTCACTGATACTGCCCTCCAGTGCTGTGATCTGTTTTTTGTAGTAAATTGCCACACCGGTATCCAGCTTGCGCAGATGCTTTTGCGCAAGGTTGAGCAGCAGCGGGAAAATGGTGGCAGGCGTAGATGCCGCAGCATTAAAATATTTATCCTGAATTGTCGCTTTGCCGTTGGCACTTTCCTGCAACGCCTCCAATACCGCAAACAGGCGCCCCAACACATAGGGCAAATAAGTGCTTTGCTCGTTCAATTCCACTTGTAATACCTCCTCTGGGCAGCGAGTGTCCGTGTTTTTAAGGTAATATGCCTTAATAATTGCCGCACGCCCGCGTGTAACGCGGTGTTCGGCCCGAATACGTAAATGCACCCCGTTGATGAGGGTAGCCGGATAGCGGGTATTGGTAAGGATTGCCCGCAGCACATCCGCCGCCATATTGGGGGCCGGTGTTTTATCTCTGGCGTTTTGGTTTACTGTTTCGCGCAGCATTGACCAAACCGAGAGTGTTTCTGCGTGATCGAACGACGGCCGCACAATTTGCATGCGGGTTTGGTGCTGCCAGATGTTTGTAATAAAAGAGCCAAACGAATCGCGCAGAAAAAACCGTACCGAAAGCCGTGCCGCATTGGGGGCAAGGCCTAAAATATAAAACGGCTGTTCGGGGTCCAAATTCAGCTCCGGCACCGGGCTGCCGGCGGCAATGCGTTTTAACACCGCTTTCAGGTCGTCATCGGTAAGGCCCGGCGGTGTGGGGGCACCAAATAATGCCGCAAGCGAAGTATCCTGATACGCCGTTTCACTGTTTTGCGCCCAGCAAACTACCGTTGCATCGCCGATTTGCTGCACCCGCTGGCGGTCTGCCAGCAGGTAATTCAGCGCCGCGCCATAGGCAAATGCGGCGCGTTCACCCACCGGTGCGTTATACCCTTTTTGGTCATCTTTACCATACGAACAAAATGCATGAGCATTGAATGACACAAGTGAGGCCCCCATTGTCTGTGCGCCGCGCACCCCTTTTATAATGGGGTGCAGCACCGCTACGGGCTGCCGCTGCCCGGTGACAAGGCAAACCTGTGTCAGCCCACCTGCCGAGGCCGCATAATATGCCTGCCATGCCGCACGAATTTCGGCATCCTGCTGGGGATATTGGCCGTTTACCCGAAAGCACAAATTGCCGCCCTTCATCAGCTCTGCCAGCAGCGGTTGCACTGCCGGGTGTTCTGCCGCCTGCTGGGGCTGCCATTGTGCAAAAAAGGCAAGCACCGCACCCGCAACAGGGCTTTGCAGGCCCGTTAAAATTTGTTCGTGTAACTGTTTGCAGGCGTCAAAACAATTCAGCGCACGCTGCGGGTCGCCTTTACTGTCCAGCCCCAACAGGTAAATTGCATTGTCCCACAAGAAGTTAGATTCTATTCCAGATGCTCGCTTTACCGCCCGTGGCAACTCATGCTGCTGCGCCACCAACACCTTTTTTTTGCCCCGCTCTTCTTCTGTGAACAGCGGTATGATCTGCTGCAAACTGCCATCCTGCGCAATACAAAGCGCATACCCTACATTCACCGGGGACCAGCCGACCCGTGCAATTTTGCCCTTGCTTGCCAGCTCGTCATACAATGCGACAAGCGATTGTAAAATCATTTTGCCACCCCCTCACTGCCCGGGGCAGGCACCTGCAATACGCCATCTTGCAGCACTGCCCTAAAAAACATCGGCTGAATATTTTTAAGGTCGGTATAATCCATATCCAGCAGCATCCATCCCAAATCTTTTTCGCCTGCAAGCTCTGGCGGGCAAGGCGGCAGCGCCGTGCAGGGGGCAAAGTGCGCTGCAAATTCACGCGTGCCAAAATAAGGCTGGTGGTAGCATTTGCCCTGTGCAAGGCGCCGGGTCATAATATCCTGAAACTTACCGGGGTTGTCGCCGGGCTGCGCTTTGTCTGTCATTTCAAAATGCGCCTCAATCACATAGCGCACATCCACCAGTATCATTGCGGCACGCTGCTGTATTTTATCCTGTGTGGCAAGATACAATTCCCCCTCGCCCCGCTGCATCACCGTGTGTACTGTGCGGGCACTGATTTTTTCACTCACCTCATTGCGGCGGATGCTGGAAAACCGGATCGGGCTGCACACATAGATGCGGTCGATGACCCAGAAAAGCCCAGGATGCCAATAAATTGCTTCTAACAGCCCGCGTGCCGCCGAGGGGGTCATAACATCATAGCTGACCCGCTCGGTCGACATTTCGGGCCTGCTGAACAATGCGTTAGGCCCCCAGACCTCTACTTGAACCGACATGATCTCAACTCCTTTCTGCGGCGGGGTTGCCTACCTTGTAATCAGGCTTCTGCTGGCCGGACAGTGGCCTTGCTACCAGATATTTCCGCCGTTCTGGATTCAAATTATCACGCTTTCCATAAAATGTCAACCATCTTTTTCATTAAAATGGTAATTTAAATACTTTTAGTTGCATTTTTTACCAATTTACGATAAACTATAGTTGTCATTTTGCACGTTAATGGCAAGGTGCGGGTTGAAATATTAAAATTGTTATTTAAGCAAAACAAGTCGAGCGGGGCAACGGTCCCGCTCGACTTGCGTTTAACCGAATATCGCCTGCCCACCCTGTGGCTGCAGGGTAAGCCCGGTTTGTTCGCTGTAAAAACGGGACGGCTGGTTTAACACCACGCTGCCATCTTGCAACAAAGTAAGCGCACCAAGCTCTGCCAGCTGGCGGTAGTGCTGGTCGTAAACTGTGACCCCATACTGGCCAAGCTGCCGGTAAAGGCCACGGCTGTACTGGCCTTCGCGCAGGCGTGCAATACACTCCTCACCGCCTTGCCCCCAAGGTACATAGACGGTTTTTGCGGGGCTGTCGATCAAGTGAAACCGGCTGCCCACCGTGGCAAACGGCAAACCACACCCCTCGATGCCGTGTTCAAACGCATCCAGCACACGGTACTTGTCCAGTGCCTTTGGCCCGCGCAAAGAAAGCAGCGCAGTAAAGTAAAGATGGATCGTGGACAAATCATCCAGTGCGGCCCCACTGGAAATCGCCTCGCGCATAGCACCCACGTTGACACGCAGCATCGGCGGCGGCGCATAACTGCTTTCAAATACAGTGACCATGCTTTGTGCGCGGGGGCGCTTGCCCTCGCGGTTACAGCGCCCCGCCGCCTGCAAAATAGAATCCAGCCCCGCTATTTCGCGGTAGACCGCAGGGAAATCGACATCCACCCCTGCTTCTACCAGAGACGTTGACACGACACGGCAAGGTGCCCCGCTTTGAAGTTTTTTACGAACCTCCTCCAATAGGGCACGGCGGTGTGCGGGCACCATTAATGTTGAAAGGTGATAACTGCCCTGTGGGGGCAGCAGGGCAAACAGCTCTTGTGCTTCGCGCCGGCTGTTGACAATACACAAAACCTGCTGTAGGCCTTTGAGTTGCTGCGCAAGGCCTTCAATCTCAATTTTACCAATATCCCGAAAGCTCACCCGCCGAAACCGCTGGTACATCTGCTGCTGGTCTGGGCAAAGCTCTACCGGCTGTGGGGCACCCGCCTGTGCAAACAATTCACCCAATGCAGGCTGCGTGGCAGTGCACAAAACCGCACTGACCCCATAATGCTGCACCAACTGGGCAATGGCCGACACGCAGGGCAGCAAATGCTCTACCGGCAGCATTTGTGCCTCGTCAAATAAAATTACGCTACCGGCAAGGTTATGCAGCTTGCGGCATTTAGACGAACGGTTTGCATACAGCGATTCAAAAAACTGCACTGCCGTCGTTACCACCACCGGCACATCCCAGTTTTCCGCTGCAAGTGCCGCGCGATACTGCTGTGGCGATGCGCCTTCGTCTGTGCTGAAATCCGCACCGGAGTGGTGTTCCAGAACATTCTCTTCCCCCAAAATTTTGCGAAACACGTCCGCGGTCTGCTCAATAATGGAGGTGTAGGGCACCACATACACGGCCCTGCGCATACCATGTGTAACGGCATGCTGTAAAGCAAAAGCCAGCGAAGCGACCGTTTTGCCACCGCCTGTCGGCACCGTAAGGGTAAAAAGGCCCGGGGCCTGTTGTGCTTTGCTGATGCAGCTGTTTAAAATCTCACAGCGCCAACTGTTAAGTTGGGTACTTGGGGCCTGCCATGGCGCAATAAACCGGTTCAGCTTTTCCAGCAATACAGGCATCGTGTCACCGCCGCCGCGCGGCTGGGCCCCTTGCATAAACTGCTCTGTATCCAAATAATCCGCATCTACAAGGCAAGAATACAGCATACGCACAAAAAAAGCGTTGCTGACCGCGTTTTGCCCCCACCCCTGCGGTGGCACCACCTCCGGCAAAATGCCGGGCCAAGCAGTGTACGGCGGTAGTTTACCTTGCTGCGCGCTTTTTATCCGCCCACAAAGTGTCGGCTGCCCTGCCATATCGACCTTAGGGTTACCAAAATCCGGTAGACCAGCATGGTGGCCCGCCACACAAAGCGCAGCCCAAGTTGCCCTATTTTTAGCACATTCCACCGCACCCGCCGTGGAATGGTCGACGATTGGCCCGCCCCGCAAAAGGCGGTCTTGAAAGGCATCTGAATATTTGCCGATGTCATGTGCCTGCCCGGCCAGTCGCCCCTGTGCCGCTGCGCCAAAAGCCGCTGCAAACCCCTCGCAGCGCTGTGCTGTGCCGTTTAAATGTTCTTCAAGGCCTTGCGTTTCACCGTCTTCGCGCGTATGTGCAAGCATCATCGCAAACACTTCTTTCCCTATTATCCATTTGATAGCTGCTAATTTTCATTTTTACACATTTCTCCCATTTTGGCAAACACATTTAGTCTCATGCAGCAAAAAACCAGCGGCATCAATGCTATCCGCTGGTTTTCACCCTCATCATTCAACTAAACGTCTATCTTAGCACTTTTTACTCTTGCGCCGGTAAACAAATGCCGCGGCACCTGCCAGCACAACTACCGCCATGCCAACCCCTGCCCAAACCGAAAAGTAGCTTACCTGCTGGTCCAATATAAAAAAGCCAAACGGGGATAAGCTGTTCACTGTAAGCTGCACCGCACCGCCCTGCACCACAGCTGTCAGTGTTTCAAGCCCCTGCTTTGCCGCATGCAGCACTGTAATCGTTTTGCCCTCGTATTGCTGGCCCACCGGCACAGTAAGTACCAATGGGCCGGTATACTCACCTTGAATTGAGATTTCTTTGCCGAATAAAAAGAATTTTGCATCCTCTTTAATTTTATTTGCCAGTTGTTGTTCGGCTTCACTTTGCCCAAGGTCAAGCTGGCGCACCACCAGCTTCGCGCCCTTTTGCATGTTCCCGCTCACGGTAATACCCGTATCTGTGTCGGTCAACGTCAACTGCTCTGCCTCTGGCTGCGGCGTGGGGCTTGCCAAGGGCAGTGGCGTTGCAGTTGGCACAGGTGTGGGGGTTGCGGCCGCACGTACCGGTGCTGGGGTGCGTGCAGGTGTGGGGGTTGCCACCGGTGTTGCAACTGTAACAGTGGCGCCCACTGTCGGCGTTACAGTAAAGCTTGTTTCAAAATCAGCTTTTACCCCTTCTTGCGTCGTGACTGTAAGCTGTTGCTGATACTCCCCTGCGGCTAGGCCTGCTTTGGGCTGCACCGTAAAGGTAGCACTCTGGCCACCGTCAAGCTGCAATGCAGAAAGGTTTTCTATTGTAAACGCCGTGCTTTGCGGCAGCACCAGATGCACCGTACCCGTGCCGTTATTCGTCACTGTAACAGTTTGCGCTGCGGGCGAGGCTGTATACCCTGCGGCAAAGCTGCCAAAATCCAGTTTTGCGGGGGCCAGCGCAATTTTGTAAGTTTTTAAAATGCCCTGTGCCTGTATGGTCACATTGTCTGTAACGTTGGGCACCGCAAGTGCCCCTGTTGTGCTGTTGTAGGTATAATCGGTACCTTGTTGCAACACCGTTGCCCCCATACTCACCGAAACAGTCACCGGTGGCAGATAACCATCTTCTGCCGTTAGCGTGCCGGCAAGCGTGCCGCCGCTATACAAAATGCCGCTTGTTCTTTGAAACGACAAGTTTTGCAGCGCAAGGTCCGTCGTATATACCGTGGCCGCACTATCCAATACAAACTGGTTGGAGTACACCGCGTTTACCGTGGCCGTATAATAACTGTTACGGTACGCCGCAGTGGCTTGCCCTTGCGGCAAATAACAATAAAGCCTGCCCCCACCATCTGTTACTAGGCCCTGCGTACCATATGCCGCAGCCACCCCGCCAAAAAATAAATCATTGGGGCTGATTGACTGAGGGAGCGGGCCTAAATCCAGTGTTGTCAAAAATACATTTACACCCTCTGCGTTTTGCAAAGTGCCACTTTGTGACCCACCCAAGCCTTTACCGATTACTTCCCCTTCTCCGTAGTTTTCTACAAGGATGCTGCCACCGGTAATACAGACCGCACCACCGTCCCCGTTTCGGCCACCCCCAATACCGGCACCATCACCATAGGCCTTGATATCCAGCGTACCACCGCTAATAGAGGTCTGCCCACCAGCAGCCCCCATGCCACCCCCAATACCGGCACCATTACCATCGGCCTTGATATCCAGCGTGCCTCCGCTAATAGAGGTCTGCCCACCAGCAGCCCCCATGCCACCCCCAATACCGGCACCAAGATAAGTGGCAATCGTCGTTTCGCCGCCAGTCACTGTGGTCTTGCCACCAATGGCACCCCGCCCACCGCCGATACATGCGCCGAACATTTCTCCCCTGATGCTAAGTTTGCCGCCATTGATTGTCACCTCGCCACCAATGGCACCCCACCCACCGCCGATACATGCGCCGTATATTCCTCCCCTGATGCTAAGTTTACCGCCATTGATTGTCACCTCGCCACCAGCAGCGCCAACGCCGCCGCCAATCCCTGCAGCATAGTCATTGTCTAAATGAAGCTCTCCTCCATTAATCGTAACCTTCCCACATGGTTCCCCGGTGTTGCCACCAATGCAAGCCCCCTGTAAAACGCTAGCCCCTATTGTGGAACTATTATTTTGTAAAACCAACTGCCCACCGCCCTCTACCATAAGGGCCGCGCCCAATGGCACCCGCACCGCCGCAGCACCGGGCCCGGCAGTAAAAACGTTATTATCCCCCATTATAGTCAGGTACAGCGTCCCGCCTGCTGCAACCGAAATAGGGCTTTGCGCCAGCTGGTCGTAGTTGATATTCAGGTTTTCTATCGTCAAATGCACCACTGCACCCACTGCTATTTTAATTTCATCCGCATAGGCACTTGACACACCCGGTGTCATGCTTACCGTATAAGTACCACTTTTTTCAAAGGTCAATTCTCTGGCCGGGTAGCTGTAGTCTATGCCGTTTATGCCGCCACTCACCGTAAATTCTTTCAGGTAGCACAAATATCCCCATGAGATGCTGTCTGATTTTGCTGTTACGGCACCGGTATAAGTATGCGAGTCAACTACAGCTTCGGTAGCTGTTACGCCTGCCGGCAGATAAAGGTAAAGCTGTTCGTTGTTTGTGTATACATCACTTGTTCCATAGCTGCCGCTGCTGATTGCAAGTGTCTGCACCTTATTTTGCCCTGTAAGATGTGCAAGCAATAATTTTATGCAATATACCGGCGCCGTACCATTCGTCGGCTGCACGGCAAACGGCCTGCCGGAAGGTTTGATTGAACCACCCGTAATTGTCAATATGCCATTGTCACCGCCGGCACCGGCACCGAGGTCTTGCCCGCCGCCAAGCGCTGTAATTGTACCGCCATGCAGCGTAATATTGCCCCCCGCACCACCGGCGCCGCCGCCAATACCTGCCGCACTGCTGCCACCTTTTGCAGTAATTTGGCCGTTTTCTATTGTAATATCACCTGCTGCCTGTGTGTTGCCACCGCCAATACCAGCGCCATTGCTGCCGCCGCTAGCCTGCAATGTCGCCCCCTGTTCTGCCACAATTTGCAGGGTACTGCCCGCAGGTGCTAAGATACCGGCACAAGTGGCACCACTAAACAGCTTTACATCGTTTTTAAGGTTTAACGTTACATTGGCACCCGTTAAATTCAGTGCGGTTTGCCCTGCCGCCTGTGAAACATCAATCCACACGCCATCCAGCGTCAGTTGTGCCGTTACGCCGCTTGCCGCCTGAATGGTGCCCGCACCGGCCTGCCCTACCGCAAATGGGGCCATCGCAACCGTATAGGTGCCATTTTTTATAATAACAAGCTGGCCTTTTTCGTAAGTATAATCTTCCCCCTGCACGCCACCGGTAATCACAAAATCGGGCGAAACAAGGTATGCGCTGGTTGCCTCACCCCCGGTGGTCACAAGCCCTTCATAGGTGTATTGTGGCGTTACAATTTTCGTTGTCTGCGTACCTGTGGGCAGATACAAATACAACTTACTATCACTGTTTACCGTGACATCCGTGATAGGGTACGCATCTGCGCCCAAACTGGTTTCCAGCGCAGTGACCGCCATACCGCCTGTGCTATGCGGCAATGTGATTGTCGTAAGGTAGACCGGCTGCGCCGCAGCATTAACAGGCGCTTTGCTGATGCCGCCTTGCACTGCAATACTACCCCCTGTAAACAGCAACGTGCCACTGGTGCCTTGTGTTGCGGCATTGCCTGCACCAATACCGCAAGCACTTCCCCCGCCAACCGCTTTGATGGTGCCACCGCTGATGCTGATATTGCCTTCATGTCCCGTGTGTCCACCGCCGATCCCTGCAGCGTGATCCCCGCCGGTCACCGTTATGTTGCCGCCGGTGATTTGTGTGCTGCCGCCGTCAAACCCCCAACTGCCGCCAATACCTGCGGCATTTCTACCACCGACAGCGGTAATGGTGCCGGATTGAATTTCGATGTTGCCCTGCCCATTGCGGCCGATGCCCGGCCAAGAGGTGCCACCTATCGCCATAAGGCTACCGGTACCTGTAATTGTAATTTTGTTGTTTTGCGGTACATGAATGCCAGGCCGGTCATTGCCTCCTTTAAAACTATTGACGCTGCCCGGCGCTAAAACCAAGGTGCAAACCCCTGCTGAGTCTAGGTTTAATGCGCTGGTCATGTCAAACCCAGAAGCATCGACTATTACTCCATTGAGGGTCAGGGCAAGTTCTACCGCGGCAGCCGCTGCAATGTGGTCTGTCGTGGTGGTAACACCCGGCGCCATAGAAATGGTATAACCGCCGCTTTTGATAAAGGTCAGAGTATCGGCGTCATAAGTATAATCTTCCCCCTCTACCCCGCCTGTGATTTGCAGCGCTTTTTGTTCTGGGGATAGCGACAACTTTCCTACTTCCATTGTGGGTACTGGAGTCGCGCTCGCCGTGGGCGTTGCGGTTGGTTCCACCGTCGCGGTAGGCACTACCGTTGCCGTTGGTTCCGCCGTCGCCGCAGGCACAGGCGTTACAGCTGGCGCTGCCGTTGCCGTTGGTTCCGCTGTCGCCGTGGGCACAGGCGTTGCCGTTGGCGATGCCGTTGCCGCAGGCTCTGCGGCAAACACCGGCATTGTCAACAGAGAAAAACACATCAGTACACTTAAACAAATTGCCGCCGCTCTTTTCATTTCTCCTCATTCCTATCTTGTAGCCACCGCCAAAACTAATTGCGGCACCTACAACAGCATTACTTCTCGTTTTCATTGTTTTTAATCATATCTCATTTTGTCGGAAAATTCTATCATTTTTCCCACTTTTTTCTATTTTATGTGACTTTATTTAGGTTGACTTTCTGATTTTATTTTGCCCAATCTTGTTATAAAAAAAACTACCGGCACAGATCTCTGTGCCGGTAGTTTTAACCTATCTGCTGCAAGCTCACCTGCGGCAGCAGTGCTTTTGCCTGCGCTGCAGTGGGCGGCGCGCTGCCGGGCTGCATGACCTTTGCCGCAGAAACCGCCATTGCCCAGCGGGCCTGTTCGCACAAAGAAAGCCGCTTGTTTGCCCCGTCGCAAAATGCCGCCATCATCGCATCGCCCGCGCCCACCGTGCTTTGTACGGCAACCACAAGCCCCGGTGCATAATAAGCACCCTCTTGCCCCACAAACAGCGCACCACGTGCGCCCAGCGAAACCACGACTTGTGCGCACCCCTGCCGTTGCAGCGTTTGGGCCGCTGCGGCAAAGCCCTCTACCGTAGAAATGGTTTTGCCCGCAAGTTGGCACAGTTCCGCTTCATTGGGCTTAATCATTTGCGGGCCGGCCGCCAGCACATCGGCAAGCAGAGCACCCTCTAAATCCGCATACAGCAATGCCCCCGCCTGTTTGCACCGCGCGCCCCAGCGCGAAGGCAAATTACCCTGCACCCCCGCAGGGGCGCCCCCCGCAAGCACCACCCGGTCGCCGGGCTGCAACCGGGCAAACAGGTTTTCTTCCAGCTTTGCAAGCTCCCCCTTTTCCACTGTGGGGCCGGGCTCGTTAATATCGGTATAGGTGCCGCCTTGCGGGTCCACTATTTTAAGGTTGGTGCGTGTTTCACCGCTGATGCTTACAAAATCGTGCTGTATACCCATTGCCGCCAGCCGCCGTGCAATGCTGCTGCCAGTCTCCCCACCCAAAAAGCCCATCGCCACGCTGGGTTGCCCAAGCGCATGCAACACCTTAGAAACATTAATGCCCTTCCCCCCGGGGTCCATTTGTATCGCCATCACACGGTTTACCTGATCGATCATAAAGCTGGGCACCTGCACCGTCTTATCCTGCGCGGGATTAAGCGTAACAGTGTAGATCATATGTTCTCCTTTGCCTCGCCTTTGTTTTGTGGGCAATATCTGCCCGGCCAGCGCAGCCGTGCCTTTGCGGTGATTTGCTGCACGAACTCGGTTTTGGCAGCAGTGTACCCATCCCGGTCGTGCTCGTACTGCTGTTGCAACCCGCGTTTTAGGGCGGCATACTGGGCGGAGGCCGCCTTTTCTACCCGCAAATAATCGCGGAAATACAATTCGCCCCAGTCCCCCACTACACGCAGATGTAAATGAAACACCTGCGCCGCAAACCCGTTTGGGGTATAGCCCTGATTAAAAGAAAGCTTGGGCGTGGGGGCCTTTTCTTCACACATCAACACCCAGCCGCCGCGTATCAGCGCCTCTTTTGCCGCCGTGATCTGCGCGGGGTCTGCAAGCTCTACCAAAATATCGACCGTGGGCTTTGACAGCAACCCCTCTACCGCCGTGCTGCCAATATGGCTGATGCGAACAACCGAAACACCGGCCAGCTGGCAGCGCACCTCGGCCTCTTTTTCGCAGTACCACTGTGGGTACTGCGGGTTATACTCTTTCAGCTGGATGGGAAACAGCTGCCACAGCTCTTGCAGCGTCATTTCTGACAATGGTTTTTGCATAGATGCCTCCCGCTAAGTTTTGTTTTAGTATAGCACAACTGCACAAAAACAAAACCCTGTTTTGCCGCTAAATTGCGCAGTGGACATGCCTTGTGCTATACTGATGTAAATTTACAAACCCTCCATATTAACACCAGAGTTCACCCCTGCGCTATTGTGGTAAACGAAAGAGGTGACAGGATGGAAACTTACCGCACCGCGCAGCTGGCCGCACTGTTTGGCATTCACCCCAACACCGTAAGGCTGTATGAGCAGATCGGGTTTATTACCCCCGCGGCACGCGCCGCAAACGGATACCGCTGTTTTACCGGTTTACAGCGCGCACAAATTCGCCTGCTGCGCACCGCCTTACAGGTAGAGATTGTACAAAACGGCGTGCGCAAAACGGCCGTGAGCACGGTAAAAGCGGCCGCCATCCCAGATTTTGATGCGGCATTACAGTATGCGCAGCAGTATTTACAGCTGGTGCAGGCAGAGCAGCAGTGTGCAGAAGAAGGCTTATACAGTGCGCAGGCAATTTTGCACCACCGATCGCCCGCCGCGGGCCCACTGCTGGGCCGCAAACAGGCCGCGGATGCACTTGGCATTACGATTGACACACTGCGTAACTGGGAGATGAATGGCCTGTTGCGGGTAAAGCGGCGGCAGAACGGGTACCGCGTTTACACCCCTGCCGATTTGCGTCTGCTGCGCGTAATCCGCTCACTGCGTTATGCCAACTTTTCGATTGCCGCCATTTTGCGCATGATGGGGGCCCTGTCGCAAAACCCCGACGCCGACCTGCGCACCGCGCTGGACACCCCACAGGCGGATGATGCTATTTCTGCCTGCGATAAACTGCTAACTTCACTGCGCACCGCAAACACCAACGCGCAGGATATGCTGCTACAGCTTAGGCAGATGCAGGCGCGCTTTTCTTAAACTCTCCACTTTGCCACCAGAGTTTACTCTGGTGGTATTCTTTTTTCATTCGGCAAAAGAGAGGAGCGTTTTTGTGGAACCAGTGATTCAATTAGAGCATCTTTGCAAAAGCTACGGCGGCGTACTTGCACTGCAAGACCTGAGCCTCACCGTGCAGCGCGGCGAAATTTTTGGCCTGCTTGGGCCAAACGGGGCGGGCAAAAGCACGGCGGTAGAATGTGCCCTTGGCACCCGGCAACCCGACAAAGGGCAGGCACACATTTTGGGACTAAGCCCCATTACCCAGCGCAAGGTGCTGTTTCAGCAGGTGGGGGTACAGTTTCAGGAGGCTTATTACCCCGAAAAAATACGGGTGGGCGAGCTTTGCGAAATGACCGCGTCACTTTACAAAGCTGCCGCGCCCACCGCCCCGCTGCTTGCCCAGTTTGGGCTAAAAGGCAAAGAAAAACAGATGGTGGGTGATTTATCCGGCGGGCAAAAGCAGGCCCTTTTTATTGTACTGGCACTGCTGCCCATGCCGAGTGTCGTATTTTTAGACGAGCTGACCACCGGGCTGGACACCCGCGCCCGCCGCGCGGTGTGGCGCCACTTGGCAAAGCTGAAAGAACAGGGGCTGACAATTTTTTTGACCTCCCACTTTATGGACGAAGTGGAGGTGCTGTGCGACCGCATTTGTGTATTACAAAAAGGGCGGCAGGTGTTTACCGGCACCGTGCAGCAGGCTCTTACACAGACACACTGCGCCCACATGGAGGACGCGTACCTTTGCCTTGCGGGGGAAACACAGGAGGGGCTGAATGAAAGCATTTAAAACACTGCTGAAAACAGAAATCAAGCTGTCGCTACGCGACATGAACATGCCTATTTTCGCCATCATTATGCCGTTTGTCGTCACCGTACTCATTGGGCTGATCTACGGCGGCAAGACTGCCTACCCCGGTGCCCCCTACACCTTTTTGCAACAATCGTTTGGGGCACTGGTCACCATCGCCATCTGTGCGGGCGGTGTGATGGGGCTGCCGCTGGTTGTTGCGGGTTACCGGCAAAAAAAGATTTTAAAGCGGTTTCGCACCACCCCCACCGGCCCGGTGCTGTTGCTGGGGGTGCAACTGGTGCTTTATGCCTTATATTCGCTTGTCTCTCTTGTGCTGACCTTTCTGTCGGCGTGGCTGCTGTTTGGGTTTCACTTTTTGGGCTCTCCGCTGCTGTTTATCGGCACCTACCTGCTGGTGATGCTGTCGATGTTCAGCATTGGCCTGCTGGTGGGGGGTGTTGCAAGGGATGAAAAGATTGCCAGTATACTGGCCAGCGTGCTGTATTTCCCGATGCTGGTCTTTTCCGGCGCGACCCTGCCGTATGAGGTAATGCCCCCGGTGTTGCAGCGCTTTGCCGACGTGCTGCCGCTGACACAGGGCATCAAGCTGCTGAAAGCCACGACGCTGGGCCTGCCGCTAGGCAGTGTGTGGTTTCCGCTGGCACTGCTTGCTGGTGTTGCGGTGGTGTGCTCGGCGCTTGCCGTGCGGTTTTTCAGGTGGGAGTAACAGTAGAAAACGGGCCGAACACATTGCGTGTTCAGCCCGTTCTGTTATTTTGTTCTTTGCAGCGCCCAAAAGGTGTGTTTATTTTACAACCTGTAAAAACGGTTTTGCATCCAGCGGCTCGGTAGAGTGCATCTGCTGTTTTGCAATTTTGCGAAAAACCATTTTTTGCACCGGTTTTGAAAGCCGCAATACCAATGCCCTGCCCTTTGAAAAGTATTCCGGCTGTGCAAATTCATTCGCCTTTTTCTTGTCAAAGCAGCCGTCCTGCGCAAACTGTGTACCCGCCTGCACAAACGGGGCCAATACCTTTTCGCGTTGCTGGTCTGGCACAAAGCCCACCCCAAACATACCGCCTTTCAGCAAGGTGCCGTTGTAAGCGCAGCCCAAATACGCAGGCAGCGTTTCAAGGTATGCTTCGCAGCAGCGCAGCTGACAGCCCTCGACAAAGCCCCCTTGCAGCAAAAAGCTAATTTTAGTTTTGCCCGCTTTCGGGGTAAGCGTTTCTAAAAACTCCAGCATAATACCGGGCACACACTCGACAAACAGCGGCAGGGCAAACAGCACATCGTCGTTTTGCGCAAAAGCATCGCGAATTTGCGGCCAGGTATCGCGCCGGGCAAGGTAATGCCGCTCGGTGGTATTGCCCTGTGCTTCAAAGCCGCTGCAAAACGCGGTGAGGATTTTATCGGTATTGCTGGCCGCGACGGCGCGCGGCGTACAGCTAACAATGAGCAAGTGCATCAAACGCCGCCCCCTTTTCTTCAAACGGATACGCGCCCAGCGACACCCCATGCAGGTTTAGCATAGCGCGGGCCAGCCAGCGGTTCAGGTAAGCGTTGTCGCTTTGCCCCGTGTACAGCACCGCCGCCGCAAGGTTTTTGTGGTACCGCGGCACATGGCGCATTTGCCCATCCACTATGGTCAAATACATGGTGGCAAGCGGCAAAATGCGGTCAAACAGATTTTTAGCCTGATAGCTGATAAAGCCCAGCTTGGTGTCACAGACAAAAACGACAGCCTTCGCCTGCAAAAATTTCAGCATCAGCGGCTCGTAATCGTCGTGGATGGGGCAGCGCCCCGGTGTTTTTAGCCAGCAACTGTTGCAGCCAAGGCAAGCGCTGATTTTCATCTGCTGTGTGTAAACGACCTCTGCCTGTGGCAGTGTCTCTGCCAGCTGGCCAATCAGCTCTGCCGCGCCCTCGTGCTGGGGTGGCAAGGTGCTGACGATGAGATATTCCATTGTACTTTTCCCCGCTTTTTCCAAACTTTGGTTTTTGTAACAACAGTATACCCGTTCTGATATTCCTGTGCAAGCAATGTTACATGACAAGCAGCCAAAAAAAGAGGCCTGCCGCACTGTAAGTGCCAGATGCAGCAGGCCTTTTTCCACTTTTTTATTTTGGGGCAAACTGTGCTCAGTCTGCTTTTTTTATTGTAAACAGGCAGAACGAATCCCCTGCCATCGCAATGGTTTCCCGCAAAGCGTCCTCTACCTGCACCAGCTGCGTTTTGGTGGCGGCAAGGGCGGTCAGCGAGTGGTCGGTGATCCAGTTGTTGTGGTGCTCATCCACATAATACTCTGTCAGCCGGTAGCTGCCTGGGGCAAGCCCACACAGCACCAACTCATACTGTTTTGCCACACTGCCGGGGTTTGCCGCCAGCACCTGCACCGCCCCGCTTTGGTCTGTTGTGGCAACACAGTTGTCATCTACATATCCCTCAATTAATAGTTCGCGATCTCCCAGCAGATGAAACATGCGCATCACATGGCCGCTTGGGGTCGGCACGTACTCGTTTTGCTCGTTCAGCACAAACATCGTGCGGCCAAGCTGCTGGTTGGGGTTGTGGAAGCTGCACCACGGGAACATCTTCAGCCCCGTGCAGTAAGAGCCCAGTATCATGCCAGCAATTTCGCCGCTGGCATTTTGCAAGTTGTTGGGCCGCCCCGCATCACCCACACCGGTGCGTAAGCCATATTCTGTCATCAGCAGCGGCAGCTCGGGCAGGCCCAATGCGCGGCATTTTGCCCCGTGCCGCACATAAAACTGTAAAATGCGGCCGGGGTTCGTGTGGTATTCGTGCATCGAATAAAAATCGATTTTGCGCTCGCTGTCCCGTGCAAGAATTTCTAAAAATTCGTCCCAGTACTTCCAGTTGGTCATGCCGGCCGACATGCCAAAACAGCCCACCTGCAACGGCGTTTCGTAATTGTTTTCGCGGTTCAGCTCGCTTACCGCGTGGTAGGTACACTGGTACAGCTTGTAAAACTGAGGCATCGTCAGCGCGCCAAAATTCGGGATCTCCACCTCGTTGCAGCATTCGATGTACACGATGTTGGGGCATAGCTGTTTAAAATGCCGCACCACATTTTTGACGACCTGCTGGTATTGCGCCAGAGAAACCAGCCCGTCGGTCACCTCTCGTTCGTAGCGGCGCAGGTTCAACAGCACCGTTTCGGCATGCGCCGCATGTGACGTAATATACTCCTGCATATGCACCCCCAGCGGGGAGGGCACCGTCAACGGCCAGTCGTAATGGTAGTGATTTGCGTCGTTTTCGTACCGGTTTTCACCGATCAGCGCATCCCAGTGGTAGCTGTCGTCGCGGTAGTCCCACACTTCGTCCAGTGTGACGAAAAGCCGGATGATCTGCGGTTTGCCCACTGTGTGCTCAAACACAGCGGGGAAACGCCCGTCCGGGGTATAGCGCAGGGTGGTATTGTGGTATTTTTCCACATGCGGCCATTGGCGCATCACGCGCCGGGTATCCACTTTAATTTCCATGCCAGTCTCCTTTGTTTTTCATCCCATTTTTCGGCGCTTGCCGGTGTTGTGTCTATTATATCATTTTTGAAATAAAATTCTATAATATTTTAGAATAAAGTTTTATTCCTCTCACGTTTTCTTTTCCCGGGCAGCAAAACACCCCGCCGCAGCTTGGCGCTGTGGCGAGGTGTTTGTGCTTCATTTTACTATTTGCTCGGCGAGGTACTGCGGCCGGTGGGCACTATTTCAACATGCGTGTCGGTAACATATTGCTGTTTTAATTGTCGCAACGCCGCATACTGCGGCGTTTGCCGATGAGCTGCCTGTGCCGGTGTGCCCGCCCAAAGCTCTTGTATGTAAATTTCGTTTTCTGTGTAGGCCGGCAGGTACCAGTTATACTGGTAACACCCCATCTCACGGCGAGAAGCTTCGGCAATACCCTGCCGCTTTAGTTCTGCCAAAAAAGCATCTCGCGTGCCGGGTTTTACCGTATAAAAAACCTGTGACTGCAAGCGGTGGCCCAGCAGCTCTACCGCCTGCCGATAGCTTGTCGCGCGCAAAACGGCAAAATATTTTGCAAATTCCGCCGTCCATAAGTCCATTTCGGCTTCAATAGGGCTGACCTCATTTAAAATAAAGGCCACGGCGCTGCAACTGGTTTTTGCCATTGCGGGCAGCAGCACGTCAAAGCCCCATGCCACATCCTCTTTATCATCTTCAAACCCGCTTCGCGCGTCCGCCACAAATTCGCTGTAAAGGTGGCGCTGCAACAGCTCTTGCGCAAACAGCGTTGGGGTGCGATAGTCTTGCAACCGCGCAAACTTTTTCCAGGTCAGCAGCACCACATTGTCTGCTGGCTGGTAGGCCACCGTACAAAATTCAGAGTTAAAGCTCTCTTCCATCCGTAGCGCCCCTTTCATTTTGTGTCACACACTCAACGTGCGGCAAGGTCTCGTTTTTCAAACTGCCAAAACGCACCGCCCAGTGCCGCGGCGGCAATAATGAGGCACAGCACCACAAAAACGGGGTTCAACTTGCCACTAAGTAGTTCTGCCGTGGTAAAATACCGAAACGGCGAAAACCAGCGCAACAGGCTACCGGCATCAGAAAGGTCATACCCCACCCCCACTACAAAAGTGGCAAGCACCAACGCATTGCCCAGCCTTGCACCGGTTTCGGTATTGTGGGCCGCCGCCGCAAACAGCGCACCAAATGCAAAAAACAGCACCCCTGTTAACAACGCTGTCATTGCAACGCGCAAAAATAGGGCGCTCTGGTGTCCGGCAAGGCTAAGCGTTGCCGTTGCCGCCGTTGAAAACACAAAGTAAAGCATGCAGTACAGCACCAGATACACCAGCGCGCATAGCAGCTTTTGCGCCAAAATAAACGAGCGGCTGCGTGGCTTTGTAAACACAAACTCATATGTTTTATCCACCGCTTCGCGCGAAACCGCGCTGTTGCCAAGGTGCACTGCATAAATTGCCACCAAAACCAGCGCGTATTGTGCCAGCACGGCATAAAACCCGCCAAAGGTGCCAATATCAACACCCGCCATGCCAAAAACGGCAAGCACCACCCGCGGGAAAGAATCCAGCAATGAGGCAAGACCGCCACCATCTACCGTTACCCCGGTGGATTTGACCACACCCATAAACACCAGCACAAACAGGCCAAGCGACCAAAACAAAAATGCCTTTCGCCCGGCTTTCAGTTCTCTGTGTAAAATATTCATCCAAAGCCCCCCTACACTGCGTGGGTCTGCCCGGTGCGGTATTTTACAAATACCGCCGCAAGCAAAGCGACTGTCAGCAAACTTGCCGTTACTGCCATTGCCGTTTCAAAGTGCCCTGTTTCAAACGCCAGTGCCGCATCAAAATACTGGTACGGTGACAAATAGCGCAGCGCTTCTTCTTTTAAAATGCTTTGCAGCGCCGTCAGCAAAAAGCCGCCAAAAGCCACCGCCATTGCCGTGCCGGACACCGTGCGCACCTTTTTGGCAAATACCGCAATGCATATGCCGGCGGCAAAAAACACAAGCTGCGTCAGCAGCAGGGCCAATGCCGCAACCAGTTGGTTGCCAAAGGGCGCTGCTGCCTGCGGGGTCACATTGCAGATTGCCAAAAACAGCACAAGATACAAACTATTTTGCACCACCAGCAACGTCAACGCCGCAAGCCCTTTTGCGGCAAACAGCGCCGTGCGGGGCCGGGGTTTTGTCAGTAAAAAATCATCACATTTTGCCCGCTTTTCGCGCGCAAACACCGACAGCCCGAGGCCAGAAGCAAACACTGCCCCCAGCACGGAAAGATACAAAAAGCTGAACGCATAAAAACCGCCAAAACTGAAAATGGTATCAATATTCAGCCCAAAAGCGGCGGCAAACTGCGGCGGAAAGCCCTCCAGCGCCGCCAGCACCTGGGTGCGACCATCGTAATAAATAGGGTAAACCGAAAGCAGTAACACCCCCAAAAGCGCCAGCAGCACCGCGGTCCACACCACTGTGTTTTTCCATTCGCGCCGCAGCTCAAACCGGTAAACGTTCATGCCCTGCCTCCTGTTCGGTATAGTAGTGCATAAAAATTTCTTCAAGGTCCGGTTCGGTCACATCGACATCCAGCAATGGCAGCGCCGCCAGTGCTGTCATCAGCACATTGCAGTCACCACTGTACATAAAGCTAGCCTGCTGACCATCCACTTGCAGGTTGGCCGCGCCGGGCAGCGCAAACCCTTGCAGCGGCTGCCGGGCAGTAAAACGTACTTTTTTGTAGGTGTTTTTGCGCAGGTCGGCAATTTTTTGCGTGTTGACGATGCGCCCCTCTTTAATAATCGCCACCCTATCGCAGATGCGCTGCACTTCGCCCAAAATATGCGAGGAAAACAACACGGTGGCACCGCGCTTGTTTTCGCGCTGAATCAAGTCAAAAAAGGTGCGCTGCATCAGCGGGTCAAGGCCACTGGTCGGTTCGTCTAAAATAATCAGCCGCGGCTCGTGCAGCAGGCCCTGTATAATGCCGACTTTCTTTTTATTGCCAAGGCTCATGTTCTCAATTTTTTTATTGAGGTCCAGCTCTAACAGGCCCGCAAGCTCTTGAATGCGGGCAGTGCAGTCTTTTTTGTAAAAGCTGGCAGAGTAGCGCAGCAGGTCAATGGCGCGCATGTTGTCGTAGTAAAATACTTCGCTGGGCAGATACCCCACCTGCTCTAAAATCTGTGTGCGCTGCTCTTCGCAATCCATACCAAAAATGCGTGCCTGCCCGCTGGTTTTGTGCAGCAGGCCCAGCAGGGTGCGTATCGTAGTAGATTTGCCCGCGCCATTGGGGCCAATAAAGCCGAAGATTTCTCCCTCCTGCACCTGTAAATCCACCTGCGTGATGCCGCGTGCCTTGCCATAGTTTTTGGTCAGTTGCACTGTTTCAATCGCTGCTTTCATACACTACCTCCCCCGGTTTTGTTATTGCAACACGGCCGGGCAGCATGCTGCACCGGCCGGTTTTCACTCTTTCAGGTTCATCAGCAATGCGCGGTAATCCGTCAGCATTCTGGCGGGGTCCTGCCCGCTTTCATTGACAAAATTCAAAAACAGAATATCCACTAAAAACAGCTGCGCATAACGCGAAAAAATGGCCGCCACCTTGGTCACCTGCTCTACATTGGGCACTACAAGGCACACGTCGGCAAGCTGCGAGAGTGTCGTTTGCGCATAGCGCGTAATGGCAATCACCCGGCAGCCATTTGCTTTGGCCTGCTTGACCGCTAGGTTCACCTCCGGTGTGATGCCACTGTACGAAACCGCAACCACAACATCCTGCGGGCCCGTCATCAGTGAGTTTTGTGCGCTGAAATAGGCGTCCATGTGGTAGACACAGCGCTTGTGCATCTTCATCAGCTTTTGTTGCAGATCCTGCACGATCAGCGACGAGGCGCCAATGCCAAACAGGTACACCATCTGTGCCGCTTGCAGCGCCGCTGCGGCCTCTTTAAATTTTTCAAGGCTGTTGAGTGCCAGCGCCTCACTGCACACCCCTGCCATGTTGGTCAAAAAATGGCCGCTTAAATCGTCCTTGTTTTCGCTCCATTGCAGAATTTCATTGAATTCATCCACCGTTTTGCCGTCCAGCCCACGCACTAATTCAATGCGCATCTCGTTAAAGCTGGCATATTCAAGGTGGTGCACAAAGCGGGTCACCGTAGACGGGGCAACCCCTGCCGCCGCGGCAAGGTCGTAAATACTCATCTTTACCGTTTCATCCGGGTGGTGGGCAACATAATCCGCCACCTTGCGCTCGGCCTTGGTAAACGAGCTGCCATATTGCTCAATACGGGTCAGGCAGGTCATAGGCACACCCCTTTGCAACGTGCGGTTCTTTTGCCACCATTGTAGCATTTTAGAGCCGTATGATGCAATGTCCCGCAAAATTTTGCTTGACAAACAGTTTTATATAAAACTATAATACCGTTATGGATACGACTGATATTTTATCGCTGGTTTCACTGGTTCGGCAAAAAGCAAATATGCGTATTACCACGGCACTGGCGCAGCAGCAGGTCAAAGGGCTTGCCCCGTCGCACGGTGATATTTTGTATGCCCTGTTTGCCGGCGGGCCGCTGACCATGGCGGAAATTGCAGCAAAAATCCATCGCGATAAATCCACCGTGACAGTGCTGGTCAACAAGTTGTTACAGCAGGGGTATGTTGAAAAGCGGCGCGATGGGGCCGACGGGCGGGTTTATGTGGTCTCGCTTACCGCACGCGGGCAGGCGCTAAAACCGGTATTTGATGCTATTTCAGCCGAGCTGCTGCAAACGTTATATCAGGGCATTCGCCCACAGGACCAGCAAACATTGCTATCTGTTTTATTAAAAATAGAAGAGAACCTCTCGTAAAGGCTCTTCTTTTTTTTGGTAATATAGTTTTATGTAAAACTATATGACACCTATTTTAAATGTTGGGAGTTTTTAACATGGAACCGTATTTGAGTACACTGCCCCCGCACGACAGCTTTTGGCTGGGCGAACAGGACCTGTTTATAGAACATTACCCTGGTACCCGGCAAACCCCGTTGCTACTGGTACACGGTGCCTACACCGGCAGTTGGATGTGGTGCAAGTATCTGCCCGCACTGGTAGAGGCAGGCTACCCCTGTTACGTGATGAACCTGCGCGGGCACTACTTGAGCCGCGCGGTGGACATGACCCGCGTGACCTTTGCCGATTATGTGGCCGATATCGCCACAGTAACAGCCTTGTGCAAAACCCCGCCGGTACTGGTGGGCTTCAGCATGGGGGGCATTGTTGGGCAGGCGGCGGCGCAGACCTTGCCGCTGCGCGGGCTGGTGCTTGCTGAATCCTCTGTTTGCCGGCAGGTGTACCAGCAGGTCCCTTACCCCCACCGCGAGGTTTGCACGCTTGGCAATGTGGTGCCCGCGCCGGCACATACCTTGCAAAGTGCGGATGAAACAGAAGAGGATATTCTGTTTCAGCAACGCTACCTTGCCGAAGAATCGGCACTTGCTTTTGCCGAGTTTGGCAACTGGATGGACGGCGTAGACGGGGTTTCGATTGACCCTGCTAAAATTCACTGCCCAGTGCTTTCTGTGCGGGGCGCGCAGACGCCGGACGATGTACAAAGGGGCCTTGCCGAGGCCGCTTATTTTAGCGGGCGCTCAGTCATTTTACAGGGCACCAGCCACACCGGCCTGCTGGTGGGCCGCCGCTACCGCGAGGGGCTGGATGCCTTGCTGCAATGGTTAAACGAAGCTTTATAACACCATAAAACAACAGCCGGGCACTCATCGTGCCCGGCTGTATCACTTTAAAAAGTTATCTGAACGCCGCCTTGCCCCAAGGCCCCGGCTCCCCGCGAAACGTTTGTTTCTGCCACGCTTTTTTCGCAACAAAGAAAGCCAATACCACAATAAAAGAGAGCGTCTGTGCAATCGTGATACGCATCGTCTGCATGGCATCCGCACCGCCTGCCGTTACAATATGCAGTAGATTGATGACCACATTATTGAAAAAATGGTCCGCCATTGAGGCCCAAAGTGACCCGGTAAGCTTTACCAGTAAACCAAATTTTACACCGGCCAGCCCTGTCGTTACCACCAGCATTAACGCAACCATCAATGCGCCCTTACCGCTTATGGTGCCGTCTAAATAACTGCGCAGCGGGGCCACACTGTGCCACAGCCCAAACAGCAGGCTGGAAAACGCCAGCGCCATGCTAAACCGAAACCGGCTTTCTGCAAGCCGCACAAACAGCCCGCGAAACACGCCCTCTTCCATCACCACATTGATGATGTTGCCCACAATGCAAATAGCAAAAAACAAAGCCCCGGTTTGATGCCCCAAATTGCCATCGATGGAATAACTGGTCACATACAGCGCAAGTGACGGCTGCTGCCCGGCCCTAAGCTGCAAAAGATAATCGGCACCATAGGCCAGCAGGTAACTGCCGGCCCCCAGCAGCAGGCCCAGCGCAAGGCCCTGCCCGGCGTGGTACCCTGTAAACCCCACCTGCTGCCCGCGCAGCCCCAAATACCGCAGCACCAATATCAGCACCAAAATACCCGCCAGTTTATGCAACACTGCTTCGCCCACAACCCCCTGGTCAGTGCGAAGTACCAGATATTCTACCGCGCGCAGTACCCAAAGGCCCACATAAATCAATAAAATGGGGATCACCGGGGACATATTATTTCGTTTTACCATGTCAACTCTCCATCGCACCCATATTCGGCAGATTTGAATTTCAGTTTTACTGCCAACAAGTATATCACAAATTTTAATTCTTATTCAATTACTTTATAAATTTTGTGACATTTTTAGCAACAAAGATTACTTACCCCCTGCGCACACAAAAAAACGCCCCGCCGCTTTGTGGCAGCAGGGCCGTTCTCATTTAGGCTGCACGATTGGGCAAAACCGCAACCGGCGGCTATTGATTTTTCAGCTGAAACTTTTGCATTTCCTGTTGCAGCAGGCTTGCCTGCGCAGAAAGCTCTTCGCTGGAAGCCGAGCTTTGCTGTGCCGTGGCGGCGTTGTTTTGCACCACATCGGACACCTGGCCAAGCCCCAGTGTGATCTGCTCAATCGCGGCGGCCTGCTGGTTGGATGCCTCTTTGATCTGTTTGATTGCATCGCTGATTTCGCCGGAACCCTGTGTCACTTTTTGCAGCAACGCAACAGCCTGTTCGGTCTCTTGCACCCCGGCGCCAATCTTCTGTGTCGACTCGCCAATCAGCTCGCCCGCCTGTTTTGCAGCCTGTGCTGATTTTTCGGCAAGGTCACGCACCTCGTCGGCCACTACGGCAAAGCCTTTGCCTGCCTCCCCTGCACGTGCGGCTTCAATAGCTGCATTCAGCGCAAGAATATTGGTCTGAAACGCAATGTCCTCAATCACCTTGGTAATACCGTTGATCTTATTCGAAGAATCCCCGATCTCCTGCATCGTGCGCGCAAGGCCCTGCATGTGCTCGTTGCTCTGCTGTACCGCAACGCCAGAGCTTTGCACCACCTCGCTGGCCGTGCGCACATTGGTGGCGTTGTCGCGTGCCTGCCCCGCCACGGTGCTGAGGGTGGCGTTCAGTTCTTCAATGGTGGCCGCCTGCTGCGACGCACCAGAGGCAAGTGCCTGCGCACCTGCGGCCACCTGCCCAGCCCCCACATTTACCTGCTCGGCCGTTGCGCTAATCAACGCCAGTGTGTGGTTTAGGCTGCCGCTGATCTGCTGTAATGCTTCTTTAATGGGGGCAAAATCACCCGCGTACTCCGTTTCAATCGACGTGTCAAGGTTCCCCTGTGCCATACTTGCAAGCACCGATGAAATGTCACTAACGTACATTTTAAGGGTGGCTGCAGTTTGCCGAAACACCTCGGCAAGGCGCCCAAACTCGTCACTGCTTTTCGCCTCAATACAGGTATCCAGGCGCCCGCTTTTAATATCCTCTGCCGAAGAGATTACTTCGTTTACCAGGCGCAGCGCGCGGCTGACTAGTACGGCTGCCGCCGCCATCAAAGCCACCAGTGCTGCCGCCGAAAGCAGCACGATTAAGCCCACAATAGCCCCGATATCTGCAAATGCTTCAGTTTTTGACACCACAAACGCGCTGGAAAGCGGCTCATCAATGCCCGTGATTTTCAGCGGCGCATAAATGGCAAGGTTTTTCTGCCCCGTCGCCGGATTTTCCTGCTCTAATATTGTCTGCGTGCCCTTCTTTACCGCGTCCAGCACCTGCGCTGTCTGCTTTTCGCTTACCTGCCCATCGGCACCAAACACGGTACCCATTTTGGCTGGGTCCTGCGTATTGGCTAAAAACACACCGCTGTTGGACAAAATAGCGCTGTACGAGCTTTTGTAGCCGCCATTGTCGTAACTAAGCCCATTGATGGTGTCGGTTTGGATGTCGCAGTTTGAAACCCCTAAAAACTGGCCACTGCTTGAAACAATGGGGCTGCTGATGGTGATCAGCCAAATGGTTTGGCCGTTGGTCAATGTGTATTCATATGGCTCTGTAACATGCGCGCGGCCGGTCGCCTTGGTCACCGCATAGTAATCGCCGTCTTTATAGGTAGCGTAATCGTTCCAGATATCGGTTTTAATAGAGTCTCCGTCACGGTAATCGTAAATCGACATGCCATCTGGCGTATCGCTAAAAAACAAGCTGGGCTCCCACGCGGTATACACCGAAAAAATGCGGTCATCGTCCAGCGCGGTCCGCATGATGTCGTGTACCAGCTTTTGCAACGTTTCCTTGCTTACCTGTACCCCGTCCAGCTTTGCAAGGGCTTTTGCAAGAGAGTCGGCGCGCACCTGCATCGTGTTTAAATAATTGGCCGCAAGGTCTGCGTTTTGGTCGGCGATGCGTGCAATGGCCGCATCTGCGTTGCGGGTAACGATACGGGAAACAGCATACCCCGTCGCGATGGTAAGGACGGTAAGGATCGCAAGCGTTAAAATACCAAGACGCAGCGATATTTTAAAAGAAAGGCGGTGAACAATTTTCAGTTTACCCTCTTTAGAACGGTTAGGTTTTGCAGGTTTTGAATGACCTTTTCCCTTTTGGAACATTGCCATAACAAATACTTCCTTTCCCTTCTATTCAACAGCCCCATTTTCGCATCGCGCCCCGTGTCAAAAATGTGTACTATTTATGAATATTGTACTACCTGAAATGTTTTATTACAACAAAGTACGACTCTTTTCGCCATTTATTACTAACTTTTACCTAAGTTTTTCATCATCTTTTCTTTGCTTTTTTGCCACTTTGGGGCTTTTTTATTTTCCCCCTCTTTATGCTATACTAAATTTAATTAAGCCCGCGTGCAGGCGCACGGGGCAACTTTGGCTTTGCGGTTTAACTACAACAGGCCGGCTAAAAAAATTTTCTTCGCGCGCAAGGTTTTGGGCCTGCCGGTCGTATTGGGTATGAAAGGGGAATTATGATGGAGAAAACACCGTACGGTACCAACGATGTAATCACCAAAGCCCTTGAGCAATATGCGGACATGGTGCGCAGAATTTGCTTTGTGTATCTGCGCAACGAAGCCGACGTGCAGGACGTGTTTCAAGAGGTGTTTCTTGCCCTTTTTGTGCACGGCCCGGGGTTTGAGAGCGAGGAGCACCAAAAGGCATGGCTTTGCCGGGTAGCCATCAACAAATGCAAAGACGTTTGCAAAAGCTTTTTCAATCGGCGGGTCTCTTCGCTGGATGAAATGGAGCTGCCCTTTGAGGACCCGCAGGAAAGCGAAGTGATGGCGGCGGTTCTTGCCTTGCCGCCACAGTACAAAGATGTGATCTACCTTTTTTACTACGAAGACTACACCGTGCCACAAATAGCAGACCTGCTGAACACAAAAGAGAATACCCTGTATTCCAAATTACACCGGGCCAGGGCTCTTTTAAAGCAGGCACTGGGAGGAAGTTATGAAAACTTTGATTAAATCTGCACTGGGTCAGGTCCATGCAGAAGAAACCTTAAAAGCCGAAACCGCAGCATTCATTCAGGCGCAGGGCACGCCCAGCGGGAAACCCGTTGCTTTTACCCCCCAAAAGGGCCGTAGCATGCACAAAAAACTGCTGGCTATCGCCTGCGCACTGCTGCTAGTGTGTGGGCTGGCCGCCGGGGGGGCCTTGTACTATCAACACCCGGTGGCTTACCTCAGCCTTGACATCAACCCCAGCATCGAGCTTGGTATCAATGCATTTGACAAGGTGGTTACCGCAACAAGCTACAACAGCGACGGGGATGCCGTACTAAGCGATTTGCAGCTTTACCGGCAGTCCACTGCCGACGCAGTGGCAACGCTGGTGCAGGCGGCGGCGCAAAAAGGCTATGTTTACAGCGACGGCTCTACCGTCATCTCGCTTACCGCCGAGACCGACCAGCCGGCACTTGCAGATACCCTGCAACAAAGTGCGGCACAGGCAGCGCAGCAATCGCTGCTGGCCTCCGGCAATACGGCGGTCGTTTACACCGCAGGTATTGGGCTGGATCTGCGGGAGGAAGCCCGTGCACTGGGCATCTCCCCGGGCAAGCTGAACCTCATTCAAAAACTGCAACAGCTTGACCCCAGTATTACCACGCAAAGCTATCAAAACGCACGGGTAACCGAGATTATGAAGCAGATTATCACACTGAACAAAGAAGCAAAAGCCAGTGGTAAAGAACTGCCCGGCCTGCAGGGCATTGAAAACGCCATCGCCCAACTAGAGCAAAATGCAGAGCAGGAAAAGAACAGCGGCACCAACAAAAACAAAGAGCAAAACCAGCAGAAAGAAACGAACGAAGTTGCCGGGGATAATACAGACGGCAACGGGGCCAAAACAAAAACAGGCAGCAATAGTAATGCCGCCTCCAGCTCTTCTGCGCAAAACGGCGCGGGCAATAGCGATGCTGCACCGGCCGAACCGCAAAATAACGGTGCAAAACAGCAAAATGCCCCCGCAAACAGCGCCAAGGCACCGGACGATGCTGCCACGCAAGATACCGATGGCACCGACACAGCCGAACCGGCCAACACCGGCGCTGCTTCTAGTGCGCAAAACGGCGGCGGGCAGGGGCAACCAGACACTGCCGGTAATGGTGCTGGCGGCCAAAACAAAAAGTAAGACCCCCCATTTTTCCACTGCGGCAACACAAAAAGAGAAGCTTTTTTAGGCTTCTCTTTTTGTGTTAGTGGGGGTAGCGGGATGTAAAACCGCCGCTACTCTCTTTCACTCTGCTTTCAAAAAAGTGGCTTTCATTATTTCACTATATGCTGCTTTGGTTCTAAGGCAATCAGTTGCCTCTATAACAAGAAGTTTGCATACGAACCACGCTTTCACTTAAAAGAATCGCTTATAAAGTACCGTGTCAACTTTTAACAGGCCCTTGCTCGAATGGTATTCGTATCTCAAAGGTACAGCCGCCGTTTAAGGTATCTCGCACAAAAATAGCACCTTGATGAAGCTTTACAATTTCCTGCGCGATGCTCAACCCTAATCCGTAATGGCTTTTATCTGTTCTTGAAGGGTCACCGGAGTAAAACCGTTCAAACACCTTTTCCTTGTCTTTGTCTGCAATGCCTGGGCCGTGATCCTTTACATAAAATGCGATTTGTTTTGGCAGTGCCTTTGCCCCAAATTCGATAGACAACCCTTGCGCTGAATAGGTGATGGCATTATCCAGCAAAATACCCAAAACTTGAAAAATGCGTTCTTTGTCACATACGACATTTGGATAGTGATCTTTAATGTCCAAATTCAGCCGAATGTTTTTTTTGCGCGCCGGTTCATTGAACGCTTCCCACACTTCAATCAAAAGCGTGTTTACATCTGTTTCTCTTTTATTCATTTTCCAATTTCCAGAATCGCTTGATGCTATTGCCAGCAATGATTGAATCAGCCTTGACATTAAATCGCATTCATCAAGAATCACCTTCTGCTTATGTTGCGAAGCCACGTTGCCTTTGTCAATAGAAAGCGCTTCCGTGTTGATTTGGATCACCGACAGAGGTGCTTTTAGCTCATGAGAGGCAGAAGAAATAAACTCCTTTTGGCTTTTCATGGCCGCCTCTAAAGGGGTGGTTGCCTTGCGAATCAACATACGGCTCATGAGGTACATCAGCAAAAACACGCAAAGCCAAAGAGCCGGATACCAGATGCAATAACTACGCATGGTTTGCCATAACGTTGATTGGGGGTAAATCACGATCAGGTCATACGCGGTATCACTCGAGAAAAAAGTGTGTTCCACTTCGTAATATTGTTCCTTCTCTGCCCCACAAATCAAATAGATAGCACGGTTGCTCTCCTGGCCGGAACCTTTATTTGACGTGACACCTTCTGATGAGATAAGCGTTTTTTTCGACTTAACTAAAATATCAGAGGAGGTCGTAAAACATTCCGGGCTAGATTTTTTTACAGCCCCATCCGACAAGCAAACCCAGATATTAAAGTTAGTAGCGTAAACCGATAGAGTATGTTCATCAATTTTCTCCCCGCTTTGTACCTGATCCACTATACCGTCGGCCATATTGTTTACATACTCAAGTTCAAAGCCCCGCGCCTTTGAAACGGCATTGCTTAGTAGGATTAGAAATACTGCCGTAAAGATCAGCATGGTAAAGCAAAGAAACAACAGCATCAGCTTTTTGCGAAGTTTCTCTATCATGGTGCCGCCTCTAGCCGATATCCGGCACCATAGATTGTCTTAATGCTGGTTTTACAACCCAATTCGCGAAGCCTTTTTCTAAGAAAATGGATATAATTATCCACATTTCCATATTCGACCTCGGTGCTACCGCCCCACACTTTCCACAAAAGCTGGCTGCGGCTGCGTGTGTTATCGGGTCTCTCCATAAATACGGCCATTAAATCCACCTCTTTTTGCGTCAGCATGACAGATTTCCCCTTACAGGTCAATCTTCTGCGTTCGGTGCTTAAAGTAAGATCAAAGGCGGTCAATACCTCTTTATTTACAATGTCAGCCGGGCGGCGTGTCAAAGCCCTGATTCTTGCAAATAGCTCTTTGATGTGAAAAGGCTTGACTAAATAATCATCTGCACCACAATCAAGCCCGTCGATTTTATCGTCCAATTCACCAAGCCCTGTAATAATCAATACGGGGGTATAAATCCGTTTTTGCCGCATGGCTTTCAAAACCGCCAGCCCATCAATAATGGGCAGCATTCTGTCCAGCAATACAATGTCATACCCATATTCGGGGTTTAGCGCATAGCCCAAAGCTGTTTCACCATCATAGCAACAGTCTAGAATGTATCCCTCTTTTTGTAGTTGCTCTGCAATGGTTGCAGACAGGTTTTTATCATCTTCAATTAATAATATTTTCATAGTTAAGCCCTTTCGGTTTTATTATACTACACAAATATCTAAAAAGCCTTTAAAATTCAGTGACACCGTTCTCCCCTTTTATAGGACTTTTAGAACTTGTAAAACATATAATTAGCGTGACAAATAAACAAGGAAGTGCTTATAAAATGAAACGTAACCTACTTTTTCTTTTCATCACATTGTCGCTATTGCTATGCTGTGTCGGCTGTGGCAGCGGGGCACAACAAACGGCAGATTCTCTGAGTACAAACCCCAAAAACGGAGCAAGTTCTCTAAGTACAAACCCCAAAAACGGAAACGAAATTTTTGAGCTGTGCAAATTAAATGGCACCGTAACCGAGTTTTCTGATAGTGGCTGTAAGCTTGTGCCTGTCGTAAACGATGGCGATGTCGCTTGCCAAGCCGCACCTGACCATGAAGACCAACAGGACCAGATTACGGTTTCTTATACTGATGGATGTTCTTTTCAAATAGCACATGCAAATCTCCAGACGGGCGAAATCACCTATGAGGATGCCAGCGTAGGAGATATTAAAAAGCAGACTGAATTGCTGATTAGTGGCGAATACGATAGCAATCATACACTACTAGCAGACCGTGTTTTCATTTACAGAACCGAGGGGTGAGCGTATGACTTTTTATCAGCGTGCTTTTCGCTATATTCAACGCAAAAAAAGTAAAAGTATTCTCCTTTTTTCTTGCTTTCTGATCCTAAGCACCATGGTTTTGTGCGCAACGATAATTTTACAAACTGCGCAGGCAACCAACCGTTCTATGCAGGCAAAAGCCGGTTCAAAGCTTGTTTTAGAAGACCAGCGGGGAGAAAATAATATTTCCGCTGAGACCCTTGCCCAAATTTTGAAATTGCCCTATGTAAGCAAACTCAATCGGTCTGCAATTGGTACGGCATACCCTGCCAATTTTTTTCCCATCACATTAAAAGACTCGGCAGAAACAATCAACATGACCGTAACACTTCATGCGGTTGACAATACCGAAATTGACGGGCCCTTTGCCCAAGAAAAATACCGGTTGTTAAACGGAACCCCCATCACCGAAACCCAAGGCGGCATATTGATTGATTCTATCTTAGCAGAAACCAACCAGTTGGGCATTGGCGATCAGCTTACTTTTAATACAAACAATGGGGCAACTGCCAGTGGCGAAATCATTGGTATTTTCTTTTCGGGGATAGAGCGCGAGCAAGATGCCTCTATTGTGGCTGCTTACCGCATAGAAAACCAGATCTTTGTCGACCATGGGTTGTTTGAAACGCTGTTCGGCACAGGTAGTTTTTCCTCGATTTCTGTTTATACCTCTACCCCTGAAAACTTGAACGACCTATATAAGCAAACAAAACCCCTGCTTAACGACACCACAAGCATAACGACATCTGATACGTTATATAGGCAAATGCAGGCACCCTTGGCACAGGTTACCCGCATCACTTCGCTTATGCTGGTACTGATTGTGGTAACCGCGATCATTGTTATCTCTTTATTGCTTTGTATGTGGATGCGAATGCGAACAAAGGAAATGGCAATTCTGATCAGCATGGGAGTCTCGAAAATAGATCTTTGGGGGCAAACGATCACAGAAAGCCTTGTTTTATTTTTCTTTTCTATGCTTGGTGCAGCAGCCTTCAACGGGCTGGCCGCGCCAAAGCTAATGCAGCATGTGTTTTCATCAGATAGCTTGGGGGCGGTGGCTAACGCCCATTTAGAGCTGCAACACTTGTTGCTGCTGTTTTTATCGGGAAGCGTGATTGTATTAATTGCCGTAGGGGTCTCAATTTTACCAATACTTCGGTCAAGCCCTAGGGATACGCTTTCAAAAATGGAGGGATAGAATGAACAGTATACAAAGGGCATGGCATTCTGTCATTCGCAAGCCAATAAAAAGCTTGTTGTTACTACTGGTAATCGTGACAATCAGCTTGTTTATTCTTTGCGGTATGTCATCTAGAAATGCAAGTGTGCAAACACAAGATACGACGCGACAAGCGGTTGGTGCGGGCCTGCGGCTAGACGTAAACGAAACAAACCGTTCAAAGCGGTTGAACGAGTGTACTACTATGATTGGCAGTGATGTTGAAGGTTCGTATGGCGGCATACACCAAAAAAAAATAGAAAGTGCTTATGGTACACAATGGCTTGTTACAGCAGACAACTCATTTGAATCGCTGCAAATTGCCGACATTGAAAAAATCGCCGCTGTTTCAGGGATAGCAGATTATAATATCTCTACTCGAATTACCCCCGTAAATCCGGTTAATTTTGACCGCATTGAAGACCCGGACAACGACCAACACAACGACTTAGGCGGCATCACCCTTATTGGAAACCGAAAGATGGCACTTGACTCCAATGTACTGTCTGGCAATGTAACAATCAAAGACGGGCGGTTGATTGGGATAAAGGATCAAAATACCTGCGTGATCTCTGAACAACTGGCGGCAAAAAGCGCCCTTACTGTTGGCGATACGCTGCAATTTAACGCATACCAAAACCCGCAAAGCGCCCCTGTTTATACCGCGACCATTGTTGGGATCTACCAAACAAAACAATTTATGTCGCCATTAATGGCCGGGGATACCTTTCGATCCGAAAACGTCATTTTTACCGACTTGCGTTTCCCTGAAAAGGCAGAGGGAAGCGAGAACGACCCCTGTTTTCAAGTTGCTTATTTTCAAATTGCAGATGTGGATAAATATGATGATGTAAAAAAAACAGTTGAAGCTCTTGATCTGGACTGGGAACGTTACGACCTCATTGATCGAAATGGTAACATGTCAACCATGTCCTCAAATTTTAACGATTTAGAGAAAATAAGCACGTTGCTTATCATCATTACATTTGTCGCCGGGTTTGTTGTTCTGTCTTTTATATTTGCCTTTTGGACAAAAAACAGAAGCCATGAGATTGGCATATTACTTTCACTTGGTTGCCGAAAGCTCAGTATTTTAGGCCAGCTTTTCACCGAAGCGCTTATGATTATGCTGCTGGCCGTTGCAATTACCTTTGCTTGTGCACCTGTGGTGTCGAAAACCATTGCAAATTATTTAGTTGTCGAACAGGTGGAACAGGCAAAAATTCAACAGGATATTGATGCGGGTAAAGTTTTAGGCAACCAGTCAACAGAACAAACCGTAGTCGGCGTAAATGTAAAAATAACCAGTGACATGTTATTGACTTGTGGCACCAGCATGGTGGTTCTCTTGGGCGCATCCATTGGGGTTGCCGGGACAACTATTTTACGCAAAAAGCCACGCAACATATTAGGTGAATTAAGTTAAGGAGATTACCATGATTTTAGAAGCAAGAGATGTATCTTATTTTTATAAATCGCAAAAGGATAAACTGATTTTAGACCATGTGAATTATGGCTTTGCCTGTGGAAAAATGTATGCGATTCTTGGGCCAAGCGGCTCGGGCAAAACGACATTTCTTTCTTTATTGGCGGGGCTTGATAGCCCTGTCAAAGGCGAAATTCGCTATAACGGTGAGGCAGTGACAGCGAAAGGCCTTACCGAACACCGCCGGCATCACGTTTCTTTGGTGTTTCAAAGCTATAACTTGATTGATTACTTGACCCCGCTTGAAAACGTAAAACTGGGTGGCAAAAAAAGCCCACAACCCATACTTAACAGTATCGGCATTGGCAAAGAATTTTGGAAACGCAACGTTTTACAACTTTCTGGTGGGCAACAGCAGCGGGTAGCCATTGCCCGTGCATTAGCCAGCGATGCAAAGGTGCTGCTAGCCGATGAACCCACCGGAAACTTGGATGAAGCGACTGCTTGGGATGTGATTGACCTTTTGAAACACATTGCCCACGACGAAAACAAATGTGTGATTGTTGTTACCCACAGCAAAGAGTTAGCAGAGGAAGCGGATACGATTATTCACATAGAAGATTTTTTACAGGCTTAATACGGGGCCCGCTACAATAAGCAGCTTTTAAGCAAACCAACTTATTGCAATTCAGCAAGAAAGGTCCACAAAGGCCCCCCAACTAAGGCCATTGAAAGCACCGACAGGTAGGATACCGGGCGGCCGGAACGAAAAAGTAAAGAACCATTTCTGACGCAGTGTCCACAAAAAAGAGAAGTCTTTTAAGGCTTCTCTTTTTTGCAGCAACTTTCCAACTTCCTTACAAAATCCTTAACCTTTCAAGTTACACTACACTTGAAAACGAAAGGAGCTATTATAATGGAACCTGTTCTTTTACAAACAACTGACCTTTGCAAAACATTTATAAAGCAAAAAGCCGTGGATAAAATATCGCTTTCTGTCAGGGAAAACTCTATTTACGGGCTTCTTGGGCCAAACGGGGCCGGGAAATCGACAATTTTGAAAATGCTGACCGGGATGCTGCGCCCCACTGCCGGCAAGATTGAATTTGACGGGCACCCATGGGTCCGTGCGGACCTGAACAAAATCGGGGCCCTGATTGAAAACCCGCCTATCTACGAAAACTTGACCGCATGGGAGAACTTGAAAGTTCGCACTAAAATTTTTGGGCTGCCGGACACACGGATCGCCGAGGTATTAAAAATTGTGGGTCTGACCGACACGGGCAAAAAGAAATCCGGCCAATTTTCAATGGGGATGAAGCAACGCCTTGGCATTGCGATTGCGCTGGTGAATCGCCCTAAGCTGCTGATCCTTGACGAGCCCACCAACGGGCTTGACCCCATTGGCATACAAGAGCTCCGGGGGCTGATCAAGTCTCTCCCCGCGCAGGGAATTACAATTATTCTGTCCAGCCATATCCTTTCTGAGGTTCAACAGATTGTCGATCATATTGGCATCATCACCAATGGAAAACTGGGGTATCAAGACGCCATTTCCCCCGACCAGAATTTAGAAGAAATTTTTATGCAAGTGGCTGCCATGAACCAAAAAGCAGGTGAATAACATGATGAGAATTGTTGCTTCAGAATTCCTAAAATACAAGCGCACATTCACCAGAAAATTGATTTTGATTGCACCGTTGACGGTGGCTGTCATGGTTTTCTTCGTCGGTCTCGGCGATTTTTATCAAAACGGCTGTTACAATATTTGGTATATGTTTTTTTTACCTGCTTTTCTTGTGCTTGCCTGCTCCGGCATTGTGATGAAAGATCAAAAAAAGCTGCACAACCACGCAGTACTTGCGCTGCCGGTAAAACCAGAAAAGATCATGCTTGGCAAAATCTTGATCGGTGTACTTTTCAGTTTTATTGCTTGCATGCTGTTTCCCCTGATAATTTTACCCGGTGTGTTCAAGGATGCGCATTGGATTCCAATTTTGTTAAGCTTCTGGTCAAGCCTGCTGCTCTTTTTAACTACTGCCTGGCTGGTCCCCTTTTCATTTTTTCTTATTGAACACCTTGGCACACCTGTCACCGTTTTGCTGCAAGTGGGGCTCTATTCTGTGTGCGCCGTCTTTCTTACAGAAACTAATTTTTGGTGGGTGCCCTACGCCATCCCTGCTCGTTTAATGTGTGCGGTCATTCAGGTACGCCCTAATGGGCTAAGTGTTCCGGCGGGCGATGCCTTATTAAACCCAACTGTCATTCTGCCCGGCATTTTCATCACACTGGCTTTGTTTGCTTTCATGACAATTATCACTGTCCAAAGCTATCGAAATATGGAGGCAAAGTAAATGAGGAGTTTTGTTCGCTATCTATCCGCTGACAGAATAAAAATTAAACGTTCGCCGGCACTGTGGATGCATTTTTTAGTTCCGGTAATCGGAATTTTTCTTTTTTTGATCATCTACGCGTTTCGGCAAGATAAAATTGGGGAAGCACTCACCTCGTTCTTTGGTTGCATGATGGCCGCGTTTCCGGTGCTGATCGGCATCGTAACAGGGTTATCCGCAGAGCAGGAAGCGGATGCCGGGCATTCGCAGGAACTGCTTTTTCACCCATCACGACTGCTGGTATTGTTTAGTAAAGTGGTCCTTTTTTTGCTGCTGGGCAGTATGGCCATGCTGCTGGCTGTGTTCGGCTTTGCGCTAAGCTTTTCTGCTGCATTTCACGTCACGTTTTTTTCAGCGCCCACTTATCTGTACCTCACCATGATACTGTTGCTGTGCAACCTTTTCACTTATATCCTTCACTGGTTTTTCAGCCTGCGTTTTGGTAAAAACGTTTCGATTGGGGTCGGCATTGTAGAAGCAATTTTAGGTATGTTGCTTCTCACCGTTCTTGGCGATGTCATTTGGCCTTTTGTTCCATGCGCGTGGGGGTTTCGGCTGTTGCGAATATTTTTAACTTGCGGCACCTTATCCGTAACGTTTGGTGGCAAACTACTCGCCATGGTCTTTATCCCTGTTTTGACTATCCTTGCGCTTTTACTTTTTATTTTATGGTTTCTCCGCTGGGAAGGAAACAAGGCAGAGGAGTAGAACAAAATTGAAAATCTGTTTCATTGCCTTTATAATAAAAACAGGTTCTTAACGTTGGGGGGCAGCATTATGACGCACATTTTGGCCGTGGACGATGACCCGGCTATTTTAAGCTTGATTCAACGGGCGCTGGCGAAAGATGGGTTTGAAACGACAACGATTTCTGACCCGCAAAAGGTGCTTTCGCTTCCTCTCAACACTTTTGACGCGATCCTGCTGGATGTTATGATGCCGGGAATTGACGGCCTGACGCTGTGCCACGAAATCCGAGATCGGACAGACTGCCCCATCCTTTTTCTTACTGCCAAAACGATGGAAAACGATGTGATTGCGGGCCTAAACGAGGGCGCTGACGATTATTTGACAAAACCATTTGGGATAGGCGAACTGCGGGCGCGGGTTCAGGCGCACCTGCGCAGAGAACATCGAGAAAAGGCGCATATCCTATCGATGGGAGAGATTCGTTTTGATCTATCCGGAAAAGCGGTCAAAGTGGGCGCAGAACAAATCCCGTTTACCAGCGGCGAGTATGAGATATGTGAATTTCTTGCCCGCAACCACGGGCAGGTATTTTCTCGCGAGAAAATTTATGAAACCGTTTTTGGCTATGACGCAGAAGGGTCGGGCAGCGCGGTAACGGAGCATATTAAAAACATCCGCGCAAAGTTTGCCGTTTATGGCGAGGAGCCAATTAAAACGGTTTGGGGAGTAGGCTACAAATGGAATTGAACAAACGCCGCCGTTTCCAGCAGACCGTGCACATCCGAACTCTCTTTATTCAATATCTCGTTCTCAGTTGCATTGCTATTCTGGTGCTTGCCGCCGTGTTGCTGGGTATCTTTTTTATACTGGTCGAGAATGGTACCTTTTTACCTGCAAACTACGCCGCCACACAACTGGAGCTGATAAGCACAGAAGTTGCCTCCTGCCCCACGGTAACACCGGCCGTTGTACCAGATTTTTATGACTATGCCGTATATTCCGAAACCGGCGATTACCAATATGGGACCCTTGGGCAGGAAGACGCAAAAAAAATCTGGCAGTTGACACAGGAAGAAAAGAGCAACCAAGAGGGAACTCACTTTTTTAAGACGATTCAAAGAGACCATGAGCTATGTGTCATCCGCTATACCTATCAGGCCAATTTTGCATCAGCAGCTCTTCGCAGCCATCTTCCCAAGCCGTCCACACTGTTTGCGTGCCTATTTGTCATCGGCACGATTCTTATTATTTTTTTGCTGGGCTCTGTATTTGGAAAACAGCTCAAGCGCCGGCTGGCCGTTGCCGAAGAAGCCACCGCAAAAATACAAAACCATGATCTCAATTTCACGGTACAGCAAAGCGGGATTGCAGAAATTGACGAAATGCTGCTTTCGCTTGAGCAAATGCGCGCCGCCTTAAAAGAGTCATTAGAAAAACAATGGAAAATGGAGCAGAACCGGCGTGAACAAATTTCGGCTTTGGCCCACGATATCAAAACACCGCTTACCGTGATTCACGGAAACACCGACCTGCTTGCGGAGACAAGCCAGACCGTGGAGCAGCAGCAATGTACGGGCTATATTCTTTCGGCAGCTACTCAAATCGACCAATATATCAGTGTGCTTTTAGACGTTTCAAGGGCAGAAGGCGGCCTTCGGCCAGTGCGCCAAAAAATTGCAACAAAAGAGTTTTTGGCTAGCCTTGAAAAGCAGGCAAGCGCTTTGACAGCGGCAAAAAGCATCGGCCTGAGCATTGAAAAAGGCTTTTTGCCGCAGTTCTTTTTTGCCGACTCCTTTTTTTTGATGCGCGCTGTCATAAACCTTGTTACAAATGGCATAGAGTACTCGCCGGAAGGTGGAAAGCTGTGCATTCGCATAGAAGCCGTAAAAGAAGAACTGCGTATTTGTGTGGTTGACAGTGGGCACGGTTTTTCACCAGAGGCTATGGCACATGCAACTGAGCAATTTTATATGGAGGACCAAAGCAGAACATCAAAAGCGCATTATGGCATTGGCCTGTATATTGCTTACTCAGTCGCAAAGCAGCACGGTGGTGGCCTACTTCTCGAAAACACCCCAGCCACTGGTGGCGGTATGGTAACACTGTATTTCCCACTTTAGCCCGGTATTCGTTTCAGGTATGGGCTAAAGCCGGGTGCTTCGCCTGCATCGTATTCTGGTTTATTGAAAGGTACTGGGGCATCATGTGCTACAAATGAATTTTATTCGTGGCACAAGCACCAAAGAAAACGCAAAAGCCAAAAACGCAATGCTTTTGCACACCGCATAAGGGTAAAAAAAGATAGGGAAATCTGCTTTGCAGATTTCCCTATCTTTAAATTGGTGGACCCGAACGGGATCGAACCATCGACCTCTCGGATGCGAACCGAACGCTCTACCACGCGGGCCGGTTTTAGCACAATTCAAACTACTAAAAATGGTTTGAAAGATGCTGAAACCGGCTCGTTTTCTTTGTTTTTGGACTTGCCGACAATGTGAATTTAAGTCGGCAAGAACCAAAACCGAAAAAGTCCCAAAGGTGCGTAGCTCACGCGGCAGCCACGCGAGCTACGCACCTGATTTTTAAGGCTGGATGTGAACCGAATGCCGAGCATTACATTCGCAACCTAAAGCACTTGGTATGTAGGAGACTTTATTCATCACCAAACAGTTTTTCATTGCATGCAGGGCAATAATGCAGTTCCTCGTCTTTATCCTCAATATCTACAGCTTCAATAGGGCACTCGCAATATGTGCAGTATATAATGTGATTCTTTGCGCCACAATTAAGGCACGTACCAAGAGGCGCATATTCCTCATTTATGCAAACATATTCTTCTCCGCATTCATTGCAATAGACATCACGCTCTGTAATAGCAGACGATTTCCCCATTGCATCTAAATGATTTTGTAAATCTGCAACGTCTCTTAAGTTTGGAAATTGTTCTTCTGTAAAGTCACAAATGCATTGTTTAACCCTTTCAACCGAGGTCTCATCCAGTTCATCTTTAGTATCCGGCATATAGCATCCCTGTTCGTGGTTAAAGCTATATTCACCGTTAATAAAGCACACCTCGCTTTCAGTTGATTCATCCTCCATGGAACATGATATTTTCAGAAAACTGGTATCACCAGGAGAATCATTGATATCAAGCTCTGCAAAGATGTCAATTGTATTATCACATATCTTAGAATGAATTTTAAAAGCTTGTTGTTTTTCATCTGCTTCTAGTTTTGTGAGGCTATCAAACTCTAGATCCTCTCTATCTCCGAATATTTCTAAAACATCCTGATATAACGATTGCAACACATCACCAAAGAAGTCAATGATTTGTAATTTCGAATAAACTTTTACTCCGCTCTCACTCTCAGCTATTTCATCTAAATGTTCGCGATCCAGTTCTTCTTGCATTGCTATATCGGCATTATATTCATCAATCATATGCTGTTCCTCTTCTGAGATGAATTCCTCACAAAATTTCTCATGTGCCGTTCTCAATGCAGTTAAAACTTGCCCGCATAGTGTAGAAATATTCTCAAACGATTCATAGTCAAGCATTTTATTATGAGCTATCTGGTTTCTCCTTTTTTCAAATATCCTGTAAGTATCGCTAAACCCCTCCCCCAGGTGCTTTGCAAAACACATATTCCAAATATCGATTTGAGTCTGGCATTGAGCTTTCAATAACGGAATTAAGTCATCATCTAAATAATGATTGAGGATTCCTTCTATTTTGCTGTCATGCGATGGCACCCATTTCAGCGTTTTTGTATTCGCAATCAACATAAGATCGCCTAATTCCAAAGACATCAAATATGGTTGAACATCTTTATAGGCTCCAGCATATTCACGAGTATCATTAATTCGTTCTTTACGACTTTTTTTGATATTTACTGCAATTGTGTCATTCCACCAATTTGGGCCGAAAACTTTCGTGAATACATCATTAACATAGAAACGAAAAAAATTCTCAACTTCGTATATTAGCGGATACAATTTAGTTGCATAGAAAGCGGACTGCTTGTCTAGTAAGCAATATCTATTTTCCCACTCCTTAATCTTTTTCCTCAAGGAGTGCTTGAGTACTTCTAAGCAATTACTGTCGCTTTCAGTAGTAAATATATAATCCTGAGAACTTATTTCGACATTTAGAATTTCTGCTCTGGCATGTGTTTCATAAGAAAACTTTATTGCAAAATGGAATGTTAATACAACGCCGCTCCTTATTTCACTACAGGCGAAACTATACACATATTTCTCGCAAGCCTCTATTTTATAAATAATAGTTTCCTTCTCATAAGAAAAAGGGCTATCACATTCATAAGCGCAAATATCTTTTATAATTCCTTCGGCTTCGAGTTCGTGGATTATTGAAGAATAGTATATCTCTTTGTCTTCTGGCAAATTAACGCTTCGCTTAGAAAAACAGTATTTCACAAGGATTTCATCAATCATCAAAATTCACATCTCTTCATTGTATGTTTCTGCCCTCAAATGCGGCTTACAAGCAATATCAAGAAAGTACTCAAGTCTAATAACAGGCTTATGCTTTTTGCTACTCCGCGTGACATATGCTATCATTTTTTCTTCGCTTTTCGTTACACCATCTGAGGGCATTTGCGGTGTCCAGCAAAGTCTATCAACACGAGCAAAATCCTGAGCGAGATGGATCGGGCATTGGAAATAAAAAGCGGAAATCTCATGTGCAAGTTCCTGTTTCCATTCTGGCATTGCATTTAGTCGCTTATCAATATCTGGACGAGACCAAAATGCGTCTCTTGCTTTTTGGAGTTTATCAAAGTCTCGTGTCGTTGGTATCAGCAAATCCGGCGATATTCCAAGAACCCCTGAAAATTGCGCAATGCGCTTCGAAGGGATTCCACGCGTTTTAGCACGATATACTACGCCGTAAGAAACATTCATCAATACTGCAATATCGACCATACTGATTCCATAGATAAACTTTATTGCATCAAAGATATTGATAGATATTCCATTTCCTGCAATATAGTCATCAAGCAGCGACGAAAACTGAGCATATGAAATCTGGCAATCATTAAACGGTTCGCGCAAAAAGCGCGGTGCATTCGTTGTTGTATAGGTAAAATAATCTAAGCTGGCACCCCAATCCTCGCAAGTTTTAGTATCGTCAGTAATTTCTTCCCCATATTTATATGTATTTGCATGGCCAGCACAAACTCCGTTGAAATTGAACTCACAAGTCTTGCATTGTTTCTCTAATTTCATTCTAATCACTCCTCTTTTGAGATTTAAAATGTGTGTAGAATCATAAATTATTATCAGAGTATCTTCAGGATTTTTCATCAATATGAAAACCGCTCCGCCTAATGGAATATTTATAGATCATTAAGTCCATACCGCGTACGCTCTCAGCCAATCTATCATGATAAATAATTAATGTAATAGATTGATTTTAAGTAATGTAGCATTTATTGTTCTTTATCTAAACAACATTTTTTGTACTTTTTACCGCTTCCGCATGGACAAGGATCATTACGACCTATTTTCTTTTTTTGTTTTTGAGTTTGGGAATATTTTATCGGTTTTGGGCAAAATGGTATATCACCTTTAAGAATGAAATACCATTTTCTTAATTGGTAAACAACTTCAGAAAAGTAGAAAATTGTGTGAAAGTTGTTAATACATAATACTGCAAATTGTATAAGAGGCAGGCACTCCTCGCGCCTTTTTCCTTGATGCTCGTCAATGAAGGTGATTTGTTGTGTCACTCCATTAAATTCAGTTGCATAGTGACCAACGGAATTGCGAATTCGATTGCGTGGTAATTCTTCAAGCAGTTCTGAAAAGCATTCATCTGGTAATAAACAATCTTGTATCTTTTTTATTTTATTGATTTCAATTCGACGCTCAGAAAATGATTTTTCCTGGTTTCCCGGTAGTATTTCATAATTATTGCGATAAAGGATGTTATTTAATGCTATTAGTATGTCAGCTGCATCAACTATTATCTCATAACTTTTTTGATAAAAATCCAATAGTTTATCAAACGAGATTGTAGAAATTCCGAAATGATCAAGTTGGTCTCCCATTGTGGGGCAATCTAAAATTAAAAAGGCAGGGATAATTCCCTCTATAAGTTTTACAAAATGCTTCATTAGGCTGTACAGCTTAGTCTCGATGCGCTTTAATTCCCAATTTTCTTCGAAAGTTCGAATAAATAAATTTACTTGATTCAAATTTTCCGAATAGACTTCAGATATCTTTTCAAAAGTATTTTTATTTTTTTCCAGTTTGCAGGAAGCAAACCCGCCACAAATTGGACATAGTAGGTACGGAGACCTCGATAGATTTCAAGACGATTGTTGAGAGGGAAAAAGTTTGTAGGCAAGATGGGTCTGAGTTTATCTGCAAGTAAGCTTTCTTGTCCATGCTCCCATAGTTGCACATAATCAAATATTTTATTGTAGGTAGGAGCATCAATCTCTGCAAAATGCATTGCCCGTTTCCAATTACTATCGTCTGAGAGTCCGTATAATACATCACTTAATATGATAAATGGAGAGGGAGAAAAATCATCATCCTCTTCATATTTTTTAATATGGGCAGTCAATAATTCTCTTGAAGCAGTTAGAAAATAATCCGGAGTTATAATTTCACTTATTGTCTCTGCATTTTCAAAATTAATATGTAATTCCACATGTTCATCATCGTTTTTACAGTAACCTCGTATTTCAGATAAACAGCTTGGACAGGTATAAATAATTGGAAAACTGCTGTGTCCTGCTTGATACTTTATCATTGTAACTTTGCCGCAAAGACTACACTTACTATAAACTCGCTGTACCATTGTTTATCCTCCGATGCTATTCGTATAGCATTATCTTGGTATTTCATAGTTCTGGATACCAAAAATGCTTGGTTTGTTGGTATAGTCATACACGATAGCCACACTGTATTCCGCTCTCGTAACGGCGACATGGAATTTTGAACGACTTTGAAATGCGAGGTCAGAACTATTATTCTTAACCCAGTCAATTATTGGTTTTGTAGGATAGATCAAAACTCTTTTTAAGGTTAATCCCTTGGATTCTCCGAAGTTAAAGACATCGTATAAAGAGTTTACCTGCACTGTTATCTTATCCCTTAGCTGGGTAGGCCTATATCGTCTTAAATATTCATCAACTTCGCCAGGCTTGACAAAGAAAACGCCATCATGCCCAGTTGAGCATTTTTCATCGGCATCACAAGGCTCGTAATCCGGGAAAATGCTATTTGCATATGAACATATACATTTACAATTACGGTGAGTCGTTTTTAGCGAAGTCTTATCAATTTCGACGGTCGTATCTTTGCATTTATCGACGATGAATTGCTCGATCTGACCTTCGGCGTATTTGTTGTTTTTGGCTTCTTCATGCGTATGATAAGTTACCTGGCGTGGATCGCCGACCATCATGATAACGCTCGGCGATTTCAAGAGCAAATGAACTAACTCAAGATCGTAGCCAGCCAAATCCTGAACCTCGTCTATAAAGATGTAGGGATAAATACGTCTAATTCTATCAATAATCAATCCGTTAGTCTTCTGATTCACTACATAAGCAAATTTTGCAATTTTATCGGAATAAATCTTCATACCGGTGCTGAAGTAATAATGCCTGACATCTGTTTCTGGATAATAAACTGGACGACCCTTAAAGCTATATCTAAGGGCAGATTTATTATTAACTAGCAGTAGTCCCATAGTGTCAGCAGCAAGCAGAACGTCTTGATACGGCTTGACGCCGTGTTGTAATAAAAACGAAAACCACGTCTTAATGGTCACGTTCTCCGGAACAGAGCCGTTCAGCTGTATAAATTTTGCTCTGATTTCATGCTCATTCGCGTCCGTAAAAGTCGTAATCAAGACTTTATCAGATGTAATCTTCAAAGCTTCATTTACTAAATATGTCGTTTTACCCGAACCAGCGGCTGCAATAATGAGCTTATTCATCAGCCGTTATTGCCTCCAGTATATAATCTGGGAAAGTAATCGTTTCTGTCGTGTCAAAAACAGCCATAGCGCATTCGGTCTTGTTCTGCTTCATGTGTTTTCGCAGATCATCATCGCTGGTATATTTCGTACCGAATATTCGGTTAAATAAAGCCCGGCTATTAGACTTTAGCAGCTTCGGCTCAAGTGTATTGTAGTTATAGTCGGCTGCCCCTATCTTTAAAGTGCCCGCGTCGACAGTCTCGTCAAAGCAGATTTTGATAAACGGCTTCTGATTTTCTCCGAGATAATCGACATATTTTTTCTTTAAAGCCTCAACGTCGCCGTCATTATCCGTTACGACCGCAGTAGGTCTTTTTAGGCAACTGGCAATCTCAAGAAATCTGAGAAAAGACGTTCCGACTGAAATGACGTCGATGCCATCCTGAATTGGTAAGCGACCGCCATTCTGTTGCATATAAGCCTTCTGAACCACCAGTTCATCTGAATCACCCTCGACAAGGATGGCCTTTTTACAGAGCATCAGCCTTAATGTGTCATAACCAGCGATTTTCTTAAAAAAATCAGCGGAGGCGAGGTCTTTGATTTTTACCGTTTCGTGGTTATCTAGCAGCACGATATTATTTAAGTTCAGCTTGTTGGCTACAAAACTGTTATGTGTGGAGATAATTATCTGCTTGTCTGAATATTTCTTCTCAATCGCCGCTATGAGCTGATTCAACTTGGAATATGACAAATGACTTTCGGGTTCTTCTAAAAGAATGATGCTGGCATCTTGAGCGCGCTTATGGGTTAAGGCCAGTTCCGTTTTCACAACGCACTGAGCGCCCTTACCGATATAGCCGAAGGGAATTTCATCAATCTGCGTGACCAAGCTGTTTTCCCAAGCATTTTTTGTTCCCAGATCAACTGAGATAGAAACTTTACCATCAATGATGGTTGATTCCTTGCTGATTCTGTCGTTAATGGCTTTAATGGCTTCGTCACTGACAAAGCCGTCGCGCATATTCCTGTGTGCTTGAGCCACGGAAGTTATTTCATCAGGGGAGAGTAAATCCTTGACGATACGCGATATGTAGATGTCGGAGCCGTTTTGATAGCGGTAATTTGAGGAATCGATCATTGCAGATTTAATTGGGATACTTCTAACCGTTATCGGCTGGCGGGCAAAAGACATCCATGAAGCCTCATAATACTCAATAGGTAAACTAGACAGTTGCTTGGCGTTGACGACCTTTTGGTATTCGTCATTATATTTGTCGTTATAAGCGATTTTAAATTGCAGACCCTCAACCTTTGAGGCGTGATCGGTATTTAGGTTACCTTCAAATTCCGGATCAATTGATCCGTCGAAGTATATTTCAATCAAAACGCATGGCGGCTCTATCGGTGAGCTGTCATTAACAGATTGCAGATATTCTTCAACAACCTCGTTGTTAAAGAGGTATTGAGACAGTTCGTTATGTATATACTTGCCGCCATATAGCCCGGTTAAGGCCAGATGAATGGCCTCAAGGATAGTTGACTTGCCAGTCTCGTTGTTGCCGACAAGGATGTTAAGGCCCTTATTCAGTTCCAGTGTAAAAAGGCCCTTAAAGCCTTTAAAGTTGCAGATTTTGATTTTTGAGATAGCCATGTCATCAACTCTCCCCATGTCCTTTAGTCTGAAGCGTGTATATCATGTATAGTTAGGCAAACCGCTCCACCTAGTGGCAGAGCGGTTTGCCTAACTGACTGCCATACGATTGCTGAGAGCAGGCCCCATAGTCACAAATCTCTATAATTCGGCAATTTTGCCGGGATTAGCCTAATTATATTTTATTATACTGGAAATTATTACATTGTTCAATGCATTTCGCGAGTAATTATCATTATAATCACATTTTTGGGGAGGTGATTATTGGGCTCTGTGAAAATACATGTGAAAGCAATCAAACTATGAAATGGCCTATCATATTTGGTGGGCCATTTCACTATTTCTGGAGGTGAAATCAAATGACAAATGTAATCGCCGTCGTCAACCAAAAAGGTGGCGTCGGTAAGACAACCACCTGCGCTAACCTCGGCATCGGACTGGCACTGGAAGGGAAAAAGGTGCTTTTGGTGGACAGCGATCCGCAAGGCTCTCTGACCATCAGTTTGGGAAATCCACAGCCTGACCTTTTACCCGTAACACTGACAACGGTGATGGGAAAAGTTCTGACGGAGGAAACCATTGACCCCAGGGAGGGTCTTCTGCATCACGACGAAGGTGTAGCCCTCATGCCCGCCAACATTGAGCTTTCTGGCATGGAGGTTTCGCTTATCAACGCCATGAACCGCGAAAAAGTCCTAAAACAATATCTGGACGGCGTAAAGCGCCAATACGATTATGTTCTTCTGGACTGCATGCCCTCGCTGGGGATGCTGACTGTTAATGCAATGGCCGCAGCCGACAGCGTTCTCATTCCCGTTCAAGCGCAGTATCTTCCAGCAAAGGGCCTCGAACAGCTTTTGCAGACAATCAACAAGGTGCGGCGGCAGATCAATCCTAAGCTCAAAATTGACGGTATCCTGCTGACAATGGTGGACAGCCGCACCAACTATGCCAAGGAAATCAGTACCCTGCTGAGGGATACCTATGGCTCAAAGCTCAAAGTCTTTGACACGGACATACCCCATTCCGTCCGTGCCGCTGAAATAAGCGCGGAGGGTAAAAGCATTTACGCCCACGATCCAAAAGGTAAGGTTGCCGAGGCTTACCGGGAGCTGACGAAGGAGGTGTTGAAGCTTGAAAAGCAGCGCCAAAAACATAAGTCTGAACAGCTACGATGATATTTTCTCCACGGAGGAAACCCGCGCGGACGATAAGCGAGAAAAGGTCATGGACATTCCGCTGGCAGAGCTACACTCGTTCCCCGACCATCCGTTCCAGGTGAGAGATGATGATTTTATGCAGGAAACCGTGGAGAGCGTGAAAGCATACGGTATCCTTGTCCCAGCCATTGTCCGTCCACGTGCGGGTGGCGGTTATGAGCTTATTTCCGGTCACCGGCGCAAACACGCCTGCGAGCTTGCGGGGCTTCCTACCATGCCGGTCATTGTCCGTGATCTGGACGATGACGCCGCGACCATTATCATGGTTGACAGCAACATTCAGCGTGAAAATATCTTACCGAGCGAACGGGCAAAAGCATACAAAATGAAGTTGATAGCCATCAAGCGGCAGGCTGGCAGACCGTCCAAAGAAAATGCGCCGCAAGTTGCGGCTAATTTCCGTAGTGATGACGAAGTGGCCAAAGGAGCTAATATCAGCGGCGACACGGTGCGGCGATATATACGCCTCACAGAGCTGTCTCCGGAACTTCAGCAGCTGGTGGACGAAAAGAAAATCGCCATGACCCCCGCCGTGGAACTTTCTTATCTCAAGCCGGAGGAACAGACGCTTTTGCTGGACACCATTGAAAGTGAACAGGCCACCCCCTCACTTTCGCAGGCTCAGCGGCTGAAGAAGTTCAGTCAGGATGGCCATTTGACCGAGGACAGTATGCTGGCAATCATGTCGGAGGAAAAGAAAGGTGAATTGGACAAGGTGACGCTCTCCGGGGATAAGCTAAAAAGATACTTCCCAAAGTCATACACCCCCCAGCAGATGGAGGAAGTCATTTTTAAACTCTTGGACCAGTGGCAGAAAAAGCGGCAGCGGGAACAGGAACGGTAATATCCGAACTTTCAAGCGTTCTAAATGGAACGTATATGCCCGCCACCGGAAAGGAGGTGTTTGCCTATGGCAGTATTTCGGGTGGAGAAAACGAGGGATTACACGGTTATGGCAAATCACCATTTGAAAAACCGGGCTCTGACACTGAAAGCGAAGGGCCTTCTGTCTCTGATGCTATCTTTGCCGGAGGATTGGGACTACACGCTTAAGGGCTTATCCCTCATCAGCTTGGAGAGCATCGACGCTATCCGCGAGGCGGTCAAAGAGCTGGAGCGCACCGGGTATATTGTCCGCTCCAGAGAGCGTAATGAAAAGGGACAACTCAAAGGCGCAGAGTACATAATTTACGAGCAGCCGCATTTGCCGGATGAACCGCCTGCACTGGAAAAACCTACGTTGGAAAATCCAACGCAGGGAAATCCTGCACAGGATACTCCTGTATTGGGAAAACCTACACAGGAAAATCCAACGCAATTAAGTACTAATAGATTAAGAACTAATTTACCAAGTACTCAAATATCAAATACGCATGGAGTAAATCCTAATCCATCAAATCCGAATCCATCCTGTCCGGCAGACAGGCGAACGGAGAAATCCGGATCGGATGAGATGGGATGCGATGAAGCAGAGAAAATCAGAGAAACGGTTAAAGAGAATATCGACTATGACATCCTCCTTCAGGACCACCGGAACAACCGGGACAGGCTGGACGAAATCGTAGACCTCATTGTGGAAACGCTCTGTTCCACCAGGCCAACGATCTGCGTCTCCGGTGATGATTATCCCGCAACTCTCGTCAAGGAAAAGCTTCTGAAGCTGAACAGTATGCACATCGAGTACGTTTTTGAGTGCCTGGACAAGAACACCACCTACGTCCGGAACATCAAAAAATATCTGCTGGCGACGCTGTTCAACGCGCCCAGCACGATAGACAGCTACTACTCGGCGCTGGTCAACCACGATATGTACGGCGACGGCTCACGCGGACGGTAATCGTCCGGCGCGGGCCTTTTATATTTCACAAAAATCTGAAAGGAGACATTTTGTATGAAACGACCTCTCGCATATATCACCGCCCCCTGGGGCGCGGATGAAATTGAGAACACCGAGGACGCGGCGCGATATTGCCGCAAGGTATACGACGCGGGCTTTACGCCAGTTTGTCCGATTCTGTTCCTTCCGCTGTTCATAAACGACGCAATCCCGCAGGAACATAAGGACGGCATCGATATAGCCCGCGATTTCCTGCGCCGCGCCCATGTGCTAGTGGTCTGCGGCAAAACCGTGGACGAATCCATGAAAAACGATATCGCTGTCGCGGAGCGGCTTAGGATTACTGCCACTACTCTGGACGGCATTCTCACCGTCAAGGGGCAGGGCCGAGAAGAAAACAAGGGAAAGGAGCACAGGTGACATGCCGGATTATCAGGAAATGTACCACTCCCTGTTCAACGACGTGACCGACGCCATCACGAAGCTCCAGCATGCACAGCAGAAAACCGAGGAATTGTACATGGACAGCAAGGAAACCGTCCTCACCCCTTTTGTGAAAAAGAGTGAGGAACTGGACAAAAAACCCTCTCCCGCAAAGAAAAAGCCGCCGTCCCATGAGGAACGGTAACCGCAGAAAGCAAGGTGAATGTGATTGCTCAAACTTTTCAGAAATAAAATCTTTATCGGCGCGATGTGTCTCCTTCTGGCGGGGATACTCGCGTTTATTTTTCTCCCCAGGCTGTATGGCGCGCAGTCCGGCACGACGGAAATCGTAAAGCTCAAACAGACCGTGGAGAGCGGCACCGTCATAACCGACAATATGCTGACCGTCGAGGAGGTCGGCGCTTACGGCCTGCCGGATAACGTGATTCGGGACAAATCCGAAATTACCGGCCTTGTCGCCGGGGAGACGGTCTATGCCGGTGAATATCTCTGGCGCGACTGCTTTCTGACGCCGGAAGCCTATGAACAGGATGGGAAAAGCACCGGCTACGGCCTGTCCAGCGGAACGTATCTTCTGACCATCGCCCTGCCGTCCGAATCCTCCGGCCTTGCCGGTATTCTGCGGGCGGGCGATACTGTGGATGTGTACGGCTATTCGGACGACAGCGGTTCCGCCGTGGTCAGCAAGGCGCTGATGGGCGTCACCGTGTTTGAGGTGCTGAACGACAAGTTATTGTCGCTGGATGATCTGGACGCAAAGCTGAAAGCGGCCTCCGACGCCGATTCTTCGGATTACGACTTTGCACCCGCGTATGTCGTGTTTATTGTAAACGAGCAACAAGCTGAAACGCTGATCGGGCTGGAAAAAGACAAGACCCTGCATCTGACCCTCCGGGGAACGGAGGCGCAGCAATGAGTATTTGCCCAATATGGGGCGCGCCGCAGTCCGGCAAAACGATGCTTGCCCTTAACCTCGCCTACGGCATCAGCCGTGGCGACAAAACCGTCTGCCTCATTTCTCCCGTGGAGTACAGTGAGCTTTCCGCTTTGCTCAGCGTAAAAATCCCGGAGGAACAGAGCCTGGGGACGGCGCTCCGTGGCCGCGCGGGTATCCGGCAGACGATGTTCCGGGTGGACGAGCTGTTCTATGTGCTGGCCATGCCGGTGACGGCCAACGCCTTTGACAACGACTATTCGGACGAGCAGGTAAAGCGGCTTCTGGACCTGACACGGCACACCTTTGATTTCGTCCTGGTGGATTGCCCGTCCCAGCCGGATAATCTTATCGCCGCGTGGTCGCTGAACAAAGCGGATCAGGTTCTCCTTTGCATGGGCGGTCCGGTTTCCTGCGTCATGTGGCACCGGGCCAACAGAAAGGCGTTGCAGGCGGTACGGAGTAAAACCGTCTGTGTCGGCTCGGAGGTCACGCAGGCCCTTGACAGCGCCAAGCTGTATAAGCTGCTGAAATGTGTGCCGGAGATCAGAATCCCCTACATAAAAGACGCCGCCCTGCTGCAAAGCGAAGGACGGTTTTTGTTCGGTCAGTCAGGCAAAAAGGGTCGGGCGTATGCCAGCGCCATCAATCAACTGTACGGGGTGATGCAATCATGAGTATCACGGCGTATGAATATCTCTCCATCCTGCAAGCGCGGGATGCCGTGCCGGAGCAGACGCGGGAAAGCGGCGGCTTTGATTACCAAAAACTTCTGGAAAACGTGCGCGCCATGATCGCAGAAAAGCACTCACAGGAGCTATCCTCCGCGCTCGGCAGCACGGACGCCGCCAAGACCCTGAAAACGCTGATCCTCAAATACTGCGTGGAGGCGCTGTCCGGAAAGAACTTTGAGCGGGAAAAACTGGTTGAGCGAATTTATCAGGACATGGCGGGCCTCGGCATCCTCACCGACTATCTTTACGATCCGAATGTGGAAGAAATCAATATCAACGGCTATGACGTGGTTGAGGTCAACTACCCCGATCATATCAGGTATCTCTATGACAGCGAGGCGTTCCCGACGCCGACGGCGGCGCTGGACATCGTTAAGCGCATGGTTCGTATGGGCGGCGTGATTCTGGATTCCCAAACGCCCCGGGTGGACAGCTACACCGGCGACGGCACCCGCATTTCGGCCATGATCCCTCCGGTAGTGCCGCAAGATCGCGGCGTGATCGCCTCCATCCGAAAGCAGAGCAAAAGCGAGATCACCCGGCAGCAGCTTTTGGATTCCGGCTCCGCTTCGGCGGATATGCTGGACTTTCTCACGCTCTGCCTGTGCAACGGCATTTCGGTCGGGCTGGCGGGCAGCACCGGCTCCGGCAAAACAACCGACGAGGCGTTTCTCCTGAACGAGTACATCCGCCGAAATGATGATTACAACAATCGCGTGTTTATCATCGAGGACAGCCGTGAACTGAATCTGACCTCCTACGATACCGAGAACGACCGCCCTGCACGGGTGCTTTACAGCGTGACTAAGGACCCGCCGAATCCAATTTCCATGCTGGACCTGATTGTCAGCTCCCTGCGGTTCCATCCCTCACTGATAGTACCCGCCGAGGTCCGGGACGCCGCCGCTTGGGAGGCGGCGAACGCAGGACAGACCGGACATACCATTCTGACCGCCTTTCATGCCGACGGCGCGCATGACGCATACCGCCGCCTGGTGTCCATGTGCCATCTGGCGCAGACCGGCCTATCCGACGAGTTGCTTTTGGAAATGTGCGCGGGCGCGTGGCCGGTCATGGTATTTAAAAAGCAGCTCAAAGACAACAGCCGAAAGTACATGGAAATTTTCGAGGCAACCGGCGTCGAGGACGGAAAACTCAAAGGCCGGATGCTTTATCGGTTCATTATCAGCGAAACGGAGCGCGACGGGCATGGACGCGTCGTGAAGGCCCACGGTTCCCATCAGAAGGTGGGGACGATTTCGCCGGAGCTGTTTCACCGCCTGCGGGATAACGGCGCGCCGGAATCGGAGCTGTGCCGCCTGTTCCCGGATACCCACCCGGAGGTGATCGAAAAATGACGTACATCAATCTGATCTATCTCACCGTATTTCTTCTTGTGAGCGCGGCGCTTTTCCTGATCGGCGGATTGGACGAAGGAATTGCCGCCGAACGCAGGCGCGGGAAAAAGGCCGGAGCGATGAAGCTACGAAAGCAGACAGTATTTACAAAGCTCGCGCGGCTGGAGCAAAAGCGTCGCAACTTGGTCGCGGAGGTCAAGATGCCCAAAGCGATTTACTGGCTGATGACCGGACTCGGTGCGCTGGGCGGCACGGCCATCGGAAAGGCGTTCTTCCATGAAGCGTTCTTTGCCACTGTGGTCGGCATACTGGGCGCGCTCGGCCCATTGCTTTATCTGCAATACAAGTTGACGCAAGCAAAAAGCCAGCGAGTAGAAAAGCTGCAATCGTCCATGATGCTCTTGGCCAACTCCTACATTGTAACGGAGGATTTTGTGCAGTCCGTACAGGACAACATCGACCTGCTGGAGTACCCGGCTCCATTCCGGGATTTTCTCACTTATGTCAGCCTGATCGACGGCAACGTCAAAACCGGCCTGCGCCGGATGGAAAACCAGGTGGACAACCTTTATTTCTCACAGTGGGTCGATGTGCTGATAATGGCCCAGGACGACAGGCGTATGAAATACGTCACCATGTCCGTTGTGGATGCGATGGCCGACGTGCATCAGGCACAGATGGAATCGGATACAACGATGTACGCCATCTGGCGGGAGTATTTCACCGTGTTGATCCTGATTTTTGCCGCACCAGTAATCTTCCGGCTCCTGATGAAAGACGCCTATCTTGTCCTCGTTACAACACTGCCGGGACAGGCGCTGCTTGTCCTCCTACTAGCAGCGGTGGTGTATTCGCTGATTCAGGCGGTCAAGCTAAACCGGCCGCTTCTGATGTAAGGAGGCTGAGATATGACCATTACAGTAATCCTGCTTCTCGTCGCCCTGCTGTTGTTTCTCGGCCTGAAATCGGTCTGGGCAGCATATACAGGCGGCTCGTCCGCAGGGCGTCGGACACTCTCCAAAATGTCCAAATGGGAGCAAAAGCGGGCTAATGTTTGGGCCGCTTTCCCGCTGAAACAGCTCCTTGACGTGACCTCCCACCTTGTCTATATGGATGAAATGGCGGCGGCAAAGCTCCGCAAGACGCTTTCCAGAGCAGATCTGAAAATGACGCCGCAGGAATACACGGCCCGAAGGGTCCTTATCATTGCTTTCTGCGTAGGCCTGACGGCGTTTTGCTTTTTCTTTCGCTTTTACTTCGGTATTGTCGTTACCCTACTGATTACGGTTTATGCCCTACTGAAACAGCGCGACATGCTCAGCGCAAAAATCAGGAAAAAGGAATTCATCATCTCACAGGAGATGCCCCGCTTTGTCCGCACGATCTGCCGCAGTCTGCAAAGCGACCGTGATCTTTACAACGTCATCGGCGCTTATCGGAAGGTCGCAGGACCGGAGCTTGGCGGCGAACTGGATATCCTGCTGGCCGAGATGAAAAGCGGCAACGTCCAGACCGCCCTTATCCATTTTGAAGACCGGCTCGGCTCGCCGGAAGCGTTCCGTCTGTGCGCCGCGCTCCGCGATATGAGCCTCGGCGTCGATCAGACTGCGACGCTCAGCTATATGGCTAACGATATGGCGCGTCAGGCCAAAGAAAACATACGAAAAGAGCTTTCACTCAGGCCGGGGAAAATGCGCAGGACGTATTATCCGGCCATTGGTGTCTGTATCGCCATGATTTTGTATGTCCTCGTCGTGTACGTTATCAATAATCTGAATTCTATTATGTAAAGGAGAAAACAAACATGAAAAAACTCATTCAGTCTATCCGCGAAAAAGCCAAAAACGCCGAGATTAGGGCGGCGTCTGCCCTCGCAAACAGCAGTGGCGAAATTGCGACCTCCACCATCGGCGGCATCATCGTGGGCGTGGTCATCGTCGGCCTGCTCATTGTAGCGGTCAACCAGTTCTTCCCCAGCTTTTTCAGCGACATGTTCGACAGCATGGCCGATAAATTGAACGGCAACTGGTAAATAGGAGGATGCGGCATGGCGGTTGTAAATAAGGTTCGACACCTGCTGCGACAGAAACGGGGCGACGAAGCGGTTTCTTTTCTCATGACAACTGCCATGCTCGTCTTGATCTTTGCGGTGCTGGTATCGGCCATGGTCTACATCATGCAGTATTACAACGCAAGCTACATCTGCCGCCGCGTGGTGCGCAGCATTGAAATCACAGGCGTATACGACGAGACAGAAACCAAAAACATCGTGGATCAGATGAAAAACTCTGATCTGGAGGACATCGGTGTCCAGGTTGATGCTGTGTACTACAGCGGCAGGAAAATTCAGCTCCGGCAGACATTCAATGTTACTCTTACCAGCAGCTACAGGATCACGATTCTGGAATTGGGTGAAAACCCTATCACGGTGGACTTACCGATCAGGGTGAAGGTGGCCGGGATGTCGGAGGTGTATTGGAAACAGTGAAAACGCTATTGAAAGACCGGGCAGGAGGCATTTCCATCATTTTTATCGGGCTTGTGTTTGTCCTTCTGCTCATATCGTTCCTGATTATGGAGATGGGCGCGGCCTACGAGAACTACTATGACGCGGAAACCATCCTCCTGCGGTGCTGCAACAGTGCCGTGGAGAAGGAAATATCCGATGTCTACCGCGCCGACAACATCCTGCATCTGGACGTATCGGCGGCGACCGCCGACTTCAACAGTTACCTTGCATCCGATATGCCTGACAAATACACCGTTAAGATTAAGTCCATCATCGGCACGGCGACACCGCCAACGCTGACCGTCACAGGGACGGTCACATTCTCCGCGCTCTTTCTGGAATATGGCTTCGACGACGTAAGTTTCAAATTTACGGTAAAGTCCACGAACTACCGGACGGAGTGACAGCCATGAAATACATCCCCATACTGGCAAACGCCGCCGTGCTAATTTACGGCGGCGTTGTTGATTTCAAGCGGCGGGAGATACCGAATTTTGTTCCCGTAACGCTGCTCCTGACCGGCATATCCTTTGGATTTCCCACGTTTTGGAGTATACTCGGCTTAGTTGCCCCCGCCGTGCTGCTGTTTGCAGCGGCGAAGCTTACAAAGAGCGAAGTCCCCGGCGGGGATTTCAAGCTGCTTTGCAGTCTTGGCTTCGCGTGCGGCTTACGGGAACTGGCGGCAATTATTTTTCTGGCCGGTATCGGCGCTGTGATATATGGACTGATAAAGCGCCTTCCGGTAAAACGCCACATCCCCCTGTGCTCCTACGTCGCCCCGGCCTATATCGCCCTCCAAATTATCGCGCTTGCGCTGGAAGGAGGGTGACAATATGTAATTAGCATCACAGGCAATATTTTTCCAACATCACACTGAAATTTTGGAGGTACATACGATGAAGAAAAGAATCGCGTTGCTGCTTGCCGTCGTGATGATGGTCAGCGCCTTTTGCATGACCGGCGCGGCAGCGGCAGACACCACCACTGCAACAACGGACAACATCGGTTCCAGTGTTCTGACCGTAAAATACAACGGCGAGGCAGTCACATTCCCGGACGCACAGCCATTTGTGGACGAAAGCAGCAGGACGCTCATTCCCGTGCGGTTCGTCGCGGAGACGATGGGCGCGGACGTGAGTTGGGATTCGGACGCACAAGCCGCTGTCATTGAGCAAAACGGTATTACTATCACGGTACCGATTGGCAGCGATACGATCTCGGTGACAAAAGACGGCAGTACCAGCACTGTCAAGATGGACACGGCGGCGGTCCTTGCAAACGACCGCACCTATGTGCCGATCCGCTATGTGGCGGAGGCGCTCGACGCATGGGTGGGTTACTCCGGCCTATTCAACACAGTTCAAATTTACAAAGATGTTCTGACCCCGGAGGAAATCGACAGGCTGCACAGCTACTATGATATGTCATCGGGAGAGTATGACAAGGCCACTGGCGAAACCTCTCTCTACACAGATGAGTTTCTGCTGACACTGTATCCGGAGTTCGCGTATTTTACCGGCACCTACGGTTTTGAAAACGCAAACGAATGGAAACTTCGCAACCCAAATGGGATTGATTCTCTCACCAATACATGGCGTACCCCGACCACGTACACAGGTGCTACATCGGGCGATAACTACACCTACGGTAAACAGCCTGATATTGATTTTGCCAAGCTGATTCTTGCCGAAGCCTACGGGGTGGAGAAAGAAATCAACAGCGCCGGAAAAGTGACAATCTCGCTGAGAACCGACCTGTCGTGCGTCTATGCATCCCGACATGCCAATGATGCCGGAACCTATGTGCGTGGTGTATTGACCGTCACAATTCCCGAAAACGCAGACATTTCCTGGCTCAAGAATAATTATGACTTTATTTCCAATCCCAAGGCCGGGGAAACCCGCGATGTTGACGTAGAAATCTATGTAAACACTTATACTGCGGACGTTCATTGGGACGAAATGACCGCTTTGAAATGAACGAAAGGATGAAGTGAATATGAAAAAGCTGAAAAATCGCATATGTTTTCTGATAGCAGCCGTTATTATGACGGCTGCTTTTTGCACCCCCGCGTTGGCGGTTGTATCAAAATATGATTCAACGTATTTGTCTTCGGGCCAGCAAAAACAAATCGAAAGTGCTACGAAAGCATACGATAAAGCTGCCGCGAGTGGTGATACAGCAGGAATGACGGCAGCTCATAACGCCGCCGAATCTGTACGGGCGACGGCAAGCTATTCCGGTGGCACGGACGGCTCCGAATACCATCCGTGGAGCAGCGGTTCAAGCAGCTCCGGCAGTTCGGGCGGTTCCAGCAGCTCAACAACTCAATATACCATAACGGCCACTGCGGGAACGGGCGGCAGCATCAGCCCCAGCGGTTCCGCCTCGGTCAGCAAAGGTAACAGCAAAACGTTTACAATCGCGGCAAACTCCGGGTATAAGATTTCGGATGTTGCCGTTGACGGTGAATCGGTTGGTGCAGTATCCACCTACACCTTCAGCAATGTAAAAAAGGCTCACACGATAACGGTTTCATTTGCCGTAAACAGCTACACCATAACGGCCACCGCTGGTACGGGCGGCAGCATTAACCCCGGCGGTTCCACCTCGGTTTCATCCGGCAGCAGTCAGACCTATACTATAACAGCCAATTCCGGATATAAAATTGCAAACGTTAAAGTGGACGGCTCGTCAGTCGGCGCGTCATCCACTTATACGTTCAGTAGTGTGACCTCGGCCCATACGATCAGCGTCACGTTCGCGTCCGCCGCTTCTCTGAGCGCGGGCAGCGTAACCATCGGTGACAACGGTTCTGGTACGCTGACCAGCGGCACAACCAAGAGCGGATACGGCATTACGGCAAGCCTGCCTGTCACGGCGTCTTACGTCAGCGGCACCACCGTTACCGCAAGCTATAACTTCACTTCCGCACGGACTGTTTCCCTGGAGTATGTGAACGGCACATGGCAGTTCCCCGTGAACGACTCCAGCGTTACGGGCGCGCGGAAAATATACATCCCCGTGGAAACCCCGGACGGCACCTATACGATCACTTTCACGGTAAGGGCGCTTGATCCGCAGGCCACAGCGCTTACAGGCTCGAACGTCTACCTGACCTCGACGAAAAGCGTCACCATCACCGTCAAGGGCAGTATGTATGACGACGACTTCAGTGCGACACGTTCCTAACTGAAAAGGTTGGGCACCGAACACAGGGAGATGACTCACTATTCGGTAGAACTGGCAACTCAATAGGTGGAATGAAGGAGTAACGTCCTGAAACGCCTACCTTGATACTCCGACTGGCTATATAAAGGGAAACCTTAATGGTCAGGAGCTCGGTAAAGTCGGCAGAGAGCAACCGTAAGGCGAATCAGCGGAATGCTACGCTACGAAAGCTATCCAGAGGTGGATGGTGCTGCCCATATGCCGGAGGTCTATAAAATATCCATGGTGAGAATGTTATCATAAATTGACTGACGAACCTGCGAATGTACGGGTCTAAACGTCGGGGATGTAGAAATGCATCTCTGCGAGCAATCGCAGCTGGTGTGGTGGAGTAAAAATTGAAGTTATGAAACACCATACTGTATCACGGGTACAGTCCAGCCAGCAGGCTCAGAGCAGGCACCTAAGGGTATATGTAAAGATAGAGCTGCCGGAACGTGAAAAGGTATCGGGTTCCCCACAGGGAATAAACAGACGAATTATATAAGCTGTTGAGCCGGTGCTGAAAAGCAGAGGTCGAACCAATGAAGCTTCTGTAATGGAAGTGGAGGAATGGCCTCAAGTCGATTACACAAAGCAAGTATTATTCAATCGAAATAAGGATTACGAGTATGACAAAAAGGGTCTCTCCGACACCAATGCGAAAGGAGTGATGCCTTATGCCAAAAGAGAAAGCAGATAAAAAGCTGTGCGTCGAAGATTTGAGACACGCCGAATACTACGGAATGCAGGAAACCTTCGATACGCTGTATGCCAGAAGTCAGGACGGGGAAATATTTGACGACCTGATGGAGATTATCCTGTCAAGGGAAAATATCCTGCTGGCATATCGGAATATCAAGGCCAACACCGGAAGCAGAACCCCCGGCACCGACAAGCTCACAATTGAGAATATAGGTCATCTTACGCCGGAGACCGTAGTAGAAAAGATTAGGTTTATCCTCCTCGGCAGCAAGCACGGTTATCGCCCTAAAGCTGTAAGACGAAAAGACATACCAAAGCCGAATGGCAGTACACGACCTCTTGGTATCCCCTGCATTTGGGACCGACTGGTTCAGCAGTGCATAAAGCAAGTCATGGAGCCCATCTGCGAGTCAAAATTCAGTAATAATAGTTATGGTTTCAGGCCGGGTAGATCAGTGGAAGCTGCCATTGCAAACACATACCGGCTGATGCAGCTCTCAAAGCTGCACTACATCGTGGAATTCGATATAAAAGGATTTTTCGATAACGTAGACCACAGCAAGCTGATTAAGCAAATTTGGGCTCTTGGCATACATGATAAACGTCTCATATACGTCCTGAAGCAAATTCTTAAGGCTCCAATCAAAATGCCGGATGGTACAACCGTCCGCCCCACCAAAGGCACACCGCAAGGCGGCATCATTTCGCCGCTTCTTGCAAATATTGTGCTGAATGAGCTCGATCACTGGGTTGAAAGCCAATGGCAGAACAATCCTATCGTCTACAAATATAAGGTGGGTATCAATAAAAACGGAACTGAGATTAAGAGCAGTGGTTTCAATGCCATGAGGTCTACGGGACTTAAAGAGATGTACATCATCAGATACGCAGATGACTTTCGGATATTCTGCCGAACAAAAACTGATGCGGAAAATGCCAGAATCGCCATTACAAAATGGCTTGCCGAACGGTTAAGGCTTGAAGTGTCGCCGGAAAAGACCAGAACCGTCAATGTAAGACGGCGGTATACAGAATTTCTGGGGTTTAAAATTAAAGTACAGCAAAAGGGCAAAAAGCAAGCGGTCAAATCTCACATAAGTGACAAACAGCTGCAAAGGAAAAAGACAGCACTGGTAGAGCAAGCGCGGCAAATAGCAAATCCGCCGAAAGGCAGCGTTGAGACGGTGGAAGTCAAGAGCTATAACTCCATGGTGCTTGGAATGCAGAATTATTACCGAATAGCCACGGAAATCTGTAAGGACTGCTCAACACTAAACAGGTCGGTAATGACTGTTCTCACAAACAGGCTTTTAACACAAAAAGGTAGTCGGATGGCCAAAAAGGGGCGGAAACTGACAGAAACGGAACGGAAACTCTATGGCAGAACCAAAATGATGCGTTATCTGACAGAGTCCGGTGAACCCATATACCCAATTGGTTCAGTCTACCCGAAACTCCCCGTGTCACGTACAAGAAGCATCAGCTTCTACACAGCCAATGGCAGAGCTAGTCTGCATGATAATTTGCAGATCAACACGAAACTCTTGCTACGGCTAATGAGGCAACCACTGCAAAGTTGGCAGAGTGCAGAATACGCAGATAATCGCATTTCGCTTTTTTCAGCTCAGTGGGGAAAATGCGCTGTGACCGGTAAAGAATTTGAGTGCCTCAAGGACATACATTGTCATCATCGGAAACCAAGAAAGCAAAATGGCGGTGATGAATACAAAAACCTCATTTTGGTGCTTGAGCCTATTCATAGGCTTATACATTCTACGGATGAAAACACAATTCGGGCAATACTTAAAACGCTGTCGCTGGATGCCGTTCAGATGCGGAAACTCAATGCTTTGCGAAAATCAGCCGAACTTAAAACCATAGCCTGACCGCTATAATAAAGCTATCTTTCATGGTGATTGATTAAATACAAAACTACTGTAATCGATGGAACGCCGTGTGCGGTGAAAGTCGCATGCACGGTGTGAGACGGGGGAAAACTTGGAGAGTACATCAAAGGGTTACCTATCGTCATCGGGCAATTCCTGAGTATTCCACAGTTTTAGAGAGGACGGGCGGCGGGCAAATCCCGCCGCCTTTCTCTTACCCGCAGGATGCATAAAGAGGTGATGTTTTTTGCAGGAAGAAGTAGAAAACCGTTCTGTGACGCTCATTATCAGCAGCACTAAGCTCACGGCGCGGGTGCTTAGAGTGGCTATTGCCAAGTATCTGGCGCATCGCAAGGATAAGAAAATTACAAAAGCCCGCTCCGGTTCCATCGTTGCTCACGGCAAGCAGACGGTGAAGGAACTGGTCGGGCAAAACGCGGGTGTGTCCAACATTGAGATTACTGACAGCAACATAAAATCCTTTGACCGTGTGGCGCGGAAATACGGCGTGGACTACGCCGTAAAAAAGGACCGAAGCGTGTCGCCGCCAAAATATCTCGTCTTTTTTAAAGCGCGGGACGCGGACGCGCTCACCGCCGCCATGATGGAGTTTACAGCAAAAACAGTGGACAGGACGAAAAAGCCCTCCGTCCTCTCGCGGCTCCAGCAATTTAAAGAGCTGGTCAAGGCGAACACCATTGACCGCGTGAGGCATAAGGAACAGGAGCGGACGCGATGAACACAAAGACAAAAAAGCTGTTCCTGAGGAATCTGCCGTATCTGTTCGTCGCGCTGTTTGCCACCAAGCTCGGACAGGCGTGGCGGCTGGCCGAAGGCGCTGACGCTTCCCGGAAGTTCCTGCACCTGATGGACGGCTTTGCCGCCGCCTTCTCCTCTCCGCTTCCCAGCTTTCATCCGGCTGATGTAGCCGTGGGCCTTCTTCTCGCCGCCGCCCTCCGGTTGGCAGTTTACGTCAAGGGTCGGAACGCCAAAAAGTTCCGTAAAAACGTGGAATACGGCTCCGCCCGGTGGGGAAAATCGGAGGACATCAAGCCGTACATTGATCCCATTTTTGAGAACAACGTCATTCTTACACAGACGGAACGGCTCACCATGACCAACCGCCCCAAGGACCCCAAAACATCCCGCAACAAAAACGTCCTCATTGTCGGTGGCTCCGGCTCCGGCAAAACGAGGTTTTTTATTAAGCCGAACCTGATGCAGTGCGATTCCAAGGACTACCCAACCAGCTTCGTTGTCACGGACCCGAAAGGCAGCATCATTATCGAATGCGGAAAGCTCCTGCGGCGCAGGGGCTACTGCATCAAAATCCTCAACACCATCAACTTCAAAAAGTCGATGCATTATAATCCCTTCGCCTACATTCACAGTGAAAAAGACATCCTGAAGCTAGTCACGACGCTCATCACCAATACCAGAGGAGAGGGCAAAGCCGGGGACGATTTTTGGCAGAAGGCAGAAACGCTTTTATATACGGCGCTCATCGGCTACATCCATTATGAGGCCCCGGTGGAAGAACAGAATTTTGCTACGCTTATTGAGTTCATCAACACCTCCGAAGTCCGCGAGGATGATGAGGAATTCAAGAATCCCGTGGATCTCATGTTTGAGGAATTGGCAAAAGAAAAGCCGAATCACTTCGCCGTCAGGCAGTACAAAAAGTACAAGCTGGCGGCGGGCAAAACGGCAAAATCTATACTCATCTCCTGTGGTGCGCGGATGGCCCCGTTTGACATCCAGGAGCTTCGGGACCTGACGGCTTATGATGAATTAGAGCTGGATACCCTGGGCGACCAGCGGACCGCCTTGTTCATCATCATTTCCGATACCGACGATACGTTCAATTTTTTGGTGTCAATGGCCTACACGCAGCTTTTCAACTTACTGTGCGAAAAGGCCGACGATGTGTACGGCGGGCATCTGCCCGTCCACGTCCGGTGCCTGCTCGACGAGTTTGCGAACATCGGGCAGATACCCAAGTTTGAAAAGCTGATCGCCACCATCCGCAGCCGTGAGATTTCGGCCTGTCTTGTTTTGCAGGCGCAGAGCCAACTCAAAGCCTTGTATAAGGACAACTGCGATACGATCATCGGCAACTGCGACAGCGCCATTTTTCTCGGCGGCAAGGAGCGCACGACCTTAAAGGAATTAGCCGAATCCCTTGGAAAAGAGACGATAGATACCTACAACACCGGGGAAAGCCGTGGCCGCGAGGTTTCCCACAGCCTAAATTATCAGAAATTGGGGAAGGACCTTGCTTCGGTCGATGAGCTGGCCGTCCTCGACGGCGGCAAGTGCATTCTCCAGCTTCGCGGTGTCCGTCCCTTTCTATCGGATAAGTATGATATAACCCAGCATCCGAATTACAAGTACCTGTCCGATTACGATTCCCGAAACGCTTTTGACATTGAAAAGTACCTGTCAACAAAGCTCAAACCTAAACCGGATGATGTGTTCGATACCTACACCATCGACCTCTCCGGTAAAACGGAGGCCGCAAAATAAGCGGCTTTTTTCATATACAAAATTCAAATAGGAGGTCCAGATTATGAGTTTTTTTAATTCCGCAGTAGACGTTCTCCAGACCCTTGTGATCGCTCTCGGCGCGGGGCTTGCCGTTTGGGGTGCGATCAACCTTCTGGAAGGCTACGGTAACGACAATCCAGGCGCAAAATCGCAAGGCATTAAGCAGCTTATGGCAGGCGGCGGCGTGATACTTATCGGAGTAACACTCGTTCCGCTGCTCTCCGGCCTGTTCGGTTAATGCCAATACGAAACGCTCCGCGCGCGCTCTGCGCGGAGGCATAGGAAAGGAGGTGGTGCCGTTTGGATTATATTAAGCAGCAGATCACCGAATGGCTAAAAGAAATACTGGTCGGCGGCATTATGAACAACCTGTCCGGCATGTTCGATAACGTAAACAGTCAGGTCGGGCAGATCGCCTCTCAGGTGGGCACAACACCGCAGGAATGGAACAGCAGCATTTACAGCATGATTCGAACTCTGTCCGAAAATGTCATGATGCCCATCGCGGGCTTGATTCTCGCGTTTGTCATGACGCTGGAGCTGATTCAGCTCATCACCGATAAAAATAACCTGCATGACATCGACACGTTCATGTTCTTCAAATGGATATTCAAGACAGCCTGCGCTGTCCTTATTGTGACAAACACATGGAACATCGTCATGGGTGTGTTCGACGTGGCGCAGAGTGTGGTAAATAACGCGGCTGGCCTGATCATTTCGGACACGTCCATCGACATCAGCTCCATCACGACGAATCTGGAAGCACGGCTGATGGAAATGGATATCGGCCCTCTGTTCGGACTGTGGTTCCAGAGCATTTTCGTGGGTGTTACCATGTGGGCGCTCACGATCTGCATTTTCATTATCGTATACGGGAGAATGATTGAAATCTATCTAATGACCTCACTTGCACCAATCCCAATGGCGACAATGATGAACCGCGAATGGGGCGGCATGGGACAAAACTACCTGCGTTCCTTGTTCGCGCTGGGCTTTCAGGGCTTTCTCATTATCGTCTGTGTGGCGATTTACGCCGTTTTGGTACAGAGCATTTCGGTTAACGAGGATGTCAGCAAGGCCATCTGGACGTGTATGGGTTACACGGTGCTGCTCTGCTTCACCTTGTTCAAGACAGGCAGTTTTGCAAAAAGCATCTTTAATGCGCATTAAATAAGTTTGTTTCGTCTTGTTTTGAATTGTAAAGACTTATTTTTTCTCCAATGTCATTGCTCGTTTCAATACGCAAAATATGTAACCCAACATTTTTCTTGGTGCCTAAATGAATAACATAGCATTTTCTTTTGTGCCAACAGATTATCTCTGCTTTTCCTATTACATTTTCCTTAGTAAAATAAATCATGCCAAAGGTACAATTTTCAGCAGGCATTTTCCTGGTATCGGAAAAATTGATTTGATAGGGATACTTAGATTGCTTTCTAGTAGCAGTAACGGGTTCAAACATAAGAACAGTAAAGTCGGTTAAGTTCGGATCATACAAATCGAACAACAATCTATCGCTTTTTATTTTACATAAAGGTATTTGCGGGCATAAACCGGTTGCTTCTCGTAAGAATGGATTCAACTTTTCTGTTAACTCACAAACACTGCTTTGGTATTCAAGTGGGATAAAATACATATCACTTTCATTTGAATATCTATAAAAACTCATTTTGCTGATGTCAAACATTATTGTAAAGTCTATATCGCAATTTGAATAACGTGGATATTCGCATGTTTTTCTAGAATTAAGCAATAAAACTGCACCCCTTTCAAGTTTGGCCGTTATATTTGCATTATAACAGTCTTTACTATACATAAAAAGGAGAAAAATTATGGCATATGTTCCCGTACCCAAAGACCTGACCGCCGTGAAAATGAAGGTCATGTTTAACCTGACAAAACGGCAGCTTATTTGTTTTGGCGGCGGGGCGCTCATCGGCATCCCGCTTTTCTTTTTGCTTAAAGGGCCTGCGGGCCTCAGCTCCAGCGGCGCGGCGCTCTGCATGGTGCTTGTCATGCTGCCGTTCTTTTTAATGGCCGTCTACGAAAAAAACGGCCTGCCGCTGGAGAAGATCGTCCGCAACATCGTCCGGGTGCTGTTTATACGCCCGAAGCGGCGGCCCTATCAGACCAATAATTTCTACGCTGCTGTGATGCGGCAATCTCAACTGGATAAGGAGGTGTGCCAGATTGTTCAAGATCATCAAAAAGCCGTTTCAACGAAAAAGCAAGGGAAAAGACGCCGCTAAAGCGCATTTCTACGACACGCTGACCCGTGATGAACGCCGCCAGATCGACGCCGCAGTCGCACGGGCGAAGCGGACGGATAAGAAAGAAAAATCGGCGCAGGACAGCATTCCGTTTCAGCGGATGCTCCCCGACGGCATCTGCCGCGTAACCGACAATTATTACACAAAAACAATCCACTTCCAGGACATCAATTATCAGCTCAATCAGGATGAGGACAAGGAAGCAATTTTTGATGGCTGGTCAGAATTTCTTAACTACTTCGACAGCTCCATTAAGTTTCAGCTCTCCTTCCTCAACCTCTCCGCGACACAGGACAGTTTCGCAAAGAGTATTACCATCCCACCCAAAGGCGACGATTTTGACAGCCTGCGCGCGGAACACACCAAAATGCTCCAAAACCAGCTTGCCAAAGGCAACAACGGGCTTATCAAGACCAAATACCTGACTTTCGGTATAGAGACGGACAGCCTGAAAACGGCAAAACCCCGGCTGGAGCGTGTGGAGCTTGATATTCTAAACAACTTCAAGCGGCTCGGCGTCGTAGCCGAACCACTGAACGGCGCGGAACGCCTGCGGCTGCTGCACGGTATTTTCCACATGGACGATCAGGAACCGTTCCGCTTTTCGTGGGACTGGCTGGCCCCCTCCGGCCTGTCCGTCAAGGACTTCATCGCGCCCAGCTCCTTTGAGTTCAAAAACGGCAACACGTTCCATATGGGGCATAAGGCGGGAGCGGTCAGCTTTCTTCAAATCCTCGCGCCGGAGCTGAACGACCGGATACTGAAGGATTTTCTCGACATGGAATCCAGCCTCATCATTACCATGCACATCCAGTCCATAGACCAGGTGCGTGCCATCCGAACCATTAAGCACAAGATCACCGACCTGGATTCCATGAAGATTCAGGAACAGAAGAAGGCCATCCGTGCCGGGTACGATATGGATATTCTCCCTTCGGACCTTACTACCTATGGCGATGAAGCCAAAAAACTGTTGCAGGATTTACAGAGCCACAACGAGCGCATGTTCCTTGTGACCTTCCTCGTCCTCAACGTGGCCGACAATAAACAAAAGCTCAGGAATAACGTGCTTCAGGCGTCGAGTATCGCACAGGGGGGACATAACTGTGTGCTGACCCGGCTGGACTTCCGGCAGGAAGAAGGGCTGATGTCCTCACTCCCGCTTGGGTACAACCAAATAGAGATACAGCGGGGCCTGACCACATCAAGCACCGCTATTTTTATCCCCTTTACCACGCAGGAGTTGTTCCAGAATGGGCGCGAATCCCTATACTGCGGCCTGAACGCCCTGTCAAACAACCTTATCATGGTAGACAGAAAACTCCTGAAAAACCCCAACGGCCTGATTCTCGGCACACCGGGCGCTGGCAAATCCTTCGCAGCGAAACGCGAGATTGCTAACGTGTTTCTCGTCACAAACGACGATATTAGCGTCTGCGACCCGGAGGCCGAATACGGCCCACTGGTGGAGCGCCTGCACGGGCAGGTCATCCGCATTTCGCCCACTTCTACCGACTTCATCAACCCGATGGACATTAACCTCAACTATTCTGAGGAAGAAAACCCGCTGTCCCTCAAGTCCGATTTCATTCTCAGCTTGTGCGAATTGATTGTCGGCGGCAAGGAGGGCTTGCAGCCGGTGGAAAAGACGGTCATCGACCGATGCGTGAGGCTGGTCTATCGGAATTACCTGAACGACCCGCGCACGGAAAACATGCCCATTCTGGAGGACCTGTACAACGAGCTGCGGCGGCAGGAGGAAAAAGAGGCGCAGTACGTCGCTACGGCGCTGGAAATCTACGTCACCGGCTCCCTCAACGTATTCAATCACCGAACTACCGTCAACGTGGAGAACCGCGTTATCAGCTATGATATTAAAGAGTTGGGCAAGCAGCTCAAAAAGATCGGAATGCTCATTGTCCAGGATCAGGTTTGGAACCGTGTCACCGTCAACCGGGCAGAGGGAAAATCCACCCGTTACTATATCGACGAGTTCCATTTGCTTCTGAAAGAGGAACAGACCGCCGCTTATTCAGTGGAAATCTGGAAGCGGTTCCGCAAATGGGGCGGCATACCGACAGGGATTACGCAGAATATCAAGGACCTGCTTTCCTCCCGCGAGATCGAAAACATTTTTGAAAACTCGGATTATATTTACATGCTCAATCAGGCATCCGGGGACCGTCAGATTCTTGCCAAGCAGCTGGGCATCTCCACACACCAGCTCTCCTACGTCACCCAATCCGGTGAAGGTGAAGGGCTGCTGTTTTACGGAAATGTCATCCTGCCTTTTGAAGATCACTTCCCGAAGGACACGGAGCTGTACCGGACCATGACCACCAAATGGCAGGAAATGGCGGCGACATGAACGCCCGCGCATGGCAGAAAGCGAGGTGAGGAATATGGAAAAACGAGCGCCCCGCCTGAAATTTACGGACGAGGAACGTACCGATCCCGCATTGAAAAAGCCTGTCCGCAAGGTACAGAAAGCGGCGATAAATGCGGATAAGGCAGAAAAAAAGATACCGAAGAAAACGGTAAACACAAAAGAGCGCGTCGTGAACCCCGCCACCGGCAAGGTCACGACGCGCTTGAAATTTGAGGATAAGAAAAAGCCGCCTTCCAAACTTACCCATGAAATCCGGGACGCACCCGGCAAAGCCGTCATGTTGCAGTTCCACCGCGAAATCCGGCAATCCGAGGATGAGAACGCAGGCATAGAGGCCGCGCATAAGAGCGAGGAAACCGCCGAGCTTTCAGCCCGTGCAGGCAGGAGCGCCTACCGTTCCCATAAGCTGAAACCTCACCGGCAAGCGGCCAAAGCGGAAAACCGCTTGGATCGTGCCAACCTGTATTATTTTCAGAAGAAAGCCGCGCGGGACAGTCCCCGACTTTCCAGCAATCCGCTTTCCCGCTGGCAGCAGAAGCGGGCTATCAAAAAACAATACGCCGCCGCGAAACGGGCCGGTCAAACGGCAGGTTTTACCGGCAAGGCCGCCGAAAGCACCGCAAAGACGGCAAAAACGGCGGCGCGGGAGGGAAAACGGGCGGCGGATTTTATCGGGCGGCACCCCAAGGGCTTTCTTATTGCCGTCGGCATTTTTGTAGTGCTGGTACTGTTTTTAAACAGCATATCCTCTTTCTCGGTTCTGCTGGAGGGCGGGTTGTCCGGCGTCACAATTTCCACCTATCCCTCAACGGATGAGTCCATGCTGGGCGCGGAGGCCGCTTACGCCGCGATGGAAGCGGACCTTCAGAACGAAGTGGACAACTATGAAACGCTTCACAGCGGATACGACGAATATCGCTACGACCTGGACGAAATAGGCCACGACCCTTATGTGCTGATCTCTATCCTGACGGCATGGCACGGCGGCGAATGGACGCTGGACGAGATTCAGGACACGCTTTCCATGCTGTTTGAGAAACAATATCAACTGACGCAGACCATGGAGGTTGAGGTACGCTACCGCACAGAAACGGACACCTGGACCGACGTGAACGGCAACACTCACACCGATACTTATGAAGTCCCGTACAACTACTATATCTGCAACGTGAAGCTGAACAATGAAAACCTGTCTCATCTGCCCGTGTTCATTATGAGCGAGGATAAAGTCGGCATGTACGCCATGTATATGTCCACCCTGGGAAACCGGCTCGACCTGTTTCCCACGTCGGCATATCCCAACGCTTCTACGAAAAAGGAATACACCGATTACGACATTTCCCCGGAAGCGCTGGAGAACGAACAATTTGCCGCCATGATGAAGGAGGCGGAAAAGTACCTGGGCTATCCATACGTTTGGGGCGGCAGCAATCCCACTACTTCCTTTGACTGCTCTGGCTTTGTGTCCTATGTCGTAAATCACAGCGGCTGGAATGTGGGGCGGCTGGGTGCTCAGGGACTTTACGATATCTGTACCCCTGTTTCGGCGGCAAATGCCAAACCCGGTGACCTCGTTTTCTTTGAACATACCTACGATACGGACGGCGTTTCCCATGTGGGCATCTACGTCGGGGACGGCATGATGATCGCGGCGGGAGACCCAATTTCCTATACATCTATTGAAACAAGCTACTGGCAATCTCATCTTTACGGCTTTGGGCGCTTACCCGCTCAATAAACAGATTGGAGGAATTCATTTTGAACAGCAAAATCAGCAAGATCGACGCGGAGCTTGCGAAAACGAAACAGAAAACATCCGGACTGCAAGCTCATATCCGGGAGCTGGAACAGCAGAAAACCGAGCTAGAGAATACCGACATCGTGGGCCTTGTGCGTGGGGCCGATATGACCTCCCAGGAGTTGGCCGCGCTCCTTCAGGCGTTCCGTGAAAAAAGAGGAGCGCCTTTACCGCTATCCAAGCAGGAGGACACAGAAAATGAAAATTAAGATGACGCGCATTTTGACAACGCTTCTGGCCGTCATACTCTGCATGGGGGCCTTTTCAATGGCCGCTTTCGCCGCCAACGATGAGAACAGCGACGGTGCGGAAGCGGAAACCTCAGCTCAGTCCGGGAATTCCGAGGCGCTCACACCGGATGGTAATCTCACCCTTGTAGACGATAAAGAATCCGGAGACAAAGAGTTCATTACGGTTCAGACCAAAGACGGCAACACCTTCTATCTCATCATCGACCATGCCAGCGACGAGGACAGCGTGTATTTCCTCAATCTTGTGGATGAGGAAGATTTACTGGCTATGATTGACGACGAAGATTTTGTTTCGGAGTATCAGGCCAATAAAGATGACACCGCAGACGATTCTTCCGAGGCGGAAACAAGTTCAACGGCAGAACCTGCGGCCCAAACCTCTGCGGAGCCGGAGGCACAGCAGGAAACCACAGGCGGCAGCAGCGGGCCGATAGCGGCTGCGCTATTCGCCGCCGTTATTATCGGCGTCGCCGTGTGGTTCTTCAAGTTCCGCAAGCCGGTTAAAGCAAAAAACAAGCCTGATCCGGAGGATGAAGACGATGCCGAGTTTGAGGACGATACATCCGAAACGGAGGCTGAACCTGAAGCATCCGACGAGGAAACGGAGCGTGAGGACGAATGACCTTCTTCACCGACAGTCCCTATGAGCGGATGATGGTGCAAAAGCCGAAATACGGGCGGGAGGAACAGCCTCCCGCCCCGCCCAAGGATCACCGCTGTTATGGGTGTTCTTATTACGGAACTTGTTGCGCCGGAACCTGTTGCCGGGATCTTATCATCACATCAAAAGATAAGGAGTTGGAACGATAAGGGCAACTTGTCTTGTCTAAACCTATGTGATAAGATATTCATAAACCATTGAATTGCTGATAATTTATATAACGCAGATAAATTCGGATTAGGAGAAAAAATGAGAAACCAAGATATATTTAATATTGCGGTAACTTTTCGTGCGGCAATATTGGAGGCAAAATATAACAGAAAGTTTGATAGTCGGGATAGAATGAGTAATTTCCCAGGTGGTTGCTGTGATGACTCATGTGATCTTTTAGCGTATTATCTATATACTGCATATGATATTCATACGAAACAGGGAAATGGCATATATCGTGATGATAACCCTAATAACACCACGAATCACGCATGGCTAGTAATGAATGATGGTACAATTATCGATATTACCGTAAATCAGTTTGAATTCTTTTCAAAATATGCTGAAGGAGTATATGTCGGAAAGGAAAACTCTTTTTACAAGCACCTTGAAGACAACCGAATCCATGAAAATTATGATATTATGCGGGGTGCACGATTATGGAATGATTATCAAATCATAATGAGTAGTATAGTCATATAATTCCCAGTTTAATGAGCTGCTTGAAGTATTTATCATGAGCATAATCCGAACTGACAAATTTTATAATAGCATACGTTCAAGAGCAATCGAGAAATCGGTTGCTTTTTTTTATCTCAACGTGGAAAGGAGAACGGAAAATTGAGACTTGTAATCAGTGAAAAACCATCGGTTGCCCAAAGCATTGCCGCCGTGATCGGCGCGAAGCAGCGCGGCGACGGCTATCTGGAGGGCGGCGGATACCTCGTTTCCTGGTGCCTCGGCCACCTTGCGGAGCTAGCCGCAGCCGATACATACAGCGAAAAGTACGCTAAATGGCGCTATGAAGATCTGCCCATTGTGCCGGAGAACTGGCGATTTGCCGTGAGCAAGGACAAGCAGAGGCAGTTTGACATTCTCCGTACCTTAATGCGCCGCAACGATGTGGATGAGGTTATCAACGCCTGCGACGCCGGGCGCGAGGGTGAGCTGATCTTCCGCACGGTCTACTGCATGGCCGGTTGTTCTAAGCCGATGAAGAGGCTCTGGATTTCCTCCATGGAGGACGAGACTATCAATCAGGGATTTGCCGATCTAAGGCCGGGACAGGACTACGACGGGCTGCATCAGTCCGCGCTCTGCCGGTCGAAGGCCGACTGGCTGGTGGGCATCAACGCAACGCGCCTGTTTTCCGTCCTCTATCACCGCACCCTAAACGTCGGGCGGGTTATGTCCCCGACGCTGGCGCTTATCGTGCAGCGCGAAGCGGATATTTCCACTTTTCAACCGGAGCCATTTTATACGGTGAACCTTGACTGCGGCGACTTTAACGCCACCGGCGACAAGCTCAGAAAAAAGCAGGAGGCCGATGCGATTGCCGCCGCCTGTAAAGGTAAAACGGCCATCGTCAAAACCATAGAGAGCAAGGAAAAGTCTGAAAAGCCACCGGCGCTTTACGACCTGACCACCCTCCAGCGTGACGCCAACCGGCTGCTCGGATTCACAGCCCAGCAGACGCTTGACTATCTCCAGAGCTTGTATGAGAAGAAGCTATGCACCTACCCGCGTACCGACAGCCGGTTTCTGCCCAATGATATGGAAATGACCGTCCCCATGCTCGTTACCGTTTCCGCTGCGATCTATGGAGCAAGCGTTCCTGAAAAGTATAACGCCGGACAAGTCTGCGACAGCGCGAAGGTCAGCGACCACCACGCTGTCGTTCCCACATCCAGCGCGGGCAAAGCGGATGTTTCAGCGCTGCCTGCCGGGGAACGGGAAATCCTGCGGCTGGTATCGCGTGGTCTCCTGTGCGCCGTAAGCGAGGCGTATCGCTATGCCGAAACCGCTGTCACATTTGACTGCGGCGGATATGAGTTCACCGCCAAGGGCAAAACTGTTCTTGTTCCAGGCTGGAAAGCCTACATTCAGGAACAGGAAGATAAGCCCCTACCGGAGCTGGCTGACGGGCAGATTGTTTCGGTTGCCTCCGTTTCCGTAAAGGAGGGTAAAACCTCACCGCCCAAGCATTACACGGAAGATACACTGCTTTCCGCGATGGAGACGGCAGGCGCGAAGGATATGCCAGAGGGCGCGGAGCGCAAGGGCCTTGGTACTCCCGCAACCCGCGCGGCTATTCTGGAAAAGCTCGTCTCAACCGGCTTCGTGGAACGCATAAAAGCCAAGAAAGCCGTCAGCCTCATCCCCGCTCAGGTAGGTGTGTCGCTCATCACCGTCCTGCCGGAACAGCTTCAATCTCCGCTGCTGACCGCCGAATGGGAAAATCAACTCAAGCAGGTGGAGCGCAAAGAATTGGAGCCGGACTCTTTCATAAACGGGATTTCCGCAATGCTTCAGGAACTGGTGAAAACATATACGGTTGTCAAGGGCGCAGAGGTTCTGTTTCCCTCCGGGCGCGAGGTAGTCGGGAAATGCCCCCGCTGCGGCGGTAATGTAACCGAGAGTAAGAAGGGATATTTCTGTGAGCGTACCGGCTGCCGTTTCGGTCTGTGGCGCGATAATAAGTTCCTTACCGCGAAAAGAATCAGTCTCACGAAGAAAACCGCCGCCGCGCTGCTGAAAGACGGGCGCGTGGCGCTGACCGGCCTTTACTCGGAGAAAACCGGTAAGACCTACGACGCGATGGTCGTATTGGAGGATGACGGCGAACACGCGCTATATAAGCTCGAATTTCGCAAGGAGGCGTCACGGTGAATCTACTGTCCTTTATCCTTGGCGCGATGGCCGGAGGCTTCCTCGGCGTTGTCGCCATCTGCTTATTCACTGTCGGCGGTGCGGAATCCCGACGAGAGGAACGTGAGCAAAAATGAAGCTCTCGAAATACGAACAGGAAACGATCCTTTTATATAATGAAGAAGAATCCACCGCCAGCGTCTACACCCATGACCAAAAGCTGATTGCAAAGCTTAAGCGATTGTCCGTAAAATACCCGGATAAAATATATCCGGAGCGCAAGGAGAACCACGGCGCGGCCAGTTATATCGTGCCGAAAAGCTGCGTCTGCGTCCGTGAGCCATACAGCGACGCGCGGCGCTGGGCCACCAGCGAACACGCAAAATCAGCGGGTTATAAGCCGCCCGCAAGGAGCGTATGATCCAAAAACGAGTGACGAATGCGCTCCCGCATAGGTTTACACCAAAACCTGTGTGGGAGCGCGCTTTTTGAGTATATGAACCAAGAAAGGAGAACATTATGGCTGAAAATACTACCAACAAAGACCGGCTGAAGGATATCACCGACAGCATCGAAGCCGGTATCAAGGAGCTGTTCCAGAGCGATAAGTATATGCAGTACCTTCGCACCATGAGCCGGTTCCATCGTTATTCCGTCAACAACACCATGCTTATCTATGTGCAAAAGCCGGACGCCACCCTCGTCGCGGGCTTCAACAAATGGCATGACCAGTTTGAGCGCAATGTCAGGAAGGGTGAGCACGGCATAAAAATCATCGCGCCGACGCCGTTCAAGAAAAGGGTTGAGATGAAAAAGCTCGACCCGGATACAAAAATGCCATTGCTGGATGAGGAGGGTAAGGTCGTCACAGAGCAAAAGGAAATAAAAGTCCCGATGTATAAACCCGTAACGGTGTTCGACGTCTCCCAAACCGATGGTAAGCCGCTCCCGACGCTTGCTTCCGACCTTGCCGGGAACGTGCAAAACTACAATACTTTCATGGAAGCTCTACGGTGTTCGTCGCCTGTGCCGATAGCGTTTGAGGACATCCGTGACGGCGCGGACGGATATTTTTATTTGGAGGAAGAGCGAATTGCTATCCGTGAGGGTATGAGCGAGGTACAGACGGTATCCGCAGCAATCCATGAAATAACCCACGCAAAGCTTCACAATCGGGAGCAGGAACGCCTTGCCGCGGCCGAGAGCAACGAAATAAAAGACGTTCCGAAGCCCAAAGACCGCCGCACTGAGGAAGTGGAGGCGGAGAGCGTTTCATACGCTGTCTGTGCCTATTACGGTATCGCAACCGGTGAAAACAGCTTCGGTTATATCGCCACATGGTCTAAAGATAAAGAGCTGCCTGAACTGCGCACCAGTCTGGAAACCATCAATAAGACAGCATCCGGCCTTATCACCGACATTGACCGACATTATACTGTGATTATGAAAGAACGCAGCCAGGATAAAGCAGAGCCGGAGACAGCGGAAGAGAAACCGGTCGATCAGTCTGAGGCAGAGACTCTGGGGAATGCTGAAAACACGCCTAGCGGTCAGGCATCGCCGTCAGTTTCTGATGAACACGCTCCAGAAATCACTGTGGAAGAAGCGCTGCCGGAAAGTACGCCGGACAACGGCTATATGCCCGATCCGGCAATGAGCATTGAGGCCATGAACGCTTATGGCTACACCGACGATGATATGCTGCCTCTCTCCAAAGACCGCGCTATGGAGCTTTTTGAGCGTGACATTACGGTTTACATGCTTTATGACGGGAACGGCGCGGGTATGGCATTTGAGCCGGAGGACATTCAGATGCACACCGGAATTATCGGCGTTACCCGCGAGGAATGGGAAAGCGTGAAAGATTCGGTCCCCGTTGTGGACACCATCGATATGCAAAGTAGGCGTGAAAACAGCTTCCTCAATAATCCCGCAGACAGCTATGCTATATATCAGCTTAAGAACGGCGACGAGCTGCGGGATTACCGCTTTGAGGGAATGGAACGTCTGCAAAAGGCTGGGCTTAACGTGGAGCGCGGGAATTATGAGATTATCTACGCCGGCGAGCTTCACTATTCCGGCGACACTTACGATAAGCTAAACGGTCTGTATCAGACTTTTAATATCAATCATCCCGCCGATTTCACAGGGCACTCGCTCTCCGTCAGTGACATCGTTGCGCTCAAACAGAACGGCGTGATATCCTGCCACTATGTTGACAGCTTCGGCTTTCAGGAGCTCCCGTCCTTTTTGAAGCCTGAAAACTACCTGAAAGATGCGGAAATGACTATGGAGGACGAATACGGTATGCTCGACGGCATTATCAACAATGGCCCCAAAGCCACTGTCGCGGAGCTGGAGCAGCAGGCCGAAACCGGCCAGCCGATTTCTCTCATGGATTTAGCCGCCGCCGTAAAGCGAGAGCAAAAAGACAACCATAAAGAGAAAAGGCCGTCTGTGCTGGAACAGCTCAGAGCTTATAAAAACATGGAAAAGGCAAATACGTCTGTGCACAAAAGCGCGGAAAGGGATTTATAATGGAAGACTTCACTTTTGACGAACTCAACCTGATGTGCATTTATAACACCGGGATGCGGGAAGGATTGATTAATGAACTGACGAAAATGCGCGGGTATCTGGAATCGGATGAAACGGAGCTGAGGGAACTGACTGATTCCACGCTTGAGAAGCTCAGGAATATTAGCGATGCTGAATATGTTGAACTTGACCTGTACCCGGATTTTCAGGCTGAATAACAGCTTTACTTTTATGGTGACATTTTCCTTGATGCGCATTATACTTACAACAGCAATATTAACTACAAACTTTATAATGCACGTTTAAATTTGAGGGGATAAATTTTGAAAGAAGATCGAAATAATAAGAATTTCTGGAATCGCTACGCAAAGATATATGATATTGAGATTGACAAGTTTAACCGTTCAGCCTATTCAGAAATGTACAGACTTATATCGGGAGCACTTACGAAAGAAATGAAAGTGCTTGAAATTGCAACGGGCACGGGATTAATTGCAGTTAATATTGCCGATTCCGCTCAATCGATTGTGGCAACTGATTTTTCGCCTAAAATGATAGCGACCGCAATGAAAAAAAGAGCACCTGACAACGTGCATTTCTCAGTTGAAGATGCTACCGCGCTCTCTTTTTTAGATCAAACCTTCGATGCTGTAATCATATCAAATGCTCTTCACATCATGCCAGACCCGGGAGTCGTACTAAAAAACATCAGAAGAGTCCTAAAACCGAACGGTCTGCTGATAGCGCCTACCTTTTCACATGGTCACTTGAGCGATTCAACATGGAAGTTTAACGCTTTTTTGCTAAAGATGATTGGGTTTGAAACCTATTCTAAATGGAAACCGGAAGAGTATGTTGACTTCATCAATCAAAACGGTTTTTCTGTACAAACATGGAAGGTGCTCAAAGCAGCCTTTCCCCTTGTTTATTTGGAAGCAAAATCACAGGAGTAGGTGATTAAATGAAAGTTTTGCTTTTCTTAGCAAAAGGTTTTGAAACAATGGAGTTTAGTGCTTTCGTAGATGTGCTTGGATGGGCGAGAAATGATTACCATTATGACATTGATGTGATAACATGCGGATTCTCAAAAACAGTCCTGAGCTCTTTTGATGTTCCAGTCATAGTGGATCGGCTGATTGATGAGGTTTATGTTGACGATTATGATGCACTAGCAATCCCCGGAGGATTTGAAGAATTCGGATTCTATGAAGAAGCTTATGACGAAAGATTGTTGGACTTGATTCAGAAATTCGATGAAAAGAGAAAAACAATTGCCACTATTTGCGTTGCAGCTTTGGTACTTGGGAAAAGTGGTATTTTGAAAGGCAGAAATGCAACAACATATCATTTACAGGGAGGGCATCGCCAAAAGCAATTGGCTCAATTCGGCGTAAATGTGGTGAACGAACCTATTGTAGCCGATGACAATGTAATTACTTCATATTGCCCTGAAACGGCCCCGGGGGTCGCTTTCAGATTACTGGAACAGCTTACTTCTACTGAGCAAATGCAGGTAGTAAAAGAAGCAATGGGCTTTTGCTAAATTTCAATTTATCGAGCAAATACATACAAGTAAGAGCAGCCTTCGGGTTGCTCTTTTCGTTTACCCAAACACCGAAAGGAGTGTGAAAGTATGCCGAGTAACATGCAAGCTTACGCACAGATGGCCGACCACGCGGCGACGCAGATAACCGGCAGTCATAAGCGCTGGACAGATTTTCTGACCACCGCCGCTAGGCTCTACAAATATCCTTATCACGAACAGCTCATGATTTATGCCCAGCTCCCTGACGCGACGGCCTGTGCCGATTATGAGGTCTGGAATGAAAAAATGCGCCGGTATGTCAGGCGCGGCAGCAAGGGCATCGCGCTTATTGACGCCTCTGGCGACAAGCCGAGGATTCGCTATGTCTTTGATATTTCGGACACGGGCGGCAGGGAGAATTCCCGCCGTCCTTTTCTTTGGGAACTGAAAAATGAGCATACAGGCACCGTTACGTCGGTCCTCGAAAGAGCTTATGACGTTTCCGGAAATGACGGTCTTTCCGATCATCTCGAAAGAATCGCCGCCCAACTTGCCGACGAATACTGGCAGGAGCATCAGTACGACATTCTCCACATCGTTGACGATAGCTTTTTAGAGGAATACGATGATTTCAACATCGGAGTGCAGTTCCGAAACGCCGCCGCCGTCAGTATCACCTACGCCCTCATGTCCCGCTGCGGACTGGAGCCCGATGAATATTTCAATCATGAGGATTTTCTAAGCATCTTTGATTTTAATACCTCGGCAACCGTCGCCGCTCTCGGTACGGCGGTCAGTGAAGGAAGTCAACAGGTGCTGCGGCAGATTGAAATTACCATCAAGAATTATGAGCGCGAGCATATCGCGGAAAGGAGCACTGCAAATGAGCGAACTGACCTACAGCCGGAACGGGGATTACCTAATTCCCGACCTAGCGATCACGGAGACCGCAGAGAGCCTCGGCAAATACGGGAGGATGCGGAAGAATTATCTGAAGGAGCATCGCCCGATATTATGGAACAGCCTGATTCTCTCGGAGAAGCTGTACACGCACCTGCTGGAGATCGACCGGACGGCACAGAGCCGGATGGAGCTAATGATGCCGAGTCTGATGAAAGCGGTGGGCGTGACGGAGAGCCTGAAAGCCTCCGACCCATTGCGCTGGGTGGGCCTGATGAACAACTGCAAAGCTCAGGCGGAGGAAATTATCCTGAACGAGCTGGTTTACAACTGAGTTTCTTCCCATCGGAGGAGAAACAAATACAAATTATCGATGAAGCGGAGAGCGTAGCGAATACGCCCTTCGCTTTTTCATTTGAGCAGAACGAAATCGATCACGTCCTGCGTCTCGGGAGCAACAATGACCACAGCCGTCTCCGCATCTGCGCCAAATTCAAAAAGGGCAAGACGCTTGACGAGATAGCCGACTTTCTGAAAGCCGAGTATCGCGGCGGCAGCGGTTTTCTTACCGCTTATGGCAACATGTCCGCATGGTATTCCGAAGACGGTATCCATCTTTCGCAAGGCTCGGCGACGCGGTATGTCAACATGGTGCAGGTCATTCCGTGGCGCGCCGCCGCTGAGCGTATCGGACAGATTCTTGAACAGGGCGAATACATAACAAATGTAGAGCTTGCCGAGGTTGACGGCTACGAGCGCACGCAGCTCGCCGAAACACTTTGGTATCTCCGCAACGACATGGCGGACGAGGGCAGACAGCTGTTTCTGGGAGTGGAGGTTTTTCAAGGAGGCTTCCCCGACAGCACGGCGCGGCTTGCGAATATGCTGGCGGAGCCGGAATCGCTTGCCAAAATCACTGACGAATTGACAGCCTTTGTCGAGGCGTATGAAAATGACCGCTCCCTGCTGCGGTTTAACTACCACAAACCCCGCGTTTTGCTCGACGGCATCACAGACTTACAGCTCCCGCGCCGGGAGTATTCCAGCGATATGACGGCATTGCCGGAAATCGGCATGTTCATCACCGATGATGAAATCAACGCGGCGCTGACGTATGGAAGCTCTGTTGAGGGCGGCAAGGGACGCATTTGCGCATATTTTTCTGAGCCGCACACGATAAAAGAGCAGATTGACTTCTTGAAAAACGAGTATGGCACAGGCGGTCACTCCCATGCCGTTTCCGGTTCATCACGCAGTAATGAAGATCACAGCGCAAAAGGTGTTAAGCTCACCAAGGGCGATTGTGCGGCGGTGGAACTGTCCTGGAGCAATGTTACCAAGCGTATCACGGAACTCATAAACAAAGACCGTTACCTTACCCCGGAGGAAAAAGTGCGGCTTGAGGAAATCCGGCAAGACAAGGCCGGAATGGAACCTGTTCGGGAGCTTTCCAAGCAGCCGGACGCAGACGAACCGGAGCTGACTGAGGACGAAAGAATTGACCTCGAAGCGGAACGCGCCATCGACGCCCATGAAGCGGAATTTGGCGCGGACGGTTATAGAGTTTTCCCCGGCAACGCACCGGATATGGAAGATGATATGTCCACGCCTGTCGTTACCCCACACGCCATCACACAGGATGAGATTGACCTCGCCTTGCAGGAGTGGAATGGCGACATGGAAAGCAAGCGGCGCGTAGCAGAGTATATGACAGAACATGCCCGCGATAAGAACGCCGCCGCGTTTCTCCGCGCCGAATACGGCGACGATTTACCCGCGTTTCCCGTCACCACAGACGGTGCGGCGCTCGACCTCCCGTGGGCGAAGGTACAGCGCCGCATCGGCCAGCTCGCGGAAGCCGGACAGTTTACCGTTGAAGCGGAGCAATCTGTTACCGAGCCGGTACACTCCGAGGTTGATGAAATGCTGGCGTATGCCGAGAAGGTTGCCGCCGAAAGCGCGGTGGAGCAATACGAGCGGTTTGCAGTCGTGGAAACCGACGAGGGCTACGCTATTTGGGACGATATACGCGACGAATACTATGTTGACGATGACGGCGTTACCGAGAGCTTTTCAAGCGAATGGCAGGCAAACGATTATCTTGCGGAAGTCAGAAAAGCCGTTTCCGACAAGGACGCCGCCGAATGGCTTTATGTGGAACGAAGCAAAAACGAAGCCCCCGAGCCGGAGCAGGATACTTTTCCATACGCAGTGGGCGACACGGTATATTTGGAGGACGGCAAACCCTTCATCATCGAGAACATCAGCTCATACGACATCCGGCTGCGCGACCCATCGCTCATTTATCCCCTCTTCCGATCCGAGAGCCGCGATAGCTTTATGCGCCTTATGGGGCGCTATCCTCAGCCGGAACATGAGCAGCCGGTTATCCAGCCCGCACCGGAGAACTTCCGTATCACCGACGACAGGCTCGGCGAGGGCGGCGCGAAAGCGAAATACGCCATGAACGTGGCGGCAATAAATCTGCTGAAGGTACTTGAATCCAACGGGCGGCAGGCGACGCCGGAGGAACAGGAGATGCTTTCCCGTTATGTCGGATGGGGCGGCTTGCCGCAGGCGTTCGACGAAAACAACGCCGCGTGGTCAAAGGAATTCACGGAGCTGTACACCATCCTCTCACCGGAGGAATATGCCTCAGCTCGGGCCTCGACGCTCAACGCGCACTACACTTCGCCCACCGTTATCCGCGCTATCTACGAAGCAGTTGGCAACATGGGCTTTACTACCGGAAACATTCTTGAACCGGCTATGGGCGTCGGAAACTTCTTCGGCCTGCTACCGGAGGAAATGTCAGCGTCCAAGCTCTACGGCGTGGAATTGGACAGCATCACCGGACGTATGGCAAAGCAGCTCTACCCAAAGGCTGACATTACCGTCGCGGGCTTTGAAACAACTGACCGGCGTGATTTCTATGACCTCGCCGTGGGTAACGTACCGTTCGGTCAGTACAAGGTGGCGGATAAGGCATACGACAAGCTCGGTTTCAGCATTCATGATTACTTTTTCGCAAAATCCATAGACCAGGTGCGCCCGGGCGGTGTGGTTGCTTTTGTGACCTCCCGATATACGATGGATAAACAGTCCCCGGAGGTACGCCGATATATCGCGGAACTCGCGGAGCTTTTGGGAGCGATACGCTTGCCGAACACCGCTTTCAAGGCAAACGCCGGTACGGAGGTTGTGTCGGACATTCTGTTTCTGCAAAAGCGTGATCGTCCCATTGTGATAGACGAGAATTGGATACACCTCGGCAAGTCTCTCGAAGGCTTCGACATCAACAGTTATTTCGTGGAACACCCCGACATGATACTCGGAACGCTGACCGCCGAAAGTACGCAATACGGGCGGGAGGAATGTACCGTCGTTCCCACCCCGGGAGCCGATCTTGCCGTACAGCTTTCAGCCGCTGTAAAGAACATCGGCGGTCAAATTACCGAAGCGGAGCTGCCCGACCTCGGAGACAGCGAGAAAATCGACGCATCCATTCCCGCTGACCCGAATGTAAAAAACTTCTCATACACCGTTGTAGACGGCGAGGTTTACTTCCGTGAAAACTCCCGTATGGTGCGCCCTGAACTGAACACTACCGCTAAAGACCGCGTTCGCGGTATGGTGGAGCTGCGCGACTGCGTTCAAAAGCTTATCGGTCAGCAGCTCGACGGTTTTGTTTCCGACACTGCCATACGCGAAACGCAAGCGGAGCTGAACGTTCTGTATGACAAATACACCGACAAATACGGACTCATCAATTCACGCGGCAACGCACTCGCATTTGCGGACGATTCTTCCTATTACCTTTTATGCTCTCTTGAAGTGCTGGACGAGGAAGGTAATCTTGACCGCAAGGCGGATATGTTCACGAAACGAACCATCAAGCAGAACACCGTTGTTACCTCAGTCGATACCGCGTCGGAGGCTCTCGCTCTGTCTATCGCTGAAAAAGCGTGTGTTGATATGGAGTACATGTCCTCGCTGACCAGCTGGGATGAGGAAACGCTGGCGAAAGAGCTGTCCGGCGTTATCTTCAAGGACTTTATCGGTATGCCGGACGGAAAATACATCTACCGTACAGCAGACGAATTTCTCTCCGGCAATGTCCGTGAAAAGCTCCGCAAGTATGAAAAAGGGCTTGAATACGCCTCCGAGCGTCACCCGAATTACCCATATATCCGGACAAACGTGGAAGCTCTCAAAGCCGCTCAGCCGAAAGACCTCGACGCCTCCGAAATTGAAGTGCGGCTAGGTGCGACGTGGATTGGCAAGGAGTACATCCAGGAGTTTATGTACGAGCTGCTCAATCCGCCGTATTACCTTCGCAGGAATATCGAAGTTAATTTCTCTGAATTTACCGCGGAGTGGAACATCACCGGCAAAAGCAGCGTGGGCTACAACAACATCAATGCCTACGTCACCTACGGTACAGAGCGCGCCAATGCTTACCGTATCCTTGAAGACAGCCTGAATCTCCGCGACGTTAGAATCTTTGACACCGTGCAGGATGCGGACGGCAAGGAGCGGCGCGTTCTCAACAGCAAGGAAACGACGCTGGCACAGCAAAAGCAGCAAGCGATCAAGGACGCTTTCCGTGATTGGATTTGGAAAGACCCGGAGCGCCGTCAGACCCTTGTTCAGAAATACAATGAGGTATTCAATTCCTGCCGTCCTCGTGAATACGATGGACGGCATATTACATTCTCCGGCATGAACCCGGAAATCTCTCTCCGCGAGCATCAGTTAAACGCCGTGGCGCACGTTTTATACGGCGGCAACACGCTGCTTGCACACGAAGTAGGCGCGGGCAAGACCTTTGAAATGGTCGCCGCCGCGATGGAATCGAAGCGGCTGGGCCTCTGTCAAAAGAGCCTGTTCGCCGTGCCAAATCATCTCACTGAGCAGTGGGCATCAGAGTTTTTGCGGCTTTATCCCTCCGCGAATATCCTTGTTGCTACGAAAAAAGACTTTGAGACACGCAACCGCAAAAAGTTTTGCGCCCGTATTGCCACCGGTGACTATGACGCGGTTATTATCGGGCATAGCCAGTTCGAGAAAATCCCGGTATCAAAGGAACGTCAGGAACGCTTATTGCAAGAACAGATATATGAAATTGAGGACGGTTTGGCGGAACTCAAAGCCAGCCGTGCGGAGAGATTTACTATTAAGGAGCTCGAACGCACAAAAAAGAGCCTTGAAGCCCGGCTTGAAAAGCTCAACGACGGAAGCCGTAAGGATGATGTTGTAACCTTTGAACAGCTTGGAGTTGACCGCCTATATGTGGACGAAGCTCATAATTATAAAAACTGCTTCCTCTACACAAAAATGCGGAATGTCGCCGGTCTGTCTACCACAGACGCGCAGAAGTCAAGCGACATGCTCCTGAAATGCCGTTATATCGACGAAATCACGGACAATCGCGGCGTTATATTCGCAACGGGTACGCCTGTCTCGAACTCCATGACGGAGCTGTACACCATGATGCGCTACCTCCAGCACGACACCATCAAGCGTCAGGGGCTTTCGCACTTTGACTGCTGGGCATCCACCTTCGGTGAGACAACCACAGCCATCGAGCTTGCACCGGAAGGCACCGGATATCGCGCACGGACGCGCTTCGCAAAGTTTTTCAACCTGCCGGAGCTTATGACTCTGTTCAAAGAGGTCGCGGACATAAAGACCGCCGACCAGCTTGACCTTCCGACACCGACGCCAATCTATCATAACGTCGTCGCTCAGCCGACCGATATCCAAAAAGAAATGGTACAGGAGCTGTCCGAGCGCGCCGCCGTGGTACACTCCGGAACGGTAGACCCCTCGGTCGATAATATGCTGAAGATAACCTCGGATGGGCGCAAGCTCGGTCTTGATCAGCGCGTTATCAACCCACAGCTCCCGGACGACCCGCAGAGCAAGGTCAATATGTGTGTAGACAATATCTGCCGGATATGGCAGGACGGTCAGGACGACAAGCTTACACAGCTCGTTTTTTGCGACATTTCAACGCCAAAAGGAAAATCCGCGCAGAGGGCGGCAAAGGCCGCTGAACAGACAATCAACGGCACGGAGCTACACGCGCTGGAAGCTATGTTGGATCAGGACGACACGGATAATACCGACCGTTTCTCTGTATATGACGATATACGCGCTAAGCTCATGGCGAAAGGCATCCCCTCAGAACAAATTGCTTTCATTCATGACGCCGACACCGAGGTTCGCAAAAAGGAGCTGTTCGCCAAGGTGCGCTCCGGCAACATCCGTGTCCTCTTGGGCAGCACCTTCAAAATGGGCAGCGGCATGAATGTTCAAGACAGGCTTGCGGCGCTCCATGATCTCGACTGCCCCTGGCGGCCGGGAGACCTTGAACAGCGCAGCGGCCGTATCATCCGGCAGGGCAACAAAAACGCGGAGGTACACATTTTCCGCTACGTCACAGAAGGGACCTTCGATTCATACCTCTGGCAAACGGTCGAAAATAAGCAGAAATTTATTTCGCAGATTATGACATCAAAAAGCCCCGTCCGCTCCTGCGAGGATATCGACGCGACGGCGCTTTCCTACGCGGAAATCAAGGCGCTGTGCGCCGGCGACGAAAGAATCAAGGAAAAGATGGACCTGGACATTGACGTAGCAAGGCTGCGGCTGATAAAAGCGAGCCATCAAAGCCAGCAATACCGTTTGGAGGATAATCTTCTCAAATTCTTCCCGGAACAGATTGAGAAGAACAAAGGTTTCATCGCGGGTTTTGAAGCGGATATGGCAATCCTTGCGGCACATCCACATCCGGAGGACGGCTTCGCCGGTATGGAAGTGCGCGGCGATAACCTTGTTGATAAAGACAATGCTGGAGCCGCGATTCTCGAAGCCTGCAAGGAGGTAAAGGGCTTAGACCCGGTTCCCATCGGCAGTTATCGCGGCTTTGCCATGTCGCTGTCGTTGGAAAACTTCATGGCGGATTACGTTCTCACCCTCAAAGGTCAAATGACACACCGAGTCACTCTCGGCAAGGACGCGCGCGGTAATCTCACCCGCATCGACAATGCCCTTGCCGCTATGCCGGAGCGTCTGAAAAACGTCCAGTCGCAGCTTGATAATCTCTATTCACAGATGGAGACAGCGAAGGTGGAGGTTGGCAAACCGTTTCCGCAGGAAGCGGAGCTTAAGCAAAAATCCGCGCGGCTTGCGGAGCTGAACGCCGAGCTTGATATCGACGGGAAATCCACCGAGCAGCGCCAAGCGGCAAATACAATTGCAAAAAGCGAGCGTCCGTCCGTGCTGGATAAGCTCAGAACACCATGCGTTTCCGGCATGACGGACAGGAAGAAAACTCACGATTTGGAGGCACGATAAAATGGATAGGACCCCGATATATAAAAACACAGGCGTATATGCGCGGGAGCACGGTGAGCTGGGGCAGTATCGCGCTTCAATAAACGCCAATAAAGCATGCAAAAACGCTATCGAAGCGGCTATCCGTGAAAAATTCGACGGTATGCACTTGGATCACGACACGGCAAAGGTGGTCATAGCCGAATTTGGCTATGACCGCGTGAACCATGTGCTTGCCAACACTGTTCAGCAAAAGGAGTGGGACGGGCGCTTTTCTCACGACAACAAGGATTGGGCGAAAACCTTTATAATCCCTGAGGACAAAGACAGCTTCGGTTCTGACCGAAGAAGAGACTGCGTCGTTGAAAACCACCCCGCCGTGCTCGACAGCTTCATTAATGAGGCACGGCACGAATACTTGCTTACTCAGCCGCTCACGATTATGGAAATAGAAAAAGAAGCAAACCGTCTGCTTGCGCGGCTGCGCTCCGAGCATGAACCAAACAGCCACAGCGGTACGCATTTCATGGCGCAGTTATCGGAGGATTTCATGTTTCGCGCTTCCTCCAAAGATACGGATAAACTGTCCGCCATGTTGCCGTTTAAGAGCCTCGCGCTCTCCGGCTTGAAGGACAAACGTGGTGTCTTCGCCATAATCAACAGCGACGAACCCCGCGACAAGCCCTTGCGTCAGCCGAAGGCGTCCGTCGTATCAAAGCTCCATGAACCTGTAAAGTCCGAAAGCAAGCCGAAGATGCACAAACAGGAGCAGGAACGGTGACGCTATGGGACGCAAGCGCAACATACAGATCATATTTTGGATATCGGAGCAGGAACGCGAGCTGATACAGCAGAAGATGGCGCAGCTCGGCACTGATAACATGAGCGCCTATCTTCGTAAAATTGCTATCGACGGCTATGTTGTCCGGCTGGAGTTGCCGGAGCTTCGGGAAATGGTATCGCTCCTGCGGCGCTCCAGCAATAACCTCAATCAGATTGCCAAACGAGTGAACGAAACGGGGCGTTTTTACGCCGCCGACATGGACGATATGCTCCAGAAGCAGGAGCATTTATGGCAGGCGGCGAATGATATCCTGTCCAGACTGGCGGCGATAAAATAAGGGGAATATGCTCCATGAGCGGAGGGCGGCGGGTTCCACCCGACCGCCCTCCGTTTTCGTATATACGGCATCCTTGCAGAGAACGATTTTTCCCGGTATGCTGTTATCATAAAATGGATTGGAGGAATACAGCATGAGCGTCCTTTTGAAAATACTTGCCGCGCCACTAGTCGCGGTACTCGCTATCATAACATGGTTGTTTGCGTTTCTGCTGAGCCTGTCCTCGGTCGCCTTCGGCATCGCCGGGACGCTGCTCGGTATCTGCGGCTTTTTTATTATCTTCACGAACTCGGTCACAATCGGCATCATCGTTCTCGTAATCGCTTTCCTCGTCAGCCCATTTGGTCTGCCCATGCTGGCGGCATGGTTGCTGGGATTATTACAGCGGCTGCGGTACGCAATTCAAGACATAATTTACGGATGAAATACTCTCAGCGGCGCGCAACCATTCATTTTTCAATAATTGCGCTGTATTTCAAAATTTAGTCTGTATATTGCCTATGCAGGTATGGCTCATCAAGGAAGATACGCAAACCCTTCAAACAAACAACGTAATGCTAATATCCGCGCCACATCTGTACGCTCTCGAAGATAAAATGCTGATTATTCACCTGCCCGGAAAATTTTATTGAGTGATCACCCCTAGGGTATTTCGGATTGAAATACCCTGCCCAACAATACCACATGAGATGCCTAATATCTTCATGCCTAAGGATATACATTCGATAAAATTAGAATAAATCTGCATATCTTTATCTAAAACTATTTCTTTTACATATGGATTTAGGGACACAATTATATAGCAAGCAGGCTTCCCTTGCTCCAAATGCATCTTAATTGCTTGTAACTGCTCTATTGCCCGTTGAGAATGAATCGATGGAAAAATAGCGGTAGTATTCATTGTAATAATACTTTTGACTTCAACGAGGGTTTCAGAATCACAGATAAAAAAGTCACACTTATATCCATCAACTGTATGTTCCCGTAATACCAACTTCCGTTTGCCAAGTAATGAGAAACGTCTGCCAGATAAATTTTGCTCAACAAGCGTATTGGCAATTGATGAGTTGAGGACAATATAGTTTTTCTTATATGCTATTGCAAATAACGAATATGCAGTCTTTGCACTAGGCGTAGAGGTGGGAAGCAAAAGCACCTCTTTACCTGCCAAGTTAAAAAAATTATCCATCCGACATGAGGAAGGGACGTAACACAATGTTGGCACCCCTTCAATATCAACCTCACACAAGAATCGATTTTTTACTTCTGTGCAGAAAACACCTTTAATTGCCAGTTTTGTCGAGAATGCAGTCCTCATTATTATGCTCCTTAAATACTGCATTCCAAGTAACCAATTCTCATATTGGGGTTTAGAGGAATGCACTGACTGATTGAAAGCCTTCTTGTTCCATTTTTTCACCAAGTTTATCCAAACCAAATACCATTAAGGCTCTGGCATATAGATATGGTGTCGTAGTCTGTGGATAAACAGCTTTTAATAGTAAGGCCAGCTGCCCATCGCTGTCAAAGCTGCCCACATTATAATTTGAGCCTCCACCGTCAGAGACTACATAGGTTGCTGGATCGATGTCATCAAAATGGTATTTTAGCGCATATGCAAGCGCAAATTTCGCGGCTGTGGCAGCGTAGTCGAATTTCCCTGTAGCAACCAGCTTGTCGGCAACCCCGTTCGCATTCAGTGACAGGCGAATGTTGATTAAATCTTCAGCCATAATAGCCACCTCCTATTTAATCTACTTGTGGATCAATCCGCGTGTAGAAAGACGTCTGACGGGTCAATTGGTATTCCTTCTTAAGCGCAGCGCCTAGTGTTTCTCTTGCCATCTGCTCATCTATTTCTTGCGGATATAACAGAAGAATAATCTGATCTGACATAGTGGGTAGCGCTGTAGTAATTCCTCTCTTGTGAATTGGGTCGAGACGTCCAATTGAATCCATAATAATTGGACCTCGGAGAGGAGCATTTTTATGTAGTGCACCAATTAGGGAAAGCGCCACAACATGTTCGAAACCAGAAGACCGAAGAGGAACCTTTGTCCCAGAAGAATGTACTATGGATAACCCGTAGTTGTCATTTATTTCAAGCTTCACATAATCCGGATCATTACTAATGCGAAGGAATAACTCGGTAGCGTCTCGTTCCACATCGGTTTTTAATTTATCCCTATAAGCACTGATCCCTTTTTCAAAAATAGCGCTTATTTGCTCGCAGCGCTCAGATCTGAGCTTTGCGTTTTCCATATCGGAGCCACCGGCCATCCTGTCCAAGCGGCCATATAATGTTGTTAAGGAACTCTGCGTTTCGTTGATAATGTCTTTTTCCTTTTGCTTACCCTCTTCAAGATTATCAATTTTTGCAAGGCACTGAGAATGCTGCCTTAAACGCTGTTGAGTAGATTCGGAAAGCCCCTCGATATCGCCATAGCGTTCGAGGTCATCTCTAACAGTTTTAAATTTTCGTTCGTCTTGTACTATCTCAACATTTACTTGGCTAAGCTGTTCTTCATATACTTCCAGCTTGTCTTTGCAACTCGGAAATACCATACCTTCGAGGATGGTTTTGCGTTTTCTCAGAAGGCGGAGAGTGTTTACTTCCCCCTCGGATAAACCACCATATTCATTTTCGGCAGCCGTGATTCTGGCCCCCATCTTTTCCAAAATAACATCACTTATGTCTTGATCGCACAGTTGACAGTGCTTTTTTGTTAAGGCAATTCTCATATCCTTAAGGAAATGCTCTGCCGTATGTTGTGCCCGCTCTTTTTCCTCCAGCTGTTTAGTCTGTTCGCTCAAAAGGCTTAAAACGGCAGAAACACGGGTGCTTGCCAGCCCTCTCCAAGCTTCCTTGGTTATCACGCAAATCTGAACTAAAAGGGCATCACGCCTTGCTTTTTTCTCCTCAATTGAGATTTCAAGAGCTTTTGCATCAGCCAGCAGCTTTTGCACACGCTCATTTTGCGCCAACTCAACCTCAAGTGAGTTCCGCTTAGTTATTTCTTGAGTTAATTGTTCACGTAAACGATCAAACTCTGTACGATGTTCTTGCAGTTCCGCTTCAAGAGCAGAAATTTGAGTTGCCAGTTTCGTGGTACGGTCATTATTTTGCGCTGCTTTTGCTTTGGCCGATTTATAACTCTCATAAACAGTCATAACATCAACAGCCCCATTTGTTAAAACAGGAACACCAAGGATTTTTTCTATTGAATCTTTGATTATTGTACCAGCATCAGTTTCATCCAGTAGTAGTTCTTCGTATTCCTGAAGTAATTCGCCATCAAATAGAAAGAACCGCGATACCTGTTCAGGCATTATGGATTTTAATATATGTTCAGAGGCTGCACTTGAAAGAATAGCGCCGTTTTCTTTCAAAAATACGACCTGTTCATAATCATCATTCCGGGTAGGCCGACTTACTCCTGCTCTCGGCTTATACTGGCGAGTCAGTTCATATTTATTGTCGTCAATAGACATACGCAGAACAACCTTGAAGCCAAAGCGACCATCAGCCCGTGCTTCACTGTTTGAAAGCAAAGTAAGATCAACCGTTGTTCCCTGACGATTAAGGAATTTCCCATATATGGCATACCGGAAAATGTTCAGCAGAGTGGTTTTACCTCGTCCGTTGATCCCCCAAATTATTGTTACGCCTCCGGCAGAGGTGAAATCAATAGTTTGGTTACCTTTAAACGGACCGATGTCTTCTACAGACAAACTGGTAAATTGCAACATTACTATTCATCTCCTCATTCCGCTTCGGCTACGATATCTTTTAGATAATCGTCTAAGAGCTTTTTTGTGTCTCTATGGCCTTGTGCTCTATCATCCTGATGTTCAAACTGCGTAAGGACAATATCCTTAATAAGTTTTACTGGAATCTCAGGATACTGCTCTACTCGAATTGTCTCTAAAGCGTGGAGCAATTCCTCGACCTCAATTTCATTCTTCGTCATCTTCAATTCCTCCGTCCTTCAGGTTGTTATAATCCACTTGGAAATCTATTGCAATATTTTTTAAGTCTGTTATACAGGCTGGATTTTCCGCACCTTTGCCGAACTGAATAGCACGTGATAGCTCCGCCATGATAATGGATAAACTCTTATCACTGTCTGAACCTGACATTGTTGGAATAGTGATTGCATCGTATAAATGTGCAAAGTATTTGTTCGTGGATTTCCGGAGAATACGACCACGCCGCTGTATGAATTCACGTGGGTTCTGTGAAGATGCAAGAATTAAGGCATGGGTTGTTGATGGAATATCAACGCCCTCATCCAAACATTTAATTGAAACCAAAACTCCCCCATTTGTTGCAAAATAAGAGAGCGTCATTTCTCTATCACCGGACATTTCGGCATAATACTCATAGGCATCAAAGCCGGCGTCCATTGCCTGCTGTAGCACAGCCTTAAGTTGTGTAATGTTGTCACAATATACAATCCACTTTTGACCATGCTTATAATACCGTTTTAAAGTCTCTATAGCCAAAGGCACTTTTGCCGAGGCATTCTTAACTATTCGGGAACGATTTATCAACAATTGTTTTAAATGTGGATTACTAAAAATATCACTTTTTTCCCCACCTCTATTTCCGCTCTGAGCAATGAGCTTGCTTATTTTTTCTGTTATTTCATCCCACGCAGTTTGTTCCGTTTGTGTTAGCGCGAGCTTTTGTGGATGATAAAAATAGCGAGTCAAAACACCGCTCTTTATTGCATCGTCAAGTGTGAAGGGCGGCGGGATTATCCCGCCAAAATAATCATACAAAGCCGCTGTCCCTATTGGATCACCGTACCTATATGGCGTTGCCGATAAACCTAATCGAGCACCGGTTTGTAGCGTAAGCGCTTGCCGGCGTTTCGGGCTGCCCAAACGATGTATTTCGTCAACAACAAGAAATAGATGTTCACCCTGTGCAATACCATGAAGAAAGTCCTCCGAGCAGGATGTGTCCATAGTGGACAAAATTATTCTATTTTGTTCCTTGCTGGAGGAAGACCAGTCTTGTAATGTTCCAGAACGCTTCCAGCGATTGTTGCCATCTCCACACAGCAAATAAAAGATGTCAAGGCCTATGATGTTTTCACGCAACTCGTCATACCACTGGTTCAACAAATCACGTGAAGGCACTAAAATTAGAACGGTCTCGCGCTTTTCTAAAGCATTTCGAATAGCACACATTGCCGTGAAAGTTTTACCGCTTCCAGTTGCATGCTCGAATATTCCACGCCGACCATTTTTAACCCATGCTTCAAGGGCATCAATTTGATGTGGTCTTGGAGTCTTGCCACAGGGACGTTTGTCTGGCTTCCACTTTTGAGCTTTATTCTCAGTGACTTTTATCTCGTCAAGGAGTTGCTGCCAATTGCAATCCTTTGCTTTGTCCTGTAATATTTCTCTTGCCGCCGCAGGAAAGGAATATACAATTACACCGGCTACCGTGTTATCCCATAAACGATCAAAAAGCTCTTGCGCGTCATCGACACGAACTTTATCACGCGTATCAGCCCAACTCGGAAAGACATCTATGGATTCTATATTTCCATCTGAGGAGAGCCCTTTGTAGGTTTCGTTCATTGACCCACGAAAGCCAACTGAATTACCTGTAGAATCAGAGAAAATGCCAACTTTATCGTGAAACAGCCGTTTCACATTAGCCGCAGAGGAATTCCCTGCTATTGCGATTTTTATATCAACAATACCCTCTGACACTAAATATGCTAATAGGCGAGCTGGCGCTGATAGATAAGGGCTTGCGAAAAGGGCCTCCACCTCTTCCTTGAGCGAATTAGTTAATATTGCGCTATTGCGCGCAGAGTAGCCTTCAGCTAAGGCGGCTTGATCCTCATCAGAAAGATATGGAGAACAAATAACTCGCATTTTCCCATTAGCCGCCACAAAGTCTTTCAACGCATTCCAAGCAATTATATAAATTGTGCTGCCAAAATAGCCGGAAATGCGATCATACTTTGTTGCAACCCGCATACAGGGAAGGTAAAACTCCTCTGCCACATCATTTTCAGCTTTATTATAGGCAGTTTTGAAATCAAAACTATTTAGCTTCATCTGATGCCTCCTTTATATTCAACCGCATTATTTTCATGCGCAACTTAATTGCTTCCAATAAGTGCTGAGGGCGCGCGGCCAAGACCATTTCGTTATTTCCTCTCATACTTGAGGCAACCGAGGTACATAATGCGTTGATTATGGTTTCAGATTTCACCTGCACATTGGCGCTGTATGAAAAATCTTCATGCTTCATCGCATCCCACAACACAAATACGCCATCTTCAAGAACATCTCCAAAACAGACGTAAGCCGCTAATAGGGGCATCCTACCAGATGAATAATCAAGGCTGGCGCGTTTTCCGCGTTGCTGGCCGGGCAAAATAACCTGTATTTTGTATTCATCGGGTGCCCTGCCACCGGGTGGGTTTGTACAATTATAAAGATAAACACGCAGCTTTAAAGGGTATGGTTCCTTAAGGTCAAGTAGTAGCGGGGCATCTTCAAGGTTACCTGTTTTGAGTACAGCCTCACCAAGCCCGTCAATAAACAACTGGTTTAGACGACTTTTTCTCAGCTTAGGTGTTGCTGTACTCATAATAACCTCACAATCCTCGCTCAATTTCCTTTAGACGAGCGTCAGCATCAATGACGTAATCTTCCACGAAGTCAAAGCCAATAAACTTTCTGTGCAGTTGGAGTGCTGCAACCCCTGTAGTACCGCTTCCCATCCATGGGTCAACAACCAAATCTCCCGGCTGAGTAGTAGCCTTAATGTATTTTTCAGGCAAATATAGTGGCTGTGCTGCTTGATGTCCCTGCACACGGGAAGAAACCCCACCACTAATTATGTTTGTAGGCAATGCACCGAGTGGATTAGGCTGAATTCGTTTGTTTTTGCGGACATATGATAGGCCATTAGAACGCGGTTTGTATTCATATTCTTCATATGTCTTAACGCTGTGCGATTCATAGGGGCGTCGAAGATCATCCAAATTAATAGTCCACTTGGAGGCAACAGAAAACCATAGATTTTGCTCATAGGCATCTTGACATGCTACGCGAAGCCCTGTTGGAACAGGGTTCTCCTTCACCCAAATCTCTATGTCTACGCAATGAAACCCCCAATGTTCTTCAAGTAAAATCGCTAATTTCTCGACTACTAAGGAACGTCTTGTTGATGTTTTTGTCGTAGCTTTTTCACGAGCAGCTTTCACGTTGATTACTAGAAAGCCGTCGTTACATAGTCTGCTTGCAGCAGCATCAACAAATGGTGATATACGAGCGATATATTCATCTGATTTCCAGACTCCATAGTTTCTGTCTGCATTAGGATATGGCGGGGAACCATATAAGAGCTTTATCGATTTTTCTGGAAGCTGTAGTAGACCTTGCGCCCCATCGCAGCAAGCAACTGCATATTCAGCTTGTGCTAAGCGCTCAATCATCTTCAGCCTCTCCTTTTTCGTCGTTAAGCATCGTCATACGTATGGTTGCCAATTCACAGTAATCTTCGTTTGCATCTATACCAAGCCATCGACGCCCATGACGAGCTGCACATACGGCAGTTGTGCCCGAGCCAGAAAATGGGTCAAGAACAATGTCACCTTCGTTAGTACCAGATAACAAAAAAAATTCTACAAGCTTTTCTGGGAAACGCGCCGGGTGCGATATTCCACGTTCCTTGCACAGCTTTGCAAAAGCATCATTACTGTTAGTGTTTCCAACCTCAATTACTGAGCCGGGATCGGCTCCGCCATTATCAGTCCAGACCTTCTCGCAATCAAAATTATGCGTGCTGGGGCGTGTATTTTGGCTCCTATCGCCCTTGCCCTTTCCTTGAAGATATTTTTGCATATCTTTTCCGTAAGGCTTTCTGATTGGATCAAGGTTGAAAGTCCATTCGGAACTCTTACAAAACCAAAAGCAATACTCGTGCGATTTTTTGGTTCTTCCAAACCCACCGCGAGAATAAACATTCGGTGGTGTCGCAGGGTTGTACCATATGTAATCACGAACAAGATGAAATCCTATTCTCTTGCACAAAAATAATATCAGTTCAAAGACAAATAGGTGTTGATAGCCATCTACTACTTTGTCGCTGATATTTAATACGAAGCTACCATTATCTTTAAGCACACGATATATCTGCCTTGCTTTTGGTGCAAACCATTCAACATATTGATCTGGTGGTATTAAAGAATCGTCTGCCCCGTAATCACGTTGATCAGCATACGGTGGCGAGGTAATAATAAAGTCAATGCTTGCATTAGGCAACCTCTTGAGGACATCTTCGCAGTTGCCACAGATAAATGAATCTTCAGCGTCCTCTAGGTATTCTTTTCGGCTTTTCTTCTTCACGTTGCACCTCTGTCTTGACCTTTACTCGATATTTGAATCGGCAATAAAAGGCCAGCGTATTATTTTGCTAACTCTTCAGGCGTTACTTCCATAATGTCTGCAATATCACAATTTAATGCGTTGCAGACCTTCACAAGAACATCCGTAGTAACGTTTTCGTTCTTACCAAGTTTTGCCATAGACGCCGTGCTGATTCCAGTCGCCACTCTTAAATCTTTCTTTTTCATGTCGCGGTCGATCAACAACTTCCACAGTTTCTTATAACTGACGCCCATAACAATCACCTCTCTTCGAGCTAATAGATATATTATATGACACAATTCGCATAAGCACAATATTAATTTGTTAATGTGAAGTATATATTTGCAATACCATTTCTGCGCGTGGAATGAAAATGAGAATTAAGTTAATTAAAACAAAAAGTGATATTTTAAAAATGAGAGTCTGCGTCCTCAAGAATACCTCGGAGAAATTCGAGGGAATTAAACGGATGCTTGGTAAGACAGACGGGTGACAATATTACTATACGTCCGACTGAATGTCCAAACAAAACCACCGTCTTATAGAAGACCATGCTAGCTTTGTGCTTGGACGGCTTACACAGTTGGATACGCCTGCAAAAAGAAGTGTGCTGTGATTACAATCCCAACGCACTCAAGATAAATCCATACTTAGTCGTTCTCAAATCCGACGCTCCGATGCCGTCGCAGGCGCACGAGGAGAACTTCATGAGGCTATAAAGTCCCACGCCGCTATTAACGAGAGAAAGGAGGCGCGCTCAATGGCGACCATCCGTATCATCTCCATGCACGTCACGAAGGGCAGCACAATGGCGCAGAGCCTGACTGACCGTACAGAGTATTCCAAGAACCCAGAAAAGACAAACGGCGGCGAACTGATTTCATCCTACGCCTGCGACCCGGCGACGGTGGACGCCGAGTTTCTGTTCTCAAAACGGCAGTACTCAACGCTCACCGGGCGCGAACAAGCAAGTAACGTCATAGCGTATCAGATACGTCAGTCATTCAGGCCTGGAGAAGTCACGCCGGAGGAAGCGAACAAGCTCGCCTATGAGCTTGCTTCACGTTTTCTGAAAGGCAAACACGCCTTTATCGTTTGCACCCATCGAGACAAGTCGCACGTACACTCACATATTATTTTTAACTCGACCACGATTGACTGTAAGCACAAGTTCCGAGATTTTCTCGGCTCCGGCAAGGCCGTTGCCCGTCTCAGCGACACCATCTGTCTAGAACATAGGCTTTCAATTATTGAGGCTCCAAAGCTCGGCAACAACAACTACAACAAATGGCTTGGCGACAAAGCTAGGCCGTCACACCGCGAGCTGCTTCGGGCCACCATAGACAGCACTCTTGCGAAAAAGCCGGAAGACTTTGAGGTTTTCTTGAAGCTCATGGCGGATACCGGGTATGAGGTGAAGCAAGGGGTACCTATCACGTTCCGCAGCATCGGTCAAAAGCAGAATATCCGTCTTCGTTCTCTTGGGGAAGACTATTCCGAAGAAGAAATCCGTGCCGTTATATCCGGTGCGCGGTCGCATACGCCGCGTAAAAAACGTGTCGCCCCCGCGCCCCCAAAAACGAATCTGCTTATTGACGTTCAAGCCAAGTTGGACGCAGGAAAAGGAACGGGTTACGCGCAGTGGGCAAAGGTGTTTAATCTCAAACAAATGGCTCAGACGGTCATGTTTTTGCAAGAACATGAGCTGACCGATTACAACGAACTGGCGGCAAAAACCGCCGCCGTCACGGCTCGTTTCAATAAGCTGGCTACGCAGATCAAGGTGGCGGAGAAACGCATGGCTGAGATCGCCGTCCTGAAAACACATATCATCAATTATTCTAAAACCCGCGACGTTTACACCGGATATAAGGCAGCCGGTTATTCAAAAAAATATCTCGCCGAGAATGAGAGCGACATCATTATCCATAAGGCGGCAAAGAAAGCGTTCGACGAATTGGGCGTAAAGAAGCTGCCCACTGTCAGAAGCTTGCAGGATGAATATGCGAAGCTACTGGCCGGGAAAAAGGCGGCGTATGTCGAGTACCGTGCCGCCCGCGATGAGATGAAGGAACTACTCATCCATAAAAATAATATAGATCATATTCTCGGCCCCGACGAGCGTAAAATGGAGATAGAAAAAGGACAAGACCGGCAGTAAATCGTCATGTCCAATAAGCGTTCGCAGAACGCGCAGCCGCACAATTTATTGTGCGTTCAAAGAGGTTCGGGGATGCTTCACCCGACAAGCGACAGGCGGCTTCACGGGAGTGAAACCGCCTGTCCTGCAAGTGTTTGTATAAACACTTGCCCTGCTTGCCGTTGGTATCCGGAATTCTTGATACTTAAGGTTATCCCGACTAATATGTTATCCCGACAGGCATAAAAGAACCGTTGAACTAAGCGGATTTTTGCTAAAAAAGTCGGGATAACATTTTTCTGTTGGAGGGCGTGAATCCACCTTCAGCCAGCGGACGGGCCGGAAAAAGTCGGGATAACAAAGTGAATTATCTCAGACCGTACAGACGCTTCAGCACCTCGTCTTCATCGGCACCATAATTGTGCTGCGTGGGTTTGCGCGGAGAAACATCGCATTTCCCGGAAGTCGCCTTTTCAATCGCCTTGCGCTTCATTTCTGTGTCAGCGTGAGCGTAGATAAGTGTGGTTTCGAGGTTCGCATGGCCGAGCCACTGCGAAATCAAAGTCAAATCCATCCCATGCTGGTACAGGTGCATCGCACGGCTGTGCCGAAACAGATGCGGATGAAGATTATCGGGAATCTCCGGACTGACCGCTTTCGCTGCTTCACCGTAAGAGCGCAGCAGCTTGCGCACATTGTCGTCGGACATCTTTTGCCGGACGCCGTTTCTGGTCACATAGAACAGCGATTCCTGTGAATAAGGGCCTTCATCTGGCTGGAAGGCCGAGAGATAATTTTTTAAATGCAGCACCGTTTGGGGCATGATGGGCACTGTCCTGACCTTTGTACCTTTTCCCATCAACTTTGCCGTCGGTGTTGTCCCGAGACGGATATCGCACACCTTCAAATCCAAAAGTTCCTGAATTCTGGCTCCGGTATCATAAAGCAAAATCATCATAAACTGATCGCGCAAGCCTCGGAGTGTGCCAGTATTGGGCTGCTCAAGCAGAACTTTTACAGCGGCCTCGCTCATAAAATCTACGAACTCCGGTGTCTGAGATTTCTTCCACGGTATTTTAGCAAGCTCCTGCCGGTATACGATCAGGGATACATCCATCATAGCGGCATAGTTGTAAAAAGCCCTAATACACTTCAGCCTGTGATTGCGTGTAGAAATGCCGCACCGGCCATTTTCCTCCATACTGTTAAGGTAACTCGTAACCATATTACAGTCCAAAACGTCGAAGGTTATGGCGGCGAGTCCGCAGCCGCGCTGCTCTTTGACATGATCGAGAAGCTGTTCCAAGGATGTTCGGTACGCTTTAATCGTATTGGGGCTGCTGTTTCGCTGTGTCGGCAGATAGACAACTAAAAAATCGTGTATCAGTCCAAACAGAGGATTGCCTTTTATTCCGACCATACATCCACCTCCGGAATCACCTCGCCAAATGATGCCCAATCAATCCCTGGACTTTTCAGAAGATTTTCCGGCAGCATATGAATATAGTAGGCAGTCTGCGAAAGTGTGGAATGCCCCATATACGTTCTCAAATATGGCAGTTTTGCGTTCAAATCAGTGCCATTGTCAATCCAGCGTTGAAGCGTTGCGGAGGCATAACGATGACGTAAATCGTACACACGTACACGCGGCAGTTCGTCCTCAGACACATTTGGATTTGCCGCTGCCCAACATTTCTGGAATTGGTTATGTATCCATGTATTTGAAAGCGCGCAACCATTGCTTCCAGGGAAAAAATATTCGCTATCCTTAGCAAATAACTTGCGCTTTTCTTCATATTGCTCGCAAAGAGAGCGCATATCCTCGGACATGACCACGATGCGTTCCTTGCTTCGCTTAGTTGCGGTAAGAAGGATTTCTCCAGTGTCCATAAAAACGTTTTTTCGCTTTAATTCACGTCCTTCATTCGGACGGAGTCCGCAGGTATAAATAAGCCTGAAAAGCACTGGTAATATTAAATTTACGAACGGCTGCCAACTTGTCGCCTTAATACTGTCGATCTTGGAAAACAGCGCAGCAAGCTCCGTATCTGTGAATATATATGGTGTGAAAGAGCTATTCCCGCCTGCATATTTTGGTGGCAGAATATACGACGGCACGCCAATGCCGTCAAGATAAATACCAAATCTGCGAATCAGGCTACCTCTGGCCTGTAAACCGCCGCCATGTTCGCGGGGACGTTTTTGCATCCATTGAAGCACCATCTCCTGTGTTAGAGCCGTTTCGCTCGGAAAATGTTCCGCGCAGAATCTGTCGAAGTTCATTAATACTGGACGGTATGCGCTGTTGGAATGAAACAGGGCTTCTCTGTAAATGAGAAAATTTTCCATGTATGGCGCAAGGCAACTTTTCATCTCACTCATATCAGACCGCCTTCACCAATGCCGCCGAAGTCCAGCGCACACTCTTGAAGATGAATACTGTCGAGAGAAATATATTGCTTTGCGGAATCCGTATTGGCGTGACCGAGTACCTGTGCCACCGTTGTGACTGGGACTCCTTCAATGGTCATTTCACGTCCGAGTCTGCGCCGCAGCGAGTGAAAGCCTTTTCCGTCGAAGGCTTGCCGCTCTATGCCGACTTCTTTCTGGTAACTATCAAACATATTGCCGATTGATCTGCTGTCGTTTATCTTTTCAAAAGGCGCTCTGAGTCGTAGAAAAATATACTCGGATTCAGATTCGTGTCTGCCAGACAGAATGTAATTCTTAATAGCTTCACCCACTTCAGGCAAAAGCGGAAGCAACACTATCCGACCGGTTTTTTGTTGAAGAACACGAATTTCATTTTTACGCCAATTTATGTTTCGAAGCTTCAAATTTACGATGTCAACGGCTCTCAGTCCCGTTACCGTTCCAAGAAGGATGATGGCGTAATTGCGCTTTCCTTTGACCGTCGATGTGTCAATCCCGCCGAGGATGGTGTTGACTTCCTCCGATGTAATCGGCCGTTGTATTTTTGACTCGCGTATAATTGAAACCGAAAGGATGCCTCTGTACTGGATGCTCAACAGACCTGCTTCGTCCAGGTATTTGTGGAAGCGTTTCGTGTAGCAGATAATATCATGCAGTGTCCCGCGCTTAACCTGCTGTGAACAATAAACTATGAATTTTGTGAGGTCGTTTGTGGTGATCCGCGAGATTTTGTCACAACCTTCAAGCTGAAGGTACGACAGATATTTTCGTATGACCCAGATGAAATCCCCGCGCGTATTGTGATGAAGCTTGTAGTGAGATAAAAATCCGGCCAAGGTCTTTTCATATTCGTCGTTCAAAACGAATTTTGAAAGCCTTGTCCGGCAAGACCATTTCAGCCTGCCTGTTTCATAGATCTCGGTTAAGCGTTCTGCGACCCTGAGCATATTCATGTAATAGTCGTGGCAGATCTCGCCGTTATCCAGGCGACCTTTAATCATTTCAAGGTATTGCTCCATGATGGCCTGACTGTAGTTACCCTCTCCGCGTTCCTGAAAGAACCCTTGTATGGAAGTCAGGCAAACGTAATGTCCTCCATAGATTGTTTGCATAGCAATTCCAAGGTTGAGCTGCGCTTTTATCATTTGATCTACGAGGTATTCGATGCTTACTTTGTTTTCCAAGTGATACCGCTCCTAATATTTTAGTCAGGATAAAAATTCCTGCCGAAAATATTATATCTGAACGGTATCTTGCACCTTTGTGACCAAGCGGAAATTTCACGTTGTTATCCCGATTTTTTTAGGTCGGCAGAGCATTTTATTGTTGGTCTCCCGCCCAATTTGTAAAAATGTTATCCCGATTTTTATGCTGCTTTTGCTTACTGGTATGGCTTTTCAGCATTAGTCGGGATAACATTTTAGTCGGGATAACCACTTTTGTTTTGTTTTATTTTGAGGGTTGACGAGATGGTTTTTCTAAGAGTATATGGAACGAAAATTGACTATGCGTTTTCTGATCCTGCCTTGTTATCCAATATGGCTGTCAAAGTAGCTTTTATAATTTTCAAGTCCATCTGATCGCATAAAGACAGCATCCGCGTGAACTGCACGAGTTCGTTGGACTTGTTTTCAATCTCAGGATAAAAAATCGTATCGGCTGACATTCCCAGCGTCCGAACAAGGCGGTACAGAAGATCAAGGCTCGGTATTTTATGTTCATTTTCGATGGCCGAGAGATAACGAACTGAAATTCCTACGCTTTCAGCTATTTTTTCCCGCGTCAGTTTCCTGGATTTTCTGGCAGCTTTTAAAATGCTTCCAAGGTTATCAAGATTAGTGTGTTCCATTAGTTCACCTCCAATAACAGTTTACAGTTCCTGTTTGGTAGGTGAAATGATTTATAAAATCATATAAAAAAGGAACCAATAGATCATATTTTTTTAGGAGCGGACACTGACAGGACACAAAAGCTAACCCACAAACTTGCTTTCATACGCTTCCACGTATATACTTGAAAATAATACTTACTATGCGGAGAGACAAGTATGTTCGATTATATATCTGTTCAGCAAGCTGCTGAAAAATGGGAGATTTCAGATCGCAGGATACAGAAGCTTTGCGAAGAAAACCGTATAAAGGGTGCAGCGCGCTTTGGCCACGCCTGGGCAATCCCGAAGGATGCAGAAAAGCCATCAGATGCTAGAAAGAAGACTAAAGAGAATTAGAAAACAAACTACGGCAAGCGCATCATTCTTTCTTGAAAAGTGTTGCGCGAAGGGAGCCAGACGCAATGAAAAAAATCCTGATAATTGAAGATGATGATTATCTGGCACATGAGATCGCGGATCATGTAAACTCATGGGGCTATGAGGCGAGATATATAGACGACTTTAGAAATGTACTTTCTATTTTTGCTGATTTTGCCCCGCAGCTTGTATTGATCGACATATCGCTGCCGTATTATAACGGATATCATTGGTGTACCGAAATTAGAAAGATCTCCAAGGTCCCAATTATATTTATTTCATCGGCATCCGACGGTATGAATGTCCTGACCGCGCTTAACGCGGGAGCGGATGATTTTATCGCCAAACCTTTTGATCTGACGATATTGACCGCAAAAATACAGGCTCTTTTCCGCAGAACCTATGAATTTGGAAACAACGCGTTTTTTATTGAGCATAAAGGTGTTATTCTGGATACGGCCAACGCGGTTTTACTTTATCAGGGGAAGAAAATTGAACTGACTAAAAATGAAAACAAGATTTTACAGATACTCCTAGAAAATCGCGGAACGGTTGTAGCCAGGGACGCAATTATGACTTGCCTATGGGAAACTGACTGCTATATCGACGACAACACACTGACCGTCAACATTCTGCGTCTGCGTAAGAAATTAGAGGAAGCTAGCCTTAAGGATTTTATCGTGACCAAAAAGGGAACTGGCTATATGGTGGAGTAAATGAAGACGTTTTTTGATTTTCTAAAGGGGTATATAAAAATACGAATAAAGGGCGCTGTCCTTCTCTGCGTTTTCGGAGCGGTATTTGCCTCGGTGTTTTCGCTGTATAATCTGAAAACGGATGCTGTTTGGTATGCGATTGAAATATGCCTTTTCATCGGGATATTCTATTTCGTAGTTGCTTTCATTTTCCAATATCGCCGCCATATATCTTTACAGCGTATGAAAAAGCAGATTACGCTGGGGCTTGAACATATGCCCGCACCGGGAAATGTATTTGAAAAGGATTATCAGGAACTGCTAGGCATTTTATCTGCCGACCGCACGGAGACGATTACTTCCGCTGGAGCGCAAATCAGCGAGATGACGGATTACTATACCATGTGGGCGCATCAGATAAAAATACCGATTGCGGGGATGAAGCTGCACTTCCAGAAAAATAAGAGTCAGGAAAACACCGACCTGCTTCTGGAACTGTTCAGGATCGAACAGTATGTGGATATGGTCCTGAATTATCTGCGCGTGGAGCATATGTCCTCCGACCTTGATCTGGAGGAATATAATCTGGAGGATATTGTCCGGCAGGCGGTACGCAAATACGCCGGGGTGTTTGTCAAGAAGAAGATTGCGTTGGATCTCCAGCCATGCAGCTGCATGGTTTTAACGGATGAAAAATGGCTGTCCTTTGTGATTGAACAGGTAATCTCCAACGCGCTGAAATATACAAAGGAAGGCCGCGTCTCCATTTACATGGACAACGTTCTCCCGAAAACCCTTATAATCGAAGATACGGGAATCGGGATACAGGCTTCCGATCTCCCGCGTGTTTTTGAAAGAGGCTTTACGGGATATAACGGGCGAACCGACAAAAGCGCAAGCGGTATAGGGCTGTACCTCTGTAAAAAGGTATTGACCATGCTTTCCCATAGCATCAGCTTAGAATCAGCCGTAAACAGTGGGACAAAAGTTAAAATCACTATGGAAACTGAAAGAATAAGGCCGGAATAAGCACAGATTCTAAACTTACATATTTGTAAGTTTAGCTGTGGGAATGTAAGCCTCTCATCAAGGTTTTACATTCCTGTTTTTTATAAAATGGTGATATGCAAAGGAGGTTACGTTATATGGGAGCTTTATTGGAAGTCAGCAATTTGAAGAAAATCTATACGACCCGGTTCGGCGGCAATCAGGTGCAGGCACTGTCCGACGTTTCGTTTACCATTGAATCCGGAGAGTATGTTGCAATAATGGGTGAATCCGGTTCCGGTAAAACCACGCTGCTCAATATTCTGGCGGCGCTCGACAAGCCGACAAGCGGCAAGGTTTTACTGAAAGGAAAAGATATCGTATCCATCAGCGAAAAAGAAATATCCGCGTTCCGGCGCGACAATCTCGGCTTCGTCTTTCAGGATTTTAATCTGCTTGATACTTTTTCGTTGCAGGATAATATCTTCCTGCCGTTGGTACTTGCCGGAACGCCGTATCAAAAAATGGCGGGACGTTTAAAACCCATTGCCGAATCCCTCGGAATTAGCAAGATTTTATCTAAATATCCTTACGAAGTGTCCGGAGGACAAAAACAGCGCGCCGCTATCGCCCGTGCGCTTATCACCTGCCCACAGCTCATACTGGCCGACGAGCCTACCGGGGCTTTGGATTCTAAATCCACGGATGAATTATTGCAGGTATTCGATTCTATCAACCGTACTGGACAGACAATTCTAATGGTTACGCACAGCACGAAAGCGGCAAGCCATGCCAAGCGGGTTCTTTTCATCAAGGACGGAGAAATATTCCATCAAATTTATAAGGGCGACAGAACCGACGATATGATGTACCAGCAGATATCCAATACTCTCTCGACGCTTGCCGCAGGGCACGGAAGGAGGGAATGACTTTGCTTTTTCCCAAATTGGCCATTACGAATATCAGAAAGAATTCAAGGACTTTTTTGCCGTATCTTCTGGCCTGCACGTTTACAGTTGCCATTTTCTTCATTCTCCGGTCTGTTTCAATCCAGCCAGAGCTTGCGGATATGGCAGGCGGCCGGTCGCTTAAACTGCTCTTATCCGCGACTGTTTACATCGCGGCGTTTTTCTCGGTGATTTTCATCTTTTATACCAACAGCTTTCTTATGAAACAGAGAAAAAAAGAGTTTGGACTTTATAATATCCTCGGAATGGAAAAGAGACATATTATGAGGGTCATGCTTTTTGAAACGCTTTATACAGGTGCCATCAGTATCCTGTTAGGTATGTTGGTCGGGATCGTGTTCAGCAAGCTTGTTTACTTGCTGCTGCTGAAGATACTTTCCCTGAAGATCGAGATAGCCTTTCATATTTCGTTTTCCACGATTCTGGTCACTTTGATTTTATTTGCAGGCATTTTCCTTCTGAACCTTTTGAATAATGCCCGGCATATTCGCCTGTCCAGTCCTGTCGAATTATTAAGAAGCGGGCAGGTTGGCGAAAAAGAGCCGAAAACCAAAGCGGGACTGACGGTTATCGGCATCTTGGCTCTTGTCGTCGGGTACTTCCTTGCCCTTAAAATCGAAGAGCCTTTAAAATCGATCCCGCTGTTTATTGTGGCGGTAATCCTTGTCATAATCGGAACCTACGCCCTGTTTGCCGCAGGCAGTATCGCCCTGTTGAAAGCTCTTCGAAAGAACAAGCGGTATTATTATCAGCCAAACCATTTTATCAGTGTTTCAGGGATGATTTACCGAATGAAACAAAACGCTGTCGGGCTTGCGAACATTTGCATTCTCTCGACTGCGGTTCTGGTAATCCTGTCGTCGGTCGGTTCGCTCTATATCGGCATGTCAGACAGCATTCGCAGAGCCTATCCTTACAGTCTGACAATAACGAGCCTGAACTGTTCCGATGCAAAAGAAACCGATATAAACCGCACCATCGAGGAAACGGCTTCGCAATATGATGTCTTGACCAATGAGAAGCTGGAATATCGAACATTTTACGTTTCGTTTATGAAAGAGCAGTCATCCTTCGTCCGGGGAAACGGAAGCCAGCTTCCAAACAGCGTTATGTGTTATTTTGTCCCGCTTGAAGACTACAACCGGCTTAACGGAACGAACGAGACTTTGGCAAAAGATCAGGTTCTGGTTTATACCACGGGCAAAGCCTATCAATATTCCGCGCTGTCTGTTGACGATCAGGCGTTTGATTATACAGCAAATTTTGAAGTCAAAGAAGTCCTTAAGAGCTGGCCTGTTCAAACAAGCAGTGTGGAGAATGTTTACTGCGATTCATATTTTGTCGTGGTAAATAATACGGACACTGTACTCGGAATGGCCCGTGCAATGGATCCTGATCTCAATACTGAGCATTTAACGGTACGCATGGAAGTCAATTTTTCCGGAGATCGGAAAGCTGTCAGCGAGGTTTGTTCCTCTTTGATTGACAAACTCAGCGTTAACGATGAATTGAACGGCGTTTTTGTAGACAGCGCCGATAACTCAAAACAGATGTTTATTTCCGTATGCAGCGGCATCCTGTTCTGCGGGATTTTCCTCGGACTTCTCTTTATCATGGCCACTGTTTTGATTATGTATTATAAGCAGATTTCAGAAGGATTTGACGATGCGGAGAGATACCACATCATGAAGCAAGTCGGCCTCAGTAACGAGGAAGTCAAGAAATCCATCAGGAGCCAGATACTTATCGTATTTTTCCTACCCCTTATTGCGGCGGCGATTCATATGGCGTTTTCCTTTAAGGCGCTGACCCGGATCATGGCTCTTGTAGGATTAACGAATACTCTCCTGTTTGCGCTCTGCACTATAGGAATGATACTGATTTTCGGGGTGTTTTATACGATTGTCTATATCCTGACATCAAGAAGTTACTACAGGATCGTCAGCTAAATAATCCAATTGAAAAAATATTTTGTAAAGGGCAAACTTGCCGAAAGGCAAGGACGCAAAGCAACAGGGTCTAAGATGCAAATGCATGATGACAGCCTTGCCACCAAGTAAGATTGCGTATTAAACCTGTCACTTTGTGGCAGGTTCAGACTGTCGAAAAAAGCCCGGGAACGGCCGGTTTTTTTGCTGCAAAAAGTGCAGTAATTTGGTAAAATAGAGAAAGGATAAATGAGAGTAGTTAGAGCGGCGATGAAAAACAAAATGGGGTAGAGCAGATGATAGAACGGCAGCCAAACCAGCGGCGAGAAGTGGAAGTAACGGATATTGAGGGGCTGGTTCCAAAGAGGCATCTGCTGCGTAAGATCGAGAGAAGCATGGACTGGGAAGAGGTCTACAAACTTGTAGAACACCTTTACAGTAGAGACAGAGGCCGGCCGAGCGTAGACCCGGTGGTGCTGATCAAAATCGTATTGTTGCAGCATTTGTACGGGATACGCTCGTTGCGACAAACGCTGGTGGAGTGTGAGGTGAATCTCGCGTACCGCTGGTTTTTAGGGTATGGGTTATCGGCCCGTCTGCCACATTTCTCAACAGTGAGTTACAACTTTCTGCATCGTTTCAGCGCGGAAACCTTTGAGGCCATCTTCGAGTTGGTGCTGGAGCAGGCGATTAGCAGTGGGTATATCAAGCCGGAAATCATCTTTGTCGACGCGACGCATATCAAGGCGAATGCAAACCGCAAAAAGCAGATGAAAAAGTACGTGCCTGCGGCGGTGAAGCAATACGAAGAGCAATTGCACAAAGAGGTCAACGAAGACCGGGAACTGCATGGTAAGAAGCCGTTTGAAGACAAGGACGGTGACCATGACAAGGAGGATGGCTCCCAAATGGAACTCAGAGAGGTCAGCGTATCCACCACTGACCCTGAGGCAGGGCTGTTCCACAAGGGCGAGCATCAGAAGTGCTTCGCATACACCGCGCATACCGCGTGCGACAGAAACAACTTTGTGTTAGGAGTAGAAGTCTCGGCGGGAAATTTGCATGACAGCGTACTGTTTGATGCGATTTACGGACAAGTGACGGAGCGATTTCCTGAAGTAGAGGTTGTCACGGCGGATGCCGGCTACAAGACGCCTTGGATCTGCAAGCGAGTTTTTGATGATGGGCGAATCCCCAGCCTGCCCTACAAGCGGCCACAGACTAAAAAAGGGAATCTGCCTTGGCAGGAGTATGTCTATGACGAATTCTACGATTGCGTACTTTGCCCACAATCACAAGTTTTAAACTATTCCACAACGAACCGGCAGGGCTACCGGGAATACAAAAGCAACGCGGTTGTATGCCGAAACTGCCAGGTACGTGAGAGATGCACCCAAAGCAAGAACTTTCAAAAGGTCGTTGCCCGCCACATCTGGGCGCACTACCTCGAGAGGGCAGAGGATGTTCGGCATTCCCCGCTTGGCCAGCAAACTTACAGCAAGAGAAGCCAAACCATTGAACGCGTGTTTGCAGATGCGAAAGAGAAGCACGGCATGCGCTATACGACCTACCGGGGGCTTGCCTCAGTTACGAACTGGGTCAGGCTGAAGTTTGCTGCCATGAACCTGAAAAAACTGGCAACCTGGCGCTTTCCCTCACCGCTTTTGCCTCATGTTTTTCACTTGTTTTCGATGTTTTACAGAAAAAAGGCGTTTGCACCTGCGTGCTAACGCCTTTTTTTCGACAGTCTGAACCTGTCACTTTGTGGCAGGTTTTTTATAAGTCAATACAAAAGAGAAAGGCACAACCCGCCCAACAAAAAAAACGTGAGTTTGGCGGGTCTGTTTTCCATGCTTGAATAAGCGATATCTTAACCCTCCAAGCTCACCAGTTTGGAGGGTTTTTCTATGCGTGTTCAATATGCCTTGAGTTTAAGGCGGCCGTTGCCAAGCAGCGGCCGGGCGTGATGAAGCGGACATCAATCTCCTACATACCGCTTTAATTGGTAACCTGTCAAAAAAAGCCTGTACTGCCAATGGGTGCAGTGCGGTCATCAGCAGGAACTAATAGATCATAAAAACAGGATATATAGTATCACTATTCCTCAAAAGGCTCATTTGGAGTATGTCCAAGTGAGCCTTTTTTGTCGTATAAAGGAAAATTCAGTCGGCTGTCGCTCCCCACCTTTCTCTGTCTCGATTTGCCAAACCCCAAAAATCGAAACGGAGGAAAATTAAATGACCAAAATCAATCTACGGGAATATTATCCCGATTTCTACACCACCGACTGCATGATTGAGGTGCCGGACGAGGTTGCGGCGCTCATGGCTGCGTATGAGCGGGTCGAAGCCGCCTATTATCTACGGAGATACCGCCATAAGGCGTATTATTCCTTGGATCGAGGCGACGGTATCGAGAATGACATCCTGTTTGTCTCCCTATCCCCCTGCGAAATCTATGAGCGCAAAGTGACCATAGAACAACTTCACGCTGCCATTGCCGCATTGCCGGACAAGCAGGCCAAACGCATCTACGCCCATTACTTTTTAGGTATGAGTAAAGCTGAAATTGCAAGGGCCGAGGGCGTGGCGGTCAACGCCGTGAAGGATGCCATATCAAGGGGGCTGAAAAACATAGAGAAAATTTTGAAAAAGACTATGTAACTCCTGTCGTTTGGCCCCAAAAATGAAAAGGCTTATGAGGGATATGTTTTTTATTCTTCTGAACCTTGAAAATTGAATAAAGACAAGCCGGATACATACCGCAAGCTGCGGCATACAGGGAGCCAGGCGGCGGGTGCGCCACGATCTTTCTATGCGCGGGAGAGGGTCAATTTATTCCAGCGTAACAGAAAAGGAGCGAAATACACCAGCGCCGCAGGCAGAGCAGCGTCCAACAGCCGCATGGCAGCTCTGCGGCAAGCATCTGTATGTAATGAAACTTCCGTTCAGTCACAGTCCGAGCGTGATAAAACCGTCGCAGGCAATGAGAACGGCCCGCTATCAGAATGGGGGGAGGTGCAAGTCCTATGAGAACAGGCAGGCCGCCTGTTCGTCCGGAATGTCTGTAAATATATAAGCAAATCGAAACAAAGGGAAAGCCGCGCCGTAATGTGCCATTTGTTACAACGGCTCCAACTAGCGGCGCGGCTGTTTCCCTATAATTGTACAGAAGGGAGCATCCATCTATGGCGCAAGAAACGTTACAGCCTGTTTTAATGATGAACCAACAGAACGAAAAAAAATCTCAGGTGCTGACGATAGAGGGATGCAGAGTCAAAATCAATTATCTACCATCCTGCACCGAAAAGAGGAAAGAAAATGTCCTTGGCAATATTCAAAAATCCTTACTTTCCGCCTGCCAGAGTAAATAACTCATTCGGCATGTTTGCACATACTCATGCGAAATGCAATAATGATGATGTAAATTGCTCCTTGACAACCGAATATTGAAACGGAAACGAGCCATATACATCATCTTTCAGATATTCTAAATCGAGGTTATGTATATGGATAAAATCATAGATTGTGATGCTTCCCCAAAGCGTGTGTATTGTCTTTACCGTGTCTCTACTCTCGGTCAGGTGGAAAAGGACGACATCCCGATGCAGAAACAGCGCTGCCGAGAGTTCTCGGAGGCACAGGGCTGGAATATTGTGAAAGAGTTCTCGGAGAAGGGCGTATCCGGATTTAAGGTATCCGCAAAGGACCGCGACGCCATTCAACAGATTCAGCAAGACGCAGTTACCAAAAAGTTTGACATCCTGCTCGTGTTTATGTTTGACCGTCTCGGACGGCGGGACGACGAAACACCTTTTGTTGTGGAATGGTTTGTGAAAAACGGCATCGAAGTTTGGAGCGCGATGGAGGGTCAGCAGCGTTTCGATTCTCACGTTGATAAGCTGATGAACTACATCCGTTATTGGCAAGCCTCCGGGGAGAGCTTGAAAACCTCCGTGCGTGTCAAGACGAGGTTGAGCCAACTTACCGAGGAAGGACTATACACCGGCGGCTCCATACCGTTCGGATACAAGCTGGAGAAAAAAGGTCGTGTCAACAAGCATAATCGCGAGGTTTTTGATTTAGCCGTTGACGAAAACGAGGCCAAGATCGTTCGCCTGATTTTTCATAAGTATGTTGACGAGGGATACGGAGCACAGCGCCTGTGCCGCTTCCTGCATGATAACAGTATCAATAGCCGGGACGGCAAAGGATTCCCCAATACAAGCCTAAACCGGATCATCAAAAACGTCATGTACACCGGCATCATCAAAAACGGCGACAGTCAATCGCAGTATATTGACAATCTTCGGATCATCGACGACGACGTGTTTGCCCAAGCACAGAATATCATGCAGCAGCGAACACAGCCTCATGGACCCATTCCGCTTAACTGCAAAGGAAAGTCCTTGTTGGTAGGAAATATCTACTGCGCCCACTGCGGCAACCGTTTGACGTTAACCACCAGCGGGAGAAACAAAAAAATGCCTGACGGCACAGTACAAAAAGAAGTCCGTATGCGGTATCAGTGTCATTACAATGTTCGGCATCCCGGCGAATGTGAGGGACAATCAGGCTATTCCGTAAGCAAAGTTGATTCTATTGTCGATCAGCTCATCCGAATGAAATTTTCTGAGATCATGGCAGCGTCGGAATCTGAAATACTCTCCAGCCAACATGAGAAGGACATTGAACTTGCAAGGTCAAAATGCGGGATGGCAAAGACACATTTGCTGGACAAGCAGAAAGAGCTTGACGATTATAAGGGTGAAACCCTCAAAGTCATTCGCGGCCAGAGTAAGATGAGTATTGACCTGTTAAATACGATGGTTGCGGAAACCGAAGCGCAGATCAAAGAAGCGCGGGCAAGCGCCGACGCAGCAGAAACGGAATTACAAGGGCTGCTTGAAACTTCGGAAGGGTTAAAACGCGAGTATGACCGGCTGTTAAGCTGGGCCGACCTGTACGATAAAAGCTCCTTTGAAGCAAAGAAAATGATCGTATCACAGTTCATCAAGGCTGTTCGTGTGGGCAGGGATAATAATATCGAAGTTGATTTCAATGTTTCTTTCGAGGAATTTCAAAGCTATTGCTCCAAGAATTCATGCTCTGAGAGTATGCCGGCACCCGAGTCGCGCACCGCATAAAAAAGTACAGGAAAATCCGACTTTCACGGATTTTCCTGTACTTTGGTGGAGATAAGCGGGATCGAACCGCTGACCTTACGGATGCGAACCGTACGCTCTCCCAGCTGAGCTATACCCCCAAATATTACCAATTCTGTGATGTGAACCGAGTGGTTGCCAAGTGAGTTACACGAAAGTGGCTAAAACCGTACCGCGTGCTCTCCCAGCTGAGCTACGGGCCCACAGTGTATCCGCCGTTTTGCGGCGCTTTTATATTATAAGGCATCTTACTATTTTATGCAAGGCATATTTTCAATTTTTTTAAACCCACACACGGCGGCCTTTGCCCCCGCCGCGGTGCCGATTGCATTGCCGCGCGCGCACAGGTATAATAAAGAAAACAGACTAACGGGTGGGGGGACGACCTGTGAAAGACGGATTTATTAAAGTGGCAGCTGCAAGCCCAAAATTAAAGGTTGCAGACTGCGGCTATAACCTAGCAGAAATTATAAAAACGGTGCACCGCGCAGAGCAATTAGACGTACAACTGCTGGTACTGCCAGAGCTTTGCCTGACCGGATATACCTGCGGCGATTTGTTTTTTCAAACCGCATTGCAGCAGGCGGCACTGCAAAGTTTGCAGGTTTTAGCACAAGAGACTGCCGGCGCCGACCTGCTGATTTTAGCCGGGCTGCCGGTTGCCGACGGCAACAAACTGTACAACTGCGCCGCCGTGTTGCAGCGCGGGCGGGTGCTGGGCTTGATACCAAAATCCAACCTGCCAAACTATGGCGAATTTTACGAGCGGCGGCAGTTTACCCCCGCGTTTTTTGGCCAGCGACAGGTACTGTTGGGGAATGAAGAGGTGCCGTTTGGCACGAAACTGCTGTTTTGCTGCCGCCAGTTGCCCGCGTTTTGCCTTGGGGTCGAAATTTGTGAGGATTTGTGGGTGCCGTTTGCCCCGTCGGTTGGCCTTGCACTTGCGGGCGCCACAGTAATTGCAAACCTTTCGGCCAGTGATGAAACGATTGGCAAAGCCGCCTACCGCCGCACGCTGGTCACCTCGCAATCGGCAACGCTGATCTGTGGCTATTTGTACGCCGACGCCGGTATGGGCGAATCCACCGGGGATATGGTATTTGCGGGGCACGACCTGATTGCCGAAAACGGCACCCTGCTGGCGGAAAGCCCGCTGTTCAGCGAAGGGCTGACCCTGACTGAGCTGGACGTACAGCGCCTTGCCGGTGAGCGGGTGCGCACCACCACCTACCCCGCTTTGTGCGACGACAATTATACTAAAATTGCCTTTGACTGCGCCGTTAAAGATATTACTTTAACGCGGGAAATTGTGCCCCACCCGTTTGTGCCACAGTCGAAAACCGACCGTGATGCGCGCTGCGAAGAAATTTTTTCCATTCAGTCCACCGGCCTTGCCAAACGCGTGCGGCATACGAACTGCGGTTCGCTGGTGATTGGCATCAGCGGCGGGCTGGATAGTTGCCTTGCCCTGCTGGTCGCTGTGCGCGCACTGGATTTACTGGGCCGCCCGCGCACCGACGTGATTGCCGTAACAATGCCCTGCTTTGGCACCACGACCCGCACCCGCTCAAATGCTGAACTACTGTGCCGCGCGCTGGGGGTGACCTTTAACACCGTAGACATCACCGAGGCAGTGCGGGTACACCTGCGGGACATTGACCATAGCGAAGCAGAACAGGATGTGGTTTACGAAAACGCACAGGCACGCGAGCGCACACAGGTGCTGATGGACATCGCCAACGACATGAACGGCCTTGTGGTCGGCACCGGCGACCTTTCCGAGCTGGCACTGGGCTGGGCTACCTATAACGGAGACCATATGTCGATGTACGGCGTAAACGCGTCGGTGCCCAAAACGCTGGTGCGCCATATGGTGCAGTACGCCGCCGACACCGCCCCCACCGACACCCTGCAGGGTGTACTGCTGGACATTTTGGACACCCCTGTCAGCCCAGAGCTGTTGCCCGCCAACGGCGAGGAGATTGCGCAGCGCACCGAGGACATTGTGGGCCCGTACGAGCTGCATGATTTTTACCTGTATTATGTGATGCGCTGGGGCTTTTCGCCGCGCAAAGTGTACCGGCTGGCGCTGGCCGCATTTGAGGACAGCTTTGGCCCGGATGTCATTTTGAAGTGGCTGCACGTGTTTTATCGCCGCTTTTTTGCACAGCAATTCAAACGCAGTTGCCTGCCGGACGGGCCTAAGGTCGGCAGCGTTTCACTGTCGCCCCGTGGTGACTGGCGTATGCCCAGCGACGCAAGTGCCGCTGTTTGGTTGCAAGAGCTGGAGACGCTGTAAGCCCCTGCTCTTATCCCTGTTTAAGTTCAAAACACCGGCAGAGTTTTTGCCGGTGTTTTTTTGCTTTATTAGTTGACAAAGGCAATTAATTTTGCTATTCTATTTTCAATTTATTCACACGCGCTTCGCTACATTTAGGGGGATGGTATTATGACAAAAGAACCAAATACTGCTGTCGTTGCACTGCGTAAATTCAGCCGGTTTTACACCAACCTGCTGGGGTTACTGAATAAGCACCTTTTGAATTCACCGTTTTCACTGACAGAGGCACGTATTTTGTACGAGCTGGCCGAAACACCGCACAGCACGGCAAAACAGCTTGCCGCAGAGCTGGAAGTTGACCCCGGTTATTTAAGCCGCACACTGAAAAAACTATTGCAACAAGGGCTGCTGCAACGGCAACCTTCTGCTACCGACCGGCGCGAATATCACCTTGCGCTGACGGCGAAAGGCAGCCGCACAATGACACAACTCAGTAAACTATCTGACGCACAGGGCGGCGGGCTGCTGGCCCACCTGAGTGAAGCTGAGCAACAACAACTGGTTGCGTCAATGCAGCAGGTACAACGGTTGCTTTCGCCACAGCAAAAGCCAGAGGTAACACTGCGCGACACCTTGCGCCCAGGAGATGTCGGGGCGCTGATTCAACTGCACGGGGAGATTTACGCGCGCGAATGTGGGTATAACCACATATTTGAGGCGTATGTGTGCAAAACCTTTTTCAACTTCTTATTGCAATATGACCCACAAAAAAGCCGCATTTTTATCGCCGAAACCGCCGGACAGGTGGTGGGCTGCATTGCAGTGATGGAACACCCGGACGGGCTGTGCCAACTGCGCTGGTTTTTATTGCGCCCCACTTTCCGCGGGGTGGGCCTTGGCGGGCAACTGCTGAAAAAAGCGCTGCAATTTGCACGCAATGCAGGCTACCGCAACATATTTTTAGAAACGACGGACGACCAGCAGGCCGCGATTGCCATTTATGAAAAGCTGGGGTTTCACAAAACCGGCAGTACCCCCAATGACACCTGGGGCGTGCAGCACACCGAAATGCGGTACGAAATGGCGCTGTAAAAATAATATTGCTGCACTAGTACCACCAGTACAAACAATGCCCACCCCAAAATAGGGGCGGGCATTGTTTCGTTTTGCAGCTTATGTTACGGTTTTATGTAGGCATAGCCCTGGCTTTGGCGCTCGGCAAGTTCTAGCACACCGGCGGGCACCACCTGTACAAACGGCAACAGTGACGCGGGTGCAATGCCCTGCGCGTGCATGGAGTTATTGCAGGCGGCAAAACGCACCTTCTGCTGCGAAAGGTCACTCATCTGCTCTTGCAATTCGTCCCCTGTCTGTTGTACATATTGTGGCACCGCAAGGGCGTTCGCCAAAATTTCCACTTCGGCTTCCTCACGCTTTTCTTTGGCGGCGCGCAGCAGGTTTTCAGCATTGCTCAGCGCAAGAGGCCAGCGGGCCGCATCATCCACATGAAAAATCACTTTCAGCATTGTGCATTCTCCTTCCACTCGCTCACCTTGCCCCCCGCGGGGTATGGTAGGTACCGCAAAGCGTTGCTGTTTGCAGCACATGGCCCTGCATGGCAGCCAGCACTGCCCGTTTGCGGCTGTTTGCGGGCAGCGATAGGGGGCAGTCTAACACATAAAAAGTAAAGCAGTATTTATGGTTGCTGTGCAACGGCGGCTTGGGCCCTTTATAGCAATGGCAGCCATAGGCCATGCCCTGCACAGCCCCTGCCAGTGCGGGCACTGTTTTGCCTTTTGGTATGCCCTCTGGGATCACGCTTTGCACCGGCAGGTTCCAAATCAGCCAATGGTTGAAATTCTTGAATAGCGGGTGGTCTGCATCATCCATCGTGATGGCGAGCGACTGCGCCCCATCTGCAATGTTGCTAAGCTGAAACTCCGGCGAACGGTCTGCCCCGCGTGCGGTGTATTCGGTTGGGATTTCGCCCTCCGGCAAAAAGGCCGTACTGGTCACTGTAAAATTGCTCATAAAAAGCCCCCATTTAAACTAACACTTTTATTCTACTGCATCACCGGGCAAAAGTCGACCCTATTTGCGCCCCGTCTTATTTCTGGCTTTTAAAAACAAAAAGCCATGTATCAATGAAACACTGATACATGGCTTTTTGTGGTGCCGCTAACCGGGGTCGAACCGGTACGATATTTCTACCGAGGGATTTTAAGTCCCTTGTGTCTGCCTATTCCACCATAGCGGCAAAGCACAAAATCGCTTTATTATCTTACAATATTGCTGGCCAAAAGTCAATTCCATCTGCTGCGTTGTTTTGCTTTTCAAGCGGGCGGTAATGTGGTATACTAAGGCGAAAATTTTGTAAAAGGGGGGCTTTTAATGCAACAGCATACTGTGCACACCGCGCTGCCCACAAGGCTGGCCGATTACTTGCCGGGGGTCTACCCTTTGCTGACACCCAGCGCCGTATACCGCTTTGCCAAAAAAAAAGGCATCCGCTGCAACGGCACCCACTGTGACGGTGCCCACAAGGTAAAAAAGGGCGATGTGCTGGCGCTTTACCTGCCGGATGAACTGCTGGCAGAGCCGGACACCGCTGCCCCCTGGCGGCTGGCACGGGCAGAGCTTTGTGTTGTGTACGAGGATGCGCACCTATTGGTAGTAGAAAAGCCTGCCGGGCTGTTAGTGGCAGACCCGGACGGCAAAGCGCCCGACACGCTGATCAACCGCGCACTGCGCTACCTTGCAGGCAGCGGCGCATGGCAGCCCGGCAGCCCCTTTACCCCCAGCCTGTGCCACCGGCTGGACACCGGCACCAGCGGCCTTGTGCTGGTTGCCAAGACCACGCTGTGCCTTGCTGCGATGGCCGATGCATTTGCGCACCACAAACTGCGCAAGACCTACCTTTGTGTGACCTTTGGCAGGCCTGAGCCCGCGGCAGCTACCTTGCAGGGCTGGCTTGCCAAAAACGCGACCGCCGGCACTGTGCGCATTTTAACTGCCCCCTCCGGCGGGGCAAAGCCCATCGAGACCCGGTACCGCACCCTTGCTGTCAGTGGCCGGCTGGCCCTGCTGGAGGTTTCGCTCGTCACCGGGCGCACCCACCAGATACGCGCACACCTTGCCAGCATTGGCTGCCCCCTTGTGGGGGATTCAAAATACGGCAACCAAACGGCAAACCGCGAACTGCGGGCCAAATATCAACTGCTTTGCGCCTCGCAGTTGCGGTTGCCGCAATTTGAACAGCCAGAGCTTGCCGCGCTGTGCGGCAAAGAATTAAAAGCGTCAAACCCGTGGTTTTACGACGAAATTTTGCAGCACCGGTTAAAATAGCAGCATCAAAGCCCCGCGCGTTACTGCGCGGGGCTTTATTTTACTTCTTATTGTTTGCCCGCATGACAACACGGGCAGTCACCCTGCCGCTTCATCGGCTACACACTGGGCAAACCCCGCCACCGTATCTGGCAATGTAATGCCAACGCTGCAAAGGCAGGCAAGGTTCATGGTCAGGTTGCGCGGGCGGTCTGTAAATGCCTGCGTGTTTTGTGTTACCGGGTAGCCCTTTGCCCCCAACAAGGCCAAAAAGCGGGTCACCGTTTCATACGTGTTGGCGTTGTTTTCCGACCCAAAATTATAAACCCCGCCCGGCAGCACAAAGGTCTGCTCTACCGCTTGCAGCAGTGCGCCCACGTAGGTGATGCCGCGGTAATCGCGTACCGGGTAAGCAAGCGGTTTGTTGTTTTGCACTGCGTCTTTCAGCGTGCGGTACAAATCGCTATGCTCTGCCGGCAAAACCGTACGCCAATCGTACATCCAGCTCAAACGCAGGCAAACCGCAGTGGGGCAAAGGGCAAGCGCTTGCTGCTCGGCCTGTAACTTTTGCCTGCCATACACATTACAAGGGGTAACAGGCTCGTCCTCTGTATGCTTTTGCAGCCCGTCACTGCCAAAATAAATTTGGTCAGAGCTGCAAAAAATAAGCTTTGCGCCAGTTTTTGCACAGGCACCGGCAACCGCCCCGGTACCCCCCACGTTGATTGCCTGCGAGCGCACGGGGTCAGTTTCACACGCCTTTACGTCCGACACCGCGGCACAGTGCAAAACGACATCTGGCTGGGCCTTTTGAAATATCGCTTGTACCTGCGCCAGGTTTGTCAGGTTCATTTCTGCGTGGGTAGGGGTTACCACTTCATAGCGCACTGCGAAATACTGCGCAAGCCGGGCACCCAAAAAGCCGTTTGCCCCGGTAATCAATATTTTTTGCATGCTCTGTCTCCTTTTACTGCGGCCTTGCCCACTGCTTTTGTGCTGGCAAACCCTGCCGTGGCAAGGCATCACACAGCGGCCATCTGAAACCCGCCGCCTGATTGCACCGCAAGCTGCCCGCGTGTTTTAGTTATTATACCATACTTTACCTGCCCTGTTGAAAACATGGGCAGGGGCACGCCATACTGCGGTTGCCGCATAAATAAAAAAAGGAACTTGGCTTAATTTTGGATATTTTCTGTAACCGCCACCCCATTTTCCATGGTATTGCGGGTTTTCTTTTCAAGTTCAATGGCCCTTGTCCGCTGGTCAAACGAAGCATCGCCAGCCATTTTGCGCTGTATTGTCACGATGTTGCCCTTATCATCCCGTTCAACGGCAATATCCACTTCGCCGTCTTCGTTCGTTTGCGCAGCACCTAAAAGCAAATCCTCATAATCGCGCACCAGTTTATCGCGATAGAGATAACGCCCATTCGCTTGCAATACAAGGCCCTGCGCTGCGTACTCTGCCGCAAGCGCTTCGTCTGTGGGGCAAAGCTGCATTTTCACTGAAAACGCCGACGACTCAACGCCAAATTCCGCTGACAATGCTGCCGCTATTTGCCGGCCTAGCTGTTCTGGGTCTGCTGTTTGATCCGCAGCCAGTATTTGCAGCACGGCAGTGTCGACACGCTTTTGCGCGTTTTCCTCGGTGGTAATATTCCTTGTCAGGTAGACCTTTGCGCCCCAGCGCGAATTGGTGCTGGCGCAAAAAGAGCTGAATGAATTTTCAAACGGGGCCTGCCCCACCGTTGCAAATACCGTGCCGCTGCAAAGCACCAGCACAACCGAAACCGCCAGTACCGCCAGTTTGGTTTTGCGATACTGCAACACCCCTGTGATGCGCCGCTCTACCTCTGTTTTAGAAAAGGCACTGTACAAAAGCGGGCCCGGGCGTCCGGCGACTGCCATGGTAAGCAGGCTGTATGCGTATTCCTGTTTTTGCCCCTCTCCGCTTTGGCGCAACACCGCGGCATCACAGGCTGTTTCCAAATCGGCACAAAGCATTTTTGCCATCAGCCAAACCAGTGGGTTGTACCAGTGCAGGCACAAAGCCACCAACAGCACCAGTTTGAATAAATTATCCTTGCGCCGGATATGCATTGCTTCGTGTAACATCACATGCCCTAAAACAGTGGTGTTCGCAAAGTCCATCCCGGCAGGCAAGTAAATGCAGGGGTTCCAAATGCCTTTCACTAAAGGGCTTGCAATATGGTCATTTGTCATCACAAGCACACTGCGCAGTTTTGCCTGTTCCAGCACATCGCAAATCGTCGCATTTTGTTCTATTAGCAGGCTGTCTTTCAGTTGCCGGTCAACACGCCTTTTTTGTACCAATAGCAGCCCTGCGGTTGCCGCGCACCCTAAAACAAAAGCAATTACTACCATCGGCCCAAAGTCGGGTTGTTCAAATAGCACCTCTGTGGCCTGTTGTGTGCCCTTTGTCAATGCTGAAGAATCCGCCTCGTGTACAATGACATTGCTGGTCGCAACCGCGTTGCCCGAATAAGTAATAGGCTGCTGTAGCCAACTTGGCAACGGGGCGCTCAGCGGGCTGGAAAGTGAAAACGGCACCAATAGCCGTACCAGTACCAGCCCCCACAGCATAGGGAATACGACCGGCGGCAGTTTCTTTTTGAGCAGCAGCCGCAAAAGCAAAACGATCAAAATCATCACACTGCCATACAGCGCCATCATTTGCAGTGGCATCCCCATTGTAAAACGCAGCATTTTATTCCTTCTCTCCAATCATTTTGGCAAGCCGTTTTGCCTCTTTTTCAGAAAGGCCCTGACCCTTTAAAAAAGCCGAAAAGAACAGTTCGGTTGACCCGCCAAACAATTTATCAATCAATTGTTCTGTTTCACTTTGCTGTACCTCGTCTTCGCCAATCAGTGCACGGCAAACAAAACCCGGCTCCGTGCGCTCTATTGCCCCTTTTTCGATGCATTTTTTGATTACCGTATAGGTCGTATTTTTGTTCCACCCCACACGCTGCGATAAAACATCTACAATCGCACGTGCCGGCAGGGGCCCCTGCTCCCACAGCACCTGCATCACCTTTAATTCGGAATCAAACAGTTTAGATTCCATGTCGCACCTCCTTTCGGACTATCGAAGTAGTCTAAACAAGAACAGACTATCATAATAGTCTGTTCTTGTCAACTCCTTTTCTGTTTTTTGTCGTGTGCCCTGCAATAAGACAGGGGCTTCTTACCCGCTCCCCTTACACCTGCGATTTATGGTGCAAACGGCGTTTGGCTGTACCTTCACTCCTACAGCCCGTTTTTTGCAATACAGTAACAAAGCACCGCCGCCGGGTACCCGGCGGCGGTGCTATCGTTTTACTTTATGTCTTTCTCTTGCTTTTCAGGCAGCTTTAAAAAGTAACCCGGGCGGTCCGGCTGCCACGCCGGGGCGGTCATTTCTATGGCCAGCTCTTCTGCTGCGGAAATCAGCGCGGCCACCCCAGCGGCCCAAAGGATGCCGACTGCAATGGGCCAGCGCAATACCAGCGGGTACAAAAACAGCAGCGCCCCAGTGAGTTTGTTGCCCCAGGTATGCAAAAAGGCAAATACGCCAAAGCGCAACTTTGCCACAATGCCCGCACCCACACGCAGCAGGGCAATGCCCACAATCAGCAACACCGCTGCGGGCGGCAGCAAAAGATACGGCCACAGACGCACCAACACCACAAACACAAAAAGAGTATCTGCGGCAGAGTCCAGCTTCGCACCAAACCGGCTTGCCGCACCCAGCCTGCGGGCCAGCGGGCCATCTATCATGTCGGTCAGCCCCGCCATCAGGTAAACCACAAAAAAAGGGTTCCCCAGCGGGTACAACCATAACAATGCAACAGTAAGGCCAATGCGCCCGATGGTCAAAATATTGGGTATTTGTTTCATTTTCCCTCTTTTCCCTTGGCCTGCCGGTCAGCCGTGGCCACACGCTACCAAAGTTTGACCCCCTGCTGCTGTGGGGTGAGGCCCATACGGCAGGTCACCGGCAGCAATGCCGCAAAAAAAGCAAACAGCAAAACGGTTTCAATGGGCAATAACAGCAGGTTTTTTACCACGCTTTTTGCAAGGTAATAGTAATACCCTTTGCCATACAACATCGCGCTCCACAGGGAGCCCAACGCGATATTGACGCCGGTATTCACGATTAGCTTTGACAAAAACAGGCGCAGCCCGCTGATGCGTGCACGGTATAGCAGCATCGCATACACCAGCGCCCCCAGCATGGTGCTGAGCGTGTACCCCAAAAAGAACGGGCCGGATGGGTGCAGCATGTACCCCAGAATGTCAGAGCAAAAACCACCAATCAGTGCGAGCACCGGACCGTAAATTGCGCCGCCCAGCGCCGCAAAGAAAAAGCTGAACAAAACACGCAGGTTTTCACCTACCTGAATATAAAGCCCGGAAACAACGATGTTCAGCGCCACAAAAAAGGCCGCAAGTACCAGCATGCGCACCTTTTTCAGTTCACCCACCGCGCTTTTCCAGTACGCGGCGGTCAAGGGGGATAAAAACGTCAACGAATTTGTGCCTTGATACATAAAAATACTCCTCCTTCATGCATCGGCTATGTACCAACGCACTCAGGAAGAGTGCTTTACAGTGCCGCTTTGCAAACGGCACTTTTTATTTTTGGTACAGCGGGATGCGAATGCTGCACCGCAGAGGTTTCCCTCATTCGTTTTGCCGGCAACTCCCCGTCCGGCAAACACTACGGCCAATACTGGCCTTGCGCACAACATTCTACTCTGTTTCACTGAAAACGGGCGTTTTCAATGTGGGCTGATTATACCACACTGGCTACCAGTTCGCAACTGTTTTGCCAAAAATGCCCCACCTGCACAAACAAAATCGGGCCGCCTGATCAAAGGCGACCCGATAATTAATTCTTTAGTGCCCGCCGCCAAAGCGCAGGGCGTTTTTTACAGCCGTTTACAAGCGGTGCTGCTTAGTACATGCCGCCCATCGACGGGTCGGCTGCCGGCATTGCGGGCTCTTTTTCAGGGATATCCGCAACCAGGCTCTCGGTGGTCAACACCATTTCGGCAACCGAAGAAGCGTTCTGCAGTGCACTGCGGGTGACCTTGGTCGGGTCAACAACGCCAAAATCTTCAATCATCATGCCGTAAACTTCGCTCTGGGCATTAAAGCCATAGCCAATTTTACCACTGTTTTCCACCTTGTCTACAACAACGCTGCCCTCAAGGCCCGCGTTCTTCACGATCTGGCGCAGCGGCTCACGCAGGGCGCTGACAACGATCTTGGCGCCGGTCTTTTCGTCGCCTTCCAGTGCATCGGTTGCTTTCAGCACGGCCGGGATGATGTCTACCAGAATGGTACCGCCGCCCGGGACGATGCCCTCTTCCACAGCCGCCTTGGTTGCAGAAAGCGCGTCCTCGATGCGCAGCTTCTTCTCTTTCATTTCCACTTCGGTCGCAGCGCCAACGCGGATGACGGCAACGCCACCGGCCAGTTTGGCAAGGCGCTCTTGCAGCTTCTCGCGGTCAAAATCAGAGGTGCTCTCTTCGATCTGTGCACGAATTTGAGCAACGCGGTCGTTGATGGCGCTCTTCTCGCCGTCGCCGTCCACAATCACGGTGTTCTCTTTGGTGACCTTGACCTGCTTTGCGCGGCCCATCATCTCAATGGTGGCGTCCTTCAACTCAAGGCCCAACTCTTCGCTGATGACCTGCCCGCCGGTGAGAATCGCGATATCCTGCAACATCTCTTTGCGGCGGTCGCCAAAGCCGGGGGCTTTTACGGCAACGCAGCTCAAAGCGCCGCGCAGTTTGTTGACGATCAGGGTAGACAGTGCTTCGCCCTCAACATCTTCGGCGATGATGACCATCTTTTTACCCATTTTGACCATCTGCTCCAAAATGGGCAGCAGGTCCTGAATGGCGGAAATCTTTTTGTCGGTAATCAGGATATACGGGTCGTCCATGACCGCTTCCATCTTCTCGGTATCGGTTGCCATGTACGGGGTGATATAACCGCGGTCAAACAGCATGCCCTCTACAACCTCAGAGTAGGTGTCAGCTGTTTTCGACTCTTCAATGGTGATGACACCATCGGCGGTGACCTTGTCCATTGCACCGGCGATCAGGCTGCCCACTTCGGCATCACTGGCGGAAATGGTGGCGACCTTTTCAATGTCGGCGCCGCCGCTGACCTTGTTGCTGTGCTTTTTGATTTCTTCCACGGCAGCTTCGACTGCTTTTTTCATGCCGCGCTTCAGGTCCATGGGGTTGGCACCCGCCGCAACGTTTTTCATGCCCTCACGCACCAGTGCCTGTGCCAGCACGGTGGCAGTGGTGGTGCCGTCGCCGGCCGCATCGTTGGTCTTTGTGGCAACCTCTTTAACAAGCTGTGCGCCCATGTTTTCAAACGGGTCTTTCAGCTCAATCTCTTTTGCAATTGTCACACCGTCGTTGGTGATGAGCGGCGAACCAAACTTTTTGTCCAGCACAACATTGCGGCCTTTGGGGCCGAGGGTGATCTTCACGGTATCAGCGAGCTGGTCAATGCCTTTTTCCAACGCCTTGCGGGCTTCCTCGCCATAAATAATCTGCTTAGCCATATTGAATCTGCTCCTTCTATTCGGTAATTAAAATAAATGATTCAAACCGTATTACTCTACGGTTGCAAGAATATCGCTCTGCCGGACGATCTGGCACTCCTCGCCGTCGACTTTAACTTCGGTACCCGAATATTTTGCAGCAATGACGCGGTCACCGACCTTCAGGGTCATTTTGACCTCGTTGCCGTCCACATTACCGCCGGGGCCAACTGCCACAACGACTGCGACCTGCGGTTTTTCTTTTGCCGAACCGGTCAGGATAATACCGCCTTTTGTGGTCTCTTCTGCTTCTTCCGGCTTAATGACAACTCTGTCTGCCAAAGGTACGATCTTCATACGTGATATCCCCTTTACAAAGAATTTTATATTTAAATGTTAATTTTTAGCACTCATTGTTCTTGAGTGCTAAGACTATTTTAACGCATTTTTTCCGAAATGCAAGAGTTTAATTGAAAAAAAATTATGAACAAACAGCCTACGGTGCGGTTTTACAGTTTTTTTACCCTGCAAAGCAAAAGACGCGGAGCCAATACAATGGTCCCGCGCCTTTTTACTTTATCAATCCTGTACTGGCGGCAGCACCCGCAGGCTGTCACGTACGGCATACAGCTTTGCCGGCAAAACGAACTTCGCCGCGGCGGGCATTACTTCAATATGCACACTTTTACGGATATTGCACTCGCCGTCAATGTTGGTGACGATCGGCTTTTCGGGAATCAGCGCCACCTTTTTACCGCGTACAAAAGTAAAAATGTCGCGCACACTCTGTTCAATCTCTTCGCCATCAAAATGCGCCCCGGTTTGATACTTTGCAATCACATTAGCCGCTTGCAGGCGGCTGATCTTTTTGACCATCACCACATCCAGCAGCCCATCGTTCATCACGGCACACGGCGCTGCCTTGTAGCCACTGCCGTAGGTTGTGCCGTTGCCCACTGCTGCCAGCAAGTATTCGCCTGTAAACGATTTACCGTCCACCGTCACCGTCATGCGGTGCCCCAGCGGTTTGCACATATTTTCAACAATAGAAATATTATAAGCCATTTTGCCGCCCAAAAAAGGCACCCTGCGGTACTTGGGCACCCCGTAGGCAACTGCCGCATCCAGCCCAACCGAGCAGATGGCAAGGCAGATCTCGTTGTCTTCCACCTTCATCAAGTCGATCGTCACTGGCGAACCGGCAATATTGTCCTCGAGGTTTAAAAAATCATCCGCCACACCAAAGTTCTTTAAAAAGTCATTGCCAGACCCCAGCGGCACGCAGGCAACCGCTGCCTGCGGGTAGCGGTAAGCGCCGGCAAATACTTCGTTCAGCGTGCCGTCGCCGCCACAGGCGTAAAAGCGCACCGGCTCGCGCGTCATGGCGTATTGGCGGGCAATTTCGGTGGCGTGGTGGGGCCGCTCGGTAATTTCAACCACATAATCAAGGCCCAGCGGGGCCACCCGCTCGATCAGCTCTGGGATAAAGTACTGCGTGGCATCGGCCTTGCCGGACTTGGGGTTTACAATAAAAACGTGTTTCATCAAACATACCTCACTAGGAAATTCCTGTATTTAGTATCATACCTCATTTTTTTGCCATAAACAACGATTTTCACACCCATACGGCCACAAACAACTTATTTTTGTATAGTCTGCCAACTTTTGTACCGTTTCTTTTCCACGCCTTACAAACAGGGCCACACGACACACGGTTTAACGGCGGCTACCCGCGGGGTACATAAAAGGGCGGCTTGCGCCGCCCTTTTATTACTTCAAAAAACAACTTAGCCGAAGTACCGTGCCAGCAGGCCCTCAAATGCCTTACCGTGCCGCGCTTCGTCACGTGCCATCTCGTGCACCGTGTCATGAATCGCATCCAGCCCCAGTTCTTTTGCCTTTTTCGCCAGTTCAAACTTACCTGCGGTAGCGCCGTTCTCGGCATCTACCCGCATTTCAAGGTTTTTCTTGGTCGAATCGGTCAACACTTCACCCAGCAGCTCGGCAAATTTTGCGGCGTGCTCGGCTTCTTCATGGGCGGCCTTTTCCCAGTAAAGGCCAATCTCGGGGTACCCCTCGCGGTGGGCAACACGGGACATTGCCAGATACATGCCAACTTCACTGCATTCGCCGTTAAAGTTGTCGCGCAGGCCTTGCAGAATTTCGGGGTCGACGCCCTTGGCTACGCCTACCACATGCTCTGCTGCCCAGGTGCGCTCGCCGCTGACCTGCTCTTTAAACTTGGAAGCCGGTGCCTTGCACTGCGGGCAGAACTCCGGCGGAGTCTCCCCTTCATAAACATAACCGCAAACTGTGCAAATCCATTTTTTCATCGTTAACATGCTCCTTGTCTTTTGAATCTTTTATCGTTAAACCATGGTTCATAACCGAACGATTAAACTATACTATCTTGGTACACTTTTGTCAAGGTATTTTACAGCCTTTTTGTAAAAATTGCGACCACCGATTTATGTTTATCTTTGGCACGCAGTTTTTTCATGAACCCTTACCTGTGAATTTCATAGGGCCTGTCATCCGACCATCAAAAATGCGAAGTGAGCACAGAACACGCGGGGCTTCTATCTTGCTTCATGGTTTAACCTTGTTTGGTTTAGTTCAGCGCATAAAAAAACGCCCACCAACCGGCAGGCACTTTTATTATACTTTTATTTTTGATCCGGGTCTTGGCCAGTACCCTGGATTGCGACCCCTGCCTTTTCCAGCGCGGGCAGCAGCAGCCGCAGCGAAACCGCCGTAATGGCGCCCATGCCAATACCGGAAATAATCAGCACCGGCGCATACGCCAGTGAAAATGCGGTGCGCAGCCAAAGGGATGCCATCAGCAACTGACCAATGTTATGAAACACCGCCCCGGCAATGGACAGTACAAAATACGACGGGCGGTGCTTTTTAGAAATGGTCAGCAAAATCAGTACGGTCAAGCTGAGCAACCCGCCTGCAAGGCTAAGCGCCCCACCTGAAACGCCCCTTGTCAGCATGACAAAAAAGCTTTTTAAAATGACCAGCGTGAACGCCTGCCCTTTGCCCAAAAAGAACAGCGTATACATGACCACAATATTGGCAAGCCCCAGTTTAATGCCGGGGGGCAGCCCCAAAACCGGGGCCAACATTCCCTCTATAAAGCTAAGTAAAATCGCAAGGGCAAACAGCATGCCGCCAAATGCAACCCCACGCGCCTTTCCATTTTTCAATGTAACCCTCCGCCCAACACTGCGCCCGCACAGCACAGCCACTTTTGCTTTTTGTCTCTACTTTAAATAAATACGACCGTGTATTGGCTGCCCAGCTCTTTGTTCAGTTCAAAGCCGTCTTTCAGCGACGAAGAGACCACCAAACGCCCGTCACTGGTCAGCATAATCACAGCGACCTCTGTGTTATCGCGCATAAATTCTTCTACCTTCTGGCTGCCCCAGATAAACATGGTGGTGGAATAAAAATCAGCCACGGTGCCGTCGGCAGCAATTGCCCCCACCGACACAATATCACTTTCGGCCGGGTACCCGGTGCGGCCCGACAAAATGTGGTGGTAACGCACACCGTTTTCTTCAAAATAGCGCTCGTACCCGCCGGATACCGCCATCACCTGGTCTTCCAGTGCGACCGACGCAATATAAGTAGTGGCATCTTTGAGCGGGGTGCGAAACCCAATGCGGTAAAGCGAGCCGTCCGGCTTGTGACCACGCACATAGACATTACCGCCGATGTTGAGAATCGCCGACTTGATGCCATATTCATCATACACCTGCGCCGCCACAGTACAAGCAGTGCCCTTGGCGATACCGCCAAGGTCGATACCCTGCCCCGCCGTGGGCAGAAATACCGTTTTAGCTGTGTCGTCAAATTGAATGCTGTCGTCCCCGATCAGCGGCAGCACCGCATCGATCTCTGATTGCGCCGGCACTTTGGGGTGGTCGGTCGTGATCCCCCACAGCAGGGTCAGCGGGGCAATGGTAATGTCAAAAGCACCGCCTGACTGAGAGGAAAGCGCCACACTACGGCGCAACAGGTCGTAAGTCTCGCCGCTTACTGCCATCGGCTGCTGGCCGGCTGCGGCATTGATCTTTGCAATATCACTGTCTTCGTTAAACAGCGAAAACTCGTCTTCAAAGGCGCGAAACCGCTTCTCCACCTCTGCCATTGCGGCATCTGCCCGCAGGCCATACGCCATTTGGCTGACTGTCGTGCTCATTACAAACGTTGTGCTTGTTTTGGCGGTGCGCTGCCCCTGATATACGATCAGCCCCAGCACCAATGCCACAACCAGCGCCAATACGCCGCTAAGAATTATCCATCGCTTTTTGCTCATCTGTTTCTCATCCTGTCTGCAAAGGCCCGCAGGCGCGGGCCTTGTTAAACTATTGTCATAACTTATTCATTTTAGGGATAAACCGTTTTTTTGTCAAGTTTTATACTGGCGGCTCTTGTAAAAGCTGTAGATTTTAAACGCGCAACTTTGTTTCTATTTGCTAAAACAATTCCTATTTTATTCATTTAATGCTATTAAATTTTCACTTTTGCAAAAAAAGTTGTATTTTATTACCTTTTGCAATTTTGGCTGATTTGACAGCCCTTTTGAATTTGTTTATAATTGAGTTCGCGCAACGTATGTGTGCGCGTTTTTTCGTTTAGTTTTTCCAAGGCGGGAGGTGAATTGTAAATGAAAAAAATGGCGTCTGTTTTTGCAATGCTCGTGTTGGCGCTTAGCCTTCTCGCTGGCTGTGGTACTTCGTATCAAGACGGCGTATACCACGCGGAATTCAAAGATTATGACAGCCACGGCTGGAAAGAATATGTGGATGTTCAAGTTGCCGACAATAAAGTTACGGTACTTACGTTTGATGGTATCAATGCCGATGGGGCAAAGAAATCAGAGGACGAAGACTATCGTGCTTCTATGGAGCCGGTCAAAGGTACCTATCCTGCGAAATTTTATGCGGATATCACCAACCAATATCTTGAATCGGGTAATTTGAAAGACGTGACCACAGTGGCCGGTGCGACGGTGTCGACCGATAACTTCAAATTGCTGATGTCTGCTCTTGAAGCAAACATGAAAAGCGGCAATACTGACACGGTGATCGTTGATTCGTCTTCTTCAGAGAACTAATATAAACAAATGCCGTGGTGAAAGCCCGGCCTGCTGCCCACACCCCTTTGGTGTGGGCAGCTTTTAGTTTATCTCCCCCTCGTGCGGGGTTCGTGTTAAATTTGTAACTTTTGTAATAACTGGGGCCGGTGCACTTGCAAAAAGGGCCGCTTTAAAGTAAAATATACAGCGTATAAAGAAAACCTTGAAAGGACACCTGCTGTATGAAAAAAGCTCTTGCTTTACTGCTTACCGTATGCTCGTTTGCGCTGCTGGTCACCGGCTGCGGCAGTTCTTCAAAAGAATACAACCTGGACGATGTGATGAGCGCGATCGAGGCCGTTGCGCCGGTACCGATGGCCGCCGATATTGACGACGATTTTCTGACCGGAATGTATGGCATCAGTATGGATGACGTAGTGGAATACAAGGGTAAATATTCAAACGTCAACATTATGAGCGATGAAATTCTGATTGTCAAGGCTGCCAGCGGCAAGGCGGACACAATTAAAGCCGCGTTTGAGGCGCGCCGTCAGGCCAAGTACGACCAATGCAACATGTATTTGCAGCCACAGGCCGACAAAGCGCAAAATGGCCGCATCGTGGTAAAAGGCGATTATGTGTTACTGGTGATTGCGGGAGATAACGACCGCATTGCAAACGGTGAAGTTGACCAGGTTTATGCCGAGATCGACAAGGCGATCGATGATGCGCTGGCCTGAATAGTTTAAGGTTTTACGGCGGGCGGACCTTGCGCCGTCCTGGGCCGACGTCACAAGCGTCGGCCTTTTTTACTCACTGTGTCACTACTATAAAGAAACAGGGTCGGTGATTGTTTTGGTCTTCAGCAGCCTGCCATTTATTTTTCGGTTTTTGCCGATCGCACTGGCGCTCTATTATATTGCCCCCCCTAAGCTGAAAAACCTCACGCTGTTTTTGGTGAGCCTGTTTTTCTATTCGTGGGGCGAAGCACGCTATTTTCCCATCATGGTCGGCTGCATTGTTGGCAATTACTTCATGGCTTTGGCACTGGGGCGCGCCCGCCAGCGGGCCGGGGTAAAAAAATTGCTGCTGGTGCTGGTCATCGTGTTCAACATCGGCATGTTGTTCTTTTTTAAATATAGCGATTTCTTTATCAGTAATATCAACGGCCTGCTGGGCACCTCCATCCCGCTGCTACAGCTCACCTTGCCGCTGGGCATCAGCTTTTACACCTTCCAGACCATGAGCTACACGCTGGATGTCTACCGCGGCAGCATTGAGCCGGAGCGCAACATTATCACGCTGGGCGCCTATGTGGTGATGTTCCCCCAGTTGATCGCCGGGCCCATCGTGTTGTATAAGGATGTTGCGGCACAACTAAAAGTATTGAAAGGCCGGTACACGATGGCCGGCATCAACGAGGGCGTGGGCCTGTTTATTTTGGGCCTTGGCAAAAAAGTATTGCTGGCCAATAACATCGGCGCCTTGTGGGAGGATGTCAAAGCACTGGGGTACGGCAACGTTTCCACCCCGCTTGCCTGGCTGGGCATTCTGGCCTTTGCACTGCAAATTTATTTTGATTTTTCCGGCTATTCCACCATGGCCATCGGCCTTGGCAAAATGCTGGGGTTTGACTTTCCGCAAAACTTCAATCAGCCTTACATTAGCCGCAGCATCACCGAGTTCTGGCGGCGCTGGCATATGACGTTGTCCGGCTGGTTTCGCGAGTATGTGTATATCCCGCTGGGGGGCAACCGGCGCGGCTTGCCCCGGCAGATCTTCAACCTGTTCATCGTATGGACATTGACCGGTTTTTGGCACGGGGCAAACTGGAACTTTTTGCTTTGGGGCTTTTACTATTTTGTGCTGCTGGTGGTTGAAAAACTGTTTTTGTATGACAAACTGCAAAAGGGGCGCGTGTGGCCCCACATCTACGCACTGTTTTTTATTTTGCTGGGCTGGGCGCTGTTTGCTGTCGATACCAATATGGCGGCGCTGGGCGTGTTTTTCTCGCGCCTGCTTTGGCCGCACGCAGGGGTCTCCGCCCTGTATTTTGTGCGCAACTACGGTATTGTACTGCTGATCGGCATCTTATTCAGCACCCCGTGGCCGCAGCGGTTTTATGAATGGGCCTGCAAAAAAAGCCAGCTTTTACGCATTGCGCTGCTGGGCGTGCTGTTGCTGGTATCGGTGGCGTATCTCGTGGACAGCACCTACAACCCATTCATCTATTTTCGGTTTTAAGGGGGCGATGAAATGAAACAAAAGCTCAAAGCTCTGGCCCGCTACCCCGCTGTTATTTTATTCTTCGCTTTCATTGTGGTGTTTTCGATCTGGGACAGTTTTGCAAGCGACCGCAAAGAGAGTGAGTTGGAAAACCGCCAGCTTTCGCAAAAGCCGGTGCTGACCATGCAAAACCTGTTTGCCGCGAATGAAAACGAAAAGTTTTCGTACCTGTACGAACAATATATCAATGACCAATTTTTAGGCCGTGACAATTGGATCTCGCTGAAAAGCCGCACCGAAAGCCTGCTTTTGAAAACCGAAAACAATGGGGTGCTGTATGGGCAGGGCGGTACCATGTATCAAAAATTCTTTACGCTGCCGCAAGCCGTAACTGGCGGCACCCAGCTAGAAGCCAACATTGCCAATGTTTCAAAGTTTATGGCGCGTCACCCCGGCCTTGTGAAAGTGATGGTCGTACCGTCGGCCGACCGCGTTTTGGCAGACAAGACCCCCGCCGGGGCCCCCTTTGTGGACGAAGCCCCGTGGATGAGCAGCATGGCAAAGACCTTTGGCCAAAACGGCACCTTTGTTGACCTGACAGGCCTGCTGCAGGCCCACAGCGGCGAATACCTTTATTACCGCACCGACCATCACTGGACCACGCTGGGCGCCTATTACGCCTACACAGCCTACGCAGCGGCTACCGGGCGGCAAGCTGTACCGGTAGATACCGCCGTTGCCACCGCCGTGCCCGGCTTTTTAGGTACCCTGTACAGCAAGGCAAAGTTGTATGACGCTGTGCCGGACGAACTGGATTACTACCCAGCGCTGGACCGCACCATGACCGTGATGGAGCTTGCCAGTGAGCAAAAGAAAGCCGAAGCCGCACAGGCTTACAAAGACGGCCTGATGACAGAGGATGCCTACAAAGCGCTGGCAGACCAGCAAAAGAACCTTTATGACACCGAAAAACTAAGCACACGGGATAAATACGCGCTGTTTTTATATGGTAATAACGGGTTTTCACGCATTGCCGGCACCGGCACCGGGCGGGTACTGGTGATCAAAGACAGCTACGCCAACTGTTTTGTGCCGTTTTTGGCGCAAAGCTATGCACAGGTAGACGTCGTGGACCTGCGCAGCCTCAAAAGCACCGGGCTGGATGCGCTGATTGCGGAAAACAGCTATGACGATGTTTTAGTGCTGTATAACTTTCAAAGCTTTTCATCTGACACGAACCTTGTGCTGCTGAACATGTACAACAACTGAACATTCGCAACCAGCGTGCTGCCATGATAAGCACAAACAACATCCCCCGGCGCCCACACGGCGCCGGGGGATGTTTTGTTGTTTTATTCTACGCTTTTTAGCCGGCCGGCAGCGGTAATCTTGCCTGCCAACTTGCAGGCAAGATTACCCGCTGCACTGGCAGTGTGTTTACTCTAGCAGGTCGCCGTGCTCTTCCAGCAGGGTCTCCCACTGGGCATACCGCTCGTTCTGCTCAAACCGGGCATCGTCCAGTGCGTCGCAAAGCTCTTGCAAGCGCAGGTGGTCGCTTGTCACCTCCGGCTGAGAGAGCGACTCCTCCATCGCCAGGATATCGGCCCCCAGCTCTTCAATGCGCTGTTCCAGCTCTTTGGCCTGCTTGCGCACTTCGGCGCGCAGGCGACGTTCCTCTTTGGGGTTGCGCTGGGCTTTGCCCTCGCTTCCCGCTTCTTTTTTACCGGTGTGCAGCGCAGCGCTGCTGGCGGTGCGGGCCATCAGTGCGGCATACCCCTCGTAAAAGACACCTTTGCCATCCTCTAAGTGTAAAATGGGGCAGGCAAGGCTGTTCATCAGGTAGCGGTCATGGGTCACCAGCAGCAGCGTGCCGGTGTACCCGGCCAGCGCCAGGCCCAGGCTTTCACGGGTGTAAATATCCAAGTGGTTGGTGGGTTCGTCCAAAAACAGCAGGTTGGGCCGCTCCAGCAAAATTTCGGCAAAGCGCAGCCGCGACAGCTCGCCGCCCGAAAGAGTTGCTGTCTCTTTAAACACATCTTCGCCTTTAAAATTCAGCCGGGCAAGGTGGCTGCGCACTTCCAACTCGGTCATGCGGGGGTATTGGTCCCAAATGGAGTCGATCACGCGGCCGCCCCGGCGGCGCTGCTGCTGCTCAAACACCGACATTTTAACACCGGCACCCACCTTAATGCTGCCGCTTTGCGCGCGCAGCTTGCCGCATAAAACACGCAGCAAGGTCGACTTGCCCGTACCGTTTGCACCCGCGATTACCAGCCGGTCGCCGCGCAACACCTCAAGGTTTAGCCCATCGATCAGCGGTTTGCCACCCGCCGCGACACAAAGCTTTTTGGTCGTCAGTACATTTTCGTAGGGCTCCATATCATACTCAAACCGAAATTTCAGCTCGTACCCCATCTGATGGGGCTTTTCTGTAATTTCCATCTTTTCCAGCTGCTTGCGGCGGCTTTGGGCCATTTTGGTCGTGCTGGCCCGCACTAAATTGCGGTCGATGTAATCCTGCAATTTCTTTGCAGTTGCAACATCCGCATCGTGCTGTTTGCTTTGCAGCTGTACCGCCATTTCTTTTTGAGGCAGGTAGGCCGAGTAGTTGCCCTTGTAGCTTGCCAGCGTGTACTGCTCCAGCTCCCAGATGCGGTTTGCAACGGCATCTAAAAAATAGCGGTCATGCGACACCGCAAGGATGGCCCCACTGTAGCCGATGAGATAGGTTTCCAGCCATTCCAGCGTCTCAAAATCAAGGTGGTTGGTCGGTTCGTCCAAAATCAGCAGGTCCGGGTTTTGCACCAGCAGCTTTGCCAGTTGCAACCGGGTGCGTTCGCCACCGGATAAGACCCGCACCTCTTTTTCCCAAGTGTCGGGCAAAAAAGCCATACCGGCCAGCACTTTTTTAATTTTAACCTCGCGGTTATACGCGTCTTGCGCATCAATCACCGCGGTGGCGGCGGCATGCTGCTCCAATAAATCAGCATCCTGCGGGGCCTGTGCCAATGCAAGGTTCAACTGGTTCAGCTGTTCCATTGCCGCCAGTGACGGCGCATAGGCATCTTCCATCTCGCTCCACACGGTGCGCTCGCCCACCGGGGCCGCGTTTTGTTCCAAATAGCCAAAGGTCAGGTTGCGGCTTGCCGAAACCTCCCCCTCGTCCGGTAAAAGCTCACCGGTGAGGATACGCAACAGGGTCGTTTTGCCCGCGCCGTTCTCCCCTATGATGCCAATGCGGTCCTGCTTATCTACCGCCGCGCTGATATTTTGCAATATGCGCTCTGCACCAAAGCTTTTACCTACTTTCTGCAATGTTACTAACATAACTCATTCCTTCTATAAAAATGCCTGCCCACACGCACAAAAAAGCCGCCGCAGCGCGGCGGCTTTGCCCTTGGTTCAACTGCGCACGTGCGTGCTGTTACCGCTTAAACACGCGGCTGAGCAGCGCGATGGAAAGGCTGATGACCCCCATCACAATAAAAATACCGCACATACCTTGCAACATGACACTGAGCGACTGCATGACTACTTCTACGTTCATTTTGCTGCGCCCCCTTATCGTGCGATCAGGTTGAGAATCAACCCGCCCGCAATGACCGATGCAATCTGCCCGCCGACATTGACGCCGGCCGCCTGCATCAGAATAAAGTTTTCAGGGTCCTCTTTCAAGGCCATTTTGGCAATGACACGGCTGCTCATCGGGAACGCCGAAATGCCACAGGCGCCAATCATGGGGTTGACCTTGTTTTTGGCAAACAGGTTGATGAACTTTGCAAACAGCACGCCGCCAACGGTGTCAAAGATAAAGGCGATCAGCCCAAGGCCCAAAATCATCAGGGTCTGCCAGGTCAAAAACAGGTCTGCCTGCATTTTAGTCGCCACCGTGATGCCCAGCAGTAACGTGATCAAGTTTGCCAGTACACTTTGCGCTGCCTCTGAAAGGCTGTTCAGCACCCCACACTCACGCAGCAGGTTGCCGAACATCAAAAAGCCCACCAGCGCCACACTGCGCGGTGCCACGATGCCTGCAATGACCGTTACCACAATGGGGAACAAAATGCGCACCGTTTTGCTGGTGCTCTTTGCTTCGTATTTCATGCGGATCAAGCGCTCTTTTTTTGTGGTGACCAGCTTGATAAATGGCGGTTGAATGATGGGCACCAACGCCATATAGCTGTACGCCGCCACAATAATAGCACCGATATATTTTGTACTGTAATAGTTCGCCACAAAAATAGAGGTAGGGCCGTCGGCCGCGCCAATAATGCCAATCGACGCCGCGTCGGTCAGTGTAAAGCCCATCATGGTTGCCGCCGTAACAGTGAAGAAAATACCAAACTGCGCAGCGGCGCCAAATAACAGCAGCTTGGGGTTTTGCAGCAGCGGGCCAAAGTCGATCATCGCGCCGATACCGATGAAGAGCAGCAGCGGGAACAGCTCATTGTCGATCCCCGCGCGGAACAGCTCGCTGAGCGCGCCGGGCTCTGCGGCAATCCCCGTTGCCGGGTCAATGTACTGGTCAATCACACCGGAAAGCGGCAGGTTGACCAGAATTGCACCAAAGCCCATCGGCAGCAACAGCGTCGGTTCCATATCTTTTTTAATGGCAAGGTAAATCAGCGTGCCGCCGATCAGCCACATCACGAGCATTTTCACAACATCAACGTAGGTCATCGCGCCAAGATGCCCAACCAGAGATTGTGCAAAACGGGAAAGAAATTCCATCCTGAAAAGCACTCCGTTCCTATTTGGCAATCTGCCGTGCCCTTTTGGGGCGACACAACAAAATATAGTTTACCATGTTCTCGCTTTTTTGAAAAGGCATTGCGGCAAAAAAGCACGACAATGCCCTGTTTTTGTATTAATTGGCACCCATTGTTTGTTGCTGCATCCAGTCGGCAAGCTCCTGCCACAGCTCTGCGCGGTTAATCTCGTTGATCAGTTCATGCCGCGCACCGGGGTACAGCCGTAACTCTGCGTGTTGTAGCCCCGCCTGTTGCAACCAGCTGTATACCTTTTTGACACCCTCGCCGTACTCCCCCACCGGGTCCATAGCCCCGGAGGCCAGCAGTACCGGCATTTGCTTGTCTAGCTTTGCCGCCCACGCGGGGCCGGAAACCTCTTTTAAAATCGACATCAGCTCGTGAAAACCGCCTACCGTGAAGATAAAAGTACATTTGGGGTCGGCTGCATATTTTGCCACGATCTCCTCATCACGGGTGATCCAATCATAAGGGGTATTGGGCTGCGGGATTTTTTTGAGGTAAGCGCCAAACGCAAGGTTATTGATGAATTTTGACCGGTAGGTGTGCCCGCGCAACGCCCCCAAAAGCGACGTGAGCATCAGGCCAACGCCGCCTACCGGGTTGGGCCCGCCGGTGCCGCTAATCAGCAGTGCATCAATGGTTTTGGGCCAGCGCGCAGCATATTCGCGCGCAAAAAAGCTGCCCATGCTGTGGCCAAGCAATACTACCGGTAAACCGGGGTACTGCTCGTGCGCAAGACGGTTCATCTCGTGCATATCCTCCAGCACAAAACGCCGGCTGCCCGTGGGGCCAAAAAAGCCGTCGGTTTCTGGGGTGCTGGTTGCCCCATGGCCCAAATGGTCATTGCCGCACACGGCAAAGCCGCGGCCACACAGGTAAGCCGCAAACCCGTCATACCGGCCAATGTACTCGCACATCCCGTGCGAAATTTGCACCACTGCTTTGGGTGGCGTGGTATCGTCCTCATAAAAATACGCCGCTACCATGGTCTGCCCGTCCGAGGATTTAAACTGAATGTCTCTTTTTTTCACCGACATGGTCAAGTTCCTCCTGTTCCAGAATGACCGTTTTCAGCTCTTCAAAACCGCGCACGGTATAAGTCGGCCCGCTGCCCCCATCATCCTGTGCAAGCCCCTTGAAATTGAACCAGCAGGTGTCCAGCCCTGCGGCCTGCCCGCAGCGGATATCTGCCGAAATGCTGTCCCCAATGACCAGCACACGGCTGCGGTCCGTAATGCCCAGCTTGTCCAGCGCAATGTTGACAAAGCGTTTGTCCGGCTTTGCCACACCCAGTTTTTCAGAGATGAAAACGCCGTCTGCAAATTCGCCGATCCCGGAGGCGGTAAGCCGGCCCGCCTGTGCCTTTTGCATCCCGTTCGTAACAATGCCTATCGTGACATAATCTTCAACATCCCGCAAAAACTCGTCTGCACCGGGCAGTATCTGGCCATTTTGGGCGAGCTGTGCCAGATAATAATCATTGATCTGCGCGGGGTTTCCCTGCTTGCCAAGCACAGCAAGCAGTTTTGCAAAACGCTGCACTTGCAGTTGTTCTTTGCGTACTTCGCCCTTTTCAAACTGGGCCCAAAGCCCCGCATTGATCTCATGATACCGCGTGGTTGCCTCTTCGCCCGCCGGAAGATTAAAATGCCCCAACGTGGTGGCAAGTGCAGCCGCCTCGGCAGCTTCAAAATCAAGCAGGGTGTTGTCTAGATCGATCAGGATACAGTGATAGCGCGCCATAGTCCGCCTCCTTTGCGTCTCTTCCATTATCGGCCATTTATCGCCGGGTGTCAATCAAAACCGTGCGTGCCACATTGCCACAACCAACCGCAAAAAGCGCTTGTACCGGGCTGCGAAAAGCCACAAAGCCCGCTAAAACAGGCCGGTGCACCGCTGTACAGGTAATCAAACAGCCGGCATGTACAAACTGCACATAAAACCGGCTGTTTTTTCTACCTTTGCACGCCACGTCAAAGTAACTTCTGTCGCACGCAGGTCAAGTATAAAATTCTTCTTTTGTACTACGGAAAAATAATTTTTGAAATGCTTCTTCCATTGACGCACCCGCATATAAGACATCACAAACCGTCTGGCAGATGGGCAGTTCTACCCCATGGCTTTTGCCCAGCGCGACGAGGGCCTTTGCAGTGGGCACCCCCTCTGCCAGCAGCGGATAGCTTTGCCCGCGGGCGATGGCCTCACCGTAACTGCGGTTATGGCTGTGCGGGCTAAACAGCGTCGCTTCATAATCGCCCAAATGGCACAGCCCATAAGCGGAAAGCTCGTTGCCGCCCATGGCGCAAATCAGGCGCGCAATCTCCCGCGCACCGCGTGCCATCAACGCGCCCTTTAAACTGGAAAGGCCCTTGCCGTCCAAAAAGCCCGCGGCAATGCCCATCACGTTTTTGGCAGCGGCGCCAATTTCGGTACCAATCAAATCCGTGCCAATATAAAGGCGCAACAACTCGCTTTGAAATTCTTCCACAATCCGGCCCGTCAACGCGCGGTCATCCGAGTCGATGACCATACAGTTGGGGATGCCGGACAAAAAATCCTGCACGTGGCCGGGGCCCACCCATACCGCAAGGCCAATTGGCTGTGTGATGCACTCGCGCATCACCTGGGTCAGCCGTTTGCCGCTCGCTTCCTCTAACCCCTTCATGCACAGGATAAAGGTCTTACCTGCAACCGGGTAAGTGTTGATACGGGTGGCAAATTCACGCAGATGCTGTGCTGAAATAGAAATAATGATCGTTTCGCTTGCCGCAAGGGCAAGGCCAAGGTCCTCTTGCAGCTCAACCTCCTGCGGCAGGGTAAGATAGGCGTTTTGCCTGGTATTGCGCAGGGTTTCAAAGCTGTCGGACCCCCCGCGCCCCCATAAAACGACCTTGTGGTTGCGGCTGTGAAAACAGGCAAGGAACGACCCCCACCGGCCGCAGCCCAGTACCGTGCAGTTCATGTGAGATATCCCCTTTCGTTATGTCGCAGTTGAAACCGTTCTTTTATTTAGGCACCGATGCTGACGGCGCGGGGCTGGCGGCGCTGCTGACGGCAGGCCCCGTGGAAGAGGGTGCTTCGCTCATCACCGGTGTACTGGGTGCTGTCGACGACCCACCCGTCGATACAGAGGACGGCGCACTGACGACTGTCGGCGAGCTGGAGGCCGGTGGAGCGGTGGAGGCAGGCGGGGCCACTGTCGACGCCGGGGTCGGTGTTGGGGCTGCTGTCGGCACCGGGCTGGCGGTGGGGCTGGCTGTCGGGGTCGCGGTTGGAGTGGGGGAAGGTGTCGCTGTCGCGGACACCTCTGCGGGTGCCTGTGGTGGCGGCGAAGGGCTTTCAATGACCGGCGGGCTGATGCGGGTGGGCCGCGCTTTCAGCGTGGGGCGTGTATCGTCGGTGATATAGCTGTGCGTGCGCACATAATCAATATACACCGAAGCGCCTTTTGCAGTAAAGTGCAACCCGTCATTTTCTACATAGGCCGGCTTCATATACCCGTTATTGCCTTTCAATACCTCGACACTGTTCAAAAACTGGTATCCATTCTGCTGCGCCAGTTTTGCGAGACCAAGGTTAAAAGAATCCACTTTTTTCTGCGTCGCCGCCGCATCGGGCTTATTGGCCCCTACCGGCGGGATGCTGGCAATGATGAGGTCTGCATACGGGTAGGCTTTCTGCAAGGCTTCCAGCGCCTCTTGATAGGCCTTGACAAAATCATCCGTGTCCATATCGGTGTTGTTGGTGCCAAACATCACGATCATGCGGCGAGGCTGTAGCAATGCGGCGGCCTTTGGCATTGTGACCGGGCTGCCGTACCCCGCAAACCAGATGCAGGCACTGCCGGGTACACTTTGTACCCCCATACCTACCACCGCTGCCATGCTGTTCATTTCTATCTCGCCAAAGTTTGCAAGCCTTACCGTATTGGAATCACCTACAAACAGCGTTTCTTGCAGGTATTTTTCCCCCGCATCGTCTGTCTTGGGCAAAAACAAATCGGCAAACTGGGCGGCCTCCCGCTCGTATTCCGACTGTTCATAAACCGCCTGCTGTTGCTGTTGCGACTCCACTGTGGGGGCACCCTTGCCCAGCAGCAAACTTACCGGCAGGGCAACCAACACCACCACTGCCAAAACCGGCACCGTACAAAGCAACACAGTGCGCCGCTTTTGCGCCGGGGTAAGGCGCTTAAAATTGCGCACCATTGCAAATAAACCGCGAAACCAGCGCCTTACCCGGCCCCCAAAAAACGGCCCGCGTTTTTGATACTTTTGCGTCAACTTTACCACACATCGCTTTCCTGTCTAACCTGACTATTTAGCCCTGCATTAAAATAAACTGTGCCACTGCATCGGGACTATCACAAAGTGCCTTATGGGGGTGTGCCGCAAGTTCTTCCCTGCTGCCATACCCATACAGCACCCCCAGTGCGTCAATGCCCGCTGAAGCAGCCCCCTGCAGATCATCACGCCGGTCGCCCACCATCAAGTGAGCCCCCGGTGCAAAGGTGCTGTGCTGTAAATTATTGCGAATGACCCCGGTTTTATCCAGAATACCCGCCTCTTCTACCGTGCCGCCAACTTGTACAAAATACGGTGCAAGGTCAAAGTGATCCAGCACCTGCTGGGCGACCGCTTTGGGCTTTGCGGTGGCAAGGCAAAGCTGCACGCCCGCCTGTTGCAGGCGGGCCAGCGCTTCCGGCACGCCGTCGTAAACTAGCGCATCAAACAGGCTGCCACCCGCCACATAGTACTGGCGGTAGATGAGGACTCCCTCTGCGACCTGCTCCGGCGGCAAAAAGTCACCGAACATCTGTTGCAGCGGTGGGCCAAGGTAGCGGCGCAATTGCTGCAGTGTGGGGTGTATCCCAAAATGCTCGAGTGCTCTTTGCATAGAGCCCAAAATCCCCGGCGCAGAATCCACCAACGTACCATCCAAATCGAAGTAAGCCACCTGATATTTCATAACGCACCTTCCCGCTTTGCACATTCCCGCCGGGCAGACCCCTTTACGGTTGGATTAGTATAGCACTTTTTGTGCGGTATCGCAAATGCAAGGGAATTAATTTTCTGTTTTCACCAAAAAAAGCGGCAGGCCACCGCCCGCCGCTTTCAATTTGCCTTTTGTCGTGCCGGGGCAACTGTGGTCACCACACGCTCACGCCGGTAACATCCACTTTCGCCATAATAAGGGGCGGCAGTGTTGGTTTTGTGTCCGAAATTTGCAGCGCCTGTAAATAAAGCTGCTCGGCCGGGGCCAGCTTTTCTTCACTTTCAGCAAAAAACTCCGCAAGCGGGGCACCCTGTTCGACCCACTGGCCGGTTTTGGCCCGCAGGATGATACCCGCCGCATAGTCGATCGCATCTTCTTTGCGCTCGCGCCCGGCCCCTAAAAGCACCGATGAAATGCCGATTTTTTCAGTGTCCATACTATAAATATAGCCACTGCGCGGTGCGGCGACGGTGTGTGCCACCTTGGCAGTTGCAAAATTAGCCGGGTCGTCGATGACCGAAACATCACCGCCCTGTGCCTCTACCATATCCCGCAGCTTTTGCAGCGCCGCGCCACTTTGCAGCGCCTCGCGCGCACGGGCAAGGCACTGCTCGTACTCACCGCCGTTTGCCAGCTGCACCATATTGGCAGCAAGGGCAAGGCACACATCTTCCAGGTCCTTGGGCCCTTTGCCCTGCAACGTCTGTACCGACTCGGCAACCTCCAGGCTGTTGCCAATGGCAAGGCCGAGCGGCAGGTCCATATCGGTAATCAGTGCCGAGGTGCGCCGATGGTGGTGCTCGCCAATTGCAACCATAGTCTCGGCCAGCGCAATGGCATCCTCTTTTGTTTTCATAAACGCACCGCTGCCGGTTTTGACATCCAGTAAAATGGCATCTGCACCGGCGGCCAGCTTTTTGCTCATAATGCTGCTTGCAATCAGCGGCAGAGAATCCACTGTGGCGGTGACATCGCGCAGGGCATAGATTTTTTTATCGGCGGGTGCAAGGTTGCCGCTTTGGCCAATCACGCTGATGCCCAGCCGGTTCACCTGCGCAAAAAACTCGTCGCGCCCGAGCGTGGTGCGAAACCCGGGGATGGCCTCCAGCTTATCCACCGTGCCGCCGGTGTGGCCAAGGCCGCGCCCGCTCATTTTGGCAATTTTCACCCCGCAGGCTGCCGCGATGGGCCCCACAATCAGCGTGGTCTTATCCCCTACGCCCCCGGTGGAATGCTTATCCACCTTGACGCCCTGAATGGCCGACAAATCCACCGTATCACCGGACTGCGCCATAAAATCGGTCAGGGTCGCAGTTTCCACCGTGTCAAGCCCGTTCAGGTAAGCCGCCATTAAAAAAGCCGACATCTGGTAATCCGGGATGCTGCCACCGGTATACCCCTCAATGACAAATTGAATTTCCTCTGTGCTCAGCGTTTCGCCGTCACGCTTTCTGGCAATGATATCAAACATGCGCATATTGTAGGCTCCCTTTCTGTTGCGCTTTTTAATTTAATTCCAGGTTTGCGGGCCCAAAGCCATAAGGCAGCAATTCACCCAGCGTGGTCTTTACATAATCCTCTGGGCTTTTGGCCAGCAGTATCACAAAATCAGGGGTACAAAACTCTGCCAATGCCTGACGGCAAACCCCACATGGCCCGGTGACAAGTGTGTTCGTCTTACCCTCCATACTGCCCACGATGGCAATTGCCAAAAAACCGCGCTCCCCTTCGCTGACCGCTTTCACCAGTGCAGTGCGCTCGGCACAGCTGGTGGGGGTATAGGCCGCGTTTTCAATGTTGCAGCCGGTATAGACCTTGCCGTTTTTGGCAAGCAGCGCCGCGCCCACCTTAAAATGCGAATAAGGGGTATAAGCCTTTTCTCTGGCGGCAAGGGCCTGCCGGATCAACTCTTTTTCATCCATCGTCTTGTCGTTCTCCTTTTTCAAAGCGGTAAAGGTGGCATTCGGCGGCCGCAGATGCAGCCGCCGAACGATACAGTATTATCATACCATGTTTCACGGTTCGCTACCACAAAAACACTGGATTTCTCAAAACCCGCCAATTTAAGGCACCCGTTTTCGGCAAACTGCCGGTGCCGGTCACCTGTTTTATGGCACAAAAAAATGCACCTCTTCGTCAGCAAGAGGTGCATTTTCTGTTCCGCTTTTAGTCGTTCTCGGATTCTTTCATCTTTGCAAAGCACTCACTGCAATAAACCGGGCGATCCTCGCGGGGTTTAAAGGGAACCTTTGCTTCTTTGCCACAGCTTGCGCAAGTGGCGGTGAACATTTCACGCTGGCCCCGGCCCCCGTTTTTGCGAGCGTCGCGGCAGTTTTTGCAGCGCTGCGGCTCGTTCTCAAAACCGCGGCTTGCATAGAACTCCTGCTCTCCGGCGGTAAAGACGAATTCACTGCCGCAATCCTTGCATACCAATGTTTTGTCCTGATACATGCTTCGTTCTCCTCTGAATTGTTATTTTTGCCCGCGGAAGGATTCAAACCGACACCTTTGGTAAGACCAACGCTCTTTTTTAAGCTACAGGGGGCGTATGTCAAAAGGCCGCGAGGCCTTTTGTGACCAGTGAACACCGCTTCAAGGGGTTCCTTTGAGTTTTCTACGTACTCGAACCAAGGCGTTATCGACCGCCTTCGGTGTTTTGGACAGCTTTGCAGCGATCCCGGTGTAGCTTTGGCCGCGCAGGGAGAGAAGCAACGCCTGTTTCTCAAAGCTGGACAATCGGGTATTGATATCGTGCACCGCTTCGTGTACTTGCTCTCTTAAAATTGCCAGCTCTTCCGGCCCGGGGGCCGTCACCTGGTCCTCGAGCGGCTGTGCGCCGGTAAGGGCCTGATGCTTTTTTCGCCCGGCAGCCCGCCGGGCCGCAACGATTGCATTGCGTACACAAACCGTCGCATAAGTAGCAAAAGAAGCTTTTCGGTCTTCTTGATAAGTTCTGACTGCCTGAAATAAGCCAATATAACCCTCTTGCACCGCATCATCAAAATCAAACCCGGGGCCTGCCGCCGCACGGGCAACTCTGCGAATCAAGGGCATATAAGTCGCAACCAGTGCCGCCAATGCCACCTCGTCACCGCTTTGCGCCCTTTTTAAAGGGATATTCTCATACCGGTCGGGCATAGCAGACACCTTTCTGCGCATTGATGCTTTGCAATATTTATAGTATAGGTTCCTGTCTCAAAATTGTCAATACTTTCCGACAAATTTCGCCCAACTGTGTTAAAATTTTTGTTTATTCTGCACGAGTGACGTTGCGAATCCAGCGTTTCGAGAACATGCGCACGCTGCTAAGGGTCAATTTGACCGGGGAATCAAGCTTCATGCACAAAAACACAATGGGCGCAGGCAGGTGTAACACCAGCCCGGTGATGAGCCCCAGCGGCACACCAATTAACCACAGGCCACCGCAATCAAACCAAAACCCTACGTGGGTATCACCGCCACCCCGCAAAATACCCACAATGCAGGTCATATCCGGCGCAAGCGAAATTTGCAGCAGCGCAAGCACCGTTAAAATTTCAAACGCCATCGTGCGCGTCTCTGGCAATACATTGTAAATCTGCAACACCGGGCCACGCAGCAAAAGCAACACGACACAGCTGACCGCCCCAACCCCAAACGACAGCACCCAAAGGGTCTGCGCCACCTGTTGGGCATGGTCGCGCCGGCCTTCGCCAATGGCTTTGCCGGTCAGCACCGCAGCGGCGTTTGCCACACCAAAAATGAACACGTTGCAAAACTGGCCCATGACATTGGCAATGCTGCTGGCAGCCACAAAGCTGGAGCCGATACGCCCTATGATGAGGTTGGTCATCGCCGTGCCAAAGCCCCAAAGCATCTCGTTGCCCACCACCGGCAGCGCATGGCGCACGTAATCGGGCAATAGGGTGCGGTCAAATGTCTTAAAGTCACGCAGCCGAAACCCGACCCTCTTTTCAAAGAAATTCATGTATACCATGACCATGACAAATTCTGATACGCGGGCAATCACCGTGCCAAGTGCCGCACCGGCTACCTCCATGCGGGGGAACCCGAATTTGCCAAAAATAAAGCAGTAGTTGAAAAAAATATTGATAAAGAAAGACACCCCGTAGATCACAGCGGAAATTTTGACCTGCTCGACTGCGCGCAGGCTCATCATATAATTGCTGGCTATCGCAAAAAACGGGTAGCTGAATGACAACACAAACAGGTACTGTGATGCCGCTTGCACCACCTCTGTTTCGCCTGAAAACAACGACATCAACTGCACGGGAAAAAGCAGTGAAAGCACAGTAAATAACAGCGACACCAAAATGACCAGCCGCATGGAGATGCTTAAAATGCGACGAACTGCCCCCAAGTTTTTTTTGCCCCAATATTGAGCGATTAGCACCCCACCACCGGAGGAAATGCCAAAGCTGAACATCATTAAAATAAAGAAGGGCTGGCCCCCCAGCGACGCGCCCGAAATGGCAACATCCCCAAGGCTGCCCAGCATCACGCTGTCCATGATGTTTACACCAAAACTGATGATATTCTGCAATGCAATCGGCACGGCAATTGCCGCAAGCGAGCGGTAAAACACTTTATCCTTTACAAAAAAGCCGTTCTTCTGTTCCACAATTCACCTTATACTTTTCCTTTGTATTCCCATAGCTGCACCGCCGCCGTACCGCCCTGAGTGATATTCATCCTATCACGCCTTACCAATAGTTGTAAAGCTCTTTTTCTGTGTTACAAAAAACAACCCCGCGACACGCATGAACCCGTGCGCCGCAGGGCCGAAAGACCAATTTCAAGGCTGAGCGATTGCCTCTAAAAATTCTTCTTCGGTGGTTTCCTGCAATACTTTCAGCAATCTTTCAATGTGCTCACGTGAATACCGTTCGGCAAGCCGCGCATCCCGCGCCTTAATGCACCGCATCATAATTCCATGGTATTCCAGTGCATTTTGCACCCCAAAGTTGCGGTAATTGGCCTCTTTGTAGCCGCCCAAAATGTCACTGAGCATTTTGTCGGTCTGAAAGATGATTGCGTTTTTTGTGCCCTGCGCAATCAGGCTGTGAAACTCATCGTCCAGTTTGCGAAATCGGGGATGGTTGCCCTCGGCATCACACATCTGCCGGTAGTTGCGCTCCAGGCGTTGCACATCGCGCTCGTCACACTTTTCTAAAAACAAGGCAACATTGTACGAATCGAACATCATGCGGAACTCGAGCACCATGCGCATATTATCGCGGGTTGGCGGGTAATATTGCATGCCGGTCAAAGAAACATTTTCAAATTTTTCCACATAGGTACCGGAGCCCTGCACTTTGCGCAGCACCGATAATGCACTGAGTTTTTCAATTGCCTGCCGCACGGCAATACGGCTGATGCCAAGTTGTGCGCAAAGCTGCGCTTCTGTGGAGATTTTGGTACCGGGGGCCCATTCCTTACTTTTGATCTTGCTGGTGATATAATCAAACGCCGCACTGGATGCCTGAACACTGTAAGCCATTTTTCGCCCTCCTCCAAGATCTTACATTTATATCATTTTATCATTTCGCATTTTGATTTACAACGCAGCGATTATGCATGTTTTTATAAACTTGTCTCATCTTTTCTTTTTTACCCGTTTCAGGTATAGTAAAAGTACTCTTATTTTTAAGGTAAAAATTTTAGCTACAGCATAGTAGCCGCATCATTTAAAAAGGAAAAGGTGGTCATTCATGATCTATTGTCAGTGCAATTTTTTCTCGAAAACGCTCAAAAGCCATGTACCGGTAGAGGTGTTGTTGCCCACCCTGTCGGACTGGGACTGCCTGAAAGCCGACTGGGATGAAATTTACCCCCGTGGGCGGCGCTGGCCCGTGCTGTACCTTTTGCACGGCGCACTGGACGATGCCACCTCGTGGATACGCGAAACCGGTATTGAGCGGTATGCCGCGCAAAAGGGCATTGCGGTCGTAATGCCAAACGGGCAAAATGGGTTTTATGCCAACGCAAAGTACGGCCTGCCTTACTTTGATTTTGTCACACAGGAGCTGCCGCTGTTTATTGAAAGCACCTTCCCGGTTTCCACGCGGGGATGTGACCGCTTTATCGCAGGGCCCTCTATGGGCGGCTATGGGGCCGCAAAATGCGCGTTGACCTACCCGGACCGCTATGCCGCCTTTGGCAACCTTTCTGGGGCGGTAGACCCCGGTGAGTTGGAGCCGCGCCTTGAAAAAATGGGGGTCAACTTTATTCGGTACGATTTAATTTTTGGCGGGTCGGACAAAGTGGCAGGCAGTGAGGACGATTTGTACTTACTGGCGGCGCGCCAGCGGGGCGCCCCCCAAAAGCCGAAAGCGTTTTTTTACTGCGCGCTGGAGGACGGGCCGAATTACAACATGAATGTGCGGTTGAAAAACGCCTTGGCTGATGCCGGGTTTACCACCGTGTTTGCAGATGGACACGGTGGGCACGGCTGGGCCTACTGGGATACCTGCCTTGCGGATTTTGTGAAAAGCTTACCGCTTTCAGTTGATTGACCACACACAAAACGAACCCCCGCACGGCACAAACTGTGTGGGGGTTCGTTTAATCTTATTTTTCTTTTGCCGGCGCCTGAGGCAAAAACGGCGCGTACATCATAATCGCGTCATTGTGCACGACAAGTTCTTCACACACTAATTGCCCATCGGCGGTAGTTTCGCGCCACAGCTCATTGTGCCGGCTATACCCGCCCCATGGTTCTAGTTGCATCCGGTGCGCGCGCTCGACAATTTGATATTCCATCGCAGGCGGTGACATGGCGCGCCATTCTCCATACAGATATTCTTCCCCCACCCACACGACAAGCTGAAACGCCTCTTCCGTGTTGTTTTGTATCATCAAATCTCCGTGCGGGTAAAAACAGGTGGCCCCACTGCCAAACGGCTGGGTACGGTTTGCGTCGGGAAACACGTCATACCCATGCCGGTGCCGTTCGGTCACCGTGAGCGGCGTGTGTAAGGTCATCCAAAAAATCAGGTTGGAAAGCTGGCAAAGCCCGCCGCCGACCCCGCTGCAAACCCTGCCGCCGCGCAGTATCATCCCATCTACATACCCTGCCCGGCGGGTCGGCTTACCAATCAAACGCCAATAACTCAAGGTTTCGCCCGGGCGCACCACCACCCCGTTCAGTTTTTTTACGGCAAGGCGCAGGTTGATGATTTTATTGTATTGGTACTTCATGTCAACATCTTTCAGCTTGCGCAGCAGCGGCGTGTGGTGTGCAAACTGTAAAAAAGGCAGCGGCGGCACCTGTTGCCGGGCAAAACGGCCAGCATGCAGCAGCCAGCTCAATCTGCGGGCCGTACCGTAACAGGCATTGCCAACGGCAATACGCAAAGCTGACCTGTTTTTTGGGCGCGGGGCGGTGCCGTTTGCTGCTGTCGCGTTGCGGTGCATCGTCAATCCTCCATTTATGCGGTCATTTACAAGTAATCTTACTCAAGAAAACGATATCACGTACAGAAAAATTACAGCCCACCCCGTCCTTGCATGGTAAAACCGCCGATATTGCAACAAATATGGTCCGGTAAGCATAGCTAAAACACCGGCATAAACCAGTGGCTTTACTCCCTATGTTGCCACCACTGCTAAAAAGACAAGGTGCTTCGCAGTGCTGTCAAATTTTGCTGCCACTGTGGCTGGGTATCGGCGGCCTCTGTGCCGCCACCCAGGACAAAAAGCGGGTACCGCTTTGATTTTTACCCGCAAGCAACGGCATTTTTGCCTTGACTGCACCCACAACGGATTTTGAAGAACAGAACAGATTTCTTGTAACACTCGTTTCACTGTAGCAAAATCTCAGATTATCCTCTGCCGTGCCATCTTCGCCGATACTTCAAATAAAAAAAAGACGGGGATAAGCAAAAACAGCCGTCTTTTACCATCTATTATTAAATAGTTGTTATCTCCGCCACTTTTTGCACTTGCCGGTAGTGGGTTGGCGATACCCCTTTAAAGCGGCGAAAGCTTTGGCTAAACCCATTTTGAGACGAAAACCCTACCTCTTGTGCAATCTTTGCCACCGGCAGGTCGGTCGTTTTCAACAGTTTTTCCGCTTCTTGCAACCGAAGTTGATTCAAATAGTTGATTGGCGTAGTGCCGGTTGCCTTTTTAAAGGAGTGCACCAGGTAAAATTTGTTGAGCCCGCACTGATCCGCAAGCTGGTCGAGATTCAGGTCCTCTTTGAAATGGTTGCTGATATATTGCTGCACCATGCTGCACTGTGCAGGTAAGCCACCACTGCCAAGTATCGTCAGCGAGCAGCGCGTAAACCGCAGCAGTTGAATGACCGCTATGGAGAGCAACTGGTCGCACACCACTTCATAGCCCAGCGCCCTCTCTGCGGTTTCATACAGCATCCCATACATACAGCCAAGCAAATAATTGTTGGTGCTTGTATTTCCATACTGTGCAAACCCGTTACCCGCAAAATCAAAAAGCAAATGCTCTGCGCGCAGTTGCAATGTTTTTGCTTTGGGGGTCTGCATGGCCAACATACGGTGCTGAATACCGGGGTTCAAAAGCAGCAGTTCCCCCGCAGCCAATGTCACAGGGGCCCCTTCAACCACAGTATGCCCCTCACCGGATACCTGATAAAAAATTTCAGTAAAGCGATGTGCCATCACATTTTTAGGGCACTGCGACGTATACGATAGCTCGTTGATCTCCAAAAACCGCGCCTTTGGTATCGAATCCCCGCAAGCACCATGCCATTTTGCTTCTTTGCTCATTGCGTCTCACCTTGCCTGAGGAACAGTGCTAAAACCAGTTTCCTCTTTTGGGTTTCAGGTCTGATTTTATTATATCTGGTTTTCTCGTTTTAGGCAAGTATACAGTATATCAATTTCAAAACAATGTAATTTTATTAAACCTATACAATTTCTATCGACTTATTTTCAACAGTGGCCCGTTTTACCTTTGGTTTTTCGCAGCAATAGCGGCGCTTTGCCTCTGCTTCACTACCCGACGCACAGGCAATATCATAGTAACGCAACTTGCTGTCAATGTGTTCTTTATACTGTTGCAATTCATAAATTCTTTTTTCAAGCGCTGCCTGTTGCGCCTGCACCATCTCACGGCGTTTTTGCAGCGTGCCGTCCCCCTGGCCGCAAAGCTCCATAAACCGGCGAATTTCTGCAATAGGCATGCGCGTATTTTTCAAACAGGTGATTGAACCCAGCCGTTCCAGGTCCGCATCAGTATATTCCCGCACACCGTTACAGTTGCGCCCCACGGGGGCAAGCAGCCCCTTTGCCTCATAAAACCGCAATGTAGAGGCCGGTATGCCGGTAAGTTGTACCACCTGGCGAATGCTGTACCCCATTGTTTTACCCTCTTTTCAAAAAAATAGTCTTGACTTAAACCATACTTTAAGGTCTATATTTATTGTAGTAGCCCGGCGGCACAAATGCAACTGCAACCTGTACCGCCGGGTGTGCCGCGTATGCTGGCGGCATACTTGGGCATGGCCGTGCCAAACACACGCCGCAGGAAGCGGCGCACAGCAAGGGAGAATGATGTATGGAAAAAGCCAAAGTATTCTACAGTGACCTGCGGGCACTGCCGGGGACCAATTTGCTGCTGAAGCTGCAAAAACTGATCCGCCGGGCCGGGATCGGCGAAATCGACATGAACAACAAATTGGTCGCCATTAAAATTCACTTTGGAGAGCCGGGCAACCTGTCTTTTTTGCGCCCCAACTACGCCAAAGCGGTGGCTGATGTCATTAAAGAACTGGGCGGCAAGCCGTTTTTAACCGACTGCAACACGTTGTACGTGGGGCGCCGCAAAAATGCGCTGGACCATATTGATGCCGCTTATGAAAACGGGTTTTCCCCGTTTTCGACCGGCTGCAACGTGATCATTGCCGACGGGCTGAAAGGCACCGACGACGTTGAGGTGCCGGTCGTGGGCGGCGAACTGGTGCAAAACGCCAAAATTGGGCGCGCCATTATGGATGCCGACGTGTTTATCTCGCTGTCTCATTTTAAAGGGCACGAGGCCACCGGCTTTGGCGGCTGCCTGAAAAACATCGGTATGGGCTGTGGTAGCCGTGGCGGCAAAATGGAACAACACAACTCCGGCAAGCCCAGTGTAGACCAGGACACCTGTGTGGGCTGCCGCACCTGCGCCAAAAACTGCGCGCACGGGGCGATTTCGTTTAACGAGCAGCGCAAGGCCTCGATTGACCACGACAAATGTGTGGGCTGTGGGCGCTGCCTTGGGGCCTGCAACTTTGACGCAATTTACAACGAAAATTCTTCGGCCAACGATGACCTCAACAAAAAGATTGCCGAATATTCGAAAGCGGTCGTAGACGGGCGCCCGGCGTTTCACATCAGTTTGGTGATGGACGTTTCGCCGTACTGCGATTGCCATGCTGAAAATGACGCCCCCATCATCCCCGACGTGGGTATGTTCGCCAGCTTTGACCCCGTCGCACTGGACCAGGCCTGTGCGGATGCCTGTAATAAAATGCCGGTCATGCCGGGCTCGCTGCTGGACGACGAGATGCACGAAGAGCATTTTTGCGAGCACCACGACCATTTTACCAACACCTCGCCCGAAACCAACTGGAAAAGCTGCCTTGCCCACGCTGAAAAAATTGGCCTTGGCAACCGCGAGTACGAGCTGGTGCGCGTATAAAGCATCGTAAGGTTTCAAATTAAGCCTAAAAAGGGCGCGGCTTTTGCCACGCCCTTTCTTTATTAAATCATTCTTGATGATATCCGCATGGTTACTCTGCCCAAAGCCGCTGCGGGTACAACCCGTTTGCAATCATCCCGCGCACCGCCTGCTCTACGGCAGGTTTATCCTCTTTATAGGTGACTCCGTACCACTTATCGGCGCTTTTCAGCACCTGCACCTGCGCTTTACCCTGCGCAATCAGGCTGCTGACCACGCCGGGCAGATAATATTCGGCCTTGAGCGGGTTTTGCGGCAACGCCGCCGCCAAAAATTCGGCAAACCCCGCCTGTGCCTCCGCAAAAAAGCTTTTCTGAAAGCCCCACAGGTTCATCGATACAGTCGCGTCCCCGGCAAGCGGCTGCCATGTCTTACCGTCATCCTCGGTAAATTTGGCATCCAAACCGTCTTTGCAGATCTGCGTGCGCTCGGTGACACTTTGCAACACCCCGGCTGCATTGACCTCACATACCCCGCGGGCAACATGCCCGTTTTCCGTTAAGGTGTTGCGCAGGTGATAACCGACCATCGCATACTGGTAGCGGTCGGTGTCCGGGTGGGTCGACAGGTAGGCAAAAATCTGCTCAAACGCCTCGCGCCCATAGTAATCATCGGCGTTGATCACAGCAAACGGCCCGTCGACCACCCCGCGCACGGCCAGTACGGCATGCGCGGTGCCCCACGGCTTTTGGCGGCCATCCGGCACCGCAAAGCCTGCGGGCAGGTCGTCGAGCTGCTGCGGCACATAAGCCAGCTGCAAATAAGGGGATACCCGGCGCCCAATCATCTGTTTAAAATCCGCCTCGTTTTCTTTTTTGATCACAAAAACGACCTTTTCAAAGCCGGCCCGGCGCGCATCGTACAGCGAATAATCCACGATCACTTCGCCCCCCGGCCCCACCGGGTCGATCTGCTTTAGCCCGCCATAGCGCGAGCCCATGCCTGCCGCCATTACAACAAGAGTCGGTTTGTCCATCTGCTTACTCCTTTTCGTACTGTGTTTCGCTTATTATACCCCTTTTGCTGCAAATCGCAAAGCAGTTCATGACCATTTTGCCGCAAGGTGTACTGCTTGCAGCAAAAACCCCGCGCCATGCCGGTGCGGGGTTTTACTGTCATTTAATTTTCGCAGCCGGCGTGGTTATTCACGGTACCCGTTGGGGTTTTTTGACTGCCAGTTCCACGAATCTCGGCACATCTCTTCAATACCGTACTTTGCCTGCCAGCCCAGCTCTGCGGCCGCCTTTGCCGGGTCGGCATAGCAGGCGGCAATGTCGCCGGGGCGGCGCGGTGCAATAACGTACGGCAAGGTTTTGCCGCAGGCCTTTTCGTATGCGTGGATCACATCCAGCACCGAATAGCCGTGCCCGGTGCCCAGATTATAGGTAACAAGGCCGGGCTTTTGGGCCAGTTTGCGCAGCGCAGCCACGTGCCCGCTTGCAAGGTCCATCACGTGGATATAATCGCGCACGCCAGTGCCGTCGTGCGTGTTGTAATCGCCGCCAAACACGCTGACCTGTTTCAGCTTACCCACCGCAACCTGCGCAATGTAGGGCACCAAATTGTTGGGGATGCCCGCAGGGTCTTCGCCAATCATGCCGGACGGGTGTGCCCCAATGGGGTTGAAGTAGCGCAGCAGGGCAACATTCAGCGCCTGGTCTGCCTTTTGGATGTCGCGCAGCATCTGCTCGATCATCAGCTTTGTCTGCCCATAGGGGTTTGTCGCCGACAGCGGAAAATCCTCTGTAATGGGCACGGTGTGCGGGTCGCCGTATACCGTGGCGGAAGAAGAAAATACAAACTGCTTTACCCCATGGCGGCGCATAGTTTTCAGCAGCACCAAAGTTGAAGTAATGTTGTTGTCGTAATACTCCAGCGGCTTTGTAACACTTTCGCCCACGGCTTTCAGCCCGGCAAAGTGAATGACCGCATCAATTTCCGGGTGCGCGTTGAACAACGCTTCGGCCGCCTGCTCGTCGCAAAGGTTTATATTTACAAACTCAAACTCTTTGCCCGCCAGCCGCCGGGTGCGCACCACCGCTTCTTCACATGAGTTTACAAGGTTGTCTGCAACCAAAACATCAAACCCCGCCTCAATCAGCGCAAGGCAGGTGTGTGACCCAATATAGCCTGCACCACCACTTACCAGTACTGCCATCTTAAACCCTCCCTTAAGGATTACTGTGTTTTCTTTATTGTACCCTACCGCGCCACAAATGAAAATGGATTATCCTGTACTACATCTGCATTTTTCAGACGGCAACAATAATACATAATTGCTGCAACAGTACAAGCCCCCGTGCCGCCGCCCCCCTATTATATCGAAACGGCCTGCCCTCTGCAAGGTACACCACACAGCTTTTGTCCCTGCCCCAAGCCGGTGTAAACGCTAAAATGTATTTGCTCTGTGCCCCAAAATAGGGTATACTGTCTTTGTTTCCCGGCTGCGCGCCGGGGCAAATTCTATGAACACGAGGTTTTACCATGCTGGCGCTGTTTCAAAAATATTTCTGGGTCTTTTTTATTTCTATGGTGCCGCTTGTCGAGTTGCGCGGCGCAATCCCCGTTGGTGTGGCCAGCGGCCTGCCGCTGCTTGGCACTTATCTCGTTGCCATTGTGGGCAACATGCTGCCGGTGCCGGTGATCATTCTGTTCAGCAAACAAGTGCTTTTGTGGTGCTGTAAACTGCCCGGCAAGCTTGGCCGGTTTTTTCAGGTCATTTACGACAAAGGGATGAAAGCCGGCGACAAAATGCAGCAAAAAGCCGGGCGCGGGTTGTATTTTGCCCTGTTTTTGTTTGTGGCGATCCCCTTGCCGGGCACCGGCGCCTGGACAGGCAGCCTTGCCGCCACCCTGCTGGATATGGATTTCTGGCCTAGCGTGTTTGCCGTGATGTGCGGCGTGCTGACTGCCGGTATCATTATGGGTGCCCTTTCTGCCGGGTTGTTTGGCGGGCTAGGCATGCTGTTGGGTTGATGGGTACCAGCTTCACCGGAGACGGGTACCCCCGTTTCCGGTTTTCTGTTTTTGCCCGCAAAAGCGCGTAAAACGCCGGCTGTATGCCAATTTTACTTGATTTCATACTTTTTTGCTATTTTTTGAAGAAACATTCCCGGCCCGGTCGTAACATGCACAGAAAGGCGGTGAAGCGGCGGTGCGGGACACAGCATTTGAAGAACTGGTACAGCAATATCAAAGGCTGGTATATACTGTGTGTTATCAGATGACCAAAAACCCACAGACTGCCGAGGATCTCACGCAAGACACCTTTCTTTCCGCCTATCTTCACCGCGACAGTTGTACGCCCGAAACCGCAAAGCCCTGGCTATGCCGCATTGCCACCAACAAAGCCAAGGATTATTTAAAAAGTGCTTACAACCGACGCGTGAACTTAACGGATGATGACGAGGACGTGCAGTACAGCCAATACGCCACCCCACCACCGGAGGACATTGTGGTTGACACCGTGATGTCCGGTGAGATTGCCGATGTAATTCGCAGCCTGCGCGAACCCTATTTACAGGTTTCTGTTTTGTATTTTTTAGAACAGAAACCGGTGGAGGAAATTGCAAAGCAGCTGGGGAGGCCATCTAAAACGGTACACACCCAGCTTTACCGCGCTAAACAGCTGCTGCAAAAGCAGCTGACACCGAAAGGAGGATTTTCGTGAATCTGTTTGACAATGAAACGGGCCACTTCACAGAAGAAGGGTTAGACTCGCTGATTGCCGGAAATCTCGACGAGCTGCAAAGCCTTGAGGCAGCCGAGCACCTTTCGTTTTGTGACAGCTGCTGCGGCCGGTATGCCGCGCTGTTGACCGATGATGTGCTGCTACAACCCGAACACCCGGTGACCGAACCGGTAATGCAGCGCATTCAAAAACGACGTAACACTATTTTCTTTAACCGCGGGCTTAAAGTAGGCCTTGCCGCCTGCCTTGCACTGGGCCTGTGGCTGACCGGCGTATTTTCTGCCGTCAGTATCCCGCTGCAACAGGGTGATTTTGACCGCAGCAGTTACCTGCTAAAGCAAGAACAAACCCGCATTGTTTCAGCGAAAGAAGAAATGAAAAGCAAATACCTTGCGGATGACGGACAAAAACCCACGACCTTGAATATGCAAATTTCGGATGCTGTTGAAAGCTTCTTTGCTACATTCACACAAAAAGGAGAGACCAACAAATGAAAAAGAGTTCCTTCCTCACTTTCATCTTTGCCTGCTGGCCCGGTGCGGGGCAAATGTATCTGGGCTATACCAAACGGGGCACCTCACTGATGACCGCGTTCGTGACCGTGCTTGGCGTAGCCGGTTTCCTCGATTTGTGGTTTTTTAGCATTCTACTGCCAGTCATCTGGTTCTTTGCCTTTTTTGACGCTTTCGCCATTCGCAATATGACACCGGAGGAATGCGCGGCCAAACCGGATGACTTCATTGTGCCACCAGAACTGCGTAACCGTGTAGGCGCGCAGGAGGTTGCCAAACGCTATCACCTTGCACTGGGCATTGGGCTGATCGTCATCGGTGTTTATATCCTGTACAACAGCTTCTTCCTTTCGCTGTTTGCCAATTTGCTGAATGCACTGCCGTACGACCTGAACTGGCTGTGGCGCATTGCCAGCAACCTGCCCACCCTTGCAGTCGCCATTTTGCTGGTTCTGTTTGGTATACGGCTGATGCGCGGCGGGCGCAAAAAGGCACAGCAGGACGATTTTGTAGAGTTTAAGGGGGAGAATTAAGATGGCAGATACCACGCAGCAAGCGCCGCAGCAAACCCCCGGCACACCGCAACCCAAGCCGCCCCACCCCCGCCGGGTTGGCACCTTAACCGCTGGGCTTGCCTTAATTTTGACCGGCCTTGCCATTGGTGCTTCCCTGCTTTGGCCGTCTTTCGATTTGACCATCGCCTTTAAGCTTTGCCCGCTGATTTTAATTTTTCTCGGTATTGAGGTCGTGGCCAGCAATTTTGCCGGCAGCAATGTCCCGATTAAGTATGATTTTCTGTCGTTCTTTTTATGCATTGTGCTGGTGTTCAGCGCTTTGGGCCTTTCCACCATCCCCTATTTTGTTACCTACTTTGGCCCGGAAAAGCACAACGCCGAGCAGCGGCTTTCAAAAGAGCTGGAAGAAAAGGTCTATTCTGTTTTAAAAGACAGCGAGGTGGTTTACGACTCGTATTCCACTGTCACCCTTGCCGACTGGCGCCGCCCCAGAGAGGTAACACTGGGTGAACTGTCGGGCGGGGACACTGTGGATATTTCTATTGATCTGCGTGGCCCGTTTGCAGATGCCGCAAGCTTTGCTAAAACCTGCGCCGACTTGCGGGATAAGGTGCTTACCAGCGGCTTAAAACCAGACAATCTGTATTTTAGCTGGAGCACAATTGATGAAAATAATGACACTACTGCATCGGCTTCTCTTAATTTGACCGGCAGTTTTGCCCTACATGAAGCGGCGGCCGAACTGGCACAGCGGGTCGATTTCTACCCCGGTGAAACCCCGCAGCCTGCCCCAACGCAAGCCCCCCCACCGGAGGCAACTGCCCTGCCGGATGCCGCGTAACCGTTTTAGGCCATTTAAATTTTATATTATAAAAACCGCAAAGCAAAGCGGCCTGCACTGGTACAGGCCGCTTTGCTTTGCGGTTTTATTTGTTTTTAGCCACTTTGTTTTGCTGGCCGGGGGGTACCAAATAGCCACCCTTATTTGCGCTGTTGTAAAGGCAAACCGCGCGGCTGGGGTCACCCCTCTTTTTTACCGCTGGTCAATGCCTGCAACTGTTTTGCATACTCTTTACCCGCAGGCTGGGTGGCAATGCCGCCCAGTGCGGTCTCGCGCAATTCACCCGGCAGCTTTTTGCCCACACGGTACATCGCGTCGATGCACTGGTCCACCGGGATCATCGTGCGCTGGCCCGCCAAGGCCAAATCTGCCGACAACACCGCATTGACCGCACCGGAGGCATTGCGGTAACTGCAAGGCAGCTGTACCAGCCCGGCCACCGGGTCGCACACCAGCCCCATCACGTTCATCAGCGCAATGCCACAGGCGTTGGCCGCCATTTCTCCGTCGCCACCAGCCAATGCCACTGCGGCAGCGGCAGCCATCCCGGCCGCCGCCCCACATTCTGCCTGGCAACCGCCCTCTGCGCCAGACACCGTGGCGTTTTTGGTGATCACGGCACCAAACCCCGCGGCAACCAGCAGGGCAGAAAGGATTTCGTGCTCACTGGAGCCATAGCGCTTAGACACCGACAACAACACCGCGGGCAAAATACCGCAGCTGCCAGCCGTAGGGGCCGCGCAGATGCGCCCCATGGAGGCATTGACTTCGCTGCCGGACAAGGCCATCGCCATCAGCTCGTTTAAAAATGGCCCGCAAATGCTCTGTTTGCCCGCATACAGTTGCTGGCAACTGGCCTGCCCCTCGATGAGCCCCAGTACCATGCTTTGCGGCTGAAACAGCGCTTTTTTTGCACTGGCCACCATCACCTCATATCGTTTTTTCAGCCGGGTATACACCTCTTTTTCGCTGATGCCCGCAAGGTTCATTTCGTTTTGCAAAATAATGCGGTGCAGTGGGGTCCCGGTGCGCCGCTGCCGCTCCAGCAGTTCTTCTATGGTATTATACATGTCAAACGTCCCTTTCTGCTGCCGGTCAAATATTAATGGCGCGCACACTGCGCACATTCGGTATTTTTTCAAGCTGTCGCACTACCTCGGCACTGATGCGTCCGTCGGTTTCAATCACGCAGTTGGCAAGCTCCCCGCGTGCCACCCGCGACACTCGCATGACCGCAATATTCAGCCCGCACTCCGCCAGCAACCCGCTGACCGCACCAATCACACCGGGCTTGTCGTTTTGGGTGATTAGCAACGTGGGGGATTCTGCGGTGATGTCCGACGCAAGACCATCCAGCTCGGTGATGCGGATGCGCCCGCCCCCAATCGAGCAGCCAATGACCCGCATCTTGCTGCCATCATCACAGTAAAAGGTAATTACCGCGGTGTTTTCATGGGCACCGTCCAGTTCCGCCTCATAAAACTCGTATTCCAGCCCCTCTTGCTTTGCAAGCGTCTCAATGGTCTTAATGCGCTCGTCATCCTCTTTAAACCCCATGGCCCCGGCCAATAGCGCCTGCCGTGTGCCGTGCCCTACCCCGGTTTTTGCAAACGAGCCATACAAGCCAAACGTCACCAGATGAAACGGCTTTTCTACGATCGTGCGGGCAACACGTGCCAGCTTTGCCGCACCCGCCGTGTGGGACGAGGACGGCCCAATCATCACCGGGCCCAGCACATCGAACAAACTGATATTCATTTGCGTTTCTCCTTTTTTTGCCGCGGCAAGACGGCCGGCAAACCTTCACGCTGAAGCCTTATACGCTTATTACTTTACCGCATTTTAAAATGCAGCGCAAGCAGTTCGGCAGCTTATACCATAAATAAAGAAACCCACCAAAACCTTGTTCCTTTTTCTAGGGTGCTATGCTATACTGTAACAGATATTTTAATCTTTTGTGTTGCCAAAGCGGACATCTGTCTTTGGTTTGCATCGTGGGGAGGATTTATTGATGAGTGTTCTACAGCAGCTCAATTCACCGGCAATCTACCTGATCTGCGGCAGCGTCATTGTGTTTGTCGTGGCAATGTGCATTGTTTTTATGCTCAAAAGCTACCGCGCAGGGCTGGCCCTTGGCATGGATAAAACCAAGCTCAAACGGGCCGTTACCAGCAGCATTACCTTTACCCTGCTGCCCAGTATCAGCATTCTGCTGGGGGTCGTTGCACTGTCCGGCAGCCTTGGGGTGCCATTGCCATGGCTGCGGCTGTCCGTCGTGGGGGCACTGCCGTACGAGACCAATGTGGCTGACATGGCCTCTAAAAGCATCGGGCTTTCCGGCCTCAATGCCAGCGAAATGACACCACAAGCCTTTACCACCATTGCGCTGGTGATGACGATCGGCATTATTTGGGGGCTGTTCTGCTGCATTTTCCTGCTCAAACGCTATATGAAAAAAGTAAACGGGGCGGAAAAGAAAGCCACCAAAACCAAAAGTGGGCGCAACTTTGGCGATGTGCTGACCCTGGCCATGTTTATTGGCCTTGTTTCGGCTTACCTTGGCAGCTATATTGGCCAGTTTACTGCCGACAAAAATATTGTGCCCATTATCACCGCGCTGGTTGCCGCAGCAGTGATGGGGGTCTTTTATTACTTTACCGAAAAGCGCAAAATTGCCTGGCTTGACAACTTTTCCATTGCGGTGAGCATGCTGGCCGGTATGGCCGCCGCCGTCATTGTATCACTGGTATAAGGGGGGAATTATAAATGAACGAGCAACAAAAAACAGAGTTTTTTGAAACCTATAATAACGGCATTCATCGGTTTGGCCGTATCATGCTGACCGTCGCAATCATCTGGATGATCAGCGTGCCGTTTGCCATGGGCACAGCACTGGGGGCGATGCCGTCGATGCCCGCGTTTGGCAAGGCCATTGCACAGGTAGCACTGATCTATCTGCCGGTCGCCATCGTCGAGTTTTTGATCTATGCGCCCATGCTGGGGTCCGGTGCAAGCTACCTGACTTTTCTCACCGGCAATGTCACCAACATGAAAGTTCCCTGTGCGGTCAACGCGCGCGATATCTGCAAAACCGAGGCCGGCACCCCTGAAAACGAAATCGTCTCCACCCTTTCGGTCGCCGCCAGTGCACTGACCACCACCATTGTTATTGCCGTTGGGGTGTTGATGATGGTGCCGCTGGCCCCGGTGCTGGAAAACCCGGTGCTCACCCCGGCATTTAACAACGTGGTTGCCGCGTTGTTTGGTGCGCTGGGTTGCAAATATTATGTCAAGGGCCTCAAAATTGCTATTCTGCCTTTTATCCTGATGTCGCTGCTGTGCATCTTTGTGCCGTCCGTCATCAGCAATGTCGGTTTCCTCGTCATTCCGTCCGGGCTGATTGCCATTGGTGTCTCTTACCTGCTATTCAAAAAGAATCGTCTGTAATGAACGGCCACACGCCGCCCGTTTACCGGGCGGCGTGTTTTTTGTCACACAATGTTTGCGAAGGGCAAAATTTTCCGGTATAATATTGCTAAGGAAAAGGAAGGAAGCCGAATAGCATGGAACTGGAGACTTTTACGAAAGAAATTGTTGTGGAACATACGAAATGTGACCTTTGCGGGCGGATGACCTTGGGTGCCCTGCTGCGCGAAGCCCAGCAGGTGGGCACCGACCACTGCGACGCACTTGGGGTTACGACCGAGCGTTTGCTTGGGTTTGGGGCTGCTTTTGTGCTGGTAAAAGTGAGTGTCGAAACCCACCGCGACATCGGCGCACGCGAGGTGCTGCGGCTGGTAAGTGAGCCCGGTGCCCCGGCACATGCCTTTTACAACCGCTATACCAGCTTTTTGGGGCAAGACGGTAAGCTGGCCGCCGCAGTAGACTCTCGCTGGGTATTAGCGGACACCACGACCCGCCGGGTACTGCGCCATGCGCCGGAAGGGCTTGACCTGCCGTTCTTTTTGCAGCTTGACAAAGAGCAGGATGTTTCTGTCACACGGGCAGAAGAGTTGACCTCCGCGGGTACTGCAAGGGCATGTTATTCGCGGGTGGACCAAAACGGCCACTTGAACAACACCTACTACGGCGACATTTTGTGTGACGCGCTGCCCGTTGCGCTGTTGCAGGGTGAACACGGGTTTCGCAAAGCCGTGCTGCACTACCGTGCCGAGCTGCCGCTGGGGCAAGAAATGCAATTACAGCGGGCGGAAATAGAAAAAGAAGGCAAGGCCGGCTGGTATGTCAGCGGGCTGCATGAGGACAAGCGCTGCTTTGAGGGCAATTTGTGGTTTTAGGGCGGCCGGAAAGGGTGGAACCACCGATGGAAATGCTGGAAATTTTGCGAAATTCCCCTATTATTGCCGCAGTAAAAGACCGTGAGGGCATGCGCAAAGCAATGGCCTGCGACAGTGAAGTGTTTTTTATTTTGTTTGGCACAGTCTGCAACATTAGTGACATTGTACGGGAATTAAAAGAGGCCAATAAACTGGTTTTCGTCCATATTGACCTAATTGACGGGCTGGCCCCCAAGGATGTGGCCGTAGATTTTCTGGCTGAAAACACGAAGCTGGACGGCATCATCTCCACAAAGCCGTCACTGCTGAAACACGCACGCAGCCGCGGGCTGCTGACGGTGCAGCGCTTCTTTTTGCTGGATTCTATTGCAGAGGCCAATATCAACCGGCAGTTTTTGACCAACAAGCCCGACATGGTGGAGCTGCTGCCCGGGTTAATGACCGCCGCGATTGGCGAAATTGCGCAGCAGCACCCCGATTTGCCGGTCATTGCGGGTGGGCTAATCAAAACTAAGGCCGATGTGCTGGCCGCACTTTCCGCCGGGGCCGCTGCCGTCTCCTCCAGCAACGAACAGGTTTGGTTTATGTAGCGGGTTGCATCTGCAAACCCCCACCGCAAGCATCTCTGTTTTTAACTGGCGCATGAGTTGCGGGCACCTGCTATACTTTTTAAAAAACAGTCAATACCACCCGTAAAACGGGTGGCTTGACTGAGCCCTAAAAGGGCATAATAATTGCCAGCGCCTAAAAGACGCTGGCTTTCACTTCGTTCAAGCCCAGTGGACTGATTGCGTATTAACCCTTAAAAGGGTCTTCGTACTCTTTTGTTGTCAGCCTATCTTCCAGCATATCTTGCTTTTCTTGTTCTCTGATATATTTTGCTATTGTCGCTTCGTTTAGCCCTACTGTACTTACGTAATACCCCGTTGCCCAAAAGTGCTTGTTCCCAAATTTATATTTTAAATTTGCATGCTTTTCAAATATCATCGTTGCCGATTTCCCTTTTAAATACCCCATGAAACTTGAAACGCAATACTTCGGCGGTATCGACAACAGCAGATGCACATGATCCGGCATCATGTGCCCTTCTACAATCTCTATCCCTTTCCACTTGCACAAATCTCTAATATATTGTTGGATGTCTGCTCTCAATTCATTGTAGATTGCTTTTCTCCGGTACTTTGGGCTGAACACCACATGATACTTGCATACCCACTTGCTGTGTGCCTGTGTGCTAAACTTTCTGCCATAAGGCATCACCTTTCTTCTGATTTTTTAAAGGCTTGAACACTCTTCATTTTATCAGAAAGGTGATGCCTTTTTGCTTAAGCTTTGGCTACTCACCCGCTTAGCGGGTGGTTTGTTGCCTTTCGCTTCGCGAAATGCGGTCTAAAGCCCAGAATAAAACAGCCAAACAGGGTAAAAGGCAAGGCCTTTTGTGCTGCTTGGCTGTTTTTATTTTATACTCGCTACTTTTTTGCTTATAGGCGCCGCGCGGCACCGGGGCATTTTTGCTTTAAAAACGGCACAAAATCTGCCTGCTGCCCGGTGGCAAAGCTTTGCTTTTGCACCATGACGATTAGTTGCTCCGGCAAAGTGAACAGGTAAAGATTTTTTGTTTCTTTTATGCGCTCGATTTTATCATACGAAAAACGCAGCGTTGAATGGCTTCCCTCGTTGCACACCTGTAGTTGGTCTTCAAAAAAATCGACGACCACACGCGGCTGTGACTGGTACATAATCTCGTTACGCCGATAGGTTTGCCCCGCCAGTTTTGCGGGCAGCCTGAACAGTTTAAACAAAACCAGTGCGGCACCCACCAGCAGCGCTGCAATCAATACAACAGACTCGTGCAGCAGCAGCAACAAAACCGCAATCAGGCAGCACAATGCCGCCAGCGTAATAGAAGTAATTTTATACTTTTGCACCATTGAATGCTTTGCTGTCTCTTTCAGGCTTTCCATCGTGTAAACATATGCATTTTCAAAAACCGGTTCCAACTAAATACCCTCGCTTTTTCATTGCAAAGGCCATACCCGCTGTGGGGCTGGCCTTTACGCTGTATTTTACTTCATAAATTTTTTAATAAACGCAAACGCCTCTTGGGTATAAGGGGCATAGCGCTGCGGCAGGTCAAATATATTCGCTTTTTTTAGCACGCTTTTGTAATGGCTGAACGTCTCAAAGCTGGCTTTGCCGTGGTAAGCCCCCATACCGGATGCCCCCACCCCACCAAACGGCAGGTTATCGTTTGCAAGGTGCATTACCGTATCGTTAATGCAGCCACCGCCATAGCTGATTTTGCTGGTAATTTTGCGCTCTGCCGCAGGGTTGCGGGTAAACAGGTAAAGTGCCAAAGGTTTCGGCAATGCCTGCTGGCGCTCTACCACCTCTTGCAGGGTGTTAAAGGTCAGTACCGGCAACACCGGCCCAAAAATTTCGTCCTGCATCACCGGCGCGTCATCGGTCACATCCACCATCACGGTCGGGGCAATTTTGCGGTTTTCTTCGTCCCACACACCGCCGGCGGCAACCTTTTGCCCCTCAATCAGGCCCACCAGCCGTTTAAAGTGGTGCGCATTGATGATTTTAGGCAGGTCTGGGCTATGCAGCGGTTCTGGCCCATACAATGCCAAAATTGCCTCGGTCAACTCGCGCACAAAGGCATCTTTTATGCTGCTTTGCACCAAAACATGGTCTGGGGCAACACAGGTTTGCCCGGCGTTGAGAAACTTGCCAAATACAATGCGTTTGGCAGCAAGGGGGATGTCGGCGCTTTCCTCCACAATGCAAGGGCTTTTACCCCCCAGTTCCAGCGTGACCGGGGTCAAATGTTTGGCCGCGGCCTCCATGACCACACGGCCCACCCGCTGAGAACCGGTGAAAATAATATAATCATACGCTTCGGCCAAAATTTCTTCATGGCTGTCACCACCGGCCCGCAGCACATACACATAGCGCTCTTCAAACACATCCCCAATCAGCTTTTCAATCACCGCCGCTGTGGCGGGTGCACTGCTGCTGGGTTTCACCATCACACAGTTACCCGCCGCAAGGGCACCGGCAACCGGGGCAATGCAAAGCTGAAACGGGTAGTTCCACGGGCTTTGCACCAGCACCACACCATACGGTTCTGGGTAAATTTTGCTTATTGCCGGCAGCAGGCTAAGCGGGGTTGGCACCACACGCGGGCGCGCCCAACCTGCCAAGTGCTTCATTGCGGTGCGGATTTCCGCCTTTACAATACCAACTTCTGTAAGATACCCTTCCATCGGGGCCTTGCCAAGGTCTTGATGCAGCGCAGCGAGTATTTCATCTTCCCTTGCTGTAATTGCATTCAATAGCCGGTGCAGGGCAGCTTTGCGCCCCTCTACGGGCAACGTTGCCCCAGTGTAAAAAAACTCTCGTTGTAGTTTCAAAACCCTTGCGGATTCAGACATGTTGAAACACTCCTTTCTAGTCCCGCGGGTGCGGGCATAGCCTCTACCACAATGGGTGGTGCAGGCTTATTTTTGAATAAACTGCTGGTAAAACTGCTGGGTACGGCCATCAAACAGCCCTTTGTCGGTGATGACTGCATTTTGCGTACAGGCGAGTGAAACGAGTGATAATTTCATCATGTACCCCGGCCGTTCAAAAATCTCGTCGGTCGCCTGCTCTTGCGCTGAAATTGCAGGCACTAACTCGGTGCAGGGCAGCAGGCTCATCAGCCCCGCAACCGGCAATTTTAACAAGCCGGTCACCGCGCCGCGCCGCACGGTGCAAAACCCGCCGCCACAATCAATAAGGGCATGGGCCGCCGCATATCCATCCTGTGGGGTTTTATAACAAAGCGTCAGGTTGTGGCAGTCGTGCGAGACTGTCGTCGCCATGGCGCCCTCTTTTAAATACAAATTACGGCACACCGAGACCGTATGCTCCCCGCTACCGTGCCGGTTCCACACCGCAATATAGCTCAGATCGTCACGGCCGCTAAGGTCGACAAAGCCGTTTTTCACCGGCAGCGTTTCATAAAACAAATCACTGCGCGCCGTGGGGGTGTCATAATCCAGCACGGCCACTTTTACATGGTCTTTGGCCCACGCCGGTACGGGTAAGGCAAGGTCTGTGGCAGTGTGCAGGCCTTGCACACGCACGGTGCCCCCCAGCACCGTTGCCGGCAGTGGTGCCGCGGGGGCGGCCTGTACAAGGTGCCCCGCCTCGGCAACCAGCTTGCCCTCAAAAAACACCGCGTAAGGGTCGCGCCCATCCAGTTCATCCAACAACTGCATATCGGCCACAAAGCCCGGCGCAATGGCACCGATGTCCTCTACCCCGGCCGAGCGGGCTGAATTGTAAGTTGCCCAGCGCAAAGCATCCATCGGGTCTACCCCTTGGCGCAGCACGGCCTTGATCAGCCGGTTGACATGCCCGGTCTCCAGCAGGTCTTTGGCGTGTACATCGTCGTTGCACAGGCAAACGTGGTCGGTGTAGCGCATGCCTTTCAGCCCGGCGACCAGTTGCGGCATGGTGTTGGTAGAAAGTGAGCTTTCCTGTAAATGCGCATATAGCCCAACATGCAGGTTTTCTGCCACTTCTTCACTGCCGCGCAGGCTATGGTTATCTGTCGGGCCGGCAAGCGCATAGGCGGCGATCTCCGCTGGGCTAAGCTTCGGCGCATGGCCCTGAATCAGCACATCGCGGTCCAGCCCCTCTTTTAAAATGCCATGCATTTTAGCCGAATCGTGCACGACGTTGTAAAAGTCCATCACTTCAGCAATGCCGTACACCCCATCGGTGTCGAGCAGCTGTGCAATTTCTTTCGGGCCAAACTCGGCCCCATTGCCCTCTGCACCCGGTACCGACGGCAAGCACGAGGGCGCCAAATTAAACTGCCGCACCGGCGAAGCCTTGGCGTTATCGACCATGAACTGCACGCCGTCGATGCCTAAAACATTGGCGATCTCGTGCGGGTCTACAAATACGCTGGTCGTGCCGCACAAAATAGCCGCCTTGCCAAAATTTTCAGGCGTCAACATGGTGCTTTCCACATGCATATGAATGTCGATACAACCGGGCGCAAGGTACCGGTTTGCGCCGTCATAACTCTGGCGGCTTATCTGGCGGGCCTTTTCGCCTTTCGCGCGCACCCGCACCACTACACCATCCAGCACATCAACTTCGGCGGGGTAAATTTCCCCCGTCATCACATTGACAAAACGGATGTTTTCTATCGTCAGGTCGCACGGCAACTGGCCCATTGCCGCCGCGATTAATTTACTGCGGTCCAGTGTTCTTTTTACACGCATTTGTAAATTCCTTTCTGCCTGGGCAGGGATTTGTTTTAGTATAACACTTTTTGTTCTGCTTCAAAAGGCTTGTTTACACAGCAGACAAAAAGTCTGCACAAATGAGTCAATAAAAGGTCAAAAACGCCTGTTTTTTGTGTAAAAAAAACAGTTTTTCACTTTTTCTTATCGCTTTTTGGGTGTATAATAGCAACATTATCATGATTTGCGAAGGGGATGAATCGCTTCATTGCCCTTTCGCCGGAAAGCGAGGAATCTAAATGAAAACGCTGACAAAGCAGGAGGCCATGGCCGCATTGAAAGGCAGGTGTGTGGCTTTGATTCGTTTTGATGATTTTGAAACCGCAAAAGCGGTTGCCCATACCGTTGCATCTGCTGGCATTGGTGCGCTGGAAGTCACTTTTACCGTAAAAGATGCCCCCCGCCTGATTCACGAATTAAAAACCGAATTTGGCGAGACAACACTGGTTGGGGCGGGCACCGTGCTGACGGCCGGCCAGGCAAAGGCTGCGCGGGAAAGCGGTGCGGATTTTGTGACCAGCCCCTGCATTTTACCGGAGGTCGGTGCCGCCTGCAAACAACTGGATATGCTGTGCAGCATGGGCGCCGCCACCGCAACCGAAGCGTATCAAAGTTATCTTGCAGGCAGCGATTTGATCAAGCTGTTCCCGGGTTGCTCAATCAACCCGGAGTTTATCCGTGCTGTACAGGCCCCGTTGCCGTTTTTGGAGTTCATGCCAACCGACGGTGTCGACTATTCCAACATTGGCAGCTGGTTTGAAAACGGTGCCTATGCCGTTGGCATTGGCAGCTATTTGACCAAGGGCATCGACCTTGACCACCTGCCGGAAGCCGCCAGCCGCAGCAAGCTGTTGCTCAACGCTATTCGCGGCTAATAGAGCATGGCATATCTATAATTACCGGCCTTATAAAACTACGCGCACCCCCAAAAAAAGGGGCTGCGCGTAGTTTGTTTTAGCGGTTATTCTTTCAATACTTTGCGGCCATTTGTAATAGCTTTCTTTCATTCCTTTTGCATCTAGGTGCAAACACGCCTGCCAAGGCCGGTAAACTCGGCCTCATGTGCAAGAAACATGTCGACCAGACGCGGGTCAAACTGGGTGCCGGAACACCGTTTCAGCTCTGCGCAGGCTACCTCGTGCGGCTGGCCTGTACGGTAAGCCCGTGTACCGGTAATCGCATCGTACGCATCGCAAATTGCCGTCACACGGGCAATCAGCGGTGCCTCTTCCCCACATAAGCCAAAGGGGTACCCGCTGCCATCCCACCATTCGTGGTGATAACCCACCGCATCGTGGATCAGCGGCAACAGCTCTTGCGGCAGGCCAGGTACCTCTTCTTTAGGGTACGCCGCCAAAAGTCGCAGGCCATAAATGGGGTGCCTGCGCATTTCAGCCATTTCTTCCTCTGTTAGCCGCGCCGGTTTTACTAAAATCTCACGTGGTACCCATATTTTACCGATGTCATGGTAAAAAGCCGCTCGCCCAAAAAGCGGAAATTGGGTTGCCTGCGGGTCAGCAGAAAAATGTTGACACTCTGCCATCAACTGCGACATTTTTCGCACATAAATACTGACATTGACCATATGGCAAATCAGGTTTTGGGGCAAGCCGCGAATTTCCTGCGGCAGATCAATCTCGGTGCAAAAATCAGCTTGCATGCTGTGACTCTCCTATAAAAACAGCGGGCGCCGGGTGCCCCCTGTTTTGCTGAAACTACGGAATAGTAGAATTTGCCACTTCTATTCCGTGCCTATTTTAAGCGCTTTCAATCTGTTGCTCGGGCTGCAGGTCCTTTTGTTGCAGTGTAAAAGCACTGACCCCCAGCTTCAAGCTGTCTGCCTGACCAGACAGTTCTTCACTTGCCGCCGCAGACTCCTCTGCTGCCGCTGCGGTGTTTTGCACTACATCTGAAATTTGCATAACGCCCTGGTTGATCTGCTCAAGCGCCGCCGCCTGTTCATTGGTAGCGGTGGCGATTGCATCAATCAACTCGGATGCCTGGCCAATACCACTGACGATCTTGTACAATGACTCTGCCGTGTCATCTGCGATCTTTGTGCCGTCATCCACTTTCTGCATCGAGCTTTCAATCAGTTGAGAGGTCTCGTTTGCGGCCTTTGCAGACTGCCCCGCAAGATTGCGCACCTCTTCTGCCACCACCGCAAACCCCTTGCCGTGTTCCCCCGCGCGTGCTGCTTCTACCGCGGCATTCAGCGCAAGGATATTCGTTTGGAAGGCAATGTCCTCAATGACTTTGATGATTTTGCCAATATTGTCGGAAGCACCGTTAATCTCGACCATCGCTTTAAGCATTTGCTTCATCTGGTCGCTGCTTGTCTGTGCATCCTTTTGTATCCCGCGCGCCAGTTCATCGGTGCGCCGCGCGTTTTCGGCGTTTTGGGTGGTATGCGCAGTCACTTCTTCCAGCGATGCCGTCAGTTCTTCTACCGAGCTTGCTTGTTCGGTAGCGCCCTGCGACAATGCCACACTGGAATCTGCCACCTGCTTTGCACCCGCATCCACCTGGTTTGCCGAAGCGGCGATCTCCGCCACCATGTCGTGCATTTTTTCAACCAGTTGTTGTAACGACTGGCCAAGCACATCCTCCTGTGAGCGTACCGTTACCGCTACGGTCAAATCTCCACTTGCAACGCGGCTGGTCTGTTGCGCCATCAGGGTTGTGCTTTCTATCACGCTATCAAACGAAGAAGCAAGCGTGCCAATCTCGTCCTTGCGCTTTGCGAGCGACCTATCTTTTTCTGTTGTCACTTTGCCAACATCCACATCGCCAACCGCCAGTATTTTTGCAAATGCGGCAAATACTTCTATCGGTTGCGCAATCATATCCGAAATGCGGTTCCCCAGCAAAACAGCTGCTACAAAAGCCAACACCACAACCCCGGCAACAATGCCCATTAAGGCCCATGCCATTATTTGGTCGTTGCTCATTTGCTGTTCAGATACCTCCGTGATGTGCGCTGACAAGGTGTCGAATGCGGCATCGGTTTTATTTGCCATATCGGTTATATTGTTCATGCTGGCAAGAACTGATGTCGCCGTATTACCCGCGTTAACGGCCGCAAGAATAGTGTCAACGCCGGATTTATACTCTTTAAATAGAGTGTCTACTTTATCAAAATTCGCCTGATCCTGCTCGTCTGAAATCGTACCGGTATAAGAAGAAAGCGACTCATCCACAATCATCAACTGTTTTTCAATTTCCGCCTGATAACTGTCAAGGTCTTTGCTGCCATATTGGCTGTATCGAATATACAAATCTTTGGTCTTGTTGCGCACGCGCACAAATGCAGACTCGGCATCCGATGCATACTGTAAGCCCAGAGTGGTATTGTTATAGGTCGTTTTTTCATTGTTCAATAGCAACATCATCCCAATGACGCCAACAATACCAATGAGAACACCAAGAAATGTGATTGATAAAAAGCCAAAGCGCAATTTGTGGGAAATCCTTGTGTTTTCAAGCCACTTTTTCATTTTCAGCCATCCTTTTCTTTGCAATCCGGTTGTTCAAATGCAATACATAATACTATAACTTATTGTCACCTGCGTGCTATGCTTAAGAAATTATATAGACTCAACTAATGTCGTGGTTTACTATAAACTACGACACCTAATTGCCACCCAAATTTGTATATTTCGACATTTTCGATTATATATCAGTCACAACAAACTGTCAAGCAATACAAAATTGATATTCTTTTTACACTGTTTTGGCAATTTTGTTAAAAATTAATTGCCTTAATTCATATAAACTGTTCCATATTCGCCGTCAATCCAGCCGTCAATTAAAATGTCAAAAAATTTCATTTTTTCAAATGAAAAAATAGCCACATAAAAGCAAAAAATTATCTGCCGCACTTTCAAAAAAGCGCAAAAATTTTCATTCGCCGTCGATAGCGCCGTCAAAAAATCAGAAATCGTGTTGAAGCTTGGGCTTTTAATAGAAAAAGCGTAGTTTATAGTAAACCATGTCTAATGACATTCCACTCTGTCAACCTTTTTGTCGCATCAGCATCTATATTTTGTGCATTTTGCGCATAGCAAAACAACAACAAAAACCTCTTGTGCAAAAACACAAGAGATTTTTGTTGTTATGCCTAGGGTCGTAAAGCATGAGAAACTTGGCACCCACAAAAAAGCTGCGTACCCTAGTTTTAAACGCGGCACACAATATCAGTTGTTTTACCTGAAAGCTACTGGCGCCTTTTATTTGCTTGCCGGGCATCTTAATGCCAGTAAGGTTTAAACAAACTTTAAAATTTCTTTTTACAGACAAACGCCCTTCTGTGCAAACGGCAATTTGCACAGAAGGGCGTTTTGTTCACTTTTCATTTTGCTTTTGCCATCGCAAACCCCAATACCGTACCACAGGCGCCGCCCACCAGATGCATAAAATTCGCGACATTGTCCTGTACAAATAAAATGGAGTAAACCTCCTGCCCGAGATACAGCACCGCCACCAAAAGCAAGGTCAGCGGGACGCGCCCCGCCTGCATACCGGCAAGTGACGAGAGCATGATGAGCATAAACACACAACCGGAAGCCCCAAGCAGCACGACCCCGGGGAAAAGAATGCATTGCAGCACGCCGGACACCAGCGCGGTGAGCAACATGCCCAGCAGCAGCGTGTTACTGCCGTATTTTTCTTCCATCGGCGGGCCCACGACCAGCAACAACAGCATGTTACCCAAAAAATGCGTAAAATTTGCGTGCCCCAACACATGCCCAAACAGCCGCAGATAAAACAGCGGGTCGCTGAGCGGGGCGCGGTACACTGAAAACAGATGCAGCGTTGTCCACCCGTTTGTGGCAGCCCCCAGCCCCAGCGAGAGCAGTGAGAGCAAAAAGAAACTGAGAATGACCGGCGAATTGTATTGCAGCTTTTTCATGAGTGGGTTCCTCTCCGGCGAAACCGCCCGCTTTAACTAGACTAAAAGCCCGGCTTGCAGCACCTGCAAAACCGGGCCTCTTTTTACCCTGCAATGTAGGGGCACTTCATCTTTTACTGCCACTTAAAAATCCTGCAAATCGTGCCGGCCAAAGCAACGGGTGTCGGGCAGCGGCAGCCCCTGTAGCAAACGGCGCAACATATCCAGCGCAGTCTGCGTAGCCATGCGGCGCACGCGCTGCCGGGCAGAATGCTCTACCGCAAGGCGTTTCACCCATACCTTGTGCCCCAGCGCAACCGCCACATACACCGTACCGACCGGCTTTTGCTCGCTGCCCCCGTCCGGCCCGGCAATACCGGTGATGCCGACGCCATAATCTGCCCTGCCGGCTTTCTGCACACCAAATGCCATTTCGGCCGCGATGACACTGCTGTAAACGCTGTATTTTTTAATGGATGAGGGTTTCACCCCCAAGATGTGCCGTTTTGCGGCTGCGGCATACGTCACCGCACCAAAGTCGAACACTTCCGACGCACTGGGCACTGAGGTAATACGCTGTGCCAATAGCCCGCCGGTGCAGCTTTCCGCGGTGGCGACCCGCTGACGGCGCGCCGCAAGCAGCGGCACCACCGTGCCCTCCAGCGTGCCGTCCTCCTGCTCGCTGTAAATCAAATCGCCCAACCGGTCGCGAAACTTCTGCACCAGCTCGTCACGCAGCGCTTCGGCCTGCTGTGTGGTATCTGCGCGCGCTGTCACCCGCACCGCCACTTCGCCCTCTTTGGCGTACAGCGCGCCGGTGGGGTTTTCGCCGTCAATCAAATCGGGCACCATCTCTTCCAGCGCGCTTTCACCGATGCCAAAGATATGCAGCATGGTGGACACGATTGCCCCACCCGCCATCTGCCGCAAAATGCCGCGCACCGAATGCTCAAACATGGCGCGCATTTCACGCGGCGGCCCCGGCATTAAAATGGCGGTTTTGCCGTTTTGGTGAAACACCGCACCGGGCGCGGTACCGCAGGTGTTTTCAATTTTTTCACCGTGTTTTGGCACCATTGCCTGTTTTTCGTTGTTGTGCGGCATACCCCCGCGGCATTCAAAGTACATTTTGATCTTGCCAAGCTCGCTCTCATCCAGCACCAGCTCGTCGCCAAACACCTGCGCAACAGTCTCTTTGGTCAAATCGTCGCCGGTGGGGCCAAGGCCACCGGTAAACACCAAAAGGTCGCTGCGCTCTTTCGCCTGCTGCACTAAACTGGCCAGCCGCTGGGCATTGTCGCCCACCACACTTTGGCTGTGCACCGCAATACCCAGCGCCGCCAGCTCTTTGGAGAGGTACTGCGCGTTGGTGTTTAAAATATCGCCGAGCAGCAGCTCGGTGCCGACAAAAATCAGTTCTGCCTTCATATTGGCTCCTTTATTCCTGTGTTGCACCCAGTTCAATACTTATTTTTTCCGCCCCGGCTGCCGCTGCCTGCTCCAGCTCGGCGAGTTGTGGCATCGCGGCCTCGGCCGCCAAAATCTCCTGCAAGCTGGGGTGCGTTTTGGGGTGGGGCGGGGTGAAAATGGTACAGCAATCCTCAAACGGCTGAATGCTGATGTCATAGGTGTCAATCTTGCGCGCAATATCCACGATTTCGCTTTTGTCCATCCCAATCAGCGGGCGCAGCACCGGCAGTGACTGGGCGGCATCGGTACACGCAAGGGCTTGCAGCGTCTGGCTTGCCACCTGTGCCAGACTTTCGCCGGTAATCAACCCTTCGGCACCGTACTGGTTGCTGATGATCTCTGCCACCCGCATCATGCTGCGGCGCATGAGCACCGTAAACAGCACTGGCACCCCGTGGTCGCGGATATACACCTGCGGCTCGGTGAACGGCACCACAAACAGTTTAAAGTGCCCGATCCACGGCAATAGGCGGTACGCAAGGTCGACCACCTTTTGTTTTGCGCGCTCGCTGGTATACGGCGGGCTTGCAAAATGGATGCCCTGCAGCGACAGGCCGCGCTTTGCCATCATCCACGCTGCGACCGGTGAATCAATGCCGCCCGACAGCATCACGCTGGCCTTGCCGGAGGTTGCGGTTGGCATACCGCCCGCGCCGCGCACTTTATCTGGGTGCACATAGGCAGCATAGTCTCGCACTTCAACAAACACTTTGTATTCTGGTTTTTTCACGTCGACGGTGAGGTGGGGGAATTTTTCAAGCAGCACCGCACCCAGTTCGCAGGCAAGCTGCATCGAATCCATCGAAAAGGTTTTGTCGCTGCGCTTTGCCACCACCTTAAAGGTATGTGCCTGTTGCAGCTCGGCCCCCATATACTCCACCGCAACGCGGCAGATCTCGTCAAAATCCTTTGCGCAAACCGCCGCGCGGGACAGTGTAGCAATGCCAAACACTTTTTGCATGCGGCGAAAGGCTTCGTCAATATCAATATCGTCACTTTTCGGCTCGATATACACCGTGCTCTGCGCGTCGTACACGCTGAACTTGCCAAGGTCTGCAAGGCGGCGGCGCATGGTTCTCATCACCGTCTGCTCAAAGGTTTTGCGGTTGAGGCCTTTCAGTGCCATTTCGCCCTGATAGGCCATAATCAGTTCTTTCATCTTTTCCATCCTTTAACGCGCAAAGCTAGCGCGGTGTAATCATAATCAACGGCGCTGCAAGGTGGTTAGCCCCTTACGCAGGCCCCCCAGCAGCGCGTCGACATCCTGCGGTGACGAAGTGTCACAAAAACTGACCCGCAGTGCCCCGTCAATGCGCGGCGCAGGCAGGCCCATCGCCGTCAGTGTGTGGCTGGCCGCCCCTTTCGAGCAGGCCGACCCGCTGGAAACATAAATTTCCTGTTGCTCTAAATAATGCAGCATTGTCTCGCTGCGCACGCCCGGCAGCGAAAAGTTGCAGACATAGGGAGATGCCTCTGCCGGGGAATTGAGCACGATGCCCGGCAGCTCTGCCAACCCGCCGCGCAGTTGCAGGTTTAGCTGCTGCGCCGCCGCAAGGCGGGGTAGAATGGTTTTGCCATAGGCTTGTGCCGCAGCGCCCAGCGTGACGATGTACGGCACGTTTTCGGTGCCAGGGCGAAGGCCGCGCTCTTGCCCGCCACCGCCAAACACCGGCCCTATTTTATAGTTTTTGCGCAGATACAGCGCGCCAATGCCCTTGGGGCAGTGCATTTTGTGGCCGGAAAGGGCAAAACTGTCCACCTCGCTGCCCAGCAGTTTCAGCGGGTGCTTGCACCAGCCCTGCACCCCATCCACATGAATCGACGCCCGGTGGTTAATTGCACGTATTTTTTTGCTCAATGCCACAGGGTCCAGCAGGGTGCCAATTTCGTTGTTGACAAACATAAAGGTAACGATGCCGGTCTCGCGGTCAATGGCGCTGAGAAACTCTTCTTCGTCCATTTTGCCATCCATTTTGGGGTGCACAAAGCGGATCTCCCACCCGCGGCGGCTCAGTAGTTCCAGCGTGCGGGCCACTGCCGGGTGCTCGTAGCCGGTGGCCACAATATTTTTTGCCCATTTTTCGGTGCGCTCAGCAGCGCCCAGCAGGGCAATGTTATCACTTTCTGACCCACAGGCAGTAAAGGTGATCTCGGCGGCCGTGACACCAAGGGTGGCCGCCACCTGCGCGCGGGCATGATCTACCGCGCGCTCGGCTTGCATGCCGGGTTTGTAAAGCGAGGACGGGTTACCAAACACCGTCGTCATGGTTTCATAACAAATTTTTGCCAGCTGCGGGTCAACCAACGTCGTTGCCGCATTGTCAAGATAGTGCATTTTCTATTGCCTCCCACCAGCGATTGGGTGGCCGCCACCCTGCCGGGCGGTGCCTGCCTGTGGTGCCGCACACCGCATTGCAGTGCGCTTTGGCACGTGCCGCAAAGCAGCCGCGCGCCAGAGGTATTATACAACAAAAACGGCCCGGCACGCAACTTTGCTTGCGCGGCAGGCCAAAAAGGCTTAAAATAAAAAACAGTTCTGCGTGCGGCGGCAAACGCTTGCTATCGCGCGCTGCGTTACATGCGCCAACGGGCAGCGCCGCCGCCCCCAATATGGGGCAAACATTCTGCGTTTTGCGGGGCAGCATTGTTACAGCAGCAACACGGGCCCGGCATAAAAACACCGGCCCCTACTTTATTGATAAAAAATATAAGGGCGTACCACCCCACAGGAGTAGACAATGGAAAACACAAGTGAAATTTTTTGGGTCGAGGTGCTGCGCCTTGTGCCCACGCAAAACACGCTTTCGCGCAAAAAGCTGGACAAGGTGCTTAGCTGGTTTAACCCGGAGGACATGCGCGGGTTTGAGCCGCTGCACGTGGTGAGTGACGAACAACTAAACCTGCTGCTGTGCGACGGACACTGCCGCGCCTTTGCCATTTGGGCAACCGGGGTGGATGTTGCGCCCGTGGTGATTGACGAGGGCTATGATGCCACCGCGCTGCGCCGCCAGCTTGGCGACCCTCTGCCGGTAAGGGACATTTCCAGCCTGCCGATTTGCTGACGGCTGCCGCCGCTTTACCGCGCGCTGCACGGCTGGCATTTATGGGCCCGCCGACAAGTGAAAAACAGTTCACCCCTTATGCTGTATTAAAAACGACGCGTTTTTCAGCTTTACGCTTCCAGTCAAAAAACGCGGGTTCTTTTCAACCCTTTCAATCTTACAAAAGCCACCGGCCGCAGTAAAACGCGGCCGGTGGCTTTTGTTGCCATTGGTGCAAAACTCAGCTTGGTTTGGGGATGTACAGGTGTAAATTCACTTTGCACCTATAGTAAGGCAGGTCAAGGGCATTGCCGTTTGGGGCACTTGATGCGCCCCACGCTGCCGGCAGTCGCCTGTTATTCCTCTGCCTTTTGGGGCTGAAAAGGCCTGCATGGCTTTGCCGATAAACCCGGCGGCACCCTTGCCGTATTTTTCATCCATCTTTACCTGCAAGGTTGGCCGTGTCAGGTACCACTCGCTTAAAAAGCCCCAATGGTTTTCAGCCAGTACCATCTGCATCCGCTCGTAGTCCTGGTTCATTTTCAAAAAGCATTGTTGTGCCCGTGTCAGTTGAAACCATATTTGCGTATTGGGGTATTCGTTATTGTTGAGGGCAGAGCATTAGATTTTCACCAGAATACAAGCGGAGAAAAGAAACATTTTCTAAATGTACTTTCGTGGAACGCTTTCTGTTGAACAGAACCCTGCTTTTAAAAATTGGGTACACCTGCATTTTTATTTTTGTGATTTATAGATGCATAGCTGTGGCGATAAAGTGCTATGCAACCGTCACACTGCCGTTTGTTCCATCAACAACGACGAACTGACCATCTTTTAATTTCTTTGTGGCATCTCCCGTGGCCAAAACCGCCGGAATTTTATATTCTCTTGCGACAATAGCCGCATGACTTAATGTTCCTCCCGTATCGACCACCACCCCCGCTGCCAGCGTGAATAGCGGTGTCCATTCCGGGTCGGTATAAGTACATACAAAAATTTCTCCTGGCTGCAGCTTGTCAAATTCAGCGGGGCTTTTTACGATACACACTTTTCCTGTTGCCGTTCCGCTGCTGCCGCTTACACCAATGATGCCGGAGCCCCCTGTGTCAAGAGACTTTTCAATACAATTATTCCAGTACGCCTCTGCAAGAGGCCGCTTTGCCTTGCGCTGCGCGATTAACTCCCGCAAGCCGTCATCCAACCGGCCCTTTTGGCATGCCTCAAACAATTCCCCGGCAAACAGATAGAGCAAATCATCATAGCTCGCTTCAAGCTTGTCTGCACAGTTTTTCAAAAGAGATCTGCAATGGGCAAACTCGGATTCCCATAAGTACTGCGTTGCCTCGCGTATGGTATGGTAATGCCGGACGGCCTCGACCTTTGCCGCAAATCTATCATAGCTTTTTTCACCGATTGTGCCCTTTACACGATTCATAAGGGCTTCAAATTTCGTATTGCCCTCCTGCTTGCCCAGGATTTTGACATTTTTGCTTCGCAGCATGGTACGAAGTGTTCCCAAAAAACGATCAGGATCATCCTCCCACGACTTGGCAATAAAGCAATAACAGTTGAAGTCGGACCGGTTTCCGTACTTCTTCATAAAGCTGTCGAAAGCGACGGAAAGATCTGGGTAATTTTGTACAATCTCTGAAAAGGTGAAAGACATAACCGCCCTCTGCTCATCAGGATCCCCCTTGATACGCCGTGCAATATCCGCCATCGCGCGGTTGATATCGGCCGTTACGTAGTCTAATCCCTCCATAAGGTCAAAGGAACTCAACGCCGCATTCACCTTTTTCAATGTCTTTCCAAGACTTATGTTTTCCAATACCTGCGGAAAAATAGCGTAACGGAATCTCCCGTAGGCGGTGTCCCCAATCAAAGCCTGCATACGCCGAAGGCTTTCCCCCAGTTCCTGAATGCTAACGCAAGCGAGCGTTTTCTCCTGTTCAAACCGTTCCGTGCAGTTTCGAAGTGATTCACTGGATTTTTTGATATTGTATTTTTCATCCTTCATTTGCTTGAGAGTACCTAGCAAGTGGACAATATTCCGGTTTGGTTTCATGCCTCCCAGACGAAAGAACGAGATGCCATAATCGTCAATGGGGCACATCGTGTCCAAGGAAAAGCCGACTTCCGTAATGAGCACTTCTTTCTGTCTCCCAACGGCATCTCCAAAATCGTGATCAAGCGGAAAATAGGGCTTGGGCAATTTTTCAAGATTAAAGAGGACATTTTCCCGCATCCTCCCTTTTGCGGGTTTTATGCTGGGCAACCCTGCAAAATCAGTGTCGTTGAAATATTTCTGCGGTTCATCGCCTATGGTAGTGATGCTTCTGGCTTGGAGAATATATATTTTCCCCTCTTTTACCGCCCATTCAATATCCATTGGACGGTTGTAATGGGCTTCAATTTTAAGAACTTCTGTAACCAACTGCCCAACAAGCACAGGATTCAACACTTGCTGTTCTCTTTTTTCTTTACTGACAGGCTCTTTTTTAGTGCCTTGCCCGTCGTAAACAATCTGTATTTCCTTGCTTCCGATAACACTTTTTCTGATATTGCCATCTCTCGCGCAAATATATTCATCCGGGCTGACGATACCGGATACGATGGCTTCACCAAGTCCATAGGATGCGTTGATTAGAATATCGTCCGAGTTTCCCGCGGGATTGTTTGAGAAAACAACGCCTGCACTTTCACTTTCAATCATCTGCTGAAGCACGACGGCAAGCGCAACCTTCTGCTTGTCATACCCCTGTGCCCTGCGATAACTAATCGCCCGGCTGCCCCAAAGCGACGCATAGCATTCCTTTACCTTTTGGAGAAGGGCTTCTTCACCGATCACATTCAGATACGTTTCCTGCTGTCCAGCAAAGCTCGCGTCATCAAGATCCTCCGCGGTTGCAGATGAGCGCACCGCCACCCGCGCGTTTGCTCCAAGCATAAGGTAAAAGCCGACGATCTGCTCCTTGATGTCTGCCGGAATTTCTCCGGATACCATGGCTTTCCGGATATCCTCCGCCGCATTTTCCACGTTTTCTGCACTTGCCATGATTTCTAATATATCGATACGATTATATTCCATGAATCGGTCATAGGCATCTGCCGTTACAACTGCACCCGGCGGTACCGGGAAACCGGCACATACCATCTCGCCCAGGTTTGCGCCTTTGCCACCGGCTACCGCAACATCCTGCTTTCGTATTTCGTTAAAATCTAATACATAGTTCTTCATTTGTCAGGTTCCTTCTTCATTCAAATATTTTCTCCACGCTCTCGTCCCCACCATAAGCGAAAACAGAAATGCGCAAACACTTGCAACCGGTTTGCACCAAATCAGCCCGTCAACGCCAAACAGGAGCGGCAAAATCAACACCACAGGGATAAGAAAAGTTCCATTTTCCGCTATTGTTACAAGCGTTGCTGTTCCAAAGCGGCCGATGTTTTGTAAGAGCATCCCAATCAGAATATAGTAGCCCATAAACGGCAGGACAGTACATTGCGCTTTCAAGATACTCACCCCAATCTCCCGCACAGCATTTTCACTTGAAAACAGAGATAGCAAGCTGTCAGCCTTGAATACAATCACAGTTGCCGCAATGATTAGAAACGCGGTTGTGGTGACAAGAGTATCCCAAAATGCTTCCTTGATGCGGTAACATTTTCCCGCACCGTAGTTTATAGCACATATCGGCTGAAAACCCTGGCCAAAACCGATTACAAGCGCATAGCCCATTGTCAGTATCCTAAGCGCTACGGTTACGCCTGCTATTGCGGATTCTCCAAAAACGCCCGCCGCCTGATTTACAAGAACGGCGGAAATGCTGCTGATCCCCTGACGGCAGAAGTTCGGCGCGCCGCCCGACAAAATTTCTTTAAGATGATCGAAATCAAATTTTGAATTGCGTATGTTAATTGGAATATTACCGTTTTGTCCAGCGAAATACCACAAAAGAAAAAACCCGCAGAGCTGCCCAATCAAACTTGCCAAAGCCGCTCCCTCAACACCCATATCAAAGACAAATATTAAGATTGGGTCAAGTATCATATTAATCAACATTCCGACCATAAGACCTACCATGCTGTCTCTGGCACTGCCTTGCAATCGCAGTTCATTATAGAGCACATTTGCGCCAAGCATAAATGGGACAGAAATGAGTGTGATTCGCAGGTAAGAAGCCGTAGCTTCCATCAGCCCGTCCGATATTCCGCCGCCAAGCAACAGTACAAGCGGTTTGAGAAAAATCAACCCTCCAAGAAGAATAATAATACCTACCACCGCAGAAAGCACAAACCCGGTAGCAGCCATAACCTGCGCCTCTTTCGCATTTTTCTTTCCAAGCTGCCTTGATATGTAATTCCCGGAGCCATAACCGAACCAAAATCCTATCGCCTGAACAATGGAAATGAACGAGAACGCCACACCGACAGATGCTGTCAGTTCCGTCCTGTCAAGCCTGCCGATAAAGAAGGTGTCCGTCATACTGTAAACAGAGCTTACTATCATGCCAACCATCGAGGGAAGTGCCATCCGCCACAGCAGCGGATATATTTTTGCTTCTGTTATCCTTTTATAGCGCTCCTCCTGCTCAGATATATCGCTCATTTTCTCACCTTTAAGTAAGCTTTTATCTCTGACTCACAGAAGATTTTATAAATATCTTTAAAATATTTATTGTCAATTAAGGGGGCATTTGAAAACAAGATACTGGCCGCCCGTATCGTATTCATAAGCGCATCAATGTCTGTATCCACATGGTATCCGTGTTCTTTCCAAAACTGTATCATCGTTTCAAAAGCATTTTTATAATGGTTGCTAATCCTCTTGCTTACTTCAGGTGCTGCATTGTAAAACAGCTCAAGAGTTCCACTTATCATATTGTCAAACGCTTTGTTTTCTTTTAGGTGCATACCCTCTCGATAGAAAATCTCAGCAATATAGCCAACGGGATCCTTAAGCGAATCTGCTTTGCGTTCTGTTATAATCGCCAGTTTCTCTGTGATTCTCAGTTCGATAAGATCAATCAAAAAATCCTCTTTATCCTTGTAAAAGGTGTAAAATCCGCCCTGCGCAATACCAGTTTCGGAGGTAAGATCACGTATCGACACTCCCTTAATCCCTTTTTCAGCAAAAAGTTTGAGCCCGATATTTCGCAAAGCGCTCTGCACTTCGGCCCGCTCTTGATCTGTAAACGCCTTTCCCATATTCTTGTTCTCCTTATATAAGTTAATATGACAGTTAAATGTATCTATGAACTTAATTTATTATTGTTCATAGATATAATATTCTTCCCTTTACTATTTGTCAATAGCGAAAGCTCAACTTGAAGAGCAAATCAGAATAACATAGGAATGCTTACCAGAAGTGAAAACTCCCGGCTACCCACAGAAAACGCTGTTCTTTATAGCCGTTTTATTGCACATTGCCCCCAATAATTTCTGAGTTTTAAAAAGTTGAATCTGGGTTTATGAAAAAACGGCATATTTCAAAGTTCGGCATAGTCGCTTTTTACGGCGGGGGGGAAGTTATCTCTCCGTGGGACTTTTCAGAATGCGGTTCGCTTGATTCAAAATCTTACCATAATGTTCTTGCGAGTTTCGGATACTGGCTTCATAGAAGATGCCTGCCTCGTAGGCGCATTTGGCGATCTGATTCATACTATTGGTAGCAATTCGCAGCAGAGGACCCATTTAACAAACCTCGCACAAGTCACATCAAATTCACCCGCTTTTCAGTCTAACACGCAAAGGCCCCAGCCGCGTTTTTGCTGCGGCTGGGGCCTTTGTGTGTCATTGGTGCAAAAAACGGTTACAGCGGGGCCAAGGCAGGTATAGATATGCTTTACTTCTTAAACTAGCTTTGCCCCTTTCATGCCCTGTATTCCTACTCTGCACTGCCGGCAGTCACCTGTTATTCTTCTGCTTTTTGTGCTTCTGCAAAGGCCTGCATGGCCTTGCCGATAAATACGGCGGCCCCCTTGCCGTATTTTTCATCAATCTTTTCCTGCAAGGTCGGCCTTGTCAGGTACCACTCACTTAAAAAGCCCCAATGGTTTTCAGCGAAAATCATCTGCATCCGCTCGTGGTCCTGCCGGGCGCTCGTATCAATTTCGCGCATCACAGCCTGCACTTCTGGGCCCGCGGGGTCGCGCGTCAGGTCCGCCGTCAGCCTTTGCATGTGTGCTTCGCTTCTTGCAAGGTACTCGTCTTTGTTTTGCTTTATTTCTTCAAACCCCTGCATCATTTGTGGCAGGTGGTCAAGGTTTTGCTTGATTGCCTGCGTGTATTTTTCAATGCTGCCAAATTCTTTCATGGCATTGCGCGCAATCGACACCTCTTTACCGCGCATTTTTTCAATCATTTCATCAAATGCCTGCACACTGCCGTAATACTGGCACACCTGGTCCTCATGCTCGGTTTTAAACGCTTGCAGCATGGCAAAGTATTCACTTAGATCAAACTCTTTAAAGCTCATGGTATAGCCGCCTTTCATCTTTTTGTCAATGAGGGCGATCAACTCGTCTAACCTGCGGCGGCGCAGGCAAAGCAGCTTTTTTTGCCGCTGCAATGTCTGCAATTTGTCGTAATGCGGGCTGTCGAGAAGTTGCTTCATCTCTTTCAGCGGCACCTGCAACTCTTTAAAAAACAAAATCTGCTGCAAAGTTTCCAGTGCCGCATCATCATAAAGCCGGTAGCCCGCCGCAGTGGTCTTTGTGGGGCACAGCAGCCCAATTTGGTCGTAATAATGCAGCATCCGCACACTGACACCCGTCAGGTCTGACACCTGTTTGATCGTTCTCATAAACCCATCGCTCCTTTTGACATCCGGCCGGCCCATCCGTCCCCTTTATCTTACACTATGACATGCTGTCATGGTCAAGCCCTTTTATTTTCTTTTAGCAAAAAAACCTGCCCTCGCAGTTGCAAAGGCAGGTTTTTAGGGTTTTATGCTTGTTGTTCAAACGAAAATGTGGGCTCCCCACCGGCATCCGTGCCGGTGACGGTAAAGGCAAAGCTTTGCAGGTCGGCACTCAGGGTTGCCACCGCACCGGCCTTGCGCCATTGCAACTCCAGCGTGTGCGGCTTGGGGCAGCTTACGGTAAGCTGTGCGTCAAACCCAAAGGCCGCACACCGGTTGCGAAAACGCAGCAGCTCCAGCTGGCGGCGCACCACCGGCTGGCACAGTGCCTGCTGGGCCTGCTGCACGGTCAGGTTGGTGCGGTTGATCTCTTTGTGGCCGCCTGGGCCCGCAAGGCGTACCGCCTCGTGGTCATTTTTGCCGGCAAACAGGTCAAGGTACCACACTTGCGGCTTGCCGGGCATAAACAGCTGCAATGCCCGCGCCAATAGCAGCTTGCGGTCATCTTCGCCCAGCGCGCTGTAATAGGTGGCGTTTACCTGATAGTACATGTTTTTTTGCCCGTGCAAATTTTTAACGTATCCGCCGCGGCTCACTACCGTGTCAATCAGCTTTTGTATCTGCTCTTCGGGCATCATGCCTTTGAGGTCCAGCAGGGGGATGCCGTCGTGGCAGCCCAGCATATTGACTACGCGGATCTTTTTGTCCACTAACTCCTGCGCCCATGCGGCAAGCCGTGTGCCGTCGGCGTTTTCCAGCGCGTCCAGCACCAGCCCCGGCAAAAAGAAATCGTAGGTCATATAGCCTTTTTGGGCAAGGGTCTCGTACGTTTTTTCCGCATAGCTTGCGTGAATCTCCGGCAGCAGTGACAGATGGTAGTTATCCGCCAGCTTTTGCACCCCGGCCAGCAGGTCCCACGTGCCCGGCTCGTTGAGGAAATTGCGGGCCCCCACCTCTTTTGGGGCATAGGCAAAGGCGTCCAGCCGCACAATGCGCGCGCCGTACCCCGCAAGGGTGCGCAGCACATCGTCGTAATACTGCCACACCAGCGGCGAGCGGATGTTAAGGTCCATCTGGCCAAGGTATTTGCGGCGTTGCTCTAACACTTCGCGCACCGCGGCGGCATACCGCTCAAACTGGCCAAACTGCATGTCGGCGGGGGCTACGCCCTGCTGCAATGCCGTATTGACGAGCCGCGCCAGCTGTTCGGCCACACCATACTGTACACCCAGCGCCCGCAACAGGTCTTGCGGGTCAACGGGGTCATACCGCACTTCCTGGTAAAAGGTGTTCCAGTAGGGCACCTCTTTGCCATCCGGCAGCCGCACCATTAAAATTGGCAGGCCCGGCTTGCGGAAGAACATATTTTCAATCAGTTTTGCGTCCGGCTGCAGGTAGCCCTGCGGCGTCATAGTGCCATGGCCCTGCCAAAAGCGGTTCCAGTTGATAAAAAAATCTTTGTATTCAGATTCTTCGCCCTTTTGCAGCAGGTCTTGAAACTGTTTTGACAGCACCGAGCAATGGTTCAAAATGAAATCCAGCTTTAAATCCATACCAAGGCCGCGCAGGGCGGCAAGGTCCTCTTCGCTGCCCATCAGCTCGTTAATGCCGTAATCGATCACCGAAAAACCTCGGTCAAGGTCGGTGTTGAACAAGCTGGGCAGGAGGTAAAAGGACGTGAACGCCCCCTGCATGGCCGGCTGCTGCAACAACTGCACAATGGGGGGCAGGCTGCCGCCCATGCTGTCAGGGTAGGCATTCAGCATTGCGCCGCTGCCCGCACTCCCTTCGTTTTGTGCCATGTTCAGTTCCCTCCCCCGTTTGCCATCTGCCGCCGGTAATCGGCATAGCTTAGCAATGTGCCGTCTTTTGCGACAATGATGCGCGCCTTTTTTGCCTGCGCTTCCAGCAGGCCCTGCTCCACCTCCAGCACCATGGTGGTAAACGGGCTGTCCGTTTTGCCGTCACGCCCGCGCAGCCGCCGGTATAACATGGTCTCCTGCGGGGTGCTGTTCAGCAAAATGGGGATATCGACCCCTTGGTAATAATCGCTGTTGCCGTGCGTCCATTCGATCACCAGCACATGGGTATCGGTCATGTCCACCTCTTCGTACCAAAGGTCGGTCACTTCTCGCCCCATACGCTTGAGCCATATTTTGTCGGCCCCGTTTTTAAAGGCCCCGACAATATTGGTCAGCTGGCCAAAATTCTGCTCTTGTGGGGTGCCAAGGTACGCCTTTAGGCTGTTACGCCCTTCGCGCTGATACACACCCAGCCATGGCTTTTCGGCCACCAGCGCGGGGTCGGCGTCCTTTTCCTGCTGTTGCAGGGTGCGCAGTTCATCGGCCCGGCCCGGGGTGTACTGGCCACTGGTCACAAGGCCGCCGGTGCCGCCGCAGCGAAAAATACGCAGCCGCTCTTCATCATTGCAGCGCGGGATGCGGTGGGGGTAATTGTCCCCCGAAAGGGTGTAGCTGCCCACGCCATTTTGCCGCAGATAAAAAGAAAGCAGCGACGCAATTTCAGACTTGCCCACCCCAGAGCCGCCGCACACGGTAAGCACCGCGCGCTGGCAACGGCTTTGCTGCAACGCCTCGGTCAATGGGCCAATCAGCTCTGGGAAGATCACATTGGCTTTATGGATATGCCCTTCGTCAATGTTGATTTTATCCCCCGGCATGTCCCCGTGGGGGATCGATGCCGGGATCTGCGGGGGCTGCCAGCTTTTCAGCGCGGCAAGCTGCCCCAAAACATCGTTTTTCATCGTATCGCTGTACATAAAGAACCTCCTGGTTGTAAACCCGCCCGCTTGGGGCGTCACTGTCTTTTGCAGCGGCTGCGGCGTGCCAGCCCGCTGCCTGTTACTCTGCCCGCTTTGCGGTGATTTGCTCCTCTTTCAAAAAACCGGGAATGCCAAACCCGCCCACGGTCTCCTCTTCTGCAACCAGTACTTCACTGCCTGCAAACGCAAAGTCAAATTTCTTTTCAAAGCAGGTCTCTACCCAGCGCACCAGTACTGTAAAGGTTTCGGGTGCAGACCAATAGCCGCTGAGGCACAGCTTGTCTACCGGCGCCGCACCTATTTTTACAATGTTCAGCCTGCGGGTACCATCCAGTGCAATTGCGGCGTTATAGGTACTACCGTCCTGCACAAAGCGCAGCAGGCAGGCATCGGTGTCAAAGGTAAAGCTGAACTGCCGAATACCGGTTGAAATTGCACCGCCGCTCATCATCTGCACAATGGTGTTTTCAAACGACAGGCGGCCACCGGTAACCTCAAACGTCACGCCGGAAATATCCGCTACCAATGGGCTGGAGGGCGCAAACGCCGGTGCCGCAAGGGACAAATGCTGCATGCGCCGCGCAAGGCGGCTGCAGGTGGCGGTGTCTGCGGGCAGCACTTCGCCAGCCGCGCCCAAATCGTCTAAAAATTTCCACACGGTGTCCAGTGTTTTTTGGGCCCAGTGTGCGCCGGTCGCTGTCTCGTTGATCGAAATGATCATGTCTTTGTCCGGCACCACGATGGAAAACTGGCCCATCGCGCCGTCAGCGCGGTACACCCCCGCCGGCTGGCACATCCACATCTGGAAGCCATACCCCACAAAGTTGTCTTTTGCTTCGGGGTTGCCCTTTGCCTCACTGGCAGACTCGTTTTGCAGCGAGGTCGCCTTCGCCACATAATCCGCGGCAAGGATGCGCTCCCCGTTCCACACGCCGCCATCGGCGTACAGCTTCATCAGCCGCAGGTTGTCCTCTGTTGTGGCAAACAGCCCGCCGCCGCCAACCTCCATACCGTCCGGCATCTTCATCCAGCGCAGGTTATCGGCGCAAATGCCAATTTTGTTAAACAGGCGCGGGGTCAAATACTCCTGCAAGCCTTGCCCGGTCAGCTTGCGCACAATGGCGCCCAGCAGCGTAGAACCCGTGCTGTTGTACATATAAGTAGTGCCCGGCACATGGTTCACCGGTATTGCAAGGAAATCGCGGATCCAGTCTTTAGACGGGCGGGGCATCGTATCCATGCCGCAGCCCATGCAAAGCACGTCGCGCACGGTGAGTTTTTGCAGGTTTTCGCTGGGGTTTGCCGGTGCTTCGTCGGGGAAGATATCAATTACCCGGTCCTCCAGCTTCAACAGGCCCTCGGTATAGGCAATGCCCACCGCCGTGGCGGCATAGGTTTTTGACAGTGACTGCAGCCCGTGGCGCAGGCCCGGTGCATACGGTGCCCACCAGCCCTCGGTACAAACTTTACCGTGCCGCATGATCATCAGCCCGTGCATTTCGGTAAAGCCGCTCTCCAATTGGTCTACAAACCGCTCGATTGCTTTGCTGGACAGGCCGACCTCCTCGGGTGTGACGCGTTCAAACTCTGTTCGATTCATGGTCTTTGTCCCCTTTCTCTTCGTTTCACATTTTTATTTATTGTTTAGTTGAATCATTTTTTCATAAGGGCAGCACTTTGCCGCAGCAAACCACCTTACTGCTATTATACCGGGGGCGGGGGCCGCTTCCTTTTTAAAAAAAGCCCAATTATTTTAATTTAAAGCACTGCCCGCCCGGCAGGTTTAAAGCCCCTGCTGTGCCAGCCACTCTGCGCAAAGCTCACTCCAGTGCATCAGGTGGGGCAGTTTCATATCCAAATCGTTGTTGCCGTCTGCCAGCGCCAGGCCGTGTACCCCTTCGGGGAAGCAGTGCAGCTCAAACGGCACCCCGTGGTCGGTCAGTTCCCACGCAAGCTTCATCGAAAGGCGCGGGTCGTCGCTGTTCGTCTGCCAGATGAAGAAAGGCGGGGTGTCTGCCGTGATGTTCTTTTCCGGCGCAAGGTACAGCTTTTCTGCGCGCTCGTCATCCTTGAACGGGTTGTGGAAAAACCCCATCGGGAAAGACACCTCGGTAAACGCGCCGTAGGCCACCACTGTCGCATCCGGCCGGCAAGAGCAGCGCTCTACCGGGTCGGCTGCCGCGGGGTCGCCGGCATCAAAATGTGTGGCGCAGTTGGCCGACAGCATGCCGCCGGCCGAAAAGCCCATCACCGCAACTTTATCGGTAATGCCAAGTGCGCTGCTGTTTGCGCGCAGCAGGCGAATGGCGCGCTGCATATCGGCCATGGCATCCAGCCGGGTATACGGCTTTAGCCGATAGGTCAAAATAGCGGTTGCAAAGCCCGCGCGGTTAAAATAGTCGGCAACGTGCATGCCCTCACAGCCGGTGCGGCTTTCAAACCCGCCGCCATGTGCCACCACCACCGTGCCCCGCGCAGGCTTGCCTTGTGGTGCCGGGATGAACACAAGCGACGGCTGCGGCTGCAGCGGGTCGCGGTCATCATAGCCGGGTGCACCCTCAGGCCAAAGCGGCATCGCTTCAAACCGTGCAAGCTGGGTATTCCACAATTTTAAATTGCCCTCAATATCAAAACTGCCGTCCGGCTTGCGGTGCTTTGAAACATTGCGAATGCTTGCCCGCTCGGCCACGACCTGTGTCAGCACTTCCCTGTTTTTTGCATACAGCATTAAGCTCTCCCCTTTTTAAAAATCTGCTTTTTGTTTTATTGTAGCCGACTTTGCAGTGCAATCTCTATCAAAGTACCCGACGTAACTTTTGAAAATCTGCACTCTTTTTTACCCTGCACGGCAAAATGGTTCTGCAAAATGTCAACCGGTTGACATTTTGTTTTTGCTGTGTTATGTTGAAACAAAGAAGAGTGAAATAAAAAGTAAGAGGAATCGTATGGCCACGCTAAAAGAAGTCGCCGACCGTGCGGGTGTCACGGTCACCACTGTTTCGCGCATGCTCAACAAACCCGGCATCGTCAGCGCGCAGACTACCTGCAAAATACAACGCGCCATGCACGAGCTTGATTACCAGCCCAACGAGCTGGCGCGCTCGCTTTCCAAACAGCAAAGCAACATGATTGGGCTAATTGTGCCCTCTGCCCGCAATTACTTTTTTTGCAAGGTCATCCACGAGGTGGAGCACGCCACCTGCGAGCTGGGGTATAAGCTGCTTTTGTGCGTATCAAACCACGAAAAACAAAAGGAAATCGAATACTTTTCCATGCTCAAAGCCAACAAGGTGGCGGGCGTATTGATTGCAAGCCACACGCAGGACCTTGCAAAGGATATTGCAATGGATATGCCGGTCATCTCGATTGACCGCACCCTGTCACCGGACATCCCGTCGGTGTGCTCCGATAACGAAAATGGGGGCCGCCTTGCCGCCAAACTGCTGGTGCAAAAGGGGTGCCGCAACCTTGCGTATTTCAGCGGCAGCATTACCCCCGGCATGGATGCCAACCGCAGGCAGGACGGCTTTGCCAGCGAGCTTTCGCACCATGGCCTGCGGCCAACCGTGCTGGAGCTGGAGGAAGACCGGTTTGTCTCGATGGAATACGAGGACATCATTGCCGCCTTTTTTGCACAGCACCCGGCAGTGGATGGGGTATTTACCTCAAACGACATTATTGCCGCACAAATTTTGCGCTACTGCCAAAAAATCGGTCGCCCGGTACCCGGCAGCCTGAAAATTGTGGGGTACGACGATATTGAGCTGGCGCGGCTGACCACCCCCGCCATCACGACCATACGGCAGGACGTGCACGCCATCAGCCGCTTTGCCGTGCAAAGCGTTGCACAGTGCAAAAAGCGCCCCACGCCACTTGCCACGGTGTTCCCGGTAACGCTCATTGAACGCGAGACCACCTAAGCCGCGCGGCCATCACAAAACAGTAATCACCCTGACCCATGGCCCCGGCCGCGGGCGGGCAAAAAACAGCAGAGGATGAAACAAGATGGAATTAACTTTTGAGACACAAACCGAACTTTGGCACCCGTTTGGGCGCACCCTTTACGAAGAAGCACAGGGCGTGCGCTGGTTTAACTGGACTGCCGCGGGCATTGAAGTGCGTTTTCACGGCACCAAACTGGCCTGTACGTTACAGGTAGAAGCCGATTATTTCCCCACCGAGGGCGACAGCTTCCCCTGGCTTGCCGTGTTTGTAGATGACGAACCCCAGCCGCGCACCGTGTTTTCGCTGCCGGCCGGCACCACACAGTATACACTTTTTGAAAGCGATGTCCCAGCCACCCACCGGCTGCGGCTACTGAAGCGCTCGGAGGCAAGCAAAGGCCGTGCCGGGGCAAAGCTGTTTACCACAGACGGCACTTTTTTGCCGGTGGAACACCCCCAGCCTGCTTGCCGGCTTGAGTTTATTGGCGATTCCATCACCTGCGGCTTTGGCGACGAGCTGGACGAGCACGGTGAGCTTTATTTTTCTACCAAGCTTGAAAACGGGTTTGCCACTTACAGCGCCACAGCGGCGCAGCTGCTGAAAGCCGAATACAACAGCATCTGCGTTTCGGGTATTCCGCTTTGTAATTCGTACGACCCCAACTTTAAACTGTCGTTGCCCGAAGCCCCGGATTTTACCCCCCCGCGCCGCGCAATGGAGGATTATTACGCCTACACCGACCGTTATCATCAAGAGTGTGGCGGGGTAAAAGAAGGCTTTGCCGCGTGGGATTTTGCGTCGTTTCGGCCTGATGCCATTATCATCAACCTTGGCACCAATGATTCGTTTCGGGTGCGGGCATCCGGCCACGACCGCAAAGAAGAACAGCATTTTGAAGACCAGTATGTCGCCTTTTTGCACCAGCTGCGCCGCCTGAACGGCCCTGCCCCAGTACTGGCCTGTACCCTTGGCTCGATGGATTATTACCTGTATGACAATATTTTGCGCGCGGTGCAGCGCTACCAGCACGAAACCGGCGACGAGCGCGTTTTTTGCCTGAAATTCGGCGGCATGTTTTTGCCCACCGAGGGTACCGGCGCGCTGGGCCACCCCTCCGTCAAGTCACAGCAGCGCATGGGGCGCGAGCTGGCGGCCGCACTGGCGCCCTGGCTGAACAAATAGTGCGCACAGTGTTCCCGTAAAGTGAGGTGAACCAAAGTGACCCTGCCGCAATTTAAACTGTTTAAAAAAGACGGGCGCCAAAGCTCTATCGTGTTTCGCATCAGCGCCATCATTGTGCTGATTTTGAGCACTATGATCTTTTTTCTGTTTTTAAGCAACCTGTATGCTTACCAAATTGCCACACGCAATATTGTGCAGCAGCAAAAAAGCCTGATGTCCCTTGCGATGGAGCAGATCGATGCCGAGTTGAGCGCCGCTTCGACAACGCTGAATGAAATGTCGCTGGACAATTTGGGCAAACTGAACAGCTACCAGCAGCAGGACAGCCTGAAACGGTACGTCGCTTCGGTCAACATGACCAGTGTGCTGGAAAACAAGGTGCGCAGCAACGAGGCGCTGGCCTGCCTGTATTTTGCCTACCCCACAGGCAACACGTACCTGTTTCGCTACCAAAGCCAAGTTGACTGGTCACAAAAGTTTGCCATAGAAGATTACATTAAAGCAAACCCCACGCTGATCAACGACGCAGTGGACAGCCATTGGCATTTGTTACAGCTTGGCGGCAGTTATTACCTGATGCAGACTTACACACTGCAACAGATTCGCATCGGGGCGTTTGTCGAGCTGGACCGCTTTGTCTCCATTTTAAAAAACACCTCCAATGCGCGCAATGTGCAATACCTCATCACCGATGAAAACGGCTTGGTTTTGGCCGGGGACGAGCAGAATGTTTTGGGGGACAGCCAGACAAAGCCATTCCCCAATGAATCTGAAACCACGTCAAACTATCAGGGCCGTTACACGGTGATTACCGAGCAGTACCCGCGGGTGTCGCTGCGCATCTCTGGCCTTTTGGCAAATGAGGATATCTACTATGGGCTGGAAAATGCACAATACCTGATTATCGCGCTCAGCGTGCTGGCCGTGGCGGGTGTCGTGCTGTGTACGGCTTACCTAAAACGGCAGATTGCGGGCCCTGTCACCCGGCTGGCCGAAGCGACAAAGCAAATCGAGGGCGGCAACATCGACTACCAGATCCCGCAGCAGCAGGGGGACGCGTCCGAGTTTCGGTCTCTGATTGACTCGTTCAACAACATGACACAGGAAATCAAGGATTTGAAGATCAGCACCTACGAAGAAAAGCTGGAGCGGCAAAGCGCCGAGCTGAAATACCTGCAAATGCAGATCAGCCCGCACTTTTACCTCAATGCCATCAACACGATCTCTAGCTTGTCAATGCGGGGCCAAAATAAAGAAATCCAGCAGTTCGTCGCGGCACTTTCGGTCTACCTGCGCTACCTGTTTACCAACAACCATCAGCGCACGACCGTTGAAACCGAGATCGACCATGCCGTGGCCTATATTCGCCTGCAGCGTATCCGGTTCCCCGGGCTTATCTTTTACTATGCCGATGTGGAAGAGGACGTGCGGGAGGTCCCGGTGCAAAAACTGCTAATACAGACCTTTATTGAAAACATTTTTAAACACGCGTTTGACGGCAAGCAGACCCTGTCAATTTTTTTGCGGGTGCAGCACACCCTGCTGGGGGCAGTGCCCTGTGCCAAGGTGACGATAGAGGACACTGGGTGCGGGTTTACCGAGGAATTTCTTGCCGATTTCCCGCCCCAAAACGGCGAAAAGGTGGGCCTTGCCAACATTGCGCAGACCCTTGTATTGACCTATGGCCGCGCTGACTTGTTGCGGCTTTCCAACAGCGAACTTGGCGGGGCAAGGGTAGAACTTTGGCTGCCCGAACACCCGGAAAGGAATGATTCAAATGAAGCTTTTGATCGTGGATGACGATATCCCCACCACACAGGCAATCAGTGAAGCGCTGAATTGGAGCGCACTTTCCATTGAAAGCGTTGATATTGCCTATAACGTGGTGAGCGCAAAAGAACTGATGCTGGCCACCGGGCCGGACATCGTGCTTTGTGACATCGAAATGCCCAAATACTCCGGGTTGGATTTGATTGCCTGGGCGCGGGACCAAAAGCTGGAGGCTGAATTTATTTTTTTGACCTGCCACGCCGATTTTACGTATGCTACCCGGGCGCTGCGATACGAAGCATCCGCCTATCTGATTAAACCGCTGGACATTAAGGCTTTGCGCGCAGAAATTGTGAAAGCCTCTAAAAAAATTGCATTTCGCGCAGAACTGAAAAAGCGCACTGACTATGGTGACTTGTGGCTCAACAGCCGCGAGCGGCTGGAAAATGCACTATGGCGCGAAATCCTGTTCTCTAACACGGTGGGGCATTCCCCCACCGGGGGTAATGGGCCCAGCTATATGGACATCGACACCAATGCCGCTTACCGGCTGGTGCTGTGCTCGGTCAACGAATCACAGCTGGCAGAAAACGACTGGAACGGGGCCACGTTTCGCTATGCGCTGGGCAATATGGCAAGCGAATTGCTGTTTGGCCGCCCCAACTTTGCGCGGGTGCTGGACTACACAAAAAACGGCAAGTCGTATGTGCTGCTGGTGCTCACAGCCGGCAAAGACACAAAAACAGTGCAGGCCGATTGTAAAAGCATTGCCGATGCCTGCCACGAATACCTGCGCTGTGATATTGTTTGTTACCTTGACGAACCGCTGCCGCTGGACAAGCTTGCCGGCCGGCGCGAGGCGTGGGAGCTGTTTGACACCGAAAATGTCAGCCGACACAAACCGGTAGTCGGCCCCGACGTGCAGGCCGAAACCGAAAACGTGACCTGCGTGCTGGACACCGATGCCGCCGAAAAAGCACTGACCAGCGGGCGCTATGTGGATGCGGTAAACCTGTTGCGCCACGCCGTAAAAAAGCTGGAAGATGGCAACTTACTGAATGCGCAAAACCTGCATGTTTTGCGGCAGGATTATATGCAGATGGTTTACACCCTGCTACACCGCGAAAACATCATGGTACACGAGCTGTTTTCAGATGAAGTGTCGAAAAAGCTATTCCGGGCCAGCGAGTCCTCGGTATTTGATTTGATGAAATGGGGCAGCTATGTCACCGACAAGACGCTACACGCCATTGAGGATGCCCAACAGGCCGAGACGATCGTGGATAAAATCAAGCGCTACATCATCGAGCATTGCGACAGCGACATCACGCGTGAAGAAATTGCGCACCACGTTTTTCTCTCGCCCGATTATGTCTCCAAAATATTCAAAGCGCAGACCGGCTGCTTTTTAAAAGACTATATCAATGAGCAAAAAATTGAGCGCGCAAAAGAGCTGCTTTGCAAGGGCAGCATGAATGTCAGCGAAGTGGCCATGGCCGCCGGGTTTGACAATTTTTCTTATTTTTCCACCCTGTTTAAAAAGTGCACCGGCCACTCGCCCAGCCAGTACAAAAAGCACTGTACTACCCCCCAAGTATTGCCCGGTGCACCCGCCGTATAAAAAGTCACATCCTTACAAAAGCATTGCGTTTTGCGCAGTGCTTTTGTTTTTGCTGCCCGGTGTAATGGGGTACGCAAAATCAAAAGCATGCAGCGGCAGAACAAAAGCATCCCCCTTACGGCTGCGCTAAGATAAAGGTAGAAGAAAGGAGTGGTTATTTGTATGACCGAACACACATTGCAACAGGGCTATGCAAAGGTGCATGAGGGCTTGCTGAAAGGGACGGTTGAAGATGGCCTGCGGGTATTTCGCGGGGTACCGTATGCCGCCCCCCCTATTGGCGAGCGCCGCTGGCGCGCACCGGCAAAACCCGCGCGCTGGTTTGGGGTGCGCAGTGCCGACCGCCTGACCGGCGGCGCCCTGCAGGCCGACGGCCGTGCCAACTGGCCCACCGAGGATTTTGAACTGGCCGCCAAGATGGATAGCGAGGACTGCCTGTACCTGAATATCTGGACACCGGCCAAAACCGGGCAGGAAAAACTGCCGGTAATGGTGTGGATTCATGGTGGCGGCATGGTGGCCGGCACCGGTATGGCCCCGTTTTTTGAGGGCGAGCAGCTGGCAAAGCAGGGGTTTTTGGTCGTCACCATCAACTACCGGCTGGGCCTGATGGGCTTTTTCTGCCACCCGCAGCTCTCTAGTGAAACACCGCAGGGCACCAGCGGCAACTATGCCCTGCTGGACATGCGCGAAGCTTTGCTTTGGCTGCATGAAAACGTGTCAACCTTTGGCGGCGACCCCGACAAAATCACCGTGGCCGGGCAATCCGGCGGGTCGGTGGGCACGTCCTGCATGCTGATGTCCCCGCTAACGACCGGCTTGTGCCGCAGCGTCATTTTAGAGAGCGGCTGCCCGTTGCTCGGCGGCATGATGGACCCGAAACCGCTGTCTGAAATGGAGAGCGAAGGCCTTGCCTTTGCGGGGCAGCTGGGCGGCAAAACACTGCAACAGCTGCGCGAGATGGACGGCTGCGATTTAATTGAAGCTTCGCTGGCACAGCACTATACGCCGAACTACTGCGTTGACGGCTACGTGTTGCCTGATGCCCCAAAGCAGTTGCTTGCAGAGGGCAAATTTAACCCGATGCACATCCTTGTGGGGTCTACCAGTGAAGAATTTGGCTCGTTTGGGTTCTTTAACGACGTGCATGTCACCCCGCAGCAGTTTGAAGACTATGTGCACAGCCTTTACCCTGCGGCACTGGCCGAAAAAATGATTCAGCACTACCCGCACAGCGAGCCTGTTTCTGCTTTCCGCTCGGTGCTGAACATCTTGGGCGATTTGATGTTCTTATCCCCCGCCCGCCTTGGCGAAGTGTGCGCAAAGCAGGGCCAGCCCTGCTATGTGTATTACAAGACGCGGCCGGATTCCGGCAGCCGCGGTGAGCGGCTGGGCTCTACCCACTCTTCTGAACTGCCGTACGTTTTTGGCCGCCCCGGCAAATGCATCATTAACCCGGACGGCATGAGCGAAGCCGACCAGGCCTTTGGCAAAGAGCTGATGGCGTACTGGGTGCAGTTCATTAAAACCGGCAGCATGGATGGCGCAGCCGCGGCGATTGCATGGCCGCAGTGCAGCGGGTTTTTAGATTACCTTGACCTCGGTACCCAAATTCACCTGCCGAGCGAAGGGGAAAAAGACCTGTTGCGCCGCTTTGACGCTATGTTGCGCGAAAACGGCGAGACCGGCACCGACCGGTACACCGATACCACCGCGCTGGGCCGCACGGATCTGTTCCGCCCCATGTAACTTTTTATCTATCTCCGTAAAGCAAAAAGCCGCCTTTTGGCGGCTTTTTGCTTTTGTTCTTCTCACATAAAAAAGCCATGCGGGCTTGTACCTGCATGGCTTTTTAAACTTATTTATCTGCTTTTCAGGCCGTCTTTTGCTGCGCCGTACTTTGGGTACCGTGCAGCTCTTTGATCCACTTGCCGGTAAACAGCCGCACCGTACACCAGATGGATTTGATGATGAGGTCAATGTTGAGGCAAAAGTAAATGGCAAAGGGCGAAGCGTGCCACACAAGGCCGGCAAGTGACCCCAATGGGATGCTGCCGATCCACAAAAACAACACATCGGCCACCATCATATAGCGGGTGTCGCCACCACCGCGCAGTACCCCTTTGGTCAGCACGCTGGACATGGTGCGAAACACCACGATCAAGCTGACAGAATCCATCAAGGCCGCGGCGATCTGTTTTGTTTCTGGCTGTACCGCATACAGGCCCAAAATGTTGGGTTTGAGCAGTTGAATCAACCCGGCAGCCAGCACCCCCAGCACCGCACCAATCACAAGGAAAGTCGTGCCCTGCACCTGTGCCGTTGCCTTGTCCCCCTTGCCCAGTGTATTGCCAATGATAATGCTGGCGGAGTTTGCAAGTGCCAAGGTGAAAAAGGTGCTGATCTGCACCGTGACGTTGGTGATAGCGTTTGCCGCCACAAAATTCGTGCCGATCTTCATCATGATGACCGCCACAAAATTTGCCCCAAGGGCCAGCATAAGGTCGCTGACGATGACCGGCGCACTGTACTTTAAATACGGCTGCCAGATATCCCCGCAAGGCGCAACAAAATCTTTGGGCCGAAACCCGATCTGCTTATCTTTTACCAGCAGATACAAAAGGATAATCGTACATTCCACAATGCGTGCGATCAGTGTGCCAATGGCGGCGCCCCGTATTTCCAGCCTTGGGGCGCCCAGCTTGCCAAACATAAAGACCCAGTTGAAAAAGATGTTCAGCAAAAACGAGCTTGCCGATGCCACAAGCGGCACATTGTATCTGCCCACACTGCGCAGCACAATAGCGGCTGTCATTGAAACGCTTTGCAGCAAAAAGGTCCAGCTTAAAAACGAGTAATAAGCTTCCCCATACCCTACAATCGCGGCATCTGTGGTATAAAGCCGCAGTACGGCACCGGGTGCCAAACGCATCAGCAAGGTAAACCCAAAGGCCGCAGCTAGCGCAATGCGCAACATGATTGCAACGACCTTGCGAATGCCCACACGGTTTTTACTGCCCCAAAAGCGGGCGGTCATCACCGCGGCACCGCCGCCAAGGCCCATACAAAAAATTTGAAAAATGCTGTAAAACTGGTTGGAAATGCTGGCGGCAGAAAGCTGCTGTTCGCCAAAGCTGCCCAGCATCACCGTATCGGTCGCGTTGACCCCCATCGTAATCAGGCTTTGCGCCACAATGGGCAGCGAAATCACCAAGATATTGCGATAAAACGCTTTGTCCCCTTTAACGAGAAGCTGCACCGGCGCCGACCTCGCTCTTCTGATCCAGCCAAATCATTGCTTTTTCAATGTATTCATCCCAGAATTTCCAGTTATGGATGCCGGGGGAAACAAAGAACTCGTGCGCATAACCGATCGAATCAAGATATGAGCTGAAGCTGCGGTTGGGCTCGATTAAAAAGTCCTCATCGCCACAGGCAATAAAAAGCTCTGGCGCGGGGCCTTTGCCGTTGCCCGCTTTCGCGGCTTTTGCCAGCGCTTTGGGGTCAAGGTCACTGCCTGGCACCTGCTCGGCCGGGCCAAACACATGCTCGTAATAAGCGGCAGTTGCCATGGGGTTGTCCTTTTTCATTTCACCCTTGCCGATTTGGTCGGTGATCAGCGCGGAGGAAAGCGCGATCACATTGCCAAACAAGTCGTTGTTTTTCAGCCCACAGCGCAGTGCGCCATACCCGCCCATTGAATATCCGCCAATGGTCGTGTCCTCACGCCGGTGCGAAAGCGGGAATAGCTTGCGCCCAATTTCCAGCGTTTCCTGGCAGACGAGCGTCTCATACAGCGCATCGCGCGCGGTATCGTTGATATAAAAGCTGTTTTCCGCACAGGGAAACAGTACCGCCACATTGTGCATCAGTGCAAGCTCGTCAATGCGGCTGCCGCGCAACCAGTCGGTATCGCAGCCCGAAAACCCGTGCAGCAGCACCAGTGTGCGAAACGGTTTTGATTTGTCCGGCACCGGCATGCCCGGTGCCAAACCAAATTCTTCCACCGGTACCAGCGCGGTCATGTGGGTCTGCCGGCGCAGCGCGTTGGAAAAATAGGTCAGATTCAGAATTGCCAAATGGATTACCCCCTTCTGCCCACTGTTCTTAAAAACAGGGGTCACACATACCAAAATGGTTCTTTTGCGTCCAAAAATGACACCGGCACCCCCGGCACCAGCGGTGCCAGCCAGGTTGCCATATGTTTCATGCCCCACTCCTCGGTGCGCTCGTGGCCAATAATAATCAGCGCGCGGCGCTTGCCCAACTGGCTTGCATCGTTTACATAGGCGCAAAGTGTCCATTCGGTAATTTCGCCGCACACCATCACGTCAAGGTCTTTGGCGCGCATCACCTTCATCGGCATCGCTTCATCGCCAAAGCCAAGGCTGCCGCCGCCCACCAGTACCCCCACGCGGGTGCACTCCATCTGCCCGTCACCAATCACCTGCACCGCATTCATTTGCAGCTTTTGCTTTAAAAAGGCGGCAAGGTCGCACAGCTTGGTGCGGGGCAGCACATAAAAGTCGTTAAAAAGCTCCTCAAAATTCACCGGGCCGCCGGGCCCTATGGCCGTGGGCGGTGTTGCCGGCTGACGGTATTGCTGCCAGCCAAGCTCGGTAAGCAGCCCCTCATAAATGGCATCCGGCTGCATCATATGCATCCTGTCGTGGTAGCGCCACACAACAAAATTTCCCTGTTGCAGCAGTTGTTGCTTTTCAAGGTAAACTGGGTCTTGCTGCAACCAATCGGTGGCATCCAGCCCGGTAAAATACGTGGGCTCGTGGGTGATGACCATGTTGGCGCCCCGCGCACGGGCCGCACGCAGCACTTCCACCGTTGCCATAAAGGTCGTAACAACGCCGGTTACCTCGGTATCCGGCCCGCCAAATTTGTACCCGTCACAGGTTTGCAGCGGCGGGTCTTGCACGTTGGCATACGCGGTAATGGCATCCACGATTTGCTGTGCTTTCATCACTTACCCCTTTACTGCACCGATGACAACGCCCTTGATCAGGTATTTCTGCAAAAACGGGAAAATAATCAAGATAGGCAGAATACCAATTACGGCGAGTGCCATACGAATGCCGTTGCTGGGCAGCGCAATAATAGAGTTGCCCAAAAGGCTTGCGTTTTGCCCGGATGACAAGAACTGGATGTTGTTCATCATGCGGATTAACAGGTTTTGAATACCATAGAGTTTCGGGGACTCAATGTAGTACAGTGCGTTGATCCAGTCGTTCCAGTAGGCAAGGCCGGAGAACAGGCCCACCGTCACGCTGACCGGCACAGCCAGCGGCAACATGATGCGGAACAAAATACGCCCCTCGCCCGCACCGTCGATCTGTGCCGATTCAATGATCGCATCCGGGATATTGTTTTTAAAATAATTGCGCACCAGCAGCACGTTAAAGGCATTCATCAGGTAGTTCGGGATGATCAGCGCCCAAATGGTGTCGTTGATGTGGAAAATGCGCGTCCACATAATGTAGGACGGCACAATACCGCCGCTGAACAGCATGGTAAAGAACACCAAAAACGCCAGCACGTTGCGATACTTAAAATCGCTGCGCGACATGGGGTATGCCAGCGAGGTCGTCAGCAGCAGGCTCATGGCCGTGCCCACGGTAGTCACAAGGATAGACACACCGTAAGAGCGAAAGATCACCTTTGCCTGCTGCACCATGTAGCGGTAAGAATCCAGGCTCCACTTTGCCGGGAAATAGCTGTACCCGTTGCTGACCAGCGTGGATTCATCGGTAAACGATGAAATAATGATCAAGATAAACGGCAGAATTGCGAGCAGTGTCAAAATGCTTAATAGCACAAGTGCAAAAATGCGGAACGATTTTTCACCGCGTGTTTCCAGTTTGCCCATAGTAGTCCCCTCCTCAGAACAATGCATTTTCGGCTTCGCGCTTGCGCACAATGGCGTTAGCCACCATGACCAGTGCAAACCCAATTACTGACTGGAACAAACCGGCTGCGGACGACATACCAATGTTGCCGTAAGTCATCAAGCCGCGATACACGTACGTGTCGATCGTTTGAGTCACGTCAAACAACGCGCCCGAGTTCATCGGCACCTGATAGAACAGGCCGAAATCAGAGCTGAAAAGCCGCCCAAGCGACATCAACACCATCATGATGATCGTGGGCTTCAGCTGCGGCAGTGTGATTTTAAAGACCTGTTGCAGCTTGCCGGCACCATCCAAACGCGCGGCCTCGTACAGCCCCTTGTCAATACCGCTGATACTGGCAATATACACGATGGACGAATACCCCGCGCTTTTCCACATCTGTACCAGCACTAAAATCACCGGCCAGTACCCGGGTGTCGTATACCAGTTGACGGGGTCTTTGCCCAAAGCCCCTAAAATTGCATTGTTTACAAGGCCGGTCTCCGGGTTTAAAAACGCATACACCAGGTAAGCGACAATGACCATGGAAACAAGGTTTGGCAGGATAAGCCCCGCCTGAAACAGCTTAGAGCAAAAATATTTTGTGATTTCAGACATCAAAATCGCAATAAAAACCGCAAAGATCGTACCGAGCAGAATGAAAGTAAGGTTATACAGCACGGTGTTGCGCACCATAATCCACGCGTCTTTGGTTTGAAATAAAAATTTAAAATTGTCAAACCCACACCAGTCGCTGCCGAAAATCCCTTTTGCATAGTCGATTTGCTTAAAGGCGATAAAAATACCGAACATGGGGATATAGTTGTTGATGAGCAGGTATAAAAGCCCCGGGGCTGCCATTGCAAACAGTGCAAGATTTTTGTTTCGGTTTCTTTTTTTGGATGACTTCGTCATGACACACTCTCCTAAAGCAAAGTGAGGTTGCAAACACAACCTCACTCTGCACACAGAATCTTAGATTTAGCAGTTTACTGGTTGGCTGCGATCCAGGCATCAAGCTGTTTCTGCTTTTCTGCCACTACCGTGTCAACCCCTGCGTCCTTCAGTGCCTTTACGAACTCCGGGATCGCCTCATCCGGGTCAAGACTGCCGCATACAAGGCCGGGGTAATACTGCTTTACCACGTTGGTCAAAGCGGTCATTTCGTTCACTACGTTCGAAGCATCAAACACAAAGCCATAGTACGGCGAGCGCTCTGCAGATTTGTTCATCTCAATGGCCTGTAGCTTTTTCTGATAATCCTCTTCGCTGGTGGTGACCCACTGCAGCGATTCCGAGCCGATGACGCCGTTGCACAGGTAAGCGGTGTAAGGTACGGTGTTGGCATCCAGCCCTTCGGGGAACTGCGCAACATGGTCGCTGGGCTTCACATAGTCTTCGCCCTCAATACCAAACAGAATGGTGTTCAGTACGAACTCGTCGCTGTACACGATGTTCAGCAGCTTTACGGCCGCCTCCGGCACCTTGCTGTTGCTGGAAACGCACATGGCAAGGCTGGTGGACATGGTGTCCATGTAGAACGAGGAGATCCACTTGCTGCCGTACGCATCGGTACCGGTCAGCTGGTTCAGCACGCTGTTATCGCTCTGCTTGTCAACGCCCGAGTAAGAGGCATAGGTGCTGAACAGGCGGCCAGAAGAAGCGTAAGCCGGTGCCGTAGTGGTCGAAGTGGCCATATCCTGCGGCACATAGCCGGCGAGGTACCACGAACGCATTAAATCGACATATTTGCGGAATTGATCGGTCTCGTACAGGTTAACTACCTTACCGCTGTCGCCAAAAACCACACCGGTGTAAGTCGTGTCGCCCAAACGATCCATCTTGTCGTCGCCTTCCAAAATCAGCGAAACATAGGTGTCCTGCTGGTTTGTCGGGGCATAGCAGTAAACGTCGGGGTATTTTGCTTTAATCTTCGCGTAAACGTCGCTCAAATCCCAAATCGAGTTAATGTCGTCGATCGAGACACCAACGCTGGCCAGCATCTCTTTGTTGTACGAAAGAGTGGGGTTGATTACGACTGCCTTGTTGATGGGCACACCGTAAATCGCGCCGTTCTGGGTCAGGGTGCTAAAGCCGTCAGTGCCAAAATCTTTTTTAATCATCGACACCATGTCCTGGCCATATTGATCCAGATAGCTGCTGATATCCATGCACATATTCTGTGCGATGAAGGTTTGCAGGTCCAGCGGGATAAACAAGTCCATCTGAGTCCCGCTCTGCATCGCCAGCTTAATCTTGTCGTTGTAATCTGCCGGCCCAATCAGGCGCAGATCCAACGCAACGTGTGCATCCGGGTATTTTTCTGCAATGTAATTGTTAATTGCATCGGTCACCTTGCTGTAATCGTCGGGGATGTTGTTGAAGGTGATGAGGTACATGACCACCTTTTGGGTTTCGGCGCTGTCGCCCGAAGCGGCTGCACCGCTGCTGGCGCTTTTGCTGCCGCAACCGCTGAACGCGGTGAGGGCGAGTGCAAGTGCCAGAAACAGGCTAAGCAGTGATTTTCCTTTTTTCATTCTGTCTTACTCCTCCTTTTGATCTCTTTTGCGGGGAATTTCGGTGATTTCAGTATACCGGTTTCCCACCGCCGGTTCTTTTGATTTTCAGAAATGAGTTTTGGATTTCGCGGCATCACCCAGCACTCGCTCGCTTTTTCAACAATTTATTTGTTCTGTTTTTGCCATTTTTACCATGTGCTGTGTATTTTTGCCCGGTTCACTTCATCTGCTTTGGTTATTTGCTCTCTCTTTTTTGCTACTATACCTGTCACCTTGTAAAAAAGCAAGCCGGCAGCAATGCTGCCGGCCCGCTCTATTTTAAACACTATGGGTATTCTATCCTGTTACCCCACCGTCACAGTGCCATCCGGTGCGACTGCCACCGGCATCCCGCTTTTTACATACTGCAAAAATTCGTCGCCAAGGCTGTCCACCGTGGGCATGGGGATGTCGGACCACACCCCGGCGAGGATTGCCCCCGCCGCCGCAAGTGAATCGATCGGCTTTGAAAACAACAGGCACGCCGGGCTTTGCCCCATTTCTACCGCGCAGTACAGCACCATGCCGCCGGTGGTAGAGCCGATGGTCTGCGGCATACACAGCGCCTTGCCCGCCATCGGCTGTTGGTACAGCTCTGCGTTGTTTTGGTCAGAACAGGTGGATTTTTTATCCCCAAACATCAGGCTTTTTTGAAAGCTGGCCAGCGTGTTGAACCCCGCACTTGACACCAGCGCCGCCGCCTGTGCCGTGCCCGGCACGACCGGGCGCCCTTTAAATACCTTCATTGCAGTACACCCCCTGTGTAATGGCCGCCAAAATACGCTCGTCGGTCGCATAGCGGGCACTGGTATAGGTACGCAGCTTGTTCGAGTTTGTAATGATGGGCAGCTTGCCGCACAGCGGGTTATTCATATACATCAGCGGGCAAATAGAGGCCAGCACCGCACCAGTTGCCTGCAAGCGGGCGGCATCCGGCGTTTGTTTAAACTCTTTCACCACCGCAGGTGCTGCGGTGAGTACTGTGGGGATTGCCACCTTTTCGCGCCCCTGCTGCTGCAAAGCCTGCTCCAACCGCGCGGTCCAGCTTTGCAACTGGGAAAGCGAAAGGTGCGGGCAGCCGATGAAACACATCTTTGGCTCGGCGTTCTCGTTTTTCCAGATGCAGGGGTAGCTGTCCATCACCCGCTGCAATTCAGCATCGTCAATGACATAAGTGTTTGTCTGCGGTGCAAGCAGCGCGTCGCCCAGCTGCACCGCCTCTGGGGTAAGGCCCTCCACATGATATAACCCCACTGCGCCGTTTGACGCAGTAGCAGCCCCCATGTCTTTCAGGTAATCCTGCACTTCGGGGGTCAAATCGTTGCCAAAAAAGGTGTCAAGGCCGCGGATATACGGCACTTCTTCCAGTACCTTCATGCCAATGGCACTGCCCAGCACCTGCGCGGGGGGCAGCTTTGTCGTTTTCAGCTCTACCACCCAGGTCGCACGGCGGCCCTCATCGGTCAGCAGGCCAAACTCGGGCACAAACCCGGCAATGCTGCCAAAAATATCAATGATGCCCGAATTGCGGTTGCACCGCGCGCCCAGCACGCTGTTGGCATACACTACGGCGCTACTTTCTGCCCAACTGAGCACCTGCCCCTGCTGCGGCGTATTGCCGGTCTCGGGCTGGTAGCAGGCACAGGTAAAAGCATCTTCCCCCATCAGCCCCAGCTTTTGCAGCCGGGCTTCGTATTCGGTTTGTTTCGAGTACATCAGCCGGAATACCAGGCTTTGTAATAGGGTCACCGGCACCCCTTTTTGCAGTGGGCGCGGGTCCACCGAAAACTGCTGTTTTGCCACAACGCCGTCTGCGATAATTTCATCCAGCAACGCATACACAGGCTTCAGCACCCCCAGCCCAAAGCTGGTCACCAAATGCCCGTAATCGCTGTTTACCGGCACCATGCGGGTAGCCCCAAAGGTTTCGCCATACATCACCAGTGTTTTCATCACTTTTGCAAGGGCTTTGCCCTGTGCGCCGTCCAGCATGGCCTGTTGCTGCTGTGTCAGTTGCATCGTCACCTCAAAGCCCCCTTTAAATCGAAGCCGCCAGTGCGCGGGCCGCACGGGTCGCCTCTAAAATTTTACCGGCGCTAAAGCTGTCGCCAATGTTATGCAGCTCTGGCGCTGCATGGTTTTTTTGTGCTTCAAAAAACAGGCTGTCGTCGGGGCGGCCGCCCATTGCAAGCACCACAAGGTCCGCCTTAAGCACCAGCTCTTCTTCCTCCGGCCCCATCTTTGGTGCCAGCGGGTTTTCAATGTTTTTCGGCAAAATCGGCTGCCATGTGTTGTACGGGTCCGGTACGCCCTTTGACTTATTGCGGCTCACCTTGACCTGCTGCTCTTCAAACCCGGTCACCTTGGCACAGTTCAGCAGTGTTACCCCTGCTTTCTGCAAATAGTGGATCAGGTGCCCGCGGTTCGCCGTGCAGGTGCCGTCCATCAAATTCGGCAGCATTTCCACCACTGTGACCTTGCGTCCCTGCTCGTAATTCAGCCAGTAAGCCGTTTCGCAGCCCACCACACCTCCGCCAATCACGACGATCTCTTTTGCCTGCCCTGCAAGCCCAATGTCGCACAGCAGGTCAACGGCCTGCACGGTTTTCACCTTGTCGATGCCCGGGATGCGCGGCGACACCGCGCGGGTACCCACCGCAAACACAATGCTGTCGTACCCGCGCTTTTGCAGCTGCGCAGGGTCGGCTTCGGTATTGAAATAAGTTTTTACATTGCCGGCCTTTTCGGCATCGCTGAGCAGTTTTTCAAGGTAGCGGCGGTAGTTTTCTACCTCATATTTGATTTTGGGTGCGCCGCCGGGCACAATTTTGCCGCCTACTTTACCGCTGCGCTCAAACAAATCCACCTTGTGGCCGCGTGCGGCAGCTTCCACCGCAAATACGACACCGGCAGGCCCGGCACCCACCACTGCAATGCGTTTGGGTTTTGCCGCCGGGGCGGCATGCTCCGGCATACTGTGCTCAAACCCAGTGCGGGGGTTCACCGCACACTGCGGGTGCCCGCCGTCCACAAATTCGTTGATACAGCCCTCCTGACAGCCAATGCAGGGGCAAATTTCATTCACCCTGCCCGCATAGGCCTTGTTGGGCCATTCCGGGTCTGCCAGCAGCGGCCGGCCCAGCATCACCATGTCGCACTCGCCATCCCGCAAGGCCTGTTCGGCAACATCCGGGTACCCCAGCTTGCCCACCGCCACCACCGGCACCGGCAGCCCGGCGTTTGATTTTACCTGATGTTCCTCAAAATAATCTTTTACCAGCTTCGACACCGCAAGGAAGCACCCCGCAGGCATACCCGCAGGCGGGTGCGGCAGCCACCAGTTGTCATAGCAGCCAAGGTCGACGTCGAACATGTCTACACCGGCCTTAACTAGGTTCACCATATAGTCCAGCGTCTGCTGCACCGTGCGCCCGTCTTTAAACTTGTTCAGCGCGGGGATGCTCATGCCCTCTTCGCCGTAGGTCTCATTCAGCGCAAGCGAAAGGTCAATGCGGTACATGATTGGATAGCTGTCACCGCCCCGGCGGCGCAGCTCGCGCACCATATCAAGGCCAAATTGCTGCCAGTCGGCATAGCGGCCCATCTTGCGCCGGTTAAACGCAGGGTTCGTCAGTTGCTCCAGCAAATAGCCCTCGTGCCCGTGCAGATATACACCGTCCAGCCCTGCGGCTTTGGCATCCGCGGTTGCCTGCCCGGCATTTTTGATGATCTTTTTCAGCTTGCCGTCACTCAGCCTCACACAGGGGATTTGCGGAATGTAAAAATTGGGGTTAAACGACGCCGAAACTGGGAATTTATGCTCGTTAATCAGGCATTGCGGGTTGCCCACCCGGCCAAGGCCTGCGGTCAACTGCACAAAAATTTTGCTGCCATAGGCATGTACCCCCTGCGCAAGGTCGCGCCAGCCAGAAAACACCGTGCGGCTGCGGTCAATGCGCGGAAAGTACGAAAGCCCACCCAGCTCGCTGACCGAAGGGTCGATACCATGGCTGATGGGGATGAGCCCGGTGGTGATCAGCCCCACGCCCCCCTTGGCGCGGGCAAAAAAGTATTGCAGCATTTTTTCGTTCGGGCGGCCGGTCTCCTCGCACATGTCAATGTTGCCCATCGGCGCCATCACCAGGCGGTTTTTCACCTTCAGCCGGTTAATCTGCACCGGTGCGAACATCGCATCATACGGATACAGGTTTTGTGTCATGCGGGCCGTGCCGCCCGCGCAGTTTTCGGCATCTCCACACACCCAACTGCCGTAGCTGTCTACCAGAGATTGCACGATTGTATCTGTCTTCATCCTCCTGCCTCACTTTCACCTTGTAAAATAGTAAAACCGAACCTTGTTCTGTTTTCACTGTAACATTTTGTTAATTTTATGTCAATAATTTTACACTAAACTATTTGTAAAAAGAGGATTATTTTAAATAAAGTGCACAGCTAGTCAGTTTTGTAGTATAATGCAACTGCACAAAAGCACTTTTTGTACCATGGGGGGTTGTATGCAAATAAAAAATGAGCGCCCTGCCAAAACGGCAGCGCGCATTTTAGAAGCGGCAAAACAGTTGACCATTCAAAAAGGTTGGCGCAATACAACGGTGCGGGATATCTGCAATGCCTGCAATATTTCAGTAGGGGCGTTTTATCACCATTTTTCTTCGAAACAAGAACTGATGAACCGGGCCTTTTTACTGTTTGATGAAACCCTTGCCGCCGAACTGCCCCTGGCCGATGGCCCACCGGTGGAGATGCTGAGGCGTATTCTGCTGACACAAACGTCGTTTGTCGCGCGCCAGGCCGGGCCAGTTGTTACGGAATACTATCGCAACATTTTAACGGACGAGCATAGAGCCGCTGTAGACCCACAGCGGCTCTATTACCAGCGCGTATTGCACTACACCACACTGGCGCACGCGCAAGGTATTCTAAACGAAAACTTCACCCCGCAGCAGGCAGCCGAATTATTGATCAAATTTGTGCGCGGCAGCTTAATAGACTGGTGCCTGCACAACTGCGATTACGATGTCACCGCCCGCACCGAGCAAGAGCTGGATTTGCTGCTGAGGGGGCTGTGGGGGGAGTAAAAGCGGTAGATTGGGGAGTAACTTACTATATCTTAGCATGCAGTCAAAAATGAATCTTATTAAAACAACAGACCAATGAAACTATTATCACCCCATCAATGCAAAAATCAAAATCCCTATTATAATCAACAATAAGGCTCCTACTTTTTTTCGGTTCAATTTTTCATGAAAGATAAAGACACCAAAAAGTGTGATATAAATGTAACTCGTTGTTTCTAGCACCGGCCCAAGACTAATTGGAATAATTCGATAGGCAACTACACCGATGAGAGTTGTCCCGAAGAAGAGCAGATAGGCAAATATCACAAGAGGATTTAAGTACTCTAAAATAATGTTTTTATATGGCCTCATTGCGGCTTTCTTTAGCATAACCTGCGATACTGACGCAATAAACACACTTGCCAGAAATAAAATAATATATGGTACCATCGTTTTACTCATGGCTTAATTCCTCTCCACTATCTGAGTAAGCAAACAAAATTATTCCTGCGATAATTACTGCCGCACCTACTATTTTCCCTAAAGTAGGCTTTTCGTCAAACATCAGCATTCCCCATACAAGACCCCATACTACTGTAACTGCCTTATTCGCATATGCTGTAGTTAATGGCATATGCTTTATAATTTGTTGCCATGCAAAGGCATAAATAAACAATAAAAATATAACTAACCCATAAAAAAGAAAAAACTTAAAACTAAAAAGCACTTGCCGTCCAGCGAGTTTGCTACACACGGTTGATAAGCTAAACACCAAAAGCAACACATGCAGTAAAAAGTAATAAAATCTATTAGATTTTTGTTTCATTCTTCCCTTTCCGCCAGTTGAAAAAAGCGTCTACTCGTTTTATTATATCTTGTCTTCCTCTACAATATATACTGGCCTGTCGCGGCTCGCGTCAAAAGCCCTCCACAGATACCCACCAAGTAACCCCAACGTAAGCATAATGACGCCAAAGCTAAAGAGCTGAAAAATAAATAGTGTTGTAAAACCCGAAACCTCTATTGCGCCGCTTAGCCTATTGATGAGAACTACAAGGGCCCACACAAAAGCACCAATAAAAGAAAACCCGCCTACGGTGGTTACAATTTTAATTGGGAGATTAGAAAAACTAAACAGGGTATCCGTCACAAGCCTAATCTTTTTTTTGAGTGTCCAACGGCTTTTTCCGATTTCCCTTGCTTTACGAACATAATAAACAATATCTGTCGTAAAACCGCTCCAAAGAATCTGCCCTGTAATTGCACTGTTTCGCTCATCCATTTTTTTCAAAACTTCTATGGCCTTGCGATCAAGTAAAAATGTGTCAAACCCGCCTTTAGGCATTTTGGGTAATGCCGCTTTTCGAACCAACCAATAATAAAGATTTGCAAAAGCTTTTTGACCTAAGCTTTCCTCTCTTCCTTCTCGTACTGCAAGCACAACATTATTGCCGTTTTTCCAACTTTGATACATTGTTATTATCATTTCTGTTGGCTCTTGTAAATCAGCTGCTTTTATGACGGCACAATCTCCTGTAGCATACGATAGTCCACATAAAATGGCAGCATGGCTGCCAAAGTTCCGAGACAATTTGATTGGAGTGATTCGTGAATCTTCTTTTGCAAGGGCCTTTATTACTTCCCAGCTCTTGTCCCCAGAGCCGTCGTCTACAATAACGATTTCACAATCAAACAATGCCAAATCTAAAATTTTACTTTTGATATCGTCATAAAGAGGCCGCAAATTATCCTGATTATAATAAACAGGAATAATGATGGAGACTTTATCCATTCTGATTAACTTCCTTCACAAAAGTATCATAGTCACGAATATATTCCGCCGAATCGTAATGCTCACTTGCCAAAACCAGCAAAACGGAATCAGGGGAAAAATCATACATGTCCTTCCACACCATCGTAGGTAAATAAATTCCTGTGTGCGGACGGTTTAAACTAAAGATTGCTTCGTTCCCTTTTCCGTCCATTACTTTAACCTTACTTTGGCCTGCAACGTTGATAAGTACAAACTCTGAACGGCGATTGGCGTGCTGTCCGCGTACCACATCTGTATCTGAACCATAAATATAAAAAATTCGTTTGATTTCAAAAGGAACATCTTGCATTGCCTCAACAATTACTAAATGACCTCTTTCGTCGCCACGTTGCGGGAATTCTAACATATGGACATTTTCTTTTTCATTCATGAAACTTCTCCTTTAGCATACCATACCAATAAAGGTCCCGTCTTTCATTTTGAACAACGATTGCCTTGCGTGAAAGCCCTTCTTGTTCAAAGCCAAATTTTTCATAAAAGCGAATTGCTTGATTGTTTTCTGCCAGAACATTTAAATAAATTTTTTCCAAATTCATCTGCCCAAATGCAATCTCTAAAGCTTTTTTTGTCGCAAAGCGGGCTGCACCAGTACCTTGCGCACTTTTCCGAAAAGCAATTGTATATTCCGCTGTTTTATCAATCAAATTTATATTTTTGAAACCTATTGTACCTAAATACACATCATTTTCATCCACACAAGCCCAATAACAACTCTGCTGTGTGTCTTGAGCCTTTTCAACAAACGAACAAATTGTCTCATAAGAGACTTTAGTAGGATCAAAGCGAAAAAAGCGATTTATCTGTGAATCGGTCATCCACTCGTATATTAATGGAATATCCTTTTTCTCTAATTTGCGCAATCGCATTTTGGGCATCCTCCAACTTCATGAGACTCACGCTCAGGGATATTTTTACTTCTTTCAAAAACAAGTTCTCTTCATATTTTACCAACAAAACGTATCTACTCATTTCGCCTTAGGTCTGAGGGGCATTTTCTATCTGCGCAATGTAAGCGTCATAGCCAATATCTTTCCACGGCATACCTCGCTCAAAATGGTATCTCCAAGGATAAACGTTTTCACCTGTAACTTTATTTTTAATTTTTGTAACAGGCCCAACAACCTTTGCTGGGTTTCCAACGGCAATCATACCATCTTCTACATCTTTTGTAACATTTGCGCCTGCCCCAATGAGCGCATCTTTCCCAATCTTGACACCGGGGAGTAAAATACTTCTCGTGCTGACAACCGCAAATGAGCATACTCTTACGCCTACAAGTTCTTCCGATGGAGGCGTAGGATCATTCGTCAAAATGACATAGGGGAAAAGCCAGACGAAATCTTCAACTACACTTTCATGCCCTATATGCACATTGCTATGCATATTGACATAATTTCCTATCTTGCAGTGCCCTTGTATGTCAGAGAGCGTTCCCACCCTAACATGATGCCCAATTTCTGCTTTTTCCCTGATTGTTACACGGTGACCTGTTTGAAAATCATCTCCAATCACTGTATCCCCATAAATAATTGTTCCACTACGAATCAAAGCCCTCTCTCCGATTACCAGTGGATGATTGAAAGCAGTCCTAGAATCATAAAAATCTGCGAGGTACTCCCCCAAGATACAATTGGCCCCGACCGTACAGCCTTTTTTTAAATGTACATTGTCACGAATAATGCAATAATGATCAATATACACATCCTCTTCAATTACGATATTGTCGCCCAAAACTACATCGCTCATAATTTTGGCACTACTTGCAATTTGATTCATTGCTTATCCCCCGAAAGTATAAAAGCATAGTTTGTTGTTGCACTGCCACCAATATTCAACATCATCGCGTTATGAGCATTCTCTACCTGGTATTTACCCGCTTGCTGGGAAATTTGTCTTGCCAAATCCAGAAACATACGAACACCTGTCGCGCCAACAGGATGCCCGCAACCAATAAGACCCCCAGATGGATTAATCGGCTTCTTACCACCAAACTCAATGATACCATTTTCTATAGCCTGATACTCTTTTCCTGGCTCTGTAATGCCAAATGCAGAAATTGCCGCATATTCACTTGATGTAAAGCAATCGTGTGTTTCAAACAAATCGATGTCGCTAATAGTCATTTTTGCCCTTCGATATGCATCTAAAACAGTTTGGCGCGTCCACGGCAAAATAAAAGGCTGCTGGTCACTCTCTGCCAGTTTTTCAGAAAACAGCATTGGGGCAACTCTATGTCCCCATCCTGCAACGTGTGGCAAATCGTTCTTATTTTTCCCTTTAGACTTGCAGTAATTTTCGTTTGCAAGCACCACAACCGCAGCTCCATCTGTCACTTGAGAACAGTCTGAAACAGCCAAACGGCCACTCACAAGTGGATTCGTTTTTGTATTGCGATGCGCTGCTTGCTCATAAGTCATAAACCAATTGCGTGTCTGCGCATTCGGATTTCTCTTTGCATTTTCATAATTAATAGTAGAAATTCTTGCTAGCGAATCCATGAATCGCTTTTCATCTACCATCTTTCGATCAACATATGCATCAGCTAACCGACTAAACAGTTTTGGGAAAGGAAACTCGATACCCTTTGCTTCTTTTTCATAGTAAGCGGCATGGCCTAAAAAATCTCCGCCAATTTTGCTGCTTACTGTTTTCATTAATTCCCACCCTACTACGATCGCCACGTCATAATCTTCGCTGCGGATTTTGGTGATTGCTGCATCCAACGCAACAGAACCGGATGCACATGCAGCTTCATAACGAGCCGCTGGAACGCCATAAAATTCTGGTGCTATCATGGTCAGCAACGCGCCTAAATGTCCTTGATTACAATATTTTTCCGCAATGAAATTCCCCACAAAAAAGGCAATTCTATTTTGCTTGTTTAAGCTTGCAATTTCATCAAAATCCAAACCCGCATCACGGCATCCATCATTTACAACTTCTCGCAATAATGCAAGGACACTTTTGCCTTCTTTGCTCCAGTTACGCTCGAAATCCGTCTGCGAACCACCCAACACATATACATCTCTCATATTTTCCCTCGCTTATTTCGCCCTGAAATATTTTCGATAATCGTAATAAGAATCGACAACATCTGTTAAAGGGATTTCTGCGTTAACTCGTAAATCTTTCTGCGCGGACATTTTAACGATTAACTCATGAACTTCTTCTTTACCTCCCAGCGCCTGAACCAACGCCAGAGGTGGAACCCAGTTGAATCCAGTCGCCATCGCGTCGTCTACTGCATGCACCGTATCCGCAACTTCCCGTACAACATACAAAGAATAGACAATGTAATTGAGTAAAAATTGCAAGCAAAGCCTTGCTTCCTGCGATTGATTTTCTTTAAGAGTTGCAAGCGCCTCTGCGTAATTTCCGTCTCTAATGGCAGCAATTATCTTCTCTTTAAATGGGAAAGTATAGGCAAGAACTTTTCGATATTGTCCACTTTTAATATCAAACACTTCTCTGCAACGGTACCCACTTTCGTCCTTCAATGTGCGATAAAGCCCTTGTCCTGTCTTTTTACCCAAGTCGCCCTTTTGGATGATTGTCCTGACATATTGAGGCAGCTTAAATGTTTCATTTTCATAGTCCTCTGTATTGAAATACAGATTGTCCACAATTGCCGCATGTACATCCAGACCAACAAAATTTGCCGTATCAATAGGAGCCATCATTCTTCCAGTAAACGGCCCGATAATCGCATCAATATAATCGATGCCCCCGTTATCTTGATACTTCTCCGCATATTGCAAAGCCTGATTTATCATCTGAAAGCCCACCCGGTTACCAAGAAATGCCGGCCGATCTTTTACACATACTACAGTCCTATGCAAAACATCTTTTGCGTAGGCATACATGTTCTCCTTAACCTGCGGATCTGTGTTCTCTGTCACAATCAGCTCACAAAAGTTCAAGGTGTACGGCGGGTTAAACATATGTAAACCAACAAAGCGTGCTCTTTGTTCGGGGAGCACGCTTTGTGCCAACTTATCAATCGACAGCCCTGAGGTTCCTGTGCATATTATTGCATCTTTCTTTACCCAAGGTGCAATTCGCGATAAAAGCTCTAATTTCTTATTCTGATCTTCAACAATGCTATCAAATATAAGGTCTGACTGACTAATGCATTCTTCAAGTTGCGAATAATCACAAGGAATCAATCGTGTTGCAATGCTTTCTGCCTTTACCGACAGCGCCGCATTCTCTCTTGCCTTTTCCGCCTTAGCTTTTGACCTTGCGACCATAAACACTGTTGCATCCCCAAAGGCGGCAAAAATACCACTTACATTTTGGCCCATAGAACCATTTGCCCCCAAAACCGTTACCGTCTTCACCACCATATAAAGCTCTCCTTTTTGCAGTATCTCATCTATTATCTATTTTCTTTAAACTGATTCAGAAATTGAAGTACATACGCCTGTTCTTCTTCCGTCATACCATTGTACATTGGCAGGCTGAGCACCTCAGATGCATAACGCTCTGCAATAGGAAAGTCTCCTTTTTGGAAACCCAAATATGCATATGCTTCGCTTAAATGCGGCGGAACCGGATAATGAATGATTGTCCCAATCCCATTCTCCTTCAAATATGCAGCTAGCTCATCCCGATGCCCTGGCACATGCACTACATACTGATGCCACGTGGAATCTGCCCCGGGGCGAATCTTTGGCGTTTGAATCAACGGGTTTTGTATTTCTGCATCGTAACGTGCCGCAATCCGGCAGCGCTCTGCGTTAAAACCGTCCAGATGTTTCACTTTGACACGCAAAAGGCCTGCTTGCATCTCATCTAGTCTACTATTTGCGCCTACTACCTCGTTTTTATAGTGTTCTCTACTGCCATAGTTGCGAAATACACGGAACTTGTCCGCAATTTCCGCATTATCCGTCACAATGCAGCCCGCGTCTCCGAACGCGCCGCATCCTTTTGTAGGGTAAAAGCTAAAGCAACCAATATCCCCGAAAGTACCTACTGTTTTTCCGCGCCAATGGTTCCCGTGGCTCTGCGCACAATCTTCCACCACGCGCAAATCGTGCTGCCGCGCGATCTCCATGATGCGGGTCATATCACAAGATTGTCCATATAGATGAACCGCCAAAATCGCCTTTGTCTTCGGTGTAATGGCCACTTCAATCTTCTCCGCATCGATGTTATCATACTCATCGGGTTCCACAAATATAGGTGTTGCACCATTCATGGAAATGCCCATCACACAGGCAACATATGCATTCGCACAAACAATTACTTCATCGCCCTGACCAATATTGAGCAAACGAAAACTAATCCATAGCGCGTCAAGCCCGCTTGCAAGGCCCACACAATATTTTGACCCGATATACTCCGCCCATTCCTGTTCAAACGCCGCTACTTCTTTCCCCAAAATATACCACCCACTGCGCAGTACCTCAACGGCCTTTTCTTCATATTCCTGCGCATGCAGGCTGAACTGACGGCCCAAATTATTCGGCATAATGTTCATATCTGTCCTTCTATCCTTTCAGGCTATAACATAGATTTTAAGTTTAACACGAATTTCTGTTTTTCACAATTACACATGGACATTATGTCCCCAACTTATGCTCTTGCTAATAAGGCCATGGTTGTTGTCCAAATTGAATTTAGAACTCCGCCAAATAGTAGCGCTCCTAATCCAGAAATAAGCCAATTGTCCTTTATCCATATAATAAAGTCTTTTTTCACCATTTCTCCCAAAACGAAGAGATTCAACACCATATATACCGGAAATAAAAACCGTACCTCAACCGCACCAGGTATTATAATTAAAGAGGGAATAAGCCAAATTATTATCCATATTCCTGTAGTCTTTAGCCAATCCCCAAAGGGCCATTTTCTTTTATTCTTATCTGAAAGTGCCGATGTTACCTTTCCTTTTAACTTCCAGATCAAAGCTAAAAGCCCAGTATACCAAAACATTATGACTGCTATGTTCTCAGGTATGCGACTTCTAGTAATATCTAAAACATATGTTTCTGGGTAGCAGTTGTTCATCATATTTAGTAGATGCCGAAGAAGCAGAGCAGACATTTGCTGTGGGTTTTTCACGATAAACTTAAGATAATCCGTGAGCGTTGCGATCTGCTGGAAATTCACATCATCGGTAAATTGTTGCCCACTTGGATCCATAAAGTACATTGACGCTTGAGGAAACTCTTGGAGATCACCGATATATGTATCATACCGCTGCACCGATACACCAACTTTACACTGCCACACGGATAGTGACATTCCGTTTGAAAAAGATTTTACCCCAAATATTTCTGGCGTACAATATCCATAAACTTGTTGATTTATCGCCATCTGCGGCGCTGCTACAAGCAAAAATCCCATTATAGAAGCAAGTATTACACCGAAAATTAATTTCTTATCTCGTGTGATTAATAGCTTAATTAGGAAAACGACCGCAAGCATTCCTATAGAATATAGGTAGACTGTCCTTACATTGTAAGCCGCATAAGCTGCACCTGCCCCCCAAAAAGCAACTAAGAGTTTTTCTATGAATCCATCTTTTTCGTTTTCTTTTTTGGAAATACCTAGTACTTTCAATACCGAAAAAATCGAAAAAGTTAAAAAGCAAAAGGCCCAACAATCTGAAAGGGGATAAACTATAAGCCCCCACCAGAAAACACAAATAGTGGTTGGAAAAACAAATAAAAACTCTAAAGGAAATTCAGTTCCAGCAATTTTTTCAAGTATTTTGGGCAATATCACCGCAAAGCAAAGTCCAAATATCACCGATACAAAAACGCCATAAGAAAGAATTTCCTTATGCAATATTGGATAAAAAGCATGTTTTGTTACCGAGCAAATTAGAGGAAGAACCACCCCTCTTACCGTCTCGGCATATGCGAACAGATTTCTACTACTTATTATACTATCTGCCGCATAAAAATAAGTGTTTGAATCAAAAACAGGTTGTATGTTTTGATGTAATAAAAAACATATGCCAATTTGCACAGATGAAAAAAACCATGCTTTAAAATATTTGTAGCTGCTTTTTTTTTGATTGTTTATGTACTTTTTTGTCTCACCTATAATTAAGAAAGCACCCAATATTATAAGATAGCCCAACCCTAAAGTAAGCGGGGAACTAAAAGTAGTAACAACGCTCGCAAATAGTAGTACAATTATTGAGAGCCCATATATGCTCTTTAAAATACTATTTTTCCCCACAAATTCTTTCATTCTACACACCACTTATAAATATTTTTTTGCACTGGGGAATTCTTTTTTTAAAAAAAGAAGTGTAACCCACAAAAAGAAACCCACCGTACTAATTGCCACCCCTACATAAAATCCCGGCGTATCATACTTAAGTTCTACTGTATGCGTTCCGCTAGAAATTACAAGTCCACATAGACCCCCATCGGCCTTTAAAATTTCAACTGGTCGTCCGTCTACTAAAGCAGTCCATCCTTGCTCCCAAAAAACAGGAATCACCAAAATAGCCGATTTTTGTGTACTCACGGTTCCTACAATCAGGCCTCCTTTTGCGGGGTTTTTCAAATTCACCCCTTCATTTGTATAGTTTCTTCCATCTGTCGCTAAAATTTGGATATTTTTAACTTTTGCCTCAGGGCTTCCTTTAAGAGAAATTGCAACCTGTTGTGTATCTGTTGGTATTGACATTGTAATTGTCGCTGTTCCGCCTTCTTCAAGTTTTTCTTCATGGTTTGCCCAATAGACTGTGCTGTATCCATTACCATTATTAACCGCTACTGTGACCTGTCCTTCTTTTTTTGTTTCTATTTCAAGGCTTAACCATACACGACGTTCCGGACGAGACATCTCTTCGCTCTTAAATGTAACATGAAGCCCTTGCTCGATATCCTGTTTACTCGTATCTTCTTGGGTGGGTGAATAAAGCAGATAAAGACCCTCCGCCACTTTTGTTGAACAAATGTCTGTATCAATTTTTTGAATTGCCGGAATTGATTGAGGTTTTTTAATTTTGCTTTCAATTATATGCTGTGGTTTTTGATCCAAAGACACCGAAAATGGAAGTTGCACCTGTTTTTCCACTTTACTCATTGAAACAAGCTTTTCTTGTGAATACCAATTGTAAAACAAGACCCCGGCCGTTACAATATCCTTATTTTGATATAAATAACCCGGTTCTGTAACCCCATCCTTATCTTCAGTATAATTTTCTAAAAGTTGCCACCCCTGCTCTTTTGATTTATAATTCGTAAACACATAACGAATACCTAAAATATCTGCCATAGTATCATCCATTGCGCGGCCTAATGAATTGTTTCCATAATAACCAGAATAACCAGCGGTCACTGGTACCCCATCCCCAAAATTCATCCGAAACTCACGAAGGTTACTATTAATAACGCTATTGTAAAAGCTGGCACTTCGGTACCCGAACACCTCTCCGCTATTAAAAGCAGATCGCAGCTCCCATCCCCACACACTGTTTTCAATGCGAAAGAAAGCATCTTGTCCTTCCGTGTCAAGCAACTGAATTTTTTCAGCTTTTACAGTATCGTGCCCATTTTGGTAGCTCTTTGCTAAAACAGGTGTTCTGTTCAAATTAAGCCCTGCTACTGACTCAGTGCAAACACTCAATCCTATCAAAGCCACCAATCCGTATCGGCTCATTTTTACACGTTGTAAAGCTGTTTTAGATAGCATATACAACCATATTAATGATATAAAAACAGCAAAATAGTTAACTGCTAAAACGGCTGCCAATACTTTGCTTTCCGTCCAATTGCTAAAAAACGCTGCTAAACATGTGCTCCCCAGCGTAACCAGTGCCCCTGTTTTGTAAAAAACCTTTTGGTTGTTTGCTTCTGTAAGCACATTGGCAATTACATATGCAAACAACGGTAATAAGACAAAAACATAGCGGGCTGTATACTCCACAAACGCATTAAAAACCACTCCTGCCGTAGAAAACAAGAATGATATACATATTGCAATAACTGCAATCCATGTAACTATATAGTGCCTGTTTTTTTTGTTGCGTAATGTGCCTTCCAGATATTGCGGCAAACACGCGATAAGTAGCGCAGAGCTATACAAGTGCGGTGCATTAAAATGAGTATTTGTGCCTCTCCACAAGTTCATTGTTCCTTCTGCATTATCCGAAAAAAAGCGCAAAAACTGGGTTTTTAACTGTCCAAACGAAAGATGAGAAAACAAACGATTTAACACATTTTGCTCTCCCGTTGAGATTCTTGAAGAAACTTCTATCATCTGAAAAGCTGCCGGCCATAGAATTATGCTCGCCATCATGATGCCAAGTAAAACACTACCTAAAAGTGGCGCGAACCACTTAACAGCACCAATAAATGTCAATTTATCAAGACGTTGAAAAAAACGCAAAACAGCATAAAACCCCGCCGCAAGTAGAATCATGTAGCAAAAGTACAAACTCCAAATTCCAACAACAAAAACACAAAATGAAAGCCATAGTAAACATCTTTTTCTTTCTATGCTTTTTTCAATCAACCACAAAATGAATACCATAAATATCGGTGCAGTTGCAAACATATAATGCTGTCCCGCGCCACCAACCATAAACGCCGAAAAAGCATAAACCCAACTTGCAATCACTTTTGCAAAATCGCATAATGGGAAACTACCTAAAAACAGGTAACAAACCAGTCCCGCACAAATAACACGTAATATCTGCGTCCAAACCAATGCCGCAGGAATCGCAGATTCTCCTGCAAAAAATCCAACTAAATATAACACTACTGCAAAGGGATCACAAATGACCATTTGCAGTGATACTATGTTCGTGCCAAGCCCACTAGTTAAATTCATCAAAGAAAAGTTACCAGTACGCAACAACCTCACAACCATTTGATACGCAGGTAGGTAAGATTGAAATGTATCATCATTTGCATCTAAAAAAAGATAGTATTGATTGCCGTTTAAAAAACTAGAATAAATTATTAAACATGTCGCTAAAAGCAGCAAAAAAAGCGTAATCACAGAACTTTGCTGTTTCGACAGTCGACGAAAAATATTGTATTGGCGAAAATGACTAGGCATGCTTCATCTCCAATAGATTACATCAGCATTGAATCCCTCTGAAATCTCTATTTCTTCTTTAATATGTGAGCCAACACCTGTGGCAGTTTCATGCTCACGGACTTTTTAGAAACCACCAAAAAACTATGCAACTTTTCAACGGGCGCTTCGTCGGGGTTTATCTTCTGAGGGCCAACCAAATCCGCTAATTTGTTCCAACCAAGAAAAACCTTGTAAACTCCGCGGCCCAACAGCCCAAGAATTTTCACTATAAGGTTCGCAACACCAATAAACAGTTTACTAAGCAGCCCTAAGATAAAGTTAATTCCAAGTTGCATCCAATTCAATACTACGCGAACACCGTTAAACGGCCACCGCAAGGGCGCAGTGAGTTTCCACGAATTCGAGTTTTGTATCTCCCGTACACTATCTTGGATCTCTTTTTTGTGTGCTTTCAGTTCGTCCTTTTTTTCAATTTCTTCTTCGGTTTCTGGCTTCCAAAAAAGCCCGTAAATATCCTGTGCTGAAATGGTAGTTTGATAAGATGCCATTTTTTCAAAAACAGCTTTGCGGTATTTGCTTATTTCTTCATCTCTTTTTGCATAATCTTCTGGATGTGCTGGTATCTTGTAAATGCTAGTCGCCTTTTCCGCGTAAGCAAAATCAGCTTTGCTGATATAGCGCATCCATAAGTCCCAGTCCTCCAAGGCATCCAGATTTTTATCTAGGCCGCCAAATTGTTCGAACAGGTCCTTGCAAAACACAACCGCCTGTATTGGCACTGGGTTGTCATAAAAAAAATCAATCTTATTTAATTGCTTGCGCGCATTATTCCTTTTTCTCACAAACTCAAATTTTGTACTGTCCCTAGGGTCAATATCACAAGCACCCTCAATTGCCCCATGGCAAAACACCTTACAGTCTGGGTTTTCTTCGATGAGACAAGCCATCACTTCTAGATATTCAGCAAAGAAATAATCATCGTCGTCCAAAAAACAAACATACTTTGTCTGCGCCTGCTGTAGCCCTATGTTGCCCGCCACACAACGGCCTGCTGCACGGTTAAGGGGAAAGTAACAAATCGAAAGCCGGTCTTTCATTTTTTCTACTACATATTCTGCATTGGGCTTTTCGCCGTCCTCAACCACTAAGACCTGAAAATTTTTATAAGTTTGATGCGTCAGGCTTTCCAATGTCAGCGCCAGCGTCTCAGGCCGCTGATAGGTACGGATAATTACTGTAATTTCAGGGCGTGTTTTAGGCAGATGGTTTCTATAAAACGCACCTGCTCTGGCAAACTCATAATCCAAATCCATAAATTGAGGCAAAAAAGCAGATTTTTTTACCACACTTTTATAAAAGCGGCGATAATCTGGCCGAAATTTCTCTGCCCTGCGGAGCATCCCATCAATATCAAAAAGAATCTTATCATCTTTTTTGCGCCCCAAAATAACATCTTTCCAATGTTGCCATTCGTGAATATCTTTGTTTGTTCCATATTTGTAGCGTAGCACAAGATTGCCGGTAAGGCTACCCGCAACCTGAATCGGCTTTTCTTCATAAGCTGTCTTATAAGCGTAGTGCCACGTACCCGCCTGTGGTACATAACGGATGCGATATCCAAGTGTACGCACATGCCACGACAGTTCCACATCTTCTGCATACATGAAAATGGTTTCATCAAAACCGCCTGTTTCTTCAAAAACAGAACGCCGCAATATCATACAAGCCCCACTAGCCCACGAGGTTTCCATGGTTACAGGGTCATAATACTTGGGGTGCTCGTACGGGAACTGTCGCAGTTCAAAAGCTCCCCAGTCTGAAGAACAGCTCTCAATTTCCCTTTGAAGTGCAGTCAATGCATCTGGAAACAGTTCCGTGTCAACATTAAAGAAAAAGACGAAATCTCCTTTGCCTGCTTTTGCAGCAGCATTGCTAGCAGTTCCGAAACCCATATTCTTCTGCTGCCTTAACACTTCAAATGCGCCAAACACTCCTTCGTATTGTTGCTTCAACTGTTCCAACTTATTCACTGTATCATCTTGGGAAGCGTTGTCAGCGAAATACAGGCCAACCTTTTTCTTGTCGTAATCCATTTTAGAAAGCGCGGCAAGGCACTGGTCAAGCCATTTTGCAGAGTTATATGTGGCAAAGCAAATATCAAAAGTCATTTTTTCCTCCGGGGATTACATATCAAAATTTACAAAACCTCTATTAATACAAGAGCGCATCAACTACTCAAACGCACTTTCGAACGATATATAGAACCGCAGTTTTTTGCATTCCTAATTGGATATAACACCGTTTTCCAAAATAGTTTCTGCGCGCCTGCTGTACCAAAAATCCATTTTCTTTAAGACGCTGAACATAACCGCTATGGCTATACCTTCTAACATGATCTCCCTGCCCAAAACGTCTCCAGTTTTCTTCTTCCGACAATCCATTTTCTTCATCAATTCGTTCTGCGCTCAGGTCAATTGGCACTACAAGTACCCCAAACCCACTAGGCTTTAAAATTCTTGCAAGCTCTCTCATTGCAACACGGTCATCTGAAACGTGTTCCAGCACATGCATGCATATAAAATAATCAAACGAATTTTCCTGCAATTGCACCATGTTTGTTATGTCTAATTTCAAATCGACACCCGGCATAAACAAATCCGCTGTTACTTGCCGCACATCGGGATAGCACCTGTTTATAAACTCCATCAACGGAATGGAAGGAGCGATATGCAGCAGTGTCCCTTTTGCATTGCCTGGTAGCTCTCTTAAAAAGTATTCTGCCGTTAAACGGTCACGGTCGGCCCCGCCGCAGTTTGAACAGCTATATTTTCGCTCATTACACATTTCCGGCTTATCTTTAGAAGTAACGCCATATTTTTGCTTTTCCTTTCGGAAAAAATCGGAAATCGGAAAATATTCTATGTCTGTCTTTCCACAAAGTGGACATTTAGGTGACAGATTGAACCGTTTCCTTATTTGTTTCTCCCAACGCTTTTTAAAGCCGAGAAAAGACCTTTCAGAAAAAAAGAACATCCTGTTTTCATTTTTACCATATTGCAAATAATGCAGCAAAGGGCAAACACCCGCTTGGCGCACATCTGGATATTTATTTAAATATTGTTCAGTGGAAAAGCCCGGCCCAGGGTCTCTTCCCATTTTCCAACCCTGACTTAAGTACTCTTCCAGCGCATTCGCTTTGGCAACACCGTATACTCTATGGTACCAGCTTTCATCAAAAAAGCCCGATTTCAAAACAAGTTCTTCGTATGCACTTTCCATGTTTTAATATGACATTCCCTTCATATTCGTTTCAACAATATTTTTAATGCCATTTTTACCGGATGATTTCTAATCGTACCCGTTAACTCCATAAGTTCAGTTTCAAGTTCTTGTTCGTGCTTGCGCAAATGAGTTTGACTTTCTAAAAGGCTATTGTTTTGCTGTGACAATGTCTGTAATTCAACCTGCGCCGCTTGAAGCCGCTTTAGTTTGCGCTTCTTGTACCTTAAACTGCATTAATTCGTTTCTACTGTTTTGCAGCGTTTTGTCAATTTCAAAAGCAGAAATTAGCCCGGTTGTTCCCGTAATTTCAATTCGCTCAATATCACTTTCCTGCTCCAGTTCAACCAAGTACTGTGAGTCAAGTGTATAAAAAAAGTCCTTACCCTCTTTTTGCTCTGCTCCAAAAGCCTGAAATCGAACTGGCTTTCCGTCAACTAAAATACTATCTATCTTGTAAAACCGCCAAAAATTCGCATCCGGGTCAAACCGCAGTGCTTTGATTTTTGGGTAGTCACCCGGCAATTGAAACTCAACATGGAATTTCGCATCATGCGTAATATATATTGTTTTCTCTACCGACAGTTTTTCACTGAACCCTTCGCCACAATCAAAATAAAGACAAGCTTGCATAAACGATTCTTTAGGGATTAGCGAAAACACATCTTCCCTCTGCTTATCCAGAGCGAATTCTTTGCCTGTATATCCATAAAGCCTTTCAAGCTTGTCGCTGCTTGTTTTGTTTTGCAACAACGTATAAAGCAACTGGTAAGCATACAGGTGCTTCATAGGTGAATTAGGCTGTTGCATTAAAAGGCGGGCATACGCAAACGCAGGCATCAATTCCCCCTCAACGACATACTGGGCCGCTTCTCGGAAAACCTTCAAAAACTCCTGCCCTTGTTCCAGATCAACATATTCGCCCAGTGTGAGATATTGTTCAATAAAGTTGCGATAGTGCTTTTCCGCAGCATCGCCGCTGGTGTTTTGTTCATTTTTACGAATTCTGAAACAAGTCAGCTTTTCTGGGTAAATCCATATTTCCGCATGGCGGCAAAGCCTGATCCACTGTACAAAATCAGGTATACCAGAAAGCCCCTGCGTAAGTAAATTGTATTTGCTGTACGCTTCGCTGCGGATTAAAACGCTGGGGTGACACAAGCAATTTCCGTAATCAAAAAAATAGCGCAGCCATTCTTGCCGGGTGCGATTCTCTTTGTTGAAAATATCCGCATATATATGTCCAGCTTCCTTAAATGGCTGCCCTTCTTCATCAATCAACTGTACTTGTGTGAAACAAGCCGCTACTTCCGGGTGTTTATCCAGATAGGCTACCTGTTTTTCAAGCTTATTGGGCTGCCAACAGTCGTCGCAATGAGCAATGGCAAGATACTTACAAGTTAACGTAGGCAGTACTTTACCAAGCCCACTGCTCCCCTGATTGCTTTCATGTCGGATTGCATGGATTCTTTCATCTTGATAACTTCGTATAATCTCCCAACTGTTGTCTTGAGAGCAATCATCAACGATGTATAACTCAAACTGCTGATACGATTGCGATAAGATACTTTCGATACTATTTCGAAGAAAGTATGCATGATTATATGATGTGAGCCACACAATTACCTTTGTCATAAGCAAAATCCCCTCCCCACGCTATACCAGCTATCCCCCTATATGCTTTTCATGGTCTTCTAGTATACCTTTACAGTGGTACCCCGCTATATCAAGTTCTACTGTCTTTCCATCCACTTTTGTCTCATCTGAAAAAAGGCGAAACATCCTTCCTTCAAAAGAATACTTCAGCCCACCATAGGCTGCCTGACTTCTTATCTTTCGCGACACCGCTTCCGCATTGTCAGTCGCCAAAATTAGATAATCTTCTTCCTTTATTCGCCTGCGATATCCGCCTGCAAAAACAGGTTTTGCCCTTAAAGTGCCTTTTAAGTAACAGTTCAATTGACTCAGTAAAACAGGAAATCCCTCTTCCATTTTCATATTGAGAGTTATCGTTGTATCCAACGGTTGCACAATAACTGGATATTCTGCAATTAGCATTCCGTCGTCTATTTTTTCATTGATTTTATGCAAACTTAAAGCTGTCCTGTCTTCGCCTAACAGGATAGTCCACACAATAGGGTTTGCCCCTTTGTTGGTGCTTAAAATGCCACTATGCAAATTGAAAAAACAGTAATTTTTTAATAGTTCTGAGTGAATAATCATTTTTGTCTTATAAATCAACACATATTCGACGCCGCAAAGCATTATATCGGATATTTCTTTGTCCGATTCGGCTAAAAAAAGCGGGACCGAATAACGATGGCATAATCCCAAAAATTCTTCATCAACTAGGTATTTATCTGCAATTACTACTTGCAACTGATATTCACCATTTCCAAGCAGATATTTTAAAAACGCGCAAGAAAAACCAACATACGCTATTTTCACCATTGCGATCACACCAACTTATACTGATTCATCATATCAGTGATTTTCTCTGGAGAGTTAAACATCATCACATCCAGAATAGACAGTCCAGGTTCAAACTTATTTCCTTTTTGAGGATACTCATCCAATATCATTTCCTGAAATTTTACAGAAATCCCATAGCGCTCATATTTGCTCAAATCAAAAAAAGTTTTTCCTCCCGGCGCATTCCAATATTCTGTTACCCCTTCAACTGCACGGCAGACATTCAATCCCCACTCATCACTGTCCTGCGGCTGCTCATACTCAAGCTCTGCTTCAGACAACAAATCAATCTGTGTGCCAATCTGCAAATACTTGGAAATTTCTTTTAAGACGGCTACATTGAGGTCGCAAATTGTATCATATTTTTTCTCAAAAATTTTTTGAATTACCTGCATTGTTTGCCCGTAGTACGGCGCTTTTTTGTAGTGTTGTAGTTGATTATGCAACTTTTGTTCCCATTTTTGGTTGTTATCAATCAAAACCTCAGGGATTAATGCCGTGCTACTGTGTTTCTTGATTGGCACCCTAATATATTGCCATCCCCCATCCGGCTTAAGAATGCGGTTACGGTTCATCCACCCATGTTCAATATATTGTACAGTATCAAGAACAATATACCTATCTACCTGCTTTACAATGGAAAAATACCCAATATACGGAAAAAAATATGGCTGCATTAAAGCTAACCGCATCATTTTACCCCATAACCTTTCTTAGTTCGTCAAATGCATCTTGAATCTCAAAATTTATTTTCATGTTTTGGGCTCTTAACAGCTCTTTGACCTGTTCACGCTTGGCCCACAGCTCATGTAGCAGTTCCTGCGCTGTTTGTATTTTTTCAATTTTGACAACATAACGCTCCATTTTTTCATCTGCAGCAAAACCACGCAACTTTAACGGCGACGGCCCGTTTTGATAATCAAGCAAAAGACAGGGGACATTTTGTGAAAGCGCCGCTACTGCGCCATGAGCACGCCCTGAAATATAAACATCACAAAGGCCAATGACCGTCTTTACCTCCCACGGCAACAACGGCTCTTCAACCAGCCAAACATCTTCCTGTTTAATTACACCACGCGCGGTTAAAACTTTATACAGCTGCTGCATAATAGCGTAATCACGCCCTTGTTGAAGCTGAAACTCCGGTGTTCTCACAAAACCGTTATTATGTGACAGCAGCAAAATTTTTGCACTTTGTTCTTGCGCGCTTCTTTCAATCAAAAGTGCAAAATTTTCATATTCTTCATCTTCCCGCGGCCAAGTGTTAAAGTTTCCCTGAATGAAGTTAAACCCGCAGATAGAAACCCCTAAAACAGGCTTGCCACTTGCAAACTTCTCAAATTTTTTCTCCAACTCTGCAGCAGGCCTTTTTTCAAATATAAACGCAGGGCAAACGCTATCGCGAGTATTGGCTAGGTTAAAACCTTTACCTGCAAGATATTGTGTAGAAATAGGCTCTCTATTTGTCACATAATCAAATTTTTCATAAACTTGTTTTACAAGCTCACACTCTCGGCCCGTTAAACCATCAAAAGGTCCAGGGCTTCCGGCAAGCATAACTGTTTTTTTACCAAGTACTTGCGCAGTTCTGTCTTTCAGCAATGCAACCAAAAACCGGTTTTCGCCCGCAAGATCAGCATTATCTCCCCACATATCCCCTGAAAGGTCAATCACCAAATCACTTGCTAATACTTGTTCTATATATGGTGTTTTTAGCTTCAAGATTCCAGTTTCAGAAAAATAAACTGCACTGCCATATTCTTCAAACGCTCTGGGCAAGTCCTCTGGTTCCCAGTTATAGTATTCTTGCATCGATACGCAAGTTACTCTTTCTTTGCTACAAAAATCTTCTGACATCTGAAATGTAGTATAAAGTTCAAGATTGGGAAACACCCTATGCAACTGACGTATAAATGGCTCTATAATATAATAATTTCCAACATTGCCGTATTCCATTCTACCCCAATGGAGGGTGCACAGACCAATTAAAAAAACTCTCATTTAAAAATCTCTACTTCCGCTTCGTAATAGTACTGCAAATTTCATCCACCGTAGCAAGTTCCAGCCCATTATAAATTGGTAAACATAACACCTGTTGCCCCGCGCGCCGTGCAACTGGCAATGCATCCTTTTCATATTGTGCGCGGTAGCAACCGAATTCCGGTACAATCGGGTAAAAATAGCGGCGGGCAAAAATATTTTCTGTTTTCAGCCGTTCATAAAGTGCGTCGCGGCTTTCACCAAACTCTGCTTTCTCAATTAAAACTGGCAAATAAGCATAATTGTATCCCACATTCGGGTCTCTGTCGGGGTAGAACATCGTAATACCTGCAACCGCGCTAAGGTGTTCCCGGTATCGTTCGGTAATTGCTTTGCGCTCTGCAATCAATTGTGGAACATGCGGCAACGTACACAACCCCATAGCCGCCTGGAATTCGTTCATTTTCGCGTTACCACCAACGAAATCCACCTGCTCTTCGCCTTCGATACCAAAATTTCTGTAAGCGTTAAAAAGCCGTGTAAATGCCTCGTCACAGTAAACTAATGCCCCCCCCTCGATTGAGTGAAACAGCTTTGTAGCATGGAAGCTGAGCATAGAAACGTCGCCTTTCAGGGCGAGGCTTTCACCCTTTATGGTAACACCAAACGTATGGGCTGCGTCATACAACACTTTCAACCCATGCTTCTGCGCTATCTTGTCAATCGCCGCCGTGTCACACGGGTGCCCATAAACATGCACTGGCAAAATGGCAGTAGTCTTTTCTGTAATAAGGCTTTCGATCTGCTGTGGGTCCATCGTAAGGTCGTTTGCCCGCACATCACAAAATACCGGCTTTATGCCGTTTAACGTAAGGGCATGTGTTGTGGATGCAAAGGTGTACGGTGTTGTAATTACTTCACCGGAAAGACCAAGCCCTTTTATGGCAACATCCAGTGCCTGATGCCCATTTACAAACAGTTCTACCTGCGGCGCATGAAAAAAACTTTGTAATGCGGCTTGCAGTCGTTTCACTTCCGGGCCATTGTTGGTCAACAGGTCCCTTTCCCAAATTCCATCCAGTTCCCGCTCAAAATCTTCGCGGGGCGGCAGATAGGGGCGCGTCACATACACCGGTTTTTCCATCGTTTTGCCCACCTTCAATATACAAATTGCTATTCGTGGTTAAGTATATCATATTCGCTTATTTTTTTCACCTTGCACAAATAAAAAAGGCAGTAGAATCTACTGCCTTTTTTAAACTACGAAATCGTCTTATAAGTTGTACCTGGGTAAAAATACTGCAAAATTTGTGCAACTGAATAAGCCCCCGTACGTGCCATCCAAAGCATTGCGTACTGGCTCATGCCAACACAGTGGCCATATCCATATGAGGTAAAGGTAATCGAGTCATTTCCGTTCACCTGCATCGTAAAGTTCATTGAGTAGGGCCCTACAACCCCTTCGTAAAATTTATCCACCGGGGTGCTGACACCGCCAAGCGAAACCTGAGTGTAATACCCGGATGCATTTTTGCCAGAGGGGACGATCCATGTGGAAAGTGGCCCCGAAAGGTTGGCACTGGGCTGTACTGTAAGGATGTTGGTTCTTAACTGTTCAGCCGTACGTTTCAGCGTTTTACCATGATAATTTGTAAAGTTGGGCACTGCTGCTACCAAGTTATTCTCAAATGTACCACACTCTACCTTGGTAAGGTAGGCAAACGGCTGCCCCCAGTAGTCGCCGCTGGGGTTGCTGTAACCGCCAGAGCTTGCATAATACGGCGTAAACGCAATTTGGTTATTATACAGGATATAATCGTTTATCACCGCCCCGACTGCCGGGGTGATAATATTCATATACGTATCGCCGAGTGAAGAATTAAGCCCCACACTTGGTGCAACAACATCTTTAGAATACTCATACATCAACCAACTGTGGGCTGCGACCGCCTGCACCTGATAGGCGCGGACGCGGTCTTGCCCGCTCATTGCGGCATATGCCATTGTCCCAATTTCATTCGCCACAATACGGGACAAAATCGATTGCATGCTTGCTGTCACCGTTTGTTTAGTAGTAAGGTCAAAAACTGTGAACAGTTCTTCGGTTGTGACATGAGTACCCCCACCCGTACCTGTAATGGTTTCTGTATAGTTTTTATAGCACATGTTGGCGTCTACCGTCATACCCCCCACGTTAGCACTGCCGTACTGCCACATCTCGATGCCGCTCCATGAAGGTGCCGCCACATTCCAATGTGCCAGCCAGAAATCATATCCTTCATTAATCAACTGCTGCCCATTCATTTTGTTCAGTGCAAAGTTGCGGTAGGTATAAAAACCAGACGCATACCCATAACTTTGCAGCAGTTGCATACCATACCGAACGATATTAGTTCTATCGTCGTTTGTCGCAGGGCAGCCGACTGCCGAGTAAAGGCGGGCATCCTCGTAATCGATAAACACCGGCATATCCAAGGTATAGCCCTCTGCCTTTAAGGCCACACCTGCTGCATTAAACGCATCTACTTCTGCTTTCATTTCACCCGTATTGAATGCATAACTATAAATGTATGCACCAACATAGATACCATTTGCTTTTGCGTTTCTTACATTAGTTCGGAAGTACGGGTCCTCAATAATAGTGCTTCCCTTCCATGTAACTGCGCGGATAACTGCATACTTTACACCGCTCGCTTTCATAGCCGCCCAGTCAATGACGCCCTGATGAGACGACACGTCAATGCCAAAACCCATAGTACCAGAGCTCACATTTACCGGGGAGTCATAAACAACAACATAGCCAACAGAATCGCGTATGCGTATCTGGCCTGCAGCAATTACGCTACCCGCCGGGTATTCTTTCGAACTATAAGCCTGCCATGTTGCGCCACCATCGAAAGAATAAGCATACGGAACTGCCGCCGCACCGGTAAAACTAGCATTGATATTAACAATCAATGTCGTATTGGTTGAGCCCGCATAAAGGTCTACAGAATTGATCTTCGGCGGCTCTACAACGGATCCATCTGTATTAAAATAGTACTGAGTGTTTCCTTTAGTAAAGAAGCCTGCCACCGAAGGTTGGAATAAAACCCCAGTTGACTCAAAATAGTAAAGCTTATTGCTGATTCTCAAATAATCTTTAACAACACGGGGCACCGTGTTCTGGTAATACCGGCCCGCCGTATGCACCCCATCATTGCCGGGATAGTCAAACCAGCCACTTGCCTGTGCACCGTCTGCGCCGTAATAAGTATACCCGTCTCCACGATTCCGGAAATAATCGCATTTCAGCGCACCGTGGTCCTGATCCGCGGGGGCGTAATAGCATTGCCCATTCCACCAGTAGTTTCCGGTAAGTTGTACCCCGTCAGCACCAAAAATATACAGCTTACTGTCTATTGTCACCTTACCGGTCAGGGCTTTGCTGTTTCTGATGTAGTAGTTTCCGTACCAGCCCTCTGTTGTAACTTGCTTACCAGCTGTGTCAAATACATAAACACTGCCGCTTATATTCAGAGCACCGGTGACAACACGCGGCGCTGTGTTTTGGTAATACCGGCCCGCTGTGTGTACACCATCGTTGCCGGTATAGTCAAACCAGCCGCTTGCCTGTGCACCGTCTGCGCCATAATAAGTATATCCATTTCCACGGTCACGGAAATAATCGCATTTCAGCGCCCCGTGATCCTGATCCGCGGGGGCGTAATAGCATTGCCCATTCCACCAGTAGTTTCCGGTAAGTTGTACCCCGTCAGCGCCAAAAATATACAGCTTGCTGTCTATTGTCACCTTACCGGTCAGGGCTTTGCTGTTTCTGATGTAGTAGTTTCCGTACCAGCCCTCTGTTGTAACCTGCTTACCAGCTGTGTCAAATACATAAACACTGCCGCTTATATTCAGAGCACCGGTGACAACACGCGGCGCTGTGTTTTGGTAATACCGGCCCGCTGTGTGTACACCATCGTTGCCGGTATAGTCAAACCAGCCGCTTGCCTGTGCACCGTCTGCGCCATAATAAGTATACCCATTTCCACGGTCACGGAAATAATCGCATTTCAGCGCACCGTGATCCTGATCTGCCGGGGCGTAATAGCATTGCCCATTCCACCAGTAGTTTCCGGTAAGTTGTACCCCGTCAGCACCAAAAATATATAGCTTACTGTCTATTGTCACCTTACCAGTAACAGCTTGACCACTGCGAACATAATAACTGCCAATCCACCCATCTTGAGTAAGCAGTCGACCGGTATTGTCAAAAAAGTATCTTATATCACTCAGCACTATTGACCCAGTCACAATGCGAGGTGCCGTATTTTGGTAATACCGGCCCGCTGTGTGTACACCATCACTGCCGGTATAATCAAACCAGCCGCTTGCCTGTGCACCGTCTGCGCCGTAATAAGTATACCCATTTCCACGGTCACGGAAATAATCGCATTTCAGCGCCCCGTGATCCTGATCTGCCGGGGCATAATAGCACTGCCCATTCCACCAGTAGTTTCCGGTAAGTTGTACCCCGTCAGCACCAAAAATATACAACTTGCTATCTATTGTCACTTTACCCGTCGCATAAGTACCATCCGCGTAGACATAATAACTACCTGACCAGCCAGCCTGTGTAAGCTGTCGCCCAGTATCGTCCAAGAAATATCTTATACCATTTAACACAATAGGCCCAGTAACAACACGGGGCACCGTGTTCTGGTAATAGCGGCCCGCCGTATGCACCCCGTCATCACCGATATAGTCAAACCAACCGCTTGTCTGTGCACCGTCTGCCCCATAATAGGTATACCCATTTCCACGGTCACGGAAATAATCGCACTTCAGCGCGCCGTGATCCTGATCTGCCGGCGCATAATAGCACTGCCCATTCCACCAGTAGTTTCCGGTAAGCTGCACCCCGTCAGCACCAAAAATATATAGCTTACCGCCTATTGTCACCTTATCGATTGCATAAGTGCCATCCGCATAGACATAATAGCTACCCAGCCACCCGTCCTGCGTAAATTGCCTGCCGGTATCATCAAAAAAATATTTTGTTTCTTCCAGTATAATAGGCCCAGTAACAACACGGGGCACCGTGTTCTGGTAATAGCGGCCCGCCGTATGCACCCCATCATTGCCGGTATAGTCAAACCAGCCGCTTGCTTGTGCACCGTCTGCGCCGTAATAAGTATACCCGTCTCCACGATTCCGGAAATAATCGCATTTCAGCGCACCGTGGTCCTGATCTGCCGGGGCGTAATAGCATTGCCCATTCCACCAGTAGTTTCCGGTAAGTTGTACCCCGTCAGCACCAAAAATATACAGCTTACTGTCTATTGTCACCTTACCGGTCAGGGCTTTGCTGTTTCTGATGTAGTAGTTTCCGTACCAGCCCTCTGTTGTAACCTGCTTACCAGCTGTGTCAAATACATAGACACTGCCGCTTATATTCAGAGCACCGGTGACAACACGCGGCGCTGTGTTTTGGTAATACCGGCCCGCTGTGTGTACACCATCGTTGCCGGTATAGTCAAACCAGCCGCTTGCCTGTGCACCGTCTGCGCCATAATAAGTATATCCATTTCCACGGTCACGGAAATAATCGCATTTCAGCGCACCGTGGTCCTGATCCGCGGGGGCGTAATAGCATTGCCCATTCCACCAGTAGTTTCCGGTAAGCTGTACCCCGTCAGCATCAAAAATATACAGTTTGCTGTCTATCGTCACTTTGCCCGTCGCATAACTGCCGTCGGCATACTGGTAATAGGTCTTATCGCCAACAGTCAGCCACTGGTCAACACCAGTCGGTGTACTTGTGGGCACAGTTACATCAAACGTAATGCCGTCGGTGCCACTGGCACGCAAGTTGTTGATGATAATACCGCTGTTTGTGCCGTCTGAAAAAAACAGGGTGTCATTATCAAACGCCGTAGAGCCTGTGCGCGCCTTACCTAGCGCACTGCGGTAGCCACTGGTTGTTGTAGCTTTCAGCACTGCATAATAAGGCTGCCCCTGCGTTGCCGTTGCCGACGTATCTGCGGGGCGGAAGGCGTATTCCTGGTCCGGCGGGCCGGATGCATTGCCAAACACATTGGTATTGACGCGGTAAACAAGCAAGCCACCGTCGGTACCGTAATTCGGCACCGCATCATCTACCCCGGTCGACTGTTTCATTTCCACAACAAAATACTCTGTTGAAGAGTACGGGCTTTTGATGACTACCGCAGACTGCTCGCTGTTCGTTGCATACTGTGCGGTTTTTAACGTGACATTGCTGGTCGTCGCTGTGATTTCACTCAAATCGGGCGCAAAACCCAGCATGTTGCGGATATTGTATTGCAACAGTGACTGCGGTTCGCCCAGACTATCTGACGCAGTAAAAGCCATCACGTCATAGTTATACAGCGGGTACCCCGTTGTATAATAACGGTAAAGGTCCGGCATGCCAAGGATATGCAAAAATTCGTGGATCACTGTGCTGGAATAAGTGTCCGCGGGGTTCAAAATTTCAGAGGCATCTATCACACTGTAGTTGCCAACTGCCTTGCTGCCGACAGTAGGGGCACCTGAAATAATCGAGCTTTTATGTGGCCACAGCAGGTCAGCGTATTCAATGGGGATGCCGCCGTCTGCGGTATTGATTTTTTCGGGCAGATATGCAAAGGTGATTGCATCAAGATAACCGTCGGCACCACCGCCGGCAGCCCCATGCACATCCAACTGCGCATCGGTATAAACACCACTGATCTGCGCTTTTGCACCAGTGACCGCTTCGGTGAGCATCTCACCTTCACGGCTGCGCGCCTCTGCATCCGTGGTATAACCAATGGTATTGGTTGCCGAATACGGCTTATAATAGTTTTCCGGGTGGCTAAGCTGTACGCTGACAAAGGTTTGTCCATCCGCCGACTGCGGGAAGGCAGCCCCCGTCGCGCTGACGGTGCCGTAACTCATCGTTTCAAGGTAATGTTTAAGCGAATAATAACTGCCGTCGTTGCTGTTGTAAACCTTGTTAAACGCCGTAGCACTGTCGGTACCAAGGTATTCGTTTTGGTCTGCAAAGCGCATAAACACAACAAGGTTAATAAGGTTTGTCTGCGTAGAGATATAGCTGGTACCATTTGGCGCATACAGCTGCGTTGCCGTACCTTTGAATGGTGTAATCTCTGTTTGTGTGCGGTTGTCTGTGCCAAAGGCATCGGCACCCGCAGCCGCAATCGCCGCTTTTCTGGCCTCCAGCGCCGCCTTAATGCGATCCGCAGCCGATTCTTCCGGTGTTGGTGTTGGTGTCGGCGAAGGGGAAGGCGAAGGCGTCGGGCTTGCAGAAGGTTCTGGCGTTGCACTGGCAGTCGGTACCGGTGTGTCAGACGGCGACGGTACCGGCGTTGGGGTAGCCGTTACCTGCGGCTGCGACGAAGAAGAACTATCTTCTGAAGAAGACGGCACCGTTGTAGGAACCGGCGTTTCGGTCGCCGCCGGCTCAGATGAGGAAGATGTCGTTACCCCGCTTTGGGACGAACTAATTTCTTCTGCCAATACATTGACCGGCAGCATTGTTGCCACAATTCCCATCGCAACAATGAAGGACAGTACCCGCTTACCGAAGTGTTTCAAAATGTTGACCTCCACAGCCAAAAAATATCAAACTATTGTAATAGTACAAAATCAAACACACACTATGTTATAGAAACGCAACTTTGTTACAAAACTTTACAATTAAATAAATTATAGCCGACTTTTCCAAACAATTCAATAAAATATGCACTTTTTATTTGTTTCCGAAGTTTATCCCGTACTCACCGCTGATTATCAAAAAGTATTTTTATCTACCGAAATAATAGTTTTTGTGGTATACTTTGCAAGGTATATTCTTCTTGCATTATATGCTTCCTGCGTGCCAATAACACTGTATTTTTACTGAACCTGCAAATTGTATTGATGAGGTAATTTTATGAAATGGTTGGTTCCTTTTAGCTTTTTAATATTGTTACTTACCGGTTTACTTTTTACCGGTTGCGGGCAGGGGCAATCTTCTTCATTTTCTACACCTGCCTCCCTACCGCATCCCCTCACTACCGCGCCACCCGTTTCCTCCAGTTTTTCCAGTTCAGTTGTCGCACAATCCTCACTGGATGCGAACTGGGATGGAGTTTATTACAAAGATGCGAATAGTGCCTCCCAAATCCAACTTACAATCACTGGAAGCACCGCGGACGGTTTTGCTTTTACTTTTTTTATCAAGGGCACCGAAGTCAGCGGGCAGGCTGTTGCAGTGGATTCCGACAAAGCATCTTGCCGGCTGAATAACTATGTCGTTACTTTTCAGCTATCAAATAAAACAGTAGTGGTCACTGAAAATGCTGCTTATTCTACAACACTAACTTTCGCTGGTGATTATCAAGTGGAAGAAAGCTAAGCCCTTGTGGCGATTTTACACAACCTAACTCCAGAGAGGGGACTTTCCTTGAAAAAGAAACACATTCGCAATTTTTGCATTATTGCCCATATCGACCACGGTAAATCCACGCTGGCGGACCGCATTCTAGAGCTGACCCGGTCGGTGGATAAGCGCGAAATGGAAAGCCAGCTGCTGGATAATATGGACCTTGAGCGCGAGCGCGGCATTACCATTAAGGCCCGTGCCGTGACACTGCACTATACCGCACACGACGGCGAAACCTATGAGTTCAACCTGATCGACACCCCGGGCCACGTGGACTTTGGGTACGAGGTCAGCCGGTCGCTGGCGGCCTGTGAGGGCGCAATTTTGGTGGTGGATGCGACGCAGGGCGTAGAGGCGCAGACACTGGCCAACACCTATATGGCGCTGGAGCATGACCTTGAAATTTTGCCGGTGCTGAACAAAATCGACCTGCCCTCGGCGGAGCCAGATCGTGTGGCACACGAGGTGGAGGACGAAATTGGCCTGCCCTGCCTTGACGCGCCGCGCATTTCGGCCAAAACAGGTGAAAACATTGAAGCGGTGCTGGAAGCCGTTGTCGCGGGCATTCCCGCGCCGATTGGTGATGAAGATGCCCCGCTGCAAGCCCTGATTTTTGACGCGGTGTATGACAGCTACAAAGGCGTTATCGTGTATATCCGCGTGCGGGAGGGCACAGTGCGCGCAGGCGACACCATTCGCCTGATGCAGACGGGTGCGCAGTTTGACGTGGTGGAAGTGGGGCAGATGGGCGCGCTATCGCTTGCACCCTGCGAAAAGCTGGAGGCCGGCGAAGTGGGCTACCTGACCGCGTCGATTAAAAGCCTGCGCGAAACGCGGGTGGGCGACACCGTCACGCTGGCAGCACGCCCCGCCGCCACAGCGCTGCCGGGCTACCGCAAGGTGGTGCCGATGGTGTTCTGCGGCATTTACCCCGCCGACGGTGCCGATTACAACGATTTGCAGGAGGCTCTTGGCAAGCTGCAACTGAACGATGCTTCGCTGAGCTTTGAACCGGAAACCTCGGCTGCGCTGGGGTTCGGCTTCCGGTGCGGCTTTTTGGGGCTTTTACACCTTGAAATCATCATTGAGCGGCTGGAACGCGAATTTGATTTAAACCTTGTCACTACCGCCCCCAGCGTAAAATACCGGCTGACGCTGACCGACGGCACGGTAAAAGAGATTTCAAACCCCACCGACTACCCCGACCCTGCTACCATTCGCAGCGCCGAAGAACCGTTTGTGAACGGCCACATTTACACCCCCACCGAATATGTGGGCGCACTGATGGAGCTGTGCCAAAACCGGCGCGGCATTTTTAAAGACATGAAATATCTGGACGCGACCCGGGTCGATTTACACTACGAGCTGCCGCTGGGCGAAATTGTCTACGACTTTTTTGACGCGATTAAAAGCCTGTCGCGCGGGTACGCCAGCTATGATTACGACATGAAAGGCTTTGAACCGTCGAAACTGGTGCGGCTTGACATTTTGATCAACGGCGACACGGTGGACGCGTTCAGCCTGATCGTACACGCCGAGAAAGCATACGAGCGCGGGCGCAAAATTTGTGAAAAACTGCTGGATAACATCCCCCGCCAGCTGTTTGAGGTGCCAATTCAGGCGGCGATTGGCGGCAAGGTAATCGCCCGCGAAACCGTGCGCGCAATGCGCAAGGACGTGCTTGCCAAGTGCTATGGCGGCGACATTACCCGCAAAAAGAAGCTGCTGGAAAAACAAAAAGAGGGCAAAAAGAAGATGCGGCAGATCGGCTCGGTGGAGATCCCGAGCGAGGCGTTTACCGCCGTGTTGAAGCTGGACTAACTCCACCGGCAAACCCAAAACAGAGGTGCTTGATGAAAGCGATTATTTTTGATTTAGACGGCGTTTTGTGCCACACCGACAAGCTGCATTACAAGGCGTGGAAACAAATTGCCGACCAGTATGGCATTTACTTTGACGAAACGATTAATAACCGGCTGCGCGGGGTGAGCCGCATGGACAGCCTTGCTATTATTTTAGAGCGCTACACAGGTGATGTTGCCACACTGGACCGTGAGGCCATGGCAACGGCAAAAAACGACTATTACCGCGAATTGCTGAAAACGATGTCCCCCGCCGATGTGGCGCCCGAAGTGCTGCAAACGCTGCACGCATTGCGCGCAAAAGGGCTAAAGCTCGCGGTCGGCTCTTCCAGCAAGAACACCGACTTTATTCTGCGCCAAATTAGCCTCGACGGTTTTTTTGACGCCGTATCGGACGGCAACGGGTTACAACATTCGAAACCAAACCCTGAGGTATTTTTGCGGGCAGCCGCACTGCTGGGGGTCGCCCCCGCCGACTGTTTTGTGGTAGAGGACGCCGAAGCAGGTTTGCAGGCGGCTCGCCGCGGCGGCATGCGGGCGGGCGGCTTTGGTGACGCAGTGGACAGCACGCTTGCCGATGTGCACCTGCGCCACTTTGCCGACTTGCTGGCTGTTGCTAGCGAAAACGCCCCATTGCAATAACCAAAAGCCGCTGCGGCGGCTTTTTTGTTTGTCTTTCACACAAGTTTAAATAGTAAGACCTTTAGTTATGCCCCTAAGACTACACCCCATAACACGGTGCACTGCCCCTGTGCCAGTTGGCAAACAGCTTTTGGGGGCTACCCCCCGCTATAGGCGAAAAGTGATAATTCATTTTTAAATTTTACAAAACGCAAAAATTTTTTATCGGCTTACCGGCGCCCCACTTTGCAGTAAAAATGCAGCAGGGCGGTGTTTTGCGACCCGCTTTGGCTTTGTCACTTTTTTGCGGCATGTTTTTGAACCGCCGCCGCAACAGGCGGCACTACCCCCATACACCATATGACACCTCTGCACATCAAAACAGCACCACCTGCGCAGGCTTTGATTGCCCTGCGGGTGGTGCTGTTTGCTTTTTAAGCTGATTCTTTTGGCAACACGGTACTGGTGACACTGCCGTCTTGCGCGCGGTTTACCCGCGCTTCGTACTGCCGCCCCTGCCACCAAAAGCAAAATTGCAGCGACTGCCATTTGCCCGGCAAGTGCGGCGCAAGTGCCGGGCCGTTTTGCCCCGCGTGCAGCCCTGCAAAGCCAAAGATGACACTTTGCCATGTCTCGCCCATACCCGCAAGGTGCAACCCCTCTTTGCCGGTGTTGCCCATCACTTCACGCAGGTCTAAAAATGCCGCCTTTTCAAAATAGTGCATTGCGGGCCCCAGCAGGCCGTTTTGTGCCGCAAACAGCGCATGGCTGGCAAAACTGAGGGTCGAATCGTGCAGGCACAGCGGCTCAAAATCCGCCCAGGCATCCAGCTTTTCCTGCCTGCTAAACGCCTCTGGCAGCCTCGTCATCAGCAGCAGTACATCTGCCTGCTTGACGACCTGATACCGCTGCACCCGGTCAAAACAGACACTGTGGTAACTGGCGCTGTCGCCCCTTTTCAGCACGTCAGGTGATACCGGCTCTAGCAGATGAAAGGTATCGTCGGTGCGCAGGTGGCCGGTTTGTGGGTCGCGCGGCAGCGGGATACCGGCAGAAAGCGCCTGCCAGCCTGCTACCTCTGCCGGGGTGGCCCCCAGTGCCGCGGCACGGGCGGGGCTATTTTGCAGCAGGTTTTGTGCCGCTTCGATTGCGAGTTGCAGGTTATACTGCACCATGCGGTTGGTAAACAGGTTGTTGTTGGTAATACCGCAGTATTCGTCCGGCCCTTTGCAGAACAGTAAATTAAACCCGCCGCCCGGCGCGGGCGAATACCGGCTTTGCCAAAAACGTGCCGTTTCAATATACACTTCCTGTGCACGCGCCTCAAACTCTGCATCGCCTGCCAGCGCGGCATACTGGTGCATGGCATACACCACATCGGCGGTGACATGCACTTCACTCGCGCCAATATCCCAGCTCTCGCACTGCTCTGTGCCGTCGTAAGCGGCCATCCACGGGTAGCGGGCGCCCGCACTGTTCATGCCTGCCGCATGTGCTTTTGCCTGCGGCAGGCAGGCAAGGCGGTATTCCTCTAAGCTTTTTGCCGCCTGTGGCCGCGCGAGTAAGAAAAACGGCATCATAAACAGGTCGGTATCCCAAAAATAGCAGCCCTTGTAGCGGGTGTGGGTCAGCCCGCGCGCACCAATGCTGACACTGCCGTCCCGCGCGCTACAGTTGCAAAGCAGTTCAAACATCTGGTAACGCAGTGCCGTCTGGGCGTCGTCATCCCCACTCAGCTGAATATCGCTGTCTGCCCACAGGGCCTGCCATGCCTGCCGGTTTTCTGCAAGCAGGCTGTCATAGGTGTCACTTGGCGCCAGTGGGGCAAGCAGCGGGTCTTTGTCGCGCCCGGTCTGCACCGCGCACAGCTTGTCCAGTTGTACCGGCACCCCTGCGGCAAGCACACCGTCTAATTGCAGCCCGCAGGTTTCGCCCTGCCGTTCAAACAGCCGAGACGCAAACCCCTGCGGCAGGCTGAATTGCAGTGCTTGTTGCAGCGCGATCGCCGTCGTTGCGGTGCGAAAGTGCACCGTAAACCCCTGCGGCGCCGCTTGCAGCTGCTCAAACCGGGTAAGCTGCACGGTCTCGCTGTTTTCTTTGACCTGGTCGTCCGGCACCGGGCAGTTACAGCTTGCGGTCAACACGCCGCTTTCGATGCGCAGCTGCACCGGGGCATTTGCACATAACGTTAACCTTTGCGCCACCACTGCGGGGTTGCTTTGGCTGAAAAACCGCTGCTCGCACACCGTAACTTTAACGCCGCCACCCTGCACGGTATAGTGCTGGGTCAGCACCCCGGTTGCAAGGTCCAGCGTATGGGCCACCTTGCTGCAAAGTACCGCCTGCTGCCCGCCAATAATCAGCGCATGCCAAATGGGGGTGGGCAGGTTGACAATGTCGGTAATGCCGGGTTTGATCTCGTCAAACATGCCGGCCACAAACAGCCCGCGCTGCACCGGGCGCAGTGCCGTGTCGCCCGCCGCCGTGCCGCGCGCGCCCATGCGGCCGTTACCGGTAAAAAAGATGCTTTCAAAAAAAGCGTCGTCAAACCCGGTGCTCTGCCCGCTGATCTGCCAGCCGTTCAATAAAAGGTCGTCACGCACGGGGCCCACCGCCTTCCACCGCGGTGCGCAGGCTATAGCACAAAAAGCCCGCACAGGTGGCAAAAGCTTCGCCACTGGTGCACACACCGGTCTCTTCGTCAATGCTCTCACACGCAATGCCACCATCCATTGGCGCTGCGCGCAAAATGGCAAGGCTATGCTCTACCCTGCCGCACAAAAGGCTGTTGGCAACGCTGAGGATCCATGGGTGCGGCGCGTGCGGGCAACCGATCTCTGCAAAACGGCTGCCTGCAAAGCTGTATTGATAACCCGGCGCGCGAATGAGCGCCACCGTGTTTTGCCACGTTTCATCCTGCTCGCTGCAAAACCCAAGGGTCGGCAACAGTTGCAGGCTGCCCGGCGGCTCGTCGTACACATCGTGGTGCCCTGCAAGGTCTACCGACCACGCAAAATACGGCGCACCCGCGCCCTTTTTTACCACGCAGTGGGCCAAAATCGCCTCTTTTACCCGCTGCGCCTGTTGCTGCAACGCTGCCTGCCCCGGCACCGCGCGGGCCACAAATTGCAGCGCGCGCCACACCAGCACATTGTCATAGGTAAGGTAGGGGTACACGTGCTCATCGTCGGTCGGCTGCAAAAAAGTCTCGTACAGCTCTGTGTCTGGCGCTTTGTGCAGCGCCAGCTTTTGTAAAATGTCTTCGATGCCGCACACTACGTCCGGGTGTGCCAAAAGCGCGGTGTCGCCGCTTTGCTCTACATAGCGCTCCAGCGCCAAAAGCGGGGCCACTAATTCGTCCAACTCAAAGCCGGGCTCCAGCACCGTGCCGTCAATAAACCGCGAGTGCACGCCAAAGTTGCGGCGCTGGCGGCCAAAGGCGTAAAGCAGCATCTGTTTTGCAAGCGGTACATCCGCCGCCAAAATTGCGGGGAAGCTCCACAGCAGGCTGTCCCTGTCCCAATAGGCGGCGCTGACATAATAGCGCGGGCTGCGGCTCGTCACCAGCACCAGCTCTTCGGTGTCCAGCGTGATGCCGGTAGAAAAGAAGATGCAAAAAAACAAATTGGTGTTGTACAGGGTGCTCAGGGCTTCGTCCTGCCAGTGGATGCTGCGCTTCGCAAGCCAGGTGCAGGTGCGCTGCCATTCGCGCGCATAGCCCTGACGCAGCATCTCTTTGGCGCTGGTGGCGGCCGCCACCTCTTCAAACCCAAAGCCCCAGTAAATGTTCAGCGTACAAGCGGCGCCGGGGGCCAGTGTTTCACTACAGGTAAGCGTATAGCTGATGCCGCCACCCGGCGTTTGTGTAAACGCCGATTCGCACGGGCGGTCGGCCATTGGGGCAAAGCTGTACAGTGGCACGCCGCAGCGGTGGTCAAACACAATACTGTCGTTCCACCCGCTGCGGGTACAATGGCGGGTGCCCTCTATTTCTTTTTCTTCATTCACACAGTGCCAGCTGCCCGCCCACTCACCACACAGGCCAAAGCGCAACTCTACCGGCTGTGTGCCATTATTATGCAGCACAAGATGCACCGCAAACCCGCGCTCGCCAATGGGTGAAAGGTAGGTGCCCTCTAGTGGCAGTGTGCCGGCAAACCCGCGAAACTGGGGCGTCCAGCCGTTTGGCCGCGCCCAAGTAAGGCCGTGCAACGGTGCCGCCTGCCCGCCCAGCTGCACCCACGGGGCAATCAACGCGCCGCCCGCCGGGCCGCGCAGGTCTACCAGGCCCTTATACCCCATATGTAAAAACGTCACGTCTTCTATCCCGGCGCTTTGCGCGTCGATCGACGGCAGGGAGACCAGCTCGTTGCCGCCGGGTAATTTTAAATTGTCCATCTTCATCCCCTCTTTGTTTAACCGCTTAAACATTTTATAAGCCAAATATACCATATATTCAATTTATGTCAACACAAATTTGGCTATTTTCTTAGAAAAGTGATTGACATATGGGTGTTTATTGGTTATTATGTGTTTGTAACAGGTTAAGCGATTAAACGATTGGGAGCGGATGCAGGATGAAAAAGCGAGCAACCCTAAAAGACGTCGCCTCTGCGGCGCAGGTCAGCCCCGCTACCGTGTCTTACGTACTAAACGGCAAAAAAAGCATTTCTCCCGAAACCGCGGCCCGCGTATTGCAGGCCGTGCAAGAATTAAATTATGTACCGGATTTAAGCGCGCGCAGCCTGACCAGCCGCGATTCAAAGCTGATTGGCGTCGTGGTGCCGCAGACAGAGCCCGGCAGCCGCCTGATGCTGCAAAACAGCTTTTACAGCGAAATTGTGGGCAGCATTGAGTATTATGCACGCGGGCAAGGCTACCATGTGATTATTTCTGCCACCGATATCAATGAAAGCTACCTGACCCTCGCGCAGGAGCGCAACCTTGACGGCATTATTGTCATTGGCATGTACCCCGACGAGTTTTACCAGCAGATGAAGGCGACACAGATCCCCATTGTGCTGATTGACAGCTATTGCAACGACCACTATTTTCACAGCATTCGCATTGACGATGCTTACGGCAGCTACCTTGCCACCCGTTATGTGCTGGGCTGCGGCCACCGTGACGTCGCGTTTTTTTGCGGCCAGCTGAAAGAGAACGGCGTCATGCAAAAGCGCCTTGCGGGTTACCGGCAGGCGCTGGAAGAAAAGGGAATCCCGTTTGACGAGCGCAATGTGTTTGAGGGCAACATCAACTACGACAGCGGCCTTGCGCTGGCCGACCGCTTTTTACAGGCAGGGCTGCCTGCAACCGCCGTGGTTGCCGCCGCCGATATCCTTGCGGTTGGGGCTATGAAAGAATTCTATGAGCGCGGCGTGAATGTGCCAAACGAAATTTCTGTCATGGGCTTTGACGACGTGGAAATTTCGCAGTACCTCACGCCCGGGCTTTCGACGATTCGGCAAAAAATATCGCTGAAGGGCGAAAAAGCAGTGGAACTGCTGCTCAACAGCATCAACGAACCCGGCCTCACCAAGCAGGAGCTGATCCTGCCGGTCACGCTTGTAGAACGGGCTTCTGTGAAAAATTTAAATTAAGGAGGGAACGTGAAAAATGGGAAAAGAAACGGCCCACACCCACCTGAACAGTTTGTGTGAACCGCCACAACAAAGACGCTTGCGAAGAGCCTTTGTCGTTACCACACAGTGTAAGCGATAAGGGCAAAAAAATCAACCACAAAGGAATAAGGAGGACCCCAATGAAAAAGCACTTGTCTCTTATTGCAGCAGCACTGGCCGCTGCACTGATGTTTTCTGCCTGCGGCGGCGCATCCTCTGCGGCCGCATCGGCTGCCAGCAGCACCCCTGCCGCCAGCACCGCCGACGAGCCCGTCACCATTACATTTGAGCAGTTTTCGGGCTCTGGCGACAACGAGGCCTATTTGCAGCAGATGATTGATGCCTATACTGCCGAGCACCCCAATGTCACCATTCAGCTGCAATCTTACGGCTATGACGATTATTTCACCCAGCTCACCGCAAAGGTGTCTGGCGGCAAAGCCCCTGATGTGTTTGAGCTGAACTACGAAAACTTTGTCTCGTATGCCAAAAAAGGCGCGCTGATGCCGCTGGATGATATTCTCAAAACCGAGGGCATTGACACCTCTGTGTATAACAAGATGGCGCTGAGCGCTTTTAACGCCGACGGTAAGCAGTATGGCGTGCCCAACAGCTTTTCAAACGTCGTGCTGATTTACAATAAAGACCTGTTTGACAAAGCAAAGGTCGCCTACCCCACCGACGAGTGGACATGGGAGGACGCGATGGCCGCGGCTGAAAAAATCCGCGCACTGGGCGACGACACCTTTGGGTATTACCACCCCATCTCGTTCAACGAGTTTTACAAGACCGTCAAGCAGAACGGCGGCAGCCTGTTTAACGATGACTTTACCCAGTTTACGATGGATACCCCCGAAAACGTGGAGACCCTGCAATATCTGGTGGATATGCAGCTAAAGAGCAACGTAATGCCCACCCCGGAGCAAATGGGCGGCATGGGCGACTGGGACCTGTTTAAATCCGGCCGCCTTGGCATGATCGTCACCGGCATTTGGGCCTTCCCCGACTTTACCGAAAACTGCGATTTTGCGTGGGATATCGCCGTAGAGCCCGGCCACACCCAGAAAGCGACCCACTTCTTCTCGAACGGGTATGTCATTTCGAAAGACAGCAAGGTTGCAAACGAAGCTGCAAAGTTTATTGCGTTCCTGTCGTCCGACCCCAAAGCCACCCAAATTCGTTTGGATGCCGCGTGGGAGCTGCCCCCTGTGACCGACGAGAACATTTTGAGCCAGTATAAAGAAAAGACCCCGCCGGCGAACCGTGAAGCAGTGTTTAAAAGCCTTGACTACCTTGTCACCCCGCCGGTCATCACCCAGTTTGCCGAGTTGCAGGACATTGTGGGCCGTCATTTGACCGATGCCGCGGCAGGCACCGTGACCCCGCAAGAGGCGCTGAAAGCCATGCAGGCGGAATGCCAGGAAAAAATAGACCTTACAAAATAAGCGATCCCCATCAAGGGCAGGCATTGCCTGCCCTTGTTTTTTAGGAAAGGGCGGATAATCAATGAAAAAAACCCGACAGGCCGGATGGAAAGCGGCTTTGCCATTCTTGCTCCCCAGCATGGTCGGCTTTATCTTGTTCAGCATCCTGCCGATGATCACCCAGCTGTTTATCAGCGTGACCGACTGGGACGGCTTAAGCGAGCTGACACTGTTTTCGGACTTCGGGGGGTTCATGCAGCAATTCTTTGTGGGGCTGCAGAACTATGTCGAGATTTTCACCAGCAAAGAGCTGTATCAGGTACTGGGCAACACGCTGTGGTTTATTGTGCTGTACATCCCGCTGATGCTGGTTGCCGCCATGGCGGTGGCGCTGGTGCTCAACAGCAAAATGCGCGGCGTGGGCTTTTTGCGTGTCGTGTATTATATCCCGGTCATCACCTCGTGGGTGGCCGGTGCGCTGATCTGGAAATGGGCGCTCAGCCCGCAGTACGGCATCATCAACTCGCTGCTGGGGCTGGTGGGCATCGACGGGCCCAACTGGCTGCAAAGCTCGCAGTGGGCCATCCCCGCCATTGTACTGGCCTCGGTGTGGAAGGACATGGGCTACTTTGGCCTGATGCTGATGGCCGGCCTGCAAGGCATTAACCGGCAGTATTACGAGGCCGCCGCCATTGACGGCGCGGGCAAGGTGAAGCAGTTTTTTCGCATCACGCTGCCGCTGCTCACCCCGACATTGTTTTTCATCATGATCATCAGCCTGATCAGCTCGTTCCAGCTGTTCCCGCAGATCATGATCATGACACCGGACGGCGGCCCGGGTGGGGCCACAATGATGCTGGTAGAGCGCATTTACAAGTACGGTTTTCGGTATTACGAAATGGGGTATGCCTCAGCCTACAGCTGGATCTTATTTGCCATTTTGCTGGTGCTGACCGGCATCCAGATGAAATTACAGAAAAAGTGGGTGAATTACGATGATTGATACGATGCGCCTGAAACGCACGACCGGCAAAGTACTGTTTTATCTGTTTGCGCTGGTAATTGCATTCATCGTGTGCATCCCGTTTTTCTGGATGGTGGTGACCAGCCTTAAAAACCGCGGCGCGTTGATGAGCGTGCCGGTGGAGTGGATACCGAAAGAACCGACGCTGGAGGTTTACCAAAAGCTGTTTCAGATCCCGAATTTTGCAAGCTCGGTCGCCAACAGCTTTTACCTTGCCATTGCTTCTACCTTTGCACGGCTCATCTGCGCCAGTATGGCCGCCTTTGCGCTGACTAAAATCGCGTTTAAAGGCCGCGAGGCAACTTTTAAAATTTACCTCACCGCGCTGATGATCCCCGCGCAGATCACGTTTATCCCACTGTTTATCGTGATGACCCGCCTGCACCTGACCAACAGCTTAAACGCCTTTTTGCTGCTGCAAATGTTTAACGCGTTCGCCATTTTTATGCTGCGGCAAAAAATGATGACCATCAACAACGCTTACATCGAGGCCGCGGTCATCGACGGGGCCGGGCTGTGGACGATTTTTGGCAAGATCATTCTGCCGCTGTGCTCCGGCACACTGGCAACGCTGGCGGTGCTGTCGTTTATGGACTTGTGGAACGACTACCTGTTGCCGCTGGTATTGCTGACCGAAAAATCAAAGTACACACTGCCGCTGCTGCTCAGCACGCTGTCCGGCGAATTTAAAAACCAGTATAACCTGATGATGGCCGGCGCACTGGTGTCCATCGTGCCTATTTTAATTGTGTACATTGCCGCGCAAAAATACTTTAAAGACGGGCTGACCGTGGGCGGCGTGAAGGGGTGATTACATGCAACCATTAGCACTTGACGCACTGCCCATGACGCTGCCGCTACCCGGTGGCGGCAACGCCGTGCTTACCGCAAAAGCGGGGGCAAACGCCACTACTTTGACCATTCGCCTGCCCTACCGGGGCGCTTACGGCATGGGCGAAAAATTTAACCGTTTCAACCAAAAAGGCCTTGTGTGCCAAAACGTAGTGGAGGAAAAATTTTGCTACCAGGGCGAAAAGACCTACTGCCCCGCCCCGTTTTTTTGCACCGACAGCGGCTTTGGCCTGCTGGTGGACACCGACGAAGTGACCACCTTTGATTTTACGGGTGACGCAATTACCGTGCTGCTGCCCGGCGGCGCCCCGGTATTTGCCGGCACCGGCACCCCGGCAGAGCTGGTGCGGGCTTACATGCAACACTTTGGCCCGGCACCCGTGCCGCCGAAATGGGCGTTTGGGCCGTGGATCTCGGCGAACCGGTGGAACACCCAGCAGCAGGTAGAACAACAGCTGGAGCTGCTAAAAAACCACGGCTACCCCGCCACGGTACTGGTGGTGGAAGCGTGGAGTGATGAAGCCACCTTTTATACATGGAACGGCGCACGCTACACCCCGCGGCCAAATGGCGAGGCGCTGCGGTATGAGGATTTTGATTTCAGCGAAAGCGCCCACTGGCAAGACCCGCGCGCAATGATTGACAAATTGCACGATGCCGGGGTACACCTTGTGCTGTGGCAGATACCGGTGTATAAAAAGCAAAGCGACGACGAGCCCCCCTGCCCGCAAAATGACCTTGACCGCGAAAATGCGGTAAGGCGCGGCCTGTGCGTAAAAAATGCCGACGGCACGCCGTACACCATCCCGCAGGGGCACTGGTTCCCCGGGTCGATGATCCCCGATTTTACCAACCCCGCAACACGGCAAAGCTGGTTTGCCAAACGGCAATATCTGCTGGACATGGGGGTGGACGGCTTTAAAACCGACGGCGGCGAATTTATTTACAGCGACGATATACAGTGTTACGACGGCAGCACCGGCCGCGCACAAAAAAACCGGTACGCGCAAAGTTATACCAGTGCTTACAGCGCGTTTTTGGGCAGCGACAAGGTGCTGTTCAGCCGCGCGGGGTATGCCGGGCAGCACACCAGCCCCTGCCTTTGGGCGGGCGACCAGCAATCAACAAACGACGAACTGCGCAGCGTGCTGCACGCTGGGCTTTCTGCCGCAATGAGCGGCATTGTGTTTTGGGGCTTTGACATTGCAGGGTTTGCAGGGCCATTGCCCACGCCGGATTTGTACCGCCGCGCCACGATGATGGCCTGCTTTGCGCCGATTATGCAATGGCATTCAGAGCCGGACGGCGGGCAGTTTAAAGAGCTGATGGCGGGTGCTGCCGGGGATAACGAGCGCAGCCCGTGGAACCTTGCCACCGCCTTTAGCGCGCCGGGCCTTACCGAAGAACTGCGGTTTTGGCACCGGCTGCGCATGAACCTGCTGCCCTATTTGTACAGCACGGCACTGCACTGCGCTGCCGCCAGCACCCCCATGCTGCGCCCACTGGTGTATGGTTGGCCTGATGACGCCACTGCCGCCGTTTGCGACGACGAATTTTTACTGGGTGACAGTTTGCTCGTCGCCCCACTGCTGGCTGAAAATGCTACCGGCCGCAAGGTGTACCTGCCCAGTGGGCAGTGGTATTCGCTTTTTACCCACGAGCACACGCAGGGCGGGCAAACCGTGACGGCAACGCTGCCCGGCAAGCTGCCGGTGTGGGTACGCGGGGGCTGTGGCCTTGCGCTGCACCTTGCCCCCGGCGGCGGCCTTGGCAGCGATGTGGGTAACGCGGTACACGCAAGCGGCCCGCTGCACTTTGTGCTTGCCGGCGAAAACGGCAGTTACACATTTTACGATGAAAACGGCATACCGTTGCACTTTGCGTGGCAAAACGGCACACTGCGCACCCAGCCCGCGGGCACGGCCTTTACCTGCGAATTTTTAGCGTAAGCGGCAGCATAAGCGGCAGCATAAGCGGCAGCATAAGCGGCAGCATAAGCGGCAGCGTAAGCGGCAGCATAAGCGGCAGCATAAGCGGCAGCATAAGCGGCAGCGTAAGCGGCAGCATAAGCGGCAGCATAAGCCCTTTGCATCAGTTTTTTATAAGTACACAAACAACAGCACCCATGGCTTTGCCGTGGGTGCTGTTGTTTGTGTGTGCCACTGGGTGGCCTGTCTGCACGCTGTGGAGCGTACCGACTGGTGCGGGCAAAAGAGGCAAAACCCAACAGGCTTCGCCCCCTGCCCGCCAGCTCCATTATTTTGCTTGCATTCGTTATATTGGTATGTTAATATCACTATATCAAATTTTGCAAAGGGGGATTTTGATGGAAAACATCAACCGCATTGTCGCCGGTAATTTAAAGCGGCTGCGGGAAGAAGCGGGGTTCAGCCTTGAAAAAACGGCCGAGCGCACCGGCGTCAGCAAAACGATGCTCTGCCAGATTGAACAGGCGCAAAGCAGCCCCACGCTGAACACGCTATACAAAATTGCGGCGGCGTTTCACATCACGCTGTCTGAACTAGTAAGCAGCACACAGCCCTCGCCTACTATTATTGATAAAAACGAGCTTGCCCCGGTAGAGGATGAGGGCGGGCGCATGCACATTTATACGCTGTTCCCCGCCGACCGGCAAAAAAAGTTTGAAATTTTTTGGGGCGAAATTGAGCCCGGCGGCCAAAGCAGCGTGCGCACGCACGAAGCCGGGGTGCAAGAACATTTGACTGTTTTTACCGGCACTTTGACCCTGCGCCACGGCGACACGACTTACACAGTGCCGGCACAGCACGCCATTCACTTTTTTGCCGATGAAGCACACCGTTATGAAAACAATGGCAGTGTGCCGGTCGTGTTCTGCAACACCATTTACAACCCCTGAAAATCCAACTTCAACCTGAAAGGATGGCGGCCGTGCCGCCCACCGCCCCCATGAAAAAGAAATCGTCCCTGTTCGCACTGACCACGATCGTCTTATGGGCTTCCACCTTTGTTTTTACCAAAATTGCACTGGTGTGTTTCACGACCTCTTCCATTGGTGTCTTGCGCTATGCCATTGCCTCGCTCTGCTTTATCGCCATTGCCCCAAAGTACAAAGTCGGCCTGCCGCGCAAAAAAGATATCCCTCTGTTTTTGCTTTCCGGCGGGCTGGGCTTTGCGCTGTATATGGCCGCGTTTAACCGGGCGTCGATGACGCTGAGCGCCGCGACCGGCAGCGTGCTGATTGCCACCGGGCCCATCCTCACCGCGCTGGCGGCGAGCATCCTGCTAAAAGAGACCCTGTCACCGGGCGGGTGGGGTGCCATTGCTGTTTCATTTGGCGGCATTTTAGTGCTGACATTATGGGACGGCGTACTTTCACTGAACAGCGGTGTGTTTTGGATGCTGATTGCCGCCGTTGCCATCAGCGGGTACAACCTGATGCAGCGCTTTTTTAAAGGCCGCTACACCGCATTGCAGGCAACCGCCTACAGCATTTGGGGCGGCACATTGCTGATGCTGCCCCAGCTGCCCAAGGCTGCGGCACAGCTTTGGGCGGCACCCACTTACGAATGGGGCATGATGCTGTACCTCGGCATTTTCCCCAGTGCGATAGGGTACCTTTTGTGGTCGGCCGCGCTGTCGCAGGCCGAAAAGACCAGCGACGTGACGAATTTTATGTTTGTCACCCCGTTTCTTGCAACCGTACTGGGCTTTGCCCTGCTGGGTGAAGCGCCCACCCCCGCCACCTTTGTGGGTGGGGCACTGATCCTGTCCGGGCTGTGGCTGTTTCAAAAAGCGGGCGCTGCAAAGACAATAAAAAAGGAGGCGATTGCAGGTGAAACTGGCACTGGCACAGATGAAGCTGGCACCGACTGAAGAGGAAAATTTGCAAGCTGCGCTGCGGGCCATGCAGCAAGCGGCCCAGCGGGGTGCAGAGATGGTGCTATTCCCCGAATTGCAACTGACCCCGTTTTTCCCACAATACGCAGGGCGCGATATGCACGGCGCTGCACACACCTTGGGCGACGATGCCTTGCAGACCCTTGCAGATGCCTGCCGCCGGCTGCACCTTTGGGCCGTGCCCAATGTCTATTTACAGCAGGGTGCAGGGTATTACGATGCCTCGCTGATGCTTGACGCGGGCGGCGTGCCCCGCGGTATTTCTAAAATGGTACACATTACACAGGCACCGCTGTTTTACGAGCAGGATTATTACACCCCGGCAGAGGACGGGTTTCACGTCTACGACACCCCGTGGGGCAAGGTGGGCATCGTGATCTGCTTTGACCGGCATTTGCCGGAGAGTATTCGCACCTGTGCGGCGCTGGGGGCCGATTTGATCCTCATCCCCACCGCCAACACCGAAGGCGAGCCGATGGAACTGTTTGAGTGGGAGCTGCGGGTACAAGCCATGCAAAGCAGTGTGTGGGTGGCCATGTGCAACCGCACCGGGCGGGAGGATGCCATGCTTTTTAACGGGCAGTCGCTGGTAATCGACCCGCATGGCAATGTTGCCGCGAAAGCGGGCAGCGATGAAACGCTGCTGCTGTGCGACGTTGACCTTGCGGCAGCTGGGGCACTGCGCAGCCAAAACCCCTATTTTACGCTGCGGCGGCCCGGTTGCTACCGTTAAATTTATAAAACCGACAAAACAGGCAGGCCCCGCGGGGCCTGCCTGTTTATTGTTTGCCTATTTACAACAAGTCAAATCAGCGCGGCAGCGTGTGCGACCAGCGCTCGTCCTGCTGGGGCGGCACCAAAATGCGTGCACGCTCGGTGTCATCCAGCCAGATGGAAACATAGCGCTTGCGCATGCGCTTACTAAAGCCTTTTGTCATGCTGACGGTGACCAGCCGCACCGTGACCCCCGCAAATCGGCGGGTCGCGTCGATTTTCAGCGTTTTGCCCTCTGCCGGGCGCCACGCAAAGCGGCGTTTTACAATGCGCTTTTGTTTGCCATTTCGGCCGGTGCCCTCATATTCCAGCTTTACGGGGCGCCGCAGGGCAAGCAACAACAGCAGTACCAGCAACACTGCGCCCAGCGCAAGCGCCGAGTAAACAATGTCACCGTCCTGGTGTAGCTCGGCCGGTGCCGGCGCCGGGGTCTCTGCCGGGCGGGTGGGGGCTGCCTGCGGCACCGCATCATCCGGCAAAGTCACGGTGATGACCTGCCTTGTCACGTTGCCCGCTTCGTCTGAAACCTCCAAAATATACTCCCCGCTTTGGGTCGCGGTAAAGTTGAAATCGGCAATCGTACTTTCCACCACCGTGCCATCCGGCAGGGTCAGTTTCACCGTGCCTGTGACCCCCTGCGGTACATCCAGTAAAATCTTACCGCCCTTCGATGTCAAATCGCCCACCTTGTAACTGACCTTGGGCGGTGTGCTGTCAATGGAAAACGGCCCAAATACCGCAGTAGACGTATTGCCCGCCCCATCGGTCACTGTGACGTGCACATAATAAGTACCATCTGAAGCGAGACTGAACACCGTGCTGCCCTGTGCCCCACCGGCAGCGCCGCTGAGTGAAATGGTTTTCGACGAAATACCCGAAGCCGCATCTGTCACGTCAATGTTCAACGAGATAGGCTTTGTGGAAACACGCCCGGCCACTACACTGCTGGCAAGACGAATCACCGGCGGTACCCGGTCGATATTGCTGACCGTCACTGTTTTTTCAGTGCGATTACCGGCGACATCCACCAGCGTAAAGGTATAGCTGCCATTGTCTGTGGCGGACCACACGATCGTATCCTGCGGGGTAGCGCGGGTGCCGTCCGGTAACAGCAGGTAGTCGTTGCCGCTGCCGCCCGGGTCGGTGGCAAGTCGTAGGGTAATGGGCACGTTTTGGTTAGTGGGGGCTGTTGGGGCCGAAGTGTCAAACACCGGTGCTTCAAGGTCTACAAACAGTTCCACATTGCCGGTAAAGGTATTGCCAAGCTTGTCTACCGCGCGGTAATACACCAGCGTGCGGGTGGCAAAACTGACTTTTTGCCCGCTGGCCAGTGTCACCCACTTGCTGCCGTCGGTGCTGTACGCATAAGTGAACGGCAAAAGGTCTTGCCCGCCGGAAAGTGAGAACTGCGCGGTTGCGCCCGCCCAACTGCCGTTGCCCTGTGTCGCGGTGACCACTACGGCAGCGGGGGGCGTGTTGTCGATGATAAACCGCTCGCCGGTGGCCGGCACCTGTACCAGCCCGTCTGTTGCCGTAACGCGGTAGCAAACCATGTTGCTCGTCAGCTTCGTATCTGCCAGCAGATGGTCATAGGCGGTATCAGCCAGCCCGTCTGCCAGCGTGTGCCACGCATTGCCGTCATAAAACTCGAGCCGGTAGCTCACGCTGTCGCCATCCACATCTGTGGCCGTGGCCCAGGTGACGTGCACCGTTTGCCCGTCTTTATAGGCATCGCTGCCAGTGGGGGTCAGCAGTGTGGGGGCCAGCGGCGCGTCGTTGACTGGGGTCACCGTCAGTGCCACCTGCGCGGTATCCGTTTCGCCCGCAGCATCCTGCATGGTATAAGCCAGTGTCTCCGCCCCGTGCCAGTTGGCCGCCGGGGTATACAGCACCGTTTTGCCGTTTGGCGCAACCTGCGTCGTGCCGTGCAGCGCACCCGTTACCTGCGTGATGGTCAGCGTATCACCTTCCTGCGCAAGGTCCGCATCGGTGTCGTTGGCCAGCAGGTCCAGCGTGATGGCCACATCTTCCGGCGTTGTGACAGTATCATTTTGTGCCACCGGCGCGTCGTTGACCGGCGTTACCGTCACCTGCACCGCCGCACTGGACGTTGCACCGGCGACATCCCGCACGGTGTAGTTAAAACCGAATGTCCCGTTGTTATTGGCCCCGGGGGTATAGGTGATAGTTTTGCCGTCTGCCGAAATTGCAGCGCCGCCACCGGTCACATCACTTACCATCTGAATAGTAAGCACCTCGGCATCGGTAGCCGTATCCGCATCGGTATCATTGGCCAGCACATCAATCACGACCGGGGTGTCCTCTTGCGTCGTCGCGGTGTCCCGCACCGCTGCCGGGGCGTCGTTGACACTGACAACGGTGATAGAAACCGTGGCCGTCGCCTGCGCGCCGCTCGCATCTTTTATGGTGTATTGGAAACTCTCGTCCCCATGCCAGTTTGCCGCCGGGTGGAAGATCACCTTGTTGCCTGCAATTTCGGCGGTGCCGTTGTCGACACCCGCCAGTGAAACAACCTGCAAATCCTGACTTAGCACAGCACCGGGGTAGGTATTGAGCGTCGTGCTTGCATCCACATCGGTATCATTTGCAAGCACGTCGACCGTGATGTTGCTATCCTCTGCCGTAAGCACACTATCTGCCACCGCGGTGGGGGCATCGTTCACCGGGGTCACCGCAAGTGAAATGGTGGCAGTCGCCTGTGCGCCCAGCCCATCGGTGATGGTATAAGCAAAGCTTTCAATGCCGTTCCAGTTGGCGGCAGGGGTAAATTTAATTTTTGTCGTGCCGCCGTCACTCACAAGCTGTACCGTGCCATGCTCTACGCCACTAAAGCCCGCAGGGGCAATTGAAAGTGTTTTGCTGCCGGTGGGCAGTAACGGGTCTTTGTTTAGTGTCGGGTCGGCATCCACATCACTTGCCAGTGCCAGCACATCAAACAGTACCGGTGTATCTTCTGCCGTGGTCGTGTCCACGTCCCCGGCAGCGGGGGCATCATTTGCCGCAAGCACGGTAAACGAAACTGTTTTGGTTGCAACGCCGCCATTGCCGTCACTGGCCTGTACCACAAAGCTGTCCGGCCCATTGTAGTTGGGCGCAGGGGCATAAGTATAACTGCCACTTGCCGTGCTTAGCGATAGATTGCCATGCGCAGGCAGTGTAGTCACTGCATAGTGCAGCGTATCGCCATCCACGTCGCTACCCACAAAACTGCTGGCCGCCGGTACGTCTTCGGTCACGCTAAGTGCAGGTGCCGCCAAGGTGGGGGCATCGTTCACCGGGTGTACTGTCACCGTGACATGTGCCGTTGTTTGCTTCGTTCCATCGGTGACAGTGTACGAGAAGCCGGCGGTGCCGTTAAAATTTAGCGCCGGGGTAAACTTAATTTGGCTGCCCTGCACTGCCGCACTGCCACCGGTCGCCCCGGTAATGCCGCTGGCCACAAGGCTCAGCGTATCGTTTTCAATATCGCTGTCATTTGCCCGCACAGTAATCAGCACCGGGGTATCTTCGTCGGTCTCGGCCGTATCGTCCTGCGCCGCAGGGGCGTCATTGACCGCGGTCACCGTCACCGCAACCGCTTTTTGTGCTGTGCCGCCGTTGCCGTCACTGACCTGCACCACAAAGCTGTCAGTGCCATAATAGTTTGCCGCAGGGGCATAAGTGTAGCTGCCGGTTGTTTCGTTAATCGATACCGTACCATGCAGTGAGGGGGTCGCAATACTGTATGTCGGGGTGCCGCCGTCCACGTCTGTACTGGTCGCCTTTGCGGTTTTAGGGGTATCCTCTGCCGTTGTAATGGCTTGCACGGCAAGCACCGGCGCGTCGTTGACCGGTGTCACGACCGCGCGGTAGACCTTTTGTGTCGTGTTGACGCCGTCGCTCAGTGAAACCGTAATGTTGACAACGCCGTTCCAGTTGGCGGGCGGCTTTGGCAGCACAATGGTTTTGACCTCTGTGCCCTGCAGCGTGATCGCCGTTGCGGGGAACACACTAGCGTTCGAGCTTTCCAGCGTGACGATCAGGTTTTGGGGCGATGTTTCCACATCGGCAACCGTGAAGGAGAAGGTGCGGTTTGCAGCACTCGCTTCATCCTCGTTCATCACCCAGTCATCGGTGGCGTCATCCGCATCGGTCATGGTGGGCGCATCGTTCACCGGGTGCACCGTCACCGTTACCTTGGCGCGGCTAATTGAATTTTCTGCCTGCTGGTCAGAAACCGTGTAATAAAACACCGCCGTGCCGTTCCAGTTGGCATCCGGGGTAAACACTACTTTGCCGTTGCGGATATCCACCGTGCCGTGCTGCACGGTGCCGCTGCCATCGGCCAGCGCCGAAAAACCATCTGCCACCAAAACGAGGTCGTTATTTTCCACATCGGTGTCATTGGCCAGCACATCAATTTCTGCTTCGCCGTCTTCCTCAATCGTGCTGTTGTCCGGCTTTGCATCCGGTGCGTCATTTACCGGGGTAATTTGCAGGGACACCGGCACATTGGCAACATGGCCGTCGTTGCTGTCGGACACCATGTAGGTAAAGCTGTCGGTGCCGTAATAGTTTACCGCCGGGCTGTACAGCAGTTTGCCGCCGCTGTAAGTGACCGTGCCGTGCGAAGGGGCGCTGATCTCGATAATTTGCAGTGCACGACCCGCGGCATCGTCTTCAATATCGTGGTCGTTCGCCAGCACATCCAGCAAAACAGGGGTATCCTCTGCTGTCGTGCCGCTGTCCTGCTGTGCATCCGGCAGATCATTTACCGATGCAACACTGAGTTCCACCACCATGGTAATGGCTTTGGTCTCATCCGCAAGGCCCTCGGCATCCTTTACTGTGACCGTCACCGTGTCGGTGCCAAATGCGTTGTCGGCAGAATCTGCCTCAATGCGCCAAGTGCTGCCGCTGCCCACCAGCTTTAAACCGGGGAACAGTGCTTCATTGGTGTGGGTCATAGTCACTTGCAGTGCTTCGCCGTCCACATCGCTGACCGTAAAGGGCAATGCAAAGGCGGCGGCATCCTCCTGCGTGGCATAGTCCGCAGGCAGCCCGGCAATGACCGGCAGGTCGTTCACACTTTGCACCGTAATTTGAATGGTCGCCTGTGCCGCCGCACCGTCTGGGTCGGTCAGCTGGTAAATAATGCTGTCCAGCCCATTGTAATTGGAAGCCGGGGTATACAGAATGGTCGCCCCCGACACACTGGCAGTACCATGCTGCGGCGCACCGCCCTCTGCAATGCTAAGGGTCAGCGTATCGCCGTCTGGGTCCGCGTGGTCTAGTTCAATGCCAAATTCGTTGTCTGTGGTGTCCTCAAACACCACCTGCGTACTGCCGGCCGCCACGGGGGCATCGTTGACCGGGGTAAAGGTGGCGGTAAAGCTTTTGCTGGTGCTGATCATCCCGTCGCTTGCCACCAGCGTAACGGTGGCACTGCCACTGGCGTTTTCAACCGGGTTTAGCTTTACGGTCACCTCGTCACCTGTGCGCTGCAGCGAAACGCCCTCATCCAGCAGCACCGGGTGGTCTGCGTCACTGTTTTGCAGGTAAACCTGAAATGAAATGTCACTGCTGTCCACATCGGCAAGGTCTACCACATAGGGGCCCGCCACCGTGTCCTCCGGCAAAGTAGTATCTGCAAGAGGCTGTGAGCCCGCCGCCGCAGTAATTGTGGGGGCGTCATTCACCGGGTACAGCGTGACATACACATTGCCATTCGTTGTAAGGCCGTTGTCGCTATCCGTCACCGTATAAGTCAGGGATTCGGTCGTTGTCGTATAAGCATCCGGCTTTGGTGTAATGGTCAGGGTCGCCGTTTGTGCTGCAACATCCATATCCAGCGCAGCCGTTGCCGCAGACAAATTGCTGGTATTAATGGTTATATTGCTGAAACTACCACTTTTATGAATATACGACATTAAATTAAAGCTGTAAGGGGCAGAATCCTCATCGCGCTCTACCCATGCGTTTTCAGACCACAGCGAGGCAGACCCACCCACCCCAAGGTGTACGGTGGCCCAGCCGCTGTATTTTAGGCTCGCGTCGCCTTCAGCGCGGTCACGGATGCGGATTTCAAACGATCCGCCCACCCCTGCTACATCAGGTGTAAAGCTCACGCTTTTTTTATCCTCGCTAATCGTCACCGTGCCGCCCTGTTCGTTTTGCACCCCGGCAATGTACAGTTCATCCAGTGTGTTGTCCACGTCGCCCACAATGCCAGATTGGATAAAAGCAATATCGACAGGGGTCGTTTCGGTCGTACTGGTAAGCGAGCGCCAGATGTCCCGCCAGATGCGGGGTGCGTCGTTGACCGCCTCTACCGTAATGGTGACAGTCGCCGTTTCCTCTACCTGCCCGTCAGTCATGATATAGGTAAAGCTATCGGTGCCGTTAAAATTGGCATACGGTGTATAGGTATATTTGCCGGTGCCCGCAAGGGCCAGACGGCCATGCGTGGGCTGGGTAATATCCGTAACGCGCAGGCTGGCGTGCGCCGTTTCAAGGTCACTGTCATTCGCCAGCACATCAATCGTCACCGCAGTATCTTCGCTCGTGGTCACGGTATCGTCTGCCGCTACAGGCAGGTCATTCACCGGGTAGACCGTCAGCTTGAAATTGGTGGTCGTCGTATTGTCACCATCTGATACCGCCAGTGTTACCGTCACCGTACCACTGGCGTTAGCTGCGGGCACTAGCTGCACGGTGCAACTGCCATCCGGGTTTTTTGTCAGCAAAATATTGCTGGCAAAATTGTTTGGCAAAAGGGCCGTATTGTCCGACTGTGCGCTGACTGTCAGCGGCGCGCCCTCGGGGTCCGCCACAGTAAAGGCAAGCGGCGCAGCCGTGGCATCCTCGTTGATATACTGGGCCGCTACCGGGGTGATGGTGGGGGGAAACGAGGCCCCGCCCACCGACACGTTGACCGTTGCATCTGCTGTGTTGCCGTGGCTGTCACTGACGGTATAGGTAAAGGTCGTCACCCGCACTGTGCCCAGTGTATCGCGGAAAACCAGTTTATCGCCGTCCTGTGTCACCTGCCCACCATCCGGCTGGGTATACGAAGCGATGCTCAGCGTATCACCGTCCGGGTCGGTGTCATTGGCTAGCGGCTCAAATTCCACCTTGCCCATTTTTGCGGCAAACACATAGTCATTTGCCCCAACGGGCGGGTCTTGCACCGGGGTCACCGTAATGTCAAAGCTGGTGGCTGCCATCAGCTTGCTGTCACTGACCGTCAGCGTAATCGTTGCCGTGCCGTTTTGGTTGTCATTCGGCGCAATATGCAGGGTACAAAGGCCGTCTGCCCCGCGGGTGATGGTCAGCCGGTCTGCCCCCACCACACCGGGGGTACCGGTGCCCGCCAGTACGATCAGGTCGCTGGCATCGGTTTCAAGGTCGTTCACGGTAAAGATAATGTCAAGGCCGGTATCCTCCGGCGTAGTGTAGGTGTTGCCCGTGCCCAGCACCAGCGTGGGTCGGTCATTGACCCCCTTTGCCGTCAGGGTCACCTGCCCCTGCGATTGCAGCACACCATCGCTGACAAGATAGGTAAAAGTGGCAACCTCGTTGGTGTTGGCCGCCGGGGTAAAGGTCCATTCATGGGTGGCGGCATTCGTTTCTACCAAGGTGCCCACTGCCGCACCCGGCAATGTGTTTACCCCAGCAAAGGCCAAGGCGTCGCCGTCAATGTCCTTGTCGTTCGCCACAAGGTCATCCATGTCAATCACCAGCGGCGTGTCTTCGGTATAACTCAGCGCATCCGCAACCGGGGCCGGTGCGTCATTTACCGAGGCAACCTGCACCGTAATATCCTTTGTCGTCACCAAAAAGCCATCGCTTAGCTTCAGCCGCAACACTGCCGTGCCGTGGGCGTTGGCTGCCGGGATATAATGCAGCGTCACATTTCCATCACTTGTGCCAAGGCCGTCTAACGTAAGGCTTGCGGCGGGGATAAGTGCTTCGTTTTGGCTGGACACTTGCAGCATCAGGGCCGAGGTTGCAGTTTCCGCGTCGCCAATGGTGAAGTTCACTGTCTGCTGCGGGGCATCCTCCGCAATATCATAGGCCGCCACAAACCCGTCAAACGCGGGGGCATCGTTCACCGCGGTAAGGGTAAAAATGATACTGCGTGTCACCGTGGCAGCCCCATCGCTTACCTTTACCGTAAAAGTGTCGGTGCCGTAATAATCTGTTGCCGGGGTATACACATAGCGGTAGGTCGTAACACTGGCACCTGTTACCGTTTCAAACGCAACCACACCGTGGGCCGGTGGCGTTGTCAGGGTAAAGGTCAGCTCGCTGTTATCCACATCCGAAACAAAGGTGTTCACTACCACCGTGTCTTCTGCTGTGGTAATGCTGGTGGCCCCCTGCAACACCGGGGCATCATTGACCGGCGTAACCGTTATGGTAATGTTCGCTGTTTTTTGTACCGTGCCATCGCTCGCCGTATAGGTAACGGTGGCAGCCCCATTAAAGTTGGCCGCAGGGGTAAATTTGATCTGCCCGTCCTGCACCGCGGCCGTACCGCCTGAAGCGGTAATACCGCTGCTTACAATAGTCAGGGTATCCCCGTCAATGTCCGTGTCGTTTGCCAGCACATCCACCGTTACAGGGGTATCCTCTTGCGTCGTGGCGGTATCATCCTGTAACACCGGGTCATCATTGACCGCGGTCACTGTCACCGCAAAGGTCTGTATTTGGGTGTTCACCCCATCGGACAGAGAGACGGTCACCTGTGTTGCACCGTTCTTGTTTTCAAGCGGCGCAAGGGTCAAAGTGGCGTTGCCGCCCTCCTGCGTCACCACAGGGTTTGGCAGTAGGCTTGTATTTGCCGAAACCGCCTGCACCGCCAGTGCTGCGCCCTCGGGGTCACTGATGGCAAACGTAATATCCCGCGTAGAGTCCTCTGCCATAGTTTGCGCGCTGATTGCCGCGAGTGACGGGTAAAGGTTGATTTCTGCCGCCGTAGTGGCGGTATTGCCCGCATTGTCGGCCGCAAGCACCGTGTAGCTGCCGCCCTGCGTCACCTCAAACGTGTTGCCGGTGACCAGCGTACCGTTTGCCACCACAACCTCTGCGGTCTGCACCCCGGCCGCCCATTTGACCTGTGCGATACCGGAGGGGGTCACCCCCACCGCCGGGGCATCGTCCTGTGCGGTGACCGTTACTGTGGCGCCACCTGCGCTGTGCGGCTGCACCTCGGCCGTAACTGCCGGGGCCGTTGCATCTACCATGGCGCTAACAGCTTGCGTTGCAACAGAAGCATTGCCCGCCGCGTCCACCGTGCGTGCCTGCACGGTGTAACTGCCCTCTGGCAGGTTTACCACATCACTGTACGCCTGCCACTCGCCTGTACCAAGGCGGTACTGCCGCGTTTCGGGGCTTTGGCCTGCCGGCGCAGTGACATCCCCTAAAGTCAATGTTGCAGCTTTTGCCCACGCGCCCGGCGCGCTAAGCGTCACCATCGGGGCAGCAGGGGCTTCGCGGTCAATTTGCACCGCAACGGTTTGTGTGGCAGACCGGTTGCCCGCATAGTCCACACTGTAAAAATGCCGGGTACCGCTTTCAGTTGCCGTATAGGCCCACTCTGTACCCGAATCTACTTTTTGGTCATTGTCCGCATCGTAAATGCCCTCAACCCCACTGGCAGAACCATTGGTGTCGGCAATGTCCTGCGCGGTAAGCTGCACCGCAACATCGGTGTTTACCCAGTTGGCGTTATAGGTTGCCGTCAGCAACGGGGCCAACTCGTCTGAAATGACAAACGACAAGTCGGTAAAATCAGCATAGCCCTGCGTAGCGAGAGAAATATCGACATGGTCCGCACCGGCAGGGATTGAAATTTGCCCGGCCACCGGCGTTTCCTCTGCGTTATCAGGGATAGTGATGACCTGCTGTCCCAAGCTGCCATTCTCTGCCGTTTTAAAATCAAATGTAGCAGTTGTTGCGGCAAAATCCGTATCCACATAGGTCGAAGCGCTGAACACCGCTTTCAGCGTCCCACCTGCAACCCCGCTTTGGATGGCGGCAAGCGATACGCTGCACTGTGCCAAAGCGCTGATATCTTGTAGTTTAAGATAATCTTTCCCGCCAATGCTATCCCATATTGCACTACCGGCCAGTTGCCAGTCACTATTTGAAATTGCATTGCTGTTGTACCCCACCGCTGATGCCGCACGCACCGGGATGCCTTGAAAAATTTGTACAAAAAGAAGGCACAGGCAAAGAAAAAATGCAATTCCCCGTTTGCCTGTACCTTCTGTTTTATGCCATACTACTTTTTTCTTTTCTTCTTTCATCTATTTACCTCAGCACCATCTCTTTAATAATTTGTTTTATTTGATATAAAGACACAATTGTTTTAAATTTATTATATCAGTAACACAAATCAAATAAAACTAATTTTATTGTAATAAGTAACTGTTTTAAGTAAAACTTTTTGCCAATTTTTTTACAACTTCACTACTATTAAAGTTGCTTTTGTCTTTGTCATCTTTTGAGAACTATTCTCTTTGTTTTACCCCAAGCTCAAAGCAAAAGTCAATACCACCCGTAAAACGGGTGGCTTGACTGAGCCCTAAAAGGGCATAATAATTGCCAGCGCCTAAAAGACGCTGGCTTTCACTTCGTTCAAGCCCAGTGGACTGATTGCGTATTAACCCTTAAAAGGGTCTTCGTACTCTTTTGTTGTCAGCTTATCTTCCAGCATATCTTGCTTTTCTTGTTCTCTGATATATTTTGCTATTGTCGCTTCGTTTAGCCCTACTGTACTTACGTAATACCCCGTTGCCCAAAAGTGTTTGTTCCCAAATTTGTATTTTAAATTTGCATGCTTTTCAAATATCATTGTTGCCGATTTTCCTTTTAAATACCCCATGAAACTTGAAACGCAATACTTCGGCGGTATCGACAGCAGCAGGTGCACATGATCCGGCATCATGTGCCCTTCTACAATCTCTACCCCTTTCCACTTGCACAAATCTCTAATATATTGTTGGATGTCTGCTCTCAATTCATTGTAGATTACTTTTCTCCGATACTTTGGACTGAACACCACATGATACTTGCATACCCACTTGCTGTGTGCTAAACTTTCTGCCATAAGGCATCTCCTTTCTTCTGATTTCTTGAAGGCTTGAACACTCTTCATTTTATCAGAAAGGTGATGCCTTTTTGCTTAAGCTTTGGCTACTCACCCGCTTAGCGGGTGGTTTGTTGCCTTTCGCTTCGCGAAACGCGGTCTAAAGCCCCGAACAAAAAAACAAAAGAGCTTTGCCCGGTCCCCACCGGCAAAACCCTTTTGTTGTCGTCACAGCAATTTACAGTTAACCCTGCCCCACTTTTTGCCCGTACTTATTTTTTTCAGTTAATACACAAGCCCAGCCCCGCACCAAGGGCGAAAAAGGCCATTTGCAGTGGCAGTGAAATTGTGGCTTTCTAATGAAAGACCTTTGCCCCGCTATTGCGCGCCAAGGCCCCGTTGCATAAATTCGACATACTGGTCTAAGTTCGACAGCATGTGGCCCGGGTTGGTGTTTTCTTCTGCACCAAACACCTCATCAAACCCAGAGAACAAAAACGACAGCAATTGTATCAAAAAATTTTGCGTATAACCCGGCCGCAACTCGCCTTTTGCAAGAGCATCGCCCACCAACTGGACAAGCTGCTGCTCCCCACCCGGCTGCAACTGCTGCTTTGCAATTTCATAAATGGGGTTGCCCGCCTCTTTTGCCAGCATGCGCCCCAGCTTGTGGTACTGCGGATGTTGCTGTGCAAATTGCAGCCCAAAGCGCGCCTGCACCCGAAACTGTTCAAATAGCGTGGCAGCCGGTGTGGTGCTGTTTGCACTCTGCTGTGTAATAAATGCCCATTTCTCTTTGGTTGCCTTTTGCAGCAAATACAGGTAAAGAGCCTGTTTATCGGCAAAGTGATAATAAAAAACGCCTTTGCTGACACCCGCGTTTTTTAAAATCGTGTTCAGCGAGGCCTCTTCATAGGGCTTTTGCGTAAACTCTTCTAATGCCGCTGCAAACAGCTTTTTCTCTTTGGCAAAGCTTTTTTCTTTCATCTGGTACCTCCACGGCTAGACTGGCTGGTTTATTTTAGTGTACTCTGTTTTACGCTGCTGTCAAGCCGGTAGTGGTCTGGGCCTTGCCTATGCAGGTATCTCTTGACAAACCGTCAAAGGAGTGCTATATTTGAGCAATAGACCACTTGGTCTAATTTTGAATTTCTCGATTGTTTGAAAGGCTGGTTTTCAATGAAACAGAAGGTATGTGTGATCACCGGTGCAAATTCCGGTATTGGCAAGCAGGCCGCTATTCGGTTCGCAAGCGCCGGCTACCTTGTTGTGATGGGTTGCCGCAGTAAAACCCGGGGCGAGTCGGCGTTACAGGATATCTTAACAGCCAGCGGCGGCAGCGCCGTATTAGTACTAGTTGATATGGGGTTAAAAACCTCTGTTTTAGATTTTGCACAGCAGCTACGTGAACGGTTTGACACCATTGACGTGCTGATTCACAACGCGGCCGTGTTTGACCTTGCGCAAAAAGAGCGCCAGTTGACCGGTGAGGGGTTTGAAAGCGTTTGGATGACAAACCACATTGGCCCGGTGCTGCTGACAGAACAGCTGCTTAGCCTGTTGCAAAACAGTGATGACGGGCGGGTATTGCTGATTGCTTCAAAAGGGCTGCTTGCGATGCCGGGCCTTAAAGTGGACTTACAAGACCCGGAATTTGCGCACCGCCGGTTTTCCGTAACAAGGGCTTACTATCAGTCTAAGCTAGCACAAATTATATATGGCCGGTGGCTGGCGGGCAAGTTGGCGGGCACCCGTGTTACAGTAAACAGCATCCGTGTGCCTGCTGTGCAGGTCGACCTTGCCCGGCATGCCGGGGTTTCCAGCTTTCAAAAATGGCTTTACGGGGTCAAAAGCAAGCACGCCCTACCCCCGGCGCAAATGGCCGAAACTTATTTTTACTTTGGCACCAGCCCCGATGTGCAAGGCAAAACCGGGGAGTATTTTGATGAACATCATGAGAGCGTTTCTGCCGGGCGGTATGCCGAGGACCCGCAGAACATTGCTGCCGTGATGCAGCTGACGAGCCGGTATTTGGCCTGACGGTTTTGTATCGATTACGATAAAACGAACTAGCCCGGAGGGTTATCCCGCCGGGCTAGTTTGTTTTTATTTATTCTGCCGGTTCTTGTTTTGCTGCTTTTATTTCACTGACAAGTTGTTTAATTGATGCACTGCAAGCTGCCCAATCGCCCTGTTGCAGGCTTTGTTTGGGCAGCAAGGCGCTGCCCATACCAACACCTGCACACCCAGCCTGCAAAAACTGCGTGGCATTTTGCGGCGTGACCCCACCAATTGCAACATATTGCGTTTGCGGGTACGGGCCCTGTAAATCCTTTACGTAGCGCAGCGGCAAATCCCCTGCGGGGAACAGTTTTAACACTGAAAAACCCCAGTCAAGGCAAAGTTGTACCTCTGTCGGGGTAAACACGCCCGGCAAAAACGGCACATCGTGTTCTGCACAGTATTGCAATACCCCTGCCGGGCTGCTGGGTGCCAGCAAAAACTGTGCCCCAGCATTCAGTGCCGCCTTGGCTTGTTCCACTGTCACCGCCGTGCCCGCGCCTACCAGCACGTCATCCCCAAAGCTCTCGCGCAACAGGGCAATTTGCTGCAATGCGGCGGGGGAGTTTAACGCTACCTCAAAAAAACGAACGCCGCCCCGCACCACCGCACCTGCATATTGTACCGTTTGCGGCAGCAGTACATTTCTTAAAATTGCCAGCACCGGGTTTTGCTTTACGATAGTTAGCATTTGTATCATTGTTTTCCCCCCTAACGTTCTATCTCGCACTGGTTTGCAAGTGCCAGCGCCATTTGCCTCGCGGTGGGGATACCCTCGATATCCCCAGGTGTCTCTGTGGCACGCGCACCGGCTATGTTGCCGCGCCGACCGCAGGTGATGAGGTCATCACCCTGCAACCAGCCGCTTAAAAAGCCCGCGTTATAGGCATCACCCGCACCCACTGTTTCCACACAGTCGCAGGGCACAGGCGGCAGCAAAACTGGTGTGCCGCCACGCTGAGCAACAACACTGCCCTTGTCGCCATCTTTTAAAGCAACCAATTGGACAGCGCTGTGTTCAAAAATACGGGCAAACAGCTGCCCAGTTTCTGCTGTGCCGTATAGGGTAAAGCCTTCTTCCCTGCCCAAAAGCAAAATGGTGCTGCGCTGTGCAAAGCTACGCAGCAGCGGGGCATAATCGTTGCCCTGCCAAAGCTTTTGGCGCACATTGGGGTCAAAGCTGATTGGAATTTTGTTTTTACACGCAAGCTCAAACGCCGCTTCGCACAGCGCGCGACAGCTGGCAGACAGCACCGGTAAAATGCCGGTTAAATGAATCAGCGAAAAGCTTTCCGCCCAGCTTTCTTGTAAATCTTGCGGGCAAAGGGCGCTTGCTGCGCTGCCAGCGCGGTAGTAAAACACGCTGGTGTGCGATGCCCCAGTCTGTTTGAGCATCAGGCCCGTCTGCCGGGTTTCATCCCGATAAACATGGGTACAATCCACCCCTTCAGCCCGCACCTGTGCAAGCACAAATTCGCCCAGCTCATCCTGCCCAAGGCGGCTTAACCATGCCGCCTCACCGCCAAGCTTTGCAACCCCAATGGCAACATTACTTTCTGCCCCGGCAATGCGCAGGTGAAAGTCACGCACATACCGCAATGGGCCATTTGCCCCGGGGGTCAGGGCCGCCATGGTTTCCCCTATTGTCAGCATTCGTTTCATTTTTACCCTCTTTGTATCTCTTTGCTGTTAAATAACATCCTGCGCTGCTTTTTCTGTTATCGGGCCAAGGGTAAGCGCCAGCTCAAATGCAAAACTGGTGTGCGGCACAAGCACGGGGCAGCGGCCAAAATGGCGCGCTGTGCTGATGCTATCGTAATACCCGCTCGCTGGCTCCAGCGCACAGTTGACATCGCCGCGGTATCCGCCTGCTGTTGCCCAAAAGCCAAGGTAAGGCAGCTTTTTACTGTCATAATAAAAGCGTGCACAAATACCCTGCTCAGGGTAATCCACCCCACAAACGCCCTTTTCTACCTGCCCGGCAACGTAATACTTCAGCTGCCCGTGGGGTGGTATGCGGGTGAGGTCTGCGCCTGTGGCTGGCAGCGGATAATTTAAAACATCACCAGCCTTGCCCAGCCATTCGCCGTCAAACACATTTTGCACCTGTCGCACCCCGGCAGGCAGGCGGATACGCATCCCCGGCTTACACCGCAATAAGCAGTGGCAAGCCCAAATTGCGGGTATTGGCACTTCGCCCGGGTTTTCAATATGGTAACGGCAAACGAGTTTTTGCCCCTGCAAAGAAACCTGTTTTTTGTACCGGTACCCCAGCAACGGGCTGTCAAAAGCAAGGCAAAGTATCTCGCCCTCTTTATGGGCAGCAAACGCCGCAGACCAAATTTCACCGTGGTCTGGGTAATCAACCACCCGCGCGCCCACCCGCACCGGTTCGGGGTCAATACAGGGAAACGCATCGTCAAAGCCGCAGGCTTCATAGGCCGAAAACACATCGCCGCACCGCGCCGTGTGGTAACTGCTGTGCGGGTTTTGAAACAGCAGTTCAAACCCGGTGTCACAGGTGCACAGTGACGCTATTTTGCCGCCGTGCACCGGTAAAACAACTGCCTTTAAGTAGTCGTTTTGGAGCAGCCAACCCGGCTGCCCGCTGAAAACGGTCTGCGTTACCACCCTTTACCACCCCCTTGCACACTTTATCTTTTACAGCCTTACTTACTCAATGTGCATACCGCGATGCAGTTGCACCCCGGCATGGCCGGGGTCAAGGGCCTGTGCCTGTGCAAAGCATTCCTCTGCGCCTGCGGCATCCCCCTTGCCCAAAAGGCCCAAACCGCGCATAAAAAGGCAATGCACATGGTTGCGCACATCAAGGTCTTCTTCAAAAATCTGCAAATCCGGCAGAGATACCGCAAAATAGTCAATCTGCACATGGTCGTTTAAATGGCGCTCGGCATAGTCGATCAGGCGGTTAAAACGGCTGTTGGCACCGCTGGTGTCCCCCAGTGCAAGGCGTGCAAGGCCTTGGTAAAAGATCATTTCAGGTGGCTGGTCGTTATAGTACATCATGCCTGCCGGCTCGCTTAAGCCCAAAGACGCCCGCTCAAAACAAGCTGTGGCATTTTCAGCCTGTCCAAGTTTTTGGTAGGCCTTGCCCATGTAATAATAAATATTGTTCTCCTGTGCACCAGCAAGTTTGCCCTCGCCCAAATTGTGCGGGTAAACGGTGGCACGTTTTAATAATTCAACTGCTTTTTTCGCATCGCCCTTTTGCAGCGCTGCCTTGGCAAGCCCCACAAGCGCTGCCACCCACTGCGCGGGCACCTTGCCCTCGCCGCCTTCCCATGGATGGAATTTGCGCTCGATAATCAGTTGCAACGCCGTTTCATGCTCGCCCAAAAAGTTATAAAGCGACACGTATTCCAAATACAAATCGTCGCGCATACACACCACTTCGGGGTGCGCTTTGTACATTGCCAGCCGCTCTGCCTGCGGCATACCCAGTTTTTTATAAAGCTGGTCCAATTCCATCATCACCCGCGCATCTTGCGGGTCCAGCGCAAATGCCCGCTCCATCGACTGCTTTGCCTTTTGTGGCAGATTACACTTATTGTAGTAGGCAAGTGCTAGGTTGCGGTGTACTGTGGCAAACGTGTCGTCTAATCCGCGCGAAGCCTGCCAGCAATCGACCGCTTCTTTGTACTGGCGCTTGTCATACCACAAATTACCAAGGTAATACCAGCCCTTTGCATCGGCTGGGTTTTGCTTTAACGCCCATTGCAGCACGTTGAGGTCCTCTAGCCGGTGGGGGAAGCAATAATCGCTGGGGGCGGCGGCGGCCTGCTGCAATAACGCAGTGGCGTTTTGCCCCTGTGCCGCCGCAAACTGCGCACTGTAATAAAACAGTAATGGGTACTCGTTGCCCGCGGCAATCGCCTGGGACACAATATCCTGCGCTTCGTCATAAAAACCGGCTTCGGCAAAATCCAGTGCAAGTTCAATACACCAGTTTGCATTGGCCGAAATTGTGGCAAAAAGGCCTTTGCGGGCTTCTGCCCCCAGCTCGTACCGCGCACCGTAGTCCATCGGGTCGATTGTAAGGCTTTGCTTTGCAAACTCGGCTGCCTGTTCTGTTTTGCCGCACCGCCGCAACAGCACAGTTTTTAAGGTACGTGCTTTCATATGGTGGGCATTGCGCACCAAGCTGCGCTCTACGTAGGCAAGGGCCTCCTGCGGCTCACCGCTTGCTTTAATACACGCCATCGCGTAAAAGGCGGCATTCTGCCACGCACCGCTCCAGGTAGCTTTGTAAAAGTTGTCGTATGCTTTTTGCGGCTCGCCCAGTAGCTTTTGGCAAACCCCAAGGTTATAAAAGGGTTCACTGTCGTAGGGGTTCGGGTTCGAGCGGGTGAGTTTGCGAATTGCCGCTTCAAAATAGGGCTTTGCTTTTGCAAACTGCCCACTGCGCAGCAGCAGCAAGCCATAGGCATTGTTGATGCGTGCATCGGTGGGGTCGCGCCGCAACCCCTCACGGTAATAATCCCCCGCAAGGTAGGTGGCATGGCGGTACTGTTCAATATGCTGACCGTACAAAAACAGGTCTTCGTTTGTGGGCACCTTGCCGGGCTGCGGTACTGGCTGTGCCGGCGCAGGCATTTCATCGATGGTTTTTGGGGCTGGCGTATATTCCACCAGCACTTCGCCCTGTACATTCAGCACACGCAGGCACAGCGCAGTTTCTGTTTGCCCCGCGCCGGGCACCTGTGCACGCAAGGTCTGTGTGGGCGAAAGGGGCAGCACCTTGTCGTAAAGCAGCGCACCGTTGCAACTAAGCTGCACCCTTGCGTCGGGGTATTCCCCGCTTGCATATACCGCAAATTCTGCCACGCCGCCATTGAGCGACAAACTTACCGCCGCTTGGGTAGTGGCGTTTTTCACCATGCCCACTTCTTTATACGGCATAAAATACTGGGTAAAGGTTTTTTCTTCATATGGGGCAAGCCAAGTGAAGTCCGGCTGGTTATCGGTAAAGCAACCAGTCATCAGTTCAATATACGGCCCGTCTTCATCGGTGAGGTTGCGGTCCCACGCTTTGCCAAAATCGCCACAGCCCCATGTCCACTGTTTTTTGCCCGGTGCAATGTGGTGGTCGGCTACGTGTAAAATACCAGCACGTTTTTTATGGTCATACCCACCTACAAAATCGTAGTCTGAGTGGTAGGCCATATACGAGGTCGGCACCGGGATGTTTTTATAGCGCGAAATGTCCACCCCTGCCGAATAGTCTTGCTTATAATACACACCGGTGGCAATGGGGAACCGAGAAACATCGCGTTTGCCGTGGTCCATGACCGCGTGCACATCGGGGGGGAACACCGACTGCGTGTCGTCGTTGACCGGCACGGCGGGGTTCGCCCACCACAAAAAGGTCTGCGGCAGTGGGGTGCGGTTATAAAGCTGTGCGTCTATTTTGATATACGCTTTGTCGGGGTACAGCGTAAAGCTGGCCATGCCCTTGGTGCGAAACATGTTTTCAATCTCGCTGACCGTCACCGTGCAACTGCCGTCCGCCTGCTGTTTTACCGTGCAATCTACCGGGTCAAAGGTACTGGGGCGGTGATGCTGAGGCCAGTTAAACTCAATACCACCACTGATCCACGGCCCTGCAAGGCCAACCAGTGCGGGTTTGATGACATGGTTGTAATACACAAAATCGTACCCATTAGTTTTATCGTAAGCCCGCTGAATGCGCCCGCCAAGCTCCGGCAAAATCATGACGAACAAATACTTATTTTCCAAGCAGACCGCATGGTATGTCTGGTCGACCTTTTCGTCCTCGATGCGGTCAATAACGCTGTGAGGGTACACCCTGCCGCTGCTGCCCTGATACACTCTTTTTTCTAAAAACATCGGGTTCTTATCCGGTTTTCCCACCGGGTAAGTTGGCAGCACGATATCTTCCCGCCACACGGCGACCCCCTGCGTGATTTGTTTCATCATAACCTACAACCTCCTAGTTTCAACAACACAAGCTTTTTGCTTCTTGGCAAACACATCACTCAGGCATCTGGGTGTGCAACCATCACCTGTTCTACACAGCGCCGCACTGCATGGGCAACCAGCTTTTCCCCCAGCGCGGGGGTTGCATCCCGCGGGTCATACCGCACAGAAAAGTCTGCGGTAGGGCCTTTTTCAAAGGTCTCGCTGTCTGCAATGCCATATTGTGCGGTATAAATTTTTTGGGGCCGCGGCGGCAGCCGGCCCAGTTCTACCCCTTGTGGGCAAAGGTACTGCATGATTGCCGTCTCTACAAGGCCGGCATGCCCAACCCCGACCCCGCAATCGTCAAATAGTGCAAACAGCGACTGTACTGTTTTTTGTGTGCTGCATGTTAATTCCCGTGCAATGCGGGCCAATATTTCAACTTGCTGGTCGGCACCATGGCCGTTCAACAGCACAATGTGACGAAAGCCCATGTCACAAAGCATCTGCGTTTGGCAGCGAAGTATTTGTTCAAACAGTTCTTTAGGCCAGTAAAAGCTTTTCACACTGTTTTGGGGGAAATCCATCCCTACGATGTGCTCTTCGCCTGTGAACCCTAATTTTTGCAATACCTGCGGGCTGCGCGGTGTTTCTGTACCAATATACAGCGGCGGCAGTACAACGCCCCCCGTCTGTTGCGCCGCCCCCTGTGCAACGGCGTATGCATTAAATGTGTCCATGCCCATTGCCATATGCGGGCCATGCCATTCCATGCTACCCACCGGCAGGTAAGCAATTCCACTGCGGTCTCTCTCTGCCAACAGTTCATCGGGCAACATGGTTTCAAATCGAATTTTGCGCATCGTATCACTACTCCATTGCCATTTTTTTACACCCCGGCAAAGTGCGTTGTTCAAAACAACAGGCCGCAGAACCTCCCCGCTCTACGGCCTATTGCTTCTAATTTATACTGCCTTTTGCCGTGGCTGTGTTAACCTGCATACTCCGGCATGATCGAAGCAAGGTCATCACCATATTCCACAACTGTTGCACCAACTGCATAGGTTTCGGGGATTTCTGTGCCGTTCTTCAAGAAGTCAATCATTTCTTGTGCGGCAGTACCGCCAACATCGCGCGCAGAGAAGTAGGCCGCTGCACGGAAGCAGGAATCTGGGTTTGCAAACTCGTCCGGGCACAGGTATGCGCCAAGGCCAACGACCATCGAGTCTTTGCCAAGCCCTGCGGATTCAATGGCACGCGCAGCACCCTGGCTGCTCTCGTCCGAAACACCAACAACCAGCCATTTGGTGATTTCGGGGTGGCCGGTCACCACGGCGTTGGCGGCCTGGTTGCCATCCTCTGCTGTGGTATCGCAATCTGCATAGAACATTCTGCTTTCAGGGAAATCAGGCAGGGCCGCTTTGATGGCTTCCTCTTCGCCCTTTGTGCGGGGCACACAGGAAGAAACGGTTTCCGCCGTCATATACAGAATGCCAAAGCTCTCGTCGTCCTGCAGGTTGTTTGTGGTAACGTAATTTGCCGCCCACTCGCCGGTGGCTTTGCCAATATTATAGCCGTCAATGCCGACCCAAGGTGCCAGCTTATTGCCACTTTCATCTTCCAGCGCGTCATCCACAGCGATAACGGGGATGCCCGCTTCTTTCAGCATATCCACTGTGGTCTGGCTAAGATTTTGATCCGGTAGGCAAACCAGCACACCGGCCACTTTATCCGCTATTGCAGTGTTTACAAGGTCCATATAAGTTGCGGCATTCTGGTCGCAGTCCAAGTACTTCCAGGTATAACCCGCATCCTCGACCACTTTTTGAGAGGCTGCACCCTCCTGAATAAACCAGGTCGCGGTACCCATTTTGTAAATGCCCACGATGGTTTTGCTTGCATCGCCACCTGCCGAAGCTGTGGAAGCAGTGGAAGCTGCCGCGCTGGACGCTGCTGGGGCGCTGGATGCGCTGCCGCCGCATGCGGTCAGCCCTGCCAGCATCGCAAGTGACATTGCGATTGAGAGGATTCTTTTTGCTGTCTTTTTCATGTTTTTCTCCTTTTAAAGTTCAGTTTAGGTTAATCGGGCCTTACCGCCCGTTGGGAACAACTTTAAGAAATTACACCTTAGCGTGCCTTTGCCGGCACTTGTGCACCACGGGCACGCATGCTGTCCTCCAGCGCTTTTTTGTCGCGGGAATGCTTGCGGTAAAAATCGAATGCCAGTGCCACAACCAGCAGCGCGCCTTGCGCGACTTCTTGCCAGAAGGTTTGCACACCAACCATGTTGAGGCCGGTTTTAAAGCCTTGCAACACCAGCATGCCAAGGAAGGTGCCAAAAATAGTGCCAACACCGCCGGTGAATGCCGTGCCGCCCAGTACTGCTGCCGTGATGGCGTCAAATTCCAAGCCAACACAGGCAGAGGGTTGCCCTGAGTTCATACGCGCAGCAAGCAATACCCCTGCAAAAGCGGCAAGCGAAGATTCGATGATGTGCATTTTAAACAACATCTGTGTGGGGTTTAAACCTGCCAGCCGCGCTGCATATGCATTGCCGCCAAGCACATAAATGCTGCGACCAAAATAGGTTTTACTAAGCACCACACTAAAAATAATGAATGTGATGATCAGCAGCAGCACCGGCACCGGCAAAAAGCCAAACACGCGGTAGTTGCCAAATTTGATGAATGTTTTGTCGCTTACTGCAACCGCTTTGCCATTGCACAGAATATAGGCAAACCCCCGCACGATGGACATGGTGGCCAGTGTTGCAATAAACGGCTGCAACCGCAAAAACGTAACCAGCGCTGCGTTGACTGCGCCAACCAAAGCCCCTGCCAACACTGCAACCAGCAAGGCAAAAAAGGCATTCATTCCGGCGCGGGTCAACAGGGCAGCAATTACGCCTGCGCAGGCCGCCACCGAGCCCGCCGCAAGGTCTACCTGATTTGCAATGACAAGGTTCGTTTCACCAATTGCCACAAACCCAATCAACGAGCAGGCAATCAGCACGTTGATCAAATTGGTGAACGAAAAGTAGTTCTTGTTGAAAAACGTAAACAGTGCTGTCAGCAGCACCATGGCGACCAGCAGTGTTACCTTATCTGCAAAATCGCTTTTTTTGATTTTTCTCATGATCTCCTGCATTTTGCTTTTTCCTCCCTATGCCTAACCGGCAACACTGTCGGTTTGCAGCATCGCGTACTTCAAAATTCGCTCTTCACTAAATTCTGCACGTTTTAATTCACCGGTCAAGCGCCCTTCTTTCATCACCAAAATCCGGTCTGAAACGCCAATAATCTCTGGCAGTTCGGAAGAGATGACGATTACCGCCATGCCCTGTGCAGCACATTCGGTAATAATGTGATAAAACTCGGCCTTTGCGCCAACGTCAATCCCCTTTGTCGGCTCGTCCAAAATCAGCACCTTGGGGTTAGTTTCCAGCCAGCGGGCCAAAATCACCTTTTGCTGGTTGCCACCGGAAAGCTGTGAGATCAATTTATCTGCATCCGGGGTTTTGATACTGAGCTTTTTAATCTCGCGCTGGGCGACCTCCTCTTCTTTATCCTGCTGAATAAAACCCACTTTATTGAGCAGTGTTTTCAACATGGCAATCGTCACGTTACCACGCACCGAAATGTTGGGTAAAACACCTTGCATTTTGCGGTCTTCCGGCACCATGGCAAACCCTAAAGAAAGCGCATGGGCGGGCGAGCGCGGCTGTATTTTTTTGCCCTCCATAAAAATATCGCCGCTGTAGATCGGGTCCAGCCCAAACAATGCACGCATCACCTCGGTGCGGCCCGCACCAACAAGGCCCGAAAATCCCAGCACCTCGCCGGCATGTGCTTCAAAGCTGATGTCGCTGACGTACGGGGTAGAAAGCCCTTCCACTTTCAGCACCACTTCGCCCGGCGTTTCGTTGTGTTTCAGTTGGTCAAACACATCGCCCAGAGAACGGCCTACCATCAGCCGAATCAGTTCATCTTCAGTGGTCGACGCCTGCTCCACCATTTTCACAAGACGCCCATCTTTAAACACAATGACCTTTTGGGCAAGCTGTGCAATTTCGTTCATGCGGTGGGACACATAAAAAATGACCTTACCTTCTTCTTTCAGCTCGCGGATGATGCGAAACAGAACTTCAATTTCATTTCCGCTTAAACTGGCCGTGGGTTCGTCAAAAGCGATGATTGCAGAATCACGGTTGACCGCTTTCATAATTTCAACCATCTGCTGGTGGGCAATGCTCAATGTGCCCACCTTGCTGTCCGGCGCAATGTCAAGGCCAAACCGCGCCGCAATCTCCTTGGCGCGCCGGTTCATCAAAGCAAAATCAACAAGCCCCCGTTTTGTTTTAGGCCAGTCACCCAGAAAGACGTTTTCCGCAACGGTCATATCCAGCAGAATCTGGCGCTCTTGATAAATCACGCTCACACCGTGCGCAATGGCCTCTTTGGGTGATGCAAAATGAATTGGCGCGTCATTGATCAAATACTCACCAAAATCCGGCTGATAATCCCCATTGAGGATTTTCAGCAAGGTGGATTTACCCGCGCCGTTTTCACCCAGAAAGGCATATACTTCGCCGCTTTGCGCTTTAAAATTGATGTCGTCCAATGCCCGCACACCCGGGAAGTATTTGCTGATGTGCTTGAACTCGACGGAAACACCCATGCGGCAACCCCTCTTTCCTTTTGTGGTTTGTGTTTACGTTAACACTGCGTTTATTATAGCATTTCAGCCTTTCGTGTCAATCGTTTTAACGCATTTTCATTATATTTGCAAATTTATATTTAAGTTTTTTGTGACTTTTGTATACTTCTGTTTGTAAGGGCCTTATTTGGCATTTAAATGTAATAATTTATAAGAAGCTATTCCCGTCTTAGTGAATTGCCATTTATCGGTATTTGGCATAATTCAGAAAATAAATGTGGGTAATTATTGTTATTTTAGCAAATTATGTTATAATTTAGTTAACGTACACACTAACAATTTCTCATTCTCTTATGCAAAAAAGGAGGAACCTTTATGGGACGAAAAACCGCGCTGGTGACTGGCGCAAGCCGCGGCATTGGCAAAGCAATCGCGATTGCGCTTGGCCAAAACGGCTACGATGTGGGTGTTAACTATTTTCACGACGAACAAGGGGCCAAAAGCACCTGCCGCGCTATAGAAGCCACCGGGGGCAAGGCGGTGGCACTTGGGGCGGATGTCAGTGACTATACACAGCTTTGTGGGTTGTTTGCAGATTTCTTTCAAATCTTCCCCTCGCTCGACTTAATGGTTAACAATGCGGGGGTCAGTGAATTTCACCCGTTTTTAGAAGTTACTGAACAGCAGTGGGAACGCGTGACCAACACCGACTGGAAAGCAACCTTTTTTGGCACACAGTTCGCTGCGCGCAACATGGCTGCCTACAAAAAAAACGGGGTCATCATCAACATTGCCTCAAACCATGTGGACGGCTGTTTCCCCGAGGCGAATATTTACGCGCCCAGCAAGGCCGCTGTGGACAAATTTACAAAAAATGCTGCAATGGAGCTTGCCCCCTACGGCATCCGGGTGGTGGCTTTGGCACCGGGTTATACCAACGTGTGGGCACCGGACAACCCCATTCAGCAGGTACGTAGCCGCATTCCGCTAAAACGGTTTGCATCACCGGAGGAAATTGCTGATATTCTGGTTTTTTTGGCCAGCGAAAAATGCAGCTATTTGACCGGCACCCGCATCACCGTTGACGGTGGCGCATTGCTGCCGGTCGTACCGGAAAACGACTTAAACGGTGGGGCACTGCTGCCCCCGCAAGCTTTTACAGTGGAGGAAACAAAATGAAACTGACGAAACTGGAAACTTTTCGCTTAAAACCCCGCTGGCTGCTGGTGCGCCTGGAAACGGACGACGGCTTTGTTGGCTGGGGCGAACCTGTTGTAGAGGGCCGCGCCGGCACCACCGAAGCCTGTGTTCACGAGCTGTGGCCGTACCTTTTAGGCCAAGACCCCCGGCGGGTAGAACAGCTTTGGCAAACATTGTACCGCGGAGGTTTTTACCGTGGGGGCCCGGTGCTGACCAGTGCGATTTCCGGCATCGACCAGGCACTTTGGGACATTAAAGGCAAAGCAATGGGCGCACCGATCTATGATATGCTGGGCGGCACCGTGCGGGATAAGATGCAGGTGTACAGCTGGATTGACTCTGACACGGCCGAAATTGCAGCAAAAAGCGCAAAAGAAAAACAGGCACTGGGGTTTCGCAGCATTAAGATGCTGGGCATTGATGCCACCGGCTGGGTGAGTGATAGCGAAACCATCACCACGCTGCTGGAAAAAGTGCAAGCCGTGCGGGACGCGACCGGGCCAAACTTTGGCATTGCCATTGACTTTCACGGCCGAGCCCACAAAAGCAGCGCGCGCACTTTGCTGCGTGAACTGGAACCGCTGAAGCCACTGTTTATTGAAGAACCCGTTTTAGTGGAAAATGAAGAGGTGTTTGCCGAACTGCACCGGTTTTCGGCAATTCCACTGGCCACCGGTGAGCGCTGCTACACCCGCTGGGGGTTTAAAGGGTTGCTGGAAAAAGGGTGCGTTGATATTTTGCAGCCCGACCTTTCACATGCGGGCGGTATTTCTGAGGTTCGCCGCATTGCGGCCATGGCCGAAACGTACGATGTGGCCGTTGCCCCACACTGCCCGCTGGGGCCGGTTGCTCTGGCGGCCTGTTTGCAGGTAGATTTTGCAAGTATCAATGCTTTTATGCAGGAACAAAGCATCGGAATGGCGTATAATAAAGGTCAGGAGATCGACAGTTATCTTTCAAACCCGGAGGTTTTTGTTTATCAGGATGGTTTTGTCCGTTTGCCCGATGGACCGGGGCTTGGTGTCACCGTAAACGAAGAAAAGGTGCGCCGTGCAAGCGAGCCAGACCTTGCGTGGAAAAACCCCGTGCTGCATTTGGAGGATGGCTGTATCACGGAATGGTGAGGTGCAGCGATGAAAAAAGTAAATGCGCCGCGCTGCGAATTGGGCGAAGGGCCTTTGTGGCGAAGCGAAAGCAATGAATTTTTCTTTATTGACATCACCCGTGGGCGGTTATACGCATGGTGCCCCGCCACCCCGCACAAGGCGGCAAGGCTGGTGTTTCAGTGCAACGAGCCGCTGGGGGCGGCATTGCTGGTAAAAAACGGCGACCTTATTTTGTTTGCAGGGCCGCGTGTGTTGTTATGCCCTTACGGCGGCAGGCAGGCAGACTGTACCTTGCTGTGGCAGCTGCCCCTTGCACCCGGTGAACGCTTTAACGATGCGATTTGCGACCCCTGTGGGCGCATTTTTGCAGGCACCAAAACCGAGACAAATGAAGATGGCGCACTTTGGCTGTTAACGCCCGGGCAAACACCAAAGCGGGTACTGCGCGGGCTTGCTATTTCCAACGGTATGGGGTTTTCGCCTGACAACAAAGTGTTTTACCACACCGATTCTGGCCTGCGCACTATTTTTAGCTATCAGTATAACCCTAATACCGCTGCAATGACCGCAGCGCGGCCCGTTGTGCGCTTGATTAGCCCCGACGGCGCGGTGCCGGACGGTATGACGGTGGATGCAGCCGGTAACCTTTGGGTTGCTTGCTGGGGTGGCGGGTGCGTACAGCAGTTTTCAGCAGTAGGCAAACCCTTACGCACATTTGCTTTTCCGGCTGTGCAGATCAGCAGTGTTGCCTTTGGCGGCACCGAACTTTGTGACTTGCTCGTCACCTCTGCCGCCACCGGTCTTAGCGGCATACAAGACGGTGGCATATTTTTGTTATCCCCCGGTGCCACCGGCCGGGCTGAATTTCGCGCCCGACTGTAAATGCAGATGCTTTACACTGTTTTGCAAACCGGGTATAATGAAAAGCAGCAAATTCCGGGGTGCTTATAAATCATGCATGAAAGGAATTTCAACCCATGTCCTCACAGCCAACCATCAAAGACGTCGCTCGCATGTCCGGTGTTTCCATCGGCACTGTTGACCGGGTACTACATCACCGCGGTAAGGTTTCTGCCCAAAACGAACAGGCCGTTCTGCGCGCTATCGAGGCACTGAACTACCGGCCAAGCCAAATCGCGCGGGCACTGGTAAGCCGCAAAAATAATTTAAAAATTGGCGTTTGCCTGCCGCAAGTTGAAAGTGAATTCTGGACAGAAGCTCTGAGCGGAGTGGAATACGCCCGCAGTAAGTTGCTGCCGTTCGGCGTTGAGCTGATTTTGGAATACACTTACAACTACGGTTACCTTGACCAGCGTGAAGCTGTGCTGCGCCTACTTTCAAAGGGTGCCAGCAGCATTGTACTAGTGCCCGGGCAGGGACCGCAGTCGCATCTGGATGAAATTATTCCACCAGAAATCCCCTATGCCACTGTGATTGAAGACGTGCCCACTTCGCGCCGCCTATTTCATGTTGGGCCAGATGACCCCGCCATGGGCTTACTTGCCGGGCGGCTTGCCACACTGTATGCCGGGCAGGGGTTTCGCGGGGTGATTCTTGCGGCAAACCAGCAATTTTTGGGTACACAGCAACGCATTGAGGGGTTTCGCACTTTGCTGGCAAAGCACAACCCCAGTGCTGTTATTCTTGAAACCTGCGACATCCCGATGGAAAGCGAAAAAATTGCCTACCAAAATATTTATGAAACGGCCGTGAACCAGCTGCTGCGCTACCCGGATATGAATGTGTTTTATGTCACCAACGGCCTGACCCAGTGGGCAGCCGCCGCTGTGAAAAGCAGCAAGCGGCAGGGCAAAGTGCAGGTGTTTGGCTATGAATGTACCGAAATGACCCACGATTTTATCCATGAGGGCATTATTGGTGCAACCATTTACCAGCGCCCGGCACAGCAATGGTACAATGCGTTGATGCTGATGTACGAATATCTGATTGGCGACCGCATTTTTGAGGAAACAATATTCCGGGCCGAGTGCAGTATTATGATTGAAGAAAGCCTGCCCTTTGTGCACCGCGGGGGCATTTCGACCCTTTGATTTTTTGCGTCACTGAATACGAACACAAAAAAGGATGTGCCCGCGGGCACACCCTTTTTTCTTTTATTTATACTGCCCCAAAGGCAGCAACTCACAAATCAGCGAAAAGAGACAAGCTCCGGCAGCTCATCACCGATTAGCGGGCGGCACCAGTCTACAAACTGCTGTGTCACGCCGTTGCCGCGCGCGTTGATATACTCCTGCGGCATTTTGCGCTCGGTCAGCATGACCTTTTCAATCTCGACCAAAAACGGCTCGGCGCGGTAGAGGGGGCCCTCTGCACGGCGGAACGCGACCATTTTACCGGTTTCGCCTTCCAGTGCGGCGCGGCAGGCAAGCTGCCCGGCAATGCGGGCTTCCTCGCGGTCTACCGGGCTTTGCAGCGTGGCCGACGCGCGGCCCAGCAGGCCCGGCTTTTCACCGCGAGACTTGTAACCCAGCTTTTGAGTAATGAGCCCCGACAGATGCGCGCTGACATCGCCGTAGTTGACCGAGCGCCCCACCTGAAACACCGGCGGCACAATATTTTTGCCGTCTTTGTCTGTCAGCCCCTCACTTGCAACTACAACAAGACCGGTCTTTTTTTTCAACATGGTAGAAACATCCTGCAAAAAGTTGTCTTCGCTGAACGAGCGCTCGGGCAGATACACAAGGTCGGGCCCATCTTGCCCACCGGCACGCGCCAGCGCGCTGGATGCCGTTACCCAGCCCGCATTGCGGCCCAGCGCCTCCAGCACCACCACATGAATGGGCATGCTGCGCACATCGGCGCAAAGCTCTTGTACACTTTGCGCAATGTAGCGTGCCGCGCTGCCATAGCCGGGGCTGTGGTCTGTGATTGCAATGTCGTTGTCCATCGTTTTGGGGATGCCCATCACCCGCGCGTCGGCCCCAGCTCTGCGGCAGGCCGCATACAGCTTGCCGCACATATCCATACTGCCGTTGCCGCCGTTGCACAGCACCCAGCCAATGTTTTGCTGCTGAATAATTTGTGCCATGGTGTCGTAGTCCTCTGGCTCTAAGTGGTCGCGGGACGTACCGATGGCACTGCCGGGGCTGGTGAGCAGCAGGCGCAGCCGCTCTTCGGGGATTTCTTTGAGGTCTTTCATCTGGCCTTTTAAAAACCCGCCGGTACCCCCAATCGCGCCAAAAATATGCTCTACCTGCGGGTGTGCCTTTGCTTCGCTCACCGCGCCATACAGCGATGCGTTGATGACAGCGGTTGGCCCGCCGCCGTGCAGGATTAGCAAATTCTTTTTCATCTTGTACCTCCCATGTGCAGCGCGGCTAGTTGCCCGCACCGCTTTGCCCCGGCGCGCCGGCAGGCAAAAACCGCCGATACTGCACCGCTTTTGTTACAATTTTACCACGCACGCCGCAGGAAAGCAAAGGCTGTTGCCGTTGCCTTGCCGGTTGGTACAAAATAATCCCCCGGCAACTGTTTGCCGGGGAAACGTTTTATTGGATACATCATCGGCCCACCACCCAAAAGCTGTTTTACCTAGCTTTTACTGCGGTATTCGTTGGCGCTCATGCCGGTGAGTTTTTTAAAGGTGCGCGAAAAATGGGTGGCATCGGTAAACCCGGCCTGCTCGCCCACCTGCCATATTTTCAGTGATGGGTCGCTAAGCAGCTCTTTGGCCTTTTCTACCCGCACCCCGTTCAATAAATCAAAAAAACTTTGCTGTGTATACCGGCTGATCAGTTTCGACAAATGCCACTGGCTGACGTAAACGGCATCCGCCACATCGGCCAACGTCAACCGCTCGGCATAATGGGTGCGGATATAGTCCAGTGCATTTTTGACAATAAAATTCTGCGCTTTTTCGGTGCCGGTCTGCGCCTCGCCCCGGTTCGCTTCGCCACAAAACACCCCTTGCAGCACGGGCGGCACCGTTTGTGCCTGCTGCAATTCGTGCAGGTTTTCGGCCATTTTGGCCAGCGCTTCCTCCAGTAGCTTGAACCGGCTGGGCTTCAGCACATAGCTGACGACCCCCAGCTCAATGGCGCGCTGGGCGTAGTTGAAATTGGGGTAACCGCTTAAAATGGTCACCTGCATCTGTGCAAACTCACTGCGCACGGCAGCCAGCACCGCCAGCCCGTCCTGCCCCGGCATGCAAATATCGGTAAACAGAATATCCGGTTTTTTTTCGCGCAGCAGGCGCAGCGCCTCGCTGCCGCTCGTGGCCGTGGCTACCACTTCGCAGCCGTATTTTTGCCACGGCATTGCACGCACCAGCCCGCTGACGATCACTTCTTCATCGTCCACCACCATGACCCGGTACATTGCAGCCACCCCCTATTTCATCTGTTTTTTATTATAGCATGCACGCCCCCGCGCGTCACCCTTTCAGCGCACCCACCGTCATGCCTTTGATAATGTTTTTTTGCAGCAGGATATACACCAGCAGTACCGGCACGACCACCAGCACCACCGCCGCTACCATCAGCCCATAGTTGACACCGGCCTGGCTTGAAATTTCGGCCAGTAGCCGCGTGATGCTGTAGGTGCGTTTGTTGCGCAAAAAGAACATTTGGGTAAACAGGTCGTTATAGCTCCACAAAAAAGTAAAGATGGCGACCGTTGCAAAGCTGGGCTTGCCCAGCGGCCACACGATGCGAAAAAAAATTTGAAAGATGTTGTACCCCTCAAGGTAGGCCGCCTCTTCCATTTCCACCGGGATACTGCGGATGTACCCCGTGAGCACCACAATGGCAAACGACAGGTTGCCCGCGATTTGTGGCAGGCTGACGCACAAGAGCGAATAGAACACGCTTTCAAACCGCACCAGCCCCCACGAATACAGCATGCGGAACACCGGAATGATGGTGGAAAACACCGGGAACATCATGCTGGCGATGATGAGCCCCTGCAAGGCGCGCCGCCCGCGAAAGCGGTAACGGGCCATGGCATAGGCGGCAAACCCCGCCAGCAGCACCACCACCGCTGTAACGGTGACACTGATGATCAAGCTGTTGCGGTAGGCCCCCAAAATATCCACCCGGTCAAATGCCGTGCGGTAGTTGTCCAGCGTAAACATCTCCCCAAACGGCAAGGCGAATGTATCGCTGCGGATATACCGTTTTTCTTTGAACGAGTTGATAATTACCCAAAAAAACGGGTAGATTGTGGTAACCGCCCACGCAGAGAGCACGAGATAGATCAGCCCCTGCGAAATACTGAGCTTTCTTTTTTTCACCATATCTGTGCCCCCTTTCAATATTCTTTTTCTTTAAAGATGGCGTTGGCCAGCTGACTGATGGCCACACCCAGCACCACCAGCACAATGGCAATTGCCGAGCCGTAATCCACGTCGCCGCTATTGAACGTCTGCTGGTACATATACGTACCAAGCAGCCAACTGCGGTCCATCGGCATGCCCTGCCCCATCATCACCCACGGCAGGTCAAACACCTTCAGCGCACCGGTGATGGCAAGGGTCAGGCAGATGCACAGCGTGTTGTGCAGCAGCGGCAGCGTAATGCGGGTGATGCGCTGCAACCCCGAGGCCCCGTCGATGGCAGCCGCTTCGTACAGCTCCGGGCTGATGTTGTTGAGCCCGGTCACCAAAATGACAAAGTAAAAGCCCACATACTGCCACATGACCGGCAGCAGCATGGTGAATAGATAATATGGTTCACTTTTCCAGTCAATGGCCTCTTTGACCCAACCAAAGCCAAGCAGCAGTTGGTTGAGCATACCGCCGTTGTACAAAAAAATCAGGTTAAACAGCAGCCCCAGTGCCGTGGCGCTGATGACAATGGGGAAAAAGTACACGGTGCGAAAAAACGCGGCGCCCCGGCGGATATTGTCTACCAGTAATGCCAGTACCAGCGCAATTCCCACTTGAAACACAATGGTGAACAGCATCAGCAGCATGGTGTTACCAAACGCGGTGCGCATTTTTTCATCGGTGAATAGTTGCACAAAGTTTTTGTACCACGGGGTGTTGATGCCCTCACTGGCCGTGCCAAGGCCGCTGATTTTGGACATACTGTTGACGATGTTCCTAAGAAAGGGGTAGTAGAGGAACACCGCCATGAACGCAAAGGCGGGGATGAGAAATACCGCCAGCGGTGCCTTTCGTTTATAAATGGTGGAATTGTTCATTGCGGGACCTCTTTTCAAAATCAGTCCTGCCCTGCTGCGCTTAAAAATCAGCCGGCAGAGCCGGGTTTTGCTGGCTCTGCCGGCTGATTGGACAACCAGGGAGGGGTTGTCGGGCTATTCTACCGCAAGGCAGGCATCAATGGCCTGCTCTGCCGTGGTCTTGCCGGTCACGATGTTTTTCACATCCGCAAACAACGCGGCGCGCGCTTCACTGGTCAGGCCGTCCTCGGTGGCGGCGGCAATACCGGTAGTTCCTTTGGTCATGGCCAGCGCGGCAGTTACCAGTGCGTCGGCGTCGGTGGGGGCAGTAGTGCCGTTTTTCAAGGCGGTGACAGCGGTGGCGCCAAAGCTTGAAACCACTTCGTCACTGGTCATCATTTCAACAAATTTTACCGCAGCATCGCGTTTTGCGGGGTCATCCCACGCCTTGCTGGTAATAAAGTAACCCATCGACAGGCCGCCGACGAGATCGGTGGATTTGCGCTCACCCTGGCCGGGCACATAGGTCACGGTGAAATCATTGATATCCATGGCATTTTCCTGGAAATAACCGATTTTCCACGAGCCGTCAATGGCAAATGCCGCTTTGTTGTCGGTCATCAGCTGGAAGGTGTCGGCATCCCCAGCCGTCAAGGTATTCACCGGGAAGTAACCCGCTTCATACAACGCCTTCATATCGTTAAGACCGTCGGCCCACTTGACGCCAGCAGCGTCGGTGGAAGCAGCGGGTAGCTCGGTGTGGTTTGCGGTGTTGCCGTGGTTGTACACCGTATACTCAAACCAGTAATGCGGTACCTCCTGCAAGCTGCATGCAATGGGGGTGTAGCCCTTTGCTTTGATGGTTTCGCACATGGCTAAAAACTCTTCCCACGTGGTGTCGGCGGTCGGGGCCTGCAGGCCGCAATCTGCCAGCACTTTTTCGTTGCAGTACAGCGCTTCCCAGTAACCGTTTACCGGCACGGCGTATTTTTTGCCGTCCACCGGGGAAGCCGCGATCATGTCGTCTTTCATGTTTGCCGCATAATCCGGGTATGCGGCGCGGATCTCATCGACCGAAACGACTTTGCCGCTCTCGACGATTTTGTTGGAATCCACCCCGTTAAAGTAGAACAGCACGTCGGGCTCGCTGCCGGTCTCAAAGTCGGTGTTGACCTTGGCTTTCCACTCCTCGTTCGATGTTTCAGAGGCGTCCAGCACGGTGTTGCCGGTGGCCTGCTCGTACGCTTTATACGCTGCTTCATAATTTGCGCGGTTGCCGTCGTCACCGCCGTAGCTGGTAACAACGTTCAGGGTGACCGGTTTTGCCTGTGACGCAACAGAAGCCGATACCGCGCTGCTTGCAGCAGAGGAACTGCCGCCGCAGGCCGCCAGCATGGAACCGCACATTGCCACAGCCATTACAAGTGCAAGTGTTTTTTTCATGGTATGATTCTCCTTCTCGTAGATAATACGGCGGGCATCGGTTGCCCGCACCTTATGGCTTTATGATACTGCGGCGCGCACAAAAGCTTAATGATTGGGTTTGGTTTTTATTGTATATTCTTGCCCGCCTTGGTCAAGGTCTATTTTTATGCTGCAAAGAGTGTTGCCTTTTTTGGTGATAGTGACGAATAAGCCGCTTTCTTCCCCATACAGAATACGCAGCCGCTGGTGCACGTTGCGAATGCCAAGGCTCACACTGCGCTCGCCCTCCTGCGCGGGGGCGTCGCTCAATAGCGCCCGTATTCTGGCAAGGTCGTCCTGTGTCATGGTGCCGTCGTTTTCTACTTCCAGCAGCAGCCAGTGCCCCTGGCGGCGGGCACGCAGCGTAATGGTGCCCTGCTGGGTGGGGTTGATACCGTGCTCCACCGCGTTTTCCATAATGGGCTGCAACACCAGCCGCGGCACCATCACGTCCAGCAACTGTGGGTCGATCTGCTTTTGTACCGTCAGCCGCTTGCCCAGCCGCTCGCCGATGATATACAAATACGCATCGGCATACATCAGCTCTTCCGACAGGTGCACCAGCGGCCGGTGGCGGCGGTCCATCGCCGCCTCCAGCATCGTAGAAAGGCTTTCCAGCATGCGGCACACCTTCAGGTTGCCGTTCATGCGGGCCTCCCAGTTAATGATCTCCAGCGTGTTGTTGAGAAAATGCGGGTTGATTTGGCTTTGCAATGCCATAATGCGGGCGTCGCGCAGCGCAAGCTCCTCTTTATAAATGCGCTCAAACTGGTTGAGCAGGGTTTTGCTCATCGAGTTGAAGCTGTCACCCAGTGTGCCCATTTCGCTGCTGGTCAGGGCCGTCTGTTCAACCTGCACACCAAAGCTGCCAAGCTCAATCTGCCCAGCCGCGGCAATCAACGCGTCGACCGGGCGGGTGACCTTGTGGGCAAAAAAGCGCAGCACAAAGCCCATCATGGGCAGTAATAATACAAAAATAGCCGCCAGCGCCAACAAGGCCGCCCCCTGTTGGCTGCGCAGGCCTACCGGCTGGGCAAATGCAGCCCACTGTAACTGATACGATGCCCGCGCCACCTGTGCGCTGACAACAAACCCGTCTGCCTGCCGCGCGGTTTTTACACCGTTCACGCTGCCGGTGGGCGGTGTGAGGGCAAAGCCACCCTCTACCAGTGACACCGGGGTACCACCCAGCCACAGCGTGACACTGCTGGCACCCGGCAGGTCGGTCATTTCGCGGAACAACAGGTGGCTGTTCAGCTCCATTGCCAATACCGCGTAGGGCTGGTAGGCGCTGTCTACCAAATTGCGCACCATATACACGTGCCCTTGCCCCACAACAAACGCGGTGGAAGTACCCAGCGTGGCACTGCGGGCCAGCAGGCTGGCTTCCAGCGTTTCACGGTAGTTGCGCACGCCCTGCATCGTGCCGCCCGCCGTGACATTGGTGGTATAAAACGACAGCGCGGGGTCTTGTAAAAAGGTGACCATAACGTTTAAAAACTTTTCGTCGTACTTGTATTGCTGGTACAAAAACAGGTTGACATTCTCGTACAGGTTCACCGCTTCACCGGTTTGCTGGTAGCTTTGCCACGCATCGCGAATGGTGGGGATATAGCTTGCCTTGCGGCTGGAGGCCATGGCGGCGTCCATGCGGGTGGTGACCAGCTCGGTCGCCGTTTCGGCGCTCATCTGCAAATTTTTTTGGGCCTTCGTGGCAAGGCTGTTAAAAATATAGACGCCTGCCCCAGCGACGATCAGCAGCACCGGCAAAATCCAGCAAAACAGCACCATACCAATCATGCTCCACTTGAGGCTATGGCGGCGTGGCCCGCTTTGCCCCGTTTTGGGTGCTTTTTGCTGTTTCATTGCGCTGCCCCTTTCTGTGGTCATGTGTTACTTTTATTATAACAAAAAAGGGCGGGGCGTTGCCCGCCCCACCCAAAATCAAACTGCCAAAAATTGTTGCAGCGTTTTGGCTGTTTTTTCTGCCAGCGCCATGCTGTTCATCTCGCAAAAAATGCGCAGCAACGGCTCGGTGCCCGAAAACCGGGCAATCACCCAGCCACCGTTTTTAAAATACACCTTGCAGCCGTCGATGTAGCTGACATGGTCGATTTCCAGCTCAAATGTCGGCAGCAATTTGTCCTCCATCAGCAATTTATAAATAGCGTCCTTTTTCTCTGCGCTGAATTTAAAATCACTCTCGTACATTTCAAACACGCCGTACTGCACTTCGATCTCTGCCCAAAGGGCGGACAGGCTGCGCCCGGTGACGGCAATCATCTCGATCAGCAGTGCCGCGGCGTAAATGCCGTCTTTGCCCTGGATGTGCCCGCGCACTGTCAGCCCGCCGCTGCTTTCGCCGCCGATGATGGCCCCGGTGGCCGCCATTTTGCCCGACACATATTTAAAGCCCACCGGTACCTCGTAACAGGTTTCGCCAAAGCTTTCGGCAATGTGGTCCAGCAGGTGGGTGGTGGCAATGTTGCGCACCGCCGCACCGTGCCAGCCTTTGTATTTGACAAGGTAGTAATACAGCAGCACCAATATTTTGTTGGGGTGTAAAAATTCGGCGCGGTCATCCACAACGCCCAGCCGGTCGGCGTCTCCATCGGTGGCAATGCCAATGTCGCAGTGGTTTTCCTCCACATAGGTCATCAGGCTTGCCAGCGTTTTTTGGTTTGGCGCAGGCAGCCGCCCGCCAAACAGCGTGTCGTGCCGCTCGTGGATGACACTGACATCGCACCGCGCGGTAAGCAGTACGGTTTGCAGTGCCGTTTTGCTGACACCATACATCGGGTCCAGCGCAACACGCAGGCCGCGGCGGCGAATGGCCTTGACATCCACCGCGCCTAAAATGCTGTCGATATAGCGGTTCATCGGGTCAATATATTCTGCCATGCCGCTGCGCAGCGCCTCGGCAAAGGGCACCGTGGGCGGGGTTTCGCCGCTGAGCGCCGCAATATACTGCTCTAAGCTTTGGGTGACCGTTTCGTCCGCGTCGCGCCCGCCCGCCGTAAACACCTTGACGCCGTTGTACAGCGCCGGGTTGTGGCTGGCGGTCACCGCCAGCCCATAGGCGCAGCCCTGCTCTTTCAGGGTAAACATAATCAGGGGCGTCGGGCTTTGGCAGTGGATGATGCTGCAATGCACCTGCTCGGCCGCAAATACCTCGGCCACCCAGCCCGCGGCTTCCTCGCTTAAAAAGCGGCGGTCATAGCCGATGACAAAGCCCTGGTCTGCCACCCCTTCGTCCTTCATTTTTTTGCAAAGGGCCCACGCCAAAAGCTGCACATTGGCGCGGGTAAACCCGTCGCCAATCACCGCGCGCCAGCCGCCGGTACCAAACTGAATACTCATGCCTGCTGCCCCCCTTTGCCCAGCACAACGCGCACCTGCGCACTTTCGCCCGCCGCAAGGCAGGGGATGCGCTGTACCTGTGTGCCGTTGACCCAAAGCTCTGCGACCCCTTTGCAGACGTGCTGCGGGTTTTCGACCCGAATATGATACCCCGCGCCGCGGTAACGGCGCACCGCGGTAAACCCGCCCCACGCGGCCGGGATACAGGGGTCAATCTGCAAGCCGTCAAAGCCGGGGCGAATGCCCAGCATATACCGGGTGGCCGCCACATAGCTCCACCCGCCGGAACCGGTCATAAACGGGTGATGCGCCTCGCCAAATTCCACATGGTCGGGCCCGGTGACAAACTGGCAGTACGAATAGGGCTCGCACTTACGCACCTCAATGCGGTCGTTCTGCTTTGCCGGGCACAGCGCGTCGTACAACTGCATGGCACGCTCGCCCCGCCCCAGCACACATTCCGCCGCCCATGCCCAGGGGTTGGGGTGGCTGAAAATCGAGCTGTTTTCTTTCAGCCCGGGGTATACGCGGGTGACAAAGCCAATTTCATCGTCCGGCGTTTTGTATGCCGGGGCGTTGAGCCGCAGGCCGTACGGCGTATACAGGTATTCATAAACGGCGTCCATTGCCTTTTGCCCGCGCACCGGCCCTGCCGCACCCGAAAGCACCGCCCACGCGTTGCTTTCAAGGTGCACCTTGCCCTCGGTGTCCGCGTGGGTGCCAATGGCGCGCCCGCTTTTTGTAAAGCCGCGCAGGTACCATTCGCCGTCCCACAATTGTTCTTCGCAGCGCTGCGCCACGGCGGCGCGCAGTGCTTCGTATTGTTCGGCATCGGCCTGCCTGCCAAGGTGGCGGGCAAGCGCAACAAAGCTGCCAAGCGCCCACACGTGCAAGAAACTCACCATTGCGCTTTCGCCGCCGCCAAGGTTTAAGCAGTCGTTCCAGTCTGCCCTAAGGCCCTTACAAATACCGTGCGCCCCCACCATGCGGGCCGAAAAATCTAAAATACGCAGCAGGTGCTCGTACACTGTTCCCTTGCCGCCGTCGGCATAGCCCACCGTTAAATCAAGCAGTGCGTCGTCGCCCGTTTCTTTGACATAGTCGGCCACGGTTGCCACCAGCCACAGCGCATCGTCGCTGCAGGCGTCTTTCAGCCCGTGTACCCGCTGCTCGGCCCCCGGCATCGGGATGAGCGTGGGGCTTTTAAAGCTTTGCTTTTTTTGCTCTTCAAACCATTCCGGGCTAAATAGATGCAACCCATACCCCTCACTGACGAGGCCTTGCATTAGCTGCAAAATGCGCTCGCGGCATTTTGCAGGGTTTGAGTGTAACACCGTCATTGCGTCCTGCGCGGTGTCGCGGTAGCCAAGGCCGGTGCGCCCGCCCACCTCAACAAAGCTGGCAAACCGGCTGAACATCACGTTGATCTCGCTTTGGTACAGCGTCCAGGTGTTCAGCATCGTGTTCATTGCTTCGTTGGGCGTGCATACCGTCAAGGCGTCGCATTTGGCCTGCCAATACAGCCGCAGTTCAGCCAGCGCCGCATCGCGCGCCGCGGGGGCCGCATATTTTTCGCGCACGCGCAGCCCTTCGCTGCGTCGGCCCTCCCCCAGCAAAAATGCACCGCGCCACACTTCGCCCGCGGCAAGTTGCAGCCGGTGGTGCAGCCCGCAGCACTGGTTGCCGCCCAGCGCCGTGCTACCGTTCAGCACGCCCTTTTCGACCCCAATGGGGTTTGTCTCGGTGCGGTAGGGGCCAATAAACTGCTCGCGCACCGCGTCAAAGCTATCCGGCTGAAAGGTGGCAGTAAAGTACTGGTAGCCGTCCTCTTCATAGTATAAATCCTGCTCGATGACGCCATCGGCGTAGCTGCTGCCGGCGGCGTACAGGCTCATCTGGAAATTGCGGTTGTCCATATCGATGTGGTGAAACGACAGCTCGGCATAGCTGAACACGCTGATATGCCGCGCGCGGCCCGAGCGGTTTTCAAGCCGCAGGTCCCAAATTTCCACCTGCTCGCCGCGCGGGATCAACAGCGTTTGCACGGCGGCAATGCCGCTGTACTCGCACTCGTATGCCGTATAGCTGAGCCCGTGGCGGCAGGTATAGTGTGCCTGCGCCAGCGGCTTGCCCACTGGCTGCCAGCTGACGCTCCAGTAATCGCCGGTGTCGTCGTCGCGCAGATAAACGTACTGCCCCGGGCGGTCCATCGGCACACTGTTTGCCCGAAACCGCGTGATGCGGTGGTATTCGGCGCTGCCGCAAAACACATACCCGCCCGCGGTGTGGTTGACGACCGCGCACATTTTTTCGGTGCCAAGGTAATTTGTCCAACTGGTGGGCAAATCGACCCGGTCAATGACGTACTCCCGGTGTTCATTGTCAAAATGACCGTACTGCATAAGTTTCAAGGCTCCTCACAAAAGCATTTGCCCGGCCAGCATGGGCCCGGCATTTTCTGCTTTTATTGTAAGCGCATGCCCCCGGCGCGAACAGCGCACCGGTTGTCAAATCTTTGCTGTGGTTGCGCAGTGCAACAAAGTGCTGCAATTCGTCACCATTTATTTACAATACCACCGGGCCGGGCCGCATAAAACCTGTGTTTGTACCCCGCTGGCAAGCTAAAAGGTGCCCTGCCTGTATGGTATGTTAACCATATAAGCAGGGCGCCTTTTGGTATTTTATTTTGTTACCGCCGCCTGCGACACCACAAAGCAAAACGGGTGGCCGGCAGGGTCCAACAGGGTGACCCAGTGCTTTTCGTCAAACTGCACCGGTGCCTTTTTTGCGCCGCAGCGAAGCGCGTGCTCTACCGCTTTGTGCAGCGCGGCGGCATCCGGCACTTCAAAATCCAAATGCATCATCTGCTGGGCCGCGGGCGAGGGCGCTGGCCACTGCGGCGGGACGTAATCCTCATCGCGCTGAAACGCCAGCTTTGCGCCGCCGCCGGGGCAGGCAATGTCCACCCAGCCGCCGCCCGGCTCTTCATCCGCCAGCTGCCAGCCCAGTAGCTTTTGGTAAAACCCGGCAAGGGCAGCGGGGTCGCGGCAGTCCACTACAACCATGCTAATTGGCATCCATTCGCTTTGTGGCATTGCAATTCCACCTTTCTGCTTATTCTTCTGCGCACAAAATATCGGCAGCAACGGGGGTGTAAAACAGCCGTTTTACTTCCCGCTGCCCCGTGGTTTGTGCCAGCACCCACATCAGTTTTGCGGTCACGGCCTCGGTGGTCATGTCGTAAGCTTCCAGCACCCCGGGGGTGCCTTTTAGGGCATGCCCCACCATATATACACCAAGGTCACTGCCCTCATTGGGCACCTGCGTCGTCATCACAATCGTTTTGCCCGCTTCGGCAGCGTCGCGTATCGTCTCAAAATAGCCGCCGTACTCCGGCACGCCACCCACGCCAAAGCTCTCCAGCACCACGGCATCACTTTGCCGCAACAACACGCCCAGCAACTCTGCCGAAGCGCCGGGGATGAGCTTGAGCAGTGAAACGCGGGTGTTGAGCGCGTGAAAAAACACCGGCCGCGCCGCCGCCGGCGGGCAGAGGTACGGGATGAGCCTGCCCTCGCGCAACACCCCCAGCGTGGGGTAGTTGATGCTGGAAAAGGCACCGTAGCTTTTAGAATAGGTCTTGCGCGCGCGGGTGCCCGCGATGACCGCGCCGCCAAACACGATCTGCACCCCGACAATGCGGCCATCGGCGGCACAGGTAAAGCTGTCCAGCAGGTTGGTTTTCGAGTCGGTGATCTCCATATGAATGGGCTTTTGGCTGCCGGTGAGCACGATGGGCTTGGGGCTGCCCTGTATTAAATAGCTTAGCGCCGCCGCCGTGTACGCCATGGTGTCGGTGCCGTGGGTAATCACAAACCCGTCATACGCATCGTATTGCTGTTCAATGGCCCCTGCAATGGCAAGCCAGTGGGCGGGGGTCATATTCGTGCTGTCAATGCTGCACACCTGCACGCAGTCCACCGCACAGATATTCTGCAACGCCGGCACATAGTGCAGCAATTCGCTGGTGGTCAGCTCTGGCGTCAGGCCCGCGCTGGTAATGTCGGAGGCAATCGTGCCCCCGGTGCCAATCATCAAAATACGCTTCATCTGCCCGCCCCCTGTGCTGCCCGCCGTTTTGCGGCGCAGCGGTTTGTTTATTCTGCCTGTATTATACCAGCTTTGGCCCAGCACCGCACGGCATACCATCCATTTTTAGGACGCGCTTTTATTTTTTTGCCTGTGCACCGCCGGCAGTTGCGCCAGCAAAATAGCGGCAAACACCAGCGCACAGCCCAGCAGCTCGCGCGGTGCCAGCGTTTGGCCCAGCACCAGCCAGCCGCCCAGCGCTGCAAACACCGACTCCAAGCTTAAAATCAGCGAAGCCAGCGTGGGGTCGGTGCCCTTTTGGCCCAAAATTTGCAGCGTATACCCCATGGCAGCCGAAATAGCCCCCGCATAAAAAATGGGCAACCACGCCCCCAGCAGGTCAGCGGCATGTGGCTGTTCCAACAGCAGCATCGGCACACAGCCCAGCAGGCCGCAGACCAAAAACTGAATGCAGGACAGCCGCACACCGTCCACCCGCGCGGCAAAATGGTCGATAATTAAAATATGCAGCGAAAACATCAACGCACAGCCGATGGTCAACACATCGCCGATATTGACCGAAAAGCCCTCGTTGATGCAAAGCAGGTACATGCCCACCAGCGCCAGCGCCACCCCGGCCCACACTTTTGCGGGCGGGCGTTTGCCCCGCAGCATGCCCAGCAGCGGCACCAACAGGATATACAGCGCCGTTAAAAAACCGGATTTGCCTACACTGGTATATACAATGCCGTACTGCTGCAAGGTAGAGGCCGCCAGCAATGCCACCCCGCAGGCCACACCGCCAATGAGCAATTGTTTGCGCGCTGCCACGTCTTGCGTGCCCCAAACAGAGGGGGCCAGCCCGCGAATTTTATCCAGCAGCGGCACCAGCGCGGCAAGTACCACGCTTGCCACCAAAAAGCGCACCCCGTTAAGCGTCAACGGGCCCACATGGGCAAGCCCCGCCGACTGTGCAACAAAGCCAAACCCCCAAATCAATGCCGTCAGCACCAGCAGGGCAGCGCTGCGCGGTGATGTAATTTTTTTCAAAGCAATACCCCTTTTTCTGCACAATGGTTCTATTTTATCATGGTGTTGCATAAAAATCCACAAAAAGCGCAATGCGCCGCCACTTATTTGACAGTACCCGCTTTCTATTATATAATAATGTGTCTGTATGCATTTGTATGGAATTTTATGGAGAAGGAACGGAAACTATGGAGAGAAAAGATCTGCGCAATATCGCGATCATTGCCCACGTTGACCACGGCAAAACGACCCTTGTAGATGAAATGCTCAAACAGAGCGGCGTTTTCCGAGATAATCAGGTTGTTGCCGAGCGCGTGATGGACTCTGGTGACATTGAACGTGAGCGCGGCATTACTATTTTATCGAAGAATGCTTCCACCGTGTACAACGATGTGAAGATCAACATCGTCGACACCCCGGGCCATGCCGATTTTGGCGGCGAAGTCGAGCGTGTGCTGAAAATGGTGAACGGCGTACTGTTGCTGGTCGACGCGGCTGAGGGCCCGATGCCCCAAACCCGTTTCGTTCTGCAAAAAGCACTGGACCAAAACCTTTCGATCGTCATCGTCGTCAATAAGATCGACCGCCCGGATGCCCGTATCAAAGAGGTCATTGACGAAATTCTGCTGCTGTTGATGGACATGGGCGCCACCGACGAGCAGCTCGACTCCCCGATGGTCTTCTGCTCGGGCCGCGCGGGCACCGCAAGCTATTCGCCCGATGCCCCCGGCGCTGACTTGAAACCGCTGTTTGACACGATCATTGAATACGTCAAACCCCCAGTGGGAGACCCCAACGCACCGCTGCAATGCCTTGTGTCGTCTATCGACTACAACGAGTTTGTGGGCCGTACGGCGATTGGCCGCATTGATGCGGGCACCATGAAGGTGGGGCAAGCCATCACTGTGTGTGACTGGCACGACCCTGACCTTTCGAAAAACGCCCGTATCACCGCGCTGTATGCGTTTGACGGTGTGGGCCGCAAAGAGATCGAAGCCGGCCGAGCCGGCGACATTGTGGTCTTCTCCGGCATTGATGATGTCACCATTGGCAACACCATCTGCGAAGCGGGTATCCCCAACCCCGTCAACTTTGTCAAAATTACCGACCCGACCGTTGAAATGACTTTTTCGGTCAACGACTCGCCGTTTGCCGGCCGTGAGGGCAAGTTTGTCACCAGCCGCCAGATCCGCGACCGTCTTTACAAAGAGCTGTTGCGCGACGTGGCTTTGCAGGTGGAAGATTCGGCTACGACCGACAGCTTCCGCGTGATGGGCCGTGGCGAAATGCATCTGTCAATTTTGATTGAAAAGATGCGCCGCGAGGGGTACGAGTTTCAGGTATCGCCCCCGAAAGTGCTGTACCACACCGACGCGAGCGGCAAAAAGATGGAGCCGTACGAGTTGGTCGTCATCGACCTGCCCGCCGAGTCCCAGGGTGCTGTCATTGAGCGGCTTTCTGCCCGCAAGGGCGAGCTGGTGCAGATGCACCCGCAGGGCGACACCCGCATGCGGCTCGAATTCCGCATCCCGTCGCGCGGGCTGTTTGGCTACCGCAGCGAGTTCTTGTCCTCCACCCGCGGCGAAGGCATTTTAAACACGATTTTCGACGGTTACGACGATTTTAAGGGCGTGTTACCCACCCGTGCCACCGGTTCGCTGATCAGCTTTGAAACCGGCACAGCTGTCACTTACGGCCTGTACAATGCACAGGAGCGCGGCGTGCTGTTTATCAACGCCGGTGAGGATGTGTACGAGGGCATGGTGGTCGGCGCAAACCCCAAAGGCGACGACATGGCGGTGAACGTGTGCAAAACAAAACACCTCACCAACACCCGTGCATCCGGCAGTGATGATTCGCTGCGGCTGATCCCGCCCCGCCGGTTCAGCCTGGAGGAAGCGCTGGAATTTTTGGCACCGGACGAACTGCTTGAAGTGACGCCGAAAAACTTCCGCATCCGCAAACAAATTCTAAAAAATGACCTTCGCATGAAATCGATGAAGGGCAAAAAATAAAATTGTATAGTAAAAAGGCCACCGGGCAAGCCCGGTGGCCTTTTGGTTTTCCACCCTTGTGAGGCGGCATTGTTGAAAACGAAAGCTTTTGCAAAAAAATTTAGTCTGCCTTTTGCCCCTTGTCGAGCGACAGCAGGGCCACGGTGCCCAAAATCAGCACGAAGCCCACAAAGTCCCACGCGGTGAACGAGGCCCCCAGCACCGCAGCCGATAATAAAATTGCCGTCAGCGGCTCCACACTGCCCAGCAGGCTGGCCTTCAGCGGGCCCACAATGCTGGCCCCCGCCAAAAACAGCGAAAAGGCAAGCGCGGTGCCAATGATCACAATGCCAACGAACATCCACACCATTTCACTGTCCCAAACGACCCCCATCGACCACGGGCGCACAATGGCAGCCAGCAATAGCCCGGAAAAAAACATACCAAGGCCAACAACCGTCCAGGTGGAATAGCCTTTATTCAGCAGAACAGCCGACAATAACGTGTACAGCGCGGCACCCACGGCGGCACCAAGGCCGAAAAACAACCCCTGCGGCGTAATGGCAAGCCCGTTCAGCTGCCCGTGGGTCGCCAGCAAAAAGGTGCCCAGCAGTGCGCCCGCAATGGCAATCAACTCCATACGGCGGGGGCGGCGGCGGTAACGCAGGCAATAAAACAGCAAAATAAACACCGGGGCCAGCGTTTGCAGCACCGTCGCCGTACCAGCATTAGAATATTGCACTGCCGAAAAATAAGTCAACTGGCAGAGCATCATACCGAATACCGAAAACACCAAAAGGCGAATTAAATCGGCCCGGTTCAAAAATATGGCAACCATTTTTTTGCCTTCGACAAAAAAACCCAGTACCACCAAAATCAGCCCAGCCACCACCATGCGCTGGGGCACCAGCCAAATTGCGGTGACCGCCTTGCTTTCAAACAAATATTGGGCCATGCAGCCCGAAAACCCCCAACACACCCCGCCGCCAATGGTCAGCAGTGTACCCACCGTCTGGCGGCTTGCCTTCTGTTTCATTTCATACCCCTTTGCGTCTGTTTGCGTTCACATATAAAAGATATTATACGGCAGTAGGGGGGCTGCTGGCAAGTGCTGGTTTTTGATTGTTTGGGGGTGTCTTTTCCCTGTTTGACGCCGCGCTTTAAAGCTGGTAAGATAAAAGAAATTTTTACCCCGGCCCCACCGCGTCGCCGGGCTTTTTTGCCCTTTGCCGGGCCCCGGCAGGCCGGCAGCCAAAGGAGGTTTTTTGTGTTGGATGAAACCCTGCTCTCTTTACTGGCCAAGGATTTCCCCAGTGCCGAGGCGGTCTCGACCGAGATCATCAACCTGCACGCCATCTGCTGCCTGCCCAAGGGCACCGAGTATTTTTTCAGCGACCCGCACGGAGAGGCAGAGGCGTTTCGCTACCTGCTCAACACGGCATCCGGCGTGCTGCGCGAAAAAATTGAGGTGCTGTTTGCCCGCTCGGTGCCCGCCGCCCAGCGCGAAGAGCTTTCCCTGCTGATCACCCAGCCCGAAGCCGTGCTGCCCGCCCACGCCGCCGCGCCCGATTTTGACGATTGGTGCCGCGTGACCATCTACCGGCTGATTGAGGTGTGCCGCAGCGTCGCGTCTAAATACACCCGCTCGAAGGTGCGCAAAATGATGCCCGCGCGGTTTTTATATGTACTGGATGAACTGCTGCACGCAGACATGGAGGAGAACAAAGAGGATTACTACGCCGCCATTATTGACTCGGTAGTCACGACCGGCATTGCCACCGGCTTTTTAACCGAGCTTTGCGGCCTGATTCGCCGGTGCGCGGTGGACCGGCTGCATATTTTGGGGGATATTTTTGACCGCGGCCCCCATGCGGACACGATTATTGAAGAACTGGCCTCGTTTCGCGATGTGGACATTCAGTGGGGCAACCACGATATCCACTGGCTGGGTGCCGCCTTGGGCAGCCACGTTTGCGCTGCCAGTGTGGTGCGCCTTGGCATCAGCTACAATAACTTTGACCTGCTGGAGGACGGCTACGGCATCAACCTGCGCGCGCTGTCGATGTTTGCGGCCGACCTTTACCGCGACGACCCGTGCGAGGTGTTTCGCCCCCACCTGCTGGATGAGAACACCTACGACCCGGTAGACGCCGCGCTGGCCGCAAAGATGCACAAGGCCATTGCGGTGATTCAGTTTAAGCTGGAGGGGCAGTTATACCACCGCAGGCCGGAATATGGGATGCTGCACCGCAGCCTGCTGGAGCAAATCGATTATGCGGCAGGCACCCTGCAAACGGCAAACGGGCCCGCACCGCTGCGGGACACACTGTTCCCCACGGTGGACCCATTGCACCCGCTGGCCCTGACCGAAAAAGAGCAGGCGCTGATAGATACGCTGACCCTTTCGTTTACGCACAGCCGCCTGCTGCAACGCCATATGCGGTTTTTGTTTGCGCACGGCAGCATGTATAAAATTTGTAACGGCAACCTGCTATACCACGGTTGCATCCCCATGACCAAAACGGGCCAGTTTGACACGGTACTGCTGGACGGCAAGCGTGTTTTCGGGCGCGCCTACCTTGATGCCATTGACACCAAACTGCACACCGCCTTTTTTGGCACACCGGGGCAAGAAGCGCGGCAAAACGCGCTGGATTTCATCTGGTATTTATGGTGCGGGCCGCGCTCGCCACTGTTTGGCAAAAGCAAGCTTGCCACCTTTGAGCGGTATTTTACAGCACAGCCCGCGCTGCACTGCGAAACGCTGGACCCCTATTATTCATTTATAGAAAAACGCGCGACCTGCGAAATGATTTTGTCAGAATTCGGCCTTTCGCCCACGCACGCACACATCGTGAACGGGCACGTGCCGGTGAAGGCGGGCGAACACCCGCAAAAGGGCGGGGGGCTGCTGTATATCATTGACGGCGGTATTTCAAAGGCCTACCACAGCCAAACCGGCATTGGCGGTTACTCGCTGATCTTCAACTCGCACCACCTTGCACTGGCCGAGCACCGCCCGTTTGAGGAAGTGCGCCGCGACCCCGCCGCCGGGATGCCGCGCGTGCAGGTGGTAGAGGCCTTGCCACACCGCTTGCGGGTGGCCGACACCGACACCGGGCGCATGCTGCAGCAGCAGATTGCCCTGCTGGAGGATTTGTTGCGCGCCTACCGCAGCGGCGTGTTGCCAGAGCAGGTGTAAAACACCAAAAGAGAGGCCGGCCCAATGGGCCGGCCTCTCTTTTATTTACTGCTGTTTGCCCTGCCCTGTGCGTTGCCAGCTTAGCAGCCCACAGCGGGGGTGAGCGCCTTGGCGCAGGGTGCAATCCATATTCTGCAAAACCCAAAGGCGCAAAGCTAACCCGGTGGCAAAGAGCCCCCTGTCGTCATATTGTTGTTCCCCTTTCGCTCGGTTTTAAATGCGCCATATTACAGCTTGCCCACAAGGTCCAGCCCCGGCTTTAACGTGGCCGCACCCGGCGTCCAGCGCGCGGGGCATACCTCGCTGCCATTTTCGTAAACAAACTGGCTGGCCTGTACCCGGCGCAGCAGTTCTTCGGCATTGCGGCCCACATTGCCCGCCGTCACTTCATACGCGACAATTTTGCCGTCGGGGTCCACAATAAAGCTGCCCCGCTCGGCAAGGCCGGTCTGCTCGTTATAAACTTCAAATTCAGACGCAAGCTGGTGTGTGGGGTCGCCCAGCATCGGGAACTTTATTTGATGAATGCGCTCGGACGCATCGTACCACGCCTTATGCACAAAATGCGTGTCGCAGGAAACCGAATAGATTTCGCACCCCGCTGCCAAAAACTTGTCGTACTGCTGGGCCAGGTCCTCCAGCTCGGTGGGGCAGACAAAGGTAAAATCAGCCGGGTAAAAAAAGAACACACTCCATTTGCCCGCAATATCCGCGCGCTTTACCGTTTTAAATTCGTCGTTGTGAAACGCCTCTACGGCAAAATCGCCCACTTCTTTATGAATTAGTGACATCTCAGTGTCCTCCTTTACAAATATCTTCATTGGTTAGTTATTGCTAACTTACGCTTTAAATTATACCAAATAAGTGTTCTTTTGTCAAGTTACATTTGCCTCCTTATTGGTTGCTTAGGTGCTTCAATTGAGGGGCTTTTGTGGGGTGTGAACACCCCGCAAGAAAGCCGGCCGCACGCAAAAACGGCACTGTGCCCTTAGGGGCGCAGCGCCATTTTGTTTTACCCGGTACATTGTTTCTTTTTTACAATACCAGCTCTTCACCATAAGCAAACGAGTACAGGCTACAGCGGGCCACCGGCAGGCCAAGGCGTTTTTCCAGCGCGGCGCGGTACAGTGCCAGCTGTGGCGCGTAGGCTTTGCGCAGCTCGTCGCGGCTTTTGCCATGGTCGGTCTTGTAGTCCACCAAAAACAGCGCGCCGTCTTTTTCTATCACACAGTCGGCAACGCCCTGTACCAGCACCGGCTCTTGGGCATTTGGCCCTTCCAGCGGGGCAATGTTGCCCGCCGGCACGCGGGTAAAAAAGGCGTACTCGCGCAGCAGGCGGTCGGCTGTCAGCATGCGCTGCATCAGCGGTGAGGCAAAAAAGGTGCGCAGCGCGGCAAGGTCTGCGGCCTGTGCTGTCTGCGGCGTAATAAAGCCCTGTTGTTGCAGCCGCTCCAGTTCAGCGCCGACATCCTTTTTTGCGGCCGCAAAATCGGCATATTGCAGCACGGCGTGCAGCGCGGTGCCGCGCTCGGCCGCCGAAAGGCCAAAGTTGTACATAAACGACGGCCGGCGCAGCGGGGTCTCTTCTTCGCCTTTCTCTTGCCGCACCAGTGCGGAAACCGACACCTTGGCGGGCACGGCCAGCAGGTCGCCGCGCGGGTACTGCCATGCAAAGCTGGTGCGCAGGGCTGCCAGCAGCTCCGGCTGTGGCCGGGCCGTGCGGGGTGCTTCGGCCGGGGCGGGGGCTGCTGTTTCATGCGGCGGCGCAGTGATGATTTGCGCGCTCAGCGTTTGCGGCGGCACCTCACGGCAGGGCAGCTGGGCCGCACCGGCGGCTTTACGCAACTCTTCTGCGCCCGGGTGCAGAAGGGCGGCAAGGCACACCCAGTCTGAAAAACTGTTTGCCCCGGCCACGAGCTGCGGGGTAAGCCCACCCGCCCCCAGCAGCGACACCGCCAGCTTTGACAGCATGGCCGCCGGGTCTTTGGCCGCGGTGTAAAGCAAAAGCCGGTCTTTGGCGCGGGTCAGCGCCACATACAGCACCCGCATTTCCTCTGAAAGCTGCTCGCGCATCAGCGCCTGCCGGATGGCGCGCTGCGGTGCGGTGGGGTACCTTGCGCCGCTTTCAGCCCGCAGACACAGGCCAATACCCAGCCTTGTGTGCCGCAGCACCGGCGCAGTGTACAGGTCTTTTTTATTGAACTGGCGCGCAAGGTCGGCCACGATGCACACCGGAAACTCGAGCCCTTTTGAGCGGTGGATACTGAGGATGCATACATACCCCGCCGGCGGCTTTGCACCGGCGCCGGCAGGCCTTGCCCGCGCGCTGAGTGCATTGTCCACACTGCGCAAAAAGCCCGGCAGCCCACCACTGCCCGCCGCTGCATACCCACGCGCCATTGCCACAAATTGCAACAGTGCGTTTTTGCGCGCCTGCCCTGCGTCGGCATCCCCCGCCGCGGCCTGTACCGCCAACAGGTAACCGGTATCGTTTAACACCTTTTCGCACACGGCGTCCGCCGGCAAAAAAGCGGCCTCGGTGCGTGCAGCCAGCAGCCAGCGGCAAAACTGCTGCGCTTTGGGCAGCGCGCTTGCCTGCACTGCACCGTAAAGGCTGCCTTTCGGCGTTTCGGCCCGCATGGCAGCCAGCTCGCCGCTGGTAAAGCCAAACATCACCGATGTCAACACCGCCGCCAACGGCACGTCCTGCGCCGGGTTATCGAGCACCCGCAGCGCGGCGGTGAGCACCAGCACCTCCGGCAGGGTCAAAATGCCCTCGCCAAGGTCGGTATGCACCGGGATGCCCCTTGCGGCCAGCGCGTCGGCAAACAGCTGGGCACTACCGCGCGGCGAGCGCAGTAAAATGCAAAAGTCCCCGTAGTTGCACGCGCGCAGCGTGCCGTCTTTGCCGCGCACCAGTGCCCCGGTGTGTACCATTTCGGCAATTTCGGCCGCCACCGCGTCCGCTTCACCAAAGGCGGGGTTCTGCGCGGCGTTTAGCACCCGCAGTGTCACCCCCGGCAGGCCGGTGTCCTGCGCGTCGCTGCCCGGCAAAAGCAGTTCGCCGCCGGTGTAATCCAGCTCCCCCACCTCTTTGCACATCAGGCACGAAAACAGGTAGTTGATGCCGTCGATCACCGCGCGTGACGAGCGAAAGTTGTGCCCCAGTGTCAGGGCCGCCGGGTAATGGCGGCCGTCGTAAGCAGCGTACCGCTGTTTTTTGTCGATGAAAATTTCGGGCATCGCCTTGCGAAAACGGTAGATGCTCTGCTTGACATCCCCCACAAAGAACAGGTTGCTGCCCTCGTCATTCGCAAGCAGACGGTACAACAGGTCTTGAATGGCGTTTGTGTCCTGATATTCGTCGACCATCACGACATCAAAGCCCGCCGAGACCTCTTTTGCAAGCGGCGTTTTTTGCCCATCCGGCGTTGCCAAAAGGCGCAGGGCCAGATGTTCAAAATCAGAAAACTCCAGTATTTTTTCTTCGCATTTTGCGGCAAAGAATTTTTCATCAAACAGCCGCAGTGCGTCCGCAAGGGCGCCGATCAGCGGTTTTGCCGCCGCAAGGTCCTCGCAAAACTCGGCTTCGCTGCAAAGCAGCTGGTCGCTGAGTACATTGCTAATCTGTTTTTTAATATCGCCGCGCAACTGCTGCACGATTTGCTTTTCAGTGCCGTCAAACCCGCGTATCGCGGCAAGCCGCGGGGCCTCGTACCCCAGCAGCACCCCGCGCGCATCGTCCCACCGGCCTTGTTCCAACAGGGCCCCCGCCTGCACCAAACACGCGCGGTCGGCCTGCAACATCGGCTCATAACCGGCAAGCGCGGGCTCTTGCCCTAACAGCCGCAGCGCAGCGTCGCACAAATTGCAGCCCACCTGCAACTGTTCGCTGGCGCCCTGCATCAGCTCGCGCCCATAGGCGCTTTGCCACGGGGGCACCGGTGTTTCATACAGCGCGGTAATCTCGCCGATGGCCTGCTCAAAAAAGGGCAGCGCGCGCAGGTGGTCGTACACCGCAAGCAGTGCTTCGCCCGCCTGCCGGTCGGTGCGCGAGCGGCCAAACACCGACGCGAATTCGGTGAACTGTGGGTTTTCGTAAGATTCGGCCAGCACCTGCGCCAGCACTGCTTCGCGCAGCTCAAACACGGCGGCTTCATCCGCCACCGCAAAATCGGGCGGGATATCAAGGCCGCTGAAATGCTCGCGCAGCAGTTGCATGCAAAACGCGCTGACGGTGGAAATGCTGGCCCGCTGCAACAGCATCTGCTGGCGGCGCAGCGCCACATCACCGGGCTTTGCGCGCAACAGCTCTTCTAATTTCAGGCCAAGCCGGCTGCGCAGCTCTGCCGCCGCCGCATTGGAAAAGGTCAAAATCAGCAGCTTATCGGCCCCAATAGGCTGGGGGCCGGTGAGCAGACGCAATGCCCGCTCGACCAGCACCGCTGTTTTGCCGCTGCCCGCCGAGGCGGAGACCAGCAGTGTGCCGCCCCGGTCTTCGATGGCCTGCTGTTGTGGCGTCGTCCACTGTGTCATACCTGCTGCCCCCCTTCTTTTTCTTCAAACGCGTCGTCCGGCGCCGTAAGCTGCCGCTCGTGCCTGCCGTCCACGTGGCGGCAGATCGAGCGGAAATCGCACCAGTCGCACGGGCGGGTATTGCTGCGCACCCATGGCTCGGCGTCAATGTCGCCGCCGTACAGGCCACCGGCCATCTGGGCAACCAGCTCTTCAATTTTTTGTTCAATGCGGCCCAGCTTTGCAAGGTCGGCCAGTTTTTGGCTTTTGCGCAGCCGCCCGGTGGTCGTGCGGCTGACCGGGATAAACGCCCCGGCCCCCTCTTTGTCCATCGCGCGCACCACCATCTCGTCATCGAGCACCAGCCCGTCTACCGCATAGGTGGGCTCGTAGGCGGCGGCCACCTGCCGCTCGACCATCGGCGGGGGCGGGTCGGCAGAAAGGTATAGCACCCCGGCGGGCACCGCGCCCGCAAACGGGCCGCCATCTGCCCCGCAAAGGCTAAACAGGTACACCAGCATTTGCAGGTTTAGCCCGCACCACACGTCGTCCAGCCGAAAGTCTTTCGTGCCGGTTTTGTAGTCGATGACCCGCAGATAGGTGACGCCTTCGCGCTGCATCGTATCCACCCGGTCCACCTTGCCCACCACCTGCACGGGCTCCCCGTCCGGCGTTTTCAGCCGCAAGGGCTTTACCTCGGCATCGGGGCCAATGGGCAGCTCGAACGCCACCGGCACAAAGCTGCTTTGCCGCTGCTCTTTTTGCAAAAACACCAAAAGGCGCGCGGCATTGGCCTTAATGCGCTCTACAAGGTACGCAAACCGGGTGCCCGCGGCCAGTGCCGCCGGGATATTTGCCGCCACGTATTCGTCGCACAGCGCACCTGCAAGCTCGGTGAGTTGTTGCGGGGTCTGCTGCAAAAAGTCGGCCCCCAGACGGCGCAGTGCGTTTTCAAGCACATAGTGCACAAAGCTGCCGCTTTCAATCGGCGAAAGCTCGGCCCTGCGGCGCACCTTCAGTTTTAACACATACTCCAAAAAATAGGCATAACTGCAACTGTAATACCGCTCAATGCGGGTGGGCGACAAGGTCAGGCGGCCGCCCAGCAAACGGCGCAGCGCGGCGGTGTCCTCTACCGCAAGGCTGTGCGGGCGCGCGGCCTGCTGCACGTTTTGCAATAAGGCCGCCTGCTGGGGCACCTCTGCCAGTGCAGCGGCGAGGGCCGCCGTGGTCTCGGTGTCCGCCGCATACTGCGCGGCAACCCCCGCCAGTGCCGCGGGCGGTGCTGCATATAACTGTGCCGGGCCAAAATCCGGGGCGGGCGGCGACAGCCGCACTAACAGTGCCGCCGCCGGGGCCGCCGGGCTTTTGGGTTCGCCCCCCGCTGTTTCGGGCACCGAAAGATATAGCCTGCTGCGCGGGGCCGTCAGCGTGCGGTATAAAAACATCTGCTCCAGCAGCACACGGTTTTCAAAGCTGCCGGGCATTTCAATGCCCTCTTCTACTAATAGTTCCCGGTCGGCGTGCGTCAGCAGGCCGCTGTACCCCACCTGCTTTGGAAATTCGCCCTCGGCAAGGCCGACTGCAAACACCGCTGCCGGGGCGGGCAGCCGCATGCGGTCAGCCGTCGTCACCAGCACCGTGTCCAGCGTGCGGGGCACGCGGCCAATTTCGCCCGCGCGCAACAGCAACACCAATAATTCATCGTATTCGCCGGGGGTGATGCGGTCCTCCCCCAACAGGCTGTGCAATTCATCCAGCGCGGCCACGGCGGCATCCCACATTTTCAGCGCGTCATCCGCCGCGGCATCCTGCCCCGCATCGCGCAGGGCCTGTGCGGCGGCGCCCATCTGCACGGGGGCATCAAATGTGTCCAATAGCAGCCACAACCGGCGCGACAACAGGGCCCCGGTGGGGTTTTTAATATGGTCTAAAAAGTCGGTCACCGGCCCCAGCACCGCCTGCCGGGCCTGCTCTGCCAGTTGCAGCTGTGCTTCGTCCTCCGGCGTTGGGGCACCAAGGCCCGCGGGGTTCAGCGTAAATGGCGCGCGCCACGCGGCGGCATTGGGCTGCCAGGTAAACGCATAGTTTTCCAGCGCGCTGACGGCATCGGCCGCAATGCCGCACAGCCCAGTTTTCAGCAAGGCCAGCAGCGGGCGGCTGGCAAGCCCCCCGCGCGCAAGGGCCAGCGCCGCGCGCAAAAACGCGGTGGGGGCCGTGTACTCTGCCGTGGTGGAACTATCCATAAAAAACGGCACCTGCTGGCGTGACAGGGCCGCCGCCAGCGGGGCGCGGTAATCATCCAGCGTGCGGCATACGATTACAATTTCACTGTACCGCATGCCCTGTGCGGCAAGGCCCCGCACGGTGGCAGCCACCTTTGCGGCTTCGTCCTCTCGGTCATCGGCGCTAAAATAAAACACGCCGTCACTGGGCAGCGCGCCCTCCGGCGCGGCACCGCACAGCAGGGTGTCTACCGCCGCAAGCCCTGCGGCCCCGGCGCGGTGGTTTTCGTGTAACAGCAGCGGGGTTTGCACCGTCTCCCCCTGCTGCTTTGCCAGCTCGATCAGCCGCCGGGCGGTCTTTTTGACCGGGCTGAACAGCCCGTACCCGCCCTCGTGGTCGGCAATGCCGTCGCAACACAGGGTCACCGTGACCGCGCACTGCGCCAGCAGCCGGCGCAACAGCGCATATTCCGGTGCGGTAAACCCGTCAAAATCATCAATATAAAACGCAGCGTCACCCAGCATGCCCGCGCAAAGGTTTTCTGCCGCACGGGTGATGCGGTCGCTGGGGTCCAGCGCTTTGCCCGCAATGGCGGCTTCGCTGGCATCATAGATCAGCGCAAGCTCGGCCAACTTTTCACTGCCCGCACGGGCGGCGGCATGGCGCAGCTGGTCACTGCCCGCCCCCGCGGTTTTCAGCTCGCTGATGGCATCTGCACAGCCCACCAAAAACGCGGTGTTGCCCCGGTGGCGCCGGTAATATTTTACTTCATCCCCCAGTGCCGCAATGGCGCGGCGCACAAACACACAGCGCCCGGCATCGGTGAGCGGCGGCAACGCGCTGCCACCGCACTGCCGCTCGATGCGCCCGGCCAGCGTGCGAAACGACAACACCTCTGCAAAGGCCGAAAGCCGGTCGCCAAGTGTGTCATACAGCAGCAGCTCGGCGCTTTGGCTAAACTGCTCGGGCACAAGGTAATAGCTGGTTTCGCCCTTTTCTGCGCGCGCCGTAATGCGCCGCAGCAGTTCTTTTGTTTTACCGGTACCGCTCGTGCCCAAAATCAGCTCCAGCATTGGGGCGCCTCCTTTTTTGTTTTAGCCATAACGCAATGAGACCGGCGGCAGGGGCCGCTGGTCTCATTGTAAACGACAGCTTTGTAAATTTCAACTGTGCCGGTGCCGCTTAGTGGGCACGGCGCTTATAGGTGTACCGGGCCGGGCGGCGGCGGTCGGTGTGCACTGCGTGCAGCGCATACGCAAACCCCACAAGGCCCAGGCCCACCAGCGGCAAATCGGCCCCGGCAGTCAACGTAAGGCTGCCGGTGATGGCAAGGTAGGCCAGCTTTGCGCCGGTAAAACAGGTGCCAAACAAAAAGGCAAGCAGCCCAAATAAAAACAAACGCTTTTCTTCACTTGCAGCCCGCGGCAGGTAAACAGCGCGCAGCATGGCGCAGCACAACAACAGCACCGCCAGCGCCGACAAGATGTCCAGCGTGGGCAGGATGCGCTGAATACTGGTGGGCGACGCCACAAACCGCTTGATGCAGAATAAAAACAACCCGATCGTCATGCCGATGCCCGCACCAAACGAGCCCATTTGCTGGGGCTTGCCCGCGGCATACCCCATTGCGCAAAGCAACGACCACACGCCGCCCAGCACAAAAAACACCGGCAGAATAAACCCGGCAAGGTCGGCGCTGGTCAGCGAAAAAAAGTGCAGTTTTTGCCCTGCGCCAAAGGCAAAAAAAGTATCAAGAAACACCAGCACCGCCGCCGCAAAAAACAAGATTGCGGTGACGCTGAACGTCAATACCAGCCCGCGGCTTGCCAGCACGCGCTGTGTTTTGCTCTGTGCCCCAAAGCGCAGGCTGGCCACCGCCAAAACCAGCACCAGCACGGCAAGAATACCGTAATACAGCAGGGCATCCCCCTGCAGCAAAAAGCCGGTGGCGGCATCGGTAAGCAGTAGATAGTTGACAAATAATCCGCCGCCCGCGGCAAGGCAAAGCAACAGGCATAGTATTAACAGTGTCATTTGCGTTCCTCCATACTGATATAGTGTTGGCGCACCCCAAGGTACTTATACGCCGGGCGCATAATACGGTTGGCAAACACCACTTCTTCTACCCGGTGGGCGCACCAGCCGGGGATACGGCTAATGGCAAACAGCGGGGTGTACAAATCGACCGAAAGGCCCAGCATGCGGTAGATTAGCCCACTGTACAAATCGACGTTTGCGCAGATGTCCTTTTTGCCCTTTTCCTCTGCAAACACCTGCGGCGCAAGGCGCTCTACGGCATGCAGCAATTTAAAGTCGTCGCCAAAGCCTTTTTCAATGGCAAGGGGCTCGGCGTTGGTGCGCAAAATAATGGCGCGCGGGTCGTTTTTGGTGTACACCGCATGGCCCACCCCGTAAATCAGGCCGCTGCGGTCACCCGCCTGGCGGCGGATGAGCCGGCGCAGAAACTCTTTGATCTCGGTGTCGTCATCATAATCGTTGACATTCTCTTTAATGGTGTCCAGCATCTGCATCACCTTGATATTGGCACCGCCGTGCTTCGGGCCTTTCAGGCTGCCGATGCCCGCCGCAATGGCAGAATAAGTGTCGGTGCCGGTAGAAGAAAGCACCCGGCAGGCAAAGGTGGAGTTGTTGCCGCCGCCATGGTCCGCATGCAGCACCAGGCACAAATCCAGCAGCTTTGCCTCGGCATGGGTGTACTGCTGGTCGGCGCGGTAGGTGGACAAAATATGCTCTGCCGTGCTTTGGCCCGCCTGCGGCATGTGAAAATACATGCTTTGCCTATCGTACACCCGCCGTTTGACCTGATAAGCGTTTACCATAATGGTGGGCAGCGACGCAATCATCGTGACCGACTGGCGCAGAATGTTTTTGAGCGACTGATCCTCCGGGTCTTTGTCGTAGCTGTACAGTGCCAGCACGCTGCGCTCCATCGTGTTCATGATGTTGGGCGACGGCGCTTTAATGATCATGTCTTCAACAAAGTTTTCCGGCAGGCTGCGACGCTCTTCTAAAATCTCTTTAAACTCTTCCAGTTGTGCCTCGGTCGGCAAACTGCCGAACAGCAACAGCCAAATAACCTCTTCAAAAATAAAGCGGTCCTCGGCGTATGCGGCATTCACGATATCCCGTACGTCAATGCCACGGTAGATCAGCCGGCCATCCGCCGGCACGCGTACCCCATCCTGCATCTCGTAGCCAACCACATCGCACACATTGGTCAAACCTGCTAAAACGCCGGTCCCGTCCGGGTTTCGCAGGCCCCGTTTTACCCCAAGACGTTCTGAGGTTTCCGGGTCAATATAGTTGTTTTTGAGATACTCATCACACAAATAATCGATCGTGTGAAAGTCTTCCATCTAAGTACCACCCTCTCTGTCTCGGGCCGCGCCCGATTGTTTATTATGATAATCCAAACGCGGCAAATGTGCAAGAGACAGCTGCCAACAAAGTCCCCCCCTGGCATTGCACTTTAATAGCACGCTTTGCCGCCGGGTTGCCAAACAGCAAGACCGCCGCGGCAGGCAACGGCCTGATGCGGCGGTCTTGCAAACTTTTTCAAATTACCCGTGCTGGGTACAGGTTTCGCCCGGGCCATGCCCGGCCTTGTAATACCCTGTTTTGTGTGGGCAGGTTGGCCCCGCCGCAAGCCCGGTTTCGGTGCAGTACTCGATTTGCTGCACTGTAGTATCCACCGGGAACTGCTTTGCCGTAAGGCCTGCTTGTGCAAGACGCATGACATTGCGCCAGCCCAGCGTGGGCGGGTGGGCAGAATAGTTAACTGCAAGCGGCAGGTTGTCGTCGTACCCGTACCAGCTGGCTGTCACATAATACGGGGTCAGCCCAATAAACCAGTGGTCACGGTTGTCGCTGGTGGTGCCCGTTTTGCCAATGCTGTCCATGCTGTCTTTCACCCCATAGCCGGACGCTGTGCCCGCGCCCTGCATCACCCCGGCCAGCAGCCGGTTCATGATATACGCAGTGTCGGGGGCAATGACCTGTTTCGTGGTCACCTTGGGGGCAACGACTACTGCGCCGTCCCCCTTGCAGGCCGAAGTATAGCTGTGCGGCGTGGTAAAGTTGCCGCCGCTGCCGAAAATGCTGTAAGCCCCCGCCATTTGCAGCGGGGTAACCCCCGTGGTGCTGGAGCCCAGGATCATCGGCCCGCTGTCTTTGTCTTTGCTTTGAAAGCTAGTGATACCAAGCTGGTTGCGGGTAAAGCCGTAAATGCTGCCCACCCCCACCTTTTCACCTACCTGCACGGCAACGGTGTTGATGCTGCGGGCCAGCGCGTCGGCGACAGTGAGTTCTTTTTGGGAATAGCTGCCTGAAAAATTGCGCGGCCAGTCTTTCTGCTGCCCACTGGTGTCGTCTGTCATCTTTCGTACCGGGGCATCTAAAAACATGCTGGACCAGGTGATTTTGTTCTGCTGTAATGCCAGTACGTATGGGCCAATGGGCTTCATGGTGCTGCCCACCTGCCGCTCGGCCTGGGTGGCGCGGTTGAACCCGCGGCTCACCTCTTTGGTGCCAAGGCCACCCACGACCGCGCACACCTCACCGCTGTAATTCAGCGACACCATGGCCGCCTGCGGGCGCACGGTCACCGGGCCGATGACCGGGTTGCCCGCTTCATCCAGCACCGGCTGGCCGTTTTCATCCTCTAAGGCTTTCGTCACTGTCGCCGCGGGGCGCGGGTAGACCGAGGCCGAGGTCATCACCTGCTCCATTGAACTTTGCAGCGACGGCACCACCGTGGCATAAATGCGCAGGCCACCGTCATACAACAGACGGGTCGCCTCTGCGCGGCTTAAACCCCGCTGGCTGGTCAAATCGCTGATGACATCCTCCATCAGTGCGTCGGTAAAATAGCTGGTGGGGGTGGTATCCCGCTCCGGGTCCACCCCGGTACCGCTGATGACAACCGGCTGGGCCACCGCTTCGTCATACTGGGCCTGCGTGATGTACTTTTCTTCCAGCATCTGGCTAAGCACATAGTTGCGCCGCTGCAAATGCTGTTCGGGCTGGGTCACCGGGTTATAGCTGGCAGGGCTGCGGGTAATGGCCGCAAGGCTGGCAGCCTGCGCAACGGTCAACTGGTCCACCGTTGTGTTAAACAGCTTGCGGGCAGCCGCCTGTACCCCGGCCGTGTTGTCGGTAAAACTAATGGTGTTGAGGTAGGCACTTAAAATGGTGTCCTTGTCGTAAGTGGCATCCAGCTGCACGGCGCGCACAATCTCGCGCAGCTTGCGCAGATAACCGGAAACCCCCTCGTCCTCATCGTCCCGCAGCAGGTTTTTGACAAGCTGCTGGTCAATGGTGGATGCCCCCACCTTCATCCCGTTGTCGCCGCCAAGGTAGCTGCCGGTGACAAGGTGTACCAGCTCGTTTACCATTGCATACCCGGTGCGCAGCACATTAATGCCATGGTGTTTATAAAAATCCTTGTCCTCCACCGCCACAAAAGCACCTTTTAAATAGCGGGGCATCGCGTCACCCGGCACATATTCTTTATTTTGTGTACAGGGCAGCACCGCATACTGCTGCCAGTCGCCGCCCTGCTCCCGCGCGTAGATGATTGTCGCGTCTTTATACGGTATTTGCGAAAGGTCCAGCCACAAATCATCGTTACGGGTGGCCAGCTGCAAGTAGATTGTAAACCCGCCCAGCAGCACCACCAAAAATACCGCAAGCGCCGCAACCAGGCGGCCCTTCCACGTCAGGCGGCGGCGCGGCGGGTGGTCTGCCTTTTTGCACGGTGCACGCGCCGTTTTTTTTGGCCCTTTGCGCCAAGGCTTTTTAGGGGCGGGCGGGCCGTCATAGGCCGGCTTATTTTGCTCATAGGGGGACGGTTCGGCGGCGGCATCTTGCTGTGCCGGCACCCCGCCCTGCTCTTCATCAAAAATACTGCCAACCGGCTCATCGCCCTGCTGGTAAGGGTACTGCTGCATGGTACCGCCCTCCTTTCTATTACAATAAAATTGTCGGGTAAAGCACGTCAGCCAGACGTGCTTTTCTCGTTCTCGTGCCTAAGCTACAATAATGGGAGCAACTGGCTGACGTCTCCTTTCTGGGGCTGTCACGTCCGTAATACAGACTGTCAGCCATCCTCTTGTTGTAGCGTTCGGTTTAAGCAGGTTGAGCCACCTCAGTGATGAGCGGTGTTCGTGTCACGCAATAGATTGAATCGGCAGCGAGAAAAAGATGGGTTCCGGTTGCGTATCAATATATTGGAGGAATGTGAATGAACGCTGTAGGTATCGATGTCTCCAAGGGTAAGAGCATGATTGCTGTCATGCAACCCTTCGGCGAGGTGGTGGTCTCGCCCTTTGAAGTGCGGCACACCGACAGTGAACTGAGTGAGCTGGCAAAGCTGCTCAAAAGCCTGGACGGTGAGACCCGTGTGGTGATGGAGTACACGGGCAATTACCATGCACCGGTAGCGTGGTCTCTCCACGGCGCCGGAATCTATGTCTCCGTGGTCAATCCCATACTGGTGCACGACTACGGGAATAACAGTTTAAGGCGAGCCAAGACAGACAAGAAGGACGCTGTGAAGCTGGCAAACTACGCCCTGGACCGCTGGCTCTTTCTGCCGCAGTACTTTCCAGAAGAAGATACCCGGCTTATGCTGAAGAACTGCTATCGGCAGTATGAGCAGTATTCCAAGCTGCGGACGATGCTCAAGAACAACCTGGTCTCCTTGCTTGACCAGGTGTTCCCGGACGCTAACCGTCTTTTTACCAGCCCACGCCGGACGGACGGCAGCGAGAAGTGGATTGACTTTGTTGCAGCCTTTTGGCATTGCGAATGCGTCAGCAAGCTCACCCAAGCGGCCTTTACCTTGCGCTACCAGAAGTGGTGCAAAAAGCACGGGTACAATTTCAGTGAGGAGAAGGCGGAGAATATTTACTTTGATTCTGCCGGCCATGTCAGCGTGATGCCTATGACCGATACCGCGAAGCTTCTGGTACAGCAAGCCGTTTCTCAACTACAAGCGACTTCCACGGCTCTTACCACACTCCAGCGGGAAATGCAGACTTTAGCGGCTTCTTTGCCTGAACACCCCGTCGTCATGCAGATGTTTGGCGTTGGTTCCACCCTGGGGCCACAGCTCATGGCCGAGATTGGGGACGTATATCGCTTTCATTCAAAGAAGGCGCTTGTGGCCTTTGCGGGTATTGACGCTCCGCCTTACCAATCCGGTACCGTAGATGTCCGCAGCCGCAGCATCTCTAAGCGTGGCTCATCTTCGTTACGCAGAACTCTTTTTCTGGTCATGGGCGCCATCCTTCAAAATTCACCGATTGACGAGCCCGTCTATCAGTTCATGGACAAGAAGCGCACCGAGGGCAAGCCCTACAAGGTCTACATGATGGCTTCTGCAAACAAGTTCCTGCGCATCTACTACGCCAAGGTTAAGGCGTATTTGGATACCCTTGATGCTGCTTAACTGATACTACCAATTCTGGCCTGCCGCCGTTCTTTGTGCGCTTAGCGGCTTGCTTTGCTATACTCTTTTTCACTGCTCTCTTTTCTCAAATTCCTACTTGACTTTTGTTAGCAGGTCTGTTGGTTCTTATTATTGTAGCCGGGCTGCCGGGCAAAATCACGTTGTTTTTGTAAATTTTCATCCATTGCCGCCCGGTGACCAACCATTGATAAAACGAACTGCCTTTAAAAAAGACTACAAAGGCAGCCCGGCGGCAACACCTAAACACAACAAAACGGCCCTGCCCCGGCGGATGTGCCAGGGGGGTCGTTTTGCAAATAACATTATCATTGAAAACTAACTATGGCCACGCACGATGCCCGCGCCACCATCAAAAATTAAGCTGTAAGCCAACCGGGCAGTGGTCGCTGCCGGTGACCTCGGGCCAAATAGTGCTGTCCACGATATTTTCGCGCAGCCGTTCGCTGACAATAAAATAGTCAATGCGCCACCCCGTGTTGTTGGCACGGGCGTTGAACATATAGCTCCACCAGCTGTATGCCCCCTCTTTGTCGGGGTACAGGGTGCGAAAACTATCCAAAAAGCCGCTGCCCAAAAGCCGGGTCATTTTTTCGCGCTCTTCGGGCGTATAGCCTGCATTGCCCTCGTTGCTCTTGTCGTTTTTCAGGTCAATGGGGTTGTGAGCCACATTTAAATCGCCGCAATAAACGACCGGTTTCTTTTCGTCCAGCGCCATCAGGTAGGCGCGCATCGCGTCTTCCCACTCCATGCGGTAGTCCAGCCGTTCCAACGCGCGCTTCGCGTTGGGGGTGTAGCAGTTAACCAGATAAAACTCGGGGTACTCCAGCGTGATGACACGGCCCTCATGGTCGTGTTCTTCTACCCCCAGGCCATAGGTGACCGAAAGCGGCTCGGTACGGGTAAAGACCGCCGTGCCGGAATAGCCTTTCTTTTCGGCACTATTCCAGTATTGCTGGTAACCGGGCAGTTCTACCTCTGCCTGCCCCTGTTGCATTTTGGTCTCTTGAATACAAAATATATCAGCGTCCAACTGGCTGAAAAAGCCGGTAAACCCTTTACCAAGGCAGGCCCGTAGGCCGTTGACGTTCCAGGAAATCAATTTCATTGACACTCGCCTCCTACCGGCACAACGAAGCGCGCTGTGCCATTTTGGGATTTGAGCCTATTCTAGCATATCCTGTGCAAAAAGGCCAGATGGAACAAGCTGCCTTTTAGGCATGGGCCTGTTGGTTACGCATCAGCAACAGGGTTGCAAAAAACGCCACCAATGTGCCGACAAGGCCGACGACCGACCAGCCTGCAAGGCTGAGCTCTGTAAAAAACTTAGAGAAATACTGCCCTATCAGGGTCAGCAGCGTTTCGCTTTCCCCCGCACTTTTGGCCATGCGCGGCAACACCAGCGAGCAGAACATCCAAATTGCCCACAGCACCCAAAATGCCGTGCGCCCAAAACGGAAAATCAGCGCGCCTAAAAAGCTAGCCAGTACCGTGCCACCCACCACAAACGCCACATAATAAAGCGGTTGGTACAAAAACTGCAAATCTATCGGCTCACTACCCAACAGCTGTGTGCCCACAATAACTTCCAACTGGCTAAGCCCCAGTGCCACTAACGCACAGGCAGTCAGGCAAACCATGCTGATGACATAATGCCCCAGTAAAAACTGTTTGCGGGTGCGGCTCATCGTCACCGCATTGCCAAACCCCAGCGTAAACTGCCCACCGACACAAAAAAGCACAATGGCAAGGCCCATAATCAAAAAGACCGAACCCATCGGAAACCAGCCTTCGTCTTTTGCCACCGTAACCGAAAGTACCGTCCAAATCAACTCGCCCAGCAAAAACGCACCAAACAGGATTATCAGCTCTTGCAGCAGGACGGACCTTTGAATTTTCCATTCATTTTTAATCGCCGTCAAAATGTTTCCCCCCTCACTTTATCGCCACGCGGCGCACGATGAGCCAGCAGGCACCTGAAAATAAGGCCCCGCCAACAATACCGCCCAGCGAAAACAGTGTGATGGGAAACCCTTTCATAGCGGCCGCCAAATCAAACATCATCCTTGCCATCTCGCCACCGGAGGCCGCACTCAGCCCAAAGGCCACACCAACGACCATGCAAATTACAATGATGGCCGCAATATAAAAGATCATGCCCCATTTGCCTAACCGGTAAGACAATGCACCCGCCACTTCGCCCATCGACGCCAAAAACAAAATGCTGGCAAATAGCGTAAAGGATGCGCTGAACCCGGTAAATATGCTGTACTCCCCCCCCGCCATGTTGACGAGGTAAAACAGCAGGCCGCTAAAGAGCGCAAACGCAATTTTGTAAATTTGGTCTACCAGAAACACCGACTTGCGGGTAGAGCCCATTGACAGCAGGTAAGGTGCGATGACTGTATAAAAGCTGAGACTGGGCGCAACCCCCCAAAGCGCGCAAGACGTGGGAACGTAGGCGGCAAACCCCGCAATGACGACCTGCCCAATGCGGTCGATGGGTGCAGTAAAGGCCGCAAATAGTGCAAGCACCCCAACCGTCACAATCGCAAGCCCCGCCATTTGCAGTTGGTTGCGCCCCTGATACCGCAGGTTGCGCAAGATACCCTGTTTCATTATTTACCCTCCCCCATCGGGGCTTCATCGCCGCACATTGCCACAAACAATTTTTGCAGGCTTAACGAGTGCGCATCCAGCTCACGGCCCTCGATGTAATGCTTGATGCTGTCCCCCGGTTGCAGCTCGACATAAGCCGTTTTCGAGCGCCCCATCATGTCACTATGGTGTACCTTTAAGTTCGCGCAGGCAGCGTCCACCTCTTCTTCTTTGCCGCTGATTGCAAAAAAGCGCGACACCAGCTCGGCCGTGTCTTCTACAAGGCGCAGGCGGCCCTGGTCAATGATGATGACCTTTTCAAACACATTGGCCGCTTCTTCTATAATATGGGTCGACACGATAAAAGTACGCCCAGTCTCGGTGTAATCCTCGATCAGCAGCTGGTAAAAACGCTCGCGTGAAACAACATCCAGCCCGGCGACCGGCTCATCCAAAATCGTGATTGCAGAGCGGCTGGCCAGCGCCACAACGATCGTCACCATCGACAGCATGCCTTTGCTTAGCTTTGCAATACGCTTTTTGGTGTCCAGCCCAAAAATGTCAATCAGCCGTTTTGCATAATCGGCATCCCAGTGCGGGTAATATACCGATGCCATGCGCAGATACTCTTTTACTTTGTAACTGGAGTTGCCATACGCGTTGGTGGGGTTCAGCTCGCGCGAAAAGCAAATGTGGTCAAGCGCCCTCTGGTTTTCCCACACGGGCTCGCCCGCACAGGTGATTGTGCCGAGAGTGGCCGGGTTTTGTGCTGTTAAAATAGAAAGCAGTGTTGTTTTGCCCGCGCCGTTGCGGCCAATCAAGCCATAAATGCAGCCCGGCTCAATGGTCAAAGAAATGTCATTGAGCACCCGCTTGCAGCTGTAATCCTTGCTGACATGCTCGCAGCTCAAATTGATGTTGTTCATGATGTCCTCCCATTAATATACATCCGGCGTTTCGCCGTTTATTTTTTCTTCTCTGGCACGGCGGATCATCTCCACCAGCTCATCCTCAGTGATGGCAAGACTTTGTGCCTCGCGCACCAAATTTAAAATAAACCCCTCATAAAACGCGCCCCTGCGTTTTTGTATGATCTGCTGTTTTGCCCCGCTTGCCACAAACATGCCGATCCCCCGTTTCTTGTACAAAATGCCCTGGTCCACCAGCAGGTTAATGCCCTTGGCTGCCGTGGCCGGGTTAATAGAATATGCGTTTGCCAGCTCGTTGGTGCTGGGTACCCGTTCTTCTTCCAGCAGAATATCCCGCAAAATTTCCGTCTCAATTTTTTCGCCGATTTGCAGATAAATCGATTTTTCACCCGACAGGTTCCATTCCAATCCTTTCACCTCCGTCGAACCGATGTTGTTTATTGGTTCATTACTCATGTGACTAACTATACATGTAACGAAGCGCGATGTCAAGAGGAAAAGCAAAAAAAGTTTTTTTGCTTTGTCTATTGTTTGTAAACCCGCATTGCACTGCGGTTTTATACGCTTGCCCCCAAAGCAAAAAAAGCCTATAATAAAAAAAAGGCTACCAGATAAACGGCTTTGGCAGCCCGTATTGCAAGGGGGCGAAACCATGCAACTGCGTAACCGGCAACTACCACAGCTTAGCGGGCGGGCGGTATCCGTTATTGTGTTTGCACTGTTTTTTGCCTGGCAGCTTGCCTTCCCTTTTGAAGGACAAATTTTATATGCACTGGCAGGCCTTTATGGGCTAAACCCGCACACCTTGGTATTTGGTGCCATTGCCGCCACCTGCGTGGGGCTATTTGGTGGCGGGTTTGTCGTGCAAAGTATGCAGGGTGCCAAGCGGCTGATTTTGGGTTCCACTATGGCGTGTGCGCTGCTTACCGTACCGTTTTTCTTTGCACCTAATTTGCTTTGGCTGCCCGCTATTACCTCCAGTTCTTTGCTTGCAGGGGCCTGCATTGCTGCCTGGGGCTTTTTTTATCAGGGTTGCACGCCCCGGCACGAGCGCATTAAAACCGCGGCGGACGGCCTTGCATACTCTAACATTTTAATGATACTGCTCAATGTGGCGGCTTTGAAGTTGGGCCCGCACTGGGCGCTGGGGTTTTCTGTTGCGGCGCTTGGGGCCGCGTTTTGCTTTGCTTTGCGCCTGCCGGTGGCCCCCACCACCGCACCTGTGGGGGTACGCGCGGTGCAAAAAAGCATCAGCCTTGCCCGCCCGCTGGCCTTTTTATGCCTGTTCATCGTGGTCATCACCATTAATTCTGGCCTGATGTACCAAGTACAGGGGCCCGCGTTTGCAGGCCAGCCCCTTGCATGGCTGACCAGTTGGTATTGGGCAGTGCCTTATATCGGCGCGCTGTTTGTCATGCGCAACCTGCCACGCACCGTCAACCGCACCTATTTTTTATATGTGGGCATCGCCATGATTGGGTTTTCGTTTATCTTTTTTCTGGTGCTTGACCGCTCGGCGGCAAGCTACCTTGTCGTGGACACCCTGATGCTGGGGGCCTGCGGCATCTATGACCTGTTTTGGTGGAGCATTTTAGGCGAGATGACCGATTTTGGCAAAAACCCGGCGCGGGTGCTGGGCATTGGGATTTCAGCAAATGTACTGGGGGTACTGCTGGGCGGGTTGCTTGGCAATGCCATTGCCAACACCCGCCTGCCGGGCAGCACCTCCACGCTGTTTGCGCTGGGGGTCGTGTGTGTGACACTGGTCATTTTGCCGCCACTGCACAAATATCTGCTTGCTGTGCTGAAAGAGCACGCCTACCTGACCATGCTGTTTGCACTGCCTTTGCCTGAACAGCAGCGCCGCATTGACGACATTACGGCGCTGGGCAGCTTTACCGGGCGGGAGAGGGAAATCGCGGCGTTATTGCTGGCAGGTAAGACCTACCGCAGCATTGCCGCCGAGTTGCAGGTAAGCGAAAACACGGTGCGCACCCATATTAAAAACATCTACACAAAAAACGGTGTGCAAAGCCGCATGGCACTGCTGAACATGTTACAGGCCCAGCAACGCGGCAACGACACTTTGTAAGTTATTCCCGTTTCATTCAAAAACCCCCACGGGTACCCGTGGGGGTTTTGCTTGTATCGGCTGCCAACGCGCCGCGACTTTTATCTTGTAATGAAATTGCGCACAACTGGCACCACTGCTCTTAAGTATCCGTGGCCCACTTTGCTTTAACAGGCCAAGACCACAGTAACCACAAGCAGAAGGACTGTCCACCTTTAAGGCAGGTCTGCCAATACAGGCAGCTGTGTCAAATCACCTCGTTCCAGGCCGGAAACTTTCCAGCAATCGCAAAGCAGGCCGCCATTTTCGTACTGATAATCGAATTTCATCAAGTAGACCGAACCATCCTTTAGTTGCAACACCGCTTGATCAATCATCCCGCGGCGCATTGAAAAATCAGCTTCCCCTGCATACTTTTGCGGGTCTTGCAGCCCCAGCACCTGCGCGGTTACCAGCGCGCGTTGCTGTAAACCATCCGCTTCGGCAGGGGTAAGCGGGGCATCAATCTCTGTGCGGGCCGGGGCCTCATTATAAGTTTCCCCCGTGTCGGTACGCCGCACAGACAACACTGCCCCTGTCGTCGCATCAAGCTGAAATTCGTACTGCAAAAAACGCGGGCCCGCAAGCGGTTGCGCTACCAAGGCCGGGTCGTTAACATAACACGAAACCCAAACCGGGCCATAGCCATCGGTGTTCAGCAGTACCAACTGCTGGGTGAGTGCCGAAAAATCGGCACCGTAAAGCTGCTGAGCGAGCACCCCTACCTTTGCCGCAACCTCTGCCGGCGCAAGGGCACCATCGTTTTGCAATAAACTCGCCTCCGGGTCTTCGGGGGCCGGGGTGCCGGTCAGCTTAAAATAATCCGCAACTGTGATCTGTTGCCACGGGTAGGCGGTATACTCTTTTTGCACCTGCTGCACCGCGGTATCACTTTTTACCACAGCAGGGGCACTACCCACTGCCTGCCAGCCGCTGGCGGCTTGCTGCCCCAGCAGCAAAAGTGCGGCGGTACAAAACACTACTGCGCCAAGTGTCCCTATCACCGGGGCCCATTTTTTCTTTTGCATTGTGTTGTTCTCCTGTCAGAATTTTGCGTCTTCGCACCTTTGGCGCGAGGGCAAAAGCATCTTTGTTTTGCCGCTTTCAGCATACTGGCGCAACATCACCGTATTGTCAGTGCGTTGTTTTTAAGTTGTAAAACTTACAAAAGCCACTGTACTTTTGCCGGGGGCAGATTCAAAACGCAGCGTTGCGCCATGCGCCTTTGCAATGCGCTGGCAGATCGACACGCCAAGGCCATTGCCACCGGTGCGCCGGCTGCGCGCCTTGTCCTCTCGGTAAAACGGCTCTTTAATGCGCCGCAAAGCCTCTTCGCCCATACCGCACCCATTGTCGGCAACACAAAGTACAAATTGATTGCCTTGCCTCTGTGCCAAAAGGTCAATCTGGGGCTGGTATTCACCTCTCTCACTGTCGCCGCGGGCAGCGCAGGCTTTGCAGGCATTATCCAGCAGGTTGCAAAGCAGGCTTTCCAGAAGGGCTTCGTCGCCCCAAAGCAGTTGCTCATCGTTAAGCTTCAGCGAAAACGCAATGCCTGCTGCGGTAAACTGTGCGCGAAACAGCTGGGCGGCCCGGCGGCAAAGCTTACCGGAGGAAACTGCCGCAAACTGCCCGGTACGCTCGCGCTCTAGCCGCGAAAGCGAAAGCATGCTGTCGGCAAGCTGTTGCAAGCGCCCAGTCTCATGCTGCAACCCTTCTAAAATTGTATAAGTCTCCTCCTGTGACAGCTTTGCCATTTGCAGCATTTGCACACTGGCCCGCACCGCAGTCAGCGGGGTGCGCAGCTCGTGCGAAAGTGCATCGATCAGGCTTTGCTTTTCCTGCGCTGTGGCCTGCAGCTTTATAATTTGCGACTCAATTTGGTCTGCCATCCGGTTAAAATCCTGCGCTAACTGCCCGATTTCATCTTTTCGGGTACAGGCAACGCGCACCTGGGTTTCGCCCGCCTGCAACCGCCGTGTGGCATCGCCAAGCTGTGCCAACGGCTGCCACAGCACCCGCAGCAACAGCCATAGCGCCACAGCCAGTGCAAGTGAAATGCCAAAACTGATGGCTGCAATGCTGCGAAGATCTGCAAACCACAAATCAAAAAAGCTTTGAAACGGAAACGCCATCAGCACTTGATACCCCGCAAGCTCTTGCGACAATGCGGAGTGTACCAGCAGCATTTTACCGTGCCCCTCAACCTGACGGACGCGCCAGACAGTCGCACCCATAGCAGGCGATAGCTGTGCATCCGGCTCACGGTCAAACGAAGAGTATACCGTGCCATCACTGCTTTCAATGCGCAACAACACGCCACCGGCCAAAAAGTCCTGCCCCTTTTTTTCGTAAAGGCGCCCAAGGCCCTGCGGCCGGGTGGCAGCAATATTGCTGATGTCTGCACCGAGAGAGCGCAGCATGTACTGCTGCTGTGTTAACAGTTTGTCACGGCGGGCCAAAAAGGTCTGGTTATCCGCTCGCCACGTAATGGCAAACAAGGCGCTGTCAAACGCAACCAAAAATAGCAGCAACAGGCAAAAATAGGCCCGCAGTCGAAAGCTTGCCCCCCGGTTGCCCGTTTGATTCTCATCTTTTTTCACCATTGTCTCCCCCGCTGCCTGCCGTGCCGGTTTCCAATCGGTAGCCGTATTTATACACCGTGCAGATCTCGTTTTCAAGCCGCAGCTTGCGGCGCAGCTTTTGAATGTGCACATCCACCGTACGGGTGTCACCCTCATAGTCAAAGCCCCATGCAAGCTCTAGCAGCTTTTCGCGCGAAAGTGCAAGGTTGCGGTTGCGCACCAGTACCTCCAGCAAATTAAACTCCTGTGGTGTCAACGGCACCGGCCCCCCTGCAACCAATGCACAGCGCTTTTGCAGGTCAATATGGCAACACCCCACAGTCAACCCCTGCTCGTTTTTGCAGGTGCGCCGCAGCACCGCTTCCACCCGTGCCAGCAACACCAGCATGTCAAACGGCTTCGTGATATAATCGTCCGCCCCCATGCCAAGCCCTTTCAATTGGTCAGCAACCGCATTTTTTGCACTGACAAAAATGACCGGCAGGCTGGCAGGCAACCGCGCCTTGAGTGTAAGGCCGTCCAGGCCCGGCATCATGATATCCAGTAACGCCAGGTCAAAGCTGCCTTTTAAAAACACCCGCAGTGCCTCGCGGCCATCCCCGGCACATTCTACCTTGTGCCCCACCAGAGAAAGGCTGCGTTCCATCAGGGCGGCAATGGCGGGCTCATCCTCTGCAATCAGTATATTAGCCAAACCCCTTCCCCCCTTTTTTGTTACTATACGGCGCCGGTATTACCAACTTGTAAACGCCGGTTGCTTACCGTTATTTCCCATTCTACCACAAAGCCCAAGCCCCTGCCCTGCAATGCTGGGCGCAGTTTGCCCCCAGCCTCTTTTGCTGATTTTTGCGAGGCAGTCTCCACAGTGAGGACTTTTTTGCTTTAAACTTGAAAAGGGTGACCCCAAAACCCGCTTAATTAGCCAAAAATCACACTTTCGGGTGATTTTCCGGCACCCGTTTCTTTGGTATGATCAAACCAGAAAGTGGGGGGATCGTATGACAGAGAAACTGGTACTGCGGCTAAACACCTTAATTGCACAGGCTTATGATTGCCGCAGCTTTGATGCCTTTTTGCGTTTGACCATCACCTCACTGCACAAACTGGTTGCTTACGACAGCGGGTTGTTCTTTTGCGCGATCAGCCATGACAGCAGCTTTTTTAAGCCCTATACCGGTGGTGATACCATCGCAACTGCCCAAAAGCAACCGTTTTTACAGCGCGAAACCTATTTAGAAGAACACACTGCCGCCGGTGCGGAAGTGCTGGTATACAAAGCGCTGGACTATCGGCACGGGCTGGTGCAGGTGCCACAAGAGCCGCGCAGTGATTTTTTATCCTCACAAAGCAACTACCATGTGGCCTGCATGCGAATTTTGTACAAAGGGCAGTTTTTGGGCGAAATTTATTTGCACCGCGACACCCAGCAGCCTGATTTTAGCGACCAGGACCTTTTGTTGTTGCAACTGTTGCAGCCTCACATCTCCGGCGTGTTTCACCTGATTCACACCTATGTGGCCGCCAGTGTGCTGGAAACAGATAAAAAAGGGCTGGACCGCAAGGGGCTTTGCCTGTTTGACGCTGCCGGCAACCTGATTGCCGGCAATATGGCGGGGCTGGAAATACTAAATAACAGCACCCGGTTCGGCTCCAGTGTGCTGTACCACCTGAAAGAAATTTTGTGCGATTTTGCTGCCGAACAACCGCAGGGCAAAAGTGGGGTAGCTTACCGCCGCGAAGTGCTGCAAACGCCGGGCAGCGAGCTTTGGGTCGAACTGTTTTTGCGCAAGGGTGGCCGTAAAAAAAGCAAAGACCGCTTTTGCGCCGTGCTGGAATTTGCTGATGAAACCCAGCGTGTAGAAGAGTACCGGTTTAAATTCACCAAACGGGAGGCCGATATCATTGACGGCGTATTACAGGGCAAAGGCAACAACGCCATTGCAACGGCGCTATCACTTTCTGAAAACACGGTGAAAACCCACCTGCAAAACATTTTTCAAAAAACAGGTGCCGGCAGCAGATCCGAGCTGGTTTACCTGCTGATGCTGCACCAGTGACCCACACAACCACGACAAAGGAGGGCCCTATGAAACACAACGACCACCGCCCCCGCAACGCAAAGCGCGGCGCTGCATTGCTGCTTGCGGCAGCCTTTGCACTGACTGCCACCGGCTGCGGTAGCTTATTTGGGCAAAAACCCGTCACCGCGGTGCGCACCGCGCCACCTCCTGCCGCACAGGCGGCGAATGCCGGGGTTACACTTGCGCTGCGGCAGTACATTTTTGCCCGGTTAAAAACCGAGCAAGCCGCCGAAATGGCGATGCAGTATCTGCCCCAGGAGGCCGCCGCACTGGCAAACGAAGCCGCACTGGCATGGCAAAACGCCATTGCGCTGACCGACGCCAGCCTGCTGATGGCAGAACAGGCGGCGGCCCTGCTGCCCTGTACGTTGCCTGCACAAACCGCGGATGCTACCATAGCCACACAAACAGCAGTGTTTCATACCCCTGCCGCCGCAAGGCCCACGATGCTGAACACCGGCGGTGCCAAAGACTTTGATTACCAGGCATGGGCCGAAAATTTGACCAAACAATACGACGCGATCAAAGGCAACCAAACTATCCGCCAACTGGCACAGCAGCTCGGTACCGATGCGCGTTCTGCCTTTGAACAGCTGACCCTTGCACAGGAAATTTTGCATGACGAAGCCATGTTGGATGCCGCGCACTGGGATAACGTGCTTAAAATTTACCAAGGGGTCAAAACCACCTGCAAGGTGGGCCTGTTTGTCACCGCCACCATTGCAAGCGGTGGAGGCACGGTTGCCGCATTACAGACCAGCAGCATGTCGCTGGGCGCCGCAGGGGCCACTATTGTTGGTGGTACCGACTGCATTGTGGATGTTGCCGTGACCGGCAGCACGATTATCCTTGGGGAAAAGGACCAGGTAACCGTGGCATTTAACGACATCAAAGACAAACTGGCCCCGGTTTCTGCCGTAGTTGGGCTGATTAGCTTTAACGGCGGTGAAACCGGCGAACAACTTGCCTACCTTGGGGACAGCCTGACCGACTGGTTTTTTGACGGCAAAATTATGGGGGTCAAGGTTTCAGTGACTGACGCGGGTGGCATTTCCGTCAATGGGCAGGCCATTGACACCGCGGGCCTCAGTGAAGCCGGTCTGCAACAGGCGCTGACTGCCGTCGGCCTTGCCCTGCCGGGCACGCCCCCCACCTTGACCGAGCTGATGGGAAACTACACCATGGACCCCTCCGTTGCCTTACAGGTGTTGGGCTTACTGGCGGCACAACTGGGCGGCACGCCAGCCGAGACCCCCGCACCCGAGGCCACCGCAACACCGGTGCCGGCCCCAACGGCTGAACCGGCGCCGCAGACAGCACCCGAGCCTGCCCCGCAGACAGAGGGCCTGCCAGAAGGCAGTGTACCTGGCAATATCAGCGGGTTGTACAGCTGCACGATTACCGGGCCGGAAGAACCACAAATTGTTGAATTCACCATCATCGACGACGGTAGCGGCACCGTGATACTGCGGGACGAGAGTGCCGATGGATCAGAGGACACCCTGCTGCCATACAGCCCCAGCACCGGCGAAATTCTTTACAGCGACGACTTTTACCTCAAATTTTATCTATTGGACGGCACCATTTATGCCAATGGCTTTTTAGACCTGGATGGCAGCATCTATGACTTTTCTTTGGTGCGCATTGGCTGACCACTGCCTAAAAGGGGGCTGCAACTATGTATTGTAAAACCTGCGATTCCTCTCTCCCCCCACAAGCCGCCTTTTGCAGCGCTTGTGGCAGCCCCGTGGCCGAGCAGCGGCCGGCAGGCGGCGGGGTGGGTTATTCGCCCCGCATCCATGACCCCGCTTTTACACGCTATTTAAAAAACACCAACCGCTTTGCCGGGCTATTTGCCATTCTTTTGGCCGTGGCTGCCGTGGTGGGGTTTACCGTCGCAGGCGAACTTAAGTTGGATGGCATCAGCAACCCCACCGGCTTTTATATTGGCCTTGGCATCGGCTGCATGTTTTTACTGATTGCCTTGCTGACGACCCTTGGCCGCAAAAGCAGCCGCACCTGGGATGGTGTCGTGGTGGATAAAACCATTCAAAAACGCACCCGGCAGGTACAAAGCGGCGACGAATACGACACGCGGCACTACTTGGAATACACCGTGCTCATCCAGCAGGCGGGGGGCAAACTGCACCGGCTTGCTGTTGCAGATGACGACACCCTGTACCGCTATTATCAAGTGGGGGACCATGTACGCCACCACGCCGGGCTGAACAGTTACGAAAAGTACGACAAATCTGCCGACCGGGTGATTTTTTGCAACGCCTGCGCCACCCTGTGCGACATTGAACTGGACCAGTGCCCCCACTGCGGCTGCCCGCTGCTGAAATAGCGGCCCTAACAGCAAAAAGCAACCTTGCTTGCTGCAATTTATAAAAATGGAGGGATACTGTGATGACTTCAAAAGGAAAGTACGGCCTGCCCCTTACCGCAATTGCCGCTTTGGCATTCGGCTTTTGTGCACTGCGCCAGCCACTGGCGGTGCTGCTGATCGCCGGCTTTGCACTGCTGGCAGAGGGTGACCAGTGGCTCAACCGGCAAGCCGTACAGGCCGTGCTGCTGGCTGTTACCTATGCCATTGCCGCACTGGTCAACGGCTGGGTGTTTGGCGGCATTGCCAGGCTATTTGGTGAAATTTCGTTTTACCGCGCGCAAGATGCCATGCTTTCAGTGGATGCTGTGCTGGACACACTGCTTTACGTCGGTTTGATTGTGCTGTGCCTGCTTGCCATTGTGCGGGTACTGCGCGGGCAGGATGCCGCCCTGCCGCTGCTGACAAAAATGGCGGACGGAGACTTTACTGCTGCTTTTGCAAAAAAGACAATGGCGCCCCCCGCGGCGCCGGCAACCCCCATGCAGGTCACAACGGCCACAACGCCCTCACCCGAAAGTGCGGCACCGCAGGCAGAACCTGACACCATGCACCCCTGCCCCAACTGTGGTGCCCCCCTGCACGAAAACGCCCAGTTTTGCACCGAATGTGGTGCTAAAACCAACTAAAAGGAGGTTACATTATGTTTTGTGAACACTGTGGTACCAATATCCCCGAAGGTGCAAAGTTCTGCCCCAGTTGCGGGGCCTCTCCAACGGGTACCCCCCATGCCGCACAGGCAGCGACACCACCGCCTGTTGCAAACACCGTGCCGCAGGCCCCCTATATGGCGGCCTACGTACAGGACACCACCCCCATGAGCGTTGGCCAGTACATCGTCACCTTTTTACTGTTATGCATCCCGCTGGCAAACCTTGTTCTGCTGTTTGTCTGGGGGTTTGGGCATTCGGTTAACCTGAACAAACGCAACCTTGCACGGGCTATTTTGGTTTTTGCTGCCATATCGGTTATTTTGTGGGTCATTCTGGGCGGGGTGATTGTCGGCATGATGACCAGCATGATGGGTGGTGGGTACTATTACGGCTCGTACTGATGCTGGCCCCCGGCCCATAATGCAAGAACCGCAGCCCCGCGTAGTGCAGTGGCAAAATGCCGTGCCAATTTTTCGCAACACCGTCATTCTACAACAACTTGGGCTTGCCATTGGCCTGCCCTTTGGGCTGCTGACGGTGGTCCTGCTGTTGATCGGCCGCGGCCAACAAGACACGTGGTACGCATTAGGGCTGATTGCGCTGCTGCTTGTCGGCACGGTGTTAATGGTACTACTGCTTTACCATGGCCGGTATGAAGTACAGTTCACGCTGGACCAAAAAGGTGCACTCGGATGCAGTGCCCCACGCTGGGCAAAGCGCAGCCGTGCAGTAAACACTGCCACCGTGGTGCTGGGGGCATTGTCCGGCAAACCCGCAGTAATGGGGGCCGGGGTGCTGGCACAACAGGGGCAGCAGGTGTTTTTGCAATGGAGCCACATTGAAACCGTAACGCTACACCCTAAAAGCAACACTATTTTATTGCGCAGCGGCTGGACGCAACCCCTTGCACTATTTTGCACTGCGGCAAACTACCCCGCCGTACAACAATTTGTAAAAACCCATGTCAAACCGGGTTGTCGTATAAAGCCGTGAAAGGAGGCAACCGTGAAACGTCACCTGTTTGTACGCATTTTACTCTCCTTACTGGGGTCCGCTTTTATTCTGTGGGGGGCAGCGCACCTGCTGCTTGCGTTTTGCGGGGTGCCTGCCACTGCAACCATTACCAGCATTCGCCGCGTGGGTGGTGAGCGAGCCGAAGTCACCCCAGGGCATTACACCTACAGCATCGGTTACACCTTTTTACTGCCAAACGGGCAACCCGTAGACGGCGTAACCACCCAGATCGGCGACGCTATTTTTTTAAAAGCCACCGGGGCGGGTATTGTAACTGTTCGGTACCTGAAACCGCTGCCCGCTGTGAATGTGCTGGAAGAAGATGCGTTTTCTGCCGGGCCTTTGATTCTACTGCTTACCGGCGGGCTGCTGCTTTTTTTCTCGAACCGGCGGCAAGCACCCCAGCGTGGTGGCCCCAAAAAGTAATTGCCACTAACGGCGGCGAACTGTAACCGGCCGCGCACTTCACTGTGCTACTTTAAAATACAAAACAGCCCCGGCAGCTTATGCCGGGGCTGTTTTACTGCCGCAGGTTTTACCTGCGGTTTTTCATTTTTCTAATGCCTCGTGCTCGGCCCTTGGCTTACACTTCGCTTTGCAGAAAGTCAATGGCAAACTGCGCATACACGGCAGCACCGCGCTTTAGCACATCTTCGTCCACGGTGTACTTTTCGTGGTGGTTCGTGTACACATAGCCCTTTGCCTCGTTGCGGCTGCCAATAAAGCCGTACAGGCCAGGGGCCTTTTCCATAAAGTACGAAAAGTCCTCGCTGCCCATCATCGTGGGCAGGTGGCCAACACCCTCTTCCCCATACAGCTTTACCACTGCGTCGTGCGCAATCTGGTTCAGCTTTTCGTTGTCGTTGATGACCGGCGGGGTGAGGTGGATGTATTCGGTGCTGGCCTTTGCGCCCAGCGCCGCCGCGGTGTCGCCCGCAATGCGCTGCATGTCGGCGACAATGGTCTCTAGAATTTTGGTTGAGAAAGTGCGCACGGTGCCCTCGATGACCACCTTGTTGGCAATGATATTGAAGCGCTGTCCACCGTTGATTTTGCCGACAGTGAGCACCAGCGGGTTCAGCGGGTCGTTGTTGCGCGACACGTAGGTTTGCAGGTTCATGATGATGGATGCCGCCGCTACAATGGCGTCAGTGCCAAGGTGCGGGGCACTGCCGTGGGCCGAAACGCCCTCGATGGTGATGGTAAAAATATCGCAGCACGCCATGCGGTTGCCGGCAGAAACATCCACCAGTGGGGCGTCAAAATTGCCCCAGATGTGCGCGCCATAAACTGCGTCCACGCCATCCATCACACCCTCGGCTACCATGGCCTTTGCACCGGTGGCGACCTCTTCTGCGGGCTGAAACAGCAGTTTCACTTTGCCCGGCAGCTCGGCTTTCACCTCAGTCAAAATTTTGGCGGCACCCAGCAGCATCGCCATGTGGTTGTCGTGCCCGCAGGCGTGCATGGCACCGTTGGTCGAAGCAAACGGCAGGCCGGTTTCTTCCACCACTTCCAGCGCGTCGATGTCGGCGCGCAGGGCCACGGTTTTGCCGGGCTTACCGCCTTCAATGGTGCCCACAAGGCCGTGGCAGGTTTTGCACATTGTAACCGAAATGCCCATCGCCTCAAGGTCGGCTTTCAGCGAAGCTGAGGTGTTTTCTTCTTTATTCGAAAGTTCAGGGCAAGCGTGGTAAAAACGGCGGCGGTCAATGATATAGTCGTTATATTTTTCTGCAAGAGATTTTACATTCATGGGGATTACTCCTTTTGTTTTGCTTCAAATTGGCATTTATTCGCGCGGTGCCTTTGCCGCAAGGTAATCTGCCGCAAACTGGGCATGCATTGCGGCACCGCGTTTCAGCGCATCTTCCACCACGTCATAGCGGTCATTGTGGTTGGAATAAATGCAGCCGCTTTTTTCGTCGTAGCTGCCAAGGAAACCAAATACACCGGGCACCTTCTCCATAAAATAGGCAAAATCTTCGCTGCCCATCATTTTGGGCAGCTCGCGCAGCGATTCTTCGCCATACAGGGTTACGGCGGCATCGTGTGCGATCTGGTTCAAATCGTCGTGGTCGTTGATGACCGGGCCGGGGAATTTTTCGTACAACAAGGTGGCCTTTGCGCCAAACGCCGCGGCGGTTTCGTCTACAATGCGGCGCAACAGCGGCTCAATTTTTTCACGCATCTCGCGCGAATGGGTGCGGCAGGTGCCCTCCATCACCACTTTATTGGCAATGATGTTAAAGCGCTGGCCACCGTGAATTTCGCCCACTGTGACAACCAGCGGGTTCAGTGGGTCGTTGTTGCGCGACACGATGGTCTGCAAATTGAGAATGATCGATGCGGCTGCCACCACGGCATCGGTGCCAAGGTGCGGGGCACTGCCGTGGGCCGAAACACCCTCTACCGTAATGGTAAAGTTATCGCAGCTTGCCATGCGCACACCGGGCTGCACATTGATGTAAGGCGCTTGCAGGCCCGCCCAGATATGCTGGCCGTAAATGGCATCCACATCGTCCAGCACACCCTCGGCCACATAATACTCTGCGCCGTGGCAGGTCTCCTCTGCCGACTGGAAGAACAGCTTCACATTGCCCTGCAACTCGTCTTTGATCTCGTACAAAATGTGTGCCGCACCCAGCAGCATTGCAATGTGGTTGTCATGCCCGCAGGCGTGCATGACACCGCTGTTTTCGCTGGCAAAGGCAAGGCCGGTTTTTTCTTCTACCGGCAGCGCGTCAATGTCGGCGCGCAGCGCCACGGTTTTGCAGCCGGGCTTTGCCTTGCCGCCCAAAATCATGGCTGTGCAGCCAGGGTGCCCCTCAAACCGGTGTACCGTAAGGCCCATGCCCTCTAATTGCGCTACGATTGCGTCGGTGGTTTTCCACTCTTCCCACGAAAGCTCCGGGTGCGCGTGGAACCAACGGCGTTGTTCGATAATATAGCTCTCGTACTTTTGTGCCAAAGCTTTGATGTCCATTCTGTCTGCTCCTCCTTATACTGTTTTGCCGCCGCAGGCTTTCCCTTTCCTTTGGCGGTAGTTGCTGTCGTTTGTGTTTTATTGTAACACATTCCGGCGGCAGGTGTGATTCTTTTTTTACCACCCCGGGGGGTGAAAAGTTACGCCTTTTGCTTCGTCAGCATGACATCCAGCACGATGTTATCCATCACCGGCGAGCCGTCGTTGCCAAGGCGCACAAAGTTGCGAATTGTCTGCTCGGGGTCATGTTCCACAATGCCCTCGTTCGGCTGCACACTGACGTCGTTGAGCGCCATAAACGCGCACTGAAACGCGGTGTTGACACAAGTGCTGATTTTCAGCGCACAATCTGCTTTTGCCCCGTCGCACAGCATGCCGGTGACGTCGCCCAGCATGTTGTTGACCGCATACCCCATCTGCTTGGCATTGCCACCCATCAGGTATACCAAACCGCAGGCAGCACCCGTGCCGGCCACCGTTGCGCCACACAGGCCGGACAACAGCCCAAACCGGCAATGAATATGGATAGCTATCAAATGCGACACCGTAACGGCGCGCAGCATTTTCTCCTCGCTGGCACCCAGCGTTTTAGCTGCGCTGACAATGGGCATGGTGGCGGTAATGCCCTGGTTGCCCGAGCCGGAGTTTGTCACCACCGGCACATTGGCACCCGCCATGCGCGCGTCGGCACCACTGGCAGTCGCCTCCATCGCGTCGGTCACCATGCCGGCACACATATACCCGTGCTGCTTTGCCCAACTGATGTTTTTGCCGATGTTCAGCCCGTAATTTCCCTGCTGGCCCTCTTGCGAAATGCGGGTGTTCACCTCAATGGCCTGCCGAATCATGTGCAGGTCGTCCTTTTCAGGGTCCAGCTCGTTTGCAAAATCAAAAATTGACTGGATCGACAGCACTTCGTCCACCACATCCGCCGGCACCCCATTTACAAGGGTACCCACCTTATGGTTGACAAGCACGTTGCCGTCCTCTTCAATATAAATTACATTGGTGTGGGCAGAGGCAATGATTGCTTTGGCCGTGTGGCCGTCTGCACTTTTAACCTCCACCTCTACATACAGCTTTTCGGGGGTCTCTTTTTTGCCCATTGTTACATGGCCGCTTTGCACCAGTGCAATGGCTGCCGCCCGCTGTTCTTCGCTGGCTTCATCCACTACCTGCAACTGGCGCTCTACCTTGCCGCCCATGGCGCCAAGTGCCGCCGCGTAATCAATCCCCGTGTAGCTGGTTCCCGGTATGCCTGCCGCCATTGCGTTTTTGATAATGTTCACGCTAGCGAGCACCGTGAGCTCTTTGACCTCACCTTTCAAATGAGCCCTGGCGTTTGCTGCGCAAAGCGCAATCGCGGCAGGCTCGGTACATCCAGTTGCGAGTTCCATCTCGCTGTTGAGAATCTCACAGATCAATTTGTGATCCACAAAACTCAACTCCTTCACTTTTATTTTTTATAAAAACCAGCAAAATACTGGGTTTTTATTAACAAGTCGAGGTGCGACTTACATATTTATTCATCCCGTTAAAACAATTATAAGCACCCCGCCGGTGCATTGCAATCTTTTTTCGGCCACCGGCGAAACTATGGATATTTGTATGAAAAAGCCCCCTCTTTCTTTGGTATTCTGCACCGTAAGCCCACTTTTCTTTGCTTTTTTATAAGGAGTACTTTTGTACCAGCCAACCTACCGGTGCTTATTATTTACAGGTTGCACCAGCTTATCGCAAAAAAAGCTGCATAGTGGCAGTTTTAAAAAATGGTATTTTTTTACATTTTCATTAATTTAGGGGGCTGCCCGTACCGTTTGCCGCTGCACCTTGGCACTTTTCTACCGGCGCACCGCCGTTTTGGCATGCAAAAGGCCTTTACCCCAAAAGGGTAAAGGCCTTTCATCTGCTACTTTAAATTACTGCAACCGCTTCAATTTCTACCCGCGCGTCTTTGGGCAGTGCAGCAACCTGCACTGCGGCACGGGCCGGGCAGGCGCCCGTAAAGTACTCGGCATACGCACCGTTCATCGCAGCAAACTCACCCATATCCTTTAAAAACACCGTCGTTTTGACGATATGCTCCATACCAAGGCCCGCACTTTGCAAAATAGCACGAATATTTTGCAGTGAACGGTGGGTCTGGCTGACGATGTCTTCGCCCGCAAATTCGCCGGTGGCAGGGTCTACCGGCAACTGGCCGGAAACAAAAACCATATTGCCCGCCTTAATTGCCTGCGAATAGGGGCCGATCGCTCCGGGCGCGTTTTCTGTGTGTAATGCCTCGTTCATAGTATTCTCCTTATGTGTTATGCATAATCTATATTCTTATCATATCCAACTTTGTCAAGCAGTGCAATCTCAAATATTCCATTTTTTACAAAATTGTAGTTACGGCTTGTTTTTTTGCCCTGTCAGTGCAGTTGCGCTGCAAGCTCGCGGATCGTGGGCACATCATCCACCGTTTTGGCGTAGTGGGCAAACAGCACATGGCGGTCTGCATCCAGCACAAAGGCCGCCGGCAGTTGCAGCTCATCCCCTTCGTACCGGCCATGGCGGTGCCCCGCAGCGGTGGCCTTTGCTATTTTAGCCAGTGTGCCCGGCCCCGCCATTTTGGCTTTGCTTGCGGCGGGCAGGATATCAAACTGCCGGTATAAATCGCCTTTGGGGTCACACACGATATCAAACGGAAAACTGTTGTTCCCCTCCAGTTCCTGCCGCAGCAGGTCGGCATCGCTTTGCAGCACCACCAGCAGCTTACCGCCCGCCTGTTGCAGCTCGGCATAGCCTGCCTTATACTGCGCAAGGTCCAGCCGGCACAGGGTGCAACCATAGTAGCGCAAAAACACGATGGCAGTTTTGCCGCCGCCCATGGCCTGCGTTAAGGTGTTCCCGCGTAAAAACGGGGTGTCGAACGAAAAATCGGGCATCACATCGCCCACCTGTAACTTTGCCATTCATTTCCCCCCTGCGTCAGGCGTTGAACACGTAACGGTCCAGCCGCTGCATCGCCTCTACCACACGGCTATGGGGCACCGCAAGGTTCATGCGGATGCCACAAGGGCCGTGGAACATACGGCCATCCTGCCAGATGACCCCCACGCCCACACCGGCACGCTGTACTTCGTCGATGGTTTTGCCATGTTCTTTGCACCACTCGGTGCAGTCAAGGAACAGCATGTAAGTACCCTCCGGCTTTGACAGTGTAACGCCTTTGAAATGGGTGGTGATGTAATCGTAAGCGTAATTCACGTTGTCGCTAAGCACCTGCAACAACTCGCCCAGCCACTCTTCGCCCTCCGGCTGATAGGCGCCGATCAGCGCGTGCATCGACAGCACGTTCATGTCGTTATAATGCGGCAAAGAGGATTCTTTGCGCACCCGCTCGCGGATATACTTGTTATAAATAATGTGGTAGCTGCCGATGAGACCCGCAAGGTTAAAGGTTTTAGACGGCGCATAAACGGCAACGGTGCGGTTTTTCGCGTCTTCGCTGACCGACTGGGTGGGGATGTGCTTATGCCCGTTTAAGATGAGGTCCGACCAAATCTCATCCGAAACGACATACACGTCGTTGGCGCGGTAGACCTCCATCGCCTTTTCGATCTCCTCTTTCTCCCACACGCGGCCACAGGGGTTGTGCGGCGAGCAGAACACGGCGGCGTGGATCTTGTACTGCTTGATCTTCGCGTCCATGTCCTCGTAATCCATACGCCACACGCCGTTTTCGTCCTGCTTAAGCGGGCTGTGCACAATGTTATAGCCGTTGTTTTCAAGGCTCATCGTGAAGCCGATATAAGTGGGGGAATGCAGCAGCACGTTGTCGCCCTTCGAGCAAAAAACATTCAGTGCACTGACAACGCAGCCCAGCACGCCGTTTTCGTAACCGATGCAGTCTTTCGTCAGCCCCGTCACACCGTTGCGGTCTTTCTGCCAGCGGATGATCGAGTCAAAATATTCTTCGCGCGGCGCAAAATAGCCGTAAGCGGGGTGTTTGGCACGCGCGATAATTGCCTCCGGGATCGTCGGCACGGTCGGGAAGTTCATGTCCGCGACCCACATCGGGATCTGGTCAAAGCCGGGCTTCGTCTCCCCCTCCGGGGCAAACCCCGGGATCACCGGCAGGTCCACCGCAATGGAGTCCATGCCGTGGCGATCCATAATACTTGTAAAATCATACTTCATTATTTGTGCCTTCTCTCTTCGTTTTCAATACAATTTACAACTTATTGTACCACAAATTCACCTTTTGCCGAGGGGCTAAATTCAGCCATTTTTCTTCTTTTTACCACCGGCCCTACTGTGGTGCCGACTACAGGATTTGGCACGCCCCATAATGCACCATACCAGAGGACAACCACATGGCGCATCTTTCAAAGATCTGCCATGTGGTTGCCGCTAAAAATTTAAGCTAACCTGTTTTTTTGCAGACTTAGATGGCACCCGTCCACCCGGTAACCGTCAAAATTGTAATAATAACACAGGACAGCCCGATCAGGATCAGCACTTTCGGAAAAACCCACTTGACCCACTTGCCAAACGGCACTTTTGCCATGGCAACGCCGCCGATCGTCCAGCCCAACAGCGGAGAAACCAGGTTGGTGAACCCGTCGCCAAATTGATATGCCTGTACTACAATTTCAGGTTTCAGGCCCAGCACTTCGCCGATGGGTTTAAAAATCGGTACCAGGATAGCCGCTTTGGAAGTTGCCGAAGGGATGATGGGGTTGATGATGGCAACTACCAGTGTCATGCCCACAGTCGAAATCCAGCGGGGCAAAGACATCAAAGGCAGCGTAATGGCATACACAATGGTCTGCAAAACATTGCCCCCGGTCAACACCAGCGAAACCGATTTTGCCATGCCGATGACAAAGCAGACAAACGCCATACCGGCAAGGCCCTTTGCAAACGAGTTGCCAATATCATCGGCGTTCATCTTGCCAATGATGCCCTCAATAATTGCAGCGACCAACATCACGGTGACCATAACTGCAAACACATTTTTAGGGTCACCAACCACACCATAAATAGTAATAATGACCCACTGGGCGATAAAGATGATCATGTTGACGATGACGCGCCAGCCCATGGTTGCTTCTTTTAATTCTTCGTCAGCAGAATCCGCGCCCGGGCGCCAGCCTTCAGAGTACATCGGGGACTTTGTGGGGTCTTTTGTGATTTTGTTGATGTAAAACAGCATCATCATCAGGCCGACAATCATGAAAACGTTCATAATGATAAAGCGTGTAAGAAAAGCACCAAACGGGGTAGTGCCCATCAGGCCCTGTACGATAAAGGCCTTGGTCGGGCCGGTGCCAAAACCGATCATGGTACCAAAAAGGGAGACACCCAGCGCAGTCATTGGGTCCAGCTTCAGCTTTTTGGCAAACACGACGCCGATTGGGATAATGGCTATCAGTGCGTCACTGCCGCCAAAACCACCGAGGTAGACCATCATGATGAACATGACACTGATTAAAAGGGTGCGGCCGCGATCCTGCATTTTATAGACGCTATAATTCAGGATGCTGTCAAATGTGCCGGTATCCAGAAAAACCTGAATTGCGGCACCCGAGATCAACACGACAAAGATAATCGGTGCAGAGCCCACCATGCCGGGGAAAATCTGCAATAGGGCCATCAGCGGGTTGACCGGCGTCTGTGCCCCCAGAAAAGCAAATTGGTCGCCAAGGATTGCGCCATCTGCATTTACCGCAAACTGCCCGGCAGGGATGATGTAGGTGAGTAGACTGCAAAACAGAAGCAGCCCCAACATGATCCAAAGCAAATGTGGCATTTTAAACTTTTTCTTCAGGGTTTTGCTTTTTTCTGTTCCCATAGTGATTCCTCCAAATTTTTAATAACACTCAATTTATTAAATCATGCGTTTGCCTTCTCCCCTAAGGCAGACACATATTTAAGCGTTGACAAAAGCCCCAAGTCCAACACACCTTCATCCACATCAAAAAAGCCGTTGTGATGTGCGGCACCAGACCCGTATGCCGGGTTGCGAATGCCCAAATGCGCAAGTATGCTGGGATACAGCTGAACATATCTGTTGTAAGATTCAGATGCGTACCACGGCTCGCAGTGTGCCACACAGTTTTCAGGCAACACTTCGGGCAGGTATTTCTGCGCAATCTCCGCACAGGCGGCATCGTTGACAACAGGGCCACAGGCAACATTGCATTCCTGTACATATTCAATTTTGCAGTGGTTCATTGCCGCGGTATGTTCTGCCACCGACTTTACAATTTCAACCGCTTTTTCACCCTCTGCCATATTAAAGAACCGCAGCGAACCCAAAATCGTGGCGGTATCCGGGATGACATTGCCCACTGAGCCACCTTGAATGCTGGTTATCCCCAGCGTAACGGTTTCGCCCGCAGTAATCTGGTTGACCCACGCCGTGGAGAGGTTTGTCAAAATCGACGCTGCACAGAACACGGGGTTGACGGAAAGGTCCGGGCGGGACCCGTGCCCACCACGGCCAACGACCTTCATATTGACAACCGCAGCGCCCGCCATGCGGGGGCCGGGCTGAACACAGATCTTACCGGAATCCAGTGCGTTGTACACGTGAATGGCCCAACAGGCGTCCACCTTACGCTTTGCAAGAGCATCAATCATTGCCTGCACACCGCCGCCATTTTCTTCGCCCTCTTCAAAGCAAAAATAAATGGTGCCACACACAGAGTCCTTACAGGCAGTCAGTGCCTTCACTGCCCCCAGCAACATCGCCGTGTGGGCATCATGCCCACAGGCATGGCAGGTGTTGGGATTATCCGACACGCAAACGCGCGGCCCCGCCAAGTTGTTGGGTTCTTCCGGCAGAGGCAGGGCATCAAGGTCGGCACGCAGCATAATGTGCGGGCCCGGTCTGCCTGTTTCCAATGTCGCAAGAAGCCCTGTTTTGCTGACCTTTTCATAGGGCAGCCCCGCGGCTGTCAGTTCCTTTTGAACAAACGCACTGGTTTTTTCCTCCGTCCCGCTCGGCTCTGCAAAACGGTGAATCGTTCTTCTGCATTCAATCACATAGTCGTGCAGTAAATGGGCCTGTTCTTCGATCTGTTGATTCGTCATAACAAGTAGAACTCCTTTCTTCTTCCCCAAACATAAAAAACGGTATTTTTCATCTGTACCGTTTCGATGCCAACGCTTCAGTGCAACATTCGCTATCGCCACATATACCGCTCGCCAATTACAATGTATTATAAGTTGTTTTAGGCGAAACTTGTTTTCAAAAACTGTGACATATTGAAAAAATTTGTTTTACGCTGATAATTTAAATATCTTTCGTTTAGCTTTATCATATCGTATTTTTGTAGAAATGCAATAGTTTTTATTATTTTGATAATTAAATTATTATCATATTTTTCTGTTAAATTTGTCAGTTGACATATTTTCTATATGTGTGATAAAATAATGTTCAGTATTATGCTAAAAAAGTAGGGTGGTTTGAATCATGACAGACCGTGAGGTACTTGCGCTTTATCGCCCGTTGCTGCCTTTTCTGGCACAACTTTGCGGCCCCGCGTGCGAAGTTTTGCTGCACGATGTTTCCCGCCCCGAAGAATCGGTCATTGCGATCGAAAACGGCTACCATTCAGGCCGCGATCTGGGCAGCCCGTTGACGGATCTCGCTTACCGCATTATTGATTCCGGCGAGTACAAAACAAAAGACTTTCTTTCAAATTATGCCGGTGCAGGCAAGGGTAAAAACTTTGTGTCCAGCACTTACTTTATAAAAAACGAGGGCAAGCTGATTGGTCTGCTTTGTATCAACCGCGACATGTCGGCGATGGCCGAGCTGGAAAATGCCTTGCAACGCCTACAGCGCCAATGCAATTTGATGACCCAACTGCCCGAAATTCAGGAGACGTTGGATGTTCCTCTGCCCAAAATACTTGAAAACATGGTCAGTGCCGCGATTGCAGAATCCGGTTTGTTGCCCGACAGAATGAACCGCACTGAAAAAGTGGCCATCGTGCACAAGCTGGCAGACCAGGGCGTGCTTGGGATGAAGGGCTCGGTGCCGGAGATCGCGCATCAGCTGAACATCTCAGAACCCACGGTATACCGCTATATCAACCGGGAAGCCTAAAACAGCACAAAACAAAAAAACACCCGCTTTGGTTTTAACCAAAGCGGGTGTTTTTGACTGTAAGGTGCAATATTTTATTCTTCGGTATCCTGCTGCTCTGTTTTCGGTTTGCGGTAACGCAGTGCCACTGCGGCACTGATGATGGCAAGTACCAGCCCCAGCAGCGCAAGCAGCGCATCCCCCATCGTGTGGCTGCCAAACCACATTGCGCCCTTTACCAACATCAGCGTCGCAGAAAAAATAATGACCCAAGGCAACAGCAATGGCATTTCGCCTTGTTTTTGCTGCGGTTTTGGGGCAGCGCCTGCACGCTCTTGCAATTGCTGCGCAACCTCTGCGGGCGGGCCCATTTTTTCGGTTGCCTCTTGCTGGCTAAGGCCAGCCTCCACCATTTCGTACAACTCGTTTTCCAGTTGGTGGGCAACCTTTTCCCATGCTTTGGGCGGCAGCGACAACTGCGCTTTTACAGCTTCGACATATTCACGGATCGTCATGCAAAACCCTGCCTTTCTGTATTGTAGAAAGTATAGCATTTTTTGCCGGTTTTCTCAAATAGCTGTGTAACCTGTTTGTGGTATAATTAAAGAATAGATTGTCACTTAAAAGGAGGCGAACCCATGGCCTTTGGCGTTTATCTGCATATCCCCTATTGCGAGGGCAAGTGCAACTATTGCAATTTTTATTCGCGCGGGGGCAGCCATGCCGTGCCAAACGATTATATGGAGGCACTTTTGCGCGAGCTGCCGCGTTTTGGCGGGTGTACCCCGCTGCGGCCCGACACACTGTATTTTGGCGGGGGCACCCCCAGCTTGCTGCGCCCCGCGCAGGTGGCACGGCTGATCGACGCCGTTGCGCCGGTGCCGGGCGCAGAGATTACGCTGGAAGCAAACCCCGGCACCCTGACTGCCGAAACCTTGCGCGGCTACCGTTCTGCCGGGGTGAACCGGCTTTCGGTGGGGGTGCAAAGCGCAAATGATGCACAGCTGCGCCGCCTTGGCCGCCCGCATGACGCCGCTACCGCACGGCAGGCGCTGGCCATGGCAGCCGCCGCCGGGTTTGACAATATTTCTGGCGATTTGATGCTGGCCCTGCCCGAAGAGACGGTGGCCGACATCGATAGCACCATTGCACTGCTGGCCGAGGGGGGGGTAAGCCACATCAGCGCGTACTTGCTGAAAATAGAACCCCAGACCGTCTTTGGTCTACACCCGCCAGAGGGCCTGCCGACAGAGGACGAAGCCGCAGATTTTTACTTGCATGCGGTGCAGCAGTTGGCGCAGGCAGGGTTTGAACAATACGAAATCAGCAACTTTGCAAAACCGGGCTTTGCAAGCCGCCACAACTTGATTTATTGGGACTGTGGCGACTACCTTGGCCTTGGCCCCGCCGCTTATTCGTGCATGAGTGGGCATCGGTTTCACTACGCCCCGCAGCTGACCGACTTTTTGCGCCCCGCCCCCCCACTGCTGCAAGACGGCACAGTGGACGCGAGTGATTATATCATGCTGCAAACCCGCCTTGCCAAAGGGCTTTCGCTGCCCGCCCTGCAGCAGCTTTGGGGCATCACCCTGACCCCAAAGCAAAAAGCGATGCTGGCCGCCTGCGAAAAGGCCGGGCTGTGCCGCCTGACAAACGACACCCTGACCCTGACCCCAAAAGGTATGCTGGTGCAAAATTCACTGCTGACCGACGTATTTTTTTAACCTGCGCGGCCCCCACTTATATTAAGTTTATCACTACCTCCCCCCTTTACTAAAACAAATTTCACTGCCGCAGCGCCTCAAAAGGCCTGCGGTATTTTGTTTGAACTTCAAAGTATATTGACAGCTTCCCTGCCCAGTGGTATACTGACGATAGTAATTGCTTTGAACTTCAAACTATAATAAACGTAAAACCGGGAGGCCCGCATGAACGACAGCCAAACACAGCTCAACCGGTTTCTGGTCGAGGTGTTTCACGACGTTCTGCGGCTGGAGGAGCAATCCCTTACCAAGGGGCAGTTTCGAAACCTTTCCGTCAGTGAGATGCATGTGATCGAAGCCGTCGTCAACGGCGAAGCAGAGGGCAGGGTCGGCATGGCGGCACTGGCAGCAAAGCTGCAAGTCTCTGCCGGCACGCTGACGATTGCCGTGAAAACACTGGAGCAAAAGGGGTATCTGCTGCGCTGCAAAACCAGTACAGACCGCCGCCGGGTGACCGTGGCCGTCACCCCGCTGGGGCAGGCTGCCTTTCGGGCGCATCAGGCGTTTCACCGCCAGCTCATCGACGCGGTAACCCAGCAGTTGCCACCCGAGCAACTCGCTTCGCTTGCAAGCGCACTTTCTACCTTGCACCATTTTTTTGACAAGCTTTGACCGCCAAACCGCAGCCCACTAGGCAGCGGCAGTAGACAGGAGACGACAGGATATGGCAATTCGCATTATTACCGATTCCACCGCAGATTTTTCGCCCGAAGAGGCGGCAACCGCCGGGGTTTCTACCGTGCCCTTGAACGTGAATTTTGGGCCGGATGAAGTGTACCGCGACGGCATTGACCTTGACCCGCAGGAGTTTTACGCCCGCCTAGCGGCAGCAGACCAACTGCCGACGACTAGCCAGCCCAGCCCGGATGCGTTTCTCACCCTGTTTGAAGAGGCGAAAGCCACGGGAGACGACGTCGTTGCCGTGCTGCTTTCGGGCGAACTTTCCGGCACCGTACAAAGTGCCGAGCTGGCGCGTGGGCTTTCGGGCTGGGAGGACCATATTTTTATTGTGGACAGCCTTTCGGCCACACTGGGCCTGAAACTGCTGGTGCAGCGCGCCACCGCACTGCGGCAAAGCGGGTACACTGCACAGAAAATCACCTCCCTGCTGGAAGAAGAAAAGCACCGTCTGCGCCTTTATGCGGTAGTTGATACGCTAAAATACTTGCAAAAGGGCGGCCGTTTGCCCAAGGCAGTTGCCATCGCGGGCAGCCTGCTGGGCATTAAGCCGGTCATCACCATCGCTGGCGGCAAGGTGGGTGTGGCCGGCAAGGCCCGTGGTTTGCCGGGTGCCTATGTTGCTATTTTTAAATTAATGACCGAGCAGGAGGGCGGCATTGATGCCCACGCCCCCTGCATCATTGGGTATACCGGGCACCGGCGCACCATTGAGCCGTTTTACCGTTATGTCACCGAGCAAATGCACCTTGCGGCCCCGCAAATCTCGCCCATTGGCACGGTGATTGGTACCCATGCGGGCCCCGGTGCCTGCGGCATTGCTTATTTTACCGCCGAAACCGCCCCTGCCACACTGTAAACAGGTGGACCTCAGTAAAACTTTGAAGCAACACCACAGAAGTAATAAATAATTAGTGCTTCGGTCTTTTAAACCTCGCCGATCTAGAACGCCAAAATAAAAAAGGGCAGTTTTCGCTGCCCTTTTTTGTTCTTGCTGCTCAAGCGGTTCATACCAAAAAACTGTTTTATGCCACCACTGTAACTGCTCTGTACTTTTTTGCGGTATTGCCAATGTCGTTACGCAAAAATTCAGTGCCGCAACAAAATGGCGTTTAACTGAGAAAACTGCTGCAAGGGGTAAGTCGTCAATTTATCCAGTGCCGCATCTCCTACCCCCGCACTGTCAAACCCACCCCGGTGGGCCGCCAAAATACCGGCAGCAGCATCCTCTACCACAAGGCACTGCGCAGGCTGCAACTTGAGCAACTGGGCGGCGCGCAAAAACACCTCTGGGTCGGGTTTGCTTTTGCTGATGCCATTGCCGTCTGAGACTGCATCGAAAAAGTCATCCAACCCGATACGCTTTAAAATCAGGTGCGTGTTTTTACTGGAGGACCCGATAGCCAATTTCAGGCCTGCTTTGCGCAATGTATTCAGCGTCAGCTTTACTTCATCACTCAGGTCAAAAAAGCCCATGTTTTGAAGAAGACCGATATAAATACGGTTTTTCTCTTCTGCAAATTTCAGCTTTTCTTCCTGTGTATAGCTGCGCGGGGCTTTTTTCAACAAAACTTCAAGACTTTCCATCCGGGACACACCACGTTGCCGGTTGTTGTCCTCTCGCGTGAAGTTGTGAATACCCAACTGTTGTGCCAATGTCTGCCAGGCCTCATAATGATATTCATCGGTACTGCAGATGACCCCATCCAAATCAAAAATAACGCCGTCGTACCGGGTATTCTTACCGTTGCCTTTCATTGCGATTCTCCCCAAGCCAAAGCAGTGCAAGCTTTACCCATTCTTTGAGATGGAACACAGAAAGCGCCTCTTTGGGCAGCACTGTTTCATCACTTGTGCCCTGCCCGTGCGGCCCCCTGCCAAAGATATGCAACTCGTAGGGTACCTTGTTTTCACGCAGTTGCGCAGAAAGGCCCCACAGGTCTGACGGGTGAATAATCGAATCCTGATTGCTGCCCCAGATAAAAGCCGGCGGTGTGTGTGCGCCGACATGGTTCAACAGGTTAAAATAGTCCTTTTCTTCCTGCGTCACCTCCATCTTACCTGAAAGAATTTGCGTAATGTCTTCACCGCGCAAATCGGGCATCAGGCCCTCATCCATCATCCTTACAATTTCAGGGTCAATCGGTGCGCGGTTCCACGGCACCAACGTAACTGCGGGGTAGCCCAAAACAAGAGCATTGGGCCGAATGTCGTCTGCCAAAACCTGCAGCGCCTGTGTAAGAAAGCTTTTGTCGTAAAACACACCAAGGCTCAGCGCAAGGTGACCGCCGGCAGAAAACCCCGCCACCGTAATGTCATCCGGGTCGATGTTCCATTCTTCGGCATGGGTACGCACTAGGTTCACTGCCGCCGCAAGCTCTTTCAGCCCCTGCGGGAACGGGTTTTCAATCCGCACAGAATAATCCAGCACAAAAGCGCAGTACCCTGCACGGGTAAACGCCATTGCCACCGGCTCACCTTCGTTTTTAGAAACATACTGATACCCGCCGCCCGGGCAGACAATGATAGCCGGGCGCTTGATGCCCCTGTGGTCATAAGGGTCCTGCTCCAGCACATAGGTTGTCAGTGAAGCCGCGCTGCCATCCAGCAGCCGACAGGTTTGATTTAACATAATATTCGCTCCTCTTTGACATTATAGTGCGGTGTCCCATTTCCCACAAAAGGGGTCTACCGGGCTGCTGCCGGTGAACTTGCTCCGGCCAAACAACTTGTCAACAAGCAGCGGCAGCGTGTATTGATTACAGCTGTAACAGTTGATAAAGGTTTTTATACGAGGGACATCCAACAAGTGGTACGGGTTTTCCACCGAAATAAACACCGTGGGCACCGTGTGCGTATAAATAGGACAGTTAATCCCCATCGGGTTCATCCATTCAATGCGTACCGTTGTCTGGTTTGACTTCGTTGCAAGGTTGGCGATGTAGAGCATGAGGTCAAATTCTTCTGTCACTTCTTTAAAGGAGGCCTGGCGGCCTTCAAACCGTTCGCCCGCTTTGAAATGCGTTACCTTCAGCCCCTCTTTCTCCAGCAACGAACCCAACTGTTCCGCAAGCCCCGTTTCGCGGCCATAGCCAAGCGCGTTTTCGCCGCTCTCGATGCCGTACAGAAGCACGTGCTTGATTTTCGCCTTATCCAGCGGAATCACACCGTCAATGTTCTTTACAAGTGTCGCCGAGCGGTCTGCCACCTCTTTTGCAATTTGCTGCGCGTGTGGGTCATTTAGCACCCGCATGGCCTCGGTAAGCTGTGGGACATTGTTTTGCCGGTGCAGCCCAAGGGAAGCTTTTAGTGCTAAAATTCGCGTGACAGCCTCGTTTAGCCGCGCCTTTGACAAAATACCGTTATGCAGCCCGTCAAACATAAAGCCGACGTCTTCTTCGAGGTTTTTGGCAAAAAGAAACATGTCGCACCCGGCGGCAATGGCATAGGGCACCGCGCGGTCACGCGGCATTGCCGCTGTCATGCCCGTCATTGTCGTGGCATCGCTGATAATCAGGCCATTGAACCCCAGTTTTTCGCGCAGCAGGCCACAAAGCAGTTCTTTGGACAATGACGCCGGCAGAATATCGCGGTCTTTTATCCCGGGGCAAAGTGCACGCGAATAGGCTGGCTGCATAATGTGCCCCACCATCACTGTTTTTGCCCCATCTTCAATCAGTGTTTTGTAGATTTTGCCGTAAGTTTTATCCCATTCTTCACAGGACAGACTGTTGACCGATGTCAGCAAATGCTGGTCGCGCTCGTCCACACCGTCACCGGGGAAATGCTTGACCGATACTGCCACCCCATTGCTCTGACAGCCGTTGAGGTAAGCGCGGCCCATAGCCAGTACGGTGTCCGGGTCACTGCCGTAAGTTCGGGTGTTGGTGATGGGGTTTCGAAAATTAAAATCAATATCGACTACCGGCGCGAATGCGTAGTTTGCACCCACGCTTTTTGCCTGCTGGGCGCAAATGCTGCCCAGCTCATACGCATATTTTGTGTCACCCGTGGCCGCCACTGCCATCTGCGCCCCAATTTTAGTGCCTTCTTTGGCAATGCCGTTCCCGCCGGCTTCCAGGTTTGCGGCAATCAGCATCGGTATTTTGCTGTTTTGCTGCAGCTGTGTCACCGAGCTCACGACATCCTGTGCGCTCATTGCACGGCACATCATGCCGCCTGCCTGCAGCTCGCGGCTGACATAGGTCAGGTACTCACTGTCATTTGTATACCCCGTCAGGAAAAAAAGCTGTCCTACTTTTTCCTGCTCTGTCATATGGCTGAGCGTATTTTCCACCCAGCTGATCTCCTCATCACTGAGGCAAAAGGGGTTCTTTTTCAACATTTCCTTTTTGATCATACTGCTTCCTTTCCGCCGCGATGGAACCACCGGCCCAGCCAGAACGCAATTTTTGTTTGATTGGTGGTATAAGCCATGATTAGCACGATAATGACGCCGGTGATAATTGTCACAATTGCACCGTCAATACCAAAGCCGGTCAAACCGTACGTAATTACGCTCATGCCCAAAGAGCCCATAAACAGCCCCCACGGCATAGAGGAATAACCCGCAAGGAACAACCCAATCAAAACCGGCCCCATAGACGAAAACATCAACGTAGTGGAACTGAGGTTGCTGGTAGCCGTAATTTGCGCGTTGCAGGCATTTAGCAATGCCGCAACCCCCAGCAGCACGCCAACCAGTGCATAGGTCAAAACAATGTTTTTCTTTTCGTTAACCCCTGCGTTGATGGCAAGCCGGGCGTTATTTCCAAGGCTTTTCAAATTACTGCCAAACCGTGTTTTGTAAAGCAAAAAATAAAGCACCAGCAGAATAGCCGCCAAAAGGATGTAACACCATGGCGCGCGGGAAAGAAGCAGAAGGTTGTCGGCATAACCGGTGGGCACATTAAAAATATTGGCCCCGTTGCCACCGAACAAAATGCCCGTAAGCGCTTCATACACCATCACGACACCAAGCGAAACGATCATGTTTGGCACACGCAGCAGCAGATACGCCGCCGCCTCTACCAGTGCAAGCACTACACACACGCCCACACACAGCGCCAAAACGCCAAACACATTCAGGCCCCAGCGGGTACCCAGGTTGATGCCGATGATGCCCCCCAGTGTGGCAATCGTGCCGGGTGCGAAGTCCCATCTGCCGCCGGACAGCGGGATTGCAATTGCAAGCCCCACGATGCAGGAAAGTACACTGCCGCGAAAAATGTTTGAGGTGATATATGCACTGAAGAAATACGGTTTCTCTGCAATAAGCGCCGCAGCGGCAAACAACAGCCACATAAACGCAGGGAAAATCAACGTTTTCGCGTAACCGCCCAGCCGCTTTGTAAGTGATACTTTCACAGGCCAACACTCCTTTCCATGATGTCCCGCCAGCGGCACTACTGCCATTGGCGGGACAAATTAATTTATGGTCTTGTAGCGGCGAACCCAGCTTTATCGGGCCGCTTTGATTTCTTCCACCGTGCGGTTGGTCAGTGTGTTCAGGTCGGCCAGAGTAGCATTTGCATTTTCACTCAGCAGAACATTTTTAATCTCATCTGCGGTTACGGCGCCCTTTGCCATGCCGTCGGTGCCACGGCCAAGTGCATAGGTTTCAAAATCGGCAAGGCTTTCTTTGTCGGTGAATACCGGGTAGCTTGCCACGCCGTTCACGACATTGACATCGCCGTCTTTCTGGTTGTACACGCCCGCATCCGCGTCACTGAACGATTTCCCGTCAAGGGCATTCATAATGCGCACAAAGCAGGAAGCAATGCTTTGCGGATAGTTGTTGGTACCCGCGGCAATCAGGCTGCCTGCATCAAACAGCGAACCCACTGAAGAGTTGTAGCCCAGCGCCAGAAGTTTTACATCAGGGTGATTATTGGTGAGTTCCGGGTAGACATAGTCGAGACCCGAAGCAAGACCAAAAATCGCCTGCGTATCCTGGCCGATGGCAGAGGCAGTGGCGGTCTGCACATCTGCCGCTGCAAAGCCGCTGGAGTAAACGAGGTCGCTTACCGTATCCTCGCTTGCCGCCGTAATGGTATCTTTGAATGCCTGATAAATCGGTGTGGCTTCTACAAAGGCAAATGCGGGGAACGAAACACCGCTGACATTGGTTAGCCCGCTTTTCAAAAATGCCTGCGCGTAAGCTTCGCCAAGGGCTACCTCATCACCACCGAACTGCTTTGTGCCGCCAAGGAAGTACTTGCTGTTGACGTTATTTGCATCCGAGGGGGAAGCATAGTCGAGCGCCAGCACATAGTACACACCGGCAGACTCACAGGTTTGAATTGCAGATTCAAGGCTGGTGTCGTAAGCGCTGATGATTGCTTTGCAGCCTGCGGAAATCAGGTTTTCCACACAGCTAATCTGTGCGTCATCATTGTAATCGGTTTTTTCAAAAACAAATTCGACATTAAAATTTTGGGCAAGGTAATTGCAGTATTCCTGCGTGCTTTTCCCCTGCTCGTCGGTATAACCATACATCACTACACCGATTTTTACTTTTTCACCGACGCTGGTGCCGGTGCTGGCGCTGCCGCTAGTCCTGGTGCTGCCGCAGCCGGTCAACGCAAAACTAAGCGTGACAAGCATGGCAACGACCGTTAAAATGCTGACCATTTTCTTCATGACAAAAACTCCTTTGACTTTTAAATAAATCTGTTGAAAACTGTGGTTTTATTTGCAGCTTGCATTACTGCGGCATTGCCCGAATTGTTTTATTCTGCCGCAGTGTTGCAAACACAATGACTAGGAAAATGATGCCCCGAATCAGCGAGACATAGCTGGTGGGGACACCTGCCATCGTCATGCCGTTTGAAAGTAGGCGAAACGTCAACGGGCCAATCACCGCCGCGCTGAATTTTGATTTTGACCCGCCTGAAAGTGCCATACCGCCCAAAATCATTGCCACCATGACGTCCATTTCCATTCCGCTGCCGATATTTTTGGATACTGAACCGGCCCTTGCCAGCAAAAAAATGGCGACGACCCCAACACAAAGGCCGGCAATCAGTGCACACACCAGTTTGGTTCTGTTGATCTGAACACCGCTTTGTTCCGCTGAAACAGGGTTATCCCCCACTGCCCGGGCGTGCTTGCCTGTTTTGGTAAACGAAAACAGCACCCAGCAGATAAATGCCGCCGCCACCATAAAAGCAACTTGCAATGCCGTATTGTTTTTAAAGGCATTCACTAAATCATAGTCGTTCAGGCCAATGACGGTGCTTGGCATCAGGGAACAAACATAAGTCACCAGACCCCTTGCCATAAACATGACCGCCAGTGAAGCCACTGTGGATATTAGGCCAAACTTAATGGAAACGAATGCACTGAACAGGTACAAGAATACGGAGATGGCAACCGAAGCGGCCATTGCCAGCAAAAGTGACCCGGTGGCATTTAAAATCAGTGCCGCAGCCATTGCGCACAGGCCGCCCACCGCGCCGGAGGCAATATCCATAGAGCCATTGGTAAACATAAAAATCACGCCGACACAGGTGATCATCAGCGGTGCCGTTTGCCCCACAAGTGTGCGCAGGTTATAGGCGGAGAATATCTGCCCGCCGGTGAGAATAGAAAAGAACACCACTACAAAAAGCAGCCCGGCATACTGTATCATGCTCGTTTTATGTTGTTTGAGCAGGGTTTTCAAGGCGGGCTTTTGCACAGCGTTTTCGGTTTGTGTTGTCATTGCTCTGCCCCCCTATATCATGTACTCAATAATCTGTGTGTCCCGCAGCGCAGGTGAACGGTCAAATGATTTTGTAATCGAGCCGCCTTTTAAAATAAAAATGCGGTCACTCATGCCAATCAGTTCCGGCAATTCTTCTGAAATAATCAAAATGGCGTACCCTTGGGCTTTTAAATTATCCATCAGCTGATACATCACGGTCTTGACCCCGATATCTACCCCGCGTGTGGGGCTGTCAAACACCAGAATTTTAGAATGATTGCCAATCCATTTGCCAAACGAGACCTTTTGCTTGTTGCCACCCGATAACTCTTTGACCGGCTGGCGGCGCGAGGAGCATTTGATCCTCAAATTCTTGATTTGCTGATCTGCGAACTTTTTTTCGTCGGACGGGAAAATCAACCCGCTTTTTCTTTGCAACTGGTCCAGTGCAGACAGGGTGAGATTGTCGGCAATACTGCTCTCAAGAATCAGCGTTTCGCGGTCCCTGTTCTTCGCAATATAGCCAATACGGGCGCCAAGCGCATCCCGCACCGAATGGATGCCGCGCTCTTCCATCTTGCCGCTTTGTGTTTTTTCCCACGCCGTCACGGTGCCGACATGAAGCTTTTCCAGCCCAAACCCCACCCTGCCGATATCGTGAATACCGCTGCCGGAAAGCCCGCCGATGCCCACGATCTCACCGGCATGCACACTGAGATTGACATCTTTCAACACCGCCGTGGTCACATGGTCCAACCGCAGCATCACCTGCTCAAGGCGAGACGGGGCCATGTCGCTGCGGTAATAATTGCCCTTAAGTTCGCGGCCAACCATCGTCTGTTTGATTTTGTTTTCGTCAAACTCCGCTTTGTCCATGGTTGCAATCAGCTTGCCGTCGCGCAGCACTGTCAGTGCATCACAAAGCTGTATCAGCTCTGGCAGGTCGTGCGAAATAAACACCACCGCCTTGCCCTTGCTGCGCAGGCTTTTCATAATTTCATAAATTTTCATCCGGCCGTCCTGCGAAAGTGCGGTCGTTGTCTCGTCAACAATAAACAGCTCCGGGTCATAGTACAGCGCTTTTGCAATTTCAATAATTTTGCGCTGTTCAAAATTACAGCTGTCGATATTTTGCTCTGCCCGAATATCTTGTGCTCCAATCGCATCCAGCGCTTTTTGTGCCTCTTTTAGCATTTGTGCGTTATTCAGCACACCAAACCTGCAAAACTGCGCTTCATTGCCCAAAAAGATGTTTTCTGCCACCGTGAGGTGATCTATTGTGCCGGTTTCCTGTACAATCATCGCAATACGCTCTTTTTTTGCGTCTGCGGGTGAAGAAGGCCGATACGGCCGGTCGTGCTCAAAGTACATTTCGCCCGAGGTCACTGTGTGGATGCCGCTGATCATCGAGGAGATGGTAGATTTGCCTGAGCCGTTTTCGCCAATCAACCCGCGGATTTCACCTGTATAAAGCTCCATATCCACATGATCGACTGCCAGAACATCACCAAACCGTTTTGTCAGCTGCCGGGTTTTCAAGAATAACCGCTTTTCCATAGACCGCAACCCCCTCCTCATGAAATTTTATCTTCGTGTTCGTATCTAGTATACAAAAAAATTACATACCTAATAACGCAATTTATCGTGGAACTTCGTGCGAAAATTAACCTTCCTTCATGACCCTACACTAATTCTTGGAGAAAAGCAAAAAATATGATATAATTTACCCATATTTAGATTAAATTTTTTCAGTTGAAAGGAAGAACACTGTTGACTACATCCCATGAGATCATTAATTACCCAAATAATCTTCCAATCAATTTATTTGTGCACTCCATTGGCACCGTTGCAAAGCACTGGCATCAATCGCTTGAACTGCTGATCGTCGCAGACGGCAATGCCACGGTAATGGCCGGCAATACCACAACGGAGCTGGAAAAAGGTGACGTTTACCTTGTCAACGCCAACCAGATCCACGACCTGCGCGGTGAACAGGCCGCGCTGATTGCCGTGCAGATTAAGCCCGAATTGATGAAAAACCTGCCCCCCGAGTTTAAAGCGACCCATTACTCCTGTGACAGCACGCGGGACGAAGACCCCGCGCGGTTTGAAATCATCCGCTATATTGTCGCGCGCATGATACAGCTAAACTTAGAGGGCGGCAAGTATATTCAGTTGATGAACGAGTCGTTGTTTTACAACCTAGTTTACGAGCTTTATGCAAATTTTGCAGACGGGGAGACCTTTAACCAGGACGAAGCCTTTAAGCACCTGAGCCGGCTGAACCAGATACTTGCGCTGATCAACAGCGAATACGACCAACGCCTGACCCTTGAAGGTATTGCCGAACGGGTATATGTCTCGCCGCAGTATCTGTCTAAATTTTTCAAGCAAAGCATGGGGGTCTCCCTTTCTAACCACATTAAATCCACCCGGCTTTCCTACGCGACCAATGACCTTTTACACCTTGACAATTCTATCGAAACGGTCGCGCTGACAAACGGTTTTCCCAACACACGGGCTTTTGTCAGTGCGTTTAAAGAGCGCTACGGTGTGCTGCCCAGCATCTGGCGCTCGCAAAACGCCGCCCAAACCGACCGCATGACACCCAAAAGCAAAGACAAAGCCGTGAGTTACAACTACTATGAAGGCGAAAGCGATATTGTCAACGAGGCAATTCAGCACTTTTTAGACGAACATCTGTTCGGAAAATTCGGTGTGACCCCGGTACGGCAAAATGCCGATGTGGCTTATCAGCCACATCAGCTTACCTCTACCTGCAAAAGGTTCAAAAATTTCATTGGGGTCAGCCGCGCAAAAGACCTTTTATATGCAACCGTGCGTGATCAGTTGCGGCAGGCGCAGCAAGAGATTGGGTTCGATTACATTAAAATGCACAGTATTCTGGATGACGACCTGTTTGTCTATACTGAAAACGCCGCCGGCGACCCCGTGTACAATTTTAACCTGGTAGACCAAGTACTTGATTTTCTGCTATCGATTCATTTGAAACCGCTGGTGCAGTTATCCTTTATGCCGGCGGCACTAGCCGCCGACCCCGACCGGCACCTGTTTACCGCTAAAGTGATTATCAGCGAGCCTAAATCGCTTGATAAATGGTGCAGCCTTGTTGCGCATTTTACCCGCCATTTGGTAGACCGGTACTCGCTTGCCACGGTGCAAAGCTGGCTTTTTTCGGTCTGGAACGAACCCAGCACCGCAAACACGATGTTTGGGTTTGACACCGATGAAACTTACTATCATCTTTACGCCGCCACCTACCGCGCCGTAAAGGATGTCTCGCCCCAACTTTGTTTTGGCGGCCCCGCAAGCTTTGCCGCGTATGGCAAAGATGATGAGTGGCTGCTTGACTTTCTGTCTTTTGCCGACAAAAACGGCGTTCGGCCAGACTTTGTCAGCGTGCACTATTATGACATTGACCTGTCGAACGACTTTTTTCGCAACCGGCAGTTTAAACGCGATTTATGGCTTAGCCCCAACCCGGCCTCTTTTGCTGAACACTTTATCATTTTAAACAAACAGCTGGCCGCACGCGGCTATTCCGATACACCGCTGTACCTCACCGAATGGAATTCGACCACCTCCCATAAGGACTTGCTTTCTGACACCTGCTTCAAAGCCACCTATATTGTAAAAAACGCAATTGAAATTGCACCGCATATTGACGGGCTGTGCTATTGGCTGCTCAGCGACTTGCACGAAGAAAACCAGCTGCCGCCGGCGGCTTTCCACGGCGGGCTTGGGCTGTTTACGGTGAATGGCATCCGAAAAGCCAGCTATCACGCACTTTGTTTTTTAAGCCGGCTTGGGGCGAAAACCCTGTATCAAGACGACGGCATTCTGATCACGCAGGCTGAAGAGGATACGGTTGTTCTGCTTTACAATTACCACCATTACAGCCGACAATATGCACAGGATATTGGGCTGCATGTTTCGTATACCCAGCGTTACACTGTTTTCCCGGACAAGGGCCGCAAAAATTTGGATATCATTTTCCCCTGGCTGTCCGGCAAATTCATGGTGACAGAAGAGTATGTCAATACCCACCACGGCAGCGCTTATGACGAATTTGTCAAAATGGGCGCGGTAGAACCCCTGTCGCATGCGGACTGCACTTTTTTAAACAGCATCAGTATCCCGCAGATTAAAAAGCAGGTCTGCGAAGGCAGCCCGTTGCACTTGTCTGAACCGTTGTCCTCTTTTGAAATACGCCTGATCACTATTCACCCTTACAACATTGACTGAATCTGGGCGTATAGCTTACACAGTACTTCTCGTGACATATCACCTCCACTGCCTTCAAACGAATAAAACTCCCGCAGGTTGTACAACCTGCGGGAGTTTTATTCGTTTGATCAAATCCGTTTTAACAGTGTCCAGTGGTTATACCAATGCGCAACTACTTCAAAAACGGCAGCCTCATTTGGTTAATCTTCACACGCAAGCCTTTGCACGGTTTCGCACACGGTCTCAATGCCGTTTTGCAAAAGGTCGTAATCGGTCCATTCCTCCGGGCAATGGCTGCGCCCGCCGCGGCTGGGCACAAACACCAGCCCAATGTTTGTGATGTCGGCCATAATCATTGCGTCATGCCCCGCGCCGGACAGCATGCGGCGGCTGGTAAGGCCCAGCTTCGCGGCGCTTTCCTCCAGCAGGGTGCACACATGCGGGTCGGCCTGCACCGGTTTTGTTTCCACCATCATGCGCAGCGCATACGACAGCGCGTCGTTGCCTGCGGTCAGCTCGTCCAGCTTTGCCGTTACCGCGGCAAGCACCACTTTAATGCAGTTGGTGTTTTTGCTGCGGATATCCACATAAAACACAACCTTGCCCGGCACAATGTTAAACGAGCCGGGGCGCACCTCTATTTTGCCCACCGTCGCCACGGTGCCCTCGCCTGCCGCCACCGCGGCCTCGTTTGCTGCAATGGCCGTTTTGGCCGCCACTAAAAAAGCATCGGCGCGCATATCCATCGGCGTGGTGCCCGCGTGGTCGGGGCGGCCGGTCACCGTGACCTCTACCTCTTTAATGCCGACTACCGTTTCCACAATGCCCACCTGGTCACCACTGTTCTCTAAAATGGGGCCTTGCTCAATATGCAGCTCGATGAAATTTTTAATCTCACCCTTTTTGCGCACCGCGTCGGCGTAATGCGCGGGGTCCAGCCCAAAGGCGCTCATGGCCTGCCCGGTGGTAATTCCGTCTGCATCGGTAAAGGTGGCAAGCTCTTGCTCGCCAAGGCGGCCAGTCATCGCGCGGCTGCCAAACAGCCCGGCGCCAAACCGTGCGCCCTCTTCTTCGATCATCGCAATAAACTCGACCGGGTTTTTGGGCACGACCCCGTTTTCGTGCAGCACCCGCGCGGTCTCCAGCCCGGTGATGACACCGGCCGGGCCGTCAAAGTTACCGCCGTTTTTCACCGAATCAAAATGGCTGCCACACATCACGACCGGCGCGGTGGGGTCGGTGCCCTCCATGCGGCCAATGATGGTGCCCACCGCATCAGTGCGCACGGCAAGGCCTGCCTGCTGCATTTGCGCCGTGATATACTGTGCCGCTTTGCGGTGCTCTTCGGTAAACGAAAGGCGGGTCAGCCCCTCACCCGGCGTGGCGTTAAAGGCCGCCAGTGCCTCGATATCCGCACGAATTCGCTCCAGTTTTGTCCTCATTTTTACTCTCCCCCTGCTCTGTTATTTTGCCTGTAACCAACACGGCCGCCGGCACCCTTTTACGGGGGGCCGGTGGCCGTGCGCGTTAAAACATTTCTTCTACTACCGGGCCGCTTGCTACCGGCCGCAACAACCACACCTGCTTAAAACCCGCCCGACGCAGGGCGCGCAGCCCCGCGCGCGCAGTTTGCTCGTCTGCAAACACGCCATAGGTCGCCGCACCGCTGCCGGTCATCAATGCGGCACCGGCCCCCGCTTGCCGCAGCAAGTGGCAAATTTTTTCGGTGTCTTTGCCCGCAGAGGCCTTTTGCAGCGCATTGGCAAGGTGCGGCAATAGCTGCGGCACGCTGCCTGCGCACAACGCTGCTTCTGCGGCATCGGTATCCGGCCGCCGGCTGGCACCCACCTCATCGTAGGCGGCAAAGGCCTGTGGGGTAGAAATGCCATAGCCGGGCATACACACCACAAATACACACCCTTGCAGCGGTGGCAGCACAAGCAGTTCATCGCCCACCCCACGCACCCGGGCAGTGCCGCCCAGCAGTGCAAACGGCACATCGGCACCAATGGTGGCACCAATGCGGCACAGTTCGCCCAGCGGCAGCTTGGCACCGTACAACAAATTCAGGCCCACCAGCACGGCGGCGGCATCGGCACTGCCACCCCCCATGCCCGCGCGCACCGGCGTTCTTTTTTGTAAATGAATTTCGGCCCCTGCCAAAATGCCGACCTCCTGCAAAAACGCGACTGCGGCTTTCCACACCGTGTTCTTTTCGCCCAGCGGCAGCAGCGCACCGTTTGCCGTGACACGCAAAATGCCCGACCGGCGCACCGTCACCCGCTCGTACAGGCTAACAGCCTGCATCAGCATATCCATTGTGTGGTAGCCATCCGGCCGCACACCGGTAATGTCCAGGCTGAGGTTCAGCTTGGCCGGTGCACGCAGCGTAACGCCGTTCATTCCAGTCCCCCCTGTTTGCTGCCTGCCGGCACACCGGGCACCGGGCCGCAAACGGGCAGCAGGTCAAAGTTTAAAAAATGCAATGCGGCGCACGTCAATCGCCTTTTCGGGGCACATTTCGTGGCAGCAAAAACAGCGGATGCAGCCCGCCGGGTCAATGACTGCTTTGTGGTTTTGCAACCGAATGGTTTTGCCGGGGCAAATTTCGACACAGCGCCCGCAGCCAATGCATTTTGATTTGCGGATCACCGGGCGCGGCGCGGCAATGCGGCTGACAAGCGGCCCCGCCCAGCGCAGCCCGGTGGGGAATTTCTCCTGAAAGGTCAGGCTGCGAAAGCTTTGCGGCAATTGCCAGTTTTGCAGCGGCTGCACCGGGTCGCTGCCCGGTGCCAGTGCGGCGGGGTCGAGCTTTGTGCCGCACAGCCCGCGGCGTGCGCCCGCGGCAAGGTAGGGCACACGCTGTGAGTCAAGCCCCATCAGCTGTGCCACCGCAAGGTCGATCTGCCACACGTCGCCGCCACCGAGCAATAGCCCGGCTTCGCGCACATTGCCACCCGCTGGGCCGTTGCCCTCCATCGCGGTAATACCGTCCACAATCACAAGCTGGGGCGGCACCGCACAGCATAAATCGCACAGCATTTCGCCAAAATCGACCCTTTGGGGGAAGCGCATGTGCATTTCAGCCTTTTGCAGGCCGGGGATACAGCCAAACAGGTTTTTGACCCCCGCCGTCATGCCGGTCATCACATGGGTTTTCAGCTTTGCAAGGTCAATGAGAAAATCACATTCCAGCACCGGGTCGATCAGCGTAAACTGGTGCACCCGCGTGCCCTCTACGGCCCGGGTGCCGCTGGTGGTTTTGCCCCACACGGCAACGCCCATGCGCTCGCAAACCTCCAACAAACCACTGGCGCGGTACACGGCGCGCATGCCGCCCTCGGTATACAGCCCCCCGCTGGAATCTGCCAGCGTGATCTGCGTCACCCCACGCCGGCGCAGCGCGTCGACCACCGCCGCCACCACGACAGGGTGGGTGGTCACCGCATGCTCCGGCGGGTGCTTTGCCAGCAGGTTTGGTTTCAGCAGCACCTTACTTGGGGGGCCAAGGGCCTGCACCGCAGGCGCAAGGGCAAAAATTTCTTCCACCGCCGCGCCAACACCGGCCGGGCGATCATACGAAAGGCCGCCGCGCAACAGCAGGTGGCCACACGGCTCACTCATGCGAAAGCTCCTTTAAAAACTCTTCAATACGGCCCAGTGCCTCAGACAGATGGGCAACTGAATAAGAGTAAGAAATACGCACAAACCCCTCGCCCGACGCACCAAAAGCAGTGCCGGGCACCACGGCCACCTTTTTCGACATCAGCAGCTTTTCGCAGAACTCCTCTGACGAAAGGCCGCTCTTTTGGATGCTGGGGAACACGTAAAACGCACCCTCCGGCTCAAAACAAGTCAACCCCATACGGTTGAGGTTGCTGGTCAAAAACTTGCGGCGCATGTCGTACTCGTCGCGCATGCCCTCAATGGCTTCATCGCCGTCACGCAGCGCAACAATGCCCGCGTACTGGCTGGTGGTGGGTGCGCACATAATGGCGTACTGGTGAATTTTTGTCATCACCTGCATCAGCGGCTGCGGCGCGCACACATAGCCAAGGCGCCAGCCGGTCATGGCATAGGCCTTTGAAAACCCGTTGATGTAGACCGTGCGCTCTTTCATGCCGGGCATCGAGGCAATGCTGACATGCCGCCGCGGGCCATAGGTCAGCTCGGCATAAATCTCGTCGGTCATCACCAAAATATCGGTGTCTTGCAACACCTTTGCAATTTCGGCAAGGTGCCGCTCGCGCATCACGGCGCCAGTGGGGTTGCAAGGGAACGGCAACACCACAATTTTGGTGCGCGGGGTAATTTTGTCTCGCAGCTCCTGCGCCGTCAGGCGAAAGCCATTTTCCGCTTTCAGCGGCAACGGCACCGCCACGCCGCCCACCAGTTGGGTCAGCGGCGCATAGCTGACATAGCAGGGCTCGGGGATGATGACTTCATCGCCCGGCTCTAACACGGCGCGCAGCGCAAGGTCAATGGCCTCACTGCCGCCCACGGTGACCAGCATTTCGGTCTCGGGGTCGTAGTGCAAATCAAAACGGCGGGCAAGATAATTTGCCGCCTCACGGCGCATTTCGGCAAGGCCGGCGTTGCTGGTATACCAGGTCTTGCCGCGCTCTAAGCTTTTAATACCGGCATCGCGCACCATCCACGGGGTTTTAAAATCCGGTTCACCCACCCCCAGTGAAATGCAGCCCTCCATTGTGCCGGCAAGGTCAAAAAATTTGCGGATGCCGGAGGGTTTGATCTGCTTGGCTTTCCCCGCAAGAATTTTGCTGTAATCCATCACAGGAAATTATACCCTCTTTCATCCTTACTTTCGTCGGCATACATCACGCCGTCTCTTTTATAGGTGCGCAGCACAAAATGCGTCGCGGTAGAAAGCACATCGTCCAGCGGGGACAGGCGCAGCGCTACAAACAGCGCGATTTCCTGAAAGCTCGCGCCGGTCATGATGAGGCCAAGGTCATACCCGCCGCTCATCAGCATCACGCTATCCACTTCCGGGAACAAGGCGATGGTGGAGGCGATCTCGTCAAACCCGCGGTCTTTTTTGGGGCTGACCTTCAGCTCGATGATGGCCCGCACGCGGGTCTCGTCAGTCTTGTCCCAATCAATCAGCGTTTTGTAGCCCTTGATGACGCCTGCCTTTGCGTACTCATCGATCGCCGCTGCGACCTCCTGCGGTGTTTGATCAGCCATTGCTGCGATATCCTCCAGCGGAAGACGCGCGTTGTCTTCAAGGATCTTCAGAATACGTTCCATGTCTTTGTCCACCCTTTCCCATGCTTCACTCTTATTGTTTTATTGCCTAATGGGCAATTTAAACTATTATACTTGATAATTGAGGCCTTGTAAATTATTTGGTATAATAATGTCGGCCAGCGCTTGCGGCTTTGCCGCATCCGCATTATAATAAAGTAATTATAAACAGGGCATCGCGTGCCCTGGTGAAAAAGGGGAAACGCAAATGAAAGCTGTTGTTACCGTAGTCGGCCGCGACACCGTGGGCATTCTTGCCAAGGTGGCGGGCGTATGTGCCGAAACCAACGTCAATGTGGAGGAAGTGACCCAAAGCATTCTGTCGGGTACCTTCGCCATGATCATGGTCGTGGACGTAACTGCCTGCACGATTGACTTTGCCGAATTGCAGCAGCGCTTTACCGCCGCAGGCGAAGAAAAGGGCGTTGACATTAAAGTGACCCGGCAGGAGCTTTACGACGCCATGCACCATATTTAACGGGCAAGAGGGAGAAAAACCATGCTGGATACCAAAGACATACTTGAGACCATTCACATGATCAGCGACGAAAACCTGGATGTGCGCACCGTGACAATGGGCATTTCGCTGCTGGACTGTGCGGATGAAGACCCGCACCGCGCGTGTGAAAAGATTTATAACAAAATTACCACCCGCGCCAAAGACCTTGTAAAGACGGCGGAGGAAGTGAGCGCCGCTTACGGGGTACCCATTGTCAACAAACGCATTTCGGTGACACCGATTGCCATGCTGCTGGCCCCTTGCAAAAACCCCGACCCGGTGGAGTTTGCCCGCACGCTGGACGCTGCGGCAAAAAAAGTGGGTGTCAACTTTGTGGGCGGGTTTTCGGCGCTGGTGCAAAAGGGCTTTTCGGCCGGCGACCGGCTGCTGATCGATTCGATCCCTGACGCGCTGGCCGCCACCGACATCGTGTGCAGCAGCGTCAACATCGGCTCTACCAAAGCGGGCATCAATATGGATGCCGTAGCCTTGATGGGCCCCATTGTGCGCCGCGCGGCGGAGATTACCGCAGAGCGAAACTGCATTGGGCCGGCAAAACTGGTGGTGTTTTGCAACGCCCCGGAGGACAACCCCTTTATGGCCGGTGCTTTCCACGGCCCGGGCGAGCCGGATTGTGTCATCCACGTGGGGGTTTCCGGCCCGGGTGCGGTGCGCGCCGCACTGGCAAACGAGTCGGCGGGCATGGACCTTGGCCAGGTGGCCGAGCTGGTGAAGCGCACCGCATTTAAGATTACCCGCATGGGCCAACTGGTGGGCAACCTTGTCAGCGAGCGCCTTGGCGTGCCGTTTGGCATTGTAGACCTTTCGCTGGCCCCCACCCCCGCCATTGGCGATTCAGTTGCAAATGTGCTGGAGGAAATGGGTCTGGAAAGCTGCGGCTGCTGCGGCACCACCGCTGCGCTTGCTTTGCTGAACGACGCGGTCAAAAAAGGCGGCGTGATGGCATCGAACTTTGTGGGCGGCCTTTCGGGCGCGTTCATCCCCGTGTCGGAGGATGCCGGCATGATTGCCGCCGCCCAGTGCGGCAGCCTGTCGATTGAAAAGCTGGAAGCGATGACCGCCGTGTGCAGCGTGGGCATCGACATGGTGATTCTGCCGGGCGACACCCCTGCCGAAGTGATCTCGGCTCTGATTGCAGATGAAGCTGCGATTGGCATGGTGAACAGCAAAACCACCGCCGTACGTGTGATCCCCGCCATTGGCAAACAGGTGGGCGATACACTGGATTTTGGCGGCCTGCTGGGCTGGGGCCCGGTGATGCAGATCAACCGGTTTTCCCCTGCCAAATTCATTGGCCGCGGCGGGCGCATCCCCGCACCGCTGCAAAGCCTGAAAAACTGACTTGTAAAACAGTATAAAACGAAATGCCGCCGCCCCTGCTGTGGGTAGGCGGCATTTCGTTATCCTCTTTGATTCTAATCGTGCCGGGGGGTGTTTTTTGGCCGTTTTTATTGCTTTTCGGCGGCTTGACAACCCACCCTTTGCAAGAATATAATAATAGCACATTTAGATTAGTCTCTAATTGTTATTTGTTTGACAAGGGGACTTCCCCGGAAAGAGGAACATCATGCTTGAAATTCGTCATTTTTCCAAAACCTATTCCAGTGGCAAACGGGCCGTGGATGATTTAAGCCTGACGGTGGAAACGGGTTCGATCTATGGGTTTATCGGCCACAATGGCGCTGGCAAAACCACCACGCTGCGCAGCCTTGCCGGCATTTTGGATTTTGAAGAGGGCGACATCCTGATCGACGGGCACAGCATCCGCACCGAACCGGTCGCGGCAAAACAGGTAACGGCCTTTATCCCCGACAACCCCGACCTGTATGACTTTTTGACCGGGATTGCTTACCTGAATTTCATTGCCGACCTGTATGCAATCCCTGCCGAGAAACGCCAAACCCTGATTTCTAAATACGGCGACGCGTTTGAGTTGACCGGTGCGCTGGGCAGCCCTGTTGCCGGGTACTCGCACGGCATGAAACAAAAGCTGGCACTAATTTCGGCGCTGATCCGCGAGCCTAAGCTGCTGGTGCTGGACGAGCCGTTTGTTGGCCTTGACCCGGTGGCCTCCCACATCCTCAAAGAATACCTGCACGAGCTGTGCAACAATGGCGCGGCGGTGTTCTTTTCGACCCATGTGCTGGAAGTTGCGCAAAAGCTGTGTGACCATATTGCCATCATCCGGGACGGGCACCTTGTCGAGTGTGGCAAAACCGAGGATGTTGTGGGCAACTCTTCGCTGGAAGAGGTGTTCCTTGAACTGGCCCGGCAGGGTGGCGAGGCCGTGGAGGCTGTGCAATGAAAAAATTTCTGGCGCTGATGCGGGTCAGCTTTCGCGGTATGATTTTTTCCGCAAACCCGTCGTCAAAAGCAAAAAAGAAATCTGCCTCCAGCATTGGTTTTTTGGCGTTGATGTCGTTGCTGATGCTGTACATCGGCGGCGTTTACAGTTTTTCGTTCGCACAGATTTTTTCCATGTTTGGCCGTACCGATTTAATTTTGACCCTGCTGGGGTTAATTTCGGTCGCCATGTGCTTTTTGTTTGGTGTCATCAGTGCATCGGGCTTTGTATTTGGCGGCAAGGACAACGACATTCTGCTTGCTATGCCGATGGGCACCTTCCCAATTTTGCTTTCTAAAGTGCTTTCTCTTTACCTTGAAAACGTTGTTTTCACGCTGTTTATCCTGCTGCCGGCTGGTGGTGTTTACCTGTACTTCACGGGCTTCAGCGCGCTGTTCATCCCAATTTTCCTACTGTGCATCGTATTTTTGCCGCTGCTGCCCTCTGCGCTCAGCCTGCTGCTTGGGTTTTTGTTCACTTATATTCAAAGCAAGGTGCGGCACAAAGCGCTGGTAAACAATCTGCTTTACCTTGTGTTCTTCGGGCTGGTTTTCGGCCTCAGTTTTGGGCTTTCGGGCAGCATGGCCGCCGGAGGCGACCCGTCGATTATCGGCGTTTTTGAGCATGCGACCGGCTGGGCGCTGCCCCTTGTGTGGATGACACAGGCACTTACTGCACATTCTTTGGTGTCGCTGGTGCTGTTCCTTCTGTCCTGCGCTGTGCCATTCTTTTTGATTGTCTGGGTGTTCAGCCTGTTTTACAAAAAGATTCTCACCCGGCTGGTGTCGGTGCAGGTGCGGCACGATTACAAATTGCAGCAGATGCGCGGTGGCAAACCTTTTGCCGCGCTGTATAAAAAAGAACTGCGCCGGCTGTTTGGCACCCCTATCTACCTGATGAACAGTGGCCTTGGTGCGCTGATGCTGCTTGGCGGCGGCATTTACGCCTTTGTGGCAAAGGGCAAAATTGCTTCGGCGCTGGCAAGCTTACCCGGTGCTGCCAGCGGCATGCTGGTGGCAGGTGCTGCCGTAGTGGCATTTTGCATTTTGATCTCTTCTACCACCTGTGCCAGCATTTCGCTAGAGGGCAACCGGCTTTGGATTCTGCGCGAAGCCCCGGTGCCCATTGAAACGATTTTTGCCGCCAAAATAATGACAAACTGCACGTTGATGGTGCCCGCGGTGTTAATTGGCGTGCCGTTTGGCGCTGCCGGGCTGGGGCTGGGCATTACCGATACACTGTTATTATTAGTGCTTGGGCTCTCGTGCGCCCTGCTCACCTCGTTTGGCGGGCTGTTTCTCAACCTGATGTGGCCCAAGCTGGATGCCGTTAATGACACCGTGGTCGTCAAACGCAGCATGAGCGTGATGATTATGACCTTTGGCGGTATGGGGCTGATTGCCGCCGGTGCCGGCCTGTTTTACCTGTTGGTCGGCCCGCTGGGCCTACAGGGCGCACTTTGGGCCCCCACACTGCTTTATGCGGTGCTGGCAATTACCTTCTTTTTCTTAGTACGGGGCCCCGGTAAGCGCATGTTCCGCGGCTTGATCAGCTAAAATTCATCTTTCCGCCGCCCACCTTGCTACCCATGCAGGGTGGGCGGCTTTTTTGTCTATCCATGCGGGGCGTTTCTTTTCGGTGGCCCGCGTGGTAAAATAAAGCAAAGGGGTGATGTTTGATGACCACCATCACGCAGGAACTGATTGTACCGCTGCTGCGCCCGCGGCCACTACAGGCGCACAAAGGCATGTATGGGCGGCTGTTATTGGTTGCAGGCAGCCGCATGTACCGCGGGGCGGCGCAGCTTGCTGCGCTGGGCGCACTGCGCATCGGCACCGGTATTGTGACCCTTGCATCGATTGAGCCGGTACTTGCCGCCGCCGTCAGCGCGCTGCCCGAATGCACCCTGCTGCCGTTAGCAGAGGGCACGGACGGCCTTGCAAAGCCAGAAAGCGCCGCCCTGCTGGCAGATGCGGCTGCCGACTGCAGTGCCGTCGTGCTGGGCTGCGGGCTGGGGCAGGGCCCCGGCCCCACTGCAATCTTAGAGCGGCTGACGACTGCCACCCACGGGCCATTGCTGGTGGACGCCGATGGGCTAAACCTGCTGGCCGGTGCACCACAGCTGTTGCACCGGCGGGCGGGGCCCACCATCCTCACCCCACACCCCGGTGAAATGGCGCGGCTGTGTGGTAAAACTGCGGCGGAGGTACAGCGCGCGCGGGAAGCAACTGCAACCCGGTTTGCCGCCGAATTTCAGTGCATTGTTGTGCTGAAAGGCCACGACACTTTAGTGGCACTGCCCAGCGGGCAATGTTTCTTCAACAAAACCGGCGGCCCCGGCCTTGCCAAGGCGGGCAGCGGCGATTTGCTGGCGGGTTTGATTGGTGGGCTGCTGGCACAGGGGCTGGCCCCAGCGGATGCGGCTATCTGCGGTGTTTACCTGCATGGGGCGGCAGCAGACCTTTGTGCTGCGCGCAAAAGCAGCACCGGCATGCTGCCGCACGAGTTGACTGAGGATCTTTGCAGTTTGTTGTTATCGTACGGATTATAACGGTTAGTTTTTGATTTTTTATAGTTACGTTGTAAATACGACAGATTTTTTCACTCTTTGAGGTTATGCTAAAAGCAGCAAACACCGCTGTACTTTACCAAAACAAACAGGAGGGCACCCCAATGCAACAGCCACACTTGATTAAAAACATCCCCCACGAACAAGCCGTTGTGCTTGCCGGCGAGGTTACGGTATTGCCGGGGCAGGTCGTCAGCAAAACGCTGGCACAAAACCCCACCGTCAGCATGACCTTGTTTGCATTTGACGCGGGGGAGGAAATTGGCACCCATGATTCTACCGGCGATGCTTTTGTGACCGTGCTGGAAGGCACCGGCCTTTTTACCGTAAATGGGGTAGAGCACACCGTACAAGCGGGCGAAGCGCTGGTGATGCCCGCCACGCTGCCACATGCTGTCGCCGCGCCGGTACCGTTTAAAATGTTGCTGGTGGTGGTGTTCCCCACCCCCACACAAGAATAAAGGAGGGTCTTTTATGAAGTTATCTATCGACCGCGACCTTTGCATTGGCTGTGGCCTTTGCGCTACGATTGACGACGAGATCTTTGCCATGGACGATACCTCTGTCGCCACCGTTATCGCCCAACCAGAAGGCAAAAACGAAATTACTGCACTGGACGCTGTGCAAAGCTGCCCGGTGGGGGCTATTTTGTTAGAAGAGTAACCCCCTGCAAGCCCGATTTTATACCACAAAAAGCCGCTCAGTGTTAAGCTGGGCGGCTTTTTATTGCACTGCGCCGGCTGCGGGCTAGCAAGCACCCACAAATAGAACAAAAAACAATTTTAATTCCGCCAAAAAACTATTCATAAAACCCATTGAAATATTTTTATAAACAGTGTAATATAATATTAAATATTGTATTAAAGAGTTAGGAGAATTGTTATGACCCCCATGTTTCGCACGGCACAAGACCCCATCAGCAGTGAGACACACGCAGCCGGTGCGGCCCTTTCATTACTTGGCGGTTTCATTTTAATCGCTCATGCTTTGTTACAGCAGGCCTCTGCGCGAGACCTTGCCGGCGCTTTTGTTTTTGTACTGTCGCTCATTGCGCTGTATACGGCTAGTTCTGTTTATCATTACTACCCTGGCGACGTGACGAGCGGCGGCGTAAAACGGCTATTGCGCAAATTAGACCACAGTATGATCTATGTACTGATTGCGGGCACCTATACCCCGTTTGCATTAAAATTTTTGCCGGAACAAAAAGGCCTGATCTTCTGCGCTATCCTTTGGGGGATTGCACTGGTGGGCACCATCATCAAACTATTCTGGATCACCGCCCCGCGGGTGCTGGCTTCCGGCGCTTACCTTGCCATGGGTTGGTCGATTGTGTTTGTACTTCGCGATTTTGCAAGCTGCGGCCCTGCCTGCCTTGCTTTAGTAGCTGGTGGCGGTGTACTGTACAGCATAGGTGCGGTGTTATACGCAATCAAAAAGCCTAATTTTTCTGCTGGCTTTGGCTTCCACGAAATTTTTCACCTGTTTATTTTGGGCGGCAGCCTGCTACATTACTTTGCGGTCTTTTTCTTTGTCGTATAACCGCGAAACTTTACCTTTCTTAAATTTACAAAATCCGCTGGTTTGTGCCTTCCTATATGGTATAATAGTGTTGTCTTTGCCGGTTTTGTTTTGAATTTCGGCACACACAACTAAGATGGGAGGTCTGCCGGTTTTGGAAAACTCCACTTCACAACAGGGCTCTACCCAGCCCTCAAATGGCAGAAAAAAGGGTTCTAAAAACAGGGTCGTTAAAATTGTACTGGTGGTGCTTGCCGCATTACTTCTTTTGGCGGGCATTGGTGCAACCGTCGTCTATTTCTATTTGGATTCTCAAATCAACGAGGGAGATGCCGGCCAATTGACCAGTGCCGTGCAATCTACCACACCCGAACTGAAAAGCAAAGTCGTACACTACCTTGTCTGCGGTATTGATTTTGACAAGGACGATGACGGGCGGGATTATTCTAACGGGCTTGGCATGACCGATGTGATTATGTATGTAACGTTGGATGTCGAAAAAGGCACCATGAATATTTTGCAGATTCCCCGTGACACCTATGTGGGCAAGGAATTGCCCACCGGCGGTACTTACCGGTTGAATGCCATTTACAGCCACGGTGCGGACGAAGTAAACCGCATCTCTAACCTGGCGACGGTACTCAGCGACGATTTTGCGTTGCCGGTAGACCATTATGTCACAATCAACATGGACATGTTCAGGGAAATGTTCAAAATTTTAGGCGGCCTTGAAATGTATGTGCCATGGGACGTTGCCGATAATAAAGGCAATGTCATCCCGCAGGGCACCTACTTTTTGGATGCCAACCACATTGAATGGATTTTGCGCCAGCGCGATGAATATGCGCAGGGAGACCTAAAGCGGCTGGAATTACAGCAGTATTTTTACAAGGCGCTGTTCCGCACCTTTAAAAGCTTCCCGATGAGCGACGTCATTAAAGTAATGCCCACCTTTATCACCTATGTCAACACCGATATGAGCGTGAGCGATTTGATTTCGCTGGCTTCCACCTTTATGCAGATGGACAGCAGCAAAATTGGTTTTGCGCGCTGCCCCGGTGGCTCGATTACCCGGTACAGTGACATAACTAATAAAAACGAATCGTGCTATGGCACCAATGTTGAAAACCTGGCCACCCTGCTGAACAACTACTACCGGCCTTATGCTGACCCCGTGCCCGCCTCTGCGCTTGGGCTGCCGGTATTGGATGAAGATGAATTTACGCTTGGCCAACTGAATGATGACCTAAAAATGATGGGCACTTTAGAAAATGACAGTGCTTCGGCAAACGCCGAAAACAGCTCTCAACCGGCAGCTTAAGGCAAGTAACACACTTGTTAGATTTGTAATTTTAATCTTGTTTTTTACTTTTTGTAACATTACAGCCCATTCTTATCACACCTGCGGTAAGAACGGGCTGTTGCTTTGTGCTTTTCAGTTGCCCCGCGTAGGGTAGTGGCCCGCCGCCCTTTTGCCATAAAATCTTTGCGGGGCTTTTTACCCGGCCAGCAATCGCAGTGCTGTAACACCGATATTTGTGGCAGCACAATGCGCCATGACAAACTGTAAAATACAGATGTTTGTTTACAGCTTACTTACCCACCGTGCGGCACTGTGCAAAACGACAAAAAGGCCCCCCACACAAAAACTTGCGTGGGGGGCCTTGCCTTTTACACCTAAAGCAGGTACTTAGACCAGCTCAATTACCGCCATTTCAGCAGCATCGCCACGACGGGCGCCAATGCGAATGATACGGGTGTAACCGCCATTGCGGTCGGCATACTTCGGGCCGATCTCGTCGATCAATTTTTTGGCAACGTCCTCTTTCGTAACGAAAGAATAGATTTGCCGTTTCGCGTGCAGGGTGTCCTGCTTGCCGAGGGTAATCATCTTCTCGGCGACAGCACGAACTTCCTTTGCTCGGGTAACCGTGGTTTCAATCTTGCCTTTTTCAAAAAGGTAGGTAACCATTGCCCTGAGCATCGCTCTACGGCTATCACTGGTTCTGCCAAGCTTTCTTGTACCGGGCATCCCAATTCACTCCTTTGCAGTAGTCCAAGCCCGGCGGGCAAAACGCCCCTTTGCCGGTCTGGCATAGTAGTAAGTTTTACTCGTCGTCTTTATTCAGCTTGAAACCGAGCGATTCCAGTTTCGAGATGACTTCTTCCAGGCTCTTGCGGCCCAGGTTGCGTACCTTCATCATCTCGTCCTCGCTCTTGCTAATGAGGTCTTCGACCGTATTGATGCCCGCACGCTTCAGGCAGTTAAACGAACGCACGGAAAGATCCAATTCCTCAATCGTCATTTCGAGGACTTTCTCTTTGCCCTTGTCGTCCTTTTCCACCATGATCTCGGCGCCCATGGCCTCTTCCGACAGGTTGACAAACAGGTTCAGGTGCTCGGTCATAATGCGCGCGGCAAGGCTAACTGCCTCTTTCGCGTTGATAATGCCGTCTGTCCAAACCTCAATCGTCAGCTTGTCGTAGTCGGTAATCTGGCCGACACGGGTGTTCTCAACGGTGTAATTCACCTTTAAAACCGGGGTGTAGATGCTATCGACCGCAATGGCACTCAGTGCCGCAAATTCAGCGTTCTGCTTGTTGCGGTCTGCAGGCACATAGCCGCGGCCCTTGTCAAAGACAAGCTCCATCACCAGCTTTGCACCCTCATCCAGTGTGGCAATGTGCCAGTCCGGGTTGAGAATTTCAATCTCTGCATCCTGCTGGATGCTGCCGGCTGTCACTTCGCATTCCCCACTGGCCTCGATCCGAACGGTTTTGGGCCCTTCGGAATACAGTTTAGCGCGGACGCCTTTGAGGTTCAGGACGATCTCGGTCACGTCTTCCTTTACACCCTCGACTGTCGAAAACTCATGGACCACACCGTCGATTTTCATCGAGGTGATTGCCACGCCCGGCAGAGAGGAAAGAAGTACGCGGCGCAGGCTGTTGCCCAGCGTCGTACCGAAACCACGCTCCAGCGGCTCTACGACAAACTTGCCATAGCGGCCGTCCGCGCTGAGGGTAGCTGTATCAATTTTCGGCCTTTCGATCTCAATCATTCAAAAACCCTCCTTGTAAAGCAAAGGCACAGCCTTTGCCATAGATTCGCATTCCCTATGCTACTTATCGGGTTATTTGGAATAAAGCTCAACGATGAGATGCTCTGCAACGTCGAAATCGATATCAGCACGGTCGGGCAGGCGGGTGACGGTAGCTTTGTAGTTATCCTTCTCAAACGTCATCCATACCGGGGTCGGGCGGCCTGCATTCTTCTCGACGCTCTCTTTGATCTTCTCACAGTCACGGGTGCGCAGCTCTACCACGTCGCCCTCTTTGATCAGATATGAGGGGATGTTGACGATCTGACCATTGACGGTGAAGTGACGGTGCACCACCAGCTGGCGTGCCTCGGCACGGCTCATAGCGAACCCGGCACGATAGACAATATTGTCCATTCTGCTTTCAAGGATCCGAAGCAGATTTTCGCCGGTCATCCCGGGCTTGCGCTCGGCGATGTAAAAGTATTTGCGGAACTGGCTTTCCAGAACGCCATAGTATTTCTTGGCTTTCTGTTTTGCACGCAGCTGAACGCCGTACTCAGAAACCTTTTTGCGGGCCTGACCATGCTGGCCAGGGGCAAAGTTTCTGCGGGTAAGCGCGCACTTGTCGGAATAGCAACGTTCGCCCTTCAAAAAGAGCTTTTGGCCTTCACGACGGCACTGGCGGCATACTGCGCCTGTATATCTTGCCATTCTTTTCCCTCCTTATGAATTATACGCGACGGCGCTTGGGCGGGCGGCAGCCATTGTGGGGAATGGGGGTAACGTCCTTGATCATGTCTACCTCCAAGCCGGCCGCCTGCAAAGCGCGGATCGCAGCCTCACGGCCCTGGCCCGGGCCCTTAACGAAAACCTCAACGGATTTCAGGCCGTGCTCCATCGCCGCCTTTGCGGCAGTTTCCGCAGCCATCTGTGCAGCATACGGGGTGCTTTTTCTTGAACCACGGAAGCCAAGACCACCGGTGCTGGACCAGGAAATCGCATTGCCCTGCACGTCGGTGATGGTCACAATGGTATTGTTGAACGTGCTCTGGATATGTGCCTGGCCGCGATCGATATTTTTACGCTCGCGTTTACGGCGCACTGCAGTTTTCTTAGCAGCAGCTTTTGTTGCCATAACCTTTCCCTCCTATGGTTACTTTTTCTTGTTGGCGACCGTGCGCTTCGGGCCCTTGCGGGTACGTGCGTTGGTCTTGCTGCGCTGGCCGCGCACAGGCAGCCCTTTGCGGTGACGAGTACCGCGGTAGCAGCCAATTTCGGTCAGACGCTTAATGTCGAGCGCCACATTGCGGCGAAGGTCGCCCTCAACGGTGAAGTGTTTGTCGATATATTCACGGATGAGGTTTTCTTCGTCCGGGGTGAGGTCCTTCACGCGGGTATCAGGACTGATCTTGGTCGAATCAAGAATCTTTTTCACAGCGCTGCGGCCAATACCAAAAATGTAGGTCAGGCCAACTTCGACGCGTTTTTCTCTGGGCAGGTCAACTCCGGCTATACGTGCCATAATTCCCTTGCACCTCCTGTTCTGTTAATTGCGTCTTAACCCTGACGCTGTTTATGTTTGGGATTGGGGCAGATCACCATCACGCGACCTTTGCGCTTGATGACCTTGCACTTTTCGCACATCGGCTTTACGGAAGGCTTTACCTTCATAATGGGTACCTCCTTAATCGCGCCCTTACTTCGAGCGCCATGTGATGCGCCCTTTGGTCAGATCGTAGGGCGACATCTCTATCGTTACTTTATCGCCGGGCAGAATGCGGATAAAGTTCATCCGCAACTTGCCGGAGATGTGTGCCAGTAAGCGATGACCGTTCTGAAGCTCTACCTGGAACATGGCGTTCGGCATCGCCTCGATCACGGTCCCCTCTACTTCAATGACATCGTCTTTTGACAAGCGGCAACCCCCCTTCAGGTCGTCTGTGGCGGCGCCGAAATTTGTTCGGCGATCGCCTGTGTGAGCAATTTGTCGTTTTCCATCAAAGCAGGCGGCAGCACCTTCGCCGTCATGGCGAGATGCGCGGGGTTTTTCGCCTTGGGCTTTGCCAGCTTGTGCTGGCTGCCGTTGGCGAGGAGCACCCTGCCGTTCTGCTCGGCAAGAACTGCAAAATACAGCCCTTTGTCCCGCCCTGCCTTTGAGCATACGATGCGGCCTCTTGTGAAGTCCATCCGCTACCTCCTCAGGCTGGGTCGGTCAGAATGACGGGCCCGTTTGCGGTAATCACGATCGAGCGCTCAAAATGTGCGCTCAGTGACCCATCCTTCGTTTTGACGCCCCATCCGTCAGGCATCTGCCGGACAGCGACCGCACCCGCATTGACCATGGGCTCTATTGCCAGTGTCATACCGGGTACCAGCCGTGCCCCGCGCCCTAAATGCCCAAAATTAGGAACCTCTGGGTCTTCATGCATCTCGCGGCCAATGCCGTGACCCACATATTCGCGCACGACGGAAAAACCGTTTTTTTCGACATACTCCTGAATCGCGTGTGAAATGTCTCCGATGCGGTTGCCCACAACGGCGGCTTTCAGCCCTTCAAAGAAAGACTGTTTTGTGACTTCAATCAGGCGTTTTGCCTCTTCGCTCGCCTCGCCTGCCATAAAGGTGCCGGCGTTGTCGCCGTGCCAGCCCTTATAAAGCGCGCCGGTGTCGATGCTCACAATATCCCCCTCGCGTATCACCTCTGCGGTGCTGGGAATGCCGTGGATCACGGTATCGTTCAGCGAGATGCACGCCGATGCCGGAAAGCCGTACAAACCAAGAAAGTTCGGCTTGGCCCCCTGGCTGAGGATATAATCGTGGATGACCTTGTTCACGTGGGCGGTGGTGATGCCGGGACGTACCATTTCCCCGCCGAGCTGTAAAGCCCGTGCGGAGATGCGGCCAGCCTCGCGCATCAATTTAATTTCCTGCGGTGTTTTTACCGAGATCACTCTGTTACCCCCAGAGCTTTCAAGACCAGTGCGGTCGTATCAGCGACCTCTTCCTGACCTTCTACGACAGCCAGCTTACCGCGGGCCGCGTAAAACTCCTTCAAAGGTTCGGTCTGCTCGTGGTAGACCGCAAGGCGCTCGATCACGGTGGAGGGCTCGTCATCCTTACGGATGATCAGCTCACCGCCGCACCGGTCGCACTTGGTGGGGTCGGCTGAAGGCTTGTAGACGGTGTGGTAGCTTGCGCCGCAGGAGGCGCAAACACGACGGCCAGAGAGGCGGCGGACGATATCCTCGTCCTTGACCTCAATGTCCAAAACCTTGTCGATCTCGATACCCATCTGTTCGATGGCCTCGGCCTGGGCGACCGTGCGGGGCACGCCGTCCAGAATAAACCCTCTCTCGCAATCGGGCTCATTCAACCGCTCTTTGATGATACCAATAATGATATCATCCGGCACCAGCTTGCCGCTTTCAATGAAAGCTTTTGCCTTTTGGCCCATTTCGGTGCCGGTTTTCACGGCTTCCCGAATAATGTTACCAGTGCTGACAGCGGGGATCGAGAGTTTCTCACAGATTATTTCGGCCTGGGTACCTTTGCCGGCACCCGGTGCACCCAAAAGAATCAGTTTCATTCCACTCGCCTCCTGTTACTCCAAAAAGCCCTTGTGGTGACGCATCAGCATAAAGCTTTCAAGCTGACGGGCAGTGTCAAGTGCCACGCCGACCACGATGAGCAGGGATGTACCACCCAGCTGAACAGGAATACCTGTCAGGTTGCCGACGACAATCGGCAGCAACGCAACAATCATCAGGAAAATTGCCCCGATGAAGGTGATTTTGCCAAGCACCTTGACAATGAAGTCGGTGGTCGGCTTGCCCGGGCGAATACCGGGGATCGCACCATTGTTTTTACGCAGGTTGTTCGCGATCTCGACCGGGTTGTACTGAATGGCGACATAGAAATAGTTGAATGCAAGGATCAGCATCGCGTAAATGAGTGCATAAGCGACGCCATTGTAGTTGAACCAGCCCAGAAAAGTGGACCAGAAACCAGTACCAGTGATGTTGAAGATCGACTTGATGGTACCGGGGATAGAAATCAGAGAAGAAGCGAAGATGACCGGCATAACACCGCTCATATTGACCTTGATGGGAATGTGTGTCGCCTGGCCACCGTACATCTTACGGCCCACTACGCGTTTTGCGTATTGCACCGGGATGCGGCGTTCCCCGTTGGTCATCACCACCACAAATACCACGCTGCCCAGCAGGATTACTGCAATCAGCAGCAGGTACAGGATGAAATACCAGGGGTAAGCCTGTGCGCCATCAGCCGTGAAGTAATAAGTCGTGCCGCTGATGGACAGAGGCTGCAACGAACCGCCCGCCTGAATGCCCACAATGATACCGCGCACATAAGTGTAGATCTGTGCCGGCATGCGGCCCAGCCGCGAGACGATACCCGCGAAGATGAGCAGCGAGATACCATTGCCAATGCCCTTGCGGTCAATCTGCTCGCCCAGCCACATGATCAGCATGGAGCCGGCTGTGAAAGCGATTACGATAACAGCGGCAACAAACCAGCCCTGCCAGCCGTCGGTGTACTGCACTGCGCCTTTGTTTTTCAGCAGCAGGTAGTACGCGATGGCCAGTGCCAGCGCAATGCCTGCACCGGTGTACCGGGTGATGCGGTTCATTTTGCGGCGGCCCTCTTCGCCCTCCTGAGACAGCCGCTCCAGCGCGGGAATTGCAACCGCAAGCAGCTGAATGATGATGGAGGCGTTGATGTACGGGGTCACCGACAGGGCAAACAGCGTTGCCTGTGCAAACGCGCCGCCGGTCAGCAGGTTGATGTAACCCAGCATGCTGCCGGTCGCGTTGACCATGTCTTTCAGAACAGAAGCATCAAGATAGGGTACCGGGATTGCGACGCCGACACGGAAAATAACGATGACCATCAGCGTATAAATCAGCTTTTTGCGAAGGTCCTCAATTTTCCAGGCGTTTTTAAGTGTTTTGAACACTTTACTTCACCTCGGCCTTTCCGCCGGCCTTCTCAATCTTCTCCTTTGCGGAGGCAGTGAAAGCAGCGACCTCAACGGTGAGCTTCTTCTCAAGCTCGCCATTTCCAAGTACTTTAACGCCGTCGTTGACTTTTTTGATCAGACCTGCCTTCAGCAGGGCCGCAGTATCGACCACGGCGCCGTCCTCGAAGCGGTTGAGATCGCTGATCTTGACGGTGGTGTAAACAGTAGCGAAGATGTTTTTAAAACCGCGTTTGGGCAAACGGCGCTGCAACGGCATCTGGCCGCCTTCAAAGCCCGCTTTCTTTGCGCCCGAACGTGCCTTCTGACCCTTGTGGCCGTAACCGGCAGTCTTACCGTTACCGGTAGCTGCGCCACGGCCCTTGCGCTTTACAGCGCGACTTGCACCCTCGGCGGGTTTCAATTCATGGAGCATCATAACAGTAGTGCACCTCCTTGCTTTTACGCGTTGGTAACCTCGACGAGGTGAGAAATCTTATTCAGCTTACCGCGGGTAGCCATGTTGTCGGGCTGCACGCTGGTATTGCCGATTTTCTTCAGGCCCAAAGAATGGGCAGTCGCGATCTGTTTTGCCTTACGGCCAACCAAGCTGCGAACCAGCTTAATCTTTAAGCCGGTTTCTTTCTCAGCAGCCTTTTTCGCGGGGGCCTTCTTGGCAGCAGGCTTCTTCGCGGGGGCCTTTTCGGCTACGACCTCTGTTGCGGGTGCCTTTTCGGCAGCTTTCTTCGCAGGGGCCTTTTTCGCTACGGGTTTCTTCGCAGGGGCCTTTTCAGCGTCGGCTTTTTTAGCCGGTGCCTTTTTGGCGGGGGCCTTTTTTGCTGCGGTTTTTTTCGCAGGGGCCTTCTCGGCGGCGGTCTCCTCGGCCGCTACGGTCTTTTTCTCTTCTGCCATGGGTTTCGCCTCCTTAACCTAAAATTTCTTTTACGGTCTTGCCGCGCATAGCGGCAACCTGCTCTGCGGTACGCAGGCTCTTCAGGCCGTTGCAGGTGGCGATAACCACGTTGCAGGGGTTGCTTGAGCGAACGCACTTGGTACGGATATCACGGATACCCGCAACTTCGAGTACCGCACGCACCGGGCCGCCTGCGATCAGGCCGGTACCGGCTGCCGCCGGGCGAAGGATCACGCGGCCGGCACCAAAGATGCCAAGCGTCTCGTGCGGGATCGTTGTGCCCTTGAGCGAAACGGTGAATATGTTTTTCTTTGCGTCCTCAATGCCCTTGCGAATTGCCTCAGGCACCTCGGAGGCCTTGCCCAGACCATAACCAATCTTACCCTTACCGTCGCCAACTACGACCAGAGCGGAGAACTTGAAAATACGGCCGCCCTTTACGGTTTTGGATACGCGGTTGATGGCGACAACTTTCTCCTGATATTCCTGGTCCGCAGGGTTCTGTCTTCTCTCATATGCCACTTTTGTATCCCTCCTTACTCACAGCTCAAGGCCGCCCTCGCGGGCACCCTCAGCCAGAGCCTTTACACGACCGTGATAGAGATAACCGCCGCGGTCAAACACGACTTTGTCGATGCCCTTTGCCTTGGCGGCCTTTGCTACTGCAAGGCCAACCTTCTTGGCAGCTTCAATATTGTTGCCGGTGCCCTCAAACTCTTTTTCCATCGAGGAAGCGCTTGCCAGCGTCACGCCCGCGACATCGTCGATGACCTGAGCGTAGATATGCGCATTAGAGCGGAAAACATCGAGGCGTGGGCAAGATGCTGTGCCATTGATCTTACCGCGTACGCGGCGATGGCGACGAAGACGTGCTTCGTTTCTGTTCGGCTTATTGACCATCTTATTTCACTCCTTCGTTTATTTTGCGCCCTTGCCGGCTTTACCCTCTTTATGGGGAACAAATTCGCCAACATAGCGGATGCCTTTGCCCTTGTACGGCTCGGGCGGACGCTTTTCACGCACCTGCGCGGCGAACTGGCCGACATGCTGTTTGTCGATGCCGTGAATGATGATTTTGTTGGCATCGGGGACCTCTATGGTGATGTCACCCTCCTCCGGCACGATGACCTGATGGGAGTAACCAAGGTTCATAACCAGGTTTTTGCCCTGCTTTGAAGCACGGTAGCCGATACCCTGGATCTCCAGCTCTTTGGTAAAGCCCTTCGAAACACCGTCAACCATGTTATTGATCAAGGTGCGGGTCAGGCCGTGCAGAGAGCGAGCCTCTTTTTCATCATTGGGACGGGTCACGATGATCTCTTCGCCCTGCTTTTCGAGTTTCATCAGCGGGTGAAAAGCGGAATGTAACGTGCCCTTGGGGCCCTTAACGGTAACGTCGTTGCCGTCCAGCGTGACTTCGACGCCCGCGGGAATGACGATGGGTTTTCTTCCGATTCTCGACATTGTCTTACACCCCCCTTACCAGATAAAGGCGAGGACTTCGCCGCCGCAGTTTGCTGCGCGCGCGGCCTTGTCGGTCATAACGCCTTTAGATGTGGAAACAATCGCGGTGCCAAGGCCCTTCATGACCTTCGGCATCTCTTCGCAGTTTGTGTAGATCCGCAGACCGGGTTTCGAGACCCGGCGCAGACCAGTGATGGCGGACGTGCCGCTCTCGCCGTATTTCAGAGTCAGAGTGATAACACCCTGCTTGTTGTCGTCTTTCACCTGCATGCCCTTGATGTAGCCCTCGTCTAACAAAATCTGGCTGATCGCCTTCTTCAAGTTAGAAGCCGGAACATCTACAGTGGGGTGCTTCGCAGTGCTGGCATTCCGAATACGGGTGAGCAGATCAGCGACAGGATCGGTGATATGCATGCCATGTACCTCCTTTAATGTAGAGTGTTTTTACCAACTTGCTTTCCTTACGCCGGGAATCTCGCCCTTATAGGCAAGCTCCCTGAAGCAGATACGGCAGACGCCGTACTTGCGCAGATAAGCGTGAGGGCGGCCACAGATCTTGCAGCGGTTATAGCCACGGGTGGAGAACTTCGGCTCGCGGCTTTGGCGCACTTTCAGTGATGTTTTAGCCATTGATTACCCTCCCTTAGTTTGCGAACGGGGCGCCCAGAGCACGGATCAGCTCTTTGGCCTCTTCGTCGGTCTTGGCGGTAGTGACGAACACAATGTCCATACCGCGGATCGCGTCGATTTTGTCGTAGTCGATTTCGGGGAAGATCAGCTGCTCGCGCACACCCAGCGAGTAGTTGCCACGGCCGTCGAACGAGTCGCCGTTAATGCCGCGGAAATCACGCACGCGGGGCAGTGCAACACTGAACAGACGGTCAACGAACTCGTACATCTTCGCGCCGCGCAGCGTCACTTTCGCGCCGATAGGCATGCCCTCGCGCAATTTAAAGTTTGCAACCGACTTTTTTGCCTTACAAACAACAGGGCGCTGGCCGGTGATGGTGGAAAGGTCCGCTAAGATCGCATCCATGATCTTCGGGTTGTCACGCGCTTCGCCGCAACCACAGTTGATAACGACTTTGTCGAGCTGCGGGATCTGCATAACGCTCTTGTACCCGAACTTCTTCATCAGGGCGGGAGCGATCTCTTTGGCGTACTGGTCTTTTAATCTTGCCATTTGTCAACTTCCTCCCTTTTAAAATTCTGCGCCGCATTTTTTGCAGACGCGCACTTTTTTGGCACCTGTGCCAACGTGGCCAACACGGGTCGGCTTGCCGCATTTCGGGCAGACCGGCTGCACCTTGGACGCGTACAACGCGCCTTCGGCTTTCACAATGCCGCCCTGCTCGCCCTCACGGCGGGGTTTGACGTGCTTTGTGACCATATTGAGACCTTCGATAATTACTTTGCCCTCTTTCGGGCTGACCTGCAACACCTTGCCGGATTTCCCGCAGTCTTTGCCGCTGAGAATCATCACGGTATCGCCGGTCTTACATGAAGTTTGCTCATTTTAAAACCTCCTTACAGCGATTCCGGCGCAAGGCTCAGGATCTTCAGATAGCCGGACTCACGCAGTTCGCGCGCCACCGGTCCAAAAATACGAGTGCCCCTCGGGTTTTTATCATCTTTAATAATGACGGCCGCATTCTCGTCGAAGCGGATGTAGGAGCCGTCATCGCGGCGCAGGCCTTTTTTGCTGCGGACGATTACGGCCTTGACGACCTCGCCCTTCTTTACCATGCCACCGCCCGGAGTGGTCTTCTTGACAGAAGCCACAATCACATCGCCAATGTTAGCGTATCTCTTTCGGGAACCGCCCAGCACACGAATACACATGAGTTCTTTCGCACCGGTGTTGTCGGCCACTTTGAGATAGGTTTGCATCTGTACCACAGTTGCGTCCTCCTTTCAAAGCTTTCGCTTATTTCGCCTTTTCTACGATCTCAACCAGTCTCCAACGCTTGTCTTTCGACAGGGGACGGGTCTCCATGATCTTCACGCGGTCACCGGTTTTAGCCTCGTTCTTCTCATCGTGGGCTTTAAACTTGACTGTGCGCTTGATGATCTTCTTGTAGAGAGGGTGGCTCACGTTGTCCTCAATTGCCACGACGATGGTCTTCTCCATCTTATCGGACACTACAGTGCCCACGCGGGTCTTGCGTAAATTGCGCTCTTCCATTGTTTAACTCCTCCCTCTCTTATTTCGCTTGGGCGGTAAGCTGACGCTGCACGGTTTTAATGCGGGCAATGTCGCGCTTTACAGCCTTGATTCTAAGCGGGTTGTCGAGTTGGTTGATGGTGTGCTGAAAGCGCAGGTTGAAAAGCTCTGCTTTCAGCTCGGCCAGTTTCTTATCCAGATCGGCCGTGCTCATCTTAGTGAGTTCGCTCGCTTTCATACTTCAGCAACCTCCTCAGTTTCTTTCTTCACAAACTTGCATTTGACAGGCAGCTTGTGAGCAGCGAGACGCATGGCCTCGCGGGCAGCCTCTTCCGAGACGCCGGCAATTTCAAACAGCACCCGGCCCGGCTTGACAACCGCAACCCAGAACTCGGGGTTACCTTTACCGGAGCCCATGCGGGTCTCGGCAGGTTTTTTGGTGACAGGCTTGTCAGGGAAAATCTTGATCCAAACCTGACCACCACGCTTGATGTAACGGGTAAGCGCGATACGGGCAGCCTCGATTTGGTTGGAGGTGATCCACGCCGGCTCGAGTGTGATGAGACCGTACTCGCCCTGATTTACTTTATTACCGCGCGTTGCTTTGCCTTTCATGCGGCCCCGCTGTACACGGCGGTATTTTACACGCTTAGGTAAAAGCATTACTTGCTACCTCCTTCTTTACGAGGTTTCGCACCTTTCAGCACTTCGCCCTTATAGATCCAGACTTTCACGCCGATTTTGCCGTAGGTGGTGTTCGCCTCGGTAAAACCATAGTCGATGTCGGCGCGCAGGGTCTGCAGGGGAATGGTACCCTCATGGTAGTGTTCGGTACGTGCGATATCCGCACCGCCCAGACGGCCGGACACACAGGCTTTGATACCCTTAGCGCCCATACGCATGGTGCGGCCAATGCACTGCTTCATCGCACGGCGGAACGAAATGCGGCGCTCGAGCTGCGAAGCGATGTTCTCTGCTACAAGCTGTGCATTCATATCCGGGGTTTTGACCTCGATGATGTTCACAATCGTCGGCTTACCAATCATTTTTTCAATCTGCAAACGCAGCTTGTCGATCTCTGTGCCGCCACGGCCGATGACCATGCCGGGCTTTGCGCAGTGGATGTTGACCTTTACTTTTTGCGTGTCGCGCTCAATTTCGATCTTGGGCACGCCAGCAGTGTAAAGCTGCTTTTTCAGCACAGTGCGGATTTTGTGGTCTTCAACAAGGGTGTCGCCGAACTCCTTTTTACTGGTGAACCAGCGGCTGTCCCAATCTTTGATGACGCCAACCCGAAAACCGTGCGGGTTAATTTTCTGACCCATACTCTGTTACCCTCCTTACCCTTCAAGCTCTTTGAGGACCACCGTGATGTGGCTGGTTCTCTTGAGAATTCTGTACGCACGGCCCTGTGCGCGCGGACGAACCCGCTTCAGGGTGGGGCCGGGGGTGACATAGCATTCAGCTACGTACAGTTGGTTCTTATCCATATTAAAATTGTTTTCCGCATTTGCCGCAGCAGATTTCACCAATTTGTAAAGGAGCTCAGAGGCGGCCTTCGGTGTGTACTGCAGAATGGCAAGCGCTTTGTCCAGCGGTTGATTGCGGATCAAGTCCAGCACAATCGTCACTTTACGCGGCGCAATGCGGGCATAGCTCAATTTTGCCCTTGCTTCCATCGTTGTGAATCCTCCTCTTTACTTCGTCGTTTTTGCACCCGAATGACCCCTAAAGGTACGGGTGGGGGCAAATTCGCCCAATTTATGACCAACCATGTCCTCGGTGACATACACCGGCACATGCTTGCGGCCGTCGTGCACCGCAAAGGTGTGTCCGACAAACTGTGGGAAAATCGTAGAGGAGCGGCTCCAGGTTTTGAGCACTCTCTTCTCGCCCGCCGCGTTCATCTCATCGACACGCTTGAGCAGTACGGGCTGTACATAAGGGCCCTTTTTAATACTTCTACTCATGTTGCTCTCCTCTCCTTAACCATTTGCACGTTTGACAATAAACTTGTCAGAACGATTGTGGTGTTTTCTGGTCTTGTAACCCATCGTGGGCTTGCCCCACGGGGTGACCGGGCTCGGACGGCCCACCGGGCTCTTGCCCTCGCCGCCGCCGTGCGGGTGATCGCAGGGGTTCATAGCGCTACCACGCACTGCCGGGCGCCAACCCATGTGACGTCTACGGCCTGCTTTGCCAAGGTTGACGTTCTCGTGGTCGATGTTACCGACCTGGCCAACCGTTGCAACGCAGTTCAGCGGCACATTGCGCATCTCGCCCGAGGGCAGACGCACCAGCGCGTAGCCGTTTTCTTTTGCCATCAGCTGCGCCATGTTGCCCGCCGCACGCACCAGCTGTGCGCCCTTGCCGGGGTACAGCTCGATGTTATGGATCACGGTACCAACAGGGATTGCGGAGAAGGGCAGGCAGTTGCCCGGCTTGATGTCGGCGTTCGGGCCGCTCATCACGGTGTCGCCGACCGACAAGCCTTCCGGTGCGAGGATGTAGCTCTTGGCGCCATCTTCGTACTGGATCAGCGCGATGTGCGCCGAACGGTTGGGGTCGTACTCCAGGGTTTTTACCGTTGCGGGGACATCCAGCTTGTTGCGCTTGAAGTCGACCATGCGGTACTTGGTGCGGTTGCCGCCGCCATGATGACGAACGGTGATGCGGCCGTTGTTGTTGCGCCCGCTGTTGTGCTTCATCGGCTCGAGAAGGCTTCTCTCAGGCGCGACTTTGGAAAGACCCGAGTAATCGGTGACCGTCATACCACGGCGGCCCGGTGTTGTCGGTTTATACTTTTTAATGGCCATTTGTACTCTCTCTTTCTTATGAAATTTTTATCGGAGTCATATCTCCATAGATGGCCCCTCTCGGGACCTCGCCTGCACGCCCAATATTTGCGGCGGCAGGTCGGCCGGCAGGCTTTGTGGGGCGCCCGCCGGAAGAGCGCCGGTCAGATCATGCTGTCGAAGAACGCGATGGTCTTCGATTCGGCAGTCAGCGTGACGATTGCCTTTTTGGTGGCGGCGGTGTAACCCGCGTGCGCACCCTGACGGCGGTAACGGCCACGAACGCTCATGGTGTTGACCTTAGCGACCTTGACACCGAACAGCTCTTCGCATGCGCGGGCAATGTCGATCTTGGTCGCACCGGGTGCCACTTTAAACGTGTACTTTTTGTTCTGCATGCCGGTCATCGAATTTTCGGTGATGACCGGGGCCAGAATAATATCCTGTGCTGCAACCTTCATTACGCAAATACCTCCTCAAGCTTTTTCGCGGCATCTACGCTGATGACGAACTTGCGGGCATTCAGAATGTCATAAACATTCAGCGCCGTTGCAAGGGCAGTTTTCACGCCGGGGATGTTCGAGGCGCTTTTGACCACCTTTTTGTCGACTTCAGGGGCGACGAGCAGGCTTTTGCCATTCGCGCCGACCGCTTTCAGCATGCCGACAACCGTCTTGGTCTTGAACTCGGAGACCTCAAACTTCTCTACAATGATCAGATCACCGCTGGCCGCTTTGGCAGACAGTGCACTGAACATTGCAAGGCGCTTGACCTTCTTGTTCAGGGTGTAACTGTAGTCGCGGGGCTTGGGGCCCAGCGCAACGCCGCCGTGAGTCCACTGCGGGGAACGGATCGAGCCCTGACGTGCACGGCCGGTACCCTTCTGCTTCCAGGGCTTTCTGCCGCCGCCGGAAACCTCGCTGCGGGTCTTGGTGCTCTGGGTACCCTGGCGCTGGTTCGCAAGAAAATTCACGACTGCAGCGTGCATCACCCGCTCATTGGGCTGGATACCGAAGATGGCGTCGGAAAGCTCGATTGTAGAAACTTTCTTGCCGGACATATCCAAAACATCAAATTTCGCCATTTTGCTTTCCCTCCTTTACGCCTTAACGCTGTCATGGATGGTGACCACGCTGCCCTTGGCACCGGGGACTGCACCCTTGATAGCAATAAGATTATTCTCTGCATCGATTTTAACAACGGTCAGGTTCTGGATGGTGACTCGCTCTGCACCGAGGTGGCCAGGCAGCTTTTTGCCCTTGAACACACGGGAAGGAGACGAGGTCGAGCCGTTTGAACCGGCGTGACGTGCAACCGGGCCGGTGCCGTGCGACTCGCGCAAACGGTGACCGTTGTACCGCTTGATGGTGCCTGCGTAGCCCTTACCTTTGCTGATGCCGACGACGTCGATCTTGTCGCCTGCTGCAAAGGTATCAGCCTTGAGGATGTCGCCGACCGCAAGGCCGGAAATGTCTTCAAGACGGAACTCACGCAACGTCTTTTTGGGTGCGACGCCGGCTTTTTCAAAGTGGCCCTTAGCGGGCTTTGTCACTTTCTTAGCCGACAGATCGCCGTAACCAAGCTGAACCGCAGTGTAGCCGTCGCTCTCGACGGTTTTCTTCTGCACGACAACGCAGGGGCCGGCCGCAATGATGGTGACCGGTACAACCTTGCCGTTCTCGTCGAAGAGCTGTGTCATGCCTAGCTTCTTGCCGATGATACCTTTTTGCATGATATTTGCCTCCTAAAGTGGTTATTGGTTGGGGAACATTCCCCAACATGACCTCTCCTACAACGTCTTCTTGCGAAACCTTATTAATGTAAGAGACTGCGCTTACAGTTTGATTTCGATGTCAACGCCGGCGGGGAGCTGCAGGCTAGTTAAAGCCTCTACCGTCTTGTTCGACGGCTTCAGGATGTCAATCAGACGCTTGTGCGTGCGCATTTCGAACTGCTCACGGCTGTCTTTGTACTTGTGCACCGCGCGGAGAATGGTAATGATCTCTTTGTCGGTGGGTAGGGGGATCGGGCCGGACACGCGGGCGCCGGTGCGCTTTGCGGTCTCCACGATCTTCTCTGCCGCAGCATCGATCAGCTGGGAATCATAGCTCTTCAGACGGATCCTGATTTTTTCCTTGACTGCCAATTAAATCGCCTCCTTAAATTTTTGCCTGGCGGTTCGATAAATACGGAACACTGCGCCGTGTGTTTCACGCTTTTGCACGAAGAAAACCGGTGAACCGCAAACGCAGTTCGCCCGGACACACTTCATGCAAAGTTCGTGGAAATTGGACCCGAAACGGGTCATATCCCTTTGCCATCCGTATTGTTTCGCCCGGTTCTTGATCGGACATACTCGGCGGAAAAACCCACAAGGAACTGTGGCAACCTCCCGCGTCAACGCATATCGCAGCCCTGCACAGGGTGCAGAGCCCTCGCAGTCGCCTAATAATAATACAATAAAAGCCCCTGCAATGCAAGGGCTTTTGCGATATTTTAAAAAAGTTTTTCAAAATTGAGCAAGTTTGGCGTTTTGACCATAAATCTGGCACAGGCTTTGCTTTTTATAGCTACTCCGTTTTTAACGCTTTCACTGTTTTCGCGGTGTCTTGGCGCCAAGGCGCATCAACACTTCGTCTTCCGGCGTAATATAGGTGGTTTCGTATTTGTCGTACAGCACCATACCAGGTTTCAAATCACCCGTTTTGCGGATGTTGCGCACCTCGGTGTAATCCACCGCCACCTTGCCCGCTTCGCTTTGGCTGGAGTGGAATACCGCCAGCATGCCCGCTTCGCGCCTTGTCTCCAGCGGCACCGGCTGCCCCTCGGTAAGTACCACCGTGTGGCTGCCTGGCGCATCTTTGACATGATACCATAAATCACGCCCGCGGGCGGTGTGCAAGGTCAACCGGTCGTTTTGTGCGTTGTTGCGCCCCACCAGAATGGCAAAGCCATCGCTGGAAGTATACCGCAAAAAGTCGGCGGGCTTTTGCTTTTTTTCGCGCCGGCGGTCGTTTTTCAAATAGCCGCCCGCTTTCAGCTCGGCACGAATTTCGGCAAGTGCCGCTTCGCCCCCCGCCTGCTGCACTTCGTACAGCACACTGTCAAGGTAGGTGGTCTCGCACTGCCCATCTGCCAGCAGTTTTTCCAGCATACGGGTCGCGGTCTGCTTCTTTTTATACTCTTTAAAGTATTTTTGCGCATTGGCCGATGGCGAAAGCCGCACATCCAGCGGGATGGTGAGCTTGCTGCCGTCGTAATAGTTATCGACCGTCACCTGTTTTGCGCCGCGCTCGATGGCATACAGGTTTGCCTGCAACAGCTCGCCATAGATGCGCAGGTGGTCGGCACTTTCCGCCTCCTGCTGCTCTGCCAGCCGCGCCGCCTGTTTGCGGCGTGCCCGCGCGCAGAGGTTTTGCACGGTTTTGGCAAGGTTGTGGCTTTTTTGCCGCAACCGCTCGGCTTCGTCTTTTGCCGCGTAGTACTCCTCTAACAGTGCGCCATAGCTGCCGCAACTTTGCAAGGTGCAGCGTGGCAGGTACTGGGTCAATGCCGTAAAGCTGTATTCAATGGGCTTGCCGGTCTCGTCCCGCACAATGGTCGGGCTGCCGCCCGCGCGGTATTCGTCAAGCAACGCCTGTGTTTCGCGTTGCAATGCCGCCTGTGCGTCGGGGGCAAGCTCTTGGGCAAACAGGTTTGTCTGCCCCAGCGCGCGGTAAGCAAGCTCGCGGCAGACGACCGGCCCAATGCCGCCGACTGCCTTTAAGATGGCATCTGCCACCGGCGCATCAAAAGTTAAGACCCGCTGCACCAGCTGTTGCGCGGTAAGGTCAAAAAAGTATGGTTTATCCTGCTTGGGCGGCAAGGTATAAGCCAGCCCCGGTAGCAGCGGGCGCACCGACGAAGCATCAAAGTCCACCCGTTTCAGCGCGTCAATCACTTTATTTTGCGCGTCGTCAATCAATACTACATTAGAATACCGCCCCATCAGTTCGGCCGCCGCCGTGATGGACACGGTATCCCCCATTTCGCTGGTGCAGGTGAACCGAAAAAACACCAGCCGCTCGCCGGGGTGTGCCTGCACCGATTCCAGCTTGCCGCCGGTGAGGTACTTGCGCAGCAGCATACAAAACGACGGGGGCGTTTGCGGGTTTTCAAAGCTTTCGCCGGTCACCCCAATACGGGCCGAGCCACTGCGGGCCGAAATGAGCAGCTTTGCATTGCCCGTGCGGCTGCGCAGTAGCAGCAGCACTTCATCACGGGTGGGCTGAAATATTTTGTCGATGCGCGCACCGACCAGCGTTTCATTCAGTTCTGCCGCCACAAGGGCCAGCGTTGCAGCGTCAAGCGCCATACTGCCGCCCCCTTCGCCGGTTGATTTCGTTAGTATTTTGCATTCACTATCTCCATTGTTTCTTCATTGCCGTGCGCATGCTGTTTAACCAAGGTAGGTGAACGGGTCGCGGCAGCGCTTGCTGACCAGCACCCGCAGTTCGGGAAACCGGCGTTTCAATTTATCGCCCAGCACTGGCATCAGTGGAAACTCGGTGGCAAAATGCCCCGCGACGATCAGGCTGATGCCCGCCGCTTTGGCGTCGATGGCCTCGTGATGGCGCGCTTCGCCAGTCAAAAGGCAATCGGCCCCGGCCTCCAGCGCCTGCGCAAAAAAGTCGCCACCGGCACCGCCCAGCACTGCAAGCCGCTCTACCGGGCGGCCCACATCGACATACTGCACCGGCCCGGCAAACTTTTCGCCGCACTGTGCAGCAAGCTTTGGTACGGCAAGCGGGGCACGCAGGCGGCCTACCCGCCCCATGCCGCCAAACTTTACTACTTCACTCAGGCCAAACACGGCGGCCAAAATATCATTGACCCCGCCGTCCGCGGCATCCATATTCGTGTGCATACAAATTGCACTGATATTTTTTTTGACCATGCGAAACGGCACATCGGCACGGCGCAGGGTGCGCATTGGGTGAAAGATGACCGGGTGATGGGAGACGATCAGCTGGCAGCCTGCCATTTCTGCCTCAACCACCACCTCTTCCGTGATGTCGAGTGCCATCATAACACTGGTGATCTCGGTACCGCAGTCGACCAGCGTACCCACGTTGTCCCATTCCTCTGCCAGTGCCTGCGGCGCCAGCTCATCAAGAAACGCGCGCACTTCTTCTACCCTTGGCATTCTTCCCGCTCCTTTTTTACCGCATCGGCCAGCGCCTGCAATGGCTCCAGCCCGGTTTCGCCCGCAAGGCGGCGGCCCTGTAGTTCCTGTTCTAGCTGGCGCTCTGCCTTTTGCAAGCAAGCCAGTGCCGCCGCGCCCCGCTGGCCCTGCAACAGCCCCAACTGGCAAAATACCGGTGTGGGGGCCGTGCGCTGCCCGCAAAAAACAGCCTGCTGCACTATATAGCAATACCCGCCGTCCAGCACCGGCACTTCGCGCTGTAACACAAACCCGTTTTCGTATAGCCAGCATCGCAGCTCCGGTGCCTGCGTGGTAGGCAGCAACACTAAATTGATCGTTTTGCTTTGCACCCACGGGGCGGCGGCCAGAATATCGGCAATGGTGCCACCGCCCATCCCGGCAATCACGATGTCCTGCACTTCGCCCGGCTGTACGACCGAAAGCCCATCGCCCAGCCGGCAACTGACCTGCTGCTGTACACCATGCAGCTGCACGAGTGCCTGCGCCTTTTGCAGCGGGCCAGGGCGCAGGTCGGCCGCAATAACAAACGGACAGCGGCCGCTCTGCACAAGGTGCACCGCCAGCCGACCATGGTCGCAGCCAATATCTGCTGCACTGCTGCCGGGGCGTACCAGAGAGGCCGCTGCCGAAAGACGCACGCCGGGTTGTGGCGGGCGCATATTACGCTTGGATGGCATTGTTGAGTGCAGTGACCAGCTCGTCCACTTCAATACCGTGTACATAACAGGCCTGCTCGATCGTTTCCCCGCGGGAGGACGGGCAGCCCAGGCAGTGCATGCCAATGTCCAAAAACAGCGGTGCTGTCTGCGGTGCCGTATCCAGAATATCGCCAATGATGGTGTCTTTTGTAATGGTCATTCTAAAACCCTCTTTTTCTGTGGCCCGCACAGTTGCAAGCCGCTGAGATTTGCCGCAGCTTTATCATACCCCAAAACCACCCTGTTTTGCAACACCCTGCTCACCGGCAGCGGTTTTATTTCAGGCTAAAAACCAGCTGTACCGGGTTGTGGTCACTGTAGGCAAAGCCCGCGTCGATGTTTTTTGCACTGGCCTGCACGTTGTCGCTGACAATAAACCCGTCGATCACCACCGTATAGTTGACCCCCGGCGTATAGGGCATATCGGTACTGCGGCAGGTGGCAACCTCGGTCAGGTTGTCTGCCCGCACCACAGAAAAACCCTGCGGCAGGTCATTGTCGTCAAACGCAAACACCCATGGCGGCACCTGCTGCTCACTGGAAAACGTTTCAATGGTGCCGCACAGCGCATGGTTGAAATCGCCACCCACGATCACCCAGTTGCCTTTGGCGCGCTCTTCGCTCATCGCTTCGCCCAGCAGTTTCAACTGTGCGGCGCGGATGGTGCCCCCTTCGTCGTAAGCCGACATATGGCTGTTGATGAGCACCAGCTCGCCGCCGCCCTGCACGGGTAAGCGCTGTACCGAAAAGCAGCGGTCCAGGTCAAAAAACTTCGTGGGGAAACTCTCATCCACCGGGTAACTGCGGCGTGTCGCCTGCGCAATCTCGTAGCGCGAAAGGGTGAGCAGGCCGGCCTGCACGCTGCCGTGCATCTCGTGCAGCGGGTAGGCAAGGTATGCCGAGTGAAAATTAGAGGCAAACACCGACCCATAGCCCGCAAAGGCCTCTTGCACCAGCTCATTTTGGTTGATGTGAAAGCTGCGGGTCGCATCGGTATCCACTTCCTGCAACAGGCAAAAATCCAGCGAAAGGCCTTGCAGTGTGCTGATGGCCCCTGCCGTGTTGTCCTGTACGATCTGTTTGCTTTGCGCGCGGGCATGCGCGCCCTGTACCGGCGTACCGTCCTTCATCGTACCGGTGTCCATAAAAAACGAAAACTCCGGGTTGTAGGCGCCAAACCCAATGTTATAGGTCGCGGCGGTATAATTTTGCCCTGTTTGCAGTTGTGCTGTCTGCCCATTTTGCACCGTTAAAGCCTGCCCGTCCGGGATGCGGCTGTACTGCAATACCATATAAAGCACATAGCCGCCCACCACCAAAACGACTGCCAGCACCAATGCCAGCAACACCCATAAAATACGCTTTACCACACGTCCCATACCGGCCTCTTTTCCCCCACAGACACAAACGGAGAGACCCGCTTAAGGCCTCTCCGCTCTTTTTCTTCTGCGGGTAGTATTCTGTGCCCGTATGATACCACACAAACCTGCCACCCGGCAACAATTCCCGGTTTTTTTGTCGTTTTGCCAGTTTTGCCCTGTTCAATGTAGCAGGCTGTACAAAGTTAATTGCCCGACGAAGAGGACGACGCCCCGGTCTCCTGTTGCTGGTCGGTCAAAAAGTTGTTCAGTTGCTCTGCCGTCGCCGCAAAATCGCATCCGACCACTGTGCGGCCATCGTCCAACTTGATGCCCCACGCATTATCTTTTTCCGGCACGGTCGTCTGCCCTGCGGGGCTGTGCAGCAGCGCCGGCATTTTAAAGGCCAGCTGCCACAGTTCGCCATTGGTGAGGTTTGTCTCCAGCATTGGCAACAGCTTGTCTGCGATCAGGTTGATCTTGGCAGGGCTGAGTGTCGCGATCTGGTTTGCCGCCGCCTGCATGATTTTGCGCTGGCGCTCTACCCGGTTCCAGTCGCTGTCCAGGTGCCGCATGCGGGCGTACACCAGCGCAGTCGGGCCGTCCAGCACCGCCGGGCCCTCCTGCCATTTGTCCTCGCCCGCGATCTGGTTCATATAATCGGCTTCCGCCCCGGTCATGTCTACCTTTACGCCACCGATGTCGGTGACCCCGGTTTCAAAAATCGTAAAATTGATGCGCACATATTTGCTGACATCCACCTTATAATAGTCCCGTATCGTTTTCATCAGCAGGTCCGGCCCGCCGTAGGCAAACGTATGGGTCAGCCAGTCATCGCCGTGGTCGGGGATTGACACACCGACACCGCGCTCAAACGATGCCAGCTTCCAGGTGTTGGTTTTGCTGTTGATTGACAGCAGCATGATGCTGTCTGCGCGGGCAGAAGTTGAAATGTCGTCGCTGCGCTCGTCCGAGCCGATCAGCAGAATATTGGTGATATCCGCATTGAAATTGACATCTCCATCCGGCGGGGTGATGTTGCCGCCGTTTTTCATGATGTCAATCCCATCGAGGTTCAAGTGCTCAAAGGACAGCTCTTCCTCATCCGGCGTGAGGCTGGAAGCCCCGTAGACTGCCGAACGGTTGAGCAGGCTGAATTTTCCATTGATAAACAGTACCACCGCAAGCAGGAATACCACTAAAACCCCTGCCACGATACCCGTGATTATCAGAGCTTTTTTCTTTCGATTGGATCGATTGGATGTTGAAGGTTCCATACTCGGCCTCCCTTCTAGTTGGCAGCTTATTGTAGTCTTGGATTGTTAAAGTTTCGTGAAAATTTGGTTGTTTTAAGGTTACAATTAACAAAAATAAGTTCCTTTTTTATTGCACTGTCAACAAATACCAACGTAAAAAGCGGCCCGCCCGCAAAGGGCTGACCGCCAGGCAAAACCAGTCCTGTTAAATGTCAAACAAATTGCGTTTGTTGTGCCGGTAAACCGACAGTGCCAGCCCCATACACAGGTAGAGCATCAGCACCGAAGTGCCGCCCGCCGTGAGAAACGGCAACGTGATACCAATGACCGGCAGCAGAGACAGGTTCATGCCGATATTAATAATGGTCTGCCATGCAATGACCGCAGAAATCCCAACACAGATCAGTGCGCCCTGCCTGTCCTGGCTTCGAAACGCCGTGGCAATCAGTTTTGCGGTCAGGCCAAACAATAGCAGCATCACCAGCAGGCTACCCAGCATCCCCAGCGATTCAGAAATATACGAAAAGATGAAATCATTTTCTGCCAGTGGCACCGGGTGATGCTCCCCTGCAAAAAAGCCGCGCCCGGTGATCTGCCCCGCACCGATCGAAATGCGCGCCTGGTTTTGCTGCCACATGATCTTGGTGTAGTTGTCCGGGTCCATCAGTGCGTAAAAACGCTGTTTTTGGTAATCCTTCATGATGCCAAACCACAGCACCGGCACCGCAACCAAGCCAAGGCCTACCCCGGCGTAGACATATTTGCGTGACAGCCCAGCCACAAACAGCATCGACAGGCCGATCATCAAAAAGATCAACGCCGTGCCGTCGTCGCCCTGCACATGGATCAGCAATAAAGGCGCGGCAAGATGAGCAAACAGAGCCAACATCGTGGGTGGTTCTTCCATTTTGTCCTTCACACTGTCAAGGTGCAAGGCAAAGGTCAAAATGAAACTGATTTTTGCAATTTCGGTGGGCTGTAGCGAAAGGCCGAGAGGCAGCGAGATCCAAGATTTGTTATCCGTGCCGCTGGGGGCATACCCTATAATAAAAGTCAATATTACCATGCCCCACGCCACCGCCGCGTGAAACGGCCAGCTGGCGGTGATAGCGTGATAATCGATGGTGGAAATGACAATAGCACAAAGCAGCCCAAACAGCGCAGCGCCCGCCTGCACAAGCGGTTGACGGTAGTTTGTAAACAGGCTGTTTTCTGCACTGGAGCGGTAGTAGCTGATTGAGGTGAGCGCCAGCACGGACAACGCACTGCAGGCAATGCAAAGCAAAATCAAAAATTTGTCGGTCGAGCGGATATACTCTCTGATTGCTTTCAACTCGGGCACGCTCCGTTTCTGTAAAAATGACACCACTGCAAACAGCGGTTGCCTTTGTCTGGTTGTAAGTATAACACAAAAACGACTCGCCGCCTTTATTTCTTACAAAATTTAATACTTTTCTCACCACTGATCTGCCGCCTTTTGAACTGGGGCATTTTACTCGAAAACAAAATGTGCTATACTTTGAAAAGAAAATTTTTAAAGCTAAGGGGGCCGCACCGTGGGCGTTTACCACACACACAGCAGGCAGGAGACCGAGACACTGGGCAGCCGGCTTGCCGCAGAGCTGCGCGGCGGCGGCCTTGTGGCGTTTCGCGGGGGGCTTGGTGCGGGCAAAACCGCTTTTTGCGCCGGCATTGCACGCGGCCTTGGCTGTACCGACCCGGTGAGCAGCCCCACTTTTGCCATCGTCAACGTTTACCGCGGGCCGGTAACCTTTGCCCATTTTGATATGTACCGCATCCACAGCGAAGAGGACCTTTACGCCTGCTCGTTTTACGACTATCTGGATGAGGGTGCGGCAGTTGCGGTGGAGTGGAGTGAAAACATCATCGACTTTTTGGAGCCGCCTTATATTCTGGTGGAAATTGAACGCCAGAATGGAGACGAGCGCAAGATCACAATAACGGGGGCGAACAATCTTTGATCACTTTGGCAGTTGATTCTTCTGGCCGTGCGGCGGGCGTAGCCCTGCTGCGCGACGACAGCTTACTGTACGAAGCTTATTTAAATAATGGCCTGACCCACAGCGAAACTCTGCTGCCGATGGTCGCCGCTGCCTTGCAGGCGGCGGGGGTGGAAATGCAGGACATCGGCCTTTTGGGCGTAGGGGCGGGGCCCGGCAGCTTTACCGGGCTGCGCATTGGCATGGCACTCGTCAAAGGGCTGGCTTTGCCCGGCAACCTGCCGTGCGTGGGGGTCTCATCACTGGAGGGGCTTGCCGCCGGCATTTTTGTGCCGCAGGGCAGTTGCATTGTTGCCGCCGAGGACGCGCGCCGGGGTGAAGTATACGCCGCCGCCTTTGTGCGCGGCCAAGACGGCCTAGCGCGCCTTTGCGAAGATACCGCCGGCCGGCCCGAAGCCCTTGCGCCACTGCTTTTAGATCAGAAAAAAACTATATTTTTAGTTGGTGACGGCGCCGAGGTATGTTATAATAATTTGAAAACATTTTTGCCGCTACAGGTCGTGCCGCCCACATGGCGCCTTGGCCGTGCGGCGGGCGTGGCACTTTGTGCCTTTGCAGCGTGGCGGCGCGGCGAAGCCGCCGATGCCGCACACCTGCAGCCAGCCTATCACCGGCTGAGCCAGGCACAGCGCCAGCGCCAGGAAAAACTGAAGGAGAGTGAAAATCAATGATTGCACTTGGAGCAGACCATGGCGGGTTTGAGCTGAAAGAGGCCGTGAAGGCCCACCTTGACAGCGTCGGCGTCGCCTATCGGGATTTTGGCTGCTTTTCGAATGAAAGTGTCGATTACCCCGACATGGCCGCACCGCCCTGCCGGGCCGTCGTAGCTGGTGAATGTGACAAGGCACTGCTGTTTTGCGGCACCGGTGTCGGCATCAGCATTGCAGCGAACAAGATCCACGGTATTCGCGCCTGCTGTTGCAGCGACGTGTTCAGCGCAAAGTACACCCGGCTGCACAACGACGCCAATGCCCTTTGCCTTGGTGGGCGGGTTGTCGGCACAGGCCTTGCCATTGAGCTGGTCGATGTCTTTTTAAATACCGCCTTTGAGGGGGGCCGCCACGCGACCCGCGTCGCGAAGATCACCGCACTCGAAGACGAAAGATAAGTCGTTTTTCCGCTCTGCTACGCCCGGCGGCCATGGCAGAGCGGTTGCTTTGCAGAAACACCAAACCGCCGGAGAATGGAGAGATAACATGAAAGAGCCCATGATCCTGGACCATCCTTTAATCAAGCATAAGGTGAGCCACCTGCGGGATATCAATACGGGAACAAAAGAATTTAAAGAGCTGGTCAGCGAGATTGCGATGCTGATGTGCTATGAGGCAACCCGTGACATGACGACCGAGACCGTGGAGATCACTACCCCGATCACGACTGATAAATTTGAAGTGCTGGCCGGGCGCAAGCTCGCAGTCGTGCCTATTTTGCGCGCGGGCCTTGGCATGGTAGAGGGCGTGCTGAACCTCATCCCCGCCGCGAAAGTGGGCCACATTGGCCTGTACCGCGACCCCACCAGCCTGGAGCCGGTGGAATATTATTGCAAGCTGCCGGCCGATATCTCCGAGCGCGAAGTGATGGTCGTTGACCCGATGCTGGCGACCGGCGGCAGTGCAGCCGACGCGATTACCCAAATTAAAAAACGCGGGGCTAAAAATATTAAATTCTTGTGCATCATTGCCGCACCGGAAGGCATCAAACGCCTGCATGAAACACACCCCGATGTGGATATTTACGCCGCGGCACTGGACAAATGCCTGAATGACCACGGCTACATCGTGCCGGGCTTGGGCGATGCCGGGGACCGCATTTTTGGCACCAAATAAGGTGTTTTTTTGAGGAGAAAGGGTGAACTGTTGATGTTAAAACAGCTTTTTCTCCCTTTGCTGGAACATTTGCTACTGCTTGCGCTGGACCTCTGGATGTTACAGGTTCTGTTGCAGCAAACCACTTTTACGGGGGTACTAAAGTGGGTCATGGTAGCTTGCGCTGCATTTCTTGTATTGTGTATTATCGCAGCCTATATTCTGCGTGTAGTCGACTTTTTTCAGCAGCGCCGTGAACAAACCGGCAAGGGGCAAAATCACTGAGTTTCCCCACTGTTCCTGACAAAAGCAAAACAAAAGCGAAGGGCGTTGCCCTTCGCTTTTGTTTTGCTTTTGCTGTTCAGCACTCAGCCCTCGGGTAGGTCACTTGCCTGCCCGCCGGTCAGTCCATCAAACAAATCACGCGGATAAAAGGAATAGACCGCAACATCGCTGCAATGCACCCCATCGTAAAAATCGGTATTTACAAGGCCGCAATTATATGGGTTAAACGAACCAAACAACTGAATGCCTTTTTGCTCTGCGATATCACGGAACACCTGCTCGTTGGAAAGCAGCCCGGCATACTCCTGCGGATCCGTCAACATATAATCGTAATACGCAGTGTGAAACGGGGAGAGCATGATTGCCACCTGCACCCCGTCCGCCTGCATATCAGAAATAAACGCTTCTAACTGGCGCTGCAGCTCTGCCGAAAGCCCTGTATAATACAGCGCAAAAGAGGGGGTAGAAATGATATAGTTTTTTGCCCGCCCATCCGCATTGCCCGGCGTGACATCACGCATTTCTGCATAATAACAGTAACTGCCATCTGCCCGGCGCATATCGCTCACGGTGTAGTAATCGGTGCTGGGCACCGGATCTCTTGTTTTGTCTTTCCCCTGTTTCAAGTATTCGACGCTACTTTGAAAATATGGCAGCGAAATTGCCTGCCCCCACTTTGTCAGTTGTTTTGTCCAGCCGCTGCCACCACCGACCTGCAAGGCTGAAAGCCCGTGTTCATTGCAAAAATTTACATAGCCATCGGTCATGGCGCGGGGCTCCAGTGTACCCTCGCTCAAAAACCAGGCATCCAGTGTTAAAACGACTCGTTTCGGGGTAAACCCCTTTTCGCGAAACAGCCGGTAAATTGAAATACAGTCACGCAGGTCCGCACCTGTCACCCCGGCACAAAATGTGTTCGGGTCACCAGTCAGCTGAGAAGTAACCTGCATCGAATGGCTGGAGCCCAACACGAGCGTATCGATTGGCTGCGCGCGCATCGCCGCATACTGCTGCATAAACAGGCGGTCATCCATATTGCGGATGTTGGATGCATTTTGCCCGCTGCTCATGATTGCAGCGACCTGTTCTTCATATCCGGTGCGCAGCACATTGGCGGGGTCGGCATAACAGTTGACCAATACAATCAACAACACAAACGGCAAAAAAAGCGCCGCTGCTTTGAACAAACGTTTCAAACCGACCACCTCCTAAAACTGAAAATAGATGAAGCTGGACGACCCCAGCACACCATAAAATGCAAGTGCCAACAACATCAGATAATACAACGGTAACCGCACCCAAAGCTTCTGGGCCTGCATCCACCCACCGGTAGTTTTACCCGCCAGCTGCGCGCGCCACTCCACAAGCTGTACCAGCGCACCGCCGCCAAACACGATCAAGGTAAACACCCTGCCAATGTTCAGCTCTTTCAAGGTCGCGACAACCGTACCAGGCGCACGCAGCGCATCCAGCCAACCGGTTGCGAAGTGACTGTAAAAATAAAACGCATCACTCATAGACGCGGCACGAAAAAACACATGGCATGCGGTAAACATCAAATAAACCATCGCAATTTGCAGCACAGCTTTAACCGCTTTATTTTTATACAGCGGGTTTGTTTTTGCCAGCTTGCGCCGCTTTTTCATCGTCTCTTTGCCAAACACCATAAACACGGCATTCAGCGCGCCCCACACAATGTAAGTCATTTTTGCTTCATGCCACAGACCGCTGAGTAAAAAGATAGAGGACAGTGCAATCGCACCGGTCACTTTTGGCCAGCGGGAATCCCGCCATGCGAACCGCAGCGGCATAAAGACATAGTCTCGAAACCAACTGGTCAGGCTGATATGCCAGCGCTGCCACATCTCGGTAAAGCTGCGCGCCGCAAACGGGCGGGCAAAGTTTTCACGCACACGAATCCCCAGCGTCATCCCCACACCGATGGCAATGTCGGAATAGCCTGAAAAATCGCAGTAGATCTGATACGAATACAGCAGCGCCGCCATCAGCAGATATGGGCCGGTATACAACTCCGGGTCGGCAAACACGCGGTCTACCGCCACCCCAATCATATTTGCAACTACGAATTTTTTAAAAAAGCCCCACAACATACGGGAGGCACCCTCGGCAAAATCGTCATAAACAAATTTGCGCGGCCCGTCAAGTTGCGGCAGCAGCGTGTTGCCGCGCTCAATGGGGCCCGAGAGGATCAGCGGGAAAAAGCTGGCAAACACGGCATAGCGCAATAGGTTTTTTTCCGGTTTTTGCGAATTGAGGTAAACATCGATCAAATAGCCTGTCATCGTAAAGGTGTAAAAGCTGATACCAAGCGGCGCAACAAGCCCCAGCGGCGGCAGGCCTGCAAACAAGGGCAACTTTGCCAGGGCGGCACACAGCACATCGTAGTATTTAAATGCCGCAAGGTTACCAAACAAGAGCACCAAAATACCGATAAAGACAGCGCGTCGCCCTTTGCCCGCTTGCAGGCGGCCAAGCAGAAGCCCCCCCGCATAGCTCAATAAGATTGCTACCCCGAGCAGTGCTAAATAGCCGGGCCCTGCACTGGCATAAAAAATGATACCGGCTGCCAGCAGCACCAGGTTTTTGGCTTTTGCGGGCACAACATAGTACAGGGCCAGTGTCCCCAGCAGCAGCACAAAAAACTTTGCGGATTGAAAAGCCATTGTTCTGATCCTCTCCCCAGTACACGGCGCAGGGCCGCTTAATCTAAGCCATCTTCCGGTGGCGGCGGTGGGGTGGGCAGTTGCCCACCGTGCAACAACTTCTGCAAGCGCTCAAAGGCCGCAGGCGAAAGCAAAAGTTGCAAAATAATCCAGAGCTTTTGTTTAAACCCCAGCTTCGCGGCAAACGCCTGCTGCAACGTCATCTGGTAGCGCCGCTCTAAATAGAAATCACGAATACCTTTCATGCGAAATTCAATCATGTCCGCGCCTTTTTTGTAAGGGGTCTCAAAAATACTCGCAAACCGGCTTACATATTCCCGCGCGTTCCAGTATTCGCGCATCAAATCCTGCCACGGCAGCGCAAACCCACACAACAGGCCGCTTTGCTGCGCCACCAGCGGTAGAAAAATCTCCTGCGCCCAGTCGGCATGCTCGAGTACATTGATTTCTGCCCACGGCAGTATTGCCAACGGTGCCATGACGCTGGTGCGGGCAAAAAAGCTGCCGCTGCACAGCCACAGTAGTGGCTTGCCAAATGTTAGCTTATCAAGCTGCGGGGCAAACTGTAAATAAGGCTTTGCCTCATCATAGGGTAAAAAACCATCAAACCCATCACCCACCATGTCTTGCGGCGGCAACAATACCCCGATACCCGGTTGCTCATGCAGCATGACAAGGTCGGCATTCAAATTACCCAATGCGGCAATAGTACTGTCCACAATACTGCGGCGATACAAATCATCCCCCACGGTCACTGGCATCAACGACAAGTAGCAAAGATATTTATACCCTTGCACCTGTTGCCACAACTGGGTAAACAGTACCGAAAACCCATCATCGCTGCAAACCAGCACCTTTGCCTTTGGCAATTGTTGCTGCACAGCGCATTGCAATTCAGTAGTTCCGGCAAGACAAAATAGCATCCCCTCCGGCGGCATTGTGGCGGCAGAATCCAAAAGGCTGGGCAAAAACTCAACATTATCGATACGTGCGACCAGCGCCACCGTGCCGGTTTGTGTCGCCCGCTGCATGCCCGGGCAAAAACTGGGGGCAAGCGCGGGCAAATATTCACTGGCCGGTACGGTGCGGGTGAGGTTTTGTAAAATCAACTCGACCGGGTAAGCGCCGGTCTGCGCCAACTGCTGATATAGCTGCCACCCTGCCCCGCCCTGCGGCACGCTGAGCACCGCTGTGCGCGGTGTAAAAAAGCTTTTGCGCTTGATAAATGGGCAGTTTTTATCTCGCACGGTTTGCGCCGGCATGCCCATCAGCGCATAATCAGTATACTGTTCCCAGTCACTGCAGTCGATATACGGCTCGCTGTGGTACCCCTGATCCTCAAAATACTTCGTAAATTTGACCTCGTGGTAGCTGACGGCCTCCACATAATCGTGAATCACTGGCAGTGCTTCCCAGTACTCCCAAAACTCCGGGGAATGCAACAGGTCGCCGCGCACGGCAAAGAAAAAGCTTTGAATATGGGGGGGAAGATACCCATATTCCACCTTACTCCAGATGGTATCTGTCAAATCCGCCTTTAGCCCCTTGTGTTTGGTCAGCCCCCAAAAATCAAGGTCTCTGGCGTTCATCTCATTAAACATCCCGTTCAGCGGGGTCAGCGGGCCAAAAATGGTCTGGTTGAAAAACAGCACTTCGTCCGCCTGTAGTACTTTTTCTTTCAGGTGGAACAGCCCTTCTTTGTATCCGGTGATGTCGAGCCCTTCATTCGGGCGCAGCAGTAGTTCATCCGATACCGCCTGTAGCTTTTGCCGCCCCTCTTCGTTTAACTCTCCATTGACCACGCAAAGCAGGTAACTGCAAAAAGGGTGCACCGCACCCACCAGCACCGGGATATAATCGTCCACGATGCCGTCCGCATCATAATACGCAAAAATGCCCACGCGGTTTGGTGTCTGTGAAAGCTTCAAAAAAAGGCCTCCCTTAAGGGTTGAGTACCGGTTTTATTGTTCCTCTTTGGGCAACACTGCCGCCTCTGAAAAATCTTCGCGGTCGAGCGTCAGGTTGGGGCTGTAAAACGGGTCATGCAGCAGTTCGTCACCAAACCGCTGTTTCAGCCGGGCACGCTCGCCCTCAAACCGCTCTTTCGCTTCGCCCTTTTGGTCTAGGCCACGGCTTTTGCTTTCGCAATGGTAGGCCTGTGCCCATGGGGTAAACAGCACCGCATACCCCGCGCGGCGCAACCGCAGGCAAAAATCCACATCGTTGAACGCGACGGCAAACCCCTCGTCGAGGCCATCTACCGCATCGTAAGCTGCTGCCGGCACCATCATCATTGCCGCCGTGACCGCCGAAAAATCCTGCACGGTGGCAAGGCGGAACATATACCCGCTGTGCCCGCGGTGCGCATATTTGTGGCTGTGCCCGGCAAACCCGCCAAGCCCCGTGATGACACCGGCGTGTTGCACGGTATCATCCGGGTAATACAGCATGGCCCCCACAGCCCCGGTGTGCGGCTGCACCGCCAGCATCAGCATTTCTTCTATCCAGTTTGGTGTAATGACCTCAATGTCGTTGTTCAGCAGCACCAGATATTCGCCTTTTGCCGCTTTGCGCCCAAAGTTGTTGATGGCGGAAAAATTGAACGGCCCTTCGTACTGCACTACCTTGAGGTTTTGATGTTCTGCCGCTACTTTTTTGTAAAACTCAAACGTCACAGGCTCTGCCGAATTATTTTCAATAACCACCACTTCAAAACTCGGCCAGGTCGTTTTGCTGTAAATGCTGTCAAGGCAACGGGTAAGGTCGGCAATGTGGTCTTTGTTCGGGATCAAAATCGAAATCAGTGGCTCACCGCTGATCGTATAATCCACTTTATAGGTGGAGGGGAACATCCCCTCGCGCGCTTTGCCGGCCACCCCGGTGCGCGCCAGATGCGCATCAATGGCGGCCAGCGATGCCTGCGTGACATAGGGCTTTGCCCCAACACCGCCGCTGGTGCTGCCCGCATGTACCCGCCAGTAATACAGCACCCGGGGGATGTGATAAATCTGCTTCGCGCCTTCCGTCAGGCGAAAAAACAAATCGTGGTCCTGACTGCCGTCAAACGGTGCACGCAGCCCGCCCACCTGCCAAAACCGCTTTGCGGGGAACGCCGCAATATGCCCGATGTAGTTGCAACCCAACAGGTAATTTGGTGCAAAGTCCGGCTTAAAATGCCCGACACGGGGCCGCAGCCAGTCACGGTCAAACAGTGCTTCATCACTGTAAATGAAATCCGCCCCGGCAGCGGCCGCCCTTGCCAGCTCATAGCAGGCATCGGGTGACAAAATGTCGTCGTGGTCGGCCAGCGCAAGGTAGCTGCCGCTTGCAAGCTTTGCCGCCGCGTTGGTGTTTTCGCTGATGCCGCCATTGCCCGCCAGCTTGCAATAGCGCACACGCTCGCTGTGGTATGCTTCGACGATTTCGCCCACTTCGGCGTGATCTGCGTCGCTGGCATCAGCCAGACAAAGCTCGCTATTCTGGTTCGTCTGTGCTAAAAAGCTGTCGAGAAATTCTTTTAAATAGCGCGGGTCGGTATTGTACAGTGCCGTGCAGATGCTGATTTTCGGCCATTGCTCCGTACGCTCGGCGCGCTGACGCTCCAGCACCGCACGAGTCGGCACAAAGCGGCCTTTTTTAGAGCGCAAACGGCGGCGCAAAAACCCGGTAAGGCACCGCACAGTAGCGGCAAAACCCTCTTTGCGCACCATTTTAAAAAACAGCTGTACCAGCTCGCGCAGGCGTTTCATTTGCTGCATGCCGTCTCCTCACTTTTTCGTACCCCGCTCAGCGGTAGCCGTAATTTTCATACAGCAGGGTAAAATGCGGGTTATAATAGGGGTCACCGCCCAAAATCAGCGCTTTGTACTTTTTGCAAAACCGCTCGCGCTCACCCTGATAGCGCTGGGCATTGGGCCCGCCGGTGTCAAGCCCGCGGCTTTTGCTTTCGTAATGGTACGCTTCGGCATAAGGGGTAACTACATTCAAATACCCCGCCTGCCGTAACCGCAGGCAAAAATCCACATCGTTGTAGCTCACAGCAAATTGCTGTTCGTCCAGCCCGCCCAGCTTGTGGTAAAGCTCTGCTTTGACCATCAGGCAGGCGCCGGTGACGGCGCTCATGTTCTGTGTGGTAGAAAGCCGGTACAAATTGCCCTTATTGTCCCGTGGCAGGCCCTTGTGGCTATGCCCCGCGCTGCCGCCAAGGCCAATAAACACCCCGGCGTGCTGAATTTTATCATCCGGGTAGTAGAGCTTTGCCCCCACCGCGCCAACGTCCGGGCGCTGGGCATACATCAGCAGTTCGGTGATAAACCCATCGCCCAGCAACTCAATGTCGTTATTGAGCAACAGCAGTTGCTCCCCCTTTGCCGCGCGGGCGGCAAAGTTGTTGATGGCAGAAAAATTAAACGGCCCTTTGTAGGTCAAAAGCCGGCAGTTTGGGTACTGTGGCAGCTCTTTTTCATAAAAAGCAAAAGTCTCCGGCTGCACCGAGTTGTTTTCGACTATCAGCAGTTCCAGATTTTCGTACCCTGCCTTTTGCACCAGACTGTCAAGGCAACGGCGCAAATCGTCGGTGTGGTCTTTGTTTGGGATGAGCACCGAAACCAGCGGCCGCGCGGTCAGCTCGTACGTCACACGGTAGCTACCGGGGGCATCCTCCTGTGGGGCGACCGTGCCACGCAGGCCAAGGCGCTGCAACTGGGCCGCAACCGCTTTTGCCCCAGCCTCGATCGCATAGGGCTTTGCCGAAATATCGCTGGCAGTGGACAGCGCATGGCTGCGCCAGAAATACAGCACTTTGGGGATATGGTGCACTACTTTTGCCTGCTCGGTCAGGCGCAGGATCAAATCATAGTCCTGCGCACCGTCAAACTGCGCGCGCTCGCCCCCGCCAGCCTTTTGCAACAGGCCGCGGCAAAACACTGAAAAATGGGTAATGTAATTGCAGCCTCGCAACGTGTCGGGCGAAAAATCCGGCTTAAAGTGATATTCGCGCAACGTTTTCAAGTCGGCGCCCAACACAATTTCATCACTGTACAAAAAATCGGCGCCGGTCTCGTTGATGGCCCGCACCACTTCATAAAGCGCATTTTTTTGCAGGGTATCGTCATGATCCAGCAGTGCAAAATAATCGCCGTTTGCCTCTGCAAAACCAAGGTTGGTGTTATTTGAAATGCCGCCGTTTTTAGCAAGCCGAACATAGTTGACCCGCTCATCCGTAAGGGTTTTGCAATAAGCCCCCACCTCTGCGTGCTCGCGGTCACTTGCATCCACCAGTACCAGCTCAAGGTTCGCGTAGCTTTGCCCGAGCACACTTTGTGCCATCTGCCGCAGATAGAGCACCGGGGTATTGTACAGCGGCACCACAACGCTGATACACGGCATTTTTGCAAACTGTGCACGCCGCTGCTCGCGCAGTTCTCTGCGCAGCGGCAAATCAGCTCTATGCTGCCAAGTGTCGCGCCCCAGCATCAGGTTTACCCGAAACGCGATTTCGCGCCCGGTGGCCTCTGCCCCTTGCTCTGTCAGGCTGCGCACCCCACGCTGCAACAAACTGGCCGCATGGGCGGGCGAAAGGCTACGGCGAACCGCTTTCCCGATACTGTCCTGTTCGGCAACAGGCTGTGGGGTCGGCTTTTCACTCATGCTTGTCGGTCCTTTCCTCTTGTTCCGCCGCAGCCGCAGGGTCCAGCTGTTTATACGCTTCACACACTTCACTCACTGCGCCATCCAACTTGATCTTGCCATGGTCCAGCCACGCCACCTTGTTACACAGGCGCTCAATCTGGCTGATGGAATGGCTGACGATCAGCACTGTGGTGCCACCGCTCATCAATTCACGCATCCGCTGCTCGCATTTTTTTTGAAACAAAAAGTCACCGACCGACAAAATTTCGTCCGCAATCAACACATCCGGTCTTGTCACGGTGGCAATGGCAAATGCAATGCGGGCCACCATACCGGAGGAATAGTTTTTCAGCGGCACATCCAAAAACTCGCGCAGTTCGCTGAACTCAACGATTTCATCGAACTTTTCATTAATAAAAGAGGGCTCCAGCCCCAATACTGCCCCGTTGAGATAGATGTTTTCACGGGCGGTCAGGTCCATATCAAACCCGGCACCCAGTTCGATCAACGGCGCAATGGTGCCACGCACCACTGCGGTGCCGGTCGTGGGCTTCAACACCCCCGCCACAATTTTTAAAAGCGTCGATTTGCCGCTGCCGTTGAGGCCGATCAGCCCGTAGACATCGCCGCGTTCCACCGTCAGTGAAACACCGCGCAACGCGTAAAACTCTTCAAATTTCAGCGTGCCCTTTGCCTTTTTGATGAAAAACTCTTTCAGGTTATCGACCCGCTCTTTTGCCATGTTAAACCGCATGGAAACGTCGCATACTTCAATCATGCTCATACCGCGCACCCCTTAAATGTACAGGACAAAACGGTCCTGCGTTTTTTTGAAGAGTACCAGCCCGAACACCAACACAACAGCCGACGACAGGCAGGTGCCGATCCATGCATTGAGGCTTGGCATCGTACCATAGATGACAAAATCACGGAACATGCTAACAAACCAGTAAAGCGGGTTGAACGGGATGACTTTCAGCGCCCATTCGGGCAGAATACTGACATCGTAAAGAATCGGGGTCAGGTACATCAACGCCGTGACGAGCACCCCATACAAATGCATGATATCGCGAAAGAATACGGTGGCGGAAGCAAGGATCAGCCCCACCCCAAAATTAAATACAAACAAAATGACCAGCGGCACCCAGAACAGCAGTACCGTAGCATGCAGCGGTGTGTGGGTCGCCGCCAGCACCAGCACCAGCGCGATCAGGCTGAACAGTGTATTGACGAACGAAAACGCCACTTTTTCCAGCGGGAAAATGTATTTGGGGATATAGACCTTGCGGATGAGTGGCGCGCTGCCCAGCACACTGCTCATGGCTGTTTGGGTCGCCTCTGAAAAAAAGTTGTACACCAGTTGGCCGGTAAGCAGGTAAACGGCAAAATTCACCTGCGTGTCACCGCGGTCCATCTGTAAATTGTGGAAGATCTGGCTGAATACCACATACAGAACCAACATCATCAACAAGGGGTTGAGTACGCTCCACAAGATGCCCAGCACACTGCGGCGGTATTTCACCTTGATGTCGCGGCTGATCAGGTTGTGCAACAGATGGCGGTACCGCCAGAAATCCTGAATATAAGGTTTCAGTTTGCTCATTTCGCAAGCCACCTCGTAAAGTAATCAAAATTCTGCTGGTCAAAAGCCGGGTGCTCAGCATCCTTTTCGCTCGTCAAAAACGGCGTTCCCACCTGTGGCCACTCCACCCCAATGCTCGGGTCGTTCCAGGGGATGCCACCCTCGTCGCCGGGGGTATAATAATCGGTGCATTTATAGGTAAACTCCGCTTCGTCGCTCAGCACCACAAACCCGTGTGCAAACCCTTCCGGGATGTAAAACATCTTTTTGTTTTCTGCCGAAAGCGTGGCGCCTGTCCATTTGCCAAAGGTCGTGCTGCCGGGGCGGCAGTCCACCGCAACGTCAAACACCTCACCAGAAACGACCCGCACCAGCTTGCCCTGCGGGTGCTGTTTTTGAAAATGCAACCCGCGCAGCACACCGCGGCTGCTTTTTGATTGATTGTCCTGCACAAACTCGCGGTCAATACCGCCCTGTGCAAACTCGCGGCGGGTATAGGTTTCCATAAAATAGCCGCGCGCATCGCCGAATACGGTCGGCTCGATGATGATCACCCCGGATAGCCCGGTTTCAATGAAGTTGAATTTTCCCATGTCATACCTCTGGTTATTTTGAATTTTCTGTTTTTTAAACTATACATGCCCACACTTTTACTGTTTTGGCACATTTTGATACATTATGTATTCTATCACACGGGCATAAAAAATTCCACTTTCCGCGCCGATTTGTCGCCAAAGTTGTAAAGTATCTGCCCGCCTGCCAGCGCTGAGGCAAAAAAAAGCAGTGCCCGCATACAGGGCACTGCAATGAGAAGATCATCGCACTTAAAACAGCCCGGTGATTTTCCCGTTCGTGTCCACATCAATCTGCTCGGCCGCCGGCACCTTGGGCAGGCCGGGCATTGTCATAATTGCGCCGCACAGCACCACGATAAAGCCCGCCCCGGCAGAAAGCCTCACATCCCGCACCTGCACGGTAAACCCGGTGGGGGCCGCAAGCAACTTGGGGTTGTCGCTAAACGAATACTGCGTTTTTGCAATGCAAACCGGGCAATGCCCATACCCCAGCTGCTCATAAGACGCCAGCACCTTTTGCGCCGCCGCCGAAAACTCGACATCGTCGGCGCGGTACACCTTGCGGCAGACTGCACGCACCTTTTCGGCAAATGGCAGCTCGTCGGCATAGGTAAGTTGTAGCGCCGGTGTCTCGGCCTGTGTATCAATTACCGCAAGCACCTGCTGCGCCAGCTCTTCCCCGCCGGCCCCACCTTTGGCAAATACCTCCGACAGCGCACAGGGTACCCCCATACTCTCGCACAGGGCCGTTACTTCGCCCCGCTCGGCCTCGGTGTCGGTGGGGAACGCGTTGAGCGCGACCACGACCGGCAGGCCGAAGTTCTGCATATTTTCAATGTGGCGGGCAAGGTTCGGCAGCCCGGCACGCACAAAATCGACATTCGCTTCGCCCAGTGCCTGCTTGGGGCAGCCGCCGTGATGTTTCAGTGCGCGCAGTGTTGCCACCACAACCACCGCACTAGGCCGGATGCCGGACAACCGGCACTTAATATCCAAAAACTTTTCCGCCCCAAGGTCGGCACCAAAGCCCGCCTCGGTCACCACATAATCTGCCAGCTTGCGCGAAAGCCGGGTGGCAATGACGCTGTTGCAGCCGTGGGCGATGTTGGCAAACGGCCCGCCGTGGATCAGCGCCGGGGTGTGCTCCAGTGTCTGCACCAAATTGGGGTCAAACGCATCTTTGAGCAGTGCGGCCATTGCGCCCGCCGCACCCAGTTGCGCCGCCGTCACCGGCTCACCGGCATAGGTCCAGCCCACCACAATGCGCCCAAGGCGCTCTTTCAGGTCGGCAAGGTCGGAGGCAAGGCAGAACACCGCCATCACTTCGCTTGCCACCGTGATATCAAACGCGTCCTCGCGCGGGGTACCATTTGTTTTGCCGCCAAGGCCATCCACAATGTCACGCAATTGCCGGTCGTTCATATCCACACAGCGGTGCCAAGTGACGCGGCGCGGGTCGATACCCAGCCGGTTACCCTGAAAAATATGGTTATCCACCATAGCGGCCAGCAGGTTGTTGGCCGCGCCAATGGCGTGCAGGTCCCCGGTAAAATGCAGGTTGATGTCCTCCATCGGCACCACCTGTGCATACCCGCCGCCCGCAGCGCCGCCCTTGACTCCAAATACCGGGCCAAGGCTGGGCTCGCGCAGGCAAAGCATCACGCGGCGGCCCAGGCGGTGCAGCGCATCGGCAAGGCCCACACTGGTAGTCGTTTTGCCCTCCCCCGCCGGGGTGGGGCTGATGGCAGTCACTAAAATCACCTTGCCGTCCGGCTTTTGCGCCAACTGGGCAACCAGCCGGTGGTCTAGCTTTGCCTTATAACGGCCATAGGGGCTGATACTTTGTGGGCCGAGGCCCAGCCCCTGTGCAATTTGTTCAATGGGCAGCATCTGTGCTTCTTGTGCAATTTCAATATCGGTTTTCATGTGCGCCTCCTGTTGCGTTTGTACAATAAAACAAGGCGGGCTTCTTTACAGCCACGCCCAAACCTTACCTTACTATTCTGCCGGTTCTTCCACTTTGCAAACATCGACCCAGCTGCCACCGGTATATTCTTCCAACTTTGCCACTTCTACCCGCACGGCGCTGTCCGGGGTGCCGGCCGCAGGGTAAACCACGTCATACTGCTTTAAAGAGGCATCTAGATACACCGCCACACCCTGCGGCAGTGCAAACGGGCACACCCCACCCACCGGGTGACCAGTCACTTCCAGAGTGTCCTCATGGCTTAGCATGCTGGCCTTGCAGTGAAACTGGTCTTTAAATTTGCGGTTGTCAATGCGCCCGGTGCCACAGACGACCAGCACCATCGCGCTGCCGTCTTTCAGCCGGAAGGCAAGGCTTTTGGCAATGCGTCCCTCTTCGACCCCCAGCACTGCCGCCGCTTTGGCTACCGTGCTGGTATCTTCGCCAGTAAAAAGTACCGGCAAATCAAGCTGTTTTTCTTTTAAATACGCTGTCACTCTGTTTTCCATGCCGCAACTTGCCCTCTTTTCTGCAATTTGCCCCGTCTGGGCAATATTTTTTCACAATTCACTAGTAGAATAGTAACAAATCACCTGTACAATTACAAGGGGAGACTGTACTTTCCCGCAAGGTGTATATTTTTGGTTTGACAACCGGGCCCTATCACCTTAAAATGGAAAGCAACCGTCATTGATCATACCTGGGTACTTACAACCGGGTTGGGAGGATATTTATGGCCATTTCGATTCTTGTCGACAGCTGCTGCGACGTTACCCCGGCATTAAAAAACTTGCTGGAACTTCGCGTTATCCCTCTGGAGGTGCGCATTGGTAACACCTACAGCCATTTGGACGACGATACGCTGGACCCGCAGGATTTTCTTGCAAAAATGAAGGCCTCCCGTGAGGCGACTTCTACCGCGTGCCCGTCACCGGAGGATTATGCCGCCGAAATGCGCGCTACGGATGCCTGCATTGTCGTCACGCTTTCTTCCAAGCTTTCCGGCAGCTACAACGCCGCGATGATGGGCCGTGATTTAGTGCTGGAAGAGACCCCCGACAAACAAGTTTACGTGCTGGACTCCCAAAGTGCTTCTGCCGGGCAAACCCGCCTCGCTTTGTTTTTAGCCGATAAAATACGTGAAGAACTGCCGTTTGACGATATTGTGCGCGAGACTTGCGCACTGCGCGACAAGATGCGCACCATGTTTGTGCTGGAAGACCTGTCAAACCTCATCAAAGCAGGGCGCATCAGCAAGGCGGCCGGTGTAATCGGCAGCATGCTGAGCTTGCGCCCGCTGATGTCAGAAAACGGCGAGGGCGAGATCATTTGCCTTGAAAAAATTCGCGGCACGGCCAACGCCCTGAAAAGACTGGTACAAAAGGTGGCCGAGATGACTTCTGATGCAGCGCACCGCAGCGTGCGGCTGGTCATTAGCCAATGCAACTGTGCAGAGCGGGCGCAAACCCTCAAAAAAGACCTGCTGAGTGCCTGCCCGGCACTGGAGGATGTACTGGTTGTGCCGACCTGTGGCGTTTCCACGGTTTACGCCAACGATGGCGGCATCGTAATCGCATTTTAATCTTTTCAACAATACATCGCCTTCTTGGTTGAAACATCATCCGCACCGGCCGCTGGCCGGTGCTTTTTTAGTTCACCGGTACATCTGCGCCAGCGCATAGCCATTGCCAAACATTGCGTCATACTGCAACAGGCTTTGGGTGCGCAGCAGCTGTGCCTGCGCACTGGTCGCCTCTTTTACCGTACTGCCCAAGCTGCCGTCCGGCTCGATCACGTACCCAAGGTTGATGCCTTTCAACGTCGTTTGGCTTTGGGCTAAAAAGTCGAACCACGCGGGCCGCAATACATTATATCGTTGCAACGTGGTGGCCAGCAGTTGGTAGGGTGGCATCGCGCCCGCAGTTTCGGCCTGCTTCGTTTCAAAGTTTGCCCACATCAGGTAGGGTACCTGATGCGTGTTGACCATCTGGTCGTAGCTGCTCTGTGCGTTAAACGACGGCAATTCGTCGAGCAGTTCAGCACCATTTTTGTCCCCTATCGCGGTCTGGTGGTCCCCAAAAACCAGCAGCACCACGTCGCGATCCGACTTTGAAAAGTAATCGCACAGCAGCCCAATGGCGTTGTCAGCATCCCGCAGGCCGGTCGCGACACTGTCCAAACTGTCGACATAGTAAGGCTCTACCCCGGCAAGGCTAGAGTGTACCTTGTAATCATCGGCATATTCATCCGGCGCGTTGGGGATATGATTTTGCATCGTCACCGTGTGCAAAAACACCGGGCCGCCGTCCGCTGTGGCCTGCTCGTACAGTTCGATCAGCTTTTTTGCCGTCTGCACATCGTCAATATAAGTGCCGTGCTTTTGCGGGCTCACAAAATCGCCTTGCGAATAAAATTCGTCAAACCCCATGGCCGGGTACGCCGTGTTGCGGCGGTAAATAGTGGGGTCATAAGGGTGCAGCGCAATGGTTTTGTACCCATGTTCCTTTAAAAAACGCGGGTAACTGGGGAACTGCCCCCTCACGTATTCAACATAGGGGATACTGCCGCTGGGTAGCAGGCTGGTCGAAAACCCGGTTAGCGCACCAAATTCCATCTCTTCGGTGCCGCCGGAATATTTATCAGAATAATAATAACCCGAAATTCCCTTTGCCGCGTACCGGTCGTAATTCTGCGTGAGCGCGGTGTCGTAGCTTGCCCCCTGCACATTGGATAACCGGTAATAGCTTTCCAGCATCACCACCACCACATCCGGTTCGCGCTGGCCGGCATGGTCTGCCTGCGGCAACGCCTCGGCGGCCTGCTGTACGCTTTGCTCGTCATACCCCTGCGGCTGTTTGGGGTTTAGCGCGCCGGCATACATTAAAAAGCCAGTCGCAAAGGTCGCTTTTTCATAGCTTTCGCCGGGGCGAAACGCCATGGTGTCAATGTTAAGCTTTTCTTGCACTCCGCTGTTCCACAGCACCCCGGACAGCCACAGCGCGCAAAAGGCAACCCCCACCGCCGCAAGCGGCAACCGCACCGACAACCGCCCCTTACCCGGCAGCCGCACCGGCAGCAGGATTAACACGCTGAGCGAAAAGAACAGAAAAAACACCCCCATCGGGAAGGTGGGCGGGATCGACAATTCTGTCGCCACCTTGGCCGCATCCCCGGCAATCACCAAATCTTTGGGCAACACTGGGTCGCCGCGATAGGTGATTTTATAAAAATTAGCATATGCGCCAATAAACGCAAGGCCACCAACCAGCAACACCCCCGCCCAGGGGCGGCGGGTCAAAAAAGCCAGTGTCAGCACGACACCCGCCAAAAACACCGTGCCCAGCGCCGCCGCCGGCAGATGCCCCAAAAAATACCGCAGGGCGAGACCTGCCTTTTGCAGCCTCACCCACTCGGCAAAAAACTGGCACAGCAGCGGGTACAGCCCCACCGCCCACACCGTCAGCAACCAGGTTGCCATTTTACTGTTTTGCAACTTTTGCACCGCTGTCTTCACACACGCGTCCTCCCCCGGCAGCGCCGGCCCCTCTGTTTGGGCCTTCGCGCGCTCTATACAGGTAACGCTCTGCACAGGCCGGATATTTCAAAAATAAAAACTTTTACGTTTGACATGGTAGTATTTTACATCAACCCTGCAAGGCATACAAGCCGCATTTTCTTTACTGGCACAGCACAAAAGGCCGCCCCTTGCGGTGCGACCTTTTGTGTCATATTTTTTTACTGCTTCAAGTGTTGTTCATAATCACCCGGCTCATCGCGTCGCTCACGTCCTCACAGGCGTCGCAGCACAGCTCGCAGCAATCAAACAGCTCGGTCCACACCAGTTTTTCCTCTGCCGTAGCCCCGTCGGCAAACAGCCGCCGCATTGCGGTGAGGTACAGCCGGTCGCCCTCATCCTCTAAATTATTGATTTCAATAATTTTTTCGCGTACCGTTTTAGATTTGCGAAAATTCGCAAACTCCTGCAACCCGTCCTGCAAGGCCTGGGTGCAGCGCACGATCAACTCTACAAACGGCAACATTTCATCGCGCAGCTCGCGCACATTAAACATATAGACCCGCAACAACACATCTTCAATTGCGTCGGTGATATCATCGATGCGCGAAGCCATTACCGTAATATCGTCCCGCTCAATGGGGGTGATGAACTCGCGCACCAGATGGTCGTGCAGGTCGTGGTTCGCCTGATCCGCCTCGTGCTCGATTGTGTGCATCTCTTGTAGTTGCTGTGGCAACAACGTTACGTCAAATTGTTGCAGGGTGCCTTGCAGTGCAAGTGCGGCCCGCATGCAATAGGCCGCCAGCCCTTTGAGCATTTCAAAATAATCGTTTTCCTGTCGCTTTGCCATTTTATTTCCCTCCGTCGTTTCGAAGAATTCTTTTAAAAAATTGCAATAAACAGCTTTGCCATTGCCCAGCCGATCAGCCCGCAGCCGGGGAAGGTCAGTACCCAGGCAAACACCATTTCTTTGACAACGCCCCAGTTGACACTGGACAGCCGCTTTGCGGCGCCCACGCCCATAATGGCGGTGGTTTTGGTGTGGGTGGTACTGACCGGCAACCCGGTCACCGACGACAGCAACAGGCAAACGGCCCCCGCAAGGTCGGCAGAAAAGCCCTGATATTTTTCCAGCTTGACCATATCCATGCCCACCGATTTAATAATGCGGTACCCGCCAATGCTGGTGCCCAGCGCCATCACCGCGCTGCACAGGACCATTAGCCAAACCGGGATGACAAAGTTGCTGGCGCCCGCATTGCCCTGTGCAAGGAAAATGCCCAAAAGAAAAACGCCCATAAATTTTTGGCCGTCCTGCGCACCGTGCATAAACGCCATTGCAGCGCCACCACCCACCTGCGCCCAGCGAAACACCCCCACCGTGCGCCGCCGGTCCATTGTGCGGCACACCAGCACAGTGAGTTTTGAAAACAGCCAGCCCAGCCCAAAGCCCAGCAGTGTTGAAAGTATTAGGCCATAAATAACCTTGATCCACTCGCTGCCGTTGATGCCGCTAAGGCCCCCTTGCAGCGCAATCGCGGCCCCGGACAGCCCGGCAATCAATGCATGGCTTTCACTGGTGGGGATGCCAAACGCCCAAGCGGCGGTAGCCCACGCCACAATGGCCACCATGGCCGCGCACAAGGCCACCAGGCTTTCGTGCGCCTGCCCCTTAAAATCCACCATGTTGTAAATGGTTTCAGCCACCGTGGCGTTGAGGGTGGTCATTGTCAGCACCCCGGCAAAGTTCATGACTGCCGCCATTAAAATGGCTGGCCGCACCCCCATGCTGCGGGTCGAAACACAGGTCGCGATCGCGTTGGGGGCGTCGGTCCACCCGTTGACCAAAATGACCCCAAGCGTCAGCAGCACCGTCACGGCAAGCGGCGGGCTGCTGAGCAGTTGACTGATAAAATCACCAAGCGTAATTGTCATGAAAAAGGCTCACTTCCTGCTTTACATTTGCTTTACTTTTTCTTTACACAACAAGCACACTATAGCACGATATTACTGCGAGCTTCAAGGGATTCGGTGTAAAGCATTTGTAAAATACACAAAAACAACTAAAAAAAGCAAAGGGCAAAACAACTTTGCCCTTTGCTTTTTTGCCGTATAAAATCTTGGGGGTTTTACCTGTTACAGCAGCGTTTCGTGCTGGTGCAACGTGGCTTTGTACTCCAAAAAATCGTCGTATCTGCCAATGCGGTCAATACAACCGCCGCCGTCACTCTCGGTGCGCAGCTCGATGATGCGGGTAGCCACCGTGTCGATAAACTGGTGGTCGTGGCTGGAAAAGAACAAACCGCCCTCAAAGCTGCTAAGGCCGTTGTTGACCGCCGTGATGCTTTCGAGATCCAAATGGTTGGTCGGCTGGTCAAGCAAAAGAACGTTTGCCGTGCCCAACATCATGCGGGAGAGCATGCAGCGTACCTTTTCGCCGCCGGACAGCACCTTGACCGGCTTGTATACCTCGTCGCCCGAAAACAGCATACGGCCCAAAAAACCGCGCAGATAAGTTTCGGTCGTGTCGCTGGAATACTGCCGCAACCATTCTACGAGGTTCAGGTCGCAATCATTAAAAAACGCCGAGTTGTCTTTGGGGAAATACCCGCGCATCGTGGAAACACCCCAGCGAAAACCGCCATCGTCCGGCTGCAGCTCCTCTGACAAAATTTGAAACAATGCGGTCTGCCCCGCTTCGTTATCGCCCACAAAAGCAATTTTTTCGCCCCGGCCCACATTGAACGACACGTTGTCAAGCACTTTAACGCCGTCCACCGTTTTGGACAAGCCCTCGACGAACAAAATGTCTTTGCCCAACTCACGCTCCATCGTAAAGCCGACGAACGGGTATTTGCGGCTGGAGGCCGGCATATCCTCAAGCTCGATTGTCTCCAGCACCTTTTTGCGGCTGGTCGCCTGCTTTGACTTTGATTTGTTGGCCGAAAACCGCTGGATGAACGATTGCAGTTCTTTGATTTTTTCTTCTTTTTTCTTGTTCTGGTTGCGGATGAGCTGCTGCATCAGCTTGGAGGATTCGTACCAGAAGTCGTAGTTGCCCGCGTACATTCTGACTTGATTGTAATCGATATCCACCGTGTGGGTGCAAACAGCATTCAAAAAGTGCCGGTCATGGCTGACCACCAGCACCGTGTACGGGTAATCGATCAAAAACTCTTCCAGCCAGGTGATGGATTCAATGTCAAGGTAGTTGGTGGGCTCGTCCAGCAACACGATATTCGGCTGGCCAAATAGCGCCTGTGCAAGCAATACTTTCACCTTGCCGCGGCCGTCCATTGCGGACATTTCCAACTCGTGCTGGGATACCGGGATGCCAAGGCCGGACAACAGCTGTGCGGCTTCGGTCTCCGCTTCCCAGCCACCCAGCTCGGCAAACTCACCCTCCAACTGGGCAGCATGCTCCCCATCCGCATCTGAAAAATCTTCTTTCGCATACAGGGCATCTTTTTCACACCGCACGTCGTACAGGCGGCGGTTGCCCATAATCACAGTGTCAAGTACCGTGTAAGCGTCAAATTTAAAGTGATCCTGCTGCAACACGCTCATACGGGTGCCCGCAGTCATGGTGACACTGCCGGTGCTCGGCTCTAAATCACCGGACAAAATGCGCAACAACGTACTTTTGCCCGCACCGTTTGCCCCAATGATCCCATAGCAGTTGCCATCGGTAAATTTCAGGTCTACATGTTTAAATAGGTCTACCCCGTCGAACTGAAGGCTGACATCGCTGACTGTTAACAATTTTGTTCCTCCGAAAAACATGATATCGCGCCCCAAAAGGGCGCGCTGTCATTTTAACATGGAACGGCCCTAGAAGCAAGGAAAACCCCGCTTTGCAACGGAATTTCGGCACAAAAAAGCGGCGGTCCCCTTTGGCACCACCGCATGTATTCTTTTACTTTGCCTTGCGCAAAATGCGTAGCGCACGCGGAATCACCGTGACCTCTGCTTCAAGCTGCGCGCCGCCAAATTCGCCATCCAGCGTCCAGGCTGTTTCCTCTTTAAAGGTAAATTTCACATGGTCGGTGTGCTCCAGCCGCACCAGATCACCATCAAAATCGCGGGCAAACAGCTTTGCGCCAATGGTGCTGGCCTCTGCCATATTGGCGGGTGCTTTGACTAACAGCACCTCAAACAGCCCGTCGTCCAGTTGCACCGATTTTGTATCCCCCAGTTGCATGCCCGCCACCGAGGTGGAGTTGCTGACCGCAACGTAAAAATACTCGCCGTCCCAGCTTTGGTCCCCACATTCCACATGGGCCACAAACTTGCGGCCAATCGGCAGCCGCTTTAACCCCTCGATCACATAGGCAAGGTACCCCAGTGAATTTTTTTCATCCTGTGATGTGAGATAAGAAACATTGGTAAACGCACCAAACGCCGCCACATAGTTAAAATACCGGTCGTTGAATTTACCAACATCATAACAAAAAGGTTTACCGGTCAGCATAGCCGTACAGCTTTCTTTCGTGCGGCGCGGCAGTTCCATGCTGCGGGCAAAATCGTTGGTCGAACCGGTGGGCAGGTACCCGTACGGCGGCGGCGTTTCCATCTGCATCAGGGCGTTTACCAAATGGTTTAGCGTGCCGTCTCCACCGCAACATACAATGCGGCTGTAAACACCCTCTGCCTCTTTGAGGATCTGGCTGGTGGAATGCCCCGGCAAGACGGGCTGTACCGTCACTTCATACCCCGCACCTGAAAAGCTTTCAATCATAGAGGCAATTTTGCGGGAAGCTTCCCCCTTGCCGGCAACCGGATTATAAATTAGCAACAATTTTTTGCGCATTGTGTCGTTCCTCACTTGTGGTATTGATTACTATAATTTTACCACCTAATTGTGAACAAAAACACCACGGCACCAGCTTGCCTACGTGCCGGCTGTTGTGCCGCGCTCGTGCGGCAAAAACTGCACCAGTGTCTGTACCGGCCCCGAAAGGCGGTTTTCAAGCAGATCATCCATCATGCGCGCACAGCGATAAGCGATTTCTTCAACTGGAATTTCCACCACCGACAGGCTGGGGGTCAGACACTGGTAAAGCTCTTTTTCATGGGTCCCCACACTCAGCAGTTCCACCGTGCCCGGCATTTGAAAACCGCGCTCATTTAGCCCTGCATGCAACCCAAACGCAATGTTGTCGGTGTTGACAAAAACACCGGTGTGCAAGCTGTCGTCCAGTTGCAGCTGCAACGCGCCTTGGCGGCCCGCCACGATACTGTTTTCTGGCAGCCGCAGCCTTTGCAGGGTGGCCCCAGCCGCAAGCAGCACCTCTTCAAACCCGGCAATTCGCTCCAGCGCGTATTCTACAAGCCGCTCATCATCTACCGCGATAAACCGGCTGCACCCGTTTTGCAAAAACTTGCGCGCCGCATAACGGCCTACTTCCATATTGTCGACCCGCACACTGGGGTACCGCTGTGAAATGCGGTTATATAGCACGACCGGGCAGGAGGTAGTCAACTGCTCGATATACGCGAGGTCCTGCCGGGAGGCCGTACACAGGATCATACCCGAATACATGTTTAAGACCCTTGGGTTGGCACTTGCATCCAAATGGTCTGGCTGGTAAGGGCATACCGCCACTTCGGCATACCATTTTTGCTCTAAAATGTACCGCTGCAAACCGCGCAGCAGGTTTGCCACCAGCGCAGTGTCAAAGTTGGTTGCCCAATATACCGCAATGTTCTTTTTGGCTGCCTGCCGGCTGCACAGCCGGCGGGCCGAAACATTGGGCTGGTAACCAAGACGACGGGCAGCATCTAGCACGATTTTCTGGGTACTTTCCGGTATTTTTCTCTCGACCGCCATCCCCCGCAACACAATCGAAATGGTACTGATGGAATATCCGGTCTCTTGAGCGATCTGTTTGATCGTCACCATGTTTGCCACCGCCTTCTGCTTTTTTATCATACACAGGATTTTCACCTGCGTCAAACCTGTTTTTTGGTGATTTTTGTCGTATTGGGGAAAAACAAGTTTCAAAATTTCAGCTTTTCCAAACACTTGGTAACTATGTCACACGTAATGAATTTATTCGTATATAATTTTAATAAATTACACTTTTCGCCTCATGAACTAACATAAAAAAAAGAGCGACAAAAAAGCGCACCCGGTACCGTTTGGATACGGAACCGGGTGCGCTCTCTTTTTCATCTCGTTTTTTATGCAATTTTAATTGTGCAGCCCTGCCGGGGCATCTGGCAACCAGCGCAGCACGTCCTTACTATGGGTATCCCAAAAATCCCAGTTATGTACGCCGGTAAAGGTCTCGTAGGTCGGCGTCACACCCTGCGCCTTGGCCGCACGGTAAAAGCTTTCATTGGCAGGCAAAATAAAGTCCTCTGTGCCGCAGGTCATATACAGGTTCGGCAGCTTTGCCCCGGCCGCCACCTGTTGTGCCAATAGCGCGGTAAGGTCGTCGCGGGTGCCCCGCAGTGCCGCCGGGTCACGAAAGACGGCCCGCCGGTAGTTCTGCGGCATTTTACTCGGGCTTCGAGTAAATTGCAATAAAAAAGCCATAAACCCTGTGGATTTTCAATTCTCCCTTACGGATATGCAGGCATTAAATAGGCACACGCTTGTTTTTTGCTATACAGGACAGAATTTTTTCTCTACTGGGCATTGCAGGTATTGCACCCTTTCCGCCTGTCGTCAAACTTCCCGCTGCGTTTGCAAAGTCAGTTGCTTTTTTCCATGTATCCAGTGAAATTTGCAAAATCCCATTTTTCAATTCACTTGACACAAAAAATAATAAGGCACCCCAAAACGCATCCCCAGCTCCGGTAGTATCAACCGTATCCACGTCGTAAGTGGGAACCAGCACATTCCCCACCGGCGTATGGAAATAAGCCCCTTTTGCCCCTAAGGTTACAAAAACCACCCTAGGCCCCATTCCCGCAAGTTTATCCGCACCTATTTTAAGGTCTGTTTCTCCCGTTAGTAATTCCATTTCTTCTTCGCTTACCTTTAGCAGATCAACCAACGGAAGTGCTTTCAAAATTTCATTTCTTGCGATTGTAGCATCCGGCCACAAAACCGGTCGATAATTAGGGTCATAACTGATTATTGCACCCGCTTTTTTCGCCGCTTGCGCCGCCGAAAGTGTTGCACTGCGACTGGGATCCTCTGTCAATGAAACCGACCCGAAGTGAAAAATGTGGCAGTCTGTTAAGATTTTCAAGGGTACCTCCTCTGTCTGAAGCATAATGTCGGCACCCGGTTTGCGATAAAAGGTAAAAGACCGATCCCCCCACTCATTCAACTGCACAAACGCTAAAGTAGTTGGTATCTCTTGATCTTGAAGCAAACCATCACAATTGATTTTAGCCTTTTCCATTGTAGATTTTAAAAAAAGGCCAAAATCATCCGCACCCACTTTTCCAATAAAAGCTGTTTTTCCTCCCAATTTTGCGTACATGGCAAGCACATTAGCTGGTGCCCCGCCAGGGTTTCGGGTAAACATCTGCATCCCCATTTCATCTTTACCCGCGGGAGTAAAATCAATTAGGCTTTCACCCAAAGCCACCACGTCATACATCACTTTTTCACAGCCTTTGATTGAATTCCACCTTTTCCCCATTGGGGCCAAGAATGGTAAAAAACTTTACACCGTTTTCCCAAAAAGGTAAAAACTGTATACTATCATCCAGAAGGTTATACTTACCCGCTTGTGCTATTTCAAATGCTGCATCAATATCTACAACATCAAGGGCAATATGATCGATTGCGCCCGATTTGTTCACTGCCTGTCCATTTTGATAAATTTCAAGCAGCATGTTTTCAAGGCGCAAAAATGCAACTTTTTCATTTGCTGTTTTGTTTACGGTTGTATAGGCGTTTTCAAACCCAAGGCTCTCATAAAAAATAACGGTCTTTTCGATATCGTTTGTTGGAATGCCTATATGCTGTATTTTCGTTACGATTTGTGAAATTTTCACAGCTCTACTCCTCACTGGAATCCACATCAATCAGTACCTTCATTGTGGTTTCTCTGTTTTCCTCAATATACTGATAGGCGGACAAGTAATCCTTAAATGCAAAATGCTTACTCATTAAGGGGCGCAGTTGAACTTTGCCCTCGTTGACCAACTGGATGGCCTCTAAATAATCTTCGTGACGGTACATCATTGTAGTATCCAAGTCCAACTCGTGGTCATTTAATGTAAAAAGGTCTGCTGCTGCAATTCCTGCAAACACTGCTACCAGTACCAGTTTACTGCCTTTGCGAGCATTTTGGATTGCCTGGTTTATCGTGGTATTATTGCCGGCACAATCATAAATAACATCCGCTTTGTCCTTGCCAAAAACATCTGTCATTGCTTCGCCAAAATCTTTTTGCATCGTGTTTACTGAAAAGTCGGCACCTAACATTTTTGCCAAATGCAATCGATAATCGGATATATCGGTAATCAACACCTGCGCCGCCCCTAAAGCTTTACAGGTTTGCGCCAGCAGGATGCCAATGGGCCCACAGCCTAAAATAGCTACCTTTGCCCCTTTCAATTTTGTAAAGCGCTTAGCCGCATGCACTGTAACTGCAAGTGGCTCGATCATTGCACCTTCGTTATAGGTCATTTCATTGGGTAAAGCTGTGACTTTCGTTGCATCCACAATAAAATATTCACTGGCAGCCCCGGGGGTCTGAAAACCCATCACTTTCAGTTCCTCGCACAAATTATATTTGCCATGCGTACAGGGGTAGCATTTGCCGCAATACACCTGCGGCTCTATGGTCACTTTTTGGCCAATTTTCAACCCTGCTATTTCTGCACCAAGCTCAACCACCTGTCCGGAAACTTCATGCCCCTGTGTAACGGGGTATCCTGTACCTGAATGTTCCCCGTAATACACATGGATGTCACTGCCACAAACACCAATCTTTTTGATTTTAACAAGTACTTGTCCTGCGCTGGGGTGCGGTATTGGAATACTGCGAAAAACAATTTTCCCTGGTTCTGTCATTACCTGCTGAAGCATTGTGCCCTGCATAATAATACCTCTTTTCTGTTCTGCAGATATACAAAAGCATAAGTGAGCAAATCTTTCATTTTTCGAACTGATAAAAAAACCTGTTAACCCCTTTTGTTATTGGGGCAGTCTCCCTCCATAATCTTGTGTCACTAGTGGTTTTTTATAGCCGGCCAGCCCTCAAGCTTGGCCTGTTCTTGTTTTCTCGTGTTCTGTTCTTCTATTTTCTCATCCACTTCACTCTACAAGTTTTCCTTTTAAGGGAAGCCAGTCTAGTACACGTCGAATGTAAGGGTCCCAAAAATCAAAATTGTGCACCCCCGGCCCCTCTTCATAGGTCAAGTCTGCGCCCAGTTCAAGTGCCTGATTACGGAAAGCAATGTTATCCGGGTGCAGAAAATCTTCTGTGCCGCAACACTCATACAAACGCGGCAATTCTACCCCCTGCCTCAACTGATTTTCCAGAATTACCTGCAAATCATGCTGCTCTGGCACGAAATATTCCTCGTTGGGCCCATAAGCATTCTTACGCCAAGCCAGCACCTGTTTCTGGATGCCGCTTACCGCAAGTTTTTTTTGCGTTAAACCACCGGAAAGGCTGGCTGCTGCGGCATATCTTTCAGGCTTTAAAAGCGCAGCACGAAACGCACCATATCCACCCATAGAAAGCCCCGCAATAAAATTATCCTCTCTCTTAGCTGAAAGCGGCAACAATGAGCACAGAATCGTTGGCAATTCTTGCGTAAGGTAAGAAAAATATTTGCCTCCCCACGGATTATCCACATACATGCTGTTATAGCCGTCTGGCATGACAACTGCAACATTTTTACCCTGTGCATAGCGTTCTACCGAAGAAAAGCGTTGCCAGTCCGATTCATCCGCAGAAATGCCATGCAACAACCACATTACCTGATATTTTTGCCCCGGCTTAGGAAACACTGTTGGACTGTCAAAAAAGTCATTGTTGGAATCTGGCGTGGGCAGCGAAACATTTACATTCACGCTGCGGAACAGTTCTTTTGAGAATAACTTGCATTGAAATAATGCCATACTTCGCCTCCCCCTTTACTTATCCTGTGGGTGGACCACAACTTTGATAGATTTTACACTCATCTGCATTTGAATCGCCTCATCAAGATGCTCTAAATCAAAAACATGAGTAATGAGCTTTTTAATTTCTATGCGACCGCTGTTGATTAAATTTACCGCGCGTTGATGGGTGTCCGGGTTAATCATTGAGCCTACAATCGTCAATTCTTTTTTATAGATATCGAACAACGGCATTTCCACCGTAGACTCTATACCGGGCACGCTAAACAACAGAATACGACAGCCAAAACCTGCTGCACCGAATGCCTGGGTGACAGCAAAGGGTTTACCCACACATTCAATAACTATGTCGGTACCTTCTCTCCCTGTTAGCTCTTTAATGCGTGCAGGTACGTCTTCCTTAATGGGGTCAATCGTGTTATCTGCGCCCAGCTTTAAACCTATATTGCGGCGCATTTCTACCGGCTCACTAAGCAAAACAGTGCTGGCCCCCGCCAAACGTGACAGTTGTACCATCAAAAGCCCAATGGTGCCCCCCCCAATAATCAGTACGCTCTGTCCGGGGTGAATGTCTGCTTGATCTATGCCGTGTATTGCACATGCCAGGGGTTCAGCCATAGCTGCTACGTCAAAATCAACTTCATCCGCCAGCTTAAAACACTGTGTATCAGGGCAAAGGGTGTATTCTGCAAAACCTCCGTTTGTATTAACACCCAGTGCATACAGGTTTTCGCAATTTTGCTTTTTGCCCATACGGCAGGGCAGACATTTGCCACAATACATGTTGGGGTCCATCGTTACATGGTCACCAACACTTACCACTTTCACCTCACTGCCCACAGCGGTGACAACACCCGAAAACTCATGTCCCAAAACTACGGGCGGGGTCACCTCAGCAGAGCCCTTTTCTCCGTGATAAATATGTACATCTGTACCACAAATCCCACAGGCCATGTTTTTCACCAAAACGTCGTGTGGCCCCGGTTCTGGAAAAGTCATTTCTCTGATTTCAAACTTGGGGTTTTTATCTGCCCCCAGAAAATAGCTTCCACGTTTCATTTTTCGTTTTCCTCTCTTTTGAGGATGGGTGGCAGTGCTGAAATCACGTCATTCATTGCCTCAAATGTTTTTTGTTGTGGCCGATTTAAGAAAGCATGGATCATACCCTTGTAAATATTATATTCCACTTGATTTCCACTATCCTCCAGCTTAGCTGCATACATCAGCCCTTGGTCAAGTAAAGGGTCACATTCAGCAGATAAAAACATTGCCGGGGGCAAGTTGCTTAAGTCAGGCGCCAACAAGGGTGAAACATAGGGTTTGGAGGCATCAGCCGGATCATCAAGGTAAGCAGGAACCAAGTTCTCGTTCTCACTGTTCATCGCCAAAAAATAATCCCCGTTTCCATAGCGTTTTTCCGATGTCGTTCTATACCCTAAATTCATTACCGTGGCAGGGAAAAACAAAAATTGTTTATGGATTGCAGGCCCACCACTATCACGAGCCATTAAACTGACAACCGCAGCGATGTTTCCGCCCGCTGAGTCTCCACAAACACTGACGCTGCTAGTATCCCCCCCATATTGAGCCGCATTTCTATGTGCCCACACCAACGTGTCATAGCAATCTTGCAGCCCTTGTGGAAAGCGATGTTCGGGTGCCAACCTATATTCCGGTGTAATGACTAACACATTGCCATATTGGGCAAAATAGCGAGGCACATAATCGTATACATCAAGGCTGTTCATCATCCAGCCACCGCCGTGGTAAAACACCATCACCTTAAACGGACCTTCCCCATGGGGCAGATAAATTCGTACAGGGATGTCGTAATCTTGCTTATGAACAAAGGTATTTACTGTTTTAACAGTCATGATTTTTTTGAAACAGTAGCAGTTTTTCCACAACATTGTAAGGTCTGTAATGGTTTCAAAGTTTTGCATGATGCGATACTCTGTTGGTAGGCTTATATCAAAACCCTGAGTGGAAGGGATCACCGCATCCGGTGCTGCCTCACCATATTCCGGCTTTAAATATTTTCGATACAATTCGGCCATTTCAAAACCTCCTTTTCCATAAAGGGTGTTTATGCGTTTTTCTTGAATAGAAATCCAAAAAGATGAAGGTGATTGTGTTGTGTGCTGTCCAATATAACCGCCAGCAAGAACACACTGCCTGTAATAACCATCTGCACATATTCTGTAACGCCCGACAGCGTCAGGCCATTCGTCAGCATAGTAATAAGCAAAATGCCGCCTGCCGCTTTTGTAACCTTGCCTTCCCCGCCTAAAAAGCTCACACCGCCAATAACCAATGCAGAAAGGACATCCATATCCAATGCTGCACCGGAAGTTGGGTTACCAGAGCCAACACGGCCTGCCATCAGCAAACCTGCCATACCACAAAGACCGCCGCAAATTGTATAAGCCGCGATAAACATGTGGTCTGCATTGATACCCGACAAGCGCGCAGCCTCACGGTTGCTACCGGTAGCAAAAAGATTCCTGCCAAAATACGTATACTTAAAAATAATGCCCATAATCACGATAATAACCAGAGCAAGAATAATTGGGGCCGGAATGGGCCCTACACTGCCCTGATAAAAAACCTTAATACTATCTGGTATCCCTGAGATTGGCAGGCCTCCACAAATAAGATACGCAACCCCGCTGATGATCGTAGACAGTGCCAAGGTCCCAATCATAGGGACAATTTTGGTTTTGTTGATAATTACCCCTGTAACAAAGCCAATCACCGTGTCCATTAGAACTGTCAGCAAAATAACTAACGGCCAAGCCAAGCCAACCTTTACAGAAAGAAGTGCAATGACCACGGAAGACAAAGCTACACAGGCGCCCATGGAAAGGTTCAATCCCCCAACAACAATCAGGCTCATTTCACCCATACCCAAGATACCCATAATGCAAGATTGTCGCAGTATCGTTAGGATATTGCTAATTTTTAAAAATGCAGAATTTTGAAGTGCGAATACAATTGCCAACCCAACAAGAATAACAAAAATAGTGTATTCCTTGACAATATCAAATATTTTTATTTTTTTCATAATTGCCACCTCTCCCTTTTATTCCCCGGATGCCAGTGTCAGTATTTTTTCCTGCGTATACTCACTATGCTCCAGCTTTCCCATCAACTTGCCTTCATACAGCACCATCATACGGTCTGTGATTCCCATCAGCTCTTCCATATCAGATGAAATCACGATAATACCTCTGCCTTGTGCCGCAAGGTCATTGATTAGGTTGTAAATTTCCTGCTTTGCCGCAACATCAATCCCGCGGGTAGGCTCATCCAATATCAACACACGGCAGTCATTGGCAAGCCATTTGGCAAGCACCACTTTTTGTTGATTACCGCCCGAGAGGGTATTTACGGTCCTGTTAATCGAGGGGGCCTTAATGTGTAACGCATCAAATTGTTCTTGTGTAATTTTTTTTTCTTTGCTGCTGTCTACAAAGCCTATTTTATTGGAAATACGCTTCAAAATGGGAATGACGATATTTTCGCGAATAGTCATCCGTAGCAATACACCCTGTTCTTTACGGTCCTCTGGCACCATACCAATCCCCATAGTAACGGCTTCCTTAGGCGAGCGTACTTTGATTGGTTTACCATCCATACAAATTTCTCCGCATTGTTTTTCCACTGCCCCAAAAATCATTTCAGCGTATTCAGTTCGCCCCGCACCAACTAGGCCCCCAAGGCCCAGCACCTCGCCTTTATGCAGTGTCAATGAAAAAGGTTGTACCCCGTTGCCGCCCAAGCCCTTTGTCTCAAGCAATACTTTCTCTGTTTGCGTATTGCGCTCGCCAAAGTTCTTTTTTAGTTCGCGCCCCACCATATAGGCAATCAATTTCTCTTTCGAAACAGACTTTGTCTCTTCTGTGGCAATATAGCATCCATCCCGCATAATCGCTACGCGATCTGCAATCTGATACAATTCATCCAATCGATGTGAAATATAAATAATGGTGACACCCTTGGCTTTCAGCTCTTTCACGATACGAAACAAGACCTCCACCTCTCGCTCTGTCAGCGGGGCCGTCGGCTCGTCCATAATAACCAATTTTGCCTTTTTTGCAATGGTCTTTGCTATTTCTACCAATTGCTGGTATGCCGTAGGCAGGTTGCGAATTAGTTCGGTAGCGGTCAACCCTTCCACCTTAAATTGATCTAAAATTTCCTGCGCCTTTTTATTCATCAATGACTCATTGCGAAATATGCCATTTGTCAAAGGCTCACCAAGGTAGATGTTTTCCGCTGCACTTAAGGAAGGGCATAGATTGAATTCTTGGTAAATTACCCCAATGCCAATTTCTTTTGACAACGCAGGTGTAAGGGATGTATATTCTTTTCCCTCAAAAATAATTTTTCCTTCCTCCGGTACTATAGCCCCTGCAATTGATTTGATTAAAGTGGATTTGCCAGCACCGTTTTCGCCTATTAATGCAAGGCATTCCCCACGACGCACTGCTAGTGAAAAGTTATTCAGTGCAACAACGCCTGGATACCTTTTTGTTAAATGCTGAATTTCAAGAATAGTGTCCATAAATCCCCCTCCTTTTCTTTCACGTAAAATGTGAGCATAATCGAAATATTTGATTATGCCCACATTGGTTCGAAGAGCTATATTATGATAAGCAATACAACTATTTTATTTGACCCTCACTGGTTACATCCAGTCTGCAACATTGTCCTTGGTAATCAGCACAAAGTCACCCCAGTGGTCCCCCTTGGCACTTTCATCCCCCTGTGCAAGACCCACAGCAATGTCAATGAAATCATCGGCTAACGAAATCAGCCCGGTATTAATCGTCCCTTTGTAAATTCCGCCCTCGGCAATTGCCTTCAGCGCTTCAGGGTCAGAATCACACCCAAACAAAGCAAGTTTTTTACCCTCGCCGTAATTTGCTGCCTGAAAAGCTTGATACACACCACATAGGCCAGAATCGTTAATTGCACAAACAAGGTTCAAATCATATCCGCATTGCGTGTAGTTTTCACCTGCAGTAACGCCGTTATCCGTTGTACCGCCCACTGCTTCGACAACCCAGTCGATTTTCGCTTCACACAATTCATCCAACGCATCTTTGTAGCCCTTCTCACGGGTAACAAGGAAATCTGCAGATGGGTAGTTGTTGCTTGCCGCATACACCGTATCACCCGCACCAAAGTTTTCATTCACCCATGCCGCTGCATTCTGCCCAATGGCGTACCCCAACTTGTAGTTATCCCAGCCGTAATATGCGTCGTCGCCTTCCAGTTTCGTGTCATAGGAGAACCATGGAATTCCGGCTGCCTGACAAGCTTTCATACTTTCGATGTAAGCATCGCTTGTGACATGAACGATAAGGCAATCAACACCCATGGCAATGTAATTATCACACGCTTCCAGAAGCTTATCCTCATCTTTATTTGCCGTATAAACAAAGTTTACACCAATCTGCGCGCAATAGTTTTTCATCGCCTCAACTTGATCACGGAAAATCTGTGTTGTCAATTCGCCTGTAACATAGGCGATGGTAATGTCGCTCAAATTCTTAGTTGCCGCCGGTTTACCAGATGCAGATGTGGACGCAGACGTAGCAGCTGCCGCGGAAGAACTGGGAGTTGCCCCACAACCCGCCAAGCCCAGTAGCATTACGAAAGCCAGTACAAATGCCAATACTTTTTTCATCCTCTTGACCTCCTGTATTTCGAACTGTTGTTTTTGAAAACCGTTTACGTAACCGTTTTTCTCTCCTGTAAAACATCATATTCTCTTTCATGTTCTATGTCAATTAGCGTGTTTTTACAGGATTTTTCAAGATATTTTATGCATTCTATCTAAGTAACAGGTGTTTTCCGCAAAATGTTTTTGTTAAGCAAACGTTTACTTGACTTTTTGAGAGAATTTACCTAAAATAGAGTTAAACGTTTTGTATCCTGTTAACTTAAATTTTTTTCAACAAAGGGGTCGTTTCAAATGGCGAAAGCCGGGATTCGGGATGTGGCAAAACAGGCGGGTGTTTCCACTGCAACCGTCAGCCATGTGATTAACAATACAAGGTTTGTGACCGAGGAGACCCGGCACCGGGTGCAACAGGCAATTGAGGCACTGGACTACCACCCCAACGCCATGGCCCGCAGCTTAAAAACAAGGCGCTATAACCTGATTGCATTTGTGGTACCGGACATTGCAAACGCCTTTTTTGCCACCTTGATCGAAGAAGTGGAAAATGTTATTGCGGAACAGGGTTACCGGTTGATTGTAGTGAACACCAAAGAGACCAAAGAGAGGGAAATTGAAAATCTGCGCGCCTTGGCAAACGGGTTTGTGGATGGTTTTTTGATTGCTTCTACCCTTGACAGCTACGATGAGATTGCCAAGGTAGTACCGGAGGATGTACCTAAGGTATTTATTGACCGCAGCCTGCCGCATTGCCCCTGCGACACGATTACCGTTGCAAACTATGAAGCCATGTATCAGGGGGTGACCTACCTGATCCGCACCGGGCACACCCGCATCGGTTACATTACCGGCTTGCCGCGCATTTCTACTACGGCAGAACGGCTCGACGCTTACCGCTCGGCCATGGCCACCCACCACCTGCCCACTGAAGGGCTGATTCGCATTGGCGATTCGATGAGCTCTTGCGTGGCGACAAACCTGGACGCCCTGCTGGAGGCAAACTGCACCGCATTGGTCGTGTCCAACAATGTGATGGCCACCGAGGCGATGTTGCAGCTGTTAGAGCGCGGGCTGCATGCTAGCAAGGACATTGACCTGCTGGGCTATAAAGACAGCGAACAGGCCCAATACGGGCTGCAACACATGCATTTAATCTGCCAGCCCACCATTGACCTTGCACGGGTGGCAGGGCGGCAGATTTTAGAGCGCATTGAATCGCCCGGCCTGCCGGTGCGCCAAACGGTGATTCAGGCAGTGTTTACACCGCATCACGCCACCTCCCTTTGAGCCGCCGTTTACCTGCAACAAGGACCACAAGCTTAACTGGTGGCCCCGGAAAGCCTTGGAAGGGTTTCCTACCGGCAAACATCTAAAGACGCAACGAAGAAATTTTTTCTGCATCATTCGCCCTACCGCCGTTAAAGCGGCAGTATCATGATAGCCCTGTTAATCATTGTCCCCTACAGGGCAACAAGAGGGCTAAGGCAACGGGCAAAGCCAAGGGGTGTCAAGAAAACACAAAAAGCGCCCCTTTTCTTGTGCTGCTGCACAATGAAAAGGGGCGCTTTATTTTAGCTTAGTTACTGGGCCTATGCATCGTAATGCACAAACACCGGCAGAAAACTACTTAGGCCAGCTCTGCAAAGTACTTAATGGTGCGAACCATCTGGCTGGTGTAGCTGTTCTCGTTGTCGTACCAAGACACGACCTGCACCTGATAGGTGTCATCGTCGATCTTGGTGACCATGGTCTGGGTAGAATCGAACAGGCTGCCGTAACGCATGCCAATGACATCAGAGGAAACGATCTCATCGGTGGTGTAGCCAAAGCTGGTGCTGGCAGAAGCCTTCATCACCGCATTGATGGAATCCTTGGTGATATCCTTGCCCTTCACAACTGCGACCAGAATGGTGGTCGAGCCGGTGGCAACAGGCACGCGCTGGGCAGAGCCGATCAGCTTGCCGTTCAGTTCGGGGATGACAAGGCCAATTGCCTTGGCAGCACCGGTGGAGTTCGGCACGATATTCTGTGCGGCGGCACGGCTGCGGCGCAGGTCGCCCTTGCGCTGCGGGCCGTCGAGGACCATCTGGTCACCGGTGTAAGCATGCACGGTGGTCATGATGCCCGACAGCAGAGGATATGCATTGTTCAGTGCATAGACCATAGGTGCCAAGCAGTTGGTGGTGCAAGAAGCAGCAGAGATAATCTGGTCGTCTGCGGTCAAGGTGCTCTCATTGACGCTGAAGACGATCGTTTTCAGGTCGTTGCCGGCAGGAGCCGAGATAACGACTTTCTTTGCGCCGGCATCGATATGTGCCTGCGATGCGGCTTTGCTGGTGTAGAAACCGGTGCACTCCAGAACAACGTCAACACCCAGTTTGCCCCACGGAGCATCCTTGGCATCTTTCACGGCGTAGATTTTAATCTCTTTGCCGTCGACGATGATTGAATCTTCGGTCGCCTCAACCGTGTGCTTATTTTCACCGATGCGGCCGAGGAAGGAACCCTGCGCGGTATCGTACTTCAGCAGGTGGGCAAGCATCTTGGGGCTGGTAAGATCGTTGATTGCAACGACTTCGTAGCCGTCGGCCTCAAACATCTGACGGAATGCCAGACGGCCAATACGGCCGAAACCATTAATCGCAACTTTGACTGCCATAATGAAAACATCCTCCTTGATATTTTGGATTATCTTAATTGTATACTAATTTCGACAAAACTACAAGTGCTTCTGATATTTATTTAACGCCCGCCTGCCGAAGTTTTGCTTGCTGCAGGCGCAGAATCTGTATATTTTTCAGCAAACCGGCACCCGCGTGCCCACCCTGTTTCAGGGCGTATGAGACAGCCCTGCACCGGGCATGTCTTTGCTTTACAGTGCTGCCTGAATCCCGTATAATATGAAAAAACCTATCTGTCGTTTTTTGTCGTATTCTGTCACAAATTACCCATAGGCATTCGTGACCAGCAACCTTTTATTTTATAGAAAAGCGGTGACACCGAATGTTTGATGACCCCAGCCAACAAGACCCGACGCTGTGCGGGGGGCTGCCCTGCCCCGTGCTGCGTCTTGGCCCGGATTTCGCCCTGCTGGATGCCAACCCGGCGGCCCGGCAGCAGGTACCTGTGCTGTGCAAAAAAGGTGCTGTGCGCAGGTTGTTGCGCGCGCGGCCAGACCTCACCAAACCCCTGCGGGACGGCCAACCTGTCAGCGTTTCTTTGTTTCAGCTTGCGCCAAACCAGTTGACACTTTCCCTGTTGCCAACCCCTGCCGGCGGTTACCTGGGCTTACTGACCCCAACCCCTGCCGAGCAGGCGTTTTCGGCAGGATTTTCCGCCCAACTGCGCGACCCCCTGACGGAGGCCTTTGCGCTGCTGCCACTGCTTGCAAACCAGATGGACCCCGCCAGCGATTATTGTGCGCTGGACCGGCTGAACCTGTGCTGTTACCGCATGCTGCGCGCCACAAGGCTGCTTTCGCAGTTATCGGTGCTGGCTTCCCTTTCACCTGCGGATGTAGTAAGCGACTTTGACGCGGTGACACGCGGGGTCTGTGTGGCAGTGCAGAATGTGCTGTTGCCCGGCCAACCGCCATTGAAGTATGACCTGTCCGGCACAAAACTGCCCGTGGCCGCCGGCCCAGACACCCTTTCTACCATGGTGACAGCCCTGCTGGAAAACGCGCTGCGCTTTTCACGCGACGGCAATTTAATTGAGCTTTCCCTGCAAGCGATACAGGGGCATGCCTTGCTGCGGGTCACCGATAGTGGCTGTGGCATACGGCCTGAAATTTTGCCCCATATTTTTGACCCGTTTTTTTCTGCCGACTGTTACGGCGACGGGGCACCCGCCCCCGGCGCCGGCCTTGGGCTGACCTTTGTGCGCGCACTGGCCGGTAAACTGGGCGGCACGGTTTCGGCTGAAAGCCGCTTTGGTGAAGGCACTCAAATCGCAGTCAGTTTGCCTCTGGTGGCCGAATACACCGGCCGCGCACAGGGCAGCAACGCAGTGGATTACTTGACAAATCGTTATTCTGTGGTGTTTGTGCAACTGTGCGAATTTTGCCGCCTGCCCGACATCGGCTAAATTGCTGTAACTACAAAAAGCTCTGCCGAAACAATGCGGCAGAGCTTTTTATTCCCTGTTTTATAAACAAAGTGCCTTTAGCGCTCGCGCCCCACAAAAAACAGCGCGATGGTGCCGGGGCCGGAGTGTGCACCGATGACCGGGCCTACATAGTTGAGCAATACCGTTTTGCAGCCGAACCGCTTTTTCACCATGTCGGCCACTCGCTCGGCATCCTCCAGCGAATCGCCGTGGCTGATGTAGACGGTCTGGCTGCGCGGGTCGATGGCAAGCTGCTCCATACGGTCTACCAATGCGCGCAGGCTGGCAAGCCGGCCTTTTGCCGTGCCCACTTTGACCAGATGCCCTTCGTTATCCATATGCATGACCGGCTTAATGCCCAGCATTGTGCCGACCAGCGCCACTGCCGGGCTGATGCGCCCGCCGCGTTTCAGGTGGCCAAGATCATCCACCGTAAACCAGTGGCACAGGTGCAGCTTTGTCTGCTCTGCATAATCCCGCACTGCTTCAATGGTCAAACCCTGTTTCTTTTTTTCCGCCGCCAGCGTTACCAACAGCCCCTGCCCCAGCGAGGCGGACAGCGTATCCACCACATAGATCTTGCGCTGCGGGTAAACAGGTTTCAGCTCTTTTGCCGCAAGCTGGGCCGCATTATAGGTATTGGATAAGCCAGAAGAGAACGCCAGCACCAAAATGTCGCGCCCCTGGTCCAGCTCGGCGCGCATGCCCTGCATCCAGTTGTCCATGTTCACCGCACTCGTGACACTTTGCTCACCGCTGCGTACCGCCGCATAAAACTCTTTAAACCCCAGCTCGCGCCCATCCAGATAATTGGCATACTCGTGCCCTTTTATCTGAAAAGTCAACGGCAGTACCGAAAGCTGTAATTCCTGCGCCAGCTCCGCCGGCAAATCACAGGAAGAATCAGTCATGATTACATAATCTTGCATTGCGTTCTCCTTTTGCCCCTTGCCCCTGTAGGATGGGCAGCAAGCGGTTAATTTTCTTTGTCTTTTTTCTCTTTTGCCACTTTGGGTTCTTTTTCTACCTTGGGCGAAGCGGGCTTTTCTGCGGCCTGCTTGCGGTAAAGCATCTCAAGCAATTCGCGGGCAACCAGTCTGTCTACATAGCTTTGCAGCGCAAGGTCCAGCGCAAGGCGCGCAAGCTCCGGCTGTTCGCCAGCCCCCGGCAGCTTTTCGGCGGTCTGTACCAATGCCTCATTCAACCTGGCAAGATAACGGGTATAAAACGCCTCGGTGTCTGCAATATCCGGCTGCTGCTCCAGCAACCGGCTGGTATCCCCTACCGACAATACCTGTTTCAGCTGGCAGATGGCAGTCAATGCCGCAAGGTGCGGGCGTTGGTAACGCTTACCCTCCGGCCGGGGCAGAACGCCGCTTTTAATGTAGTTGTTAATCATGGCGCCGGTCAGCTCATCTGCACTCTCACCGGGCATTTGCTGGCGCTGCATATAGGCAAGTACCTGGTCTTTATACAAATCGATATCCGGCAGGCCTTCATACGGGGCGGGGCGCCATTCGGCAAGGCGGCGGCGCAGCTCCTCCATCTCATTCATCGCTCTCCCCCCCTCTTTTACTATTATTTTAACAGCACTGCAAAAAAATGTAAATAGTTTATAACATTTTAGAGTTTAATTTTTTATATTGCATTGTGTCGTATTGTATATTTTAATTTTGCTGCCACGGCTGCCCGTGTTTTGCCGCGCATTGTAACTACCCCCTGCGCTGCGCCGCTGGCGCGCAAAAAGCGGCCTCGCCTTTGCAACAGGCCTGCTTTGGGCGCATACCGGCAGGCATACCCCGCACCAAAAACGGCAAAACACAGGGGAGGCAAACAGCTTGCCTCCCCTGTGTTTATTTTTGCAAATTATGCGCCGGGGTCAATACCGCCCACATAGGGGTTTGCGGGGTCGTAAGCGGCATGGGTGATCAAATATTCCAGCCATGCAATATATCCGTCTTTCGACAGGTGCAACCCGTCGTTAGCGGCATACCCTTCTTTCAGCACCCCATCGGGGCACAGGCTTTCGTTGAGGTTGAGGTAATAGCAGCCCTTTTGTGCCGCAAGCGATTGCAAACGGGCATTGACACGGGTGATCCGCTCTGGCGAAAGGCCCGGTTTTTCCTGCGTTGCGGCAGCCATGGGCAGCAAGATCGACTGCACATAAATTTTGGTATTCGGCAGCTTTGCCTGCAAATCGTCAATGAACTTGCCATAGTCCGACACCAGCGTGTCCTCTGCAGTTGTGCTTTGGTCTACCAGCTTGTTTGCGCCAAACATCAGGTAGAGCTTCTGCGGTGCGGCGTCCACAATAGTTTGCACGGGGTCGTAGGTGCTGCCATCACTGTTTGCCCATTGGATGCCGTTTACCGGCGGGGTCACCCCAATGGCGGCGATCACGTGGGTGTCAGGCAGGCTGGCCGCCCCTTTATAATCCACCCAGCCGGTAGTGATGGAGTCACCCACAAACGCGGCATCGCTAAAGTAAGACAGCTCTACGCGGCCTTTTTCAGGCAGCGCCTCCCCCACGGGGGCCGAACTGCCCGCGCTGGTGCTGTCTGCCACAGACTGTGAAACAGACGATGTGGCCGGTAGCGAAGAGCCGTGCGAGGCATCGCCGCCCTTCACAACCTCAATAATTTTGGTGATGACCGCCGCAAGGCCCAGCAACAACAGGATGACAAGCACGACAAGCATAAAGCGCTGAAAGCCCTTGATGCGGCGCCTTTTGTTGCGATCTCCACGGTAATAACTTCTATAATCCACGGTTTTGTGTTCCCCTTTGGCTCGTTTGGGTGTCGGCATAAGTTGCCGACTTTTTTATTATACCACGCCGGGCGGGCCGGTCAATAATGGGTCGGTGCTTCGGTATAGGTATTTTGTGCACTATATGCGGTGTGGGTGACGAGATATTCCAGCCAGCCGCGGTACCCGTCGGTATTGATATGCACGCCGTCGCCCGCGTCGATGTCCCAGTTCAGCACACCGCGCTGGCACAAATATTCTTCGACATCAAGGTAATAGCAGCTTTTTTGAAAAGCCAGTGCCGCAAGCCGGTCGTTTACCCGGTTGATGCGGTCCGGCGCAAGGCCGGGCTTTGCCGCCGTGCCCTCTGCCGTAGGCAACAACACCGACTGCACATAGATCTGCACCCCCGGCAGGGCCGTTTTTAAATTGTCGATAAAGGTGCCATAGTCAACCACCAGCTTATCTTCTACCGTCTCATTTTGCGACACCAGCATGTTTGTGCCCAGCATGATATAGATTTTTTTAGGGGCGGCAGCTAAAATGACGGCCATCGGGTCGTACAGATCACTGGCTTTTTGGTTGCGCGCCCACAGCCCCCCATTGACCGGTGGCGAGGCACCCTTTTCGGCAACGACCTGTGCGTTTGGCAGCAACCCGGCAGCAGTGCGAAAAACGTCCCACCCGGTGCTGATCGAATCGCCCACAAATAGCGCGTCGTCAAAATACGAAAGGTCCACCCGCCCGTTTTCGGGCAGCGCGTACAGCTTGCTGGCCGGGGCAATGGGGGCAAAGGTATTAATGGCCCTCGGTGCGGCAGCCATCGTTTCCCAGCGGGTGCCCCCCTGCTTCTGCTGGGCCTGCTGCGCCGGCCCGCTTGCCGGTTGGCCGGAGGAGGCAGGCTTTGCCACGCTGCTTTGCGATGCCCCGGCATGGCCCAATGTGCGCCACCCCAGCAACCCCAGCATAGCCAGCGCGGCGGCGGCTACCAGCAGGGTCGGCAGCCAGCGGCGCGGGCGGTGTTTTCGCTTTGGGCTACCCGCCCATGTCTTGCGCGGTGGTTCCATTGGCAGCGCCCCCTTTCTATTTCTCTATTGTACCACGGCAAGGCCCCGCTACCCGCTGTAAAATTTTGAAATTTCTGTAAAACTTAATTTTTACCGGGGTACTCTGCCACAAAACAGCTTCTTGTGGCGCACAACATGGCGGGCAGCGGCACCGGGCGGCAGCGCTGTTTCAATCCACTTTGTGCCCTGCCACCGGCCACGCGCGGCACCCCTGCCGGGCGGCCAAACAAAATACCGCCTGCTATCAAACAGGCGGTAACAATGATGCTGTTTTTTACGATGCCGCTGCCGGTGTTGCCGGGTAGGGCGAACCACCTACATAAGCTGCGGCGGGGTTATATGCCGTATGGGTAGCGAGATACTCCAGCCAGGCACGGTAACCCTCCGGGTTTAGGTGAATACCGTCTGATGCGGCGATATCCCAGTTCAGCACGCCGTCGCGGCACAGGTACTCCTGCACGTTGAGGTAGTGGCAGCCCTTTTCAAACGCCAACGCAGCAAGCCGGTTGTTTACCCGGTTGATGCGCTCGGCATTGAGGCCGGGCTTTGCCGCCGTGCCCTTTTCGGTTGGGATCAAAATAGACTGGATATAAATTTCGCACCCCGGAATGCGCGCGCCTAAATCGTCAATGAACGCCGCGTAGTCGTTCACCAGCTTGTCTTCGGTCGCTTCACTTTGGTTCACCAGCATATTGGTGCCAAACATCACGTAGACCTTTTTGGGCACCGTGTCGGCGATGGCCTGCATGGGGTCATAAATCTGCGACGCATCACGGTTGTGCACCCACTGCACCCCGCCAACTGGCGGCGATGTGCTGATCTCGGCCACCACCCGCGCATTGGGCAGGCCGGTACTGGCGCTGTAAACCGACCAGCCGGTGGTGATGGAATCGCCCACAAAGGTCACATCGTCAAAATAGCTCAGCTCTACCCGGCCGTTTTCCGGCAGGGAAAGCATGCGGCGGTCGGTCGCAATGGGGTTAAAGGTGTTGATCGTCTTTTCGGTTTGCACCCCACGCCATGCCTGTTCTTTGGTGACAGCCGATGTCGCTGCGGGCAGCACCGCTGCGGCATCTGCCTGCGGCACACCACCACTGGTGGCCGGCAGGCTGTTTTGCTGCCCACCGTTTTGCCCGCCCAAAAAGGGCAGCGGCAATTTGTACCCCAGCGCACTTGCCACAAACAGGCCAAGGCCGCACAGCAATAACACCATCAGCACCACAAGGCCAACGTGCTGCACAGTGCGCAGGCGTTTTTTCTTTTTCGCCTCCGCCCTGAATTCGCGATATGTGGACAATCTATCATCTCCGTTGCTCCCCGCCAGGCACAGCCTGTGCGGGGGCAGTGTTTTCTGTTTCTATGATACAGCAGATGCCCCAAAACCGCAACAGGCAGCGCGGTAAATATTGGGAGGCTTTAACCGGTAATGGCGTCGCGCACGGCAGCAAACGGCAGCATGGTACTGTACAAATGCTGCGCCACGACCTCCATCAGCAGATAATCTTCTTCTGAGTCGATATCCAAAATTGCGGTGTCGAACATCTCGTAAATATCGCATTTGCCGTCCCACAGAATACCGGTTTTATTGTTTGCCAAAAAATCGCGCGCAAACACATAAATGCTGGCGTTTAAATCGTACACCGCAGGGGCCTGCTGGCGGGCGGTAAACGGGCTTTCGATCACCTTTTCAACATGGTCGCCCACCGCTTTGACCATGTTGAAATACGGGTTGCGCCGCGCCGGTGCCGCACTGAACACAAGATCAAGGTCTGCCCTTTGTTCTTTTTTGGCAAAGGCCGCCGCCACATCGCCCGCGCGCCGCAAGGGGCTGGTGATGTCAAGGTCGATCAGCGCGTCGTACGGCGCACCGGTGCGCTGCTCCATTGTGGCAAGGGTCTGCTGAAACACGGCCATTTTGGGCACGGTGTCCCCGCCAAGCTCTGCGGGGCGCGGCACAAGGTACACGCTGGGGTACTTTTCTGCCACCAGCGCCTGCAATTCGGGTGAGTCGGTGTTCAGCGCCACATCCACCGCAAGGTCGGGCCGCTGCTGTGCAAACAGAGAGGCTGCCGCCAGTGTATAATACACCAGCGGCTTGCCACAAAACACTTTTAAGTTTTTATTTTTAAACCCTTTGCTGCCCGCGCGGCCGCAAACGGTGATCAGCACTTTTTTCATGCTGTTTCCCCCTTAAAGCTGTATACTTTGGCCCAGCGTCAGTTGCAGTACCCGCAGCGCCATTTCGGGCGGGTTGGGGCTGGCAGGCGTTTTGCCCAGTGCATAATCCAAAAACGCATCCATTTCGCGCAGATAGCGCTTGTTTACTTCTTCTTCACAGTGCAGCACGGCCCCACCGGGCAGTGTCAGCGTGCCCGCGCCAAAATCGGCCGTCACGGTGCCGTCTTTCAAAAAAAACTCGGCTGTGCGCCGGTAGGTGCGGCCAAAATAATCTAAATGCAATTCGGCCAGCATCGACGCATACCGCGCGATATAGACGGACAAATCGTCGCTGTCGAGCTCCAGCTCAGAATAAGTACCTTTTAAGTTAAAGCTTTCCTGCGGGAAACCGAACAAATCAACCAGATAGTCCCACTCGTGGATGAGGTCGATGGTCACGCCGCCGCCCATCGCGCGGTGGGCGGAATACACGGTGCGGTAATCCACCCCGGCCCGCCAGTCCGGCAGATAGCTGGAGCACAGCACCCTTGCCGAGTACACCCGCTGGCCCGCCAGCGCGTCTTTCAGCGCAAGGTAGGTGGCGCAGTAGCGCATGGGTGCCGCCACCTGCGCTTTTTTACCCAAAAGCCCCGCATCGGCCAGCGCATAGCTGCCATCCTCAAAAATGGGCTTTTCAATAAACAGGCAGCCCGCATGGGGGGCAAGGGCCTGAATGGCCTTAAAATGCAGATGGGTGGGGTTCGTGATAAACAGTAAGTCGTAAGGCTCTTCCCCCGACACCTCGGTGAGCTGCCGGTGCAACAGCGCCGCCGTGGCGGGTGGCAGCTCGCGCGCAGAAGAGCGCAGCGCGTCCACCTCCAGCGGGATGCCGCGCTGCCCACAGCAGGTATACAAGTTTTTGAGATGCCTTGTGCCGATTGACCCAAGGCCCACAAACAGCACCCTCATTGGCCGGCGCTCCTCTCAATGCGGTCGATCAGTTGCAGGGTTTCGCGGTCCTGTGCAAAGCCATAGCGCGCCGTTTTTTCGCCGCGCAGGCAGCACAAAAACTCCGCCAGCTCATCGACATACGCGTTTTCTACAATATTGTCGCTGTACCGCGCGTCCTGCTCCACCGTTTTGTAGGTCGCGACAGGGGCCAGCTCTTTGGTGGCGGCATCAAATTCAAACAGGTTGCGGGGGTTGCCCTCCCACAGCAGCTGCATGCCCTCGCCAAACGCTTCAAACCGGCGCACGGCGCGCGGGCAGACCAAATCCACCGCCAGTTGGCCGCGGGTGCCGTTTGCGTGGGTCAGCGTCACAAGGTAGCGGTCCGGGTAGGGCAGGCCCAGCGTTGTCAGCGTGTCGGCCACCGCGTACACCTCTCGCACCGGGCCAAATGCATCCAGCAGCCAAGGCAGCTCGATGCCAAAAATTTCGCGGCAGCCGCCCGTGCGGGCATCGCCGACAAAAAAGTTTTTATAATTTTCCCACGGGTGCCAGTCCGGCAGATACTGGCCAATGTGGTAAATATAGCTCACCGGGCCCGCAAACACCTTGACGCGGGAGGCAATGTACTGCGTTTCGCCGCGGTACAGCATCGTGCTGGACAAAAACAGCAAAACGCCTTTTTCGTTTGCCTTGCGCAGGTTTTCGTCGTACCCATCTTGCACTAAATTCAGCTCGGTAAACACCGCAATGCCCGCATCCAGCAGGCTGCCGATCACCGCGGCGTGCGACAGTGGCGCGGTGCACACCAGCGCTGCGTCAAACTTGTTTGCGGCCACGGCGGCATCAATGCTGTCATACGCGGTGATGCCAAGGCCCTGTGCCTCCTCGCGGCGCTGGGCGCTGAAATCCACCCCGCAGATCTCGGCGCCGGGGGCGATGCCCGCCAGCAACCGCGCACGGCGTTTGCCCATACTGCCAAGGCCCACAATTAAAAACTTCATTGTTTTGCCCTCTTCACTCTTCGTCATGCTTATGTTGTTCACACCCGGCACAGCCCGGCGCGTCGTAAAATGCCTTTGGTTTTTTGGCAAGGTCACTGGCTAAAAACGCGCCCAGCAGCGCCACAATGCGCCCGCTGGTATCGCCACCGTTGTAAGGGCTATTGGTCGCGCGGCAACACGCGGCAAATGCAGGCGAAAGTGCAATGCGCAGCGCCCGTGTCACATCCTGCACGGTGGGGCGGCAGTCTAAAATAGACTCGCACCGCAGCCGGCCCTTTTGCCTGTCGCCAATATTGACGGTGGGCTTTTGCAGGCTGGGGGCCTCTACCACGCCGGAGGACGAGTTGCCCGCCACCGCCGCGCAGTGCGACAGCGCGGACAGATACCCCAGTGCGCCCATAGAGCTGTACACCACGGCATTGCCGCGCGTTTTGACAAAGGCCTCAATCGCTTCGTTGATCTCATCGCCGCCCGCATCCGCATTGGACTTGGTGAACACCAGCCCCACGTCGGGGAACTGTGCCAGAGCGCCCAGCAGCGCCTTGGTTTCGGCCAGCGGGTCGTCGCTCAAGGTGGCGGGGTGGCAGGTGATCAGCAAATAGGGCTGTGCAAAGTCAAACCCAAACTTTTCATGTAGTTGCCGGGTATCTAAGAGCGGCATCGTGCGGATATTTTCATCCCCAAGGCCGCCCACATTAAAGACGCGCGGCGGCTCTTCGCCCATGCGGATGACCCGCGCGGCATACTGCGCGCAGGAGGTAAAATGCACTGATGCCATTTTGGTGACGGAGTGGCGGAAGAATTCATCCGCCGCACCCAGCGTGACATCGCCACCGCTGATATGCGCCAGCGGGATGCGCAGCACCGCCGCCGCCGTGGCCGCGGCAAAAATTTCGTACCGGTCACCCAGCACCAGCACACAGTCGGGCGGGTCGGCGCTGAAATAAGAGGCAAACAGTGCCACCGCTTCGCCAATGGTCTGGCAGGTGCCCAGCGGGGTGGACGGGTAATTTAAAATGGGGATGCGCGCGGCAATGGGCAGGCCGTCGGCCTCAATCTCGCTCACCGTGTTGCCGTGCCGGGCCGAAAGGTGCGCACCGGTGACCACCAGTTGCAGCGACAGTTCTTCGCTTGCCAGCAGCTTTGTGCACACCGGGCGCAGCAGCCCGTATTCAGCACGGGTGCCGGTAATGACCGCGACCCGCTTTTTTTCACCCGCCGCCATTACAGTTCCACCCTTTCGTCTTCGCCAAACGCGCGCTTTGCCGTTTGCCCCAGCACTTCGTACCAGCGCATCGGCGAAATGCCGTCGCCCGGCCGTTTGACGGTCAGGTTGTCGGCGGTGAACACTTCGCCCGCCGCAATGTCGCGTGCGGCCACAATGCTTTTGCGGGCCACTGCAATATTTTTGCGCTCCGACTCGCTGACCTCTTTGCGCCCGCTGCCCAGCATGCGCTCGGTGCGGCGCACAGCGCAGACCATCTCCATCAATTCAGACGGCGACAGGCTGGCCTTGTGGTCGGGGCCGGGCATATTTTTGTCCAGCGTAAAGTGCTTTTCAATCACCTCGGCACCCAGCGCAACCGCCGCAATGTCGGCCTCAATGCCCAGCGTGTGGTCCGAATAGCCCACCGGGCAACCAAACCTCTCGCGGATGTCCAGCATTGCTTTCAGGTTCGCGTCCTTTGCCGGGGTTGGGTATTCGGTGTTGCAGTGCAGCACCGTCACTTTGCCCGCGCCGCCGCGGCGCAGCACCTGCAACGCGGCTTCAATTTCAGCAGGCTCGCTCATGCCGGTAGAAAGCAGTACCGGCTTGCCGCAGGCGGCAATGCGCTCAAGGTAGGGCAAATTGGTAATTTCGCCCGACGGTATTTTAAACATCGGCAAGTTTAGCGAAGCCAAAAAGTCCACACTGGGCAGGTCAAACGCCGCCGACAGGTACTGGATGCCGATGCTGTCGCAATAGCCTTTCAGCTCGCGGTGCTGTGCAAACCCAAAGTGGATGCGCCGCACCATGTCCAGCTGGCTTTCGCCGTCGCCGGTCTGCTCTTTTTGGTAGTCGGCTTTCTGCGCAAATTTACTGATGACCAGCTCTGGCACGGCCGTCTGGTATTTTACAATGTCGGCCCCGGCGTTTTTTGCCACGACCGCCATTTTTTTTGCAAGGCCCAAGTCCCCGTTGTGGTTCACCCCGGCCTCTGCAATAATCAGTGTTTTCAACGCTGCACGCCCCCTGTCTCTTCTGTGCGGGCGGGGCCCGCAAAAATCAAATGTTCTGCTCTTCCATCTTCCGGCGCATGTTTTCCAGCTCTTCCAGCTGGCCCATATCCATCCAACTGCTCTCACTTACCGGGTACACGCCCACCTTTTCGCCCGCGTGGCGGTACCGCTCCATAATATCGGGGAAGCCTACGGCCTCGCCCTCGCGCAGCTCATCAATCACCTGCGGCTCTACCACGTAGACGCCGGTGTTGGTCAAAAAGTTCATTTCCGGCTTTTCGGTCACGTCTTTGATCTCGCCCTCACTGCCCAGCTCGATAACACCGTAGGGGATGGTGAGGTGTTTAAACGCGCAGACCATCGTGATCAGATTGCCGTTTTTCTGGTGGAAATCGTACAGGTCGCCAAAGTCGGCATCAATCAGCACGTCACAGTTGGTCAAAAAGAAGGTCGAAGTAATCTGCCCTTTCAGCAGCGACAGCCCGCCGCCGGTACCCAGCGGCTTGTCCTCGTCCGCATAGCGCACAAGGTAGTCTTTTTCGATGTCGTTGAAATAGCTTTTAATCATGCTTTTTTTGTAGTTGACGACCATCGTAAAATCGTAACAGCCAAAATTTTTAAACCGGTTGATGATGTGCTCGACGATTGGCAGCTCCCCCACCGGGATGAGCGGCTTTGGCAAAATTTTGGTGTACGGGTACAGCCTTGTGCCAAGGCCGCCCGCCATAATGACGACCGGCAGGTTTGCTTTTTTGTGGGTGTCAATGTCGAGGTCACCCTCAAAAATAACATCGATGATGATACCCTGCCGGCTGAGCACCGGCAGCGCGTCGATGGAGTATTGCAGCAGCAGTTTTTTGGCGCTGCCGCGCTGTTCTGCCGTAATGGATTTGGGGCTGTAATTCGCCATGCTGCTGACCGGCCCGCACAGCGAGCCTCCGCGCAGGATGTACCGGCGGATGTCGCTGTCGGTCACAACGGCTTCCAGCTGCCCTTCGGGTGCAACAAACAAGATGCGGTGGCCGGTGATGTCCAACCGGCGCATCGCCTCCAGCACACTTTTATCCTCTTCAATCAGCAGTTCATCCAATTTCAATGCAAACTCCCCTTCCGGTGCGATACCGTGTTACAGTGCAAGCAGCGCCGCAATCACACGGTCGGCATCCTGCAGTGTCAGGTTGGTGCTGCAGGGCAGGTTGACGATTTTTGCGCGGTAATCCTGCGCTTTGGCAAGGCCAAAAGCCTCGTTGCCGAGGTAAGGTTTTTGCTCGTTGATCAGCGCCCACACCGGCCGGGTCTGGATTTTTTGGCTTGTCATTTTGGCAATCACGTCGTCGCGCAGGTGGCGCCCATCCTCAAGGTACAGGCTGAAAAACCAGTGGTTCGAGCGAATGCCATCCCTAAAGCCCAAAATGCGATACCCGTTTTTGCCGTCTAGGTGGCTGCGGTAATGCTCGTACAGCTTTGCCTTGTGGGCAATAAAACCCTCCAGCTGCTCTAACTGTGCAAGGCCCATTGCCGCCTGCACATTGGTCAGCCGGTAGTTGTACCCCACTTCGCCGTGCACAAATTGCAACAGGTCGTCTTTTGCCTGAGTAGACAGATATTTTGCATGCTCTGCCCAGCCCGGCCGGTTAGAGACCACCATGCCGCCCGCGCCAGTGGTGATGATTTTGTTGCCGTTGAAGCTGTAGGCCGCAACGTCGCCCATGGTGCCCGCCATTTTGCCTTTCAGCGGGCCCTCGGTATAATAAGTGCCCACCGCTTCGGTGGCGTCTTCAATCAAAATCAGGTGGTACTTTGCCGCAAGGGCCAAAAACGCGGGCATGTCGGCCATGTTGCCAAACACGTGCACCACCACAATGGCCCGCACCGGGGCACCGCTGGTTTTATTATAGCATACCTCACCCCGCATCTCGCAGCGGGTCGCAAGAAATTCTTCTGCCGCCACAGGATCCATGCAAAGCGAGTCGTCACAACCAATAAACACCGGCTGCGCGCCAACGTAACGGATGGGGTTAACCGCCGCAATAAAGGTCAGTGCAGGGGCCAGCACTTCGTCCCCCGCGCCAAGGCCCGCCACCATATTGGCAAGGTGCAACCCGGAGCTGCCGCTGTTGCAGGCCACCGCCATAGGCATGCCGACGTAGGCGGCAAATTTTTCTTCAAAACTGCCCACCAGGCTGCCGCCGGTAGAAACCCATTCGCTGACGACCGCGTCGTTGACATATTCCTTTTCGTGCCCCGCAAAATTGGGGACGGACAGGGGGATGAATTTTTCTTCCATCGTTATTTCCCTCCAAACTGGCGCCCGCCGCGCTTTTTCAATAAGACAAAGCTCTCGGTCACGCATTTTATCACGCCGGCTAAAAGCGCGGGTACCACAAGCTGGCACAGCGCCCAAACCCGTGTGGGTGCAAAATAAGCGGCAAGGCCGCGCGTGGGGTTCAGTGTCACCCCATCCATTTTAAACTGGACATTCGTATAAATACCGGGGTCCAACCGCATGCCATAAATTTTACCACGCGGCAGTGTAAAGGTGTAGCTGCCGTCCGCCTCTAAATGGGGCCACACGCGGTAGTTCGCGTCGTACTCCTCCATATCGGGGCGCGGCAGGTAAAACAGGCAAAATTCACCCGGGTCGCGGTTTAAAAATTCTACTTTCACCTGCACGGTGCGCAGGTACTGCGGGCAGTTTTTCAGCAGCATGCGCGGGTCGTACGAGGTGCTGGTCAGCGTTCCGTCGGGCTGCTGCGCCACATCGACCCAGTCAAAATCCGCCGCGGTGATCTCGCTCATCACCACATTGCCCAGCGCGCGCTGCATGCGGTCCTCTGCAAAGCCAAACAGGGCCACGGCAAGGCTGCCAATAAAAAACGCCAGATAGCACAGCGCCAACAGGCGCCGGTCGTTTTTCAAAAACCCAGTTATCTTTTTCACCCGGCGCTCACCCCCGTCTCTATCGGCACAAAGCGCATGGCCTGCCCCGTACCCTCAATGCGGTACAGTTCGCTGCCGCCCGACAGCCCGTCGGTAAACAGCGCGCCGTAGTTTTGGCGAAACGCCTCGTCTGCACTATCCACATAAAGGGCGCTGCAACCGCTCGCCTGCAAATAGTCGCACAGCACCGCGGGGGTCAGCGTCACATCGGGTGATGTAAAATAATCCACCTGCTGCCGGGTAAAAAAGGCGGGCACCCGCAGTTGATTGAACTGGGTAGCAGTGTCCAGCGATCCGCCGCCAAGGCTGTAATCCAGCGTAATTTCAGGGTAAAAGTCGTAGTAGTTCACAAACCAGCCCTTGCCGTCATCCCCCTGGTTGATGTAAAACACCCGTTCGCCCTCATCTAGCTCGCTTTTCAACTGCTGCACATGGGCGCTCGCCTCACGGCGGGGGGCAAAATAACTGTCGGGGTAATCCAGCACCGAAAGCTGCGGGCGAATCATCCCCGCCGTGCGCAAAAGCAGCACCACCGCAAGGGCGGGCAGCACCAGCGACACCAACGGCACCGGCAGCGGGCGCAACAGCGAAAGACCAAAAACAGCCACCACCGCCACCACACCGGCGGCGAGGATCAACAGCTGCAACTTATAAGAAACTTCGTCCTCTGCCTGCCACCGGGCAACACTGGGCAGCAAAAATGCCGCCAGCAGCGCATAGGGCACTGCAAACAGTGCCCCCTGCCACACCGCGGTGCGCACCGGCACCTTTGCGGGGGCACGGTCGGCAAGGCTGCGCGCCAGCACAGCCAGCGCCCCCACCACCCAGCCGATGTAATAGGGGTAGATGTAACGGTTATAGTTGCTGAGCGACGCCGCTTCAACATCTTTAAATACATACACGTAGGTAAACCCGGTAAACACGTAAAACGCCACAAAGCCCAAAAATGATAAAATTGCAAACCACGCGGCCGTCTTTTTTTGGCGGGCACTGCCAATATAATAGGCCAGCGCCAGCACGGTAAGCACCAGCACCGCAACGGCAAGCCCGGTGCCGATCATCGTGAGGCGGGTCGTGAAAAACGCCTTGACCATGTTGCCCATTACGTTGACAAACTTTTCGCTGCGGGTGGGGCCCACCAGCTCAACTAGGCCTGTGGTGACCATTTGCACCATGCCCATGTTGCCGCTGCCGCCGATGTCAAACCGGCTGACACCCAGCACGGCACCCATATGCGCCGCCCAGCCCAAAAAGGCCGCCACCGGCATCGCCACCAGTACGGCGCACCAGCACAGCTTTGCCACAAGGCCGCGCAGCTTGGCAAACACCACTTCGCCGTTTTGTATCAACAATAAATCAAAGCACACCAGCGCCGCGGCAATGAGGCAAAGGGCAAAGCCCATGTCCTTTGAAATGCTTTCAGCCGTCACCGCAAAGGCGGTGGCCAGCAGCACGGCGGGGGTCTTTTTCTCTGCGGCAAAATACACCGCAAGCGCCGCACCCAGCAGCACGCCCATCGGGATATCGGCATAAGAGCTCATATAAATTTGCTGCACATAAATACTGTGGTTATACACCGTAAGCACAAACGGGGTCAGTGCCAAAATGACGGCCATTGGGGCGGCAGGCGCCCAGTCACGCCGGCGAAATGCCGACAGTGCCGCGGCAAACCCGGCAAGCATTAGCAGATCGTAGGCGACAAACACTTTCCACGGGGCAAACGCCGCACCCAAAAACTGAAATGCATAATCCAGCATGATCAGGCCCGGCACATAGGTCGTGACCCGCATTTCGCCGGGCTGAAAGGTATACAGGTGGCCGGTCGTTTTGACCACCTTTGCCGCAATGCCCCAAAAGCTGAATTCGTCCCACTCCATAAACAGGGGCTGGCGCACCGCAAACAGCACCAGCACCAAAAGCCCCGCCACCAAGAAAAACACAAAGCCGGGGTCCAGCAGGGTGCCAAGGCGCAGGCTGCCGCGCCGCAAAAATAGCAGCACAGCGGCGGCAAGCGCCGCGGCAAACCACAACAGGCCACCGACAAATAAAAGGTCAAAGCACCCAAAGATGCTGTACCACACCATCGTGCCGCACAGCACCAGCAGCGGCGCCGCACCGGCGGGCAGGCTGGTAAAGTAAGCCACAAACCCGCACAGCGCCAGCAGCGCTAAAAAGGTGATGAATATTTCAATAAAAGCAACCAACAGGCAATCCCCCAAAAAGCCCCTGCCGATGCGGGGCAAACAATCTCTGCCGCACCGGTGTGGGCGGCGGCCGCCCTGTTACGGGCCGATATAATACGACTGAAACAGCAGCAGCGCAGACAGCAGCGCATAGCAAAACGCAAGGTGCAGCATGCGCCACGCGGGCGGCGTTTTTTGCGGCAGCACCTCGCGCAGATATTGCAATGCCATGGTGCGGCCAATTAAAATGGCCGCCAGTACCAGCAGCAAGAAAAAGGCCCCCAGCAAATACCGGCTTTGCACGCCGTTGATCTCCGGCAGAGAAAACGGGGTGCTGGTCAGGTACATGCCGGCATAGGTAAACGCATACAACAAAAAAGCAGAAATCCCTGCCACCCAGCCGGTGCGGCGCTCTTCCCGCGCACCCTCCAGCGCCGACAGCGCAGCAGAAAACAGCAGCACCAGCGGCGTAAAGTAGTTGACAAACGGTACCACCATGTCCATCCACCCAAAGGTGCCGGTAGAAAACAAATTTGCCTTGTCGCGGTAAAGTGAGTACAAAAACACCGCAAAGTAGCGCGGCGGGTTAGAAAACATAAATTTCAGCTGGTCGGCCGGGCGCACACCGGAATCCGCATAGGCCAGCGCGCCGTAATTGCTGGCGAACTTGGTATACAGCGTGAGCAGCAGATAAATGACCACCGTTGCGCCAAGGCACACCGCCGCCAGCAACATTCGTTGCTTTGCCGGGGTGATGCGCCGGTTTTTGAGGCGCTTTTCTTCAAACGGAATCAGCGCCACCAGCGGCAGCAGGGCCAGCGGGGTGTATTTGGCAAACACGACCAGCCCAAAGCTGACTGCCAGTACCACCGCCCTGCTGCGCGACAACGCGCCGCCAAAGCAAAAGGCGATAAACAGCCATGTCAGCCCCAATAGCAGCCCATCGGCACTACAGGATGCCGCAGTAAACAGCGCGATGGGCGAAATGGCAAGCGCGATCATGATCGGCAAAAAGCGCTTCATCACCCGCAGAGCAAAATAGCACAGCAGCGCATACCCCAAAAGGTTACCGATGCGCGCCGCGTACATGGTTGCCAGTGCGTCGCCGCCCAGCACCCTTGTCAGCGCGATCAGCGGTGCCTGCGTCACATAGGGTACCACCTGTTGCACCAAAGTAGAGGCCCCCGGCACGGTTTCATCCTCGGCCGGGCCGGCAAAATATTGGCGAAAACCATCCGCCATTGTGCCTTGCCCGGTGCCGATGACGGCGCTGTTGTAATACCCCGGGAACCGCACCACCAGCAGGTCAACATCGTCGGGGTAGTCCTCTTGCTGTTCAAAGGCAAAATTACCGCTGCCAAGCGAATAAGCGCGCAAAAAATGCATTGTCTCATCCGGTGCCTGCAACGGGGGGTTTGCAAACACAAAGCAAAGCCCGGCCAGCAAAATCAGTAATGCAGCTTTCAGCGCAAGGTTTTGCTTTACAAAATGCGCGATCAAAAACACCAGCAGATACACTGCTGAAAACCCGCCGCACGCCACCCCGGTGGCGACCCACGGCGAAAGGTCGGCAAAGCCGTATGCCACACGCCAGTAATAGACGACCCCCACCCCGCAAAACAGGATGAACAGATAGCCCAAAAGCCAGCGTACCGCCGCCTTTGCCCAGAGGCTTTTCAGTTTCTCCACCGTTTTTTCCATGCGTCTCTCCCAATTCACTTGTTCTGCCAACAAAACGACCCAGGGGCGCTAAATCTTACAGGTTGTAGGCATCCACTTTATATTCACCAAGGTGGCCGCGCAACCATTCCACCGTTGCGGCAAGGCCCTGTTCAAACGTGTAAGCAGGTGCCCAGCCGGTCAGCTGGCGCAGGCGGGTCGCGTCGCCCAGCAGGCGCTCGACCTCGCTTTTTTCGGGCCGCAGGCGCTGTTGTTCACACACAACCTTTGCCTGCGGGTTAATCTGGCGAATCAGCTCGTCTGCCAATTGGCCGATTGAAATTTCGCGCCCGGTGGCAATATTCAGCTCTTGCCCAATGGCAGCCTCGCAGTCTGCAATGGCCATAAAACCGGCGGCAGTGTCTTTGACAAAGTTAAAGTCGCGCGTTGCGGTAAGGTTGCCAAGGCGAATTTCGGTGCGCCCGGCAAGGAGTTGCGTGATAATGGTGGGGATGACCGCACGGGCCGACTGGCGCGGGCCATAGGTGTTAAACGGCCGCACGATGGACACGGGCAAATCAAAGCTGCGGTAAAAGCTTTCTGCCAGGCGGTCGGCCCCGATTTTGGTGGCCGAATACGGGCTTTGGCCCTGATACGGGTGCTTTTCGTCAATGGGCACATATTGCGCGGTGCCGTATACCTCGCTGGTGGAGGTGATCATGACCCGCTGGGTGCCCAGCTGGCGCGCCGCTTGTAATACATTCAAGGTGCCTTTTATATTGGTATCGACATAACTGTCGGGAGAATAATAGCTAAACGGGATGGCGATCAGCGCGGCAAGGTGGTACACCCGCTGCTGGCCCTCCATTGCGGTGCGCACGCCGTTGGGGTCGCGCACATCCCCCATAAAAATGTCGATTTCACTGCGAATTTCGGGCGGCAGGGTGTCAACCCAACCACAGGAATTGAACGAATTGTAAAGGCAAAACGCCCGTACCTTTTCACCACTTTTGACCAGTTCTTCCACAAGGTGGCTGCCAATAAAACCATCGGCGCCGGTGACCATGACCGTGTGGGACATGCTGATTCCCCTCTCTGAACCCCGCTTTATTGGCGGGGTTTTTCGTAAAATTGTCTATACAAACAAGTAGAATAAGTATACTATAAAACCCTTTCAATAGCAATAAAAGCATTTTGTGATACCACTAAAAAAAGCGTGCGCGCGCACCCCCCGGCGCGCTTTACAAAGGGTCACGCTTCTTTTATAATGGGGTAAGATTGAAAGCCGGGGCGCCGCACCGGCTTTTTTTGAAGGGAGTCCTCTCATGTATTTTACCTCTGCGGGCTTTGCGCTGTTTTTGCCCCTTGTCGCGCTTTGCTATTACGCCGTGCCCCGGCGCTGGCAAAATGCCGTGCTGCTGCTGGCAAGCTGCGTGTTTTACGGCTTCAACCTCGGCGGCTCGGTGGTATCTGCGCTGGCCCTTGCGGCAAACGTGGTATTTACCTATGGCCTTGCGCGCGCCATTGAACACGCGCAGGGCCGTGCCAAAAAGCGGCTGGCAGCGCTGGCAGTCGCCGCCTGTGTGGCGGTACTGGCTGTATTTAAATACTATAACGCCTTTGTGCCCACCGTGCTGGGCCTTACGGGCTTTGCGCGCCTTGCGCTGCCCATCGGCATCAGCTTTTACACCTTTTCCACCATCAGTTATCTGGTGGATGTCACCCGCGGCGAGCTGGCTGCCGAGACCGATTTGATTGCCTATGCCGCATTTGTCACCTTTTTCGGCACCATCGTCAGCGGGCCCATCTGCCGGGCAAAGGCCATGCTGCCGCAGCTGCACGCCGCGCGCAGCTGGGACACCCAGCGCACGGTAAACGCGTTGCGACTAATCCTCGTCGGCCTGTTTAAATGGGTGGCGCTCGCCAATGTGCTGGGGCTTTACGTCAACCAGATCTACAACAACCTTGCCGCTTACCGGGGCCTGACGCTGATTTTTGCCGCGGTGCTGTACGCGCTGGAGCTGTATTTTGAGTTTTCCGGCTACTCGGACATTGCGCGCGGCATTGGGCTGCTGCTGGGCCTCTCGATCCCCATCAACTTTAAAACGCCGTATTTTGCGACGAATTTTTCCGGCTTTTGGAACCGCTGGCACATCACGCTTTCGAACTGGTTGCAAGACTATATTTTTATGCCGCTGGTGTGGGGCCGCTGGCCCAGCCGCTTGCCGGTCATCGGCAAAAAGCTGCAAGACCCGCCGATGATCTCCAGCGTGGCCATCGTGTTTTTCCTCAGCGGGCTGTGGCATGGCAACACCCTGCCGTTTGTGGTATGGGGCAGCTTGCAGGCCGCTTTTCGCGTGGGGGAAGAGCTGCTGCACCGCTATTACCGCAAACCGAAAAAACGGCCCTCGGTACCGCTGCGCATCTTTAAAACGGCAAGCGTGTTTGTGCTGTGGTCGGCCAGCCTTGTATTCTTCCGCGTGGGGCTGCTGGCGGGCGGCACAGTAAGCGATGCTTTTAGCGCGCTGGGGCGGCAGTTTACCGGCTGGAGCCTTAGCGGCTTTGCCACCGAGACCATTGCCGCCGTGCAGGCGGGCTTTTACACGAAACCTATTATGGTGGCGTTTTATTTTGCGTTTCTTGCCGCCGTGCTTGTCATCGCTTTTGTGGCCGACTGGCGGCAATGCTTTGTGCATAAAGACCAGCCCATCGACACCCGCATCGCTTTGCTGCGCCCCGCGGCGCGCTGGCTGGTGTATTACCTGTTGATTGGCTGTATTTTAGTGGGTACCATTATGCAAAGCGGCGGGTTTGGCACCGTCAGCTTTGCCTATGCCGGGTTTTAAGGGGGGCAACAATGAAAAAACTGATTGCAAAGCTTGCCCTTGCACTGGTGCCCGTGCTGCTTTGGGGTGCCCTGTTTGTGGCATTTGAACCGAACAACTATTTTGGCCTGCGCCCCGGCACTGCCGGCAATGCTCCCATTGCGCGGCTGCGGGCGTTTGCACAAGACCCACAGCCCAACATTATTTTGGGCGACAGCCGCATGGCCCATTTTGACATGGAGCTTGTAAACGATGTGTCGGGCGAGCGCTGGGCCAATGTTTCTTACGGCGGCGCCAGCCTGGAAGAAAGCATTGACGAATTTTACTACCTGTACCAAACGTACCCCGGCCTTAAAAAAGTGGTGCTGGGGGTGTCGTTTTACACACTGAACGCAAACTACCGCACTGCCAACCGCATGGCGACGATTGAGACCCAGCTGAAAAACCCCGCCGCCTATGTGTTTAACCTCGAATACAATATCAACACCCTCACCGCAATGAGCGACCGGCTGGCAAACCGGCCGGACGTGGAGGAGACTGCCGAGCACACCGCGGCCGAGTACACCGAAAACGGCGTGACCTTGCCGTTTCGGCGCGGGCTGATTGACTATGCGGCCACCCTGTACGCCAACTGCGCTGCAAGCAGCACCCTGCCCGCCGCCAGTTATGACGCAAAGGGCAGCCTTGCAAACGCCGCGGCGCTGGCCGATGCGATGCAAAGCGTCACCCCTGCCAGCAGCAAGTTTGCCATCAACGAAACCGCGCTGCAAAGCCTGCTGCAAATGGCGGCCTTTTGCCGTGACAATGGCATTGAACTGACACTGGTGCTGCCGCCGATGCAGCAAAGTGTGCGCGAGCTTGTCTGTGCACCGCTTGGCATTGACGATGCCATGCAGCCCGCGTTGCAGGCACTTGCCGGCAGCGGGGCCGCTGTGCTGGATTACGAGTGGGCAAACGACCCCGCCTACCCCGACACCGCCTATTACGACGGGTTTCATTTAGACACCGTGCACGGCCTGCCGCTTTGGACCCGCACCTTATTTACGGAGGTTGGCTGATGGCCCTTGATTATTTGATTTTGTACGAGCATGTGGTGCGGGAGTACGAAAGCCTGCTGCTGTTGCAGACCGAGCTGCGCCGCCGCGGGTATTCGGCCGAAATTCGCCAGCTGCTCGACCGCAAAAAGTTGCGGTATTTCACCCTAAAAAAGCCCAAGGTGCTCGTTTCCAGCAATTTGTACGACAACGAAGGGCTGAACAGCCATGTCTATAATAATGTGGGCCGCTGCGACAAGGTGGTCAACCTGCACTGGGAGCAGATGCTGTCTGACACGCAAGAGGCGGAGCCCTGGTTTAATTTTTCAGGCAACGCCAAAAAGTGCGTGCAGACCTGCTGGGGCGAGCGCACCCGCCAACGGCTAATTGACCACGGGGTGCCCGCCCAAAACGCCGTGGTAACCGGCGCGCTGATGATGGATTTTCTGCGGCCGGAGTTTGCCGGTTATTTTAAAACCAAGCAGCAGCTTTGCAGCGAGTTTGGCCTGAACCCAGAGCAAAAGTTATTACTGTATATCTCCAGTTTCGGCTATGCGTCGATGGATGACAAAGAGGTACAGGAGCTTTCGCAGATGGCCGGGCAGGACTTCACCGATTTTGCACGGGTAAACCGCGAGTCGATGGCGGCAACGCTGGATTGGTTTGACCGCTACCTCACCCAGCACCCAGACGACCAACTGGTCTACCGGCGCCACCCGTCGGAGTGGAACAGCCCCGCCCTTTTAGAGCTGGCAGAAAAGCACGCCAATTTTCACGTCATTTTTGAATATTCGGTGCGGCAGTGGATCGTTGCGGCCGACGATATTTTGATCTGGATGAGCACCGCAATCGCCGAGGTGTATTTTGCACAAAAGGGCTGCCACGTGGTGCGCCCGCAGCCCATCCCGCACGAGTTTGACCCGGTGATCTACCAAGGCGCCGCGGCGCTGACCAGCTATGAAGCGCTGGAAGAGGCGCTAGCGGCCCCGCACGGCAGCTTCCCCATTGCAAAAGAAGTGATTGAGGGGTATTTTGACCCCGCGCCGCAGCCCGCCTATCTGCGCATGGCCGATTTGCTGGAGCAGGTACTGCGCGAGCCGGCGCGGGACCACCCGTTTGACAGCGAATTTAAGCCGCACTTTAACTGGCTGAAATTTTTTGCACTGCTGGGCGTGCACGGCATGGACGCACTGCACCTTGACCCCGCAAAGTTTCGCCATATTTGCCCGCCGTTTGCAAGGTTTGCGGGGCGCATTTACGGGTACATCCAAAAAGCAAAGGTGCGCCGGGCAGATGTCGACCGCTGGCAGGCGGATATTGACCGCTGCCTTGCGCAAAAATAAAAGCGGTGCGCGGCATGCCGCACGCAAAAAAAGGGGCTGCAACACCGGCAGCCCCTTTTCATTTGTACTTTGTACCGGTATAATAGAATAAAACCGAAACAAAACAGCCGCGGCCCCGCCGCGCCGGGAGGACAACACATGAAATACTGTACCAAATGTACGATGCCGGACACGCGCCCGGGCATCACGTTCGACGAGCAGGGGGTCTGCTCTGCCTGCCGTCATTACGAACACCGCAAAGATGTCAACTGGGATGCCCGCTGGCATGAATTTGAAGCGATGTGCGACAAATACCGCGGCTGCAACGGCCCTGGCGGGTACGACTGCGCCGTGGCGGTATCTGGCGGCAAAGACAGCCATTTTCAGGTGTACATGCTGAAAGAGGTCATGAAAATGAACCCCATTCTGTTCAGCGTGGAGGATAATTTCCCGATGACCGAAGCGGGCAAGCACAACCTGCAAAACATCAGCGAGGAGTTTGGCTGCACCATTATTTCTTGCAAGCCCAACATCAAAGCGCAAAAAAAGCTGATGCGCGTATTTTTTGAAAAATACGGTAAACCCACCTGGTATGTGGACCGGCTGATTTATACCTTCCCGCTGCATATGGCAGCCAAGTTTAACACACCGTTTTTGTGCTATGGCGAAAACGTGTCGTTTGAATACGGCGGCAGCTCTGACGAGGAGACTTACTCCGCCAAAGGGCAGATCGAAAACGGCGTCGCCGTGGGTTTCCCCAAAGAAGAGCTGCTCGGCTACGGCGTGAGTGAAAATGATTTAATGCTCACCGAAGCCCCCACGGCGGACGAGCTGGCAAAGCTGGACCCGTTTTACATGAGTTATTTTGTGCCGTGGAACAGCTTTAAAAACTACCAGCTGGCAAAAGCGCACGGCTTCCACGATTTGACCCACGAATGGGACCGCACCCACCACGCCGAAAACTTTGACCAGATCGACAGCCGGGCGTATCTTGTGCACTCGTGGCTGAAATACCCGAAATTCGGCCATGCCGCCGCCACGGACTACACCGCCCGCTACATCCGTTACGGGCTGATGACCCGCGAGGAGGCCATCCCCGTTATCCGCGCGCGGGACGGTGCGCTGGACCCGCTGTGCGTGCGCGATTTCTGCGAGTTCTGCGGTTACTCTGAAAGTGAGTTCTGGGCAATTTTAGACAAGTTTTATAACCGCGATATCTTTGAAAAAGACGAATTTGGCCGTTGGGTGTTAAAACAGCCCATTTGGGAATAATTTCTTGCCCTCCAAGCCCTGCGTGCCCAATGGCCGCGGGGCTTTTTTTGTGCGCCTGTTTTCAGATTGCGCTTTGCGGCACGGCAGTCTATAATAAAAGAAAGCGCCATGTCCATACGGCGCAAAGTAGCCCGGGCGCAGTTGCGCGGGAGGAGGAAATCAATGACAGGCAAACAGATCTGGGGTATTGCTGTGGCGGCGGTCGCCGTCTTGTTTGTGGGGCTGTTTGGCAGTGTTTATTCACAAGTAATGCAGGACAACGGCAGTGATGCCCTGTCCATGGCCGACCATTTTGCGGTGATCAACATCGTTGGCACAATCGAGAACACCGGCGGCGACGAGCTGGGCCTCAACCAACCCAGTTACCACCACACCGCAACCGTAAACTATGTCAAAAACCTGCAATACGATAGTTCCAACACCGGTATTTTTCTGTATTTCAACACCGGGGGCGGCGGGGTGTACGAATCTGATGAGCTGTATCGCACCCTGATGGATTACAAAGAAGCCACCGGGCGGCCCATCGTTGCATTTTTTGGCCCTACCGCAGCGAGCGGCGGGTATTATATTTCCATGGCGGCCGACCACATTTCCGCCGACCGCAACACGACCACCGGTTCAATTGGTGTGATCATGAGCTACACAAACATGAAAGGGTTATACGATAAACTGGGCATCCACTCGGAATACTTCACCAGTGGCAGGAACAAATCGATGGGGGCATCCGACCTTGACCTCACCGACGAGCAGCGGGCCATTTTTCAGGGTGTGGTAGACGAAGCGTATGCGCAGTTTGTCGGCATTGTGGCAAAGGGCCGGTCGATGGATGAAAGCAAGGTGCGCCAGCTTGCCGACGGGCGCATTTACACCGCAAAGCAGGCGCTGGACCTTGGGCTGATTGACGAAATTGGCACTTATGATGACGCGATCGACGCGTTTTCCAGCGAAACCGGCTCGCAGCCGTATTACACCGATTTTTCAGAAACGACTGTTTTTGACCGTCTGCTGGGCGCTGTCGCCAATGTCTTACCCAAAAGTGACAGCCAGGTATGGCAGCAGTTCGCACAGAACGACCGAAGCGGGGTGCCTCTGTATGAATTACCAAACTGAGACCATTTACGCGGGGTTTTGGCGCCGGCTGGCGGCCTTTTGGATTGACAGCTTTTTGCTGTTGCTGCTGTTGATTCCGCTGCGTTTTATGCTTGGTTTTTTAGGGGTTTTAGGGCTGATGAACCGGCCGGTATTTTTTGAGTTTACCACGGCGCAACTTTGGGTTTTTATCCTGCAACTATTGTACTTTGCCGCCTTTACCGGCGCATTTGGTGCAACGCCGGGTAAAATGATCCTGCGCATGAAGGTAGTTTCTACCCGCACCGGCACCCTGCTTTGGCGCGATGCAATCTACCGCGAAACGGTTGGCCGGGTGATGAACCTGCTGCTTTTGATTGGTTATATCATCGTGCCGTTTGACCACCAAAAGCGCACGCTGGCAGACCGCTTTTGCGACACCCGCGTTTTGGCGACCCGCAAATACAAACCCGCCATCGGCAACCCGCCACAAAATATCAGCTACCCCCAGCAGGCGGCTGATGGGCTGGCAGCAACACCCGTTGCCCCGCAGTACATAGCGCCGGTGGCCACAGATACCGCAGGGCCATCTGATGCAGAGGGGCGTGCTGGTTTTACCACCACGTCGGCCACGGCCCCAGTGCCGCCCCCTGCACCCAGTACACCGGCACCGGCCGCGCCGCAGGGCGATGACGCCTCGCTGTTTGGTGCCACCCCCAGTGTGGGCCCCGCACCAGACCTTGGGCTTGTACCCCCGCCTGCGGACCCCGTAAAAAGCGAGGAACCCCCGGTAGACGGCCCAATTTCCCACTAATTTTGTGCACTTTATCCAGTTCTACCGGTATAAACCCAAACAAAGTTCTAAGTATTGTCCGTGTTGACAACACAATTTTGCGGTGTATAATGAAACCAACAACTGAACAGACAAAGGCGCAGAGGAGAAGAGTAAGTTTCTGCCGCTTTCACAGAGAGCCTTCATTTTGGTGCGAGAAGGTAAAGCGAAGGATGCTGAACATGGTCTCGGAGCTGCGCAGGCGAGCCGCAAGGTTAGCCTGCGACGGGTTCACCCGTTATTGTGACAGGCTATAAATGGCAGTTGCCGGAGTAGCCGCAGAGGCTTTGCAGCGCAAGCGCAAGGCAAACCAGGGTGGTAACACGTGAGCTTATGCTCTCGTCCTTGAAGTAATTCAAGGGCGAGGGCTTTTTTGTTGTCCATCACCAAAGGAGGAACGGCAGATGATTCAGATTGAAAACGTGACCAAGGTGTTTAAACCGGGGTCTGAAAATGAGGTCACCGCGCTGAACAATGTCAGCTTTACGATTGAAAACGGGGATATTTTTGGTATCATCGGCATGAGCGGCGCGGGCAAATCCACACTGCTGCGCTGCCTTTCGATGCTGGAAAAACCCACAAGCGGGCGTATTTTGCAAGACGGTGTCGACCTTGCTTCGCTGCGGGGCAAAGCCCTGCTGGAAGCGCACCGCAAAACCGGCGTCGTGTTTCAGGGCTATAACCTGCTGATGCAAAAGACGGTGCGGCAAAACATCGCGTTTCCGCTGAAACTGGCCCATGCCCCAAAACAGCAGGTGGCTGCGCGCACCGACGAGCTGTTGCAGCTGGTGGGCTTGCAGGACAAAGCCGACGTGTACCCGGCACAGCTTTCAGGCGGGCAGCGCCAGCGGGTCGCCATTGCGCGGGCCCTTGCCACCAGCCCCGAAGTGCTGCTGTGCGACGAGCCCACCAGCGCGCTGGACTCGCTGACCACAAAACAGATGCTTGCCCTGTTGCGTGACATCAACACCAAGCTCGGCGTCACCATCGTCATCATCACCCACGAAATCAACGTGGTGCGGGCCATCTGCAATAAAGTGGCGGTCATTGATGCCGCAAAATTTGCCGAGAGCGGCCGCACCGATGAAATATTCGACTCACCCAAAAGCAGCATTACCCGGCTGCTGCTGGGCACCGAAGGGGGGCAAAAACATGCTTGAAACAATACTTGGCTTGAAAGATGTTTTAATTGAGGGCACCATCGACACCCTGTACATGGTGACGGTCTCCACCCTGTTTGCCTACCTGATCGGCCTGCCGCTGGGCGTGCTGCTGTTTACGACCGCACGCGGCGGCATCCACGAAAACGCCTCGGTCAACCAGGTGCTGGGCTGGGTGGTCAACATCGGGCGCAGTATCCCATTCATCATCCTCATCGTCGCGCTCATCCCGTTTACCCGGCTGGTCGTCGGCAAGGCCATTGGCGCCACCGCTGCCATTGTGCCGCTAGTCATTGGCTCGGCCCCCTTTGTGGCGCGGCTGGTGGAACAAAGCCTTGAAGAAGTAGACACCGGCGTCATTGAAGCCGCCAAATGCATGGGTGCCGACCGGTTTCACATCATTGTGCATGTGCTGCTGGGCGAATCGGTGCCCAGCCTCATCCGTGGGTTCTCCATCACGGCCATCACGCTGATCGGCTATTCTGCCATGGCGGGTGCCGTGGGCGCGGGCGGCCTTGGTGACATTGCCATTCGCTATGGGTACCACCGCTATCAGCCCGACGTCATGCTGTTCACGCTGGTGCTAATGATTATTATCGTCTGTATTATTCAGTTTATCTTTGGCTTTGCGGCCAATCGGATAGATAAAAAGAACCGCTCTTAACCGGCCGGTTCAACAAAACAGGAGAAAAGAAAGAGAGGAACATTTCCATGAACAAAAAATTACTCGCTGCCATCAGCAGCACGCTGGCGCTTGCGCTGGCACTGTCCGCCTGCGGCGGCGCGGCATCATCCGCCGCCAGCACCGCATCCTCCGCCGCTGCTTCCACAGCCGCTTCTACTGCTTCTTCCAGCAGCGGGGCCACCATCACCCTTACCGTTGGCGCTTCGCCCACACCCCACGCCGAAATTTTAAACAATGCGGTCAAGCCGCTGCTGGCAAAGCAGGGCATCGACCTTGTGGTGAAAGAGTTTGACGACTATGTGATCCCCAACACCGCGCTGGAAGCCGGCGAATTGGATGCGAACTACTTCCAGCATGTGCCCTACCTCAATGATTTCAACGAGAAAAACGGCACCCACCTTGTGGTAGGCACTAAAGTGCACTTTGAGACGATGGCCATCTACCCGGGCAAAACCGCCACACTGGAAGACCTTGCCGACGGTGCCACCTTTGCCATCCCGAACGACACCACCAACGAAGCGCGTGCGCTGCAACTGCTGGCGGCACAGGGCCTGATTACCCTGAAAAAAGGTGTTGGGCTGGAAGCCACCCCTAACGACATTGTGGAGAACCCCAAAAACCTGAAATTTGAAGAAATTGAAGCCGCACAGGTACCCAACGTGCTGGCAGATGTGGACTTTGGCATTGCAAACGGCAACTATGCGCTGTCTGCCGGCATTGGAGACACTGCGCTGGTAAAAGAATCTGCCGAAAGTGAAGCGGCAACTACTTACGCCAACGTGCTGGCCATCCGCGAGGGCGATGACCGGCCCGAGCTGAAAGCGCTGGAAGAAGCACTGAACAGCCAGGAGGTCAAGGACTATATCAACGAGACGTACCACGGCACTGTGGTTGCGGTATTTTAACTAAAACAAACAGCAAATGCAAAAGCGGCACGGGCAGCCCCGTGCTGCTTTGCTGCGTTTTCTCTTTGCTTTTCGTTTTGCTCGACAGCCGGTTTAAAATATGCTACACTAGCCCCGTCGGCCGCCGGCGGGGCTTTTTTCGCGCCGCAACCCGGCAGAAAGGGTGACTTTTTTGAAACTGACAAAAACACAAAAATACCTTTTTATTGGCCTTTTTGCAGCGGCGGCGCTGCTGCTGCTCATTGGGGCCCGTTATGATTTGGCTTTCAACAAAGCAATTTACCAGCCCAATAGTTTGATTGCCGGGATAATGGAGGCAATTTGCTGGTGGCCTTTGTATTTGCCCGTTGCGCTGCTGGGCGCGGTATGGGCCTTTTTGCACCGCGACAACCCCGGCCTGCATGTGCTGGGGGAAGTGCTTTTAGTTGTGTTCTTTTTCATTTTGTTTGCCCAAACACTGGGGTACCTTGCAAAACGAGATATTCTGCCGCTGGATGGTCTATGGTTCACCGGGCTGCAACTGGCGCTCACACTACTTTGTACCATTGCGGCGCTTTCTTTTACCGCGCGTTTTGGCAAGGCAGACCTGATTCGGCTGGACTTTATTGCGAAAACCGGCATTCTGCTGTGCGCGGCCGATAACATCGTCATCAACCTGATCAAGGTCATTTGGGCGCGCACCCGGTTTGACGACATGGCCGCCACCGGCGATTTTTCGGCCTTTTCCGCCTGGTTCCGCCCCGGCGGTGCGGGCGGCAGCAGTTTCCCGTCCGGCCACACCGCCTCTGCCTGCGGTATCCTTTTGCTGCTGCTTTTGCCGGCCGTGTTTGATGCGCTAAAACCCAAGGCCACCCTGCTGGCCGCCATCAGCCTTGGCTTTATTGCGTTTTCTGCCTTTTGCCGCGTGTGGATTGGGCGGCACTTTTTGTCCGACACCGCGGCTGCGGCTGCAATTATGGCAGCCGTTTTTCTGCTGATTACCAAAAACCCGCTGTTTGCAAAACGGCTTGCCGCCATGCGAAAGCGCGCTGCCGATGCCGCGCTTGAAAAAGAAGCCCCCAGTGCGGGGCAAGCCTCTACAACTTAAAATACACCAATAAATACCAGACAAACAGGCTGCACTGTCGCTAAATTAGACAGTGCAGCCCGTTTGTCTAATGCAACCCACCCCCTGCTTTGTTATAAAATAATCAAAGCACCCTTGCGCGGCACTTCCCCCGCACAGGGCAGAAAGGATGGTTTGTATGCAGGCGAAAATATTACAAAAATTCGCGTTTGACCGCGCGATCGACTATCTTGAAAAGGACCCCGAAAAGAACTTGCCAAAACTGATGGAGGCTGTTGACAAATTTGCCGGTGAGGGGCCAAACAGTTTTCCCCAGCAGCGGAACGCGATTCGCAACATCATCAACGACCCCTCCTCTAATATGTATCAACTGATGATGCGGTTGATCCGCGAGACCGACCCGGAGGTACTCAACCGCATTTTTTATAACTTTTTCTTCAACGCCAACTTGGTGGGCTGGCAAAAACAAGAGGAAGTGCGCCAGAAATACCACTGCAACGTGCCTTGGGCAATTTTGCTTGACCCCACAAGCGCCTGTAACCTGCACTGCACCGGCTGCTGGGCCGCCGAGTACGGCAACAAGCTGAACCTCACCTTTGAGGACATTGACAGCATTATCGCACAGGGCAAGGAAATGGGTGTTTACCTGTACATTTATACCGGCGGCGAGCCGCTTGTGCGCAAGGCCGACCTGATGCGCCTGTGCGAAAAACACAGCGACTGCGTGTTTTTGTCGTTCACCAACGCCACACTGATCGACGAGGCATTTGCAAACGAAATGCTGCGGGTAAAAAACTTCATCCCCTCCATCAGCGTAGAGGGCTTTGAGGAAGCGACTGACGCACGGCGCGGCGCGGGCACCTTTAACAAGGTGACGCGTGCCATGGCCTTGCTGAAAGAGAAAAAGCTGCCGTTTGGCCTTTCGTGCTGCTACACCAGCCAAAACCTTGACAGCCTGACCTCAGAAGCCTATTTCGACCAGATGGTCACGTGGGGCGCCGCGTTTGTGTGGTTCTTCCATTACATGCCGGTGGGTGCCGATGCGGTACCCGAGCTGATGGTATCGCCAAAACAGCGCGAGTTTATTTACCACAAAATCCGCGGATACCGCAAGACAAAATCCATTTTCGCCATGGACTTTCAGAACGACGGTGAATACGTGGGCGGTTGCATTGCCGGTGGCCGGCGCTATTTGCACATCAACGCCAATGGCGATGCCGACCCGTGTGTGTTTATTCATTTTTCAGATGCCAACATCCACGAAAAAACTCTGCTGGAGGTTTTGACCTCCCCGCTGTTTATGGCATACCACGACGGGCAGCCGTTCTGCGAAAACCACCTGCGCCCCTGCCCGATGCTGGAAAACCCGGAAAAACTGCGCGAGATCATCACACGTACCGGTGCCGCTTCTACCGACTTGCAGCACCCCGAGACTGTTGATGAGCTGTGCGACCGCTGTGTTGCCTATGCCGACCACTGGAAACCGGCCGCAGATTATCTGTGGGCTGCCTCTCACCCGGTGGACGCTCAATCGGCAGATTAACCCTCTATTTTCGAAAGTGATTCTGCAACTGGCGGATAAGGAACCCTATGTATTCGTCGGAAGAAACGCGGATTATATTCTGAGGGATCGCACCGATTGTCTGAACGCGTTCATCGATGTCGACACCTCATTTCGATTGGAACGTATTGTAAGGCTTTACAGCACAACAGAAAAGATGCCGAAGGAGCGCTTACTTAAAGGATAAAAATGCCAAACGGCGGATTCATTACAAGCATTTCACTGAAAAGGAATGGGGCATGTCACAAAACCACCATACCTCGCTGAACAGCGGCATCATTGATATTGATATTTGAAAGAAAAATTTATATTAATGGAGGGATTGTTATGTCTGATTTGGATTTAACAGAAAGGCTCAAGACCTATGGCCTTAACAAGGTGCTTTCCTACATGGACTCGGACTATGAAAACAATATTCCAAAAGCTCTCGATTGGATAGAGCGCTTTGATAAAGAAGGGCAATATGCCGGGGCATATAAAATCATAAGGGAAGTAATAGCAGACCCCGATAACAACTGGAATAGATACCTGAAAAGTATTTATACCGACCTTGACGCGGATTCAAGAAAGATGCTTTTGGAAAATTTCATTATCAATGCGTCACTGATTGGTAATGAAAAGCGAATGAAAATAAGCGAAAAAGAAGGGTGCAATGTTCCGTGGGCTATCCTGATGGATCCGACCTCCGCCTGCAACCTGAAATGTACTGGATGCTGGGCAGCCGAATATGGCGATAAGCTGTCGATGAGCTTTGAGCTTTTGGATCGGATTATTCGGGAAGGAAAAGAACTCGGAATTCATATGTTCATATTCTCCGGTGGCGAACCTTTGTCACGAAAAAAAGATGTGATTGCACTTTGTGAAAAACATAATGATTGTACATTCCTCGCCTTTACAAACGGAACAATGATTGATGAACCGTTTGCAAATGAGATGAAAAGGGTTCACAACTTTATACCTGCCATCAGCGTGGAAGGCTTCGAAGAAGCCACGGATAGCCGCAGAGGCAAAGGAACTTATCAGCGGGTCATAAGGGCAATGGACCTATTAAAAGAGAAAAAGCTTCCATTTGGGATATCTGTCTGCTATACGTCAAAAAATGTGAATGAGGCAGGCAGTGACAAATTCATGGACGCAATGATTGAAAAGGGTGCAAAGTTCTGCTGGTTTTTTACCTACATACCAGTTGGCAACGGTGCGCCGACAGACCTGATGGCAAACGATAAGCAGCGTGAATTCATGTATCATCAGGTGCGCCGCTTCCGAAATGAAAAACCAATTTTTATCATGGATTTCTGGAACGACGGGGAATATGTGAACGGATGCATAGCGGCTGGGCGCAACTATCTGCATATTAATGCTAACGGGGATGTTGAACCCTGTGCTTTTATCCATTACTCAAATGTAAATATCAAGGATGTCCCGCTTTTAACCGCCTTAAAGTCACCACTCTTTATGGAGTACAGAAAAAATCAGCCATTTAACAAAAACCAGCTTCGCCCATGTCCTCTGCTGGATAATCAGGGGAAGCTTGCGGAGATGGTACATAATTCCGGTGCGCATTCAACAGATATTACAAGCTCTGAAGATGTGGATTGCCTTGTGGCAAAATGCAAATGCGCCGCAGATAAGTGGGAAATTACGGCGGAGAAGCTATGGACTAACTCTCCGGCAGGTAAAAAATGCGCGGCATGCAAGCAATGCAACACTCAAAAATAGAAAGTGAAAATACTGGTTATTTTACGGGTTAGCCAGAAGAAAAGGACAGGAAAAATGCCCTCTTCAGAGGCCTCATGTAAAAGTTCCAAAGATCAATCGCATCAGGAGGAATAAAATGGCAGATTTTGTAATCGCCGCGGCTTCGACGGCAGACCTCCCGGCAGAATATTTTACGGAGCATAATGTGCCTGTTATCCGTTACACCTACATACTGGATAATGAACAGTTCGACGACGATTGCCATGAAGAGTCGAGGGAGACATTATATAAGCGCATGAGAGAAGGCGTTGCGATTACTACCTCCATGATCAACGCTTATACCTATTATGACTTTTTCAAAACGCTTATGGATACCGGGAAGGACGTCATTTTTCTCGATATGACGCGCCAGATATCCAATTCTTTTGCTAATGCCGAAAAAGCGGCAGAGCAGATAAAAGAAGAATACCCAAATCAACGTTTTTACCTTATGGATACCCTCTGCGTATCAGGCGGTCTCGGGATGCTGCTGCATTATATGGTTTTGCAGAGAGATGCGGGAAAGAGCTTCGACGAGACGATAGAATGGGCGGAAGCCAATAAACGCAGAATCATACATTGGTTCACAGTTGACGATCTCAGTTATCTGAAACGCGGCGGACGTGTTTCCAACGCCGCTGCCATGGTGGGAGATATCCTTTCCGTAAAGCCTGTGCTTTATGTGTCGGACGACGGCAAACTCGTCGTTGCATCCAAAGTGCGCGGCAGAAGAAAAGCCCTTCTTGACATACTTGAAAAAATGAAAAAGGATTTTACGGAACCGGACGGCAAAGAGGTATTTATAAACCATGCCGACTGCTTTAAGGATGCGGAATTCATGCGGGATAAGGTGCTTCAAACCTTTCCCACGGTATCGAAAATAACGATTACAAGCCTTGGCGTCGTTATCGGCGCACACTGTGGCCCGGGACTTTTCACAATATTTTATCTCGGAAACAAGCGCTACGCTTAGAGCCGGAATAAAGATACCATGGGAAATTGTGCTTGAATACCATGCAAATATTGAAAACAAAAATGCCGAATGCGGGAATTTGCATCACCCCGCCTTCGGCGTTTTCGTGTAACGAATGAAAACATCCGCTAAGCATCAACAAACGGGACAATGATTGATGCGGCGTTTACGGTGAATGAAATGGCGGCAGATGAGGTAATTAAAATGTGCCTGCCGTCTATTCAATCGTATTATTTTGTAGCGTCCTATGGTGGGGACCTCTGGCTACGGAAAAGCACTCCGGCAAATCTGATCATGGGATTTTGGGAACCACAAAAGGGCAAAATTCAGATAAACGGCGTTGATACAAAAAACATGTCGGAAAAACAGCTGAACTTGTTGACATCAATTGTGCAGCAGGAGGTTTTTCTCTTTAATATGAGTATGGAAGAAAATATTCGGGCCAGAAAACCGACCGCAACAATGGAAGAAATTATTGCGGCGGCTAAAAAGGCCCGCATTGTATTGCAGCGCGGGCAATAATGCTGCGGCACGGCCTTTTTGCTGGCCACCGGCGAGGCTTTGCGAAAGGTTAATGCCGCCGCACATGGCAATGCAGTGCACCGAGGTGACAATACCCAGCAAAAAAAGTGCGCCAAGGTCCATCCCTGTTTGTGCCAGTGCCGATGGCACCAGCAGGTCTAGCAGATGAGACCACCGCAGCAGCAGGTAAAGCCCAGCAATGACAACCAGTACCCCGGCCCGCTTTGCGGCGGGGGCGGCCCCGCCCGCAGCCGGGCGGTGATCTTATTGCGGCAGGCAGTACAGCTCATGCCCCCAATGACAAGGCGCACCGTTTTTGTGTTCACACTCATTGCCACACCTTCTTTGCAATGCCCTTATTTTTTATGTTATCAGTGGTGCAAATTATTTTGTAGAACTTATGTGGTTTTTATCTTCTAGCGCTTGACAAATTGTTTTGAGTTGAGGTAACCAAAAAAATCGAATTCACCATTATTTGGGAACAAATTACCACCATTTGGGAACAAATCGCTTGTGTTCAAATTGTGAATGTGTTACTTTGTATACAAACAATTTATTAATGGTTTTGAATGTTTTACCTTTAAGTCAGATAAGTCAGAAATACTTGCTGCAGCAGTATATAGACTTTATATAATAACAGAAGGAGCATAGGTTATGAAAAGTTTAACAAAAAGATTTTCTGCTTTGTTTATCGTTCTTACCTTTTTAGTTTGCACCTCATTCCCGTCTTTTGCTGCTTCAAGTGAAGCTAATATGGCATTTAAAGGTTATGGCAGCGACGGATACCGAACTGGTGCCGGATATTTGAATTTGTATGGCACTTATTCCGGCTCTATCTCTCCAAATCAACCTGTCACTCTTTACCCACATCTAGAAAACAAAGATCAGCGTTGGTATGTTTACTGGGATTCCAACGGGTGGTGCTACATTAAAAGCGAACGAGATCGTAATTTTGCGGTGGCGCGTCATCTTACCGGTTCTGGGCCAGTTTATCCGGCTGTTGTACAACGCACCTATGGCAATGAAGTTAATACAAGAGTAACTATAGGGTATTATCTATATAATGGGCATTTTGATGGTCAACTTGTGTCATTATACAGCAATAGATCTTACTATTTACGTATTGACAAAACAGCAATCAGCGGATATAGCGATGTAATTTGGTATAATCAGGATACCGGTACTCACAACTGTGTGTGGCAGGTTTCTGCAAACCCTTTGTAAACTCTAAGCCTTTTTGAAACACAAAATTGGGCCAGTCGGCCCAATTTTTCATTTCAAAATATTTTTCGAGGGATATTGAATGAAAAAACCAATCTATTGTTTTATTTTGTATGCCGCTGTTTGCGGCCTGCTTTGTACCCTTGTCGGCTGCAACCCGGCTTCAAGCACTTCTGCTAATGCCCTGCCGTCAAGCAGTATTGCCGCAAGCACCGCAGATTATTCCGCCTACAAAACGGTCTACACGGGCGAGGGCTCTTACGGCGGCACCGCGGCCGGTGCTTACCACCTTGTTTACCGGGCAGACGGCAGCAGCAACATCACCTATATTGACTATGCGACCCGCTCTGAAATTTACCTCTGCAACCGGCCAAACTGTACCCACGACAATGAAAGCTGCACGTCCTGGCTGCCGATGGACGGCATTAGCAAAGATGTTTTTGTTGCCGGTGACCACTTGGTCATTTTATACCACGGCAGTGCTTCAGATGTGGACGAATTCGGCCCTGCCGCAATGCCCCACATCGACATTGCCAATTTAGACGGCAGCGAGCGAAAAACACTGATTACGCTTGATGCCGCCTGCGAACTGAATATGCCAATTTTATCTGACGGAAACTCTCTGGTTTTTTTAACAACCACAGCACAGCAAACAGGCAACACGGTTTCATCTACCAACCAACTGGTGCGCATCCCATTTGACGAGGGCAAAATGCAAGTGTTATATGACTTTTCTGCCGACGCCCCGCAGGGGGAAGATTTAATTGGTTCTCCTTGGTTCTTACTTGGGGCAGATGCGAAAGGTTTTTTGATTAAAAATATTGCCGTCAGTGTACCAGTCGAACCGGGGCAAACCGGCATTGTATCAGAATCCCAGCTACATATTATTTATAGGTTAACCGCACAGAACGGCTCCATGGTAATGGAAGAACTTTTAAATTACCCTGGTGGTGCATATGATGAATATCTTTATGATAATAGCCTTTACCAGTTAAACCTTAGTGAAACAAATATCAGCCTATTTCGGCTAGACCTTATGACCGGCAAAAAAGAACTCGTTACTGACCAACTGCCAACCGGGAACAACGACACCGTTCACTTTGTTGGTGCTTATGATGGAAAATTGGTATTAGACTCCTATCTTGAAAGCTCTGATGGGCTGACAGTTACCCCTGTACGGGTAATGGTGGACCTAGACACCCATGAAGTAAAACCCTGCACGCTGACGTACCAGGAGGGTGAACAAGAAAAATCCGTTTGGATTTTTGCCGAAAGCGAAGATGCCTACCTCGTCGTATTCGGCTGCGAGCCTTATACCGAAGCGGTAAAGGGCAAGCTGGGAGATGTGCGGAATGTCCAGCGCATGCGGGATATTTACGGGCTGATTGACAAACAGGATTACTGGAACTCGGTGCCAAACTACAAACCCCTCACACCACTTTCGTGACGTTTCAGTGCAAGGCATATGGGCTTTTTGGCGCCGCTTGCAAAGGTTATCCCTAAAAAGGCCCGTATTGCTTTAACGTTCACTCTTTTGCCCTCTTGCTGTTTGGGGCGCGGTCAAAAAAGGAGATCTATTTGGTAGCCTCATTGATGCAGCACTAAAACTTTGCATGATAAAAGGGGCCCGGCGTTTGCCGGGCCCCTTTTGTGTTATATAATGAAGTTGCCCTTTGGGGCATCTATCAGTTTTACCAGTTACTGCGCGTTGCCGCTGCCGCTGTGCCCACCCATACCAAGCACCTGCCAGACAACCGCGCACAAAATGCCGCCAATGGGCAGCGCCACCCAGCCCGGGTGCCACATGCCCGCCAGCAAAAAGCAGATGAATGCCAACACCGCAATGACCATGATTGAACTGCTGATGCGGTCGTACATCTGTTTGCGGCGTTTCATGTTCAGCGGCTCCGGCTCACAGCCAGCTGCCTGCATGCGCTCAAGGTAGTGCCCGTTTTTCATGCCAAAGTAAACACAAAGCGTAATACCACTGATTAAAAATGCCAAAAACAGCAAACCGGGAATGCTGGAGTCTTTGGGCAGCAACTGCGTAAGGGAAAACACGATCAGCGACGAAACCCCCAAAAGACAGAGCGCAACACCGGTAGAAATGCCTATGGCAAACCGCTTCATAAAAACCGTATACTCGGCCTGTAAGGTCTCTTTTGCAGCGTCGCCTTTTTTCAGCCCCAGTTTGTGGCGCAACGGCTCAAAATTGTCGTTTTCTGCCACGACGATGCCCAGCGCTTCCTGCTCGGTTTTGCCCTCGCTGCGCAGCGCATCATACCGCTGCTGCATTTGTTGCAGCAGGGCTGCTTTTTCTGTTGCTGCCTGCCGGGTATGCGGCAGACCAGCAAAAATATTTTCAACATAAGTGTCAACTTTGCTCATTGCAGTCTCCCCAAAAGGCGGCACCACCGCCGCTATGATTAATTTGAGTATAGCACAGCGCACAAAGGCAAGTAAAGTTGCTTTTGTAAAAAGTTCTTGAACTTTACTCTGTTCACGCTTGCCGCCCCCCTTGCTTTTGGTTATAATAAAGGCAGATGGGTAGTTTACCTTTTTATGGTGCCCACATGGAAACGGAGGGGACAGTCATGTCCAAACGGATTATTACCATCAGCCGCGAATTTGGCAGTGGCGGCAGGGCCATTGGCAAAATGGTTGCCGAGCAGCTGGGGGTCGCCTTTTACGACCGCGAGTTGATTCGCCTTGTTGCAAAAGAAAGCGGCTTTGCTTATGACTTTGTAGAAGAAAACGACGAAGATGCGCCCACCAGCCTGCTGTACAACCTTTCGGTGGGCGACCTTTACGCGCAGGCAGTTTTTTCGCCCGATACCCTGCCCCCGGCGGACCAGGTGCAGATCATACAGAGCAATATCATACGGGACCTTGCCAAAAAAGAACCCTGCGTGATCATTGGCCGCTCGGCCGATTATATCCTGCGGGAACGCACCGACTGTTTGAACGTGTTTATCCACGCCGACACTGAAGCCAAAATACACCGCGCGGTCGAGGAATATGGCCTGCCCGAAAAAGGGATTGAAAAGGTGCTTGCCAAAAAAGACAAAGCGCGTGCCACCCAGTACCGCCGCAACAGCGACCTAGTGTGGGGCCTTGCACACAACTACCACCTGACACTGGACAGCAGCCTGTTTGGGCTGGAGGCTTGCCGGGATATTATTGTAGAGTTGGCCCAAAAGTAAACGCCATTCGACATGGCACCGCATCATCAAACAACAAAAGCGCCTTGTTTTACTTCGTTTTGTAAAACAGGGCGCTTTTTATTGGGCCGCCGTGGTGAGCACGGTAAGGCCGGTCACATTTTCCTGCCCGTTTTCATCGGTGATCAGCTCTAACCAGACACAGTCCCCCACCTGCAACAGTGAAAGGCCTGCGCGGCTGTCCGGCTGGCTTTCATCTGATATCAAATCCAGATTTTGCACAGTGACCGTGCGGTCTACGCCAGTATAAACCAGCTTTTTGCCGCTTTGCAGCGCGTCCTCTACATCCTGCTGTGTTACCCCGGCGCTCAGCTTTGCCACCTCTACCGTCACCACATTGGCGTCTAATGATACAATGCGCCCGCAAAAACTGCTTGCGGTTACGACCTCGGCCGCTTTGTTGCAGCCGACCAATACAAAAAGCGCCATGCATACTGTCACCAGCGCGAAGTACTTTTTCAAGGGATGCTACCCCCCTTCTACAGGTTTTAGCATACCCCGAATCTGTGAAAAACACGTGTCAAAGTTTTAATATGGCAATGAAAACGGCCTGCCCCGCTTTAGTTTGCTGCCATTGCGCGGCAAATCAGCTTTTCATACACCGGCAGCATCTGCGCTTCACCGCATTCGGCGGCAAGGGCATCCAGTGCGATCCAGCGCACCCCGCTGTTTTCATCCGGCTTGCTGTGCAGTGGCTGGCTCTCTTCTGCCAGCAGCACATAGGCCAGCGAAAGGTGCATGTGCGGGGCAACATAAGCCCCGCGCTTACTATGCCCCCACACTGGCAGCACATCCAAGCTCAGCGGTTGCTTTGCCAGCGCGTGTACCTCGGCAAGGCCGGTCTCTTCTTTCGCTTCACGCAGTGCCACCGCAAGAAAATCCGCATCCCCATCATTATGGCCACCCGTCCAGCTCCAGCTGTGGTAAATGTTGTGGTAAACCATCAATGTTTTGGTGCGCTGCGGGTTTAAAATCAGCCCGCTGGAGGTAAAATGCGCAAACGGGTTGTCCCGCGTCAGCAATGGGCTGTCAAACACGGCACAATAGTCCAGCATGGCCTGCCGGTCTTTTTCTTCCTGCTCGCAGCATGGCACAAACGCTGTCACCTCTGGGGGGGCCTTCATCAAAGTTCCCCTTTCAATGCAGCCAAAATGGCCTTTGCCACACCGGCCTGCTCGTTGGTGTCGGTGACATAGCGCGCAAGCGCTTTGATGTCCTGCGACGCATTGCCCATCGCGACCGGCAGCCCCACTGCACCCAGCATCTCGCGGTCGTTGTCGCCATCACCAATGGCCATCACCTGTGCAATGTCTATGCCAAGCTGCCGGCACAGTACGGCGATTGCTTTGCCTTTAGACGCCGTGGGCGAATTAATTTCAAGGTTATAGTCCATCGACGAGGCAACGGCAAACTTGCCGGTGCGCTCCAGCTCGGCGCGCAAGGCGGCACGCTGTTCGTTGCTTGCAAAATAGGGCAGGTTCACTTTACAGATTTCACCGGGTGTCTCGCGCAAATGCGCCTGCAAATCCTCTACCGGGTTTTCGTGCTGTTGCAGGTAACGCAAGTGGTCCGTCTCAATACCTGTGCCGGCCAGCCGCTTTAAATCATCCGTCTGGATCAGCATGCGGTCACGCTGGTATACCTCCGGTGTGTACCCCTGCTTTTGTGCCCAGTCTATCACCGGCAGCGCATCCTTTAGGGGCAGATACGCCGTGTGCAGCCGTGTGCCACCCGGCACGGTAAGCACTTCGGCCCCATTTGCCACAATGGCATACTGAATGCCCGCCGCGCGGTGCACCTCCTCGGGGATACGGCCATAAATACGGCCGGTCGCCGGCACGACAAGCACCCCTGCCTTTGCCGCCTGCACAATCGCGGCAAGGTTTTCAGCCGATACCGTATGGTGGTCATCGCACAACAATGTGCCGTCAAGGTCAATACAAATCATCCGTACCTGTCTCATTGCGTCTCTCGCTTTCCCTCTTGCCACCCCAACCGGGGGCTTTACTTCGTTGAATAGTTACCTTATTATTATAGCGGCTTACACGGTAGATGGAAAGGCAAAAAAGGGCTGCGGATGAGCACCAAAACAAAAAAGCAGGCGCAAACTGCGCCTGCAAAGCTGTTTTTGTGAAGAAGCTGCCGCCCGCTGTGGGCAATTTAACCGATTTGCTGTACGCCCTGCAACCGTGAAATGCTGTCGTCGTAGTTGCGGCAGGCAAGGCCCGCGTATAAAATGTCAATCAGGTTCATCAGCCCCACCCGGCTGCTCATTTCGCCGGTAAACAGCGGAGACTCGGCCGTGGCGGCGTACAGGCAGCAATCTGCAAGGCCTGCAAGCGGTGAAGCTGAAAAGCGGGTAAGCACCAAAATCGTGGCCCCCCCTGCCTGTAGCGAATGCGCAATATCCAGCATTTCGGGCGTGGTGCCCGACGCACTGAAAACAACCCCTACATCCCCGGGGCCCATGCCGCGGGCAAGCAGTTGCTGGGCATGCTTGTCCTCATGAAAAACGACCGCGCGGCCAAGGCTTAAAAAACGCAGGCAGGCACTTTCGGCAATGCCGGCCATTTCGCCCACGCCAAACACCCCAATTGTGCGCGCCGACACCAGCCGGTCCAGGCTAGTGCGCAACACACCGGGGTCAATCAGCCGCATGGTGTCCTCGATCATTGCCGCATTTTTGGCCGTCACCTTTGCCGCCAGGGCCTCAGCCGAATCACCCGGTTGCAGCTCGGTGTCGTCTTGGCGCTGCGCGTGGCCGCGCACCGCCAGCTCGTATTGCAGGGTGCGGCGAAACTCTTTGTACCCATCAAACCCCAAACGGTGGCACATTCGCACAATCGTGGAGGGCGAAGAGAAGGTACGCTGTGCCAACAGATGAATGGAAAGGTCGGCAGCCTCCTCGGGCTGCTCACGGACAAAGCGCACCACACCGGCTTCCGCGGCGCTCATCTGTGCACCACGCTCACCATACTCGCTTAGTCTTACAAGAACACTTTTCATACTGTTTCCCACCTTTGTGCATGGCCCCTTGCCCCGCAGCCCTACTCTGTACCGCGGTGTTCCGGTTTGCCTGCTGATTCTGTTCCATTAAAAAGCCAAAAAAGGTGAGAGGCCCCGGGGGCCCCTCACCTTTGAGTAGACTTTGATTGACGTTAGTATATCGCAATGCGCAGTGTTTGTAAAGTGGCAATCCTGCATAAAATTTTGCTCGCCGGGGCGTAGTTCTTTGTTTCAGCCGTTGAAAAAAGCCGTTTTGCAGCGGTTTTTGCACTGGTTTACACCATTTTCACCCCTGTGGAAGCCCCTGATTTGGCAGTCGCAAAGGAAACCATATTTTCCCTTTTTAAGACGTTTTTTACAAACTGTTGGTTGTTTTTTAACCGGTATCGGTGTAAAATAGATTGGATTAAGCATCTTGCTTTTCTACAAAAAACATTTCCGTTTTTTGTAATATTTTACAGGGCGAGGGTATCATATTGAAAATAGGTCTTGATATTGGCTCTACTACAATTAAGTGCGTCGTATTAGATGGAGACAACATTGTTTACCAGTCTTACGAGCGCCATTATTCTCATATTGTCAGCAAAGCCGCCGAGGTTTTGCACCGGGTCGAAAGCGATGTGACCGGCCGCCACGCGGTGCTGGCCATCTCGGGCTCTGCGGGCATGGGCCTTGCCGGGGCCTGCAAACTGCCGTTTGTGCAGGAGGTGTTTGCCACCCGTGTTGCGGCAAACCGCATTGCCCCAGGCACCGATGTCGTGATTGAGCTGGGCGGTGAGGACGCAAAAATTTTGTTTCTCACCGGCGGTATGGACGTGCGGATGAACGGCAGTTGCGCGGGGGGCACCGGGGCATTTATTGACCAGATGGCCACCCTGCTGAAAATGACACCGGAAGAGATGAACAACGCCGCCGTGCACAGCGATAAGCTATACACGATTGCTTCGCGCTGCGGCGTGTTTGCCAAAAGCGACGTGCAGCCGCTGCTGAACCAGGGTGCCCGCAAAGAGGACATTGCCGCTTCGATTTTTGCGGCGGTCGTCAACCAGACCATCGGCGGCCTTGCGCAGGGGCGCCCCATTGAGGGCAACGTGATGTACCTTGGCGGGCCAATTACCTTTTTGTCGAAGCTGAAAACCAGCTTCGACGACGCGCTGAACCTGACCGGCCGCCTGCCTGAAAATTCGCTGTACTATGTGGCACTGGGTGCCGCGTTTTACTCCGACGAGGCCTTTGACCTTGAGGACGTAATTGAAAGCCTGAAAAACTATTCGGTGACGGCAGACTATGCCACTGGCGAAGCGCTGTTCCATAATAAAGAGGAATACGAGGCGTTTGCCGCCCGCCACGCAAAGGCAGCGGTGCCGCGCGCACCGCTGGCAGATGTCACCGTCCCGGTGCATGTGGGCATCGACGCCGGCTCTACTACCTTAAAGGTGGCGGTAATCGACGAAGATGGCCGGTTGCTGTACACCAGCTACCAGTCAAACAGCGGCAACCCGGTGCCCATTTTGCGCGGGGTACTGCTGGACTTGTACAAGCAAAAGCCCGATTTGCAAATTGCCTCTGCCACGGCCACCGGCTATGGTGAAGAAATTGTAAAAAATGCGTTTGCGCTGGATTATGGCGTCGTGGAAACAGTTGCCCACTTTACCGCCGCCCAGCACTTCATGCCGAATGTCGATTTTGTCATTGACATTGGCGGGCAGGATATGAAGTGCTTTAAAATTGAGCATGGCGCCATCAGCGATATTTACCTCAACGAGGCCTGTTCGTCCGGTTGCGGCAGCTTTTTGCAAACCTTTGCCAACGCGCTGGGCTACGAAGTGCCCGAGTTTGCAAAGCTGGGCCTGTTTGCCGACCGCCCCGCCGACCTTGGCAGCCGCTGCACCGTGTTTATGAACTCCAGTGTCAAGCAGGCGCAAAAGGACGGTGCGTCGATTGAAAACATCTCGGCCGGGCTTTCGGTCAGCGTCGTCAAAAACGCGCTGTACAAGGTCATCCGCGCCGCTTCTCCTGAAGAACTGGGCCGCCACATTGTGGTACAGGGCGGCACCTTTTACAACGAGGCCGTGCTGCGTGCCTTTGAAAAAGAAATGGGCGTCGAGGTCATCCGCCCCGACATTGCGGGCCTGATGGGCGCCTTTGGTGCGGCACTGGTAGGCAAAAGCAAAGCCGCACCGGGCACTGCCAGCCATATTCTCACTGCCGAGGCACTGCAAAACTTTAAGCACGAGGTGCGCTCGGTCGTCTGCAAAGGCTGCGGCAACCACTGCCAGCTGACCGTCAACCAGTTTGACGGCGGGCGGCGTTTTATCTCCGGTAACCGTTGCGAAACCCCGATTGTCGGCAAAAAAACCGGCGAAAAGCTGAATATGTTTGCCTATAAAGTTCGGCTGTTGAACGCCTACAAGCCGGTGCCCGGCCCCCGCGGCAAGCTGGGCATCCCCATGGGGCTAAACCTGTATGAGCTGTTGCCGTTCTGGCACACCTTTTTTACCCAGCTGGGTTTTGAGGTCGTCACCAGCGGCGTTTCCAGCCGGGCGCTGTACCTTGCCGGGCAGGCGTCAATTCCGTCCGATACCGTGTGTTTCCCTGCAAAGCTGGTGCACGGGCATATCCAGCGTTTGTGTGACCGAGACGACATTGACACTATTTTTTACCCCTGTCTCACCTATAACCTGGATGAGGGGCTGGGCGACAACCATTACAATTGCCCCGTGGTTGCCTATTACCCCGAGGTCATTAAAGCAAACTGCCGCTGCCTTGCGGGCAAAACCCTGATTTATGATTACCTTGGCATCCACCGCCCTAAGGATTTTGCCGCAAAAATGCCGCAGGTGTTGGCCAAATACTTCACCGGCATCACCGCCGCTGAAGTAAAACGTGCTGCCGCGGCCGCCTATGCCGAACAAAACGCGCATATGCAGCGCATCCGCGAAGAGGGTGCACGGGTGATTGAGCAGGCGCGGGCCGAGGGCAAACCGATCGTGGTGGTATCCGGCCGCCCGTACCACTTGGACCCGGAGGTCAACCACAGCATTGATGAACTGATTTGCAGCCACGGCGCGGCACTGGTCAGTGAGGACAGCATTGCCCACCTTGCCGGCAAACAACAGGTTGGAGTGCTGAACCAGTGGACCTACCACAGCCGCCTGTACGCCGCTGCGGAATATGTCACCACCCAGCCGGATATGAACCTCGTGCAGCTGGTCAGCTTTGGCTGCGGTGTCGATGCCATTACCACCGATGAAGTGAAGGCGATTTTGCAGGAAAAAGGCAAGATTTACACCCAAATCAAAATTGACGAGATCACAAATCTCGGTGCGGTCAATATCCGCTTGCGCAGCTTGTTTGCTGCCATTGGCCACTAAGGCCGGCATAGCGTCTTGGAAAGGAGCTCTGTCCATGTCTCACGCTGAAACCCCCGCTTCGCCCCGTTTGGAATACCCCAAATTTACCGAGGAAATGCGGGCAACCTACCAAATATTGATTCCGCAAATGCTGCCCACCCATTTTGCGCTGATGGAACGCATTTTGCGGCTGAACGGGTACAATGTTGAGGTATTGTCAAACGATGGCCCCTCTGTGGTACAGACCGGCCTGAAATATGTACACAACGACACCTGTTACCCCGCTTTGCTCGTCATTGGGCAGATGATCGACGCACTCAACAGCGGCAAGTATGATTTGGACCACACCGCCCTGCTGATTACCCAAACCGGCGGCGGCTGCCGCGCTTCCAACTACATTCATCTGTTGCGCAAGGCACTGAAAAAGGCGGGTTACGGGCATATCCCCGTACTGTCGCTCAACTTTTCGGGGCTGGAAAAGGACAGCGGGATCAAATTCACCCTGCGAATGGCGCGTGAACTGATCAGCGCCGTGTTTTATGGCGACGAGCTGATGCTGCTGGCAAACCAGCAGCGCCCGTATGAGACGCGCCCCGGCGAGGCCGACCGGCTGGTGGCAAGCTGGGTGGATAAACTGCTGGAGCAGTTCGCCAGCGGCCACGGCTATGCCAAACGGGAAATGACACGCAACTTTAACGCCATTGCCGAAAGCTTTGCACAGATCCCGGTTGTGCGCACTGCCCGCGTAAAGGTGGGGGTCGTGGGCGAAATTTACATCAAATATTCGCCGCTGGGCAACAACCAGCTGGAACAGTTTTTGGCAAAAGAGGGGTGCGAGGTCAATGTGCCCGGCCTGTTGGGCTTTGTGCTTTACTGTGTTGCAAACGGCACCGAGACTATTCAGCTGTATGGCGGCCACCCGGCCGAAAAGTTTGTGTACGAGCAACTGCTGAAGTATTTTGCCGTGCGCGAACGGCTGATGATTGACGCGATTGCAAAATACCCCGCATTGAACCCCCCCGTGCTGTTTTCTGAAACGATGGCCGGTGCTGACGGGATGATTGGCTATGGCAACAAGATGGGGGAAGGCTGGCTTTTGACCGCCGAAATGATGGAGTTGCAGCAGCATGGCGTAGACAATATTATCTGCGCCCAGCCGTTTGGCTGCCTGCCCAACCACATCTGCGGCAAGGGCATGATGAGTAAAATTCGCGCCGTCTACCCGGATGCCAACATTGTGGCCATCGACTATGACCCCAGCGCCACCCGTGTCAACCAGGAAAACCGCATCAAACTGATGCTGAGCGTCGCAAAAGAGCGCCTGCTGCCGGTAGACCCAAACGTCAAGCAGCCGGTGCTTGACGCACAGGTGCAAGACGACCATTACGCCGCTTTCGCAAACCCCATAACGGCAAACACCTGATTTTTTTACTTTACCATCTGCCAGTTATAAAAGCAGGCCCACCGGTTTTACCGGTGGGCCTGCTTTTATAACCAAAGAGACGGCCATCGCCTGACGGGCCGCCTCTTGTACTCTGTTGCAATTTGAAACGCCGTTTTACCACTGCGCAGCATCCAGTTTGTAAGGCCTGCTGCGCCGGCGGCGTTTGCCCGCCTTAGGGCTTTTGCCCTCTGCCCTCTTTCTCCCTTTCTTTCGCTTGTTTTAAACAGCCGGCTAAGGCATCCTGCAACGCAATGTCCGACAGTGGTTTGCGCAAAAAACGGGTCACGTGGTATTGATAGCCAAACAAACTGTAATCTTCGTTTGAGATCCACAAAAGTGGAATGTCCGGTGCCTTTTTGCGCAACTGCCGCACTGCTTTCACCCCGGCTTTGCCGTTTAGCGCAACGACCAGCAGTGAAAACGGCTTTAACTCCAGTAACGGCAGCAAGGTACGGGCACTGTTGCATTCTGTCAACTCCAGCCTGCTTGGCAGCGCGGCGTTTGCCAGGCGGTTTTCCCAGATATCCTCTTCAAGAAATGCCGCACATAATGCAATGTTCACACAGCGTCCTCCTTTTTTCATAAACAAAAGAACTACCAGACTCTTCCCCCCAAAAGAAGTCTGGTAGTTTTCATCCATGTTTTGCTGTCAAGCGGGGTTAGGGGGCTTTTATAAAATAGTCAGGCACTGCTTTGCACCTTTGTCGCAGGGCCACACTGCCACCCTCAAGAACGCTTTTTGCGGCGGTACACAAGGTAGCCAACAGTGACCGCCACACAGAGGATAATGATGATAAAAATGATCCAGCTGGTCGATAGCTGTTTTTCAACATTTGTCACTTCACTGTTTTGGGTTGTGTCCGTTTTTGAGCTGCTGGCCTGATCAGCCTCTTGGGGCTGTACATGGCTGCTGCTTGCGCTGCCAGCTTTGCTGCTGCTTGGCTTGCTGGCCGCACTGCTGCTTGTGCCACGGCGCACACCGCTGACCTTTTTGCTGCCTGTGCTACCGGTGCTGACAACGGGGGTGCCCCCGTTATTACCGGTGCCCGGGGTACTGCTGGCACCCGGCGTGCTATTGGGCGGCGTGCTTCCAGAATCGCCAGTGCTCACTTTTACAAAGCTCAAAGCACCTGTTTTTGCACCTGCCAGAATAACCGGGGTACTATTCTCTTTCGACACGCTTAGGCTGCCATTGACCGGCGCAAGGCTCCAGTATTTGCCCAGTTCTCCAGTCGCCACGGCGACCTGTGTGCCATCAGGGACACCCGGCAGTGCAAGAACTTCGCTCTGTGTTTTTTGAGAGGAAGCATCCACAATGCAGAAAGGTGCAATTGCGCCATTTGTCACCAGTTTACTGGTATCGTCCACTGTCAGTTTGCCGCCCTTAATGTATACACCATAATCACAGTTGGTCGTTAAAACTGAGCCCCCTGTCACATTTACGCCGGTTAATGCCTCCACACCAAAAATATCCCCATTTGCAGTCAGGGCCGCGCCGTCTTGCAGGTTTACGGTATCACACATCACCGCATAGCCAAAATCAGCAGAAACGATCAGCCTTGTGCCTGCGCCTACTACATTCAGCGTGCCACCTGCCGCACCAGAAGCCCCTAAAAATACAGACTGCCCGATAGAAACCTGTGCACCACCTTGAACGGTTACCGTGTCGCCGTTAACCCCCCCGCTAATACCACGAATGATATTCAGCGGTGCCGTGCCGCTAAAGACAAGGTCAAGCGGCACACCGGGTTGCCCCTCAATTTGCCCCCGAATAACCGTGGGGCCAACCGTAACTACCGTTGCAGTGGCGGGCAGTGTAATGGTATCGATAAAAAATGCATTGCCCAAAGTCAGGGTTTGGGTGCTGCTGTCCCACGCATAACCATCGTTCTGCACCGTTTTGCCACTGTAATCCCCTGCTGTCAGGTCAAGCCCGCCCACATTCCCAACTGTTTTCACCGCAATACCCTCATTGGTGTAGGTGTTCCACGTCTTAGCGTTTCCCTCTGTGTCATAACTGGTTGGGACGACTACCACGCCAATGCCGGTAAGGGGCAGCGCTGCAATTTGCGCAGGGGTAGTACCCTGTGGCAGAACGACAACATTGTCATTGTCAATGGTTGCGCCCTCGCCTAAGGCCAAGTGATCAAACGAAGTATGTTCGCTGAAAATCAATACATTTGTATTCATCAAGCGAAGCGTTGAGCCCGGGGTCAAAATCAATTTTTCATCCGGGTCGATCTGCATGCCGCCAAAGTACTTACCATAAATTTTATAAACAGTGGTTTCGCCTGTTTTCGTCTGGTACATCGCATTCAGCGTTGCCCCGCTGTCCACGGCCACCACCGCAGTACCATTGGTGTTTACAATTTTACCGCCTAGTAAACCGTCACCCGAAACCGTGAGGTCGTTTGATGCCGTGATATTCCAAATGTAGTTTTTACCCACTAGGCGCAGTGTCAACGGCGCGTCTGGCAGTATAATGCCGCTCATCAAATAGCCACTATTGTTCACATCATGCAGTGTCAACACAGCATTTTCGCCGCTTTTTGCAGGGGTAAAGATGATATAGCACACATGGTCGCCGCTGTTTAACTTATAACAGGTTTCTTCTTTGGGCGGCACTGTAAGGTTAAGAGAACTTTTTAACGTACCGCCATCTGCATAAAATTCTCCATCTACATAAATTTTATATTTTCCTGTCAGGGTGTCAAACAGCTTCACTGTACCAAAAATTTTCAAAGCCTGCACCTGCGCGGCAGTATAATTATTTGGCAAAACAAATGTACCACCGCCCGTAATCGTCCCCTCATTGGTGATCGAAGTTGCCTTGACCATCCAAAACCGATCTTCTTCACGGATTGTCACCTTGCTGCCCTTGCCAACAGCAAGGTTACCGGAAATAACCGCACTTCCCTCTACGGTCAGTGTGCTGCCACCGCTCAAGGTAAGGCCGTATGGTTTCATCGGGCTGCCCATATCGTTTCCTATTTGCAGTGCGTCGCCACCTTCTCCGCCTTTAACAGAAAGTTTTGCACCATTTTCAAGCAAAACATCCCCTTCCGTAAGCAGCCCATAGCATGTGCTGCTCATCGTAACACTGGCACCTGAGACGGTTAAATTGCCAATACCGTAGGTGCACTGCCAAGCAGAGACCAAAAGCGAATCCCCGCTGCCGCCCGTTATCGCAATTGGTTGGGGAACACCGCTGGTTGAATACGCCATTATCCCCACGCAATGGGTATCAACCGCTGTATTTTCGATGCTGTTTGCCCCTTCCAGCCTGATGACGGTTTTTGCGCCCAAAGAAAGAGCTTGGAATGCGCTGCTGCTGATTTGTGCATTGTGCAGTACCAGCGTTGCAGGGGTATCACTGATTGCAGGTATAAACAGGATATACCCGCCCCCTGCTTTGTAATAGGTGGGCTCTGGGGGTGGTGTTTTCAGGTCTAGACCACCAGATACTGTGCCAACCGCATAAAGGCCGCCGTTCACTATTGTAACCGCCTTACCGCCAACTTGCAGTATCCCGTCACCCGTAATTGCTAACGCAGCAATATCGCTATAAGTATACCCTGCCGGCAAATTTAGTGTGCCACCGTTAATGATACGCGCACCGGGCTGGGCAGTTATTGAGGCCGCGTCACTTAGGTTCAGTATTGTACCTGAAAGCACAGAAACGGTGTTATAAATAGAGTAACTATGGCCCTCTTCACGGATGCCATTTAAAGTCGCCTCGCTGCCTACGCCAATGGTATCGAACGCTATGATAAAGGGGGCTTCCCCCTTTGCCGTTAACTTTGCTGTGTCAGCCACCGCTAGGCTGTGATTACTGATGACCGCATATTGTGTGGCAGTGATGTCCACTGTGCTGCTGCCCTTTACTGCAATGTCACCGCCGTGCATACCGACCTGACCACACAGCGTCAGGTTTACGCTGCCCAAAATAGTCAGTTGGTCCGCTTTGTCACCGTGGTAGTACGTATCCAGCGCATAGACACCGGCATTTACCATCAATGTTCCACTGCCCCCAATCGCAAGGGTGGGCATAGAATTATTGCTTTGCAGCCCGATGCCGATGGTGGTGATGGAATTATTCCCCTCCAGCGTGACGTTTACCGGCCCAAAAATAGAAATGCCATTGGTGGTGGCCGCCCCGGTGTCGATCGTCGCATCGTGCATTGTAAGCTGAATGAGCCCAGGCGCAGTTGGCCAGGTCAGCAACACATAACCGGTCCCGGCTTTATAAATCACCGATGAACCATCCATCTTAAAGTCACTATTTGTCGTTTGCAGCCCGCTGGTTGAAATGTCCCTTTGATAGGTTGCAGCCACACCGTTAACCGTGATGATATCCCCCGCACTGGGGGTAACGCCACCCGCTGTTGCAGCCTCCCAGCCATCACAGGCGGCGGGTGCGTCTTCCATCCTTGCCATACTGACAGTTGCACTGGCACCATTTACCTGTACCGTAATTTGTGGCAGGGTTACTCCGCCTGCTACCGTATACCCCGCAGGTAAAGTGGGCAGATACGTGTACCGGGCACTCCCCTCACCGGGGGTAAACGTGCTGTATGTACTACTGGCTGGGTCAATTGCCCAACTGACATTTTCCAGTGTCACAGCCTGTGTTGTTTCGGCTGTGGCGGGGGCCGTACTGTCTGCCGCCGGGGCGCTTGTAACAGCCGGGTCAGCCGTAACCGCCGGAGTGCTTATAGCCTCTGGAGCGCTTGTAGCCGCCGGTGTAGTTGCCGCCGCTGCCGGTAAAACGGCAACGGTCACAGCCAGCGTAGTTGGCAGCTTAATGTCTGTCGCCGGTGCCCCCGCCGCAAGCTGTTGGCTGGCAATCTCCGCCGGTAACGGCGCAAAGGCCTGTATGTTTTTTACTTCTTGGGTCACCGCCGGCAAAGTTTCCTGCGCATAGGCGGCAAGGCCGTAACCGGCACCCGGGTTCAGCATTAGAACAGCCAGTGCCAACGCCAAAACCCGCTTTGCCGTTTGTTTGGCCAATCCGCTGCCTAAGCGTTCTGTCATGCGTTTTATTTTCATATATTCCTCCATTGTTCCACACCTGTATTTTAAAAGCGGTATCGTTTTTTATGTCTTTTGCCTTGCCCCCTTTTTACAAATAAAAAGCCATCACACCTTTTCGGCCAATACCGAAAACACATGATGGTTTTATTAGGGTAGCACGCCGTCAACAGGCTTTCAATCACTTGCGCTCAAGCGGTCAAAAACCCGCTCAAGCGGTAATTTTTACCGCCGCATTTATGGTATAATATTAACTGGATTATTATACGCAAAGGGGAATTTTGTTATGAAAGCGGCCATCGTGGACGATATGGTTACGGAGTGCAACCTGCTGCACCGCCTTTTAAAACAATATGAAACCAGTGAGCAGCAACCAATGCAGATCACCGAGTTTCACAGCGGCAAAGACCTGCTTTGTGACTACACCCCGGGTAGCTATGATGTTGTTTTTATGGATATTTTTTTAAACGGCGAAAACGGTGTGGATTGCGCTTTAAAATTGCGACAGCTTGACGAAAACCTCAACTTGATCTTTTTGACGACCAGCCCGGATTTTGGTGTAAAAAGTTACGATGTGCGAGCTGCGGATTATATCATCAAGCCCGCCACACTGAAAAAACTGGCGCGGGCGCTGCGCTATTGCAAAGTTGCAGAACCAAAGGTCGCGCCATCCATCACGGTGACAGCAAAAAACAAACCGTTGCAGGTCGCTGTAAGCCGTATTCTTTATGCTGATTATCAAGACCGCTGCGTTTGTATTCATTTAAAAGATTGCACGGTGCCGGTGTCCGGCAGCTTTGCAGCGCTTTGTGGCCTGCTAAGCCCTTACCCACAGTTTCAGCCCTGCTTTAAGGGGGTTTTGGTCAACCTGAAAGAGGTGCGGGAGCTTGGTGGCGATTCCCTTGTTTTAAAAAATGGTGAACGGCTACCGGTCAGCAGGAGGCTACAGCGGCAGGTACAACAGCAGCGTTTAAGCCTTGCCGCCGGCTCGTTGCGGGGGGAGGGGCTATGAAACGTACCGTTGTGTTATTGTTGACCTCTTTGTTGTTTTGCACGGCGTTCACCGTTTTTGCCGCTGCCGCCGAAACGGCGCCGGGCACGGTGCCGGCTGTTTACAGCGCTGTTCCAGCCGGCTTTGACTATACCGGCAGCGTGATTTCTTATGCGCCCCCTGCGGCTTTGGGCAGTACTTATGAAACCACCTGTGGCGACAGCAGTTTTGCACAGTTGCATTGTGCGCTGGATTCTGCCACTGTATCCAGTGTGGTACAAGCGGGCGACACTTTTTATTCGGCTGCGCTGCCCATCCTGTGGGATTTCAGTACTATTGACGCCACTACGCCCGGCAATTACACCGCAACCGGCAACATTTCGATCCCCGCGGGTGCCACGCTTGCCGACGGGTTGCAAAGCGCCGTCGTCGTTGCAGTACAAGTACCCGCTTCGGTGCCAGCCCCAACCACATTAGTCCGCTTTGACGTACCCGGCCGCGCCGATGCGGTGGCTTTCCCCGTGGGGACCACCCCAGAGGAACTTTCCAGCTGGTTTGCCTGCTCTGTTGCGGGCTTTACCGGGTATGATGCGGCGGGCAACGCTTATGACTTCATTTCGGGCGTGTGGTTTTTGGGCGCTGTAAACACCGCCTGGCCCGGCGTGTATTATGCCACCGTCTCCCCCGACCTTGGTACAGAATATACCCTGCAAGAGTGCCTTTCACTGCCAAGCCAGCTTTGTGCAGTCTCTATTCAGGCCCCCGGCCGGCCGGACATTAACTGCTGCGTGGCAGGCCGCGGCTTTGTGCATTTCCCATGGGTGCTTTCTGCTGCGCAGGAAAGCCAGTTGGATACCTTTACCCTGTGGCTGCAACAAGACGGCGGTGATTGGGCTTTGATCAATGACGGGGTTCTGTTTGTCGCGGATGGCCTGCAGCTTTCTCAACGAGTGCTTGCCTATGGCAGCACCTATGGGCTAAAGGTGGCCTATCCCGGCGGCGAAACCGGCATTTTAACCTTTCAATATACCGATGTTCTGAGCATTTTGGATTATTCCGGTGGTGACCGGGACGGCGGTGACGTAAGCGGCGAAGAGGAAGAAACCGGCACGCAAACCGCCCCTACTACCACACCACAGCCTACGGCCACCCCAACTGTGGGCAGTACCCCCGGCGGCGAGCCCACGGCACCCGTTACGCATCCCCCCGGCACCGGCAGCACACCGCAGGCCAGCGCCCCGGTGCAAGGCCCTGCTTTGCAGCAGAGCCAGACCCCTTTGGCGGGCAAACCCAGTGCCCCTGCCGTGGCGGGCCAAATACCGGCTGGCGGCAGGCTTTCACAGCAGGGCACCGCGGCAGCCCGAGCCCCCATTTCCACAACAGAAACGTATTCCCCGGCAAAGACCGTTATCTCCGGCCTGCGCTTAAAGGACCTTTGCGGCGAGGGCGAAACTGTTGTGTTCGGCTCTGGCGATTTGACTGTCAGCATCCCAAGTACACTGCTTTTATCGCTGCACTTGCAGGCTACCGACACGCTGACGGTTGCGCTTACCTGCCCCAAAAGTGGGCAAATCATCTTCAGTGTCGCCGCCTGTGGCGATCAGGTCACGCAGCTGAACGGCACTACCTTGCGGTTGCGGTATCTGCCACAGGGGGACCCCGCTGCCCTGCTTGTTCAAAACCAAAGCGGTGAACAAGTTGACGATGTGGCGTATGACGGCGAATTTTTGCGTTTTGCAGTTGATGCGGCGGGAACATATACCATTACCGAACAGCCCGATACGCGGCAACGGCAAACGGGGGTTTCCCCGCTTTTGCCCGTATCCGGTGGTTTGTTGCTTGTTGCGGGTGGCAGTACATTTTTCAAAAGGAGACGCCGTGGAGAATAAAGCATTGATATGGCGCCGTTTTTTGGTGCTGTTTTTGATGGTCGCCCTATCCTGCGCCCTGTTTCTTGCCCTTTACCATTTTGATAACAAATACACCAAAACCGCACCGCAACCCCTTAACGGCGCGTTGTATGTTTCAAAAACGGACTGGGCCGAAACTCCCCTGCGCTACTTGCGACAAAATTGGCGTTACTACGCAAATCGCCTGTTGACGCCCGAAACTGTAAAGCTGCAAGGAGACGATTACCAGTACCTGTCGATTGGAGAAAAAACCAATTTTGCAATGGGGGACTCGCGCTGTTCCCCGCATGGCAGTGCAAGCTATGCCTTGACCCTGTACCTGCCAGAGGAAGCGCACACCTACGCAATCGAACTGCCGGAGATCTATTCGGCTTACCGGTTTTATGTCAATGATCAGCTAACGCTGCAGCTGGGCCTGCCGGATGCGGACGGTTATCAAGCCAAGACCCAGTGCCGCGTCATCACCTTTGAAGCATCCGGCAAAGTGACACTTTTGCTCGCCGTCAGCGATTATTCTTGGGTTTACAGCGGCCTTGTTTACCCCCCCGCCTTTGGTGAGCCAATGAACACTTACACCCTGCGGGGGCTGCGGGTTGGGATCTGTTTGATTTTGGTCACCGTGGCGCTGATGCTTGCTGTTTTTAGCTTTTATATTGCCCTTCGCACCCGCCGCGGCAACAATGTCTGGCTTTTCCCTTTGTTGTGCGTTTCGACCGCGTTGTTCATTTCTTACAGTGTAATCCACAGCATTTTATTGCTGCCGGTTCAGCCATGGTATACGGTGGAACTGGTCAGCGGATACTTGGTCACGCTGCTGGTTGTCCTCTTGCACAACCGCATCTGTGACACCCCAAAAATTGCTCGGACAATCAGCAACCTTGGGGCTGGCATTATCTGCTTTTTGGCGCTTCTTTACGGGCTGCTTGCCGCGCATTTAACTTTACCGCTTATGCTTGCGTTTTCAAATTTAGTATTCTGGTTTAAACTGTTTATCGCTGTTTACCTTTTGGCCACTGCCGCTTGGGCGGTGCGCCAAAAGGTAGAAAAGGCAATGATTCTGCTCTGTGCAGATATCGTGTACGCCTGTGCCTTTGTTTGGGACCGCCTGCTACCGGGCTATGAACCGGTACTGGGCGGTTGGTTTCAGGAGTGGGGCAGCTTGGGTCTTGTCCTCGCAACCGGGCTGGTGCTGGGGTATGATGTCACCATGGGGTACCGGCATAGCCTAGTGTACAGCGAAGAACAACGGCAGATGAAGCGGCAGCTCACGATGCAGGTAGAGCATCTGCGCCAGATGAACCAGAAAGTCGAAGAAGGTGCTAAGCTGCGCCACGATTTCAGGCACCACCTGCGCACCTTGATGACACTTTCCGAAGAAGGGCGCTGCGGGGAGCTTGAAAATTACATTCGCGGCATCACTGAAATCAACGAAGGTACCCGGCTTGGCCGCATCACCGACAACATTGAGCTGGATGCACTGGTACAGTATTACAACGGCTTTGCACAGTCTGCCGGTATCCAGCTTCGCGCAAGGCTTTCTTTGCCTGAAACGTTGAATTTCCCCATTGTGGACCTGTGTGGCCTTGTTGGCAACCTGCTGGAAAATGCGGTGGAAGCCTGCCAGCGCCAGCAAAGTGGGGATAAGAAAATTTTTATCGCCGGCAGATTGCAAGACGGGCAGCTTGAATTTGTCGTGGACAACAGCTTTGGCGGGCAACTGAAGACCCAAAACGGGAAATACCTGTCCTCAAAGCGCAGCGGCTTTGGCCTTGGCATTTCCTCCGTTTTAGAGACCGTGCGGCGGTATAATGGCGTCATAAACCTGTATGCGGACAAACAAGGGTTTCACGCCGAGTTTTCGCTGCCAACAGGGGCAGAAGAACGTAAGCCATTGCAAGAAGAATGAAATGTTCCCGCGCAGTAACCGGGTTGGGCCCGCTGCATGCAGGGGCAAGGGGTCGCCCGCACCTTCCCTAGCCGCATTGACAATATAAAAAGAGGATGCCCGGCAGGCCGCTATTTCTTTCAGCCTGCCGGGCATCCTTTGTGGATTTTACTGTTTTTAATTTAATTGAAAATAGCTGCTGTTGCTTTTCGCTCGGCTTTTCAACAAGTCAGGCCGCAGCCCGTTGAAACTCGTTGCGTTCATCCTGCAAGTGCAGCACTTTTAAAATGGTGTGGTTATAAAACTTTGCAAAGGTACGGATCAGCGGCCCTACCAACAGCGCGCTGAGCACAGTGCCCACGCCCACGGCGCCGCCCAGCAAAAAACCGGCAAATACAAATACCCAGTCCCCCGCAACCTTGACCCAGTGATACTGCAACCCTGTCAGCTGTACAATTTTAAATAACAGCACATCGTTGGTATTGTACCCAAACCTGCAGCCCACCTGTAACGCCAGCCCCATACTGAGAAACAAGACCCCGCCCGCCAGCATCAGCACCCGTTGCGCCAGCGAATAGGCCCCGTTGGGGGGTAAAACATCGGCCAAAAGGCCCTCGATTAAATTGACAGCCGGGCCGCCGACCAAAATGATAAACACAGTGCCAACGCCCATGTTTTGCCTTGCCAGCACTAACCCGGCGGCCAGCAGTATTAGCATGTGGTACAGCAATGCCGTGCCGTAGCGGATACCCAGCGCTTTTGAAAGCCCGTCTACCCAAACTGAAATAGGGTCGACCCCATACCCGCAGCGCAGGTAAAAAACGACCCCCATCCCAATCAGCAGGGCCGCTATCCCGCAAAGCAGCATTTTTTTGAAAGTCTCCCATAAATTTTGGCGCGTAAAAAAGTCCTGTTTTCCCATTGCTGTGCCCCCCGCGTTGTGCCCCCCGCATGCTGCTTACAGGCACAAAGCTGTCGCGCCTGCAAAACGTTATTTTTGCATCTTATCATGCCAAGGGCAAACGTACGATGAGAAATCTCACAGAATTGACTAATTTACTAAATTTTAATTGTAAAACCGCCTTGTTTTATCACATTTTTGGTTAAATATCCCAAAAACAAGTAAAATCAGGTAGCTGGTGCGCATTTTGCACCTCAGCTACCTGATTTTATTTTTTGCATTTCTTATTTAAAAAAACAAGTCTTTACCGGGGTATTCTGCCTCACATGTCAACCGCAACCCTAAACGCCGCAGGGTACCGGCATCACCCGAATGCAGCATCTGGGTAGAATGAATCTCGCAGTCTCTCAGTCTGGGCAATGCTTCCATTGCGCGGGCCGTCAACGTGTTGGTCGCTGCCGAAATTGACAACGCGATCAACACATCATCCAGTTTCAACAAGGTGCTGCGTCCCCCCAGTATTTCCGTTTTCAGCCGCACGATCGGCTCTAAAATAATGGGGCTGATCAACATGAGGTCATCATCGATATTCGAAAGTGCTTTGATGGCGTTGAGCACCGCAGAAGAAGAGGCGCTCATCAGCTGGCTTGCCTTACCGGTGACAATGCGGCCATCCCCCAGTTGAATCGCCGCAGCAGCCGCACCCGAGCGGCGCGATTTTTCCAGCGCGGGCGCCACGACCGCACGGTTTTGCACAGTGACACCAACCTGCTGCATCACGATTTGTATTTTTTCTACCGCCTGCTCACTGCCTTTGCCCTGCCGGTGGTCACATTTTGCAGCAAAGTAGCGGCGGATGATCTCCTGACGGCTTGCTTCGCACACCACATCGTCGTCTGTAATGGCATACCCCGCCATGTTGACCCCCATGTCGGTGGGGCTTTTGTAGTCAAACGCGCCGCCAATCTGCGAAAGTGTGCTGCGCACGATTGGGAAGGCCTCAATATCCCGGTTGTAATTGACCGTGGTCTTGCCGTAGGCTTCTAGGTGAAACGGGTCGATCATATTCAAATCTTCAAGGTCCGCGGTGGCGGCCTCGTAAGCAAGGTTCACCGGGTGTTTGAGCGGCAGGTTCCAGATAGGGAACGTTTCAAACTTTGCATACCCCGCCGGGGTGCCCCGCATTGTTTCGTGGTATACCTGCGAAAGGCAGGTCGCCAGTTTGCCGCTGCCGGGGCCCGGCCCGGTCACGACCACCAATGGCTTTGTCGTTTCGACATAGGGGTTTGCCCCAAAGCCATTTTCGCTGCAAATATATTCAATTTCAGTGGGGTAGCCGCGGATAGGCCGGTGAATGTAATTTTTGACACCGCGCATTGTCAGCTTTGCCAAAAATACATCGGCGGCCGGCTGGCCGGTGTAGCGGGTAATCACCACACTGTTGACCGCAATGCCCATGTGGCTGATGTCGTCGATCAGCCGCAGCACGTCCATATCATAAGTGATGCCAAGGTCTGCGCGTATTTTTGTCTTTTCAATATCTCCCGCAGACACCACAAAAATAATTTCAGCCTGCTCGCGCAGTTCGTACAGCAATTTTATTTTGGCGTTTACATCAAACCCCGGCAGCACGCGTGCCGCGTGGTAATCGTCAAACAGCTTACCGCCAAACTCCAAATAAAGCTTACCCTTTGCTGCTTCAATGCGCTCTAAAATATGTCGCTTTTGCTTTTCAATGTAGTGCGCGTTGTCAAAGCCTATCTTCCCCATCTGTGCCTCCCCATCCAGTTTGCGGTTACTGCCGCATACCCGCAAAACAAGGGCCCTTGCACAGTAAACTCTGCCAAAGGCCCCATTTCTAATTTTGATAACTCTATTAGAATACCATTTTGAAGTACTTGTTTCAAGAAAAACCGGTAAAACAGAAACAAAACAGTTTTCATCACAAAAAAACCGAAAAAATCAGAAAAAGGTCTTTTCTTTTATGCACAGGTATGCTATTATATTAAAGCATCGTTGTGGAGGCGTAGCTCAGCTGGTTAGAGCGTTCGGTTCACATCCGAGAGGTCGCGGGTTCGAGTCCCTCCGTCTCCACCATAACGTACAAAAGCATAGCAATACACCCGCGCCACAAGCGTAAGGCGCATTGCTATGCTTTCGTTCAATCAAAAGTCTGGGACCAATGGTCCCAGCTTTATCATAAATCGAAAGCATATAGTTTTGTTTTCATGTTGATAAGGCCGCTGCTGGTTGGCAGCGCATGATGGCCGAAACAAGCTTCCTTGTTCCGGTGGGCTAGACGCTTTTCTGGGACATGATGTCCCAGGCCTGCACCCCCATCCTCGTTACGGTCGTTTTTGCCCCCGAGTGGCCCCGCAGCTATCCCTTTTCATTCAGGAAAGCACGGCTAACCTAAGTATCGACCTATGACTTTCATCGCAAATCAGCCCCGTACCACCGGGGCCGCAAATCAGGGCTGGCCTGCCCTATCTGCTGCTGAGTGCGCCGTCTTCAAACGGATGATCGCCCTCATCATAGGCCAAAGTATCTTATCAATCAGCTTTGAGAACACGCCCGTTGCCGCCGCACCTGTGCTTTTCTGCTGCTCGAACAGCAGAAAGTTAAAAGCCCAGAAGCGACGCCCCCGTGAGGAATCAACTGACGGTCTGTTTTTCAAAGTGCATGTCAACAAAAAATCGCCGAATACCTTGCGGTACCCAGCGACTGTTGACATCTATACCAGCGCCGTTTTATAATGGCGCAGATAAAGCCTCTCATAAGTCACTGGATGTTATGTCATCCTGTGGCGCACGGTTTGGCAGATGTGTTCAGCATCTGCTTCGCCTATGAGGGGCTTTTTTCTTACCCCTCACCATTTGCGCGGTTGTTTGAGTTCATTTTAGCCGCAGAATTGTGACTTGTCAACCCGTAATTTCCTAAATTCCCCTAAAAAACCCGAAACCGCGTTGTACAGAGCCATTTTCTTTTTTTCGGCAGGCCCGGCCAGTGATCTGTTGCTGCTTCGTCCTACCCGTTGTAAAAACCACAAATCATCCCGTTTTATCGACATTTTCCCGATTTCGGGATTTTTCCGGCTTGCTGTAAAGAAAAAAATGGACAGCCCCGCCAGTCAGAATCTTTTTTGATTCGCACGCGCACGCTCTAATTAACTTAACTTTACTCTAAGTAATTAAGCTATTTTTTTCTGTACTGCGGTCTTTAGGTGGGTCTTATAGCTGGTGTACAATTTTTGCAGTAGTGACGTACAAAAAAAGGAAGCCCGCTTGACAAAACCGAACAAGGTCGTTAGAATGGGGCTGTTATTACCTAACATAGTTTCTTCGTTTGGGCGCCGATTGCAGTCGGCGTCTTCTTTTTTTGCCTGTTTGACGACATACAGGTTATGCCGTCCCGGCCAGAAGGTTCCCTTGACGACAAGCCCTAGCTCTACCAGCGTGCGGATAGCATCGATCACCGTATGGCACGCTAGGTGCAGCGCGGCCATAATCTTCGTGAGGGACGGAAAGCACCGTCCTTTTTTGTTGCTGCAACTCGACATGAAAAGGAAAACAGCAAAGGATGACTTGTCCAGCTCTAGCGCAGCTACCGGGGCAAAGAACCAGCGGCCCTGCAAGGCACTGACCTTGTACCCGTTTGCGATCTGGTTGCCGTCGCGATCGATGCGCTTGTATTTGCAGATCAGGCCCTTTTCTTCCAGCTCGGACAGCGCGGCAAACACAGTGCTGCGACTTGCGATGTTGCAGCGGCTGCACACGGTATCCGACTTCACAATGGCGTTGTGCAGGCAGTTCTGAATTTGGCACAGGTATAGATATACTTTCATAGCATTGGACGAAAGGCCCAGCAAAAAGATCGAGCGATACACTTTTAGATACACGCTGCACACCACCTTTCATTTAATTTGGGGTAATAAAAAATCGCTGAACACCTTTCGGTATCCAGCGACCTGTTGACATCTTTACCAATTACTACTATAATAATCATTGATAAAGCTTCTCACCAGTCACTGGATGGTCTGTGCATCCCTGTGGCATATGCCAAAACAAATGTTTGCTTCATTTGTTTCAGCTGTGAGGGGCTTTTCTTTTTGCCCCCTTGCTTTGTGACTATTGTAATGGCTTATGTCGGGTTTGTCAACTTACAAGGGTTATTGTTTTTATGATCATGACCAAAGCTCCTGTAGCGCCAAACCATTTTAACAAGTTCAGCAACGATTGTCTTGAAAATCGCTTTTTGTAGATTCTCTCTGTAAAGGCCATCCACTGAATGATTGTCCCGAAAAAAGTGACTGCCAGCGCCGCGGTTGTTGCTACAAGTAGAATTATAGCAACCATAGCCATATCTTCAAACCATTGCTGCTGGGTGGATTCAAATGCAATAACAAAAAAGAATAAAACCCAAAGAAATGCAAGAGCCTTGATTACACCTTTTGTCCCCAGTTCTTTAAGTAAATCTTCTATAAACAAATCAGACCTTCTTGGGCCGGGGTATAAATTACTTTTTATAAATTCCTCTCTACAGTATGCTTTCCCGGGCCCCGACTTTCCTAGAACTGAGTTACCGCCTGATAAGCTTTTATCCGTCAACAAATCCAAACACCAATCTTCTTTTAGTTGCGGGTTGGGTAAACTTTCTTCTTTCAATATTGCCATCACCTTTCTAAAAATCAAGAGCTGGGACACCGTGTCCCAGCTCTTTGTTATTTTTCCAACGGTTCACGATAGTGCTGGTATGCATAATCTTCCTCTAGGTGCTGTAAAAACGCTTCCAGATGGTGATCAAAAACATAAGCGATTGCCATGCGAACGACATCGCTCTCTGTTTTTGCTGTGTTGATTCTGCCCAGAGCATCTGTTAACTCCGCTTGAATATCCACTTTCATCCACATAATCAGCTTGGCCTCCGGCCAAGTATGTTCACCCCTCAATTCACCGGCATTTGCCTGAGAAACAAAATCCTGCTTGGTAAAGAATAAAACATACTTGAAAATCAACCGAACAAGGGTCGGTTTGTGGATATTGAGCCTAGCGGCAAGGGCAAGAATATCTTGCATTTGCTCGGCGCGAATGAGCCAGGCAGAATAAGGGTCATGTTTTTTCATTTGTTAAGCTCCTTCTTTAAATTGATTTTAAAAAACAAAAGGCCGGGACAATTTGTCCCAGCCTTTTTCTATTTAATTTTATCGGTCAATCTGTTCTTCTAGCGACCGATGCTGCACCTGCTGTCTCTGCTCCAACTCCCACGCTTTCGTCCAGGTCTTTTCTGTTTCGTAAGCGAGAAAACGTGTCAACGGCTCCAAATCTTCTTCTTCATCAAAACGTTGCAAACATTCAAAGTATATTTTCTTGTCCTCTTCGTACACAATAAGCGGCGGGGAATTATGAATCAGCAAATAGTAATTCACAAGCGTCCGGCCTACTCGACCGTTGCCGTCTGCAAAAGGGTGAATGTTTTCAAATCGCGCATGCAAATACGCTGCGGCGGTCAACCGGTTGTTGCCCTGGTAGTTGTTCACTTCTTCCAGCAGGTCTTGCAGCTCCATTTCCACGTCCTCTGCGGCAACTCCCACTTCCATCACACCGGTAACATAGTCATGTTTCTTAAACTCTCCTGGGCGTTCACCGTTTTCAATAAAGCGTCGTTCATCAAATGTTCCAGCTGTCAGCGTTAAATGAATTTCTTTGATAAGCTGGAGCGTCAACGGCTCCCTGTTTTCCATCTTGTCTTTCAAAAAGTCGTAGCAAAGTTTTTGATTCTGCTGCTCAAAAAGCGTTCTGGGCGAGCCGGTATAATTCTGCACTTTTCCATTCTCAAAAATCTCTCGCGTATCGTGATAGTTCACTTCATCATTTTCAATTTTGCCGGAATGGTAGGCAAATAAAACTCGAAAGCTATCGAGGTGTTGCTCAATTGTAGCCTCTCCTGAAGCTCGCTTATTTTGCCAAAAGGATACTACTTCATTGTACGTCGGCATTTCTCCACCTCCAAGTATGGTAATTATATCACATCTTGCACTCTTTCAAACACTTTTCATTCTTCAACTTTGTTTGCCAAAACAAAAAGGCAGACACCAGTTTTGGCGTCTGACCTTTATTCTGTTATTGCTATGGTTCTAGTTGTATCTCCTGCTGCATCTTTGCCCGTGCCTCAAAGCCGATGCCGCGGTAAGCGGATAAAATGAACGCCTGAATGTGCGCCACATCGACTGACATGCCTGTTTTTTTACAACAAGCAGCAATCAGTTGCGGCGTGACAAATGGCAGTGGGTGCCGCTGCAAATAGCCGCTCACCGCGCTGGTCTTTTTTTCCAACTCATTAAACAGCCGCACCATTAAATCACCTTGGCGTGCACTGGATGCATACCCGCGTGAGATCAGCGCAATGTTGTTATCGAAGTTCGGGGCCATAGAAAACACTTTGCCGGTCGCCGGGTCCCGCAGCACGCCATAGTTTTGCGTGTGCCGGTCGGCATTCAAGCACAGCGTGTCCAAAATCAGGATTTCAATATATTGGTCGGCCACCGCCTGGCTGATGTCTTGGAACATTTTATAATTCGCTACATAGTCCTCATTGTCCTGCATCAGGCTGTACGCGGGTTCGAAATTCAGCTTTGCACCGTGCGTAAAGTCGCGGCTTTTGATATACTCCCCGTCATGCCGATATTCGGCCATCGAAAAGCCCAGCGTGGTGCCCAAATAACTGATAAACAACTCAGAGAACAGCTCGTTGGGATTAGCCGTTTTCCACAGCCACCATTCGCCGTTCTCCAGCCGCCAGCATTTTTCGTAAGAACCGATATTCGTCAGCTCCGGGGTGCGGCTGGGCGGCTGGCTGAGGCTGTCAAAATCGCCACGCAGTGCCAGATTGTCAAACATGTTGACCTGAAAGCGCACGTCGTCATAACACAGGTCGCTGCCATCTTCCCGCGCCCAATAGCTATCGGTAATTGTGACAGCGTTGACCGCAAGTACCGTGCTGATGTCGTCGCGTTCTGCAAGGCGCAGGGCCTTTTTTAATAGGCGTGAGTTGGGCCGATGCTGATCTATCGCCCGCATCTCCAGCCAGCCTTCAAAGTGCTTTGTGCGTGAAAGGTAGAGAGGTGCGAGCTGCTGGTCGACCTTTACTACCTGATCATTTTCAATTCGGGCGACCTGTAGGTCGCGATTCATCACCCAACCGTTAAATGGTGTTCGCATCATTCTCACCTCTTTCGTCTAGTATATCAGCCTTGTGCAAATTTTGTAAAGCGTCAGTCAAACATTCCTTTCTTTAGATCAATTTCATGGTCGTTTGCCCTGCGGATAATGTTTTTTGTCGTAGACGTGTGTACCCGCACAAACGGGCGCTCTGGAATGTCCTGCGGGGTCGTCTGCGGCAGCTCGAACAGTTGCCCGTAATGCTGCAACTGGGTGCGCAGCGTGTGGTGACCACCTTTCATCACAACCCAGTGGCCCCATGGGATGGTGACGATTTCAGATGCTTCCAGTAGTGGCCTCTTTCAGATTTGCCAAAGTATCTTCAAGCACTTTAATTGATAAGTCATTAATATTTTGATTTTTTAATACTTTGCCGCTATAATTGGTAATAAATCACATTGGTTTAAGATTATTTCTACTTTTATGTGGATATGATTTGAATTCCCTAAGTATTCGACAGTCTTAGATAAGTCGAAAGCCAATCAATCCTCAAAATGATAAAAAATCCCCTGAATATTTATTAGAGGGCAAACTATAAACCGCAACAAACCAGAAAGGACAAGATTACTTTGGATTTCGTGAATTTAGTGATTAAAAATCTTTCTACCATAATGGGGATTGGGGCATCTCTGGTTGCCATTCTTACTTTTGCTCGTAAAAGCAAACAAGACAAATCCGTTCCAATAATAAATAGCAATGGCAATCGCAACAAAATAAAAATGTCTAACGAAATTACTCAAACCATTAATAATAATCAAAAAATATATAATATACAGTATTCTTCCTCATCTGCTCTAAATAGGCGCTCCTACTTCTATTCCATTTTTACCGCTTTATTCACTTGTTGTATTATCATTCTCACCTCTTTAAGTTGTTATTATAATTTGCTTGAAACGATATTAGCTGTATTAAGAATTCTTTCGATGGCTCTCAGCCTAATAATTGGTCTACTAATGTATTCGCATGTAACTTATCGCAATATTTTCGAAACAGCTTTCTCGCGTTTTGTATTTTTACTATCCCCTTGTATTATGAGCTTTTTTACATTCCTTAGCATAACATTTCTACCTGCGAATTCTTCTACCGCTACCGCCTCTTTTTACGATTCCTTTCGACAGGGCTTATTATTTCTTATTAATAATACTATTATAATTGTTCCACTTGTCTCATTTATATTTTTTCAACTGCTTGTGCTTTATTTTCCACTTTCAACTAATGCAACACTCAATTTAAAAATGAAAAATACTCTTTCTTTTTTCCCTTTGCCACTTGGCTTTTGTTTTCTAGTACCTTTGGTTGTTAAAATAATCCCATCTCTCTTAGCATTGGAACAATGAGAAATAGAAGTATTGTACCTAAAACATATGCAATGATAGGGGACAAGCAAGTGACTAACACAAAAAGATTCAACCAGGCCTTTTTGTGATTTCTCTTTTCTACAAAGGAACACAACCGCCTTCGATACAATAAAATTAGCAGTTCAATCATTGTGCCGCTGATAAACACAATGAGACCTATATAAAAAGCAAGAAAAGCAACTTCAAAACCATTAACCAGAATATGTGCTTTAAAGAAAAAAATCACAGCCGAAATTAAGAATCCTGCCCATATAAACAGATATAAAAAAATCCGTTGTTTCTTATTCATTTTTTAATCCCTTTCGTTAAAAAGCTGGGACACGATGTCCCGGCTTTTTGTTATTTTTCCAACGGTTCGCGGACGTGTTTGAAAGTATAAGCTTCCTCCAAATGCTGAAGGAACTCTTCAAGGTGATAGTCAAAAACATACGAAATAGACATGCGAACAACATCACTTTCCGTTCTTGCGGTGTCGATTCGGCCTAGAGCAACATTCAGCTCTGCACGTATATTCGGCTGCATCCACAACATCAACTTAGTTTCCGATCGAGTGCACTCACCTCTCAGCTCGCCAGCATTTGCCTGAGCTATAAAGGTTCGTTCGGCAAAAAACAAAACATATTTAAAAATCAAACGCACAAGCGCGGGTTTGCGGATATTTAAGCGCTCTGACAGGGTAAGAATATCTTGCATTTGCTCAGCTCGAATGAGCCAAGCCGAATAAGGGTCACGTCTGTTCATCAGTCAAACATTCCTTTCTTTAGATCAATTTCATGGTCGTTTGCCCGGCGAATAATGTTTTTTGTTGTAGACGTGTGCACCCGCACAAACGGGCGTTCTGGAATATCCTGCGGTGTGGTCTGCGGCAGCTCGAACAGTTGCCCGTAATGCTGCAACTGTGTGCTCAGCGTGTGGTGACCACCTTTCATCACAACCCAGTGGCCCCATGGGATGGTGACGATCCCTGACGCTTCCAGCAGCGGCCTGCCCACCATGCTTTGGGTAGATGACGCCCTGCTGTTATTGTAAGAGACTGAGCCGGACAGCACTGTTTCATTACCCAGCGTTTTAGACAGCGTTTCGGCTGTACTGTAACTGGACGGCGACACAAACGTAAACATCAACATCTGGTTCGTGTCCTTGATGATTTCCGCCCGCTCCCGTGAATAATGCTTATTCAGCTGCGCCAGTGATTGCAGCGCGATGAGGATGCGCACCCCACGGCTGCGGATAGCCGCGAACAACACGTCCACGTCTTGAATGGCAGGCATATTGCCCGCCTCGTCCCAGAACAACATCACCCGGCGCGGCAGCTCACCGGCAAACTTGTTTTCTGCAACCTCAATGAGGTCGTTTGCAAAAAAGCGAATAAACATCGAAGCTAAGAAATGTCGGGTCGTATTTTCATCCGGGCAGATGAGAAAAATGGCCGTCGGCTGCTCGACAAAGCGCTGTGCGTTAAGCTCTGGGCTGTGGGTGCAGATCATTTGTTCCAGCTCGGCGTCGATGAACTTTGTCAGCTTGCCGAGTGCCGACGAAAAGATGTTCATGCTGGTGCGCATATCGGCGGCCATTGCAGCGCCGACATAGTTGCGGATGCGCGGGTTGTCGATCTGTTCCAGCACCTCGGCAAGGTAGCTTTTCTGCTGCCCGCCGAGCGGGTTTGCTCCCTGTGCCTGACCGTTGAGCTCCAGCACTAAATTGAACACCGACATGATGTGCCGCTCGTTTGGTGCGCCGTACTCCGACACCATCAGCAGCAGGCCGGTGATAAGGCCGCGCGATGTTTCAGTGAAATAGTCGCCACTCTCAGATTTAGCACTGCTGTCCACCTCTTCTACCAGTGCTGCCGCGCACACACCTTGGCATACCGTTCCGCCCTGCCGTACCAGATTGCTTTCTGCATGGGGTCGGCTGTTTTTTTGTATTCATCAATACACTCGTTAATGCGATAGAGCAGGTTTGAACGAACTGCCATGCAGCACATCACGAAAATTGAGCATCACCACGGTGTACCCGTCCTCACGCAGCTGTTTGCTGCAACTGTTGTACAAGGTTCCTTTGAGGTCGGTCATCAGCATCGATGCACCGTGCCCGGTATGCCGCTGTACCCTTGCGTTGTAGATGATGGCCGGGATATACTCGGTGGTGGTCTTGCCGCTGCCCGGCGGGCCGAGCAGCAGCAGGTTATTGTCCGACGTATCGACCACCCAGTTTTCGCCGTCCTCGCCAATCAAAAAACCGGGGTCTTTTTCTTTGCCAAACGGCACGGTTCGGTAGGTTTCTTTCTTCTCTTCCTCGTCCATCCATTTCGACTTACCATGTTGCCCGTGGCCAACTTGAATATCTTTGATGTTGAGGCGCGACATCGTAAACACATACATCACGGTAGCGGCGAGTATCACAAACAGCAGTTTTAACCACCAAAACAGCGGTAGGCTGTCGACGAAGGCAGCAAAACGGTCTTCTGCCGTCAGTATTGCTTGGACTGAAAACAAAAAGGTCACTGCCAAATAGGCAGCGACCCCGGACAATAAAGAAAAAAATATGCGTTCTCGTTTACTGAACATTTGCGTTCACCCTTTTCTATATTTATAAAATATATTCTTCTCTCTATTCATCGGTCAATTTCTTGACCCTTATCTTGTACAAAAGAAAGTAATTGTTCGTACTTACGTTCTAACTGAAGACATTTCTGTTCAAGTTGTTTATATGCTATATCCTGTTGAACACGTTCTTTTATTAAAGTATCTCGCTCTGTGACATATTGCTCTAGCGTTTGCTGCTGCTGTTGGCAGAGTTGGTTTAATCTTTCGATCTCATCAATTAAAGCATTAAATGCCTGTGATCCATCCTGTACCTTCACTACCAAACGCTGTTTATCAGAACTAAGCAGACGATATCTTTCCTCTTGCACCGCCTCTTTTTCTAATAATCGCTCTAACTTATGCCTACCTTCCTGCTGTTCTGCTTTGATAGCCTGACTAGTATTCTGAAGTAAATTTTTGCAATTCAATTATCCTACTATGCTCTGAGGACAAACCCCTTATGTTCGGCCGACAATCCGTTATGTCCGACGGCCAGTTCATTCTTCTTCTCTCAATATCTTTCTCTATACGGCTAAGCTTATCCTTAATTTTTACAATGTTGAAATTATACGTTAGAATATAGCCAACTAGTACAACTCCTGCTGTAATCAAAGACGAAATTATCGTTTCCATCCACCACACCTCAGTTGTTAAAAAATCGCACATTTTTACACTCCTTATTTTACCATAATTTCTTGCTGATTAAAAATATTCACCTTAAAAAATGCAATACCTAATTTTCCTTCTGTTTCTTTAAATTTGACCACCCCCTCTGTGGGGCTGCTGAAAACCCGGCTCCGGGGCTTTTTTGCTGCGCGGCTGTTGTGGTTCCAGTTCCAACTCTTCTTCCTGCTGCGATATATCGATGCGCTTATCGATATACCGCAGCTGTTTTTGTACCCGCGCCAGGGAAACATCCAACTTGAATTTCGGGTCTTTCTGCGCCTCTTCAAGGTTCTTGACCATGTATTCCTTGTTGTTTTCGCTGGTCGGCAAACCAAACCGGCATTCTAGCATATTGGCAAGGCATTGCGCTTCAAACTCCGCCACCGCCGGGCTTTGAGTGGTAGTGCGGTGCAGCAGCGCGTGTGCATATTCGTGGCACATGGTGTCTAGCCGCTCACTGTCCTGTAACAAGTGGTTGAGCGTGATGGTGTTTTGCGACCGATCAAAAAAACCGTTCAGCGAGATTGATGCAAGGTCTTTGATTTCGACCGGCACCCCGGACAGCTCCGACAGCTCTTTCATCTGCTCGAACAGCGCGGCGTGCTGTTCGCTGTTGTAGCCTTTGTCGTATACTTTGGGGTAGTCTTTGACCGGGCAGGTGGTCTGTGAAATATCATAGACGTCTGACGGGTCAAAATAGGTCTTTTGCACGACCTCGATTTTACCGGCGGCCAGCTTTGCCTTTTCCGCGTTCGTTGCTTTCATCACGGGTACCAGGTACCCGTTGCGCTCAAAATATTCCTTTGTCTGCGGGCGTAAAATTTGAATCGCCTGTGCGCCCGGCTTTACCTCGTACCCCATGCGGCGGTACCTGCCCTTAGCCGCAGTAAAGGTCGCAGTTGGGTTTTGTGCGTAAATCAGCATCAAGTTGCGCGGGAATACTGATAGAACTTTGCAGAAAAAGCTAAATAGTTGAGCAACTTTTCAGGATCGGTGTTCAACTCCGCTGCATCTGCTGCACTGCCGACCTGATTTCGTGCAGGTCGTCTGTTTGCTTTTGCTCCACCTCTATCTTTTCCACGACATTTTTTTCTTTATAGCTCTCTTGCAGTAGCATCAGTTCAGTCATCTGTGCCGGGGTCAGCACCCCGTGCAGCTTCGTGAACTTCCAGTCTGCAGGGAAGTCATATTCCGTATTGATCTGCACCACGCTGTCTTTCGTCAGCTTGTTGACCTCATCTGTTTTCACAGCAAAGGACGTGGCGTACCTCGCCCGCTCCTGATGGCCGGTGAAAGCGTAGGCGGTGAACCGCCCGTCACCGCGCACCTGTTTGACGGCGAAGATCTTCTGCCGTTTTCAAATTCCGTGTTGGGCAGCACGACACGGGTATAGATGAGATTACCGGCCCGCAGGCCGGGTTTATCGTCGCGTGGCAGCGCATTATTGTGTTTTTGTTCCATTCGTCTTTTCCTCCCGTAAAAAAGAAAAAGGCCTGGATCATTGATCCAAACCTTTTGTTGTTGCAATTCGATTGTTTTGTGGTTGTTACCAGATCACGATTCCGGCAATTTCGTCCCCGCATCACGGCCAACGGGCAAGTGAGGTCGCGCGGGTCGTGGCGCTCAGCAAAGCATTCCACCTCTGCCGGTGTCAAGCTGTTGTACAGTTCGACCGACAGGCTACACGGTTATCCGTCTGGGCCGGGCTGACGACAACAAGCTCTCCCGTCCGGCCGCTGGCAAATAACCTGCAGCTTACCACCGTGCAGCGCTTGCAGACCGTTCAGCCGGTTAACCTCTGCTTTTGTCTCGGCATCGATGGGCTTCAACTCTTCAATTTCTTCCACATTGCCAAAATGGAAATCCGACAGATCTCCCGGATTAACATAATACTGCTCGGCACCGGGTTCTTTGTACACCGGCAGCCCGTCGATGTAATCCGGCTCTTCCCGGTCTTTGTAGACGATTTTGCCATTGATATATTTGTTCATCAGTGCGCCGTTGAATAC